>NZ_JAMLIG010000001.1:0-2802500 GCF_023954305.1 Mesorhizobium sp. | reverse complement strand
CCCGTGGCTTCTCCGAAGATTATGTGCCGATCCGCTCCGAGACCAGCATCCAGGACGCGTTCAAGCAGGCCGGGTACGACCCCGCCATGTCGCAGGGCATCGCCGCCGCGCTCGAATCGCGTCTCGGCGGGCCGATGATCAAGGAAGGCTGGGTGCTGCGCATCGGCGTCGAATCGACCGGGACCAGCAACGAGATCGTCCGCTGCAGCCTCTATCGGGGGACGGACCACATTGTCTCGATCGCCGTCGACGACCGCGACAGGTTCGTCGTTGCCGACGAACCGGAAAAGACGGCCGAACTGGCCGCGGCCTTCGATGATTCGCCCGCACCGCGGCCGGCCCGCGCCGATCTGCCGAGCGTCTATGACGGCATCTACCGCGCCGCCTACTCCTACGGTATGTCGCGGCCGATGACCCAGCAGCTCGTCCGGCTGCTCGCCTCCGACGTCGATTTCCAGACGCGCCTCAATCCCTCCGACCGGATCGTGGCCTTCTTCTCCCAGCCGGAAGAGGACGATACAGCCTCGGAGGAGTCTGAGCTCCTCTATGTGAATGCGACGTTCAACGGCAATACGCGCACGCTCTACCGCTTCCAGATGGAGGACGGGAGCGTCGACTATTTCGATGGAGACGGACGCTCGGCCCGTCAGTTCCTGCTGCGCAATCCGGTTCCCAACGGCCGGTTCCGGTCCGGCTTCGGCGCCCGGCGCCATCCGATTCTTGGCTATGTACGCATGCATACAGGCGTCGACTGGTCGGCGCCCCGCGGGACGCCGATCATCGCCGCCGGGAATGGCGTGATCGAAAAGGCCGGCTGGACCGGCGGCTACGGCAGGCAGACCATCGTCCGCCATGCCAATGGATACGAAACCTCGTACAGCCATCAGAGCGGACTGGCCAAGGGCGTGGCCCCGGGCGCCCGCGTCCGCCAGGGTCAGGTGATCGGCTATGTCGGGTCGACCGGTCTCTCGACCGGCAACCACCTCCACTACGAGCTGATCGTCAACGGCAACAAGGTCGATCCGATGCGCGTGCGCCTGCCGGTCGGCAAGGTGCTGAAGGGCGATGAACTCGAGGCCTTCAAGAAGGAGAAGGAGCGGGTCGACGCTCTGCTGCGCGAGGAAGGCGACGATCCGCTGAAGGTCGCGCAGGCCGCCGCCGCGCAGGCCAAGTAGCCGGCGAATCGAATCGCCGGCCGTTCACGCCCCTGCCCTATTCGACGAACTCGACCGTCACGCCCTTGGAGACGAGCTTGGCAAGTTCCTGGGCGTCCCAGTTGGTCAGCCGCACGCAGCCATGGCTGTTGGTCTTGCCGATCTTGGAGGGTTCCGGGGTGCCGTGGATTCCGTAGGTCGGCTTCGAAAGAGCGATCCACACCGAGCCCACCGGCCCGTTCGGGCCGGGCGGAATGCGCAACACCTTGTCGTTCTCGCCCTGCTTGAAATTGATCTTGGGATTGTAGGTGTATTCGGGATTGAGCGCGACGCGCTCCACGGTGTGTGTTCCGGTCGGCGACGGCGTATCGGAAGAGCCGATCGTCGCCGGATAGGCCACGACGAGACGGCCCATCGCATCGTAGGCGCGCACCTGCTCGCGGCCCTTGTCGGCGACGATCTTCGTCACCTGGCGGGTGACGTTGCCGCCGGTGTTGACAACGCGAATCACCGCGCCCGGGCGGAATTCGACACCTTTGTTGAGTTCCTTCAGGTAGGCCTCGCTCATGTGGAAGCGCTCGGCCAGCATCTCCACCGTCGAGGTGTAGCTCATCGCCTCGAGCTGCGCCTTCTGGCCATAGTCGGCCGGGATCGACGCGACATAGGGTCCGGCGACGTCTTCCGGCGTGATCGCATAGTCCATGAAGGCCTCGCCGCCGCGCGCGCCGAGCTCCGCCTCGATCGCCGGAAAGTCGATCAGCGTCAGCTTGACGCCCGTCAGCTCGCGATAGGCGGCAAGCGCCTTGTCGACGTTTCCGCCCATATGGCCGTCGATGACGCCCGGCGACACGCCGGCGCGGTCGAGCAGGACCTGCAGCTTCGCCACGTTCAGGTCGGACTTCTTCGAAAGGGTCGGCTGGTCGGTCGGCACCGACGGCGACAGCGTGGGCTCGTCCGATGGCGAAGGCAACGCCCGGCGTTCGACCGGTTCGTCGCGGACGATGCCGCCCGGGGCCGGCGGGAAATAGGTGTCGCCGCCGTCGATCGAGGCCTCGTCGCCGGGATAGGCCTGATCCTCGTAAGGGTCGTCGTAGCCGGGATCGAAGTCGTCCATCGTCTCGCCGTAGCGGCGGCTGCGGTCGCGCTCCAGCCGGCGCATGTCGTCGGGATCGTCGAGATAGTAGCGGTCGCCCTGCTCGGCATAAGGGTCGCGGTAGCGCGGCAGGTTGCGCGGCAACGAGCCGGTGGCGCGGCGGTCGAGATTGCGCGGCCGCTCGATCGCGAGAATCTCGCCCGTATAGGCGTCGCGGATGACGCGCCGGCCGTACTGGTCGTAATAGACTTCGATCTCGCGCGCCTGGGCGAGGCGGTAGTCGTCCTGCGCGAGGGCGGGAACAGCACTCAGGGAGGTGGAGCAGATCGCGGCCGCGAGGACGGGCAGCAGGATGGTCTTGAGCTTCATGCGGCAAAAACCCGTTGGATCGGATCAGGTTGCGGGAGCCTGACGATTTCTCCAGCGCCCCCTTTCAATGCGCAGATTATGGTTTCTCGAAGATGAACCTGCGATGAAGGCGCTGCGCCGGGAATGGGTCTATTCGCACTGGCGCCGCGGCCCGCCGCCGTAGGGCTGGTAGGTATTGTCCTCCGGACGGTAGGAGCGGTAGCGGCTGAAGCAGTAGTCGATATGGTCGCTGTCCACCTGGAAATCGTCGGACGCATATTCCACATACGTTGCCTGTCCTTCCTCGCCCATGTCGACGTAACCGTCGGCCTCGGCTTCCACAGAGACCGGGGTCGCGGCGATTCCCTGCGCCGCTTCGGAATAGGGCGAGATGCAGCGGCGGCGCCCGCCGCTGTACGGCGTATAGCTGTCGTCGCGGGGGCGGTAGGAACGGTAGCGGCTGCTGCACCAATCCGCATGAGCGGCCGCCATGGCCTCCACTTCGGGAGAGCGCAGGGCCGGATCGCTGTCTGGCGTCACGGCGGCGGTCGTCATCCTGTCCACGTCGCCCCCGGCATTGTCGCCCGCGTCGACCGGCTCGTCCTGCGTGACGGCACGTGGCTGCTTCTCGTCGGTTTGCCCGGTCACGGCGGCGACGCGCTCGAAGGGCTGTTGCGAGGGATCGACCTTCTGCGGCTCGGCGGTCCACAGCCCCGCCACCGTCTGGCCGGCCTGCTGCAGCTTCACCGGTTCGGCATGGAAATAGGTGACTGCCATGACGATACCGCTGAGGAATATCCCCAGCGACACGACGAACCCGCCTACGAATGCAAGAAAGGGCTTCATCCTTCGACCTCCCGCTCATCTGGGTGGCAAATGAGCGTGGGCGGCTTTCGGTTCCCTGGCAGCTGCGATCCCGACAAGAAACTCCGATGGCGCGAGCGTGAGCGGCCATCCGTCCCGCCGATTCGCGCATCCCTGACGAAGCCGGGTCCGGCGGGTGCCGGATTGCGCTACCCGGCGACGCGCGCGCCAGCCGCGATGGTGCGCGGCGCGGCGTTGAGCGTGTCGATGGCAAAGCCGGCAGCCGCCTTGTAGCCCGCCATGAAGGCGGAACGCTCCGCCGCCGGGATCACGTCGTCGATGTCGTCGAACGTGCCGCCGCAGCGCTCGTCGACCAGATTGAGCAGGCCGAACGGCCCCGCGCCGCGGTTGCGCAGCACGAGCTGCGAGATCGGCCCGCAATACTTTGCATCGTAGGCTTCGAGCGCCGCCTCGCCGAGCCCGTGCTCGACCAATGCCGCGCCCAGCGCGCGCGTGTCCATGATCGCCTGGCTGGCACCGTTGGAGCCCGTCGGATACATCGGATGCGCCGCGTCGCCGATCAGGATGACCCGCCCGTCGCGCCACGTGGGCACGGGATCGCGGTCGATCATCGGGTTCTCGTAGGCACCGTCGGCGCGTGAGAGCAGGTCCGGCACGTCGAGCCAGTCCCAGGTCCAGCCGTCGAAATGGTGGATGAAGTCGGCGATCGCCACCGGCTTGAACCAGCCGGAACTCTTCCGCCCCTCGGCGGCGTCGACGGTCACCTCGGCGATCCAGTTGATGGTGGCGAGGCCGGTCACGGGATCGGGCGGCGAAATGGGATAGAAGACGAGGCGATGGCGGTGGGTGCCGAGCCCGACGAAGGACGCGCCGGTGCGGATCGGCACGCCGGGGGAAACGCCGCGCCACATGATCGCCCCGCCCCAGTGGATCGGCGGCTGGGTGGGGTGCATCTGCGCGCGCACGGCCGAATGCATGCCGTCGGCGCCGACGAGCAGCGACCCGCGCACCTCGTGCATCCCGTCGGCCGTCTCGACAGACGCCATCACCGTGCCGTCCGCCTCGTTGCGGTAGCCTGCGACGCGATGGCCGGGGCGCACCGCCCCCGCGCCCAGCCGCTCGACAACGGCGCGGTAGAGCAGCATCTGCAATTCGCCGCGGTGGACGGCGTATTGCGGCCAGCGGTAGCCGGCGAGCCGCCCGCGCGGCTCGGAATAGATGTCGTTGCCGTTCAAGCCGACCAGCGCCCATTCGCGCGCCGGCACGCCGATCCGGTCGAGATCCGCCTCGCCGATGCCGAGATCGCCGAGCTCGCGCACCGCGTTGGGCTGGATGTTGATGCCGACGCCGAGCGGCTTCAGCTCGCGTACCGATTCGAAGACGACGCAGCGCACGCCGATCTGGTGCAGCGTCAGCGCCATGGCCAGCCCGCCGATGCCCGCGCCGGCGATCAGAACCGGATGATCCGTCATGTATGCCTGTCCCTCCGCCCGCGTCTCCTAGCGGATCGCGCGGCGGGAGGGAACAGGGGCAGAAGGGCGCATGGCTTAGGAGGGTCACCGTGCCGCCGGCAAAGCTTGCATTGTCCCGCGGCTGCTGGCGCTGCGCCTCGCCATCGGCGGACTTCTTGAACCGGCTGGATCGTGAGCTACTGAAAAATGGACTTGAAGGCGGTCGGAGCTAACCCCGATGCAGCTCGGAAATCCGCAGATATTTGTGGACGTTTCCCGTAAGTCGAGAGGCTCGGTAATTGCCATCCGGCTTGTTGAGAATGATCGGGACCTCGCGCCCTGGGCGCACCGTAACCGCGACTTTCATCGATACCTTCGATCCATCCGGGATTTCCGGACGCCAGCGGGCTATAACGCTTGCGATGATCGTCTTGAGAAATGCGAGCGCGAACCAAATCCCCAGGCACCTCCGCGGTCCCGCGCTGAAGGTCAGCCACTGGTAGGGCGAACGCGAGAGACCGCTCCAACGTTCCGGAACGAACTGGTCTGGGTCAGGGTAGAGATCCTCATCTCGATTGGTCATCCACGCACTGATGAGTATCTGTGAACCGGCGGGGATAGGATGACCAACGAGCTCCGCATCCGCGTGGGTTTTCCGACGCTGGATAGGCGCCGGGGGAACCAGCCGAAGCGCCTCTTTGATAACCCCATCCAGATAGGGGAGATTCATGATGGTGCTGATATCGGATGGAGATATGCGTTGGTAATCGCGTACCTCTTCGTGAAGTTTTCTGGCGACCTCCGGATGGGTCGAAATGAATACGAGCAGCCATGTGAGGATCGACGTGGACGTGTCGTATGACGCTCCCAGCATCGTCCAGCCATAGCCGGCGATGCGGTCCGCCGAGGCAGGTCGCCCGAATTCGTCCGGTGCGTTTGCGATCGTCGACAGCACGTCCGAGCGAGGCTCTAGACCGTCACGTGTTTTGCCCCATTCGATGATGGCATCGTAAGTTGCTTTGGCCTGACGATGCAGTCTCGAAAACGGCGGCCTCCCATACCTCGCCGCAATCAGGCCGGCGATGGAAGCTCCGCTCAACCTTCCGTGTTGCTCGACCATGTCGGCTGCGCGGATACCTCGGATGATGTCCGGATCCCTGAACATACCTTGCGAAGCCAGATGCTTCATCAGCGTGTTCACGCGCGGGATGATGTTGATGACTTCCCCTGTAGGCCATCGATCCATCTGGTCTGTGACGATCTCGGCGATGACGGGGTAT
Source organism: Mesorhizobium sp. (assembly GCF_023954305.1). Lineage (NCBI taxonomy): Bacteria > Pseudomonadati > Pseudomonadota > Alphaproteobacteria > Hyphomicrobiales > Phyllobacteriaceae > Mesorhizobium > Mesorhizobium sp. The sequence continues at coordinate 2,796,349 of NZ_JAMLIG010000001.1, read as the reverse complement.
ACCTCTTCGACAAGCTTCTTCCGGAACAAGGGTCCGAACAGCTTGATGTAGTGTTCATATTCAGCGCCATTTGCGCTGAAATATCCTTGCCGGAGATGATTGTGGGTCGAGTTCCGGTAGCCCTTTACGATAATGCCGCCGTTGCGAAACGTATCATAATTCTTGAGAATCCCCTCAGCGTAGATCGATCCGACCACGTGGAAGGTGGGCGGGCGTTTCTTCAGCGCCGACAGCGAAATTCCGGTGAAATTGCCGTACCGGTGTGCAATATCGCGGGAAGTCGACAGCGGATCGAGCAATAATTGCGCGATCGTTGTGTAGGCCTGCAGCCCTGTCAACATCCTGGTGGTTGGCATCTGCAGGCCCCGCTACTCCAGTCTCAGAGCCAGGTCGACGAATCCCGGCCTGTCGGTGGGCATCATGGGCTCGCGACCGACCGTTCTGTCGGCAGCCGCGGTCATCGCATTCATCTGACGTTCCAGAGCGCAGCGGGCATCCTCGACCTGCGCAGGGGAGGCCTCGCGATCAATGGCGATGGGTGTGCCCACGCTGAAAACACCGCGGCCGAAGGGGAGCGGCAACAGGAAGCGATCCCAACTCGACACTATGATTGCATTCGAGCACGAATAGGTCGCTGGAACCAACGGGCAACCGGAAAGCTTCGCTAGTTCCACGACACCTTTTTGCACCCTCATTCTCGGCCCCCGCGAGCCGTCGGGAGTAAGGCCGACGGAATGGCCAGAGCGGAGAACCTGAAGAATCTTCCGCGCAGCGTTCGACGATCCATTGCAGCGCGAACGCGATATCAGATTGATCCTGTATCTCTCGGCAGTTGCGAGTGCGAGCTGGCCGTCGCGGCTGGTCGAGCCGACGACCCAAAGTTGCGCGGTCGAGGGCCAAAACCGTGGCATCATGAACTGCCGACCGTGCCATACGCAGAATATGATTGGGGTCTCTTCGACCAGTAGATCAAGTGGATGGTTGGTCGCGTTTAAGTATTGCCACTTGGTTGACCGGTATATGAAATCAATGTATATTTTGCCACACCAGGAAACTAACTGGCGTGAGAACGGTCGGGACAGAACACTCTTCAACTTCAATTTCAAGACACACGCCCCTCACTCACGCGCCGTGCCACGCGACCGACCATATGCAGATGGTCGTTGCCGAAAATCAGTTCAGAGCAACTACAAATAGAGACAGAATTCGCAATTTTATTTTAAACTGTTTGCAATCGAAGTCCACAGGCATCGATGTGCAACTGCTAGGGCGAATATTCCGTCCGGTGATCCCTCTTTTGCCTGGTCTGAGACTTCCACGGCCGACAAGAACCGGGGAATGAGCGCGGCCAGGAGACGGCTTCGGCGGACAGGCGAGCCGCCCCTTCGCCCACCCGCCGATGGCGGGCAGGAAAACGCCCCCGGGTCGCCGCGGGGGCGCTTCATTTCCAGCCTCGTGCCGAACCTCTACGCCGCCTGCGCCTCCTCGCGCAGCGCCGCCCCGGCCCGGAAGTTCAGCCTGTCCGATCCGGCCGTGACCACCACCCTTGCCCCGTCGCGGATGTCGCCCAGCAGGATCTTCTCGGCCAGCGGGTCCTGCAGCTCCTTCTGCATGACGCGCTTCAGCGGCCGTGCGCCGTAGGCGGGGTCGTAGCCCTTGGCCGCCAGCCACTCGACGGCCTCGTCGTCGAGGTCGAGCGAGATCTTGCGGTCTTCCAAGAGCTTTTCGAGCCGGCCGAGCTGGATCCTGACGATCTGGCCCATGTCCTTGCGGCGCAGCCGGTGGAACAGGATCACCTCGTCGATGCGGTTCAGGAACTCCGGCCGGAACGACGCCTTGACCATGGCCATCACGTCGTCGCGCGCCGCGTCGGCGTCCTGGTCTTCGGAGAGCGCCACCAGATATTCGGCGCCGAGGTTGGAGGTCATGACGATCAGCGTGTTGCGGAAGTCGACCGTGCGGCCCTGGCCGTCGGTCAGGCGGCCGTCGTCCAGCACCTGCAGCAGCACGTTGAACACGTCCGGATGCGCCTTCTCGATCTCGTCGAACAGCACGACCTGGTAGGGCCGGCGCCGCACGGCTTCCGTCAGCGCGCCGCCCTCGTCATAGCCGACATAGCCGGGAGGAGCGCCGATGAGGCGGGCGACCGAGTGCTTCTCCATGAACTCCGACATGTCGATGCGCACCATCGCGCCCTCGTCGTCGAACAGGAACGAGGCGAGCGCCTTGGTCAGCTCGGTCTTGCCGACGCCGGTGGGGCCGAGGAACATGAACGAGCCGATCGGCCGGTTCGGGTCCTGCAGGCCCGCGCGGGCGCGCCGCACGGCCTTGGAGACGGCCTGCACCGCCTCGCCCTGGCCGACAACGCGCCTGGCGATCTCGTCTTCCATGCGCAGCAGCTTGTCGCGCTCGCCCTCCAGCATCTTGTCGACCGGAATGCCGGTCCAGCGCGAGACGATGTGGGCGACGTGGTCGGGGGTCACGGTCTCTTCCACCATGCCGCCCTTGCCGTCCTGCGCTTCCGCGTCGACCAGCTTCTTCTCGAGGTCGGGGATCCTGCCATAGGCGAGCTCGCCGGCGCGCTGGAACTCGCCCTTGCGCTGGGCGATCGCAAGCTCGTTGCGCGCCTCGTCGAGCTGCTTCTTCAGATCCGCCGCGAGCCCCAGCTTCTGCTTCTCGGCCTGCCACTTGGAGGTCAGCCCGTCGGACTCCTCCTCGAGGCCGGCGAGTTCCTTCTCCAGCTTCGACAGCCGGTCCTTCGAGGCCTCGTCCTTCTCGAGCTTCAGCGCCTCGCGCTCGATCTTGAGCTGCATGATGCGGCGGTCGATCTCGTCCAGCGCCTCGGGCTTGGAATCGACCTGCATCCTCAGCCGCGACGAGGCCTCGTCGACCAGGTCGATCGCCTTGTCGGGCAGGAAGCGATCGGAGATGTAGCGGTTCGACAGCGTCGCGGCCGCGACAAGCGCGGAGTCGGCGATGCGCACCTTGTGGTGCTGCTCGTATTTCTCCTTCAGCCCGCGCAGGATCGAGATCGTGTCCTCGACGCTGGGCTCGTTGACGAACACCGGCTGGAAGCGCCGAGCGAGTGCGGCGTCCTTCTCGACATGCTTGCGGTATTCGTCGAGCGTGGTCGCGCCGACGCAGTGCAGCTCGCCGCGCGCCAGCGCCGGCTTCAACAGGTTGGAGGCGTCCATCGCGCCGTCGGCTTTGCCGGCGCCGACCAGCGTATGCATCTCGTCGATGAAGAGGATGATGCCGCCGTCGGCGGAGGTCACCTCGTTGAGCACGGCCTTCAGCCGTTCCTCGAACTCGCCGCGATATTTGGCGCCGGCGATCAGCGCGCCCATGTCGAGCGCCATCAGCTTCTTGTCCTTCAGCGTCTCGGGCACGTCGCCGTTGACGATGCGCAGCGCCAGGCCTTCCGCGATGGCGGTCTTGCCGACGCCCGGCTCGCCGATGAGGACGGGATTGTTCTTGGTCCGGCGCGACAGGACCTGGATCGTGCGGCGGATCTCGTCGTCGCGGCCGATCACCGGATCGAGCTTGCCCGAGCGGGCATCGGCGGTGAGGTCGCGCGCATATTTCTTCAGCGCGTCATAGCCCTGCTCGGCCGAGGCCGAATCGGCTGTGCGGCCCTTGCGGATGTCGTTGATCGCGGCGTTCAGCGCCTGCGCGGTCACGCCGGCCTTGGCCAGGATGTCCGCGGTCTTGGCCGATTTCTCGACTGCGAGCGCGGTGAGCAACCGTTCGACCGTGACGAACGAATCGCCGGCCTTGGTTGCCATCTCCTCGGCGGTCGAGAAGACCTTGGCGATCGGCTGCGACAGATAGAGCTGGCCGTTTCCGCCCTCGACCCTGGGCAGCTGGTTGAGCGCGCCTTCGACCGCGAGCAGCACCGCCTTCGCGTCGCCGCCGGAGCGCGAGATCAGCGAGGCGGCGAGGCCTTCCGGATCCTCGACGAGAACCTTGAGCAGGTGCTCGGGCGTGAACTGCTGGTGATTGCGCGACAGCGCCATGGTCTGCGCGGACTGGATGAACCCCCGGACGCGCTCGGAATATTTCTCGATATTCATATGTCTCTCCTTCCGTCACCGGCCCTTCGAGAGGCACCGGATCGGCCTGATGACGAACCCCCATGTGCGGCAGGCTCTGTTGGGCTGGATATGGGTATGCCTTCCTATCCGCTCAAGACGCCTTGACCGGGGTCAAGCAAAGAAAGACGAGAGAGAAGCCAGCCAAAAAAACGGCGGGAAGGGTCTCCCCTTCCCGCCGGCGGATGTTCGTCGGGGCGGCCCTCGTCGCGATGGATCAGGCGGCCTCGTCGGACGGCTCGGTCGCCATCGCCGGTTCCGCCGCCGCTGTCTCTCCTTCGCCTGCCGCGGAGCCCTCGTCGCCGCCGGCCTCGCGGTTGGCGAAATCGCCGCCGCGACCGCGCCGGCGCGGACGGCGCGGACGGCGCGGCGCGGCGTCCTCCCCCTCGGCCGCGTGGCCGTTGCCGTTCAGCTGCGGGCGCACCTCGCGCGGCTGCTCGCCGGCGGCTTCCGGATTGAGCGCGACCTCGGCCGGAATGCCGCTGATTTCCGGCTGCGGGCCGGTGCCGTCATTCGCCTGCGGCTGGGTCTCGAACGACTGCTGCGGTGCCGGATTGTCCTGGTCCTCGTCGTCGTCCTGGTCGTCGCGCATGTCGCGGCTGAACTGCTGCTGCGGCATCTGCGCCTGGGCGGCCGCGATGATGCGATTGTAGTGCTCGGCGTGCTGCAGGTAGTTCTCGGCCATGACGCGGTCGCCGGAGCTTTGCGCGTCGCGGGCGAGCTGCATGTATTTTTCGGCGATCTGCTGCGCGGAGCCGCGGATCTTCACATCCGGCCCGTTCGATTCGTAGCTGCGCGTGAGCGGGTTCGGCCCCTTGCGGTTCTGGTTCTGGTTATTGTTGTTACGGCCGCGCATGCGCCTGTTCTGCTGTTGTGGCCTCATTCGACACTCTTGCTGGAGAGGTTGCGACAAGCGATGCGCCGGAGTGGGAGAGCCCGGTCTACCGCTGTGTTTGCGACGGTCGGGCGCCTCGTTGCGGCGCCGCCGTCATCCGTTCTGTTTCCGGTTCAAAGCCTGCCCGGACGTTCCCCATGCGATGCACCAGGCATCGCTCACGCAAGAAGGCAGTTTGTTTTCAACGGGGACCGAATCGACAACGGCACTGCCTGCTACGTCTTGTCCGGTGTCTGAAAGGTAGCGACATTCCGTTGCGATGCAAGCCTTTTCTGCACGGATCATTGTCGCAGGAAGGCAAGCGCCCGCTCGTGGCCGGCGAGATCGCGGCGCGAGGCGGCATGCCGCAAGCCGTGCGCGCGGAAGATGCCGGCAACGTCGGTCCCCTGCCCCGCCCCGATTTCGACCATCGCCGCGCCGTCTGACGCGAGGTGACGCCCCGCCTCGCGGGCGATGATTCGATAAGGATCGAGCCCGTCCGCGCCGCCGTCCAGCGCCCGCTGAGGATCGAAGCCGCGGACTTCCCGCGAAAGCGTGTCGATCTCGGCCGAAGCGATGTAGGGCGGGTTGGAGACGATCAGGTCGAACTGCCCCTCGACATTCGCGAACCAGTCCGACAGGACGAACGTCGCGCGGTCCGCCAGTCCGAGCGCTTCGGCATTCGCCTTCGCCGTCGCCAGGGCGCCGGGCGCAACATCGGTCGCAACGGCCGTGGCACGCGGTTCGGCCGACAGGAGTGCCAGCGCGATGGCACCGGTGCCCGTGCCGAGGTCCAGGATGCGGCAAGCGCCCCGCGCCTCGCAGATGCCTTGCGCGAAGGGCAGAGCCAGCTCCACCAGCGCCTCGGTGTCCGGGCGCGGCTCGAGCGTGTCGGGCGACAGCGCAAGGCGCAGGCCGTAGAACTCCCGCGCGCCGAGGATGCGATGTACCGGCTCGCCGGCTGCACGGCGGGCGAGTGCGGCCTCCACGGCGGCTTCGGCTTTCGTGTCGATCGGCGTCTCCGGCCGCGCCAGCGCGTCCGTGCGGGTGGTTCCGGTCAGGTCCTCCACGAGCAGGCGCGCATCGAGCGCCGCGTCCGCAATGCCGGCTTCCGTCAAACGCGCGCGGGCGATGCGGTGGAGGTCGGCGAGCGTGGTCATGAACGGAGTGTCTCGCGGACGGCCAGGTTTCCTTCACGCCCCCCTCTGTCCTGCCGACGTCGCCAAGTGGCTCGGCGCTGCCGTCCAGCTTGCCGCCACCCCGCTCAATTCGTCCCGAACTCGGCCAGCAGCTTCGACTGGTGGTCCGCCGTCAGCGCGTCGATGACTTCGTCGAGGTCGCCTTCCATCACCCGGTCGAGCTTGTAGAGCGTCAGGTTGATGCGATGGTCGGTGAGCCGCCCCTGCGGGAAATTGTAGGTGCGGATGCGCTCCGACCGGTCGCCGGACCCGACCTGCGCCTTGCGCGATTCCGACCGGTCCGAATCCGCCTTGCTGCGCTGCAGATCGTAGAGCTTGGCACGCAAGATCTGGAAGGCCTTGGCGCGGTTCTGGTGCTGCGAGCGGCCCGCCTGCAGCAACACTATGCCGGTCGGGATATGGGTGATGCGCACCGACGAATCGGTAGTGTTGGCGTGCTGGCCACCGGCGCTCGATGCGCGCAGCGTTTCCAGCCGGACGTCCTCCGGCTTGATTTCGACGTCGACCTCTTCCGCCTCCGGCAGCACCGCGACCGTGGCCGCCGACGTGTGGATGCGGCCCTGCGTTTCTGTATCGGGCACGCGCTGCACGCGGTGGACTCCGGATTCGAATTTCAGCGCGGCGAAGACGCCCTTGCCGGTGATGGAGGCGATGATTTCCTTGTAGCCGCCCTTCTCGCCCTCGCTCGCGGAATCCAGTTCGACTTTCCAGCCCTTGGACGCGGCATAGCGCTCGTACATGCGGAACAGGTCGCCCGCAAACAGCGCCGCCTCGTCGCCGCCGGTGCCGGCGCGGATTTCGAGAATGGCGCTGCGCTCGTCGGCGAGGTCGCGCGGCAGGAGCAGGATCTGGATCGATTTCTCGAGGGCTTCGATCCGCTCCGTGACCTCCTCGATCTCGGCCTCGGCGAGGTCGCGCATTTCCCTGTCTGTGCCCGCGTCGGCGAGCATCGCCTCGATGCCGGCCTTCTCGGCCTCGGCCTTGCGCAGTTCGCGCACCTTCACCGCCATGTCCTGGATCTCGGCATATTCCGAGGCGAGCTTGACATAGGCTTCGGGATCGACGCCGGCCGCCATCTGGGCTTCCAGCATCTCGTAGCGCTTGACGACCTGGTCGAGGCGATCGGTGGGGAGTGCGGTCATGACATACTCAAATCGGGATGCCGTTTTCCGCGGCGAAGGCCTGCAGGTCGCGGCGGAGGTTGCGGAAGGCGCCGCCCGCCGAGAGCGAGGCATCGAGCATGTCCTCGAGGCGGCCGACCTGGAGTTCGCCGAGCATGGCCTTCACCGGGCCGATCGCGGCCGGCGACATCGAGATCGAACGGTAGCCGAGGCCGATCAGCGTCATCGCCGAGATCGGCCGGCCGGCGAGTTCGCCGCACAGCGTGACCGGCGTGTTGGCGCGGGCGCCGGCATCCGCGATCTGCTTCAGCACCCGCAGGAACGGCACCGAGAGCGGGTCGAACCGGTCGGACAGGAGCGCGTTGCCGCGGTCGGTCGCCATGACGAACTGGAACAGGTCGTTCGAGCCGACAGAGACGAAGTCGACCGCCTCCATGAGTTCGTCGAGCTGCCACAAGAGCGCCGGCACCTCGACCATCGCTCCCATCTTCAGCGTCGTCGGCAGGAGATAGGCATGGCGCGACAGATGCCGCACCTCGCGGTCGATGATCTCGCGCGCCTGGGCGATCTCGGCAAGTTCCGTCACCATCGGCAGCATGATGCGCAATTCGCCGCCGCCGGCCGCCCTGAGCAGCGCCCGCACCTGGGTGCGCAGCAGGCCCGGCCGGTCGAGGGTGAGCCGGATCGCGCGCCAGCCGAGCGCCGGGTTCTCCTCCTGCGCCGCACCGCGGAAATAGGGCAGCACCTTGTCGCCGCCGATGTCGATGGTGCGGAAGGTGACCGGCTTGCCCTTCGCCGCGTCGAGAACCTCGCGGTAGAGCCGCTCCTGCGCCTCGGCTCGGGGGAAGGTGGCGGCGACCATGAACTGCAGTTCGGTGCGGAATAGGCCGATGCCGGCCGCCCCCGCCTCGGCGAGCTGCGGCAGGTCGACGGCCAGCCCTGCATTCATCATCAGGTCGACATGGACGCCGTCCTTCGACACCGACGGCTTGTCGCGCAGCTCGCGGTAGAGTTCCTGCCGGCGGGCGCGGAAACGCACCTTCTCGGCATAGGCCGCCTCGACGTCGGACTGGGGCCTGAGCTGCACCGTGCCGTCTTCGCCGTCGACGATGATGGCGTCGCCGTTTTCCGACATCGACACCACGCCCTTGAGCTGGCCGGCGACGGGAATGCCCATCGCGCGCGCCACGATGACGACGTGGCTCGTCACCGACCCCTCCTCGAGGACGAGGCCGCGCAGCTTCTCGCGCGGGTAATCCAGCAGTTCCGCCGCGCCCATCTGCCGTGCGACGACGATGGCGTCCTTCGGCAAGGTCGCGGCCACCGCCTCGGGCCCGCGCCCCATCAGCTGCCGCAGCAGGCGGTTGGCGAGGTCGTCGAAATCGCTCATCCGCTCGCGCAGATAGGGATCCATCATGTGCGTCATGCGGGCCCGCATGTCGCTCTGCACCTTCTCGACCGCGGCTTCGGAAGACAATCCGTTGCGGATCGCCTCTTCCAGCCGCCGCACCCAGCCGCGGTCATGCGCGAACATGCGGTAGGCTTCGAGCACGGCACGGTGCTCGCCCTCGAAGGCCACTTCGCGGCGGGACATCATGTCGTCGATCGAGAGCCTGAGCGACCCCAGCGCCTCGTCGAGGCGTTTCAGCTCTTCCTCGATGTCCTCGTTGAACAGGTTGGTGACGACGATGCGCGGCTCGTGCAGCACGACATGGCCGAGACCGACGCCTTCGTTGAAGGCCAGCCCCTTGAAGCTCGCCGGACGCGTCAGGTCGAGCTCCATGCCGGGGCGGATCAGCCGCGCGAGATCGCCGGCGGCGATCATCTCGGCGATGACCATGGCGATCGTTTCGAGGGCCTCGACCTCGTCGTCGCGATAGCTGCGCTTGGTCTTGTTCTGGACGACGAGGACGCCGAGCGTGCGGCCGGCGCGCAGCACCGGCACGCCGAGGAAGGAATTGTAGATCTCCTCGCCCGTCTCCGGCAGGTAGGCGAAAGCGGGGTGGTTCTGCGCGTCGGACAGGTTGAGCGCGCGGGCGCTTGCCGCGATCGTGCCGACGAGGCCCTGGCCGAGGCGCAGCTGCGCCAGGTGGACCGACCCCGGATTGAGGCCTTCGGTGGCGTAGAGCTCGAGCACCGAATCGGCCCGCAGCACGTAGAGCGAGCACACTTCGGCGACCATGTTCCTGGCGATCTCGCGCACGATGCGGTCGAGGCGCGCCTGCGGATCGAGCGCCTCCGCCATGAGCTCGCGGAGCCGTCTCAGAAGTGCGCGCGGGCCGGGCACGTGATCGGGCATGTCAAGACTCCAACGGGCAATCGCGCCGGGCGCCTCCCGCGCCGACGCGATCATTCCCGCATCGATGATTCCAGGCTACTGCTTATCCAGACCGTAGACGGAATGCAAAGTGCGAACCGCCAGCTCGGTATAAGGTCCGTCGATCAGGATGGAGATCTTGATTTCGGACGTCGTGATGGCGCGGATGTTGATGCCCTTGTCGGCCAGCGCCTTGAAGGCGGTGGCGGCGACGCCGGCATGGCTCCTCATGCCGATGCCGATGACGGAGACCTTGGACATGCCGTCGTCATGCTGGACGACGTCGAAACCGACCGTCTCGCGCACCTTGTCGAGGATCGCCAGCGCCTTTGCGACGTCGCCCTGCGGCACGGTGAAGGTCATGTCGGTGCGCGAGCCGTCCTCGGAGATGTTCTGGACGATCATGTCGACATTGATGCCGCCCTCGGCCAGCGGCAGGAAGATGCCGGCGGCGACGCCTGGACGGTCGGCGACGCGACGGAGCGAAATCTGCGCCTCGTCCTTGGCATAGGCGATACCGGTGACGACCTGCTGTTCCACGATTTCATCCTCGTCGCAAATGAGCGTTCCGGGCGGGTTGAGAAGATCCCCCATGCCGGGAGCATCCGGGTCTTCGAAGGAGGAGCGCACGAAGGTGCGCACCTTGTGCACCATGGCGAGTTCGACGGAGCGCACCTGCAGCACCTTGGCCCCGAGCGAGGCCATTTCCAGCATTTCCTCGAAGGAGATCTTGGACAGGCGCCGCGCCTTGGGCTCGATGCGGGGGTCGGTCGTATAGACGCCGTCGACGTCGGTATAGATATCGCAGCGGTCGGCCTTGACGGCAGCCGCTATGGCGACCGCGCTGGTGTCGGACCCGCCGCGCCCGAGCGTCGAGATGCGCCCGTCGGGCGCGATGCCCTGGAAGCCGGCGACGACAGCGACCTGGCCCTCGCCGAAGCGCTTGATCAGGAACGAGCCGTCGATCTCGGTGATCCGCGCCGCGCCATGCGCGGTGTCGGTCTTGATCGGGATCTGCCAGCCGAGCCAGGAGCGCGCATGCACGCCCATCGACTGCAGCGCGATGGCCAGAAGCCCCGCCGTTACCTGCTCGCCGGAGGCGACGACGGCGTCGTATTCGCGCGCGTCGTAGAACGGCGCGTTGGAGCCGGCGACCTTCGGCATGTTCTGCACCCAGCCGACGAGCTCGTTGGTCTTGCCCGACATCGCCGAGACGACGACCGCGACCTCGTGGCCGGCGTCGACCTCGCGTTTGACGTGCCGCGCCACATTGTGGATGCGGTCGAGGTCGGCGACGGAGGTTCCGCCGAACTTCATCACGATGCGCGCCATTGCGGTCGAAAGGTCCTGATGCGGGCCGCGCTGCCGGAAGATCGCGCGACGGACTGCGGTTGGGGCACCGCGCTCCTCCCCGGATCGCGGCGCGCGGCTTCCTTATCCAAATCGCCCCCGCTCCGCAAGGCGAGCGGGCTGGTAAGCCGATGATGGAGCGTCGTCCGCGCAGGGCTGGTGGTTGGGACGCCCGACGGCCTATCCTGGCGGTCTCTGGAATCGCTCGAATCGGGCCGCGCATCGCAAACGAGGCATTCGATGAAGATCTTCGCGGCGCGGGCGGATAGCCCCGCGGTTTGGCGGCAGATACCGCGGAGCGTTTGGGCGCTCGGCTTCGTCTCTCTGCTGATGGACGTCTCGTCCGAGATGATCCATGCCCTCTTGCCGGTCTACCTCGTCGCGGTGATGGGCACTTCCGTGCTCGCCGTCGGCGTCATCGAAGGCATCGCGGAGGCGACCGCGGCAATCACCAAGGTGTTTTCTGGCGCGATCAGCGACTGGTTGGGCAAGCGCAAGCTGCTTGCCGCGATCGGCTACGGCCTGGCCGCCTTCACCAAGCCGGTGTTTCCGCTCGCCGCGACGCTCGGCTGGATCGTCGCCGCCCGCTTCGTCGACCGGGTCGGCAAGGGCATTCGCGGCGCGCCGCGCGACGCCCTGGTCGCCGATCTCAGCCCCGCACATCTGCGCGGCGCCAGCTTCGGGCTGCGCCAGTCGCTGGACACGGTCGGCGCCTTCGTCGGACCGCTGCTCGCGATCCTGTTGATGTGGCTGACCTTGGACGATTTCCGCACCGTGTTCTGGATAGCGGTGATACCGGCTTTTCTCGCCTTCGCGCTCATCGTCGTGGCCGTGAAGGATCCGGATGGATCGACACGCGACAGGCCGGCGCGGATGCCGCTCGCGCCCGCCGAACTCGCCCGGCTGGGCGGCGCCTTCTGGCTCGTGGTGGCGATCGCCGCCGTCTTTACGCTCGCCCGGTTCAGCGAGGCCTTCCTGATCCTGCGGGCACAGTCGCAGGGCCTGCCGCTCGCCCTCGTGCCGCTGGTCCTCGTCGTCATGAACGTCGCCTACGCGCTCTCGGCCTATCCTGCCGGCGCCCTGTCCGACCGGATCGATCGCACCGCGATCCTCGTCATCGGCCTCGCCCTCTTGATTGCAGCCGACGTCGCGCTCGCCTTCGGACCGAGCATCGCCGGCGTCGCTGCCGGCGTCGTGCTCTGGGGATTGCACATGGGGCTGACCCAGGGGCTCCTCTCGGCGCTCGTCGCCGACACCGCGCCGCAGGACCTGCGCGGCACCGCCTTCGGCATGTTCAACCTGGTCTCCGGCGTCGCCCTGCTGGCGGCGAGCGTGATCGCCGGAGCGCTGTGGGACGTCGTCGGCCCACAGGGAACGTTCATCGCCGGAGCAGGCTTCGCCGCGGCGGCGATGGTCGGGTTGCTGGTGCTGCGCGCCTATCGCTCGGCGAAGCAGGCGAAGTAGGCACGACCCGTGCGATCCCCTTCCCATCGGCGTGGCGGCCGGCGTAACCTTTCCTGATCGGAACGGGGCGACACGATGGGCACGAACGGAAGGCGGATGCGGCTGACGGAACTCCACGTGGAGAGGGTCAGGCGCGAGATCGCCGATCCGGGCATCCAGCTGCTGCCGGGCTTCGTGGCGGCCACCGACGCCGACTACGAGCGCGTCGTCGAAGAGATCATGGCGGGGGCGCCCGACGGAGGTTTCTGGGTCTTCGCCTACGGTTCGCTGATCTGGAATCCGGAATTCGATTTCGTCGAGCGGCGCACGGCCGTCGCCCGCGGCTGGCACCGGCGCTTCTGCCTCGGCTGGGACTATCGCTACCGCGGCAATCGCGAACAGCCGGGTCTGATGCTGGCGCTCGATCGCGGCGGCCAGTGCAATGGCGTCGTCTTCCGCCTGCCCGACGAGGCGATCAAGTCCAACATGCACCGGCTGATCCGTCGCGAGATGAGCATGGTGCCCTCGGCCTTCCCGCCGCGCTGGATTCCCGTGACCACGCAAGAGGGACCGCTCAAGGCGCTGACCTTCGCGATGAACCGAAAGAGCGGCCGCTATGTCGGCGAACTCGACGACGAGGCGACCGCCGACATGCTGGCGACGGCCTGCGGCTTTCGCGGCTCGATGGCGGAATACCTCCATGCCACGGTCAGCCATCTGGATATGCTGGGCATCCGCGACCGGCATCTGTGGCGGCTTCAGGAGATGGTCGCCGAGCGGCTCGAGCGCGAGCCGCATTCCGGGCAGTAAGCCTTTTGCCGCGCGTCGGCGGCTTCTGGCGCATTGCCGGCGATTGAACTAGCATCATCCAATTGCACACGGCGCGCCAGAACGCCGGTCGGAGGAGACGGAATGCAGATCGGGAAACCGGGCCCAGCAGTCACGCATATCTGCGAGGCACACGCGGACCGCATCGAGGTTCGCGGCCGCGACCTCACCGGCGACCTGATGGGCCGCCTGTCCTTCACCGGCTATTTCTACCTTCTGCTGACCGGCCGCGAGCCGACCGGGGAACAGCTCTACTTCCTCGACCTCCTGCTGGTCGCGATCGCCGAACATGGCCTCGTGCCGACGGTTCTGGCCGCGCGGATGACGCTCGCGGCCGATCCGGACTCGTTGCAAGGCGCGGTCGCGGCCGGCATCCTCGGCGCCGGGCCCGTCATCCTCGGCACGTCGGAACTCTGCGGGCGCCTGCTGGTCGAGGCGGATGCGAAAGTGGCCGCCGGCGGCGAGCCGCGCCGGGTCGCGCTCGACCTCGTGCGCGCCATACGCGAGTCCGGCGGCAGGGCACCCGGCTTCGGCCATCCGGTACACAAGCCGGTTGACCCGCGCAGCGAGCGCATCCTCGCGCTCGCCGCCGAAAAGGGCGTCGCCGGCCGGCATTGCGCCATGGCGGGGCTGATCCGCGACGCGGTGGCCGAAGTCTGGGGCAAGCCGCTGGTAATGAACGTCTCGATGCCGATCGCCGCCGTGCTTCTCGATCTCGATTTTCCTGCGCCGATGATCAAGGCGATCCCCCTGCTGGCACGCACGGGAAGCCTGCTCGCCCACCTTGCCGAGGAGCAGCAGGCGCCGATCGGTTTCGCCATGGCCGCCGCCGGCGAAGCCGCCGTTGCCTATCGTCGCCTCCCCGGAGAAGGCGCCTGACATGCTGGAGCCGGACATCGAGACGCGTCCCTGGGCCGAGCAGCGCAGCACTGACGACGCGCTCTTTCGCCGGCAGATCGGCTGGCTGTTGGAGCGCTCGGCCTTCTACCGCGGCAAGCTCGCGGCAGCCGGGTTCGAGTCCCGGGAGAAGATCGGCGGCCTCGACGACATCGCCGCGCTTCCGTTCACCGAGAAGAGCGAGCTCCGCGCCGGTGCGACCGCGGACAATCCGATCGGCACGCATCTGTGCGTGCCGCGCGGCGACCTCGTGCGCATCTTTTCGACCAGCGGCACCACCGGAACGCCAAGCTACATCCCGCTGACTCGGCAGGATCTCGAAACCTGGGTGACGACGTCGGCCCGCAGCTACGCCGCCTCGGGCATCGTCGCGGGCGAGACGATCGTTTCGACCTACAATGCCGGCCCGTTCGTGGCGGGCGCGGCGCTGGGCGCATTCGACAGGCTCGGCATGTGCCACATTCCGGTCGGCACCGGAAATACCGACAGGCTGATGAAGGCGGTGGACCTTCTCAAGCCGACCGCCGCCGTGATGACGCCGTCCTACGCCTCCTACCTGATCGAATGGGCGGCCGAGCGCGGTTTCGACCTTCGAGGGTCGAGTGTGGCGCGCCTGCTGGTCGCGGGCGAGCCGGGCGGCGGCGAGCCGACTCTAAGGGCGCGGCTGGAAGACGGCTGGGGCGCGCGCGTGACCGAGGCGATGGGCATCGGCGACATCGGCGTGTCGCTCTGGGGCGAATGCGAGCACCAGTGCGGCATGCATCTCGGCGCCCGCGGCGCCGTCCATGCGGAACTGATCGATCCTCAGACCGGCGCGCCGGTGGCGATGGAGGACGGCGCCAGCGGCGAACTCGTGCTGACGCATCTCAGGCATCAGGCTGCGCCGCTGCTGCGCTTCCGTACCCGCGACCATGTCCAGGTCTGGACGTCGACGTGCGGATGCGGCCGCACCGCGCCGCGCGTGCGCTGCATCGGCCGCACCGACGACATGCTGATCGTGCGCGGCGTCAATGTCTTCCCGACCGCGATCCGCGAGATCGTCGCAGAATTCCTGCCGGCGGTCAGCGGCATGATCCTCGTCAGGCCGGCGGCGGCCGGCGTCAGCCAGGACCCGCCGCTGCCCGTCGCGGTGGAACTGGCGAAGGACGCCGCCCCGGAGCCGGCGCTCGCCGAGCGGATCGCGAAGCGGATCCGCGACGCCCTGGTCTTCACGGCCCGCGTCGAACTGGTTCCGTTCGGCTCGTTCCAGCGCAGCGAATACAAGTCGAAACTCGTCCAGCATTAGAAGGGTTCGGTGATGACCATCCAGAAGCTTCAGTCGCAAGGCGTCCACCACATCACGCTGGTCGGAGCCGACCGCAAGACCTCGATCGATTTCTGGGAAGGCACGCTCGGCATGCCTTTCGTCTTCGAGCAGCCGAACCTCGACAAGGCGAGCGAGAGCCATCTCTATTTCGATCCGGGCGACGGCCGGCTGATCACCATCTTCACCGACGAGACCCGCAAGCCCGATCCGCGCCGCACCCCGACCGAACCGGGCTGCGTGCACCACATCGCCTTCTCGGTGTCGCGGGTGACGTTCCTGCAGGCGGTCGAGCGGCTCGATGCCCGCGGCATCAAGAACACCGGGCCCAAGGACCGGGGCTTCATGGATTCGATCTACTTCAACGATCCGATGGGCCTGACGATCGAACTGGCGTCCTATCGCTTCGAGCCGCCGCACGGCTTCACCCATGCTCAGGTGCTGTTCGAGGCGCACCACATCCGCGTCGCGCGCGGCGACTACGCCATCGCCGAGGTGCACCTGGCCGACGCCATCGAGCAGCTCGTCGAGCGTTCCCGTTCGACGCTGTCGAGCGACCGCACCGCGAAGAATCCGTACTGAGCCAAATCCGAGGGAGGACATTCATGGCCAAGACGACGACGAAGACAGCGAAGAAACCCGCCGCCAAGGCGGCCAAGGCGCCTGCCAAGGCGGCTAAGCCTCCGGCGAAGGCTGCCAAACCCGCCAAGGCCCCGGCCACGGCCGCCAAGACCGCCAAGCCGGCCGCGGCCACGAAGACCGCGAAGCCAGGCCCCGCGAAGAAGCCGGCGATGACGCTGAGCGTCATCAAGCCGTCCGTGAACAATCTGTCGGTGCGCATTTTCGCCCGCGCCGCCAAGCTCGGCATCGAGGAGACCGATGCCTATGGCGCGACGCGGTCGAAGGCCTTTCTGGCCAAGAACCCCGCACACCTGACCCCGATGCTGGAGGAAAAGGGCCTGCCACGCCGCGCGCTGTGGGAAAGCTGCGCCATCATGCAGTACCTGTCCAACAAGCACGGGCTGGAAAAATTCTATCCCAGCAACCCGGCCAAGCGCGCGATGATCGACAGCGCCATGTTCTACCTCGTCGGGACGCTCTATCCCTACGTCGCCCGCGCCACCTATCCGGCGCTCGGCTTCCCGCAATATCCGGGCGAGGTCGGCGCGTCCGATCTCGAGGAAGGCCACAAGGCCGCGGCGCAGAAGGCGGCGCAGGCGGCGATCGCCGAGCCGCTCGAGGTGTTCCATTCCTTCTTCCGCAATGGCAAGCCGTTCATCGGCGGCGCCCAGCCGTCGATCGCCGACATCCGGCTTGCCGCGACGCTCGAATTCCTGGCGGTGATCGACTACGCCCTGCCGAAATGGGCGAAGGACTACATGGCGGCGATGGAGAAGAAGCTCGGCAAGGCCTATTCCGAGCCGGCGGCAGACGTTCGCGGCTACATCGCCTACGTCAAGTCGAAGGCGGCCTGAGCAGGCAGGCGGCGGAGGGCGCGCGCCTTCCGCCGCGCCGTCAGTTCTTGAGCTTGTAGCCGGTGCGGAACATCCAGCCGGTGACGGCGAGGCATCCGAGGAGAAAGACCACGGTCATCCCAAGGCTCGTCCAGACGCTCACGTCGGCGGTGCCGATGAAGCTCCAGCGAAAACCGCTGACGAGATAGACCACCGGATTGAACAGCGACACGACGTGCCAGAACGGCGGCAGCATCTCGATCGAATAGAAGGTGCCGCCCAGGAAGGCGAGCGGCATGACGACGAGAAGCGGGATGATCTGCAGCTTCTCGAACCCGTCCGCCCAGATGCCGATGATGAAGCCGAAGAGGCTGAACGTCAGCGAGGTCAGCACCAGGAACAGGAGCATGACGAACGGGTGCTCGATCCGGAGCGGCACGAAGAAGGCGGCGGTCGCCAGGATCACCAGGCCGATCATCACCGACTTCGTGGCGGCTGCGCCGACATAGGCCGCGACGATCTCGAGATGCGAGACCGGCGCCGACAGGAGCTCGTAGATCGTGCCGGTGAACCTCGGAAAATAGATGCCGAAGGACGCGTTCGAGATCGACAGCGTCAGGATCGACATCATGATCAATCCGGGCACGATGAAGGCGCCATAGCTGACGCCGCCGATCTCCGGAATGCGCGAGCCGATCGCCGCGCCGAACACGACGAAATAGAGCGCGGTCGAAATGACCGGCGAGACGATGGACTGGAGGATGGTGCGGAACGTGCGCGCCATCTCGAACCTGTAGATCGCGCGGACGGCGTGAAGGTTCATGCCCGTTCCTCCAGCAATCCGACGAAGATTTCCTCGAGCGTGCTCTGTCGCGTCTCGACGTCGCGGATGGCGATCCCCTCGCGGGCGAGATCCTGGAACAGGGCGTTGATGCCGGTGCGGTCGGCGGTGGCGTCATAGGTGGAGACGAGCGCGTCGCCGCCTTCGGCGAGGTCCAGCCCATGGGGCAACAGCGAAGCCGGCAGCGTCGGCAGCGGCGCGCGCAATTCGATGCGCAGTTGCTTCTTGCCGAGCGTGCGCATCAAAACGTCCTTGTCCTCGACGAGGATGATCTCGCCCTTCGAGATGACGCCGACGCGGTCGGCCATCTCCTGCGCTTCCTCGATGTAGTGCGTGGTCAGGATGATGGTGACGCCGGTGTCGCGCAGGCCGCGCACCATCGCCCACATCTCGCGGCGCAGTTCGACGTCGACGCCCGCGGTCGGCTCGTCGAGAAACAGGATCTCCGGCTCGTGCGCCAGCGCCTTGGCGATCAGCACCCGCCGCTTCATGCCGCCCGACAGCGTCATCACCTTTTCCTTGCGCTTGTCCCACAAGGACAACGACCTCAGGACCTTCTCGATATGCGCGGGATCGGACGGCTTGCCGAACAAGCCGCGGCTGAAGGAAACGGTCGCAAGCACGGTCTCGAACGCGTCCATCGACAGTTCCTGCGGCACGAGCCCGATCATGGAGCGCGTCTTGCGATAGTCGGCGACGATGTCGTGTCCGCCGACCCGGACGCTGCCGGTGCCTGGATTGACCAGCCCGCAGACGATGTTGATCAGCGTCGTCTTGCCGGCTCCGTTCGGTCCGAGCAGGGCGAAGATCTCGCCCTTGCGCACGTCGAGGCTGACGTTCTTCAGCGCTTCGAAGCCGTTGGCATAGGTTTTCGACAGGTTAGATATCGAGATGATCGACTGCATCGGCAATGACTTCTGCGAAAGGTGTGCCCGATATAGGCCGGTTCGCCGCCCGCCCCAACCTGCCCTGATCGGTAGCTGACAGGCCCTGACATGCGTTGGCCGCGCTGATCCGCCGGCGGTGCTGACGGCCGGGCGCCCGCCGCGGATCCCTTTCCACGATGCCGGCGCCTTGACATCGGCGCCCTCTCGCCCGACTTGTTTGGGCCGCAGAGGGAGACGAACGACATGGCCGAAGCCAGACGCACGACCATCGACGCCGACGAAGTTGAGCGCTTTTCCCGCATGGCCGCCGAGTGGTGGGATCCGAACGGCAAGTTCCGGCCGCTGCACAAGTTCAATCCCGTGCGCCTCGCCTATATCCGCGACCAGGTGGCGGCGCGATTCGGCCGCGACACCCGCGCGCCGCATCCGTTCGAAGGCCTGCGCATCCTCGACATCGGCTGCGGCGGCGGCCTTCTGTGCGAGCCGATGGCGCGTCTGGGCGCCGAGGTGGTCGGCGCCGACGCGTCTGCCACCAATATCGAGGTGGCGAAGCTGCACGGCGTGGCGAGCGGACTGACCATCGACTACCGCGCCACGACCGCCGAGGCGCTGGCCGACGAGGGCGAGCAGTTCGACGTGATCCTCAACATGGAAGTGGTCGAGCACGTCGCCGACGTCGACCTCTTCCTCGCCAAATGCGGGCAGATGGTAAAGCCCGGCGGCCTGATGTTCGTCGCCACCATCAATCGCACGCTGAAGGCGCTGGGCCTCGCCATCATCGGCGCCGAATACGTGCTGCGCTGGCTGCCGCGCGGCACCCACCAGTTCGGCAAGCTGGTGCGCCCGGATGAACTCGAAGCCGGCCTCGCCAAGGCGGGGCTTTCGATCGTCGACCGCTCAGGCGTGACCTACAATCCGCTTGCCGACCGCTGGCAGCGCTCGAAGGACATGGACGTCAACTACATGGTGCTGGCGGAGAAGTCCTCGCTGATCTGAGCGATTATCCTTGCAATTCTGGAGCGCGGCTCCCGATTTGCGAGGTTGGCACGGAGACGATCCGCGCCTGTCGACGGCTTCAGTGTTGCCAGGGATTGATCAAGTCGAGGCCGCAATGCTCGAAATGCGCGGTGTTGCGGGTTGCGAGCTTGGCTTTGTTCACCCGGGCGATGGCGGCGATCATGCCGTCCATCGATTGCATCCCGCGGCCACGACGAGCCGCGTCGCCCATCAATTCGCCGTAGACGAGCGCTGCTTCCTCGGTAAACGGGAAGATCCGACCCGTGAAGCGACGGCGCCACTCGGCAAGACCGAGCGAAAGGCGACGCGCGCGCTGTTCCGGCCTGATCTTCGAGATGCCGAAGGAAATCTCGGCAATCACGACGGTCGAAAGCATGAGTTCCACGTCGTGTCGCCTGAGCCAATCCAGCACTGCCGGACTTGGCTCCGGGCGGAAGTCTTCGGAAACGACGTTCGTGTCGAGGAAGATCAAAGGTCGATGCCTGGATGAGGCTTCCGGCCTTCCTTGATGACCTCTTCAAGGTCGATGTCGACACCGTATTGTTCGGCTATCCGCTTGTAAAATACCTCCGCCGGCTCGCGGCCCGTGGTCTTGAGGTCGTAGTCCTCCAACGCGCGCTCGACAATACTGGCAACCGTACGCCTCTCGCGAAGAGCCAGCCGGTGAGCGATTTCGATTGCCTTGGCGCTGCGTACGGAAAGCTGGGGCTCGGCCATGAATGCGCCTCCTCATTGTCTGCTGAGAATAAGCCTCAAGCGACCTGCCATCAAGACGGCAGCTGATGGCATGCCATCAGGCTGCTTTGCGTGTGGAACGCGGCGAAGCCCTCAGTTCCGGTCGTCCGGGAACACCGGCAGCGGCATGAACTCGACCCCGTCCTCGATCAGGCCGCGGGCTTCCTCGACGGTCGCTTCGCCGTAGATGCCGCGGGCTTCGGTCTCGCCGAAATGGATCTTGCGTGCCTCCTCGGCGAATTTGTCGCCGACGTTCTCGGCGTTCTCGCGCACCTGCTGCGACATTTCCTTCAGTGCCGCCATCAGCTTCTTCTGCTCGGCGGTGGCGGCGAGCGCCATCTTCTCCTTTTTCCGGCCGGTCGACACGGCCGGCGCCATCAGCGACTTCGACACCTTGTGCGAGCCGCAGGCGGGGCATTCGACGAAGCCGCGCTTCGACTGCGTGTCGAAGTCGTCATTGTCGCGGAACCAGCCTTCGAATTCGTGAGCCTGGTCGCAGTGGAGCGAGAAGCGGATCACGATGCGGCTTTCAGCGCGGGCGTTGCGCGGACAAGCTCGATCGCGAATTCCCGCGCGTTCTTGAGGTTCGGGATCTTCTTGCGCGCCTCGGCCGAGGCGGCGGGGTCCACCTCGGCATAGACGATGCCGGGCTCGGCATGGTCGGCTGCGGCGACGATGCCGCCCCAGGGGTCGACGATCATCGAATGGCCGAATGTCTCGCGGCCGTCCTCATGCGTTCCGCCTTGCGCGGCGGCGATCACCCAGGCGCCGTTCTCGATGGCGCGGGCGCGAAGGAGGACGTGCCAGTGCGCCTCGCCGGTCTGGCGGGTGAAGGCGGCGGGAACGGTTAGCACCTCGGCGCCCGCCATCGCCTGGGCGCGGAAGAGCTGCGGGAAGCGCAGGTCGTAGCACACCGCCATGCCGATCGTGGCGAAAGGCAGCTCGGCGACGACGCTGCGCCCGCCCGGCTGATAGGTGGCGGATTCGCGCCAGCTCTCGCCATTGTCGAGATCGACGTCGAACATGTGGATCTTGTCGTAGGTGGCGATGTCGGCGCCGTCCGGGTCGACCATGAAACCGCGATTGGCGATCTTCTCGCCGGCGGCAATCGCAGTGGAGCCGACATGGATGTGGACGCCGAGCTCGCGGGCCAGGCGCCGGGCCGCGGACGCGATCAGGTCGCCCGAATCGTCCCTCAGCGACGCCTTGAGCGCGGCACGGTCGCGCATCAGGGCGCCCGTCATCTCCGGCGACTGGATGTAGGTGGCGCCGTTTCCCGCCGCCTCGCGCACCATCGCCTCGAACGCCTCGGCATTCCGTTCGACCGACATGCCCGAACGCATCTGCAGGGCGGCGGCCTTGAATGTGGTCATGTCGCGGATCCTCAGGCGGCCAGGAGCGGGTCGAGCTTGCCGGTGCGATCGAGCTCATAGAGGTCGTCGCAGCCGCCGACATGCGTCTCGCCGATGAAGATCTGAGGGAAGGTCGAGCGGCCGTTGGCGCGCTGGATCATCTCCTTGCGAAGGTCCGGCGAATAGGTCGCGTCGTGCTCCTGGAAATCGACGCCCTTTTCGCTGAGCAGCCGCTTCGCCGCCGCGCAGTAACCGCAGAAATCGCGTGTGTAGATCGTAACCTGTGTCATGTCCGGGTCCAGCCTTGCCGTCTATATAGTGCCGTCTTCCTCGGGTCGAAAGTCCCCCGGCAGGACGCGGGCAAAGGTGAGCACGTCGATGCGCAAGGCCCCCGCCCTGCGCAAGGCCTTTGCCACCGCCGAGACGGTCGCCCCGGTCGTGTAGACGTCGTCGACCACGACGATGCGCCGGCCCGCCACCTCGATCTCGGCCTCCGGCGTCACCTTGAAGGCGCCCCGCACATTGTCCTCGCGCTGTCTCAGCCCGAGCCCGACCTGCTGCCGCGTCGGCCTCACGCGATGGACCACGTGCGGCGAGAATGGCACGCCCGACAGGCGCGAGATTGCCCGCGCCAGCTCCGCCGACTGGTTGAACCGCCGCCACAGGAAGCGCGTGCGGTGCAGCGGCACCGGCACGATCAACTCGGCACCGGGCAGGACCTCGCGCCCGGCGCGGATCATCCATTTCGCCATCCACGGCGCGAGATCCGTGCGGTCGCCATATTTGAGCCCGTGGACCATGCGCCGCGCGATACCGCCATGCGCCACGGCCGCCCGCGCCCGGTCGAAGGGCGGCGGATTGGCGATCGCATCGGCCGAGAGCATTCCCGGCCCCATCTCATGGCCGAACGGCGTGCCCATCACCTCGCACCAGGGCTGCTCCAGGAACCGCAGGCCGCGCCAGCAGTCGCCGCACAGCGAGCCCGGCTCGCTGACGATGCGGCGGCATCCCGCGCAGACCGGCGGGAACATGAGCCGCGCCGACATCGACGCGGCCGTCGCGGCGAGGCTCTTGATCTCCAGCATCCGATCGGCCACCTGAGGTTCTACACAGGCTAGCACGCGCGCTTGCCGCCGCAAGGCAGGCTTTCGCCGTCAGCCGCAAAGCCCGGACCGTGCCCTTGGAACCGATCATCGATACCGATCTTGCAACGCGGCGGAAGCTCCGCGCCCTAGCCAGACCGGTCCCGGGTGCCGGTTTCCTGCTCGACCGGGCGGCGGAGGACCTCGCCGACCGGATCGCTGCCGTGGCGCGGCGGTTTCCCCGCGCCGCCACGCTCTATTCTCACGGTGATGCGGCGGCGCGGTCTCTTCTGTCGACGGGCAAGGTCGACGAGATCGTCGAGATCGTCGCCCACGGCGCGTTCGCCGGCGCGTCCGGCGCGCGGCTCGCGGCGCCGGAAACGGTTCCGCTTGAGCCGGCCTCGCTCGACCTCATCGTGTCGCTGATGGCCCTTCACGAGGTGAACGACCTGCCGGGCCTGCTCATCCAGGCGCGCCGCGCGTTGAAACCGGACGGCCTGTTCGTCGCCGCCTTTCCCGGGGCCGGCACGCTTGCGGAGCTGCGCGACAGCCTGCTTGCCGCCGAGATCGAACTTACGGGCGGCGCCAGTCCGCGCATCCTGCCCTTCGCCGACGTCAGGGACGCCGGAGCGCTCCTCCAACGCGCCGGCCTGGCGCTGCCCGTCGCCGACATCGAGACGGTGACGGTGCGCTACGATTCGATGTTCGCGCTGATGCGCGACCTGCGCGCGATGGGCGCGACCAACACGCTTCTCGCGCGGCTGAGGAAACCGGCCCGGCGAGCCCTCTTCCTGCGCGCGGCGGAGCTCTATGCGGAACGGTTTTCGGATCCGGACGGGCGCGTCCGCGCAACTTTCGCGACGATCTGGCTGTCCGGCTGGGCGCCGGCGCCGTCGCAGCAGAAGCCGCTCAGGCCCGGATCGGCGAAACTTTCGCTGGCCAAGGCTCTGGGCGACCTAGAGTAATTCCGGTGAGCGTTGGGTCACTCTGTTTCTCCGATGGCGAGGCGAACCGCCAGGAAGGCGGTGCAGGTCGTGCTGGTGGCACGGCCCAGTCCGCCTGACGCCGCGGGCGCCCGCCAGCGGGAAACCCTTCGGGCCGGGTGAATTCGGGCCAAATCCATCGGTCTCCGAACTTGGCCGTGCCACCAGCACGACCGCGCCGAAGACCTCGACCTTGACCCGAATTCCCCCCGGCAGAGTGACTCAACGTTCACCGGAATTGCTCTAGACAAGCGATGAGCAGTCGATCAGTCGCCGAGCGTGTTCTGCAGGGCGCGCGCGGGATTGGCGAACATATCCTCGACCGAATTGCCCGTCTGCGAAATGCCGCCGATGATGACGAGCGACAGGCAGACGATGATCATGCCGTATTCGACGGCGGTGGTTCCGCTGCGATCCTTCAGAAAACGGCTGAACATTGCCTGCATCCTCGTCGTCTGCCTTGCGAACACCTTAGCGGAACGGAATTAAGAAAGGTTAACGCGACAGCATTAACCGAATCTGAAAACGCCCCTCAGCCGCAATCGCCGCTGCGCGTGCCGTTGTCGCGGATGATGCAGATCGCGGTGGGCGAATCCTGCAGCACGCTGCGCCGGATCGTGTAGCCGCCGCCCGTTCCGCTGCGGCCGATGGAGCCGGTCGACATCCGGTCGAGTCCGTCGCCCGCGCCTCCGACGAACCGCCGCGTCTGGCTGTCTGCGATCGGCGCCAGGATCAGTGCCAGCGCCACGGCAGCCGAACCGAACAGCAGGCTGATCCGCAGGATGCCGATGCCGGCGATGCCGAGGACCGAGTCGCGATCGCCGCGGATGGACTGCCAGTCAGCTTCGGGATTCATCAGTGCCTCTGCGTTCGCATCCCGGGCATGGCGGCGCCCGGTTTCGAAAGGCAGTATTTTCACCTTTGGCTAAAGGATCGATTAACGACGTTACAAAAGGTCGATCAGGAACGGGATCAGCGGCGCGTCGGCCGGCGGCATCGGATAGGTGCGCATGTCGCGCGGACGCACCCATTTCAGCCGCTGCCCTTCCAGCCCCGTCGGCGTGCCCCAGAAGCGGCGGCAGACGAACAGCGGCATCAAGAGGTTGAACTCCTCGTAGGCGTGGCTGGCGAAGGTCAGCGGCGCAAGGCACGCGACCTTGGTCTCGACGGCGAGTTCCTCGCGCAGTTCGCGCACCACCGTTTCCTCCGGCGTCTCGCCCGGCTCGATCTTGCCGCCGGGAAATTCCCACAGTCCGGCGAGCTTCTTGCCCGGCGGACGCTCGGTGATCAGCACGCGGCCGTCGGCGTCGACCAGCGCGCAGGCGGCGACCAGCAGGAGCGGCTTGGCTTGCGTGTCGGGATTTGCCTCACTCATCGACGGTACCTTCGGTCACTTCGGCGGCTGGCGGTAGTGGTAGTCGTAGACCCTGCGGAAGCCGAGGGATTGGTAGAGCGCGATGGCGGCGGCGTTGTTCGCCTCGACCTGCAGCCAGCCGATCCTGGCGCCCCTGAGCCGCGCCCATTTGAGCGCCGACAGCACCACGCGCCGGCCATGCCCCTTGCCGCGCTCGCTGCTGGCGGTGGCGACCTCGAACAGGCCGGCGAGATCCCCATCATGCACGCAGATCGCGCTCGCCACCGGCCGATCCTCCTCCTCCAGCAGGAAGAGCCCGCTCTCCGGCTCGATCGAACTGACGATCTCCGACAGGCCCGGCCGGATCGAAGGCTCGAAATCGTGCACCACCATCGCCGCGCTGATGAAGCGGGCCATGTCCTTCATCGGGATCTGGTTCATCACCCGCTCGAGATCGATCGAAACGAGATCGATCGACATGACGATCGAATCCGAAAAGCGGATCCAGCCTTCCTGGTCGAGATAGGCGGAGATGAAGGCGCCGCCGAGCGGCGACATCCTGAAGGTGGTCGGCCGGCCATAGGCGTCGAACCGGCCGGATGCGCGGGCGATCCGCTCGGTCAGGTTGTCGCAATCGCTCGGATCGAGCGGATTGATCGAATTAAGCCGCTTCGCCGGATGTCCGGCGGTAAGCCGGATCACCCAGGTGCCGTCATAATGGACCGACGACGCCGGCCAGGCGCGGAAGCCGGCCGCCTCGAAGCGGCGGACGACCGGGAGCCGGCTGGACTCGAAGAGAGGCACGCCCGGCAAGCCGCTCAGCTTCTGTAGTCGCCGTTGATGGCGACATATTCCTTGGTGAGATCGCAGGTCCACACCGTCGCCTTGCCGCGCCCGAGGCCGATGTCGGCGCGTATCCGGATGCGGTCCCGCTTCATGTAGGCCGACGTCGCGGCCTCGGAATAATCGGGATCGCGCTCGCCTTCATGCGCGACGCGGATGTCGCCGAAAAACACCGAGAGGCGGTCGCGGTCGGCCGGTTCGCCCGCCTTGCCGACGGCCATCACGACGCGGCCCCAGTTGGCGTCCTCGCCGGCGACCGCGGTCTTGACCAGCGGCGAATTGGCGATGGACAGCGCGATCTTCTTGGCCGAACGCGCGGATTTGGCGCCCGTCACGGTCACCTCTACCTCCTTGCGCGCGCCCTCGCCGTCGCGGACGACCTGCAGCGCCAGGTTCTTGAGGATCTTGTTGAGCGCGCGGCGGAAGGCCGCCAGCCGGGGATCCTTGACGTTGTCGATGCGCGGCGCGCCGCGCCTGGCCGCCGCTCCCGTCGCGAAGAGCAGCAGCGTGTCGCTGGTCGAGGTGTCGCTGTCGACGGTCACCGCATTGAACGTCTTCGCGGTGCCCTTGGAGAGCATGTCCTGCAGCACGGGCGCAGCGATCGGCGCGTCGGTGGCGACGAAAGAGAGCATCGTGGCCATATCGGGGGCGATCATGCCCGCGCCCTTGGCGATGCCGTTTATCGTGACCAGCGTGTCGCCGAGCAGGACCGTCTGGGTGGCGTATTTCGGATAGGTGTCGGTGGTCATGATGGCCTTGCCGGCCTCGGGCCACAATTCCGGCTGGGCGCGCTTGGCCATGTCCGCCAGGAGATGGGTGAATTTGGCCGGGTCGAGCGGCTCGCCGATGACGCCGGTCGAGGCGAGGAAGACGTCAGAGGCGGCGCAACCGGCGGCCGAAGCGGCGGCCTTCGCGGTGGCCTCTGTCGAGGCCCTGCCCTTCTTGCCGGTGAAGGCGTTGGCGTTGCCGGAATTCACCACCAGCACCCGCGCCTTGCCCGCTGGGAGGTTCGCCCGGCAGAGATCGACGGGAGCCGAAGGGCATTTCGAGCGGGTGAAGACACCCGCGACGGTCGTGCCCTCGTCGAACACCATCGCCAGAAGATCTGTGCGGCCCTTGTATTTGATCCCTGCTTCGGCGGTGGCGATGCGCACGCCCTCGATCGGCGGCATCTTGGGCTGGGACTTCGGCGCGAGCGGCGAAACGGCGGTCGACATGGCGTGTTCCGGCTGGTTTGATTGGTCGCGCCGGTTTGCCCGACCGATCAAGCCCGTGCAAGCCAAATCGGCGGCCGGGGCGCGGATGGCTCGGTGGCGTGGCGCGAATGGCGCGGCGCTCTATCCCTCGCCTGTGCATCGATCGCCCCCGGAAGAAATTGCCTCTCGCCGCCAACACCTTGTTCCCATTCACCATTCACCACTCACCATTCACTTTTTTTATCCACGCCCTTTTCGCCCTGCCGCATCATTGGCCGCGGTGCGACGCAAAGGAGCCGGCGGTGAGTTGGAAGGCGAAGACAGGGAGGGGACAGGAGGTGCTTTGCAGCATCGTCTCGACCCTGCTTGCGCTCGCGGCCCTGGCAGAGCGGGCTGCCGGCGATAGCCCTTGGGTCCGCTTCAGCGTGCTGTGGGCCGCCCGGCAGGCCGACCTGATCGCCCGGGACTATGTCGCCGGCTCGACCTGGAATAGCGCCGGCCGGCTCTGGTCGCCCGCGCTGCCGAACGTCCGCTACGGCACCGGGCCGGCCGACGCGCTCGACATCGCCGCCTCGCTGCGCGCGCTGGCGGCGGTCATCAGCGGCATGGCCGCCTATCTCCGCCGCATGTCGGTCTGGCGGCAGGATCAGGCATTCGGCGAGGCCGGTGACGAGATTAACCCGCTCCACGGGCTCGATGCCTTCGCCCGGAGGCTTCGGGAAGCCTTCTCGCCGGTCGAGTTTTGCGACACGTCGTGAGGCACCGCAGGGGACAGTTTGCTTTGTTTCCGCCCGCGCAGGCCTTGCACGGGCGACGCCCTTCTGCGGAAAAAAGTAAACTGTCCCCGGCACTTAACTCCCCCCGCCGTCATCTCTCCCGCACGCCGTCATCCTCGGGACAAGCCCGAGGATGACGATCGTTGTCCCGAATGGGCAACGCCGGCGCTCTGGATTCCGGGTCCCGCTGCGCGGTCCCGGAATGACGGAGGAGCGGGATACGACACCCCACTCCGCTACTGCCCTATTGCCGTGCCGCCGCTACTCCGTCGCGCCGGCCTGCTTTTCGATCTCCTCGACGCCCTTCTTCAGCGTCTCGTCCTTGATCTCGACCTGCGCGGCGGCGCGCAGCTGCTTGACGGCATCGAAATAGGCGTCCCGGAAGACCAGCTGCCGGATCTGGTCCTTGACCTCCTCGAAGGCCACGGGCGGCTGGGTGCGTTTCTCCTCGAGCTTGATCACATGGAAGCCGAATTCGCTCTTCACCGGCGTCTTGGTATAGGAGCCGGGCTCGAGCGCGAAGGCGGCCGCTTCGAACTCCGGCACCATCTGGCCCTTCGAGAAGAAGCCGAGATCGCCGCCATTGGCGCCGGAACCCGGATCGCTCGACTTCTCCTTGGCGAGCGCCTCGAAATCGGCGCCGCCGTCGAGCTTGGCGATGATCTCCTTCGCCTCTTCCTCGGTCTTCACCAGAATGTGCCGGGCGCGAACCTCCTCCGTCGGCGGACGGGCGGCGACTTCCTTGTCGTAGCGCGCCTTCAGCATTTCGTCCGTGACCTTCGGCGAGATTTCCTTCTCGATGACCTGGGCGTGCAGCGCCCGCTCGTTGAGGAAGGCGAGCTTGCGCTTGAAGTTCTCGTCCTGGTCGAGCTTGGAGGCCTTGGCCCTCTCGGCCATCAGCCGGATTTCGACGATGGCGGACAGTGCCGCCGCCCGCTTCTGCTCGGGCGTCAGCTGCGCGAACTGCTGGTCGAGTTCGTTCACCGCCATCTGCACGTCGGCCTCGGTGATCGGCTGGCCGCTGACCGTCGCCACGACGGTGTCGGACTGAGCCAGCGCTGCGAATGCCGTCGACGCAAGCAGCCCGAGGACCAAAGCAACGCCAGCGATCGGCCGCCTTCTAAGGGTGGTGTTCATACAATTGTTCTCCTGTAGAGCTCCGAGGCGCCGTCGGGAGTAACCCGATTTATGGCGGATTTTCGGTGCGTCGCGCGCATTGGCGCAACGTTGACATCGTGGTTGCCCCCTCTTATCTGTCCAGCGACTTTGCGTCCAGAACCGTTTTCCGGACGCATTTTTTGATTGTCGGAAGGCCAGTAGCCCCCAGAAGCCCGTTGCGGCCTCGATCCGGCGGATCCGCCGGGACATTTCTGATTGAAAGGACCAGTTCATGGTCAGCCTCGGCGGCATCGCCCGCAAGATCTTCGGCTCCGCAAACGACCGCCGCGTGAAGTCTACCCGACCCCGGGTCGAGCAGATCAATGCGCTCGAGGAAGAGATGCGGGCGCTCTCCGACGAACAGCTGCGCGGCCGCACCGCCGAGTTCAGGCAGCAGATCGCGGACGGCGCAAGTCTCGACCAGCTCTTGGTGCCGGCCTTCGCCACGGTGCGCGAGGCGGCGCGCCGCGCGCTCGGCATGCGCCCCTTCGACGTGCAGCTGATCGGCGGCATGGTGCTGCACGAGGGCTCGATCGCCGAGATGCGCACCGGCGAGGGCAAAACCTTGGTGGCGACGCTGCCGGTCTACCTCAACGCCCTCGCAGGCAAGGGCGTCCACGTCGTCACGGTGAACGACTACCTCGCCCGCCGCGACGCGGCGTGGATGGGCCGGGTCTACGGCTTCCTCGGCCTGACCACCGGCGTCATCGTCCACGGATTGTCCGACGAGCAGCGCAAGGCCGCTTATGCCTGCGACATCACCTACGCAACCAACAACGAGCTCGGCTTCGACTATCTGCGCGACAACATGAAATACAACCGCGCCGAGATGGTCCAGCGCGGCCACAATTTCGCGATCGTCGACGAGGTCGACTCGATCCTGGTCGACGAGGCGCGCACGCCGCTGATCATTTCGGGACCGCTCGAAGACCGGTCGGAGATGTACAACACCGTCGACCGCTTCATGCTGCAGTTGAACGCGGAAGACTTCGAGATCGACGAGAAGCAGCGCACCTCGATCTTCACCGAGGTCGGCACCGAGAAACTCGAAAACCTGCTGCGCGAGGCGGGTCACCTGAAGGGCGAATCGCTCTACGACGTCGAGAACGTCGCCATCGTCCACCACGTCAACAATGCGCTGAAAGCCCACAAGCTGTTCCAGCGCGACCGTGACTACATCGTGCGCAACGGCGAGATTGTCATCATCGACGAGTTCACCGGCCGCATGATGCCCGGCCGCCGCTACTCCGAAGGCCTGCATCAGGCGCTGGAAGCCAAGGAGCACGTGGCGATCCAGCCGGAGAACCAGACGCTCGCCTCGATCACCTTCCAGAACTATTTCCGCATGTATTCCAAGCTCGCCGGCATGACCGGCACGGCGGCGACCGAGGCCGAGGAGTTCGGCAACATCTACGGCCTCAACGTCGTCGAGATCCCGACCAACATGCCGGTCAAGCGTAACGACGAGGACGACGAGGTCTATCGCACGGTCGAGGAGAAATACCGCGCCATCGTCAAGGAGATCCGCGACGCCTATTCGCGCGGCCAGCCGGTGCTGGTCGGCACCGTCTCGATCGAAAAGTCCGAGCAGTTGGCCGAGCGCCTTCGCAAGGAGGGCTTCAACGACTTCCAGGTGCTGAACGCCCGCCACCACGAGCGCGAGGCACAGATCGTGGCGCAGGCCGGCAAGCCCGGCGCGATCACCATTGCCACCAACATGGCCGGCCGAGGAACCGACATCCAGCTGGGCGGCAATGCCGACATGCGCATCGCCGAGGAACTGGGGGACATGCCCGCCGGTGCGGAGCGCGAGGAAAAGGAGGCCGCGATCAAGGCCGACGTGCAGGCGCTGAAGGAAAAGGCGCTGGCCGCCGGCGGGCTCTACGTGCTCGCCACCGAACGCCACGAGAGCCGCCGCATCGACAACCAGCTGCGCGGCCGCTCGGGCCGCCAGGGCGATCCCGGCCGATCCAAGTTCTTCCTGTCGCTGCAGGACGACCTGATGCGCATCTTCGGCTCCGACCGCATGGACGGCATGCTGCAGAAGCTCGGCCTCAAGGAGGACGAGGCGATCATCCATCCCTGGATCAACAAGGCGCTGGAAAAGGCGCAGAAGAAGGTCGAGGCGCGCAACTTCGACATCCGCAAGAACCTCCTGAAATTCGACGACGTGCAGAACGACCAGCGCAAGGTGGTGTTCGAACAGCGTCTCGAGCTGATGGACGCCGAAAGCGTCGCCGAGACCGTCGCCGAGATGCGCCAGGAAGTCATCGACGACATGGTGACCAAGCACATCCCCGAGACGGCCTATGCCGAGCAGTGGGACGTCAAGGGCCTCGCCGAGGCCGTGCGCACCAATCTCAATCTCGACCTCCCCGTCGAGGAATGGGCGGCCGAGGAGGGCATCGAGGACGAGGCGATGCGCGAGCGCATCACCGCCGCCGCCGACAAGGCCGCGGCCGACCGCGCCGAGCGCTTCGGCCCCGAGATCATGGCCTATGTCGAGAAGACGGTGGTGCTGCAGACGCTCGACCATCTCTGGCGCGAGCACCTGGTCAATCTCGACCATCTGCGCTCGGTCGTCGGCTTCCGCGGCTACGCCCAGCGCGACCCGCTGCAGGAGTACAAGCAGGAAGGATTCGAACTCTTCCAGGCGATGCTGTCGAACCTGCGCCAGGCCGTGACGGCACAGCTGATGCGCGTCGAACTGGTGCGCGAGGCAGCCGAAGCCCCGCCGCCGCAGGTGCCGGACATGTTCGGCCACCACATCGACGGCACGACCGGCCAGGACGACTTCGGCGAAGGCGCCGGCACGGTAACGCTGGCGCAGGAGGTTGCGGTGTCCGCCGAGGACCGCAACCCCAATGACCCCACCACCTGGGGCCGCGTCGGCCGCAACGAACCCTGCCCCTGCGGCTCCGGCAAGAAGTTCAAGCACTGCCACGGCGCGTTCGTGTGAAGTGGTAAAATTGCTCGCTACGCGGTGGGATGCGGCAAGAGTTCATGACCGATGCCTCCTCTCGCTGAAGGCGGGCAGGTATGCTATGCTTGTTTGATGAGCAACGACTATCGAAAGCTTATCACGCGTGAAGCTGGCAAGCGCGGCGGGCGGCCCGTCGTTCGGGGAATGCGCATTGCGGTTTCGGATGTCCTTGGCTGGCTCGCAGCGGGCATGTCACACGAGGAAATCATCCACGACTTCCCCGAACTGACCGAGCAAGACATCAGGGCGTGTCTTTCCTACGCGGCGGATCGCGAACGCCGGTTTCTGACTGCGGCTGAATGAGGCTGCTGCTCCATCAGAACCTGAGTTTCAGGCTCGGCGATACTCTCTCCGACACCTTTCCCGATTCGCCGGACGAAGCGGTCTTGCCCGAGCCGATGTCCAGACAATCTGGGAAGGCGCGTTCGTCTGGGGAAGGCCGTCACACCCGCAGGACGGGACCGTCGTAGCGGCGCAGTACGTCGTCAGACGTAACGAGGGTGAGTTGCTCGCAGATTGCCTGTGCCAGTAGCATCCGATCGAACGGATCCTTATGCTTGGGCCGTAACTCCGCAAATGCGATCGTGTGCGCCGATATGAGGTTCAGCTCCTCGTAGCTATGCAGGAGGAGTTGTCGCCGTAGCATGGTAATGTCGACAATGAAGTCCGGCCGGCGCAATGCATGCTTTATTCCAATCTCCCATAGACTCACGCTGCTGAACACGAGCGAGTTGGAGTCAGATTCGATGAGATCGCGCGCTTTCTTGGACAGCCTATCCGTGTCGCGCGCGACCCAGAGTAGTAGCTGAGTGTCGAGAAGAAGCCTCATTCGCCGTAGAACATTCGCTCGATTTCTTCGCGCCCCATCGTGTTGAAGTCGTCGGGAACCTCGATCTGTCCCGCCATGAATCCGATCCTTTTCGGACGCTGTTTCGGAGCCTCATCCAACGGCACGACCTTGACCATCGGCCTGCCCGCCTTTGCGATGATGAATGCCTCTCCCTTTGCAGCCTTCTCGACGAGGCGCGAAAGATGCGTCTTGGCTTCGTGGATATTGACCGTTTCCATAGCAGGCTCACGCGTGAACTAAGTTTAATTAGTTTAGTTCACCGCCTTCGCTATATCAACTTTCTCATATTCCCGACCCGTCCAGTTCCATGTCGTCGCCCTCGTAGGGCGCTAGTCGGGGCACTTCGGGCTCTCCGGCGGCCGCCTCGGGCAGCGGCATCCAGCATTTGAGCTCGGGGTCGGCATAGCCGATGACGGCGCCAGGCGCCGAATCGGCGGCCCGCCAGCCCTCTATGCCCTGGCTGTCGGCGCTGGCCCAGTAGGCGACGTCGACATCGGCCGGCCCCTGTTCCACCGGCCGGATCGTCACCAGGATCCGCGTGCCGTCCTTCGGCGCGCTCGCCATGTGCCGCCACTCGCCCGCCGATTCCATCGCATGTCTCCTCATTGCCGCATTCGCACGCCATGAAACGGCGCTGCGCTTGCCGGGTCAATGAGTCAGATACGGTCAGCGTGGGCACATGCGCAAATCGCGCCATTCCCACCGTTTCTTAAGCACTGTCTGCTACGGCTGATCCGTCATGGGGAGTCTGTAGCGTTGCGTTTCTCAGCGGCCGCCACCGCCGATCGCCTGTTTCCGAAAGGCCTGGCCGATCGCGTCCGTCCCCTGATGGGGAAGGTGGACACGCTGCTTTTTTCCAGCGACGACAGGGCCGAGGCCGGCCGCGTCTCGATCATCGCCTTCGCCATCCGCATCTTCAGCGCCTTCATCGCCTTCATCAGTCAGGTGCTGCTCGCGCGTTGGATGGGCGCCTTCGAATACGGCATCTTCGTGCTGGTCTGGGTGACGATGATCATCCTCGGCAACCTCTCCTGCCTCGGCTTCCACACCTCGGTCATTCGCTTCATCCCCGAATACCGGGAACGCGGCGAGCTGGAGGAACTGCGCGGCGTCATGCTGGCGAGCAGGCTCTTCGTTCTCGCCGCCTCGACGGCGATCGCCGCGATCAGCGCCGGACTGATCCTGCTCTTCGCCGACCGCATCGAGAGCTACTATGTCGTCCCGTTCCTCATCGGCATCTTCTGTCTGCCGATGATCGCGCTGTCGGATGTCGTTCAGGGCATCTCGCGGGCCAACGCGTGGGCGGTCTCGGCACTCTCTCCAACCTATATCGTCCGTCCGGTGCTGATCATCTCCTTCATGGCGGCCGCGCTCGCGCTGGGATACGAGCCGTCTGCCAGGACCGCCCTGATCGCGGCGGTCGCGGCCACCTACGCGACGACGCTGTGGCAGCTGGCCACGGTGACGACGCGGGCGGACAAGGGCATCGCCAAAGGCCCGCGCACCATCGATCTGCGCGGCTGGATCATCGTGTCGCTACCGATCTTCCTGATCGAGGGTTTCGCCTTCATGCTCACCAATGCCGACGTGCTGATGGTCGGCATCTACCTCTCGCCGCACGATGTGGCGATCTACTACGCGATGGCTAAGACGCTGGCGCTGGTGCATTTCGTCTATTTCGCGGTCAAGGCGGGGGTGGCGGCACGCTATGCGCAGTTCACCCATGGCGACCGGGAGAAACTGGGCGGCTTCGCCCGCGAGACCGTGAACTGGACGTTCTGGCCCTCGCTCGCCATGGGCCTGTTCGTGCTGGCGATCGGCCAGCCGATCCTCTCCCTCTTCGGCCCGGGCTTCGAGGAAGGCTACCCCTACCTGTTCCTCCTGGTCGCCGGCGTCGTCGCCCGCTCGACCGTCGGGCCGGCCGAAAGCCTCCTGACGATGAGTGGCAACCAGAACGTCTGCGCCGCCGTCTACGGACTGACGCTGGCTCTCAATGTCGGCCTCAACGTCTTCCTGATCCCGCGAATGGGCCTGTGGGGCGCGGCCTTCGCCACCTCGCTGTCGATGATGTTCGAGGCGGCGGCGCTTGCCTTGACCACCTGGCACCGCCTTGGGATCGTCATGTTCATCTTCGCCCCGCGCCTCGCCCCGGAGCCCAGCTGATGGCCGCCACACCCCTACTCGAGGAGATGAGCGGCAGCGCCGCCGGGCCGTTGATAGCCGGCCTTGCGGGCATGCCGCAGGAGCCGCAGAGCATCGCCTATCACGAGATCCTCGGCCAGGGACGGCGCCCGCGCCGCCTCGCCATCTATTCCGCGTCCGCCGGTTTTGACCTGGTCGAGGAACTGGAGCATCTCAGCGCCCGCACCATCGAGCCGAACGTCTTCTTCAATCCGCGCTTTCTTGCCCCGGCCATGCCGCGCCTGGAGGATCGAGAGGTGCGATTGGCCGTCATCCGCGAGGGAGACGCGGAGAAGAGCCGGCTGCGCCTCCTGGTGCCCTATTCGATCGAGAAGCCGCCCGTCCCGCTCGGCGTGTCGGTGATGCGCGCCTGGTCGAGCCCGTTCGGCCCGCTCGGCACGCCGCTGATCGATCACGACGATCCGGTCTCGGTCGTCGAGGACTTTCTCGACATGCTGGCCCGCCCGCATCTCAAGCTGCCGAAGGTGCTCGTGCTTCCCGACATGCGCGTCGACGGACCGGTGGCCAACGTGCTCCGGACAGTCGCGCTGGGGCGCAACCTCTCGTTCCACGAGACGCTGAGGATGGAAAGGCCCTTCCTCGAAAGCACGCTCGACGGGGACACCTATCTCAAGCACTCGCTGCGCCCGCATCATTTCCGCGAGTTCCGCCGGCTGAAACGGCGACTGGGCGATCACGGGAAGCTCGAATACACCATCGCGCGCCAGCCGGACGACGTCCGGCGCGGCGTCGAGGCCTTCCTTGCCCTGGAGGCGGCAGGCTGGAAGGGCCGCGAGCGCACCGCCATGGCGATCGACCGCTATCGCGCCGCCTTCGCCCGCGAGGCCGTGAACGGGCTGGCCGAACGCGATATGTGCCGCGTCCACACCCTCGCCCTTGATGGCAAGGCCATCGCCTGTCTGATCGTCTTCATCGAGAACGGCTGCGCCTACACGTGGAAGACCGCCTATGACGAGAACTACGCGGCTTTCTCGCCTGGAACGCTGCTGATGATCGAGGTGACGAGGACCCATCTCGACGATCCGAACATCATGATGACAGACAGCTGCGCGGTGCCCGACCACCCGGTGATGAGCCGCATCTGGAGCGAACGCAGGGCGGTCGGCACGCTCGTGATCGGCCTGACGCCGGAAGCGGATCGCGCCGCCCGCCAGGCGACCAAGCAGCTCCACCTCCGCCAGGAAACGCGAAACATGGCGCGCCTCATCCGCAATCGGCTGAGGGCGCTTCTGGGCCGCGATTGATCAGATCACTCCGGCCTCGCGCCGGGCGCGGTCGCGGAAGATGCGGCGGATCACCTTGCCGGTGGTGGTGAGCGGCATGGAATCGACGAACTCCACCTCGCGCGGATACTCGTGCGCCGACAGCCGCTCGCGCACGAAGGCGCTGATCTCGCTCTTGAGCGCATCGCCCGGCTCCACCCCATCCTTGAGCACCACATAAGCCTTGACGATCTCGGTGCGCAGCGCGTCGGGCTTGCCCACGGCCGCCGCGAGCGCGACCGAGGGATGGCCGACAAGACAGTCCTCGATCTCGCCAGGACCAATGCGATATCCCGCCGATGTGATCACGTCGTCGTCGCGGCCGAAGAACTGGATATAGCCGTCGCCGTCCATGATGCCCTGATCGCCGGTCGTCATCCAGTTGCCGATGAATTTCTTCGCCGTCGCCTCCGGACTGTCCCAGTATTCGAGGAACATCACCGGATCCGGCCGCGCGACGGCGATCTGGCCGGCCTCGCCCGCCGGCATCGCCCGCCCGCTCGCGTCGATGATCGCGACGGTGTGGCCGGGCACCGCCTTGCCGATCGTACCGGGCCGGCTGACGCCGATGATCGCCGACGAGGCGATGACCGCGTTGCACTCGGTCTGGCCGTAGAATTCGTTGACCGGCAGCCCCAGCGCGCCTTCGGCCCATTCCCAGGTCTCGCGGCCGAGCGATTCGCCGGCGGAACCGACGCTGCGCAGCACATGGGAGAACCGTGTCGGGATCTCCGGCACCGACTTCAGCATCCTCAGTGCCGTCGGCGGGATGAACGCGTTGCGCACCTTCATGCGCTCGACCAGCAGGAGTGCCGCTTCGGGATCGAACTTCTCGAAGCGCGCGCAGACGACCGGAACGCCGAGATAAAGCGACGGCAGGAGCGCATTGAGCAGCCCGCCGGCCCAGGCCCAGTCGGCCGGCGTCCACATCAAGTCGCCCGCCTGCGGCAGGAATTCGTAGGCCATCTGCAGGCCGGGCAGATGGCCGAGCAGCACGCGGTGGCCGTGCAGCGCGCCCTTCGGCGGACCGGTCGTGCCGGAGGTGAAGATCATCATCGCCGGATCGTCCGGAGTGGTGTCTTCCGCCTCGAAATCGACCGCCGCACCCGCCACGAAGGCTTCGAAGCCCTCCGCCGCGCCGTCGCGTCCGTCTACCGATACGATCAGGTCGAGATTCGGCAGACGGGCTTCAACGCGCGCGACTTTAGCGAGGCCAGCCGAATTGGTGATGATGGCCCGAACCCCGGCCGTCTGTAGCCGGTATTCGAGCGCCTCGACGCCGAACAGGAGCGCCAGCGGCACGGAGATGGCGCCGAGCTTGTAGATCGCGACATGGGCGATTGCCGTCTCGAAGCTCTGCGGCAGCAGAAGGGCTATCCGGTCACCGCGCCGCACGCCTCTGGCGCGCAACGCGTTGGCCAGCGCGTTGGAGCGTGTCGCCAGCGCGCCGAAGGTCAGCGTCTCGGGCGCGGCTGCGCCACGATATTCGAGGAGAGCGGTCCGGCCCGGCTCCTTTCGCGCCCAGGCGTCCGAGACCGCCACGCCAATATTGAAACGATCGGGAATCTGCCAGCGGAAACGGCTGACGAGGTCGGCATAATTGTCGCTGCGCTGGAGCAAGGTCGTGGAATGCCTCCGCCGAAGGTATGCTCGGGAACGGCGCAAACAAAAACCCGACCGGTGCCGGAGTCAATGTTTCTTTCGCAGCGCACAAAAAAGCCCGCCGCGGGAGGAGGAGCGGCGGGCTTGATTTGATTGCGGCGCGGGAGGAGGTGCACCGCAACTTTGTTGGCTCTCTGGGAGGAGGTAGATCACCAACAATTCGAAGATAGGATTCGACCCCGATTCAGACAAGCATCAATTCTGCATGGCTGGCCTGCCAATTTTGCAATGCAACATAACCATTTTGCACCGCAGCAGATTGCACGGGAGCCGGCGTGGGTCAGGTTCGCTCCAAAGGCGCGCGGCCTGCCCCCTGCGGGCTCAGCACCGGCACGAAGACGCGCCGGGACGCGCGTCGGCTGACCGGGACGCCCTGGTAGAGTCGCTTCTGCGCCTCGACAATGAGAACGCCCGAGAACATCGGCCAGAAGCGCCTGCCGGCCCTCTCGAAATACTGGTAGAAGCGGAGCACCGACCGCCGATGGCTCGGCGGGAAGAACAGCGCTTCCGCGAAAGGCCCCGGCGTGAAGTTCGAATCCCTGAGCAGCTTGGTCAACTGCCCGCGCGAATAGGGCCGGCCGGTGCCGAAGGGCGTGTGTTCGAGCCGGGCCCAGACGCCGCGCCGGTTTGGCACGACGACGACCAGGCGGCCGTTCGGGGCCAGGGTGCGCCACATCTCCTTCAGCGTCTCGTGAGGATCTTCCGAATGCTCCAGCGCATGCACCATCAGGATGCGGTCCACCGACGAGTCCGGGAGCGGCAGTTCCTCGTCGAACACGAGCGCCGTCGCCGACGGTCCCTGCGGCGGCCAGTTCACGGCGCCCTGGTTGGAAGGCATGAAGGCGAAGACGCGCTCGGCGTCGGCGCCGAAGCGATCGAGCCAGGGCAGGGCATAGCCGAGGCCGACCAGCCGCTCGTTGGGAACGGTCGCCCAGACCGGCGCAATGGCCGCTGCGATCGAGCGCTCGGCCAGGCGGCCCAGCATCGACGCATAGAATGAGCGAAGGTCGACGATGTCGGCATGCATGGCGCGAACGCTAGTTGCCCATCGCGGATAGATCAAGGAAGGCGGGTGACATGAGGCCGCCGCCGCCCTATCTTCCTCGCATCCCCCAGGAGATTGCGCGCATGCCCTTGATGGTTGAACAATTTACGTGCCGGAGCGACAATTTCGGCGTTCTTCTGCATGACGCGACGACCGGGCAGACGGCGGTCATCGACGCGCCGGAGGAGCGGCCGATCCTGGAGGCAGTCGGGCGCACCGGCTGGCGGCCGACCGTCCTCTTCACGACCCACCATCACCCCGATCATGTCGAAGCGAACCTCCCGCTGAAGGAACGCTTCGGCCTGACCATCGTCGGACCGAAGGCCGAGGCGGAGAAGATTCCGGGGATCGACCGCACCGTGGTCGACGGCGACACGTTCGACTTTTCCGGTCATCCGGTGCGAGTCATCGAGACGCCCGGGCATACCGCGGGTCATGTCTGCTACTACCTGCCTGAGGACGGCTTGCTGTTTGCCGGCGACACGCTGTTCGCACTCGGCTGCGGACGACTGTTCGAACGCGGGCCGGCCGACATGTACCGGTCACTGCAGAAGCTCGCCGAACTGCCGCTCGAAACGATCGTCTATTGCGGCCACGAATACACGCTGTCCAACGCGCGTTTCGCGCTCTCCGTCGATCCGACCAATTCGGCACTGAAGGAGCGCGCGAAGGAGATCGAGGCGCTGCGGGCGGAGGGCAAGCCGACGCTGCCGACGACCTTGATGGCGGAGATGTCGACCAATCCGTTCATGCGCTGGCACGACCCCGTCATCCGCCGCAATCTCGGCATGGAAACCGCCTCCGACGAGGCGGTCTTCGCCGAAATCAGAAAGCGGAAGGACGTGTTCTAGGAAAGCCGCGTCATCGCGTCGGAACGGGTGTCTCGCCGCGATAGTCGTAGAAGCCGCGGCCGGTCTTGCGGCCGAGCCAGCCGGCCTCGACATATTTCACCAGCAACGGACAGGGCCGGTATTTCGTGTCCGACAGGCCGTCGTGCAGCACCTGCATGATCGACAGGCAGGTGTCGAGGCCGATGAAATCGGCGAGCTGCAGCGGGCCCATCGGATGGTTGGCGCCGAGCTTCATCGCCGTGTCGATGCCTTCCACCGTGCCAACGCCTTCATAGAGAACGTAGATCGCCTCGTTGATCATCGGCAAAAGGATACGGTTGACGATGAAGGCCGGGAAATCTTCCGCCACCGTGATGGTCTTGTCGAGCGAATGGACGAAGGATTTCGCCGCCTCGAAGGTCTGGTCCACCGTAGCTATTCCGCGCACCAGTTCGACCAGCTTCATCACCGGCACCGGGTTCATGAAGTGGATGCCGATGAAGCGTTCGGGCCTGTCGGTGCTTGCCGCCATGCGGGTGATCGAGATCGACGACGTGTTGGTGGCGATCAGCGCCTGAGGGTTCAGCACCGGGCAGAGCTGCTGGAAGATCTTGCGCTTGACCGTCTCGTCCTCGGTCGCCGCCTCGATGACGAGATCGGCCCCGGCCAGGTCCTGCATGGTTTCCGCGGGACGGATGCGCCCGACCGCCGCATTGCGGTCCTGTTCGGCCATCCTGCCCGATGCGACCTGGCGGGCCATGTTGCCGCTGACCGTTGCGATACCCTTCTCGATACGGTCCTTCGATACGTCGTAGAGGAGCACGTCATAGCCGGCGAGCGCCGCCACGTGAGCGATACCGCCGCCCATCTGTCCCGCGCCGATGATGCCGACTGTCCCGATCTTGCCCATGCTCCTCGCCCGCTCCACCCGGTTATTGTGCAGTGCACACTATTGGGGCCGGCAGACCGCGTCTACCCCGGGGTGGGACAATAAGTAATTAGTGCCGTTCATAGCTAGATGGATTCGCTCTCCCGGCGGGAAATCGGATGAGGTCCAAAGGCCGATCGTCCGACGGGGCTCCTGACGCTGCCCTCGCTCCCGATCCGTGCCGCGGGTAAGTGGTGCCCCCTGCCGAGATCGTGCTGATAACACCCTAATCCTTGATTTTCCTACGTATTTTCCGACCCGTTCCACCGAAGTTCACGCAATGTACGACACCGTGTACGACAGTCGGCAAGGCGTCGTCTCGCGTTTTGCGAGAACTGGAAGGGTGGAACTTCGAAGCCTATCCCTCTCGGGTCATATTAAGGGCTTCGACGAGATAGTCCGCATCCACAATGTGCTCGTGATCCCTGCCCGCCCTAACCACGATCCCGTCCCGAGCTACCGCATGGTGGCCTAGTTCGCCGACCAGCGAGAACACTTCTTTGTGGCCCCCGTGCCACCCAGGTTTTGCTCCCGATCGACTTCAACTCGATTGGCGAGACTGCCAATCCTTTCTATGACAAGTTCAACTATGTCGCCATCCTGAAGAAACGCCCCCGTCTCAAGGCCGCAACCGTTCCCGATGGTGCCCGAGCCAATGAACTCGCCTGCATGGACGGTCTCATCCTGAGACATATGCGCAAGCATGTGTTCAAAGGTGAACAGCATGCCGCCAGTCGAACTCGAGCATCGGATCTCGCCGTTGATCCTCACCTGTGCGTCCAGATTATACGGATCCGGAATCTCGTCGCGGGTGACGATCCAAGGCCCAAGAACATTGCCGCCATCGAAGCTCTTCCCTTTCGCCGGGCCGAGCATGCCTGGCATTTCTTGCGCCTGCTGATCGCGTGCCGAGAAATCGTTGAATATCGTATAGCCGAATATGTGCTCCTGCGCGGTTTCTACGGTAACGTTCTTGGCGTTCCGGCCGATGACGATGCCGAATTCAAGCTCGTAGTCCATGACTCTAGAATAGCGAGGCCACCTGATTGTCGCACCATGTCCCTGAACGACCATTCTGTTCGTGATGTAGTAGATCGGAAACTTCCGATAGATATCGGGAAGCGCCGGCAGCGGTTCGGCGTCGATCGCGGCGAGAGCGGCCGGGTCACTCGCGGCCAGCAGCCGCCTCATGCCGCGACCGGATTGCCGAATATGCAGTTCATAGCTCATTCCGTCGCGCATCTGGCGCGGCTCGGGCAATGGCGACAGCAGTTGGACCGACGACAACGGCAGGTCGACGCCGTCGTCACCGGCATGTCGCTGTAGCAATACGCGTGCCTCTTCCAGCGCCGCATCGCCGCCGTCAATGAGTGCGAGCATCGACCTGAACACCTCGGGGTGGCGCGAGTGTCGCCCGGCGGCAGCGGTCAAATCGAGGATCATCTGATCGTCCCGATGGACGGCACCTATACTTTGCGTGCCATCTTCATGGCGGAACGTCGCGAGCTTCATGTCGTCTCTATCAGTCTGTTCAGTTAACCGGCGCGGCCAGCCGGCCGCTGCCTGCCGCCTTGGACGGCATCACTGCGGAGCGACCGTCGAAGTGCCACAGCGCAGTCCAGAGGTTCTGGATCTTCTCGAGCGGGATGCGCTGGGCCTGGCTCATAACGCGCTCGCTCGACGCAACGAGCTTCTTGCGCTGCGCGCCCCAATCCACACCAACCAGGGCGCCGCCGCGCTTGACCGGCTGTCCGTGAACCCAGACACTGTCGATATTGGAGGGGTTGGCGTAGAAGACCACGGTGCCGACCGGATCGATGATCGGCGCCGTGTTGATGTCCTTGCCGCTCACCAGCACGATGTCGGCCTTCTTGCCGGGCGTCAGGCTGCCGGTAACCGACTCGAGACCCGCGGCGACCGCACCGCCGATCGTTGCGAGTTCGAGTGCCCGACGGGTCTTGATCGGCACAATCCCGGGCATGCGTCCGTCCAGTTCGTCTCGAGCGTTCATCCGTGCGCGGTGGGCCTGCAACTGCAGCCGCATCTGTGAAAACATGTCGCCGGCGATGTTCGAGACGATGTCGATGCCGATCGAAGCGCGTCCGCCCATAGCATCGAACCGAAGCGCTACGGGATGACCCATGCCCATCTGCATCTCGGTGTCGGGCGTTGCCGAGATCGAACAGCCATTGTCGGCCAAGAGGTTGAGTTCGCTATCGGTGAAGCCGCCTCCGTGAACGAACAGGCAGCGTTCGTCGAGGAAACCGTCCTCGGCGAAATACTGGACGATGCGCGCGTCCTTGCAGAGCGCGCCCATAGCCATGTGAAGCGAGATGCGCTTGGGCTCGAGTGCGCGCACGCGCGCCAGCTCGGAACGCACTTCGTCATAGGGCTTGAACTCGTACTCATTGGTCGCGATGCCGAACCGCACCCGGCTGCTGTCGGTGAAGTACCTGTCGCGAACCCGCTTGCCGTCGTCGAAACGCCAGTCCTCGACGTCGCCGAACATCTCGCCGATCAGTTCGCCGACATCGATAGGTGCGCCGATATGATGCTTGGCGTTTCGGAAGAGCCCGTAGCAGTAGATCCCTCCGATGCCGGACTCAACCATGCCGCGCACGGTCTCGTCGGCGTGCTCCGGCGAGTTGACGACGTGGCAGTGATCGATGATCGACGTGATCCCGCTGTTCAACGCCTCAAGGCAACCGACATAGTTCCCCAGAAATGCGTCCTCGGGCGTGTAGAATGCGGCGAAGACCGAGCGCATGTTGATGACGTAGTCACACAGGCTCCAGTCGATAGCGACCGTACGGAGCTGGGTCTGCCAGATGTGCCGGTGCGTGTCGACGAAGCCCGGAATGGCGATCATGTCCGTTGCATCGACGATCTCGACGGAGTGCGGATCGACATCAAGGCGGCGTCCGACCGCTGCAATCGTTTCGTCCTCTATCAAGATGTCGCCACTGCCGAAGTCGCCTATGTTCGGATCCATCGACAGGATCGCCGCGCCGCGCACCAAAGTTCTCTTTGAACTCATCTCGCACCCTCTGTTTCGGGAATTCGTGCTGCTCTTTCAGGCTGTCGCATCGTCAAGCCGCGCGATCGCCCGCGTCCATCCGGCCGAGGCCAGCTTTATCTTGACCGGCAGGCAGATGATCTCGAATCCGGTCGAAGGCAGGCATTCGAGATTGTGAAGCTTCTCGATGTGACAATAGCCGATCTCCATGCCCGCGCGGTGGCCTTCCCAGATGATCTCCGGTCGTCCCTCTGCCAGCCAGCGCCTGGAGGTC
This sequence comes from Mesorhizobium sp., assembly GCF_023954305.1. Lineage (NCBI taxonomy): Bacteria > Pseudomonadati > Pseudomonadota > Alphaproteobacteria > Hyphomicrobiales > Phyllobacteriaceae > Mesorhizobium > Mesorhizobium sp. The sequence goes on along the minus strand of NZ_JAMLIG010000001.1, from coordinate 2,752,196 downwards.
TCGACGAACGGAGCGTCCCACGACCAGCCGTCGGTGCCGGTTACTCGCACCCCCCGTTCCGTAAGATACAGCGTCGCTTCGCGACCCATCCCGCAGCCGGATGCGACATAGTCTGGTTGGCCATATTTCTTCCCCGCGCTCGTGTTCACGACGACGATGTCGCCTGGCGCGAGCGTGTGGCCGATACGCTCCAGCTCGGCCTCGACGTCCGCGGCCGTCGCAACGTAACCGTCGGCGAAGTGGCGAAAATCGAGCTTGACGCCAGGACCGATACACCATTCGAGCGGCACCTCGTCGATCGTCCACGCCGGTTCGCCATGGTTCATGGTCGAAGAGAAGTGATAGGGTGCGTCGAGATGGGTGCCGTTGTGTGTCGAGGCATTGACCTGCTCAACCGCCCAGCCTTCCCCCCGCGGCAGCTGTTCGGCAGTCAAGCCAGGGAAGAAGGACACCAGTTCGCCAACCGTCTGGCTGTGGTTGCGATACTCGATCTTCGGCCCGACGCCGGGCGGGTCGGCATAGATCGTGTTCTCAAGCGGGACCGAGATGTCGATGATTGTGCGCTTCTTCACGTCTCTTCTCCTCAGGCCGCCGCAGCGTGCATGATCTTGTCCTGCGACGCCTCGTGAACAGGCAGTTCCTCGACGATCTGTCCCTGCCGAGCTACCAGCACGCGATCCGAAACGCTGAGAACCTCGGGCAGGTATGACGAGATCACGACGACGGCGATTCCCTCGTCCGCGAGGCTGCGGATGAAGTCGTGAATCTCGCTGATCGAGCCGACGTCGACGCCGCGCGTCGGCTCGTCGAAGAACACGATCTTCGGCGCCTGGCAGAGCGACTTGGCGATGACCACCTTCTGCTGGTTGCCGCCAGACAGTTCGACCAGCCTCGAGCGCGGGTCGAGCATCCGCACCTGCATCCGGTCGATCCAGCTTTTCGAGGATGTTTCGGCCTGGCGCGTACCGGCGCGCGACCAGAGCCGGCGGAACTTCGCCAGCCAGCCGACATAGATGTTACGCGCCGGGTTCATCGTCTCGAAGAAGCCGTCGATCTTGCGGTCCTCGGTCACGTAGACGATGCCGTCCGCGACCGCCTGGGCGGGTGTGCGGTATCGCACAGGTCTCCCCTCCAGCAGGACCCGGCCGCCATTGACCAGGTCGCGCTTCAAGACGCCGGCGATGACCTTGGCCGCTTCGGTGCGGCCGGCTCCGATCAGCCCCGCGATGCCCGTCACTTCGCCGGCCCGGACGGAAAAAGACATCGACCGCACCACGCCGCCCATGCGCAGGTTCTCCACCTTCAGAACCACCGGCAACACGCGCTCCGCGCGGCGCGTCTGAATGAATCGGTCGCGGGAGTTCATCTGCGTGGCGTAGTAACTGTCGTTGACCGTGCGGCCGACCATATGGTGGATAACGGTATCGCGATTGAAATCCGCTGCCGGGCCCGTGACGATGTGCTCGCCGTCTCGCAGCACCATCAACCGGTCGGCGATCTTGAGCGTTTCCTCGAGCGCGTGCGAGATGTAGATGACCGAAACGCCCTTCAGCTTGAGGTTACGCAACAGGCGGAAGAAATTCTTCTTTTCGGCCGGCGTCAGCGTCGCGGTCGGCTCGTCGAAAATGATGAGCCGGACATCGTTGTAGACGGCGCGGGCTATCTCCACCATCTGCTTCTGGGCGGCCCCCAGGCTCGAGACGACGGCGGTCGGGTCGACGTGGAAGTTGAGCGACCGCAGAACCGACTGCGTGTCCTTGTAGAGCGTCTTGAGCCGGTTGAACGGCTGCTCCCGGCCAAGCACGATGTTCTGCGCCACTGTCATCGACGGAACCAGGCTGGACTCCTGGTAGACCATGACGACGCCATCGGCGAGCGCGTCCGCCGGGCGCTCGTAGGTCAGTTCGCGACCGTCGAGCCACATCTGCCCGGAGGTGAGTTTCACCGCGCCGGCGATCGCCTTGCAGAGAGTCGATTTGCCGGCGCCGTTCTCTCCGAGCAGCCCGAAGATCTCGCCGGCATGAAGGTCGAAGTCGATGTCGCGGATCGCATGGACGCCGCCATAGACCTTGTTGGCCTTGCGGACACGAAGCCGAACGTCTCCCGTGCCGCTCATCGCGCCGCCTCCAGTGCCCGGGGAATGTCGTGCTGCATCAGTTTTCCGTTGCCTTTTGACACGAAGAAAGCCCTCTCGCCGTCGCAGGCGACGCCGGTAATGCCATGCCGCTTGCCGTCCACCCGACTGTGCAGGGATGCCGTCGGAACGAGATCCGACCCGAGCTTGATGACCAATCCGTAGGAGCGCGCCGGAGCCCACGGCTTGCGCGCACCGTAGTACTTGACCCCACCGAGCTGAGTCGGCTCGTGCGGATGGTCGGTCGCGGCCAGTGTCGGCGCGATCCAGAACTCTTCATCGATCTCTTTCATCATCCGGCCGGCAAGACGGCGGTCGGCAACCACGAAGTCGACCAGCTGTGTTCGCGTGGCAAAGCAGGACAGCCAGTAGCCGCCGCCGGGAGATGCCGCGATGCGTCCGGGATAGGCGGGGATATCGTCGAAAGATCCTTTCCCGCCGCTCAGCGATCGGACGCGGTGCCGCCAGCTTTCCGAGACGACGAGCGAGCCGTCGGGCGCGAAGGCCACGCCGCTCGCCCATGCCAGCCCCTCGGCCAACACCGATTCACGTCCGGATGCGAGGTCGATCTCGACCACGCGGCCGCTCGCGCCCTGTTCCATAAGATCGCGGCGCCAACCGGCCGTGCCATTGGTTTTCGACCCTTCGGCGACGACCAGACGGTTGCCGTGCGCGGCCAGCGCCGTGATGCAGGAGAACCGGCTCCCGGCGGCGGCGGCAAGAACGCGTCCGTTGTGGAGCCCGCCGGAAAAAACGATCCGGTTGCCGTCGACCGCTACCGCCAGCCCATGGTCGGTCGCGGCAATCGCGCCGGCGATGCCATCGAACTCCGCAATGGTCGAAACCAGCGGGGCGAACCAATGACCGCTCACGCGAAGCAGCCGCGATCCGCAGGACACGACGGGTTCGCCGTCGACGACCGCGATGTCGTCGGCTCCCCCCAGATGACGCGCCAGTAGCCGGCAGAGATCCAGCTCCTGGTTCGGCCTGAGGACGCCGTCGAACACCGGCGTTGACCCCCGCTCGGGCGACAGATAGTTCCGCAGCGCGCCCAGCATCACATCGCTCCTTCGGGTACCAGGGCGGCCTCGCGCGGATAGGAGAAGTTGGGGCTCTTCCACACATCTCCGTCGGGATCGATCACGATGCGGCCGATGCGGTTGTTGTAGACGCCAGCGAGGTAAAGGTAAGGTCCGTGCTGCCGGACGGAGGTCACGGTCGAATAGTTCTGGCCCCGGCCGGCGGGATCCCACAGCATCTGCGAAACGTCGCCGCCGTCAGACATACGGAAGGCGCCACCGACATTGAGATTCGGCACCAGCCATTCATCCTTCGGCAAGGTGCGGACCATGCGGTATCGGACCGATTTCTCGGACGCGAAGAGATCGAAGCTCGGCGTCCGCGAGCCGGCGACGGCAACCCAGTATCCTTCAGTGCCGCGCGATATGTTGGCCGGGAAAACCGGGAGATTGTCGGCGACCACCTCGATGCGCCCGCGCTTTGGGCCCTGCAGCCAGTAGCGCGAGATTCGGCAGAGCCACGTTTCGGCGAACAGCAGCGACTTGCCGTCATGCGAGACGCAGACGCCGCTCGGATGGATCAGCCGATTGATCAGCGTTCTGGTCTGACCGGTGACAGGATCGTAGACGAGGATACGTCCGTTGGGGCGGCCCTCGATCGCATCGCTGGTCCAGTTGTGGCTGTCGTATCGGTACGAACTTTCGGAAATGTAGACCTTGCCGTCCGTCCCAACCGTCAGGTTCGACAATGCCGTCAGGCGACTGTCGTCCCGCAGGCGAAAGGGCGTACGGTTCGTTTCGTCCGCGAGGCGCCTGACCGTCCGGTCGCGGTCGACGATCACCAGGCCGACGCCGGTCACGAGCGCATAGAGACCGCCGTCCGGTCCCCAGGCCAGGCCGCGCACCTGTCCGCCGGTACGGGCATAGACTTCGCGGTCGCCGTAATTGTGGCCGAAGAAGCGCATGATCAGGCCGTTGGACGTGCCGGTGTAGACCCTGCCCTCTTCGTCGATGATGACGTCTTCGGGATTGAACAGGCGCATCTCGCGATCGTCGAGGACGTAGTCCTCTTGACCGGCGAAATCTTCACCCTTGAAGCCGATCGGATAGGCGCCGCGCAGCTTGTAGTTGAGCGCGAAAGGCGACGTCGCACCAGCCTCGATCGATACCGGGGGCGTCATGTCCAACCTTGCCGGGTCGAGGTAAAGCCGCGATGCGATACGCGGCAGGTTCTTCAACAGCTTCACGTCGATAGCCACGGCGACGAGCATCAGCAGACCCATCACCAGCGAATTCATGCCGGACACGACGCCCGATCGAACGAGGCCATTGTTGATAAGGAAGATAGCGAGCGCTCCGATCATCGCCCTGCCAGCGGTGCCTCGGCCTCCCATGAGGCTGATGCCGCCCAGCACCACCGCCGTCAGCGCATCGATCTCGATGCCAACGCCCGCATCGCGTCCGGCGTTGAGAAACCGCGCCGCGTAGAACAGGCCCGCTGTGGCGGAAAGCGCGCCGGAGATCACATAGGTTCCGCAGACCAGCCAGCTGACCCGAAGTCCCGCATGGCGGGCGGCCAGGCGGCCGGCGCCCACGGCGGCGATGTGCCATCCGAGACTCGTGCGGCTGAGCATGACATGGGCGGCGAGCACGACGATCGCCAGCATCAAGGCATTTGAGGGAACCCCGAACACGTCTCCGGCTCCGACGAAATCCCACAGGTCCGATTCGACGAAGCCGACTGAGATGTCGGTGGCGTAGCGATAGATCAGGACCTCGTAGATCGAGCGGAAGATGATCAGCGTCGCCATCGTCGTCAGCAGTGCCCGAGCCCGCAGGAAGCCGATCAGGAAACCGTTGATCGCACCCAGCATCGCGCCGAACAGCGGCACGAGGACGAGGCAGGCGCCGGCGGAATACCCGCCGACGAACATCAGGTACAGCGCGGCGAAATTGGACAGCGCGAAGACCGACCCGACGCTCAGATCGACACCGCCGCCAATCAGCACGATCGCCATGGCGAGCGCGATGAACCCGAACTCGGCGAACTCTCGCGAGGTTGAGGACAGGCTTCCGAGAGTGACGAAATTCGGCACCAGCACGACACTCACCAGCAGCACAAGCATCAGCAGCGCGAACGGTACGGCGGTTTCGAACCACCGCTTGACCATTGCTTCCGATAGTTGCTGCCGGGGCGCCCAGATACGCTCAAACGTCGACAGGCCTTTGGCCATCGCGGGTCGTTCCTAAAACTTTGAGATGGAGGGAGCGAAGCTTCGCGGAAGCTTCGCTCCAGCGAAAGGTGCTAGCGCCAGCAGAGGCTGTCGGCGTTGTCGCGCGTGATCACCTCGAAGGGGCTGTAGGCCGCCAGCTTGTAGGTGCCCGGTGGCTGCGCCATCATCAGAAGATACTTGATAGTCAGCATGGCGTCGCGTCCCTGCTTCTTGTTGTCGACGCTCCAGTATTTGGTCAGCACGCCATCCTTGATGGCGTCGCAGATCATCTGCGGGTTTTCACCAGTGGAATAGACCGTGACCTTGTCGCTGAGGCCGGCGGCCTTGACAGCCTGGCCAGCGCCCATGGTCATCGGGCCCCAGTGGCCAAGCACGGCGCAAAGATCGGGATGCTGCTGCAGCACCGCCGCGGTCACCTCGCGCGCCTTGTTGGGATCCCACATCGCGGCTTGGTCGGACACGACCTTGATCTCGGGATGCTTGGCGAACACCTCCATCGCCCCTTCCGTCTCAAGGATCGAGACGTCCGAGGTTAATTCGCCTTGCACCACGGCGACCTTGCCCGACTTGCCCGAGCCCTCGCCGCAGGTCTTGACGATGTCCTCGGCCATGCCGCGCGCAAGGCTCTTCCAGTCGCCGCCGACGAAGGCGTCGGTCTTGTAATTCGAGACCATGTTCAGTTGGACGACATGGATGCCCGCTTCCTCGGCCTGCTTGAGCTGCCGCGCCAGCAGCTGGACGTTAGGGTTATGGACCACCAGCACGTCCGGCTTCTCGGCGATCAGCGCCGTGACGGCCTGGGTCATCGCCGACGTGCTCCAGTTCGGATCCCGCACGATCAGCTCCATCCCAAGGGCCGCGGCCTCCTCCTTCATGACGGAAGTCCAGCCTTCCGTCAGCGGCATGCCCAGCGCCTGCGGCACCCAGGCGATGCGCTTGCCCTTGGTGGCGGCGACGAAACTGTCGAAGAGCTCTTCCGACGATTTGAGCTTGGCCTGGGCCTGCGCCCCGCCGGTAGCGATCGCGAGACCCACCAGGCCTCCGACCAGAATGCTGCAGAATGAACGGATCATGTGTTTCCTCCCTGAGACGACAAGCTAGATCGTGGACGTATTGCAGCGGAGACGCGTCAGAACGTGTCCCCTTGCTTCGCCGTTTCCTCATCCACGGGATGCAGGAAGCGGTCGAGGAGAATGGCGCAGATGAGCACGATGCCCTTGGCGATACCCTGGATGCTGGAATTGAGGTCGAGAATGACCATGCCGTTGACCAGGATGCCGATCAACAGCGTGCCGACGACCACGCTCCAGATCGAGCCGCGGCCGCCAGCAAGGCTGACGCCGCCGAGGACCACGACCAGCACTACGTCGAAGATCAGCGTCGAACGGATGATCTGCATGTCGATGGCGCCGGAGGCTGCCGTGAAGATGTAGCCGCCGATGACGGCCGCCAGAGCCGAGATCATGTATTGCAGCACGATCATCGGCCGCACCGGCGCGCCGGAATTGCGCGCCGCCCAAATGTTGTCGCCTTGCGCGTAGGTGAGCTGGCCGAACGAGGTCGCGTTCAACAACAAATGGAGAGCGAGCGCGACGCACAGGAACACGATGACGGGCACGGGGATGCCCGCAATATCGGCCGAGGCGAGTGCGATGAAGGACGAGTAAGCGCCAGGCAGGTAAAGCACTGCGCTGTCAAGGAAGAAGACGCGGCTGGCGCCGAAGAAGACAAGCGCGGTCGCCAGTGTCGCAAACAGGGCCGGGACTTCGAAAAAGGCGATGATCAGGCCGTTAAGCGCGCCCATCGCCAGCGCCAGCAGCAGGGTGATCGGGATGGCCACCCCCATCGGCACGCCATTGGACAAGAGCTGTAGCAGGGTAGCGCTGGTCACCGCCATGATCGCGATGAGCGAAAGGTCGATGCCGCGCCCGATCACGATCACGGCCATGCCGCATCCCAGGATGCCGATCAGCGACATATTGAAGACAAGCACCGAGAGGTTGCCCGGCGTGAGGAACCGGTCGAGCGCGAGTGCAAAACCGACAAAGACCACAAGGGCGATGAGGAACACCACCGCTTCCTGCGATCGCAGGAAACTTCCTCTCTGATGCGGACGAACCGCGGCAGATGCCACGCCAACCATAAAGCCGCCCCCTCCCGAAGTCCGCTCGATTTGAGCGAATGACTATCAGAATTTGGGCAATCGATCAATATGGATTCGTGGTGTTCGTCAGCAGTAATTCAAGGCTTCAGGCCGGCGCCGCTCGTCTGACCGCCAAAGCGCGGATACCTGCGGCAGCGAACAGTGTTGCGAACCTGATCGCGCGCTCCGCATCTTGCTCGTATTTATGACCATCGGCCAATGCGACGGCACGTCCGGTCGGCGCCATCAACATGAAGGAGATCTGGATCATCGACATGTAGCAGTCGACCGCATCAGCTTTAGTCAGATCGGGGACGACGCGCTGGATGCACTCAATCGAATAGCGCGCGATGGGGTCAAAATTGTCTGCGATGAGTCTATAGAAGCGCGGATCCTTCGCTGCCGACAGTGTATGGATGATGCGTGTATAGCTACTGCCTCCCTGGTTCTCGTCGCGTCCCAATTCGATCGTCGGTCGAATGATCACTTCAAGAACATCTTCCAGCGTCGGCAACGTGGGCGAGGAATTTGCGAACAGCATTAGAAGACGTTCGCGCCGGATCGAATTGATGGAGCTCGAGCGGCGCTCGACTACCCTGCGGAGCAGATCCTCCTTCGTAGAGAAATAGTAGTGGAGCAGCGCGGGATTGACGCCAGCTTTGGTGCCGATAGCGCGAACGGAGGTGGCATCAAAGCCGTGGTCAGCGAAAAGGTGTTCCGCAGCGTCCAGTATCGCGATCTCGGTGGATTCGGCTATGTCGGCGTGCCCGGAGGGGCGCGAATTTTTGTCGGCCACGACACATTCTCTCCAGCGTCTGATTGACGCTGGTATACCGCCCAACAATTGTTGGTCAATTGCCCATAGAGAGGCAGACCCAGGGTCATGCTATGGCTGGCATGATGCGCGATCGCTCGAAGACGGACTCGTATTGAAGGCTGCACTCCACACTGAGCTATCTCAGCCGATCGAATTCGAGGAGCAAGCTATGCTAACTCAACCTGGTCTCCGAAAAACCGGCAGCAGGCCAATCAGAATGTTCAATCGGGAAAACCGACTACTACCCGGCTGGCCAAATCGGGGCTTTCAAGATCCGCCCACGACATTCGCCGAAACCGATTCGATAGTCCCCACCTAGCGCGCGACCGGTGAGCGCTATCTCGTCACCGTCCTCGAGAAAAGTCCGTCGCGTGCCGTCAGGAAAGGTGAGTGCCTCGGTGCCGTTCCAAGTGCGCTCGAGGAGACAGCCTCGGTTTTCCGGAGCTGGTCCGCTTATCGTGCCGGAGCCCAACAGGTCACCCGCTCTCATGGCAGTACCGTTGATCATGTGGTGACAGAGCTGTTGTGCGAGCGAAAAGTACATTCGCCGGTAGTTCGTTGTCGCGATCACCAACTCGCTCTGTGATTCCTGGGTCTTCATTCGCGCTTCCACCTCGATGTCGAAATGGGTGGGGTAGCTTTCGGACAGGTAGGGCAGGAGCGGATGGACGCGCGAAGGCGGAGGGCAGCGAAACGGCGCAAGCGCTGCTGCAGGCACGACCCACGGACTTATCGAAGTGGCAAAGCTCTTGGCGAGAAACGGACCTAGTGGCCTGGCTTCCCAAGCCTGGATGCCGCGCGCCGACCAGTCGTTCACGAGGACATAGCCGAATATCATCGCATCGGCGTCTGCAAGATTGACTGGCTGAAATCCGGCATGGTCCGTTCCGACGACCGCACCGAGTTCCAACTCGTAGTCCAGCTTCGGTTCAGGCATTAGGACCGGGCGTTCCGAACCCGGCAGCAGAACCTGGCCGAGGGGCCGGCGGATTGGTGTGCCTGACACATAGACGGTCACTGCCCGTCCATTGTAGCCGACCGGAATATCATACCAGTTGGAAGCCACAGCATCCGAGGGTCCGCGAAATATCGTTCCAGCATTGGTTGCGTGATCGAGGTTTGCGAAGAAATCGGTGAAGCCGGTTACCTCGAATGGCAGGTGCATTTTCACGCTGTTCATTGGGACGAGAAACGGCGCGACCACTTCCTGAGTTTCGCTGCCTTCGATGAGCAACTCGGTTAGCCGCGCCCTAAACACCCTCCAAGCTCCCGGTCCGCGTCGCATGAATGTATTCCACGCCGGCTCTTGGAAGTCCGGCGCACCGGGTGCTCCAATCAGCCCTGCCCGCTCAAGACCAGTCACGTCGAGAATGAGATCGCCGATCGCGACGCCGCAGCGCGGTGTTTCCTGGCCGCCACTGAAGACCCCGTAGGGCAAGTTGTTGAGCGGAAAATCAGTGGTCTCGGAATTTGCCGACGCAATCCAACTTCTTAGCAATCCGGTCATACGCATATGTCCACAAAGTAGGCTCTGGGTTATCGCTGCTAAGCGAAGGTCCGAACAAGCTGTGCCTCAAGCTGGCGCCGGAGTTCGGCCCGGTCATCGGTGTCGCATTCGCCGCGCGTAAGGCGCAGCATACGACCGGGATTGCTGCGATCGTTCAGGGCGATAACGACTGTTCCGACCATAAAGTGATAGCGCCAGCCAAGATCCTTTTCCGTGATATGAGGGGTAGCTTTACGCAACGCCTCCACGAACCTGTGGGCCATCTTCTCAATCTCTTCGCTGAGGATTGCGGAGGTCCACTCGGTCGGAGTGAGACGGTTCTTCAGGATCAGCTTCGCGAGAAGGTCACCGTCGGTCGAACTGTCCTCGGGCAAGTAGCCTTCAATGAAGCATCGCACGATCTCTGGAACGGTGACGACGCGCCCTTCGCTTGCTGCGGCGGCCTCCGTTTCATCGAGCATCGCCAACCGACGCTTGACGCTGTTGCGCGCCACATCGCGCAGGACCTCATAGGTCAGCAACTCCTTGTTGCGGAAATGATAGTTGATCGCGGCAACGTTCGCGCCGGCGGTCGCCGCGATGTCCCGGATTGTCACATTCTCGATCCCCTTCTCAGCCATAAGCTTTCGGGCGGTCGCTCGGATCTTTTCTTTCGTTTCGTCCTGTCGGGCCTTCTCAAGCAGCACCTTGACCTCCAGTGGTCCTCTGAAGAGTGTTCAGCCAACGCTTGGCCGACAGCGTCGACTTATCACGCGCACCTTCGACGTGTTCGGCGATCTCTCGGAAGGCGTCACTCAATTTGGCCGTAAGCCCCGCATAGTCCACGTTCACGAGCCGCCCGTCTCGCTTTACGATACGTCCCTCGACCATCACCAGTTCCACGTCACCTGGTCGGGACTGCAAAAGGAGCATTCCAACGGGGTCGGTCATAGGTGCCATGTGCAGCCCCTGAGCCGAAAACAACACGATATCCGCCAGGAGGCCCTTGGTGAGCCGTCCGATCTCACCTTGCTTTCGAATGGCGCGGGCTCCGCCTTCTGTCCCAAAACGCAGAGCGTCGCGGACTGTCATCGTAATCTTGTCGGGTGCCTTGCCAGTTTCGATGGTTTTCTGATTATCGATCGCACGAGCCATCTGGAGGCCCAGCCGCAACTGGGTCAGCATGTCGCCGCTGTTGTTGGACACGATGTCGACGCCAAAACTCGGCATCCCGCCTACTTCGAGAAGCTTGTTGGTCATGGGCAAGCCCATACCCATCTGCATCTCCGTCTCCGGCGTCACCGAGAGACTTCCCCCAGCCTGCACCAGCAGTTCCAGCTCCTCTATTGTGCTCCAATTCGCATGAACATGAAGCATGTCGGGACCAAGCTTGCCACGCTCCTTCAGATATCCAATGCCGCGCGGGTAGCTATACCCTCCGACATGCAGAGTGATCAGCGCGTCATGACGGCGGGCAATGGCGATCTCATCATCTGTCTGCTCTCCGTCTACAAGCGCGAACTCGGTAAGAGCCAGTCCAAAATCAAGCAATGGTCCGGCAGTGGAGCGGAAGATGCGGGCGACCTCGTCGGCGTGACGGACCCGATCGGAATGATTGGCAAAGGCTCTGCTGCGGGTGGGAACGTCGTAGAATCCGTAGCAGAACACACCGCGAATTCCAGCATCGGTGAGACCCTGAATCGCTGCTTCGGTGTGTGCGGGACTATTCATGATGTGCGAGAAATCGCATACGGCGGTTACGCCGGTATCGAGCGCTTCGAGCGCTCCAACGTAGTTGCTCAGATAGACATGGTCAGGGGAGTACGGGGCGGCATACCCTACTCGGATTTCGCGAACGTAGTCCGCCAACGACCAGTCTGCGGCCACTCCGCGGATGGCAGTTTGCCAGATATGCCGGTGGGAATCGACCATTCCCGCACAGGCGATCGCGCCTCTCCCGTCGATGATCTCCACGTCTGACGCCCACACATCCGGGCCAATGGCAGCGATCCGTCCATTGCGTACGAAAATGTTGGATGGACGAGGGAAGAGGGCATGCTCCGAATCAGGGTCGGCCACGAAAACGTTTCGTATGAGGCAGTTGCTAGGCATCGAGTCGTTCACTCTTGTTTTCCTAGCCCACAACGTGCCTTAAACAGAAGCTTCATTCAAGTGAATAAAACAAACGTTTGATGTTTGTCGCCTTCCTGCTAGTTTCACGTCGTTCCGCTTCCGAGCCACACGGCACCCACTGGGCAGGTTCCGACGGTTTCGGCATCTGGTGGGGGTTCGCGGGTGAGCGGGAATGCCGCGGTGGCCTGAGGATTGGGTTGCCGATCAGGGTCGGACAGCGGCCGGTGAACGGGTGCTAAACCTAGGAGAATATGGATGAACCTAGTCTCGGATGGGCGGCTACGGTATCGGATGCCGGTATCGTTCGGTCCAATGCCCGGCCCTCGCCAGCGCGTAGGCGGAGGGCGATACGACAACCATCTCGCACATATTGACGTCTATGCCAGCGGTTTCCTGACCAGCGCTAGTGCGGCGCAGTCGCTGCTTCCTCCGGGCTTGGTGTTAGACGGCGAACCGGTCGTAACCGTCGAATTCAGCTATATGCGCGAGATCCAGTGGCTTGCAGGACGAGGCTACAATACGCTCGGGGTAAAAATACCCGCACGCTATGAGGGCAGTTCCAGGCGATTGCGCGGGTCCTTCCTCGCAGTGCTATGGGAAAACAAAGCTGATCCGATCATCACAGGTCGCGATGAGCTCGGTTATGCGAAGGTGTTCTGCGACATTCACCCTCCGCAGGTCATTGATGGCCAGGTCCTGTGCACGGCGAGTTGGGAAGGTCACCGGTTCCTCGAGCTGGAGCTGAACGGCCTCAGCCCTACGGCGCCCGAGCCTGCACCGCCGACCGACGGCACCCTGCACTACCGCTATGTGCCGCGTGTCGGATGTCCCGGCGAGACTGATTTCGAGGGCGTGATCCTAACGCCTACCGTAGCTCCAGCCGAGGTCATGGGATATTCTACAGGGTCCGGGGACGTCCGGTTCTTGCCGTCGACATGGGAGCAACTGCCGACCCTTGTTCACATAGTTGAAGCTCTGGGCGCACTTCCAATCCTTGAGCGTCGTGGCGCAACTTTCAGATCGATGCGTCGCGATATCGAAAACGCCGGTCAGTGCATAGTCGATTGACCCCTCAGGGGCATTGGCTTCCAGAAGTTGGCAGGTTGTTCGGGTCCAACCCGACAATGTGTTGATCCGAACCTCGGTCAAGTCGATGGAAACGCCTGTTTCATTCAAATGAATGAAACAGGCGTTTGACATTCGGAGAGAACTCCCATAGAGATTTCGGGCGCTGCCGAGCCATAGCGCGGCACCCAAAACGGAGGAGCACTATGAAGAAGATCTCGCTGGCCGCGTTTGCGATCGGATTGTTGTCATCTGGGCAGGTCTCTGCGCAGGACATAACGCTGAAGTTCTCGGTTTTCACACCTGAACAAGAGATCACCTACCAGCAGGCCATGCTGCCCTGGGCCCGTGCGGTGGAAGAGGCATCCGGCGGCAAGGTGAAGATCCAGATGTTTCCTGGCGGAACCCTTGGGCGAGATGGATCAAAACAGATCAAGATGCTGAAGGACGGCGTTGCCGATATCGCTTTCATCATCCCCGCCTACAATCCCGGTCTCTTCCCGGACAACTGGGTCACGGAACTCCCGGCCACCTCAAACAGCGCCCTTGAAGGCTCTGTTGCGTTCTGGCGGATGCTTCAGGATGGCAAGCTGCGGGGCTATGACGACCTCGAGGTGATCAGCACCTTTGTCACTTCGCCCTATCTCGTTCACTCCACGAAGCCGATTTCCTCAATCGAGGACATCAAGGGGTTGAAAATGCGCACCGCTGGCCCGCTCGAACAAGGCTGTGTGGAGCTGCTGGGCGGCGTGCCGGTCGGCATGCCGATCGGCAAGGCAGCCGAAAGCCTGGCACGAGGTGTCGTTGAAGGGATCGCCCTTCATTATCCTGCCCTTTTCGCGTTCGGCGTAGCCGACGCCACTCCCTATCACTACCACAACGCTTTCGGTTCGATCCCCTTCGGCTTCGTGATGGACAAGGCCAAATTCGAGGCGCTGCCCGAAGAAGTGCGGGACATCATGCACGAGAAGGGTGGTGAAGCGCTGGCACGAATATTCGGTGCCGCAATGGATGCCGAAGGAGAAAAGCGGCTGGCGCAGGTGCAGGCTGATCCCAAACAGTCGGTCGTCATCCCGTCGGAAGAAGACCGGGCCAAGTGGGGTGAGGCTATGTCCAACTGTTCGGCGACGTATGTGGCCGCACAGGATCGCGGCGGTGACCTGCAGACGACGTGGGTGGAGGCCCTCGGCAAATTGCGCGCAAACTAAGCTTCGCTAGCCTGAGCTTGGGGAGTTGCAGATGACCATTGAGGACGTCAACAGATTGAACATCAAGTCAACTCGCCTGCTCGCGCTGGTCGGGTTGGCGGCCCTGTTGGTCATTGCCGTTGCGACGTTGGCAGATGTCGGGGCGAGGTGGCTTTTCTCCTCGCCGATCACGGGAGTCTATGACCTCTCGACATTGTTCATCGCTGTGGCCATGGCGGCCTGCTTCCCGGCTGCCCTGGCGGAGCGACGAAACATTCGGATTGAGTTCGGGGTGAGAATGATGCCGAAACGACTCCGCCTATTCTTCGATGTATTGGCGGACTCTCTAACCTTAGCATTTTTCGCACTGCTCGGATGGCAGTTGATTATCTACACCGGCGAAGTCATGCTGGATGGCGAAACGTCCTTTACACTCCAATTGCCTGTTGCACCATGGTGGGTTGCAACAACTTCTCTTTTTATTCTTTGTATACCAGTGCAGTCATTAGCTTTGTTCCTATCCATCCGGAGCATGCTGCTCGGGATGGAAGTAGAACGGCCTCACCAGACGGAGGAATTTTAATGGATCCCCTGGTGATTGGCGGGCTTGGGCTCGCCTTCATGTTCCTGCTCATCCTCGTCCGTGTGCCAATCGGCATCGCGATGGCTATGGCCGGATTCCTTGGCTATTGGGCACTGGAAGGCATCCGGCCCGCGCTAAGCATTCTCGTGTCCGAACCCGCGGGCGTTATCACGAACTATGAGTTCGCTGTCATCCCGCTTTTTCTCTTGATGGGCAGCTTTGCCACCGCAGGAGGGCTGTCAGCGGAGATCTACCGGCTGGCGAACGCTTTTCTGGGACATTGGCGCGGCGGCCTCGCAATGGCTACAATGGGCGGCTGCGCACTGTTCGGCGCCATCTGCGGCTCTTCGCCGGCGACGGCGGCTACGTTCGGCCGCGTGGCTCTGCCGCAGATGCTCGCACGTGGTTATGCACCTTCTTTCGCGACCGGTTGCATTGCCGCGGGCGGAACGCTTGGTGCGCTGGTGCCGCCGTCCATCATTATGGTGATTTATGCGGTCCTAGCCCAAGTCTCAATTCTCGACGTGTTCATGGCTGCCGTCATTCCGGCAATCATGGCAGTCGCTTTCCATATGGTGGCCATCGCAATATACACCCACTATTATCCTGAAGCCGGACCGGCAGGCGACAGGGTCCCCTGGCGCGAAAGGCTACGGATCATCGGGCAGAGCTGGGCGGTCATCGCACTGCTTGCCTCGGTAATCGGGGGTATCTACGGCGGCGTCGTGACGGTCAACGAGGCTGCGGCTGTTGGCGCCACGTTCACGCTGTTCATAGCAGTTGCCCGCGGTACCATGACTTGGCAGGCCTTCCTGCGGGCCCTGGGAGAAACCGCGGCCAATACGGCGGTGATCTACCTGATCATCTTCGGCGCTTCGATTTTCTCTTATTTCTTCACGATCAGCGGTGCGCCTCAGGCTCTGGTAGCGCAGATAGGCGGCCTGGACGTTCCTCCCCTCGGGATAATCTTCGCCCTGCTGCTGATGTATCTGATGCTGGGCGCCGTCTTCGAGACCGTCTCCGCAATGCTGATTACGTTGCCTTTCGTACTCCCGTTGATCGTGTCGCTTGGCTACGATCCTGTGTGGTGGGCGATTGTCAACATCGTTGTAATTGAGCTGGGCATGATTACCCCTCCTATAGGCCTCAACGTTTTCGTCCTGAAAGAAGTTTCTCGAGACATTCCATTGGCGACGATCTTTCGAGGAGTAACATTATTTGTCGCGTCAGATATTATAAGACTTGTAGTGATTACAGTATTTCCGATACTTTCTCTATATCTTGTCTATCTATAGAATAGAAAACCATAGCGAATATCATAGGGAATCGGAAATGCTCATACCAGTTCGACGGATTGTGACAGCGAATGATGATAGGGGCCGCTCTTACATCATCTCCGACGGCCTTACACCGCACGTCCTTGAAAGTGCGCCCGAGCGTGGCTTGTCCGACCTTTGGGCCATGTTCGATGGAGGGCCTGACAAATTGACATTGGACGGAGCGGACCGACCGATCACTTTGGCTCCAGCTGCCGGCGGAAACACATTCCGATTCTTTCAACTTCCCCCAGTCTCCGCCGGAATGGAAGGTCAGAAAGAAGCGCGCGAGATCTTTGCCAAGATGGGTGCCAAGGCAGCATGGACCGAAGGAGCCAAGCACCCTGGAATGCATTGCACGCAGAGCATCGATTACATCATTCTTCTAAAGGGAAGGGTGAAGCTGATACTTGATGATAGCGAGACAATAATGAACCAGTTCGATGTCGTCATACAGAGACAGACCAATCATGCTTGGCAGAATATCTCAGATGAGCCAGCCTTGTTGATGGCTGTACTTATCGATACTAGCTTCCTAGACGGCGCGCACAAGTGACAGCAGCTCAAGGACACGCCTCTCGCGGGTCCTGACTCCGAGGGACCCATGACTGCCCACCATTTTCGCACCACGCATGTAGGATCTCTGCCGCGGGGGGAAGAACTCTCCGCAATGCTCATCGCGCGGGAGGTTGGAGCCGCAGTTGATGAAAGGAGTTTCCTCCTCAAGGTCGAGGCTCGTGTCGAAGAGATTGTCGCGCGGCAGGTCGATGCCGGAATTGACTGGATCAATGACGGCGAACAGGGAAGAGCTGGTTTCCAGACCTACATTGCGGAACGGATGGCAGGCTTTGGTGGAGAATCCCAACGGGCGTCGTCGCTGGACTATGACGAGTTTCCCACCTTCTCGGTGATGGCCCGGCGGGGGATGGGACCCGTCGCTAAAATTCGCAATGCACCGATGGCCATAGGCCCGGTTCTTTATGAATCTACGTCGGCGATTGAGGCCGAATGCTCGACGTTGGCAGGAGCGTTGAAGAAGCGAGGATTAACGACATCAGAAGCATTCCTAACTGCGCCCTCGCCCGGTATTGTGGCAACGACCTTACACAATAGACACTATGACAGCCACGACGATTATCTGGATGCGCTTGTTGGAGCTTTGCGGGTCGAATACGAGGCCATCCTTGCGGCCGGCTACAGTCTTCAGATCGACGCACCCGATCTCGCGATGGAGCGCGGCATCTTCTTTAAACACCTATCGACAGAGGATTTCGTAAAGCGGGCCCAAGATCATCTGGATGCGATTAATGCCGCGGTCACGGGTTTGCCGGCGGAGCGAATCAGGCTTCATTGCTGCTGGGGAAACTGGGATGGCCCGCATCTGCACGATGTCCCGTTAGAGGACCTTCTGCCCATCCTCAGCCGAGCCAAGGTTGGTGCGTTCTCGATACCCTTTGCCAATCCTCGGCACCAACATGAATACGCAGCGCTACGATTTCACGGACTGCCCAAGGATGCGCTTCTCCTGCCGGGGATCGTCGATACCACGTGCAACTATGTCGAACATCCCGAAGTTGTAGCACTCCGCATTCTCGACGCCGTCGAAGCATTGGGCGATGCGGAGCGTGTGATTCCGAGTACGGATTGTGGCTTCGGAACGTTTGCAGGATACGAGTTCGTGGCGGAAGAGCTGGTTTGGAAGAAGCTGCGAGCCCTTAGAGACGGAGCAGATTTCGCGGCCTCGCGTCTCTAGGCGTGGCGCTTACCTGTTTGATCCCATGTGATGGTGCAAACTGAGATGGAACTGATACCAACGGCCCGCTGATGTGACTCTGCGGGCCGTTGGTATAAGTGGTGCCCCCTGCCGGGATCGAACCAGCACTCCTCTCGGAACCTGATTTTGAGTCAGGCGCGTCTACCAATTCCGCCAAGGGGGCGCGCCTGCCGGACAGCGGTCCGAGGCGATGGCTGCGGACTATACTTTCGCGCCCCTGCCCGTCAACCTGTCTTCGCACTGCGCGCCGAAGTCGCGGGCTTGTGAAGCGTCTTGGCCTTGCATTTGTCGGAAACATGGCGTTGCTCGCCGCCGACATTCCCGACGGAGCCTCGCACCCATGTCCCTGACCTCACCGATCGGCGAAACCCAGAAATGGACTGCACTCGCCCTGCTTCTCGGCATGGCGGCGACGGTGGGCACCGCACTCGGCTTCGAGCATATCGGCGGCTACATCCCCTGCATGCTCTGTCTCGAGCAGCGTACGCCCTACTATGTCGGCGTGCCGCTGATGGCGGTGGCGCTGGCCGCGATCTGGCTGCGCTGGCCGCCGATCGTCGCGCGGCTGCTCCTGCTTGCCGGCGCGCTCCTGATGACCTACGGGCTGGGCCTCGCGATCTATCACTCCGGCGTCGAGTGGCACTGGTGGGCGGGCCCGGCGAGTTGCGGCTCCGTGGTGGCGCCTCAGGGGTCCGGGAACGGCGTACTCGACCAGCTCAACATGGTGATCCCGCCCTCCTGCGACGAGGCCGCCGGCCGTTTCCTCGGCTTGTCCTTCGCCGGCTGGAACGTTCTTGCCAGCGCGTTCTGGGCGGCGGTGGCGTATCGGGCGGCGTTGGGGAAGTAGTCGATATTCGAGTGGCGCGACGGCAACTCGGGATCCAGATTTCGGCCGGCGAGGCACATGGCGACGGCTTCGAAAACCGGAGCGCAGCGGACTTTGAGTCCGTGAGCACCGGAAATGCAGAAGACTAAGCAAGGTGCCTGCCGGCACGGAATTGGGCCGAGTTTAGGGCTCCAGCTCCACATCCCAGTAGAGATAGTCCATCCAGCTTTCGTGCAGATGGTTGGGCGGGAACAGCCGGCCATTGTTGTGCAGATCGTGCACGGTCGGATGATAGGGCTTCTGCATCGGCCACATCTTGGCCTGCGCCGGCAACATGCCGCCTTTTTTCAGGTTGCAGGGCGAGCACGCGGCAACCACGTTCTCCCATGTCGTCGCGCCGCCGCAGCGGCGGGGGATGACATGATCGAAGGTCAGATCCTCCGTCGAATGGCAGTACTGGCACTGGAAGCGGTCGCGCAGGAAGACGTTGAAGCGGGTGAAGGCCGGATTGCGCGACGGCTTCACATAGCTCTTCAGGCAGACGACCGAGGGCAGCCGCATCGAGAAGCTCGGCGACGATACCTCGTGCTCGTATTCGGCAACGATATTGACCCTGTCAAGGAAGACGGCCTTGATCGCGTCCTGCCAGGACCAGAGCGACAGCGGGTAGTAGCTGAGCGGACGGTAGTCCGCGTTCAGCACCAGTGCCGGCAAACCATCTGGCGAGACATGGACTGTCACGTCGCGTTTCTCCTGAGGCCCGAAGCGATCGGCGCGGATACTGTAAGCGAGACGTGACAGGATTGTGAAGCGGCGAAAACGGCCGGACTGTTGCCGCAATGCCCCATTTGTTCAGTTTTTTTCTAGGTTTAGCGACCCTTGCGCGGCAGGTGCGGCTTCGCGGCCCTTGATCTGGCGGTAGTAGGCCCAGAACAGGCGTGCCGCGACCGCCCGCCACGGCGCCCATGATTCGGCGATCGCAATCAGCGCTTTCTCGCCTGGACGGGGGTCGATGCCGAGCGCGGCACCGACCGCGCTCTGCAGCGCGACATCGCGCGCCGGAAAGACATCCGGGTGGCCGGCGCAGGCGAGAAGATAGACTTCCGCGGTCCAGCGGCCGATGCCCGCAATGGCGGTCAGCTCGGCGATCGCCGCCTCCGCCTCGCCGGCACAAAGGGCGTCGAGGTCGAGACCGTCGCGCACCGCCCGCGACAGCGCCAGGATGGTAGCCTGCTTCGGGCGAGACAGGCCAGCCTGGCGGAAAAGGTCCGGATCGGCGGCGAGCAGCGCACCAGGCGTCAGCGGCTCGACCAGCGAGACCAGCCGGCCGAGGATCGCTTCGGCGCTGGCGCGCGACACTTGCTGGGAGACGACGATCGAAACCAGGCTGGAAAAGCCGGGCGAGGAAAGGCGCAGCGGCACGGGGCCGGCGGCGACGCGGACAGCGGCCAGTCTCGAATCGGCCTCGACAAGTGCGTCGAGTGCATCGACGATGTCGGAATCACTGGAAATCCGCCGCATCCGCTTGCTTTTCCTTCAACGCAAAAAGCCGTAGCAATGAAACGGCAAGGGCGGCAACGCTCTGGCGCCCACTTCACCCAGCAGGACAGCCTTGGCCGGTCCACCCGTTTTCAGATTTGCCCCGAGCCCAAATGGCGAGCTTCATCTCGGCCATGCCCGTTCCGCCCTCTTGAACCAGCGGCTGGCGCGGGATGCCGGCGGCCGGTTCCTGCTTCGCATCGAGGATATCGACCTGAAACGCTGCACGCCGGAATTCGAGACTGGCATCTATCGGGACCTCGAATGGCTCGGCATCGAATGGGAGACGCCGGTGCGCCGCCAGTCGGAACATTTCGACGACTACGCGGCAGCGCTCGAACGCCTGAAGACGATGGGCGTCGTCTATCCCGCCTTCATGAGCCGGGGCCAAATCCGCGACCACATCGCCGAGAGCGAGACGCCGTCGCGCCGCTGGCCGCGCGATCCGGACGGTGCGCCGCTCTATCCCGACGTGGACCGTGCCCTCACACGCCGGGAACGACAGAAGCGCATCAAGTCCGGCGCGACGCATGCCTGGCGCCTCGACGTCGCGGCGGCGCTGGCGAGAGCAGGCGAGAAGCTCGCCTGGACCGAACTCGGCGCCGGGCCCCTGGGCGAGACCGGAACGGTCGCGGCGCGGCCGGAAATATGGGGCGACGTCGTCCTCTCGCGCACCGACGCGCCGGCGAGCTACCATCTCTCGGTCACCGTCGACGACGCGATCCAGGGCGTCACCGACGTCGTGCGCGGGCAGGATCTCTTCCATGCCACGGCGATCCATCGGCTGCTGCAGGCGCTGCTCGGCTTGCCCGTGCCGCGCTACCGTCACCACAGCCTGATTGTCGGCGAGGATGGCCGCAAGCTTGCGAAGAGCCGGCGCGATACCGGTCTTCGGGCGTTGCGCGAGAGCGGCATGAGCCCGGAGGAGGTTCGGGCGCTGGCGCTCGAGGGACTCTAGGACCGCAACGCCCGCTCAATCCCGGCCTTCGCCAGAGACAGGATGAACAGCGTGATGAAGGCGCCTGCGAGACCTGTGGCAATGGCGGGCTCGAGTTCGCCGAAGCGGACGCCCCACCGGTTCGCGGCGAATATGCCGAGGAAGAAGCCCGCGGTGATGACGACCATGTTGCCGAACGGGCCGAAGCCGTCGTCCTGCATGGCGCCGTCGAGCACCATGCCGAGCATCAACGAGACGATCGCAACGAAGGCGATCGCGAAGATCAGCGAACTCGTATCGAGGTTGGAGAGCATGCGTCGCACCTTGCCGCGTCGCCCTACCCCTATGTCCCGCGAGCAAGATGTGGACCATTCGTTTCACTTTGCTTGCCTGGATCGCTTCAATTAGAGCGATCCGGCCCACCGGACGCGCCATTCCATGATTTCCCCGACCGCCTATGTTCCCGCGCTGTTCGTCGTCTTGTGGGCCACCGGCTTCATCGGCGCCCGCTATGCCATGCCGTGGGCCGAGCCTTTCTCCTTCCTCGCCGTGCGATTCGGCCTGACCATGCTGATCATCGGCGCGATCGGGCTGGCAATGGGCGCCCGGCGCGCCAATGCGCGTGGCGCGGCGCACGCGGCACTTGCCGGCGCGCTGATGCATGGCGTCTATCTGGGCGGCACATTCTGGGCGATCCGTCACGGCATGACGGCGGGCTTCTCCGCGCTAATCGTCGGCCTGCAGCCCCTGATCACCGCGCTGGTCGCGGGTATTGCGCTTCGCGAGCGCATCGATCGTCGCAACTGGCTGGGCCTGGGTCTTGGATTTTTCGGCGTCGTGATCGTCATATGGCCCAAGCTCGGCGCGGCGGCGGACGCGCTGACGCCGGCCGCGCTGGGCGCCATGGTGCTCGGCGTCGTTGCGATGAGCGCCGGCACGATCTGGCAGAAGCGTTTTGTCGGCGGTCTCGACCTCGTCACCGGCAGTTTCTGGCAATATGTCGGCGCGACCGCCTTGATGGCGGCGATGTCGTTCTTGCTGGAGACACGGGAGTTCGTGCTGACCGGCGAACTGGTCTTCGCCTTGATCTGGCTGGTCTTCGTGCTGTCGATCGGCGCGATCTTCCTCTTGATGTACCTCATCCGCGAGGGGTCCGTCGCGAAGGTGTCGTCGCTGTTCTACCTGGTTCCGGCGGTCACCGCGCTGATGGCTTGGCCGCTGTTCGGCGAAACGCTCACCCTCATCCAGATCGCCGGAATGGCCATCGCGTCCGCCGGTGTGGCGCTCGCCACCTCATCCCGCGATACGTGAGCGGGCCTCGAGGTAGCGGCGGATCGCCGCGTTGAACTCGCCGCCGAGGATGAACAGCGCCGAGATGATGTAGAGGAAGATTACCGCGATCATCACCGAGGCAAGCCCGGCATAGGTCGAGACATAGGTCGAGAACTGGCGCAGATAGGCTGCGAAGATGCTCGAGCCGGCGAGCCAGGCGATCAGCGTGAAGACGATGCCCGGAATGACGTCGGAGAAGGAACGGTGTCCGGCCGGAAGCCACAAATGCACGGCAAAGAGGCCGAAGACGATCACCCCCGAGGCGATGACGTAGCGCCACAGGGTGATGGTGCCCATATAGGGCCCGATCCACGACAGGTTCCGCTCGGCAATGTCGGCGATCAGCGGTGCCAGCACGAGCAGCACGCTGATGGCCAGGAAGCCGAGTGTGGCGATGAACACGAACGCGAAACTCTGGACGCGGCGGAAAATGAACGAGCGATTGTCGGCGACGCGGTAGGCACGGTTGAGCGAGGTCCTCAGCGCCTCGATGCCGTTCGAGGCGAAAACGGCGGCGGCGATCACCGATACCGTAAGGAAATCGCCGCGCTGCACGGTCAGCACGTTGCGCACCTCCTTGGCTATCGGCTCGGCGATCTGCGGCGGCCAGGTGTCGAAGACGAGGTGCACCGCTGTGTCGGCGAACGCGTCGGCGCCGAGAAAGCTCGCCAGCGCGGTGGCGAAGATCAGGAACGGAAACAGAGCCATCAGTGCGGAAATCGCGAGATGGCTGGACATCGACCAGCCGTCATCGGTGTTGAAGTGCCCCATCGCGTCCGACAGGATCCGTTTCGCGGCGACGATGTTTCGCATGCCCTCTCCGCCGATTGTGCGCCTTGGTTGAATATGGGAAGGGTTCTGCGGAAACAACCCGCGCCCGGCCCAAGTACGGCCTCCGTCGCGGCCGAGGGTGCCGCTCCGGCACACCGGGCGCTATGTCACGCACTACCTGCCGGCGCCGGGCAAGAGGAAAGACACGATGTCCACCGTCTTCAACATCTTCGCGATCGTTGCCATGGTCGCGGTCGTTATCGTGCTCCTGCGCGGGCTCTGGAACATGATGAAGGGCGGGGACGCCAACACCTCCAACAAGCTGATGCAGGCGCGCGTCTTCCTGCAGTTCGTTGCGCTCTGCCTCATCCTGCTGGCCGTCTATTTCACGCGCGGTTGAGCGGTCCGGGAGCAATATGGTCAAGCTGAACAAAATCTACACCCGCAAGGGCGACGACGGTACGACCGGACTTGCCACCGGCGCGCGGCGGCTGAAGCATGACCGCCGGGTCGAGGCTTACGGCACGGTGGACGAGGCGAACTCGACGATCGGTCTGGCGCGGCTGCACACGTCGGTTCACCACCCCGAGATCGACGGCATGCTACTGCGCATGCAGAACGATCTGTTCGACCTCGGCGCCGACCTCGCCACGCCGGAAACGGGCGAGCCGCTACGCTTCGAGCCGCTGCGCATCGTCGCTGCCCAGGTCGCCCGGATCGAAGCCGACATCGACGCGCTCAACGCCGGTCTGCAGCCGCTGCGTTCCTTCGTCCTGCCGGGCGGGTCCGCCGCGTCCGCCTATCTTCACCTCGCCCGCACCGTGGTGCGGCGGGCGGAGCGGATCACGGTCGAACTGGCGCGGATGCCGGAGGAAAAGGTCAATCCGGAGGTGGTGAAATACCTGAACCGCGCCTCGGATTTCCTGTTCGTCGCCGCCCGCGTGGTCAATGACAATGGCGCGGCGGACGTGTTATGGGTGCCCGGAAAGAACAGGTGACGGCGGGGGCCGTGGGGGGCGCACAGAATGTTCATTCCGCTGCACGACGCCAACAGCCTGAAGCACATCAGGATGCAATATGTGACGATCGGGCTGATCGTTGCCAATGTCGTCGTCTGGCTGATGACGACTTTTTCGAGCGAGAGCTTCGCGCAGGCGACGGCCATCGGCCTGGGATACATCCCCTCCACAATCTACGATCTCGCCGAGCGCGGCCCGGACCAGATCCTCGTACCGGACATCCTCACCTACATCACCTATGCCTTCCTGCACGGCGATTTCATGCATCTCGCCGGCAACATGCTGTTCCTGTGGGTGTTCGGCGACAATGTCGAGGACGCGCTCGGCCATGTCCGTTTCCTGATCTTCTACCTTCTGTGCGCCATCGCCGGCGCATGGCTGCATGGGATCATCGACGTGAATTCGCAGGTACCGCTGATCGGTGCATCCGGTGCCATCGCGGGCGTGGTGACCGCGTATCTCATGCTCCACCCGCGCGTGAAGGTGTGGGTGTTGGTGCTGATGCGACTGCCGCTGAGAATTCCTGCCTGGATCCCGATCGTGCTGTGGATCGCCTTCCAGTTCCTGATGTTCGCCGCCGGCGGCGAGGACCAGGTGTCGTGGGCAGCCCATGTCGGCGGCATCGTCGCTGGCGCGGCGCTCGTCGTGATCATGCGGCGCAAGGGCGTTCCGCTCTTTGACAAGGACATCGTCACGCCGCGCGGCGCGGAAGTCGCGGTGCCGGTCACCACACCGGTCACCCCGACCGGACCCTGGGGGCGCCAGTAGCGCCATGCGGCCGGGTGTGGTACTAGCGCCACATGAGCGACGAACCTGAAAGCCTCATGCTTCAGTTGCTCCGCCAGATGCGCGCGGAAATCGGCGACCTGCGCACTGACATGGCCGACATGCGGTCGGTTATGGCGACCAAGGACGATATCGCCGATGTACGTTCGGAGATGAATTCCCTCCGCGCCGATGTCGCGTCCGACTTGCTGGTCATGCGGAAGGAAACGAGCGACCAGATCGGCGGTCTGCGGCGGGCGGTCGTCGAATACCATACGTCCGTCATCGGCCCGGCATCCTGATCAGCGAACTCGAGGCGCGCATGCGCCGTGTCGAGCAGCATCTGGATTTACCGGCGATGGATTTTCGCTGAGCTCATTTTCTCTTCAACCGTTTTAACGCGACAGCCGGTGTCGCTTTGCGAGTTGACGCCCGTTTTGTCGCCGAATACAGCAACACCCACGTTCGGGACACGTCCCGATCTCCGCCCTGTGGCGCCGCGATCGCGGTGCCGGAAAACCGATCCGGACGCGCTGCATGCGCATTCCCGGAACTCGTCAGAGAGGAAATCGACGCATGAAAGTTCTCGTCCCTGTGAAGCGGGTTGTGGACGCCAACGTGAAGATCCGCGTCAAGGGCGACGGGTCTGGGGTCGAGCTTGCGAACGTCAAGATGGCGATGAACCCGTTCGACGAGATCAGCGTCGAGGAAGCGATCCGCCTGAAGGAGGCGGGCAAGGTCGAGGAGATCGTGGTCGTGTCGATCGGCCCGGCGCAGGCGCAGGAAACGATCCGGACGGCGCTGGCGATGGGTGCGGACCGCGGCATCCTGGTCAAGGTCGACGAGCTGGTCGAGCCGCTGTCGGTGGCCAAGATCCTCAAGGGTGTGGCGGATGCCGAACAGCCGGGCCTGGTGATCCTCGGCAAGCAGGCGATCGACGACGACGCCAACCAGACGGGCCAGATGCTGGCCGCCCTGCTGGGCTGGTCGCAGGCGACGTTCGCCTCGAAGATCGAACTTGGCGACGGCACGGCCAAGGTGACGCGCGAGGTCGACGGCGGCCTGCAGGTGATCGAGGTCAAGCTGCCGGCGATCGTGACGACGGACCTCAGGCTCAACCAGCCGCGCTATGCCTCGCTGCCGAACATCATGAAGGCGAAGAAGAAGCCGCTGGACGAGAAGGCTCCGGCGGATTTCGGCGTCGAGGTCAAGGCGCGGCTCAAGGTGCTCAAGACCGAGGAGCCGGGCGGCCGCAAGGCGGGCGTCAAGGTCAAGACGGTCCAGGAACTCGTGTCGGCCCTCAAGGGCGCCGGCGTGATCTGAGGCAATCGGGAAAGGATCGAAACAATGGCAATTCTCCTCGTCGCCGAACACGACAACGCCTCGCTCTCCGACCAGACCTCGAAGGCCCTGTCGGCCGCGCTGAAGATCGGCTCGGACGTGCATATCCTGGTTGCCGGCAAAGGCGCGAAAGCCGCAGCCGACGCCGCCGCCAAGCTGAAAGGCGCGACCAAGGTGCTCCTGGCCGAGGCCGACGCGCTGGCCGAGCGTCTGGCCGAGCCGCTCGCGGCCCTCGTCGTGTCGCTCGCCGGCGGCTACGACACGATCGTCGCGCCGGCGACCACCATGGGCAAGAACGTCATGCCGCGGGTCGCCGCCCTGCTCGACGTGATGCAGATTTCCGAAATCGTCGAAGTCGTCGCCCCGGACACGTTCAAGCGTCCGATCTATGCCGGCAATGCGATCCAGACGGTGCAGTCGAGCGATGCGAAGCGGGTGATCACGGTGCGCACCGCCTCTTTCCAGGGCGCAGGCGAAGGCGGTTCGGCCCCGGTCGAGAGCGTCAATGCGGCGGCCGATCCCGGCCTCTCCAGCTTCGTCGAGAACCGTCTGTCGGAAAGCGATCGTCCGGAACTGACCTCGGCCAAGATCATCATCTCGGGCGGCCGCGCTCTCGGCTCCTCGGAGAAGTTCCAGGAGGTGATCCTGCCGGTGGCCGACAAGCTCGGCGCCGCGGTCGGCGCCTCCCGCGCCGCCGTCGACGCCGGCTATGCGCCGAACGACTGGCAGGTCGGGCAGACCGGCAAGGTCGTCGCCCCGCAGCTCTACATCGCCGTCGGCATCTCCGGCGCGATCCAGCACCTCGCCGGCATGAAGGACAGCAAGGTCATCGTCGCCATCAACAAGGACGAAGAGGCTCCGATCTTCCAGGTCGCAGACTACGGCATCGTCGGCGATCTCTTCACCATCCTGCCCGAACTCGAAAAGGCGTTGTAGTACGCCGTTCGTCGCGTCGTTGAACGCCGGCACCCGATCGCTAACCAGGCGTTAACCATGTTGGCGCAGGCTTCTCCCGGTCAGACCGGGGGAACGGCATGCAGATCAACCGCTTCGACGACCGGCGCGTCATCGGCGCCATCATCGCCCAGCTTGCGGAGCTCGGCTGGGATCTCGACGAAGTCGACGTCCAGCTCAGCCTCCATGGGCCGGTCGATCTCGACCTCCTCCAGGACTGCATTCGGGAAACCGCCGCAAGACAGGCGGCCGCTCAGCCGCCCGTCGCCCGCGCGGCCTGACCTCGCAGCGGCCGGGCCGGCTCCGATAAGACCAATGTGAAACCTAGGCGGCTGCTGGTTCCCTGGCGGCGCCGATCTTTTCGATCTCGAACGAGGTCGTCTGATAGACCTGATTGATCCAGTTGCCGAACAGCAGATGCGCGTGCGAACGCCAGCGGTTGAGCGGCGGCCGCGCCGGATCGTCGTCCGGATAGTAGTCGTGCGGAATGGCGATCGGCGTGCCGGCGGCAACGTCGCGGTCGTATTCCTCCTTCAGCGACGTCGAGTCGTATTCGATGTGATTGAACATGTAGAGCCGGTTGCCGGTCCGCTCGGCGACCAGGCAAGGGCCGGTCTCGTCCGATTCCATCAGCAGTTCGAGGTCTTTCGCGGCCGAGATGTCGGATGATCTGACTTCGGTCCAGCGCGAGACGGGGATGGCGAAATCGTCCGAGAAGCCGGCCAGATAGGGCGATGCCGGGGCATTGTTCCTGTGCCGGTAGACGCCGAAGGCCTTTTTTTCGAGCGTGTATTTCGGAACGCGATGGAAGTGCCAGGCCGCCGCCATCGCGCCCCAGCAGATGTAGAAGGACGAGTGCACATTGGTCGTCGTCCAGTCGAGGATCCGTGTCAGTTCGTTCCAGTAGGTCACCTGTTCGAACGGCAGCAGTTCGATGGGAGCCCCGGTGATGATGAATCCGTCGAATTTGCGCGCCGCGACCTCCTCCCAGGTCTGGTAGAAGGCGATCAGATGGTCCTCGGACGTGTTCCGCGCCTTATGCGCGCCGATACGCACGAGCGTCAGCTCGACCTGAAGGGGCGAAGCACCGATCAGGCGTGCGATCTGCGTCTCGGTGCGGATCTTGTTGGGCATTAGGTTCAAGAGCCCGATCTGCAGCGGGCGGATGTCCTGGCGGAGCGCCGACCTCTCGTCCATGACCGAGACGCCTTCGCGCACCAGAATCTCGCGGGCGGGAAGCTGATTGGGAATCTTGATCGGCATGGCGCATGCTCCAAACAAAAACCGGCCTGCGGGTCGCGCAAAAGCCGGTTTCGTCATGCGACGGCCCTTTAGCGACTTGTTTAACGTGGCTGCAAGCCGACCGGCCAAATCACCACGGACGTTGCGCGCTTTTACGGCGAGCGCGCGACAAGGTCAATGCCACCGGAAGAGTGAAGTTCGGCACATCCATGCCAGCGGAACGGTTGTATGCTGAAAAGAAACAACTCAAGGGAGGCGGGGAATGGCACGGAGGTTTGGAGCCAGAAGGCGCTACGTCGTTATGCCGGGCGAGGGCGTAACGAGCGAGGCGATGCAGTCCGCCGTCGCAGGCATGCGCACCGGCATCGTCAGGTTCGCGACGGACAATGTCGGCCGCTACGGGCATTTCGCCGCGAATACGATGGTGTCGGCGGCTCGGTCCGTCAGCGACGAGCTTAGCGAGGCCGTCGGCGGCGCGGACCTCGAAGTCGTCTCGCAGCGCTTCCCCGACGGCCCTGCCGTCGTATCGATGACGCATGCCGGCAGGCTGGCCCTTGAAGCCGCGAATCCCGACCTGCGCGTTCTGCCCATCACCACCTACTATCTCCCCGGACGCAAGCCGCAGCGCGCCAAAGCCCGCGCGGCGGGAGCGGTCCCAAGCGGTATCAGCGCGGTCGACGCCGCCGGCGCGGTCTTCACGGCCGATGCCAAGCAGTATTTTCTCGCGGGCGAGGTCAACGGCCACCAGAACGGCAAGGGCGTGACGGTGGGGATCATCGACACCGGCATTGACAGCACCCATCAGGCGCTGGCGCCGAGCGTCGCGCTGCTGCGCTGCCTCATCGCCGGCGCCGACCCCACGTCCGGCCGCCCCGTCGACTGGGGAGCGGCTTGGGCGGAGGAAGCTGGCCACGGCACCCACGTCGCCGGCATCATCGCGGCCCAGCCGGGGCACGGCGGCCCCGCGGGGGTGGCACCGGATGCGAAAGTCATCGGCTACCGTGTCTTTCCCGATACGGGCGGCGCACCGAAAGGCGCGGAGAATCCTGAGATCATCAACTCCATCCGCGCGGCGATCGATGACGGTTGCGACATCGTCAATCTCAGCATCGAAGGACCCAAGCTGCGCGAGGACGGCGTCCGCAGCGCCATCAACGACGCCTGGATCCGTGGCGTCGTCTGCGTCGCGGCGGCGGGCAACGGCTTCGGGCTCCCCGTCAGCTACCCGGCAGCCCAGCCGCATTGCGTGGCGGTCACGGCAATCGGCCGCGACGGCGCGTTCCAGCCCGTCCCCGCCTTTACCGCCCATGTCTCTAACCAGCGATCCGCGGTGGATCCGGCGATCTTCCTGGCATCGTTTTCGAATTTCGGACCGCAGGTGCAGTTCACGGCCCCGGGCCACGCCATCGTCTCGACCTTTCCGAACGGCGGCTGGTGGATCATGTCAGGCACCTCGATGGCGGCGCCCTTCGTCTCCGGCATGCTGGCGCGGTTCCTCTCCGGCAACTCCAACATCATGGCGATGGAGCGGAACGCGAAGCGCAGCGCGGCGATGGTGCAGATGCTGATCGGCCGGGCGAAGGTGCTGCGCCTGCCGCAGGCCGCGCAGGAGGGTTACGGATTGCCGGCCTGAGGGGCCAATCCTATATTGCCGGCATCAGGAGGCTCCCGATGAACGAGTTTCGCACCAGGCTTGTCCTGCTGGAGGATTACGCTCGCAGATCGCCCAACCAGGCGAGCCCCGATACCGCCGATCTGAAGAAGAAGCTGTCGTCGCTGCCTGAGCTGGGCGAGGTGGAACTGGCGCCCGACAGCCAGTCCACCGTCATCGCCACCGTGCCGATGAAGAGCCCGCGCGACCGGGAGAAGGTGAAGGCGCTGATCAACGAGAAGGTCGACGGCTGGCAGGTGATCGAGGAGTCGACCTACAACCTGCCCAAGACCTTCTGACGCGGCAGCAGGGCGCGGAGCGTTTCGAAAGCGGGAGGGACCTGCCAGCGCGGCGCGCCGGCCGGCACGATCCTCTCGCAGAACAGCACCAGGGCCACGGCCGCCATCACAAGCATGTGGCCGGCCTCGACCGCAAACGGCACCAGCATCCACGGCCAGCAGGTGAGCACGCAGGCGGCGCCGGTATTGAGGCCATGCGACAGGCATTCCCTGTCGGCCCGCGGACCGGCGGCTCCGACGCGGTGGCGCCTGTGGCACCGATTGCGCACGACCTGGGACAGGGGCGAGGCGCTCCAGGCCAGCGCCAGCCCGAGCGCGGCCGCCAGGGCGACCCATCCCGGAAGGGCGAGGCGCAGAAGGGCGGCTGCCGGAATCAGGACGGCCGCCGCGGCGAGCCAAGGCAGCGCGTAGCCCAGGGCAAACAGGCAAAGAGCCCGCGGGCGGCGGGACGCGAGACTCGAGCGCCAGACATTGTCGACCGGATCGGCGATCAGCAGCGGCATCATCGCCACGACCATCAGCGACCATTCGGCGAGTACAGGCCAGACCGACCAGCCGGGTCCGAGGGCGAGCGGCAGTTCGGACAGGGGAACGCGTCCGAGCGCGCCGCACAGTGCGGTCACGCCGTCGCTTCCCGGCAACAGCGCGGAGGCCGCGAAGCCGCCCGCCGCCACCAGCGCGAGGCCGGGCAGCGGCGGCGACGCCGTCGATGGGAACGCAAGCGCCATGGTCCGATCCTCAGCCGGGCTGGCTGACCACCGTCACCTTGTCGATCGAGATCTCGCCGGCGGGCACGCCGTCGACCTGTTCGATCCTGATCTCCAGCTGGTCGAGCCCGGCGCCGGTCCGCTCCATCAGCCGACGCGCCAGGTCGGTGATGTCGATGATCGCGCCGAGCCCGTTTCCGGCATGCGGACCGTCCGACCGCGACGCCTTTGCAAGGCCGAACAGCGATACGGTCTTCACCGGCGCGGGGGCCACCGCCGGAACCGCTCCTGCCGACGGCACCCCGACCGAGATGGCAAGCGTGCCGCTGGGCGCGGCGCCCTTGATGTTTTCGAGGTTGAGGAAGATGCGGCGCGGCGCGAGCGCGGCCGGGCTCGCCCCCCCGGCAGCGAGCGCGACCGTCGTCGCGACCGGAGCGGCGCCGACGACGAGCGGCGCGGCGTTGGAGCCGAGGAGCTGCGACGGCGGCGGCGGCGCGGACGAAAGCGTGGCGGGCATGGCGGCTCCTCCAACTCCGGCAACCAGCGTCGGCGCGCCGGTCCCGGCCGTGAGATCGTCGTACGTAGGCGCAAGCGGCCCTCCCGGCAAGGTGCTGCCGGGTGTGAACACCGCGAGATTGCCGGACGCGTCGGGCATCTGGAACTGACGCGGGAATGGCCCGCCGGTCCAGGCGGCGCCGTTCTCCTGGACGTTGCCCGGCCAGGTCAGCCATGCGGCCCACAGCCGGTCGACATTGCAGTGATGCAGCCAGAAGATCGGGTCTAGGCCGGCATAGTCGGGATCGCCCATGAAGCCGCCGATCATGACGTGGACGATGTTGTGCGGATCCTGCTCGACCGCGCCCGTGGCGCCGCCGAAATGCAGGAAACCCGTGGCGCCGCCGCCGAAGCCGAGCGTCCCCGGTGCCGAGGTGAAGCGCGTCTCGCTCATGGCCGCGAGCGATATCCGCGCAAGATTGAGCTTTGTCGAATTGCGCGGCGGAGAGGCCAGCGGATTGGGCCGGCCGTTGGGCATCGTCGGCGCCGTGAAAGGCGACGGCATGTCCGCCCGGGTGGGGTTGGTCGCGTCGAGATAGTTCCAATAGGGCAGCGCCCAGTCGGAGGGACCGCCGAGGTCGGACACGGTCGTCGCCACCACGTCCTCGAACGCGGCGAGATAGCCGCGATGCCAGGGCAGGAAATACCAGCCGCCGTGCTGGCACTGGTCCCACATGGTCGCCCGCTCGGATGCGGGCGGCAGCGTTGCGCCGGGAGGTATCACTCCGTTGTTGACCCATCCGGTCGGGTCCATGCCGTGGATGGCGGCGAGATAGGCCCAACTCGTCCGGTCGGCGACGGGGCGCTGCAGCAGCGCCTCCATCGCCAGCGCATACCATTCCAGCGTCGGGTTCCACCCGGTGCCAAGCTTCGCGACGTCCCTGCGTATCCGTGCCATGATCCGTCCTCCCGCCAAGGCGTCTCGCTGGTGTGGATTTACCGCCCGGCCTTCCCCAAGGTGATGTAGTCATCTGCGATTGTCTGTGACGGATTTAACATATCGATGGTTGCAGGGGCGTCTGCGGCGAAGTCGGCGACCTCTGCGGCGCTTTTGAATGCTGCATCCTCAATCGTCCTCTTCCCCCACCCCACCTGAATCCGCTAAAGCCACGCGTCTTCACGAATAGGAACCGTCCGCCATGCCCGCATCGCTTCGCCCAGAACCCAAGCCGGGGGTCATGGACATCGCGGCCTATGTGCCCGGCAAAAGTGCTGCGCCCGCCGGCGTGAAACTGCACAAGCTGTCGTCCAACGAGAACCCCCTCGGCGCCTCGCCGGCCGCCAAGGAAGCGGTCAAGGCATTGGCCGAGAAGATGGAGTTCTATCCCGACGGCTCGGCGACGAAGCTGCGCGAGGCGATCGGCGAGGTGCACGGGCTAAATCCGGCCAACATCGTCTGCTCGAACGGCTCGGACGAGATCATCGGCCTGCTGGCGCAGACCTACCTGAAGCCCGGCGACGAGGCGATCTTCACCGAGCACGGTTTCCTCGTCTACAAAATCTACACCCAGGCCGCGGGCGCCGTGCCGGTCTCGGTGAAGGAGACCAACGCGACAGCGAATGTCGATGCGATCCTGGCCGCCGTCACGGACCGGACCCGCGTGGTCTTCCTCGCCAATCCGAACAACCCGACCGGCACCTATATCCCCTTCGACGAGGTGCGCCGCCTGCAGGCAGGCCTGCCGAAGAACGTGCTCCTGGTGCTCGACGCGGCCTATGCCGAGTTCGTCCGCCGCAACGACTACGAATCCGGCATTGAGCTCGTCTCCTCGACGGAGAATGTCGTGATGACCCGCACCTTCTCCAAAGTGCACGGGCTCGGCGGCATCCGCCTCGGCTGGGCCTACTGCCCGGCCCACATCGCCGACGCGATGAACCGCATGCGCGGGCCGTTCAACGTCAACGCCGCGGCGATCGAGGCGGGCACCGCCGCGATCCGCGACCGCGCCCATGTCGAGCGTTCGGTCGAGCACAACGCCAAGTGGCTGGCCTGGACGACGGACGAGCTGACCAAGCTCGGCCTGACGGTGACGCCGTCGGTCGGCAATTTCATCCTCATTCATTTTCCGGCCGACGAGGCGCATTCGGCGGCGAAGGCGGACGATTATCTGACGGAGCGCGGCTACGTGCTGCGCCGCGTCTCGGCCTACGGCTTCCCCAACGCGCTGCGCATGACGATCGGCACCGAGGAGGCGAACCGCGGCGTCGTCGCGGCGCTGAAGGACTTCCTCAAATGACCGAACTCATGTTCGACAGGATCGCGCTGGTCGGCATCGGCCTGATCGGCTCGTCGCTGGCGCGCGTCATCCGCCGCGAGGGGCTGGCGCGCCATATCGCCATCTCGACCCGCAGTCCCCAGACGCTGAAGCGGGCCGAGGAACTCGGCCTCGGCGACAGCTATTCGACAGACGCGCAGACAGCCGTGCGCGGCGCCCACCTGGTCATCGTCTCGGTGCCGGTCGGCTCGTCGGGCGCGGTGGCGCAGGAAATCGCACCCGCGCTGAAGAAAGGGGCGATCGTCACCGATGTCGGCTCGACCAAGGGTTCCGTCATCGCCCAGATGCAGCCCCACATTCCGCAGGGGGTCCACTTCATCCCCGGTCACCCGCTCGCCGGAACCGAGAAATCCGGTCCCGACGCCGGCTTCGCCGACCTGTTCCAGAATCGCTGGTGCATCTTCACGCCGCTGCCGGACACCGACCCGGCCGCGCTCGAGAAGCTCGCCGAATTCTGGCGGCGCTGCGGCTCCAACATCGACACGATGGACGCCGCCCACCACGACAAGGTTCTGGCGATCGTCTCGCACCTGCCGCACATCATCGCCTACAACATCGTCGGCACGGCCGACGACCTCGAGACGGTGACGGAATCGGAAGTGATCAAGTATTCGGCCTCGGGTTTCCGCGACTTCACCCGCCTCGCCGCCTCCGACCCGACCATGTGGCGCGACGTGTGCCTGCACAACAAGGATGCGATCCTGGAGATGCTGGCGCGGTTCTCGGAAGACCTCGCCTATCTGCAGCGCGCGATCCGCTGGGGTGACGGCGACAAGCTGTTCGACCTGTTCACGCGCACCCGGCACATCCGCCGCTCGATCATCGAGGCCGGCCAGGAAGTGGACGTACCGGACTTCGGCCGCCAGGTGGTCGCTCATCCGGAAAAATCCTAGCGTCCCTCGCCCAGCTCAGAGAAGGAGGGGCGCTAGCCTTCGATCTTCTCCAGCCAGTCCTTGCCGCATCCCCGGTCGCGGATGATGGCGAGCGGATCCTGATGGTCGAGCCGGGAGCAGAGCCGATAGACCTCGAGCGTCTCTGCGTTCATAAGGCCGCGCTTGTAGAGGGACATCGCCGCCGCATAGCGCGCGCGGCCCGACCACGGCTCGCCGAGCGGGGTCTTCACCAGCGCCCAGTTCTCCGCCAGGTCGGCCTCGTCCTCGGTCATCAGAAATCCCCAGGCGGCGTCAACGTCCGCCGCGCCAGCTTGACGAAAGGCCGCTCGACGATCTTCGCCCGCTTCATCAGCTTCTGGTAGCGCAGTTCGCGCAGGGCGTAGATCTCGACCCAGAGGTCATCAAGGATCGACGTGCCGTAGGGCCGCTGCAGGCTGGCGATGGCGATGTTGCGCTTGCCCGTCGGCGACCAGATCGCGGCGGTCACCAGCCCCGCCTCCTTGGTCTTGCGATGGTAGACGATCGCATGCTCGGCCGGCACGTTGCCCTCGACCTCGAGGCCGACCAGCACATGCTTCAGCGTACCCTCTCGCCGCGCCCGCGCGATGGCGCGGCGGCCGTTGAAATGCGGCTTGTCGAGATCGACCATCCAGTCGAGACCGATCTCGTCGGGCATGCGCACGCGATCCGCGCGGACGGCATGCTCAGCCGTGACGAAATCCGCATTGGCGACGATGAAGCCAGTCTCGATGCGGGCGCGGTTGAGAGCCGTATAGCCGATGGCGCGAATGCCGCGCAGCCTGCCGGTCTCGAACAAATGGTCCCAAAGCGGCAGCGCAGAGGCCGCGTCGACAAACAGCTCATAGCCGAGATCGCCGGTAAAGCCGGTGCGCGAGACCGTGACCTCACCCGCGCCGAAAGGGAAGACGCGGATATCGAACGGCTTCATCGTCTCGACCCCGGCGAAGCCCGCATCCTTCAGCACCGCGCAGGAGGTTGGCCCTTGCACCGCGAGGCCGGCGACCTCCTCGGTCTCCTCGTGTACGGAGACATCGAAGCCGATCGCCGAGTCGAGCAGCCAGGGCAGATGCCGCTCCTGGCAGCACAGGCGGAAGCGGGTGGCCGACAGACGGAACAGCGTGCCGTCGTCGAGAACATGTCCCTCGTCGTCGCACCAGGCAGTGTACTGCACCTTGCCGGGCTTGAGCTTGGCGACGTTGCGCAGGGTGAGACGGTTGAGAAAGGCCTCCGCGCCCGGTCCCTCGATGCGGTATTTCACCATCGGCGAGATGTCGAACACGGCCGTCTGCGAGCGGATGGCGAAATACTCCATCTCCTCGTCCCACAGCGAATGCGGCGCCTTGTAGCCGGCCCATGAATACCAATCGTTCTGCTGCGACAGCGCCGCGAGCCGCGGGTGGAAGGGGGATTCGATACGCAAGGCCTCGATATGGGACTGCGCGGCGCGGCGGGGGGAGAGGGAGCCGTTCATGAGGACCTCCCCAAACGTGGAAACGCTGCATACCCCCACCCCTTACCCCTCCCCACAAGGGGGAGGGGGATTCTGCCTTGGCACTCCCCGACACGGGTCGGTGTAAGCCGAGTACACCGCCGGCGCCCCCCTCCCCCTTGTGGGGAGGGGTAGGGGGTGGGGGTCGCGACGGTGCAGGGTTGAGATTCCGAACAGCTCATCATCCCCTCCCCTTCAGCATAGCCCGCGCCGCATTCAACCCCGGCACGCCGGAGATGCCGCCGCCGGGATGCGAGCCGGCCGAGGCGAGCCAAAGACCGTCGATCGGCGTCGCGTAGCGCAAGGCGCCGAAGAAGGGCCGGTTGACCAGCATCTGGTCGACCTGCAATTCGCCGTGATGCCAATGGCCGCCCGGCATGCGGTAGCGCGCCTCGATGTCGGCGGGCGTGAGCAGTTCGGCGTGCCGGACCAGCCGGCCGATGCCCGGCGCATGGCGTTCGAGAACGGCCATGATCGCGGCCAGAAAGGCAGGCTTTCCGGCCTCCCAGCCGCCCTTTAAGTCGTAGGGCGCGAACTGGACATTGGCCGAGAGCACGCAGCCGCCGGCGGGCGCGAGCGACGGATCGGCAATGCTGGGCAGCGTCACCTCCATCACCGGCTTGGGCGAGAAGTCGCCATACTTGGCCGGATTGAAGGCGCGCTCCACCGCCTCGGACGACGGCGCGATGACCAGCCGGCCAGCAAGCGCTTCGCGTGGAACCCGGAATGTCGGCACTCCGGACAGCGCCAGGTGCAGCTTGGCGACGTCGCCCTTCATGCGGATCGCCTGCGCCCTGCGGACGACGCCGGTGTCCAGCTCGGACG
Organism: Mesorhizobium sp.; assembly: GCF_023954305.1. Lineage (NCBI taxonomy): Bacteria > Pseudomonadati > Pseudomonadota > Alphaproteobacteria > Hyphomicrobiales > Phyllobacteriaceae > Mesorhizobium > Mesorhizobium sp. The sequence goes on along the minus strand of NZ_JAMLIG010000001.1, from coordinate 2,714,863 downwards.
GGCCGACGAGGTCGACGAATGTCGTGCGCGGGTTGATCGCCGAGACGACCACCTGAGCACGCAGCTCCGACCCGTCGGCCAGCCGGACCCCGACAGCCGCCCCCTTCTCGACCAGGATGCGGGAGACCTCGGCGCCGGTACGGATCGAGGCACCGGCCGCCTCCGCCGCGTTGCGCATCGCCGCGATCACCGCGCCCATGCCACCCGCCGGGACGACCTGCCCGCCGGCAACGCCGGCCATCTCGCCGGTGAGGCGATAGTAGACGCCGAGCAGCGAGGTGGGCGAACGCGGGCCGAGGTGGCTGCCGAGCACCGCCTCGAAGGCGGCAAAGCCCTTGAGGCGGTCGTCGGTCAGATGTTCGTCCGCCACATCGTGGACGTTCATCAGCATCATGCGCAGGAAATCGCGCATGTCTTCCTTGCCGAGGCGCTTGAGCGCCAGCGCGGTACCGCCGAAACCGAACGCTTCCGACATCGCCATGCCGTCGAGCGCGGGCGGGAGTCTGGTGAGGAAGGGCTTCAGGATCGCGGCATAGCGAACGAGCTGCGCCCGCATTGCGAGCCAGGCTTGCCTCTCTGTCTCGGATACGTCGCCATCGATCTGCTCGCCCCAACCGCCCGTCAGGAGGATCGGGTCCCTGCCCGGCGAGATCAGCGCGGTGGGTGCGAGGTCCGAGCGGGCGAGGGCGAGACCGTGGCGGGAAAGATCGAGTGCCTTGACCACCTCCGGATGCAGGCGGTTGAGGATGTGCGCAGTGGAAGCGCGGTAGCGGGGGAAGAACTCCTCCGTCCGCGCCAGCCCGCCGACCTCGTCGGCCGCCTCCAGCACGAGCACCTTGCGCCCGCCCTTGGCGAGCACCGTCGCTGCGACAAGGCCGTTGTGGCCGCCGCCGATGACGATGACGTCGAAGGACTCAGATGACGTCATGGGCGTCGCTCATCTGCCTGTTCGGTCGCTTGAGGTCGCGCAGGATTTCGGCCGCGGCGTTGCGGCCCGGCGCGCCCATGACGCCGCCGCCCGGGTGGGTGGACGAGCCGCATATGTAGAGGCCGTGGACCGGCGAGCGGTACTGCGCGTAGCCGGGCACCGGACGGTTGAAGAGCAGCTGGTCGAAGGTGAGTTCGCCCTGGAAGATGTTGCCCTCGGTCAGGCCCACCTCCGCCTCGATCTCGCGCGGCGTGCGTACCTCCATGTGGACGATGCGGTCGCGGAAACCGGGCGAATAGTCGGCGATCTGCGAGATCACGGTCTCGGCGAAGGCGTCGCGGTCGGCATCGGTCCAGTCGCGCCCGTCGATCTTCGGCGGCGCGTATTGCACGAAGCAGGACATGAAATGCTTGCCGGCCGGGGCCATGGTCGGGTCGAGCGTGGTCGGAAGCACCATGTCGAGGAAGGGATCGCGCGAGAAGCGCCCCTCCTTCCAGTCGTCGTAGCCGCGCTCCATGCGCTCGACCGTGTCGGTGAAGTGCATGTCGCCCTTGAGACAGGGCGAATCCTTGGGCAGCGCCGGAAATTCCGGCATCGAGTCGAGCGCGATGTTGACCTTGCCGGACGAGCCTCGGATCTTGAAGTTCCTCACCCGGCGCAGGAATGGCTCGGGCAATTCCTTCTCCTCGATCAGCTTGAGGAAGGTGCGCTTGACGTCGGCATTGGAGATGACGAGCCTGCTCGAGATTTCCTCGCCGTTCGCCAGCACCACGCCGGTCGCCTTGCCGCCCCGCACCGTGACATGATCGACGCCGACGCCGGTGCGAATCGTGCCGCCGGAGGCCCGGAAGGAATCCGCCAGCGCTGTGGTCACCGCACCCATCCCGCCCCGCGCATAGCCCCAGGCGCCGACCGAGCCGTCGACCTCGCCCATGTAATGATGCAAGAGCACGTAGGCCGTGCCGGGCGACATCGGCCCGAGCGCCGTGCCGATGATGCCGGAGAGCGCGAGATTGGCCTTGATCACCGGCGTCTCGAAATACTCGTCGAGGAAGTCGGAGATCGACATGGTCCAGAAGCGCAGCGTCAGCGCCATTTCGGCCGGCGTGAGACCTGCGAACTTGCGCCCGAGATAGAGCAGTTCGCCGAGGTCGCGCGGCCTGAGGCTCGTGGGGTCCGGCGCGGTGCGCATCAGAAGCGGCTGGATGAAACGGCACTGGCGGGTCACGTCCCGGGCGTAGCGCTCGTAGGCCTCCGCGTCGCGCGCCGACCACCGCGCGAACTCGCGCCGGTGGGCGTCGTGGTCGCGGTAGGAAGCGAGATAGTCGCCGTCCTCGGTGAACACCGCGCCGCCCTCGTAAGGGATGACCTGCAGGCCGAAGCGCGGCAGTTCTAGGTCGCGCATGATCTCCGGCCGGAACAGCGAGCAGACATAGGAGCAGTTGGAGTAGAGCCAGCCCGGCGTCAGTTCGCGGCTGGTGGCGGCGCCGCCGATCCAGTCATTCTTCTCCACCACCAGCACGTCCAACCCCGCCCGCTGCAGGTAGCAGGCGTTGACGAGCCCGTTATGGCCCGCACCGATCACAATGGCGTCCCAGGTCTTCAAGCCGTCTCCCTCGCGGTCTTTCGCAAGGCTGCCATGGAAAATCCCTGCCTGTCCAGCCGTATTGAATGAACGTTCAACAAGGGTCCTTGCGATTTCCTCCAACTGCGCTAGGGTTTGGCGGACTGTCGGCCGATCGGCGCGGGAGAGTTGCGGGACATGCACGACCAGCCCGAATATGACGACACCGCCATTCGCTTTCTCGAAGCGCTGTGGGGCGACGGCTGGCTGTCGCCCGGGGGTCCGGAAGAGGTCGACCGCGTGCTCGAAGGCGTCGACCTCAAGGGCAAGCGCGTGCTCGACATCGGCTGTGGCTCTGGCGGCATCGCCATCCATATCCTGCGCAAGCACGGTGCCGCGCACGTCACCGGCTTCGACGTCGAGGAGCCGGTGATCCGCCATGCGATCGACCGCGCCGCGATGTGCGGATTGGCCAGCGGTATCGACTTCGTCCAGGCGCCGCCCGGTCCCCTGCCCTTTCCCGCCGAGAGCTTCGACATCGTCTTTTCCAAGGACGCGCTGCTGCACGTGCCCGACAAGGACGCGCTCTTCGCTGAGATCTTTCGCGTGCTGAAGCCGGGCGGCACCTTCGCAGCGTCCAACTGGATGATTTCACACGACGGCGAGCCGTCGGACGACATGAAGGCCTACATCGCCGCCGAGGGGCTTTCCTTCGCTATGGCCTCGCCCGCCCGCTACCGCGCCGCGATGGAGCGCGCCGGTTTCCGCGATGTCGTCACGGTCGACCGCAATCCCTGGTACCGGGACGTCGCGCGCGGCGAACTGGAGAAACTCAGGGGTCCGATGTTCGAGAAGGCTTCGAACGCGGTCGGCGAGGACTATGTGCTGAAGAACATCAAGACCTGGGAAGCCATGCAGAAGGTGCTTGACTCGGGCGAGCACCGTCCCACCCATCTGCGCGGAAAGAAGCCGGAATAGACGAAGACATGCTCAAGACCGCCGAACGTCCGAAGTCCGAACAGACCGGGGAGCCGGAAGCCGACCGCAAGGGCCGCAAGGCGTCGAAGGAGACGCGGCGGATGCAGCTGATCGAGGCGACGATCGATTCGCTGGCGAAGCGCGGCTACTCGGAGACGACGATGGCCGACGTGGCCGACGGCGCCGGCCTGTCGCGCGGCATCGTCAACTTCCACTTCGAATCCAAGGAAAAGCTGCTCGTCGCCACGCTCCAGCACATGTCGGAGGAATATTCCGCCCACTGGCGCGGCGCGCTGGCCAAGGCGGGCGACGATCCGGCGAAGCGTCTGGCGGCCGTGGTCGCGGCCGACTTCGATCGCGCGGTCTGCTCGCGCCGAAAGCTCGCCGCCTGGTGCGCCTTCTGGGGCGAGGCGAAGTCGCGGCCCACCTACCAGGCGCTGTGCGGCTCGCGCGACCTCGCCTACCAGAACACGATGGTGGAACTGTGCGCCGCACTTGCGAAGGACGGCGGCTATTCCTTCGATCCGGACAAGGCGGCGCTCGGGCTCGCCGCCATGCTCGAAGGCCTGTGGCTGCGGCTGATGATGGGCGGCGAGGAGATCAGCCGCGAAAAGGCGCAGGACGCGGCCTTCGAACATCTGGCGACCGTCTTCCCGCGACACTTTCCGCTTGCCGGCGCGCGCCGGGCCGACGCGGGACAAGGGTCGCACGGATCAGGCTAACGGGAACAGAAAACGGGACAGGAGAACCCCATCATGACAGCTTTCGGCAGACGGATATTCCTCACCGCATCTCTCGCCGCCGCGCTCGCCGCGTCGGTGTCGACCGTTTCGCTCGCCGAAGACGGCGAACTGACGGTCTTCGACTGGTCGGGTTACGAGGACCCGGCCTTCCATCCGAAATATGTCGAGAAATACGGCGACTCGCCGACCTTCACCTTCTTCGGCGACGAGGACGAGGCCTTCGAGAAGATCCGTGCCGGCTTCAAGGCCGATCTCGCCCACCCCTGTTCGCAGAGCGTGGTGAAATGGCGCGAGGCGGGCCTGATCGAGCCGCTCGACACGTCCAAGATCCGCGGCTGGGGCGATCTCAATCCGGGCATCATGGCCATGAAGAACCTCGCCACGACGGAGGACGGCAAGGCGTGGTTCATGCCCTGGGACTGGGGCAACACGGCGCTCACCTACAACAGCGAGAAGATCAAGCCGGAAGAGGTCACCTCGCTGAAGGCCTTCGCCGATCCGAAGTTCAAGGGCCGCGTCTCGATCGGCGACAATGTCGACGACGCCTATGCGCTGGCGAGCCTGGCCATCGGGCTGAAGGACTGGACGCAGATGACCGACGCGCAGTTTGCCGAGGCATCGGCCTTCCTGCGCGAGGTGCACAAGAACGTGCGGCTCTACTGGACCGATTCGACCGAGATCGTGCAGGCGCTGGGCGGCGGCGAGGTCGACCTCGCCTGGGCCTGGAACGACGCCGGCACGCAGCTCGCCAACGAGGGCAAGCCCTTCGTCATCAACCGCGATACGGCCGAGGGCCTGACAACGTGGGTCTGCGGCTATGTGATGCTGAAGGACGCGCCGGGCAACAAGGACAAGGCCTACGAGTTCTTGTCGGACGTGAACGACGACCCGGAGGTCGCCAAATACATCGTCAACGACTGGGGCTACGGCCACGCCAACGCCAAGGCGATGGAAGCGGTCGATCCCGAAGTGCTGAAGACCAAGGGCTATGCCGACGTGGCGAAATTCGTCGACAAGACCCTGTTCCAGGCGCCCGTGCCGGCGGAGCTGAAGACCAAGATGATCGCCGAGTTCGAGAAGATCAAATCGGGCTATTGAGGAGCGTTCGATTGGCTTTGCAAGGTCCACTGGACCTTGCAAAGCTACCTCACCTCGAGGATCTGCGGCGTCGCCGAGCTGGCAGGACCGTCTCCGAACACCCGCTATCGGCAGTAGATCCTCGGGACAAGTCCGAGGATGACGGCGGGTGGAGTTAAGTGCCGGGGACAGTTTACTTTTTTCCGTACGAGGGCGTCGCCCGCGAAAGGTTTGCGCGGGCGGCTGAGGGAGTTGGGCGCCGGGGACAGTTTACTTTTTTCCGCACGAGGGCGTCGCCCGTGCAAGGCTTGCGCGGGCGGAAACAAAGTAAACTGTCCCCTGCGGTGCCTCAGGACGTGTCGCGGAGCTCGACCGGCGAAAGGGCTTCCCGAAGCCTCCGCAGGAATGCGTCGAGCCCGTGGAGCGGGTTGACCTCGTCACCGGCCTCGCCGAATGCCTGATCCTGCCGCCAGGCCGCAACGCGCCGGAGATAGGCGGCGATGCCGCTGATGACCATCGCCAGCGCGCGCAGCGAGGCGGCGATGTCGAGCGCGTCGGCCGGCCCGGTGCCGTAGCGGACGTTGGGCAAGGCGGGCGACCAGAGGCGGCCGGCCGCGTTCCATGTCGAGCCGGCGACGTAGTCGCGGGCGATGAGGTCGGCCTGCCGGGCGGCCCACAGCACGCAGAAGCGGACCCAGGGCGTGTCACCGGCGGCTTTTTCGGCGAGGGCTGCGAGCGCAAGCAGGGTCGAGACGATGCTGTAAAGCACCTCCTGCCCCCTCCCTGTCTTCGCCTTCCACTTCACCGCCGGCTCCTTTGCGTCGCACCGGGGCACATGATGCGGCAAGGCGGAAAGGGCGTGGATGAAAAAAGTGAATGGTGACTGGTGAATGGTGAATGGGAACAGAGGGTTGGCGGCGAAAACTCTTTTCCGCCGGGGGCGATCGATGCACAGGGAGGGAGGCGTTCAAGCCTGACCGTGCAAGCCGGCGCAAGCCGCCCGCGCGCCGTCATCCCGGACGCCGAAGGCGATCCGGGACCCATTGATCGCCGGCAAGTGGGCGCTGCCGGAAATGCCGCGGATGCGTTTCAGGCGTGTAGCCGGAGAGAAGAATGGATACCGGCTGGCCTTCGGCCGCCGGTATGACGGAGGGGGTGAGATTCGCGCCCCCTCCACCACTACGTGGTCGTCCTGCGGACCCCCCCGTAAACGGGGGAGGATTAGAGCACGACCGCGCGGCAGGTATCCTCCCCTGCGAAGCGGGGGAGGGGGACCGCCGAAGGCGGTGGAGGGGGCGTCGGGGTTTGGTAGAGGGGCTACACAGGATGTCGAAGTCGAGCCCACCCCCCGCCCTCGCCCGGCCTCTCGAACCGGTGTAGACGGGAAGAACAGGGATACTCTTCAATGCATGACGTCATCATCATCGGCGCCGGGTTCACCGGTCTCTCCGCCGCGCTCGAGCTGACACGGCGAGGCAAGGATGTCGTCGTGCTGGAGGCGCGCGACAGGGTGGGCGGGCGCGTCGAATCGCAGGTGAACGGCCTGGGCGAGCGGCTCGACACCGGCGGACAGTTCGCCTGCGACGACATGGCGAATGTGATGGCGCTGCTGCGCGCACACGGCCACACGCTGTCCAGTCCGTCCTTCGCGGGACGGGACGTGTCTGTGCCGCCGCTGGCGGAGGCGACGCTGGCGCGGGTCGGCCGCGGGGCGATGGCGATCCGCGAGCGCTACAACGGCCTGTTGCCGGATGACGAGGCCGTGGCCGATCTGTCGGTCGCGGACTGGCTTTCCCGCCAGCCGGATGGAGACGACGAGAAGGCCGGCTTCCGCTCCATGATCGAGGGCCTCTGGTGCCACCCGCTCGAGGACGTGCCGCTGTGGCACTTGATCGACAACGACCGGCGCATCACCAACGAACAGTTCGAGCTGCAGCATTTTCCCGCGCGCACGATGCACGCGCTGGCCGACGACCTCGCGGCGGAACTGGACGGGCGGGTGCGGCTGTCGACGCCGGCAACGCGGATCGAGTGGTCGGCGGATGGTGTCACGGTGACGACGCCGGCGGGCGAGGTGGAGGCGCGCGCGGCAATCGTCGCCCTGCCGCCGTCGATGGCCGCGCGTCTCGACTATGTGCCTGCCCTGCCCGCGCATCTCACGCGCGCGCTGTCGGTCTGGCGCAGCGGCGCGGTGATCAAGCTTCTGGTCCGCTACCGCCGCGCCTTCTGGCGCGACCGCGGACTGTCCGGCGTCGTCATGTTCCGCGAGCCCGTCGGGCTCTTCGCTTGCGACACCGGCACGGCCGAACGTCCGATGCTGTCCGGTTTCGTCGGCGGCCCGAGCGCGCTCGAATGGCGAGGGCGGGGAGAGCAAGGCATCCGCGACGGCTTTTTGGCCTATCTCACGCAGGCGCTCGGCTCGGAGGCCACCCAGCCGCTGGACATGCTGGTGCGCGACTGGTCCTACGACCAATGGTCCGGCGGCGCCTACAGCGACCTGATCATGGACATGGACGCGCGGGACGCCGAGGCGGTCATCGCCGCCGGCGCCCCGCCGCTGCACTTCGCCTGCTCGGAGATTTCGCCGGAATATCCGGGCTATATCGAAGGGGCGATCGTGGCGGGGAGGAGAGTGGCGGGGCGGATTGACTGAGTATGAGTATTTCATCATATTAGCTAAATGGCGCAGCGGGAAGGTGCATCGCGTCCACTGAGATGGATGGGGTCCAGCCGCAAGGACTATGCTGCGTTTCCGAGCGCGGTCCAGGATGCTTTTGGCTTTGAGCTCTATCAGGCGCAAGTGGGAGAGCATCCCTATTCTGCGAAGCCGCTGCGCGGGGTTGGAGGCGTGATGGAACTGGTCGACGACCACCAGGGCGACACTTTTCGCACCATGTATTTCGCGCGCTTCGAAGATGCCGTCTATGTGCTGCATTGTTTCAAGAAGAAGTCGAAGAGCGGAATCGCAACGCCTCAACGGGAAATCGACCTCGTCCGGAACCGACTGAAGTCTGCCGAGGCCGACCATCGCGCTCGAACGAAGGAGCCGAAGTGATGACCGAAGTCTATGAGGGCGATCTCAACATCTTTGCGGAGATCGGGGTTCCAGAGCCGGAAACGCATCTGCTCAAGGCGAAACTCGTCGTCGAAATCATGCGTCTGGTGCGCGAAAGGAAGCTGACGCAGTCGGCCGCCGGCGCTCTGATGGGGATCAGCCAGCCGGAAGTCTCGCGCATGTTCAAAGGGCATTTCCGCGAATATTCGGTGGAACGCCTGATGACACTGCTGACGGCATTCGACCGCGACGTGGAGATACTCGTCCGGTCACGCGACGAAGAAAGCGAAGGCGAGCGCGGCCGGATCACCGTCCGCCACGAGGCGGCGTGAGCCGACAGCGTCTTCATAGCGCCGCATCTCCGTTTCGGCTGCTCGGAAATCTCGCCGTCCGAGCGAGATGAAGTCAGATTGAAACCGGAATGTTGGCAACCCGGAGACGCCCCACCGCCGTCATCCTCGGGCTTGTCCCGAGGATCTGCCTACCCTAGCATAGAATATCTCTTAGAGCCTTACGTTGGAGATGCCGCAGATCCTCGGGACAAGCCCGAGGATGACGCCGCGCGGGCGGATGCCTTCGTCGACAATGCGGATGCAATCCGACCTCATCTGGGTCCATTCGAGCCACTTCGCGGGTGCGAACGTGGCCGCTAGCAGAGCAGCCCGTCAGATGTCGAGGCCGCCGACGATCCGGGCCAGGGTGTCGTGATAGAAGCCCTCGCGTTCGAGCAGCCAGTCCTGCGCCGCCGGCCAGGTGTCCCGATCGACCGTCGTCACGCGAAGCCTGCTCAGATAGGGACAGCCGTCCGACAGGACGGGCACGCCGAGGGCCGCGCTCAGCTTCGGCTCGTGGAGCGAGAGGAGCCGCACCGCGCCCTTGAGCGACAGGCCGCGCTCGCCGCGGACGAACATGCCGACGCTCCGGTTCGTCAGGTAGAGCGCGATGAAGACCGGCGTGCCCGCGACCGGCCGCCAGCGCGACCAATGATTGCCGCGCTGCAAGGCGAGGTCCGGCCGCAGCGCGACGAAGCGCTGCCAGAACGCATCGCAGTCGCGGACGGAAAGCCGGCGCGGGCCGGCGGGTTCGATCGGATCATCCATGTGCGATGTGTGGGCGACGGCGATGCCGCCCGTCAATCCGCCGGTGCCACCAGCGCGTCGGGGTCGTCGGCGAGTCTGATCGCCCCCCTTAAGGGGCCGCCGCTGCACGTCGAGTGGTCCGATTTGTTGCCGGAATAGCCGAGGCATGACGAATGCGCTCAAGGCGGCAGGAGAGTGGCAAGGGAACTTGCTGCCTCACTTCAGAACTTGGCCATCTCCGGATGCGTCCTAGGCTCGATAAATCTACAGCCCTTACGAAATATGAAATACTTCATTCTTGCTCATAGAAACATGTCATCAAGATTATTTAACTCGTCGGTACGTTGAACAATTCATCATTTCATGCGATGTAATCAATTGGGGCATGCCAGAAACTGTTATTATCCAGGAGGAGAGCATGTCCACAACGAAAGTGCTAGGGACTGCACATTATCGTGCCGTGAGGTCGCCCCTTGAAGGCACGATCACCCTGACCGCGACCGGAATACTTCCCTGTCTCAATTACTCCGCCCAGTTGGAGATGCGGCCGGAACGTATCCTTCCTCCCATGTGGAATCTGGTCTTCTTCACACAGCCCGTCTGCCTCAGGGCTATCAAGCCGTTCGAGATTTCGGTGGTGATGGCCGACAGCGGCGACGTGATACGCGTGATGGACGCGACCGGTTGGGTCGAGGTTCCCGTCGTCGATCCGTTCCTGCCGGTAGACTTCGCCGAAACGCAGGCAGGAGAGACGGAATATGTCGTCTATTCCCGGCTGCCCGTGACGTCGCCGCCGCACGGCTGCATCGTCGTGCCGGCGGATGCCCTCGTTCTTGCGATCTATTACCGGGTCTTCGGACCGGCATCGAAGCAGGAATGCGACGAATGGGCGATGAGGAAGTGCGGCCCGCTTGCAGCCACGACGGCAAAGGGAGGAGACGTTCCCTGGCCCGTGGCCCAGGAAGCCCGAGAGTAAAGACGCCGCCCGTCAATCCGCCAGCGCCACCAGCGCGTCGGGGTCGTAGCCGAGTCTGATCCTGGCGCCGAGCGGCAGGTCGTCGGCGCCGAAATCGTTGGTCTCGGTGACCGACAGCGGCTTGTCCATGCCGGCGACGTCGACGACGAGATGGGTGATTTCGCCGAAATAGTGCCGCTCGACCACCGTGCCGGCGATCTCGTGCTTTGCCGTCGCGTCGTCCCAGAGCACGCGCAGGCGCTCGGGGCGGATGCCGAGGGTGGCCTCGCGGCCCCTGGCGGCGAAGGCGCGGGGCTTTTCCGTCCTGACCCGCCCGAAGGCGGCGGTGTCGACGACGATCGACTCGCCGTTTTCCTCGACGAGGTCGGCGCGGATGAAGTTCATGCCGCCGAGGAAGTCGGCGACCTGGCGGTTGACCGGGCGCTGGTAGATTTCCTTCGGCGTCGAGACCTGCGCGATCCGGCCGCCGAACATGACGGCGATGCGGTCGGACATGGCGAGCGCCTCGTACTGGTCGTGCGTGACCAGGATGAAGGTGATGCCGACTGCCTTTTGCAGCCGGCGCAGCTCGACCTGCATCTGCTCGCGCAGCTTCTTGTCGAGCGCCGACAGCGGCTCGTCGAGCAGAAGCACCTTGGGCCGCATGACCAGCGCACGCGCCAGCGCCACGCGCTGACGCTGGCCGCCGGAGAGCTCGGTCGCGCCGCGGTTCTGCAGGCCGGCGAGCGAGACCATCGACAGCGCCTCGTCGACGCGGCGCTTCTCCTCGGCGGCACCCAGCTTCATCCGCTTCAGCCCGTAGGCGACGTTTTCGCCGACGTTCAGATGCGGGAAGATGGCGTAGGACTGGAACACCATGTTGGTCGGCCGCGCATTGGCCGGGATGCCATCCATCGGCTGGCCGTCGATGGCGATCGAGCCGGAGGTCGGCTGGTCGAAGCCGGCGATGAGGCGCAGAAGCGTGGTCTTGCCGCAGCCGGAGGGTCCGAGGAGGGAGAAGAACTCGCCTTCGCGGATCGTCAGCGTCGCGCGGTCGAGCGCGTGGAAATCGCCGTAGCTGCGCGTGACGGTGTCGATCTCGATCATCGGGCGTGTCGCGTCAGGCAAGCAGGCCTCCGGTCGTCTGGGTGCGCTCCTGCGCGCGGCGGCGCAGGAGTTCGGCGATGGTGAGAAGCACGATCGAGGCGACGAGCAGCAGCGTGCCGAGTGCCAGCACGCCCGGCAGCCGCGCGGCGAAGCGCAGCTGGCCCCAGATGTAGACCGGCAAGGTCACGTCGTTGCCGCCGAGGAAGAAGGCCATCATGAAATCGTCGAGCGAGATGGTAAAGCCGACGAGCAGGCTGGAGATGATCGCCGGGGACATCATCGGCAGCGTGACGCGCCGGAACGTGCCGAAGGCGGTCTCGCCGAGATCGGCAGACGCCTCCTCAAGACTGCGGTCGAATCCCTCGAAGCCGGAGATGAGCACCGAGATCGAATAGGGCAGGCAGACGAGGACGTGGCCGAGCGTGACGGTGAACAGCGTCAGCGGCATGCCGAGGGCGAGCACGATGATCAGGATCGACACCGCGACGATGATCTCGGGCATGACCAGCGGCGCCATGATCAGCCCCTGCATGGCGCGCTGGCCGCGGAAGCGGTAGCGGGTGAGCGCCCGCGCCGCGCAGATGCCGAGCACCGTGGCGAGAAGTGCTGCCGAAATGCCGACGACGAGGCTGTTCCAGGCGGCGTCGAGCAGGGCCGGCGTCTTCGGCAGGCCTTGATACCATTTGAGCGTGAAGCCGGTGAGCGGAAAGCGCGGTGAGGCGGACGAATTGAGCGAGAACACCGGCAGCAGCAGCACCGGCAGATAGAGGAAGAGGACGAAGAGCGCGGCATAGGCCGGCAGCCAGTTGGCGGCGAGGCGGCGCGCGGCGCTCACCGGAACGCCCTCACCGCGGCGCGCAGCGCCAGCACCGTGCCGCCGGCCATCAGGCACACCGCGATCATCGTGGTGACGGACAGCGCCGCCCCCAGCGGCTTGTTCATGGCGCGGCCGAACTGGGCCTGGATGGCGTTGGCGATCATCACCCCGTCGGTGCCGCCGACCATCTTCGGCGTGACGTAGTCGCCGACCGTCGGGATCATGACGATCAAAAGCGCGGCAACGACGCCCGGCAGCGACAGCGGCAGCGTGACGCGCAGGAAGGAGCGGATGGGACCGTCGCCGAGATCGGTCGCGGCCTCGACCAGCGTGCGGTCGACCTTTTCCAGCGAGACGAAGATCGGCAGGATGGCGAAGGCCACCCAGGCATGGGTGAGCGTGATCATCACCGCCGTCGAATTGTAGAGGAAGGCGGTCGACGGCTCGCTGGCGATGCCCGTCCCCATGAGGGCGGAGTTCAGCACGCCATTGTAGCCGAGCACCACCTTCCAGGCCATGACGCGCAGGAGGTAGCTCGTCCAGAACGGCACGGTGATGACGAAGAGCCACAGATTCTTGCGCCGGCCGCCGTGGAAGGAGATGAAATAGGCGATCGGATAGGCGAGCGCGACGGTGAGCACGCTGACGGTGAAGGAGATAAAGAGCGAGCGGAACAGGAGATCCTGGTAAATCGGCTCGAAGATCGCCTGGCGGTAGTTCTCGAGCGTCAGGGTCCGGTCGACCGTGAGATAGGTCTGCGTCCAGAACGAGTGGGCGATGACGACGACCACCGGCAGGCCGAGCATGGCCAGCGCGTAGAGGAACGGCGCCGAGATGAGCGTATAGCCCTTGGCTTCGTCCGACTGCAGATAGGACCGGGATCGTGCCCTTTGGGCCGGTGCCGCCGAAATCCCCTCCGCAGTCGCAGCCATCAGATGGCTCCGAGACGACAGAGGGGTCGCAAGAGGGGCGTAGGTCGCATGCGCTCGTCCCGGCAGCCGAACCGGCTTTTCACCGGCTTTCGAGCATCAATGCGCAAGTCCGCATTGAAATCAAGCGGATTTTCTGGGATATTGACTGAACGGACATTCAATATGTGAAGAAATTTCCCTTTGATATCCGTTGGTTTGCCTGACCCATGACCTTGGATCGGACATGAATTCGTGGAGACCGCACGATGGCCGCGCTGGAAAAACCCGATCACTCCGGCTCCGCCGGCGATGACGCGGCCGGGCGCGCGGCGCGCCACTTGGTGCAGCCGTGGCCGACGGCCGGCCAGATCGGTGCCGAATCGCGCACCTACATCGCCTCGGGCGACGGCATCTACATCACCGGTGCGCATGGCGAGCGGCTGATCGACGGCCCGGCCGGGATGTGGTGCGTCAACGTCGGACACCGCCGCGCCGAGCTCGCCGACGCGATGCGCGACCAGGCGATGGAGCTCTCCTACAACACGCCCTGGTACACGATGAACGAGCCGTCGGTGGCGCTGTCGGAACGGCTCGCGGCCTACGCGCCCGGCGACCTGAATCACGTCTTCTACACGACCGGCGGCTCGTCGGCGGTCGAGACGGCGCTGCGCTTCATGCAGTTCTACAACAATGTCCGCGGCCGGCCGGAGAAGAAGACGATCCTGTCGCGCCAGGGCGCCTATCACGGCTCGACCTATCTTTCCGGCTCGCTCAACGGCCGGCCGCGCGACCGCGACTGGATGGACGGCGCGGACGCCCTGGTCGTCAAGCTCTCCTGCCCCAACCCGTTCCGGCGCCCGGCCGGCATGAGCGTCGCGGCGTTCTGCGATGTCCTCGTGGACGAGTTCCGCGACACGGTTGCCCGCATCGGCGCCGACAGGATCGGCGCCTTCGTCGCCGAGCCGGTCCAGGCCTCGGGCGGCGTCATCGTGCCGCCGGACGACTACCTGCCGCGCGTTGCGAGGATCTGCCGCGACAACGACATCCTCTACATTTCCGACGAGGTCGTGACGGCGTTCGGGCGCGTCGGCGAGGTGTTCGCCTCGCAGGATGTGTTCGGCGTCGAGCCCGACATGATCACCTTCGCCAAGGGCGTCACCTCGGGCTATTTCCCGCTCGGCGGCGTGATGATGTCGGACCGGCTGTTCGAGACGCTGCGCCGCTCCAACCATCCCGACGCGATGTTCGCGCACGGGCTGACCTATTCCAGCCATCCAATCGGCTGCGCCGTGGCGCTGAAGAATCTCGACCTGCTGGAAGGCGGCATCCTCAACCATGCCCGCCAGCTCGGCCCCTATTTCCAGGCGCGGCTGAAGACGCTGGAGGATCTGCCGCTGGTGGGCGAGGTGCGCGGGCGCGGCCTGATGGCCTGCATCGAATGCGTCGCCGACCGCGACAGCATGAACCCGCTGAAGCTCGACAACGAGGTCGGCAAGCGCATCGACCGGCACTGCCAGGAACTCGGCCTGCTGGTCAGGCCGCTGATCAACATGTGCGTCATGTCACCGCCGCTGGTGATCAGCCGGGAACAGGTCGACGACATGGTCGCGATCCTGCGCGAAGGGATTTCGCGGACGATGGACGATCTCCGCCGCGAAGGGTTGTGGAAGGGGTGAGCGGTCAGCCGCCGTTCGGCAATGCCACCATCACCGACAGACCGCCCAGCCCGGATCGGCCGAGGGTGACCGCGCCGCCGTAGGCCTCCGCGATATCCGCGACGATCGCCAGCCCCAGACCGGCGCTGCCATCGCGGTCGATCCGCCCGCCCCGTCTCAGCGCCGCCTCCCTGTCGGCCTCGGCAAGACCAGGTCCGTCGTCCTCGACGCGCAGCGAGGCCCCCGAGGCGTCGATCCTGGCGCCGATGCGGACGGTCGACGAGGCGTGACGGGCGGCATTGTCGAGCAGGTTTCCGAGCATTTCGGTGAGATCGTCGCCGTCGATCGGAAGCGTCAGGTCGGGGGCGATCTCCGTCTCGAAGCGCTTGCCTTCGGCGGCGGGGATGCGTTCGACGACGCGAACGACACGGCGGACCGCCTCGGCGAGCGGCGTCATCGGCCTTGCGGTGCCGTGGCGGATTCGCGTGCGGGCCAGCTCGCGCTCGACATGGCGCCGCATGGTTTCCGCCACAGCCTCGAGATTGCCGGCGATCTCGCTGTCGCCGCGCTCGCGCAGGCGGCGGATGTCGGCGGCGAGCGCGGTGAGCGGCGTCTTGAGACCGTGCGCGAGATCGGCCGCCCGATCGCGCGCGCGGACGAGATCGCGCTCCTGCGCATCGAGCAGCGAGTTCATTTCGGTGACGAGCGGCTCGACCTCGCTGGGGACCCGCTGCGACAGCCGCCGCTCGGTGCCGCTGGCGACCTTGGCAACCGCGGCTGCCAGAACGGCGAGAGGGCGAAGCCCCGCGACGATCTGGATCCAGATTCCGGCTGCAAGCACGAGGCCGAGCGCGGCAAGCACATAGCCCGCATCGCGGGCGAAGCCGCTTCTCAGAGCGTCGAGTTCCGCCCTGTCGATCGCCACCGCGACGCGCACATGATGGTCCACCTGGTCGACCGGAACGATCAGGCCCCGCTGATGCAGAAGCAGTATCGAGCCCTGCGGCCCGGCGATGTCGCGCGTCAGCTCGGCTCCCGGCGCCAGGTCGCCCTGCGGCGCGATGGCGGTATCCCATAGCGAGCGGGAAGCGATGCGCGCGCCCGAGGTGTCGTCGTCGACCTGCCAGTAGAGGCCGCCGAACGGCTTCGAAAATCGCGGGTCGGCGGGATCGCGCGACAAGCTCATCGCTCCGAGCGGATCGATGCGCAACGTGCCGGCGATCATCTCGATATGGGTGTCGAGTTCCTGGCCGACGCGCCGGTCGAGATGGCGGGCGAACAGCGCCGACAGGCTGACCCCGGCGACGAACAGCGCAACCGCCAGCAGGCCGAGCCCAAGCGCCAGGAACCGGAGCCGGAGCGAGGCCCTGCCCGTCACGGAACGGAAGTCTCCCCGTCCGGAACGAGATAGCCGAAGCCGCGCCGGGTTTCGATCAATGCCGCCGGAAGTTTGCGGCGCACCCGGCCGACGAGCACCTCGACGGCATTCGATTCGCGCTCGAAATGGTCCGCCTGCAGATGTTCGGCCAGTTCCTGCTGCGAGACGACGCGGCCCCGGTTGAGCATGAGATAGGCAACGAGACGGTATTCCTGGGGGGAGAGCGCGACGGGCACGCCGCGCACCGCAAGCCGCATCTGGCGCGTGTCGAGTTCGGCCTCGCCGACCCGGATCAGCGCCGAGGAATGGCCGGAGGAACGCCGGATGATCGCGCGCAGGCGCGCGAGCAGTTCCTCCATGCGGAACGGTTTCGGCAGGTAGTCGTCGGCGCCGGCGTCGATGCCCTCGACGCGCTCGCTCCAGGTGCCCCGGGCAGTGAGCACAAGGACGGGGAAGTCGCGTCCCGCCTCCCGCCAGCGCTTGAGGATGGCGAGGCCGTCCATGCCGGGCAGGCCGAGATCGAGCACGCAGGCGCCATAGGATTCCGTATCGCCCTGGAACCAGCCCTCCTCGCCGTCGCCCTGCCGGTCGACGACGAAGCCCGCCGCTTCGAGCGCGGCGGCGACGTCCTCGCGGATCCGCCGGTCGTCCTCGATCAGCAGGATGCGCATCTCAGTCGTGGTCCCTCTCGAGAATGCGTCCGGTCGCGGGATCGACCTTGATCTCAAGGCGTCGTCCGCCGGGGCCGAGAAGATAGATCTCGTAGACCACGCCGGCGTCATCGTTCTCCAGCTCGACTTCGAGCACGTCGCCCGTGAGACCCTGCGCGCGCAGGAGTTCGATGATCCGGGCTAGCGGCAGTATCTCGCCACGCTCCCGCGCCCGTTCGACCGCCCTGCGGTCGGCGTCGCCGCCTTTGTCGGCGAGCGCCGGCGAGACGCTGGCGATGAGGACGGCGAAGCAAGCGGCGAGAAGAACACGCATGCGCGTTTCCTAGCACATCCGCAGATGACAAATCGCTGACATTCCCGCTCAGCGGTCTGTCATCGCCGACCTGCGACAAAGGCGGCGTCGAAGGGCATGAGCCCGAATTGAGAAGGAGACAGACATGAACAAGCTCGCTTTCATCCTCACCCTCGCCGCCACCCCGTTCGTGGCCTCGGCCGCCCTGGCCTCGCCGTCCTGCGGCAACGCCCCCCAGTCGTCCTGGATGAGCCTCGGCGACGTCGAGGCCAAGGCGACCGCGATGGGCTACAAGGTGCGCCAGGTCAAAATCGAGGACGGCTGCTACGAGATCTATGCGCTCGACAAGAACGGCGACCGCGTCGAGGCCTATCTCAACCCAGTGACCGCCGAAATCGTCAAGACCAAGATCGACGACTGATGCGCGCGGAACCTGCGCGACTGGAAGCCGGCGGCGCGATGCCGCCGGCCACGGTCAAGGTGTGGGACCCGTTCGTCAGGGTCTTCCACTGGTCGCTCGTCGGCCTCTTCGCCTTCGCTTTCCTGACCGGAGACGAATGGGAGGCGCCGCATGAGTTCGCCGGATACGTCATCGCGGCCCTGGTCGCCGCGCGCATCCTGTGGGGTTTCGTCGGCAGCCGGAATGCGCGCTTCTCGACCTTCGTCCGATCGCCGGCCGAGGTGGCTCGCTTCCTCGGCGCCACTGCACGGTTTTCCGCGCCGCGCTATCTCGGCCACAATCCGGCCGGAGCGGCGATGATCCTCGCCCTGCTCGCGGCGATCGGCGTGATCGCGACGACGGGGTACATGATGACCACCAACGCCTACTGGGGCGTCGAATGGGTCGAGGAACTGCACGAGGCGGCCGCCTACGCCACGCTCGGCCTGATCGTGCTGCATGTCGCCGGCGTGATGCTGGCGAGCGTCGAGCATGGCGAGAATCTGGTGCGGGCGATGTTCACCGGGCGCAAGCGGGCGCCGGGGCCCGACGATCGGGCCTGACGAGGCCAAGCGGGCCGGCGGGCGAAGTCCGCCCGCCGGCAACCGATTCCGGCAGGCGGGGCCGCGGCGCGACTTCCCGTCACGTCACTCTCAGTCCGGCCGTCACCACGATGGGCGCGCCTTCGGGCACGCGCTCGTAAAGGTCGATGATGTCCTGGTGCATCAGCCGCACGCAGCCCGACGACACGGACTTGCCGATCGAGGCCCATTCCGGCGAGCCGTGCAGACGGTAGAGCGTATCCTCCCCGTTCTGGAAGATGTAGAGCGCGCGGGCGCCGAGCGGGTTGCTGGGGCCCGGCTCCATGCCGCCCTCCCACTCGTTCTTGCCCGGGATCTGCCGAGCACGGTATTTCTCCAGTTCGGGCTGGCGGTCGATCATCTCGTCAGGCGGGAACCAGCGCGGCCATTTCTGTTTCGATTCGATCACCCCGCGGCCCGACCACTCGAAGCCTTGGCGGCCGAGACCGACGCCGTAGCGGATCGCCGCACCGCTGTGGACGACGAAATAGAGGAAGTGGTTGGCCGTATCGACGACGACGGTGCCCGGCGCCTCGCCCGTCGGATCGGGGACGATCTGGCGATAAAACCTCGGATCGATCTTCTCGATCGGAACGGCCGGGACGCTGTGGCCTTCATCGAGTGCGGCAGCATACATCACGCGCGGATCGCCGACCGCCGGAACCGGCATAGGCAGGGGCGGCGGCGCGGATGCGGCGGCGGCCTCCGCCGCCCGGTCGCGGTTGCTCGCGCAGGCAGACAGGGCGGCTGATGCGACGCCGGCGGCGGTCAGTGCAAGGAGCCCACGGCGGCTGAGGTTCGACATCGGACTCCGGATCGGTTGCGCGCAGGCAGCCAACGCGCGGATCGCCTGCACGTTCCCCTGTATCCGCCGGACCGCGCGTCGGCAACTCGCAGGCGTCCTGGCGCCTGCGGAAAACGTACAGCGCGATCTACTTCCGGCTCGCCAGCGCCTCGTTGAGACCGCGGATGTCCTTTTCCTCGGGCGCCGATTCGAGGTTGACCACCGGCAGCAGCGCGCGGATGTGGTCGTGGTGGGTGCGCACGCCGTATTCGAGGTCGGACAGGTAGAAGCCCTCGAAGGACGACGAGGTCATCGATTCGTTCGACCATTCCGACAGTTGCACGTCCTCGGCCATCGTGTCGCGGTCGATGCGGAAGGACAGGTAGCGCGCGGCCGCCGCGGCGCGGTTTTCGTCGGCATAACGGTAGATCGCGCCGCGCAGCAGCGTCTCCCCCGTCGACAGCGGAAACTCCTGATAGAACTGTGCAGATTCCGGCTGCACGTTGATCACGGTGTTGGGGAACAGGCCGTAATAGACCCAGGCCTTCTTGTGGCTCTCGGGCAGTCGCACCGGGTCGGGCGCGATCTTGACGTAGTTGCGCACGCTCCAGCGCCGTCCGGCATGCGGATTGAACGTCGCGAAGGAGCGCGAGACGCCGTTGACGAAGGGCTCGTCGTAATAGGTGGAGCCGTAGAGGTCCTGCAGCGCGGGATGCGCCATGGCGACGTGATAGCCCTCGTTGTCGACGTCGCGGACCGACTTCCAGTTGACGTGCGACAGGCTCGACCAGATGCCCCAGGAGGGCACCATCTCCTCGATGCGATAGGGCGCGATTTCGGCTTCGTGCGGCTTCATCAGTTCGGCGACGGAGGGCTGCGGCCCCTGCCGGAACCGGATGAAGATGAAGCCCATCCAGATCTCGAGGTCGAGCTGCTTAAGCCCGAACTCATGCCTGTCGAGGTCCGGGAACGAGCGCGGCCGCGCGGCACCCCGCAGGGTGCCGTCGAGATTGTAGACCCAGCCGTGGAACGGGCAGACCAGCGCGTTCTTGCAGTTGCCCTGGTTGTCGGCGACGACCCGGCTGCCGCGGTGGCGGCACATGTTGAGGAAGGCCCGCACGACGCCATCCTTGCCGCGAACCACGAGCGCGCGTTCGCCGACCACGTCCATCGCCAGGTAGTCGCCGGGGTTCGCCACGTCCGACACATGGCCGACGATCTGCCAGTGGGTGCGGAACAGCTGCTCCTTCTCGAGTTCGAGGAGCGCCGGACTGTGATAGGTCCACCCGGGCAGGCCGCTGCGATTCCAGTCGTTCGGAATAGCCACATTGCCCGCGTGCTGGGTCATGAAAGTCCCCGGTTCTTATTGAATGTTCATTCAATAAGATCACATTTATCATTATAATGCAATGGCTTGTCTGATTTTAGATGTGTTCGTCGGAGCGAGTGCGGCCGAACCACGGACGGGTTCGACGGAGAGAGGTCCGATTTTCCGCCGCGAATTCCGAACCTTAGCCGGGGGCCTACCGCTCGGGACGGACTAGTCGGCCGCCTTGACGCGCAGGCGCACGATGCGGTTCTTCTCGCGCTTGAGCACGACGAAGCGCTTGCCGTGGAAGGTGAAGGCCTGCTTCTCCTCGGGGATGGTCTGCGCCTCGTGGATGACGAGGCCGGCGACCGTCACCGCCTCGTCGTCCGGCAGGTTCCAGTCGAGCGCGCGGTTCAGGTCGCGGATCGGCACCGTCCCGTCGACGATCACCGACCCGTCGGCCTGCTGGCGCACGCCCTGCATGTCGATGTCGTGCTCGTCGGCGATCTCGCCGACGATCTCCTCGATAATGTCTTCCAGCGTGACGAGGCCTTCGACCTCGCCGTACTCGTCGACCACGATCGCGATATGCGCCTTGCGGCGCAGGAAGGCGTTGAGCTGATCGCGCAGCGAGGTCGTGTCGGGAACGAACCAGGGTTTCGACGCGACCTTCATGATGTCGATGCGGGAGAAGTCGTGCTGGACCTCGTGCAGCGCCCGCAACAGGTCCTTGGCGTGAACAACGCCGACGATGTTGTCGATCGATCCGCGCCAGACCGGGATTCGCGTATAGGGGCTCTGGAGGACCTCGGCCACGACCGACGCCGGCGGCGCGTCGCCGTCGACCGCGCGGATCGACGTGCGGTGCACCATGATGTCGGACACCTCGAGCTCCGCGAGGTCGAGCAGGCCTCCGACGCGGTCGCGGTCGGCCTTGATGAACGCGCCTTCCCGATGCAGCACCTCGAGCGTGCCGCGCAGTTCGTCATGCGCCGACAGGAGCGACGTGTCACTGGACAGATTGATGCCGAACACCCGCAGCAGACCGCGAACGGCGCCGTTGGCGACAGTCGAAAGGGGACCGAACAGGAACACGATGAAGCGCGCGAAGGGCGAGACGAACAGCGCGAACTGCTCGGGACGCGCCAGGGCCCACGATTTGGGCAGGATCTCGGAGAAGATCACCAGGAGCACCGTCATGAAGATGGTCGCGTAGATGACGCCGGCATCGCCGAAGATCGACAAGAGCAGGCTCGTCGCCAGCGCGGAGGCGAGAATGTTGACGAGGTTGTTGCCGATCAGCAGCGCGCTGACCAGCCGGTCCTTGCGCTCGATCAGCCGCTCGACATGCCTGGCGCGGGTGTCGCCGCCGACCGACAGCGCATGCAGACGGGCCCGCGAGGCGGCCGTCATTCCGGTTTCGGTACCGGAGAAGAAGAAGGACAGGACAATGAGGAACAGGATCGCCCCGGCGGTGAGGAGGAGCGTCGTGTCGATCGTCACGAAAGGTTCTCCTTTAGGAAGGACAGCACTTCGGAGGCGGGCACGTCCTTCGCGATGAAGGACTGGCCGATGCCGCGGGTCAGGATGAAGGTGAGCGCGCCGCGCGTGACCTTCTTGTCCTGCGAGATGTATTCCAGCAGCCGCTCGGCGTTCGGCAGAGCACCGGGAATGTCGGACATGCGCCAGGGCAGGCCGACGTCGCGCAGGTGACGCTCGACACGCGCCGCGTCGTCCGGGCTGGCGAGGTTCATGCGCGCCGAGAAACGGTGCGCCAGCGCCATGCCGATGGCAACCCCCTCGCCGTGCACCAGCCGCGCGGAATCGTAGGCCGTCGCCGCCTCCAGCGCGTGGCCGAAAGTGTGGCCGAGATTGAGAAGCGCCCGGTCGCCGGTCTCGAACTCGTCGCGCGCGACGACGTCGGCCTTGGCCTGGCAGGACACGGCGATCGCCCTGGTACGCGCCGGGCCGCCGGAAAACACCTCGCGCCAGTTGGCTTCCAGCCAGGCGAAGAAGTCCGGCCGGTCGATGAGGCCGTATTTCGCCACCTCGGCGTAGCCGGCGCGGAACTCGCGTTCGGAGAGCGTGTCCAGCGCCACCGTGTCGGCGATCACCAGGCGCGGCTGCATGAACACGCCGACGAGGTTCTTGCCGCGGGCCGTGTTGATGCCGGTCTTGCCCCCGACCGAGGAATCGACCTGGGCCAGCAGCGACGTCGGCACCTGGACGAAATTCATGCCGCGACGGACGATGCCGGAGGCGAACCCGGCGAGGTCGCCGATGACCCCGCCTCCCAGCGCGATGACGGCGTCGCGCCGCTCCAGCCGGGCGCCCAGGATGCCGTCGACGACCTCCTGCAGACGCTCGAAACTCTTGGTCTTCTCGCCGGGCGGCAGCGTGATCGCGACCGAGGCTATGCCGGCGGATACAAGACTTTCCGTCAGCGCGGGGAGCCAGGCGGCGGCGACGTTTTCGTCGGTGACGATCGCCGCCCTTATCCCCGGCAGGCGGGCGGCGATCTCGGTGCCCGCACGACCGATCAGGTCTTTGCCGATGAGGATATTGTAGCTGCGGTCGCCGAGACCGACGGTGACGACTTCGGGAGTGGGAATTGCCTTCATGCCGAGCCTTCCTTGTCGGGCCGCTGTCGTCCGAGCCACGCGGAGAGCGCCTCGATGACCTCCGCCGTGATCTCCTCGCGCCGTACGTCGCGGGTGGTGACGATGATGTCGGCCAGGCCGTAGACGGGGTAGCGCTCAGCCATCAGACGCTCCATCACCGCGCGCGGATCGGGGGCCTTGAGCAGCGGCCGGTTCGGCTTCTTGGCGACGCGCGACATCAGCGTATCGAGATCGGCCTTGAGCCAGATGGAGATGCCGTCCTGCGCGATCGCCTCCCTCGTATTGGCGTTCATGAATGCGCCGCCGCCGGTCGAGACGACCTGCGGGCCGTCCTTGACCAGACGGCCGACCACGCGCTCCTCGAGCGCCCGGAACTCCGGCTCGCCGTAACGCTCGAACAGTTCGGGGATGGTCATGCGCGATACGGTCTCGATCTCGTGATCGCTGTCGACGAAGTTGAGGTCGAGCGCCTGCGCCAGCTTGCGGCCGATCGCCGTCTTGCCGGCGCCCATCAGCCCGACGAAGACGATCGAACGCCGGCCGAGCCTATCCTTCAGCCCGGCATGCGCGGCATCCGCCGTCTCCGTCTCCTGAACCATCGGAAAATCCGGCCCATTGCCCCCGTCGGCCGCGTATCGACATGAAAAGGCCTGGCGCGTCAAGCGCGGCGGAACCCGGCCCCACGACTTGAATTGACGCCGGCCCCGCCGCATAACGGCATGGGCGGGCGACAGGACATGCAAGGCAGACCGGGGTAATGCCGACACTCTTCAGGCTTCTGACGATCCTCGCGCTCGTCGTCGGCATCGTCTACGGCGCGATGCATGCGCTGGTCTTTTTCGTCAAGCCGAACAAGGGGGAAATGATCGAGCGCGTCCCGGTCGACCGCCTGATGCGCGACAAGTGATGGATATCCGCCGATGAACAGCGCGTCGCTGGTCGAGGCCTTTCTCGAGATGATGAGCGCCGAGCGCGGTGCGGCCGACAACACGCTCGCCTCCTACCGGCGCGACCTCGACGACGCGGGCGAGCATCTGGGGGGAGAGCCCGGAGGCCTGGCCGGTGCTTCGTCAGCAGCGATCCGCGCCTATCTCGACGGCATCGCGCAGCGCGGTTTCGCGGCGTCGAGCCAGGCGCGGAAGCTGTCGACGCTGCGCCAGTTCTACAAGTTCCTCTATTCCGAGGGCCTGCGCGCCGACGATCCGTCCGGCCCGGTCGACGCGCCGCGCAAGGCGCGCCCTCTGCCGAAGGTGCTGAGCGAGGCTGAGACCGGGCGCCTGCTCGACCGCGCCGCCGAGGCTGCAGGGAGCGGCGAGCCCGCCGCTGTGCGCATGCTGGCGCTGGTCGAGGTGCTCTATGCGACTGGGTTGCGCGTTTCCGAACTGGTCTCGCTGCCGGTCGGCGTCGCCACGCGCGACGAGCGCTTCTTCATCATCAGGGGCAAGGGCAACAAGGATCGCATGGTGCCGCTCTCGCCCAAGGCGCGCGCGGCGATGCGCGACTGGCTCGCGTTGCGCAACGCCGACCCGAAGATGTCGGAAAGCCCGTTTCTGTTCCCCTCGCATGCCGAGCAGGGCTACCTGCCCCGGCAGGTCTTCGCTCGCGATCTGAAGACGCTGGCGGCAAGTGCGGGAATATCAGCGAACCGCGTCTCGCCGCACGTGATCCGCCACGCCTTCGCCAGCCATCTGCTGCAGAACGGTGCCGACCTCAGGGCCGTGCAGGAACTGCTGGGCCATTCGGACATATCCACGACGCAAATCTATACGCACGTGCTGGAGGAAAGGCTCGTGCGGCTCGTGCACGACCACCACCCGCTTGCCGATTAGGAAGCGCGACGGTATGTGAAGGCTCGATTTCGCGCGCCGCAGATCCCAATTGGGGGCGATGCGCCGCCCATCCCACCTGCTTAAGGCGTCTGGTTCGCGAACGCATGTTTAACTACCTGGATTTCGAAAAGCAGCTCGCCGACATCGACGCCAAGATCGCCGAGCTGAGGAAGCTGTCGGCCGACGGCAGCGTCGACTTCACCGACGAGATCGCCCGGCTGGAAAAGCGGTCGCAGGACCAGCTGCGCGATCTCTACAAGGCGCTGACGCCCTGGCAAAAGGCGCAGGTCGCCCGACATCCGGACCGTCCGCACTGCCTCGACTACGTGCGGGAGCTGTTTACCGACTTCACGCCGCTCGCCGGCGACAGGAGCTTTGGCGACGACCATGCCATCGTCGGCGGCTTCGCCCGCTTCCGCGGCGAGCCCGTGGCGATCCTCGGCCAGGAGAAGGGCGCCGATACAAAGTCGCGGCTCAAGCACAATTTCGGCATGGCCCGGCCCGAGGGCTACCGCAAGGCGGTCCGCATCATGGAACTCGCCGACCGGTTCAAGGTGCCGCTGGTGACGCTCGTCGACACGGCCGGCGCCTATCCGGGCATCGGCGCCGAGGAGCGCGGCCAGGCCGAGGCGATCGCGCGCTCGACCGCCGCCTGCCTCAATTTGCGCAGCCCGAGCGTCTCGGTGATCATCGGCGAAGGCGGTTCCGGCGGGGCGATCGCAATCGCCACCGCCAACCGCGTCTATATGCTCGAGCATTCGATCTATTCGGTGATTTCGCCGGAGGGTGCCGCCTCGATCCTGTGGCACGACTCCACCAGGGCGAAGGATGCCGCGACCAACATGAAGATCACCGCCCAGGATCTCTTGGACATGAAGGTGATCGACGGGATCATCGCCGAACCGCTCGGCGGCGCCCACCGGGCTCCCGAGACGGTGATCGCCGCGACCGGCGACCGGATCGAGACGGCGCTCACCGAACTGCGGCAATCCAACGCGGATTGCCGCGAACACCGCCGGGAGAAGTTCCTGGCGATCGGGCGCAGCCTCTAATCCCGCGTTTCGCCACAAATTCGCCGTCGGGTTGCGATGAATGAACTCTGCGTGACTTGAGGGTCCAGGGGACACGCAGACCTTGCGGTAATGATTCTTCAAGGTTAACCGGCCTAGCGTCGGGGTGAACCGAAGAGCGAAAGGCGCAAGAGCCGGTCGTCGTCGGGGACGTTCAGCAGGACGAGAGATAAGCGCCCAGTGATGAGTCCAAGCCTTTTTCGCGCAAGTGCGCTGGTGGCCTTACTCGCGGTAGCGGGGTGCAATGCCTCGCTTGAAGACATCGCGCCCAAGTCCGAGCGCGCCCTTTCGTCTAAAATGACGGAACTCGTCCTTGCCAAGGGCATGCAGAAGACCTCGCCGATCATGCTGCGGGTGTTCAAGGAAGAAAACGTCCTCGAGGTCTGGAAGCAGAAGTCGAACGGCCGCTACGATCTCGTCACCAGCTACAACATCTGCAAATGGTCGGGGAAACTCGGGCCGAAGTTCACCGAGGGCGACCGACAGGCGCCGGAGGGCTTCTACTCGGTCACGCCGGCGCAGATGAACCCGAACTCGAACTACTACCTCGCCTTCAATACCGGCTATCCGAACGCCTACGACCGGGCGCACGGCCGTACCGGCTCGCATCTCATGGTGCATGGCGCCTGCTCGTCATCGGGCTGCTATTCGCTGACCGACGCCCAGATCCAGGAGGTCTATGCTTTCGCCCGCGACGCCTTCGCCGGCGGCCAGCAGGCCTTCCAGTTCCAGGCCTTCCCGTTCCGCATGACGGCGGCCAACATGGCCCGCTACAAGGACGACCCGAACTTCGAATTCTGGAAGATGCTGAAGGAAGGCTACGACCACTTCGAGATCACCAAAGTGCCGCCGAAGGTGGACGTCTGCGAGAAGCGCTACGTCTTCAACCGGTTCCCCGAGGGAGAGGCGTCATTCGCCTCGACCGCCGCCTGCCCGCCGGCGACGATGCCCGACACGCTTGCCACGGCCTACCAGTCGCACCAGTCGAAGGAGACGCAGGCCTTCTCGGCGGCGCTCAGCAAGGCGTCGCCGCCGCCCAAGGCATCGATCCTCGGCATCAAGGAGGCGAGCCTCGTCGCCGACTGGAGCAAGAAGAGATCGCGCGGCGAGCGCGTGCCGCTCGAGCCGCCGTCGATGCAGAAGGACGGCCGCGTGGTCGCCACCTCGACGATGGGCCGCATCGATTCGCCGCTCGGCCGCAAGATGGCCGCGCTCGAAGCGGCCGAAGCTGCCAAGAAGCGTGCCGCCGAGGAAAAGAAGCTTGCCGCCGAGCGCGCCAAGGCGGAGGCCGAGGCCAAGCGCATCGCGCTGGAAGAGGCCAAGAAGGCGCCCAAGCCCGAAGAGAAGGCAGAAGCGAAGATCGAGCAGGCAGCGGCCGACCCAGATACCGCCGTCACGGCCGTGCGCAAGCGCATCCGGAACCTGTTCGGCGGCTGATGAGCCGTCCGGTCGCCGTCTATGACCTGAGGGGGCTGAACTGCCCCCTCCCCGTGCTCAAGGCGCGCAAGCGGCTGGCAAGAATGCGGCCCGGCGCACGGATCTGGCTGGAAACGACGGACCCGCTGGCCGCGATCGACATCCCCGCCTTCTGCAGCGAAACCGGCCATATCCTTGTCGAGGCGCAGGCGGCCGAGTTCGGGCACCGGTTCCTGGTGAGCCGGCGGCCGGCCCGGCCCGTGCGACGGCTCAGCCCTTAAAGCCTGCGATTGCCAGGGGATTGTCTTCGATCGCCGCGCGGTCCGGCACGCCGACGCCGACCTGTCCGGTGATCGCCGCGAACAGCCGCCGGACGTAGTCTTCCGACAGACCGTCGCCGATGACGACGAGGCGCACCCCGCGCGGACCGGACGGCCATGACGGCAGCCGCGCCGGCGGATGCAGCATCGACTGGACGCCGTGGATGACCAGCGGGCGCGACGGATCCTCGGCAAGCTCGATGACGCCCTTCATCCGCAGCAGGCGCTCGCCCTGCGTCGAACGCAGGAGGTCGAGGAAGGTCTCGATCGCTGAATAAGGCACCGGCCGGTCGTCGACCAGCGAGAAGCTGCGGATCTGGTCGTGCCGGTGATGGTCGTGCCCATGATGGTCATGATCGTGGTGATGATCGTGCCCGTGATGCTCGGCCTGGTGGATCGCCTCGTCGCGCAGCCAGCGGCCGACATCCGCCGTCTTCGTGGCGGGATCGTAGAGACCGCAGTCGAACAGGTCCGCGACGCTGGCCGCTGCCGATGAAGGCACGATCGGCGCGCCCGGATTGAGACGCCTGATCGTCGCGACGAGGTCGGACGGTGCCGGGGCGACATCGGTCTTGGTGAGGACAATTCGATCGGCCACCGCGATCTGGCGGGAGGCCTCGGCGTGACGATCAATCGTGGCGAGGCCGTTGACAGCATCGACCGTTGCGATCACGCCGTCGAGCCGGAAGGCCTGCATCAGGGCCGGATGCGCCATCAGCGAGAGCAGCACCGGAACCGGGTCGGCGAGCCCTGTCGTCTCGATGATCACCCGCTTGAGCGAGGGCGTTCGCCCCGTCTGGATGCTGTCGACGATGCCGGCCAGGGTGTCGACCAGGTCGCCGCGAACCGTGCAGCAGATGCAGCCGCCGGACAGCTCGATCACGCCGTCGCTGGAGCTCTCGACCAGAAGGTGGTCGATCGCCACCTCGCCGAACTCGTTGACGACGACGGCGGTATCGGTGAGCGCCGGGTCTTTCAGGAGCCGGTTGAGAAGGGTCGTCTTGCCGGATCCGAGGAAGCCGGTGAGCACCGAGACGGGGAGCGGCAGGTTCATCCGCGGCTACTGCGTCACGCCGTCGGAGGGCGCCTTGGCGCTCGCCTCGACGGGCGGCGTGTAGTCGGGGCGCGGCAGGGGCACCGGGATGTTGCCGATCATCGCCGGGCGCTCGATTTCCGGCATGAAGGGCGAGGCCGGACCGGTCGCGTTGCCGATCGAGATCGGCGTCACGCGCGGCGTCGGCAGTTCGCCGCCGGTCAGATGGGCCGACCGGAACACCAGCCGTCCCTTCTCGTCCAGTGCCTCGCGGCGTTGCTTGGCAGCCTCCTTGGTGCAGATCGTCTCGCGCATGTTGACGGGCGAGGCCGCTTCCTCGGCGGCTTCGGCCTTGACCTCCCAGAGTTTCGGGCTCTGGGCGGGCGGCAGCGAGAAGCCCTTGGCAAGCAGATCCGCCGCCTTGTCGGCACGGGTGGCGACCGAGGTGGCGCCGATCACCACGGCAAGCATGGTGCGGCCGTCGCGCGTCGCGGAGGCGACGAGATTGTAGCCGGCCGGGCAGGTGTAGCCCGTCTTCATGCCGTCGGCCCCGGTGAAGCGGCCAATCAGCGTATTGTGGTTCTCGATCACGTCCTTGCCCGCCCCGAGCGCCTCTATTCTGAAATAGGAGGCGTATTGCGGGAACTGCGCGCGCAGCGCCAGCGCGAGCACGGCGAGGTCATGGGCGGTCGTGTACTGCCGGTCGTCGTGCAGGCCGTGCGGATTGACGAAGTTCGAGTTCGTCATGCCGAGCCGCTTGGCCTCGCTGTTCATGCGCGCCGCGAACGCCTCCTGCGAACCGCCGAGGCTCTCGGCGATCGCCGTGGAAACGTCGTTGGCCGACTTGACCATGATGATCTTGAGCGCCGCGTCGAGCGTCAGCACCGTGCCTGCGGGATAGCCCATCTTGCTCGGTGGCTCCTTCGTCGCCCGCGCGCTGATGCGCACCGGCGATTCGAGCGTCACCTCGCCCAGCTGGATCGCCCGGAACGCCACATAGGCGGTCATCAGCTTGGTCAGCGACGCCGGGTACCAGCGCTGGAATGCCTGCTCGCTGTCGAGCACCGCGCCTGTATTCGCGTCGACCAGCATGGACGGCGCCGCACCTGCCGACAGCGCCGAGGCGAACAGGATCGACGCGGCCGCCGCGGCCCTGAGGAATCCGGTCGGTCTGATCATTCTGTCGAACTCGCCCCTTGCAGGTTCGGACGCGCTGTCCTTAAGGTCCGGGGACTGAACGATCCGCCGACCGGTAGGTTGCGGACTATTTAGCCTATGTGACGTCAAAATGGCAAAGGACCGTCTGGGCTCAACAAAGCCAAGTGCTTGCACCAGACCCCGTGCCGCCGGAGAATGCCAAGAAGATGCCGATCCTCAACCGCGCCGCCGAACTGCAGAACGAGGTTGCCGCCTGGCGCCAGGACCTGCACCGCCATCCGGAACTGAATTTCGACGTGTTCCGCACGGCTGCCTTCGTCAAGGAGCGGCTGGAGGAATTCGGCTGCGACGAGGTCGTGACAGGCCTCGGCAAGACCGGCGTGGTGGGCATCATCCAGGGTCGGCTCGGCACCGGCGAGACGATCGGGCTGCGCGCCGACATGGATGCGCTGCCGCTGAACGAGGTCACAGGCCGGCCATATGCCTCGACGTCGCCGGGCAAGATGCATGCCTGCGGCCATGACGGGCACACCGCCATGCTGCTGGGCGCGGCGAAATATCTCGCCGAGACGCGCAATTTCGCCGGCCGCGTGGCGGTCATCTTCCAGCCGGCGGAGGAAGGCGGCGGCGGCGGCAACGAAATGGTCAAGGATGGCATGATGGAGCGCTTCTCGATCGCGCGCGTCTTTGGCATGCACAACATGCCGGGTCTGCCGGTCGGGAAATTCGCCATTCGCCCGGGCCCGATCATGGCGGCGACCGCCGAGTTCACCATCACCATTTCGGGCCGCGGCGGCCATGCGGCGATGCCGCACGTCTCGGTCGATCCGATCGTGGCGGGCGCGGCGATCGTCGGCGCGCTGCAGACCATCGTGTCGCGCACCGCCGACCCGATCGAGGCGCTGGTCGTGTCGGTGACCAAGTTCCATGCCGGCGACGCCTACAACATCATTCCCGAGACGGCGGAGATCGCCGGCACGGTGCGCACGTTGAAGAAGGAAATGGCGGCAATCGCCGAGAAGCGCATCCGCGAAATCTGCGAAGGCGTGGCCGCGGCCCACGGCGCGCGCGTCGAGATCGACTACGACGCCAATTATCCGGTGACGGTCAACGACCCGCGCGAGGCGGCCTTCGCCACCAACGTGGCACGCGAGATCGCCGGCACGGCGAATGTCGAGCCGGCGACGCCGCCGGTGATGGGCGGCGAAGACTTCTCCTACATGCTGGAGGCCCGGCCCGGCGCCTTCATATTCATCGGCAACGGCGATTCTGCCGGACTTCATCACCCCGCCTACGATTTCAACGACGAGGTCATTCCGCACGGTATCAGCTATTGGGTGCGGCTGGCCGAACAGGCGCTGGCAGCGCGTTGACTGCGCAGCGGCGCGGCCCGGCCGAGACTGCGCGGAGTTGGGGAAACAGGGCGGCCCACACCGTAGCCTTGCGGTTCGGCAAGTGCCGCCCTGTCCCGCCCCCGCCACTGGCATGCGTCTCCTAGCCCGTCTCCGCGCCAGCCGTCCTTGAGCGAAGTCAAATCGCTTTGCCGGCTGGATCGGAGCGGCGACGCGGCTGCTCAATGAGCTTGGCGGATGGGACCGAAGCGGCTATGTGTCTGTGCGCGTGGTCCCGTAGCTCAGTAGGATAGAGCATCAGATTCCTAATCTGAGGGTCACTGGTTCGAATCCAGTCGGGATCACCATATCGCTGCCGGCCCGAACGACTGGACGGGGGAAGTATTCGATGCCGCGCGGTCTGGTCCCTGCCCTCGCCCTCATGATCCTGGCGGTTCAGCCGGCACTATGCGACGCGCAGACGGGGGCCGGAGAAAAGAAGCCCGATCTTCCGGCCAAGGTCGTCAAGGCGGCGCCCGCAGGTGCTCGGTGACACGATTGGTCGATTTCGTGATCGCGGGCGTCCAGAAAGCCGGGACAACGGCGCTGTTCGCCGTCCTGCGGACCCATCCGGGCATCTTCATGCCTCAGGTCAAGGAAGTTCACTACTTCGACCGCGACGGCGTCGACTGGGCGACCACCGACCATGCGCCCTATCACGCGTTCTTCAGCAGCGCCGGGCCGGACCAGATCCTGGGCGAGGCGACGCCGGCCTATGTCTACTGGCCGGACTGCATTGAGCGGATCGCCGCCTACAATCCCGCGATGAAGCTGATCGTCGCGCTGCGCAACCCGATCGACCGGGCCTACTCGGCATGGTGGATGGAGCGCAGCCGCGGCTTGGAGCCCTTCGAGTTCGGCGAGGCGATCCGCTCTGGCCGCGCCAGGCTCGACGCGCCGGGAAACCGTCGGCCCGGTTACCACAAGAACTTCAGCTACGTGGAGCGCGGTTTCTATGCCGCGCAGCTCGATCGCGTCCTGCGGCATTTCGAACGAAGCCAGGTGCTGGTGCTTCTCAACGAAGACCTCGTCGATACCCCTAACGTCACGCTGGCGCGGCTCGGCGATTTCCTCGGGATAGAGGGGATCGAGCCGGACCTGCTTGCAACGCGCCATGCGCCGACGTCCGCGATGTCACCACCAAGCCCGGTCTCTCCCCAGGACAGGGACTATCTGAGGAATATCTTCCAGGACGACGTAAGGCGCCTGTCGCGGATGATCCCTGACGATCTGGGGAGGTGGGGCATTCTCTGATCCGGCCGCCTGCGTCAGAGCCTCCGCAGCGCCTCGACCAGCGCTTCCATGTCGGCAGGCAGCGGTGCGGTGAACTCCATCACCTCGCCGCTGACCGGATGGGCGAAGGCGAGCAGGCCGGCATGCAGCGCCTGGCGCGGAAATGCGTCGACGATCCGCCGCACGTCGTCCGGCAGCCGGTTCGACTTGGTGCGGAAGCCGCCGCCATAGTCGCGGTCGCCGATCAGCGGATGGCCGATATGCGCCATATGCACCCTGATCTGGTGCGTTCGCCCGGTTTCGAGCCGGCATTCGACGAGGCTGGCCACCGGACCGTCGGGATATTTCGCGCCGAAGGTCTCGAGCACCTCGAAATGGGTGACGGCATGGCGCGCATCCGCGCGCGTCTCCGGCACCACGGCCTGACGCGTCCGGTCCCTGGTCGAACGGCCCAGATGCGCATCGATGATCCCGGCTTTGCGCGAGGGCGTGCCCCAGACGAGAGCGAGATAGGCGCGCTCGAGTTCGCCTTCCTGCCCGTGGTCGGCGAAGGCCTCGGACAGTTCGCGGTGGGCGAGGTCGGTCTTGGCCGCGACCATGACGCCGCTGGTGTCCTTGTCGAGGCGATGGACGATGCCGGGCCGTGCCACGCCGCCGATGCCCGACAGCGACGCGCCGCAGTGATGGATCAGCGCGTTGACCAGCGTGCCGGTCCAGTTGCCGGCGCCCTGATGCACGACGAGGCCGGCCGGCTTGTCGATGACGATGACCTGATCGTCCTCGTAGAGAATGTCGAGCGCGATGTCCTCGCCCTCAGGCTCGGCCGGCGCCGGGGCCGGCACGTCGAGCACGACCTCCTCGCCGCCTGCGAGCTTGTGCTTCGCTTCGCCGACGACCTTGCCGGCGATGGTCACGGCTCCCGCCTTGATCAAGGCCTGCACGCGGCTGCGCGACAGGTCGGGGCCGGCGACGCCCGCGAGCCACTGATCGAGCCGTTGGCCCGCAGCCTCGGGGCCGGCGAGATACGCTTTCCTTGGCGAGGCCGCTTCGCTATCAGGGACGTTCTTCATCGACGGGACCGGGCAAGGCTGGACATGGCGGGACGCAATACGGATCTGGAGCAGGACGAGAAGCCGCTCGACCCCGCTGCCGAGCGCGTGCGGCAGAAGATGGTGCGCTTCATGGCGATCAATCTGGGCATCCTGTTCTTCGCGGTTATGGTTGTCATCCTTGCCGTTGTCTACAGGAACTGGAACAGCGCCGAAGCGCCCTCCGAGGCGGCGAGCCCGCCGATCGGCGAGACGGCCAAGGCGCCGCTGGTGATTCCGGCGGGTGCCCGGGTCCTGTCGCAGAGCCTCTCCGCCGGCCGCCTGTCGCTCCATGTCGGGCTCGATCCGCAGGGCGAGGCGATCCTCGTCTATGAACTGCCCTCCGGCCGATTGATCGGCCAGTACGACATCGTGCGGCCGTGACGGGAAGACGCATCGGCGCGGTCACCTTCCTCGTCCGCGACTACGACGAGGCGATCGCCTGGTTCCGCGAGGCGCTTGGGTTCGAGCTCGTCGAGGACACGCCACTGGGCGGCGGCAAGCGCTGGGTGCTTGTCGCGCCGAGCGACGACGGCGCGCCGCTGTTGCTTGCCGAGGCGTCAACCGAAGATCAGCGCGCGCGGATCGGCAACCAGACCGGCGGTCGCGTCGCCTTCTTCCTCCGCACCGACGATTTCGCCCGCGATCATGCGCGGATGCAGGCGGCGGGCGTCGTCTTCCGCGAAACGCCACGCCATGAGGCCTACGGCACCGTCGTGGTGTTCGAGGATCTCTACGGCAATCTCTGGGACCTGATCGAGCCGGAGACCGGCTGAGCGACCGCCCTTGACCGGTGCCTCGAGGTTTGTCGGCTTTTGTCGGCCGTCGAACTTGACGCTTTTGCCAAATGCCACTATGGAACGCCGACTTTCCAAGAGGCCGCCTGACATCGACCGCGCGCCGCCCACGATTTGGTGCGCTCATGTCGATATGGCCCGGATGACGAACGAAGGTAAGACCAATGTCCCGCGAATGCGAACTCACCGGCAAGGGCGTGCAGTACGGCAACAATGTCAGCCACGCCAACAACAAGACAAAGCGCCGCTTCCTGCCGAATCTGGTGCGCGTGTCGCTGATCTCTGAGGCGCTGAACCAGACGGTTCGCCTGCGCATCTCGGCCAACGCGCTGCGTTCGGTCGAGCACCGCGGCGGGCTCGACGCCTTCCTGATGAAGTCGGGTGCGGAGGATCTGTCGCAGCGCGCCCGCCTCCTGAAGAAGCAGGTCGCCAAGAAGCTTGCCGAGCAGACCGCCGAGGCGACCTGATCCACACTTCTCCGGGCCACCTTCGGTGGCCTTTCGCTGGTGCCATCACCCAGGATAAAAAAATGGTTTCCTATTCGCGTTACGTCCCCTTTGTGCTCGCCATGGCGATCGTCGTCGTGGCCTCCAACATACTCGTCCAGTTCCCCGTCCAGGGTCAGCTCGGCGCCGTGTCGCTCGCCGACATCCTGACGTGGGGCGCGTTTACCTACCCCTTCGCCTTCCTCGTCACCGACCTTGCCAACCGTCGCCACGGCCCGGCCATGGCGCGCCGGGTCGTCTTCTTCGGCTTCGCGCTGGCGGTCGCCTCATCGATTCTTTTCCCGCCGCTGCTGTTCCAGTGGGGCGTGATCGAGTTCGAGACCGCGGCCGACCGGCTGGTTCGGATCGCCACCGCCTCGGGCCTCGCCTTTCTTGCCGCCCAGCTCCTCGACGTCACCGTGTTCAACTGGCTGCGTCGCCAGGCCTGGTGGCGGGCGCCGGTCATCGGCTCGCTGATCGGCTCCGTCGTCGACACGGCGATCTTCTTCTCGGTGGCTTTTGCCGGTGCCTTCGCCTTCGTCGGCCCCGAAGACGCCTTCGCGCTCGAGACCGCACCTCTCCTCGGCGTTGGGTCGATCGAGGTCGCCCGGTGGATTTCGTGGGCGCTCGGCGACCTGACGGTCAAGCTGCTGATCGCCGTGTTCGCGCTCATCCCCTATCGGCTGATCGCCTGGCGGTGGGCCCAGCCGGCCATCGCCTGACGTTCCACTATTTCTTTCCCTCCCAGGAACCGAACGACGCGCAGGCTCGTTTGGGGCGATCACCTCTGCGTGATTCCAACGAAGGGAGCTCATGAAAATGGCCAAGGAAAAGACGCTCGAGGACCTGTTCCTCGACACGCTCAAGGACATCTACTACGCCGAGCGCAAGATCCTGAAGGCGCTGCCGAAAATGGCGCGCGGGGCGCAATCCGAGAAGTTGAAGGCGGCGTTCGAGAAACATCGCGACGAGACCGAGGGACAGGTGGAACGCCTGCAGCAGGTGTTCGAGATCTTCGGCAAGCGCGCCCAGGGCAAGACCTGTCCCGCCATCGACGGCATCATCGAGGAAGGCGAGGAAATCATGGACGAGTTCAAGGGAACCCCGGCCCTCGATGCCGGTCTCGTCTCCGCCGCCCAGGCCGTCGAGCACTACGAGATAACCCGCTACGGCACCTTGAAGCGCTGGGCGGAAATGCTCGGCAAGCCGGATGCGGCCAAGCTGTTCGAGGCGACGCTGAAGGAAGAAATGGCGACCGACGGCAACCTCACCGATTTCGCTGACAATTCGGCCAACCAGAAGGCCCTGATGGCCGCGGAGTAGGAGGCTGAGATGAACGACAACGGTGATCCGAGCCGCAAATTCCCGGCCCGGCAGGATGCGGACGCTCAGGACGAGTTCTCCCAGGAGGCCGCCGCGAACCGGCCGCCGGAGAATGGAATGGGTCTGACGCCTTCCGCGGAGGATCAGGCGAAACGCCACCCGACTCCCAGTCCTGCGGCACAGAAGACGTCAGGACTCGGCCCGGCGATCGCCGAGCACTCGAAGGACGCGAAAGCCCCGAAGGGCGGCCGACAGCCGGGTGCCTATGTCAAGGACTGAACAAGGCCCTGACGGCGCCAGCTCCCCGCGAGGGCGCGGCGCCGTCGACCGCGTCCTCTTCAGGAGCGCGGAATATCTCTCCACCCCTCCGGGATTCTATGCGGTCCTGGCGGTGATGGTGCTCTGCACCGCGCTGGTGCCGTTGGGCCTTACCGACGTGGTGACCTATGCCCTCTCCGTGGCCGCCATCATCATCACGGGCGTGGTTCTGATCCAGGGCTTCCGCGATACAGCCGCGATCCATGCCAAGCTGGACGAGATCGTCCTGGCGCTGCGCGAGACACGCAACGACGTCATCGGCCTGGAACACGCCGATCCCGACGTGATCATGGACAAATTGCAGACCATCGAGAAAGAAGCGGGCTCTTGCCTGCCGATCGATGTCTCACACGGGCCGCACGCTCATTCGTCCCCGAGCAGCCTGAATTCAAGATAGAGATTGCGCTGCAGGATGGAGTGATTGTCGTCTGAAATGAGCGACACGATCAGCGCGCCGTCGCCGCGCTGCCAGACATCCAGCCCTTCCATATTGTCGATCTGGTAGCTCATGTCGGCTTCCAGCAGGACCGGTCCGTCGGCCAGGGCGCCCTTGCGGACCGATTCGCCATAGATCCGGCGCAGCCGCATCGCCACGCCGCGGCCGATGGAAAACGAGCGTTCGAGCAAGAGCAGATCGCCGCTGGGCAGGAACGCCCCGTCGGTGATGTCGAACTCGCCGTTGCGCTTGACCGAGAACACGCCCTTGTCCGGCCCCTCGACGATCGCGGCGAAGATGTTGCCATCCTTGTCGAGGCTCTTCTCCGAGACCACCACGCGGCCGCCCGCGTGGATGCCGTACGGATGCGCGTGGGCGATCGTCTCCATGCCCCGGTTCTGGCGCAGCTCGTAGGAGGGGATGACGTAGTCGATGTCGCGCAGCGGCCCGCCCATGCCGTCGGGATCGATGCGGAACTCCGACACGCGGTGGCCGCGTTCGAAGCTGACCGTGGCAATGTCGTCCTTGACCGCGAGGCCCTCCGCGTCGGTGTCCCACTTCTCGCCGATCGGCTTGTCCGAACCGTCGACCATTTCCATCATGCGGAAATCCGACACGCCGGAGGGACTGCCGCGATCGTCGTGTTCCACCGTGCCGAAGAACCAGAAGCCGGTATCGGCGACGCCGATGAAGTCGCTGCCCGGCTTCAGGAACCGGAACGCCGACAGCGAGCCGAAATCGCGGCCGCGCGAGGTCAGTTCCAGCCCGCCGACGAACTCCAGCTCGCCGAACTTCGTCTCGGTGGAGCCGATGCGGAACTGCGTGATGGGCCGGGAGCGGATTTCCATCTTCTCGACGACCGCGCCGGCGCCGAGCATGGAAGGCGCGAGGGCGGCGGCGAGAGTCAATGCCAGCACCGATGCGAGCCGCGCGACGGGGTGCATGAGGGTCACGCGGCTCGACCACGGCGGCGCGGCGCGCCCGAGGAGCGGCGCGCATCCTTCGCCGTCTCTTCGGAGAACAGCGAGGCCAGCTGCTCCGTCATCGCGCCAGCCAGTTCCTCGGCGTCGACGATCGTCACGGCGCGCCGGTAGTAGCGGGTCACGTCGTGGCCGATGCCGATGGCGAGCAGTTCGACCGGCGAGCGGGTCTCGATCAGGTCGATCACCGCGCGCAAGTGCCGCTCGAGGTAGTTGCCCGGGTTGACCGACAAGGTCGAGTCGTCCACCGGCGCGCCGTCCGAGATCATCATCAGGATCTTGCGCTGTTCGGGCCGTCCGATCAGCCGCTGGTGCGCCCATAGCAGCGCTTCGCCGTCGATGTTCTCCTTGAGCAGGCCCTCGCGCATCATCAGTCCGAGATTGCGCCGCGCCCGCCGCCAGGGCGCGTCGGCCGACTTGTAGATGATATGGCGCAGGTCGTTGAGCCGGCCGGGCGTCGGCGGCTTGCCCTCCTTCAACCATTTCTCGCGCGCCTGGCCGCCCTTCCACGCCTTGGTGGTGAAGCCGAGGATCTCGACCGAGACGCCGCAGCGCTCGAGCGTCCGCGCCAGGATATCGGCGCAGGTGGCGGCAACGGTGATGGGGCGGCCACGCATCGAGCCGGAATTGTCGAGCAGGAGCGTCACCACCGTGTCGCGGAACTTGGTGTCGCGCTCCTGCTTGAAGGAGAGCGGCTGCATCGGATCGATGACCACGCGTACCAGCCGCGCCGGATCGAGATAGCCCTCTTCGAGGTCGAAATCCCACGAGCGGTTCTGCTGCGCCATCAGGCGGCGCTGCAGCCGGTTGGCGAGGCGACCGACCACGCCGGACAGATTGGCCAGCTGCTTGTCGAGGAAAGCCCGCAGCCGGTCGAGCTCCTCCTCCTCGCACAGATCCTCCGCGCCGACCGTCTCGTCGAACTGGGTGGTGAAGATCTTGTAGTCGAAATCGGGAGGAAGATTGGTCAGCGACGGCTCCGGCCGGCGCGATTCGCCGGGCGTCTCCGAATCTATGTCCTCGTCGGACTGGTCGTCGGAGGTGGCGTCCGCCGCCTCCATCTCGCCGGCGTCCTGCTCCTCGCCGGACGACTCGCTGTCTTCGCTCTGCGACTGCTCGCCGCCGGAATCGTCCTCGCCGCCCTCCTCGCTCTGTTCCTCTCCTTCCGGCTGGTCGTCGTCGTCCTGGGAATCCTCGGACTGCTGGTCGTCGCCAAGCTCGTCGGCCATCTCCATCGAGACCAGCATGTCGCGCACGACTCGGGCGAAAGCGTCCTGGTCCTGCAGCGCATCTTCGAGTTCCTCGAGATCCGCGCCGGCCTTCTCCTCGATCCAGTCGCGCCACAGCGACACGACCTTCTCGCCACTAGCCGGAACCGGCCGTCCGGTAAGCCGCTCGCGCACCATCAGCGCGATCGCATCTTCGAGCGGCGCGTCCGCGCGCTCGGTCACTGCGCCCAGATTGGCCTTGAGGAACCGGTCTTCGAGCATCGAGGCGAGATTGTCGCCGACGCCGGTCATGGCACGCGCGCCGATCGCCTCCACCCGCGCCTGCTCGACCGCGTCGAACACCGCGCGCGCCTGTTTGCCCTCGGGCGCCAGCTTCGAATGGACCGCGGCATCGTGGCAGGCGCGCCGGAGCGCCATCGAATCGCCCAGACCGCGGGTGATCGCGATGTCGGCACGGGAGGGCTTCTTGGCGATTTCCGGCAACCTGGCGCGATTTGCCGCCAGCGCCGGCTTGTCCTTGGCGAAGCTGACTTCCAGCGTCGGATCGCCCGAAATGGCACGCATGCACACCGAGATGGCGCGCTTCATCACCTCGCCGTCATTGGCTGCCTTGGGTTTGCCCCTCGTGTTGTCGCCGGGTCCGGCCATGTCGCTCCGTCAGCCCAGCACCACGTTGACCGCGCTCTCCTTCAGCTCCTCGCCGAAGGCGCGCTGGTAGAATTCGGCGACCACGGTGCGCTCGAGTTCGTCGCACTTGTTGAGGAAGGTGAGCCGGAAGGCCATGCCGATGCTGCCGAAGATTTCGGCGTTTTCCGCCCAGGTGATGACCGTGCGCGGACTCATCACGGTCGACAGATCCCCGTTGATGAAGGCCTGGCGGGTCATGTCGGCGACGCGAACCATCTTGTTGACGGTGTCGCGGCCCTTGTCGGTGCGGAAATGCTTGGCCTTGGCCAAAACGATCGCCACCTCGTTCTCGTGCGGCAGGTAGTTCAGCGTCGTGACGATCGACCAGCGGTCCATCTGCGCCTGGTTGATCTGCTGCGTGCCGTGGTAGAGGCCGGTCGTGTCGCCGAGGCCGACGGTATTGGCGGTCGCGAACAGGCGGAACGCCGGATGCGGGCGGATGACCCTGGACTGGTCGAGCAAGGTCAGGCGGCCCGACGATTCGAGCACGCGCTGGATAACGAACATCACGTCGGGCCGGCCCGCGTCGTATTCGTCGAAGCAGAGCGCGACATTGTGCTGGTAGGCCCAGGGCAGAATGCCGTCGCGGAATTCGGTCACCTGCATGCCGTCCTTGACGACGATGGCGTCCTTGCCGACGAGATCGATACGGCTCACATGGCTGTCGAGGTTGACGCGCACGCACGGCCAGTTGAGGCGGGCGGCCACCTGCTCGATATGGGTCGACTTGCCTGTGCCGTGATAGCCGGACACCATGACGCGGCGATTGAAGGCGAAGCCGGCGAGAATGG
This sequence comes from Mesorhizobium sp., assembly GCF_023954305.1. Lineage (NCBI taxonomy): Bacteria > Pseudomonadati > Pseudomonadota > Alphaproteobacteria > Hyphomicrobiales > Phyllobacteriaceae > Mesorhizobium > Mesorhizobium sp. The sequence continues at coordinate 2,674,335 of NZ_JAMLIG010000001.1, read as the reverse complement.
CCAGCGTCGTCGCCTCGTCGAAAATGTAGTCGGGATCGATGTCCGGCACGTGCTCGGTGGCGATCGAATAGGCCGGCACGACCATCTTCGAGTCGAACCCGAACGTCTGTTTGACCGGCACCGTCGTGTCCGGCAGGTTGGCTATGTCGCGGTCGACCCTGTTCATCATGCCTCCAGCGCGGGCAGCAATGGCGCTCCGCGCAACCTATCAAACCGAATTTTCGGGCTGTCTTTAGACCAAATCAGGGCCGGGTGGAAACACCCGGGCCAAGAAACTTGCCCGGCTTCCGAACGCCCGATCCGCTGTCAGCAGAAACCGGACTGTTTCAGGAGCCGGTATGCCTGGATGACGTCCCGAAAACGATCTTCAGACCCCCGGTTGCCGCCATTGGCATCCGGATGGTGCTGCTTCACAAGCTGCTTATAACGCGCCTTGATCGCTTCGCCAGTCGCATTCGCGGCAAGACCAAGCGTTTCGAGCGCCTTGGCCTCAAGCGGGCGGGCCTTGCGCGAGCGCTCGGGCGGCTGGTAGCCGCCGGTGCCGCCGAACAGGTTGAAGGGGTCGCGCACGCGGCTGTAATAGCCGGCCCTGCCGGACCGCTTCGCCGAGAACTCCGGCATCGAGCGCGCCGCGGCGTTGACGCCCATCGTCCAGGTCGGCCGGTGCCCGGTCAGCGCCTCCTTCTGGAAGCGCGCGATGTCGGAATCGCGCAGCCCGGAGAAGTAGTTGTAACCCTTGTTGTATTCGCGCACGTGGTCGATGCAGAAGCGGAAATACTCCCCCTCGCGCATGCGGCCGACCGGCGCCTTGTGCGTGCCGGCCTCGGCGCAGCCGTCCCACTGGCAGGCCGGCGAACGCGCAGCCGCCTCGGCCTTGGCGTCGGGTCGGACCTTGATCCGATCGAAGATTTTCGAATAGGCGGTCATCGGCGGATTATGGGTGCTTCGCGGATGGATACAAGAATTGACTTTCGCGCGACAATGAACCTATCGCGTGAATCGGACGTCAATGTCGGGGCTTGGTCCCTATATGGTCGCGGAGATCCGAAATGTCCATTCAGCAGGCTATCGAAACGAAACTGCGCGACGCCTTTGCGCCGGAGCGCCTGATCGTCCTCAACGAAAGCCACCTTCATGCCGGCCATCACCATTCCGAATCCGGCCATCACGCCACATTCGACGGGGCCGGCGAAACCCATTTCCGCGTCAGGATCGTCGCCCCGGCATTTGCCCTCATGAGCCGAGTCGAGCGGCACAGGGCGATCAACTCCCTGCTCGCGGAGGAACTCGATTCGGGTGTGCATGCGCTGGCGATCGAACCCGCGGCTCCCGGCGAAAAGACGCGCTGGTGACGACCGGCGCACCGTTCACTTGTGCGTGACAGTGAGTAAGTTTCCAAAGGTGACCATGTTATTGCCGTGATTGTTGCTATATAAGGACATGTCCGCGGGTGCGTATCCGGCCCGCGGAGGGAGCGCCTGCCGTTTCCGGGGGCGCGATACTCATGAGAGGGAGGGCGCTATCATGGCCCAGTCATTACCCAGCATCGTTTCCGGCGAAGGCGGCCTGTCGCGGTATCTCGAGGAGATCCGCCGCTTTCCGATGCTTCAGCCGGAAGAAGAATACATGCTTGCCAAGCGCTACGCCGAGCACAGCGATACCAACGCGGCGCACAAGCTCGTCACCAGCCACCTGCGGCTCGTCGCCAAGATCGCGATGGGCTACCGCGGCTATGGCCTGCCGATCGGCGAAGTGATTTCCGAAGGCAATGTCGGCCTGATGCAGGCCGTCAAGAAATTCGAGCCGGAGCGCGGCTTCCGCCTGGCGACCTACGCCATGTGGTGGATCAAGGCGTCGATCCAGGAATACATCCTGCGCTCGTGGAGCCTCGTGAAGATGGGCACCACCGCGAACCAGAAGCGGCTGTTCTTCAACCTGCGCAAGGTGAAGAGCAAGATCCAGGCGCTGGACGACGGCGACCTCAACCCGGAACAGGTCGAGGAAATCGCGACGCGGCTCAATGTGTCCAAGGAAGAGGTGGTGTCGATGAACCGCCGCCTCTCAGGCGACGCTTCGCTCAACGCGCCGATCCGCGCATCGGAAGGCGAATCCGGCGAATGGCAGGACTGGCTGGTCGACGACCATGCCAACCAGGAAGAGATGCTCGTCGAGCAGGACGAACTGGACAATCGCCGGTCGATGCTCGCCGGCGCGCTGTCGGTGCTCAACGACCGCGAGCGGCGCATCTTCGAGGCGCGCCGCCTCGCCGACGATCCGATGACGCTCGAGGAACTGTCGGCCGAGTTCGACATCAGCCGCGAACGCGTGCGCCAGATCGAGGTGCGGGCCTTCGAGAAGGTGCAGGATGCGGTCAAGGCCGCCGCCAAGCGCCAGATGCAGGCGCTGCGCACCGTCGAGGCCGCGCCCGCCCACTGACGGGATCGCATTCAAGCAGAACGGCGCGGGGCAAAAACCTCGCGCCGTCTTCTTTTTGAGCGGTTCGCCAGTTCAGCCGTTCGGCTGGCTCCAGGCGCGCAGCGCGTCCTCGAAAACCTTGTCGCCGGGAAGTCCCCGCTCCAGCGTCATCAGGGCGCGCCGGCCCGACCCGTAGACGATCGGGATATCGATCCACTTCATGCGCCGGAAGAGCTGCATGTTCGCTTCCATCTCGGCCTTGCCGTCCGCCAGAGCAATCAGGAAGAAACCCGCGCCGATCTTTGCCGGAACGCCGAGCACCGGATTGCCCGTGGCCTCTTCGGTCTCCTTCATCGTCATGCGCAGCAGATTGTCGATCACCCCGCCTTCGAAATTGTCGGGCGTCAGGAAGATCAGCTCGACGATATGGCTGGCCGGCAGGGTCGGATCGCCGTTGCGGCGGATCGTCATGCGAAGCTGGATGTCCTTGCCCGGTATGCTCGCATCGGCCCGGATCGCCGGCTCCGGCGGCTGGTCGCCGCCCGGCGATTCCTGAACCAGCGACCAAACCGTGCTGCCGGACTCGGCCGACCCGCCGTTGACGCTGGTGCGCTCCTCGTAGAAAATCGCGCGCTGGCCGACGGGGACCGCGGCAGGCTGCTCGGCTTGCGGCGCAGGTGCCTGCGCCGTCTCGGCGCCGGCAGGTGTCTCGGGTGCGGCGGGAGTTTCCGGTGTCGCCGTATCCGCGGCCGGCGGAACCGTTTCGGAAGCGGCCGGCGTCCCCTCAACAGTTCCCGGCGGCTGGACCGTCAGCTCGGCCACCGACGTGCCCTCGCCGACGCCCGGCGTTCCGCCGGCAGGGCCTTGATCGGTCTCGGTTCCGTCGGGATTGAGCTTCTGCGTGAATTTCTGGACCACCGGCTCGGGGGCGGGTGTTTCGGGCGCGGCCTGCGGTTCCGGCTCGGCCTTTGCGGCCTCCGGTTCCGGCTTGGCGGGCTTAGCGGGAGCCGCGGCTTCCTGCTGCGGGGCGGGTTGCCCGATGCCAAGCATGGCGGAGACCTCGGCGCGATTGAGCCAGACCGCATATCCGGCCGCACCTGCAAAGACGAGGACGATGAGCGCGACGGCGGCCAAGCCCAACCGGCCACGCGATCCGGCGCGCGGCGTCCCGGAGAATTGCTCCGATGCGGGACGATCGGCAGTGAACCCGTCGGACCCGGCCTCCTCCGGTTCCGGAATTGCCGGAGCATCCGGCGCGGGATCCGGCGTGCGATGTTCCTTCGCCGCCGCGGGCGGGGCGGCCGTCGGCTTCGCCGCCGGCGGGGCGACCTTGACCGGCGCCCCGAGGGTCTTCATCGCCTCGTCGAAGTCGTCGCCCGCAGGCGCCGGAGGCGGCGACGAGTATTCGGCCTCGATCGTCCTGATGGCCTGTTCGAGCGCCGCCTTCTGCCGTTCGACGACGGACGGGGCGGGTGGCGGGCTAATGGCTGCGAGCTTCGCCGAGATCGTGGCTCGCGCCTTTTCGTAGACGCGCGCCCTCACCTCCGGGGTCGTTTCGCCCAGTCCGTCGATCGTCTTCTTCAGAACCGCGACGAAATCCGCCATTCAGGATGCTTCCACTTTGCTTCGCGGTGCCGCTCTGGCCCCTCTTTTTGTCCAGATGATGGTGCCAACGGCGATGATTGCCATAACTGCTCTAATCTTCAAACGGATCCGTCACAAGAATTGTGTCGTCGCGTTCCGGACTTGTCGACAGCAAGGCGACCGGCGCGCCGATCAGTTCCTCGATACGGCGGACATATTTGATCGCCTGGGCGGGCAGTTCGGACCAGCTGCGGGCGCCGGCCGTCGTCTGCGACCATCCCTCGAACGTCTCGTAGACCGGCGTCGCCTCGGCCTGCGCACGCATCGACGCCGGCAAATAGTCGACCCTGCGCCCGTCGAGATCGTAGCCGACACAGATCTTGATCTCCTTGAGGCCGTCCAGCACGTCGAGTTTCGTCAGGGCGATGCCGGTGATGCCCGATGTCTTGACGGTCTGGCGCACCAGCACGGCGTCAAACCAGCCGCAGCGGCGGGGGCGTCCCGTGTTGACGCCAACTTCGCGGCCGACAGTCGCCAGGTGGCGGCCGACCTCGTCGTCGAGCTCGCAGGGGAACGGCCCCTCGCCGACGCGCGTCGTATAAGCCTTGGTGATGCCGAGCACGTAGCCGATCGCCGTCGGCCCCAGCCCCGATCCGGCGGCTGCCTGTCCGGACACCGTATTCGACGACGTCACGAACGGATAGGTGCCGTGGTCGTTGTCGAGCAGGGCACCCTGCGCGCCTTCGAACAGGATGCGGGCGCCGGCGCGGCGCTTCTCGTCGAGAACGCGCCAGACCTGATCCATGTAGGGCAGGATTTCCCCCGCGATAGATGTCAGTTCCTCATGGATGGCGTTTGCCGAAATCTCCTCCAGCCCCATGCCGCGCCGCAGTGCGTTGTGATGGGTGAGCAGCCGCTCGATCTTGAGCATCAGCGTTTCCGGCTCCGCCAGGTCGACCAGGCGGATCGACCGGCGACCGACCTTGTCCTCGTAGGCCGGCCCGATGCCGCGCCGCGTCGTGCCGATCTTGAGGCCGGAATTGGCATCCTCGCGGATGGCGTCGAGTTCGCGGTGCAGCGACAGGATCAGCGGGGCATTGTCGGCGATGCGCAGGATATCCGGCGTGATCGTCACTCCCTGAGCGCGGAGCTTCTCGACTTCCTGTACGAAATGATGCGGGTCGACCACGACCCCGTTGCCGATCACCGACAGCTTGCCCTGGACGAGACCCGACGGCAGCAGCGCCAGCTTGTAGCTGACGCCGTCGATGACCAGCGTATGGCCGGCATTGTGACCGCCGTGAAAGCGCACGACCACGTCGGCGCGGTCGGCCAGCCAGTCGACGATCTTGCCCTTGCCTTCGTCGCCCCACTGAGAGCCGACGACCACCACGTTTGTCATATTGCCTTCCCCGGATGCACGCCTGACGCGCCGTTTTTCGTGGCCTCTATAGCGGCAAGTATGCGCACGCGCGACCCTTCTTTGGGAGCGGGGCGAAGTTTCCCGGGCTGGCGCAACGCAAGCGGCGGGTGGATCGGTTGCCAAGCCGTGCCGATGCGCATAGGCCTTGCCGCCCATGTATCGGCTCGCCTACGTCCTTCTGGCCCTGACCACGCTATTCTGGGGCGGCAACGCCGTCGCCGGCAAGCTCGCGGTCGGCCACATCTCGCCGATGCTGCTCACGGGTGCGCGGTGGACGCTCGCGTGCGCGTGCCTGCTGCCCTTCGCATGGCCGCGGCTGAAGCAGGACTGGGCCGCCGCGCGGAAATCGCTTCTCTTTCTGTTCGTGCTGGGCGGTGTCGGCTTCTCGGCCTACAACCTCGCCTTCTACACCGCGCTGCTCCACACGACGGCCGTGAACGGCTCGATCGAGCACGCGGCGATGCCGCTGGTGGTGTTCGTCCTGAACTTCCTGATCTTCGGCACGCGCGTCACCGGACTTCAGGTCGTCGGCTTTCTTCTTTCGGTCGTCGGCGTCGGCGTGGCGGCGAGCCACGGCGATCCGCAACGCCTGCTCGCGCTCGATCTCAACCGCGGCGACGCGCTGATGATGCTCGCGGTCCTGTTCTACGGCGGCTACACGGTCATGCTCCGCTACAAGCCGGCGATCCACTGGCAGACGATGATGGTCGCCCTGACCTTTTCCGCCGCCGTCACCTCTGTTCCCTTCATCGCCTACGAATTCGCCAGCGGTTCTGGAATCTGGCCGGATAAGCAAGGGTGGCTGATCGTGGTCTACACGGTCGTCTTCCCCTCGCTCCTCGCGCAGTCCTTCTATATCCGCGGCGTCGAGCTGATCGGCGCCAACCGCGCCGGCCTGTTCATCAATCTCGTCCCGATCTTCGGCACGCTGCTCGCCATCCTGATCATCGGCGAGGTATTCGAGCCCTATCATGCGCTGGCGATCGTGCTGGTGCTCGGCGGCATCGGCCTCGCCGAATGGAGCGGCAGACGGGCGGCGCCCCGGGGCGATAGCTAGCTTTTGAACCTCCCGCCCCCGCGCGCGTTCTGCATTCCGGAGATACGAGCGGAGGGAGATTTGCTTGGCAGGCCGCAAGAAATCCGGGGCGAAGGCGCCGGCGTCGAAGGTCATCCACGGCTCAGATGACTTGCCGACGGTCACCGTCGACAAGGTCAATCTCAAGATCCGCGACGGCGATGGCTTCCTCGGCGATCGCGCCAACAGCCGCGCCTTCGTCGACATCCTCGACGATGCCAGAAAGCAGTGGCGCAAGCACGGCGGAGATCCGCTCGGCAAGCGCAAGACGCGGAAGATCAAGCGGCGCGAGTTGGATCGAATGCCGATCGAGGGCGACGTCGCGACCGTTGGCCTGATCTTCACCACGGTGGAGGAGTTCGCCCAGCAACTGGCCCTGGTGACGCGGCGGTTTCTGAAGGACAAGGGCTGGCGCGGCACGCAGCGGATCGCTGTCGGCGGCGGCATGCGCGACAGCCGTGTCGGCGAATGGGCGATCGGCCGCGCTTCGGCCTTGCTCAAGATGGACGGCATTTCCGTCGACCTGATCCCGATCGACAAGGACCCGGACGAGGCCGGATTGATCGGCTCGGCCTACCTGTGGCCTCCCGAAGCGCTCGCCGGGCATGAAGCGATGCTCGCGGTCGACATCGGCGGCTCCAACGTCCGCGCCGGCATGCTGCGCATGTCGCGCAAGCGCGCGCCCTATCCGAAGAAGATCAAGGTGTCGCGCATGGAGCTCTGGCGCCACGCCAACCAGCCGGACATCGGCCGCGACCAGCTGGTGTCCAGGCTCGTCAGGATGCTGCGCCGCCTGATCGAGCACGCCGAGGACGCCGACCTCGATCTCGCCCCCTTCATCGGCGTCGGCTGTCCGGGGACGATCGATCCGGACGGCCATGTCAGCGACGGCGCGCAGAACCTGCCCGGATCCTGGGAGAGCAAATCCTTCAACCTGCCGGAACGGCTCGCAGCGGAAATCCCCGACATACTCGGTTACGAGACCGAGGTGCGCATGCACAACGATGCGGTCGTGCAGGGCCTCAGCCAACTGCCGCGGATGCGCGATGTGAAACATTGGGCAGTGCTGACCATCGGCACCGGCCTCGGCAACGCCCACTTCACCAACCGCGAGACTTGAAACGCGCGCCTTCGCTGGTCATCGCTGCCGGAGAGGCCGGGGCAGAGCCCAGGCCTAAGCGTATTCGGACGAAGCCAATGATCAGAATGCCTTCGGTAATCCGGCCTTCTTCAGAATCTCATTCGCCGTATGGCGAGAGGTCATGTTCGCATCGACGGTCACTTTCGCGCCCGTCGCCGTGTTTGTCCAAATCTCATGATCACCCTTGGCATGCCTCAGGAAGGTCCAGCCAGCGGTCGAGAGCAGTTTTCGCGTGTCTTTGGCAAGCTTGCCCATCGACACTCGGATTTGCATCATTCGGCAGCAATGACCTGGGAGGAGCGGCTGATCAGCTCGACCTCGTAGGAACCCGGATGGCCGTCGAGCAGGTCCGGAAGGAGGTCGGCGATACGCGTCTGCAAGTCTTCGATCGTCCGAGCTTCGGTCACGAGGCCGAGTTCGCCGCGAGAAGATGCAACCCAGACCCGGGCTTCGTTGTCCCAGAAGGCATCGATCACGATCTTGTCGGTTGGCTTCATGTTTTCAGTGTAGCGCATCCATCTCCGACAAAAAAGGCGCGGCATCGGCCGCGCCTCGATATCGGGGAGTGCTGACCCTATCACGCCGCCGCGACGTCGAAAGTAAGCGGCTTGGCCGAAGCGATCTTGGGGTTGGCCCGCAGTTCGGCGAGCACGCTCTCGGGGAACGGCGCGTCGAGATAGAGCAGCGCGATCGCGTCGCCGCCCGGCCTGTTGCGGCCGAGCTGGAAGTTGGCGATGTTGACGCCGTGCTGCCCGCAGATCGTGCCGAGCAGGCCAATGATGCCGGGCGCATCCGGATTGGTGGTGTAGAGCATGTGCTGCCCCACTTCGGCGTCGAGATTGATGCCCTTGATCTGGATGAAGCGCGGCTTGTGGTCGGAGAAGCAGGTGCCGGCGATCGATCGCGTCTGCTTCTCGGTCGTCACCGTCAGCTTGATGTAGCCGTCGAAGACGCCCGACTTGTCGCGCTTGACCTCCGAGACGATGATGCCGCGCTCTTTCACCATGATCGGCGCCGAGACCATGTTGACGTCGGAGACCTGCGGCCGGATGAGGCCGGCGAGCGCCGCCGAGATCAGCGCACGCGTGTTCATCGCGGCGGTGGAGCCGTCGAACAGGATCTCGACCTCCTTGATCGGCTCCTCGGTCACCTGGCCGACGAAGGCGCCGAGCACTTCGGCAAGCTTGACGAAGGGCTTGAGCTTCGGCGCTTCCTCGGCGGTGATCGACGGCATGTTGATCGCGTTGGTGACGGCGCCCTTGATCAGGTAATCCGCCATCTGCTCGGCCACCTGTAGCGCGACGTTCTCCTGCGCCTCGCTGGTCGACGCGCCGAGATGCGGAGTCGCGATGACGTTTTCCAGGCCGAAGAACGGGCTTTCTGTCGCGGGTTCGACCTCAAACACGTCGAGGGCCGCGCCCGCCACCTTGCCGCTCTTCAGCGCCTCGAGCAGATCCGGCTCGACGATCAGGCCTCCGCGGGCGCAGTTGATGATGCGCACGCCCTTCTTCATCTTCGCGATCGCGTCCGCGTTGATCATGCCCCTCGTGCGTTCAGTCATCGGCGTATGCAGCGTGATGAAATCCGCCCGCGCGTAGAGCTCGTCGAGCTCCACCTTTTGCACGCCCAGTTCCTCCGCACGGCTATCGGAAAGGAACGGATCGAAGGCGACGACGTGCATTTTCAAACCGACCGCGCGGGTGGCGACGATCGAGCCGATATTGCCGCAGCCGACGATGCCGAGCGTCTTGCCGGTGATCTCGACGCCCATGAAGCGGTTCTTCTCCCACTTGCCGGCCTTGGTCGAGGCACTCGCCTCGGGCAGTTCGCGAGCAAGCGCGAACATCATGGCAATGGCGTGCTCGGCCGTGGTGATGGAATTGCCGAAGGGCGTGTTCATCACGATGATGCCGCGGCGCGAGGCAGCCGGGATGTCGACATTGTCGACGCCGATGCCGGCGCGGCCGATCACCTTGAGATTGGTCGCGGCATTGATCAGCTTCTCGGTGACCTTGGTGGCCGAGCGGATGGCGAGGCCATCGTACTGACCGATCACCTCGAGCAGCTTGTCCTTGTCCTTGCCGAGATCGGGCAGATAATCGACCTCGACGCCGCGATCCTTGAAGATCTGCACGGCCGTGGGGGAGAGTTTGTCGGAAACGAGAACGCGGGGCATGGGGGTATCCTTTTAGCTCCCTCCCCCTCGAGGGGAGGGTGGCCGCGAAGCGGCCGGGTGGGGTCGGTTCGACTGGGAGAAGCCTGTTGGTTTGAGGTTGGAGCAGGTGGGGAGGACCCCACCCGGCTCACTTCGTTCGCCACCCTCCCCTCAAGGGGGAGGGAACCTACGCAGCAGCCTTCAGCGCCGCCTTCTGCTGCACGAAGGCCCAGTCGAGCCAGGGCATCAGTGCCTCGAGGTCGGAGGTCTCGACGGTCGCGCCGCACCAGATGCGGAAGCCGACCGGCGCGTCGCGATAGTGGCCGATGTCGTAGGCGACGCCCGCCTTGTCGAGCGCGGAGACGATCGCCTTCGCAAAGGCTTCCTGCGCCTTGGCGTCGAGCGCGGTCACTTCGGGATCGACGATCGTCAGGCAGACCGACGTGTTTGAGCGGCTCGCCGGGTCGGTCGCGAGATGGCCGAGCCAGGACGAGGACTGGACGAAACGGTCGACCGCGGCGGCGTTCGCGTCGGCGCGGGCAACCAGCGCGTCGAGCCCGCCGATGCGCTTCGCCCACTGGAGTGCGTCGAGATAGTCCTCGACACAGAGCATGGACGGCGTGTTGATCGTCTCGCCCTTGAAGATGCCTTCGATGAGCTTGCCGCCCGAGGTGAGGCGGAAGATCTTCGGCAGCGGCCAGGCCGGCTTGTAGCTTTCCAGCCGCTCGACCGCGCGGGGGCTGAGGATGAGCATGCCATGCGCGCCCTCGCCGCCCAGCACCTTCTGCCAGGAGAAGGTCACGACGTCGAGCTTGGCGAAGTCGAGGCGCTGCGCGAAGGCGGCGCTCGTCGCGTCGCAGATGGTCAGGCCCTGGCGATCGGCCGGGATGAAGTCGCCGTTCGGCACGCGCACGCCGGAGGTCGTGCCGTTCCAGGTGAAGACCACGTCGCGGTCGAAATCGATCTGCGAAAGGTCGGGCAGCTTGCCGTAGCCGGCCTCGATGGTGCGGACGTCGGCGAGCTTCAGCTGCTTGACCACATCGGTGACCCAGCCGGCGCCGAACGACTCCCACGCGACCATGTCGACGCCGCGCTGGCCGAGCAGCGACCAGAGCGCCATCTCGACCGCGCCCGTGTCGGAGGCGGGAACGATGCCGATGCGGTAATCGGCGGGAACCTGCAGAACCTCGCGGGTGAGCTCGATCGCGAGCGCCAGCTTGTCCTTGCCGATCTTGGCGCGGTGCGAGCGGCCGAGCGCGGCGTTCACAAGCGCGTCGAGCGACCAGCCAGGTCGTTTCGCGCAGGGTCCGGAGGAGAAATTGGGATTTGCCGGGCGCATTGCCGGCGCGGAGACGGTCGTCGTCATCGTGGTCTATCCTTCCAGATAGTAAGCCCGCTCGTTGGGGAGGGGTGGCCCACGGACGGCGATATTGGCTCGACGCCTCGCCGTCAAGAAAAATATCGTCGTTACGACGTTTGCCGTTCCCGATGCGTCATTGGCGACACGTCAGCCGCTTCAGCAACGCAAGAGGCGGGCCGGAGCCCGCCTCGTTGGACCAGTCGATACGGCCACGCCTACCAGAGCGCGTAGCGCAGGCCGAGCTTGATCTGGTGGTAGTCGACGCCCGTGTTGATCGCATACGTGGTTGGCGTGACCATCGTCACGTATTCCGCGTCCGGGGCGGAGAGATACTCATAACCAAGGTCCACCGAGAGATTTCTGGTGAGCTGGTAGTTCACGCCCGCCCGCAGCGAGTAGGCGAAGACATATTGGAGTGCGTTGTCCGCGTAGGCCACATCGACCAGGGCGCCGTCGACGAAATCCTGGGCGAAGCTGTAGTTGCGCTTCGTGGCCGCGACGCCGATGCCGGCGCCGATATAAGGCGTGAAGCCGACGAAAGTGCCGAGATCGGCATAGGCGTTGACCATGCCGGTCCAGATCTCGTTCTCGGTCGAGACGCGGACGGCGGAATCGACGACGCCCATGCCATCGGTGGTGAGATAGTTCAGGGTCGATGAATCGGTGGTCAGCAGACCGAGGTTTGCTTCCATGCGGAAATAGTCCGTGAAGCGGTAGCCGAACCCGATGCTGCCGGTCAGCGGCAGGCTGTTGTCCTCATAGGAATAGACGGGGCTCGGGCCGAACACCGAGTCGCGATAGGGCGTGTTGAACTTGTAGCCGATGTCGCCGCGCAGGTACCAGCCGCTGCCGACCTCGACCGGCACATATTCCTCCGGCGTGTCGATGACCATCGGCGGTTCATAGTCCGCGGCGAGGACGGCCGACGGCGACGCCACGCCGAGGAGGACGATCGGCAGGGCGGTGCACAAAGACAATCGCATGGGTCCAACTCCGGTCTCACGGCCAGACCGATTCGGCTGCTGGCTCTGTATTGGCTCACTGTTAACCATCTTGGTTAAACGCCGGTTAACCATGAGGATTTTGCCGAATTCCCATGCACGCGCCGCAAATGAAAACCGCCCGGATTTCTCCGGGCGGCTCGATGTTCGGATTTCGATCTTACTTGTAGATCGGCGGGTTGACCGGCGGCTCGTAGGCGACCGGCTCCGGCTCGTAGCAGGCGCTGCGGCCGCCGAACTGATAGCGCAGGCCGACGCGGCCCTCGTGGATATGGAAGCCCTTGTCGAAGCCCGGGGCCACGCCGCCGGCATATTCGAACATCCGGCCGCCGGCGATGTTGGTGTAGCGATATCCGGCGTCGAGCTGGAGATCATTGGTCAGGCAGTAGGACGCGCCGGCCATGAGCGCCCAGGCGAAGCGCCAGTTGGCCGAGCCGTCGTGGTCCGTGGTGATGCCGCCGGCCGTGTTGCGCAGCGTATCCCACTTCACATAAGCGCCGCCGATACCGGCGCCGACATAGGGCGTGATGCCATGCCAGGTGCCGAACTCGGCATAGGCGTTGGCGAGCAGCAGAAGCGCGCTCATGGCCGAGGTGTCGACCGACACGCAGGGGACGCCGCCGCAGGTGCCCGACGTCTGGCCGTTGAAATCAGCCTTGCCCATCCAGTCGATGGTGAGGTCGGTGCGCAGATACCTGCTCACCTGGTAGCCGACGCCGCCGCCAACCGACCAGGACGGGTCGATGTCGCCGAAATCGAAAGTACCGGTTCCCGGAGGCGGGCCATAGGTGATGTAGTCGGCACCACGGAACTTGGTCGCGTGGTAGTCCAGGTCGCCGCGAATGTACCACCCGCCGTAGTCGACCGGTTCCGGCTGCGGTTCGACATAGACTGGCTCCGGCGCGTAGACCGGAGGTTCGTAGATATCGGCTGCCAGTGCCGGCACGACGCAAGCCGCCATGACCGCGGCGCCGAACAGCGTCTTTTTCACCTGTTTGAGCATATCCTTCACCCTCTCGATCCAAAAGGCGCGATGCCAGCGGATAGACCTCGTCCGGGTTTGGATAATGAAGTGGAAAGGTTAAGCGCCGATTAACCCTGCAACTTAACCATGATGCTTGCAAAAAAGCTTCAGATTCAACGGCAAGCGCCCCCGCGGGGCAGATGCGGAGGTGCCGGTCCGAGGGATCGGAAAAGGCTCAGGCGGCGGAGCGTATCGCCGAGATCGCGCCGACGATGTCGTTGACGACGGTCTCGACGAGGCCGCGGTCGTCCGCTTCCGCCATGACGCGGATAAGCGGCTCGGTACCGGACGGACGGATGACGAGTCGGCCGGATTTGCCGAGACGGGTGCGCGCGTCCTCGATCATCGCCTTGACCGGATCGCTCTCGAGCGGCTTGCCGCCGTTGAAGCGGACGTTCTTCAGCACCTGCGGCACCGGCTCGAACTTGCGGCAGACCTCACTCGCGGGCTTTCCGGCCCGCTTGATGCAGGCCAGCACCTGCAGCGCCGAGACGAGACCGTCGCCGGTCGTGGCGAAATCGGACAGCACGATATGGCCGGACTGCTCGCCGCCGACGTTGAAGCCGTGCGCGCGCATGTGTTCGACGACGTAGCGGTCGCCGACCTTGGTGCGGTGGAGCGACAGGCCGAGATCGCCGAGATAGCGCTCCAGGCCGAGATTGGACATCACGGTCGCGACCACGCCGCCGCCCGCCAGACGGCCGCTCTGGTGCCAAGCCTCCGCGATCAGCGCCATGATCTGGTCGCCGTCGATCAGAGTTCCGTTCTCGTCGACGATGACCATGCGGTCGGCATCGCCGTCGAGCGCTATGCCGATGTCGGCGCGCACCTCATGCACCTTCTTCGAAAGCGCCATCGGATGGGTCGAGCCGCAGTCGAGGTTGATGTTCAGGCCGTTGGGTTCGGCATTGATGGTGACGACTTCCGCGCCCAGCTCCCACAGCGCGGCGGGCGCGACCTTGTAGGCGGCGCCATTGGCGCAATCGATGACGACTCGCATGCCGGCAAGCGACATCGATCGCGGCAGCGTGCGCTTGGCAAACTCGATATAGCGGTCATGCACGCCGTCGATACGCTTGGCTCGCCCGATCGTCTCGGAATCGGCGAGCGACGCGGTGAGATCCGTCTCGATAAGGGATTCGATGCGAAGCTCGATCTCGTCCGACAGCTTGTACCCGTCGGGGCCGAAAAGCTTGATGCCATTGTCCTGATAGGCGTTGTGCGAGGCCGAGATCATCACGCCGAGATCGGCGCGCAGCGACCGGCAGAGCATCGCCACCGCAGGTGTCGGCACTGGTCCGAGCAGGAAGACGTCCATGCCGGCGGCACAGAAGCCGGCAACCATCGCGTTTTCGAGCATGTAGCCGGACAATCGCGTGTCCTTGCCGATGACGACGCGATGGCGGTGCGAGCCGCGCTGGAACGACGTTCCCGCCGCCATGCCCACCTTCATGGCGACTTCCGCCGTCATCGGAAAACTGTTTGCCCGCCCCCGGATACCGTCCGTGCCGAAATAACGCCTGGTCATGCTGGTCGACTACCCCGCCGCGATTCCCGCTTTTGACAAATTAGTGCCATATATGGGTTTGTCCTTGGCATCACTTTGTGTGATCCCGTGTTACGCTTCCCTTAAGGAAACGGGTAACCGCGTCACGCTACCAGCCGAGGGTTAACGCATCTCTTCGACCCATCTCCGCAGCAGCGCCACGGCCTCCGGATCCGTTTGCGTGCGTCCGATCTCGGGCATCATGATGCCGGGCTCGGTGCTTTCGACCCGGTAGAGAAGGATCGAGTTGTCCGGACGCCCCGGATCGATGTCGAAGGCCCGGTCGCCGCTGCCGCGGCCCGCCGCCACCGGCCGCTTGCCCACGCCGAGCGCCACCCGATCCTCTTCGCCCCAGGTGAGGTAGAGGCCCGAATTCGAGGCGGGGCCTTCCCTGCGGTGGCAGTGCGCGCAGTTGGTGTCGAGCCAGGCGCGGGCGCGCGCCTCGGTCGGCGCGGCCGCATCCCCCCATACGGGAACGGACGGCGCCTCGGCGGGCGCGGGGGCACCGGAAAGGATGCCCGCGGACGTCCAGTGCGCGAGCTGGTTCTCGGCTCCGGATGCGTAGGGATGGTCGACATTGAGGTTGCGCGCCTTGGGTCCGAGCGGCGCGACCTCGCCATCGAAAGCGTGGCAGCCCTTGCACTGGTTCTTGTTCGGAACGGCATAGGTGAAGGCGAGCGGCGCGCCGTCTTTGCCGGTGACGGCAATGTCCACCTTCGCCCCGGCGATCTTCAGCTCGGCCTCGGTCTGCTCGGCGTTCCAGACATAGGCCCAGGCCTGCCAGCCGGCCTCCTGCCTGACGAGGACGCGCGTCTCGATCAGCCGCACATCCCTGTCGGGCGCGCGAAGGTCCGCCGGGAAGGCGAAGGTCTTGATCAGCGCCGTGCCGACCGGGAAGTCGAACGCCTCGTCGGGGTTGTAGGTCGCCGACTGTCCCGCGGGGACATGCACGAAGCGGAACTTCTCGGCGAAATCGGTGAACAGCGGCGTGGCGAGGTGGTAGGGGATCACGCCTTCGGCCGGCACCTGCCTGCCGCCGTCGGCGAAGAAGCCGAATTCGGACAGCAGTTTCGGCGGCTTGGCGGCGAGGATCGCGTCGGCGGAGACGGCGTGGGCGGGTAGCGGAAGCAAAGCGAAAGCCGCCGCAACTACGGCCGCAGCGATCCCTCGCGCCCCCCTCTGGCCTGCCGGCCATCTCCCCCACAAGGGGGGAGATTGGCTGTCGCGATGGTTTTCGCCAATCGCCGACGCTGGAGACAGAGCAGCGACATTGGAACTGCCAATCTCGCCCCGCGTGGGGGAGATGGCCGGCAGGCCAGAGGGGGGCGCGACGAAACGCAAGCCCATAGGCCCCGCGACCCTTACGACCCGCTGTCCTGCGGCAGCTTCACCGGTGCCGGCTCGGGCAGCGATCCCTTGTAGCCGGCAATGTCGGTGTCGGGCGACGTGCTCCAGGGCAGGAGCATCTGGGAGATCATCTTGAGATTGGCGAAGGTCGTGCCGTCGGCCTCGTCGATGTAGACCTTGTCCTCCGCGCTCACCCAGGAGAAATATTCCGGAATCCGGGTGACCCCGTCCCAGACGATGTCGGGAACCGGCGTGCCGGACACGTCTGTGATGATCTTGCCGACCTCGCCGTCCGGCTCGTAGCCGCCCTCGCCGTACGTATTGCCGTGGATGAAGACGCCGCGCGGCACGAACATGTAGTTGTCGTCGTCATACTCGTTCGGATAGGCGGCGATCAGCACATGAGCCGTGCCGTTCTTGTCGAAGCGGTTGCCGAAGACGTGGACGTTGCGGTTGGCCATCACCATGACGCCGATGCCCTTCGGCACGATGGCCACGATGTTGCCCTTGGGCGCAAAGTTCGGGGTGTCGTTCTCGACCACGTCGTTGTCGAACACCCTTACATCCTGGCCCCCTTGCACGGGCAAGTTGGGCAGGTCGAAGACCAGGATGCCGCCGGTGTTGTGCGTGACCGTGTTCCTGGTCACGTCGGCCCGCTTCGAGTTCTCGATCTCGATGCCGGCGACATTGTATTCGGCGCGGCTGTTGCGCACGACGATGTCCTCGCTCTGGCCGACATAGATGCCGGCGTCCGACGCGCCGGAAACATAGACGCCGTCGATCAGAACGTTTTTCGACGAGACCGGATAGACGCCGTAGGCGCCGTTCTCGGCTTTCGGCCCGCCGGTCCAGACGACCGACAGGTTGCGGAAGGTAATCTGGTCCGAGCCTTTGGACTTGACGCCGTCGCCCTTCGTGTCCTCGACGGCGAAGTCTTCGAGCACCACGCGGTCGGAGGTGACGAGCACGCCTTCGCCCGCGCCGGTCTGGCCCTTGAAGGACAGTACCGTCTGGCCGGCGCCCGCGCCCTGCACCTTGACGTCGTCGACATCGAGCGAAAGCCCTTCGGTCAGTTCGAACCGCCCGGGGCCGATCTTGACGGTATCGCCCGGCTGCGCCGAGATCAGCGCCTCGATCAGGCGTTCGTTGGCGCCCTCGCCCGCCTCGACGGCGATGTCCGCCGCGAATGCGGCCGGTGAGAAGAGGGAGAGGGCCAAAGTGGCAATGGGTAGAAAGCGTTGCATCGCATGCTGCTCCGGGGCAATGGGCGGACGATGCGCCAAGCCCGCGGCGGGTGTCAATCGACGCGCCGGCCCGGGCAAAAGCCGCTCCTTGCCTTGACTTGGAACCTGCCTTCGGGTAACCGACCCCCGCATCCGGCGTGGGGGCTTCCCGCGCCGGTTGGCTTTTGGACCCCGCAGACTGACAAAAAGACGGACCGGGCGGATACGCTCGAGAGCCGACCGAACAGCGAAAGGCATCAAAATGTTCGCAGTCATCAAAACGGGCGGCAAGCAGTATCGCGTCGCCGCCAATGATGTGTTGAAGATCGAGAAGGTCGCCGGCGAAGTCGGCGACATTGTGGAAATCGGCCATGTGCTTGCGCATGGCGAAGGCGACAACGTGACGATCGGCGCTCCCTTCGTGGACGGCGCGGTCGTGGCGGCGGAGGTCCTGGAACAGGGCCGCGCCAACACCGTCATCGCCTTCAAGAAGCGCCGCCGGCAAAACTCGCGCCGCAAGCGCGGCCATCGCCAGCTGCTGACCACCGTCAAGATCACCGAGATCCTGACGGGTGGCGCAAAGCCTGCGAAGAAGGCCGCCGCGAAGGCCGATGACGCAGCAGACAAGCCTGCCAAGGCGCCGAAGAAGGCCAAGGCAGCCGAGACCGCCGAAGTAGGCCAGGACGCATAACGAACTGGCGCCGAGGCCGAATTGCATGTATGAGGGGCGCAACTTTGCCCCTCCAAGGGTTTGAGTCGTCCTTCGGGACGCAATGGAGATCGAAATGGCACACAAGAAAGCTGGCGGTTCGTCGCGCAACGGTCGCGACTCCGAATCGAAGCGTCTGGGCGTGAAGAAGTTCGGCGGCGAAGCAGTGATCGCCGGCAACATCCTCGTTCGTCAGCGCGGCACCAAGATGCATCCCGGCGTCAACGTCGGCATGGGCACGGACCATACCCTGTTTGCCACGCAAGCCGGCGCCGTCGCCTTCCAGAAAAAAGCCAATGGCCGAACCTACGTATCGGTCAACCCGATTCAGGACGCAGCGGAGTAGCCGGATCCGCGAACACCACACCGGCGCCCCCTCCCGGGGACCGGTGTCTGGACAGTCCAGAAGCGAGAACAGGGGAGATGGGTCGCCATCTCCCCTTTTTCTTTGCCTGGAGATCCAACATGCACGTTCTCGTCACCAAGCGCCTGACGCTCCGCCAGCCGACCCTGCTCGACGCCGAGCAGATCGCCGCCGGCCTGGCGAACTGGAACGTGGCGCGCATGCTCACCCAGGTGCCGTATCCCTACTTCGTCAAAGACGCCGAGGAGTGGATCGAGCACGTCCGGGCGGAGCCCGAAGCGCTGGTCTACACGATCCACCGCGAGCAGCTGATCGGTGTGGTCGCCATCGAGGGCGGCGGCCCGCAGCCGCGTCTCGGCTACTGGCTTGCCGAACCCGCGCACGGCCACGGCTACATGACCGAGGCCGCCGGGGCGCTCATCGGGCATGCCTTCGACACGACCTCGATCTGGGCGCTCGAGTCGGCGGCCATCGCCGACAATCCGGCGTCGCTCAGGGTCCAGGAGAAGCTCGGCTTCGCCGTCACCGGGCTGCGGGAAACCTATGCGCGTCCGCGCGGCGGGCCCGTCCAGCTCCTCACTACCCGCCTGTCGGCCGCCTCCTGGCGCGCCGGCCTCGGCCGGATCGAACAGAGCGCGGCGTGAGCCGGAACCGGATGAAGAGGGAACGATGGTCATGGAACGTATCGGAGATGAACCCGAAAAGCCGATAGACTGTCCGGTGCTCGTCACCGAGCGGCTGGTCATGCGCTTGCCGCACGCCGACGATGTGCCGGACCTGGCCCGCCTTGCCAACAATCGCCGCATCGCGGAAATGCTCGCCCGCATGCCGCATCCGTACGGCGAGACGGAGGCCCAGGCTTTCGTCAGCGCCGCTTCCGAACGCCGTCGCGGCTGCGTCTATGCGCTGACAATCGCCGAGACCGGCGCCTTCATCGGCTGCGCCGGTCTCAACCCGACGGATCGCGGCCTGGAGCTCGGCTACTGGATCGGCGAGCCGTTCTGGGGGAGCGGCTATGCGACCGAGGCGGCGCAGGCGCTGGTCGACCTTGCCTTCCGGGCAACGTCGATCGACGCACTCAACGTCTCGTGCCGGGTGATCAATCCGGCCTCGCGCCGGGTCATCCACAAATGCGGCTTCCAGTATGCCAGCCAGGGCATGCTGAATTCCATCGCCGCAGGCCAGGTGCCGGTGGAGCGCTACCGACTCGACCGGCGCACCTGGATCGGGTTGCGGGCATGGAGCCCGGGCGCGAAGCAGCTGATGAGCGCCTGACGGGAAGGCACGGTTCCCTTTGGACCTGAAACCCACTAGGAGAGGCGCAATTGCGCCTCTCCCGACAGATTGAAAGCCCATGAAGTTCCTCGACCAGGCGAAAGTCTACATCCGATCCGGCGACGGCGGCGCCGGCGCGGTGTCGTTCCGCCGCGAGAAGTTCATCGAGTTCGGCGGCCCCGACGGCGGCGACGGCGGCCGTGGCGGCGACGTCTGGATCGAGGCCGTGGACGGTCTCAACACGCTGATCGACTACCGCTACCAGCAGCATTTCCGCGCCAAGACCGGCACCCACGGGATGGGACGTGACCGCGCCGGCGGCAAGGGCGCCGACGTGGTCCTGAAAGTACCCGCCGGAACGCAGGTCTACGAAGAAGACAACGAGACGCTGATCGCCGACCTGACCGAAGTCGGGCAACGCTTCAAGATCGCCGAAGGCGGCAATGGCGGCTTCGGCAACGCGCATTTCAAGACCTCGACCAACCAGGCCCCTCGCCGTGCCAATCCCGGCCTGCCCGGACAGGAAATGACGATCTGGCTGCGCCTGAAGCTGATCGCCGACGCCGGCATCGTCGGCCTGCCGAATGCCGGCAAGTCGACCTTCCTCGCCTCGGTGACGGCGGCCAAGCCGAAGATCGCCGACTATCCCTTCACCACCCTGCATCCGGGCCTCGGCGTCGCCCGCGTCGACGCGCGCGAATTCGTCATCGCCGACATTCCAGGTCTGATCGAGGGCGCGCATGAGGGCATCGGCATCGGCGACCGCTTCCTCGGCCATGTCGAACGCACCCGCGTGCTGCTTCATCTCGTCTCCGCACAGGAGGAGAACCCGGCCAAGGCCTACAAGACCGTGCGCGCCGAACTCGAAGCTTACGGCCACGGGCTGGAGGACAAGCCCGAGGTCGTCGTCCTGTCGCAGGTCGACACGCTCGATGCCGACACGCGCAAGAAGAAGGCGGCGAGCCTCAAGCGCGCCGCCGGCCACGCGCCTCTCATGATGTCGGCCGTCACCCGCGAGGGTGTCGAGGAGGTGCTGCGGGCGCTGATGGCCCATGTCGACGAGGCCAGGAGCGCGGACGAACCACCGCCGCCGGACGACCGCTGGTCGTAACCAGACGCCCTCCCGACACGCTCCATTCCGGCACGATCATGATCCGCCCCCTCTTCTCCCACCGCCGCATCACCATCAAGATCGGCTCGGCCCTGCTGGTCGACCGTTCCAAAGGCCTGAAGGCCGAGTGGCTGGCTTCGCTCGTCTCCGATATCGACGGCCTTTGGTCGCAGGGCACGGAAGTGCTCGTCGTCTCCTCCGGTGCCATCGCCCTCGGCCGCACCATCCTTGGGCTCGGCAAGCGCGTGCTGAAGCTGGAGGAGAGCCAGGCCGCCGCCGCCGTCGGCCAGATCGCGCTGTCACGTGCCTGGTCTGAGGAACTCGCCCGCCACGGAATGAAGTCCGGTCAGGTCCTGCTGACGCTCGGCGATACGGAAGAGCGCCGCCGCTACCTCAATGCGCGCGCCACGATTGGCACGCTGTTGAAGCTGAAGGCCGTGCCGGTGATCAACGAGAACGATACGGTGGCGACAAGCGAGATCCGTTACGGCGACAACGACCGGCTCGCCGCGCGCGTCGCGACGATGATGGGCGGCGACCTGCTGATCCTTCTCTCGGACATCGACGGGCTCTATACGGCGCCTCCGGCGGTCAATCCTGACGCGAAGCACATTCCCCTGGTCGAGCACATTACGCCGCAGATCGACGCGATGGCGGGCGCCGCCGCCTCGGAATTGTCGCGCGGCGGCATGCGCACCAAGCTCGACGCCGGCAAGATCGCGACCGCCGCCGGCACCGCCATGATCATCACGCGCGGCGACCGGATGAACCCACTGGCAGCGATCGACCGCGGCGAGAAATGCACCTGGTTCGCGCCGGCGCCAAACCCCGTGCGCGGTTACAAATCGTGGATCGCCGGCCAGCTCGAGCCGGCCGGGCGGCTGACCGTCGACGCCGGCGCGATCACCGCGCTCTTGTCCGGCAAATCGCTGCTGCCGGCGGGTGTGAAGCTCGTCTCCGGCGATTTCTCCCGCGGCGACACGGTTGCTATCCTCGATCCCGAGGGGCGCGAGGTGGCGCGCGGCCTTGTTGCCTATGACGCGGCGGATGCCGTAAGGATCGCGGGCTTGAAGACGACCGAAATCGCCGATGCGCTCGGATACGAGCCGCGCTCGGCGATGGTGCACCGGGACGACCTCGTCGTCGCCCGCACGGTCACGGAGCGGACGGAGGGCTAGATGCTCACGAAAGCAGAGACATCCGGGCGGGATATTGCCCGCCTCATGGCGCAGATCGGCCGCGACGCGCGCGCCGCCGCCCGGCCGCTCGCCATCGCCTCGACCGAGCGCAAGAACGCCGCGCTGCGCGCGATGGCCGATGCGATCGTCGCGAACGAAGCGAAGATCCTCGCAGCCAATGCAATCGACATCGCCAACGGGGTGGAAGCGAAGCTGACGCCGGCGATGATGGATCGGCTCAGGCTCGATACCGCGCGCATCGCTGCAATCGTCACGGGCATCCGCGAGATCGCCGCCCTGAAGGATCCCGTCGGCGAGGTGATCGCTGCCTGGGAGCGCCCGAACGGGCTGAACATCGAGCGCGTGCGCACGCCCCTCGGCGTGATCGGCGTGATTTTCGAGAGCCGGCCCAATGTGACTGCCGACGCCGGCGCGCTCTGCTTCAAGGCCGGCAATCCGGTGATCCTGCGCGCCGGCTCGGATTCGGCCAATTCCTCGGCCGCCATTCATGCCTGCCTGGTCGAGGGACTAAAGACGCAAGGCCTGCCCGAGGCCGCGATCCAGCTCGTGCCGGTGACGGACCGCGCCGCCGTCGGCGAGATGCTGAAAGGCCTCGACGGCAATCTCGACGTGATCGTGCCGCGCGGCGGAAAGAGCCTCGTCGCGCGCGTGCAGAGCGAGGCGCGCGTGCCGGTCTTCGCGCATCTCGAAGGCATCTGCCACCTCTACATCGACCGCTCCGCCGATCTCGACATGGCGGTGAAGATCGCCGTCAATGCGAAGATGCGCCGTACCGGTATCTGCGGCGCGGCAGAGACACTGCTGGTCGACCGCGCGGTCGCGCAGACGCATGTCGTGCCCATCCTCGACGCGCTGACGAAGGCCGGCTGCGAGATCCGCGCCAGCGCCGAGGTTCTGTCGCTCTACCCGCAGGCGGTGGCGGCAACGGAGGCCGACTGGACGACGGAATATCTCGACGCGATTATCTCGGTCGCGCTGGTGGACGGCGTCGGCGGGGCGATCGAGCACATCGAAACCCATTCCTCGCACCACACCGAGGCGATCGTCGCGGAAGACCCGGCAGCTGTGGAGCGTTTCTTCAGCGAGATCGATTCCGCCATCCTGCTGCACAACGCCTCGACGCAATTTGCCGACGGCGGCGAGTTCGGCATGGGCGCGGAGATCGGCATCGCCACCGGCAAGATGCATGCGCGCGGCCCGGTCGGCGTCGAGCAGCTGACCTCGTTCAAATACCGCGTCCGCGGCTCGGGCCAGGTGCGGGCGTGACACCAGACGGGCAGCTTCCCGCCCGCTACCTCCGCATGCCGCATGTCGAAAAGGGCATGGCGGTCGGCCTGTTCGGCGGCTCGTTCAACCCGCCGCATGCCGGCCACGTGCTGGTGGCCGAGATCGCGATGCGGCGGCTGGAGCTGGACCAGCTCTGGTGGATGGTGACGCCCGGAAATCCGTTGAAGAACGGATATGAACTGAAGCCGCTCGCCGAGCGCGTCGCGCTCTCCGAGAGGATCACCGCCGATCCGAAGATCAAGGTGACCGCCTTTGAAGCGAGCCACCATGTGCGCTATACGGCCGACACGCTGGCCCTGGTCAAGGCGCGCAATCCCGGGGTCAACTTCGTCTGGATCATGGGCGCGGATTCGCTGCGCGATTTCCACCGCTGGCAGCGCTGGCAAGCGATCGCGATGACCTTCCCGATCGCGGTGATCGACCGGCCGGGCGCCACGCTCGCCTTCCTGTCGTCGAAGATGGCCAAGACCTTCGACTTTGCGCGCTGCGACGAGGACGACGCGCCGCTGCTCGCCCACACCCAGGCGCCGGCCTGGACCTTCATCCACGGCCCGCGCTCGACGCTCTCCTCCACCGCCATCCGCGCCGGACACGCGAAGGCTTGAACCAGCCGGAATCTATTGCCGATCCAGAAACGCTTCGCCGGGTGATGTCGCATTTGGCGCGGCGAAATCGCTTCGCCGGCGGCACAGTCGGATCATGACCGCAAGCGCTCCCACCAGCGACGAAACCGAGACGCCGATCGTCGGCGTCGCCGGCGTCATCCTCGCGATGGCGCTGACCGCGATCGGCAATGGTCTGATGTTCGCCTATATCCCCGTCAGCCTCGGCGCCGGCGGCTATGCGCCGACCTGGGCCGGCATGATCCTGACGGGACTTTCGGCCGGCGGTATTGCGGGCTGCCTTCTGACAGCCTGGCTCGTGCGCCGCGTCGGCCATGCGCGCGCCTATATGGTGTTCTCGGCGCTGATCGTGCTTTCCAATGCGGCGGTCGGCGTAGGGGTCGATCCGGTCGTTTGGATCGTCGCCCGCGCGCTCTACGGCTTCGCCATCTGCGGCATGTTCGTCGTCGCCCAGAGCTGGCTCAACGACGCCGTCGGCAACACCATCCGCGGACGCGTGATGGCAATCTTCTATGTCTGCTACATCGTGGGCCTGGGAGTCGGATCCTACCTGATGGGTTTCCTGGACATTTCCACCGCCATCGCGCCGCTCCTCGGGGTCGCGTTCACGGCGATTTCCATCCTCCCCGTCGGCTTGACCCGCCTGCGCCAACCGCCACCGCCGGAAGGCGCGTCGGTTGCCATCGGCGAAGCATGGCGCATCTCGCCGGTCGGCGTCGCCGGAATGCTCGCGGTCGGCGGCCTGTCGATGATGATCGCCGGCTTCGCACCGATCCACGCCACCGCCAGCGGCTACAGCCAGCAGGACGTGGCGACACTGATGTTCGCGATGCCGCTCGGCACGCTGGTCTTCCAGATCCCGTTCGGCTGGATCTCGGACCGTACCGACCGTCGCTACGTGCTGATCGCCGCGGCGATCCTCGTCGTCATCGCCGGCGCGGCTGCGAGCCGCTTCGACGGCGGGCCGCTCCTGCTGATGATCGCGATCTACCTCGTCTGGAGCGGCGCCTCGGAATCGATCTATTCGCTGTCCTCGGCGCATGCCAACGACCGCGCCTCCAAGGAGGAACTGGTGCGCCTGTCCGGCACCATGCTGTTCCTCTGGTCGGTCTCCGGCTTCCTGGTGCCGGGCATTGGCACTGCTTTGACGGCGGCGTTCGGCACGGCGTCCTTCATCCTGGTCGCCATCGTCATCGCCGCGCTGTTCTGCGCCTTCACCATCTGGCGCGTCACGCACTCCGCGCGCGTGCCGGCGGAAGAGGCCGGCGCATTTACCCCGATGTCGGCACAGACGCCACTGCCGGTGCCGCCGGCCGAGAATTGAGCAACGCTCGGCACCGTCTTGAAACTGTCAGGGGACTCTGCCTATCTTCAAGATGTTCGCGCGGGACGAACACTGATTTGCAATCCCGCTGGGAAAGGAACGAAACTGAGAACAGAACTGCGGAAGAAGGCTGAAACAATGCCTTCGACGGTCGGGAACAGCGGTTCCATCGCCTACCCGGCCTTGCGCACAGTCCTTGACAGTCTTGATGACTCCAAGGCCGAAAACATCGTCTCCATCGACATCCAGGGCAAGTCCAGTCTGGGCGATTACATGGTGATCGCGTCCGGCCGGTCGAACCGTCATGTCGCGGCCGTCGCCGACCACCTGCTGAAAGCTCTGAAGGATGCGGGTTTCGGCAATGCCAGGGTTGAAGGATTGCCCGGTGCCGACTGGGTGCTGATCGATGCGGGCGACATCATCGTCCACGTCTTCCGGCCCGAGGTGCGGGAATTCTACAACCTCGAGAAGATGTGGATGGCCCCGGACCTGGAGGAAGAAACGGTTCACTGAGCCGTCTCTTCGACCGTCATGCGGATTGGAGTACATGCCGTTGGCCGCATGAAAGCGGGCCCGGAAAGGGAGCTTGCGGCGCGCTATTTCGACCGCTTCGCCAAGGCCGGCCCGGCGATCGGCCTGGAATGGACCGGCGTGAGCGAGATCGCCGAAAGCCGCGCCCAAAGCGCCGTCTTGCGAAAGCGGGAAGAAGGCCGGGCGCTTGCCGCGGCACTGCAGGGCTCGGCCCTGATCCTCCTCGATGAAACCGGAAAGTCGATCGGTTCCGAAGCTTTCGCCGCGCGCATCGGCGAGATGCGCGACACGGGCGCGCGCTCCGCTGTCTTCGCCATCGGCGGCGCCGACGGCCACGATCCGGAACTCAGGAAGAGCGCCGCCCTCGTCCTGTCGTTCGGGGCGATGACATGGCCGCACCAGATCGTGCGCGTGATGCTCGCTGAACAGCTCTACCGCGCGGCGACCATTCTCTCCGGACACCCCTACCATCGCGCTTGACGACGGCGACGGCATCTCCCCACCGGTCAGCTTCGGGTCCACCCTCCCCGTCGAGGGAGAGGCACCAAGGTCTGCCTGCTCCTCCCCTCGACGGGGAGGTGGGCCGGAGGGGGTGAGCTGCGGCCTACGAGGATTTTCCGAAGCGCGCGGCGAAGAAGCCGTCGAGACCGGACAGTTGCGGCGTCTCCATGCGCAGGCCTGCGGGCGTGGTCCGCAGGAAACCTTCGGGCGTCACGAACTCGGCAATGCCCGAAATCTCGTCCGCACGGATGGGATCGAGCGAAAAACCTGGCGTTTCGGAGAGGAACGCGCGGATCAGATCCTCGCCCTCCTGCGGATCGAGCGAGCAGTTGGAAAAGACGAGGGTGCCGCCGGGCTTCAGCATCCGGGCGGCGTGGCCGAGAAGGGTGCGCTGCACCTCGGCGAGCTTGGCGATGTCGGCTTCGGACTTGGTCCACAAGACGTCGGGATGGCGCCGTACCGTTCCGGTCGACGAGCATGGCGCATCGAGCAGGATCGCGTCGAAGAGTTCGACCGGCTGGTAGGCCGCGAGATCGGCGGTGACGAGTTCGGCATCGAGATTGAGCCGCGCCAGGTTGGCCGCCAGGCGCTTCAGCCGGTTGGCCGAGATCTCGACGGCGGTGACTTTCGCGCCGGCCAGCACAAGCTGCGCCGTCTTGCCGCCGGGTGCAGCGCAGAGGTCGGCCACGCGCTTGCCGGCGACTTCGCCCATGATGCGGGCCGGCAGGGCGGCGGCCGCATCCTGCACCCACCATTCCCCTTCGGCGTAGCCGGGCAGTTCCGTCACCGAGCGGTCGAGTTTTTCGATCCGTACCGAGCCCGTGGGCAGGACGATCCCGCCGAGACGTTCGGCCAAGCCTGCTGCATCCGCCTTCACCGTGAAATCGACCGGCGGTTCGAGCCGGTGCGCGGCCAGGATCGCAGCGGTCGCCTCGGCTCCGTACGCCTTCTCCATCCTGCGCACGAACCAGTCGGGCGCGTCGCGCGTGGCGGCGAGCAGGCGCGGCAGCGCCTCCTCCTTGGCGCGCCCCGCGCCGCGCAGGACCGCGTTGACGAGCGAGGCGAAACGCTGCGTGCGCGGATCGGCCTTGGCCTGCTCGACCGCGAGATCGACCGCCGCGCTGTCGGGCACGTCGAGGAACAACATCTGCGCCAGCGCGACATGCAGGATATGCGACAGCATGTGCGCATTGCCGGGCAGCGGCCGGTCTAACCGCTCGGAGATCAACGCCGCGATCGTATTGCGATGGCGCAGCGCCGAGACGAGGATGGCCCGGACGAGGCCG
This sequence comes from Mesorhizobium sp., assembly GCF_023954305.1. Classification (NCBI taxonomy): domain Bacteria; kingdom Pseudomonadati; phylum Pseudomonadota; class Alphaproteobacteria; order Hyphomicrobiales; family Phyllobacteriaceae; genus Mesorhizobium; species Mesorhizobium sp. The sequence continues at coordinate 2,646,831 of NZ_JAMLIG010000001.1, read as the reverse complement.
CGGTCGCGTTCGTCCAGCGCGCGGTATTGCGGGTGGCCGTGCTGCGCGTCGGTCATTCCGTCGAGCGGGGTCTTCGCTTCGACGACCGCGGCGAGCAGACGTGTCGCCGTCTGACGCGCCGCGAGGCCCGGCACGGAACGGGCCGGGGTTGCTGCTTGTCTCGAAGGGCTGGTGCGGCTCGCCCGGGCAGGCCGGGTCACGACCAATTGCCCTTGCGCGGTCCCGTCGGATTGCGGCCCCAAGGATTGGGCTTCGGCGCCTGCGGCTCCTTCGGCGTGTCAGGCGCGGGCGCACCCCACGGACCGGACGACGACTCGGGACGGGTCGTCTTCGGCGCCTCCCGTGTGGCGGGCGCCGGCCGCGACGCGGGTCGAGCCTGCGGCTGCGGCACGGGCTGGGCAGCGAACTCGGCCGCCATCTGACGCAACGCCGCTATGCGGTTCTCGGTATTCGGATGGGTGGAAAAGAGGTTGTCCATACGCTCGCCGGACAGCGGGTTGATGATGAACATGTGCGCGGTTGCGGGGCTGCGCTCGGCATCCGGATTGTGGATGCGCTGCGCGGCGGCCGCGATCTTGCCGAGCGCCGAGGCGAGCCAGTCCGGATTGCCGCAGATCTCCGCGCCCCGCCTGTCGGCCGAATATTCGCGCGTACGGCTGATTGCCATCTGTACCAGCGCGGCGGCCAGCGGCGCGACGATCATCGCAACCAGCACGCCGACGATGCCGAGCGGATTGTTGTTGTCGCGATTGCCGCCGAAGAAAAAGGCGAAATTGCCCAGCATCGAGATCGCGCCGGCAAGCGTCGCGGTGATCGTCATCGTCAGCGTGTCGCGGTTCTGGATATGCGCCAGTTCATGCGCCATGACGCCGGCGACTTCCTCATAGCTCAAGCGTTCGAGCAGGCCGGTGGTCGCGGCGACGGCGGCGTTCTGCGGATTGCGGCCGGTGGCGAACGCATTCGGCTGGTCGTTCTGGATCAGATACACCTTCGGCATCGGCAGGCCCGCATTGTGCGACAGTCCGCGCACGATCTCGAACAGTTCCGGAGCGTTGCGCTCGTCGATCTCGACCGCGTGGTGCATTCTGAGCACCATCTTGTCGGAGTTCCAGTAGCTGAACAGGTTCATGCCTGCCGCGATCAGGAACGCGATCATCATCCCGCCGGAGCCGCCGATCAGATAGCCGACGCCCATGAAGAGCGCGGTCATCGCGGCGAGCAGCATTGCGGTTCGCATCAGGTTCATCGAGGTCTCCAATACCGGGCCAACGCAGGGCATATGCCCTGTTTCCGGCACGAATGTCCCTATATGATGGGGAAGCATAAAACTCACTTCAATATTCGGACGGTTCGAATGGCCGAAGAAGCCGATACCCCCTCCCCGCCCCGTGTCCTGTCGCCCCAAGCCCAGCGAGCCCTCGCCGAGGCCGAAGCGCGACGCAAGGCGGCGCGGCGCAAGCCGGCGCCGCCGAAGGAGATCGGCGGGCGCGGCGGCGAGGAGCCGGTCCGCTACGGCGACTGGGAAGTGAAGGGCATCGCCACCGACTTCTGAGGCAGGGGCGCCGGAACCGAAGCGCGGATCGGACGTTCTAGCAGCGTCGTCTTCTCTAGCGTTCCCGGTGCAGACCATGCTTATTCGTCTCGGCTACGAACTCGCGCTCGACTTGCCGCAGGAAACGGCCGTCGTCACAGCGCTCGAAATCCACGCCGACCGCCGGCAGGACGTACGTTGGGAATCGGGTTTCCTGCCCTCGCCGACAGTCCAGACCGAGACCTACGCCGATGCCTACGGCAATCGCTGCCGCCGCTTCGTCGCGCCGGCGGGCCGCTTCGTCATGCGCTATGACGCGATCGTCGAGGATTCGGGCTTGACCGATCCGGTGGTGCCGGACGCGCCGGAAACGCCGGTCGCCGAACTGCCGACCGAATGCATCGGCTACCTGCTCGGCAGCCGCTACTGTGAGACGGATCACCTTTCGCAACTCGCCTGGGATCTCTTCGGCCAGACGAAGCCGGGGTGGGAGCGCGTGCAGGCGATCGTCGACTATGTCCACGACAGGCTGTCCTTCGGCTATGGCTACGCCCGTCCGACCCGCACGGCCGCTCAGGCGCACGAGGAGCGTGTGGGCGTCTGCCGCGACTTCGCGCATCTCGCCATCGCCTTCTGCCGGGCGATGAACATCCCCGCGCGCTACGTCAACGGCTATCTCGGCGACATCAACGTGCCGGCCGACCCGGCACCGATGGACTTCAGTGCCTGGATGGAAGCCTTTGTCGGCGGTCGCTGGCACACGTTCGATCCTCGGCACAACAGGCCCCGCACCGGACGCGTCGTCATTGCCAGGGGCCGCGACGCCACCGATGTGCCGCTCGTCCACACCTTCGGCCCGCACCAGCTCGGCAAGTTCGAGGTCTGGACCTACGAGCAGCGCCAGGAGGCCGGGCAAGATTCGGCAGGCAAATTTCCCGTGAGCGTGGCCGCATAGCGGGGCGGATTCCGATCTGAAACGAGAAAGGCCTCCCGCGAAGGAGGCCTTTCCGTGTTTCGTCCGCGGGCGCGACCCTGGCGGCAATTCTCGACCGAGATGAGGTCTATTGCCGGCCGCGCGTCATGCACTTGTCAGGAAGGCTGCTTCCCGAAAAGGCAATCCGCCGAGGCCACGCGCTTGGAAACGACAACACTCGACATCGGATCACCTCCTTCCAGTTGGTTGAACACAAGGCGAATGTGGTACGGTTCGCGCGACGGCGCAAGCCGGAATTTCCCTGCCTATGCGGCCAGTTGCAGGAAGGGTGCGATAAGCTTCGAATCTCGGCTATGCTTGTGCGGTGGGAGTGGCTTTGATGCGCCATTCGTGGCTGATGCTTGCATACGCGTCCGCGCTGCTGGTCAAGGCGAGCGTCGCGGGCGCTGCCCCGGCTCCGCCACTAAGCCAGTCCAGATCGCTGCAGATCCAGGCTCGAACCTGCAAGCAGGTAGCGAGTTGCGAGGAAGCGGTTCAGATCTGGTGCGACGGTTATAGACGCGCCGATGCCGACAAGGACGGCATCCCCTGCGAGAACATCTGTCATTCGAAGGAACAGGTCGACGAGATCAGGGAGCGGATCGGCTGCTGAGCTCGCTGTCACCCAGCCAGGTGCCGGAACGCCGCCACCACCCGCTCGTAGATTCCGCGCTTGAACGGCACGATAAGCTCCGGAAGCTCCTGCATCGGCTTCCATTCCCAGCGATCGAATTCGGCGGTATGGCCGCCTGGGGGAGGATCGATCGCGATCTCGCTCTCGTCTCCCTCGAAGCGGAAGGCGAACCACTTCTGCGTCTGGCCGCGATATTTCCCCTTGAGCGCTATGCCGAGGACTTCCTTGGGAAGATCATAGTTGAACCAGCCCGGTGCCTCGGCCAGCAACGACACCGACTTCATGCCGGTCTCCTCGTAGAGTTCGCGTCTTGCCGCCGGCAGCGGATCCTCGCCCTTGTCGATGCCGCCCTGCGGCATTTGCCACAGCTTCGTCGCCCCCGACATCTCGCTGTCCTGCTCGGCGATGCGCCGTCCGGCCCACACCAGGCCGTCGCGGTTCAGCACCATGATCCCGACGCAAGGCCGGTAGGGCAGCTTTTCTGGATCGATTGCCCTGTTCTTCGCCATTTACCGCCCCGCCTCCGGATCGCTTGCCAGTGCCGAGACCGGCACGATTTCGATGCCGCGCTTTTTCGCCTCCGCCACCCAGGAGACGACGGCCCCGACTGTCAGGTCGAAGGCGGACCCGATCCCGATCGCCGAGCCCTTTGCCCGTGCAGCCGCTTCGAGCTGGTCGAGCTTCTTCAGGATGTCGCCGCGCTCGCGCACCCCGTCGATGATCGCATCGGCGGCAGCGAAAGGCACGGCGCTTCCGAGGGCCAGTTCGGACGCGACACTGCGGGCGCTGGTGCCGTCATCGAGATACATCAGGCCGCGCTTGCCGAGTTCCTGCATCACAGGCGCCATCGCCTCGCGGTCGGCGACAAAGCGTCCACCCATGTGATTCATGATGCCGGTGTAGTTCGTCGTGCGCGACAAGGCCCAGTGGAGATGATCGATGTTCTCTTCCGCGCCGGCCTCGACCGTCAGCGGATTGCGGCCCGGATCGACGGCCGGAAAGTCGAACGGCTCCATCGGCACCTGCATTACGATCTCGTGGCCCTTCTGCCGCGCCGCCTGCATCCAGCGCGACAGGCTGTTGCCTGCCGAGGCGAAGCCGAGCGTCACCTCGGGCGGCAGCGCGTTGATCGCGGCTTGGGTGCCCGTTTGCGACAGGCCCAGACCGCCGACGACCAGCGCGACCTTGGCGCCGCGCGAACCCGACCACGCTCCCGAATAGACGTCGAAAGGTCGCCTGCCGTCGGCGGCGCGGACCGGCAGGGGCCCGACCGGGCTATCCTCGATCATCTCGCGGACGGGAAGATGCGCGGTGCGCGGATTGCGCTCCAGCGCGGAAGGGTCGCGGATGACGATTGTGCCTCCGGGCGCTGCGGGTTCCGGCTGCACCTTGATGATCGCCGGACTGTCGGATTTCGGTTTCGGCGGCGGGACGATCTTGGTCGGCTGAGGCTCGGCGGGCGCGACGGCGACTTCCGGAACCGATACCGTCTCCCCGGGCGGCATCCTCAGTCCGCTATCCTGCATCGCGATGAAGGTCGAGGCCGCGAGCGCGGCGATGCCGAACGCCAAAGGTCCGCGCGCGATCCTGCGCGCGCTCCGTCCCGGCCCGCCCGAGCGGTCAGGGGCCGGCTGGCCAAGCGGTTGCTCGATACTGCTCAGGGGAGGCTCCAGCGGCTGTCTCGATGGTATGCCGAGAAACGCCGGCCTTACGCGCGAAGGAGACGGGCCGGCGGAACCTGTCCGCCGGCCGCGGCGATCACTGGTTCATGACCGACTTGGTCGGGTCGGCCGGGAAAGCCGCGTCGGTCTTCACGCCGCGGATCAGATCGAGGGCGTAGTTCAGCTGGATGTCGTCCTTCGGGTCCGGCGGCACGTAGGCGGCCGAGCCCGACCCTTCCTCGTTCTCCTGCTGGCCCTTGATATGGCCCTTGAGATCGGACTCGCCGCGGGTGATGTCCTTGCCCTGCAGTTCTTCCGGCAGCGGCTGCTCCACCTTGACGTCGGGCGTGATGCCCTTGCCCTGGATCGAGGCGCCCGAAGGCGTGTAGTAGAGCGCGGTCGTGAGCTTGAGCGCACCGTTTTCCGGCAGCGGAATCACGCTCTGGACGGATCCCTTGCCGAAAGACTGGGTGCCCAGCACCGTCGCTCGACGATGGTCCTGCAATGCGCCGGCGACGATCTCCGACGCCGAGGCCGAGCCGCCGTTGACGAGCACGATCAGCGGTTTGCCGTCGATCAGATCGCCCGGCCGGCTGTCGTAGCGTTCGGTCTTTTCCGGATCGCGACCGCGCGTCGAGACGATCTCGCCCTTGTCGAGGAAGGCGTCGGACACGCTGATCGCCTGATCGAGCAGGCCGCCCGGGTTCAGCCGCAGGTCGAGCACGTAGCCCTTGACGCCCGCCGCCGGAGCCTTGTCGCGGATCGACTGGATGGCGGCTTGGAGGTCGCCGAAAGTCTTTTCCGTGAAGGAATTGATCTTGATGTAGCCGACGTCGTTCTCGACGCGGAAGCGCACCGCACGCACCTTGATGGTCTCGCGGATGATGGTGATCTTGATCGGCTCCGGTGCGCCTTCGCGCAGGATCGTCAGGTCGATCGGCGTATTGACCTGGCCGCGCATCTTGTCGACCGCTTCCTCGAGCGTGAGGCCGCGGACTTCCTGGCCATCGATCTGCGCGATCAAGTCGCCGGAAAGTACCCCGGCGCGGGCGGCTGGCGTATCCTCGATCGGCGAGATGACCTTGACCAGTTCGTTCTCCATCGTCACCTCGATGCCGAGGCCGCCGAACTCGCCGCGGGTCTGGACGCGCATGTCCTTCGCGGCATCGGGATTGAGATAGGAGGAATGCGGATCGAGCGAGGTGAGCATGCCGTTGATGGCGCTCTCCACCAGTTTCTTCTCCTCCGGCGGCGTGACGTATTGCGCCCGTACCCGCTCGAAAATGTCGCCGAAGATGGCAAGCTGGCGATAGGTCTCGGAGGATCCGGCTGCGTTCGCGCTGAAGCCCGGTGCGCCATAGACCAGGCTCATGGCAGACGCGCCCATCAGCGCACCCGCGAACAGAAGCGACACCTTACGAATCATTGCCTGCCCTTCCAGATCTGCGAGCCTGCCACCAGGGGGCGGGATCGACGGGTTTTTGGTCCTTACGGAACTCTATATAGAGTTCCGGCTGCGCATTCACACTGCCTGCCGCGAACGCACTCGCGATCCGCGTCTCTCCCATAGCACCCACGGGCTCGCCCGCCAGAACCGGCTGACCCTGCCAAACGCTGATTCTGCCCAGCCCCGCCAGGACGACATGATAGCCGCCGCCGGCATCCAGGATCAAGAGTTGGCCATAGGAGCGGAACGGACCGGCATAGAGCACCGTGGCGTCGGACGGCGAAGTGACGATTGCGCCCGATTGTGTCCTTACCGTGTCTCCGAAGGCGGTCACTCCGGCGTCGTCGACATGGCCGAACGCCCGAACCTTCCTGCCTGAGACGGGCAGCGCCAGCGTCCCCTGAAGCGCGGGGAACGGCGCCGATTCGGTCAGGCGGTTGCGTTCGGGAACGGCACGCTCCGCCGCCCTCGCCTCGGCCCTTGCACGCTCCTCCTCGGCCAGGCGTGCCGCCTCGGCGGCCTTGCGGGCGGCTTCGATGCCAGCTTCGAGCGACGCGATCAGGTCCTTGAGATTGCCCGCCTTAGCCGCGAGATCCGCCGCGCGCAGTCTCTCGTCCTTCAGAACTTGCTCCGATCCGGCCTGAAGCTTGCGTTTCTCCTCAAGCAAAAGTGAAAGCCGCGTGCGCCCTTCCGCCTGTTCGGTGACGGTCGCGAGCAGCCGCTGGCGCTCCGAGGCGATGGTCTCGCCCAGTCGCGACAATTCCTTGAGATCCGCCAGTAGCACCGCCGTCTGTTCGCGCAGCTCCGGCACGACGGCGCCGAGCAGGATCGAGCTTCGGACCGAGGACAGCGCATCCTCGGGACGGACCAGAATCGCCGGCGGCGGGTTCAGGCCCATCCGCTGCAGGGCGCCCAGCACTTCGGCCAGTATCGCGCGCCGGCCGGAGAGCGAATGCCGGATGGCATCCTGCTGTCCCTTCAGTCCGGCGAGGCGCTCCTCCATTGCCTCGACGTCTTCCGACAGCTTCTTTTCCGTCTTGGCCGCCTGGATCAGGGCGGACGTAATCGAGGCATTGTCCTTCCTCAGCCGCGCGATCTCGTCCGACAGCGTCTTCTGCCGGGCATCCGACAGGCTGAGTTCGCTGGTGATGCGCTCATATTCGCTACGCGTCTGCGCCTGGCGCGCTTCGAGCTCGGCCGGCGCCTCCGCACGAGCCTGGAACGGCCCGGCGACAGGGAGCACTACGGCAAGGACTGCAATCAGAATCGGGCGTTTCACACGAGACTCGCACCGGCGAACGAAGGGATTTGGAAAGCCTATCGCCGCGATCCTTAAGGAACCATCAACCATAGTCCCGCTCGCCGCGGCAGTAGCGGCTATCGATGCAATGCTCGCTTGCCGGTCTTGTCCATCGATTTTTTGCGCCTTGCACATCGCGTAAAAACCTGAATCAGGTATTTTCGCGCCGGGGGACGGCAGGAAGGCAGGATTCTACTTGGAGTTCGGACGGGGACATGGGCCGGCCCTATGGGCCTACATGGCTCGCGCATACTGGCGGCGTTTCGGGCGCAGGCTGGCCGCCGGCCCGGCCTATCGCTGGCGTTTTTCCGGTCGGACGCCCGAGCGCATTCTCGTCGCGCCGCCCGACCTGCGCCTGTCCGATCCGCAGATCGCCGACGACATCTATCACGGCCGCTATCCGTTTGCCGGACAGCTGATCGAAACCGGCGGCGCCTCGCCCTTCCAGGTGACCGGGGCCTCGCCCGAATGGCAGCATGCGCTGCACGGTTTCCGCTGGCTTCGCCACATGCGCGAGGCCGGCACTGAACTTGCATTCGCCAATGCGCGGGCGCTGGTCGCCGACTGGATCGCCATCCACGGCGGCCGCATCGCCGAGCCCGCATGGAACCCCGCCGTCACGGCCGTGCGTATCATCGCCTGGCTGCAGCACTCGACAGTCGTGCTGCAGGGGGCGGAGTTTCCTTTTTATCGATCATACCTCAGATCGCTTGCCGCGCAGGTTCGCTATCTTCGGTTCGCGGCGCGCGACATGAGCGACGGCGAGGACCTCTTGCGAGCCCGCATCGCGCTTACTTTTGCGGCGCTGTCCCTCCCGGTTCCGGGCTCGGTCATACGCAGCGCGACCCGCAACCTTGCAACGGAACTCGACCGGCAGATCCTGCCGGACGGCGGGCACGTCTCGCGCAACCCGATGGTGTTGCTGGAACTCCTGGCCGACCTCCTGCCGCTGCGCCAGACCTATGCCAACCAGGCCGAGGCCCCTCCGCCCGCCCTGATGGGGGCGATCGACCGCATGCTCCCTGCCCTGCGGTTCTTCCGCCATTCGGACGGCGGCCTCGCCCGCTTCAACGGCATGGGGCCGACGATCGCGGACCGGCTCGCGGCGATCCTTCGCCACGACGACACCGCAGGTGCACCGCTCCTGCACGCGCCTTACTCCGGTTATGAACGGCTCTCGATGGGCGGAACGACGGTGATCGCCGACACCGGCCCGCCCCCGCCCTTCGACGTCTCCCACATGGCGCATGCGGGCTGCCTGTCGTTCGAGATGTCGTCGGCGCGCCAGCAATATATCGTCAATTCCGGCATCGATCTCTTCGGCCCCGACGAGTACCGGCCGCTCGCCCGCGCCACGGCCGCGCATTCGACCGCCACGCTCAACGACACCTCGTCGGCTCGGTTCAGCTTCTCGCCGAACGTCCATCGCCTGCTCGGCACGCCGCTCCACGGCGGGCCAGGAAAGGTTCCGTGCGAACGCCGCGACACGCCCGACACCCAGGGCTTCGTCGCCAGCCACGACGGCTATGTCCCGCGCTTCGGCATCTTTCACGAGCGCGAGCTGACCTTGTCGCGCAGCGGCTCGGTTCTCGACGGCGTCGACCGCTTCTTCCGGCAGGGCGGAGCGCCTGTTCGCCCCGGCAAGGACACCGTCACGATCCGCTTCCACATCCATCCCGACACGGAGCTCTACCGCGACCCGGCCGATCGCTTCGTGCTCGGCGCGGACGGATCCGACTACTGGGTCTTCTCCTGTGACGAACTGCTGCCGGCGGTCGAGGAATCCCTGTTCTTCGCAGGTGTCGCCGGCCCTCGCCGGACACGACAGCTCGTGCTTTCCTTCGCGCCGGCCGAATTCGGTCTCGTCCGTTGGCGGTTCACCCGAACCCAACTCGCCACGCGGACCTGACGAATCGGATCGTCAGCGCTCGGTAAGCTTCAGTTCGATGCGCCGGTTGCGGTCGCGGGCTTCCTGCGTATCTGCTGCGTCGAGCGGCTGGAATTCGCCGAACCCGGCCGCGACCAGCCGGTTTGCCGGAACTCCGTTGGCGATCAGGTATTTGACGACCGAGGTCGCGCGCGCGCTCGACAGTTCCCAGTTGTCGCGGAAACGGCCGGTTCCGGAGAGCTGGATGTTGTCGGTATGCCCGTCGACGCGCAGCACCCAATTGATCTCGGGCGGAATCTCGCGCTGCAGCTCGATGATGGCTTCCGCCAGCTTCTTCATCTCGGTCTGCCCGGCGGGATTGATCACGTCCGAGCCCGACGGGAAGAGCACCTCGGACTGAAAGACGAACCGGTCGCCGACGATGCGGATGTTCTCGCGGTCGGACAGGATCTCGCGCAGCCGGCCGAAGAAGTCGGAGCGGTAGCGGTTGAGTTCCTGCACGCGCTGGGCCAGCGCCACATTGAGGCGCCGTCCGAGATCGGCGATCTTTGTATTGGACTCCCGGTCGCGCTGCTCGGAGACCTCGAGCGCGGCTTCCAGCGCGCCGATCTGCTTGCGCAGGGCCGCGATCTGCTGGTTGAGCAGTTCGACCTGCGACAGCGCCCGCTGGCTGATCTGCTTTTCCGAATCGAGTTGACCGGACAGTTCGCCGATCTTCTGGTCAGCAGCCGCATCCGCGCCGGCGCCGCGATCGAGGAGCTGCTTGAGGCGGTCCCGCTCGCTCTCGGCGTTCTCGAGCGACGCGCGCAGGCCTTCCAACGAATCCTCGGCGTCCTGGACGTTGGATCGTTCCAGCGCCAGGAGCTGGGTCAGTTCGTTGATCTGCGAATTGAGCCGGTCGAGCACCTCGTCCTTGCCGGTGATCTCGCGGCTGAGCAGGAACTGCGCCAGCACGAACACCGACAGCAGGAACATGATGGCCAAAAGCAGCGTCGACAGCGCATCGACGAAGCCCGGCCAGTAGTCGATCGTCCGCCGCTCGCGACGGCCGCGCGCCAGGGCCATGTCAATCGACCTTCTGCTTGTTCAGCGCCCGCGACAGCTGCTCCAGCGTTTCGCGCAGCCGCCGCTGCTCGTCGGACTGGGCCTCGACCCAGTCGCGCATGATCTGCTGCTCGGTGCGCATGTTCTTGACCAGTCCGGAGATGCCTTCGGCGAGGCTCGCCATCGCGGTGGCGACGCGCTGGTTCGATCCGCCCGATTCCTGAATCGTCCGGAGACGTTCCGACAGCGCCCGGATCTCGTCCGAGGAGCCGGCCTTGGCCGGATCGAACGCAAAGTCCGATCCCACGTCGGTCACCGTGGACAGCCAATTCTCGAGTTCGGTGTAGAAGCGCGTCTGCGCGCGGCCGGCCTGCAGGTCGAGAAAGCCAAGGACGAGGGATCCGGCAAGACCGAACAGCGACGACGAAAACGCGGTGCCCATGCCCGCGAGCGGCGCCGAAAGCCCCGACTTCAGCGAATTGAGCACGTCGTTGGCGTCGCCCGAACCGGGATCGAGCGACTGGATCGTCTGGCCGATCGAGCTGATCGTGCCGAGCAGGCCCCAGAAGGTTCCGAGCAGACCGAGGAACACCAGCAGGCCGATCAAGTAGCGCGAGATGTCGCGGCTCTCGTCGAGCCGCGTCGCGATGGAATCGAGGATCGACCGCATCGAGTTGGTCGACAGCGTCATCGCCGAGGAACGGCCAAGCAGCGCCTTCATCGGCGCGAGCAGCACCGGTTCGGTGGCTTCGCTGCCGGCCCGGAACGAATTGACCCAGCGCACCTCGCGGAACAGACGGCCGACCTGGATGAAGGCAAGCAGGATGCCGACGGCGAGAACGCCGAGAATCAGCCCGTTCAGGCCGGGATTGGTGCTGAAGGCCGACGAGATCTGCCGGTAGAGGATCGCCGCCACGAAGCCGGCGATCGCCAGGAAGACCAGCATCGACAGGAGGAAGACCTGCGGGGATGAGAGCTTCTGGGGATCGTATGCACTGCCCAATCCGTCAATATCGGCAGATTTGAACAATGCCATCGCCGCGCCTCTGCGTTTCCGTGAACCCCATCATGTTCACGAATCTAACCGGAATTGTGACAAAATTGAAAGGCGCGTGACGGTCGACCGGCGGCGAGAAGGGGATTTCCCGGGTCAGACGCGCGCGATGACCATGAAATCCGTCATGGCGACCAGATGCAGCGTCGCGCCGGTGACGACGAAGGCGTGCCACACCGCGCTCTGGAAGCGCAGGTTGCGCCACACGAAGAACACCACGCCGCAGGAATAGGCCGCGCCTCCGGCCGCGATCAGCCACATCGTCGAGGTCGGCAGGACATCGGCGAGCGAGCGCACCATGATCGCGCCGCTCCAACCCATTGCAAGGTAGAAGACGATCGCCAACCCATCGAACCGCCCCGGCAGGAAGAGCTTGACCGCCATGCCGACGACGGCACCGCTCCAGACGATCGCCATCATCGAGCCGGAAACCAGCGGATCGGGAACGCTGATCAGAAACGGCGTATAGGTTCCGGCGATCAGCAGGTAGATCGCCGCGTGGTCGGCCCGCCGCAGTACCCATTTCACCGGCGAGTGCGGCCACAAATTGTAGGCGCAGGACACGCCGAGAACGGTCAGCAGCGAAGACAGATAGAAGACCAGCGAGACGTATTCGCCGGTGCCGGTCCGACCGGCGGCGAACGCCAGAAGTGCCGTGCCGACCGCGATCGCGATCAGGATTCCGATCGCGTGGACGACGCCGTCGGCGATCAGCTCGGCCTTCGAAGGGACCCGGAAGTGGACGAAATGCGGATGCGCAGCCTTGCTCATGCAGACATTATTGCATGCCGGCATGACGAAACGGTTTCACTGAATCGCGGCTGCGCCGATGTGAAGCAGATCAGTTCGCACGTGGCAGCGGCTTCCGGATCGTCTGCAGCAGTGTCTTCTGGATGATCTCGTTGCCGGCGACGATCGAGCCTTGCTCGAGCATGTCGGTGCCGCCCTCCGCGTCGGAGACGAAGCCGCCAGCCTCGCGGATCATCAGGATGCCGGCCGCCATATCCCAGGGCGACAGCCCGGTCTCCCAGAAGCCGTCGAGCCGCCCCGCCGCGACATAGGCGAGATCGAGCGCCGCCGCGCCCATGCGGCGAATGCCGGCGACCTCGGCCATCACGTGGCGCATCTCGATCAGGAAATTGCCGTGATGGCCGCGCCCAAGGTGGGGAACGCCTGTGCCGATGACGCAGTCCGCCAGTTTGCGCCGCGCGCCGACGCGCAATCGCCGGTCGTTGAGAAAGGCGCCGCCGCCGCGCTCGGCGGTGTAGAGCTCGTCCATCGCCGGATTGTAGATCACCCCGGCGACGATCTGGCCCTGTCGCTCCAGACCGATCGACACGGCGAAGATCGGGATGCCGTGCAGGAAATTGGTGGTGCCGTCGAGCGGATCGACGATGAAGCGGTGCTGGCTGTCCGAACCGGTGATCGCGCCGCTCTCCTCCATCAGGAACGAATAGTCGGGCCGCGAACGAGATAGTTCCGTGTGGATGATCTCCTCGGCGCGCTTGTCCGCCTGGCTGACGAAATCGCCGGGCCCCTTCAGCGAGACCTGCAGGTTCTGCACCTCGCCGAAGTCGCGCGAGAGCGAACGGCCGGCCTTGGTGGCGGCCTGGACCATGACGTTGATGATGGCTGAACGTGGCATCTTGAACTCCGTCGGTGGCCGGCCGAACGATCTTGCGACCGACGACCGACGAACCGCGACCGACTCTAGTCGGCCCTGCGCATGTAACTGATTTCGTTGGTGTCAACGAGGATTCGCTCGCCTGACTCGATGAACGGCGGCACCAGCACGCGGATACCGTTTTCAAGAACGGCCGGCTTGTAGGACGACGCCGCCGTCTGCCCCCGGACGACAGGATCGGCCTCGGTAACCGTGAGCGTCACATGGTCCGGCAGCGCGACGCCGATCGGCTTGTCCTCATAGAGCTGGACCGTGACCATCATGCCGTCCTGCAGGAAGGCGGCGCGGTCGCCGACGAAATCCTTCGCCAGTTCGAGTTGCTCGTAGGATTCGGTGTCCATGAACACGAGCGCATCGCCCTGCTCGTAGAGGAAGGAGAAGTCCTTCAGCTCGAGCTGCACCCGCTCGACCGTCTCGGCCGAGCGGAAGCGTTCGTTGAGCTTGGTGCCGTTGATCAGGTTCTTGAGCTCGACCTGGTTATAGGCGCCGCCCTTGCCGGGCTTGACGGTGTTGGTCTTCACCGCGGCCCACAGCCCGCCCTGGTGCTCGATCACGGTGCCTGGACGGATTTCGTTGCCATTGATCTTGGCCATGAAGCAGTTCCGGAATGTTCGGGAAGGGCGAGAGCCGCCGGTTTCGGCGCCCCAAGACCACAAATCGGGCAAACAGGCAAGCCGGCCGTTCGCAGACGCTCTACCGCAGCCGGTTGGCGCGCTCGATCGCCTGCTTTGTCTCCTCGTCGGTCAGGCCGTTCATCACGTCTTCCATGTAGTAGTCGACGAGACCTGCCCGGCGCGCCCGGATGTACCAGGCGGCGCCTTCGATCGCATCCGGCTCGACGCCAAGCCCGCCGACATAGAGCTTCGCCAACCTGTTCTGCGCGGCGACGTTGCCGCCCAGCGCCGCGCGACGCATCCAGCCGAAGCCGGCCTTCATGTCGCGTGGGCCGCCCTTGCCTTCGACCAGCCAGGACGCGAGGTCGACCTGGGCGGTGTCGAAGTTCTGCCGGGCCGCCAGGAGCAGCCATTTCCGCGCCTCGGGAAGGTCGACGGTGATGCCGCCCATGCCGTTGGCATAGACCTGGGCGACGGCGTATTGCGCATCCGCCAGCCCGGCCTCGGCGGCCTTCATGTAATATTCGACCGCCTTCAGCTGACCGGACGGCCCCGGCTCGCGGTCGATGATCATCTGCGCCAGATTGAACTGCGCCAGCCGGTTGCCGGCATCGGCCGCGGCCTGCATCAGCTCCCGAGCGCGCTTGTCGTCACGCTTGACCAGGCGCCCGTCGATCAGCAGCAGCGCATATTGGAACTGCGCTTCGGGAACGCCGGCATCCGATGCCCTCGCATACCAGGCGGCGGCTTCCTTCTCGTTCTTCGGGACGCCCAGCCCGCGGGCATAAATCTCCGCGATGAGGGTCATCGCCGCCGGGTTGCCGGCCTGGGCGCGCGGCAGCGCCAGCTTGTAGGCGGTGATGTACTCGCCCCGCTGGTAGGCACCGAAGACAGCGTCCGGAAGACGCTCGCCGAATCGGTTGGGATCGATGGCGGGCGGCAACGACGGCGTCGCGGGCGCGGCTGACGTGCCTTCTTTGGCGGACGGATCCACATCGACGGCGGGCGCCCCTGTCACAGGGGGCACTGAAGGCGTGTCGGCCTTCGCGGCCCCGCTGCCGGTATCGACGGACGGCCTCAGTTCCTGCGCGGCAGGCTTCGGCTCTTCGGCTGCTACGGCCGGAAGATGTGCGATCGCGAGGATCGCGCCGAGCAGCGAGACGACATGGCTCGGCTTCATTCCTCGAACCTCGGTGCAGTCCGGTCGAGCAGGTCGTTGGCGCTCCGCACCGCATCGGCGGGAGATAGCGCGCCGCCGAACACCGCCGAGGAGAGCGCGACGAATTCGGCCCCGGTCGCGGCGACGGCCTCGACGGAGGCGATGTCCGACCCGCCCTGCGCGATACAGGGCACGTTGACGATCTCCGCCCACCATTGCGCCAGATCGAGATTGCGCGGATGCGGCGCCGGATCCTGATCGTAGCCAAAGCGGCCGAAGAAGATGTAGTCCGGCTGTGCCTCGCCGAGCTCGAGCGCATCGTGCCGCGTCTTGGCCCCACCCGCGCCGACGATCAACCGGCCGTCATGCTTGCGCACCGCGGCGTCGATCTCGGCCTTGCCCGTCTCGAGATGGATGCCGTCGGCGCCGACGCGGCCGACAATGCGGCTGTCACCCGAGATCAACACGGCCACGCCCTTGGCCTGCGCCGACGGCACGATCGCCTCGCAATAGGCCTGGAACGCAGCGTCCTCCACCGACCCGCCCACCAGGATCAGCGAGGCAACGTCGCCCCCCGAGAGCGCGTCGACGACGCGTTGGGCCTCCATGCCGCCCTTGTTCGGGTCGGCGATGAGCACGAGGCGGCAGCGGTTTGGCAGGTCGTCGGTCATGCGGGCTCCGGATGTGCGCCCGCTATGGGCGGCGATCATGTTTGGATTTTGGCATAGACGAGTGTGCGTGCGATGGACAGCGCATCTCGCCAAAGCTGTGCTGCCCGGCTATTGCGGATGGCCTCACCCGGACCGGACGATGATTCCCCTGATCTCGGATCCCACCTTCTACGCGGGTGCCATTCCCGCTGTCCTGCTGGTTGGCCTGTCCAAGGGCGGGCTCGGCGGCGCGGCGGGGTTCATCGGGGTGCCGCTGATGGCGCTCGCCACGTCGCCCGTACAAGCGGCCGCCATCCTGCTGCCGATCCTCCTCCTGATGGATGTCGTGTCGCTGTGGACGTGGCGGGGCAATTACGACCGCAGAATTCTCGCCCAGACGATCCCCGGCTCCCTGGTGGGTATCGGGCTCGGCTGGCTAACCGCGGCGATCGTCTCCCCGGCGATCGTCCGCCTCATGCTCGGCCTCATTGCGATCGTATTCGTCGGACGCTGGCTCTATACGCTGGTCCGGCGTACCGGCCATATCAGCCAGGAACCGAACGCCGCGAAAGGCGCCTTCTGGGGGCTCGTTTCGGGCTATACGAGTTTCGTGGCGCACGCCGGCGGACCGCCGTTCCAGGTCTACACGCTTCCCCTGAAACTCGACCCGCGGGTCTTCACCAGCACCGGCGTCTATTTCTTCGCCTTGATGAATGTCGTGAAGCTCGTGCCCTATTTCGCGCTCGGCCAGTTCGACAAGACCAACCTTGTTACCTCCCTGATCCTGATGCCGCTGGCGCCGCTGGCCACGCTGGCCGGAGCGTGGGTCGTGCGGCGCATGCGGACGGAAGTGTTCTACTCGTTCACCTACGGCGTCATGGCCCTTATCGCCGCCAAGCTGGTGTGGGATGGAATATCGGCAATTCTACCATGATGACCGTACCCCGGCTTTGTGCTTAACCGATACCGAGGAATTCGGGAGGAATGAATGTCGAACGCCTATGAACAGGGCCTGGATCGCAACCAGGCGAACCACCAGCCGCTGACGCCGCTCACCTATCTCGAGCGCGCGGCGAGGACCTATCCCGATCACGTCGCCATCATTCACGGCGGCTATCGCGCAACCTATCGCGACTTCTGGCTGAGATCGCTGAAGCTGGCCGGCGCGCTTGCCGCGCGCGGCATCGGCAAGGGCGATACCGTTACCGTCATGCTCTCCAACACGCCCCCGATGCTCGAATGCCATTTCGGCGTGCCCATGGTAAAGGCGGTGCTGCATTCGCTCAACACCCGGCTCGACGCGGCCATCATCGCCTTCCAGCTCGACCACGCGGAGACGAAGATCCTGATCGTCGACCGCGAGTTCTCCGGCGTCGTGGCCGAGGCGCTGAAGCTTGCCACGGTCAAGCCGCTGGTGATCGACTACGACGATCCCGAATACTCGTCCGACGCGCCCTATGCGAAGGGCGAGCGGATCGGGACGATGGACTACGAGGCGTTCGTCGCCGAAGGCAGCGAAGATTTCGCCTGGTCAATGCCGGACGACGAGTGGGACGCGATCTCGCTCAACTACACGTCGGGAACGACGGGCAATCCGAAGGGCGTCGTCTACCATCACCGCGGCGCGGCGCTGATGGCCTATGCCAACACGATCCACGCCTCGATGGCCAAGCACTGCGTCTATCTGTGGACGCTGCCGATGTTCCATTGCAACGGCTGGTGCTTCCCGTGGACGCTAGCGGTCCAGGCCGGCACCCATGTCTGCCTGCGCTGGGTGCGGGCGAAGGCCATGTACGATGCGATCGCCGACCATGGCGTAACGCATCTGTGCGGCGCGCCGATCGTCATGTCGACGCTGATCAACGCGCCCGACGACCAGAAGCGCGATTTCCCCCAGACCGTCACCTTCAATACGGCGGCGGCACCTCCGCCCGAATCCGTGCTCTCGGGCATGGCGGACGCCGGCTTCGCGGTGACGCATCTCTACGGTCTCACCGAGACCTACGGCCCGGCGGTGGTCAACGAGTGGCATTCCGAGTGGGACGCTCTCGACAAGGGTCCGCGCGCGGCGAAGAAGGCGCGCCAGGGCGTGCGCTATGCCGCGCTCGAAGGGCTGACCGTGCTCGACCCGGAAACGATGAAGCCGACGCCGGCGGACGGCGAAACGATCGGCGAGGTGATGTTCCGCGGCAATATCGTGATGAAGGGCTACCTGAAGAACAGGAAAGCGACCGACGAGGCCTTCGCGGGCGGGTGGTTCCACTCGGGCGACCTCGGCGTCATGCATCCGGACGGATACATCCAGCTCAAGGACCGTTCCAAGGACATCATCATTTCCGGCGGCGAGAACATCTCCTCGATCGAGGTCGAGGACGCGCTCTACAAGCATCCCGCCGTCGCCTCCTGCGGCGTCGTCGCGCGCCAGGACGACAAATGGGGCGAGGTGCCGGTGGCCTATGTCGAGCTGAAGCCCGGCAAGGCGGCGACCGAAGCCGAGATCATCGAGCATTGCCGGTCGCTTCTGGCGCGGTTTAAGGTACCGAAAGCGATCGTCTTCGCCGAAATCCCAAAGACTTCCACCGGCAAGATCCAGAAGTTCCGCCTGCGTGACATGGCGAAGGCGGGCTGACGCCAGCCCCGGGGAGCCGGCGTCGCAGGCACCGATCAAGCTTCGGACGCGGCCGTCTGGGCCCACGAGCCGAAGGCGGCGGCCGCGCCGGCCAGGAGGACGACGGCCATGGCCGTGAGCAGGATCGTGTCGGCGAAGCTCGGTTTGAGCACCATGTCGGCGACCACGACCAGCATGACGGCATAGTCGAAGCGCGCGACCTTGAGCATCGCCTTGCCTTCCTGCAGCGCAGCCGGCGTAATTCCGTCACGCGCGACCATCGCAGCCACTTTTTCCGAGGTCGGCTTGAAGTAGAGCAACCCGATGAGGAACGTCGCCGCATAGCCGGCGAGACCGATGACGATCCACAGGTCGGTGAAGCCGACCCAGAACCAGCACATGACCAGCCCGAAGACGAGGGTCAGCAGGGAGGCCGGAACCATGAGTCGTCCGCCGAGGTCGGAGGACAGGTTGATGGCCCGCATCGTGGCCTCCTCGTCCCCGGCCCTGACGGCAAGGACCCCGTTGAGCATCATCGCGAAGCCGCCGCCGACCCAGATCAGCGCGCAGATCACATGTCCGAACTTGACGATCGAATACCAGTCCATTTCTACACCTTGCGAAAACATTGCGTGTTCCGTCGTCGGCCTGGCCGGCGATCCGGAGAGGCGGCGACCTATCATCGGGCCAGTATCGAGGGGTTGCCGCGGAAGACGGCGCGGCCGTTACGTCGCTGATACATCCGCGGGCAGGCGCAAAAATTCCTGCGCATTGCGTGCCTGCCGTTAACCATCCGTTAGCCTTTACGGACGATTATTGTGGGCATCCAGTGATCTGGATTCTTGCCGGGTGGTTGGAGCCACCCTGTTTGACGCCTCCCTGTTAAACTCCTGAGAGCCGCTTTCCCGCGGCTCTTTTTTTCGGGGATCGGGCGGCCTCCCGTTAACCCTTCGTTAAACATGCGCTTGCGTTCGCGACGCGGCGGGAGCATCTTCGCCTCCTTGCCGCACAGGGGCCGGCAGGCGAAGCCAGTCGTCGTATCGAAGGCTTCGGTGGGAGTGTACAGGGGTGCGTGACATGATCGACGCGGGCGCCGAGGGGGCAAAGACCATCAAGCTCGCGGAACGCCGGATTTTCTCGCCATCGTTCAAGCCGCTTTACAATGAAGGCATGGGACTGGTCGAACAGACCGCCGAGTACCTCGACGGCCAGGGGCGGGTCGAGGCGAAGGGCCTGTCGCGCGTCGCGGCGACCCTGTATGCGGCCGAATCGATGCGTCTCACCACCCGTCTGATGCAGATCGCGTCCTGGCTGCTCCTGCAGCGGGCGGCCAATTCCGGCGAGATGACGCGCGACCAGGTGGCCGCCGAGAAATCGAAGGTGCGGCTCGACACGGCCTCCGCACAGGACAACGCGCCCGGCTGGCCGGAGCTTCCCGAAGCCTTCTGCGCGCTCGTCCACCGTTCGCTCAAGCTGCAGGCGCTCATCCGCCGCATGGACGAAGAAATCTACGGCCGGGGCGAGGCTCCGATCCCGCAACCGCCGCGGATGTCGAATCCGGTTTCCGACCAGATCATGCTTCTGAAGACCGCGTTCGGCCGCGGCTGATCCCTCAGAGACCAGAAGCCGAGGCGATGTCTCCCCAGGGCAACGCCAGGAACGCCGACAGCACCACCAACGACAGGGTGATCTGCCGATAGTGCGCGTCGCTCGTGCGGCCGTGCGCGGCCCACCCGGCCAGCAGCCCGGCGAAATAGACCGGCGTGGCCCCCAGGGCGATGGCGACCACCGGCGCCTCGAACAGTCCCGACGTCCAGGCTGTCGTGAACGACATCAGTTCCGAGATGAAGAACAGCGACAGGAGATTGGCGCGGATGATCGCCGCCGGCAGCGGCGAGGCGAGCCAGTAGACGAGGACGGGCGGGCCTGGAATCTGCGCCACGCCCGACAGCACGCCGGCGACGGCGCCGACCGCAAACGACTTGGGCGGCGTACGCTCGCCCCGGTAGCGCCAGCCGCGCCACAGTGCGGCCGCGCACAGGAGGATCGCGACGCAGATGAACCAGCGCAGCGCCACCGGGTCGGCGACGGTCAGGATATAGACGCCGGCGGGGATGAACAGCATCAGCCCGGCAACCGCCGGCAAGACGTCGCGCCAAACGGCGATGCGCAGGGCCGGGATCGTGACCGGGATCGTCGGCAGGAAATCGATGATGACGAGAATGACGAAGGCGGCCTTCGGCCCGTAGAGCGCGCCGGCGACCGGCGCCACGATCAGCCCGGTGCCGAAACCCGACAGGCCGCGGGCGATGCCGGCGACGAGCACCGTCACGGCGAGGATGAGAAACGGACCGTCGAACGATGGCAGCTGCATGGGCACCCCTTCCAGCGTCTCACCTGTAGACGGCGCGCCACGCGGGTGCACGCGCCAAATTCGCGACGTGTCTTGACACAGGATGTTTCTCTTTTGTTCACTTTCCGCTGGCATGACCGCTCCGACGCGGTAAGGTTCATGGCATGGCAGACGCGATTCGCATCATCGGCCTCGATCCGGGCCTCCGGCGCACCGGATGGGGCGTCGTCGAGAGCCAGGGCAACGCGCTGCGCTTCATTGCCTCCGGCACCGTCACCTCAAACGAGAAGGATGATCTCGCCGCGCGGCTCTGCCAGCTGCATGACGGCATCGGCGCGGTTATCGCCAGCCATTCGCCTGACGAAGCCGCAGTCGAGCAGACCTTCGTCAACGCCAATCCGTCATCGACGCTGAAGCTCGGCCAGGCGCGCGGCATCGCCATGCTGGTGCCGGCCAGAGCGGGCCTGCGGGTGGCCGAATACGCGCCCAACGCGGTCAAGAAATCAGTGATCGGCGTCGGCCACGGCGACAAGGCGCAGATCCGCATGATGGTGCGCGTGCTCTTGCCCAAGGCGACCTTCGAGAGCGACGACGCTGCAGACGCGCTGGCCATCGCGATCTGCCACGCGCATCACCGGCAGAGCTCGGCCTATCGAATTGCCTTGGCGGGATGAGGCCCGTGGATGTTCTTGACTTGTTCCCGTCGAGCCGGTAGGTAATACTGGAGAGGTATTACCATGCGCGTGACATCGAAGGGGCAGGTGACGATCCCCAAGGAGATCCGGGACCGTCTGGGTATCGAGCCCGGTTCGGAGGTGGATTTCGTCGCGACGGAAGACGGTGTTCAGCTGGTTGCGGTCAATCAGAACGTCTCGCCGGAGGAATCCGAGCGGACGTTTCGGGACCATGTACGTCGGTTGGCCGGCACGCTGGATCTCGGCGGGATGACCACGGACGAATATATGGAGTGGCTGAGGGGCCCACGTGAAGATCTCGACCTTGGTTGACACGAATGTACTGGTCGATGTCTGGGGACCTCCCGGTGCGGGCACCGACTGGTCGCTCTCCGCGCTTGTTTCCTGTCGCCGGGATGGCTCGCTTGTGACCAGCCCGATCGTATGGGCGGAACTTGCTCCCCTTGCTTCGGACCAGTCGGCCCTGGATGTCGCCGCAAGGCGAATGGGCCTGGAGCGCGAAGACCTGCCATGGGATGCGGCTTTCCCCGCCGGACAGGCTCATGCCCGATATCGCCGCGCCGGCGGAACGCGCGAACGGACCTTGCCGGATTTCCTGATCGGTGCCCATGCACTCGTCGCCGGGCACAGGCTTCTGACCCGGGACCCGAAGGGCTACCGCTCCTATTTCCCGGACCTGAGGATCGTGTCTCCGGAGACCTTTCCATGATCGGCAAGCTCAGGGGCGTGGTCGACGAGGTCGGCGAAGACCATGTGATCGTCGACGTGCACGGCGTCGGCTATGTCGCGTATTGCTCCTCGCGGACTCTCGCCGCGCTGCCCTCGCCGGGCGAGGCGGTGACGCTGCACATCGAGACTTACGTGCGCGAGGACATGATCCGCCTCTACGGCTTTGGCTCGGCGCTGGAACGCGAGTGGTTCCTGCTGCTGCTCAACAACGTCCAGGGCGTCGGCGCCAAGGTGGCGCTGGCGATCCTGTCGACGCTGTCGCCGTC
Organism: Mesorhizobium sp.; assembly: GCF_023954305.1. Classification (NCBI taxonomy): domain Bacteria; kingdom Pseudomonadati; phylum Pseudomonadota; class Alphaproteobacteria; order Hyphomicrobiales; family Phyllobacteriaceae; genus Mesorhizobium; species Mesorhizobium sp. Next base: position 2,624,541 of record NZ_JAMLIG010000001.1, on the reverse strand, counting down.
GGACCTCGCCAATGCCATTGCCCTGAAGGACATCGCGATGGTCTCGCGCGCGCCGGGCGTGGGGAAAAAGGTCGCCGAGCGCATCGTCATCGAACTGAAGAACAAGGCGCCGGCCTTCTCCGGCGCGCCGACAGGCACGATCGGCCTGATGCAGGAGCTCGGCGAAGGCGTCGCCCCCGCCCCGGTCGCGGATGCCGTCTCGGCGCTGGTCAATCTCGGCTATTCGCGCGACGTGGCAGCAACCGCCGTGGCGCACGCGGTCAAGGTGGCCGGCGACGGAGCCGACTCCGCCAAGCTGATCCGGCTGGGGCTGAAGGAACTGGCGCGGTGATAGAATGTTTACGTCGTCCTTACAGATGGCTAAATGTAAGGAATCTTAGTTTGCGCCGGACGGCACGATGGGCATCGAATCCAAGATAACGAGCAAGGGTCAGACGACGATCCCCGCTGAAATCCGGGAACGGCTCGGCCTCCAGACGGGCGATAGAATCGCTTTCATCGAGATGGAACAGGGATATCTGCTGATACCTCGCAACCGGCCGGTCGACATTCTGTTCGGATCGTTGGCGGAATTCGCCATACCGGGCACGACGACGGAGGACTACAAGGCAGCGGTGGGCGAAGGCATCAGCGAACATGTCGAAGGTCCGCTTCCGAGCCGCGGTTCTACGACGTGATCGGCCTCGACACCAACATCCTGCTGCGCGCGACGTTGAACGACGACGCTGTTCAATCGCCGGCCGCGCAGCAGTTGTTGCGAAGCCTCGGCGAAGAGCCCGGATTGGTGAACCTACCGGTTCTGATGGAGTTCTTCTGGGTGCTGCGATCCCGCTACAAGCTTCCACAGGCGAGGCTTGCGGCGATCATGCGTGATCTGGTGGAGGTGGAGAATCTTCAGTTCGAAGCCCTGGAGATTGTCGGGAAGGCGCTGGCGGCATTCGAAGCACGTTTGGCGGACTTTCCGGACATGATCATTGCCCTGCGCAACAGGGAACTCGGCGCGGATTCGACATACACTTTCGACAAACGGGCCGCTGCGTCGGTCCCCGCCATGGAACTCCTGGCATGAGCCTTTCCCCCCGCCTCGTCTCGGGCGACAAGCGCGGCGAGGACGCCGACGGCACGCTGCGACCGCAGACGCTCGACGAGTTCGTCGGCCAGGCGGCGGCGCGCGCCAACCTCAAGGTCTTCGTCGAGGCCGCCAGGGGCCGCGGCGAGGCGCTGGACCACGTGCTCTTCGTCGGCCCGCCAGGACTCGGCAAGACGACGCTGGCGCAGATCATGGCGCGCGAGATGGGCGTCAACTTCCGCTCGACCTCCGGCCCGGTGATCGCCAAGGCGGGCGACCTGGCGGCGCTGCTCACCAATCTCGAGGACCGCGACGTCCTCTTCATCGATGAGATCCACAGGCTCAACCCCGCTGTGGAGGAGATCCTCTATCCGGCCATGGAGGACTACCAGCTCGACCTGATCATCGGCGAAGGACCGGCGGCGCGCTCGGTCAAGATCGACCTCGCCAAGTTCACCCTCGTCGCCGCCACTACGCGGCTCGGCCTGATCACCAACCCGCTGCGCGACAGGTTCGGCATTCCGGTCCGGCTTAATTTCTACACGGTCGAGGAGCTGGAACTGATCGTGCGGCGCGGGGCGCGCATCCTCGGCCTGCCGATGAGCGACGACGGCGCGCTGGAGATCGCCAGGCGCGCCCGCGGCACGCCGCGCATCGCCGGGCGGCTGCTCAGGCGCGTGCGCGACTTTGCCACCGTGGCAGGCTCGGGCGAGGTGACGCGGCGGATCGCCGACGAGGCGCTGACCCGGCTCGAGGTCGACGCGCTCGGGCTCGACGCGCTCGACCGGCGTTATCTCTCGATGATCGCCCGCAATTTCGGCGGCGGGCCGGTGGGCGTCGAGACCATCGCGGCGGGCTTGTCCGAGCCGCGCGACGCGATCGAGGACATCATCGAACCGTACCTCATCCAGCAGGGCTTTCTCCAGCGCACCCCGCGCGGGCGGGTGCTGACCGGCATCGCCTGGCGGCACCTAGGCCTGGAAGCCCCGCGCGAGACCTTCGTCCAGTCGACGCTGTTCGAGGAGGAGTGATCCTCAGCGGCCAAGCCCGCGGATCATCTCCATCACCTCCGGCTCGGCCTTGCGGCTCTCGAACTCTTCGACGATGCCGAAGGCGCCGCCGTAGCCCCACATCGACCAAGCGTAGCCGCGTTTCTCGGCGAGCGCGATCATGTCGCGGTAGTAGGCCGCGCGGTAGGGCGCCGGCATGACGAAGCTGGTGCCATATTCCTGGCGGATCATGCCGAACTCGCCGAGGAGGATCTCGGAGGACGAAACCCCGTTCCTCGACGCCCAGGCAGCGACCGTCTCGAACGGCTCCGACATGGCGGCGGAGAGCTTTTCCGGCGTGTCGAGGGCGGCGACCTGCTCGTCGAGATAGGAGAGCAGCCCCGCCCGCCGCGTGAAGGGCGCGTCGCGGCGGATTGTCTCGCGCACCCGCTCGATCGCGGCGTCGAGCTCCGCCTTCGGCACGGCGTCGAGCGGATAGGGAAGCCCGGTGACGTGGGGGATGAAATCGCCCGCCCAGGTCGCGCCCTGATGCGTCAGCAGAAACGGCGCGTAGGAATGAAAACTCCAGATGACGTTGGCGTCGGGCACCATGTTCGGGTCGAGCGCGGCGAGTCCCTCGGCCGTGCCCCAGCAGCTGCCGGACAGGATCAGCGTCAGCCGCGTCGCCGAGGCGCGGGCGGCGGAGAAGAGGCGCATCAGCCGATCCTCCCAGCCGCGCTGCCCGGCCCCCTCGCAGCCGACGGTCGGCTCGTTCATCAGCTCAAAGGCCACCTGCTCCGGGTCTTCCTTCGCAAGCAGCCGGCCCATCTGGCGGACCAGCTCGACATAGCGGTCGAACAGGGCCGCGTCCTCCATCACCTGGCCCATGCCGATGGAGCGGTTGGAACCGGCATTCATCAGGTGCAGGTCGACGATGACCTTCAAGCCGGCGGCGTTGGCCATGCGGGCGGAAGAGAGCACCGAGGAGAAGAGGTCGTCGCGCAGGGCGGCGGTCTTGTCCGACAGGAAGGGCGACGGGTCGACCGGCATGCGCACGAAGTCGAGGCCGGCTGATTTCAGCGCCGCGAGGTCGGCCGCGCTCACGCTTTTTCGCCATTCCGGAAAGGGCAGGATCGCCTCGCGCTCGTCCCAGCGGCTCTCGTCGGGCCAGGTCGTCCAGATGTCGAGATTGATGCCGCGCCCGACCTCGAAGGTTGCGGCATGCGCCGGCAGCGTGAGACAGATCGCAAGCGCGGCGATCTTGATCGCTCGGGCGAGAAATGGCATCCGGTCGGCCTCGGTTCGATCCGTCTTTGTCAGGCGCCGCGGCGAAAGGAAAGTCGAATGGGGGATCATGGTGAATCGGGGCGCGCGGAAGACGCCATTCCGCTGGCGGGCGTGCTTACGCCCACCGGCCACCGCCACAAGGTGCGCGTCTATTTCGCCGACACCGACTTTTCCGGCGTCGTCTACCACGCCCGCTATCTCGAATTCTTCGAGCGCGGCCGCTCCGATTTCCTGCGGCTGGCGGGCGTGCACCACACCGAACTCGCCGACGGCAAGCACGGCGAGAAGCTGGTCTGGGTGGTGCGGCGCATGGAGATCGATTTCAAGGGCTCGGCCAAGATCGACGACGTGCTGACCGTCGACACGGTGACCGAAAACGTGTCGGGCGCGCGCATCTTCATGGCGCAGAAGATTTCGCGAAACAGTCAGGTTCTGGTCGAGGCCAAGATCGAGGCGGCGATCGTCTCGGAAAACGGCCGGCCGCGGCGGTTTCCCAAGGAATGGGTCGAGGCCTTCATGCCGGGGCGTTAAGTGCCGGGGACAGTTTACTTTTTTCCGCAGAAGGGCGTCGTCCGTGCAGGGTTTGCGCGGGCGGAAACAAAGTAAACTGTCCCCAGAGCCGCGTTTCACGGCCGGGTTTCACGCGCGCGACGTCATCCCGGGCGCGGAAGCGACCCGGGACCCATTCCTGGTCGCGGTTAGCTGCTCTTGCCAGGACTCCGACGGCCAATGGTTCCCGGCTGGCCTGCGGCCGCCGGGATGACGCCGCGCTGGGGTTAAGTGCCGGGGACAGTTTACTTTCTTCCGCAGAAGGGCGTCGCCCGTGAAAGGTTTGCGCGAGCGGAAACAAAGTAAACTGTCCCCTGCGGGTTCCTCACGACGTGTCGCGAAGCTCGACGGGCGCCAAGGCCCCGAGTCTGCGGATCATCGCGTCAAGGACGGGGTCGCCGTCGTGACCTGTCGCCGCCTCGGCATGCAGCAACGCCAGCCGGCGGATCTGCCCGGCCATCGCCTGCACGATCAGCGCCAGCGCGCGGAGCGACGCGGCGAGCGCGGAGGCGTCGGCGGGTTCGGTGCCGTAGCGGACGATCGGCAGGGCGGGCGACCAGAGCCGGCCCGCCGGGTTCCATGTCGAGCCGGCGACGAATTCCCGGATGATCGCGTCGGCCTGGCAGAGGCTCCACAGCACGCAGAAGCGCACCCAGGGCGAGCAATGGGCCGCGTCCTCGCCGAGATCGGCCAGCGCAAGCAGGCGGGCGACGATGCTGTAAAGCACCCTCTCCCGCCTCCCTGTCTTCGCCGTCCAGGCCATCACCGTCTCCATTCGACCGCTGGCAGTGTCAGGCACTCACGACAGACGTGGATCGAAAAAAATGGCGTGCCAGCGGGACCAAGGGGTTGGCGGAAAGAGGGGCGGAATCGATGCACGGGAGGCGGGTATGGCGCGCTATCCGCACGGGGGAGGGGATAACCTGGACCTGTTGGTTTCCGTCCTTTCTGCGCGGAATCCGGACAGCCGTCACGCAGGCGGCCGCGCACGTCGACACGGCGGCGGTGGTTCGACTTTTTAGAATCAGGCTGTACCCGTTTTCGAATCAAGCTGTACCCGTTGGGCGTGGTGCGGCCCGTTGGGATAAGAAGCAGTTGAGCTTCGACCAAGGGCCCTTATGTATTGCTCTAGACACTGAATTGAATAATAGTTTGTCATCGAGAGACGTCGCGAGAGAACTGTCCAATCTGTCCGCTGAGAATTCATAATGGCTCATATCTTCATCTCCCACGCCAGCGACGATAAACGCAATCTGATGCCGTTCCTTGATAGTTTGTTGAAGCTAGATGCGACGATTTGGATAGATTCCGAGGTTGCTGTTGATCCAAAATATTTAGGTAAGCCGAATATCATATCACTACATAATAGGTCTATGTGGAGTACAGAAATCGATAGAGCCGTATTAAATGCGGATGCTGTCTTTATATTCTGGTCGATAGTCGCCTCTAAGCGACCCTCGACAAGTATTTTTTGGAGGGAAATTGAAGCTGCAAGAGAACTGAATAAAGACTTTCATTTTCTTATAGAAAAGGATGTGAAACTGCCGCCTCTGATCGCTACCCGCCAACTAACTCATCTGTATCCAGGGCCCGGAATTGATCGCAACAGATTTTTCGAAGAGAAAAACATTGATAAAATATTCGACAACATTTTTTCGAACAATCCTCATTTTATCTCTCTTCTGACAACTCGCAGGTCAGCAAATTCTACGCATCTCTCTCTTGTCAGCCAGCAACCTTCATATATTGAAACCCAAAACACGCTGTTGAATAAGATATATGAGGAGCAGTACGCTTCCTTACCCGCTGCTTTCCCTAAGCCTATTTCGAAAGATTGCTTAGTACTGAACTTTCCCGCAGAACGCAGTTTCGACCAAGAGTTTCGGCAAGATTTGTTTTTTCCGAATGCATCGCTGAGAGAGAGACTCCCCCCACGCTTTCCGAAGATTGAAGAAATGCCTGTTCCTCTGATTGAGCAAGCATCTATATTCCCAGTACTAAGCACATTGAGCCCTCAGCAAAAGGATTACTTTGAACAACTGACGTACTCGCGGAGAGTCCGTCGCCCTAATATGCTCGGTTTTTCAATGGGGAGTCTGACATTAAATCGAGATTTTCGTATAAGGTCTTTCGACGCGAACCTCTGTAACTATATGGAAAATGCGCTATCCAATCATATTCTTCAGCATAGTCTTATTGAGAAATTTGTCGGCGATCCAGTTGGACTTCAACGTGATTCTAGTAAGACAGCACTGACGTGGCCTGCCCTTCAATTGGAATCGAAGAGTGATGGCTGCTATCAACTAGAGTTGAGGTCGCGATCGGCGACCGAACTATATCCATTGATCAGCGTCCAGGCGATTGTTGTCTTCAAGAGGGAACGACATTGGCATTTTATTTCAGCCGCTCGTACGCAGAATGCTGCTGTCGCGCAAGGGAGATTACAATTACAGCCAGCAGGCGGCTTCGAGATATATGGAAGAGAGACTGATGATTGGGATAAGTTGGTCGGTCAGTTTAGACTTGAGGACGCCTTGATTCGAGAGTTCTTGGAGGAATGCGCTGGAGACGCAGATCTGACCGCCGCAAATGAAGATGTATCAAAGGGACAAATGACAGAAAGTGAAGGTTACCATCGAGTGAGAAGAATGATGGAACAAGAAAATCGCTTTCATATACATTTTCTTGGTGTGGTGCTGGACCTAGTACTTCTAAGACCTGAGTTCTCTTTTGTCATCGTAATTGAAGGAGACGATAGAATCGACTTGACTTATGAATTGCGATCAGCGAGCTCCTCGGTAAAATCTACTCAATGGTTAACGCATGACAACAATGAGGCATTAAAACTTACTCCTATTCCTCTGAAAGATCTAAGTGAGTGGATGAATAATCCGAAGGCCCATTCTAGTAGCATAGGATTAGCCAAATTGTTCATAGAGGCGATATCTACACCGGGCAATTTTTTCTCACGTAGATATATGATGTAATTTACTGTTAGCAGATATGTTGGGCGGTACGGGCTCTGAAAATGCACAAACCGCCAAGCAAACTTCAGGTCACATATTCGTATTCAGTGTCGCCACTCGGCAAAAATCGACGCGTTTTTCTATCGTATACGCGGCAGAACACCATATGTCGCTGAACTCCACGTGTATCAGCGTAGTGGACGCGGCCGATGATATAGATGTTGTCTTTTGATCGCCGCTTCCAAGCAGCCTCTAGCGTTGGCAGGTCGACCATAGACACGTCATGGATCGGCCACCATTTCGAGCCGCCTGCACGAAGGACACTGTTTTCGACACGCAACGGGTTAGCGAACTTCGCGTCATCGAAAGGACGGTTTATCGGCGGGTGGCGCCCCACATAGACGACGATATTGGCGAAAGTCGGCGGCTTGTCGGCAGCGTTGAATTCTGAGGCTACGATCGCATCGTTGTTGCCGTAGTTGAAGACGTAAACCTCCCCGAACGGCTCCTTCTCTGTCGATGGTTTCTCACTGAAGATGCGTTCAAAATATAAAGTCGCTTGACGCCCGGCAAGTCGAGGTGGGTTTGCCGATGCGTGCTCATCTTGGGCGATCTTCAATTGTCGCAGGAGTCCGACGAGAGCGCCGGTCGCCACAAGCGCTCCGGCCCAACCCGACAAGGCATCTATCCACCCACGGACACAACTTATTTCCGTCGCAGCGCACCATTCGGCCGCACGGGATTGAGTTATATCTATGTATAGCCAGAACGTAAGCGTAGCGAGAAAACCGCCCCACACCGCTAGGATAGAGTGCCCTTTTGTCATACCGCCCCCAATTGAGCGCAGATTATCAGCACACCTCAAAGGCGCAAGCACGGCGGTATTGGCGATCCGCCCCTACCCATTCACTCGTCCTTAACCATAACGGCTCATTAACATCCCAAAGGAAATCGTAGCGAATCCGGTGCGCCTTCCTTTGACCAAAATTGCTCCCGACAAGGCGCTCTCTGGCGCATTCGGGGTCATATCCAGCGGTCGCGGGTGAAACCCGGCGACCGGCACGGGACGATTGATGCGCGTGGGCTAGCCGCTGCGGGGCCCGTCTTTCTGGGACACTGAACTTCATGGAAACCTTACCTCTCGCAACCACAGGCGGCGAACTGTCGATCTGGGAACTGTTCTGGCAGGCCGGATGGGTGGTCAAACTGGTCATGGTGGGGCTGCTGGGCGCCTCGATCTGGACCTGGGCGATCATCATCGACAAGACCATCGCCTACGGCCGCATGCGCGCAGCCCTCAACCGCTTCGAACAGGTGTTCTGGTCGGGACAGTCGCTGGAAGAGCTCTACCGCACGTTGTCGGACCGCAAGACGACCGGCATGAGCGCGATCTTCGTCGCCGCCATGCGCGAATGGAAGAAGAGCTTCGAGAAGGGCGCGCGCACGCCGATGGGCCTGCAGATGCGCATCGACAAGGCGATGGACCTGGCGCTGTCGCGCGAGATGGAGCGGCTGGAGAGCCGCCTCGGCTTCCTCGCCTCGGTGGGCTCCGCCGGCCCGTTCATCGGCCTGTTCGGCACGGTCGTCGGCATCATGACCTCGTTCCAGGCGATCACCGGCTCGAAGTCGACCTCGCTCGCGGTCGTGGCGCCGGGCATCGCGGAAGCGCTGCTCGCCACCGCGATCGGCCTGCTGGCGGCGATCCCCGCCGTGCTCGCCTACAACAAGCTGTCGGCCGACGCCGGCAAGATCTCGGCCCGCATGGAAGGGTTCGCGGACGAGTTCTCCGCCATACTCTCGCGCCAGATCGATGAGAAGGTCGCCCAGAAGGCGGCCTGAGGCGACGGACAGGAGAACACCATGGCAATGTCGGTCGGATCGGCGGGCGGGCACCGGAGCCGGAGAAGCGGACGGCGCGGCCGCTCGCGCGCGCTGATGTCGGAGATCAACGTCACGCCGATGGTCGACGTGATGCTGGTGCTCCTGATCATCTTCATGGTGGCAGCCCCGCTGATGACGGTCGGCGTGCCGATCGACCTGCCTGAGACGCAGGCCAAGCCCCTCAACGCCGAGACGCAGCCGATCACCGTCTCGGTCAACGAAGAAGGCCGGATCTTCCTGCAGGAGACCGAGATCCCGATCGAGGAAGTGGTGCCGAAGCTCGAGGCGATCTCCAAGACCGGCTACGAGGAGCGCATCTACGTGCGCGCCGACAAGGCCTCGCAATACGGCACGGTGATGCAGGTGATGGCCCGCATCTCGGCCGCCGGATTCAAGAATCTCGGCCTGATCACGCTCCAGGAACAGGAGCAGTAATTTCGACATGAAGGCTGGCCTGTCCACATCGCTGGTCCTGCATGCGGCGCTGCTCGCCTTCGGCCTGTTCACGCTGAAGGCGCCGTCGGCGCATGATGTGGGCGACGTGCAGGCGATCCCGATCGACATGGTCTCGATCGAGGAACTGACGCAGTTGCAGCAGGGCGACAAGACCGCGCCGAAGGCCGAGAAGCCGGCGCCGGTGAAGACCGAGCGCCCGCACACGGTGCCGGACGCCAAGACGATCGGCAACAACGACGTCGACCTCGACGACGTGCCGAAGCCGGAAGCCTCGCCGCGCAAGATCGACACGGCCTCCGCTCCGAAGCCGGAGCCCGCGCCAAAACCCGAACCGAAGCCGGTCGAGGCCAAGCCCGAGCCCAAGCCGGAACCCAAGCCCGTCGAGGCGAAGCCGGAGCCCGCGCCCCAGCCGCCGAAGGTGGCCGAGGCGCCGCAGCCGACGCCCGAGCCGGCGCCGGCGCCCGATCCCGTCGCCGAGACGATCGCGTCCGCCGAAGAGACACCGGCGATGGAGTTTCCGGACGAGCTGCCGAAGCCCGAGTCCCGGCCCGAGCCGCCGAAGCGCGAAGTCGCCAAGGCCGAAGAGAAGAAGCCTGAGAAGCCGGCCGAGGACAAGACGGCCTCGACCGACCAGGACCTGGAATCGATCCTCGATCAGGCGAAGGCGCTGGTCACCAAGGAGAAGCCGGCCGGCGGCGGCGCCAAGCGCTCCGAGCAGACCGCCTCGCTCGGCACGGACCGTCCGAGCACGGCGCAGAAGCTGTCGGCCAGCGAAATGGACGCGCTGCGCCAGCGGCTCGCGCAGTGCTGGTCGATCCCGGCCGGCGTGGACGACGCGGAGCTTCTGAAAGTGTCGGTGCGCTTCCGGCTCGACCGTTCGGGCGAGCTCGAGGCGCGGCCAGAAATCATACGCGGCGGCGCAAGCTCCGGCCCCGGCCGGACCGCCGCCGAATCCGCGGTGCGCGCGGTGTCGAAGTGCGCACCTTTCAACCTCCCCGCCGACAAATACGAGACCTGGGCCGAAGTCGTCGTGAACTTCGATCCCAGCGACATGTTCTGATCGGACAGAAGAAGCGAGAGATGATGAAATCGATCCTCAAGCCACTGATCGTTGCGCTGGCGCTGGCCGGCGCCGCCCTTCCGGCATCGATGTCTCCTGCCCGCGCCCAGCTCGAGATCGACGTCAACAAGGGCACGATCGAGCCGCTGCCGATCGCGGTGACCGACTTCCTGGCCGGCAATGCGCTGGGCGCCGAGATCACCGGCATCATCACCGCCGATCTGCAGCGCTCCGGCCTGTTCGCGCCGATCGACAGGGCGGCCTTCATCGAGAAGATCTCCAATCCGGACGCGGCCCCGCGCTTCGAAGACTGGAAGGTGATCAACGCCCAGGCGCTGGTGACCGGACGCGTGACCGAGGAGGCCGACGGGCGACTGCGCGCCGAGTTCCGCCTGTGGGACACGTTCGGCGGCCAGCAGCTCGCCGGCGAGCAGTTCTTCGCCACCAAGAGCAATTCGCGCCGCGTCGCCCATATCATCGCCGACGCGATCTACGAGCGGCTGACCGGCGAGAAGGGCTATTTCGACACGCGCATCGTCTTCGTCGACGAGAGCGGCCCGCGCAACGCGCGCAAGAAGCGGCTGGCGATCATGGACCAGGACGGCGCCAACCTGCGCTACCTCTCCGACGGGCGCGAGATCGAGCTGACGCCGCGCTTCTCGCCGATCCGCCAGGAAATCACCTACATGTCCTATCCGACGAGCGGCGCGCAGCCGAGCGTCTACCTGCTGCAGATCGAGACCGGCCAGCGCGAGGCGCTCGGCGGCTCGTCCGGCATGAGTTTTTCGCCGCGCTTCTCGCCGGACGGGCAGCGGGTGATCCTCTCCCTCGAGAACAGCGGCGTGTCCAACCTGTTCACGATGGACCTGCGCAACCGGCAGATGACGCGGCTGACCACCGGCAATGCGATCGATACCTCGCCCTCCTACTCGCCCGACGGCTCGCAGATCGTTTTCACCTCCGACCGCGCCGGTTCCGAGCAGCTCTACGTGATGGGCGCGGACGGCTCCAACCCCAACCGCATCTCCTTCGGCGGCGGCAAGTATTCGACGCCGGTCTGGTCGCCGCGCGGCGACCTGATCGCTTTCACCAAGCAGACCGGTGGCGAGTTCCAGATCGGCGTGATGCGCCCCGACGGCTCGGGCGAGCGCATTCTGTCGACCGGCAACCTGCAGGAAGGCCCGACCTGGGCGCCGAACGGCCGCGTCATCATGTTCTTCCGCCAGACCCCCGGCTCCGGCGGCCCGAAGCTGTTCTCGATCGACCTGACCGGCCGCAACGAACAGCAGATCCCGACCCCCAACTTCGCCTCGGACCCGGCCTGGTCGCCGCTTCGGGAGTAGGAAACGGCCGAAAGCCGCGGTTTTGCCGCATTGCCGCCACCGCCGCGCAGCAATCTCGTCATACCAGCAGCCAGCGGCTCGACGGGGGACGGGTGACGTATCATTAACCATGTCCGTTGAACGGCGGTTAACCCAGACGTGGTTACTGAGCGATCAACGAAAACAGTAAATTTTGCGAAGGAGCCGCGCCGATGCGCCGTATCGCAGCATTCACCACGAATCCGGTCGCGATCGCGCTGGTCGCAGCGCTTGCCATCACCGGCTGCGCCTCCAAGAAGGCTCCGAATTCCGCCGCCGACCTCGGCCTCAACGCCAACAACGCAGCCCCCGGCTCCGCGCAGGACTTCACGCTCAACGTCGGCGACCGCATCTTCTTCGACACGGATTCCTCGGTGATCCGCGCCGACGCGCAGCAGACCCTGGCCAAGCAGGCGCAATGGCTGAACCGCTATCCCAACTACAAGATCACCGTCGAAGGCCATGCCGACGAGCGCGGCACGCGCGAATACAACATCGCGCTCGGCGCCCGCCGCGCCGCGGCCACCCGCGACTACCTTGCCGGTCAGGGCGTGCAGGCGAGCCGCATGCGCACCATCTCCTACGGCAAGGAGAAGCCGGTGGCGCTGTGCGACGACATTTCGTGCCAGACCCAGAACCGCCGCGCCGTGACCGTTCTCGGCGGCCAGGGAAGCTAAGACCGTCCGGAAACGCTACTCTGACGGCCATCTGATGGCGTTTTCTGTGCTTCCGGTGCTCGCGGACCCAAATGTCCGCTCCGCTCCGGTTCTCGAAACCACCACCAGCTGACTCGTCAGAGCGAGTTTCGGGACAGTCTCCGACACTGGCATCGGCGCAACACTGTTGCAAAAATGTCGAGAAGCGGCCCAAGTGGCCGCTTTTCGCGGGTTTGGGGTGGCGCTAAACAAAATTTGGCCGAACTCTCCCGGTCAATGTCCCCCGCGAGAGCGCCGGAGCCCAGGTCCGGCGACGCAGCAAGCCCCATCCAGGTCGAACCGCCCATGAAATTCCTTTCCCTTGTCCTTGGTGCGCTCGCGCTGCCGCTGGCTGCGGCGCCGGCAGAAGCCGCAGGCGACCGGGCGCCGGCCGCGGAAATCGTCGACGATTCGCCGTTCGAGGTGTTCCCGCTCGGCTTCAGCGCCCTGTCCTCCGCGATCGCCGGCGAGGTCAGCGACGAACCGGTCTACCAGGTCGCCCAGGCGGCCGATCCGCGCATCGTCGGGCTGGAGGAGCAGATCCGCCAGCTCAACGGCCGCGTCGAGGAGATGAACTTCCAGATCCTCCAGATGCAGGAGCAGATGCGCAAGATGCAGGAGGACGTCGACTTCCGCCTGCAGGAACTGGAGCAGAGAAGATCGGACGCGGGCGGCGCCACCCCTTCGGCCGAACCGCGCACGTCGGTCGCCGAGGTGCAGGATGGCGCGCTGCCGCCGCCTTCGACGCCCGCGCCCTCGGTCGCGCAGGCCCCGGCGCAGGGGCCGGGCGAACCGGAGAAGCCGCTCGGCTCGATCGTCTTCGACAAGGACGGCAATGTGATCGGCGGCACGCTCGACCCGGCCGCCGTGAAGGAGGCTGGCGCGGGGGACGAGGCGCAGGCCGACACGGATGGCGAAACCGTCGCCGCCGTCTCGCCGTCGGCCAGCGATCCGCAGGAACTCTACCGGAACTCGTACGAGGCGATCCTGTCCGGCGACTACGGCACGGCCGAAGCCGGCTTCCGCCAGCATATCACCAGCTTCCCCGACGACCCGCAGACCGCCGACGCCCGCTTCTGGCTCGGCGAATCGCTGCTCGGGCAGAGCCGCTACCGCGACGCCGCCGAAGTGTTCGTCGACGCCAACCGCTCCTTTCCCAACGCGCGCAAATCGCCCGACATGCTGCTGAAGCTCGGCGTCTCGCTCTCGGCGCTGAACCAGCGCGAGGTCGCCTGCGCGACCTTTGCCAAGATCAACCAGCGCTATCCGAAGAGTTCCGATTCCTTCAAGGAGCGGGTGAAGCAGGAACGCGCGCTCGCAGGGTGCTGACCGCTCTTCCCGAGCTTGATCCGGCGCGCGTGTTCGCCGGCATCGATTTCACGTCGTCGCCGACGATCCTCGCCGCCGTCTCGGGCGGCGGAGATTCCGTCGCGCTCCTGAGCCTGCTCGCGCGCCACCTCCCCCCGTCGCGCCTTGCCGCGGTTACGATTGACCACGCGCTGCGGCCGGGCTCCGCTGCCGAGGCCCAGGGCGTCGGCAGGTTCTGCAGCGACCTCGGCGTCCGCCATTCCATCTTGACCTGGGAGGGACCGAAGCCTGCCACCGGGCTTTCCGCCGCCGCCCGCGAGGCACGCTACCGGCTCCTCGGCCAGGCGGCGCGCGACCTCGGCGCCACGATGCTGTTTGCCGGCCACACACAGGACGACCAGGCCGAGACGGTGGCCATGCGCCGGACGCGCGCCGAAGGCCGTGGGCTCGCCGGCATGGCGCCGGCGACCCTGCTCGACGGCCGGCTCTGGCTGATGCGGCCGCTGCTCGGCGTCCGCCGCGAGGCGCTGAGGGTCTATCTGCGCGCCGAGGGAATCGGCTGGGTCGACGACCCGACCAACGAGGATGCGGCCTACGAGCGCGTGCGGGCGCGGCGCAGGCTGTCCGACCCGGGCGAGTTTGCGGACGCGAGCCGCGTCGCCGCGCAGGCCGCGCAGGAGCGCGTGCGGCTGGGTGAAACTGCCGCCGGCCTGATTTCCACGGCCGAGTGCCCGCTGCCGGGGCTGATCCGGATCGATCCGGAGGCATTCTTCGCGGCTGACAAGACGGCCGCCGTCTACGCGCTGCGTCTGCTGCTCGCCACCGCCGGCGGCAGCGATCACCTGCCCGACGAGACGCGCGTCGCGGCGCTGGCCGAGCGCTTACGCGAACCCGCCCTCCGCGCCTCGCTGTCGCGCACGACGCTCGAGCGGCGCAAAAGCGGCATCTACCTGAGGCGCGAGGCCCGCGGCCTGCCGGAGCCGCGTCTCGCCGTCGACGGCGAGCTCTGGGATGGCAGGTTCAGGCTCGAGAACGTCGAGGGCAGAACGGTCGGACCGGCCGCTTCTTTCGTCGGGCGCCTCGAAGGCCACGCTGGCGGCGTGCCGCCGGCTCTGGCACGCGCGGCAACGGCCACCCGTCCAGCTCTGTTCCGCGGCGACGAATGTCTCGGCCTGATCGACGGGCAAGCGGATATGAAGCTACCCCCACCCCTTACCCCTCCCCACAAGGGGGAGGGGGTCGCCGACGCCTCAGAAAGCCCCTCCCCTTTGTGGGGAGGGGTAAGGGGTGGGGGTATCAACACCGGTGAGGGTGACGGGACGGCTGAAGACTCAGAGCGCCCGCCTGCTGTCATCGGCCCGCCTGGCATTCCCCCCTCGCCCGGCCGGCCTTTCGCCCTGCCGCTGGCGGCACCTTTCGCACGACTCTTGCCGTCGTTCGACCTCGCCCCGGCGCGGGCGCTGGCGCGCCTCGTCGGCGGCGAATTGCCGCCCCCCTCGCCTTATGCCGGCCACAGTGCGCCTCGACCTTAACCCAATGGTAGCGGCGTGCTTGGCAAGGTGTGCGGGCCTACCTATGTTAGGCGTTCAAAACCCACTCTGACAGGCGTCGATCTCCGCGACGCCAGCGGGACACGAGATGAATCCGAATTATCGCAACCTCGCGCTCTGGGCGATCATCGCCGTCCTGCTGATCGCGTTGTTCAACCTGTTCCAGCAGAACCCGCAGCAGCGCGGCGTCTCCCGCGACGTGGCCTATTCCGAATTCCTCCAGGACGTCGACGGCGGGCGGGTGAAATCGGTGACGATCGCCGGCGACCGCATCACCGGCACCTATTCCGACAGTTCGGCCGGGTTCCAGACCTATTCGCCCGGCGACCCGACGCTGGTGCAGCGGCTGGAAGACAAGAACGTCACGATCAACGCCCGGCCCGAGAATGACGGCTCCGGCTCGATATTCTCGATGCTGATCGGCTGGCTGCCGATGCTGCTGATCCTCGGCGTCTGGATCTTCTTCATGCGCCAGATGCAGTCCGGCTCCGGCCGCGCCATGGGCTTCGGCAAGTCGAAGGCGAAGTTGCTCACCGAGGCCCACGGCCGCGTCACCTTCGCCGACGTGGCGGGCGTCGACGAGGCCAAGCAGGACCTGGAGGAGATCGTCGAATTCCTGCGCGATCCGCAGAAGTTCCAGCGCCTCGGCGGCAAGATCCCGCGCGGCGTGCTCCTGGTCGGCCCTCCCGGCACCGGCAAGACCTTGCTGGCGCGTTCGGTCGCCGGTGAGGCCAACGTGCCGTTCTTCACCATTTCCGGTTCCGATTTCGTCGAGATGTTCGTCGGCGTCGGTGCCTCCCGCGTGCGCGACATGTTCGAGCAGGCGAAGAAGAATGCGCCGTGCATCATCTTCATCGACGAGATCGACGCGGTCGGCCGCCATCGCGGCGCCGGCCTCGGCGGCGGCAACGACGAGCGCGAGCAGACGCTGAACCAGCTGCTGGTCGAGATGGACGGGTTCGAGGCGAACGAAGGCGTCATCCTGATCGCCGCGACCAACCGTCCCGACGTGCTCGACCCGGCGCTGCTGCGTCCCGGCCGGTTCGACCGCCAGGTGGTGGTGCCGAACCCCGACATCATCGGCCGCGAGAAGATCCTCAAGGTGCATGTGCGCAACGTGCCCCTGGCGCCGAACGTCGATCTCAAGGTGCTGGCCCGCGGCACGCCCGGCTTCTCCGGCGCCGACCTGATGAACCTCGTCAACGAGGCGGCGCTGATGGCGGCGCGGCGCAACAAGCGGCTCGTCACCATGGCGGAGTTCGAGGACGCCAAGGACAAGATCATGATGGGCGCGGAGCGCCGCTCGACCGCGATGACGCAGGAAGAGAAGACCAAGACCGCCTATCACGAGGCTGGCCACGCCATCACCGCGCTCAAGGTCGCCAAGGCCGATCCGCTGCACAAGGCGACGATCATCCCGCGCGGCCGGGCGCTCGGCATGGTGATGCAGCTGCCGGAGGGCGACCGCTACTCCATCAGCTACACCTGGATGGTGTCGCGCCTGGTCATCATGATGGGCGGCCGCGTCGCCGAGGAGCTGAAGTTCGGCAAGGAGAACATCACCTCGGGCGCCTCGTCCGACATCCAGCAGGCGACCAAGCTCGCCCGCTCGATGGTCACGCAGTGGGGCTTCTCCGACAAGCTCGGACGCGTCGCCTACGGCGAGAACCAGGAAGAGGTGTTCCTTGGCCATTCGGTGGCCCGCACCCAGAACGTCTCCGAAGAGACCGCCCAGATCATCGACGCCGAGGTGCGCCGCCTGATCGACGAGGCCTACGAGGAAGCGCGCGCGATCTTGACCAAATACAAGAAGCAGTGGACCGCGATTGCCGAGGGCCTGCTCGAATACGAGACGCTGACCGGCGACGAGATCGCCCAGATCATGAAGGGCGAGAAGCCCTCGCGCGACCTCGGCGACGACACGCCCCCCTCGCGCGGCTCGGCGGTGCCGAAGGCCGGCGCGACCGGCGGCAAGCGCAAGAAGGGCTCCGAGCCCGAAGGCGGCATGGAGCCGCAGCCGCAATAGCCGGTGAGTGGCGAGTGGCGAGTGGCGAGTGGGATAGGAAGCGGTAGCTCCTGCTCGCCGTAGCCTGCGCCTGTTCCCTACCAGCTATTCGCCATTCGCCATTCGCCACTCGCCCGACAAAATCGGTGATTTGCGTCTTGTTTCGGCGGCTGTGCTTGGCTATGTGAATGCCGCGCCGTCTGGCGCGACCACGCGATCCGGAGAGGTGGCAGAGTGGTCGAATGCACCGCACTCGAAATGCGGCATGGGTGGAAGCCCATCGGGGGTTCGAATCCCTCCCTCTCCGCCAGGCTCACTTCACACTGACAATAGCCAGGCGTGCTCGGGCGCGTTGTGGACTTTCCAGGTCCGTCTCGGGCCCGCCATCACGTTGAGATAGTAGAGGTCGTAGCCGTGGATCGCGGCGCAGGGATGATACCCCTTCGGCACCAGCACCACGTCGCCGTCTTCCACGCAGATCGTCTCGTCGAGATCGCGCGACCCGTCCGGGCCGGCGTCCGTGTAGACCCGCTGGAAGGCAAAGCCCTGCGGCGGGTTCAGCCGATGATAGTAGGTTTCCTCCAGCATCGATTCGCGCGGCAGGTCGTCGGTGTCGTGCTTGTGCGGGGGATAGCTGGACGTGTGTCCTCCGGGAGTGATCACCTCGACCACGAGCAGCGACTCCGCAGGTTCCGACTCGGGCAGGATGTTGGTGACGTAGCGCGTATTGGTGCCCTTGCCGCGCGTCTCAAGGGCGACGGCGTCCGGCCCGATGACGCGTGCCGGGAGTTTGCCGCCGCGTCCGGGCGCCGAGCAGACGGCGAGTTCCAGCGCGGTCTCCGCCGTCACCGACCAGTCGCAGCCCTGCGGCACGTAAACGGAATAGGGCCTGCCGGAAAACGGAGACATGCGCTCGCCGAGCAGGCCGAACTCGGCGCCCGCGGCCGCCACCCGCCCCCGCCCCGCGACGAAAACCAGGCAGACCTCGCGGCCCCCGGTCGCGGCCGCGACCGTCTCGCCCGGCGCCAGCCTGTGGAGATCGAAGCCGACATGGCCCCAGCCGGCGCTGGCCGGCGTGACGTTTACGACATGCCCGTTCCCGGCCCTGGGCTTCACCAGCAGCTTCGACATTATCGCCGCTCCTTCCCGACGACTTTCGCCGGCCCGACGGGGGACGCCCGGTCCTGCATCAGGCGAGCCCGGCCTCGGCGAGGTAGCGCCTGACGTTTTCGTGGCCCAAGGTTGCGAACTTGAGCGGCTCGGCCTTTTCCGGATCCTGCTCCGCCTCCACCACCACCCAGCCGGAATAGCCGGGCAGTTCCTTCAGCACACGAACGAAATCGATCAGCCCGTCCCCGGGCACCGTGTAGACGCCGGCCAGCACGCAGTCGAGGAACGACCAGTCCTCGCGGTTTGCCTGCCACATGACCGCGTCGCGCACATCCTTGCAGTGCACATGGCTGATGCGCGAGCGGTAGTGTCGCGCCAGCCGCGCCGGGTCGGCGCCGCCCCAGGTCGCATGGCCGGTATCGAGCAGCAGGTGCGCGGCATCGCCCGTCACCTCCATGAAGCGGTCGATGTCCGCTTCGGTCTGCACGCAGGTGCCCATGTGGTGATGATACACCAGTCGCAACCCGTATTCCCCGTGCACGGCTTCCGCGAACTCGGTATAGCGCGCGCCGAACTGCGTCCATTCGCCCCTGCCGAGCACCGGCCGCGCCGAAAGCGGCTTCGATCGGTCGCCATGGATGGCATTGGAGGTCTCGGCCGCGATGAAGACGGAGCAGCCCATCTCCTTCAGCAGCGTGGCATGCGCTTTCGCCGCCGCGAGTTCCGCTTCGGGGGAACGGACCAGCAGTTCCGTCGAATACCAGCCGCCGACCAGCGCATGGCCGTACTTTTCCAGGATCGGCCGCAGGTCGCGCGCCTTGCGCGGGAATTTGTTGCCCAGTTCCATGCCGGTGAAGCCGGCCTGCCGCGCCTCGGCCAGGCAGCGCTCCAGCGGGATGTTGCCGCCGATCTCCAGCATGTCGTCGTTCGACCAGCCGATCGGGTTTGCGCCTATGCGGATCATTCAGTCCCCCACCCTTTGCAGCCTCGCCGCCTCGTCATAGGCCTTGCGCGCCTCGACGACCTGGGTGCGGGTGCTCACCTGCGGCACGGCAACGTCCCACCACGCACCGCCCTCTGCCGTGGAGATCAGCGGGTCGGTGTCGATGACGATCACCGTCGTCCGGTCGTTGCGTTTCGCCCTTTCGAGGGCGCCCTCCAGTTCGGCCACGGACGCCGCCTTCTCGGCGATGGCACCGAGGCTCGCCGCATGACCGACGAAATCGATCTGAGGCAATGTCTCGTGGCGCGTGTCCTGGAAGAGATTGTTGAAGTTCGCACCGCCGGTGGCCATCTGCAGCCGGTTGATGCAACCGAAGCCGCGGTTGTCGAGCAGCACGATCGTCAGCTTCAGGCCGAGCATCACCGACGTGGCGATCTCCGAGTTGAGCATCAGATAGGAGCCGTCGCCGACCATGACGACCACCTCCCTGTCCGGCCGCGCCATCTTGGCGCCGAGACCGCCGGCGATCTCGTATCCCATCGTCGAGAAGCCGTATTCGCCATGGTAGGAGCCCGGACCGGCGGCCTGCCAGAGCTTGTGCAGTTCGCCCGGCAGCCCACCGGATGCGTTGACGAGCAGGATGTCGCCGCCCATGGCACGCTGCACGGCGCCGATCACCTGTGCGTCCGAGGGCAGCGCCGCGTTGGTCGCGGCGGTCACCTTCGCCGCCGCCTTTTGCCATTCGGCCTTCAGCGTCTTGGCGCGCGTCGTCCAGGCCGCGGGCGCGTTGCCGGCGCCGAGATTGGCGTCGAGGATGTCGAGACCGGCCCGCGCATCGGCGACGAGAGGATGCGCAAGGTGCTTGCCGGCGTCGAACGGCTGTACGTTCAGCCCGATGACCCGCATCGCGTCGTTGCCGAACAACGCCCACGAGCCGGTGGTGAAATCCTGCAGGCGGGTGCCGACGGCGAGCACCAGGTCCGCCTCGCCGGCAAGCGCGTTGGCGGCCGATGTTCCCGTGACGCCCACTGCTCCCATGTTCAACGGGTGATCGTGCGGCAGGCTGGATTTTCCGCCCTGCGTTTCCATCACGGGGATGCCGCGCTTTTCGGCGAATGCCGCGAGTTCGGCGCTGGCCTGGGAGTAGATGACGCCGCCGCCGGCGATGATGATCGGCTTTTTCGCCTCGCGCAGAAGTTCGGACGCGGCCTGCGCCTCCCGCGCGTCGGGCACGGTCCGCCGCGGCATCCACAGCCGCTGTTCGAACAAGCGTTCCGGATAGTCGTAGGCCTCGGCCTGCACGTCCTGGCAGAGCGACAGCGTCACCGGTCCGCACTCGGCCGGATCGGTCAGCACCTGCATGGCGCGGTTCAGCGCGGGAACGATCTGCTCCGGCCGGGTGAGACGGTCGAAGTAGCGCGACACCGGGCGGAAACAGTCGTTCACCGACACCGTCCCGTCGCCAAAATCCTCGACCTGCTGCAGGACAGGATCGGGCACCCGCCCGGCGAAGACGTCCCCGGGCAGGAGCAGTAGCGGCAGCCGGTTGACATGCGCCAGGGCCGCTGCCGTCAGCATGTTCGTCGCGCCCGGCCCGATCGACGACGTGCACGCCATGAAGCGCCGGCGGAAATGCGCCTTGGCGAAGCCGATCGCCGCATGCGCCATCGCCTGCTCGTTGTGGGCGCGGAAGGTCGGCAGTTCGTCGCGCGCGGCATGGAGCGCCTCGCCAAGAGCGGCCACATTGCCATGGCCGAAGATCGCCCACACGCCGCCGAAGATCGGCATTGTCAGGCCGTCGATCTCGGTCATCTGGGCGGCCAAGAAGCGCACGAGCGCCTGCGCCATCGTCAGCCGGACCGTCTTGCCCATCGAACTCCTCCCGTTCTCACGCCGGCCGCAGCGCAAGCCATTTCCTCGCCAGCCGGCCGAACCTCTCCGCCATCATCGTCACCGCGGCGTCGTCCGACAGGCGACCCTCGAACCACCCTTCCGCCGCTTCCCGGAAGATCGTACGGCCGACCGCGAACCCCTTCACCACCTGCGCCTGCGCGGCAGTTTCCAGCGCGGTCTCGATCTCGCCCATCGCCCCGTCCAGGCCAAGCACGAGCACGCCGCGGCACCACGGATCCCTGTCGAGGATAACAGCTTCGACCGCGCGCCAGCCCGCCACGGATTGCGGCTCGAGTTTCCACCAGTCGGGCCTGATACCCAGCGCGTAGAGTTCGGAAAGCACGGTCGCGACCGTATCGTCCCCAACCGGCCCGTTCTTTCCGGCGATGATCTCGACCAGCAGCTCGCGCCCGATCCGCCGGGTCGCCTCGAACAGCGTGCGCAGCTTGGCCTGCTGCTTGCGCTTCAGATCGGCAGGGTCCTCCGGGTGGTAGAAGCACAGGACCTTCACGCAATGGTCGACGGGCCATTCGACCAGCTCCGAACCCATGTCGAGACCGTGTTCGAAACGCAGCGGCCGCGAGCCCGGCAATTCCACCGGCCGCGCAATCCAGGCGAACGGATGCTTCGCCGCCTCGAACAGCGCGTCGCGCCCCAGCCGGCCGTCGATCAGCATGCCGAAGCCGTCGCGACCGGCGGCGGTCTGCGCCGCCGCCCTCACCGCCAGCAGTTTGAACGCGCCGATCCTGTCGGTGCCGGCGCCATGGCGATGCGCCATTTCCTCCAGCTGCGCGCGATGGTCGATGGCAAGCGCCGTCAGCGACGGCAGCGCACGCCGGCGCGTCGTTGCCCAATGGATGTGGTTCAGCTCCGGATCCTTGCGCAGCGCACGGAACGTGCTGCCCTGTTCAAGAAAATGGCTCAGTTCCGAGAAGGTCGGGCTCTCCGGCGAGCAGAGGAGCCGCGAAACCGCGAACGCGCCGCAGGCATTGGCCCAGGTCGCTGCGGTGGCGAGGCTCTCACCGCGCAGCCACCCCCGCAGGAAACCCGACATGAAGGCATCCCCGGCGCCGAGCACGTTGTAGACCTCGATCGGGAATCCCCGCCCGACGATCCCATCCTCGAGATCGTCGCGTATAGGGCCGTCGTAGACGATGCAGCCCATGGGCCCGCGCTTGAGCACGATGGTTGCGGCGCTCGCCGCGCGTATCGCCTTCAGGGCCGCCAGCAAGTCGCTCTCGCCCGACGCGATCAGCACCTCCTCCTCGGTACCGACGATCAGGTCGCAGTCGGCCAGCACGCTCTTCATCTTGGCCGTGACCGTCTCCGATACGACGAAGCGGTTGTCGCCTTCGGCGTGCCCGGCCAACCCCCACAGATTCGGCCGGTAGTCGATGTCGAGCACGATCTTCGCGCCGCCCGCTCTTGCGAGTCGCATGGCTTTGCGTTGCGCGGCCTCGGTGTTGGGCCGCGAGAAATGCGTGCCGGTCACCACGATCGCCCGGGCGGAAGCGATGAAGGCCGGATCGACATCGTCCTCGCACAGCGCCATGTCCGCGCAGTTCTCGCGGTAGAACAGAAGCGGGAAAGACTTGTCGTTCTGGACCGAGAGGATGGCGAGCGCCGTGAGCCGTGCCGGATCGGTGACGATTCCCCCGGTCGAAACACCCTCGCGCACCATCTGCTCGCGAATGAAGCGGCCCATCTGCTCATTGCCGACACGCGTCAGCAGCGCGGATCGCAATCCGAGCCTGGCCGAGCCGATGGCAATGTTGGCGGGGCAGCCTCCGACCGATTTGGCAAACGTCGATACGTCCTCAAGGCGCGAGCCGATCTGCTGGCCATAGAGGTCGACCGAGGCACGGCCGATGGTGATGACGTCGAGCGGCTTTGCGACCGGGTTCATGGCGATCCGCCACCTACCCGGGCGGGATGAGCCCAGTCTCGCACGAGCGCGGCGGCGCCGCGGCCTTGGTCGACCAGCGGTCTCGCCACGGTGAAGCCGCCCTGCACGCCAACGACGACGATCGCGCGGATCGATTCGAGCGGCTGGTCCATCGACGTGGCGCTCCTCATACGTCCACGGTCATGCCGGTCCGGGCGGCCTTGAGCGCCGCCTCGGCGAGCCGCAGCGCGGCCAGCCCGTCGGCACCGCCCGGCGAAGCCGGCCCGCCGGTTTTCACCGTGGCTATGAACGCCGCGATCTCGTTGGCATAGGCGTCGAGATAACGGGTCATGAAGAAGTCGTGCAGCGGCGGGCGCGTATAGCCCTTCGCATTGGCCACCTCGATCGAAACCGGGCGCTGGTTTTCCGCCGCCACCATGCCGGACGACCCGTGCACCTCGATGCGCTGGTCATAGCCGTAGGTGGCGCGGCGGGAATTCGAAATCACGCACTGCCGCCCCGACGCGGTGGTCAGGATGACGCTGACGCTGTCGAAATCTCCGAGCGCGCCGATCTGCGGATCGACCAGGACGGAAGCTGACGCCGCCACCCTGACGGGCTCCTCCCCGAGCAGGAAGCGCGCCATGTCGAAGTCATGGATGGTCATATCGCGAAAGATGCCGCCGGAGCGCGTGATATACTCCGCAGGCGGGGGGCCCGGGTCGCGCGACGTGATGGTGACCATCTCGACCTTGCCTATCGCACCATCGTCGATGGCCCGGCGCACTGCCATGAAATGCGGATCGAAACGGCGGTTGAAGCCCACCATCAGCGTCGCTTTCTCCGCGGCGACGACCTTCAGGCAGGCTTCGACCCGGGACACGTCGAGGTCGATCGGCTTCTCGCAGAAGATCGCCTTGCCGGCGCGAGCGAAGCGCTCGATCAGGTCGGCGTGGGTGTCGGTTGGCGTGCAGATGACGACCGCGTCGATGTCGGCCGCCGTCTCGACAGCCTCGATGGTGCGGATGTCGCAGCCATGTCGCCCGGAGATGTCGCGCGCGGCCTGGTTCAGCGGATCGGCGACCGCGACGAGCGTCGCGTCGGGATTCGCGGCGATCGCACGGGCATGCACTTTGCCAATGCGACCTGCGCCGAGCAGGCCGAATCTCACTCCCATCTGGCCGCCTCCTCCGCGGATGTCACATGCACGTCGTAAGGCAGATTCTATGCCTTGCGGCGACACTAATGCGACGGCTCTCTCTGTGCCATCGCAAAACGTCACCCGAGCCAAATCGGTCGTCACGATTGCATTGGTTCACGAAATCCCACAATCTCTACCTAAGTCGGCAAACGATAAGCCGCTGTCAGGGAGGACTGAAAGATGAACAGGTTCACGCTCGGAATAGCTTTGACGTCTGCGGTGCTGCTTGGCGGCACCGCCCTCTCACATGCCGCCAATCTGGTGCTCTACTGCGCCGCGGACGAGGCCTGGTGCCAGCAGATCAAGACCACGTTCGAGGCCGAGACAGGCATTACTGTCGACATGACCCGCAAGAGCTCCGGGGAGACCTACGCCCAGGTGCGGGCCGAAGCGTCGAATCCCAAGGGAGACGTGTGGTGGGGCGGCACCGGCGATCCGCATCTCCAGGCAGCAGAGGAAGGATTGACGGAGGAATACGTATCGCCGATGCGCGGCGAGTTGCATCCCTGGGCGATCAGCCAGGCTGAAGCCGCCGGCAACAGGACCATCGGCGTCTATTCGGGTGCGCTCGGCTTCGGCTACAACAAGGATCTGCTCGCCAAGAACAACATGCCCGAGCCCAAATGCTGGGCCGACCTGATCAAGCCCGAATACAAGGGCCAGGTGCAGATGGCCAACCCCAACTCGTCGGGTACGGCCTACACGATGCTCGCCACCATCGTGCAGCTGATGGGCGAGGACGCGGGCTTCGACTACATGAAGGCCCTGCACAAGAACATCAACCAATACACCAAGTCGGGATCGGCTCCGATCAAGGCCGCGGGCCTCGGCGAGACCACGATCGGCATCGTGTTCATGCACGACGCCGTGGCGCAGACTGCGGCGGGCTTCCCCGTCGTGACGGTGGCACCCTGCGAGGGCACGGGCTACGAGATCGGCTCGATGTCGCTGATCAAGGGCGCCCGCAATCCCGAAGAGGCGAAGAAGTTCTACGATTGGGCCCTGACCGCCGCGATGCAGTCGCGCGCGCAGGAGGTGAAGTCGTTCCAGCTTCCGTCCAACAAGGCGGCCACCGGTTCGCCGCTGTCGCCGGATCTGTCGACGATCAAACTGATCGAGTACGACTTCAAGAAATACGGATCCAGCGACGAGCGCAAGCGCCTGCTGCAGAAGTGGGACACCGAGGTCTCGACTCTTCCGCAATGATCCGTTGCCAGTAAGGTGCGGGTCCAAAAACGACAGCCAGTGCTGCACCCGACCGTCGTCCTTTGGACGGCGGTCGGCCTCATCGGTTATGCACTGCTGCCGTGGTACGGCGTCGACGCCAATTTCTTCACATTCGGCTGGCTGTTCGACGGCTATCCGTTCGACGACGACGCAGCGCCCGCGGTCTTCCTCAACCTCCGGGGCGAAAAGCCATGGCTGGCGCCGCTCGGCGCGCTCCTGCTTCTTCCGCTCGCCCTGGCGGGCCGGCGCAAGTCCGAACCTGTTTTCGGATATCTGCTGATCGCCGTCGGCCTGGCCGGCGGCGCGTGGTTCCTGTTGCAAGGCTTCGGCATCGGATTGCGCGGCTTCCAGTGGCAATGGCTGAACGCCTTGTTCGGCGACCTCGGCGACCGCCAGTTCGGCATGGGCTGGGGCGCTCTGCTGACCGGGGTGGCCTTCCTCTTCCTGTTCAGTCTGGGCCTCGCGGCCCGCGGGGCGGTGGGCGGCGACGAGTTCGTCGTCGGCGCCATCGTCTTCGTGGTGGCCGTTGTCGGCATCTTCATCTTCATGCCGATCTTCCAGATGCTGCTGAGCGCCATCGTTACGCAGGACGGCGATTATTCCCTGTCGGTCTTCTTCACCAAGTTCCTCAGCGAAAGGCTCTGGGGCCTGGATTGCGTGACCGGCGGTCCGCGCTGCGGCGTGGCGTGGAACTCGCTGTTCCTCGCCATCCTGGTCGGCGTCATCACCACGGTCCTTGGCCTCGTCTTCGCGCTGGTGGTGACCCGCTCGGGCTTTCGCTTCGGCACCACGCTGCGCGCGCTGACCGTGCTGCCGATCATCACGCCACCCTTCGTGATCGGCCTCGCCATCATTCTCCTGTTCGGCATGTCAGGCATCTTTACGCAAGGTCTCGCCGAGCTTTTCGGCGTACAGCCGACACGCTGGGTCTACGGCCTGCCGGGCCTGCTGATCGCTCAGACGCTGGCCTTCACGCCGATCGCATTCCTCGTGATGATCGGCGTGGTGGAGGGCGTAAGCCCCTCGATGGAGGAAGCCGCGCAGACGCTGCGCGCCAGCCGCTGGCAGACTTTCGTGACGGTGTCGCTGCCGCTGATGCGGCCGGGCCTGGCCAATGCGTTCCTTCTCGGCTTCATCGAATCCATGGCCGATTTCGGCAATCCGCTGGTGCTGGGCGGCAATTTCGACGTCCTTTCGACGGAGATCTTCTTCGCCATCGTCGGGGCGCAATACGACCAGGCGCAAGCGGCCGTCCTTGCGATCGTGCTCCTGTTCTTCACGCTCGGCGCCTTCTATGCGCAGCGGTTCTGGCTGGGCGCGAAATCCTACACCACGGTTTCGGGCAAGGGCGACGCAGGCGTCCACCCGCATCTGCCGGCCGGCCTGCGCAATACGGTATTCGCGGTCGCCGGCTTCTGGACCCTGTTCACGCTGATCGTCTACGCCACGATCTTCTACGGCAGCTTCGTGCGGCTGTGGGGCGTCGACTTCACGCTGACGTTCCACCACTACGTCACGGCTTTCTCCATCGGCTGGACGGAATTCGGCATCCACTGGCGCGGCTCCGCCTGGAACTCGTTCTGGACGACGATGCAGATCGCACTCATTTCCGCTCCGCTGACCGCGGCGATCGGCCTGGTGACGGCCTGGCTGCTGGTGCGGCAGAGCTTCGCCGGCAAGAACGCGTTCGAGTTCGGCACGATGCTGTCTTTCGCCATTCCGGGGACAATCATCGGCGTGTCCTACGTCATCGCCTTCAACGTGCCGCCGATCGAACTGACCGGCACCGGCATCATCCTCGTCCTCTCGTTCATCTTCCGCAACATGCCGGTCGGCGTGCGCGCCGGAATCGCCTCGATGTCGCAGATCGACCGCAGCCTGGACGAATCCTCGCTGACGCTCGGCGCCAACTCCTGGCAAACGTTCCGCAAGGTGATCCTGCCGCTGCTTCGCCCTGCCATCCTGGCCGCGCTGGTCTATTCGTTCGTTCGGGCCATGACCGCGATCAGCGCCATCATCTTCCTGGTCAGCGCGCGCTACGACATGTCGACCAGCTACATCGTCGGACGGGTGGAGAACAACGAGTATGGCATCGCCATCGCCTATTCGACGGTGCTGATCGGCGTGATGCTCGCCGTCATCGGACTGATGCAGCTGGCGGTCGGACGCCGCAACATCGGCCGCCGCACGGGTGACGACCCGCAGGCGGCCGGCTGGCGCTCGAACGTCAGCCTGCCGGGACAGACCCAACCCGTCACCATCGGAGGAGGCTGATGGTCGAATTCAAGAGCAATGCCGCCTCGGTCGAGTTCCGCGACGTGACCAAGGTCTACGGGCGCGGCCCGGCTCCGGCGGTGAACAACATCTCGCTCTTCATCGAGGCCGGCAAGCTGGTGACGCTGCTCGGACCCTCGGGGTGCGGCAAGACGACAAACCTGCGCATGATCGCCGGGCTCGAGCTTGCCACCAGCGGGCAGATCCTCATCGGCGGCAACGACGTCACGCGGCTGCCCGCGACCGAGCGCGACGTCTCGATGGTGTTTCAGTCCTATGCGCTGTTCCCGCACATGACCGTTCGCGAAAACGTGCAGTACGGGCTCAAATTCTCCGGTTTCGACAAGAAGGACGTCACCGAGAAAGCCCAGGCCGGTCTCGAACTGGTCGGCTTGTCGAGCTTCGGCGACCGCCTGCCGAGCCAATTGTCCGGCGGCCAGCAGCAACGTGTCGCGGTGGCGCGCGCGCTGGTGCTGGAACCACAGGTCCTTCTCTTCGACGAGCCTCTGTCCAACCTCGACGCCAAGCTGCGCCGGCACGTGCGCGAGGAGATCCGCGAGATACAGCAAAAGCTAGGCCTCACGGTCGTCTACGTCACCCACGACCAGGAGGAGGCGCTCGCCGTCTCCGACCGCATCATCGTTATGAACAATGCCGAGATCGCCCAGGACGGGACGCCGCGCGATCTCTACGAGGCACCGGCGAACGCCTTCGTGGCGGACTTCATCGGCGAAGCCAACATCTTCGAATGCCATATCGAAGCGGTCGACGGCGACGTTGCCGTCGTCCGGGTCGGGCCGATATCGCTGCGCCTGCCGGCGCGCGGCCGCGCGGTCGGGCCTGCGAAGCTTGCCGCGCGGGCGGGCCGCATCGAACTGACCCCAGCAGGTGCGGAAGGGACCTTCCCGGGCCGGCTGGAGAAAGTCACCTATGTCGGCAGCCACCTCGAATTTCGCGTGAGCACCGAATTCGGCGAGATATTCGTCGTCTCCGACGACGTCGACTCGGCCCTGCGGGCCGGCCAGAACGTGGGCGTGAAATTCGCCGAACGCGGCCCGGTGCTTATCTCCGCCTGAAGCCTCGCGGAACGAGATGGAGCCCGGCTCAGCCTGGCTCCGCGCCGGCGCCAAAAGCCTGCACCGCCATCGACTGGATCTCGGCAAACACGTTCGAGCCACCGGCGATAACGACGGTGCCCTCGTCGAGAACGGTCGAAGCGTTCGGAGGAACGATCCGGCCGCCGGCCTCTTCGATCATAAGCA
This sequence comes from Mesorhizobium sp., assembly GCF_023954305.1. Lineage (NCBI taxonomy): Bacteria > Pseudomonadati > Pseudomonadota > Alphaproteobacteria > Hyphomicrobiales > Phyllobacteriaceae > Mesorhizobium > Mesorhizobium sp. The sequence goes on along the minus strand of NZ_JAMLIG010000001.1, from coordinate 2,595,570 downwards.
GGCCTGCGAGGCAGTCCCAGGCATTCATGTGCTCCTCGACATAGCCGAGCAGCCGGCCCGAAGCGACATAGGCCAGCATCAGCGCGCCCGAGGCGTTGCGGTAGAAGACGCCGCCGCGTGCGACCAGGCTCTCGATGAACGGAACGATGTTGCGCGCCTCGCGACGGTTGGAAAATCCGGTGCCGACCGAGCCTTCGCCGAGGCTGGAGGTCGAACTCGCGCGCATCGCCCTGCCGTTCAGGAACGCCCCGCCGCCGCGCCGGGCGTGGAAGGTCTCGCCGGTGCAAGGCTCGTGGATCACCGCGACGTCGCAGGTTCCATGGCGCACGCCGGCGATCACGACCGTCCATGCCGGGATGCCACGCACGAAGTTTGCGGTGCCGTCGATCGGGTCGATCACCCAGTCAAAGCCCGATCCGCCTTTCGTCGGCGCATGTTCCTCCCCGACGATGCCGTCTTCCGGATAGGCTTCCAGAATCGCCTTGCGCACGAAGGTTTCGACGTTTCGATCGGCTTCCGAGACCAGATCCTGGTGCCCCTTGCTCTCGATGGTGAGAGAATCCCTGTCGCGGAAATAGGTCATGCCCAGTTCGCCGGCCCGGCGGGCAAGGTCCACCGCGAATTCTTCCCGCCGCAAATTGTCAGCCGACACGACTTGCCTCCCACCGCTCGAACAGCACCCGGTTCTGCCAGATCGGGATGCAAGGCGAAAGTGCCGGAAGCGTGGCGGTGTAGCCGGTCCTGTATGGCGTCGCGCCAAACGAGTTCGTCACGAGGAGCGGCTGAACGACGGCGAAGGGTTGGCCGCGGCCTTGCGTCGTGGTTCCTTCGGCGTCGAAATCGCCTCAAAATGTTTCACACCTGTGAAACTTCCCTTCGCATTCGCGATGCCGTTGACTTGGCGGCGCGGCCCTCCGATGCTTTGGAAAAGGTGGTCGCAAGACCATTCCCGGGAGGACCAGCCCAGTTCCGGCGCTTCGCGCAGCCATCCGGCACCGCCGGATCGGCAGAGCGGAGACGTGTCGGCGATTGGGCGGGATACGAGCAGCGGCTTGCCGCCACTCGGGAAGCGGATCGTGGCGGCCTCCCAATCCGGAGGAATTTTCATGGATCAGGACAATCAGGCTGCAAAGGGCTCCGGCGCGTGCCGGGTCGACGTCATCGTCGTGGGCGCCGGGTTCGGCGGCATGTATGCCACTTACCGCTTCCGCGAGATGGGCAAGACCGTCGTCGGCATCGAAGCCGGCGGCGACGTCGGCGGCGTCTGGTACTGGAACCGCTATCCAGGCGCGCGCTGCGACCTGATGAGCGTCGATTACAGCTACGGCTTCTCGGAGGAGATCGAGCAGGAATGGACCTGGAGCGAGCAGTTCGCCGGCCAGCCGGAGATCCTCGCCTATGCGAACTTCGTCGCCGACAGGCTCGACCTGCGCCGGCACTACCATTTCAACACCCGCGTCACCAGCGCCATCTGGGACGAGGCGAGGAAGGTCTGGCGCGCCACGACCGACCGCGGCGACACGCTCGAAGCGCCCTACTGCATCATGACGACGGGGCCGTTGTCGGTGCCGAAAGACCCCGATATTCCCGGCATCGAGCGCTTCAAGGGCAGATTGCTGCGGGCGCAGAAATGGCCCCAGGAAAAGGTCGACTTCGCCGGCAAGCGCGTCGGCGTCATCGGCACCGGCTCGACCGGTATCCAGATCATCCAGACGCTCGGACGCGAGGCGGGCGAACTCTTCGTCTTCCAGCGCACGCCGAGCTTCACGCTGCCGATGCGCAACCACACGCTCGAAGCGGACTATATCGCCGAGATGAAGCGGCACTACCGAGCCATGCGCGAGGCGATGCGCAACAACCCGACCGGCGGCGCCCGGCCGGCCACCACGCGCCCCTACTTCAGCCTGCCGCCGTCGCAGCGCCGGGAGGTGATGGAACAGGCCTGGATCAATGGCGGCCACACCTTCCTCGGCTCCTTCTCCGACCTGCTGGTCAACCAGGAGGCCAACGACCAGGTCGCCGATTTCGTGCGCGAGAAGATCGGCGAGATCGTCGCCGATCCCAAGACCGCCGAGGCGCTGAAGCCGCGCGGATATCCGATCTTCGCCCGCCGGCCTTGTCTCGACACCGAATATTACGAGACCTACAACCGGCCCAACGTGCATCTGGTCGACGTCACGGCCGACCCGATCGTCGAGATCACCGAGAAGGGCATCCGCACCGAGAGCGGCGAAATCGAGCTGGACATGCTGATCTTCGCCACCGGCTACGATGCGCTGACCGGCGCCCTGCTCGCCTTCGACGTGGTGGGCCGAAATGGCCGCACGCTGAAGGACAAGTGGAAGGATGGGCCGCGCTCCTATCTCGGCTTCATGCTGGAAGGCTTTCCGAACCTCTTCGCGCCAAGCGGGCCGAATGGGCCGGCCGCGCTCGCCAACCTCATCACCATCGCCGAGCACGACGTCGACTGGATCGCCGACATGATCTCCTACATGGACGCGAACGGGTTGGCCGCAGTCGAACCAAAAGCGCAGGCCGAGGAGGCATGGATGAAGTTGGTGCTGGCGCTGGCGGAAAAGTCGCTCATCCGCAAAGCCAACACCTGGTGGGTCGGCGCCAACGTCAAGGGCAAGCCTCAGGGCCTGACCATGTTCATCGGCGGCTTCCAGAAGTATCGTGAGCTGTGCGCCGCCGCCGCGCAGGACCGCGCCGCGAATTTCGTCTTCGACCGCGAAGCGGAAACTGCAGCGGCGTGACGGCGCCGGCCGGAGCGGCATGGGAGGCAGGCATGAAGGTCGCCATCGTCGGCAGTGGCTTCATCGGGCGCGCCTGGGCGATCAGCTTCGCCCGCGCCGGCCACCAGGTCGTCATGTGGGACGAGGTTCCCGCTGCGAGCGAGGGGGCGCGGGACTATATCGCCGGGGTACTCGGCGATCTCCAGGCCAACGATCTTCTACGCGGGCAGACGCCTGACCAGGTGCTTGCGCGGATCTCGACCGCGACAGACCTGGCGGAGACGCTCGACGGCGCCGGCCATGTGCAGGAAAACACGCCGGAGAAGCTCGACGTCAAACGCGCCGTGTTCGCGCGGATCGACGGCTTGGCCGACACGGAGGCGGTCGTCGCCAGCTCCAGCTCGGCGCTGCTGCCCTCCTCGTTCACGGAACATCTGGCCGGCAGGCACCGCTGCCTCGTCGTGCATCCGCTCAATCCGCCCTACCTGATCCCCGCGGCAGAGGTGGTGCCGGCGCCCTGGACATCGGCCGAGACGGTCGAGCGCACCCGTGCTCTTCTGGTCGAGGCGGGGCACGCGCCGCTCGTGATGAAGCGGGAGCTGGACGGTTTCATCATGAACCGGCTGCAGGGGGCGCTGCTCGAAGAGGCGTTCCGCCTGGTCGCCGACGGCTATGCCGGCATCGAAGACGTCGACATCGGCATCCGCGACGGCCTAGCGCTGCGCTGGTCTTTCATGGGGCCGTTCGAGACGATCGACCTCAATGCGCCGGGCGGCGTACGCGACTATGTCGAGCGTTACCAGGGCATCTACGAGAACCTGTTCGGACAGATGCAGCGGCGCGTCGACTGGGCGGGGCCGGTGCTGGAGACGATCGAGGCAGCGCGGCGCGAAAGAGTGCCGGAGGCGTTGCTCGGCGAACGCCAGGTCTGGCGGGACCGGCGACTTATGGCCCTCGCCGCCCACAAGAGACGCGCGGACGAGGACATCGGCACGTAGGGGCTCAGCCTGCCCGGCCGACCTCCGCCGGCCGGTCCCAGGCCGAGACGCTTTTCGGACGGTCGAGCTGCAGCGTCGAGCGCGGGGGATTTGCCTGCGGATGCATGAGCGCGAAGCCCAGCCAGTTGTTCGGCCGCGCCCGCAGATACTGGGGCGGGTACGGCACGTCTGCCCCGAGTTCGGCTGCCGCATGCAGGCCCCAGCGCGGATTGTCGAGCATCGGCCGCGCCAGCGCCACGAAATCGGCAGCCCCCGAATGTACGACCTCCTCCGCCTGCCGCGCATGGAGGATCATGCCGACCGCCATGGTCGCGAGACCGGTGGCCTCCTTCACGGCGCGGGCGAACGGGACCTGGTGGCCGGGCGTGGCGGGCGGGATGGCGATGCCCGGGCGGATGTTTCCCGAGGACATGACGGCATAGTCCAGCCCTTCGGCTTCCAGCAGGCGGGCGAGCGCCACCGCCTCGTCGAGCGTAGAGCCTTCCGGCGTCCAATCCGTCGAGTTGAAGCGGAAGCCCAGCGCACGTTCGCGCGGCCACACGGCGCGCACTGCGCGGACGATCTCCACCGCGAAGCGGGCGCGGTTGGTGGCCGAGCCGCCCCAGCGGTCCGTCCGGCGATTGGTGATCGGGGAGAGAAAAGAATGGATCAGATAGCCATGTGCGCCGTGGATCTCGAGAAGGTCGAACCCGGCCCGCAGGGCGCGACGGGCACTGTCGGCGAAGGCCTGGACGATCCGCAGGATACCGGCCTCGTCCAGCGCATCCGGCACCTGCCATCCTTCGTCATAGGCGATCGCGGAAGGAGCGACCGGCTGCCAGGCGCCCTCCTCCGCCGGCAGCGGCTCGCCGCGCCAGCGTTCGGGGATCGTCCGCGTCGCGGCCTTGCGACCGCAATGGCCAAGCTGGATGCCGAGCTTCGCCGGCGACAGCTTGCGCAGGTCGCGCACCAGGCTCGCAAGGGATTGCTCCTGTGCATCGCTCCACAGACCGAGATCGCCATGGGTGCCGAGGCCGACCGGCTCCACGGCGGTCGCCTCGACGATCACGAGCCCCGCGCCCGACAGCATCATCGAGCCGAGGTGGACGAGGTGCCAGGTCTTGGCGCCGCCGTCGACGGCGCTGTACTGGCACATCGGGGACACGACGATTCGGTTGGCAAGAGTGACGCCGCCGATGCGGCCTTCTGCGAAAAGCATGCTCACGTGGTCCTCCCTCGAGCCATCTCGCCGGACATCTCGGCGGAAGGCAAACCGCGACTTCAGCGAATCGGGAGTTTCACATCTGTGAAACATCCCTTCGCATTCTCGGTTCGAATTGACTCGGCCAACGCCACCCACGATTTTGCGCGCGCCGGTGGAGGCCGGCGCTTCAGGGAGGAGATGCCTATGCTGGGCCTGATGCAGGATCGTCCGCTACTGATCTCGTCGCTGATCGAGCATGCGGTGCGCTATCACCCCGACGTCGAGATCGTCAGCCGCACCTGCGAGGGGCCGCTCATCAACACCAACTGGCGCGAATTGGCGAAACGCGTGGCGCGGCTCGCCCATGCGCTGCGCCGGCTGGGCATCAAGCCGGGCGACCGCGTCGCCTCGCTCGCCTGGAATACGCACCGTCATGTCGAGCTCTATTTCGCCGTCTCCGGCATCGGTGCCGTGCTGAACACCGTCAACCCGCGGCTGTTTCCCGAACAGATCGACTACATCGTCAACCACGCCGAGAACCGCATCCTGTTCTTCGACATCACCTTCGCCGGGCTGGTGGCCGGGCTGCGGCCGAAGCTCGCGACAGTCGAACATGTGGTGGCGCTGACCGATACCGGCCATCTGCCGCGAGAGGTCGAGGGCGCCGTCGCCTATGAGGACCTGCTGGCGAGAGAGCCCGACGCCATCGACTGGCCGGTCTTCGACGAGCGGCAGGCCTCAGCGCTCTGCTATACGTCCGGCACCACCGGCAACCCGAAGGGGGTGCTCTATTCGCACCGTTCGACCCTTCTGCATTCCTTCATGGTCTGCACCGCCGACGGCTTTCGCCTCTCGAGCGCCGACAGCGTGCTTCTGGTCGTGCCGCTGTTCCACGTCAACGCCTGGGGCATCCCTTACGCCGCCGCCATGTGCGGCGCCAAGCTCGTGCTGCCGGGGCCGAAGCTCGACGGCAGGAGCCTGTTCGAGCTCGCCGTCGAGGAGGAATGCACCTTCTCGCTCGGCGTTCCGACCGTCTGGCTCGGCTTCTTCAAGCATATCGACGACACTCCCGGCCTCGACGTGTCGAAGCTCAAGCTCGAGCGCGTGGTGATCGGCGGGTCGGCGGCGCCGCGCGCCATCATCGAACGCTTCCGCCGCGACCACGGCGTCTTCGTCCTGCATGCCTGGGGCATGAGTGAGACGAGCCCCGTCGCCACGATCGGCAACCTGCTTCCCGCCCATCGCGACCTGCCCGAGGACGACCAGATCGACATCCAGGCCAAGCAGGGCAGGCCGGTCTACGGGATCGACATCAAGATCACCGGCGAGGACGGCTCCGAACTGCCGAGGGACGGTTCGGTCTCGGGCGATCTCAAGGTGCGCGGACCCTGGGTGGCGAGCGGCTATTTCAGAGGCGAGGGCGGAAACGTCCTCGACGCCGAAGGCTGGTTCGCCACCGGCGACGTCGCCAGGATCGACGCCGAGGGCTATGTCCAGCTGACCGACCGTTCCAAGGATGTGATCAAGTCGGGCGGCGAGTGGATTTCTTCGATCGACCTGGAGAACGCAGCCGTCGGACATCCCGCCGTACAGGAGGCGGCGGTGATCGGCCTGCCGCATCCGAAATGGCAGGAGCGTCCGCTGCTCATCGTCGTGCGCAAGCCCGGCGCCGAGGCATCGCGCGAGGAACTGCTCGACTTCCTGTCGGAACGGGTGGCCAAATGGTGGCTGCCCGACGATGTCGCCTTCGTCGATGAACTGCCCCACACCGCGACCGGCAAATTGCTCAAGACCAAGCTGCGCGAGCAGTTCAGGAGCTACACGCTGCCGGCCTGACGTTTCACATCCGTGAATGTAACCTGCATAACGATGCAGCGATTGTGACTTGCCGACTGATCGCCTACCCTTGGCGCTATGGTTCGGCCCATTCGGGAGGAATGATGCCGCAGACAGTCTTCGACGATCCCGACGGCACGCTTGCCATGCTGCGCGACAGCGTGGCGACGCTGGCGTCGCGGCGGCCGGGCGCCGCATCCCTGCGCGCCAAGCGCGCGGCATCGGCGGATATCGACCGCGACCTCTGGAATGCCATGGCGGAAGCTGGCTGGACCGGCCTGTTGTTGCCGGAAGATCTCGGCGGCGCCGGCCTCGGCCTCGCCGAGCAGGCCGTGCTCAGCGAGTCGCTGGGCCGCGCGCTGATTTGCGAGCCGGTCGGCGCCGGCGCCGTGTTCGTCTCCTCTCTCCTGCGCGACGCGCCGGCTTCCGCCGAGCGCGACCGCCTGGCAGGCGGCCTTGTTTCGGGCGAGCTGTTCGTGGCGCCGGCTTGGCAGGATCCTTCGCCGCACGCGCAAGGCGCGGCGCTCAGGGCGACCCTGGATGAAGGTGGCGTGGTGCTTTCCGGCGACCGCCATTTCGTCGACGGTGCAAGCTCGGCGACCGATCTTCTGGTCGTCGTCGATGCCGGCCGGGAAGCGCTGGCCGTGTCCGTGCCCGCCGATGCGCCCGGCCTCTCGCTATCGGAGAGGGCGGGCGTCGACGGCGCCGCCATCGGCCGGGTGCACTTCGAGCGCTGCCGCGTCGCGGCCGACCGCGTCATCGCCCGTGGACCGAGCATCGAGGCGCTTGTCGAAAATGCCGTGACCAACGCGCGGATCGCCATCGCGGCCGAACTGGCGGGCATCGCCGGCAAGGCGGTCGAAATGACGATCGCCTACACCAAGGACCGCATCCAGTTCGGCAAGCCGATCGCCAGTTTCCAGGCGGTGCAGCACCGCCTGGTCGACATGTGGAGCGACGCGGAATTCGCCTGCGCCTCCGTCGTCAACGCTGTGGCACGGCAGTCCGCGGGCGACGAGAAAGCCGCGCGGCTGGCCGTCTTCGCGGCCAAGGCGCGCTGCGGCGACGCCGCCACCTCGATCTGCCGCCGCGCAGTCCATCTGCACGGCGCGATGGGCTTTACCGACGAACACGACATCGGCCTTTACCTGAAGCGGGCCATCGCGCTCAGCGCCACGCTCGGCCAGCCGGAAGCGATGCGCCTCGAATTCGTGGATATGGAACACGCGGCCTGATCGCGGGAGGAAAAACATGCAGAACAAGCTCATCAAGGTCGACATCGCCGACAAGGTCGCCGTGGTCACCCTCGACAACCCCCCGGTCAATGCCTACTCGAAGGAATTCGCCGAAGAGCTGATCGAGGTGTTCGACGAACTCAACGACTCGCCGGAGGTCCGCTGTATCGTCGTCACCGGACGCGGCAAGATCTTCTCGGCCGGCGCCGACATCAAGAACCGTCAGGCCGTCGGCGACATCAAGGGCGAGACCTATCGCCACCTGCGCCGCACCCGCGAGGTCTCGAACTGCATCATGGAATGCGGCAAGGCGGTGATCGCCGCCGTCAACGGCCCGGCGCTCGGTGCCGGCATGGGGCCGATCGTCGCCGCCGACATCATACTCGCCTCCGACAATGCCGTGTTCGGCCTTCCCGAGATCGACATCGGCCTGATGGGCGGCGCGCGCCACACGATGAGCCTCTTCCCCAAGTCGCTCGCACGCCGCATGATCCTCACCGGCTACCGCGTGCCGGCGGCGGAAGCCTATCGCCGCGGCATCATCGAGGCCTGCGTGCCGCTCGAAGACCTGATGGACGAGGCGATGAAGATCGCCCGCACGATCGCGTCCAAGAGCCCGAAGGCACTGAGCCTCGCCAAGCGCGCCATCAACACGGTCGAGCACATGCCGCTGCGCGACGGCTACCGTTTCGAGCAGAACCTGACCGTCGAGATGACCCGCCACGAGGACTCGAAGGAGGCCATGCGCGCCTTCGTCGAAAAGCGCCCGGCCGTGTTCAAGGACACGATCTGATGGCAACCGACTGGAACGCGCTGTCGGACGACGACTTCCGGGCCGCTTTCCGCGACCTGGTCGAGCGGCGTCTGCCGCCCGAATTGCGCTTCATGCGCAAGCAGCGGCCGCTCTTCGACGAGGTCGCCGTCTGGTATCATGCCCTCAATGAGGAGGGCTGGCTGTCGCCGGTCTGGCCGGTCGAACATGGCGGCATGGGGCTGAATCCGGCCAAGCACATGATCTATGTCGAGGAGTGGGGCCGGCTCGGCTGCCCGCGCATCCCCGACCACGGCCTTGGCCTCATTGGCCCCCTGCTTCTCGCCTTCGGCACGGAGGAGCAGAAGAGCCACTACCTGCCGAAGATCCTTTCGGGCGAGCACATCTGGTGTCAGGGCTATTCGGAGCCGAATTCTGGCTCTGATCTGGCCAGCCTGCGCACCGCGGCGGTGCGCGACGGCGACCATTTCGTCGTCAACGGCCAGAAGATCTGGACGACGCTGGCGCACTGCGCCAACTGGATCTTCGCCCTCGTGCGCACCTCGCGCGACGAGAAGGTGCGCCAGAAGGGCATCACCGTCCTGCTCATCGACATGACCAGCCCGGGCGTCAAGGTGCGTCCGATCGCGAATCTGCGTGGCGAAACCGACTTCTGCGAAGTCTTTTTCGACAACGTCCGCGTGCCGGCCGAAAACGTGGTTGGCGAGGTCGACCAGGGATGGAACGTGGCGAAGTCGGTGCTCGGCCACGAACGCATCTTCCTCGGCGCGCCGACGCGTCCCGAGATCGCGATGGAGCGGCTGGACAAGCTCGCCCGCGCCCGCGGCGCCTTCGCCGATCCGGCCTTCCATTCCCGCTATGCGAAGCACCGGCTCGACCTGTATGATCTTGGTTCCGCCTTCGAACGTTTCGCCAAGGTGCTGCGCGACGGCGGGGAACTCGGGGCGGACGTGTCGCTGCTGAAGATCTTCACCACCGAACTCTACCAGCGCATCACCGAGGAGATGCTGCTGCTGGCCGGCGAGGATGCCCGCTACTTCGACGACATCGAAGCCGGCAACGACGAGGTCGATGCGATGAACCTGTTCCTGGATTCGCGCGCGCCGGCCATCTTCGGCGGCTCCAACGAGATCCAGAAAAACATCCTTGCCAAGGCGGTGCTCGGCCTGCCGAGCTGAGCATCGATGCGTAGCGGGCCGCGCGCCGGGACAGGCGCGGGACCGATAGGGAGGAAATATGGCGAACAGTTCTGCGGTCCCGTCGCGGACCGACCCTGCGCCGGACGCAGGCGATGTGCTGGTGGCCGAGGGGCTGACCAAGGTCTTCGCAGGCTTTGCGGCGGTCAAGGACGTGAACCTCGCCGTCCGCCGCGGGTCGATCCATGCCCTGATCGGACCGAACGGCGCCGGCAAGACGACCTGCTTCAACCTCCTGACCAAGACGCTCGCGCCGACCAGCGGCCGGATCGTCTTCGACGGGGAGGACATCTCGCGGCTGCGCACGTCCGAGGTCGCGCGCCGGGGACTGGTGCGGTCGTTCCAGATTTCCGCCACCTTCCCTCACCTGACCGCCCGAGAGAACGTCCGCGTCGCGCTGCAGTCATCCTACGGCACCGCCTATCATTTCTGGCGGTCGCTGCGTGCCGTCGAGCCGCTCAATTCCCGCGCCGACGACCTGCTCGAGCAGGTCGGCCTCGCCAACAACCGCGACACGCCCGCGGCCGAACTCTCCTACGGCAAGAAGCGCGCGCTGGAGATCGCCACCACACTGGCACTGGAGCCGCGGGTCATGCTGCTCGATGAGCCGACGGCGGGGATGGGCCACGAGGACGTCGGCCCGATCACCGAACTGATCAAGCGCGCCGCCGTGGGCCGCACCGTGCTCCTCGTCGAGCACAATCTCTCGGTCGTCTCGACGCTCTGCGACAAGATCACGGTGCTGCAGCACGGCCAGGTTCTGGCCGAAGGCAACTATCAAGAGGTCTCGAACAATCCCGCGGTCGTCACCGCCTATATGGGAGGCGTCGATGAATAGTCTCGCCACGATGCGGGAAGCGAGCGCGGCGGTGACCCCCGCCCCGATGCTGAAGGTCGACAATCTGAGCGCCTGGTACGCGGAATCGAAGGTGCTGCACGGCATGTCCTTCGACGTGCGCGAGGGCGAGCTGCTCACCCTCATCGGCCGCAACGGCGCGGGCAAGACGACGACCCTGCGCTCGATCATGGGTCTCGTCCAGAAGCGCACGGGCTCGATCAATTTCAGGGGCACCGAACTGGTCGGCAAGCGCACCTTCCAGATCGCCCGCCTCGGCATCGGCTACTGCCCGGAGGAGCGCGCGATCTTCTCGTCGCTGTCGGTTCGGGAAAACATGTTCCTGCCGCCGGTGCTGCGCGACGGCGGGATGACCGACGAGCAGCTCTACGCCACCTTCCCGAATCTCAAGGCGAGGGCCGGAAGCCAGGGCACCAAGCTCTCGGGCGGCGAACAGCAGATGCTGGCGATCGCCCGCATCCTGCGCACCGGTTCGCGGCTGCTGCTGTTGGACGAACCGAGCGAGGGCCTTGCCCCGGTCGTCGTCAAGGAAATCGGCGAGATCATCCAGCGACTGAAGGCGCAGGGGTTCACCATCGTCCTGGTCGAGCAGAACCTCCGCTTCGCGCGCATGGTCGCCGATCGCCACGTCGTCGTCGAGAACGGCAAGGTCGTCGACATCCTGTCCAACGCCGAGCTCGAGGCCGACATGGGCCGCGTCAAATCCTATCTGGGGGTGTGAACCATGTTCGAAGGTATCAGTACGCAGCTGCTCTTCGGCCAGGTCCTGCTCGGCCTCATCAACGGCTCCTTCTATGCGATGCTGTCGATGGGACTTGCCATCATCTTCGGCCTGATGAGCGTGGTGAACTTCACCCACGGCGCCCAGTACATGCTCGGCGCCTTCATCGCCTGGCTGCTCCTCAACTATCTCGGCATCGGCTACTGGCCGTCGCTGGTCCTGGCGCCGGTGGTGGTGGCGCTCACCGGCATGGTGATGGAGCGCCTGCTGCTCAGGCCGCTGCAGAGCCTCGACCACCTCTATGGGCTTCTTGCCACCTATGCCGTCGCGCTGATCGTCGAGGGCCTGGTGCGCTACAAATACGGCTCGACCGGCCTGCCCTATGAGAATCCCATCCCCGGCGGCGTCAATCTCGGCTTCATGTTCCTGCCCTACTACCGGCTGTGGGTCGTGGTCTTCTCGCTCGTCACCTGCCTGGGCACCTGGTATCTCATCGAGCATACCAAGCTCGGCGCCTATCTGCGCGCCGCCAACGAGAAGCCGCAGATCGTCGAGACCTTCGGCATCAACGTCCCCAAGATGATGACTCTCACCTACGGCTTCGGCGTTGGCCTCGCCGGTCTGTCGGGCGTGCTGGCGGCGCCGATCTACCAGGTCTCGCCGTCGATGGGCTCCAGCCTGATGATCGTCGTCTTCGCCGTCGTGGTGATCGGCGGCATGGGCTCGATCGCCGGCGCCGCCGTCACGGGCTACATGCTGGGCGTCGTCGAGGGGCTCACCAAGGTCTTCTATCCGGAGGCCGCCAGCGTCGTCATCTTCCTGTTCATGATCGTCTCGCTCTACCTGCGCCCGGCAGGTCTATTCGCCGGCAAGGAGTCCGTCTGATGTCGCGCGTAGTCCTCCTGGCAGCCGTCGCCGTCGCGGCGATCGCCGCGCCGTTCTATTTCTACTCGGTGACGCTGATGACGGTGATGTGCTTCGTCATCTTCGCCTGCTCGTTCAACCTGCTCCTTGGCTATACGGGCCTGCTCTGCTTCGGACATGCCATGTTCTTCGGCGGCGCTGCCTACGTCACGGGCCTGATCCTGAAGACCACGCCGCTGTCGACCGAACTGGCGATCCTCGGCGGCGGGGCGGCAGCCGGCCTGCTCGGCCTGGTCATCGGCTACCTGACGATGCGGCGCCAGGGCATCCAGTTCGCGATGATCACCCTCGCCTTCTCGCAGTTCATCTATTTCATCTTCCTCCAGGCCGAATTCACCGGCGGCGAGGACGGCATGCAGGCGATCCCGCGCAACGACCTGTTCGGCTTCGTCGACATCACGTCGAACTTCACCTTCTACTACGTGGTCCTCGCCATCACGGCACTGTGCGTGTTCATCTACTACCGCGTCGTGCACTCTCCCTATGGCGAGGTGCTGAAGGCGGTGCGCGACAACCAGCCCCGCGTCGAGTCGCTGGGCTTCGACCCCGAGAAGATCAAGCTCGTCGCCTTCGTCATTTCCGCCTCGATGGCCGGCGTGGCAGGCGGGATGAAAGCGACGGTCTACCAGTTCGCGACGTTGACCGACGCATCATGGCCGGTCTCGGGCGAGGTGATCCTGATGACGCTTCTCGGCGGCCTCGGCACGCTGACCGGTCCGGTATTCGGCGCCGGTATCATCATCATGCTCAACGACTACCTGGCCGGTTTCGGCGAATGGGCGCTGGTCTCGCAGGGCGTCATCCTGCTGATCGTCATCGTCTTCTTCCGCCGCGGCTTCGTCGGCGAGTTGAGCGCGCTCAGGCGTTTCCTCGCCAATCGCTCCCGCAAGGCCGAAACGCCGGCCGATCCGTCGTCCGAGGTGGTCGAAGCGCGGAGCTGACCGTTCTAGGGCCTGTTGAGTATGAGGATACTCAACAAGCCCTAGAACTCGATGTCGATCGGCTGATCGAACGGGTCGGCCGGCTTCACCGATCTCACCGCGCGCTGAAGCACCGAAAGATAGCGGTCGTGATGCTCCAGGAAGCGATCCTTGGCACCGCCGAGAAACAGCACGGCGGGCTGGTTCTGGATCTTCACCGGGAGAAGCATCGAGAGCGTCGCGCCGCCGATGAAGGGAACGTCCTGCGAGAAGCAGTAGCCCTTCCGCCGGATCTCGCGGACCTTCTCGAGGATCGATTCCACGGTGACACGCGCGGATTTTTCCGAGGCGATATTGGCGCGACGGACGAGATTGTCGATCTTGTCGTCGGGCAAGGTCGACATAAGGGTCCAGCCGATGCCCGACTGCGTCAGCGGCCTCAGCGTGCCCTCCGGAATCACAAACCGCAGCGGGTGGACGGACTGGAAGTTCTGCACATACTGCAGATAGACGTCGTTCTTCGTGCTGATGCCGACGCCCTCGCCGGTTGCGGCGTGCACGTCGCGGGCGGCGTCGAGGACGCGGCTGGAACCGAACAGCGCCCGCGGCACCCAGTCCCCCAGCGCCGTCACCTTCGGCGTCGGGAAATAGACCCGTTCGCGCCGGTCGAAATTGAGATAGCCGAGCGTCACCAGCGTCTTCAGCAGCACGGTCGTGCTCGACTGCGGATAGCCGAGCACATGGGCGATCTCCGACATCGCACGCGGCTGCCTAACCCCCATGAAATACTCGAGAATTTCAATCGCCCGGGTTGCCGATTTAACCTGCGCCGATTGCATCTGCACCTCCTCGTCCCCCGATGACAATTCAGAAATGTGAAACTGCGCGACACGTACGAATGTTTCTGGCCGGCCCTCACAGGGCATGACAAGGTAATCTCCGTCAAGCCCGGTCAGGAGGAATTGCCGGAGCGTGACCCCGCACGACGCCGAAAGCCGATCAGCGGGAGGGAGGTGAGGATGAAACTCGGCCTGTTCTACGAACATCAGTTGCCGCAGCCCTGGGACGAGGGCAGCGAGCAAAGACTCTTCAACGACGCGCTGGACCAGATCGAACTCGCCGACCGGCTTGGCTTCGATCACATGTGGGAAGTCGAGCACCATTTCCTCGAGGAATACTCGCACTCGTCCGCGCCGGAGGTCTTCCTGGGCGCGGTCTCGCAGCGCACCAAGACCATGCGCATCGGCCACGGCATCTGCCTGTCCTCGCCGAGATACAACCACCCCGCCCGCGTCGCCGAGCGTCTCGCCACCCTCGATCTGGTTTCCGGCGGCCGGGTCGAATGGGGCACCGGCGAGTCGGGCTCGCTGATCGAGATGCACGGTTTCGGCATCGAGCCGGAGCAGAAGACGGCGATGTGGCGGGAGGGCGTCGAGCAGACCGCCAACATGATGACGATGCGTCCCTACCCCGGCTTCGAGGGCCAGTTCTTCTCGATGCCGGCGCGCAACGTCGTACCGAAGCCGGTGCAGAAGCCGCATCCGCCGCTGTGGATGGCCTGCTCGCGCCGCGAGAGCATCCTGCGCGCGGCGCGACACGGCGTCGGCGCGCTCGTGTTCGGCTTCGTCGAGGCGAGCCAGGCCAAGACCTGGCGCGACGAATACTACGCCATCATCAAATCCGAGGAATGCGTGCCGATCGGCCATTCGGTCAACGCCAACTTTGCCACGCTCAACGGCATGATGGTGCACGAGAACCACGACGAAGCGATCCGGCGCGGCCTCGATGGCTTCCGCTTCTTCGGCTATTCGATCGCGCACTACGCGGTCTACGGCGAGCACAAGCCGGGGGTGACCAATCTCTGGAAGCGCTTCCTGACCATCAAGGACGACATGAGGGAGACGCCGGGCGCCGGCTCGATCGGCACGCCGGCGAGCGTGCGCGAACACCTGAAGAGCTATGCCGATGTCGGCATCGACCAGATGATCTTCATCCAGCAGTCCGGGATGAACCGTCACGAACACATCTGCGAGGCGCTGGAACTCTTCACCCGCGAGGTGATGCCGGTGCTCAAGGAACGTGAGGACGAGCGGGTGAAGAAGAAGGACGAGGAACTCGCGCCCTTCATCGAGAAGGCGCTGGCGCGCAAGTCGCGCATGGCCGAGCTCGCCGCGCAGGACGTGCCCAACGTCGAATCGATCGGCATCGTACTCGAGCGGCGGGCGGGCAAGGATTACGCCTCGGCCGGAGGCACCTATGCCGATCCGACCCGCGGCGGCGCGATCCCGATGGCCTCGCGCGAGACCTTCGCGAAAGCCGCCAAAGCGGGCTGACGCGGAAATACGGGACGCAATGGTGGAAGGGAAGTTCATGAGTGGAAGGCTCGAAGGGCGCGTCGCGCTGGTGACCGGCGGAGGCCGCGGCATAGGCCGGGCGATCTCCGAGGCGTTCGCCCGCGAAGGCGCGGCCGTCGGCGTGCTCGACCTCAAACCGGAAATCGCCGGCGAGGCCGCCGATGCCATCAATGCGGCCGGCGGCAAGGCTGTGCCGCTTGTGGCCAATGTCGGCAGGCGGGACGAGGTCTTCGCTGCGGCGGCGAAGCTAAAGGAGGCATTCGGCCCGGCGACCATTCTCGTCAACAACGCGATGTTCAATCGCTATGGCTCGCTGCTGGAGCAGGACGAGAAGACCATCGGCCTGATGGTCGACGTCGGCTTCAAGGGCGTGATCTGGGGCTACCAGGCGGTCGTGCCGCAGATGCAGGAAGCGGGCGGCGGCTCGATCATCAACATCGCCTCGCCCGCGGCCCTGATCGCGTTCAAGAACGGCATCATGTACAGCGCCGTCAAGGCGGCGGTGCAGGCCGCCACCCGCTCGGCCGCCGCGGAGTTCGGCCCGATGAACATCCGCGTCAACGCCATCGCGCCGGGCTCGACCCGCACCGATGGTGCCAATCTCGTCGTCGACGAGGCGGGCTGGGAGCGGCGGCGCCAGAAAGTGCCGCTCGGCCGCCTCGGCGAGCCCGAGGACATCGCCAACGCCGCCCTTTTCCTGGCCGGCAATGAATCGAGCTGGGTCAGCGGCGACATGATGCTCGTCGACGGCGCGATGACGTTCGCATTTTCGTGAAACCAGCCGGCGGAGGACGCCGGCTGTGCAACCAGCTTGGCCGTGACGAGACAGTCGCGCAAGCAAAGAGCGGAGGAGATGAAATGAAGACTTCCAAGCGCAGCATCGTGCTGGGCGCGATCCTGGCCGGTTCGACGATCCTGTCGGCGTCGGTGGTGTTCGCCCAGGGCATCTCTGGCGACGTCGTCAAGATCGGCGTCATGAACGACCAGTCCGGCCCCTACGCAGACAACGGCGGACCGGGCACGGTCGAGGCCGCCAAGATGGCGATCGAGGACTTCGGCGGCGAGGTCGACGGCAAGAAGATCGAACTGGTCATCGCCGACGACCAGAACAAGCCGGATATCGGCGCTGCCATCGCGCAGAAGTGGGTCGAGCAGGAAGGCGTCGACGCGATCGTCGGCGGGTCCGCCTCGTCCATCGCGCTCGCCATCCAGAAGATCATGGCCGAGAAGAAGAAGCCCTACATGCTCGCAGGCACGGCGTCCTCCGGACTGACCAACGAGGCCTGCTCGCCGATGGGCACGCAGTGGGTGCTCGACACCTACTCGCTCGCCAAGGGCGTCATCAAGTCGATGCTCGCCTCCGGCAACGACACCTTCTACTTCATCACCGTCGACTACACCTTCGGCAAGACCTGGCAGGCAGATGCCACCAAGTTCATCGAAGACGGCGGCGGCAAGGTGCTCGGCTCGGTCCTGCACCCGCTGAACTCCAACGACTTCTCGTCCTACCTCCTCCAGGCCCAGGCGAGCGGCGCCAAGGTCATCGTCCTGGCCAACTCGGGTTCCGACTTCGCCAACGCGGTCAAGCAGGCGCAGGAATTCGGCATCCAGGCCGGCGGCCAGCAGGTCGTCGCGCTCGGACTGCAGATCAACCAGGTCCACGGCATCGGCCTCGAGGCGGTGAAGGGCATGTCCATCGTCACCCCGGGCTACTGGGACCTGAACGACGAGACCCGCGCCTTCGCCGACAGGTTCAAGAAGCGGTTCCGCGACCGTATTCCCAACGAGACCATGTCGGGCACCTACAGCGCGATCACGCACTACCTGAAGTCGGTCAAGGAGACCGGTACGGACGATGGCGAGAAGGTCGTGGCGAAAATGCACGAGATGCCGATCAACGACTTCCAGATGAAGGACATCAAGATCCGCGCAGACGGCCAGGTGATGCGGCCGATGTATGCGGTGACCATCAAGGCTCCGGCGGACGTCAAGCAGCCCTACGACTACTACACCGTCACCGCGACCATCCCGGCCGAGGACGTGTGGCGGCCGGCGGCCGAGAGCGCCTGCCCGCTGCTCAAGACCAACTGAACCTCCCAAGCCTGCGGCGGAGGGGCGAGCGCCCCTCCGCCGACCTTTTTCTGCAATCGCATCGATCGAAAGGCCCCGGGGATGACGCTTCAGATGAGCCGTGTTTCGGCCCAGGCGGATCTTCTGGGCGAGAGCCCGGTCTGGGACGGCCGGCGCCGGCGCCTCTACTGGGTGGACGGCGTGTCGCGGCTGATCCGCGCGCATGACCGCGAAACCGGCGCCTTCCATTCCTGGACCTGTCCGTCGACCGTTGGCTCGATCGCGCTCGGCGAAGGCGAAACGCTCGTCGCCGGCCTGGTCGACGGCATCTACCGGCTTGATCTGGAGACCGGCGCCTTTTCGCCCGTGTTCCGTCCGGATCCTGCCAATCCGGCAGTCCGCTTCAACGACGGCAAGAACGACAGGCAGGGGCGTTTCCTGTGCGGTTCCATGGGCATCCATGCCGATCCGCTGGGCAAGCTCTACCGCATCGACAAGGACGGCCGGGCCGACGTGTTTGCCACCGGCATCCGCATCTCCAATGCGCTCTGCTTCAGCCCCGACGGCAATACGATGTATTTCGCCGACAGCCTGGAACGAAAGATCCGCGCCTACGACTACTCGACCGACGACGCGCCGGCGAGAGGATACCGCGTCCTGATCGACACCGAGCCCCATGGCTCCGGTCCCGACGGTGCCACCGTCGATGCCGAGGGCGGTATCTGGGCCTGCCTCATCCAGATCGGCAAGATCGCCCGCTTCCTGCCCGACGGCACGGTTGACCGGATGATCGATGCGCCGACCGACATGCCGTCCTGCATCGCCTTCGGCGGGCCGGATCTCGCGACGCTCTTCGTTACCTCGATCAAGGATTCCGGCTCTGGCCGGGCCATATCGAAACATCCGGACGGCGGCATGTTGTTTGCGATCGACGGCCTCGGCGTCCGAGGGCTGCCGGAGGCACGATTTGGCCAACCCGTACTCAAGCACGACAAGACGGAAGTCGCCTGAATGTTGAAACGCACCGGTCCCATCTCCACTCTCCTGTGGCCGAATTCGGTGGCGCTGGTTGGCGCGTCCGACGACGTCACCCGCATCGGCGGACGCCCGCTGCGCTACCTTCGCGAGAGCGGATTTGCGGGCAGCATCTATCCGGTCAACCCGAAGCGCGAGACCGTGCAAGGAGTGAAGGCATTCTCATCCGTCGCGGCGCTGCCGGAGGCGCCTGACGTCGCGATCCTCGCCGTCCCGGCGGCCGCCACGGTCCAGGCCGTACGCGAATGTGCCGAGCGGGGCGTCAAGGCGGCAATCGTCTTCTCGGCCGGTTTCGCAGAGACCGACGCGGCGGGCCGGGCGATGCAGGACGAGATGGTGGGCATCGCGCGTGACTCAGGCATGCGCCTCCTCGGCCCCAATTGCCTCGGCGTCTTCAACTCCTCGATCGGCTTCTATGGCACCTTCTCGGCGATGCTGGACAGCGGCCTCGTCACGCCGGGCTCGATCGGCATCGTCTCCCAGAGCGGCGCATACGGCTCGCATCTCATGTATCTCGCCCGCCTGCGCGGTCTGGGCATGAGCTACATGATCACCACCGGCAACGAGTGCGACATCGACGTATCGGAAGCGCTGCGCTGGATGGTCGAACAGCCGGATATCAACGTCGTCATGGCCTATGCCGAGGGCGTGCGCGACCGCGACACTTTCATTCAGGCGCTGGAGATCGCGCGCGAGCGCCGCAAGGCGATCGTGTTCATGAAGGTCGGCCGTTCCGCGGTCGGCGCGCATGCGGTCAGCTCGCACACGGCCGCGCTTGCCGGGTCCGACGCGATCTTCGACGCGGTATTCCGCCAGTACGGCGTCTGGCGCGCCTCCACGACGGCCGAGCAGATCGACATCGCGGCGGCTTGCTCGCGCGGCGTCTATCCCAAGAACAATTCGCTCGGCATCTTCACCATGTCGGGCGGCTTCGGCATCCAGATGGCTGACGACGCAGAGGCCGCCGGCCTCGACGTCAAACCAATGCCGGAAAAGGCGCAGGAGGAATTGAAGGCGATGCTGCCCTACGCGTCGCCACGCAATCCGGTCGATGCGACCGCGCAGGCCGTCACCGACCTGCCGCTGATGACGAACTTCATCTCGGCGATGCTGGAGAAGGGAGATTTCGGCTTCTTCGCCGGAATCTTCGGCAGCGGCCCGGCGAGCCCCACCTTTTCCGGCAAGCTGCGCCAGGCATTGGAGGTCGCGGCTGCCTCCTCGCGTGATACGATCATGGCACTGACCATGACGGCGCCCGACGAGATCGTCCGCGCCTACGAGAAAGAGGCCTTCATCGTCGCCCAGGACGGTTCGGCGCTGATGAAGACGCTCGGCGCGATGGTGCACTTCAAGGAAAGTTTCGAGCGTGCCGGCAGGGCGCCCGCGACGATCCCGCTACCGGAGCCGGTCGATCTCGGAACCGAGCCGCTGTCGGAACTGGCGGCCAAGCAGATCTTCGGCGCCGCGGGCGTGCCCTTCACGGCCGACCGGCTGGTGGTGCCCGGCGGCGACATCCGCGCGGCGGCCGACGCGGTCGGCTATCCCCAGGTGCTGAAGATCGTCTCGGCCGACATCGCCCACAAGACCGAGATCGGCGGCGTCATCGTCGGCGTAAAGGATGCAGAGGAGGCCGAACAGGCCTTCGCGACCATCCTGTCGCGGGCTCAGGAAAAGCGTCCCGACGCACGCGTCGACGGCGTCATGGTCGCGCCGATGATCTCCGGGGGCGTCGAGACGATCGTCGGCGTGGTGAGCGATCCCGTCTTCGGGCCGGTAGTGATGTTCGGGCTGGGCGGCGTCTTCGTCGAGGTTCTGAAGGACGTCACCTTCCGCGTGGCACCCTTCGACGTGGACGAGGCGCATCGCATGATCCGCGAAATCCGAGGCTTCGCCATGCTGGAGGGCGTTCGCGGCGCGCCGCCGTCCGATGTCGACGCACTGGCGGAGATGCTCGCCGCGCTGTCGCGCTTCGCCGCCGCCAATGCGGCGGGAATCGACAGCATCGACCTTAACCCGGTCAGGGTCATGGAGCGCGGCAAGGGAGTGATGGCGCTGGATGCGCTCGTCGTGCCGCGCGGCGCCAAGGTGGAGTCTCACTGACATGGACGACGTCAAGCTTCAGGAACTTCTCGACCGCGAGGCGATCCGCGATTGCCTCTACCGCTATTGCCGGGGGATCGACCGGGCCGACGAGGCGATGCTGCGCGGGTCCTACTGGCCGGATGCACACGACCGGCACGGTGCCTATGTCGGGTCCGCCGAGGGCTTCGTCCAGATGGCGATCGGTGTGTTCAAGACCGGGCCGCGCAACATCCACCAGATTTCGAACATCCTGATCGAGTTCCGCGGCGCGGCGGACGCGCGCGTCGAGTCCTATTTCAATGCGCTGCAGCGCGGCCCCGGCAAGGACGGCGTCCTGCGCCAGGTGCTGCTCGCCGGCCGCTACTGCGACCGTTTCGAAAAGCGCGGCGACGAGTGGCGCGTCGCCGACCGCACTGTCGTCTACGACTGGGTCGAGGAGCAGGTGCCGCCGGACGGATCCGAAGCCGACCGCTTCGGGCTGCGCCAGCCCATCGGCGGCGCCTTTCCGGAGGACCCCGTCTACGCGCTGCTCGCCGCCAAGGTCGATCCCGCTGTCTGATGGCCGAAATGATCGCCTGTCCAGCCCGAATCGAAAGCGAAGCCGTCGGCGAGGCCGAATTCAAGGTGGCGATGCGTCAGGTCGCCGCCTCGGTGGCGATCGTCACGGCCAGCGCCGGCGGCCGGCGCAACGGCTTGACGGTCACCGCCGCCTGTTCGGTGGCGGCATCGCCGCCAACGATGCTCGTCTGCATCAACCGCAACGCGTCGGCGGAAACGCTGATCGAGGAAAGCGGCGCCTTCGCGGTCAACTTCCTCACCGATCGGCAGCATGGCATCGCGCGTCTGTTCTCGACATCGAAGCTCTCTCCCGAGGAACGCTTTGCCAACGGAGAATGGGATGTGCTCGCGACCGGATCGCCGGTACTAGAAGGCACGGTGGCGAGCTTCGACTGTCGCGTGGAGAGCCGCTTCGTCGCCGGCACGCATCATATCTATCTCGGCCGTGTCGTCGGGGTGACGTCGCTGGACCAGGAGGTTCTCCTGTACCGCGACGGCTCCTTCCGCCGGCTCGATCCGGCCGAGTGATCAAGTCCGATGGGAGGAACTGACATGGCCAGGACAGGACGCGTCGTCATCGTGACGGGCGCCGCCGGCGGCATCGGGCGGGCGCTCGTCGAAATCCTCGCCAGCGACGGCGACACGGTCGTTGCGGTCGACCTGCCGGGAACGGGAGTTGCCGAACTGGCACAAGGCCTGGGCGACGGCCACCTCGGCGTCGAATGCGACGTCTCTCGGGAGAGCGAGGTCCTGGCCCTCTATCGGAGGATCGACGCCGCCTTCGGCCGGCTCGACGCGCTCGTCAACAACGCCGCCATGGGTCCGACGATGACGCCGACCGTCGAGACGTCTGTCGAGCTGTTCCGCAAGACGCTCTCCGTCAACCTGATCGGTCCCTTCGTCATGGCGCGCGAGGCGGCGCGGCGCATGCGGCCGGGCGGGGCCATCGTCAATATCGCCTCACTCGCCGGCGTGCTCGGCAATCCGCGCCGCAACGCCTATTCGGCATCGAAGGCGGGGCTGATCTCATTCACCCGGTCGCTCGCCTGCGAATGGGCGGGGCGCGGCATCCGCGTCTGCGCCGTGGCGCCCGGCTATGTTCGCACCCCGATGGTCGAGGAACTCGAGCGCAGCGGCAAGGCGGACATTTCGGCGGTGCGACGGCGCGTTCCGATGGGCCGCATGTGCCGGCCGGACGAGATCGCCCGGGCCGCGCGCTTCCTCGCCTCGCCGCAGGCGCGCTACGTTACCGGCTCGGTGCTCGCCGTCGATGGCGGCTGGATGTCCTTCAATCAGCCGGGCGACGCGCATCCGCCCGTCGACGGGGTTCCGCCGGTCGAACTCGCCCGGCCGTTGCCGTCGGACGCGCCCCGGGTGGTTGTCGTTACCGGCGGAGCCGGCGGCATCGGCGCGGCGATCGCCGAACGCTTCGCCGAGGCGGGCGATACGGTGGTCGTCACGGACAGGGATGTCGACGGCGCGAGGGCGCGCGCCGCGGACCTGGGTCCCGCGCATCTGGGCCTCCATGTCGACGTGGCCGACGAGGAGAGCGTGATTGCGATGTTCGGCGAGGTCGTGCGCCGTTTCGGCAAAGTCGACGTCCTCGTCAACAATGCAGCGGTCGCGGATACTTTCACCCCGGCACTCGAGCAGACGCCGGAACATATCGAGAAGCTGCTCGACATCAACCTCACCGGCGCCTTCGTCTGCACGCGCGAGGCGCTCAAGGCGATGCCGGCCGGCGGCGTAGTCCTCAATCTGGGGTCGATCAACACCTTCCTGCCTTTCGCGCCACGCCACGCCTATGGCGCCTCGAAGGCCGGCATCGACATCCTGACCCGCTGCATGGCGGCAGAACTCGGTCCCAAGGGCCTGCGCTTCGCCACCATTGCCCCGGGCTACATCCGCACGCCCGGAGTGGCGAGCCTGGAGGCAACCGGCCGCATCGACAGCGCCGCGATCCGCCGCCGCATTCCCATGGGCGATCTCGGCCGTCCCGACGACATCGCCGACGCCGTCTTCTTCCTCGCCTCGGCCGACGCATCCTACATTAACGGTTCGATCCTCTACGTCGACGGCGGCTGGACCTCGTTCGGCAATGCCGGTTTCGCGAGCGGCACCGGCGACGAAGAAGCGGCGGAGGCGGAATGATCGTCGATTTCTCTCCCGCGACCGGCCTGACGCTCGTCGAAGCCGACGACTTCTTGCGCTTCAAGCTGCGGATACGCGACGACAGCGGGCGCCTGCCCGATCTGCCGGGCGTCGTCCTCACCGACGACTCCAACGCACTCGTCTCCATCGATGCGGTGTCGCGGCTGCCCGGCGCGCCGGACACGCAGGCCTGGCGGGCAGGCTTTTCCAAGATGGTCGACTACGCCGCCACGAAGGGCTGGATCGATTCCGCCACGAACGCGATCCGCGCTCATGTCGAGCGCGTCCCGTGACACAACCGCATTAGACAGACCAAGGAATGCACAGATGGAATTCGGCACGTTCATCCTCGCCGCCCAGCGCGGCTATCACCAGTCCTCGGACCAGGTGATCCGCAATTCGATCGAACAGGCGCAGGCGTCCGAACGCGCCGGCTTCAACGTGGCCTGGTTCGCCGAGCACCATTTCAACAATTACAGCCTGGTGCCGTCGCCGCTGATGATGGTCGCCGCCCTTTCGGGCGTGACCAGCACCATCCGTCTCGGCACGGCGGTCTGCGTGCTGCCGCTCTACCAGCCGCAGCGCCTGCTCTCGGAAATCGGCTTCGCCGACATCGTCTCCAACGGCCGCCTCGAACTCGGCGTCGGTTCCGGCTACCAGCAGTTCGAGTTCGAACGCTTCGGGGTCAACGTCGACGAGGCGCCGCAGGTCTTCTCCGAGTATCTCGACATCGTCCAGAAAGGGCTCAAGCAGACGATTTTCGAGCATGACGGCACCTATGCGCGCATCCCGTCGACGGCGGTCTCGGTCCGTACCGTGCAGAAACCCACCCCGCCGATCTGGCTGGCGGCCGGCTCCAGCCGCAGCATGGGCCGCGCCTACCGCGACGGGCTGAACCTGTTCGTCACCGCGCTCCATGGCGGTCTGGACGCGATCGCCAACCTGCGCCGGACGATCGAGCAGTCGGCGGCGGCGGAAGGCAGGAGGGTGGCCGACGCGAAGATCGCGCTCCTGCGCTGCTGCTACGCCAGCGACGACCGGCGCGAGATCGAGAGCTATCTCGACAATGCCCGCTTCCAGCGCCGTCTCTCGGAGGCGCTGCACCAGCGGCGCCAACAGAGCCAGGACGGCTACATGCTGCAGGAGATCGCCACGCCGCAGGACCTCTCCTTCGAGACGATGGAGAAGAACCTTCCGGTCGGAAGCGTGAACCGCGTCATCGACCGCCTTCTGGAGGAAATCGAGGTGCTGAAGCCGGACCAGATCGCGGTCCAGACCCAGCTCGGCGACTTCGACCAGAAGACCATGCTGAAACAGATCGATCTCTGGGGCGAGCGCATCATCCCCGCCGTCAACAGCGCGCTTCGCGGCGGGGCGGCTGCGGAGCGGATTGCAGCGAATGCCGGGTGACGGGAGCGCGGCAATCCATCTTCCGCGAAAAGGCCGGGGTCAGTAGCCGGCCTTCATGATCGAGCGTTCGCCGCTGAGATGCCTGGCGGCCGCGTCCTTCTCGTCTTTCCTGAGCCGGCTGTTGGCGACGTATCGCACGAGCCAGGGGATGCGCCGGACCCGGCCGCCGGCGACCTGGGCGAGAACGAAGCTCTCGGCGCATTTCTCGAGGATCTCGACATTGAGCAACAGGCGCTCGAGACCCATTCCGAAACAGAGCGCGACGTCGTCCAGGCAATAGGCATTGGCGCCGTTGGAGAGGAACCGGAGCGCCCGCGAGTCGGCCGAATGGCAAGGCACGTGCCGGACCTCGACGCCGAGATGGCGGACCTGCTCGTCGAACACCGCCGGCAGCGACATGCGAAGGCGGGCGAGCGCGCCGGTCCACACAAGCTCGCCCGAGACGATCGCACCGACGTCGGGCCGGACCGCGTAGATGCGGTGATGCAAATCCGCGGGCGGGGCGGCAAGACTTGTCCAGCGAAACGATCCAGGAGCGTCCCCCCCATCGGCGACGAGGTGGCTGACACAGGCGGTGTGCTCGGGAATGCGCTGGGAGAGCACGTCCCCCGGCTTGAGCAGACCCTTGGCCGCGAGCCGCGCGGCGGCGTGGCCGAGCGTGTCCTCGATAGTCTGTCGATCGGCCTGCATGTCACACCAGACGGAACACGGTTTCGAAGCGCTCCAGGGCATCGTCGATGACGTCGTCCGTATCGGCCATGCTCGTATAGATGCGGCTGCCGGCGAGGGTAAGAATGCCGTGCGCCATGTAGGCCGCGCCCATCTCCTCCATCAGGTGTCGGCGCGCATTGACCTCGCGCATCAGCTTGATCGGATTGCGCATGCTCATGAGCAGTACCGCGGAGGTCTGCAGGTGGACGATCGAACCCATGTTGTAGACGACATAGGGAAGCCCGAGCCGGTTCAGGATCTCTTTCAGGCCGGCCGCCAGCCGGTCGCCGGCGCGGCCGGCGATGATCGGCGCGTTGGTGCGCGCCATCTCCTCGATCGCGTAATAGCCGGCGACGCAGGACAGGGGATTGGCCGACAACGTTCCGCCGACGAAGGCGCGCTTGCCGGAGGCGCCGATGCCGCCCACCAGGGACATCATGATCTCCTTGCGTCCGCCGATGCCGCCCGCCATCAGGTAACCGCCGGTGAGGCATTTGCCGAAGACGGTGATGTCCGGGTTGACGCCGAAATAACCCTGGGCTCCGCCCATGCCGACGCGGAAGCCGGTGACGACCTCGTCGAAGATCAGGAGAGCGCCGAACTCGTCGCAGAGCTTGCGGACTTCGCGGTTGTATTCCGGGGTGACGGGCCGCGTGCCGCTTTCCGGCCCTAGAGGCTCGACGATGACGGCGGCGGTGCCGCCGCGGATGCGGTTCAGCATCAGCTTGCGGCGCAGCGTGCCGAGTTCGTTGGGGAAGACCTCCTGGGTATAGGCGGTGGCGCCGCGCGGGATGCCGGTCGCTTCGCGCCGCCCGGTGCCGGGGACGCGCATGCCGTAGACCATCTGGTCGCTCCAGCCGTGGTAGTCGCCGCCGACCTTGATCACCCACTTACGGCCGGTATGGGCGCGCGCCAGCCGGATCGCGCCCATGCAGGCCTCGGTTCCCGACGCCAGCATGCGGAACATCTCGATGCCCGGCATGTGCTGCCGGATGATCTCGGCGAGCTTGAACTCGTATTCGTGCAGCAGGCCGGTGACAGGCCCGCATTCGTCGATCACCCGATGCGCCTTCTCGCGCACCGGCAGGTAGTTGGAGCCGAGGAGCGTCGGACCGCCGGCCTGGAGGAAGTCGATGTAGCGGTTGCCGTCGGCATCCCACATATGGGCGCCGTCGACCTTGGTGGCAGCGATCGGGAACGGATAGTTGAAAGCGAGGTTGTGCTGGACGCCGCCCGGGATGACCTCGGCCGCCCGGCTGGCCCAGGCCTTGGAGGTCGGGCATTTCTCTTCGAAATAGGCGAGCACTTTGGGCATGTTCGCCTTGGCGATGCCGCGCGGCGGCTGCCTGAGCAGCGCGTTCAACCGGTCCATCAGGTCCTTGTTGTCCGGCCAGCCGCTGATGCCGTAGGCAGGTTCCGGGGTGCGAGCGACCATGTTCATTTCAGGCTCCCTTGGACTCGGCTTTTTCCAGAGCGTTCATAACGAACGCCCGAACCTGCCCGTCGAGGTTGACGCGGCCGCGGATGCGATCGCGAAGATGGATGGCGGCCGCGGCTTCGATCTTGCGGATCATGCCGGCTGCGGCCTTCAGATCGGCGCCAGCGCAGATGACGCCATGGCTGGCCAGAAGATAGGCGAAGATGTCCGGGCGCAGGGCTTTCGTGAACGCCCGCGCGAGCATTCCGGTACCGGAGGGTCGGTAGGGAACGAGCCCGACATGCGGGCCGAGCACGTCGCGGTCGCTTCCTTCCGGCCAAGGCAGGATCTCGTGCAACAGCGCCACCGCGCTTGCGATCGGCTGGTGGGTATGGACGCTGGCATGGCGGCCGCGATGCATCCGCAGCATCCGCGCGTGCAGCCCCTTCTCGACGGTCGGCGTCTGGTCGCCCTCGACGACCTCGAGAGTCTCGATATCGAGGATCACCACGTCGTCGGCCCGCACCAGACGATAGTCCGTTGCCGATGGAGTGACCGCCATCAGCCGGTCGTCGACGCGCACGCCGATGTTTCCGCCGGTGCCGGCGAAATAGCCCTCGTCCGCGAAGGCGCGGCACATGTCGGCGATCTCCTGGCGCTCGGCCATGAATCTAGCCATCGGTCTCGTCCTTTGCGCGGTTCAGTCGCTTGTAGAGCGGCGCCAGGCGCCGATGCAGTTCGGTGAACACGCCGAACCGCTCGTCATAGAGCCGGGTGGCGGCGGGGTCCGGTTCATAGACCCTCTCGATCGTGACGTATTGCGCCGCGTCCTCGAGCCGGATCAGGCCGAGACCCGCCGCGCCGATGAACGCCGCGCCGCGGGCATTGGCCTTCATCGGTTCATGGGGCTGGCGGATGCGGACATCGAGCGCGTCGGCGAAGATCTGGCACCACGAGTTCGACATCGCGCCGCCGCCGATGATCGTCATCGCCTCGAGCTTGCGACCGAGGAAGCGGTTCACCGGCCGGACCATCCATTTGGTGTTGAGCGCGACGCCTTCGAACACCGCCCTGACCAGCGTCTCGCGATTGTGTTCGATGCTCATGTTGAAAATGCCGGCGCGCAACGCCGGATCGTCGACCGGGCAGCGTTCGCCGAAGAGCCAGGGCAGGTACATCATCCCGCCGGCGCCGGCGGGCGTGCGGGCGGCGATCTCGTCCAGCACGCGGTAGACATCCGCCGTCGGCTCGGTGTCGATCAGCCCGTCGTCGTGGAAGACGATGCGGTCCTTGAGAAAGGCGATGTTGCTCGCCCCGCTCGATTGCATCGCCATCATCAGGTATTTCGACGGAACCGGACAGGGAACGGAGCCGATCTGGCTAAAGACATTGGTCTTCTTGAAAGGAACGTGCGCGGCGATCCACGACGACGAGCCGAGATAGAGATGGGCGTCGTAGTCGGCGACCGTTCCCGCCCCGATCGCCGCCGCCGAATTGTCGATCGCCCCGGCGACCACCGCCGTTTCCGGCGGCAGGCCGAGCGCCTCGGCGACCGGGGCAAGCAAGGTGCCGATCACGTCGGTGCAGCGGACGAGTTCCGGGAATTTGGCCCTGTCGATGCCGCTTGCGGCAATCAGGCCGTCGTCGTAGCGGATCTCGTTGACGTCGCGGTTGTCGGTCACCCAGGAGGTGAGGATCGAATCCTGCGTGGCGCAGAAACGGCCGGTGAGCCGCAGGTTGAGGAAATCGAGGACGTTGAGAAACTTGTAGGTCTTCTCGTAGATCTCCGGGAATGCATTCCGGATCAGGAGCATGTGGCCGGCCGGGTCCTTGCCGGACAGCGCCGGCGCACCACCGCAGAGCCGGATCCATTTCTGCAGTTTGAACGCGTCGTAGCCAGCGACCTTCAGCATTCCGCGCATCTGACCCTTCAGATGGCGGGCACCGCGCATGTCGAGCCAGGTTACCGCATTCATCAGCACGCCGCCGTCGCGGTCGACCGCGATCGTGCCTTCGCCCTGGGTGGACGAGCAGACCGCCACGATGCTGTCGCGCGCAACGGCGTTGCTGCCGATCACTTCCCGGGCGGCCGAGAGGAAGGCTTCCCACCAGAGATCGGGATCCTGTTCGACCCCCATCCTGTCCACCACCAGCAGCGGGACCGGCCGGAAAGCCCAGGCAGCAATATCGCCCGTCGCCGAGACGAGGCCGACCTTGCAGCCGCTCGTGCCGAGATCGATCGACAGGACATATTGGTCCGATCTGGCCATGTCTCCCTATCCGCAACGCCTGGCTTTGTAGCCAAGCCGTCTCCCGAACGCGTCCAATACTCTGCGACGATAGACGATTGACGCTTTCGGTGAAGCGGCCAAGCCGTCCTATCAGGGGTCCATGTCGGCCATATTGGCCGCGAGCTCAGCGCGCAGGGCGGCCGGCGTGAAGCCCGTCCAGCGGCGGAAAGCCCGGCGGAAATTGTGCGGGTCCGTAAAGCCGACGGCGAACGCGATCTGCTCGATGGACATCGATCGGTTGGCAAGCAGTTCCAGCGCGCGGTTCTTCCTGAGCCCGTCGAGAAGCGCCTGGAAAGAGACGCCGCTCTCGGCAAGGCGGCGCCTTAGCGTACGCTCGCTCATACCGAGTGCGCGGGCAACCATGGAAATGGGATTGCGGCCGTGCAGCTTCTGCCGCAGCACCCTCTCGACCGATTCGATGATTTCGGCGGCCTCCCGGTTCCGAGCCCGCTTGAAGGCCATGAACTCAAGCAGTTCGCGGTGTGCGAATGGATCGGCCGTCGCCAGCGGCCGCGTGTACCACGCCGGATCGTAGACGAAAGCGTTCTGCATCTGGCCGAAGCGAACCTCGCAGCCGAACACCCGCCGGTATGCGTCGGCATAGGAGGGCGCCGGATAGGCGAGATCGACCCGTAGCGGCTTGAAGTCGTCCCCGACGAGGCCGATCGCTATGCCCATGAAGCTGGCGAAGGCTTCCTCCACCAGAAAGACCAGTATATCCGGATCGTGGAAACGGCTCGCCGCGGTCACCACGACACCTTCGGGATCGGCCCTGGTATCGAACTCGAGCATGCTGCCCGTATCCTTCTGCAGCTCAAGCCCGATCCGGGCCGCATCGCCGGCGCTGTTCGTCGTCAGCATCAGGTAGCCGACGAGGCCGACGGAGGTGATTTTCTCGCGGATGCCGGTTTCAAGACCGAGCCCCTGCCCCTTGGTCAGTCTGAGGGCACGGAGAATGACCTCGCGGCCCTGCCGGAAGGAGATCCGGCAATTGGGATCGGCGAGGTCGTCGCTGGTGATGCCGAGGCCCGCGGTCAGGTTGGAAGCGTCGATATCGAGATCCGAAAGCGTTGCCACCAGACTGCGGATGAGAAAGACGGGAATATTGGCCGCGACGTAGCGCGCGTCGGCCGCGCTCGCCCGCCCCTTGTGAGAGATTTCCCTGTCACGCATCCGCGTTTCGCCCGGTTCCGTTGCGCATGCTGCCGCATCCGACAAGAGTGGTTGCAAATACCGGCATCGGCAAGCCGCATCCGTCCAATGCGCGAGTGACCGGGCCCGCGGCGGCGTCGGCGGCCTTGCAGGGCGCGCCGGCCGGCCCCAACGGCCGCACTGTCGGCGTTTTGGCCGGATCTGACCCCATCCAGGCCCGGGAATCCCTTGCACGCCCGCAACGTCGCCATACTGTGACAGGCGCCGCCGCCACATGGCCATGCGGCAGCGGTGGCTGGAATGGTCGGCCGCGGTCGCCGCGGCGGTGGCCGAACCTGCGTGAGGTGCCTCGATGATCCTGTGGATTCTGGGCTTGAGCGCCGCCTATGCCGTGGCGCTGAACGGCACGATGGTCATGCCTGTCGTTGTGCTGTCCATCAGCAAGCTCGCCGGATACGACGAGGGCATGGCGACGGTCGTCGCCAGCGCGGAACTGGCTGGCATCGCCCTCTATGGGATATTCTTGCCGAGGCTGGCGAACAGGTCATGGAAACTCGTCGCCTTGGGCGGCATCGTCACGGTGATCGCCGGCGAAACGGCAAGTTTCTGGCTGCAGGCGCCCTGGCCCCTTGCCGCGGCCCGATTGGCGACCGGGCTGGGCGAAGGCGCGATTTTCAGCCTCGTCTGCGTCAATCTCGCCTCGCTCGCCAACGCCGAGCGGCTCTGGGGAGCGCTGAGCCTGATCGGCGGATCGACGATGGGCCTGCTGCTGTTCGTGGTTTCCCTCATGCCCACGCAGGAAGGCGGGGCGCGGGTCTTTCTGGTCATTGCCGCCTTCGCAGCCATCATGGCCCCGTTGTTCGTTCTCATCGCGAGGCGCGTGCCGGCGATGCCCGCGGCGACGCACCATTCCAGACTCGGCAGGGGCAGGATGACCTTGATGATGATCGTTGTCCTGCTCGTGTACGCGGTACAGGCGGGACAGTGGGCCGTCTGCGGCTATGTCGGCGAGGCCGTGGGCCTCAGCGGTGGCGAGGTCGGCTTCTATCTCGCAGTCTCGTCGCTCGCGGGCTTCCTCGGAGCGGTTGTCCCCTCGCTGACACGGGACAAGGCCAAGCGCCTGCCCGCGGTGCTCTCGGGCCTGCTCGTCATGGCGGTGTCCATATACATGCTGTTCAACTGGCTGACGCCGCCTGTCTTCGTCGCGGCGCAGGTGTTCGTGAACATCGGCTTCTATGTCGTCACGCCCTTTGTCACCGGCATCCTGACGGAGAACGATGCGGACGGATCGCTGATGGCGCGGACGCTGATCGTCGCCATCGTCGGGGCCGCGCTCGGGACGGCAATTGCCGGGCCCATCTTCTCGGGTCTGGGGCCAAGCGTCTTTGCTTGGGCGTGCCTGCTGCCGCTTGCCGCGGCGGCCACCTGCGCGACGGTCGTCTTCGGCCATCTGCACAGGATCCGGCACGATTCCGCTCAGCTCACGCCCGCGAAGTAGGGCTCTCCGGCCCCCTAAAAAGCGCATCGGCATCCCTGCCGGGGGCACCATGTCGCCGCGCCGCAGTGCAATTGAAAGTGTCGACAAACCCTGCTGTTATACAAGCCATCGGCACTAGGCCCGATTTCAGTCAGGGAGGACATGAAAATGGCAGCTGCAAGCCTCGAACAGGCGCTAGCGGAGCGCGGAAACGCCGTCGATCTGCTGCGAAGCTCAAAGATCGGAATGTATGTGTATCCAGTCGTGGCGGCGGAGTTCGTCAATTGGCGCGACGAGCAACGCGCCTGGCGCGAATCCGCGGTACTGTTCGACCAGTCGCACCACATGGACGAGGTCTTCGTCGAAGGCCCTCAGGCGGAGGAGTTTCTCGCCTATCACGGGATCAACTCGTTCTCGAATTTCGACCTCAACCGCGCCAAGCACTTCGTGCCGGTGACCCCAGCCGGCCACGTCATCGGCGACCAGATCATCTTCCGCGAGCGCCAGGACAAATTCATCCTCGTCGGCCGCGCGCCGGTGTCGAACTGGCTGCAGTTCTGCGCCGCCTACGGCAAGTGGAACGTGCGGCTGAGATACGATCCCCGCTCGCCGTCGCGTCCCGAGGGCGAGCGCGTCATCCGCACGCACTACCGCTACCAGATCCAGGGGCCAGAGGCGCCGAGGATCTTCGAGAAGCTGAACCGGGGACCGATCCCCGATATCAAGTTCTTCCACGTCGACTGGATCAATATCGGCTCGAAGAAGGTACGCGCGCTGCGTCACGGCATGTCCGGCGCGCCGGGGCTGGAAATCTGGGGACCGTACGAGGACAAGTCCTACGTGCTGTCCTGCATCCTGGAGGCCGCGAAGGATGCCGGCGTCGACCTCGTGCGCTGCGGCAGCCGTGCCTATTCGACCAACACGCTGGAATCCGGCTGGATCCCGTCTCCGCTGCCGGGCATCTATACCGGCGACGGCATTGTCGCCGAATACCGCAAATGGCTGGGCGCCGATTCCTATGAGGCGACCGGCGCAATCGGCGGTTCGTTCGTATCGAAGAACATCGAGGATTACTACGTCAACCCGTTCGAACTCGGCTACGATTTCTACATCGGCTGGAAGAAATCCGACTTCGTCGGCAAGGCGGCACTGGAGAAGATGAAGGGCCAGAAGCACCGCAAGAAGGTCACCTTCGAGTGGAACCGCGAGGACGTGCTCAAGGTGATCGCGTCGGCGTTCGAGGACGGCACGCCCTACAAGTGGATCGACTTCCCGCAGCCGAACTACGCCTCCACCAGCGCCGACATGGTCATGAAGGACGGCAAACAGGTCGGCATGTCGATGTTCAACGGCTATTCCTACAACGAGCGCTGCCTGCTTTCGCTCGGCGTGGTCGACGCCGAGGTGCAGGAGGGCGACGTTCTGACGATGAAGTGGGGCGAGCCCGAGCCGACCGGAAAGACATCGACCGAGAAGCACAGGCAGGCGGATATCCGCGTGCGCGTCTCGCCAACTCCCTACTCCAAGGAAGCGCGCGAGAACTACGCCGACAGCTGGCGCACGCGCAGCTAGACAAGGATGGGGTCAGTCCGGCGAAGGCGTCGTCGCCTTCGCCGGACGCGCCGCAGGCCTACGGCCAGTCGGCGAAGCGGGCGGGCATCTGCCTTCCCTCCTCCGTCGACGCGGCCAGCCGCCGATAGCGTCCCGGCGGCATGCCGCGCATCTTGCGGAAGAAGTTCGAGAAATGTGCCGGGTCGCCAAAGCCGAGCACGTTTCCGAGCTGCTCGATCGTCAGCGAGGACCGCTCGAGCCGGGTTGCCGCCTCATGCGCCAAACGTTCCGAGACCAGTTCCTTGGGGGTCTTGCCGACGCCCGCTTTGGAGATCGCATGCAGCCGGTCGGTCGAGATCGACAGCGCCTGGGCATATTGTGCGATGGTCCAGTGGCTGCGGAAATTCATTTCGACCAGTTGCCGGAAACGCTGCAGCAGGGACGCGCGCTCGCCGGCCGAAGGGATGGCCGCTTCGCCGCCTCCCGAGACGCGCAGCAGCAAGGCGAGCACGATTCTGAGCAGGGCTGAGATGATCGTCGAAGAGCCCGGCCGGTTGACCGCCTGCTCGACGCCGATCGCTGCGAGGCAACGCTGCAACGAAGCCACTTCTTCATAACCGGCGAGCGACAGCGCGAAATCGCGGTCGGCGAGTGCAGCGAGGCTCGCCGACTCGGCATGGTCGCCCAGGGCCTCCGTGATCGTCCGCTCGTCCGTCCAGGCGCGATATCCGGCCGCGCCGGCAGCAATCCTTAGCCGGCTTGGTCCAACATCGCCAAGCCAGACGATGGCCGGTGCATTGAGCACGAAGCGCCCGTCCTTCGTCTCGACTTCCCCGTTCCCCTCCGTGAACAGAACGAGTTGCCGCGCTGGCGTCTGCCCCGGCCGGTTGAACGACCAGGTTCTTGGCTGAAGTCCGCTTTCGATGCGCTCAGTCTTCATCCGACCTCCCAACACTTCTTAACAATACCGGAAATTTGCAAAAGATACCGAGATTTTTGCATTACACCCTCCCAGCAAGCATGATTTGCTGAACACAGGGAGAACTCGACCCTCGAAGGTCGAAGCCGGGAAACGGCACCCGGGAGGATAGTGTTGTTGAACCAGATCGCACGTGATCGGGCGAGTTCGGCATCGTTGCGACCCAGCGGCGCGGCGGCTTCGGTCGCCCGGCAGGTCGCCAATGTCGCGGCGGCACGTTTCGCCGAATGGTCGGCGACGCCGCCATCCGTCCGCCGCGGCGTCCTCGAACGCGCCGCCGTTCTCTTGTCGGGCAAATCCGACGAAGTCGCCGCACTGATCGCCGAGGAGACCGGCGGCTCGCGCGCCTGGAGCGATCTCAACGTCCGCCTCGGCGCCGATATCCTGCGCGAAACCGCCTCGCTGCCCATTCAGTCGACCGGCGAGATACTTCCTTCCGAACGGCTCGGAACGCTCGCCATGGGCATCCGCCAGCCTTGCGGGGTCGTACTGTCGATGGCGCCCTGGAACGCGCCGATCGTGCTCTCGGTCCGCGCCATCGCCACGCCGCTGGCGTGCGGCAATACCGTCGTCTTCAAGGCGTCCGAATTGTGCCCCAGCACCCACCAGTTCGTCGCTGATCTCTTCGCCGAGGCCGGGGTGCCGGCCGGCGTTCTCGGCATCGTCCACAACGACGAGGCGGATGCGGAATCGGTGGTCGAGACCCTGGTGGCGCATCCGGCGGTGCGTCGTGTCAATTTCACCGGCTCGACCCGTGTCGGCCGCATGGTCGCGGCGCTCTGTGCCCGCCACCTGAAGCGCAGCCTGCTGGAATTGGGCGGCAAGGCGCCGCTCATCGTGCTCGACGACGCCGACCTTGACGAGGCCGCACGCGCAGCAGCCTTCGGCGCCTATTTTCACCAGGGCCAGATCTGCATGTCGACGGAACGGGTGATCGTGCCCGAGGCGGCGGCCGACGATTTCATCGACCGGCTGCGCGCCATCGCCGAGAGGCTGGCGGTCGACGGTGAGCGGCGGACGCGGATGATCAGCGAACAGGCTGCGGCGCGCGTCAAGGGCCTGATCGACGACGCCGTCGCCAAGGGCGCGCGGCTTGTCGCCGGCGGCCGACGCACCGGCGCTACCCTCGATCCGGCCATTCTCGACCGGGTGACCCCCGACATGCGCATCTATCACGAGGAGACCTTCGGACCCGTCGCGACCGTCATCCGCTACGCCGAGATCGACGAGGCCGTCTCGATCGCCAACGACACCGAATACGGTCTCACCGCCTCAGTCTTCGGACGCGACACGGCGCGCGCCATGGCGGTCGCGCAGCGACTGGAGACCGGCATCTGCCATGTCAACGCCGCCACCATCCACGACGAGCCGCATATGCCGTTCGGCGGAATGAAGGCGTCCGGCTGGGGCCGCTTCGGCGGCAGGGCGGGAATGGAGGAATTCACCGAACTGCGCTGGATCACCCTGCAGAACGGCCGTCAGGACTATCCGCTATGAGCCGGCTCGGCTTCTCCCGGCGGACCGCGACGTCCGGACGTTTCGCAGCCGCGGCGCAAGCGTCGGCGGCACCCATGCTCACCGAGAGCCTCGTCGCCGCCGAGGCGCCAGGCGACGCGCAGGAGGGAGGAAGTCGATGAACATGTTCCACCGACCGGGCCCGAAGGCGCCGGAACGCTTCTTCATCGGCGGGCGCTGGCTCGAACCGATCTCGCGCCAGACGCTCAAGGTCGTCTCGCCGGTCACCGAGGAGACGCTGATCACCTACCCGGAGGCTGGTCCCGCCGATATCGACCGCGCGGTCGCCGCCGCGCGCGACGCCTTTGACAGGGGACCGTGGCCGAAAATGCCGCCAGCCGAGCGCGCCCGCTATTTGCGTCGCGTGGCCGACCTGCTGACCGAGCGCCTCGAGGAAATCGCCCATGCCTGGACGATCCAGGTCGGCGCGCCGATCTCGCTGACCAAGAAGCTGGTCGGGCAGAACCCGACATTGCTCCGCTACTATGCGGACCTGATCGAGACCTGCCCCTTCGTCGACGAGCGCAAGCGCGACGACGGCGGCCGGGTGCGCGTGGCGAAGGAGCCGGTGGGCGTCTGCGCAGCGATCACGCCGTGGAACGCGCCGCTGGTGCTGCTCTCCTACAAGGTCGCCGCGGGGCTCGCCGCCGGCTGCACGATCGTGGCCAAGCCGTCGCCCGAGACGCCCCTGGAAGCCTATATCCTCGCCGAATGCATCGAGCAGGCGGGCCTGCCGGCCGGCGTCTTCAACATCGTGCCGGCCGGGCGCGAGGGCGGAGACTATCTGGTGCGCCACAAGGGCATCGACAAGGTCGCCTTCACCGGCTCGACCGGCGCCGGCAAGCACATCGCCGCCGTCTGCGCAGAGCGGCTCGCTCGCGTCTCGCTTGAGCTCGGCGGCAAGTCGGCCGCGGTGCTGCTCGACGACGCCGACTTCGCGAAGGCGCTGCCGAGCCTGATGGTCTACACCATGCCGATCACCGGCCAGGTCTGCTTCTCGCTCACCCGCATCCTGGTGCCGGAGCGGCGCGAGAGAGAGTTCCTCGACCTCTATCTGGGCGCCGTCTCCGGTATCAAAGTCGGCGATCCGATGGACCCGGCGACGCAGATGGGACCGCTCACCATGGCGCGCCAACGCGACCGCGTCGAAGGCTACATCCGCGCCGGACGCGCCGAGGGTGCGCGGATCGCCTGCGGCGGCGGGCGGCCGAGCGGCTTCGACCGCGGTTATTTCGTCGAGCCGACGGTCTTCACCGATGTCACGCCGCACATGAGAATTGTCCAGGAGGAGATCTTCGGTCCGGTCGTCTCGGTGCTCACCTACCGCGACGAAGACGAGGCTGCGGAGAAGGCCAACAACTCGTCCTACGGCCTCTCGGGTGCGGTCTACACGGCGGATCCGGAACGCGGCTACCGCATGGCGCGACGCATGCGCACCGGCTCGGTCACGATCAACGGCATGATCGTCGATCCGAAGCATCCCTTCGGCGGCTTCAAACAATCCGGCATCGGACGCGAGGGGGGCCCGGAGGGACTGGAGAACTATATCGAGACCAAGACCATCCACTACGCCTGACGGGAGGAGCCGGACGGCGTGGACGTATTCAACGCAGGCAGATCAACGGGAGGAAAATCATGCTGAGACGTACATTCATTGCATTGGCCGCATCGGCCGCGACGCTTGCCATCGCCGGTTCGTCCGCGCTGGCGCAGGACACGATCAAGATCGGCGCCAGCGCGCCGAAATCCGGCCCGCTCGCCGGCGGCGCGGCCGTGACCCATTGGCCGAATATCCAGCTCTGGATGAAGGAAGTGAACGATGCCGGCGGCCTTAAGGTCGGCGACAAGCAGATGAAGCTCGAACTGGTCGAATATGACGACAAGACCAATGGCGAGGAGGCGATCAAGAACATCCAGCGTCTCGCCACCGTCGATAAGGTCGACTTCCTCGTCGCCCCCTATTCGACCGGCCTCAACATCGCCGCCGCGCCGGCGATCGCCAAATACGGCTATCCGCAGATCGCGACGACCGCCGCCACCGACGGGGTGAAGGACTTCGCCGGCCGCTGGCCCAATTCGTTCTGGATGCTCGGCACGTCGACCCAGCTCGCCCACGGCGCCGTCGAGGCGCTGAAGAAGCTGCGCGACAAGGGCGACATCGGCAACAAGGTCGCGGTCGTCAACGTCGCCGACGCCTTCGGCCTCGAACTGATCAACGCCGCCAAGCCACAGTTTGCGGCCGCCGGCTTCGAGATCGTCTACGAGACCTCCTACCCGCTCGGCACGCAGGACCTCGCTCCGGTGATCAGCGCCGCCAAGGCTGCCTCGCCGGACGCTTTTGTCGCCTTCTCCTATCCGGGCGACACCTTTGCGCTGACCGAGCAGGCGCAGGTGCAGGGCCTCAATGTCGGCGCCTTCTACACGGGCGTCGGCACCGCTTTTCCGGCCTTCGCCGGCCGCTTCAAGGAGGCAGCCAACGGCGTGATGGGTATTGGCGGCGCCAACGTCAACGACGAGAAGATCAAGGCCTATTTCGCAAAGGCCAAGGAAGTGACCGGCTCCGACCCGGATTACTGGGCCTCAGCCACCACCTATGCCGGCCTGCAGATCCTCGGCCAGGCGATCGAGAAGGCCGGAACGCTGGACAAGGCCAAGGTCGTCGAGGCGATCCGCAGCAACACGTTCGACACCGTGATCGGGCCGATCGCGATGTCGGACAACATCAACCACAACGTCTGGACGGTCGGCCAGTGGGACGGCGGCGTGTTCAAGGCGGTCGCGGCTGAAGGGCTCGAAGTGGCCGGCGATCCGGTCAAGAAGCCTGCCTGGTAAGGCGCGACCGACGCATTCGCCCGCGCCTCCGGACAGACGGCGCGGGCGGTTGTATATCCCCCAGAGACGCGGATTAACCGTCGCCCGCGATCTCCGGGCAGTTCAACGCGGGCCGCGGTAGAATAGATATATGAACATTCTGATCACAGGCATCCTGCTGAGCGGAACCTACGCGCTGATCGCGCTGGGGCTGACGCTGCAATACGGCGTCGCGCGCATCATGAACCTGGGCAATGGCGAGACGCTGGTCGCGGCTTGCTTCGTCGCCTTCTGGCTGTTCACCGCCTATTCAATCAATCCGCTAGTCGGCCTCGCCGTCATCGCGCCGGCGGCCTTTCTCATCAACTGGGCGATCTACTCGATCGCGCTCGAACCGCTGGTCAGGCGAGCCAAGAGCCGCGGCCAGCTGGAATCCGACTCCATCCTGGCGACCTTCGGCCTGCTGTTCCTGCTGCAGGGCCTGATGATCCTCGGATTCGGCGGCGAATACCGGTCCTACACATTCCTGGCGCAGCCCTTCGAGATCTTCGGCTACAGCTACGGCCTCAACCGGGTCGTCGCCTTCGTCGCGGCGGCGGTGATCGCAGCGGCGCTCTGGTTCTTCCTCTACCGCACCCGGCAGGGCACGGCACTGCGCGCAGTCGCCGTCGATCCGAACTCGGCCAAGCTCGTCGCCATCGACGTGGCGCGCACCGCCGCCTTCGCCTTCGCGCTGGGCGGGGCGCTGACCGCCTGCGGCGGTGCGCTGATCTCGACCTTCTACACCTTCAACGCCTCGATGGGCGTCGTCTTCACCATGAAGGCGCTGATCATCGTCATCATGGGCGGCGTCGGCGACGTGCGCGGCGCCGTGCTCGCGGCGGTGATCCTCGGCATTTCCGAAACGGTCGTGGCCAGCCTCATCGACCCGGGCCTGACGCTGGCGGCGACCTACATGCTGTTCATCCTCGTGCTTCTGTTCCGGCCGCAGGGCCTCTTCGGGCGGGCGACGACATGAGTGCGCTGACGACCCTCGAACTCCGCAACCTCGCCGTCGGCGCGCTGATCGTCGCGGTCTGCGCACTGCTGCCGCTGTTCGACCAGGGCTTCTACCTGTCGATCTCGGTCAACATCATGCTCTACGCTGCGCTGTGCACCGCTTGGGCGCTGTTCTCCGGACCGACCCACTACGTCTCGCTCGCCACCGCCGCCTTCTACGGGCTCGGCACCTATTCGGTGGGGCTCGGCATCGACATCCTGCCCTATCCGGTGCTGCTCGCCATCGCCGCCGCCATCGGCGCCGCCGTGGCCGGCCTGGTGGGTGCGGCGACGCTGCGCATCTCCGGCGTCTATTTCGTCATTTTCACCTTCGGCCTGGCCGAATTCGTCCGACAGGTCGTCACCTGGCTGCAGACCAAGTTCGCGACCTCGATGGGCCTCTACGTCTTCACCGAGATGACCGAGAGCCACATCTACTGGATGCTGCTCGCGCTGGCGGCGACGGTCTACCTGACCGGCTTCCTGATCGCCCGTTCGCGGCTCGGCTTCGCGCTCCAGATCATCGGCAACGACGAGACGGTGGCCCGCCATGTCGGCATCGACACGGCGCGGGCCAAGGTCCTGCCGTTCATGATCTCGGGCGCCTTCATCGCCATTGCCGGCGCGATCATGGCGCCGCGCTATTCCTACATAGAGCCGCCGTCGGCCTTCAATCCGATGATCTCTTTCCTCGTCGTCATCATGGCGCTGCTCGGCGGCACGAAGCGGCTGTGGGGACCGATCGTCGGCGTCATCCCGTTCACGATCATGATGGATTTCGTTACCTCCAACTTCCCCAACCATACGCTGATCGTCATCGGACTGGCCTTCCTCGCCATCGTCTACCTCATCCCGAACGGCGTCACCGGGCTGATCGAACAGGCGCGGGACAAAATGAAGGCGCGCGCCGCGCCCGCCCGGGCGGAGAAGCCGGTATGACCGCCGCGCTTTCCGTCCGCTCCGCGCGAAAAGCCTTCGGCGGGCTGGTCGCCGTCAACGACGTCTCGTTCGAGGTGCAGCCGGGCGAACTGCTCGGCCTGATCGGCCCGAACGGCTCCGGCAAGACGACCATGCTCAACCTGATCTCCGGCGCGCTGAGGCCGACGGCGGGAGAGATCGTGCTCGGAGACGAGCGCATCTCCGGCCTCGCCGCCCACCACATTGCGCGCAAGGGCGTGGCACGCACCTTCCAGCTGGTACGCGTGCTCCCGTCCCTCGACGCGCTCGGCAATGTCGTCGCCGGCGCCGTCTTCGGCCATCGGAAACTGTGGGGCGAGGAGGCCAGGCGTCTCGCCGCCACGCTGCTCAGGCGCGTCGGACTTGCCGGGCGCGAACACCTGCCGGTCGGCGCCATGACCTATATCGACCAGAAGCGGGTGGAGCTCGCCCGCGCGCTGGCCAGCGACCCGCGCCTGCTTCTGCTCGACGAATGGCTGGCGGGGCTCAATCCGAGCGAATTGAAGATCGGCATCGGGCTGATCGAAGAACTGCACCGCGAGGGCCGCACCATCGTCATGGTCGAGCACGTCATGGACGCGATCCGCTCGCTCTGCGACCGCTGCGTCGTCATGTCCGGCGGCATCAAGATCGCCGAGGGCGACGTCGAGCCGACATTGCGCGACCCGGAAGTGGTACGCGCCTATCTGGGCGACGACGATGCTTGACGTCGCCGGCCTCACCGTCTCCTACGGACGCCACCGCGCGCTGGAAAGCGCCTCGCTCAAGGTGGCCAAGGGCGAGATCTGCGTCATCCTCGGCGCCAACGGCGCCGGCAAGTCAACCCTGCTCAAGGCCATTGCCGGCATGGTCAAGCCCGACTCAGGCGAGGTGACCATGAACGGCCGCGCCATCAGCCGGCTGAAACCGCACCGTATCGTCGAGGAAGGCATCGCGCTGGTGCCGGAAGGACGCGGCATCTTCGGCGACCTGACGGTCGCGGAGAACCTGCAGCTCGGCGCCTTCGCGTCCCGCGCACGTCGCGACGAGGACGCGACGCTGGAGCGGATCTATGCGCTCTTCCCCCGTCTTGCCGAACGCAAACGCCAGGTCGCGCGCACCATGTCGGGCGGCGAGCAGCAGATGGTGGCGATCGGCCGCGCGCTGATGTCGAAGCCCGAGATCCTGATGCTCGACGAGCCCTCGCTCGGCCTCTCGCCGATCCTGACCCAGGAGCTTTTTCGCTCGCTGACGGCGGTGGCCGCGACCGGCGTCGGCATCCTGCTGGTCGAGCAGAACGCGCGCCAGTCGCTGAAGATCGCCAGGCGCGGCTACCTGATCGAAAACGGCCACGTCGCCGGGGAGAACACGGCCGAGGCATTGATGCACGACCCGGCGGTGATCGCCGCCTATCTCGGCGGCGCGGCTGGGTCAGCGGCCAGGCAGCCGGCGATCCACCTGCCGCCCGCCTTCTCCCTGCCAGCAACCGCCGGCGCTATCGCCGTGCGCATCGGCTCGCTGGCCGAGCGGGCCGGCGCGATCAGCCGCGCCTTTGCAACGTCCGTGCGCCGCGCGGCACCGCTGCCGAGCGCCTTCGTCGGCCGCTACGATCCCGGCGCGGGGGGCGATCCGTGGAGCGAGGCAGCGGTCGCGCTGCCGGCCGATACCGGGCGGACCCGCGCCGCCGTCTCCCGCGATGCCGGGCGGGAGGCGGGGCGCGCGGCACTCCTTGCCGAACGCGCGGCGGAGCGGCTCGCGCTGCACGTCGCCCAGGCCAGGCTGTCGCAGCCGGTGCCCTCCGCTTTCGTCAGGAGCGCCTTACCGTCGCCGGTGGAGCCGCAGCCGCCCTCCCGCCTCAACGGCTCGCACGGTCTGATCGGCCACAACAGCGCCGGCATCGACATCGAGGACGAGAATCTCCCGCCGCTGCCCCGCCCGGCCGCCGCCCCGGTCTCCGCCCGTGCGCCCACCATCGCTGAGCTCGCAGCCCGCGCCGCCGCTATCCAGGCCGCGCATGTCGCGGAATCACGCCGGCGGCTCACCGCCTTCACGGTGCCGGCCGTCGCGTCGCTGCCGGCGCTGCTGATCGAAGACAGGCCGCGCGCGAAGAAACCGAAAAAGTCATCCGAGAAGTCCGCTGGCAAGAAGCGGAAGAAGAACCGTAAGGAGAACTGACATGGCCCGGGTGTTCGAAGGCATGTATATCGGTGGCGGCTGGGCGGCGGCTCGCGCCACCTTCAAGGACCTGAACCCGGCCGACGGCTCGGTCTGGGCGGAGATCCCGGATTCCGGCCGCGCCGAGACGGCCGCCGCGATCGAGGCCGCGCATGCGGCCTTCCCCGAATGGTCGAAACTGCCCTTCTCCAAGCGAGCGCACTATCTGCACAAGGCGGCCGAGATCTGGGAACGCCGCCGCATGGAAATCATCGACGCCATCATGGCGGAAGGCGGCGGTTGGTTCGGCAAGGGCATGTTCGAGACCGGCTATGTGACCGAGATCTTCCACGCCGCCGCCGGCTCGGTCTGGAACCCGATCGGCGAGGTGATGCCGTCGGACTACGGCAAGGTATCGATGGCGGTGCGCCGGCCGATGGGCGTCGTTTCGGTAATCAGCCCGTGGAACTTCCCCTGCATCCTCACCGCCCGCGGGTTTCTGTTCCCGCTGGCCGCCGGCAACACGATCGTGCTGAAGCCGTCCGAGGAGACACCCTATCTCGGCGGCCTGCTCTTCGCCGAGATCTTCGAGGAGGCCGGCCTGCCCAAGGGCGTGTTCAACGTCGTCACCTGCTCGCGCGCGAATGTCGGCGAGGTCGGCGACGAGCTGATCGAGCACCCCTACGTCAAAGGCATCTCCTTCACCGGCTCGACCGCCGTCGGCCGCCAGATCGCGGCCAAGGCCGGCGCGCACCTGAAGAAGTGCTGCGTCGAGCTGGGCGGCAAGGATTCGCTGATCGTGCTGGAGGATGCAGAGATGGAGCGCGCGACGCAGGCGGCGAATTTTGGCTCCTTCATGCACCAGGGCCAGATCTGCATGTCGGTGGAGAAGGTGCTCGTCCACGAGAAGATCTTCGACGACTTCCTCAAGCGCTTCGTCGAGCGGGCGGCAAAGCTCAAGGTCGGCGACCCGACCAAGAGC
Organism: Mesorhizobium sp.; assembly: GCF_023954305.1. Classification (NCBI taxonomy): domain Bacteria; kingdom Pseudomonadati; phylum Pseudomonadota; class Alphaproteobacteria; order Hyphomicrobiales; family Phyllobacteriaceae; genus Mesorhizobium; species Mesorhizobium sp. Next base: position 2,551,520 of record NZ_JAMLIG010000001.1, on the reverse strand, counting down.
AAGGAGCATGTCATCGGTCCGCTGATCAATGACAAGCAGGTCGCCAAGGTGCGCGAGCAGTTGGAGGACGCCATCGCCAAGGGCGCCAAGGTGGTGCTGGGCGGCAAGATCGAGGGCCGCTTCGTCGAGCCGACGATCCTCACCGGTGTCACGCCCGACATGAAGCTCTACCAGGACGAAACCTTCGGTCCGGTCGTGCCGGTCATCCCCTTCCGCACCGACGACGAGGCGGTGCAGATCGCCAACGACAGCGAATACGGGCTCTCCGCCGGCGTGATGAGCCGCGACGAGGCACGCGCGCTCGCCATCGTCCACCAGCTCGACACTGGCAATTGCCACGTCAACTGCTCCAGCGTGAACGACGAGCCGCACGTGCCGTTCGGCGGCTTCAAGGCGTCGGGCGTCGGCAAGCACGGCGGGCGCTGGTCGCTGGAAACCTTCACCGAGACGCGCTGGATCACGCTCGACCGCGGCGGCCGGCCATTCCCGCCTGTGTTCTGATCGAGACTTCGTCAAAGCCGGCCCCGCGCGAGGCGGGGCCGGCTGACTCTATTCGGCGGCTGCCAGCTTGATGACGCCGCGCCGGATCTGATCTTCCTCGATGGACTCGAACAGGGCGCGGAAATTGCCCTCGCCGAAGCCCTCGTCGCCCTTGCGCTGGATGAACTCGAAGAAGATCGGGCCGATCACGGTCTTGGAGAAAATCTGCAGCAGGATCTTGGTCATGCCGCCGTTCACCACCCCTTCGCCGTCGATCAGGATGCCGTGCTTCTTCATCCGGTCGATGGGCTCGTCATGGCCCTTCACGCGCTCGAACGACATGTCGTAATAGGCGTCTGGCGGACCGGGCATGAACTTGAGGCCGTTGCCGGCCAGCCTGTCGGCCGCGTCGTATATTCCGTCGGTCCCGACGGCGATGTGCTGAATGCCTTCGCCCTTGTACTTCCTCAGATATTCCTCGATCTGGCTGGTGTCGTCCTTCGACTCGTTGAGCGGGATGCGGATCTTACCGCAGGGCGACGTGATGGCGCGGCTGACCAGACCGGTGATCCTGCCGTCGATGTCGAAATAATGAATCTGCCTGAAATTGAAGAGGGTGCGGTAGAAGTCCCACCACTTGTCCATGTTGCCGCGATAGACGTTGTGGGTCAGGTGGTCGAGATAATAGAAGCCGACGCCTTCGGGGCCCGGATCGCGCTCGCCGAGCCAGTCGAATTCGCGGTCGTAGGCCGAGCCCTTGGCGCCATAGGCATCGACGAAATAGAGCAGCGATCCGCCGATGCCGATGATCGCGGGCACGTCGAGCGTCTTGTCGTCGCCGTCATAGGGTACTGCACCTCTGGACACCGCGTGCTCGAATGCCTGCCTGGCATCGACGACGCGCCAGGCCATGGACGGGGCACACGGACCATGCTCGCCGACGAAGCGGCTGGCATGGCTGCCCGGCTCGGAATTCAAGACGTAGTTGATATCGCCCTGCCGCCAGACCGTGATGGCCTTCGATTTGTGCCGGGCGACGGCAACGTAGCCCATGCGCGTGAACAGCTCGCGCAGCTTCTCCGGATCCGGATGCGAAAACTCGACGAACTCGAAACCGTCGGTACCGGCCGGGTTCTCGGCGGTGATCTCCGAAGGCGGCGCATCGTGCGGAAACGGACCCATATCTTCCTCCATCGGATCGAATTGATGTGCGTATTATGCATCATACTTGGCGCAGTGAGCTTGCATTCTCTATCGATATCGAGGAACTTGCGCATGGTTCGTGCGCCGTTTTCGAGATGCATGCGATGAATGAGCATATCGACAAACTGGACCTGCGCCTGCTTCAGGAACTGCAGAACGACGGCCGCTTGACGAACAACGAGCTCAGCGAACGCGTCGCGCTGTCGCCCTCGCAATGCTCGCGACGCCGCACACGGCTGGAGGCCGAAGGCTACATCCGCGGATACCAGGCGAAGCTCGATGCCCACAGGCTCGGCTTCGACATGCTCGTGGTGATCTCGGTGACGCTCGCCACCCACAACCGGGACAATGCCCGCAGGTTCTCGCAGCTCATCAACGCTTTGCCCGAGGTGCTCGAAGCCTACGCGCTGACCGGCGAGATGGACTATCACCTGAAGGTGGCCGTGCGCGGGCTGAACGACCTGTCGCGCTTCGTCAACGATATCCTGCTGCCGCACGATTCGGTCCAGCACGTGAAGACGTCGATCGTGCTGGACACACTGAAATCGTTCGAGGGGATACCGGTCGGCCACTCCGGCTGAGCCGGGCCGCGTCGGCGAACTCCGCTCTACTCCCGACGGGCGGGGCCGGGAAAGACCCGCCCGTCGAACAGCTTTCTCGCCGTGCGAATCGTACCGGCGGACGATACGGCTCCCGTCTCGTCGCGCTGGATCGCGACTTCGGCGGCACCCGTCGGATGCTCGATGCGGAAGATGCCGTCGGCCGGGATCGCGGCCAGCCGCGCCGCCGGCCCGTCGGGCAGGACGCAGGCGGTCGCCACGCTGACCGCGGCGAAGACGCCGATGGAGGCGTGGCAGCGATGCGGAATGAAGCTGCGCGTGGCGATCGCGCCACCATTCAGGGCACGCGAGACCAGCGTCATCTTCGGCACGGACTTGTCCTTGACGTCGCCCAGATTCATCATCGGCCCGACCTCGAGGCGGATCGCCTCGAGCCGCGCCTTGAGCTCCGCGTCGGCATCGAGCGCCTCGCGCGTCTCCTGCCCGCTCAGTCCGAAATCCGCTGCGTCCATCACCACGATCGGCATGCCGTTGTCGACCAGCGTGCAAGCAATGCCGTCGACGATGTCGACGGCATTGCCGGTCGGCAGCAGCGCACCGGTCATCGAGCCGGCGATGTTGTCGAACATCAGCGGCACGGCCGCATGGCTTCCCGGAACCCCGTCGATGCGGGCGTCGCCGCGGTAGGAGACGCGGCCGCCGGGCGTCGCGACATGCGCGACGGCGACCTCGCCGGTGTTGACCATGTGGATGCGCACACGGGTCTCGCCTTGGGACGCGGCAACCAGTCCACGCTCGATCGCGGCAGGGCCAACGCCGGCCAGGATGTTGCCGCAGCCCTGCGCGTCGGACACCAGCGCCTGGTCGACGAAGACCTGGAGAAAAAGGTAGTCGACATCCGCATCCGGACGCGTCGACGGCGAGAGGACCGCAACCTTCGAAGTCAGCGGGTCGGCGCCGCCGATGCCGTCGATCTGGCGGATATCGGGCGAGCCCATGATGCGCAGCAGCAGATCGTCGAGCGCGGCGCGATCGGACGGCAGGTCGGAGGCGAGAAAATACGCTCCCTTCGACGTGCCGCCCCGCATCCAGATGCAGGGGATCCCGTCGATTTCGGGATCAGACATATTTGAGCCCCTTCTCGGCGAGGCGCTGCCGCATGTCGTAGATGTCGAGCCCCAGTTCGCCCGCGGCGAGGCGCTTGCGCTTCGCCTCCTCCGCCGCGAGCCGCTTTTCCGCCGCGTCTGCCACGGCTTCCGCCTCGGCGCGCCTGACGACCACGACGCCGTCGTCGTCGGCCACGATCACGTCGCCAGCCTCGACCAGCTGGCCGGCGCAGACCACCGGCACGTTGACCGAACCCAGCGTCTCCTTGACCGTCCCTTGCGCGCTGATCGCCTTCGACCAGACCGGGAAACCCATCGCGGTGAGGTCGCGCACGTCGCGGACGCCGGCGTCGATGACAAGCCCGCGGCAGCCGCGCGCCATGGCCGACGTCGCCAGGAGATCGCCGAAATAGCCGTTGTCGCAGGGCGAGGTCGGCGCCAGGACGAGGATGTCGCCGTCGTGTAGCTGCTCGATGGCGACATGCACCATCCAGTTGTCGCCAGGCGGCGCGCTGATCGTCACCGCGCTTCCGGCGATCTGGGCCCCGGCATAGATCGGCCGCATGTAACTGGCGAGACAGCCGGTGCGCCCCTGCGCCTCATGGACGGTGGCGACACCCGCCTTGCCCAGCCGCTCGACCACCTGCGGCTTGGCGCGCGGAATGTCCCTGACGACGATGCTCATCATCCATGCTCCTTGCCCGCGACGGGAGGCGTTCCGTGGGTGTGGAAGGTCTCGATCGTCTTCAGCCCCCAGGCCTGGCCCTTCTTGCGGTCCGCCTCGGTCCACATCACCGGCTGCCAGTCGGGCGCCAGGATCAGCCGCGCGCCGGCATTGGCCAGCTCGACGCGGTTGCCCGCCGGTTCCCAGACATAGAGGAAGAAGGTGCCCTGGATCGCATGCTTGTGCGGGCCGGTCTCGATGTGGACTCCGTTCTGCAGGAAGATATCCGCGGCGCGCAAGATGTCCTCGCGCTGGTCTGTGGCATAGGTCACATGGTGCAGCCGGCCGCTGCCGCCGCCGTGCTCCTCGGTGCAGGCAAGGTCGTAGGTCTTGTTGTTGACGGTGAACCAGCATCCGCCGACGCGGCCGTTGTCCAGCTGGATGTATTCGGTGACCCGCGATCCCAGGCAGGTCTGCATGAATCGCCGGAACTCCGTCACGTCGCTGCTCAACAGATTGAGGTGGTCGATGCGCCTGGGAGCGGCACCGGTGAAGGCCGACGCCGTGTTCTTGAGCGCCGCCCGCTCGGCCGCGTCGCGCGGTTCGTACCAGTTGGTGTCGTAGTAGATCTCGAACACATGGCCGAACGGATCCTCGAAGCGGAAGGCCGCGCCATGGCTCAGATCTCCGTCGTTCCAGCCGTGCAGCTTGTAGCCCGACGCCTCGATCAGCTTGACGCGCCTTTCCAGCGCCTCGGGAGACGCGGCGCGGTAGCCGATGTGGCCGACGCCGGTGGTGGCGGCGCGCGTCAGCTTCAGCGAGCAGAACTCGTAGTCGTCCCAGGCGCGCAGATACGCGCTCGTCTCGTCGCGGCCGGAGAGCTTCAGGCCGAAGACGCGAACGAAGAAATCAAGGCTGTCGTCGAACCTGTCCGTCAGCATCTCGACATGGCCGAGGTGGGCGATGTCGCCCGACGGGTTGGTCGGTGTCGTCATGAGGTTCCTCCGCAAATATCGCCCACCGCCAGACCTGCCGCTAAAGCTCGTCCACCGTCCGCGGAAACATGGATTGGAACGCCTCGGCGTATTTCGCCGCGCGCCCTCCCGCCTGGCCGCCGGAATTGCGCTGGAAATGATTGGCCCGGTTCTCGGCGACATTGGTGTAGAAGTCCCAGAGGTGCTCCTGACCCGCCATGCATTCGATCGCCGCGCGCTTCTTGTCCCAGACTTCGGTTATGTCGAGGAATACGTCCGGCTTCCACGCCATCTGTTCGGTCTGATGCGGCTCGAACAGATAGAGCTGCGGCGCGCCGAGCACCTTCTCCCCGGGGTTGTGACCCCAGGCCTGCGCGATCATGCGGCATTCGAGCACGAACTTCGTCGTGTTCATGTGGTCCGTATTGTAGGGATCCCAGAGCGAGTGGCTCATCATGAAGGCGGGCTGCACGGCGCGGATCAGGTCCACCATGCGGTCGCGGGTATCGGACCCGAAATCGAGCGGATAGTCGCCCAGGTCAAGAAATTGAATATCGTGCACGTCCAGGACCTGGGCCGCGGCCTCGGCCTCCTTGCGCCGTTCCGCCTTGACGCGCTCGAGCGTCATGCCCTGCTGCTTCCACAGCTTGGCGCTTTCGCCGCGCTCCCCGAACGACAGGCAGGCGACGGTGACATCGTAACCAAGCTTCTGGTGCAGCGCGATCGCGCCGCCGCAGCGCCAGACGAAATCGGCGGCGTGCGCGCTGACGACGAGTGCGGTCTTCTGTCCGGGCAAGGCTGTCTCCTCGAGATGCTACGTGCGACGTTCTTCATCGAAGCAGGCCCGAGACGCCATTTCAATGCTTTATGGCGCCTATAATTTCTTGATACAGTCGGCTTCCGACCAGAAGGATTGAAGGTGGACAAGTTCAATTTGCGCCATTTGCGCGCGTTCCAGCAGGTGGCGCGTTGCGGCAGTGTTTCGCGGGCTTCGGAACAGGTTTTTCTGTCGCAGCCGGCGATCACGCAGGCGCTTTCGAAGCTGGAGACCTCGCTCGGCACGCGGCTGTTCCTGCGCAAGAGCACGGGCATGTTCCTGACCGAGGCCGGCAGCACCCTGCTGGTGCGCGTCGAGCGCGCGCTGGAGATGCTGGCGACCGGCGCGCGGCGCGGTTCCCGCGCGGCCGGGCGCAACGGCCACGGCGGGTTTCAGAATTTCGACCAGCTTCTCACGACCGTTCAGCTGCGCGGCTTTTTGGCTCTCGCCAATGCAGGCAACTATTCCTGGGCCGCCCGGACGCTGAGCGTGTCGAGGCCGTCGATCCACCGCTCGATCAACGACCTCGAGCGGATCGCCGGCTTCGAAATGTTCGCGAAGACCGTCCAGGGCTTCGAACTCACGCAGGCCGGCAACCTCTTCAGGCGCAGCGTGCTGCTCGCCTTCGAGGAACTGCGCCAGGGCCTGGAGGAGATCGATTTCCTGCTCGGACACGACGCGCCGCGTCTCGCCCTCGGCAGCCTGCCGCTGGCCCGCAGCTTCATCCTGCCCAAGGTGATCAACGAACTGGGCGTCATCAGGCCGGACGTGCGGATCACCGTGCGCGACGGCTCTTACAGCGATCTCCTGCATGCCCTGCGCTATGGCGAGATCGACCTTCTGGTCGGCGCGCTGCGCTCTCCGCTTCCCGCCGACGACGTCGAGCAGGAGCCGCTTTACACCGACCGACTGGCCATCGTCGCCCGCGCCGGCCACCCGCTCGCCGGGCGCAAAGGCCTTGATGCGGCGACGCTTGCGCAATTCTCCTGGGTTACACCCTCGCCCGATATTCCGACGCGCAAACATTTCGACGCCCTGTTTGGCACCGCCAATGTGCCGGCGCCGACACGGCTGGTTGAAACCAGCTCCCTGATCCTCATCCGCGGCCTGCTTCTTGGCAGCGACCGTCTGACGATCATATCGCGCCATCAGGTTGCGAAGGAACTGGAGGACGGCATTCTCGCCGAGCTCGACTTCCCTCTGACCGGCTCCGAGCGCGAGATCGGTGTCACCACGCGGACGGGCTGGTCACCAACCGCGACGCAGTCGCTCTTCGTCCGCATGCTCCGGGACGTCTGCGTCGAACTCGCCGATTGACCGGAAGCTGTCCGGTTTTTGAATAGGCAGGGCAGACATTCGATTTCTGCCGTGGCGACGCCATTGCTATCCCGGCGCCGTGGATCATCGGGAGAGCAGGCGTCATGCCTGAAGTTGCGCCGCACAACGAGGCCCTGCCGCGCGTCGCCTTCGTCGGCTTCGGCGAGGCCGCGCAGGCGTTCTGGGCGGGCTGGAAATTGGCCGCCGTGCCGCCCGCGCGCGCCTTCGACATCGCCACCGACATGGCCTCCCGCCGGTTGGGCAAGCTGGACGACTACCGGCGCACGAGCATGGACGGTGCGGAGACGCTGGCCGAGGCTCTGCGCGACGCTGAGGTCGTCTTCTCGCTGGTGACCGCGGACAATGCGCAGGCTGCGGCGAGCGCGGCGGCCGGGATGCTGCCTCGCGGCGCCCTGTGGTTCGACTGCAATTCCTGTGCGCCGCAGACGAAACAGAAGTCCTCCGAGCTTATCGAGCGGGCGGGCGGGCGCTATGTCGACGTGGCGGTGATGGCACCGGTCCACCCGCGTCTGCACCGCACGCCCCTGCTGGTCAGCGGACCCCACTGCGACGCGGCGTTGTCGGCGCTTGCGGCGCTTGGCATGGAAGCAGACGCCGTCTCCGACGTGGTGGGAACGGCTTCCTCGATCAAGCTCTGCCGCTCGATCATGATCAAGGGCCTAGAGGCGCTGACGGCCGAGTGCGTGCTCGCCGGTCGGAAGCTCGGCGTCGAGGAAATGGTCCTGGCGACGCTGGAGGAAACCTTCCCCGGCTTCGGCTGGCAGCGGCGCGCCGCGGCAATGCTGGAGCGCTCGGTCGTCCATGGCCGGCGCCGGGCGGCCGAAATGCGCGAGACCGCCGCCATGGTCGAATCGCTCGGCCTGCCCGGGCGCATGTCGCATGCCACGGCGATCTGGCAGCAGCAGATCGGCGAACTCGGATTGCAGATCAGCCGAGACGACCTCGGCGCGAGGGCCGATGCGATCCTGGCCGCGCTCAACGGCACGGCACGCGCGTCGCAACCCCGCCCGAACCAGATTCCAGCAAGCGACAAGGAGGAATTGACGTGATCAGAAGGAAAATGGCGGTCGCGCTCGCAGCCGCGATGCTCGCCGCGACGTCCATGGCTTCGGCCGCGGAACTCAAGCTCGCAGACTTCCAGCCGCCGACGCATTTCGTGGTGAAGAACGTTTACGATCCGTTTGCGGCGCAGCTTTCCGAGAAGACCGGCGGCGAGGTGACGGTCAGGGTCTATATGGGCGGCGAGCTCGGACCCGGTCCGGCCGAGCAGTACAGCCGCGCCGTCGACGGCGTGACCGACATCGCCTTCGGCCTGCCCGGCTACACCGCGTCCAACTTCCCCAAGACGCTCCTGACCGAGCTTCCGGGCGTGATTTCGGCAGATACCGGCACCGCCAGGATGAACGCGAACGTCGACTTGCTCGCGGACGAGTACAAGCGCGTCGTGCTGCTCGGCATCTGGAACAATGCGCCGAACATCATCTTCACGGCCAGCAAGCCGGTCCGCACGCTCGCCGACCTCAAGGGACTGAAGATCCGCGTGCCATCGCGCAACGCCGGTCTGGTCGTCGAAGCCTGGGGTGCCAGCCCGGTGTCGATGCCCGCCCCCGAAATCTACAACGCCATGCAGACGGGCGTGATCGACGGCGCCATGACCGACGCCACGACGCTCGGCGCGTTCAAGCTCGCCGAGGTGACGAAATACATCACGACCGGCATGGACACGACGATCTCCAGCTTTTTCCTGATCATGAACCGGGACAGCTTCGAGAACTTGAGCGAAGAGCAACAGAAGATCGCGCTGGAAGCCGGACGCGAGGCTGCCATGAACGGCAACAAGGCCTGGCTCGGCATTGCCGACAAGGCGCTCTCCGGCTTTGCCGCCTCCGATGGCAAGGAGGTCATCACGTTGGCGGACGAGGAAGCGGCCAAGTTCAACGCCGCCTCCGCCGCCGTGCTCGACAAGGTGATCGCCGAAGCCGAGGCCCAGGGGATCGCGGCCAAGGCCTTCGTCGAGGCACTGAAGAGCGAGTAGTCTCAGTTGGAAAAATCGCGACGCGAACTGGCCCGTTCGACAGCCGTCGAATGGGCCGTTCATTCCCTCACCTTCTTATCGGCCCTGGCCCTCGGGGTATTGCTGGCGGTGACCTTCGCCAGCGTCATCATGCGCTATGTCTTCAACGAGCCGATCCTCGGCTCGAACGAGATCATCCAGCTTGCGTCGGTCGTCCTCGTCATGCTGGCGATGCCGGGCGCCGCACAGGCGGGCATGCATATCCGGGTGGACGTCTTCGACGAGCGCATCGGCGCTGTCGGACGTTTCGTAGGCGACCTGCTGACCCGCGCGATATCGGTCTATCTGCTCGGAATCCTCGCCTGGCGCGCCTGGGGCAAACTGCTCGACGCCGCCGAGTTCGGCGACGCCACGAACATGCTCCGGATTCCTCTCTGGCCGTTCTACGGGCTGCTCATTCTGGGCTCGGTCCTCTACGCGCTCGTCCTGATCATCCAGCTCGCCGACATCGTCCGTACCGGAGCAGCCCGCGATGAGTGACTTCGGCATCGGCGTCGGCGGCCTTGCGGCCATGTTCGCGCTCATGGTTCTGCGCATGCCGGTGGGCATGGCGATGCTGGCCGTGGGCTATTTCGGCATAGTCTTGATGAACGGCAGCCGCTCGGCCAACGCGCTTCTGGTGACGGAGGCGTTCTCGGCCACCGCGAATTACAGCCTCACCGTCATTCCGCTCTTCATCCTGATGGGAAACATCGCCTCGGCTGCCGGCTTCTCGAGCCGCCTCTACGAGGCCGCCTTCGCCTGGGTCGGCCGGCTCCGCGGCGGTCTCGCCTCGGCCTCGATCGTCGGCTGCGCCGCCTTCTCCGCCGTCAGCGGCTCGTCGGTCGCCACGGCAGTCACCATCGGCAAGGTCGCCCTGCCCGAGATGAAGCGCTTCGGCTATTCCGACGCGCTCGCGACCGGAGCCGTCGCCGCCGGTGGCACGCTCGGCTTCCTGATACCCCCCTCCACCGGCTTCGTCCTCTATGCCATCCTCACCGAGGAGAGCATCGGACAGCTCTTCATGGCCGGCATCTTGCCCGGCCTGCTGCTGACCGCCTTCTTCATGGTCACGGTCACGCTGGTCACGATGCGCAACCCCGAATCGGGACCGCGCGGCGCGGCGGTGTCGTGGTCCGAGCGAACGCTGGCGCTTGCTCGAGCGTTTCCGCTGCTCGCGATCATCGTCACCTCGATCGGCGGCATCTATCTCGGCGTCTTCACGCCGGTCGAGGCAGCGGGCATCGGCGCGGGCCTGATCATCCTCATGGCGCTGGCCATGCGCAAGCTCGCCTGGAACGTGCTGAGGGGTGCCATCCTCGACACGGTACGCACCACCGCGATGCTCTACCTCATCATCATCGGCGCCAGCATACTCAATCCGTTCCTCGCGCTGACGCATGTTCCGGCGACATTGGGCGAAGCGATGACGTCGCTTGGGCTGGGCCCCTACAGCGTCCTGTTCATGATCGTCGCCATCTATCTGGTGCTGGGCATGTTCATGGACGGGCTCGCCATGCTCGTGGTCACGATCCCCATCTTCTTCCCGATCATGATGGGCTTGGGCTTCGATCCGATCTGGTTCGGCGTCATCGCGGTCATCCTCATCGAAATGGGCATGATCACGCCCCCGGTGGGCCTGAATGTCTTCGTCGTGAAGAGCGTCGCCCAGGACGTGCCGATGGGCACCATTTTCCGCGGGGTCCTGCCATTCTGGATTGCGATGGCCGCGGGTCTTCTGGCGATCGTGATCTTTCCGCAGATCGCGCTCATCATCCCGCAGGCGATGTTCTAGACCGTTTGCCGCGAGGCTCAGTCCTCGCCGAGGCCGGCTCCGGCCGCCGCCGCCCTGGCGGCGAGTTCGACGAATTGCCTGTATTCGTGATCGTCGAGACCGCTCAGAATCTCGCGCTGCAGGTCTTCGACCACCGGAGAGACGCTGGCCAGCAGGGCGAAACCTTCCGGCGTGAGCGTCAGCACACGCGCGCGCTTGTCGCGCGCGCTGACGGTGCGCGCGACGAGGCCCTTCTGCTCCAGCCGGTCGACCACGGAACCGGTCGTCGCGCGGTCCTTCGCCACCAATTCCGCCAGACGGGCCTGGTCCACCCCCTGGTTAGAGCCCAGTGCATCCAGAGCGGCGAACTGGACGGACGTCAGGTCGAAACCCGCCTCCCTGATGCGCTGCGTGAAAACATGGGTCGAGATCTGGTGGAGGCGCCGGATCAGGTGGCCGGGCTTTTTCGACAGCGGCGTCATCGTCCTTCTCCTGATGTCCCGGCTACCTCGGAAACTCGCTGCGTCATCGGCCGCACCTTATACCAAAACTGATAACTACACTTATCATTTGAATGGACAAGCCGCGGCGGATATAATAAGTGGACATATCATTTTCTGATCTGGGAGAGAGACCATGCAGTACCACCTCGACGGCTTCCGGCCGGGAGATCCGGACATCGCGGCGGCGGCTGCCGGCCGGCCGTTGCTCGACCGGGACTTTCTCGATCCTGTCGATGTCCTGATCGTCGGCTGCGGACCGGCCGGGCTGACGCTCGCTGCGATGCTCTCCGCCTCTCCTGGGATCAGGACGCGGATCGTCGAGAGGAAGTCCGGGCCGATCGAAAAGGGCCAGGCCGACGGCATTTCCTGCCGCTCGATGGAAATGTTCAACGCCTTCGGCTTCGCCGACAAGGTGATGCGCCAGGGCTATCAGGTGAACGAGACAACCTTCTGGAAGCCCGACCCTGCGCGTCCGGAATTCATCGCCCGCAACGGCCGCATCCAGGATGTCGAGGACGGGCTGTCGGAAATGCCCCACATGATCCTCAACCAAGCCCGCGTGCATGACATGTATCTCGACATCATGCGCAACTCGCCGTCGCGGCTCGAACCCGACTATTCGCTGCAGTTCGTCGATCTTGCCGTCGACCCGACTGAACAGGACTATCCAGTCAACGTTACGCTCGAGCGGCTGGAGGACGGGCGCGAAGGGCAGACCCTGTCCGTCAAAGCGCGCTACGTCGTAGGCTGCGACGGCGCGCGCAGCACTGTTCGCAAGGCCATCGGCCGGGAACTCGTCGGCGACGCCGCCAACCAGGCATGGGGCGTCATGGACGTCCTCGCCGTGACGGATTTCCCGGACATTCGCTGCAAGACGCTGATCCAGTCGGCGAGCGAAGGCAACATCATCATCATTCCGCGCGAAGGCGGCTACCTCACCCGCCTCTACGTCGAGCTCGACAAACTCGCCGAGGGAGAGCGGGTTGCCAGTCGCAACATTACCGTCGAACAACTGATCGCCACCGCGCAACGGACATTCCGACCCTATTCCTTCGACGTCAGGGAAGTCGCCTGGTGGTCCGTCTACGAAATCGGCCAGCGCCTGACCGACAAGTTCGACGACGTGCCGGACGACGAAGTCTCGACGCGCCTGCCGCATGTCTTCATCTGCGGAGATGCGTGCCACACGCACAGTCCGAAGGCTGGGCAGGGCATGAACGTCTCCATGGGCGACGCATTGAACCTCGGCTGGAAGCTCGTCTCCGTGCTCGAAGGCCGCTGCGCGCCGGACGTACTGCACAGCTATTCTTCAGAGCGCCAGGCCGTGGCCCGCGACCTGATCGAATTCGACCGCGAATGGTCGCGCATCATGAGCGAGCGGCCGCAAGCCGGCGACGACAGCGAGAAAGGCGGGCCGAAGTTCCAGCGCTATTTCATCCAGCACGGCCGCTACACCGCAGGGATGTCGGTCACCTACCAACCCTCGCGACTGACCGGCAAACCCGTCTGGCAGTCGCTCGCTCCTGGCTTCGCGATCGGTTCGCGCTTTCATTCCGCCCCTGTGGTTCGACTCGCGGATGCCAAGCCATTGGAACTCGGCCACGTCGTCCAGGCCGACACGCGATGGCGCCTCTTCGTCTTCTGCCCCGCCGAAGATCCTGCCGGCGACGACGCGACGATCGCCAGGCTCGGCCGCTTTCTGAGCGAGGCACCGAATTCGCCCGTCCGCCGGCATACGCGTCCCGACGACGACATCGATTCGGTGTTCGACGTCCGCGCGGTCTTCCAGCAGGCAACGCGCGACCTCGCTCTCGAGACACTGCCAGCTTTTCTGAAACCCAGGAAAGGAAAACACGGCCTCGTCGACTACGAGAAGATGTTTTGCGCCGACCCGAAACCCGGGCGGGACATTTTCGACCTGCGCGGCATCGACCGGAAGAAGGGTTGCATCGTCGTCGTGCGTCCGGACCAGTATGTCGCCCATGTGCTGCCGATCGACGCCCATGACGAACTGGCGCAGTTCTTCGAGCGCTTCATGCTGCCCGGCTAAGCCGGCGTGGAAAGCCCAGGCCGGCGTCGACGGACGGCAGGCCGCCTGCCAACATCGATCTGTTGCGAAAAGCGCGACTTGCCCCTAGCCTTCCGTCGGCTGCGCTCCATCTTCAGCGTAGTTCTACCGTATTGAACGGATGGGCGGCCCAAATAGTCTGACGATGCCGGTCAACGGCCAAAGGCGAACGCCACGGGAGGAGAAATGCAGGAGATATTGGGCGCTCGGCGTCCGCGTTCCCCTATAGATCGACCGCCGATGCCGGGCCTATCGCATCGATGAACGGGGACATTATCCTCGAGGCGTCCGGCCTGACCAAGGAATTCAAGGGCTTCGTCGCCGTCAGCAATGTCGAACTGAAGGTCAGGCGAGGCTCGATCCACGCGCTGATCGGGCCGAACGGCGCCGGCAAGACGACCTGCTTCAACCTCCTGACGAAGTTCCTGCAGCCGACCAGAGGGTCTATCCACTACAACGGCCAGGACATCACCGCGATGCAGCCGGCCGACATCGCGCGGCTGGGGCTCGTCCGCTCCTTCCAGATCTCGGCGGTCTTTCCGAAAATGACGGCGCTGGAGAATGTCCGCATCGCCCTGCAGCGGCGGCGCGGCGACAGCTTCGATTTCTGGCGCTCTGAGAGGGCGCTGACCGAGTTCGACGACGAGGCGCTCGCGCTGCTCGCCGATGTCGGCCTGACGGAATTCTCGGCGACGCCTGCCGGCGAACTCCCCTACGGACGCAAGCGGGCGCTCGAGATCGCGACGACGCTGGCGCTGAACCCGGAAATGCTTCTGCTCGACGAGCCGATGGCCGGCATGACGCAACAGGACATCGACCGGATTTCCGCGCTCATCCGCCGCATCGCGGCGAACCGGACCATCTTCATGGTCGAGCACAATCTATCGGTGGTGGCGTCGCTTTCGGACCGAATCACCGTGCTGGCGCGCGGCGAGGTGCTGGCGGAGGGCGACTACGCCACCGTGTCGAAGGATCCGCGTGTCGTCGAAGCCTATATCGGAGCGGGACATGCCTGAAGCAGCGCTCGCGCAACAGCCGTCTCCGGCACCAACCGTGAAGCCCCTGCTGAAGGTCGATGGACTGCAGGGCTGGTATGCCGAGAGCCACGTGCTCCATGGTATCGACTTCCAAGTGGGCGAAGGCGAGGTGGTGACCCTTCTCGGCCGCAACGGCGCCGGCAAGACGACGACGCTCAAGGCCATCATGGGCATTCTCGCCAAGCGGTCGGGTTCGGTGATGTTCGACGGCCACGAGACGATCAAGCTGCCGGCACGGGCCATCGCGCGGCTCGGCATCGCGCTCTGCCCCGAGGAGCGGGCGATTTTCTCTTCGCTTTCGGTCGAGGAGAATCTGATGCTGCCGCCGCAGGTTCGGCCGGGCGGCCTGACCGTCGAGCAGGTCTTCGAGCTTTTCCCCAACATCAAGGCGCGGCTGTCGAGCCAGGGCACGAAGCTGTCGGGTGGCGAGCAGCAGATGCTGGCGATCGGCCGTATCCTGCGCACCGGCGCCAAGCTTCTGCTGCTCGACGAGCCGACGGAAGGCCTGGCGCCCGTCATCGTCCAGCAGATCGGTCACACGATCGCCCGTCTGAAGCAGGAGGGCTTCACGATCGTCCTGGTCGAACAGAATTTCCATTTCGCCGCATCGGTCGCCGACCGGCACTACGTGGTGGAACAGGGGCGCGTGATCGACACGATCCCCAATGACGAACTCGACGCCAACATCGACAAGCTTCACCGCTATCTCGGCGTCTGAGGGAATAACGGCACGACAAGCCGAAACAGGAGGAGAAGACGAATGAGGAAGACTGGCTTCATACTGGCAACGCTCGCAGGACTGCTCATGGCCGGCACGGCCTATGCGCAGACCAAGGTCAAGATCGGCGTGATGAACGACCGGTCCGGCCTCTATTCGGACATCACCGGCGAAGGCTCGGTGGTCGCTGCGCAACTCGCCGCGGAGGATTTCGGCACGGACAAGGGCATTACGGTCGAGATCGTCTCGGCGGATCACCAGAACAAGCCCGACATCGGCTCGAACATCGCCCGGCAATGGTACGATACCGAAGAGGTGGATGCCATCGCCGACGTGCCGACCTCGTCCGTGGCGCTGGCCATCAACGATATCACCCGCGAGAAGAACAAGGTCTTCCTCAATTCGGGCGCGGCGACATCCGACCTGACTGGTGCGAAGTGCTCGCCCAATACGATCCACTGGACCTATGACACCTGGCAGCTCGCCCACGGCACGGGCGGGGCCATGGTGGCCGCGGGCGGCAAGACCTGGTTCTTCCTGACCGCGGATTATGCCTTCGGCCATGCGCTGGAGCGCGACACGGCGGCTGTCGTCAAGGCGGCGGGCGGTGAGGTGGTGGGCAGCGTCAAGACGCCCTTCCCCGGAACCGATTTCTCGTCCTTCCTTCTCCAGGCCCAGTCGTCAGGCGCCCAGGTGATCGGCCTCGCCAATGCCGGCGGGGACACGATCAACTCGATCAAGCAGGCGTCGGAGTTCGGCATCACCCAGGGCGGCCAGGCGATCGCCGGCCTGCTCGTCTTCGCCAACGACGTCCATGCCCTCGGCCTCGACGTCGCCCAGGGCCTCGTGCTCACCGAGACCTTCTACTGGGATCTCAACGACGACACCCGCAAATGGTCGGCGCGGTTCGAGGAAAAGACGGGCAAGAAGCCGTCGATGGTGCAGGCCGGCGTCTACGGCGCGGTCCTCCACTACCTCAAGGCCGTCGAGGCGGCCGGCACCAAGGACGCGCAGGCGGTGGTCGCCAAGATGAAGGAAATGCCGACCGACGACGTGCTGTTCGGCAAGGGCCAGGTCCGCATCGACGGACGCAAGATCCACGATGCCTATCTGTTCCGCGTCAAGAAGCCGGACCAGTCCAAGGGCGAGTGGGACCTCTATGAGACCGTCGCCACCATCCCGGCGGACAAGGCGTTCCGGCCGCTGAACGAAGGCGGCTGCGAACTGGTGAAGTAAGCCGTTTCGACGAGCCGGGGCGCGCCCGCGCGGCGCGCCCCTCCGCCCGATTTCCATCGCGGGATTTCAGATGTTCGAGCTCCTCGGCATTCCACCCCAGGCCCTGTTCGGCCAGCTGCTGCTCGGCCTGATCAACGGGTCCTTCTACGCGATCCTGTCGCTTGGGCTGGCCATCATCTTCGGGCTGCTGAACATCATCAACTTCACCCATGGCGCCCAGTACATGATGGGTGCCTTCGTCGCCTGGATGCTCCTCAACTACCTCGGCATTCCATACTGGGGGGCGCTGATCATCGTGCCGATCATCGTCGGAGCGACGGGCATCGTGCTCGAGCGTCTGCTGATATCGCGGCTCTACCACCTCGACCATCTCTACGGGCTGCTTCTGACCTTCGGCCTGGCGCTCATCATCACCGGCATCTTCCGCAACCAGTACGGCATTTCCGGCCTGCCCTACGCCATTCCGAAACAGCTCGCCGGCGGGCAGAACCTCGGCTTCATGTTCCTTCCCAACTATCGCGGCTGGGTGGTCGTCGTCTCGCTGGTCGTGTGCCTCGCGACCTGGTTCGCGATCGAGAAGACCCGCCTCGGCGGCTATCTCAGGGCCGCCACGGAAAACCCCACCATGGTCGGCGCCTTCGGCATCAACGTTCCGCGCCTGATCACCCTCACCTATGGTTTCGGCGTCGCGCTTGCCGCCTTCGCCGGCGTGCTCGCGGCCCCGATCTATTCGGTCAATCCCAACATGGGCGCCGACGTCATCATCGTCGTCTTCGCGGTGGTCGTCATCGGCGGAATGGGTTCGATTCTCGGCTCGATCCTCACCGGTTTCGGCCTCGGCCTCGTCGAGGGGCTCGCCCGGGTGTTCTATCCGGAGGGCTCGGCGGTCGTCATCTTCGTCATCATGGCCATCGTGCTGCTGGTCAAACCCGCGGGCCTGTTCGGGAGGGAAGCCTGATGGCAACGGACAGCGAAATGATCGATGTCGTGCAGGCCGACCGGCCGGGCGCGATCGGCATGCCCATGCTGCACAAGGCGATCTTCATCGGGCTTCTGCTTCTAGGCCTCGTCGCTCCATTCATGCTCTACCCCATCTTCGTGATGAAGGTGATGTGCTTCGCGCTGTTTGCCTGCGCGTTCAACCTCCTGCTCGGCTTCGGCGGATTGCTGTCCTTCGGGCATGCGGCCTATTTCGGCAGCGCCAGCTACATCTCCGCCTACGCTGCCAAGGCCTGGGGGTTCACGCCCGAACTGGCGATACTCTGCGGCACCGGCGCAGCGGCGATTCTCGGCCTGGCGATCGGCTCCCTCGCCATCCGCCGGCAAGGCATCTACTTCGCGATGGTGACGTTGGCCTTCGCGCAGATGGTGTTCTTCTTCTCGCTGCAGGCGCCGTTCACCGGCGGCGAGGACGGTATCCAGTCCGTGCCGCGCGGCTACCTCCTGGGGCTGATCTCCATGGCGCCGGACCGCAACCTCTATTATTTCGTCCTGGGCGTCGTGTTCGTCGGGCTGCTCGTCATCTACCGCATCATCCATTCGCCCTTTGGCCAGGTGCTCAAGGGCATACGGGACAACGAACCGCGCATGGTCTCGCTCGGCTACCGGACCAATCGCTACAAGCTCGCGGTCTTCGTCCTGTCGGCGGCTCTCGCGGGCCTCGCCGGCGCGACCAAGGCGATCGTGTTCCAGCTTGCATCGCTGACGGACGTCTACTGGACGATGTCGGGCGAGGTCGTGCTGATGACGCTGCTCGGTGGGATGGGAACGGTGTTCGGTCCGATCCTCGGCGCCGCCGTGATCGTGACGATGCAGAACTACCTGGCCACCTTCGGCGACTGGGTGACGATCGGCCAGGGCATCATCTTCGTCGTCGCGGTCATGCTTTTCCGTGAAGGCATCGTCGGCGTGATCGCCAGGATCATTCGCCGTCCTCTGTAGCCAGTGCCTCGCGATTCCGTCTTGGCGGCGGGGCGTTGACGCGCGAGTATTGGAGGATGGGGATCTATCCATGACGAGATACACGGTCGGCCTGGCGCTGGGCGGCGGAGCCGCCCGTGGCTGGTCGCATATCGGCGTTCTCGAAACCCTGCTGGGTGCCGGCATCGAGCCGCGGGTCGTCGCCGGCACCTCGATCGGAGCGCTGGTCGGCGCGGCCTATGCCTGTGAGCGCCTCGCCGACCTGACGGCCTGGGCGCAGGCAATCGACTGGCGCACCATCGCGGGAATGCTCGACGTCAGGGTCGCCAATGGCGGACTGATCGACGGCGCGCGCGTCCAGCGGGCTTTGCGCGAACTGGGCATGGACAAGTCCATCGAGAACTTGCCGACGAAGTTCGCGGCGGTCGCGACAGATCTCGCCGACGGGCGCGAGATCTGGCTGCAGAGCGGCCCTGTCGACGCCGCGATCCGTGCCTCGATCGCCCTGCCCGGAATCTTCAGCCCGTCGCTCGTGGAGGGCAAATGGCTGGCCGATGGGGGCCTCGTCAACCAGATCCCGGTTTCGACCTGCCGGGCGCTTGGAGCCGATTTCGTCATAGCGGTCGGGCTGGGGGACGGGATGCTCGCCAAGCGCGCCGCCGGTCTGAGCCCGGCCGCGGCGGAGGAGGCCGCCGCCGCGCAGCGCGGCCGTCTGATGGAGATGGTTGCGCAGATGCCTGGGCCCATCCGGGAACAGGCGGTGCGGATCTTGCCGCAATTGTTGCCTGGCGGTCCGAAATCGCCGGGATATTTCGACGTGCTGGCGAACGCTTTGAACATCATGCAGGACCGGATCACCCGTTCGCGGCTGGCCGGCGAGCCGCCGCATGCGATGATTTCGCCGCAGGTCGCGCACATCAAACTGATGGATTTCCACCGCGCCGGCGATGCGATCGCAGCGGGCCGCGCGGCCGCCGAGAAAGCACTGGACGGGCTGAGGGCGCAATTGGAGAATTGACCGAGTTTGCCGCGACGATCAATCGTCTTCGATGGCCGTCCGCACCAGCGCCGCGGCCGCCCAACGTACGACATCCTCTGTGCCGTCCGAATCGAGCTTCCACATGTCTTTGAGCACCACCATCGCCTCGACGCCGAAGACCAGCGACAGGGCTTGCGCCAGGCGCTCGACCTTCTTTGCCGGCAGGCTGTCGTTGAGCGGACGCAGCGCCTCGCGCAGAAGGTCGACACGGTGGCCGCGCCGGAACGGCGTTTCGTTTGCCGGCGTGCCCGCCTTGCGTTGGGCCCATTCCTCGAGCGCCAGCCTCAACGCGGCTCGGAACGTCGCCTCGAATGCGTCGAGGCGCGGCAGCGCCGTGTCGAACAGGCCGGCGACGCGCGCCTGCGGATCGCGGGAGCCGGATTTCCACGCCAGGATCGGTCCCAGCGCTTCGTCCACCACCGCCTCCACCAACGCCGCCTGGCTGGGGAAATAGCGGTATGCCGTTGCCCGCGACACTTGGGCTGCCTCGGCCACCTCACTGACCGACGGTGTGACGCCCGCCTGCATGAGGCGGGTCGCGGTTTCCAGCATGAGCCTGCGGGTACGCGCGCGCGGCCCGCGTGCGGCATCCTCGGCGAGTTCGGGGGGAGGTTGTGAGACGATCATGTCAATACGATACTCGCGTCTCAAAAATGCGCAATGGCGGTAACGAAGATGAGGAATTTCCGGCGGAAGCGCGACCGACGGTCCGCGAGCCTGCGAGGAACGTTCCGCGACCGCTCCCGGCCGTCGACTCGGTGCCAGTCGCCGATCCTTTCTTGACGACGGATTGCGCAAGATCAAGGCTGCGGTTCGGGCCTGACGACAAAGAAAATCAAACCGCAACTGCCCCTCATGCTCTCAGCAATGCTCACAATGGTCCGAACTTCCCTTGCCGCCCTGCTTCTATCGGGCGGCGCGCTGCATGCCGCCCAGGGGCAGGACTTTTTCGAGAAGGTGCAGGCGAAAATGACGGCGATGGAGCGGTTGTCACAAGATCGGCGTCCGCCCGCCTGCCGGGAGTTCATCGGCCAGGTGCTGGACACGGCCGACGTGGCAAGCGCCGTTGCCTCCGCTCACTGGGACGGACTCGGTCGTCGACTAAGAAGCAGCCTGGTTTCTTCGGTCGTCAGCCGCCTGGCCGAGGAATGCGTCGACCTTCTGCCTCGAACGGGGTCAGCCTCCGCGTCGATCGCGCGCGTCCGCGAGATCCCGGGGGGGCTGCGCATGACGGTGGCACTTCGCGAGGAAGATGGTCGGGAAACCCTCGTCGTCTGGACGATCAGGCCAGGCGGCGCCTTCGCCTGGACCGCCTTGGACATTTCGGTGGACGGTCGGGGAATGCGGGCAACTCTGCGGTCGGATTTCGACAGCGCACTGATGGCAAGCGGCGGCAATCTGGAGCGCGCGATCCAGCAGTTCTCGCAAATGGGTTCGAAATGAACGATCGCCCGCCCCTGCTCGGCCTCGAAGCAGTTTCCCGCAGCTTCGACCGCGGCCGCATCCGCGCGTTGAACGATGTAGACCTGGCACTGAGAACGGGCGAGAGCGTCGCGCTGGTCGGCCGCAGTGGCAGCGGCAAATCCTGCCTGCTGAACATTGCTTCGGGACTGGACCGGCCGGATGCGGGTCGCGTGGTCTGGAAAGGTATCGAGGTGACCGGACGCCGCCGGTGGGCCGCGCTGCGACGTTCGTCGATCGGCATCGTGTTCCAGGAATTTCACCTTCTGCCGACGCTGACCGGACGACAGAACGTGGAACTTGCGCTGATGGGAGAGCTCGGGCGGCCGGCCGGAGCCCGTGCGGAGCGTATCCTCGAGCAGGTCGGCCTGACCGGAATGGCGGACCGGCTGCCGGCAGAACTCTCCGGCGGAGAACGCCAGCGCGTGGCTCTGGCGCGGGCGCTGGTTCGGGAACCGGAGCTGTTGTTTGCCGACGAACCGACCGGCAATCTCGACAGCGTCAATGCCGACGCCGTCGCCGCTTTGATGTTCGACCTGCATCGGCAGCGTCGCATGGCTCTGGTGATCGTGACGCATGACCTGGCGCTGGCCAGGCAATGCGAGCGCATCGTCACCATTGTGGACGGGAGTGTCAGCGACGACCGCAGCGGAAGCGGACCGGCCGCATGACTCTCGTGGGCTTCGCATCCAGCAACCTGATGCGCCGGCCGGCGCGGACGCTGCTGACGATTCTCGGGATCGCTCTCGCGATCGGAACCGCAGTCGCGCTTCTGGCGCTCGGGCGCGGGATCTACGACAGCCTGGCGGACGGCTTCACCGAGCGGAGTTCCGAGCTCCTGATCACGCCGCGCAACGTCGTCGACATCACTGCGATGCGGCTTCCGGAAGCGATGGCGGCGGAACTTGCCGCCATCGACGGGGTGGCGGACATTTCCAGCGAACTCTATGTCTTCACCAGCACGGAGGACGGCGACCATGTCGCGGTAGCGGGCGTTTCCGACACCGCGACCAAATGGGCCACGGTTCCGGTCGCATCGGGCCGCCGGCCGGACGCAAGCCGGCGGGAGATCATGCTGGGAGACGTGATCGCCGAGACGCTGGGGGCGAAGATCGGCGACCGCATCGACCTCCTCGACGAGATTTTCGAGGTCGTCGGAATAACCGCCTACGAGACGGCTCTCAACCGCGGCGTGGTCGTCATGCCCCTCAAGATCCTTCAGGAGGCGTCCTTGCGGCTGAACCAGGTCAGCACCTATTCGATCAGGCTCGATCCCGGTCTCAGCCAGACCGAGCAGCGGGAGCTCCGCGCCCGGATCGAGCGGCAGTTCTCGGTGGTCGTCTCCGACATGCAAGAGATCGCCGACCACCTGAGCAGTGACCGAAACATCACCATCCTCAAGGCGGTATCCAGCGCGATCTCGATCGTTGCCATCGTCATGGGAGCTCTGAACCTCCTGGCGACCCTGCTTCTGTCGGTGCAGGAACGGACGCGGGAGATCGGCATGCTCTGCGCGATCGGTTGGAACGACCGGCTCGTTGTGTCGCTCATCATGATCGAGGGCCTGTTCATCGGGGTGCTCGGCTGCGCTGCCGGCGTGTTCGTTGGCATCGCGGCCTCATCGCTGTTCAGCTCCATACCCGCGATCGGCAACATCATCTCGTTCACGCCGCGTCTGTCCGACCTGGTGCTTCCGATCGCATTTGCGGTGCCCCTTTGTATCGCCGGCGCAGCCTATCCGGCATGGCGGGCCGTCTCCATGCTGCCGGCGGAGGCGCTTCGCCATGTCTGAGGCCGGGCCCGCCCTCCAGAGCGTGGAACCGATCCCGCCGAAAGCCACCCAAATTGCCCCCTTCAGCCCGATGCGGTGGAAGTTCGCGCTGTCGTCACTGACCGTGCATTTCGTCGCGGCGTGCAAGCGGCCGGTCTCCAGAGACGCCTTCCTCCGCCTAGTCGCCGAATTCGTCCGGCTTGCCCCCCAGCTTCGGCTTTCCGTCAATCCGGATCGCAACGGACACGCCGACCCGGGCTGCGTTTCGACCGATGCCGAAGGCAAAGTCCTCGGTTTCGAACAGGTCTGTCGATATTCCGAAGTTGCCGAGTTCGGGCCGAGCCTGGCCGGTCATCTGGAGCCCCGATCCGACATCTACGACGATCGCCTCCCCGCATTCCGGGCACTGGGGGAGATTTCCGCAACGCCGGGACCGCACGGCACGCGCAGCCTTCTGTCCATAGCCCTGGCGCATACGCTCTTCGACGGGGCGGACCTCGCGCGCACGTTGAGCGGTCTGCCCGCCGCCAACCCCGGCGAGGACGACACGACAGGCACGAAACCCATGCCGGTCGTGCGCAATGCGGCGCTGTGGCTGGCCGCCGTACCGATGGCCGTGGCATATCTCTTCATTGCCGGACGCGAAAAGCGCCAGGCGGACGATTTTCGCTTCGTCGCGTTGTCGATGGACGCACCTGCGCTCAAGACGGCAGCGGACCGGAAAAGAGTCGGCGTGCCGGCCTTGCTCCTGGCGTTCGTCCTGCGGGGGCTGTTGCTCGACCCGAGGGGCGAGGGCACCGCGACTGCAATCTACATGCGTATCCCCCGGCAGCGGTTTCACGGCCAGGAAGACCGCTTCCTGCACGCACGCACGGAACTGCTGAAATTCAAGGGCAGCCCCGACCTTTCCGATTTCGTCGCCTCGGTTGCCGGACACCTCCGGTCGCGTGGCTTCGGGGCGACGTCGATGCCGTTTCTCACCTCGCGCATGCTGGCCGTCATCCGCAAGCTGCACCGGAAAGCACCCTGGCTCGTACCCGAGCGGTTCAAGGGTTTTGCACCCGCCGACATCATCTTCTCAGTCGTGCCGGCATTGGACCCGAAGGGGCCCTTCTCTGAATTCAGCGACGCTGTCATGTTCGGGGGAACCTGCACCGGGACCACGCCAAGTTGCATCGTCGTGACCGGACCTCGGGCGACGACGCTCACCTTCTGGATCGAGAAGGCGGGGTTGGACGAACGACTCCAAAGGCTGACGCAGCTGTTCGAACAGGAGGGAATGGCGGTGACGCGATGGTCCTGACGCTACATCGAGGCGTTGGCGATTGCCCAGCGACGGACTTGCCGGGCCAGGCCGGTCGATTGACGTGAGACGATCATGTCAATATGATACTCGCGTCTCAAAAAATGGGGGACAGCGGCTGCGTACCATCGGGCCGCGCCGGCGGAACGCAGAAGTCCGCGAGGAGGAAACGTGAAGCGAGTCTATGTCGTCGGCACGCACGACACGAAGGGTGAGGAGCTTGCCTATCTCGCGGGTCTGATCCGCGAGCAGGGCCTCGCCGTTGCCGAGGTCGATGTCGGCACGATGATGCCGGCCGAGGGCGTCGACGTATCGGCAAGCGAGGTCGCCGCCTGTCATCCCAAGGGAGCGTCGGCTGTGCTTGGTCAGACCGATCGCGGCGCGGCGGTGGCCGCGATGGGCGAGGCCTTCGCCTGCTTCCTGTCGCGCCAGGACGACGTCGGGGCGATCGTAGGACTGGGCGGCGGGGGCGGCACCTCGATCGTCACCGCCGGCATGCGCACCCTGCCCTACGGCGTGCCTAAGCTGATGGTCTCGACGCTCGCCTCCGGTGACGTTTCGCCTTACGTCGACGTGTCGGACATCGCCTTCATGCCCTCCGTCACCGACATGGCGGGGCTGAACGGACTTTCGCGCATCATCCTGCACAATGCGGCTCAGGCGATATCGGGCATGGCGCGGGTCCCCGCGGCCGCCGGCGCCGGCAAACCCTGCATCGGGCTGACCATGTTCGGGGTGACCACGATCTGCGTCATGACGATCGTCGAGCGGCTGAAGGCGGACTACGACTGCATGGTGTTCCACGCGACGGGCACCGGCGGGCGCACGATGGAGAAACTCGCCGACTCGGGCCTACTGGCGGGAGTGATCGACATTACGACCACCGAGGTCTGCGACTACCTTCTGGGCGGCGTGCTGCCGGCGACGGGGGATCGTTTCGGCGCGATTGCGCGCACGCGTCTGCCTTATGTCGGCTCGGTCGGCGCGCTCGACATGGTCAATTTCTGGGCGCCGGGCACCGTCCCGGCCGCTTACAAGGGCCGGACCTTCTACAAACACAATCCCAACGTCACGCTGATGCGCACGACCGCCGAGGAGTGCCGGCGCATCGGCAAGTGGATCGGCAGGAAGCTCAACGCCTGCGAGGGGGAAGTGCGGTTCCTCATCCCCGAGAAGGGCGTGTCGGCGCTTGATATCGACGGCGGCGCCTTCTTCGACCCGGCGGCGGACGCCGCCCTGTTCGAGGCGATCGAGCAGACCGTGCAGCAGACCGACCGTCGGCGGATCGAGCGGCTGCCGCTGCACATCAACGATCCGAAATTCGCGGAGGCCGCCGCCGCGGCCTTCCTGTCCATTTCGAAACGATGAGGCCCCGATGCCGGCGATTCCCCGCAAGACGATACTCGAGAAGTTCCGGGCGATGATCGCCGAAGGCCGGCCGATCGTCGGCGGCGGCGCGGGCACTGGGCTGTCGGCAAAGTCCGAGGAGGCCGGCGGCATCGACCTCATCATCATCTACAATTCGGGCCGCTACCGCATGGCGGGCCGCGGTTCGGCCGCAGGGCTGCTCGCCTACGGCAATGCCAACGAGATCGTCAGGGAAATGGCGGTGGAAGTACTGCCGGTGGTCAGGCATACGCCGGTGCTCGCCGGCGTCAACGGCACCGATCCGTTCATCCTGATGCCGCGGTTTCTGGCTGAACTCAAGGCGATCGGCTTCTCTGGGGTGCAGAACTTCCCGACCATCGGTCTTTTCGACGGCGTCATGCGCCAGAGCTTCGAGGAGACCGGCATGGGCTACGGACTTGAAGTCGACATGATTGCCGCCGCGCACGGCCTCGACCTTCTGACCACGCCCTACGTCTTCAACCCGGACGAGGCCGTCGCCATGACCAGGGCCGGCGCCGACATCGTCGTCGCGCATATGGGCGTCACCACCGGCGGCACGATCGGCGCCTCATCGGCCAAGTCGCTCGCCGAATGCGCGGTCGAGATCGACGCCATCGCCGCCGCCGCCCGCTCGGTGCGCGACGACGTGATCGTGCTCTGCCACGGTGGCCCGATCTCCATGCCCGACGATGCCCGCTTCATCCTCGAGTCTTGCGACGGCGTTCACGGCTTCTACGGTGCGAGCTCGATGGAGCGCTTGCCGGCCGAGACCGCGATCCGCGACCAGACCGCAAGCTTCAAGGCGCTGCCACTGAAGCGTCGTTCGTAACTTGGACAACAGGGAGGATCATCCATGCTGAATGGAGCCGACGGCTATTTCGTCAATCCGAAGGACGTCGACGCCTTCGGCTTCGACTGGGGGCGGCTGGCGCTGACCGTGGCGCCGGAAGTCAACGGCGCCACGCGTTTCTCCGGCGGCGTCGTCGACCTGCCGAGCGGCCAGGGCCATTCGCGCCACAACCACCCGGGCGCCGAAGAGATCATCTTCGTCATCTCCGGCCACGGGGAGCAGATGGTCGAAGACGAGAACGGCACTCCGGTCACGCGCAAGGTCGGCCCCGGCTGCACCGTCTACGTGCCCGAAAGCCGGTTTCACTCGACGCTGAACACCGGCGACGGGCCGATGCAGCTCTTCGTCGTCTATTCGCCGGCAGGGCCGGAACTGGCTCTACGGGATCTGCCAGATTTCAGGGTCATCAAGGCGGGGACGTAAACGCGGGCGGTGCAGCCCCCTCACCCGGCCTCCGCTTCGCTCGGCCACCCTCTCCCCGAGGGGAGAGGAGGTAATCCAACGCTGGCGCCAGCTTTCGGTGGAGATTGGCCGCAGCGCTCGCAGATCTCCTCTCCCCTTGGGGAGAGGGTGGCCGAGCGAAGCGGAGGCCGGGTGAGGGGGACGGCGCAAGCGCGCCTACCGCCACCCCAGTTCCGGCGCGACATATTTCAGGATCGCCTCGATAACATGGGCGTTGTAGGCGACCCCCAACTGGTTCGGCACGGTCAGTAGCAGCGTGTCGGCTTCCGCGATCGCTTCGTCGCCGGCGAGCTGCCTGACCAGCTCTTCGGGCTCGGCGGTGTAGCCGCGGCCGAACACGGCGCGTTTCTCGGCCTCGATGTAGCCGAACTGGTCCTCTTCGCGCCGGCCGGCGCCGAAATAGGCGCGATCCATGTCGTTGACCAGCGCGAAGATCGAACGGCTGACCGAGACGCGCGGCTCGCGCGCATGTCCCGCTTCCTTCCACGCGGCGCGGAAAGCGCGGATCTGTTCGGCCTGCTGGACATGGAACGGCTTGCCGCTCTCGTCATATTTCAGCGTCGAGCTCTGCAGGTTCATCCCGAGCTTCGCCGCCCAGACAGCGGTGGCATCGGAGGCGGCGCCCCACCAGATCCGCTCCAGAAGCCCCTCGGAATAGGGCTCGAGACGCAACAGGCCGGGGGGATTGGGAAACATGGGGCGCGGGCTGGGCTGGGCGAAGCCATGGCCGCGCAGGACCTTGAGCAGAACCTCCGTGTGCTGGCGCGCCATGTCGGCATCGGTTTGGCCCTCGGCGGGCGCATACCCGAAATAGCGCCAGCCGTCGATCACCTGCTCCGGCGAGCCGCGGCTGATGCCCAGTTGCAGGCGTCCGCCGGCGATGAGATCGGCGGCACCCGCGTCTTCGGCCATATAGAGCGGGTTCTCATAGCGCATGTCGATGACGGCCGTGCCGATTTCGATCCGGCTCGTCTTCGCGCCGACGGCCGCGAGCAAGGGAAACGGCGAACCGAGCTGGCGAGCGAAATGGTGGACACGGAAATAGGCGCCGTCGGCGCCGAGTTCTTCCGCTGCGACCGCGAGGTCGATCGACTGCAGCAGCGCGTCCGACGCCGAGCGCGTCTGGGAGTGGCCAGAGGGCGACCAATGACCGAAGGACAGGAAGCCGATCTTTTTCACGTGAATCTCCTGGGATTTCTGCCCGTGCGCGCCGCTTCGATGGCGTAGCCGAGCGGGCCGGCGAGGAATCTCTGTTTCGCCCGCGCATGTCGGCTGTATCCTGGCCGCGCGCAAGAGGTCGCCCGTCTGCGAGACGAAGACGGTGTGTCGCTTAGAGCAGGGGGGGTTAGCCGCCCTCGTCCATCATGCTGACATGCGCGGCGGCGACCTTCCAGCCGTCGCTCGTTCGGATCCAGGTCTGCATCTGACGGCCGACCTGGCCGGGAAAGTCCGGACGGTGGAACAGCGTCGAGGCGATCGCCATGTCGCGCCCATAGGTGGTGATCAGCGTGCGCGACAGCGTGCGCTCGAATGGCTTCTGGGCCGAACGGAAGGCGCGCACCTCCTCGATCCCGTACTGGATCTCCGCGACGCCATAGCGAACCGTGATGCAGCTCTGCAGGAACATCGCGTCCAGAGTGGCGCTGTCGTTTTCCAGCAGCGCCTTTTCATAGGCGAAGAAGATCGCGCTGATCTCGGCCAGCGTCTCGGGATCGTCTATTGTCATGCTCAGAAGGCCCGCCTACTCCGCGCGCCGCTCCGCCGTGGAATCGTGCGCCACTCCCGCTTAGCCATCCGCCATTGCCCCCACGAATGCGGCTTCGAGCGCCGCCAGCGGCGTGACCCAGCCGACGATGCCGCCCTGGGCGACGATCATCTCGATCGCGCCGGCCTTGAACTCAGGGAAATAGCTCTCCGTCGCATCTTCGATCAAAAGGCACTCGTAGCCGCGGTCATTGGCTTCGCGCATCGAGGTCTGGACGCAGACCTCGGTCGTCACGCCGGCGAAGACCAGCTGCGTGATTCCCTTCGCCGTCAGTGTCTCGTGCAGCCCGGTCGCCCAGAACATGCCCTTGCCCGGCTTGTCGATCGCGATCTCGCCAGGCAGCGGAGCGAGTTCGGGCAGGATCTGGTTGCCGGGCTCGCCGGCGATCAGGATGCGGCCCATGGTGCCCTCGTCGCCGATCCTGAGACCCGGTTTTCCCCGCAGTCGCTTGGCCGGCGGACAGTCGGAGAGGTCCGGCCGATGCGCTTCGCGGGTATGGACGATCGGCAGCCTGTGTGTGCGGAACAGGCCGATCAGCGCCGCCACCGTCGGCACGATGGCGGTGAGCCGCGATACATCATTGCCGAGCACGTCGCCGAAGCCGCCCGGCTCGATGAAGTCGCGCTGCATGTCGATGACGACCAGCGCGACCTTCGACGGATCGACCGTGAAGTCGTAGGGGCGGGCGGGGACGGCGATCATGAGCCGGACCCCCACCCCGTACCCCTCCCCACAAGGGGGAGGGGGATTCTCGAACGTTGGCGCCCCCCTCCCCCTTGTGGGGAGGGGTACGGGGTGGGGGTAAGCGTCACGCGCCGATCCATCGTCAGTGCCCCGCCATGTGCTGGCCGATCATGTTGCGGTCGGTCGCCTCGATCGGCGAGACGTAGTTGATCGCGCCGCCCGACATCACCGCGATCCGGTCGGACAATTCGAGGATCTCGTCGAGATCCTCGCTGACCAGCAGCACGGCGGCGCCGCGGTTGCGCTGTTCCATGATCTGGCCGCGGATCTCGGCGACCGAAGCGAAGTCCAGGCCGAAACACGGATTGGCGACGATCAGCACGTCGACGTCGCCCGACAGTTCGCGCGCCAGCACCGCGCGCTGGACGTTGCCGCCGGACAGCGCCTCAATCGGCGAGTCCGGCGAGGTGGTCTTCACCCGGTACCTCGCGATCAGTTCCTCCGCCTTCGTCCGCATCGGTCCTGGCGACAGCCACCAGCCGAGGCTCGCGATCGGCGGCTTGTCGAAGGAGCGGAAGGCGATGTTCTCGGCCACGCTCATGCGCGGCACGGTGGCGTTCTTCAGCGGCTCCTCGGGCAGGCCGAACACCTTGAACCGGTCGAAATCCTTGCGTTTCGGCTCGAACGGCTTGCCATGGATGAAGATGCCGCCGTCGACGAGGTCGCGCTGCCCCGACAGAACCTCGACCAGGGCGCTCTGGCCGTTGCCCGACACGCCGGCGATGCCGACGATCTCGCCGGCATTCACCTTGAGATTGAGCGCATTGACGACGCGGCGGCCCTCCTCGTCCTCGGCGATCAGGCCGGCGAGGTCGAGCACCGGCCGGCTGTCGTTGCGGGCCGCGCGCTCGGCGCGTTCGCGCACTTCGGTGTCGCCGATCATCATCCGGCTCATCTCGGCGACGCTCGCCGCCTGCGCGTCGCCGCCGCCGGTGAGCTTGCCGCGGCGCAGGACCGAGAACGAGTCGCAGAACGCCTTCACCTCGCGGAACTTGTGGGAAATCATCAGCACGGTCACCTCGCCGCGCCTGGCCATCTCGCCGAGCAGGCCGAGCACCTCGTCGGCTTCGCCCGGGGTGAGCACCGAGGTCGGCTCGTCGAGGATCATGAAGCGCTGCTCGAGATAGAGCAGCTTCAGGATCTCCAGCTTCTGCTTCTCGCCCGCCGACAGCGACGAGACCTGCTCGTTGAGCCGCACCCGGAACGGCATCCTGTCCATGAATTCCTCGAGCCGCGGCTTCTCCTTCTTCCAGTCGAAGATCGCCGGCGCGTCGGCGCGCGAGATCACCAGATTTTCCGCCGCCGTCAGGCAGGGCACCAGCGTGAACTGCTGGTAGACCATGCCGATGCCGAGGTCGCGCGCGTCGCGCGGGCTTCGGATGGTCTTCTCCTGTCCATCGAGGAGCACGCTGCCGCGGGTCGGGGTGTAGAAGCCCATGATGCACTTCACCAGCGTCGACTTGCCGGCGCCGTTCTCGCCCAGCAGCGCATGGAAGGAGCCAGCCTTTACGTCGATCGACACGTCGTCCAGCGCGGTGAAGGCACCGAAGACCTTGGTCATGCCGATGGTCTGCAGCGCCGGACCGGCCTGCAGCGGGACTGCCCCGGAGATCGTGGCGGGCGCGTTCATGGCAGGGCCTCGAGGAACGCGGCCGAGGTCGCGACCGCGCCGAACACCCCGCCCTGCATCTTGATCATGTCGATTGCCGCGAGATGGTTTTCGACCTTGGTCGCGGCGCAGCAGTCTTCGAGGAGCAGGCACTCGTAGCCGCGGTCGTTGGCGTCGCGCATCGTCGTATGCACGCAGACATCCGTGGTGACGCCGGAAAAGACGATGTTGCGAATGTTCTTCATCCTGAGCACCAGTTCGAAGTCGGTGGCGAGGAAGGTGCCCTTGCCCGGCTTGTCGATGATCATCTCGCCCGGCTCCGGCCGAAGTTCCGGGATGATTTCCCAGCCGGGCTCGCCGCGCACCAGGATGCGGCCGCACGGGCCCTGGTCGCCGATGCCGGCGCCGATCCGCTGCGAGCGCCAGCGCTTGTTGGCGGGCAGGTCGGAGAGATCCGGCTTGTGGCCCTCGCGGGTGTGGATGATCGGATAGCCCTTGGCCCGCATCGCCGCGAGCACCGACTGGATCGGCCCGATCGGTGCCCGCGTCAGCGAGATGTCGTAGCCCATGGAGTCGACATAGCCGCCCGGCGCGCAGAAATCCGTCTGCATGTCGATAACGACGAGCGCCGTGTTGTGCGGCCCGAAATCGCCGTCGAAGGGCCAGGGGTAGGGATCGGATCCGATCGTTACCCCGTTGGGGACGCGGGCGGCCGCGATGCGTTCGTCGACAAGGCTCATGTGCCGGTCCTCATTTGACGATGGAGAGTTCGCCCGGCGCCTCGCGCGCCGCGCTCTTCGACCGCGCCGAGGCGATCATGATGAACAGGGTCAGGATGTAGGGGGCGGCATTGAAGAAGTAGTAGCCCTGGCTGATGCCGATCGACTGCAGCGACGGTCCGATGGCGCCCGCCGCGCCGAACAGGAGCGCGGCGTAGACGCAGCGGATGGGGTGCCAGCGGGCGAAGATGACCAGCGCCACCGCCATCAGCCCCTGGCCGGACGACAGGCCCTCGTTCCAGCTGCCCGGATAGTAGAGCGACAGGAAGGCGCCGCCGACGCCGGAGAGAAAGCCTCCGGCGGCGGTGGCCAGCAGCCGCACGAGATCGATCGACACGCCCATGGCCCGCGACGAGGCAGCGCTGTCGCCGGTCATGCGCACGATCAGCCCCCAGCGCGTGTTGGCCAGCGCCCACGACATGACAACCGCAAGCGCGATGCCGACGAGGAACAGCGGATTGACCTGCAGCGCCTGCTCGACGGACGGATTGGACGACCACCAGGCGAACGGAATGGCTTCCAGGCGCGGCGCGGTCGGCTGGATGTAGGGCTTGCCGAAGAAGAAGGCGAGCCCCGTGCCGAAGCTCATGAAGGCGATGCCGACGGCGATGTCGTTCACCTTGGGCAGCTTGCAGATATAGCCGTGCATGGCGCCCAGAACGAGGCCGGAAAGACCGGCGAACAGCACGCCGAGCCACGGGCTGCCGGTCGTGTAGGAGCCGGCATAGGCGACCATCGCGCCCAGCACGAGATTTCCCTCGAGTCCCAGATTGATGCGGCCGGATTTCTCGGTGAGCGTTTCGCCGAGCGCCACGAACATGAACGGCGTGGAGACGCGGATCGCGCCGCCGATCATGGCGATGAGGACGATGAACAGGCTGGAATCGCTCATGTCCGGTCTCCGGTGGTCCGCGGCTGCAGGAAGGGGACGCGCCCGTAGAAGGTCTCGCTCACCAGCAACACCACGAAGATAATGCCCTGCAGCACCAGCACGGTCGCGTCCGGCATCGCCATGCGCCGCTGCACCAGGCCGCCGGCCGCATCGAGCGCGCCGAACATGATGGCGACCGGAATGATGGCGAGCGGGTTCTGCCGTGCCAGGAAAGCGACGAGGATGCCGGTGAAGCCGTAGCCGGCGACCAGCGAGGCGTTGGCCTGGCCGTGGATGGCGGCGACCTCGTAGAAGCCGGCGAGCCCCGCGCAGGCACCGGCAATGGCGCAGCAAGTCACCACCAGGAAGCCGACGGGCAGGCCCTGCGCCTTGGCGGCGCGGACATTGCCGCCGGTCATGCGGGCAGCGAAGCCGAATGTCGTGCGCGTCATCAGGATGTAGAGCACGACGGCGAGCACCAGTCCCGCTGCCATCCCCCAGTGCACCGTGGTTCCCGGCATCGAGCCGACGCGGTAGGCGTCGCCGATCGGCATGGTCGACGGCTTGTTGGCCGATGCCGGATCGCGCAGCAGGCCCTCGACGAAGAAATTCATGATGGCAATCGCGATGTAGCCGAGCAGCAGCGACGAGATCGTCTCGTTGACGCCGCGATAGTGGCGCAGCCAGCCGGCGAGCCCGATCCACACCCCGCCGGCGAGCATCGCCGCCAGCGCCATGACCGGCAGGCCGATGAAGGCCGGAAAGCCGAAGGTGACGAGCGGGATCGCGATGGCCGCGGCGGAGAACCCTCCGAGCACGAGCGCGCCCTCGGCGCCGAGCAGGGTCAGGCCGATGCGGGCGGGAATGGCGAAGGCGAGACCGGTGAGGATCAGGGGCGCTGCCCGCTGCAGCGTGTTCTGGATCGAAAAGGCGGACCCGAAGCCGCCGGTCCAGACCAGCGAGAAGAAGGTCGCCGGCGACTTGCCGAGCGCCAGCAGGAACAGGGAAAACAGGATCGCCGAGGCGACCAGCGCCCCGACCGGGATGAGGATCGCCTCGATCGACGCGATGGCGCGCGGGGAAAGGCCGCGGGAGGCGATAGGCGCAGGCGAGACGACGGCGGTCATGGGAGGGCTCCGGGAGCGGAGTGTGAAGCGCGTTCTTGCACGGCGAAGCACCCCCACTCCGGTCCTTCGGACCACCTCTCCCCCTGCCCGGGGGAGAGGAAACCAAGCTTGCCGAGGGCGCCGGCCTTGACAATTGGCGCCTCCTCTCCCCCGGGCAGGGGGAGAGGTGGCTTGCGCAGCAAGACGGAGTGGGGGTGCTTGGTCACCGCGTCCATCACATCACGTCGTCGAGCCGACGACGCCTTCGAGCAGGTAGCTCATGCCGTCGAGCTCCGGATCGTAATTGTCCTTGGAGCCCTCGATAACGACCTTGCCGGTATTGTCCTTGAGCGGGCCGACATAGATCGGCTTGCCGGCCTTCAGGCCCTCGATGGCGGCGTCCGCGGCCTTGATCGCCTCGGGCGTCGCGCCTGCGCCATAGGCCGTGTTGCGGATCATGTCGTTGTGGTAGCCGCCGACGGTGAAGTTCGGCAGCGCCTCGCCCTTGGACAGCGCGTCGGCGTAGAGCTTGTAGATGGTCTCCCACTTGTATTCGGCACCGGTGATGAAGCCTTTGGGCGCGAGCGGCGCCTGGCTGGCATTGTGGCCGCAGCTCTTCACGCCGCGTCCTTCGGCCGTCTCGATGACCACCTTCGGACCGTCGACATGGCAGGTGATGATGTCGCAGCCGGCATCGATCAGCGCATTGGCGGCCTCCGCCTCGCGCACCGGGAGCGACCACTCGCCGGTGAAGATCACCTGCACCGTCGCGTTGGGGTTGACGCTTTTCGCGCCGAGCAGCACCGAGTTGACGTTGGAGAGCACCGACGGGATCGGCTTGGCGGCGACGAAGCCGATCTTGTTGGTCTTGGTCGACAGGCCGGCGGCGACGCCGTCGACGTAGTGCGCCTGGTTGAGGTAGCAGAAATAGGAGCCGGCATTGGCCGGGTCGGTATCCTTGTTCCACAACGGTGCGGCGTGGCGGAACTGGACGGCCGGGTATTTCTTGGCGCTCTCCAGCACGAACGGCTTGTAGTAGCCGAACGAGGTCGCCAGCACGAGATTGGCGCCGTCGAGATTGATCATCGATTCCATCGACTTCGAGACCGCGTCGGTCTCCGGCACGTTTTCCTCTTCCACCACGGTGACGCCCGGTACCTGCTTCAGGATGTCCATGGCCACCGCGTGAGCCTGGTTCCAGCCGAAATCGTCGCGGGGACCGACATAGACGGCGCCGAGGACGATCGGGGTCTGCGCCCGGGCGAGGCCGAACGGCAGGGCGGAGGCGGCGAGGCCGGCGGCGCCGGCCTTGAGCAGCGAACGACGATTGAGCGAGAAAGTGTTCATGCGAGGCTCCAGCGGCTAGAGGGTTGAGTGCGGCCGCCGGCGGCGGCCGTTCTGTCGAGCGGAAGAAGGCAAAGCCCGTGCCCTCCCCCGGATTGCGAAACGGAATGCGAGCGCGGGAAGCTCATGCGGCCCCCGCCTTCTCCAGCCCGAGGCCGGATTTCTCGTAGGTCGGCGACAGCCGGCTGAGCAGGAAGGCGTCGCCCTTGATCGAGGCGTAGCGCGCCGGCCGGTCCGGCGTGGCGCAGCCTGGCAGGCAGGCGATGTCGGCGTCCGGGTTGGGGTCGAGGAAGAAGGCGATCGAGTAGCGCTCCTGCCCGGCCGGGCTGACCACGCGATGCGGCGTCGAGACATAGATGTCGTTCGTCCAGCGCATCAGGCAGTCGCCGATGTTGCAGACGAAGGCGCCTTCGACATGCGGCGCCTTCACCCACTCGCCGGCGCGCGTGCGCACCTCGAGCCCGCCGACGCCATCGGTCGCGAGCAGCGTCACGCAGCCGTAGTCGGTGTGCTCGCCGGCCCCGAGCTGGCCGACCTCGCCACGGACCGGAGCCGGCGGATAATGCAGCAACCGCAGGACCGCCATCGGCCGGTCGAGCGTGCGGTCGAAAAAGTCGGGCGCCAGGCCGAGGTCGATCGCGAAGGCGCGATGCAAGAGCACGCCGAAGCGGTGGCAGGCATCGAAATAGTCCAGCATCGTGTCGCGGAAGCCGGACATCTCGGGCCAGAGGTTTCCGGCACGAAACATCCTTCCGGCCAAAAGCTCCGGATCGTCCGGCGGCAGCTCGAGGCCGATGTTGAAGGCTTCCTTCAGGTCGGCCGGTTTGCCCGGGTCGAGCGCCTCGCCTTTCATCGGCACGTAGCCGCGATTTCCGGCAGCCGTGTAGAGCACCTTCTTCTTCTCTGCCTCGTCCTGGGCGAAGAAGGCGTGGGCGGCGGCGAAGGCGGCCGCAATCCTTGACGCGCCGACCGAATGCCCGACGACGTAGAAAAAGCCGACTTCGCGGCAGGCGGTGCCGATCTCCCGCGCCACCCGCGCTGTCGCCGCCTCATCCTCCGCCGCCAGCGCGGACACGTCGATGATCGGAATCGTCGTCATGCCGCGGCCTCCGCCGCCGGCTTGGTCTTCTCGGCGAGATAGGCCCGCCAGCCGCCGAGATCGGTAATATCGGTCGCGCCCGCCAGTCCGGCGGCTTCGCACAGGAAGCCCTTGACGCTCGATCCGTCCTCCAGTTCGACCGTGCCGATGGCGAGCGGCGCGGGAACCCCGGCGATGAAGTCGCCGAACCGCTCCCTCGGCAGCGCCCAGACTTCCAGTTCGATCGCAGCCCCCCACCCCTGGCGCAAAAGGCCGGGACGGAAAGGGGGCCCGCCCGCCAGCGCATGCAGGCGGTAGGCCGGCGCGGTCTTGCAGGCGCGCAGAAGGCGGCCGCCGCGTTCGGTGAGTTCGCGGTTGAGCGGCAGGCCGGACATGTGCGCGCCGCAGACGGCCAGCGCGATTTCGTCCGAGGCGGGACCCGCGGCGCGCGGCGCGGGCGCGGGCCGCACCCATCCGGTCGCGCCCATGCGCCCCGCCTCGATCGTCGTGGCAAGCGAGGCGCAGAGCGCGTCGCGGCCGGCCGCAGCGAGGAGAGTGGCGCTGCCGGGTCGGCCGTCGCCCCTGACGCCCGTCGGCACCGCGATGCCGCATAGGTCGAGCAGGTTGACGAAATTGGTGTAGGTACCTAACCGCGAATTCGGCCCGACCGGGTCGGCGGCGATCTCGTCCAGCGTGACAAAGGTCGGGATGGTCGGCACGCACAGCGCATCGAGATCGGCGAGCACGGCCTCGCATTCGGCCCGCAGTGCCTTCAGCCGGTAGAAGCCTTCGAAGGAGTCGACGGCGCTGAGCTTGAGCCCCGGCTCCAGAATCGCCCGCGTCGTCGGATGCAGCGTCTCCGGCTTGGTGGTGAGACGCGTCCCAACCGCGGCAACGCGCTCGGCCAGCCAGGCGCCTTCGTAGAGCATGTGCGCCACGGCATAGAATGGGGCGAAGTCGATCTCGCGAATGCCAGCGCCGCCGGCCCGCAGCCGCTCCACCGTGGCGCGGAAATCCGCCTCCTGCGCCGCGTCTCCGAAGGTCTCGAGCGACTCGCGGTCCGGCACACCGATTCGTACCTTTGACGCATCGAACAGAGCGCCGGGTGTGACCTTTCGAGAGTAGGCGTCGGCCGGATCGTATCCTGCGGCGACCGCGTGGACCGTCCAGGCATCCGCCACCGTCTGCGCGAAGAGGGATATGGTATCGAGCGTCCTGCAGGCGGGCACGACCCCCGTTGCCGAAAGCGCACCGAGTGTCGGCTTCAGCCCGACGATGGAATTGAGCGCCGCCGGCACCCGGCCTGACCCCGCCGTGTCGGTGCCGAGCGAGAAGCAGGCGATGCCGTGAGCGACGGCCACCGCCGAGCCTGAGGAAGAGCCGCCCGGCACGATGGAAGGGTCCAGCGCATTGCGCGGCACCGGAAAGGAAGTGCGCACGCCGACGAGACCGGTGGCGAACTGGTCGAGGTTCGTCTTGCCGAGCACGATTGCGCCTGCCTCGCGCAGGCGAGCCACCACGAAGGCGTCCCGGTCGGCAAGATAGGCGAAATCGGGACAGGCGGCCGTGGTCGGCATGCCGGCCACATCGATATTGTCCTTGACGGCGAAGGGAATGCCCCACAGCGGACGCCCGTCGGGCGTCCCGAGTGCCTCCGCAGCGGAAAGCGCGGCCTCACGCGCATCGTGGATGAAGATTCCGGGATCCGATGCGTTGTCGAGCCGGCGAAACGCCTCGGCGATCACGTCGCTGGGAGCAAGCCCTTCGGCATAGGCCCGACGCAACTCTGTCAACGTGAAAGGCAGATCTTCGATCATCGATCGTTCTTGACGCCCCCGGGCGACGCCCCTCGCCCCTTCGTCAACAATGCAGCTTTTCGCGTTGGCGAAAAATGCTATGAATTCACCAATGCGGTGCAAAAAATGCACCATGCGCTAGGGGCTGCCGGATGCGTCACCTCCAGAACTTTCGCCTGATCGAGGCGGTCGCCCGCGCCGGCTCCATGCGCCGCGCCGCCGAGGACATGAACATCACGGCGTCGGCGCTCGTGCGCCGCATCAACCGCTTCGAGGACGAATTCGGAACGGAACTGTTCGAACGCCTTCCCGGCGGTGTGCGGCTCAATCCGGCGGGCGAGCTGGTGCTGCACCACTACCGCGCCACGCTGTCCGACCTGTCGCGCGTGCAGAGCCAGGTGGCGGACCTGACAGGCGAGCGGCGCGGCCATGTCTCGATCGCCTGCTCGCAGGCGCTCCTGCCCTATTTCCTGCCACAGCAGATCGCCCGCTACAGGATCGAGCATCCGGGCGTGACCTTCACCGTCAATATCCGCGACCGCGCCCAGGCCGAGCAGGAACTCGCCGCCTATTCGAGCGACCTGGCGCTCGTCTTCGAGCCGGTCTACCTGGTCGACTTCCAGGTGATCGAGACCATTCCCCAGGCGGTGAACGTCGTCATGCGCGCCGACCACCCGCTGGCCGACAAGCCGGAGATCAGGTTGCGCGACTGCCTCGACACGCCGCATATCGCGCCTTCGGCGAAATACGGCGTGCGCCATCTGCTCGACTTCGCGGCCCGGCGCAGTTCGCGCCGCGTCGCCCCGATCCTTGAGACCGAGAGCTTCGAACTCATCCGACACTACGTGCTGCATGAGCGAGTGATCGGCTTCCAGATCCCCATCGGCCTCACCGGCTTTGGCGATCCGCGCCTGGTGTTCCGGCCGATCTCGGAGCGCGACCTGCCGCCGGGCAATCTGATCCTCGGCCAGATGCGCGGCCGCACGCTGCCCGTGGGTTCGGCGCGCTTCGCCATGCAGGTTGCGACCGCGCTAAAAGTCTACAGCGGTGAGGAGAAGCCCTGACTCTCAGCGGGCCCGTTCGGGAAACAGCGCCGCGAGTCCCTCGGCGGAAGCCTTTGCCACGCCGCGTTCGGTGATGAGCCCGGTGACCAGCCTGGCCGGCGTTACGTCGAAGGCCGGATTGGCCGCCGGCGTCGCCTCCGGCGAGATGCGCACCGTCCGCACCGACCCGTCTTCGCTGCGGCCGGCCACCAGCGACACCTCGTCGGCCGACCGTTCCTCGATCGGGATTTCCGCCACGCCGTCGTGCACCGTCCAGTCGATTGTCGGCGATGGCAGCGCGACGTAGAACGGCACGTCGTTGTCATGCGCGGCGAGTGCCTTGAGATAGGTGCCGATCTTGTTGCAGACGTCGCCTTGCGCGGTCGTGCGGTCGGTGCCGACGATCACCATGTCGACCGCGCCGCGCTGCATCAGGTGGCCCCCGGCATTGTCGACGATCAGCGTGTGCGGCACGCCGTGGCCGGCGAGTTCCCAGGCAGTGAGGAAGGCGCCCTGGTTGCGCGGCCGCGTCTCGTCGACATAGACGTGGACCGGGATTCCCGCCTCCGCCGCCAGATAGATCGGCGAGGTCGCGGTGCCGTAGTCGACGGTGGCGAGCCAGCCGGCATTGCAGTGGGTGAGGATGTTGACCGGCTCGCCGGGCTTCTTCGTCGCCGCGATCTCGCGGATGATCTCCAGCCCGTTGCGGCCGATCGCGCGGTTGAGTTCGACGTCCTCGTCGGCGATCTCCGCTGCCCTGGCATAGGCGGAAGCCGCACGCTCCGCCGGTGCGAGCGGCTTGAGATAGGCCCGCATCGCGTCCAGCGCCCAGCGCAGATTGATCGCCGTCGGACGGGTCTCGTGCAGCCGTTCCCAGGCCTCGTCCAGCGAAGCGTCCGACGGATCGGCGCGCATCTGCAAGGCGACTCCATAGGCGGCGGCGACGCCGATCAAAGGCGCGCCCCGCACCCACATGTCCCGGATTGCCACGGCGATTTCGGCCATCGACCGCGCCGTCACGACCACGAAGTCGTGCGGCAGCTTGCGCTGGTCGATGATGTCGACGGACCAGCCGTCCTCGTTCAGCCAGATCGTCCGGTAATGGCGTTCGCCGACCTTCACGCAACTGCTCCTTCGTCGAGACGTGCCGCCAGTCCGTTCACCTCGGCGAGCGAACGGATGTGGCGGCGGTTGACCGCCAGATGACGGCCGAGTTTCAGCGCCCGGGTCTCGCATTGCCCCCGCAGGCCCCGGTCGGCGATCTCCTCGAAATCGGCATTATGGGCGAGCCCGAGGATGCGCCGGTGCATCTCGACGCCGGCGAAGCCGAGCATGTCGGTGAAAACGTCGCCGAGCACGCGCTGCAGGGCTTGCTCGGCTCCAAGCGCGTCGTCCTGGTCTTCGAACAGGGTCGCGGCGTAAAGCATCCCGTTGCGTTCGGTGCGCCACAGCCGCGCGAACTCGTCGTGGAAGACCTGCCAGGTGTCGGTGATCACGGTGAGCAACCAGCGGCGCATCTCGTCTCGCGGCTCCGCGCCCTCGTGCCCGCGCGCGGCGAAATAGGCCATCCAGTAGTTGGCCAGCAGCATGCCGACGTCGAAGGCGATCGGGCCGTAGAAGGCAAATTCGGGATCTATGACCCGCGTGTCTGTTTCCGTCACCATGACCGAGCCGGAGTGCAGATCGCCATGCAGCAGCGTCTCGGCCTTCGCCGCGAAGAGGTGCTTCAGCGCCTGCGCCTCGACCTTCAGGTCGCGGTCGGCGCGCAGTTCCGCCACGATCCCATCGAGCTCGGGGCTGGTGTGCCGGTTCAGCGGTGCGCCGAAATAGGGATCGGTGAAGACGAGGTTTTCCGTGATGTCGCACAGTTCGACATTGCCGGCGAAGAGCGCCAGGTCGGCCTTGCGCTCGCGCGCGCTCATCGCCAGGTCCGATCCGCGGAACAGCGTACGCGCCATGAACAGGCCGAGGTCTTCGGCGATGCGCGGCGTGATCCGGCCCTCGATCAGCGACCGGCGCAGGATGACGTGCGGGGTGAGGTATTCCATGACGATGAGCGCCTGGCTCTCGTCGTAGTGGCAGACGTTGGGCACCGTGCCCTTGCCGGCGCGCGCCTCCTGCCGCACCAGCGCGTGATACTCGAAGAAGGAACGCTTGAGCGGCAGCGGCCAGCTCTCGCCGACCAGGCGCACGTAAGGCAGAGCCTGTTTGACGATGATCGAGCCGCGCTCGCCCTCGACGATGAAGACGAGATTGAGATTGCCGTCGCCGACCTCGCGCGAGCGCCATGACGACGGCGGGCCGATGCGGCTGCTCAACGCGTCGATGCCGCCGAGGCGTGCCGACAGCGTGTCGATCGTCAACGCCTGATAGGGCGCATCCGTCATGATCCGACTCCCCTGGTCCTCCCGAATGGAGGAGAGCGGGGGAGACGCTAGAAGTCATACTGTCAATTGTCAATCCAGTTGACAATTGATGGCACGGTTCGTAGCGTCAGCCTTGGAGGAAGAATTGCCAAGCACGCCGGTCTTTGTCGTCAAGGGCTTGATGAAGTCGTTCGGGCCCAATCGGGTGCTGAGGGGCGTGGATCTCGCTTTGCATGCCGGCGAAGTGACCGTGTTGATGGGTGCCAACGGCGCCGGCAAGTCGACCCTCGTCAAGATTGTCAGCGGCATCCACTCCGCCGACGGCGGCACGATTGAACTGGCGGGCAACCTTTTCGCCCCCTCCACGCCCGCCGAGGCGATGCGCGCCGGGGTGGTCACCGTCCACCAGGCGATCAATGACGGCGTGGTGCCGGCGCTCGACGTCGCTTCCAACCTGACGCTCGACCGGCTGAGCGGCAAGGGTGCGCCGCTGCTCTTGAACCCGCGCCGTATCCGCCGCGAAGCTCGGGAGGTCGCCGACCGCATGGGCCTGGGGCTCGATCTTTCGAAGGAGGTCACCGATCTGACCCTCGCCGACCGGCAGCTCGTCGCCATTGCGCGCGCCATGGCACGCCGCCCGCAGGTGCTGATCCTCGACGAACCGACCTCGTCGCTCTCATCCAACGAGGCCGACCGGCTGTTTGCGCTGATCGACCGGCTGCGCGCCGACGGCGTTGCCATCCTCTACATCTCGCATCGCATGTCCGACATCCGCCGCCTCGCCGACCGCATTGTCAGCCTGCGCGACGGCGCGATCGCGGGCCGCTTCGAGGCCAAGCCGCTCGACTATTCCGGCG
This sequence comes from Mesorhizobium sp., assembly GCF_023954305.1. Classification (NCBI taxonomy): domain Bacteria; kingdom Pseudomonadati; phylum Pseudomonadota; class Alphaproteobacteria; order Hyphomicrobiales; family Phyllobacteriaceae; genus Mesorhizobium; species Mesorhizobium sp. The sequence continues at coordinate 2,509,436 of NZ_JAMLIG010000001.1, read as the reverse complement.
CCGTCGACGCCATGCTCGGCCGCAAGGCCGGTCACGGGACCGTCGACGCCCGTCCGGCACACGCCCCGGTCTTCGGCGCGGAGGAGCTGCGCATTCGCGCTGGCGCCGAACCTTTCAACCTCGACCTCGGCGAAGGCGAGATCGTGGCAGTCGCAGGCCTCGTCGGCGTCGGCAAGACCGCGCTCGCCGAGACGCTGTTCGGTCTGCGCCGGCCGGTCGGGGGAACGATGCGGCTCGACGGCCGGCCCTATCTGCCTGCCAGCCCCGCCGATGCCATCGCGCAGGGCGTTTTCCTGGTGGCGAAGGACCGCGCCGACAACGGCATCGTTCCCGAGTTCAATCTCGCCCGCAATGTCAGCCTGCCCTTTCTGCGGGGGCTGTCGAACCTCGCCATCGTCCGCCGCCGCGCCGAGCGCCAGCGCGCCCGCGAGCAGATCGCCGAACTCGGCATCGTCTGCCGCAGCGAGCGTGACGAGATGTATGCGCTCTCCGGCGGAAACCAGCAGAAGACGATGGTCGCCCGCTGGCTCGCCGAGCCCTCCCGCTTGCTCATCCTGGACGAGCCATTCCAGGGCGTCGACATCGCGGCGCGCCACGACATTGCGTCGAAGCTGCGCGCCACGTCCGGCAGCCGCGCGACCGTGCTGTTCGTGACCGAGCTCGACGAGGCGCTGGAGACGGCGGACCGCATCCTGGTGATGTCGGAGCACACGCTGGTCGGCGAGCACGTCAACCGTGGCGTCGACATGGACCGGCTGCTCGCCGAAGTGGCCGGGCGCGGCCAGCGGGGAGCGGCCTGATGACGATTTCGGAGTGCATGATTTGAACCTGCGCGAGTTTGCCATCCGTTACGGCTTCCTGGCGCTGCTGGCCGGGCTGGTAGTCTTCTTCTCGCTGACGACGAGCGGCTTTACCTCGCCCCAGGCGGCGGTCTTCATCCTGCAATCCGTGTCGCTGACCGGCATCCTGGCGCTGGGTGTCACCGCGACCCTGGTCGTCGGCGGCTTCGATCTCTCGATCGGCTCGATCGCCACCAGCGCAATGATGGCGGCTGCTTACGTCATGATCGTGCTCGAGCAGAACGCGCTGGTGGCAGTGCTCGTCTGCCTGGCCATCGGCGCGCTTGTCGGACTGATCAATGGCATCATCATCTGCTATCTGCGGGTGCCCGACCTGCTGGCGACGCTTGGCATGATGTTCCTGCTCGTCGGCCTGCAACGCATCCCGACAGAGGGACGCTCGATCGCCGCGGGAATGACGATGCCGGACGGCTCCACGGCGACTGGTCAGTTCGATCCCGCCTTTCTGGCGCTCGGCCGCCACCGCTTCGACTTCATCCTGCCGAACCTGGTGCCGGCCTCGGTCGTGGTGCTGATCGTTCTCGCCGTGCTGATCTGGTTCTTCCTCGAATACACCCGCTTCGGCCGGCTGATGTATGCGGTGGGCTCCAACGCACGCGCCGCGGAATTCGCCGGCGCGCCGGTGCGCGCCTACAAGATCTGGGCCTACATCATCTCCGGGGTCTTCGCCTCCATCGGCGGAATCCTGCTCGCAGCCCGCCTTGGACGCGGCGACATCGCCTCGGGGAACAATCTTCTGCTCGATGCGGTCGCGGCCGCACTGATCGGCTACGCCGTGCTCGGAGCTTCGAAGCCCAATGCTTTTGGCACAGCCATCGGCGCGCTATTTGTCGGCGTTCTTCTGCAGGGCCTCACCATGATGAATGTCCCCTACTACACGCAGGATTTCGTCAAGGGCGCGGTGCTCGTCGTTGCGCTCGTGTTCACCTTCTCGCTGTCGGGTCGGACCGCCCGCTAGCCATCGTTCAAACCAGGTCTCAGGTGGAGGAAAGCAGATGATCACCCGCAGGACATTCTCTAAGCTCGGCCTTGCGCTCGCCGCCGGCTCGGCCCTTCTCGGCATGCCGGCGCTGGCGCAGGACAAGCCCGCCCCCTTCGACAAGCCCGGCGACGTCAAGATCGCGCTGGTGCGCTATCTGTCGACCGGCGACTTCTTCCAGGCGTATCTCGCCGGCGTGGAATCGCAGGCCAAGGCGCTGGGCGTGCAGCTCCAGGTGTTCGACAGCCGCCAGGACGCCGCCCTCCAGGCCGACATGGTCGACCAGGCCATCGCGCTGGGCGTCCAGGGCATCATCATCCAGCACGGATTGACGGAATCGATGAAGGAAGCCGCCCAGCGCGCGGTGGACGCCGGCATCAAGGTCGTCGCCTTCGACGTCAATGTCGAGAACGACAAGATCCCGCAGATCGAGCAGTCCGACCGCGACCTCGCCCGCCTCGCGCTCGAGCAGGCGATCAAGGACAATGGCGAGAGCTGGAAGGCGGGCTATGTCTACGTCGCCGGCATCGCCCCGCTCGACCGCCGCAACGAGACCTGGGTCGAGTTCAAGAAGAAGTACCCGGGCATCAACGAGGTCGCCATGTTCGGCACGCTCGACAATCCGATCGCCAATTCGGTCGCCAACCAGGCGCGCTCGGTCGTCTCGGCCAATCCGGACATCACGGTCATGTTCGCGCCGTATGACGAGTTCGCCAAGGGCGTGAAGATCGCCGTCGACGAGGCCGGACTGTCGTCCTCGGTGAAGATCTACTCGGCCGACATCTCGACCGCCGACATCTCAGCGATGCGCGAGCCGGGCAGCGCCTGGGCCGCGACCGCGGCCACCAACCCGGCCGTCGTCGGTCAGGTCTCCGTCCGCGCGCTCGCCATGCTCCTGGCCGGCGAGGACCCGGGCAAGCAGGTGATCGTGCCGCCGACCCTGATCACGCAGAAGGATTTGAACGACAACGACATCAAGAACATGGAAGAGCTGTCGGCCAAGCTGCCGCAGTTCGCCCATGCCGATGTCGCCATGCCGGCCTGGATGCCGAACCCGAACGCGAAGTAGCCAATATCCAAGCGACTGAACGAGAAGGGCGGGCCGCGAGGCTCGCCCCTTTCTATTGCGCGCCATATATCCGAGGCGTATATCTGGATATCCGAAGGAGATATCCGATGGCTCTCTTCATCCGCGACGACGAGGTCGATGCTCTCGCAACCGAGCTCCAGAAGGCGACCAGGTCGGCGACCAAGAAGGACGCCGTGCGGCAAGCGTTGAAGAACGAACTGGCGCGCACGCGCGACAGGTCGAACGATGATGACCTACTGAACCGAGCGTTGGCCATGGCGGATGCGATGGGCGAAAGCGATCCGACATTCGACATGAAGAAGTTCACCGACGAGATGTGGGGCGACCTGTGATTTTCCTCGACGCCTCGGTCATTGTCGCCGTGCTTGCCCGGGAAGCGGATAGCCAACAGCAGATCGAACGACTTCGGAACATGAAGGCTGATCGAATCTCCGTGTCACCCCTCGTCCGCTACGAAGCGACAACGGCAATGGCTCGGGTGAAAGCCATGGCTGCGGGAAACCAAAGACCAACTGCCGAAATCGTTACGCAAGCCCGCCAGACAGTGGACACCTTTCTCGCCTGGCTGGAAGCGAGTGACGTCGAGATAACGCCGGACATCGGCGCCGCCGCGATCGAAGCGAGTGCCCTTTTCGGCAAGCTCGTCGGACACCCAGCGGCATTGAACTTCGGCGACTGCTTCGCCTACGCCTGCGCGAAATCGCTTGGCGTCCCGCTCGCCTACAAGGGCGATGACTTCGCCCGAACCGACCTCGCCTGAACCGGAATTCTGCGCGTTCGGGCCGATGCGCGGATCTCATTCCGCCGGATCAAGGGCGCTGACCACCCGCGCCACGATCTCCCCGATCGTAATATCGTCAAGCGTCTCGACGTATCGCGCGGTGCCGCTCCCCACGCGCGCCTCGATGTCAAAACTGCGGACTTGGTTGCAGACCGCGACGCCAGTGGTGCGATGTCCGAGGATCGGGACAGCGAGACCGACATTCCGGGTGAAGGCGCCGCCGCTCGTTATGGGGACCGTCATGCTCACCCCGAGCGCATTGATCTCGCGCGGTGTGATCACCACGAAGGCGTGGCGGTCCTTAATCTCGCGGCCCGCCACCGGATTGGGGTCGATCCAATAGATGTCCCCTCGCCGCGGCACGCTGCCGTGAACCATCAGGGCAGCTCGCGGCCGACAGAATTTCCCTCACGCGCCCATTCCGTACGCGTGTTGAATTCGGTCATCGCCTCGGCGCCCTCCAGCAATTCACTGAGTGAATAGCGCTTCTTTGACCCCTTCACCGGACGGGCAATCAACTCGCCATCGGCCACGCTCAGTGACAATTGCGAGCCGACCTCCACGTCCATCAGCTTCAGAAGCGCAGGGGGGATCGTCACGACGGCGGCGCCGCCCTGCCGGCGTATTTTCGATGTGACGGACATGAACGACACTCCAACCGGATGTGCTACATAGATAGCACATCCGAGAATGAGCGCAATCGCTCCTACCTCAGCGCCGCCGCGATGTTGCCACCATCGACGGTCGTCACGTCGGCCGTCGTGCGTTCCGCCAGCGCATGATGCAGGAAGGCCTGCGCGACATGGTCGGCCGTCACCTCCTGTCCGAGGAGATTGCCCGACATGTAGTCCTTCTCCGACAGGCCGCGCGCCGTCGAGCGGCTGGCGATCATCGCGTCGGTGAGCAGCCCGGAGCGGATGCGGTCGGCGTTGACGGCGTTGGAGCGAACGCCGATCGCACCGTAGTCGAGCGCATATTGGCGCGACAGGAAAAGCGTCGCCGCCTTGGGCAGGCCGTAGGCGCCGAACTTCGGGCCGGGATTGATCGCCTGCTTCGACGTGTTGAACAAGAGGCAGCCGCCGGTGCCCTGCTGTTTGAAGATCCGAACCGCGTTCTGCGCCACGCACTGATGGGCGAAGAAGTTGAGCTCGAAGCTCCTGCGCAGCAGCGCATCGTCGATCTCGCCGATCGCACCCTCGAAAGCCGCGCCGGCGTTCGACACGACGATGTCGACGCCGCCATAGGTCGCGACCGCCGCATCGAACGCCGCGCGCACGTCCTGCGGCTTCGTCACGTCGGCGCCGACGCCGATCGAGGCATTGCCGGCGGCCTTCGCGATCTCCTTGGCCTTGGCCTCGTCCAGATCGACGACCACGACATGCGCGCCGTTGGCGGCGAACATCTTCGCGGTGGCGGCACCGATCGCGCCCGCGCCGCCGGTGACCAGCATCACCTGGCCGGTCAGCGGCTTCGGCTTGTTGCCGGCGAGCTTCGCCTGCTCCAGCGACCAGTATTCGAGTTCGAACAGGTCCGATTTGGCCAGCGGCCTGAAATCGCCGATCGCTTCGGCGCCCCGCACCGCCTCGATCCACATCTCGCCCACGTCGGAGGCGATCTTTGCGTCCTTCAGCGTTCTGCCATGTCCGAACATGCCGAGCCCCGGCACGAGGCTGAGCCTGGGCATCGGGTCGAGCATGGTGCGCCTGACATCGTCGCGCGCGTCGTTGGTGCGAAAATAGTCGGTGTATTCGGCGGCGTAACCCGCCACCTTCTCGCGGATCGTCTTCGGGTAGCTGGCATCGCCCGCCGCCGGCGCCGGCAGCACCATCGGGCCGGTCTTGATGCGGATCGAGAGATCCGGCGTCGAGACGCCGCGCGCGGCGAGCCGTTCGAGATCGGCGCGGGCGAGGAAATCGAGGATCGCGGGCGAGGTGCGGAAGTCCGACACCATTCGGTCGAAGCGGCCCTCGCCGAGATCGACGGCGACCGCGCCGCGCAGCGAGGAGGCGATGTCCGCCGACGATGCGAGCGCAGCCGGCAGCGCGACTGCCGCGGCCGGTGCCTTGCCGTTCTTCGCCACATAATCCTCGGCGACCGTGACCCAATGGATCATCCGGTCATAGGCCTCCTTCGCGCTTTCGGCGAAGGTGAAGATGCCGTGCTTGTCGAGGATGAGGCCTTCGACGTTGGTGTCCTTCTCGAACACCTCCGCGGCCGCCTTCGCGAGATCGAAGCCAGGCTTGATGTAGGGCACGTAGCCCATCTTCGGACCGAACACCCTTTCGCAAAGCGCCTTCGAATCCTCGCCCTGGTCGACGATGGCGAGAACAGCGGTCGAATGGGTGTGGTCGACGAACCTGTGTGGCAGGAAGGCGTGCAGCAGCGTCTCGACCGATGGATTGGGCGAGGACGGGTCGATCAGGTTCGCCCGCTGCAGCGCCACCATGTCCTCGTCCGAGAGCGCGTCCTTGGCGCGGGCCTTGAGCAGCGGCGCCATCTTCACCGCCGGCAGGCCGGCAGGCTCGATGACGGCCATGTCCCAGCCAGAACCCTTGACGTGCAGCACATCGTAGGTGTCGCCGACGAGGTCCGTCGCCTGTGCCTTGACCGACGTGTTGCCGCCGCCATGCAGCACCAGCCGCGGCTCGCCGCCGAGCAGCCGGGTCGTGTAGACGCGCAGCGCGAGATCGCGCGCCACGCCCTTGGCGGCATAGTCGCCGACGAGGCGTTCGGCTTCCTGGTCGTTCCACAGATTCTTCATGTCGGTCTTCCGTATCGAGGTGATTGGCGATGCGCTCAGCCGGCGAGCAGGTCGCGGGCGATCGTGGCGGTGGCGACGAGATGGGTGCAGAAGCCGCCTGCGAGGGCGGCACGCAGGGGTTCGAGCTTGCTCTCCTCCTGCACCACGAGCAGCCGGCGCGGGATCGCCTTCAGGCTCTCCAGCTCCGCCGAGATGACCCGGCGGTTGTAGTCGCAGTCGAGCAGGAGACCGCTGCGGTCTATGACCTGGCCGGCAATCACGCCGGCGGCGCCTTGCGTCTTCAGCTGCGCGAGTTCGGATATCGTCAGCGCGCCGCACTTCACGACGTGGCTGTCCTCGTCGAGCGTGCCGACGGAATAGAGCGAGAGGTCGCAGCCGGAAACGCTGTCGAGCTGTTCGCGGATCACCGGCTCTTCCCGCAGCGCATCGGCGAGACCGGAGGTCGACAGCACCAGCGGCGCATAGAAATTGAGGCCGCGGGCGTTGAGCCTCCGGGCGATCTCCGTCGTGCACTGGTCAGGACGGTAGGAGTAGGGAGCACCGAGATTGCCGCAGAGCTGGACGACGGTGACGCCCTCCAGGTCGGCGAAGGGCATGGCGTCGGCGATAGCATAGACCGTGCGTCCCCAGGCGATGCCGACGCGCTGGCCGCGGCCGACCATCTCGAGGAAGACGCTTGCCGCGAGCGGCGGGATTTCCGCTTCCTCATCCTCGGCGGCGAGCTCCTCACCGGCGATCCAGACCGCTTCGAGCCCGAACCTGTCCTCGACCTCGCGCGCCAGCTGTTCGCCGCGGAACAGATAGGTTGCGGTGGAAATAGTGACGATGCCGCTCTCGCGGGCGCGGCGCAGGTAGAGCGCCACCGAGGCACGCGATATATTCAGCCGCTGTGCCACCTCGTCCTGGCGCAGGCCGTGCGTGTAATAAAGCCATGCGGCTTTGTGGACGATGCGGTCCGCTTGCGCCTTCGCCATTGCTCCCCACTCTTCAAAGGCAGTAGCGACATATTCCATACCGATTGGCAAATGTCAAAGAGATGACACGGCCAGACGTCTCGGAATCCGTCAGCCGAGATCAAGCGTCGCCAGCATGAGGCCCGGCTCCTCGGGATGGGGACCGATCTCGAAGCCGAATTCCCGGCACATGGCCAGCATGCGCACGTTCTCCGAAAGGATCATGCCTTCGATCTGCCCGATGCCGTCGGCGCGGGCATAGTCGATCAGATGGCGAAGCATCGCCCAGCCGAGGCCCTGGCCCTGCATGTCGGTGCGCACCAGAAGCGCATATTCGGCCTTCACGTGGTCCGGGTCGGCCGAGAGGCGACCGATCGCCGCCAGGTCTCCCTCGCCGCGCAGGGCGACGAAGGCGATCTCGCGGTCGTAGTCGAGCTGAGTCAGCCGCTTGAGCATCTCGTCCGGAAATTCCCGGCGCTGGGCGAGAAAGCGCAGCCTTATGTCGTCGGCCGACACCTTGGCGAGGAAATCGGGATAAAGGCCGAGATCGGCCGGCTTGATCGGTCGTATGTGGAATTCGCCTCCGCTGCCCGCGACCGTCTTGTCCCAGCCGGTCGGATAGGGCCGGATGACGAGAGCCTTCTCCGGCCCGGGTTCCTCCACGCGGGCGGGATCGATTTCGATGCGGGCGTCGAGTGCGATCGCGCCGTCGGCATTCGCAAGCAGCGGATTGACGTCGATCCCCTCGATGCACGGAAAATCGATGACGAGCTGAGACAGCCCGTTGAGGGCCGAGACGATCGCCGCGCGGTTCGCCGGCTTGCGGTCGCGGTAACCGGCGAGCAGACGGCCGATCCGGGTGCGGTCGATCAGGTCTCCGGCCAGCACGTCGTCCATCGGCGGCAGCGCGACCGCGGTGTCGTCCGTCACTTCGACAGCGACACCGCCTGCCCCGAACAGCAGGACCGGCCCGAAAATCGGATCGCGGCTCATGCCGAGGATCAGTTCGTGCGCCTGCTTGCGAATGACCATCGGCTGCACCGCGAACCCCTCGATCGCCGCGTCCGGCCGCAGCTTCGCCACGCGCTTCTCGATCGTCCGCGCCGCCTCCGCCGCGGCCTTCGCTGTATCGAGCCCCAGAACCACGCCGCCGACGTCGGATTTGTGCGTGATCGATTTCGACAGCAGTTTCACCGCGACCTGTCCACCGTCGGCCAGCAGACGTTTGGCTGCGGTCTCTGCCTCCTTTGGCGTCCGCGCGACCACTGTGTCGGGGGCGTCGATGCCATAGGCTCTGATCACGCTCTTGGCTTCCGGCTCTGTCAGCATGCGCCTGCCTTCGCGCGCCACCTCGCGAAGAATTTCGAGCACCGCCTCGCGGTTGCCGTCGACATCCTCGCTGCGGGCCGAAGGCACCCGGCTGAGCGCGATCTGCGCCTTCGACCAGTCGGCGAGATAGGACGCGGCGCGCGCCGTGTCGGCCGGCGTCTCGAAGCTCGCCAGCCCCGCCTGCTGGAGGAGCTGGCGGCCAATCCTCGCCGTGTGTTCGCCCAGCCATGAGGTCAGCACCGGCTTGCCTGCGATGTGACCATTGTCCGCGAGATCGGCGACGGCCTTCGCCGCCTCGATCGGCGAGGCGAGGCCGGTCGGGCAGTTGAACACCATCACGGCGTCGACGCCGGGATCCTCTGCGACGGCCGACACGGCGATCCGATAGCGGTCCGGCGGCGCGTCGCCGATGATGTCGACGGGATTTGCCTTCGACCACGTCGCCGGCAGTGCGCGGTCGAGCTCGGCGAGCGTCTCGGCGGACAGGTCCGCGAGCTCGCCGCCGCACGCGATCAGTTCATCGACGCCGAGGACGCCGGCGCCTCCGCCATTGGTCACGATGCCGACGCGGGCGCGCCGCAGCGGGGAGAACCGCGAAGTTATCTCGGCCGCGTCGATCAGCTCGGCAAGACCCTCGACCCGCAGGATACCTGCCCGCCTGAGCGCGGCGTCGACGACGCGGTCGGCGCCCGATAGGGCACCTGTGTGGGTGGCGGCCGCCTTCGCCGCCTGGGCATGGCGGCCGGATTTGATTGCGACGACCGGCTTGATGCGGGCCGCCGCGCGCGCCGCCGACATGAACTTGCGCGGATTCGTCACCGATTCGAGATACATCACGATTGCCTTCGTCACCGGGTCGCCGGCGAGCAGGTCGAGCCAGTCGCCGACATCGACATCGGCCATGTCGCCGAGCGAGACGATGTGGGAAAAGCCGACATTGTTGTCGGCGGCCCAGTCGATGAGCGAGGTGGCGATGGCTCCCGACTGCGACAGAAGCGCAATGTTGCCAGGCTTCGCGGCCATATGCGCGAAGCCTGCATTCAGCCTGAAGGGCGGGTTCATCAGCCCGACCGTGTTCGGTCCGATGATGCGCAACAGGTACGGCCGCGCCGCATCGAGCATCGCCTGGCGCAGCCCGTTCTGGCGCGTCAGCCCCGCCGTGATCACCACCGCCACCCGGCAGCCTTTCTCGCCGAGATCGGCAATGATCCCGGGCACGGTCTCCGCCGGTGTCACGATCACCGCGACATCGGGTACCGCCGGCAGGTCGCCCGCCCGGGCGAAGCATGCAAGTCCGCGCACTTCGCTATACTTCGGATTGATCGGCCAGACCGGCCCCTCGAACCCGGCTTCCAGGATGTTGTCGAGCACGACGCGCCCGACCGACCCGTCCCGCTGCGAGGCGCCGACCACGGCCACCGAGCGCGGCCGGGCGGCGAATTCGAGATTCCTGATGGTCAAGCGTCAACCTTTTTCCGCGTAGGGCCTATCGCGGGACAGACTGCCTCGTCATTGCCACGGATCAAAGACACAAATGCCGCTGCCCGGGCAGGAAACGCCCGACGCGAGAGCTTTACGGTGAGACTTGGATCACCGGAGATGATCTACAGCCGACGGAAGGCCGTTGCCATCCAGTCGGCGGGGCGATAGCCTCCCTCGGCTTCTTCCTCCGGGCGAACCAGCGTCAGCGCCGGGATGCGTTGCATGAGGCTCGGATCGCGGTAGAGCACGTATTCGAGATTGCGCCTAGCCAGTCTCGCATGTTCGCGGGCGATCGCCTCGGCGCGCGCACCTTCGCGCTTCTCGATCGCCTCGACGATGGCGCGGTGCTGCTCCTGCGCCCCGACCAGCGACTGGCGGAACACCGGAACGTCCTCCTGCTTTTCGAGAAAAGCGCTGGGCGAAGCGAAGGGGAGCCTCACCGTGCGCTCGATCTCGCGGCGAATGGTCTCGCTTCCGGCGAGACCGGCCAGGAGCCTGTGGAATTCGTCGTTGCGCTGCACGTAGGCCTCGAAGTCCATGTCGAGCGGACCCGGCGCCAGCGTCTCGCCGATGGCGTCCACGACGCGCGCGATGTCGGACAGCTTGCGCGGATCGCAGCCCCGCTCGGCCGCCAGACGCGCGGCCGTTCCTTCCAGCACACCGCGAAGCTCGATCGCATCCATCACCTCGTCGATGGTGAAGGCTCGGGCGAAATAGCTGCCCGACGGGCTCTTCTCGAGCAGCCCCTCCTGTTCGAGCCGCGCGAGCGCGGCCCGCACCGGCGTGCGCGAAATGCCGAGCTGTTCGGCAAGCGGGATCTCGGAGAGCCGCTCGCCGGCCGCAAGCCTGCCGCCGAGAATCAGGTCGCGAATGCCCAGCAGCGCCTTCAACGACTGCGAGGCTTCCTTGTCACCCATCGCATCCTCCCTCGCGATCAGATCGGCCCGTCTGGACCGGTCGGCACTTTCCTCGCCGGTCACTGTGCCTCAGGCGGCGCGGCTGCGCCAGCTTTCGACGGAGGTCTCGCGCGCTCGCGTGCATGAGGGGCGGACGAAACCCGAACGCGGATCTCGGCCAATCGCGTCGCGCCGACGGGCTCAGTCAGCCGTGTCGGATGGCCGTGTGAATCATCTCACAGACGTTTTCCGCGAACTCGAAGACTTTCCGTTACGGCAAGGTCGAATCGGACCTCGAGCCCAATGAAAAGGAACAGTCCTTCGCGGGGCGCATCGTTCAATCATGTCGAAGAGCTTTTCATTGTCGTCGTCTGCGCGGGCGGTCCCTCCCGCCGTCCGTGCAGACGACCTGCCCCGCACCGCGACACCCTTCCTGCGACCCCGGCCGACCCCCGGCTTGCTGGGCGCGCGCCCCGGCCGGCCCAACGCTTTCGCATCCTTCGAGTGAGTGACACGCTATGCTTCCCACGCTGATCGACCTGTCGTACACAGATGCAAGTCGCCGCGAGCGGAGCGTCCCGATGATCCACGCCGAAAACGAAGCGGGCACCGGAGCCCCTGTCCGCATCGGCCCGGATCTCTTCGATCTGCTGTTCAAGGGGTGCCGCGTGGAGCGTTGTGCCGCCGGCCAGCATCTCTTCGTTCAGGAAGACGAGTCCGATCGTATCTACGGCGTCCTTTCGGGAACCGTCGAGATCTCGCTCTATTCTCCGGGCGGGCAGAAGATGGTGGCCAATATCGAGCTGCACCATAGTCTAGTCGGAGAGATCGGCGCGCTGGACGGCGGCACCCGCACCGCCACCGCGATCTGCCTCACACCCTGCGAACTCGTTTCGCTCAGCCGCGCCCAGCTGTTCGAGCGCATGGAGCGGTACCCGGCGCTGGCCCGCGCGATGATCGAACTCCTCTGCGCCCGCCTGCGCTGGGTGAGCGGCGAGATGGGCGATCTGGCCTTCTTCGCCATCGAGGCGCGCTTGGCCAAGCGCCTCGCGCTGCTGTCGGGCATCAACGCCGCCAGCGACGGCTGGATCGACATATCGCAGGCCGAACTGGCCGAATTCCTCGGCGCGACCCGCGAATCCGTCAACAAGACGCTCAACGACTGGCGCTCGCGCAACATCATCGAGCTGCGCCGGGGCGGCGTCCACGTCCTCAACGCCGCGGCGTTGCGGCGCATCGCCGCTTCCGCCGAGGACGACTGATTTGCTCCCTTAGCGCAGCCTCGAGATGAGGTAGCGCACCGCCGCCCGGCTCGGCATGAAGAAATAGCCGCCGCCGCGGGTCGTCACGAAGTCCGGCAGGTTCTTCAGCACGACGCTGCCCTCCCATTTCGGAATTGTATAGCGGCCCGTGCCGTTGCTCGATCCGATGGTCGGATCCTTCTCGCCGTTCAGCCCGTGGAAGCTCGACGATGCGACCCAGGTCTGCTGCATGAACTCGTACTGGCGTTCGATGTCGGCGTTGAGGCACATGAACACCAGCCCCTTCTCCTCAATGCCGCCGCTCTCGTCCCGCAGCTCGTAGGTCCGGCCGACGCGCAGGATCCGGTGCCGCTTGCCGATCTGGATCTGCGTCGCATGATCGTCGCCGAGCGAGTCGCGCGGATTGGACCGGCGGATATGCGCGCCGAAGGGACAGCGCAGTCCCTGCGGGTCTTCGACCCCGTAGGAAAAGGCGTTGTCGGCGGGACGGCCTGGACGGCCTTCGGGGTTACGCACCAGCGACGACCCGTCGCGCCAGCGACCCATCATCTTGGCCGCGATCCAGTCCGGCGTGATCGTCGGATCGGCATGCGCCCTGCTCTGTTCCTGTGCCGCGAAGGCACAGTAGCTCTCGAACGTTTCGACATGCTGTTCGAACTGCCTGACGACCAGGAACGAGCCGTTGCGGCCGAAATCGCGCTGCTCCTCCTTCACCCCGCCATCGCCGCGGCGGTGACGCAGCGATGGCAGGATTCCGGTCGGGTCGTTCTTCGCGCTGACCGCCGGCGAGACCGGATAAAAGCCGTGCTCGTCGCGATAGCCGAACAGGAACTCGCCCGCCGCGACGACATTGGCCGCCGGCGCCCCGGCATTGGCGCGGGCCGTGCCGCGCACCACCGGCTGGGAAATGCCGTCGGCGAAGCCGAACTGCTCCTTCGCCCTGTTCTGCTTGTCGCGGTTGACGCTGAGCGGCACGTCGGCGACCACGCTCAATCCGGCCGCGAGCGCGCGAGTCCTGACCTCGTCGGCCACCGTGACGAGCATGGCGGTGTCGTGCGCGTAGCAAGACACGAGGATGTCGCCCGACCGGCTGCCCGACCCCCAACGCCAGTTCGCCGGGTCGCTCGCGCCCTTGTCGTCGAGGATACGGCTGCGCTGCGCATGGCCCATGCCCTGCAGATAGGCGCTCGGGAACTCCCGCATGACGTTCTCGTCCGGATGCGTGGCGAGGCCGAGCTGGAGAAGTCCGCGCGGACCGAACCCGATGGTCATCGCCTTCACGCGGGGAACGACGTCGCCGAAGCTGGTGTTCGCGGCGAGGAACTCCAGCCACTCCAGCCGCGCCTGCCGCGACAGGTTGTCGGGAATCGAGAAGGCGAACAGGTGGCCATGCTGCAGGGCGCCGAAGGCATTGAAGAAGATCGCCTGGATCTCGCCGCTTTCCAGCGGATCCGGAGGAGCGGGCAGGGTCGGTATCGCGCTCAGATCGAACCGCTTCTGGGAAATATACGGACGCGGACGCGAGCCGAACAGGCTGACCCAGTTGCGCGCCTCGCTGTCGCTGGCCCAGCAGATGCCGCGCCGGATGCGCGAATTGATACGGATGCGCTGCGTCGTGAGTTCGGGATAGGCCGAATACCAGAACAGGGTCGGCACCTGCTGGCGGCGTGCCCACCGCTTGAACCGGTCGCCGTCGCGCGCGCCGTCGAAAAACAGCAGGGTCGTGCGGGGATAGCCGATCGTGTTGCTCCAGACGCCGGTGAGCCCCTTGGCCGCCTTGGCGATGAAGTCCTCCAGATAGCTCTCCCAGCTGCCGTCGTAGTTCGAGAAGAACACCAGCCGGTCGGTTCCCGGGATCAGCACCCAGCGGGCGAAGTGGATGGTGTTGATGGTCGAAAGATAGCCGGGCCGGAAGACCTTCTGAGCCGAGATCTGGATCAGATAGAAGACGAGCCTCAGGGTCAGGCGCCGCAGCCGGCCCGGCTTCATTACCGAGATCGCGGTGAGATGGTTCTGGGGCCGCCATCCTTCCCTTTTCTGAATGTTCTCCAGATCCGCCAGTTCCAGGGAGAGGATGCTGCGCTTGTCGTGGCTTTCCCACCTCTGCAGCAGCCAGGCGACACCGACGATGACCGCCGAGGCGACGACGAGCAGGCCGATCACCGCGAGGAGGAGCGAGGCGCCGGAGACGAAGACGTTGCGCAGAGGGCCGTCGAACGGGCCATAGACATAGGCGCCGACGAGAACGGCCGCGAGGATCGCAAGTCCGACGAGGAGGAACCGAAGGAAGCGCGTCCTCAGCCGCCTGTCCTCGACCTCGCCCGCCGCCCGGCCGTCGGGGCCGTAGAGCAGCAGGGTCATCCCCCCCGTCACCAGACCGGCCGCGAACGCCAGCCCGAGAATGCCGAGTCCGAACGCCATGGCGGAGTCGAGAGGGGTCGAGGGCGGACCGAAGACGTTCATATGCGTCAGCCAGCCGCCCAACAGGACCAGCACCAGCACCAGGAAGGCCAGATAAGGCGTCGTCAGCGTCGCGCGTATAGCCCGTGCAACCGAACCGGCGGGCTTTTCGAGATCGCTTTCCGTCGTCCTGAAGGCAAAGTCGTACTTGCCTGTAGCCTGCAAATGCTTGCGCGCCTGGGCGAGCGCCGCGGCCGCGCCGCGCGGATCGTTCGGCCGCGGCGTCTCGACGACATCCCGCAGGGCATCGGCGAGGCTGGCCTCGGCCTTGATGCGTGCCACCGAGTGACCCGGCGTGCCTGAGAAGACCACGCCCAGCGTGCTGCCGAAGGCGGGAGACACGTCGCGGCTATGGGCGTCCAGCAGATCCGCTACCTCGCGCCCATTCGGATTGACGCAGGCCCGCTCCAGGATCGGCCGCAGGATATCCCCTGTGGCGGCGGCGAAGACCGGAAGGACCTCCTTCGCGCATCCGTCGCCGGACATCTCCACCACGATCACGCCTTCCGCGAGACCCGACGCCAGGTCGGTCTTGCCGGTCTCGACCACGGCGATGCTGGCGAAATGGATCTTGTCCGTCGCGTCGAGAGCAGCCTTCATCGCCGTGCCGGCCGGATTGCGCAGACTGCCGACGTCCTCGCGCACCGCATCGAGGTCGATGCCGGGCTTCACCGGAAGCACGACGGTAACCAGGGACTGCTTGACCACCTTGTCGAGCGGGTCGCGCTCGAAATCGATCCTGAGATGATCGGGAAAGGCGCCGATGCGCGTCATCTTGCCGTCTCGCCCCGGCATGCGACGCACGTCCTTCTTGGCGAAGATCGCGCGCAGGCACTCGCCGATCTGGACGCGCGCCACCTCCGCGCCGATGCAGACATGGATGCCGTGGCCGTAGACCATGTAGGTCTTGCGCGGCCGCTCGGGATCGAATTCGTCCGGCCGTTCCACGGCGTCGGGATCGAACATGGCCGACAGCGTCGCCGGCATCACGGTCGCGCCGCGCGGGATCAGCTTCTCCCGCTTCGTCCCCGCCGCGATCCGCAGTTCGCTCGACGCGTAGCGCCAGGGGCCGATCCAGATCGGCTTGAAGCGCATTGCCTCCATCACCGCCTTGTCCAGCGCCTCCGTGTCGTTGGCGCCGATCGCGAGCTTGACCGCGTCCAGCGCCTCGGGCCGGGACAGGATGACGTCGAGGCAGTTGCCGCCGGCCAAGAGGTTGGTCGGCGCGAAGCCGGAGATCATCCCCAGCATCACCGAATGGACCTCCTCGCGAGTCAGCACGCCGTTGTCCATCATCCCGACCATGCGCGAGAGCGGCGTGTCGGGCAGAGCCGAACCGTCGCGGATCGCGGTGATGGAACGGTCGACGGTCTTTACCATCCGATCGGCGGCGACGATGGCGAGTTCGCGCGTGACCTTGCTCGCCGCCGGATCCGAGAAGAAGATCGAACTCAGCGCAATCGACCAGTCGGTGAACTCGTTCTCGTCGTCGACGATCATGCCGAAATATTCGCGGCAGATCCGCGCCGGCACGACCTTCATCAGCCTGGCAATGGCGTCGAACCCCGGCGAGGCGCGATCCATGATCGCGCGGGCATGCCGCGCCGCGATCGGCCGGACCCGCTGCTCGACCTCGGCGGGCGGAAAGGCGCTCAGCAGCGGCTTTTTCAGCTTGCGGTAGTCCTCCCCGTCCTGCATGCCGAGCACGAAGTTGGCCCCGCCGGCCATTTCGGTCATCTCGGGCCCGTAAGGGGTGATGAACTCGCTTTCGCGCTCCAGCACCTCGCGCACGTCCGCGTCGCGCGTCACCAGCACGAACTTGCCGATGCGCGGCGTCGGCCACCAGCGGCGCAGGATCTTCAGCCACCAGCGCGGGTCCTCGAACAACAGGTCCCTGACCCGCTCGCCGATGCCGCCCTTGGATCGCAGCCGGCCAATGTCGAACGGCGGCATCTCGGAGACGGGACGCTGCTCGGCCTGCGCCTTGCGCACCCCATCGAAATATTTGGTCTGAAACATCGTCCGGAGCCCCCGCCCCAAAATTGAAAAAATCAAATGGATGGAATCGTCCCGTACAGTCCCTCGTCCGCCGTCGCCGGTGGCGGGCGCCGATGGAATCGCCAATGTCGATATGCCATGCGGCGTTCCTCGGGCTGGCCGGAGCGGCGGCTCGCGAAAGTTGCATTTCGGGACAAGCCGCCGCCAATGTCTAGACCCGCGACCGCGGCGTCTGTGACCGACTTCATAGTTCGCCTGCTCAATCGGCCCCGGAGATCACCCTGGCTTCGCCATTTCGAAATTGGCGATCAGGAAGCCGTTCGCGGCGCGGTCGGCGAAGGGGATCCAGCGTATCCGCTGCACGGTGAAATCGGGATGCCGCGTATCGAAGATCGCCCGCTCACGCAGCGCTTCGTCCTCGCGCCCGCTGCGCGCCAGCGCGCCGATCTTCAGGAACCGCGCGTAGAAATAGCCGGGCGACAGCGAAAGCGACCGCTGTGCGGTCTCGATCGCCGCCGGCCAGTCCTCCATCAGGCTGTGGGCGGCGGCCATCTCGCCGAGATTGTGGAAGCTGTAGATATCGAACGGGCTGAGCCGCTCGGTATCCTTGAACAGCGGGATCGCTGCGGCCGGATCGTTGAGCAGCAAGCGGGCGCTGCCCATGGCAGAACGCGCGAAGGCGAAGCTCGGATTGATATGGAGCGCCGTCTCGAGGTGCTCGACCGCCCGCGCCGGCTGACCGCGCATGATCTCCACCGCGCCGAGATTGGCGTGCGGCCGCGAATCCTGACTGTCCATCAGCAGCGCCTTGTGCGCGAACTGCGCGACCCGGTCAAGGTCCTCATTGTCGCCGAACCGCAGCCAGGCGCGCCAGAACCACCACCAGGCCAGTTCGTTCAGCACCGCGCTGGAATTCGGATCCTGCCGGTAGGCCTTGTCGAAGAGCTCGTACGCGAGTTCGGTGTCCTGGCTGGTGCGTCGCGCCATGTGCCAGCGCCCGCGCAGAACCAGCTGCCATGTCTCCAGGCTCTCCCACGGGACCTGGAAGGTGCGCGCCTGTTCGACGCGATCCACCTCTTTCTCCAGGATCGAGACGATCTCGCTGCCGATCTCGTTCTGCAGCGCGAAGACGTCATCGAAGGGCCGGTTGAAGCGCCGCGACCAGACCAGGCGGCCGTTGGAGGCGTCGATGAGGGCGACCGAGATGCGAATTTCCGCGCCGTTTCGCGCCAGCGTGCCGCGGACCACGTAGCGGGCACCCAGCGCGTTGCCGACGAGCCTTATGTCGAGCGCATCGTCGCGGAACTGCAACGAGGAGCCCATCGCGATGACTGACAGCCAGCGTACATTGGAGAGGCCGCGGCCGATTTCTTCGGCCATGCCGTCGGCGAGGTAGGCGAGCTCATGTTCCCCACCGTCGCGGAACGGCAGTACCGCGATCGCAGGCGGGCCTTGCGACGTCGACAGATGCTTGAGCAACCCGAGCGGCAGATTGGCCGGCGCCGTTCCCGCGGCGGAACCCGAGCGCCTGCCGGCCGCGAAGACGCGCACCGGCAGGGCGATGTTCTTGAGCGACAGCACGCCGAGATCGGTGAACTCGGCCGCGGTCTTATCCTTGACATGGTGCCAGGTCGTCTCCGAGATCGCCAGGCCGCCATGCGGCGCGAACTCCTGGATGCGGGCGGCGATGTTGACGTCGTCTCCGTAGAGCCGTCCCTCATGCGCGATCACGTCGCCCGTGTTGATGCCGGCGCGGAAGGGCATGCGCCGGCTCAGCGGTGCCGAGTCGTTGAGAATCGATATCCGTTCCTGGAAATCGAACGCCGCCAGAAGCGCTTCCGCGGGATTGCCGAATTCGGCCATGATCGAGTCGCCGGCGTCGCCGAATGTCCGCCCGCCATGCGCGCCGCAGCGCTCGACGATGACGTCGCGGCGTTCCTCGAAGGCAGACAATGCCGCCTCGTCGTCCATGCCCATGAGACGCGAAAACCCGGCCGCGTCGATCGAAACGATCGTCGCGAGCTGTCGGATGTACCGCCGAGCAGCCATGCCGCGGATCTGCCCTTCCTGCCGGCGCAGGCCGCCCGTCCGGTCGACCCGACGATATTTGCTTGCCTCTCCGCCGCAACACGCTCCGCGATGCGCCGGCCCCCTGAAACAAATCTAACGCTAACAGGACGTTGGGGAAACCTCTACTTCCACTTTGCCGGTTGTTGTGCACGCGGCAGACAAGAGACTGTCGCGGCTATCCCGAGGAGGACGGTCTCCCACCGGCCGGCACGGCGATCGTCTGGAGCTCGGACAGGCTCTTTCCGGCGATGGCGCCCATCACGGCGATGGCGAGCTGCCGCCCCGCCACGCGGAAATCCTCTTCGACCAGCCGCAGGTCCGGCCGGAACCAGCGCAGCAGCTTGGACGATTGCTTGGTCACGACGTCGACCTCGCGGCCGAGCGAAAGGCCGGCCGCCTCGAGCCCGGCCACGAGGGCGAAGGCCGCGCCGCCGCTGGCGCAGACATAGCCGTCGGGCGCGCCGGATCGGGCGGCCACCGCCGCGATGCGGTCGCGCACGCTATCGATCGAATCGTCGATCGAGAGGTCGCCGAGGGAATATTCCTGCAGGCCTGCCTCCGCCAGGGCATCGGCGAAACCCTTGCGCATGTGGCGATGATAGGTGAGCGCGGGCGGCGGCGGCAGCAGCGCCATGCGCCGCCGCCCCCTGGCCACCAGCGCCTCGACGGCCATGCGGCCGAAGGCCTCGTTGTCGAAATCGTGGAAGGGGTGGGCCCGGCCCATGTTCGTCCGCCCATGCGCGGCGAACGGAAAGCCGTGCTCGAGGAGATAGAGAATCCGCGGGTCGTTGGGCGTGGTGCGCGAGATGATGATCCCGTCCGCCGACCCGGTCTCGACCACGTAGCGGACCGGATCCATCGGGTCCTTGCGGCGCGAATAGGGAGTCACGACCAGATGGTAGGACGTATCGGCGATACCGTCCGAAATGCCGTAGATGATGTCCGACACGAATCCGGTGACATCGTCTTCGGTGTCGAGGACGAGGCTGATCACATTGGTCTTGCCGGTGCGCAGCCTGACGCCCGCGCGGTTGGGCCTGTAGCCGACCTGCCGCGCCACGAGCTGGACCCGGCGCCGCGTCTCCTCCCCGATCTCCGGCGCATCTTTCAGCGCCCGCGACACGGTGGTGACGCCAAGCCCCGTCATGAAGGCGATCGATTTCAGCGTCGGACGGACAGCCTCGTTCCGCCGCGCCTCGTCGCCTTCGCCCTGTCCATGCATGCCCGTCACCTTCCGACGAGGTCCTATAGGCGATTCCGCATGGAAAAGCCCGACTTTAAGTTAGATACTGTAACGTTACAGATCGTATTTGTCACCTGCGGGAGTTGCAGCCTTCCACGGCCCGGCCATCCTCCGGCGCTGGCGGAACTCGCTGCAGCGCACTGATGAGCGGAATCAGTAGCTTGCACGCCATTCCAGGCCTATTTTCCGCATTGCAAGGTGGTATTTCGGCAGTGCAATGAAGGCGCGCGGGCGGGCCGGCATAATTTCGGGTCCCGAAAAAAGTGACATGGGGGCATTGCCTCCTGCCAACGCATGACATATCGTGCCGGCTGTAACGTTACAGATCAGGGAGGAGATGTAATGCGTTTACGGTTTCTCGCCGCGGCCCTCGCCTCGGTTTCTTTCACTTCACTAGCAAGCGCCACCGACCTCGAAGTCACGCACTGGTGGACATCCGGCGGCGAAGCCGCGGCTGTCGCCGAATTCGCCAAGGCCTTCGACGCCACCGGCAATAAATGGGTCGACGGCGCCATCGCCGGCGGCGGCAATACGGCGCGTCCCGTCTTCATCAGCCGCATCACCGGCGGCGACCCCATGGCCGCCACGCAGTTCAACCACGGCCGTCAGGCCGAGGAGCTGGTGCAGGCCGGCCTGATGCGCGACTTCACCGAACTGGCCGAGAAGGAAGGCTGGAAGAACTTCATCCGCCCGGTGAGCCTGCTCGACGGCTGCACCGTCGACGGCAAGATCTATTGCGTGCCGATCAACATCCATTCCTGGCAGTGGCTGTGGCTCTCGCACAAGGCGTTCGAGGATGCCGGCGTGCCGGTTCCGAAGAACTGGGACGAGTTCGTCGCCGCGGCGCCCGCACTCGAGAAGGCCGGCAAGGTTCCGCTCGCGATCGGCGGCCAGCCCTGGCAGCGGACCGGCGCGTTCAACGTCCTCATCCCGGCGATCGCCGGCAAGGAGACCTATCTCAAGGTCTATCAGGACAAGGATGCCGAGGCGGCGGCCGGACCTGAGATCGCCAAGGTGTTCAAGGCTGCCGACGACGCCCGCAAGATGTCGGCGAACTCCAACGTTCAGGACTGGAACCAGGCCACCAATCTCGTCATCACCGGCCAGGCCGGCGGCCAGATCATGGGCGACTGGGCGCAGGGCGAGTTCCAGGTCGCCGGCCAGGTCGCCGGCAAGGACTATTCCTGCCTGCCGGGTCTGGGCGTGAACGAGCTGATCTCGGTCGGCGGCGACGCGTTCTACTTCCCGATCCTGAAGGACGAGGCCAAGACCAAGGCGCAGGAGGCGCTGGCCTCCGTCATGCTCAGCCCCGAAACGCAGGTTGCCTTCAACCTCAAGAAGGGTTCGGTGCCGGTGCGCGGCGACGTCGACCTCGCAGCCGCCAACGACTGCATGAAGAAGGGTCTCGACATCCTCGCCAAGGGCAACACGATCCCCGATCCGCCGCGGCTCAACACCGAGGATACCAACAACCAGCTCAACGATCTGTTCGTTGCGTTCTTCAGCACGCCATCGATGACGCCGGAGGAAGCGCAGAAGCGCTACGCCGAGATCATCGCCAACGCCGACTGAGCCCCCAAGGCTGACCGCCCGCCGCCGTGCGACATCCGCCGGCGGCGGGCCCGTCTTGACCCAGACGCTGGACGATCGCCATGCCCACAGACCCGCCCCGGCGCCCGAGTTCGCTGTTCCGCAACCTCAACGCCAAGGTCGCCTCGCTTCCGATGATCTTCACGGCGCTCGTCGTGTTCGTCGGCGGCACCGTCTGGACGATCATCCATTCCTTCACCAATTCGCGGCTGCTGCCGCGGCTGAATTTCATCGGCCTCGACCAGTATGAACGCCTGTGGACGACGCCGCGCTGGATCGCCTCGATCCAGAACCTTCTGATCTACGGCACCCTCTCGCTCATATTCTCGCTGCTGATCGGCTTCCTGCTCGCGGCGCTGCTCGACCAGAAGATCCGCTTCGAGAACACGTTCCGGACGATCATCCTCTATCCTTTCGCGCTGTCCTTCATCGTCACCGGCCTGGTCTGGCAGTGGCTGCTCAACCCCGACTTCGGCGTGCAGCACTTCGTGCGCGGCCTGGGCTGGGAGAGCTTTACCTTCAATCCGCTTTACGACCAGTCGATCGTGATCTACGGCATCCTGATCGCGGGCCTGTGGCAGGGCACTGGCCTGGTCATGTGCCTGATGCTGGCGGGATTGCGCGGCATCGACGAGGACATCTGGAAGGCCGCCCGGGTCGACGGCATTCCGATGTGGAAGACCTATCTGTTCATCGTCATCCCGATGATGCGGCCGGTCTTCGTCACCACGCTCGTCATCATCGCCTCGGGCATCGTGCGCATCTACGACCTGGTGGTGGCGCAGACGTCGGGCGGACCCGGTTTCGCCTCGGAAGTGCCGGCGAAATACGTCTACGACTACATGTTCTCGGCGCAGAACCTCGGCCAGGGCTTCGCCGCCTCGACGATGATGCTGCTGACCGTGATGATCGTCGTCGTGCCTTGGGCCTATCTCGAATTCGGCGGGAGGAACAAGCGTGGCTGACGTTCGCGCCGCCGCAGTGGGACAGGCCGACCCCGTCGTTGCCGGTCTCGTGGAGCCGTCGGGCCCGCGGCCGCGCCGCGCCCTGTCACGACGCAACATCGTCATCTACGGGACGCTGCTGCTCTTCGCCTTCTACTACCTGATGCCGCTTTACGTGATGATCGTGACGTCGCTGAAGGGCATGCCCGAGATCCGTTTCGGCAATGTCTTCGCGCCGCCCGTCGAGATCACCTTCGAGCCCTGGGTCAAGGCCTGGTCGACCGCCTGCACCGGCCTCAACTGCGACGGGCTCTCGCGCGGTTTCTGGAACTCGGTGCGCATCACCGTGCCGAGCGTCATCATTTCGATCCTGATCGCCTCGGTGAACGGCTACGCGCTCGCCAACTGGCGCTTCAAGGGCGCCAACATCTTCTTCACCATCCTCATCGTCGGCGCCTTCATCCCCTACCAGGTGATGATCTATCCGATCGTCATCATCCTGCGCGAGATGGGCGTCTACGGCACGCTTACCGGCCTCGTCATCGTCCACACCATCTTCGGCATGCCGATCAACACGTTGCTGTTTCGCAACTACTTCGCCTCGGTGCCGGAAGAACTGTTCAAGGCTGCGCGCGTCGACGGCGCCGGCTTCTGGGGCATCTATTTCCGCATCATGCTGCCGATGTCGCTGCCGATCTTCGTCGTGTCGATGATCATCCAGGTGACCGGCATCTGGAACGACTTCCTGTTCGGCGTCGTCTACACCCGCCCCGAGACCTATCCGATGACCGTCCAGCTCAACAACATCGTCAACTCGGTGCAAGGCGTGAAGGAGTACAACGTCAACATGGCCGCAACGCTGCTCACCGGCCTCGTGCCGCTCGTCATCTACTTCATCTCGGGCAAGCTGTTCGTCCGCGGCATCGCCGCCGGCGCGGTGAAGGGATGAGCCGATGACCAGCGTCGTCGTCAAGGACGTCTCGCTCAACTTCGGCGCCGTCGAGGTGTTGAAGAAGATGAATCTCGAGGTCGAGCAGGGGGAGTTCATCGTGCTGCTCGGCCCCTCCGGCTGCGGTAAGTCCACGCTTCTCAACTGCATCGCCGGCCTGCTCGACGTCTCCGCCGGCCAGATCTTCATCAACGGCAAGAACGTCACCTGGGAGGAACCCAAGGACCGCGGCATCGGCATGGTGTTCCAGTCCTACGCGCTCTATCCGCAGATGACCGTCGAGGGGAACCTGTCCTTCGGCCTCAAGAACGCCCGCCTGCCGCGGGACGAGATCGCCAAGCGCATTGCGCGGGCGGCCGAGATCCTGCAGATCCAGCCGCTCCTCCAGCGCAAGCCGGCGGCGCTGTCCGGCGGCCAGCGCCAGCGCGTCGCGATCGGCCGCGCGCTGGTGCGCGACGTCGACGTCTTTCTCTTCGACGAGCCGCTGTCCAACCTCGACGCCAAGCTCCGCGCCGAACTGCGCGTGGAGATCAAGCGGCTGCACAACCAGCTCGCCAACACGATGATCTACGTCACCCACGACCAGATCGAGGCGATGACGCTGGCGGACCGGATCGCCGTCATGCGCGGCGGCGTGATCCAGCAGTTCGCCTCGCCCAAGGAGATCTACAACCGCCCGGTGAACCTCTTCGTCGCCGGCTTCATCGGATCGCCCGGCATGAATTTTCTCGATGGCGAGATTGCCGATGGGAGCTTCGCCACGGACGGCGTGCGCATCCCGCTGTCGCGCTATGAAACCGCGGCTCCGCCGGCTTCGGGCACGAAAGTCACATTCGGCATCC
Source organism: Mesorhizobium sp. (assembly GCF_023954305.1). NCBI lineage: Bacteria > Pseudomonadati > Pseudomonadota > Alphaproteobacteria > Hyphomicrobiales > Phyllobacteriaceae > Mesorhizobium > Mesorhizobium sp. The sequence continues at coordinate 2,484,947 of NZ_JAMLIG010000001.1, read as the reverse complement.
GCCCCGAACACGTCGCCCTGAACAGCGGCGCGGACTGGCCTTTCTCGGCCCGGGTGAAAGTCGACGTGGTCGAGCCGATGGGCTCCGATTCGCTCGTCTGGACCAAGCTCGGACGGCACAACCTCGCCGTCCGGGTGCCGACCGAGCGGATGCCGTCGACCGGCGACATGGTCGAGATCGGGTTCGATCCGATGCGCGCCTCCCTCTTCGATGCCGCCGAAGGCCAGCGGCTCTGACACAGCGACCAACTCACAGGACACCGACATGAACTGGTCTTTCCAGCTTTACAGCGCCCGCAATTTCAAGCCTTGGGCCGACGTGCTGAAAATGCTCGCGCGACACGGCTACACGCAGGTGGAGGGCTTCGGCGGCGTCTATGACGATGCCGCCGGCCTGCGCGCCGAAATGGATCGCAACGGCTTGACCATGCCCTCGGCCCATTTCTCGATCGACATGCTGGAGGGCGATTTCGACGGCGTGCGCCGCATCGCCGACACGCTCGGCGCGACACTGCTCGTCTGCCCCTACCTGATGCCCGATAAGCGTCCGTCCGACGCCGCCGGCTGGCGCGCCTTCGGCGCACGGCTCGCCGCGGTCGGGGACAAGGCGACGAAGGCGGGCTACGGCTTCGCCTGGCACAACCACGACTTCGAGTTCAAAGCCCTTGCGGACGGTTCGGTGCCGCAGAAGCTGATCCTCGACGCGGCCCCTTCGATCGGCCTCGAACTCGACGTCGCCTGGGTGGTGCGCGGCGGCGCCGATCCGGCCAGATGGATCGCCGACTATGCGAGCCGCATCCTTGCAGTCCACGTCAAGGACATCGCGACCGCCGGGGCGAACGCCAGCGAGGACGGCTGGGCCGACGTCGGGCACGGCACGGTGCCGTGGAAATCGCTGATGGCCGAGCTCCGCGCCAGGACGCCGGCCAAGGTATACATCATGGAACACGACAACCCGTCCGACGTCGAGCGCTTCGCGCGCCGATCCATCGAATCGGTCAAATCCTACTGAGAGGCCGCCAGATGGCTGGAAAAAAGAAACTGCGGGTCGGCGTCGTCGGCTGCGGCAACATCTCCACCGCCTATTTCCGCCTCGCGCCGCTGTTCAAGGGCGCGCGGATGGTCGCCTGCGCCGACCTCAAGCCGGAACTGGCCGCCGCACAGGCCAAGGCCTTCGGCCTGCGGGCGATGACGGTGGACGAACTCCTCGCCGACAAGGAGATCGACATCGTCGTCAACCTGACGATCCCGGCGGCGCATTATCCGATCTCGAAGGCGGCGCTCGACGCCGGCAAGCACGTCTATTCGGAAAAGCCCTTCGTGCTGTCTCTCAAGGAAGGGCTCGACCTGAAAAAGCGGGCGGAGAAGAAGGGACTGCGCATCGGCTCGGCCCCGGACACGTTTCTCGGCGGCGCCCATCAGCAGGCCCGCGCGCTGATCGACGCCGGCAAGATCGGCAAGGTGACGTCCGGCGTCTGCCACGTGATGAACCACGGCATGGAGCACTGGCATCCGAACCCGGACTTCTTCTATGCGCCCGGCGGCGGACCAATCCTCGACCTCGGGCCCTACTATGTGTCGAGCCTCGTGCAGTTGATCGGGCCGGTGACGAAGGTCGCGGCCCTGACTTCGATCCCGCAGGCCGAGCGGACGATCTCCAACGGTCCGCGCACCGGCGAGACGGTGCCCGTCGGCACGCCGACGACGATCCACGCGCTCCTGCATTTCGCCAATGGCGCGGTCGTCACCCTCAATGCGTCGTGGGATGTCTGGTCGCACGGCCATGCGCCGATCGAACTCTACGGCGAGGACGGCACCATGCTGGTGCCCGATCCCAACTTCTTCGGCGGCACGGTCGGCCTGACACGGCGGGACAAGCCGCTGGCGAAGCTGCCGGCGTGGAAGCATCCGCTCGGCGTTCCCAACCAGCAGTCGCCGCGCGGCCCGCTGGCAAACTACCGCACCATTGGTCTCGCCGACATGGCGCTGGGAATCCTGGAGGATCGGCCGCACCGCTGCTCGCTCGATTTCGCGCTGCACGCGATCGACATCATGACCGCCATCCTGCAGTCGGGGGAGACGGGCAAGTTCGTCACGTTGACCACAAGCTGCGAGCGCCCCGCGGCTCTCGATCCGGCGACCGCCCGTAAAATGATGGCCTGAGACAATTCAGGCGGCCTCCCGGGCCGCCTGTCCGCTCGATAGGCATTGGCCGTGCGTCCGGATCCTCCGGACGCCGCCGCGAGCATCGTCAGTGCTTCTTGGCCTGCTCCGCGTCGCGGATGGCCTCTTCGTGATACCAGCCGTGCACATCGACGACCGGCGCCTGCGCCGCCGGCGCGAGGGGCTCATGACGCGCGAGAAAGCCGGCGCGACCGCCGAGGGGAAACTGAAGGATCTTGGCGCTTTGGCCGTGTTGGGTGTTGGTCATCATCTTTGCTCCGCCTGATGCCGAACATCAGTATAACTTAGGTGGGAGCTGCACTCAATTTAATCAAGATGCCTTTTTTGTAGTCAATTTTTGTGCAGTCCCTTCGTCGGAAGGTTTTCTGCATCCTAATGCGGCAGTTTACCGCGTGGTTCCGCCCGTCGGCGGCACCTTTGTCGAAAAGGCAGGCAAAGGCGGAAAATGCTGCATTTTTCGTCGCTTGTGCGAAGGCGGATCTGATTCGCTCCGCCACCCGGCCGCGGCTCCCCCTCCTCGGCGGAAAAACCCGCCCGAACTGGCATGCCTGTTGCATTGCACCATGCAGCATGCGCACGGCCACCCAGCCGCGCGATCACAAGAAGACGCAACTTCGTAAGAGAGGCGAAATGACCAAGTACAAGTTGGAGTATATCTGGCTCGACGGCTACACCCCCGTCCCGAACTTGCGCGGCAAGACCCAGATCAAGGAATTCGACGCCTTTCCGACGCTGGAGCAGCTCCCGCTGTGGGGCTTCGACGGGTCGTCGACGATGCAGGCCGAAGGCCATTCCTCCGATTGCGTGCTGAAGCCCGTCGCCATCTATCCAGACCCGGCGCGCACCAACGGCGCCTTGGTCATGTGCGAGGTCATGATGCCCGACGGCGTCACCCCGCATGCCTCCAACAAGCGCGCCACGATCCTCGACGACGAGGACGCCTGGTTCGGCTTCGAGCAGGAATATTTCTTCTACAAGGACGGCCGCCCGCTCGGCTTCCCGACCACTGGCTATCCGGCACCGCAGGGTCCCTACTACACCGGCGTCGGCTACAAGAATGTCGGCGACGTGGCCCGCCAGCTCGTCGAGGAGCATCTCGACCTGTGCCTCGCCGCCGGCATCAACCATGAAGGCATCAACGCCGAAGTGGCGAAGGGCCAGTGGGAATTCCAGATCTTCGGCAAGGGTTCGAAGAAGGCGGCCGACCAGATCTGGATGGCACGCTACCTGCTGCTCCGGCTCTGCGAGAAGCACGGCATCGACATCGAGTTCCACTGCAAGCCGCTCGGCGACACCGACTGGAACGGCTCGGGCATGCACTGCAATTTCTCGACCAAGTTCATGCGCGAAGTCGGCGGCAAGGCCTATTTCGAGGCCCTGATGGCGGCCTTCGACAAGAACCTGATGGACCACATCTCCGTTTACGGTCCGGACAACGACAAGCGCCTGACCGGCAAGCACGAGACCGCTCCGTGGAACAAGTTCTCCTACGGCGTGGCCGACCGCGGCGCCTCGATCCGCGTGCCGCATTCCTTCGTCAAGAACGACTACAAGGGCTATCTCGAGGATCGCCGCCCGAACTCGCAGGGCGACCCCTACCAGATCGCCTCGGTCGTGCTGAAGACGATCGCGGAAGTCCCGACCGAGGCATACGCCAAGGCGGCCTGATTTCCCGGCCCGGCCCGGTGCCGGCCCGGTTCTGACCCAAAAGCGGCCCGGCTGAACCCAGCCGGGCCGTTCGTCATTCCGGCCGGCCTGTCCGGCTGGCACGGGCTTGGGGGCTCTGATAGCCTGAGGCAGATCGGAGACCCTATCCATGCTTCAGACCAGCCGGGATTTCCTGACGACGGCATTCGAGACTCAGAAGGCGGCGTTTGCGCGCGATCTCTTTCCGGATCTCGCCGCGCGGCGTGCGAGCCTGAAGCGGCTCCTGGCATTGACCGAGAACCACGAGCCCGAATTCTGCGCGGCGATCGACGCCGATTTCGGCGGCCGCTCGGCGCATGAGACGCGGCTGGCCGAGACCGTCGTGGTGCGTGCGGGCATCCGCCACGCGCTGTCGCATCTCTCCTCCTGGATGGCCGAGAAGCGCATGCCGACCGCGATGCCGTTCTTGCCCGCCCGCAACCGGCTGCTGCCGCAGCCGCTCGGCGTCGTCGGCATCGTCTCGCCGTGGAACTATCCGTTCCAGCTGGCGCTCGCACCGGCGACGGCCGCGCTTGCCGCCGGCAACCGGGTGCTGATCAAGCCCTCGGAACTGACGCCGCGGTTTTCCGACCTGCTCGCATCGCTCGCGGCGAAATACTTCTCGCCCGACCAGCTGAACGTCGTCCTCGGCGACGCCGAAGTCGGCAAGGCGTTCGTTTCGATGCCGTTCGACCATCTGCTGTTCACCGGTTCGACTTCGGTCGGCCGCCAGGTCGCGCTCGCCGCGGCCGCCAACTTGACGCCGGTGACGCTCGAACTCGGCGGCAAGTCGCCGGCGATCCTCGATCCCTCCTGCGACCTCGACAAGGCGGTCGCCAGCGTCGCCTACGGCAAGCTCCTCAATGCCGGCCAGACCTGCATCGCGCCGGATTACCTGATGGTGCCGAAAGGCAAAGGCCGCGACATCGCCGGCAGGATGGCGCAGGCGATGACGAGGCTTTATCCGAGCTTCGCCGGCAATCCCGATTACACGGCCATCGTCTCCGACCGGCACCATGCGCGGCTGAAGGGCATGGTCGAGGAGGGGCGCGCCGGCGGCGCCGAGGTGATCGAGGTCAATCCGGCCGGCGAGAGCTTCGGCAATACGCGCAAACTGGCCCCCGCGATCGTCCTCGATGCCAATCCGGACACGAGGCTGATGCAGGAGGAGATTTTCGGTCCCATCCTGCCGATCGTCGAATATGGCGATGTCGGCGAGGCGATCGCCTACGTCAACGAGCGCGACCGGCCGCTTGCCCTCTACTGGTTCGGCAAGGATGCCGCCGCCCGGCGCCGCGTGCTGCGCGAGACGGTGGCCGGCGGCGTGACGATCAACGACTGCCTGATGCACATCGCCCAGGAGGACCAGCCCTTCGGCGGCGTCGGGGCCTCGGGCATGGGCGCCTATCACGGCGAATGGGGTTTTCGGACCTTCAGCAAGGAGAAGCCGATCTTCGTCCAGTCGCCGCTCTCCGCCGGCGGCATGCTGCGTCCGCCCTACGGTTCGGCATTCGAGCGCGTACTGCGCCTGTTCAAGCTGATGACCTGACGCACAAGCCAGCCGGAGCGATGCCCTCTCAGCCGAGCTCCAGGCTCGTCACCGCGTAGACGCCGCCGAGCCGGATGGCCGGCGCCGGCCCGCGATACATCCGCGCCGTCTCGAAACCCTGCGACAGGCCCGCCGCCTCGAGCAAGCGGGAAAACCGCTCCTGCGGGCCCGGAACGTCGATGTGGATGTCGCCGTTGCAGCTGCTTGCCAGCGCTGTGAGCAACGTGATGGCGACCCCCAAGTCGTCCGCGAACAACGGCCCGACCTTGAAGCCGTCGCGGCAGGCACGGGCGACGCCGTAGCCGCGCATCACTTCACCGTCCATGGAGACGAGCGCCGCATGCGGCTTCGCCACCCAGCGCTGGAGGAAGTCCGTCCGAGGTGCGGGAAAATGCAGGCGGTCGAATGCGGCAATGGAGGCCAGGAGATCGGGCGTCACCGGCCGTACGGGGCCGGACGGCCGCTCTCCGTCAAAACGCCCCGACCAGCGAAACGTTCGGTAATCGTCCGCGAAGCCCATCCCGCGGTAGTTGGCCTGCTGCGCGGGGACGCCGTCGAGTCCGATGGTCCGCCCGGCAAGCCGTGCCATGCCGGCATCCCACACTGCCTTGCCGTAGCCCTGGCCCCGCATGTCCGGCCGGCAGATGTAGAGGCCGATGAAGCCGAAGTCGGCGCCATAGGCGACCGCCGCGATGCCCGCGACCATCTCGTCGCCAATGAAGGCGCCGAGAAATCCTTCCGGATCGGCGGCGTGGAACGCGGCCGCGTCGTCGCGGCCGGGGTTCCAGCCTTCGCCGGCCGCCCAGTCGACGAGCGTTGCGACTTCGGCGAGGGAAAGCGTCCTGATCGTCGGTGTCATCTTCGACTCAGGCGGGTTCGGCCTCGGGCGCGAACGCGGCGAGCATACCCGCGAAGCTCTTCTGCGCCGGATAGGCATAGGCGCCGCGCTTCGACGTCGCAAGCCCGAGCCCCAGCAGCGCCTCCGCCTGCCTGACCGCAGCACCCACCCCGTCGACGACCGGGACGCCGAATTCGCGCTGGAGGGCGGCCGCGAGGTCTGCCATGCCGGCGCAGCCGAGCACGATCGCCTCCGCGAAATCCTCATCGAGCGCCCGGCCGATCTCCTCGCGCAGGCGGGCGACGGCTCCCGATCCGGGATCTTCCAGCGCCAGCACCGGGATGCCCGCGGCGCGGACGCGCACCCGCCCCGCCATGCCGTAGCGCGCCACCAGCTCTTCCACCGGGACGCGGGCGCGCGGATCGGTGGTGACGATGCCGATGCGCTTGGCCAGGAAGGATGCGCTGGCGAGCGCCGCCTCGCAGATGCCGATGACGGGGATCGCCGCCATCGCGCGGGCCGCGTCGAGCCCGGTGTCGTCGAAACAGGCGATCACCGCCGCATCGGCGCCGGCCCGTTCGCCGCGCCGGATCTCGGCCAGCAGGCCTGGCACGGCGAGCGCCTCGTCATAATAGCCCTCGATCGATGCCGGCCCCATCGCCGACGTCGCCGCCTCGATCGCCGTGCCCGGTCCCGCGGCGGCACGCGCGGCGGCCTCGATCGTCGCCGTCATCGACGCGGTGGTGTTCGGATTGACGACGAGAATGCGCATCGGTTGGAAGGTCATCCGGCCGCGCGCCGGCGGCCGAGCCAGGCGATGGCGCCGAGCGTCGCCGCGATGACCAGGAAGGAGACCAGCGTCGTCACCGTCCCGAGCGCATAGAGCACCGGCGTGGTGACATTGGTGGTCATGCCGTAGATCTCGAGCGGCAGCGTGTTGTAGGTGCCGGAGGTCATCAGCGTGCGGGCGAACTCGTCATAGGAAAGCGTGAAGCCGAACAGGCCGACGCCGATCAGCGAGGGCGCGATCATCGGCAACAGCACGTGGGCGAAGGTCTGCCAGGACGAGGCGCCGAGGTCCCGCGCCGCCTCCTCGTAGGCGGGCGAGAATCGGTTGAACACCGCGAACATGATCAGCACGCCGAAGGGCAGTGTCCAGGTCAGATGCGCGCCGAAGGCCGAGGAATACCAGGCCGGCTTCATGCCGAGCTGCTGGAACATCACGCCGATGCCGAGAGAGATGATGATCGAGGGCACCACGAGGCTGGCGATCACCAGGTAGAACAGCGGCGTGGCGCCGATGAATTTGCGGCGAAAGGCCAGTCCCGCCAGCAGCGACACCGCAACGGTCACCAGCATCACCCCGACCCCGAGCGCCAGCGACCGCCGGAACGAGCCGCCGAAATCGCCGACCGCCTGCTGCTCCATGAGATTGCCGAACCAGTGCACCGAGACGCCGTTGAGCGGGAAGGTCAGCCCGCCGTTCGGCCCCTGGAACGACAGGATCAGGATCGCCGACAGCGGCCCGTAGAGGAACAGCACGAAGACCGCGAAGAAGGCCGCCAGGATCCAGAACTCGAAGCCGCGCTTGTCGCCCATCTCACAGCTCCTTGCGGATGTCGACGACGCGCAGGATGGCGGCGACCATCAGAAGCACCACCGCCAGCAGTACCACTGCGTTGGCGGCAGCAGCCGGATATTGCAGCAGCGACATCTGGTTTTTCATCATCAGCGCGACCGACGCGCTCTGCCCGCCCGACATCACCTGGACGGTGGTGAAATCCGCCATCACCAGCGTGACGACGAAGATCGTGCCGATCGCCATGCCGGGCTTGGCCAGCGGCAGGATGACGTTGGTCAGGATCTGCGGGGTGCTGGCGCCGGCGTCGCGCGCGGCCTCGACCAGCGAGCGGTCGATGCGCATCAGCGTGTTGAAGATCGGCGTCACCATGAACAGCGTGTAGAGATGGACCATCGCCAGCACGACGGCGAAGTCGGAATAGAGCAGCCATTCGACAGGCTGCGAGACGATACCAGACTCGACCAGCGCCGAGTTGACCAGCCCGTTGCGGCCGAGCACCGGAATCCAGGAGATCATGCGGATGATGTTGGAGGTGAGGAACGGTACCGTGCAGACCAGGAACAGCACCATCTGCATCGCCGAGGTGCGGACGTGGAATGCCAGGAAATAGGCGACCCAGAAGCCGACCAAGAGCGTGATCGCCCAGACCAGCACCGCGTATTTCAGCGTGTTGAGATAGGTCTTCCACGTCACCCATGAGCCGAGCGTCTCGGCATAGTTCAGCGTGATGAAATCCGGATACATCGCCGCGAAATCGTATTCCCAGAAGGACACGATGACGATCATCAGGATTGGCAGCAGCAGGAAGAAGCCGAGGATGAGCATCAACGGCAGCGCCTGCAGATAGGCGGAGAAGCCCGACAGGAACGCAAAGCGGGCTTTCGCCGGCTTGACCGGCACAGCCTGCTCGTCGAGCGCAATGGTCATCGGAAGGACCTCGCAACTTGGACGTCGACGATCGCGGGGAATGCTCCTTCGCGCCCCTCTCTGGCCTGTCGGCCATCTCCCCCACACGGCGGGAGATTGGCAGCTTCAGCGGCGCGCATAATCTCCCCCCATGTGGGGGAGATGGCCGACAGGCCAGAGGGGGGCGCGAAGGAATTCGGCATCTGGGTTCGTCCCTATGCCGGCCTACGCCGCGATGAACTCGTTCCAGCGGCGCACCATGTAACGGTCCTCGTCCATTACCGAGTTCCAGCAGGCGACACGGCCCATGCGCTCGTCGAACGAGCCGCCGTCGCGCACCGCGCCCGCCTTCTCCATGACCTTGCCGTCAGGTGCGAGGATGTCACCCTTTGCCTCCTTGCCCTCGACCCAGTAGCCCCATTCGTCCTCGGACATGAACTGCTTGGCCGTCTCCATCGCTGCCGAATAATAGCCCTGGCGGTTGAGATAGGCGCCGACCCAGCCGGAGGTGTACCAGTTGATGTATTCGTAGGCCGCGTCGAGCTTGGCGCCTTCCAGATGCGCGGCGAGACCCAGGCCGCCGCCCCAGGCGCGGTAGCCTTCCTTCAGCGGCTGGTATTTGCAGGCGATGCCCTTGGAGCGGACGGCCGCGACCGCCGGCGACCACATCGACTGGATCACCACCTCGCCAGAAGCCATCAGGTTGACGCTCTCGTCGAAGCTCTTCCAGAAGGCGCGGAACTGGCCGGCCTTCTTGGTTTCGATCAGGAAGTCGATCGTCTTGTCGATCTCCTCCTTGGTCATGTTGCCCTTGTCGGCATATTTGATCTTGCCGGACGCTTCCATGATCATCGCCGCGTCCATGATGCCGATGGACGGGATGTTCAGGATCGAGGTCTTGCCCTTGAACGCGGGGTCGAGGATGTCGGCCCAGGTGGTGATCTCGCGGCCGACGAGGTCGGGACGGATGCCCAGCGTGTCGGCATTGTAGATGGTCGGCATCATCGTGAACCACTGCGTCGGCTCCTTGGCGAAGGTCTTCGAATCCTTCGCCTCGACGAAGCCGACCGTATGCGGCGCGGTGCCCTGCGCGATCACCGAATCAGGCTTGAGTTTGCCCGTGATGAACAGCGGCACGACCTTGTCGTAGTATTTCAGCTTCGCCGTATCCATCGGCTGGATCACGCCGGCCGGGAACACCTTCTTCAGGATCCAGTATTCGATGTCGGCGATGTCGTAGCTGTCGGCCTGGGTGACGGCGCGCTGGGCGGCCGCGTCGGAATCCGTGGCGGTCATCTCGAGCGTGATGCCGAGGTCTTCCTTGCACTTCTCGGCGATCGCGTTGAGGTTGGACACGCCGGTGCCGAACTGGCGAAGTGTGATCGGGTTCTGCGCCCAGATCGTCGGGAATCCGGTGATGACCCCCGATCCCGCCGCGAAGCCGGCGGCTGCGGCACCCGTCTTCAGCAGTGTGCGGCGCGAGATGCCGGCGCCGGTCGTCTTGGTCTTGGTCATGGCTGTTCCCCTTTTGCTTGGTCCGGTTGGTTCAGGAATGGAGGCGGTCGAGCAGGATCGCGTCCTTGACCGTCCAGGACAGCGGGACGGCCTCGCCTACATGGACGGGTCGGGCGTCGAATTCGGTGTCGGAGACGATGGCGACGAAATCATCGATGCCGGCCCCGCTCACGGTGAGTTTCGTCGAGGATCCGCGATACTCGACATTGGTGAGCAGCCCGGCAAAGCCGAGTCCTGCCTCCGCCTCGGCGATGCGCACGTGATCGTTGCGCACGGCGATGTCCACATCCTCGCCGATCTCGCGCGGGCCGCCTTCGACGAGGAAGGTCCCGCCGCCCGGCACCTCGACCTTGACCCGTCCGTCGGTGGTTTCGACCACTCGTCCGGAGATGACGTTGTGGTCGCCCATGAAACGGGCGACAAAGGCGGTCGCGGGATGCTCGAATACGGTGCGCGGATCGGCGGCCTGCTCGATGCGGCCGTCGTTCATCACCACGATCAGGTCGGCCAGCGCCATCGCCTCTTCCTGGCTATGCGTGACGTGGACGAAGGTGATGCCGAGCTGCTTCTGCAGCCGCTTGAGCTCGGCGCGGACCCGGATCTTGAGGAAAGGGTCGAGCGCGGACAGCGGCTCGTCGAGAAGCAGCGCTTCCGGGTCGGTGATCAGCGCCCGGGCCAGCGCGACGCGCTGCTGCTGGCCGCCGGATAGCTGCGCCGGTCTGCGGGTGGCATAGGCGTCCATCTGCACAAGCTTGAGCATGTCGAGCGCCTTCGCCCGGCGTTCGTCCTTCGCCACGCCCTTCATCTTCAGGCTGAAGGCGACATTGTCGGTGACGTCGAGATGGGGAAACAGCGCATAGGACTGGAACATCATCGCCGTGCCGCGCCGGGCGGGCGGCAGGTCCGTCACCACCGTGTTGCCGAGGCGGATGTCGCCGGACGAGATGCTCTCGTGCCCGGCAATCATCCGCAACGTCGTCGACTTGCCGCATCCCGAGGGTCCAAGCAGGCAGCAATAGCTGCCGGCCGGGATCTTCAGGCTGATCGCATGCACCGCGGTCGTGGTGCCGTAGACCTTGGAGACGGTAGCGATGTCGATCGTCGCGGCCTTGCTCATGCGTGCATCCCCGTTCGCGGCAGAGAGAAGCATCGCCCGTGCCAGTTGCTGCACGGCGGCCCAAACCATTGATTGCATTGCCGATCCGGCCGCGAGCGTCGGGCGGCCCGGCTGCCGCTATTATCGCACTGCACAAATGATGGGCGCTTGTCGGCGATCCGGTGCAGGAATTGCATGCAATCTTTTTGTCGATTTGCGACACTTGCGACGCTTCCATGGCGCCGTTTTCGCGATAGAAGAAAGCACCACTCACCTGATTGCCATGTCATCCGCCGAACCAGATCCAGCCGACATCCCGTCGACGCCCGAGGACCGCACCCAGGCGATCCGAGACCATCTGCGCGACGCGATCGTCGATCGGAGGCTCGCGCCGGGCACCAAACTGTCCGAGGCGGAGGTCGGTTCGCTGTTCGACGTTGGCAGGACGGTGGCGCGCGGCGCCCTGCAGATGCTCGCTTTCGAAGGCCTGGTCCGGGTCGAGCGCAACCGCGGCGCCTTCGTCGCCAATCCCGCGCCCGACGAGGCCCGTCAGGTCTTCGCGGCGCGGCGCCTGATCGAGCCGGGCATCGCGTCGGAGGCCTGCGCACGGATCACCCCGGCCGAGGTGGCGCGGCTGCGCCGACATCTCGTGGAGGAAGACCGCCACATGGCCGAGCGCGGTCCGAGCGCCCGGCGCGCCGAGATCAAGGCGTCGGGCGAGTTCCATCTCGTGCTCGCCTCGATCGGCGGCAACGCCATCCTACACCGCTTCATGGAGGAACTGGTCGCACGCTCGTCGCTGGTGATCGCACTCTACGGCCGCTCCGGTGCCTCGAGCTGCGGCCATGGCGAGCATGCGGCCATCGTCGACGCGCTGGAACGAGGCGATGCGCGGACGGCGGTGGCGCTGGTGCTCACCCATATCGACCACATCGAGGCGGACCTCGATCTCAAGGCCCGCAGCAGCCCCGCGCTCAAGGACGCGCTGGATTTGTAAAGGCACCGCGAACCTGCCTCGACGAGGCCGCTGTTTACGTTCCTGATTGGGCCTTGACCTTCCAGTTGCTGGAAGCGTCACTTGTGGCGGATACTTGCAAAAGGATCCGCCGCCATGAACCCTCATGATCACGATCACCGGCATCACGGCCACGGCGCCCCGGCGCCTGCCGCCGACGGCATGGCAACGACGGTCCGCGACCCGGTCTGCGGCATGACCGTTGACCCGTCGGCGGGAAAGCCTTCCGCCGAACATAGCGGCCATGCCTATCATTTCTGCTCCGAGCGATGCCGGACAAAATTCCTCGCCGATCCGGATGCCTTTCTGACAGCCGAGGATCCGGTCTGCGGCATGGAGGTGGACAGGGCATCGGCGAAGCATTTCGTCCGGCACGAAGGCAGCGGCTACTATTTCTGCTCCGACGCCTGCGAAACGAAGTTCAGGGCCGAGCCGGCGAAATACTCCGGCGGACGGCCCGCTCCCGAACCGATGCCGAAGGGCGTCAAATACACCTGCCCGATGCATCCCGAGATCGTGCGCGACGGGCCGGGATCCTGCCCGATCTGTGGCATGGCGCTCGAGCCGATGGGGGTGCCGACCGGCGAGGAGGGCCCCAACCCCGAACTGATCGATTTCACCCGCCGCTTCTGGGTGAGCGCGGTCCTTTCCCTGCCGCTGCTCGCCATTACCATGGGACCCATGCTCGGCCTGCCGTTCCGCGACTGGATCGGCGACCGCGTCGCGGCTTGGCTCGAATTCGTTCTGGCGACGCCGGTGGTGCTGTGGGCGGCCATCCCCTTCTTCCGGCGCGGCTACGACTCCTTCCTCAACCGCAGCCCGAACATGTGGACGCTGATCTCGATCGGCGTCGGCACTGCCTATGCCTACAGCGTCGTCGCCACGCTCTTCCCCGACCTGTTTCCGCACCAGTTCCGCGGCCATGGCGGGTCGGTCCCGGTCTATTTCGAGGCGGCCGCCGTCATCGTCGCGCTAGTCTTCCTCGGCCAGGTGCTCGAACTCAGGGCGCGCGAGCGCACCGGCTCGGCGATCCGCGCGCTGCTCGATCTCGCGCCGAAGACGGCGCGCCGCATCTCGGCCGACGGTGCCGAGCAGGACGTCCCGCTCGACCAGGTCAGAGAGGGCGACCGCCTGCGCGTCAGGCCGGGCGACAGCGTCCCGGTCGACGGCGTCGTCGAGGAGGGACGCACCTCCATCGACGAGTCCATGATCACCGGCGAACCGGTTCCCGTCGAGAAGACCGAAGGCGATCCGGTCACGGGCGGCACGCTCAACCGCAACGGCACGCTGATCATCCGGGCCGAGCGCGTCGGCGCCGAAACCATGCTGTCGCAGATCGTCGAGATGGTCGCCAGGGCGCAGCGGTCGCGCGCGCCGATCCAGGGCCTGGCCGACCGCGTCTCCTTCTACTTCGTGCCGACAGTGGTCGCCGTCGCGATTGTCGCCTTCGTTGCGTGGGGTGTCTTCGGGCCCGAGCCCAGCATGGTGTTCGCCATCGTTTCCGCCGTCTCGGTGCTGATCATCGCCTGCCCCTGTGCGCTCGGCCTGGCGACGCCGATGTCGATCATGACCGCCACCGGCCGCGGCGCGCAGGCGGGCGTGCTGATCAAGGACGCCGAGGCGCTGGAGCGCTTCGCCAAGGTCGACACCTTGATCGTCGACAAGACCGGAACTTTGACCGAAGGCAAGCCTAGGCTGACGGACGTCATCGCCGCCGAGGGATTTGACGAGAACGAGATTCTCTCGCTGGCCGCGAGCCTGGAGCGTGGATCCGAGCATCCGCTCGCCGAGGCGATCGTCGACGGCGCGCAGGAGCGAGGCGCAAGCGTCTCCGACACCTCCGAGTTCGAGGCGGTGACGGGCAAGGGCGTGATCGGGGTCGTGAACGGACGCAAGGTCGCGCTCGGCAATGCCGCGATGATGACCGATCTCGGCGTCGACATGGCGTCGCTCGCGGAGCGCGCGGATGCCCTGCGCGGCGAGGGCAAGACCGCCATGTTCGTCGCCACCGACGGCCGGGCCGCCGGCATCGTCGCGGTGGCCGATCCGGTCAAGGCGACCACCGTCGAGGCGATCAGGGCCCTGCATGACCGCGGTCTGCGGATCATCATGGCGACGGGCGACAACGAGCGGACGGCGCAGGCCGTCGCCGGCCGGCTCGGCATCGACGAGGTCCGCGCCGACATGCTGCCGGAGAGCAAGCAGAAGCTGATCGAGGAACTGCGCGCCGGCGGCGCGAAGGTCGCGATGGCGGGCGACGGCGTCAACGATGCGCCCGCCCTTGCCGCCGCCGATGTCGGCATCGCCATGGGCACCGGAGCCGACGTCGCGGTCGAAAGCGCCGGCATCACGCTGGTCAAGGGCGACCTCAACGGCATCGTCCGCGCCCGCTCGCTCGCCCAGGCGACGATCCGCAACATCAAGCAGAACCTGTTCTTCGCCTTCGTCTACAACGCGCTCGGCGTGCCGGTCGCGGCGGGGGTGCTCTATCCGGTGTTCGGCACGCTCCTGTCGCCGATGATCGCCGCGGCGGCGATGAGCCTGTCCTCGGTTTCCGTCATCGGCAACGCGCTGCGGCTGCGGACGGTGAAGCTCGGCTGAGCCGGCGGCGATCGCCTGCCGCCCGCTATCCGGGACTCGCCGCGCCCCAGCCGCCGCCGTTCGCCGTGGCGATGACGATCTCGTCGCCGGGGCCGAGCGACACGCCGCTGGCGAAGGTGAGCGCCTCGCTCCGTCCGTCCGGGCGTCGCACCGAGACGCCGTTCACCCCGCCGGGCTCGCCGCCGGCCGAACCCCAGACCGGCTGGCGGGCCCGGCTGTAGCCGACCGACATGACCGCCGGCCCGCGCAGCCGGTAGCTGATCTCCAGCCCCTTTCCGCCCGAATGCAGACCCTTGCCGGCGGCGGACTCGCTCAATCGCCGGTAGCCGACGTCGAGCCCGTAGCGGGTCTCGCAGATCTCGACCGGACAGTTGAATGTCTCGCCGTGGCTGGCCGAATACATCGCGTCCAGCCCGTCGCGGGCGGCCGTCGCCCCCCATCCGCCCATCTGCGGCTCGACCATGGTGAAGCGCCGTCCGGTGTCGGGGTGATCGCCAGCGATCACCGTGCCGCAGATCGAGGCGAAATGGCCGGCCGGCAGCCGTTCGGGCAGCGCCTGCGCCATGCAGCGCCACATCATGTCGTAGAGCCTGATGCGCGTCTCGAAATAGTAGCCGTGCGGCGCATTGCCCTCGGCATGGAAGATGGTGCCCGGCTCGGTCACCACCTCCAGCGGCCGGAACGAGCCCTCGCTGGCGAACAGCGCCGGATCGGTCAGCGCCTTGAAGATCATCTGGCAGGAGATCACCGCGCCGTCGCGGCTGGTGTTGTAGGGCGCTGCGCGCTGCCTCGGATTGCCCCTCAGGTCGACGAGGAACCGGTCGCGCGACACGGTGATCGCGACGCGCCATATGGCCCCGTCGTCCTGCTCTTCCTCGACCGTGTAGGTGCCCTCGGGCAGGGTCGCGAGGCCGGCGAGCGCGCGCCGCTCGCCTTCCTCGAAGATCGCCTCCACCGCCCCGTCATAGGCCTCCGGTCCGTAGGCGTCGGCGAGTTCGCGGATGCGCGTCGCGGCCTTGCGGCTCGCCGCCACCTGCGCCCACAGATCGCCCTTGACGAAGTCCGGCAGGCGCGAGTTGGCCATGATGATGTCGAAGACAGCGCCAATCGGCCGGCCGTCCCGCATCAGCCGCACGGCCGGCAGCCTGAGCCCTTCCTGGAAGATCTCCGTGACGTCGACCGCCATCGAGCCCGGCGTCTTGCCGCCGATGTCGTTCCAGTGCGCGATCGAGGCCGCCCAGGCGACGCAGCGCCCGCCGGCAAAGACCGGCATCGCCACCACCACGTCGTTGAGGTGGGTGACGCCGCCATAGGACGGATCGTTGGTGATGAAGCAGTCGCCGTCGCGGATGGTCGCCGGCCCATGGATCTCGACGATCCGCTTCACCGCCTTGTCGAGCACGCCAACGAAGGTCGGGATGCCGGCGCCGGAACTGACCAGCCGCCCCCGGGCGTCCGTCACGCCGGTGCCGACATCCAGCACCTCGTAGATGATCGGGCTCATCGCGGTCTTCTTCAGCACCGCGAACATCTCGTCGGCCGCCGCCGCAAGCGACGCCTGGATGACGGAAAGCGTGAAGGGATCGGCGGGGCTGACCATCCGTCGCGCCCTCACACCTGCACGACGTGCAGGTCGCGCGGTAGGTCGGACAGGATTTCGGGCCCGTCGACACGCAGGATGACGATCTCCTCCAGCCGGATGCCGAACCGGCCGGGCAGGTAGATGCCGGGCTCGATGGAGAACACCATGCCCTCCTCCAGCACGGTCTCGGAGGTCGCCGTGATATAGGGCGGCTCGTGGCCGTCGATGCCCAGCCCGTGGCCGGTGCGGTGGACGAAGAACTCGCCGTATCCGGCATCCGCAATGACGCCACGCGCCGCCGCGTCGACCTCCCTGGCCAGAACCCCGGGCCGCGCCGCCCGCAACGCCGCCTGCACGGCCTTCTCGACGATGCCGTGGATCTGGCCATAGCCTTCCGGCGGCTGGCCGATGACGGCCATCCGGGTGATGTCGCTCGGGAAGCCGCCCTTGCGGCCGCCGATATCGATGACGATCGCGTCGCCCTCGGCAAGCTTGCGTTCGCCCGTCTGGTGATGCGGGAAGGCGCCGTTCGGTCCGCCGCCGACGATCCAGAAGGCGGGCGTCGCCTCCTCGGAGGCGAAGTGGACGCGGATGATGGCCGCGAGTTCCGCCTCTGTCATCCCCGGCCTGATCGCGGCGAAGGCCTTCTGCATCGCGCGGTCGGCGATCGAGGCGTTCATCTTCAGCGCCTTGTATTCGCTGGCATCCTTGCGCATGCGCAAGGCACCCACAGTCTCGGGCGTGAAGCTGTGCGCCGCACCCGGCAGCGCGCCGAGCAGCAGGAGCGCGAAGTCGGCGCGCATCGTCTCGTCGAGGCCGACCTTCTTCGCCGGCACGGCGCCGACATCGGCAAGCGCGGCGGCAAGTGCCGCGTCGGGCCCTTCCGCGTCGGCCCAGGTATGGAACGGGATGTCGGTCGATTCGCGCGTTCCCTCGGCGTTGAGAACGGGCATCAGGAACGCCTCGCGCTCCGGGCCGACCAGAAGCAGGCACGGCCGCTCGTCGGGATGCGGATGGAAGCCGAGCAGCCAGTCCATGTGCGAGCCGGGTGCAACGGCGACGAGATCCGTGCCGGTCGCCTTCATTCGCCCGCGCAACGCGGCGAGCCTGGCTTTCGTATCAACGGTCATGGGTAAATCCCTCTTTCAATCTTCCTGATGCTCACGTCGTGCACCCCCTCCACCATGCTTCGCATGGTCCCCCTCCCCCGCTTCGCAGGGGAGGATAGGCGGAGCCGCTGGCACGACCTTTATCCTCCCCCGTTCACGGGGGAGGGGGACCACGTAGTGGTGGAGGGCGCACACGACATGTCCCACTCACGCCTCGTAGCCGTAGACCTCCCGCGCGCGCTCGGGCGTGATCAGGCCGTTCTTCAGGTCCTCCTCGACCAGCTTGCGGTCGCGCTCCTTCGGATTGCCGATGCCGCCGCCATTGCCGGTGACGACGCGGATCACGTCGTCCGTATGCGTGGTCAGGCCCGACACGAAGGCATAGCGCTGGTCGGTGCCGTCCTTGCCGAGATAGCGCACGTAGTTGGGCGTGCCCTCGTTGCCGCCGTCGAGCGCCCAGGCCGGGAACTTCGATCGGGTATAGCCGGCAGTCAGGAAGCCGTTGTCGCCGCGGATGCGGTAATCCATCACGATGCCGCGCCCGCCGCGATACTTGCCCTCGCCGCCCGGCTCCATGTTGAGTTCCATCCGGTCGACATAGAGCCCGTTGCGCGCCTCGTTGATCTCGGCCGGGCAGTTGTAGGTCTCGCCGTGGAAGCCGCAGAAGACGGCGCTGTTGCCGTCGCCGGTGCGGCTGCCGCCCCAGCCGCCGATCTGCGGCTCGATGATGGTGTATTGCCGCCCTGTGTCCGGATGGATGCCGCCGATGAACGTGCCGCAGACCGAGGCGAAATGGCCGGCCGCCAGACGGTCCGGCATGTGCTGCGCCAGGCAGCGCCACATGATGTCGTACACGCGCAGCTCGATCTCGTAGTAGAAGCCGAGCGGCGCGGGCTCCTTCGCTTCGAACACCGAGCCCGGACGCGTCAGGAGCCGGATCGGCCGGAACGAGCCCTCGTTTGCCGGCGAATAGGGGTCCGTCAGCGACTTGAAGATCATCTGCGCGCAGACCATCACCCCGTCGCGGCTGGTGTTGACCGGGTTCTTCGACTGGTCCGGATTGTCGGTGAGATCGACGACGAACTCGCTGTCCGAGATGGTGATCTTGACGTTGAAGATGCGGCCGTCGTCCTGCTCCTCCGACAGTTCGAACGTGCCCTTGGGCAGCTTCGACAGTTCCTTCAGCGACACCTCTTCGCCGAAATCCATGAACGAGCTCATCGCGTTCTCGAAGGTCTCGACGCCGTATTTCTCGGCGAGTTCCACCAGCCGTTTCGCGCCGATGCGCACCGAGGCGATCGCCGCCCAGACGTCGCCCTCCAGCACGTCGGGCATGCGCGAATTGACCTTGATGATGTCCATCACCGGCCGGATCGGCTCGCCCTTCGAGATGATCTTGATCGCCGGCAGGCGCAGGCCTTCCTGGAAGATCTCGGTGGCCTCGCCGGTGAGCGAGCCGGGCGCCATGCCGCCGACATCGGAATTGTGCGCGATGTTGGCGGTCCAGGCGATGATGCGGCCGCCCGCGAAGACCGGCATCATCACAATAATGTCGTTGAGATGCGTCACGCCGCCATAATACGGGTCGTTGGTGGCGAACACGTCGCCCGGCTCGACGTCGCCCGGCTTGTCGAACTTCGCCACGACCACCTTCACCGCCTTGTCGAGCACGCCGACGAAGGCCGGGATGCCGGCACCGGAGGAGGCGAGCGCGCCCCTGGCGTCGGTGATGCCGGTGCCCATGTCGAGCACCTCGTAGATGATCGAACTCATCGCCGTCTTCTTCATGACGGCGAACATCTCGTCGGCGGTCGCCTGCAGCGAGTTCTGGATGATCTCCAGCGTGATCGGGTCGTTGACCTTGGTCGTCATGTTCGCCTCCTCACGCCAGCTCGATATGAATGTTGCCGTAACCGTCGATCTCGACTCGATTGCCCGGATGGACGACGACGGTGGTGCCGGGATCTTCGACGATCGCCGGACCATTGAAGGTCATGCCCGGCTCGAGCTTCGTGCCGTCATAGATCGCCGCCGTCTTGACGCCCTCGAGTGCGTAGTCGACGTCGCGGTGCCCCTTCAGCGCGACGTCCGCCTTGGCGCCGGAGCCGTCGCGCTTCTTCATGGTGAGCTTGCCGACCTCTGCCGACGCGACCAGATGGATGCCGACCATCTCGACCGGCGCGTCGAGCCGGTAGGTGTATTCGCGCTCGTAGGTCTCGTGAAACGCTCTTTCGATGTCCGACAGGCCGCCATCGGTAATCCTGCCGCCCTCGATCAGCACCTCGGTCGTGTGCTCCTGGTTCTGGTAGCGGAACTTGCCGTAGCGCAGAAACCGGATCTTGGAAGGATCCACACCCTCGGCCGCGAACTGGGCGCGTGCCCCCTCCTCGCTCTCGGCGAACACCGCCTCGATGGCCTCCGCAGCCCCTTTCTTCAGGTCGGCGAGCTTGGTGACGAAGTAGTCGCGACGGAGGTCCGACATCATCATGCCCCAGGCCGAGAAGACTGAGGCGCCGGCCGGCACCACCACCTTCTTGACGCCGAGCTCCATGCCGAGCGCAACGCCGTGCATCGCCCCGCCGCCGCCGAACACGACGAGGGTAAAGTCGCGCGGATCGTGGCCGCGGTTGAGCGAGACCAGCTTCAGCGCGTTGACCATGTTGTTGTTGGCGATGCGGATGATGCCGCGCGCCGCCTCGTCGACGGACACGCCGAGCCTGGCCGCGACGTCAGATAGCGCCGCTTCCGCCGCCTTCATGTCGGCGACCACCTCGCCGCCGCAGAAATAGTCGCGGTTGATGCGCCCGAGCCAGAGATTGGCGTCGGTGGTCGTTGCCTTGGTGCCGCCTCGTCCGTAGGCGGCGGGTCCGGGCATCGCTCCCGCCGATTGCGGCCCGACATGCAGCTTGGCGAAATCGTCGACCCAGGCGATCGAGCCGCCGCCGTTGCCGATCTCGACCAGGTCGACCACGGGCACCATGATCGGATAGCCGGCCGAGGTGCGGTCGCGCTCGATCCAGTAGTCGGTCTTGATCTTGACCTCGCCGTTCTCGATCAGCGAGCACTTGGCCGTGGTGCCGCCGATGTCGAGCGCCAGCACGTTCGGCTCGCCGATCAGCTTGCCCAGCTCCGCCGCTCCCCAGAAGCCGGATGCCGGGCCGGATTCGACCATCGTGATCGGGATCTTCGACACCGATTCCAGCGAATCCACGCCGCAGTTCGACTGCATGATGTAGGGACTGCCCTTCAGCCCCTGTTCCTTGAGGCCGCCGGCAAGGCGCGACAGATAGCGCTCGGCCGTCGGCTGCACATAGGCCGACAGCACGGCTGTGTTGGTGCGCTCGTATTCGCGCCATTCGCGCGTGATCTGGTGCGAGGCGACCGCCGAGACCTCGGGCCAGAGCTTCTTCACCGCCTCGATCGCCGCCTGCTCGTGCGCCATGTTGGCGTAGGAGTGCAGGAAGCAGATGGCGATCGCCTGCACCCCTTCCGCCTTGAACCCGTCGAGGATCGCCGGCAGGCCGGACAGGTCGAGCGGCTTCAGCTCCTCGCCCTTGTAGGTCATGCGGCCCGGCAGTTCCTTGCGCAGGTAGCGCGGCACGAAGGGCTTCGGCTTTTCATAGTGCAGGTTGAAGAAGTCCGGCCGGTTGCCGCGGGCGATCTCCAGCGTGTCGCGGAAGCCTTCGGTGGTGATCAGCCCGACCTTGACGCCCTTGCGCTCGGTCAGCGCGTTGATGACGACCGTCGTGCCATGCGCCAGGAAGTCGACCTCCTTCGGGTCCACCCCGCCCTTTGCCAGCACGTTGAGCACGCCCTGCTCGAAATTGGGCGGCGTCGTGTCGGACTTGGCGGTGACGATGCGCGATTCGCCGGTCTTGTGGTTCGTCTCGAAGCAGACGAGATCGGTGAACGTGCCGCCGACGTCGGTCGCGACCCGGATCGTTGTGTCGGCCATCAGAGCTCTCCCTTGGCGTCGAGTTCGTTGAGCAGCAGGCACACCGCGCCGGGCAGCTTCAGCGCCTCGGCGGCCTCGACCCGCTCGGGCGTGTAGAAGCCCGCCTCGTGCAGGCAGTTGATCGTGCCCTTGAATTCGCCGGCGACGATGATCGGCACGTTGATGACGCTTTCGCAGCCCAGCGACTTGATCAGCTCGTGGTCGTAGAAGACCTCGGCGATGTCCTCGATCGTGTTGGCGACGAAGGTGCGCTTTTCCTGGATCACCTGGCGCGACCAGTCTGTCTCGTTGGCCGGCTTGGTGCCGGAGACCGGATAGGCGTCGGGCATGTTGGAGTAGATGCGGCCGGCCATGCCGGTGCGCGCATCGTGCGTCATCACCGTGAAGAGCTTCACGCCCACCACGTCGCGGGTCAGCGCACAGAGCGCGTCGAACGCATCCCGCGGCCCGTGTCCCGTGGCCAGGGCCGCGGTGAAGGCCGAATAGTCAGGCATGTGCATCTGCATCCTCCGTAAGGCGTTTGCGCAGCGCCGCCTCGGCGGCCGTGACGACGGGCACCGCGGAGATCAGCCTGCGCGTATAGGCATGGGTTGGGGCCTCGAAGACCGAGGCGGTCGGGCCGATCTCGACGAGCCGGCCCTTCTCGAAGACCGCGACACGGTCGGCGATGTTGCGCACGACGGACAGGTCGTGGGTGATGAACAGATAGGTCAGGCCCCGGCTCTTCCTGAGGTCCGCCAGGAGCTTCAGCACGCGCGCCTGCACCAGCACGTCGAGCGCCGAAGTCGGCTCGTCCAGCACGACGAGCTCCGACTGGCAGGCAAGCGCCCGCGCGATCGCGACGCGCTGGCGCTGTCCGCCGGAAAGTGCCGCGGGCGAACGCGTGCGGAAATCGGCGGGCAGGCCGACCTCCTCCAGCAGCTGTCCGGTGCGCTCGGCGCGTCCGGCCTTCTCGCCAATGCCGTGCACGTCGAGCGCGAGCCGGAGCGACGCGCCGATGGTTCGGCGCGGATTGAGCGAGGACAGCGGGTTCTGCTGCACCAGCTGGATGGCGCGCCGATGCGCCAGATCGCGCCGTCCCGGCAGCGCCGCGCCCTTGAAGGCGATCTCGCCCAGCGTTTGCGGGTAGATGCCGAGGATCATGTTGGCGATGGTCGACTTGCCCGACCCGCTCTCGCCGACCACGGCCAGGCACTCGCCTTCGGCGACGTCGAAGGAGACGTTGTCGACGGCCTTCACCTCGCGCCCGCCGGAGTGGAAGGTCTTTGAGACGGCGCGCAGGGAGAGGAGGGGATGGGTCATGGCTGCAACCCGCCCTTCTGGCACGGCAGCATACCCCCACCCCTTACCCCTCCCCACAGGGGGGAGGGGGACTCCGAATCCCCGTCGCCCAGATTGACGACCGTGATTCCCTGGGAGCGCAGGCGTCTGCTCCCCCCTCCCCCTTGTGGGGAGGGATAAGGGGTGGGGGTAATCGGATGCGCCGCGAAACGAACCATCACGCGACGCCCTCCGGCTCGCCATAGCCCTCATGCACCGCCGTCGGCGCGAAATAGGCGTCCGACGCGTCCTCGATCTCCGGGATGCCCTCGCCGGTGATGCGCGGCACGGCGTCGAGCAGCGCCCGCGTATAAGGATGGCGCGGATTCTCGAACAGCGCCGCCGTCGGGCCCTGCTCGGCGATGCGGCCCTTGTAGATGACGTAGACGCGGTCGGCGAATTCGCGCACGACGCCGAGATTGTGCGAGATGAACAGCACCGACGTGCCGTGCCGCTCCACCTGCTCGCGCATCAGCCTCAGCGTCTGCGCCTGCACGGTGACGTCGAGCGCCGTGCCGGGCTCGTCGGCGATCAGCAGCGACGGCTCGTTGGCCAGCGCCATCGCGATCATCACGCGCTGGTTCATCCCGCCCGAGAGCTGGAACGGATAGGAGTCGAGCGCACGCGCCGGGTCCGTGATCGACACATCGGCCAGTGCTTTCTCCGCCCGCGCACGCGCCTCGCCGATCGAGATCGCAGGGTTCGCCCGCCTCAGCACCTCGTGGAACTGGGACAGGATCGGATAGACCGGATTGAGCGACGAGGTCGGATCCTGGAAGATCATCGACATCCTCGTGCCGCGCAGCGCATGCCGCTCGCACTCGCTGAGTTTCGACAGGTCGCGCCCCTCGAACTCGACCAGGCCCGAAAGCCGCGTCGCGCGCAGCGACTGCAGCAGCCCGAGCACGATCCGCGCCGTCACCGACTTGCCCGACCCGCTCTCGCCGACGAGCGCGACCCGTTCGCCCTTGGCGATGTGCAGGGAGATGTCGTGCAGCACCTCGACCGTGCCGGACCAGCCCTTGAAGCCGAGCCTGAGATCGCGGATGCGCAGCGTGTTCATTGCTCCGCCCCCAGGATCTCGCGCAGGGCGTCGCCGATGAGGTTGAAGCCGAACACCGCGACCAGGATGGCAAGACCGGGGAACACGGTCAGCCACCATGAATCCGGCAGGTATTTCGCCCCCTCCGCCACCATCGACCCGAGATCCGGCGTCGGCGGCTGCACGCCGAGCCCGAGGAAGGAGAGCGACGAGGCGATCAGGATGACGAAACCGAGGTCGAGCGTCATCTTGGTCAGGATCGAGGGCACGCAGTTCGGCAGGATTTCGCGGAACATGACGTGCAGCTTCGACGCGCCGATCACTTCGGCTGCGAGCACGTAGCCCTCCTCCTTCTCGGAGCGGGCGAGGTTGTAGACGAGCCGCGTATACCAGGGCCACCACATGGCGGTCACCGCGATCATGCCGTTGGTCAGCGTCGGCTCGAGCAGGCCCATCATGGACATGGCCAGCACCAGCGGCGGGATCGACAGGAATACGTCGGTGGTGCGCATCAGCACATATTCCGCCCAGCCGCCGAGATAGCCGGCGAACAGGCCGATCGCGACGCCGATCGGCACCGCGATCGCCAGAACCACCACGCCGAGGATCAGCGAGATGCGGTAGGCGTAGAGGATGCGCGAGAACAGGTCGCGGCCGACGAGATCCGTCCCGAAGATGTAGGGCCATTCCGGCGCCTTGTTGAAGTTGGCGAAATCCACCACTGCGCCGCGATGCAGCGGAAACGGCGCGATGAAATCGGCGAAGACGGCCGACAGAACCACCACCGCGACGAGGATCAGCCCGAGCAGCGACAGCGGGTTGCGCAACAGGATGGCGAGCGTGCGTCTCATGACGCCCTCTGCGAATGGCGGATGCGCGGGTTGATGAAGGCGATCAGGAGGTCGACGATCACGTTGACGATCAGGAACATCGCCGAGATGATCAGCACCGTGCCGACGATGGCGTTGAGATCCTTGCGCAGGATCACCGCCACGCCGTAGCGCGACAGGCCCGGCCAGGCGAACACCGCCTCGACCAGGAAGGCGTTGCCGAGCATCGCCGCGAAGTCGAGGCCGATGATCGTCATCGACGGGATCAGCGACGGCTTGAACGCATAGCGCCAGGCGATGCGCTTTTCCGGAAAGCCGTAGGACTTTGCCATCTCGATGTAAGGCCGTTCGTAGGTCTCGACCATGTTCGAGCGCGTCAGCCGCGCCGCCTGGGCGATGCCCGACAGCGCCAGCGCAAAGGCCGGCAGCACGATGTGCCAGGCGGCGTTGCCGAAGGCCCGGACATTGCCGGCGATCAGCGTATCGACCAGCAGGAAACCCGTGACCGGCGAGATCGCGTAGCTGTCTGAGATGCGGCCGGCGATCGGGAACAGCGGAAGGTAGAAGGCGAAGACCAGCATCAGGATCACCGCCCAGACGAAGCTCGGCGCAGAGACGCCGAGCAGCGTCACCATGCGCACCGAATGGTCGATCCACGATCCGCGGTATCGTGCCGACAGCACGCCGAGCGGCAGGCCGAGGGCGACCATCATGATGCCGGCGACGATCACCAGTTCCAGCGTCGCCGGCAGGTAGTCCGCGATGTCCCGCGTCACCGGGCGGTTGGTGTAGAGCGAGATGCCGAGGTCGCCGCGGGCGAGGTCGGCGAGGAAATAGCCGTATTGCAGGATGAACGGATCGTCGAGATGCAGCCGCTCGCGCAGCGCCGCGATCGCCTCGGCCGTCGCATTCGGCCCGAGCGCGATACGCGCGGGATCGCCGGGGATCACCCGGGCGATGGCGAAGATCAGCAGGGAGACGCCGATCAGGACGATCAGCGAGGTTCCCAGCCGCTTCGCGAGAAGGCGGAGGACAGGCGGCATGGCGCGCTCGGTTCGAGGTGACGGCCGGCCGGCGACAATGCCGCCGGCCGGAGGCGAAGCGGTCGGACCGCTACTCGTTCATTTCCATCAGCCGGAAGTTGAAGCCGAAGCCCGACAGGTTGAACGCCTTGGCGGGGTCGGTCAGCGCCGGCACCGAGACGCGCTTCGACGCGGCGAACACGGCCACCTGATCGTAGGCGTAGATTGACGGCGCGATTGCCACCAGCCGCTTGTTCAGCGCTGAGTAGGCAGCGGCCCGGCCGGCATCGTCGGTGGCGGTGCGGCCCTCGTCGAGATGCTTGTCGACCTCGGCATCCTCGAGATATTCCGGCGACTGCCAGGTGCCCTTGGCCGACGAGTGATACATGCCGTAGAGCAGCGTGTCCGGATCGCCCGTCACCGAGGACACGAACAGCTGCGAGATGTTCGGCGTGTTCTCGGGCTTCGACACCTGCTCGGAGAACAGGGCCCAGGGCAGCTTCTTGATCTCCGACTTGATGCCGATCTCGGCGAAGTTCGCCTGCATCAAGAGCGCGAAGCGTTCCTCCAGCGGCACTTCGCCGATCCAGGACAGTTCGAGGTTGATGTCCTCGGGCTTGTATTTGCACTTGGCGAGATGCGCCTTGGCCGCTTCCAGGTCTCGCTTGTTGGCCATCTCGGCCGGGTTGGCGCCGAGCATTCCGACCAGGATCGCGCCGGTCGACGGCTTGCCCTGCGAGACGCTGTCGTTGATCGCCACCATCTTGATGCCGGCGTCGTAGTCGAAGGCGTTGGCAAGCGCGAGACGGCACTCGACGTCATCGAGCGGCGCCTTTGTCGTGTTCATCTTGATGTAGAAGCCGGAGGTGCCCGACTCGGTCAGCAGTTGCGCGCCGTCGCCCGCGAGCGACTTCAACACTTCCGGCGGCAGCCATTGCGAGGAGATGTCGTGCTCGCCCTGGGCGATCAGCGTGCGCACCGTCGCCGCCTCCAGGCCATAGCGGAGGCGCACCGTATCGGGTGCCTTTGCGCCGGCGCCGAGGAAATAGTCGGCGTTCTTGGCCATCACCGTTTCCTGCTGCGGATTGTGCGACGTGACCTTGTAGGCGCCGCTGCCGGCATCGTTGGCCGACAGGAAGGCCTGGCCCCAGTCCTTCATCTCGCCGTCGCCGGCGCCGAGATTGGCCATCACCAGCTTCTTGTCGACGATGGGCAGGCGCACCAGCGAGGCGACGAAGGGCGAGTAGGCGTTCTTGAGGGTGAACTTGACGGTGCCCTCGTCGACCGCTTCCGCCTTGTCGACGATCTCGAACAGGTAGGACAGGCCCTGCCCCAGCGCCTTCATGCGGTCGAGCGAGAAGACGACGTCCTCGGCGGTGACCGGATTGCCGCTGTGGAATTTCACGCCGGGCCGCAGCTTGAAGGTGAAGGCGTTGCCCTCGACGGTCCAGCTCTCGGCGAGATGGCCCTGATGTCCCGGCGCGCCCTGGTTCGGGATGACCAGCGTGTCGTAGACGTTGAACATCAGGATCGAGTCCGCATAGTCCGACGCCTTGCCCGGATCGAGCTCGCCGACGGCGACCTCGTCCAGCCTGAGCACGGTTTCGGCCGATGCGACGGTGACGGTGGCTGCCGTCACCGCGGTCAGTGCGCTCGCGGCGACGAGGGCCGCGGCGAATGTCTTCAATATGCTCTTCATGATGACTTCCCCTTTTTTGCTTTGCTTGTGGTCTTAGGCTTGGGTGCGGGCGCAATGGCTGCGTCCGACCGGAACGAGCCGTCCCTTTCGCGGTCGCCGAACACGTCCATCGTGCAGGTGTGCAGGATGGTCGAAGGCGTCGTCATGTGGTTCCAGGACGAGTGCACCTTGGTCGACGGGAAATGCAGCGAGTCGCCGGCGCCCAGGACATGCGTCTCGCCTTCGACCTCGACGGTGATGCCCCCCTCCAGCACGTAGAAGATCTCCTCTCCTTCATGTGCGATCGGCTCCGACCGGTAGCCCGGCGGCTCGTGGATGATGACGGTGTTGAGCACGTTGCCCGGGAACGAGGCCGACAGCCTTTCGTAGACGAGGGAATTGGAGCCGACGGCGTAGTGCGGCCGCTGGTCGTGCCGCGTCGTCGGCGCCAGGCCCCTCGGCTGGGACAGGAATTCGGAGACGTGCAGCCCCAGAACGCGCGACACGTTGGTGAGCGAGGACAGCGACGGCGTGGTGATGCCGCGCTCGATCTGCGAGATGAAGCCGACCGACAGGCCCGCGCCGTCGGCGACTTCCTTCAGCGTCAGCCCGAGCTCGCGGCGGCGCGTGCGGAGACGTTCCCCGAACGCGTCGTGGTCCAAGCCGCGGACGCCGTCTTCGACAGACTGATCGTCCAAGGATCCGTTCCCTGTTTTAGTATTGCTAAAAATCTAGGGGCAGGATCGGCACGACGTCAAGCGGAATTTTAGCGAGGCTAAAACTCACCCGGCGAATGTACTTTCCGGTCATTACTCGGTCCACCAATTGACATCGAAGAGCGATTCCGGCCTAGATGTAGTGGTCATGGTTCTTCCGAGTCGTCTGGCTCGGGAGCTAAGAGGGAAGCCGGTGCCCCGCGAGGGAAAGCCGGCGCTGCCCCCGCAACTGTAAGCAGTGAGCTTGCGTCGAATTTCGCCACTGGTGCCTGACGGCGCCGGGAAGGCCGACGAGAGCTTCGACCTGCGAGCCAGGAGACCTGCCGTGACGGATGTGAACGAACCACGGGCGGGGTGTCCCGGCGGTGCGCTTTGCTTGCGTGCGGCCCCACACCCGCGCCGGCATGCGTCCCACGCGCTCCCCGTCCGCAACGCCACGGGGACAAGATGCCGGCGACTGCGACACGCGACACCGATCGAACGACACCGGATCCGCACCGGACACCGCCGCCCGGCGAGATGCCGCGTCTCTTCCGCATCGAATACCAGGACGGCGGAGCGCTCGCATGGGACTGATGCGGCCGCTGCCCTCGCCGGAAGAGATCTTCCTGTGCTGGCTGGTCGCACAGCCGCCGGACACCGATATGGCCGCCGCCGCCCGCGCGCAGATCGAACGCCTGGCGGGCCATGACGGCGTTGCCGGCGCACGCACATTGCGCCGCCTGTTCGCGGAACTGATCGAGGAGCTGCCGACCGGATAATCCCTTCCAGCCAATTCCGATTGGCATGTTGACATAAAGATGTCTTTATGTGACGAAGACCTCGTCGCATTAAGGACAGGTCATGTCGCAAAATAATGTCTCCGATGCGCTGTTCGGCGCGACGGCTCTCCGGCCGGACGGCGCGGAGATCGCCGCCGCCCTGCGGGCGGCCGCGCGCGAACGGATTCTGGTCCTCGACGGCGCCATGGGCACCCAGATCCAGGGGCTCGGCTTCGACGAGGACCATTTCCGCGGAGACCGTTTCGGCGGCTGCGCCTGCCACCAGCAAGGCAACAACGATCTCCTGATCCTCACCCAGCCGAAGGCGATCGAGGAGATCCACTACCGATACGCCATCGCCGGCGCCGACATCGTCGAGACCAACACCTTCTCCTCCACCACCATCGCCCAGGCCGACTACGGCATGGAGGAGATGGTCTACGAGCTCAACCGCGACGGCGCGCGGCTGGCCAAGCGGGCGGTTCGCCGGGCCGAGCAGGAGGACGGTCGCCGCCGGTTCGTCGCCGGCGCGCTCGGTCCGACCAACCGCACCGCCTCGATTTCCCCCGACGTCAACAATCCCGGCTACCGCGCCGTGACCTTCGACGATCTGCGCATTGCCTACGCGGAGCAGTTGCGCGGCCTGATCGACGGCGGCGCCGACATCGTGCTGATCGAGACCATCTTCGACACGCTCAACGCCAAGGCGGCGATCTTCGCCGCCGAGGAGGTCTTTGCCGAGAAGGGGATCCGTCTCCCGGTCATGATCTCCGGCACGATCACCGATCTCTCCGGGCGCACTCTTTCCGGCCAGACGCCGACGGCCTTCTGGCATTCGGTCCGCCACGCCACACCTTTCAGCGTCGGCCTCAACTGCGCCCTCGGCGCCGCCGCCATGCGCCCGCACCTGGCCGAGCTGTCGGCGGCGGCGGACACGCTCATCTGCGCCTATCCCAATGCCGGCCTGCCCAACGCCTTCGGCCAGTACGACGAGAGCCCGGACTTCATGGCCGCCCAGGTCGAGGAGTTTGCGCGCGAAGGTCTGGTCAATATCGTCGGCGGCTGCTGCGGCTCGACGCCCGAGCACATCCACGCCATCGCCGACGCCGTCGCGCGCCATGCGCCGCGCACTATGCCGGAACACCGGCCGCTGATGATGCTGTCCGGCCTGGAGCCCTTCACGCTCACCAAGGACATCCCCTTCGTCAATGTCGGCGAGCGCACCAATGTCACCGGCTCGGCGAAGTTCAGGAAGCTGATCACGGCCGGCGACTATGCGAGCGCTCTCGACGTGGCCCGCGACCAGGTCGCCAACGGCGCGCAGATCATCGACGTCAACATGGACGAGGGCCTGATCGATTCGAAGAAGGCGATGGTCGAGTATCTCAACCTCATCGCCGCCGAACCCGACATCGCCCGCGTGCCGGTGATGATCGACAGTTCCAAGTGGGAGGTGATCGAGGACGGGCTGAAATGCGTCCAGGGCAAGCCGATCGTCAACTCCATCTCGATGAAGGAGGGCGAGGAGGCCTTCCTCAAATATGCGCGGCTCTGCCGCATGTATGGCGCGGCCGTCGTCGTCATGGCTTTCGACGAGCAGGGCCAGGCCGACACAAGAGAGCGCAAGGTCGAGATCTGCACCCGCGCCCACCGGCTCCTGACCGAACAGGCCGGCTTCGCGCCCGAGGACATCATCTTCGACCCCAACGTTTTCGCAGTCGCGACCGGCATCGAGGAACACGACAATTACGGCCTCGACTTCATCGAGGCGGCGGGCGAGATCACGTCGACCCTGCCGCACGTCCACATTTCGGGCGGTGTCTCGAACCTGTCCTTCTCGTTCCGCGGCAACGAGCCGGTGCGCGAGGCCATGCACGCCGTCTTCCTCTACCACGCCATCCAGCGCGGCATGGACATGGGCATCGTCAATGCGGGCCAGCTTGCCGTCTACGACACGATCGATCCGGAATTGCGCGAGGCCTGCGAGGATGTCGTGCTCAACCGCGCGCCGAAGGCCGGGGGCACCGCCACCGAGCGTCTGCTGGAGATCGCCGAGCGCTACAAGGGCGCTGCCGGCAAGGAGGCGAAGGAGAAGGATCTCGCCTGGCGCGACTGGCCGGTCGAACGGCGGATCAGCCATGCGCTCGTCAACGGCATCACCGAGTTTATCGACGCCGACACCGAAGAGGCGCGGCTGAAGGCCGAGCGGCCGCTGCACGTCATCGAGGGACCGCTGATGGCCGGCATGAACGTCGTCGGCGACTTGTTCGGCGCCGGCAAGATGTTCCTGCCGCAGGTGGTGAAATCGGCCCGCGTGATGAAGCAGGCCGTCGCCGGCCTCCTGCCGCACATGGAGGCGGAAAAGCTCGCCAACGCCGCCGCCGGCATCGAGAACGGCGAGCGCAAGACCGCCGGCAAGATCCTGATGGCAACCGTCAAGGGCGACGTCCACGACATCGGCAAGAACATCGTCGGCGTCGTGCTCGCCTGCAACAATTACGAGATCATCGACCTCGGCGTCATGGTGCCGGCGACGAAGATCCTGCAGACGGCCAAGGACGAGAAGGTCGACATCATCGGCCTCAGCGGCCTGATCACGCCCTCGCTCGACGAGATGGTTCATGTCGCATCCGAAATGGAGCGCGAAGGCTTCGACATCCCGCTCTTGATCGGCGGCGCGACGACGAGCCGCGTGCATACGGCGGTGAAGATCCACCCGCGCTACCAGCGCAGCCAGGCTGTCTACGTCACCGATGCCAGCCGCGCGGTCGGCGTCGTCTCCAGCCTGCTCTCTCACGAGACCCGTCCCGGCTATATCGAGACGGTCCGCGCCGAATACCGCAAGGTGACGGATGCCCATGAGCGCTCCGAGCGCGACAAGCTTCGCCTGCCGCTGGCGAAGGCGCGCGCCAACGCGCACCGGATCGACTGGACGACCTATGAGCCGCCGGCGCCGTCCTTCCTCGGCACGAGAGTCTTCGAGACCTGGGATCTCGCCGAACTCGCCCGCTACATCGACTGGACGCCGTTCTTCCAGACCTGGGAGCTGAAGGGGCGCTACCCGAAGATCCTGGAAGACGAGAACCAGGGTGCCGCCGCGCGCCAGCTGTTCGAGGATGCGAGAGCCATGCTGGCCAAGATCATTTCGGAGAAATGGTTCGCGCCGAGGGCCGTGATCGGCTTCTGGCCGGCCAATACGGTCGGCGACGACATCCGCCTCTTCGCCGACGAGACCCGGTCGGAGCAGGCCGCGACCTTCTTCACCCTGCGCCAGCAGCTGGCGAAGCGCGACGGCAAGCCCAATGTCGCCCTGTCGGATTTCGTCGCTCCCCTGGACAGCGGAAAACCGGACTATGTCGGCGGCTTCGTGGTGACGGCCGGCATCGAGGAGGTCGCGATCGCCGAACGCTTCGAACGCGCCAACGACGACTACTCCTCGATCATGGTGAAGGCCCTCGCCGACCGTTTCGCCGAAGCCTTTGCCGAGCGCATGCACGAGAAGGTGCGCACGGAGTTCTGGGGCTATGCTCCCTACGAGAACCTGTCACCGGACGACCTGATCGGCGAAACCTATCGCGGCATCCGCCCTGCCCCCGGCTATCCCGCCCAGCCGGACCACACCGAAAAGGTGACGCTGTTCCGGCTGCTCGACGCCGAAAAGAACGCAGGCGTCGCGTTGACGGAGAGCATGGCGATGTGGCCGGGGTCCTCCGTCTCCGGCCTATATCTGTCGCATCCCGACAGTTATTATTTCGGCGTCGCCAAGGTCGAGCGCGACCAGGTCGAGGACTATGCCGCGCGCAAAGGCATGGCGGTGGACGAGGTCGAGCGCTGGCTCGGGCCGATCCTGAACTACGCGCCTGTCGCCTTTGCCGAGGCGGCCGAATAGGCATTCGAGAGCCCGCGAAATTCAGTCCCGACAGGGAAAACCATCCTGCCGGGGCGGGAAACGTCTACGGCCACCAGCGCGTGACCTCCTCAGCTGGCAGTGTCGCGTCATTGCGAGATCGCGATGATCGTCGATCCAGGTCCATAGGACCTGACCAGACCGAACAGGACGCGGGCATTGTCGGGGTGGAGCCTGACGCATCCGTGCGAAACCGGGCGGCCAAGCGACCTGATCTCCGTCGTACCGTGAATGGCGTAGCCGCCATGGAAGAAGATCGAGTGCGGCATGGGAGCGTTGTCATACTTGCGCGAATACCACACCCGCTCCAGCCGGACCGGGCGGAACCGGCCGGTCGGTGTGCGATAGCCCCGACGGGCGGTCGACACCGGCCATGCATAGGCGGGAATGCCGTCGACCTCGACGGTCATGATCTGCTCGGACAGGTCGATCCGCACACCGAGCTCGGCGGCCTCGGCAGCGAGCGGCCGCAGCAGCGCGAGCGCAAGGCCAATCGCAACGACCGAGAAACGCACGATTTCCATCTCCACCCGAAACGAGCCCGGTACAACTCCTGCTTGATGGAGATCGCGGCGGCGAACCGCCTTGATTCAGATCATTTCTGCATCCGCGCCGCAGCGAGAGCCGCGCCCCACGCTCGTCACCTGCTCCAAAGGCCGCGTCTTCGCTCGCCGAATGCCGGGAAGCTCGCGCCCCGACCCTTTCCCCGCTCGTTGACGCGGATCAATGCGCCGGGAGGCGGCGGCTGCCTGAATGTTAGAAAGTGGAACGGACGGGAGGTCCCAAGAGGTCCGGCGGGTTCGCTGAAGCCGATCCTGGAGGACGTATCCCGATCTCGACCGGCAGTGGCCTTTCACCATGAGCGATAGCGACACCGACCGACACGCCGACCGACGGGACACCCCGACCCGAACCGTCGAGGTATCGATCCCTCCCGTCGGGCTGCCGGGCTCGCTGCGTCTTCCTGCCGTCCCGCGCGCCGTTGTGGTCTTCGCCCATGGCAGCGGCTCCAGCCGATTGAGCCCCCGCAACATCTATGTCGCCGAAGCGCTCAATCGCTCCGGCATCGCCACCCTGCTGTTCGACCTTCTGACATCGGACGAGGAGGCGGATCGCGCCAATGTCTTTGACATCCCCTTGCTTGCCGGCCGCCTGATCTCGGCTCTGTCGTGGATTTCCGATGCGCCGGAGACGGCGGGGCTGAGCATCGGACTGTTCGGTGCCAGCACGGGCGCTGCCGCCGCCCTCGTTGCCACAGCGTCCCTCGGCGACCGGGTCGGCGCCGTGGTATCGCGCGGCGGGCGGCCGGATCTGGCCGACGCGGCGCTCGAGGAAGTGCGCGCGCCGACCCTCCTGATCGTCGGCGGCGACGATTATGACGTTCTCGCACTCAACAGAACGGCATTGGCACGCCTCGCCGGGCCGGTTGAATTGCGGGTGATTCCCGGCGCCAGCCATCTCTTTCCGGAACCCGGCGCGCTCGACGCGGTCGTGGCCGAGGCGCGCACCTGGTTCCAGCAGCATCTGATTGGGCCGACAGGCTCTCGACCGGGAGAGTGATCCATGCCTTTCGACGACCGTTCCAAAGCCGGTTTGCGTCTCGCCGAAACGCTCAAGCGCTATCGCGGGAAGAATGTCGTTGTTCTGGCCCTGCCCCGCGGCGGCGTCCCGGTCGCGGCGGAGGTGGCCGCGTTCCTCGATGCGCCTCTCGACCTGCTCCTCGTGCGCAAGATCGGGTGCCCGCCCAACCCGAGCTCGCCATGGGCGCGGTCATCGACGGCAACAGCCCCCTCGTCGTCCGCAACGAGGACATCATCCGCCACGCCCTCGTCTCGGAGAAGGAATTCGACGCGGTCTGCCGGGCGGAGCTCGCTGAGATCGAGCGTCGCCGCCGCGCCTATGTCGGCGATCGACCGCCGGTCGACGTCGAAGGAAAGGTCGCGATCGTCGTCGATGACGGCATCGCGACGGGCGCGACGATCCGGGCCGCGATCCGCGGCCTGCGGCGCCGCAAGCCGTCGAGCATCGTCCTGGCGGTCCCCGTCGCGCCGCCGGATACGATCGAGGCGCTGAGGAACGAGGCCGACGAGGTCGTCTGCCTCGAGGAGCCGGCCTACTTCCAGGCGATCGGCCTCTATTATCGCGACTTTCGGCAGCTGAAGGACCAGGACGTGATCGCCCTCATGGACGCCGCCCGGGCAAGGGTGACTGGCGGACAAACGCCGGACACCCCTCCGCGTCCCTCTTGACGCGGATCAACCGAACCATGCGGGAACATGCGAGTAAATGATATGCGTTTCTTCGCCTTGAACGATACGGCGGAACTGGGCGCCGCAACGGCGCAAGCCCTGCAGGTGACGCTCGACCCGCATGAGGAGCGGGACTTCGAGGACGGCGAGCACAAGGCGCGTCCGCTCGTCAGCGTGCGCGGTAAGGACGTCTACGTGCTGCAGAGCCTCGCCGGCGGCGGCGCGTCCGTCAACGACAAGCTGTGCAAGCTTCTGTTCTTCCTGGCGACATGCCGCGAAAACGGCGCGTCTCATGTCACGGCGGTTGTCCCGTACCTCGCCTATGCGCGAAAGGAACGGCAGACCAAGGCGCGCGATCCCGTCACCACGCGCTATGTCGCGCAGCTGTTCGAGGCGGTCGGCACCAGCCGCATCGTCACGCTCGACGTTCACAATTTCGCGGCGTTCCAGAACGCCTTCCGCTGCGAGAGCATCCATCTGGATACGCGGAAACTTTTCGTGCCCGCCATGCGTCGGTTGGGCGGCGCGCGCGTGACCGTCTTCTCCCCGGATGGCGGCGGCGTGAAACGCGCCCAACTGCTCAAGGAAATGTTCGAAGCCGAAACCGGGACGGGGGCCGGGTTCGGCTTCATGGAGAAGCGGCGAAGCCGGGGCGTCGTGTCGGGTGACCTTTTCGCGGGCGACGTGGCCGGTTCTACCGTGTTCATCGTCGACGACATGATCAGCTCGGGCGGGACCATGCTGCGGGCCGCGCTCGCCTGCCGCGAACGCGGGGCCAGCTCCGTCTATGCCATCGCGGCACACGGGCTGTTCGGCAAGGGTGCGGCTGCCCTGTTCGCCAGCCCCGCCATCGACCGCATCATCGTCACCGACAGCGCCGCATCGGCGGCCCGCGCCAAGGCCGACCATCCTGCGGCGCGGCTGGACATCGTTTCGGTCGGCCCGCTGATCGGCGAGGCCATCCGACGCCTCCATTCGAACGCTTCAATCTCCGATCTGCTCGGAATCGAGGATTGAACATTCCTTGTGCGCCTGGCGAATGTAGCGGATCGCAAGCGGCCGCCACTTTTCCGCGTGGCGTATTGGCGTCTCGAGCAGGTGCGCAATGCACAGGCGCGCCCTCAGCAGAGCGCGAAACCCGCCATAGAGCGCCATAAGCGGCGCGATCGGGCGTGTCGGCAGCCGGCCGTCGAGCGCGCGATTGACGAGCGGCCGGATCCAGGCTGCGCCCAGCATGTCGCACTCCATGCCGAGATAGTTGATCTCGTCATAGGGGTCCATGATGCGCATCGACCGGTTGAACTCCAGGCAGTCGATGATCTGGGGAGGCTGCACCAGGCAGACGTGCTCCGGCCGCAGGTCGCCATGGCATTCGACGATCGCGCCGTCGGCAAGCCTCGCCGCGATCCACGGCTCCGCTCGCTGCATAAGGCCGTCCACCTTGGCAAGCTCGTCGGAGGCGATGTCGGCCAGGCCGAATTCCGGCCGCAGCAGGATCTCGCGGTTGATGCGCTGCTCGTTGACGAGATGGCGCAGGTAGGCGCCGCCGTCCGCCGTCTCGAGCTTCAGCCCGGCGTAGAAATCCGCCAGCAGGCCGCCGATCCGCTCGATCTCGGGCACGGCAACCCGACCGCTCCGGATCCGCTCGTCCAGCATGTCGGCCTGGGGCAGCCGGCTCATCTCGACCAGCCAATCGACCGCGCGCCCCTCGCCGCCGAGGGTGAGGCCGCCCGAACCGTCGCGGCAGAGCGGAACCACCCGCCGGTAGGTCGCCGCCGCGAGCCGCCGGTTCAGCCGCAGCTCCTCCTCGCAGAAGAAGCGGCGCTTGGACACGGTGCTGAAGTCGAGAAACGCGTGCCGCACCGGTTTCTTCAGCTTGTAGACCCGGTCGTCGGTCAGAAAGACCCACGACATATGCGTCTCGCGAGCCTCGACCCGGCGCGTCGCTTGGCCATACGCGGCCGGCTCGGCGAGGAAGCTCACCTTCTCCGCCAGCTCCGCGCCATCCTCCGGATGTGTCATCGTCGGCACCATGAGTGGCAGGATGCGACCTTCACGCGCGCCAGGGAAGCGGGAACCGGCGGTCATCCGTCCGGCCCGCAGGTCTACATCGCCAGCTCGGGTTCGGCGGCGCGCTCCCTCGCCGGCTCCGGAAGCTCGGTCATCGTCGCCTCGGTCAGGAGCAATACGCTCGCCACCGAGACCGCGTTTTCGAGCGCGATGCGCACCACCTTCGTCGGGTCGATGATGCCGACCTCGACCAGGTCGACATATTGCTTGCGTCCGGCGTCGAAGCCGAAATTCCCGGTTCCCTCAAGCATCTTGGAGATGACGACGCCGCCGTCGACCGCAGAGTTCTCCGCGATCTGCCGGACCGGCATCTCGAGCGCGCGTTTGAGGATCTGGACGCCGGTGCGCTCGTCCCCCTCGCAGGACTTCTCCTCGTCCGCCACCGCCTCGATGCAGCGGAGCAGCGCGAGCCCGCCTCCGGGGACGATGCCTTCGGCGACCGCTGCCTTGGTCGCGCTGATCGCGTCGTCGAGCGCTTCCTTCTTCGACTTCATCTCGGCCTCGGTCGGTGCGCCGACCTTGATGACGGCGACGCCGCCGGACAGTTTCGCCAGTCTCTCCTGCAGCTTCTCGCGATCGTAGTCGCTGGTGGTGCTGTCGATCTCCCGCCTGATCTGCTCGACCCTCCCCTTGATCGCCTTCGCGTCGCCCGCCCCGCCGATGATCGTCGTCGCGTCCTTGTCGACCACCACCCGTTTCGCCCGGCCGAGCTGCTCTAGCGCGACGTTTTCGAGCTTGAGACCGAGATCCTCGGAAATGACCTGGCCTCCGGTCAGGATGGCGATGTCCTGCAGGATCGCCTTGCGCCGGTCGCCAAAGCCGGGTGCCTTGACGGCGCAGTTCTTGAATGTGCCGCGGATCTGATTGACGATCAGCGTGGCGAGCGCTTCGCCTTCGACGTCCTCCGCGATCACCAGCAGCGGCGAGCCCGATTTCGCCACCGCCTCGAGCAGCTTGATCAGATCGTTCAGCGACGCGATCTTCCGGTCGACGATCAGCACGACCGCATCTTCCAGCACCGCTTCCATCTTCTCCGGATCGGTGACGAAATAGGGCGAGACGAAGCCGCGGTCGAACTGCATGCCTTCGACGACGTCGAGGACGGTTTCCGTGGTCTTCGATTCCTCCACGGTGATCACGCCTTCTCCGCCGACCTTTTCCATCGCTTCGCCGACGAGCTCGCCGATCACCGGATCGTTGTGCGCCGAAATCGTCGCCACCTGCTCCTTCTCGCGCCTCGTCGCGACCGGACGCGACAGCCGCTTCAGCGCCTCGACCGCCCGTTTCGTGCCGCGATCGAGCCCCCGTTTGATATCGATCGCGCTGGCGCCGGCGACCACGTTCCGCACGCCGTCGGCAAACATCGCATGTGCCAGGATCGTCGACGTGCTCGTGCCGTCGCCGACCATCTCTCCGGTCTTCTCGGCCGCCTGCCGCAGCATGCGGGCGCCGAGGTTCTCTTCCGGATCCTTGAGGTCGAATTCCTTGGCGATCGTGACCCCGTCGTTGCAGACGATCGGAGCACCCCATTTCCGTTCGATCAGGACCGACTTCGAACGCGGCCCGAGTGTCACCCGCACCGCATCGGCAAGCTGCGTCGCGCCCCGCAGGATCTTCTCGCGTGCTTCCGAACGAAACAACACCCGCTTCTGTGCCATGGCCGCCTCCGAAACCGTGGCGTTCAGGCTAGCAGGGTCCATTCCGGCGGCTTTGATGCGCATCAATCGACGAGACGGGACCGGCGTCGGGATGGATGGAAGCGCTGATCAGCCGCGGGATATGCGGAGCTTCGATGAGCGCGACATGTGGTCGGTCGTCTGGGAAAATCCGCTGGTGGAGCTGAGGAGGATCGAACTCCTGACCTCGTCATTGCGAACGACGCGCTCTCCCAGCTGAGCTACAGCCCCGTTCCAGCGGATGGGCGGCATTTATGTGCGGGCCCCCTCTCCTGTCAAGCGCAATGCGCGATGCCGCGGCGCCCGCCCTTGCCGCTCCCGCCCGCAGTGGCTACATGTGCGCGACGATCACGGAGACGTTCATGCTGGCCCTCATCCAGACCATCATTCTGGCGCTCGACATCTACTGGTGGCTGATCATCCTGTCGGCGATCTTCTCCTGGCTGTTCGCCTTCAACGTGATCAACACGCGCAACCAGTTCGTCGCCATGGTCGCAGATTTCCTCTACCGGGTGACCGAGCCGGCCCTGCGGCCGATCCGGCGCTTCCTGCCGGATCTCGGCGGCATCGACATCTCGCCGATCGTCCTGCTGCTCATCCTGTTCTTCGTCCGCCAGCTGATCCTGACGACGATCGCGCCGGCGCTCCTGTCCTGAGATGGATCTGCCCGTCCGCCAGGCGGCGGGCCGCATCGAGATCCGCGTCCGGCTGACGCCGAAATCCTCCGCCGACCGCATCGAGGGCGTGGCGGCGGCGTCGGACGGCGCGGCCTATCTGGCTGCCCGCGTCCGCGCCGTTCCGGAAAAGGGCGCCGCCAATACCGCCCTCGAGCGGCTGATGGCGGAGTGGCTGGGCGTGCCTCGCCGCTCGGTGTCGGTGACCGCGGGCGGCACCTCGCGCCTCAAGACGGTCAGCGTCGAAGGCGACCCCGACGCGCTGGCGAAACGGATCGCCGGCCTGCTGCCGGGCAGTTGAGAGCCGGCCTTCGACCCTACTTCGCCTTCTTCGCCCGCTCGATCCCCTCGGCGATCATCTGCCGGGCGCGCGCGGCGTCGTGCCAGCCGCCGATCTTCACCCACTTGCCGGGCTCCAGATCCTTGTAGTGCGAGAAGAAGTGCTCCACCTGCTGCAGCGTGATTTCCGGCAGGTCGGTGTAGTTGAGGATCTTCTCGTAGCGGCGGGTGAGCTTCGGCATCGGCACGGCGATCACCTTCTCGTCCTGGCCGGCATTGTCCTCCATGATCAGCACGCCGATCGGCCGGACATTGATGTAGCAGCCGGGCATCAGTTCGCGCGTGTTGCAGACCAGCACGTCCACCGGGTCGCCGTCGCCCGACAGCGTGTGCGGCACGAAGCCGTAGTTCCCGGGATAGGCCATCGGCGTGTAGAGGAAGCGGTCGACGAACAGCGTGCCGGCCTCCTTGTTCATCTCGTATTTGATCGGCTGGCCGCCGATCGGCACCTCGATGATGACGTTCACGTCCTCTGGCGGATTGTTTCCGATCGGAATGGCGTCGATGCGCATGTGAGGGCTCCACGTTTCGGCGCAGCAGCTACCTTTTTGTGCGCTGCAGCGCAAGCGGCTGCATTGACGCCGGCCCGCCGGGCGCCAAGAATGACTGTTCCACCGGAGGAACCCGTATGCGCATATTGGCCGGCGTCCTGCTCCTGGCGTCGTCGATGGCGGCATATGCCGCCGAAAGCGCCTACACCAAGGTCGACTTCGAAAAGGACTGCCGCGAGGTCGAGACGGACGACCTCGGCGGTACCTGGATCTGCAAGGGCTATGGCGACTACGTGATCCGCTTCGCCGAGGGCGACCTGCGCCAGTCGGCGTTCTACGGCCATGTCGGCCCCTGGTACGAGAAGGGGGCCTTCGAGACCTTCACCGGCTTCAACCACGCCGGCGACACGGTCGAATGGCGGCTCGACGGCGGCGTACCCGTCGCCGCCATCCGCCGCTGGTTCGTCTCGTCCGGCACCGACGACAAGGGCGACCCGCTGCCGGAGGTCCAGGTTCTGGTGGTCTCGAAGGTCGGACAGAAGGATGAGGGCGAGGCCTGCGTCGTCGGCTATGTCGAAGCGACGGCCAACAAGGACGCCAATGTGCTGGCGCGCAAGGTCGCGGATGAGGAGGCCCGCGATTTCGCCTGCCGCTACGCCGAGCCGATGTGGCACGGCAGCCGCCGCAACACCGACATCCAGGCGACCAGCTATTTCGAGGACAAGGCCGGCGTCGAATAGGCCCGGAAGCAGCCTATTTCCAGACGAAGGCGATCTTGCGCAGTGCCTTCTGGTCGAAGATCTCGACGCCTTCGGCCACGTCGCGGCCGCCGATGCCGTGATAGAACGCCGTCGCGTTGTCGTTTTCCTCCAGCGCCCACACGACCAGGCCCCTCAGTCCGTGCGCATGGAGGCGCTCCCGCGCCGCCTGGAACAGCCGCGTGCCGAGGCCGATGCCCTGGTATTCGGGCTTCACGTAGAGCTCGTAGATTTCGCCTTCCTGCTTCAGGTCGCGCGACCGGTTGCGGCCGATCGTGGCGTAGCCCGCGACCGTCCCGCCCACTTCGACCACCAGCACCGAGGCCGCGCGCCGGATCGCGCCCGCCCACCAGCTCTCGCCGCGGCGGTTGATCATCGCGCCCAGCGCCCGATGCGGGATGATCCCCGCATAGGCGCCCTGCCACGCTTCATGATGGATCGAAGCGATCGCGGCCGCATCGCCGGGCTCGGCTTTGCGGATGTCTATGGTGAGCGTTTTCATGATGGCTTAACCATAGACGGCGTCGGCGATTCCGCGCAAGCGTGCAGTACCGCCGCGCCGAATCTTTTCCACTCAGATTTCGACCAGCCTGTCGTCGAGCTCGTTGCGGTCTTCGGCGTGATACGGAAAGTGCGCGGCGAGCAGCGCCCCGGCCGCGCCGACCGCCCCTTCGAAACCTTCCGTCAGCCGGTCCTCGGAGGCCGCGGCGGTCAGGTCGGCGACGATCCGGTTCCAGTCGGATTGCGGCACCTTCGCATTGATTCCCGCATCCGCCACGACCTCGGCATAGCGCTCGGCCAGCGACACGAACACCAGCACGCCGGTGCGCGCGCTGGTCGTGTGGACGTTGCGCGACAGGAACTGGCGCACCGCGTTCGCATGCGCCTTGGCATAGCGCACGCGCCTGGGGACCAAGCGAATGCGCAGCGCCGGAAACGCTTTCAGCACGCCGAGCCCGGCCGCCAGCGCCAGGCATTGCGCAAGCGCAAAGGCGAAGGCGCCGATCTGGTCCCACCTTGTTTCGAGCCAGAGCGCGACGAACACGCTGGCGATCAGGATCGCGACCGACAGCACCGTCGCCGCCGGATGGAAATAGCCGTCGCTGGAGCGGGCGAGCACGCAGTAGATCTCGCCCGACGTGGACTTCTCCGCCGTGCGGATCGCGGCGGACACCCGCGCATGGTCGACGTCGCCGCTCATCTCGCCTCCCCTACCATCCGCCCGAAGCGCCGCCGCCGCCCGACGAGCCGCCTCCGCCGGAAAAGCCGCCGCTCGACGAGCTGCCCGACGACCAGCCGGACGAGCCGCTCGACCGGCTGCCGCCGGAGGAGCCCCCGCCGATCGTGATGTCCATGCCGAGCCAGCGGTAGCGGTTGGGGCCGAGCTTCCTGCCGAAGATCGGCGCCAGGATCGCCATCAGGAAGCCGCCGAAGAAAAGCGTCGCCCAGATGGTGATGAACAGGAAGACGGCCCAGTCGATCTGCTCCCCCGTCTGGTCCTGGTTGCGTTGCCCGCGCGCCTCCAGCTCCGCCGCGTTGCCCTCGAGCACCAGGATGATGTCGTCAACCGCCCGAGAGATGCCGCCGGAGAAGTCGCCTGCCCGGAAGGCCGGAACCATCGTGTTCTCGATGATCAGCTTGGAATGCAGGTCCGTCAGCGTGCCCTCGAGCCCGTAGCCGACCTCGATCCGCATCTTGCGGTCGTCCCTGGCCACCAAAAGCAGGATGCCGTTGTTCTCGCCCGCCTGTCCGAGCCCCCAGGCGCGGAACTGCCGGTTGGCGAAGTCCTCGATGGAATCTCCGCCCAGGCTGTTCATCGTCGCGACGACGATCTGGTCGGAGGATTTCTGCTCGAACGCTTCGATCTTCTCCGTCAGGAGCGCTTCCGTGGCCGCGTCGATCATGCCGGCCTGGTCGACGACCCGACCGGTCAGCGGCAGAAGTTCGGCGGCGAACGACGGAGCGAACGCCACGGCAAGCAACACCAGCGCCGACAGCAGTCGCGCGCAGGCGCCTGTCGCTCGACCGGCGGCCGCGAAACTCATCGCGCCGGCCGGTTCAACCGCCCTGCTTGGTGCCGAAATCGACCTTCGGCACCTCCATCTTGTCCTCGGCCACCGTGAAGTTCTGGAACGGCTCGTTCGAGGTGAACCAGAACTTCGCCCAGAGCAGCGACGGGAAGGTGCGCAGCGAGGTGTTGTAGACCCGGACCGCCTCGATATAGTCGCGCCGCGCGACGGCAATGCGGTTTTCCGTGCCCTCGAG
The DNA here is from genome assembly GCF_023954305.1 of Mesorhizobium sp. Taxonomy (NCBI): domain Bacteria; kingdom Pseudomonadati; phylum Pseudomonadota; class Alphaproteobacteria; order Hyphomicrobiales; family Phyllobacteriaceae; genus Mesorhizobium; species Mesorhizobium sp. The sequence goes on along the minus strand of NZ_JAMLIG010000001.1, from coordinate 2,441,532 downwards.
CTGCGCCTGAAGTGCGAGAAAATTTTGGTTGGACTTGAGGTCGGGATAGTTCTCGACCACCGCCAGCAGGCGCGACAGCGCCCCGGTCAGCCCCGACTGGCCTTCCTGGAACGCCTTGAAGGCCTCCGGGTCGGACAGCTGTTCGGGCGTCACCTGGATCTGCGGCTGCGTCGCCTTGGCGCGGGCCTCGACCACCGCCTCCAGCACTTCCCGCTCCTGCGCCGCATAGCCCTTCACCGTTTCCACGAGATTGGGGATCAGGTCGGCGCGCCGCTGGTACTGGTTCAGCACCTCGCTCCACGCCGCCTTCGCCCGCTCCTCCGCCGTCGGGATCGTGTTGAAGCCACAGCCGGATAGCAGCGGCGCCAGCAGCAGCAGGACAAGCGCGCCAAGTCGCGGCAGCCGGATGGCCGGAGACAAGTCGGAAGCGGTCATCATTTCCCCCCTCGAAATTCGCCTGGCAGTTCCGCCGAAAGCCATCGCCACTCTACCGCGCCCCGAGACGGAAGCAAACGACAAGCTTGTCCCACCCTGTGCACGACGCCGCGCAGCGGCTAGACTTCCTTTATGGCAAGACGAGACGATGATTCCGAGCAAGAGGCCCGCCGCATCCTCGATCGGGTGGAGAAGGAATCCTCCGCCGACGCGTCGCTTGTGGGCCGCGGCACCGACCGCCTGCGAAGCCATCTCAATGCCGATGACGTCGACCAGACCGACAGGATCGAAGTCTGGGGGACCCGCGTGGGGCGGAGCATCGGTTTCCTGATCACACTGGCCATCATCGGCTGGCTCCTTCTCTATCTCCTCGGCGGCTGACGGATAAATGCAGGCTCAGGGTTCCGACGCGCCGCGCGCGGTGATCGTCATCTCCAGTCACGTGGCCCGCGGATCGGTCGGCAACCGCGCCGCCGTCTTCGCGCTCGAAACGCTGGGCTTTCCCGTCTGGGCCGTGCCGACGGTGATCCTGCCCTGGCATCCCGGCCACGGCCCGGCCACCCGCATCGTCCCTCCGCCGGCCGCCTTCGCCGCGCTGATGAAGGATCTAGAAGGCGCGCGCTGGCTCGGCGAGGTGGGCGCGGTCCTCTCCGGCTATCTCGGCGACGCGGGACAGGCGGAGGCCGTCGCCTCGCTCGTCGGCGCGGTGAAAGCACGCAATCCCCGCGCGGTCTATGTCTGCGACCCGGTGATCGGCGATCACGGCGGCCTCTACGTGGCGGAGGCGACGGCGGTGGCGATACGCGACCGGCTGATGTCGATCGCCGACGTGGCGACCCCCAACCGCTATGAGCTCGCCTGGATGACTGGCGAGCCGCTCGACGACATCTCCGCCGTCCTGCGGGCGGCGCGGGATGCCGCTCCGCCCACCATGCTGGTCACTTCGGCGCCGGCCATGATGAACGGCTCGATCGCCAACCTTTTGCTTACCCCCTCCCGCGCGCTGCTGGCGGAGCATCGCCTGATCGACCGCCCGCCCAACGGCCTCGGCGACCTGACTGCCGCGGTTTACCTGGCGCGGCATCTGGCGGGCCAGCCGCCGGAAAAGGCGCTTCAGTCGACGACGGCGGCGGTGTTCGAGATCCTCGCCCGCACGGCGCGGCGCGGCGGCGACGAGTTGCAGATCGAGACCGACGCCCAGAGCCTGTCGCATCCGATGGCGATGGTCCAGACGCGCCAGCTGGCCTTTCCCGGCCGCGACCGGCGCGCATGACCACGGCACTTGCCGGCGTCGACGGCTGCAAGGCGGGCTGGGTGGCGGCGATCCGCCGCCCCGGACAAGTCCCTTCGGTCGAAATCTTCTGCCGCTTCGAAGAACTTGTCGACGCCCTGCCCGGCGATGCCGTCATCGCCGTGGACATGCCGATCGGCCTGCCTGATTTCACCCGCAAGGGCGGGCGCGGACCGGAAATGGCCGTGCGACCGCTGCTGGGCGACCGCCAGTCGAGTGTCTTTTCCATTCCCTCGCGCGCAGCGGTCTACGCCGAAACCGGCGCTTTCACTTCGCTCGAGGCCTGGCACGAAGCGCACCGGCGCGCCAGCATCGTCGCCCGGAAGACGTCCGATCCGCCCCGGGCGATCTCGATCCAGGCCTTTGGCATCTTCTCCAAGATTCGGGAGGTCGACGGCCTCTTGCGCGAAAGGCCGGACCTGCGCGGCCGCATCCGCGAATCCCATCCGGAGGTCGCGTTCTGGCGCCTGAACGGGGGGCGCGCCATGTCCTTGCCGAAGAAGGTCAAGGGTCGCGTACATCCGCCGGGCATGGACGAGCGGCGCGCGCTGCTGGCGCGTTGCGGCGTCGACAGGACGCTTCTCGACGGACCCTCTCCGCAGGGTGCTGGCGACGACGACGTCCTCGACGCGGTCGCGATGCTGCTCGTCGCCGAGCGGGTGGCACAGGGCAGCGCCGTGCCTTTTCCTGACCCGCCGCTTGTCGATGGCCACGCAATACCGATTGCAATCTGGGTGTGAGCCCGTTCGATCACCTTCGCAATTGCGAACGATCCGGATTCCCGCTAATCGCAAGAGCATGAGCGCTTTTCCGGAACAGCTTCTGAGCGGCTACCGTTCCTTCATGGCGGGCCGCTATGCCCAGGAAACCAACCGCTACCGCGAACTCGCGCGAAGCGGCCAGACGCCCGAGACCCTGATCATCGCCTGCTGCGACTCCCGCGCCGCGCCTGAGATGATCTTCGATTCCGGTCCGGGCGAGCTGTTCGTCGTGCGCAACGTGGCCAATCTCGTTCCGCCCTATTCGCCGGACGGCGAGTTTCACTCCACGTCTGCCGCGCTCGAATTCGCGGTGCAGAGCTTGAAGGTGAAGAACATCGTCGTCATGGGCCATGGCCGCTGCGGCGGCATCAATGCGGCGCTCAACCCGTCCGCGCCGCTGTCGCCCGGCGATTTCATCGGCAAGTGGATGAGTCTGGTGGCGCCGGCCGCCGAGACCGTCAACAGCAGTACCATGCTCACCGCCGCCGAACGCCAGACCGCGCTCGAGCGCATCTCGATCCGTTTCTCCATCGCCAACCTGCGCACGTTTCCCTGCGTGAGCATATTGGAAAAGAAGGAGCGCCTGGCCCTTCACGGCGCCTGGTTCGACATCTCCACCGGCGAACTCTGGGTCATGAATCCGGAGACCGGCGATTTCGAGCGGCCCGAGATCGGCTGATCAGCCGACTGGGAGATCGTCCGGCGGTTGCAGGTTCGGTGCCGGGTCCGGCAGCTTACGGAAGCCCATCCAGCAGATCACGGCGATCAGTGCCATGGCCGGGACGACCGTTGACATGGCAAAGACCGGATCGCCGATGGCAGCCGCGACCATGCTGCCGAGCAATCCCCCGCCCATCTGCATGAAGCCGGAGAGTGATGAGGCCGCGCCCGCCATGTGCGGAAAAGGCGCGAGCGCGGCCGTCGTCAACGCCGGCATCACGAAGGCGATCCCGAAGGCGTAGCAGGCGACCGGGACCATCACCGTGAAGAAGTTCGGCTCGAACACATTGAGCAGGACGAGCAGCCCCGCCCCTCCAAACACCACGAAGCCGAGGCCGATCGGCACCAGTGCGCGCGATCCCAGTTTCGGCATCACGAATCGCACGACCACGGAGCCCAGGAAATACGCGCCGGACTGCATCAGCATCGACAGGCCGAACTGGGTGGCGGTGAGCCCGGCCCGATCGATCAGAACGAAGGGCAGCATGGTGGCGAGCGTGTAGAGCGCACCGACGGTACCGCCGAGCATCAGGCTCGGATACATGAAATACCGGCTGGCGAGCAGGCTCCCGTAGGAGCGCAGGATCGCCATCGGCCGAATGCGGCTGAGGTCGCGCGTCACGGTCTCGCGCAGCGCCAGCGCTGCGACCAGAACGACGACGACGCCGAACCCCACCATCAGCGCGAAGACCGCATGCCAGCCGAACAGCTCCATCGTGATCCCGCCGATCACCGGCGAGAAGGCGGGGCCGACGGCGAGGATCATGCCGATCAGGTTCATGATTTTCGCCGAGGCCTCGGTGGTGAAGAGGTCGCGGACGATCGCTCGTGCGACCGAGATCCCGGCGGCCGCTCCGACGCCCTGCAGGAAACGCGCGGCGATCAGAACATGGATATCGGGAGACAACAGCGCGATCACCCCGGCGATCAGGTAGATCCCCATGAACACCACGGTCACCGGCCGCCGGCCGAAACCGTCCGACAGAGGCCCGCAAACCAGCTGGGCTAAGGCAAATCCCGCGAAATAGAGCGACAGCGTGAGATTGACCGCCGCCTCCGTCGTTCCGAAGGCGCGCACGATCTCGGGCATTGCCGGCGTGTACAGCGCCATCGAGATCGGGCCCAGCGCGACCAGCAGCGCGCCGATGACGGCAACCCGCCGTTCCGACATCAGCGGCGGCGCCGCGACCGGAGCATGCATCATGTTCATGCGGCGTCGCTTTCCCGCCTGATGGCCTCGAGACGAAGCTGGTTGAGGCTATCGCGCGTCAACCGGAGCGCTGCGTTGAGGTGTTCCCATTCCGAGGGTGAGATGGTCTGGACGAGGTCGTCCTTGATGGAGTCGCCCACCGCCTGAATCGTCTCCAGCACCGCGCGGGCGGAGTCGGCGAGATATACCAGCTTGGCGCGGCGGTCGGTCGGATCGGGCCGCCGTTCGATGAGGCCGCGGGCCTCCAGCCGGTCGAGATAGGCACTCAGCGTCATCGCCTCGACGCCCATCCGATCCGCAAGCACGGTCTGCCGCACCACACCCGCGCGGAAGGCATTCGACAGCGCCCGCGCCTCGCCCGGCGTCAAGCCGAGGCCGGCCTCGCTTATGCGGCGGTCGAATTCGGCCCGGGCGAGGCGCGACACGTCGGCGATGAGAAACCCGAACGAATCTGGAAACTGGTCGAGTGGCACGGCGGCTCGTAATTGATAAGTCTTGCTGATAATCAGGCGGACATAGATCGATTGCTCGAGGCCGTCAAGCGGTTGTCCGCCGCGCCTTCAGCGACTACATGCCGCGAGCACGATCCTCATCCCGGAGCCTCCTTCCATGACTGCCGTCCGTCCGTTCGATCTCGCCTCGCATCCTTTGACGCATTGGTCCGGCGAGATCGGCCTGCCGGAGTTCGAACGCATCGCCGACGCGGATTTCGCGCCGGCCTTCGCGGCTGCGCTTGAGGCCCACGACAAGGAGATCGAGGCCATCGCCGGCAATCCCGATCAGCCGAGCATCGAGAACACGCTGGCTTCCTACGAGCTCGCCGGCAAGCCGCTCGGACACGTCTCCGCGCTGTTCTGGGCCCGCGCCGGCGCCCACACAAACGAGACGATCCAGGCGCTGGAACGCGACATCGCGCCGAAGATGTCGCGCCACTTCTCGGCGATCTACATGAATGACCGCCTCTTTGCCCGCATCGACACCCTTTATGCGCGCCGGGCAGACCTCGGCCTCGACGCCGAGACGCTGCGGGTGCTGGAGAAGACCTGGAAACGCTTCGTTCGCGCCGGCGCCAAGCTCGGCAAGGACGACAAGGCGCGCCTCGCCGCGATCGGCGAGGAACTCGCCTCGCTCGGCGCCAACTTCAGCCAGAACCTGCTCGCCGACGAAAAGGGCTGGTCGATGATGCTCTCGGCGGACGAGGTCGACGACCTGCCGGAATTCCTGCGCTCCTCGATGGCCGAGGCCGCGCGCGCGCACGGCGAGGAAGGCAGGTTCGCCGTCACCCTGTCGCGTTCGATCTACGAGCCGTTCATGTCGTTCTCGGGCCGGCGCGACCTGCGCGAAAAGGCCTTCCGGGCCTTTGCCGGCCGCGGCGAAAATCCGGGACCTACGGACAACCGCGACATCGTCCGGCGCACGCTCGAACTGCGGGCCGAGAAGGCCAGACTGCTCGGCTATGAGAACTACGCGGCGCTGAAGCTCGACGACACCATGGCCAAGACCCCGCCGGCCGTCATGGGGCTGCTCGAGCCGGTGTGGAAGATGGCGCTGGAGAAGGCCTCGGAGGACGAGGCGGAGCTTTCGCGCATTGCTTCGGCCGAGGGCCGCAATCACGACATAGCGCCCTGGGACTGGCGCTATTACGCCGAGAAGCTCAGGGCCGAGAAATTCGCCTTCGACGAGGCGGAACTGAAGCCGTACCTGCAGCTTGAACGGGTCATCGACGCCGCCTTCGACGTCGCCTCCCGGCTCTTCGGCCTTTCCTTCGTCGAGCGCCCCGGCATCGCCGCCTGGCATCCGGACGTGCGCGTCTTCGAGGTCCGTAGTCGCGAGGGCGACCGTGTCGCCACCTTCCTCGCCGACTATTTCGCCCGGCCCACAAAGCGCTCCGGCGCCTGGATGAGCAGCCTCGAATCCGGCTATTCGCTGGGCGAAGGCGCGCTGCCGGTCATCTACAACGTCATGAACTTCGCCAGGCCCGCCCCCGGCGAGCCGGCGCTGCTCTCGCTCGACGAGGCGCGCACGCTGTTTCACGAATTCGGCCACGGCCTGCACGGCATGCTGACCGAGGTGCGCTGGCCGTCGATCTCGGGAACCTCCGTCTCGCGCGATTTCGTCGAGCTTCCCTCGCAGCTCTACGAGCACTGGCTGACGGTTCCCGAAGTGCTCTCGACGCATGCGCTTCATCACAAGACGGGTCAGCCGATGCCGGAGGATCTGATCGCCAAGATGAAGGCGGCGCGCAACTTCAACGCCGGCTTCAACACCGTCGAGTTCACCTCGTCGGCGCTCGTCGACATGGCCTACCATGCCCGGCCCGACGCTCCGGCCGATCCGGTTGCGTTCGAGGCGGAAACTCTGGCCACTCTCGCGATGCCGGATTCGATCGTCATGCGCCACCGCACGCCGCACTTCCAGCACGTCTTCGCCGGCGACGGATATTCGGCCGGCTACTATTCGTACATGTGGTCGGAGGTGCTCGACGCCGACGCCTTCGCGGCCTTCGAGGAGACGGGCGATCCCTTCAATCCGGAGCTTGCCGCAAAGTTGAAGCGCCACATCTACGCCGCCGGCGGGTCGGCCGATCCGGAAGAGCTCTACACCGCCTTCCGCGGCCGCATGCCCTCGCCCCAGGCGATGATGGAGAAGCGCGGGCTGGTCTGATCCGGGCTCAGTGCGACATCAGCACCGGCAGGCGCAGATCCTCGAGGATCGCCTTGGTCGCGCCGCCGAGCACGAAGTCGCGCAGCCGCGAATGGCCGTAGGCGCCCATGACCAGCAGGCCGGCGCCGTCCTGCACGGCGAAGTCCTGCAAGGTCAGGCCGATCGGCTGGTCCTCCAGCTCGATGGCGATCGCCCGCGCCGGCACGCCGCGCTTGATCAATCGGGCCGCCAGCTTGTCGCCGAGATCGTCCGCCGGCAAGGGTTTCTCGTTGAGCACGGACAGGACCGTCACCTGTTCCATCTCGCCGAGCAGCGCCAGCGCGTCGTTGACCGCGCGCGCGGCGACGCGTGAACCGTCCCAGGCCACAACTGCCCGGCGCAGGCTACGAGCGCCGAGCGTGTCGGGCACCAGGACCGCCGGCCGTCCCGAGCCGAAAATAAGGCCTTCTGCCAGCGCGGGTCCCTGCCCGCCGTCCTTCGGCAGCGGGACAAGCGACAGATCGTAGTAGCGTGCCTCTTCCGCCGCCGCGTCTCCCACCAGTTCCGGCAGCGAATTGCGCGCCCCCGCCTCGATGGCGACCCCTGCCTCCGCTGCCATCTTCGTGATCGACGAGAAGAGCACGTCGCCGTTCGCCCGGCTCTGCGCCTCCGCGTCCCGGATCATGGACGGCACGTCGAGCAGCAGGCGCGACAGGGCATTGGCGACCTTGGGAAACTCCGCCTGCAGCACCAGGGCGTGCAGATCGAGCGCCGATTTGCCGGCGAGGTCGACGATCGCCTTCAGGCAATGGGTCGACAGCGGTTCGGGATAGGTGACAAGAGGGACGAGAGCGGTCTTTTTCATATTTTCACCCTACTACATTGTCGCGCCCGCGTATTGATTTCCGTCAAAGCCCTCACCCTGCGGCGATCTCCGCCTGCAGCGCGTTCATATGCTGCTCGGCCGCGGCCGTCGCCGCCCGCTCGATCGCCCGGAACCGGCTGACGACGGCGAGGCCCACCCCTGTCAACTCCGCCCCGCCGCCGCGCCTGCCGCCGGTCTGCGCCGCCACGACGGGCTTGCCGAAGATCCGGTTCATCTCCTCGACCAGGTCCCAGGCATGCTTGTACGACATGTTCATCTGCCGGGCGCCTGCCGAGATCGAGCCGAAGGCGGCGATCTGTTCGAGAAGTTCGATCTTCCCAGGGCCGATCCGCCCGCCGGGATCGAGGTTGATGCGCAGGCTGAGCGATGGCATTGGAGGCTCCGATCGTTATTCCAATTTGTATATATCGATCGGTGCGTCTTCGCCAAGCAGGGACGAACCTGGCGGCTCAGCGGCGTGCCGCCACCGCGCTGTCGAGCGACACCGATTTGACGATGGCGAAAACCGTCTTGCCGGGCTCCAGCCCGAGTTGACCGACCGAGCGCCGGGTGACGCGCGCGTATAGCCGGTCGTCGCCCGACACGATCGACACGAGCGTCTCGCTGTCGCCCGCACCGTCGATCGCCGCGATCCGCCCCTCCAGCACGTTGAGTGCGCTGATCCCGGCCGGACGTTCGGTCGCGATCATCACGTCGCGCGCCCTCACCCGCACCGTCACCCGCGTCCCCGTCGGCGCGTCGATCCGCGGCAGCCGCCATTCGCCGCCGGACGACCGCAGCACCGACAGTCCGAATGCATCGTCCTGCCCGACGAGTTCCAGCGGCACCATGGCCCCCGCCTCGCCGCGCTCTCCCGCCGGCAAAAGGTCGAAGCGCGACAGGATGTCTCCCGCCGGACCGGCAGCCGTCACCCGGCCTTCCGACAGCAGCACCACGTCGCTCGCCAGCCGCGCGATCTCGGCGACCGAATGGCTGACATAGACGATCGGTATGCCCGCCTCGTCCCGCAGCCGCTCGACATAGGGCAGGATCTCGGCCTTCCGCTCATCGTCGAGCGCGGCCAGCGGCTCGTCCATCAAGAGCAGCTTTGGGCTTGCGATCAGCGCCCTTCCGATCGCCACGCGCTGCCTTTCCCCGCCCGACAGCCCCGCCGGCCTGCGCTCCAGCAGGGCGCCGATGCCGAGCAGGTCGACCACCTTTGAGAACTCGGCATAGCGCTCCGCCGGCGGCGTGAAGAAGCGCCCGTAGCGCAGGTTCTGCGCCACGCTGAGATGCGGAAACAGCCGTGCGTCCTGGAAGACATAGCCGATCCGCCGCCGATGCGGCGGCACGAAGATCCGCCGCCCGGTATCGAGCAGCACGCGCCCCTGCACCGAGACCTTGCCGCTGTCCGGCCGTGTCAGCCCGGCGATCGCATTGACGACAGACGTCTTGCCGGAGCCCGACGGCCCGAACAACGCCGTCAGTCGCCCGGCGCTCGCAAAGGCGACATCCAGGGTGAAGTTGCCCTGCCGGTGGCGGATACTCACCTCGATCGACATCAGGCCTCGATCCGCCGGCTGATCCGTCGGGCGAGGAGTTCCGAGGCCAGCAGCGCCGCCATGGCAATCGCGATCGACACCAGCGTTAGCCGCAACGCGCCCAGTTCGCCGCCCGGCACCTGGGTGAACGTGTAGATCGCCGACGGCAGCGTCTGCGTCTCGCCCGGGATGTTGGAGACGAAGGTGATCGTCGCGCCGAACTCGCCCATTGCCTTGGCGAAGGCGAGGATTGCGCCGGCGACGATCCCCGGCAGGATCAGCGGCAGCGTCACCGTGGCGAACACCATTGTCGGGCTGGCGCCCAGCGTGCCCGCCGCCGCCTCGAGCTTGCGGTCGACCGCCTCGATCGACAGCCGGATCGCGCGCACCATCAGCGGAAACGCCATCACGCCGCAGGCCAGCGCGGCGCCCGTCCAGCGGAACGAGAACACCAGGCCGCAGCACTGGTCGAGAAAGGACCCGACCGGCCCGCGCCGGCCGAAGCTCAGGAGCAGCAGATAGCCGGTGACCACCGGCGGCAGGATCAGCGGCAGGTGCACCAGGCCGTTAAGCAGCGATTTGCCGACGAACTCGCGCCGCGCCAGCACATGGGCGACGAGAATGCCGGCCGGCAGGCTGACCAGCGTCGCCCAGATCGAGACCTTGATGGAGAGACGGACCGCGACCCATTCCTCGGGACTGAGCTGCAGCCACTCCATGCGACCCCCGTCAGTTCGATGCGACGGGACTCAATACCGTGAAACCCTGCGCCTCGAAAAGCGCCTTCGCCTTCGCCGACTGCATGCATTTCAGGAAGGCGGCCGCGTCGTTACCCCTGGACTCCGAAATAATCGCGGCCGGATAGACGATCGGCTTGTGCGATCCTTCCGGGAACGTGCCGACGATCTTCACCCTGGTATCCGCCGCGGCATCCGTCTTGTAGACGATCCCCAGCGGCGCCTCGCCGGTCGACACCAGCGCCAGGGCCGCGCGCACGTTTTCCGCCTGCGCCACCTTGCCTTCCACCGCGGTCCAGGCGCCCAGCTTCTCCAGCGCCGCCTTGCCGTATTTGCCGGCCGGAACGGCATCGACATTCGCCATCGCTAGCCTGCCGTCGCCCAGCAGCCCGGCTACGTCGAAGCCGTCCTTGATGTCGATTGCTGCGGTGGCGTCCGCCGGCGCCACCAGCACGATGCTGTTGCCGAGCAGCTTCACCTCGGTGTCCTTCTTGGTCAGGTTCTTCTCGGACAGATAAGCCATCCAGTCGAGGTCGGCCGAGACGAAGATATCGGCGGGCGCGCCGCTCTCGATCTGCTTGGCCAGCGCCGAACTCGCGGCATAGGAGATCGTCGCCTTCCCGCCGGCATCGGCCTCGCAGGCGACGTTGACGGCATCCAGCGCGTTCTTGAGGCTGGCGGCGGCGAAAACCGTGACCGTGTCCGCGGCCAGCGCCGCCGTCGGCGTCAGGCTGGTTGCGATGCAAAGGCCGGCCATACCTGCCAGGAAAGAAAGCCGCGGTCCCATGGATATTCCCCTCGTGCGCGAAAGCGATATATACAGTCAAACATAACACTCGCGGCGTGTCCATGCCGTCCAAGAGAATGTTCCGGGCAATCGCATATGGGGTTACCCCCACCCCTGACCCCTCCCCACAAGGGGGAGGGGGACCGGTGACGACCCGGTCACTGCCTGGAAACAGTCGACAGCGACTGCGGCGGACACGACATCGTTCCCCTCCCCCTTGTGGGGAGGGGTCAGGGGTGGGGGCATCAAGCCAGCCGCGCTGCGATTGCCTACAAGAAATCCGCCTCGTCGGAGAACAAGCCCAGGCGCGGTCAGGGCTACTTCCTGGAACGGGCTGTCCGCGCGGAGACATTCAGCGCCACGGCGGCTCGGACGAGAGCCTTCAGCGCCGTCTCGTCGACCTCGTCGCCCTCGTGGAAGTCGATCGCCCGGCGCGTATTGCCGTCGAGGCTGGAATTGAACAGGCCGGTCGGGTCATCCAGCGATGCGCCCTTGGCGAAGGTTAGTTTCACCACTGACTTGTAGGTCTCGCCGGTGCAGATGATCCCGCCGTGTTCCCAGACCGGAACCCCGCGCCATTTCCAGGTCTCGACCACCTCCGGATCCGCCTCCTTGATCAGGCTCCGGACCCGGACGAGCATCTCGCCGCGCCAATCGCCGAGTTCGCTGATCCTCGCATCGATCAGCAGGGAGGCGGAGGCTCCCGGCGCGTCTTCCTGCGGGCTGCCTGTCTTGCTGATCATGTGCTTCCTCGCATCTTTTGCCCGGCCTGCTTGATCGCACCGCATCCACAACCCGCCTACATCTTCTCGCCCGGCAATCGGCTCGCCTGTGTCACCCAGTCCGCGAACTGCGCCTCGTCCAGCTCGTCCTCCTGATGGAGATGGAGATAGCGCACGCCTTTCTGCTTCGACGTGACCGGCGGCGGGGGATCGAGCGACGCGCCGCGGAAGAATGCCACCTTGATGTAGCGGGCGAAGACGTGGAACGATAGGAACCAGCCCTCGCCCTCCATGCCGTAAAACGGCGAGTTCCATTTCACCGCCTTTTGCACGCCCGGAACGGCTTGCACGATGATCGCATCGAGACGGCGCCCGACGGCGCTCTTCCAGCCAGGCATGGCGGCGATGTAGGCCTGCACCGGCGCGTCGCCATAGCCCTTGGCGATCTGCGGGTTGCCGCCCGAGAGAAGCTTCGGCGTTGCCGCCTTTTCTGCTTCGGCCTTCGCCGGCTTGCGTTTCATGTCCGCCCTTGAGCCCGCATGCGCCGCCCGCCGCGCCACCGGAGGGCATGGGGCAGCGCGAACATGTAGAGGCCGCTGAACGTCAGCAGCGCGAGCGGGACGAGCGGCATGAGATAGACCCATTGCGCCGGCTCGACCCCGATGCCCAGGCTGATGAAGATCGCGGCGACGACGGCCGTGAAGGCGATCGACAGCCAGCGGTGGATCTGCCGGATCCGTGCGTTCCAGTTCATTGACATCTCCTCGATTGCGCCGAAACCCGCCGCGACGGTGCTTCAGTCCATTCGTCCCAGGACCTGTTCCAGTCCATCGAGGAACCTCGGCCACCCGGCCTTGGCGCCGCGGAAATAGGGCTGCTGGTCCGGCCGGAATCCCGTCTGCTCCATGCGCAGGCGCGTGCCGGCGCCGGTGGAAACGAGCGTCCATGTCACGACGCTCCTCAAGTCCTTGGTGTCCCAGCTGTAGGACAGTCTCCTGTTGGGCTCGACGGCGCGGACCTCGCAGGCGACGTCGCCCCAGTCCGCGCTGAGATTGAAGCGGTGGCCCTGCTTCGGCTGGAAATCGTTCTGCATCAGCCATTCCGCGATCAGATGCGGCTGCGTCAGCGCGCGCCAGATCTTCTCCGGCGCGAAAGGCACCTCGCGCTCGACGACGATGGAGAGCGTTTCGGTCGCGGCGTCCGTCATTGGTCCATCCTCTTGAGCAGGTCTTCGAGGTCGTCGAACTTGCCCCGCCAGAAGCCACCCATCTCGCTCGTCCAGTCGGCCAGTGGCGCAAGCGCCTCGCGCCGCGCGCTGTAGTGCGTCTGGCGGCCTTCGGGACGGTCGCTGACCAGTCCGGCGCGCTTCAAGACGCCGAGATGCTTGGAGACCGCCGGCTGCGAGATCCCGGCCCGGGCCGTCAGCGCTCCCACCGTCTGGTCGCCCTCGCGGCACAGCCGCTCGAAGATGGCCCGCCGTGTCGGATCGGCAAGCGTCCTGAAAAGCGCATCCTGAACGTTCGACATGCTAGATCCATAACCGGTCAGTTATTGATTGTCGTATAACCAGCTGGATATGCGTTCGTCAAGCCGGCTCAGGCGAAGCTCGCACGGTCCTTCTCCACCAGCGCGGCGATGAAGGCCGACACCGCCTGCACCCGCCGCAGCGGCCTGACGCTCTCGTGGTAGACGAGCCAGTAGGCGCGGCGGATCGGCGGCGTGAGCGCCAGCGGCACGAGATCGTCGAAGGCCCGCGCGACGAACGTATGCAGGATGCCGATACCGGCGCCGGAGCGCACGGCCGCCGTCTGTCCGAGCGCCGAGGAGATCTGGAAGCCGGCATTCCACCGCGACCAGATCTCGGTGGCGTAATCCAGGCTCGGGCTGATCACCAGATCGCCGACATAGCCGACCAGCCGGTGCTTTTCGAGGTCGCCGATCACCTCCGGCACGCCCTGCGCGTCGAGATAGGCCTTCGAGGCATAGAGGCCGAGCGTGTAGTCGACGAGCTTCGCCGCCACCAGCCGCCCTTCCGTCGGCCGCTCCACCGTGATCGCGATGTCGGCCTCGCGCCGCGACAGCGAGAAGGAGCGCGGCACCGGCACGAGCTGCACCGACAGCGTCGGGTGCCTTTCCGTCAGCTCGCCGAGACGCGGCGCGAGATAGGCGACGCCAAACCCGTCCGGCGCCCCGATCCGGACCGTCCCGGACACCTCGCTTCCCTCGCCGGCGATTTCGGCACGCGCGGCGATCATCTCGCCCTCCATCCGCTCCGCCACCGCCAGGAAATGCTCGCCCGCGGGCGTCAGCTCGCTGCCTGTGGTCAGCCTGCGGAACAGGCGCGCATTGAGGCTTTCTTCCAGTGCCGCGACGCGGCGCGATACCGTGGCATGATTCAGTCCCAGCCGCCTGGCCGCGCCGAGGATCTGGCCGGCCCGCGCGACGGCGAGGAAGATGCGCACGTCGTCCCAGTTCATATCCCCTCCCGATATGCAGGATTTATATAGCAATTGTAGCCGCTATTGAGACGGCGCACAACGGTTCCGACAGGGCTCGCGTTGCAATCCGCCTTCTCCGCGCCGATGATGGCAGCCAGAGAAAATCCTTCAGGGAGCGAAGCAGATGGCGATCCTCGGTCATTTCATCGGCGGCAAGCATGTCGCCTCCACCTCCGGCCGCGTCGCCGACGTGCTGCAGCCGATGGACGGCTCGGTCCGCGGCCAGGTCGCGCTGGGTTCGGCCGCCGAACTGCGGCAGGCGGTCGAGAACGCCAAGGCGGCGCAGGTCGGCTGGGGCGCGACCAATCCGCAGCGCCGCGTGCGCGTGCTGATGAAGTTCCTCGAGCTGATGGCGCGCGAGAACGACGCGCTGGCCGAACTGCTCGCCCGTGAGCACGGCAAGACTATCGCCGACGCCAAGGGCGACATCCAGCGCGGCCTCGAAGTCATCGAGGTCTGCATCGGCGCGCCGCACCTGATGAAGGGCGAGTTCACCGACGGCGCCGGTCCCGGCATCGACGTCTATTCGATGCGCCAGCCGCTCGGCGTCGTCGCCGGCATCACCCCGTTCAACTTCCCGGCCATGATCCCGCTGTGGAAGATCGGCCCGGCGCTCGCCGCCGGCAACGCCTTCATCCTCAAGCCCTCCGAGCGCGACCCGGGCGTGCCGATGCGCATCGCCGAGCTCTTCCTCGAAGCCGGCCTGCCAGCGGGCGTGCTTAATGTCGTCAACGGCGACAAGGAAGTGGTCGACGCGATCCTCGATGATCCCGACATCAAGGCCGTCGGCTTCGTCGGCTCGACCCCCATCGCCCAGTACATCTATTCCCGCGCCACCGCCAACGGCAAGCGCGCCCAGTGCTTCGGCGGCGCCAAGAACCACATGATCATCATGCCCGACGCCGACATGGACCAGACCGTCGACGCCCTCATCGGCGCCGGCTACGGCTCCGCCGGCGAACGCTGCATGGCGATCTCGGTCGCCGTGCCGGTCGGCAAGGAGACCGCCGATCGTCTGGTCGAGAGGCTCATCCCCCGCGTTGAAAGCCTCAAAGTCGGCCCCTCGACCGACTCCTCGGCCGATTTCGGCCCGCTGGTGACCCGGCAGGCGCTCGACCGCGTCAAGGGCTATGTCGACGCCGGCGTCCAGGAAGGCGCCAAGCTCCTGGTCGACGGTCGCGGCTTCAAGATGCAGGGCTACGAGAACGGCTTCTACATGGGCGGCTGCCTGTTCGACCACGTGACGCCGGACATGAAGATCTACAAGGAAGAGATCTTCGGGCCGGTCCTGTCGGTCGTCCGCGCCAACACCTACGAGAACGCCATTAAACTCGCCAACGACCACGAGATGGGCAACGGCGTCGCGATCTTCACCCAGAACGGCGACGCCGCGCGCGACTTCGCCTCCCGCGTCCAGGTCGGCATGGTCGGCGTCAACGTGCCGATCCCGGTGCCGATCGCCTACTACACCTTCGGCGGCTGGAAAGCCTCCTCCTTCGGCGACCTCAACCAGCACGGCCCCGACGCCTTCCGCTTCTACACCAAGACCAAGACCGTCACCTCGCGCTGGCCGTCAGGCATCAAGGACGGCGCCGACTTCGTCATCCCGACGATGAATTGATCTCCTCCCAAGGCGATCTCAAGTGGGGCGGTGCAGCGATGCGCCGCCTCTTTTTCGTCCCTCCAATCTACGGAATTGCGAAGGAGGCGTCGATTTGGTAAAGTAGTGATAGTCACTACTTTCGCTGGTGCGCCATGAACAAGATCGTCACCGCAGCCGAAGCCAACCGCGACTTCTCGAAACTTCTCAGGAGCGTGAAGGATGGCGACACTGTCGTCGTGACCAGCCACGGCACGCCGATCGCCAAGATTATTCCCATCGAAAACGATACCGAGAGACGTGAAGAAGCCAAGCAGCGCTACCTCAACGAACTCAGAAACCGGCCCGTTCTGAACCTCCCCCGATGGACGCGCGACGAATTGTATGACGATTGATGCTGGTATCGATCGACACCAATGTGTTGGCCTATGCTGAGGGCACGAACGATACGCATCGGAGGGACATCGCCGTCGCCGTCTTGAAGCAACTCCCAAGCTCACGGACCATGGTTGCGGCACAGGCGCTCGGTGAACTCTTCAACGTTCTCACCCGCAAGACGCAGATCCCAGCGCAAGAGGCGCGTCAAACCATTCTCAAGCTCACGAGTTTTTTCACCGTGCTGCCCACGACTGAGGGATCGCTTGACGGCGCGTCCCTTCTGACCGTCGAACACGGCCTGAACATATGGGACGCCATCATCCTCGCCGTCTCCGACGCGGCCGGCTGCCGCCTCCTGCTCTCCGAAGACATGCAGCATGGCTTCGAATGGCGTGGCGTGACGGTGATCAATCCGTTCCTCGCCGAGCCGCACCCGCTGCTGCGCCGCGCGCTGTCGGGCTGAGGTCGCTCTCGCATTTCTCTCTTTCGGTTACATTGCGCAAGTTTTCGTGATGGAACGCGGAAACGTCCGCCTGCTTGAGTTCCAGGAACCAAGAACGGCGAACGAGGAAATCCGCCATGACCCGACTCGCTCCCCTGATCGGCGCTTTCGCGCTCACCTGCAGCTTCGCCGCCGTCGCCCAGACGCCGGCGCAGAGCCTCGCACCCGCCTCCGCCCCGACCGTTGAAGTCGTGCCCGACTCGTCCGTCCCCGCCCAATCGGCCGAGATCACCAATTGCGGCCCCCGCGACGAAATCGTCGCTCAGCTCGGCACAATCTTTCAGGAAGCGCCCAGCGGCATGGGTCTGATCGACCCGACGGCGGTCGTCGAGGTCTTCGTGTCGGAATCGGGCACCTTCACCATCCTGGCCAGCGGCACCGACGGCACCAGCTGCATTCTCGCCAGCGGCGAGGGTTGGGACGGCGCCATCCTTGCGGCCGGTCGAGACACCTGAGTGAGGCGCCGCGCGGCCCGCGTTACCGCGCCGCGTCTTCGGCATAAGTCCGCAGAAGATCCATCAGCCGGTCGGACTCGGCCGCCGCCGCCTCGCCATCGCCGTCCAGCACCGCCTTGATCAGCGCCATGTGCCTGTCGGCCGCCGCGGCCAGCCCGCTCTCGGCCTGGTAGCGGTACCAGAACCGCCGGCTGTGCGTCTGGAGGGGTGCTGCGGCCAGCGCCGCGTAGGGATTGTCGGCGGCATCGGCCATCGCCTCGTCCAGCGCCTTGTCGGCCTGCAGGAATGCGAGCACGTTTCCCGAAATCGCCGCCTTGCGCATCGACAGCGCGGCGTCGTGGAAGCGCTGCGCCGTCTCGCGGGTGGCGTGCCGCGCGGCCGCGCGCGCCAGAACCGCTTCCACCCCGCGCCGCGCATCGATGATCTTCACCCAGTCCGACGCGCGCAGCGGTGCCACCGCCAGGCCCGCCCGGGCGCGCACCTCAAGCAGCCCTTCCCAGGCCAGCCGCTGGATCGCCTCGCGAACCGGGGTGCGCCCGAGACCGATCCGCTCGATCAGGGCACCCTCGGTCGTCACGCTGGCGGGCGAGAGTTCGAGCGTGACGATCATCCGCTCCAGCACCCTGTAGGCGCGCCGCGTGGCGCTTTCCTGCACCGCCTCGGTCATGTGTCTGCGGCCTCCGGATGTATTATTGATATATCAGCATCGGAATCCGCTTGACAACCCTCCGGGCAATCTCATATATCACTGATATATCAGAAGGAGATCGATCATGTGGTCCGGAGTTTTCCCTGCCGTCACGACCAAGTTCACCGCCGACGACCGCCTCGATCATGCCGAGATGGAGCGCTGCTTCGGCCTCCAGATGGACGCCGGCTGCGACGGCATCATCGTCTGCGGCTCGCTCGGCGAAGGTCCGATGCTCAGCCATGACGAAAAGCTCGAGATCTTCGCGACCGCGCGAAAGATAGCCGGCAAAAAGCCTGTTCTGCTGACGATCAATGAGGCCGCCACCCGCGACGCCGCTTCGCTCGCGAAGCGCGCTGCGAAAGCCGGCGCCGACGGCCTCATGGTCGTGCCCTCGCCGATCTACCACACCAATCCGGAAGAGACGGTCGCCGCCCTCAGCGCGGTGGCGCAGGCCGGCGACCTTCCGGTGATGATCTATTCCAACCGCCTCGCCTACCGTGTCGACGTGACGATCCCCATCATGGAAGAGCTCGCAGCCGACGCCCGCTTCGTCGCGGTCAAGGAGAGCTCCGACGACATCCGCCGCTCGACCGACATCGTCAATGCCTTCGGCGACCGCTTCGACCTCTTCACCGGCGTCGACAACCTCGCCTTCGAGGCGCTGTCGGTCGGCGCCATTGGCTGGGTCGCCGGCCTCGTCACCGCCTTCCCGCGCGAGACGGTCGCCATATACCAGCTGATGAAGCAGGGCCGCCGCGACGAGGCCTTGTCGATCTATCGCTGGTTCCGCCCGCTGCTTGATCTCGATGTCTCGACCTACCTCGTCCAGAACATCAAGCTGGCGGAAGTTCACGCCATCGGCACCAACGACCGCGTACGCATGCCGCGCCTGCCGCTGTCCGGCGAGCGCCGCAAGGCCGTCGAAAAAGTCATCACCGACGCCCTCGCCGTCCGCCCGACGCTGCCGGCCTTCTGACATGCGGACACGGCGGTGTTGGCCCTGCCAGGCTTGACACCGCCCGCTCCCGCTGTAGACCGCGCAGACTGATCGACCGACCCGACGGGCCGCTCGTCTCTGAGGGAAGGACCGGACATGTCGGCCGACGACGACGAATATGTGTATGACGAGGCAACCGGCGAATGGCGCCCGGCCTCGGAACTGGCTGCTGCGAAGGCCGAAGCGGCCGCGGTGCGCGACGCCGCCGGCAACGTCCTGACCGATGGCGACTCGGTCGTCCTGATCAAAGATCTCAAGGTCAAGGGTGCCGGGCAGACGCTGAAACAGGGCACCGTGATCAAGTCGATTCGCCTCACCGACAATCCGGACGAAATCGACTGCCGCCACGAAGCGATCAAGGGCCTCGTCCTGCGCACGGAGTTCGTGCGCAAGCGCTGAGCGTCTCCGTCGGCCACCGTTTCGTCCCCGGTCTTCCGTCGCGCACCGCTTCGCGCTAAGCGGGAAACCATGTCCCGCCTCGCACCCCTCCTCTCCTGGCTCGCCTTCCCCGTCTATGTCTGGCAGGGGCTGGGGGTGCGCCGCCGCACGCCGCGCATGCTGCCCGCCTCGGGTCCGGTCCGCCACCGCATTGCCGGCAACGAACCGGAGATCCGGCTGCTGGTGCTCGGCGATTCCTCCGCCGCCTCCGTCGGCATCGAGAGTTCCGAGCAGGGTCTCGCCGCCGAACTCTCCCGCCTCGTCGCCGCGCAGACGGGACGAGCCGTCGTCTGGCGCGCCGCCGGCTTCAATTCGGCCACATCGGGCCAGATCCGCGACCACGTCCTGCCCAATCTCGCGCCCGAGCCGTGGACGCATATCGTTCTGTCCGTCGGCACCAACGACGCCAAGAATTTCCACACCGTCTCCCGCTTCAAGCGCGAATTCGGCGGCCTGCTCTACGCGCTGCGCGCCAAATGGCCCGAGGCCCGCGTGGTCTGGTCGCCGGTGGTCGACATGAGGCTGGTTCCCGCGCTCCCCGCCCTGCTCGGCCGCATCCTCGAAATCCGCGCCGGCGCGATCAACGCCAAGGGCGAGGCGCTGTGCTTCGAGCGCGGCGCGGTTCCCGCCGCTCGCCTGCCGATCCTCGAACCCGCGACCGGATTCTCCACCGATGGCTTCCACGCCTCCGTCGCCGGCTACGCGGCCTGGGCCGAGCACCTTCTGCCGATGGTGCTCGGCGAAGGGTGAGGCGACAGGCCGTGGTTCAGGCGAGATCGGTCAGCGCGAAATCGCCGCCCTTGTAGAGCAGCGTCAGTCCGCGCCTCTTTGCGCAGGCGTAGGATAGGCAATCGGCGAGATTCAAGCGCGCAGGGTGACGTTGTCCTTTGCCGTAGCGTGCAAAGGCCTCAACCGCGAAACTTCGGTCCGCAGCTTCGATCGGAACGATTTCGATCTGCCCTCGGTCCAGAAACGCGTCAATGATAACGCTAACCTGGGCCGGTTGGAGCGAAAGCAGGGTCGAGAGCCGCATCGCTGCTTCGAGGATAACCAAGGCCGACGTCGCCCGATATTGCGCGGCTTCCATCGCCTCCGATAATTCGACGGCGTCGTCTTCCGAAACCAGAATTGCGATAACGACCGACGTATCGATGAAGATCAATCGTGACCCCACATCTGATCGATCTCATCCTTCGTCATCACTCGACCTGGGCCGGGCGACATCTCTCGGAGCTTTTGCGCGAGTTCCTCGAACTGGCTTGCCAGAGGAACCCCCGCCCTCCGCTCCAGCTCGTTCTCTAGCGCCGAGATAACCGCCTCGGTCATGGTCGTCTTGTCACGCTCGGCGAGACGCCTGGCGAGTTCGTGGGCGCGCTTGTCACGGATCTGGAGGTTCATCGCGTCGTCCTCGTGAACTGTAATGACAGAATACCGCATATGTCATGACGCCGGAAGTGGGCCCGATCGGGCGAGGATTTGGTTGCCTTCCGCCCCATACCTCCGTCATGCCGGCGGCCGGAGGCCATGCGGGATCCATTCTTCTCTCCGGTTGCACGCCTAAAACGCCTCCCCTGTGCATCGATCGCCCCCGGCGGGAAAAAGTTTTTGCCGCCAACCCTCTGTTCCCATTCACCATTCACCATTCACCATTCGCTTTTTTATCCACGCCCTTTCCGCCCTGCCGCATCATTGGCCCGGTGCGACGCAAAGGAGCCGGCGATGGCGTGGAAGGCGAAGACAGGGAGGGGACAGGAGGTGCTTTGCAGCATCGTCTCGACCCTGCTTGCGCTCGCAGCCCTCGCAGAACGCGCCGCCGGCGACACGCCTTGGGTCCGCTTCAGCCTGCTGTGGGCCGCCCGGCAGGCCGACCTCATCGCCCGCGACTACGTCGCCGGCTCGACCTGGAACGCGGCCGGCCGGCTCTGGTCGCCCGCTCTGCCCAACGTCCGCTACGGCACCGGGCCGGCCGACGCGCTCGACATCGCCGCCTCGCTGCGCGCGCTGGCGGTGGTCGTGCAAAGCATGGCGGCCTATCTCAGCCGTGTTTCGGTCTGGCGGCAGGATCAGGCATCCGGCGAGGCCGGTGACGAGGTCAACCCACTCCGCGGCCTCGATGTATTCCTGCGCAGACTTCGGGAAGCCTTCTCGCCGGTCGAATTCCGCGACACGTCGTAGAGATCCGCAGGGGACAGTTTACTTTGTTTCCGCCCGCGCAAACCTCGCACGGGCCGCGCCCTTCTGCGGAAAAAAGTAAACTGTCCCCGGCGCCCAACTCCCTCAGCCGCCCGCGCAAGCCTTGCACGGGCGACGCCCTCGTGCGGAAAAAAGTAAACTGTCCCCGGCACTTAACTCCCCCCGCCGTCATCCTCGGGCTTGTCCCGAATGGGCAACGCTGGCGCTCTGGAGTCCGGGTCCCGCTGCGCGGTCCCGGAATGACGGAGGAGCAGGAACCGGCACCTACTCCCCTAACTCCCATGACTGAGCAGCACGGTCGCCCCCAGCGCCACCAGCGCCATAACCGCGATTTTCCAGACATCCCTGCGCAACCGCAGTCCCGGCAGGCCGAAGGGGCGGATCAGATGAAGGACCATCATGGCGAGGATGATGAGGGCAAGCGCTTTGGACAATGCGAAACCGTTCTGCGGCGATATGCTCCCCTTTGAACAGGCGCCGGGGCAGGAGTCTAGACGATCGTCATGTGGACGGCCCGCGCTCGGAGGGTCTAGAACACTGCCAACCATCCGAGGGAGGCAAGGAATGGCGTCCACGTATCGCGAGGTCTATGCGCGCTGGGAGAAGGATCCGGAAGGGTTTTGGGCCGAGGCGGCGGGGGCGATCGACTGGGTCTCGCCGCCAAAGCGCATCTTCGATCCCAAGGCCGGCGTCTACGGCCGCTGGTTCCCGGACGCGGTCGGCAACATGTGCCACAACGCGGTGGACCGGCATGTGGCTGGCGGCCGCGCCGACCAGCTTGCCCTGATCCACGACAGCGCCATCACGGGAACGAAAGCCTCCTTCACCTATGCGCAGCTTCTCACCGAGGTCAGCGCACTGGCGGGCGTCCTCAAGGACAAGGGCGTCGGCAAGGGCGACCGCGTCATCATCTACATGCCGATGGTGCCGGAGGCTGCCTTTGCCATGCTCGCCTGCGCCAGGCTGGGCGCAATCCATTCGGTCGTCTTCGGCGGCTTCGCGGCGAAGGAACTCGCCACCCGCATCGACGACTGCGCGCCGAAGGCGATCATCGCCGCCTCCTGCGGTCTCGAGCCCGGCCGCACCGTCGCCTACAAGCCGCTGCTCGACGCTGCGATCGACATGGCGTCGCACAAGCCTGACTTCTGCGTCGTCCTGCAGCGGCCGCAGCTCGAAGCGGCCATGACGGCCGGCCGCGACCTGGACTATGCTTCGCTCGTCTCCGCCGCCCGCGGCCGCACGGTGCCCTGCGAGCCGATGCTCGCCACCGATCCCCTCTACATCCTCTACACGTCCGGCACGACCGGCCAGCCGAAGGGCGTGGTGCGCGACACCGGCGGCCATATGGTGGCGCTCGAATGGTCGATGTGCAACGAGTTCGGCGTCAGGCCGGGCGAGGTCTTCTGGGCGGCGTCCGACGTCGGCTGGGTCGTCGGCCATTCCTACATCGTCTACGCCCCGCTCCTGCACGGCTGCACCACCGTCCTGTTCGAGGGCAAGCCGGTCGGCACGCCCGATGCCGGCACCTTCTGGCGGGTCATCGCCGAGCACCGCGTCGTCGCGCTGTTCACCGCGCCGACCGCGTTCCGCGCCATCAAGGGCCAGGACCCGAACGGCGAATTCATCCGCAAATACGACCTGTCGACGTTCCGCACCCTCTTCCTCGCCGGCGAGCGCGGCGACCCGCCGACCATCGAATGGGCGCAGAAACAGCTCGGCGTGCCGGTGATCGACCACTGGTGGCAGACCGAAACGGGCTCGCCGATCAGCCAGAACCCGGTGGGCCTCGGCCTGCTGCCGGTCAAGCTCGGCTCGCCCGGCGTCGCCATGCCCGGCTACAGAATCGAGATTCTCGACGATGCCGGCCACGCCGTCCCGGCAGGCACGCTCGGCAATGTGCTGGTCAAGCTGCCGCTGCCTCCCGGCTGCCTGCCGACGCTGTGGAATGCCGACAAACGGTTCGTCGACGCCTATCTCGCGGAGTTTCCCGGCTACTACAAAACCGCCGACGCCGGCTATCTCGACGAGGACGGCTACCTGTTCATCATGGCCCGCACCGACGACATCATCAACGTCGCCGGCCATCGGCTCTCGACCGGCGCGATGGAGGAGGTCGTGGCCTCGCACCCGGACGTCGCCGAATGCGCCGTCATCGGCGTCGCCGACGAGATGAAGGGCCAGCTGCCGCTCGGCTTCGTGGTGCTGTCGGCCGGCGTGAAACGCGACCCGGCGGAGGTCGAGAAGGAGATCGTCGCCCTGGTGCGCGACCGCATCGGCCCGGTCGCGGCCTTCCGCACCGCAGTGTCGGTCAAGCGCCTGCCCAAGACCCGCTCGGGCAAGATCCTGCGCGGTACGATGCAGAAGATCGCCGACGGCGAGACCTGGAACATGCCGGCGACGATCGACGATCCGGCTATCCTGGAGGAGATCGGAACAGCGCTGAGGGGCAGGACGATCCGCTGAGGGCGCTTAGGCGAGTCCCTGCACGGCTTCGTGCTGGGAGAGGAACACCCGGCCCTTGAAGTGCTCGAAGAAATCCGAGCGCTTAAGCGCGTCCATCACCGGCCCCTTCACCTCTGACAGGTGAAATCCCACGCCTGCCGATCCCAGCCTGTCCGCGATCGCTTCCAGGCTTTCCAGCGCCGAGCTGTCGATCATGTTCACGGCCGGACACATCAGCACAACGTTTCGCAGGTTCGGGTCGGCCGCCACAGCATCGTAGATCGTGTCCTCCAGGAAACGGGCATTGACGAAATACAAGCTCTCGTCGACCCGGATCGACAAGAGCTCCGGCCGCGTCTCGACCTTGTGCCGGCGCACGTTGCGGAAATGCTCCGTGCCCGGCACCTGGCCCACCACCGCGACATGCGGCCGGCTGGTGCGCCAGAGGAACAGCAGGAGCGACAACCCGACTCCGGCGACGATGCCGACTTCGACGCCGACCGTGAGCACCAAGGCGATCGTTGCCGCCTGCGCCGCGAAGTCGGCCTTCGAATAGGTCCAGGTGCGGCGGATCGAGTCCAGATCCACCAGCGACAGCACGGCGACGATGATCGTCGCCGCGAGCACCGCCTGCGGCAGATACGAGAACAGGGGCGTGAGGAACAAGGTCGCGCCCAGAATGCCGGCGGCCGTGAACACACCGGCCAGCGGCGTTTCCGCGCCGGCGTCGAAATTGACCACCGAGCGGGCAAAGCCTCCGGTCACCGGATAGCCGCCCGAAACGGCGGCGGCGACGTTGGCCATGCCGAGGCCGGTCAGTTCGCTGTCCGGCGCGATGCGCTGCCGCCGCTTGGCGGCGAGCGTTTGCGCGACCGAGATCGATTCGACGAAGCCGACCAGGCTGATCAGCACGGCGGCTGGCAAGAGGTCGAGCCACAGACCCGCATCGAAAGAAGGCAGCGCGAAGGCGGGCAGGCCGGACGGGATCGTGCCGACGATCTTGACGCCCTTGCCGTCGAGGCCGAAGGCGACGACCGCGCCGATCGACAGCGCAATGGCGGCGATCGGGCCGACCTTGGACAGCAGATCCGCCGCCCTTGCCCTCAGCCCCGCCCTGACCAGCAGCGGTTTCAGCCCCTTGCGCACCCAGGCCAGGAAGACGAGTGCGGCCAGGCCGATTGCCAGCGTGTAGGGGTTCGTCGTCGATATCGTCCTGCCGACCTCGGTCACCATTTCGGGCAGCGTGTCGCCGCCGGCTCCGATTCCGAGGATGTGCTTGACCTGGCTCGCAGCGATCAGGATCCCCGACGCCGTGATGAAGCCCGAGATGACCGGATGCGACAGGAAGTTGGCGAGGAACCCCAGTCGCAAGATAGACATGGCCAGCAGCACAAGGCCCGACAGCATGGCGAGCGTGGTAGCGGCCGCAATGTAGTCGGCCGAACCCGGCGCGGCGACCTGCCCGACGGCCGCGGCCGTCATCAGCGACACGACGGCCACCGGTCCGACGGCCAGCGTGCGGCTCGAGCCGAAGATCGCATAGGCCACCAGCGGCAGGATCGAGGCGTAG
The DNA here is from genome assembly GCF_023954305.1 of Mesorhizobium sp. Lineage (NCBI taxonomy): Bacteria > Pseudomonadati > Pseudomonadota > Alphaproteobacteria > Hyphomicrobiales > Phyllobacteriaceae > Mesorhizobium > Mesorhizobium sp. The sequence continues at coordinate 2,416,056 of NZ_JAMLIG010000001.1, read as the reverse complement.
AGGCCCACATAGGGCGGCAGCCCGGCAAGCATGGCATAGGCGAGGCTTTGCGGCACCAGCATGATCGTCACGATCACCGCCGCGACGAGGTCGCTCGCCGCCGTCTCGCGCGAATAGGTGGGAGCCCAGTCGAGGAATGGCAGGATCTGCTTGGCCTTCATGTCGGCTGCCGGAATGAATAATTGACCGCGCCCGATACGGAGGCGGCCTTGGCGCGGGAAGTGGTTCGTCTATCGGCGGGAAGACCGCGACGCGGCCCACAATCCACTCGACCGGGCGCCACTGCGGCAATAGGCGAGCACCGGCTTGGGCAGCCGCGCCATCAGCCCGTCGAAGGCTTCGATCTGCTGTGGCCCCATCTGGCCCGGCACGATCGGCAGATAGGCGGCTTCGAGGCCGGCCGCCTTCGCCGCTTTCTCGATCTCGGCAAACCTCGGCTGGCCCCAGCCCTCTCCGTCCGGACGGTTGCAGATGATGGAGCGGAAGCCCGCCTTGGCTGCGGAGGCGATGTCCGGCAGACCGATCTGCGCCGCTACCGCGAATTCGCTGTTCAGTTTCGTTGCATTCATGATCGGAGTCCTTCGTCGACTTACAGGCCGTTGATCGGCACTTTGAGGAAGCGCTTGCCGCTGGCATCCGGCGGCGGCAGCTCGCCTGCCTTCATGTTCACCTGCAGCGACGGGATGATCAGCTTGGGCATGGAGAGCGTCCTGTCCCGCGCCTCGCGGGTCTTCACGAACTCGTCCTCCGAGATCCCGTCCCTGACGTGGATATTATGCGCCCGCTGTTCGGCGACGCTGGTCTCCCAGCGGATCGCGCGGCCGTTCGGCCCGTAGTCGTGACACATGAAAAGACGCGTTTCTGCGGGCAGCGCCAGAACCCGCTTGATCGAACGGTAGAGCGTGCGCGCGTCCCCCCCGGGGAAATCGGCCCGCGCCGAGCCGCCATCCGGCATGAACAGCGTGTCGCCAACGAAGGCCGCATCGCCGATCACGTGCGTCATGCAGGCCGGCGTGTGGCCGGGCGTATGCATGGCAAAGGCCCTCATCGTGCCGATCATGTAGCTGTCGCCGTCCTTGAACAGGCGGTCGAACTGCGACCCGTCGCGCTGGAACTCCGTGCCTTCGTTGAAGACCTTGCCGAAAGTCTCCTGGACGATCGTGATGTTGGCGCCGATACCGATCTGTCCACCCAACTTCTGCTGGATGTAAGGTGCTCCCGAAAGGTGGTCGGCATGCACATGGGTCTCTATCAGCCATTCAAGCGTAAGACCGTTGGAACGGATGAATTCGATGATCTTGTCGGCGGACTGGTACGCAATGCGGCCGGCCGCGTAGTCGATGTCCATGACGGAATCGATCACCGCGCACGACGTCGAATTCGGATCCTTGACGACATAGCTCACCGTGTTGGTCGGCTCGTCGAAGAAGGCGGTCACTTCCGGCTTGACCGAGAGGTCGACCGGGAACGGAATAGGGCCGGACATGTGGCGTTTCCTTTGTCCTTGTTTTCGGGCGACGACGGATGCCTGCGCCAGCGGCGATCAGCGCCTGTTTGCCGGGCAGGTGTTGATGCCGAGAATCGCGTAGAGTGGGCAGATGCGCAGGAAGCCGGTAACGACGAGCACCAGCCCAACCGCGGCGACGAGGAACTTCCATGTGCCCCAAGCGGCGAAGAACGACGCGGTCATCGGCAGCAAGGGAGCCAACAACAGAACGAGACCGAGGACGATGCGGACTATGCGATCAGGCGTGCCGACATTGATCATGGAAACCTCCATCGAAAATCTGATTGTTAAATAGTTGCGCAATTGCTAATATGTCAAGCATGAATATCGAGATGAACGCAAAGTCGCTGGCGGCCTTCGAGGCGAGCGCCGAAGAGGCCTCCCGGCTGCTGACCGCGATGGCCAATGCCAAGCGGCTGGTCGTGCTGTGCAATCTGCTCGAAGGCGAGAAGTCGGTCGGCCATCTGGCGGAGATCGTGGGTCTGGCGGTGCCGGCTTTGTCGCAGCATCTGGCGAAGATGCGCGCGCTCGATCTTGTCGCGACGCGACGCGAGGGGCAGACGATCTACTATCGCCTGGCGAGCGAGGAGGTAGCCGAAGTGCTCAGGACGCTCTACGGCCTCTATTGCGCCCCGCCCACCGATTGATCGTCCGCGGAGCGAGAAGACACTCACGCCCTCGGCCAGATTTCCATCAGGGCCCAACGAAGGCCCGGCACGCTCGGCGGGTTGCGCTCACCGACATTGTAGACGGCATAGCAGCTTTCGCCCGGATCCAGCCCGGCAAGCCCGTGAACCGACCATTCGTTGCCGAGCCATCCCGCGCAGGCGAGCAGCCGTCCGAAGAGCGCCGGCAACGAAGTGTCGCTTGCACTTACGACGACATCGGTCATCCACCAGGTCGCCTCCTCGTAAGACGCGACCGGAGGAAGGTTGGGAATCCCCAGCAGGTCGGCCACCATGGCTGCCGCTCCTTGCGCGATCGACCGCTCGGCTGCCTCGAACACGAAGCGCCACAGAATCTCGAAATCGGCCATGCCTCGTTGCCACACACTTTTTCCCGCTGAAGACGGAACGAGTTTGACCGAACGGCGGTCAAGGGAAAAGCGTCTGGCCGCATTTCCTGCCACGGTCTATAAGGCCCGCGACACCTATCTGCCGGAGCAAGCCATGTCCCTTGAACGCAAGATCGCCATAGTCACCGGAGCCGCCGGCGGCATCGGCTACGCCATCGCGGAACGCTTCCTGCGCGACAAGGCGAAGGTGGTGATCGCCGATCTCGATTCGGAGAAAGGCGAAAAGGCAGCGCGCGATCTCGGCAAGCTCGGCGAGGCGCGCTTCATCCGCACCGATGTCGGCAACCGGCTTGACGCCCACAACCTCGTCGCGGCGACGCTCGAGGCCTTCGGCGATATCGACGTGCTGGTCAACAATGCCGGAATCGTCCACGGCGCCGATTTCCTCGATCTCAGGGAAGAGGACTTCGACCGCGTCCTCAGGGTCAATCTCAAAGGCGCCTTCCTGGTCGGCCAGGCGGTGGCGCGGATCATGGTCGACAAGGTCAAGGCCGGGGGCGCACCGGGGGCCATCGTCAACATGTCGTCGGTCAACGCGGTCTTCGCCATCGCCAACCAGGTGCCGTATTCGATCTCGAAGGGCGGCGTGAACCAACTCACCAAGGTGATGGCGCTTTCGCTTGCGCCCTATGGCATCCGCGTCAACGCGATCGGCCCCGGCTCGATCATGACGGAGATGCTCGCCTCGGTGAATGCAGACCCGGCTGCCAAGAACCGCATCCTGTCGCGCACGCCGATGGGGCGAATCGGCGACCCTTCGGAGATCGCCTCGATCGCCGCGTTCCTGGCTTCGGGCGACGCTTCCTACATTACCGGACAGACGATCTATGCCGACGGCGGCCGCCTGCCGCTCAACTACACGGTTCCCGTCACCGACAGGAAATGACCGGCCGGCGGCGGGGCTACTGACACAAGGCTGTCGGCAGGGTTTTGGCATATTCCCTTCATTCGAAGGGAGAAAAGCCATGCCCATGCCGAAGTTCAACATTCTCGCAGCATTCGGTCGCGTTCTCGAGAGCAGCCGCGAGATGCGCGCCGCCGCGCGCACCCGGCGCATCATCGCCAATCTGCCGCGCGGCATCCAGAAAGACATCGGCTGGCCGGACGCCATGGACGAGCCGCTGCAGCGCGGTCGCTGACAGGAGATGTCCGGAATCTGCATGACCCTCCTGACAAAATGTTGTCAGGAGGGTCATGCGATGGTGAGATGTCGAAACGAGAGGTCGTCATCATGAACGCCACAGTCCCCCTGCACGCCGCAGTCTGGTTCGAGATCCCCGTCGCCGATCAGGCGCGCGCCAAGGCTTTCTACTCCGCCGTCACCGGCAATCCGCTTCGCGACGAAGACGGCGGTCCGAACCCGATGGCGCGTTTCTCGGCCGCCGGCGAAGATTCGGTCGCAGGGCACATCTATCCAGGCAAGCCGGCCGCCGCGGGCACGGGCCCGACAATCCATCTCGCCGTCGAGGACGTCGAGGCGGCGATGGACCGCGTCACGGTCAATGGCGGCCAGGTCGTCTCGCCGGTGATCTCGATCCCCGCAGGCCGTTTCGCCTATTGCCTCGATCCGGACGGCAATTCCATCGGCGTGTTCTCCGCCTGATGCGGCGCGCCGACCGCCTTTTCCAGATTGTCCAGCACCTGCGCGGCGGCCGGCTGGTCACCGCGCAGATGCTCGGCGAGCGCCTGGAAGTTTCCGAACGCACGATCTATCGCGACATCGCCGATCTGCAGTCCACCGGCGTGCCAATCGATGGCGAGGCCGGGGTCGGCTACATCATGCGCGAAGGCTACGACCTGCCGCCGCTGATGTTCACACGCGACGAGATCGTCGCGCTGGTGGCCGGGGCGCGGATGGTGCAGGCGTTCGGCGGCGCGGCCATGGCACGCGCGGCGGCGGAGGCATTGGTGAAGATCGGTGCCGTCGTCCCGGCCGGCGAAAAGGACAGGCTGCGCCGCACCGAAATACACATGCCCGACTATGTGATGAGCAACGCGGTGCGCGCCGCGGTCGATATCACCGAGCGGGCTGTGGAAGACCGGCAGGTGCTGTCGCTCGACTATCGCGACGAGCAGGGCCGCCCGACTCAGCGCGACGTGCGGCCGCTCGGCCTCTGGTTCTGGGGCAAGGTCTGGACGCTCGTCGCCTGGTGCGAACTGCGCGACGATTTTCGCGCTTTCCGCATCGACCGCGTCGCCGGCGTCAAGCCCGCCGGCCGCATCTTCCGCCACGAGCGCGGCAAGACGCTTGCCGATTTCTACCGCCGCATGGAAATGCGCGAACACGACGCCCGGGTGGCTTGAGCGACCGCGCGGTTGAGCGTCGGCGACGCACTAAATCCTATTCCTCGTCGTCTTCGGGCTCGGCGCGCTTGAGCGAGGACAGCTTGGCGAAGACCTTCGAGGCGTCCAGCTCTTCGTCTTCCTTCTCCTCGCGCACGGGCATGCGCTCGGTCAGTGCTGCCGGCAGGAGCGTGTCGCCGGCCGGAGCGGCGGGCGCGCGGCCGGACGACGCACGCTGCACCTCGAGATCGAGGTCGATCTGCGAGCACAGGCCGAGCGTCACCGGATCCATCGGCGCGAGGCTCGCGGAGTTCCAGTGCGTCCGATTGCGGATCTGCTCGATGGTCGACTTGGTCGTTCCGACCAGACGCGAGATCTGCGCGTCCTTCAGCTCGGGATGATTGCGCACCAGCCACAGGATGGCGTTCGGCCGGTCCTGCCGCTTCGACAGCGGCGTGTAGCGGCCGCCGCGCCGCTTGGCCTCGGGCACGCGCACCTTCGGCTCGTTGAGCTTGAGCCGGTAGTTCGGGTCCGTCTCGCCGCGCTTGATCTCGTCGCGGGTGAGCTGGCCGTTCATGATCGGGTCCATTCCCTTGATGCCCTGCGCGGCTTCGCCGTCGGCAATGGCGCGGACTTCGAGCGGATGCAGATGGCAGAAAAAGGCGATCTGGTCGAAGGACAGCGCCGTATTGTCGACCAGCCAGACGGCGGTCGCCTTGGGCATGAGCAGGGTATTGGCCATGGGGTAAATCCTCTCGTTCGCCCGCGTCCCTTGCGCGGGCGGTGGTCAGACCACCGAAGAATGGGAAATCGCGACCGATATAGACCGAATGCCGGTACGAGGCAAGAGAAACGGCATCGGCGTTCCGCCGGCACATGGCTGTCCGAAATCGATTGCAGCGGGGTGCTACAGCGCCGCGGATGATAGAGCCGACAAAGGAGCAGCAATGCCGCGACGCTCTCGCTGAATCGTTACCGTCCCCTCAGGAGCCGCGAAAAGCCTCTCAACGGTGCCGTCAGGCGCCATGATGTGCTGGTCGTTATCGCCTGGCGGAAGGCGTCGAGTTCGGCGGTCTTTTGCTCCAATGCCTTTGATGCCGCTCGGACTTTCTCTTCCAATGGTTTGAGTGTGTCTCGTTCCGCCGCCAGGCTGGCGATTTGGGCAGCGGCAGCTTCACGCTCTTGCGTCAGGTTGGAAATCTGGGCAGCGGCAGTTTCACGTTCGGCCGCGAGGCTGGCGATCTGGGATGCGGCAGTTTCGCGTTCTTGCGTAAGGTTCGAAATCTGGGCAGCGGCAGCTTCGCGCTCGGCCGCGAGGCTGGCGATTTGGGCCGCAGCAGCTTCGCGCTCCGCTGCGTAGCGCTCTTCGAGCAGCTTGCTCGAAAGAGCGAGATCAGCCTTCTCGCGCTCGAGAAGCGCAACAGTCTCCTGGGTCCGCTTGGTGTCGAGGATCGCGTCGAGCTCATGTCTGATCAACGGGGCCAGCTGGCGTGCCATCTGTGCGAGATGCCTTGCATCCCGCTCATGGCGTTGCTCGAGGCGTTCGAGTTCGCCGCGTGCGACCTCGAGTTCGCCTGTCAGGCGCGAAATCTTTTCTGCGTCCCGCTCCGACTGCTGGCGAAGCTCGTCGAGCTCGTGCCCGCGCTGGAGAAAGGCGCTGCGAATCTGGGCAAGGCTGTTTTCCGCGTCCTGCCGGCTCTTCGCAGCCCCATCGAGTTCGCCGCGCGCGACCTCCAGCTCGCCTGTCAGGCGCGAAATCTTTTCTGCGTCCCGCTCCGACCGGTGGCGAAGCTCGTCGAGCTCCTGGTCGCGCTGATGGAAGGCGCTGCGCATCTGGGCAAGGCTGTCTTCCGCGTCCTGCCGGCTCTTCGCAGCCCCATCGAGTTCGCCGCGCGCGACCTCCAGCTCGCCCGCAATACGCGCCATCTTCTCGGCATCTTGCGCCGACCGGTGGCGAAGCTCGTCGAGCTCCTGGTCGCGCTGATGGAAGGCGCTGCGCATCTGGGCGAGGCTGTCTTCCGCGTCCTGCCGGCTCTTCGCAGCACTCCTGAGCTCGACCTCAAGCTCCGCGGCCCGCGCCTGGGCGGCAGCGCGATTCTTCTGCTCGGTCGCATGGTTGGCCGCATGTCCGATCGATTCGGCCCGAACCGTCATCAGATCCGCTTCCGCCTTAATGAGCCTGCTACCGAGAGTGCGGGTTTCGCTCGTCAGCACGTTGAGGAGCGGCGACGCCTCGTCGAGGGCCGCCTGGAGCCCATCGAACACGGCATGGTCGGCCGCCTGTTCGCCATCAGCTACCCACCGCTCGAGAACCTCGTAGGCCCGCGCCACCCAGCCGAGCGTCACTGTGTCCCGCGGAATCTTTTCACCTTCCGACCGGAAGTGACGCAGTTCGCCCGACAGGAATTCCGCGATGCCGGCCGCGGCACTATCGGGGTGGAGCGGCCAGGCGAGCCCGAGCCCCGCGCCGATCCGCGTCACCGTGCCGCGCCAATCCGACAGCAGCCCGTCATAGGAGACGAACACGCGCGGCAGCCCCCGGCTCGCCTTTTCCGCCTCTATCACGTGACGCAGCCAGAGCACGAGACCTACGGTCTCGGGCCATCCCTCGCGGCGGCCCACGGAGGCCGCAACCTCGCGGGGATGACGGTGAATGCATACGTACCGCGCGCCGACCTCCAGATCGGCCAAAACCCGCTGCCAGAACGGTAGAAGGCGGCACATCCTCGGGTCCTTCAGGACGAAAAATCCCGACTCGCCGAACTCCTCTCTGAGGACCCCGGCCGCCCGCATACGATATTCGGGGAAGCGAGGGGATTCGTACCAGGCGGGGTTGAAGGCGGCAGGGTCATCCCAGGACGAACCTCCGGACTTTAGAAGATCGTCATTCAGGCGGTAGGCCTTGTTCGACTCGAAATAGCCCTTCGGATTGGCATCTGTCGGCGGCATCAGGTCCCTGGGAAGGTCGCATCCCATATGCGAGAGCACCCCGGCCATCGCCGACGTGCCGGAGCGGTGCATGCCAAGTACGACGAGCGCAGCGCGCGAAAAGCCTGTCGACTCGGCGACTCCAACGTCTCTGGAGAAAGTCATTAATGGGCCTTGTCAGTTTTCTGAGCGTTGATCTGGGCCTTGAGAGCAACAATCTGACTTTTCAATTCGGCGGCTTCTTCTGCCAATGAAAAGACCAGCTTTAAGATAAATTGGTCCATCTCCCACGGTGTCGGGTGAGGCGCCTGCTTAATCGGTTCATCGAAGGACAGGGGTGGCTCACTCGAACGAAGGAGGAAGCTATTTACTTCATCTATGTCTTCTTTGCGATCAATAACCAGCTTCGATAGCGTATCTTCAGTAGGCGTCAATTTATCTAACTCTGGCAACACTGTATTATTCTGATCATATTTTCTTAGAATTCGTGATATCGATGCAAATTCTGTCGGATACACTCTATTTCTTGATCTCGAATTGAAAACAGCTTGGGCAGCAAGAAATATAGAATCCGGAGTTATGTTGTCTTGCGCAACGGTCAAATCAGATATATTATTCGATGTCAGAAAATGCTCAACAACATCGCCTAGATTATCGTAATTGAAAACCCTTAATCTTGTGCCAAAAACATCATTCCAGGACCTCAATGAAGGCCCAAAGCGAAAATCACGCTGGCCGAATACCGGAAGCCAGCTTTCGAAATCACGCAATGGTCCTTCATACGATTTATGCTTCACTCCCCACTGTAAGTAAGCGCTTTGAGCCCATTCGTCGTGGCGGCGAACATAACACTGAACTTCTATGTCGATTCCGCGGGACTTCAACACGCTCAGGGCCGGCAATACGTGCCTACCCCGGGTCGCCAACCATTCGTTGCTCCAGATCGCGCACGAAAATCCTTCCGACTGGAGAGCCGAGATCTCCTCTGACAACACTTCGAGAAGTTGTGCGTTAGCCTCCTCACTGGACGTTTTGTCGAAATATTGATCAGATCCCGAATTTCTCTGCCACGCCTTCCGATGTGGATTCGATGCGTTCTCGAGCATCAAGCCGAGATACTTTATCCCTTGCTTTGAAAGTTCCGCCGTATGTTGTAGTAACGTCTTCTGTATTGAACTCGACCCGGTTTTACCGTGTCCAATGTGAATCACCAACTTCAACAAGACTTAAACTCGCTTTTGGTCCAGCTTGTGCACAAAGACTGAATTAAGTCCGGTGCAGGTCGTCATCGCCGGCCAGAGACGCTCGATGAGATGGAACTCCGTCCCGTCGGTCGGGAGCGGCTCGTTCGGCCACGGATAGTTCTGCCCGAACAAATCGCGCATGGCCAGTACCGAAGCGCGGCGTATCCAGAACATATTTCCCACCGGAAACAGCAGCGGATTGGCGGGCAGCGGTCCGGGCAGGCGCGACGCGAACTTCGGCAACAGGTCGCGCGATGCGTTCCAGGGAACGAAATGGGGATCGAAAGGCGCGACAAGACCGACTTCATCGTTCCCGATCAGGTCGACCGCGGTCGATATCTCCCTGTCGTCCCCGAGCAGGATGCGCATCAGGAAGGTTCGCCAGACGTCGCCGGTCCGTACGGTGCTAAGCGATTTTTTCTGATGGATATGGCACCAAATTTCGTCCTCGCCGGCGGCTCCCCCCTCTTCGAAGAGGTCCAGGAAGGGGAGGATGTCGCGGCCTCGATTGGGAACCACCAGCACCTCCGGCAAAAGCCCTTCCATCTCCGCTATCCTGCGGATCTCGTCCGCCTTCCGGTCCGTATCCGTGGTGAATACGATGCGTCTGGCATAGCGATAAGCCCTGTAGCGCCTGAGATCCTCGGCCAGTTCGTCGGTGTAATAGGCATGAACATGGATCGAGAATGCCGTCTCGGGCGTTCGATCGACCTGCCCGTACGCGGCCAAGCTCAGCTTCTTGTGAACCCAATTGTCGGAATTCGCCAACTTCTCATCCACATCCTCGAGATCGCGCCAGAGGAAACGCCTCCGATAGCGCTGCATCTTTTCGCGTTCGAGAACTCGCGCCGGGCGATCCTTCTCGTCCATGGTAAAGAGGACCGGCACGTCGATCTGGCTGGCGCCACGCACGAAATAGCGCTGGGCGGCGAGCCGAGCCTCCAAGCGCTTGCGGATGCTCGCGAAAAGACGCTCCGGCGGCGGTGGCGCACCTTCCGCCGAGGGAACCTTCAGCGGCAGCGAGAGGATCGCCTCGGCCGCGGCCTGGGGATTCCCGTACTCGACCGATACGAAATGCTCGGTGGAGGCATAGAGCGGGTCGCCGAACCCCGATCCGCCCTCGAACTGCACGATCCTGCATCCTGCGTCCAGCGCGTCGAAGACGACGTTCGGCAGCGGGTCGAGCCGCGACGAGACGAACATCGCGTCCGACGCATCCAGCAGGTCCTGATAGGCCGGCCCCGCTGGCAGGAAGAACAGATTACCTCCCGCGCGGTCGGCTTCCGCCTGCTGCATGTGATACTTCATCCAGGCGCCGAAATTGATATCTTCAGAATTTAAACCATCACCGATCCAGACGAAGACGGTATCGGGGTCGCGGGAGCGGCAGATCTGCGCCGCCATGACGAAAATATCGGTTCCCTTGCGCCACTGCAGATGGCCGGCCCCGCAAACCAGACGCACCTTCGACAGGTCGCGACCGAGAAGGCTCGACAGCCGTGCCCGCGCGCCGTCGCGGGCGACCGCATCCACTCCTCCGATCGAGAAGCTGCGCTGCCTGAGGATGGTCGAATCGCGAATCGTATCGAACTCGATATCCGCAAGCCGCCCCGCCCAGCTCTCCCGCACATGCTCCGACGAGAAGACAAGCAGATCGGCAAACAGCCCAGTGAATGTCGATTTGTACGTCGGGAAAACATAGTGCGCATATTCGTGCACGTAAGAGGCGAAGGGGATTTCCCGGGCGACGAGGAAGGGGATGAATGCCCACGCCTCGACGGAATTGACGATGGCGAAGTCAATCCTCGCGAAAGCCTCGCTCTTGTAGTGCGCGAACTCGCCGAGCAATTGCGTCGTGACGACAACCTCGCAGGCATGTTCGAGAAAATCGTCGAGAAGCGGTCCGTCCTTCAGCGACGCGACGATCACATTGTGAGTCTGCGACGCCTCGCGGACCAGATCGCGGGTCACGATGGGCGCCCCGGTGCGCGAGAATTCATGCGTCGCGATGAAGCATGTCGGCTTGTCCAGGGAGAATGCGCGGCGTCCCAGGTGGCGCGAGGCGCGCAGATGCTCGAGCGTCCGGCGTCCTTCCTTCGAGCCGTTGACAAGGTAGTGAACCAGCGGGTCCACGCCAGCCTTCTCGATGTCCGGATAGGCGCTTAGATAGGCCAGCGCCGAAAAGTTAGACATGTCTGCATCGACGGGCGCCCCGAGATGCATCAGCTCGAAGGCAAGATGGAAGGCTTCGGGGTCGCCGCTGGCAATCGCTTCGGACAGATCCGGATCGGTCACCAGGCGACCGACGGCCGCGACCATGTGGGGATTGTCCGGCGCAAGGCGGAGATACAGCGTGGGTACCAAGCCCTCGTCCCTGCCGTGCCGCTCGAAATGCGTGCGCAGGCTCACCGGATCCTGATCCAGATCCGGCCTGCGCCCACCGTAGAAATCGGGATCGAAACGGAAATCCGGACGACGGTGGTAGATGTTCGCCATGGACGCATACTTGCGCCAAATGGCCTGCAAATCCGTCATGCGCGCTCACCGGGAAAGGATAGGCGGAAGAGGTCGACCATCCGACGGTCGTCGATGCGGTTCTGGCACATGTAGGAGACGACGTCGCGCAGGATCGGGCTGGTCGCGATCATCTCGCCCAGCCGCAGCGTCGCCAGATCGCCTGCGTCCGAAAAGCTTGCCTCCAGGTCGCCGGGACGGAAACGTCCGAGTTTACCCTGCTCCGTGATAAAATTTTCATCGCAGGGGCGATCCAGGTAGAGCAGCGGCCAGTCCTCGGTCTCGAAGCGCACCTTCAGGAACGACAGTACATCCATCAGCAAATAGCTTCCGCCCAGCGGCTTTTCGAGGCAATCAAGGACAAGGAAGTCTTTTTCGAGCTGCAGAAGCGTCGAACGGCCGGGATTCGATCCGGGCAGAAACACCAAGAGCGAGGGTCCGTCCCAAGCCAGCAGATGGCCCAGATCGCCAGCAGGATCGAAGCAATTCGACGTCGCGATCAGCATGATGACCCTGTTCCGACGTGCCCAGGTAAATCGTAGGTTGCTTTCATTCGCCTTTCGGGACTGATTCTATTGAAATGATCCGCCCTGCGATACAGCCGCGGTGTTGCGTGTGTGTGGCGGCGACGCCGCCGGCGGCATGGAAACGCGGCAGCCCCCGCATTGCTCCCTCCTTCGGAGCGTCGAATGCGCATCGAATGAATCCTTCGCCTATGCTACCGCAACATTCAAGAAGTCCATCGAATCGCATTCGCCGAAAAAGGACGACTACGCTTACTTAGACACTATATTCGCTATTTTGCACTGCACAATCCACGATGAGGTCGATTTTCCCTGGACCGCGGAATTGCTAGGAACGTCGGCGAGCCTCGGGCTCACCCGACATCCAGCACGATCTTTCCGATATGCTCGCCTTCCTGCATGCGCTCGTGCGCGCGCCACGCCTCGCGCAGCGGGAAGATCATGTCCATCACGGGCGCGATCCTGCGCTCGGCGAGCAGCGGCCAGACCTGCCGTTCCAGTTCGGCGGCGATCGATGCCTTGAACGCGACGCTGCGTGGGCGCAGCGTTGAACCGGTATGTGTCAGCCGCTTGATCATCAGCCTCGAGAAATCCGCGCTGGCCTTGGCTCCCTGCAGAAAAGCGATCTGCACGATCCGCCCGTCGACGGCCGCCGCCTCGTAGTTCCGGCCGATATAGTCGCCGCCCACCATGTCGAGGATCACGTCGGCCCCCTTGCCGCCGGTGGCGTCCTTGACCGCTGCGACGAAATCCTCATTCCGGTAGTTCACGGCCAAATCGGCGCCGAGCTTCGTGCAGGCTTCGCATTTCTCGGCCGAGCCGGCGGTTGCGATCACGCGCGCACCAAAAGCCTTGGCCAGCTGGATTGCAGCAGTGCCGATACCCGACGTGCCGCCATGCACGAGAAAGGTCTCGCCCGCCTTCAGCCCGCCGCGCTGAAAGACGTTATGCCAGACGGTGAAGAACGTCTCCGGAATAGCGGCCGCCTCGGTGAAAGTGAAACCGTGCGGCACTGGTAGCGCATTGCTCTCGTCGACGACACAGAACTCGGCATAACCACCGCCCGGCGCGAGCGCCGTCACTGCATCGCCGGTCCGCCACCTCTTCACGCTCTCCCCAAGCGCCGCCACCTCGCCGGCGACTTCGAGGCCCGGCAGATCCGATGCGCCCGGCGGCGGCGGGTAGGCGCCCTGCCGCTGCAGCACGTCGGGCCGGTTCACGCCGGCCGCCTTGACCCTGATCAGGATCTCTCCCGGACCAGGCTCGGGCAGCGGCCGCTTCTGCGGCTTCAGCACCTTAGGTCCGCCAGGTTCGGTGATCGCGATCGCCGTCATCGCCGTCGGAAGCTTCGCCGCCTGTGTCATTCGCACCCTCCCGCCACTGCCGGGGCCTGTTCGGATCGTTTGTCGGGTCCTATGTAGCCTCCGCGGACAATGAGGCAACCGGAGGACGCCATGGCTCTGTTCGAGGAGGAACCAAGGAAGAAGAAGCTGGTCCACGAGATCGGCCAGGATCTGGCGGCGCTCTCGGTCGGAGAACTGGAGGAGCGGATCGGCCTGCTGCGCACGGAGATCGCACGGCTCGAGGCCGAGAAGGCGGCGAAAGGCGCGACTCGCAGCGCCGCAGACGCGTTGTTCAAGCGATAGGCCTCAGATGAGCCCGAGCGCCGCCACGAGCACATAGAGCGTCATGTAGATCAGCATTAGCGAGCCGATTGTCCACAGATTTGCGCGGACGTCGTGGGTCTGGGCGGTCAGATAGGCCGCGAAATGCGCCAGCCGCGAGACGACATAGCCGTAGAGCAGTATCTGCGCATGGAGCAGCGACGGGCCGGCGATGACGAACAATAGGCCGGCTACGAGGAAGAAAGGCAGGTTTTCCAGATCGTTGAGCTGGATCCGGCGGATCCGGTCGACATAGTCGTTTGGCCCGAGCTGGCCGGGGTCGGGATCGGGATTGAGCCGCGTCCTGCGCAGATCCTCCGGCGAGCGGTAACCGCCCTTGGCCTTCATCATCCGGTAGACCGTGAGCCAGGACATCCCCACTGCCTTGAGGATCATCAGTGCTGCGGCGATCGCGTAGGTCGCAAAAAGCGGGTCGTGCAAGCTCAGTCCGTCCATGAGGCGTCTCCCCCCGAAGCCCAACTCTTTCATATTACCGCTAGCAGATCGCAGATGCGACGCAAATGAACCCCACCGTTCGCCTCGGGGTCGTTGAAAGGCCACAAAGCGGGTATCCTCAGCCGAACCGAATCCAAAAGCGGAAACCCTTCATGTTCGCCTCCTTCGGTCCGATTCTCGCGCTGCTGCGGGGTACAGCGTTCCTGCTCGCGGCTTCTGGCCTGCACAGCCTGCTGCTGCCGCTTCGCGGCCAGGCCGAGGGCTTCTCGACGTCCTCGCTCGGTTTGCTGGGTACCGCCTGGGCTGCGGGTTTCGTCGCTGGTTGCCTGTTTGCGCCGCGACTCGTGCGAAGCGTCGGTCACGTACGCGCCTTCGGCGCGTTCGCAGCCTCTGGTGCGATCATCGCGCTGATGACGGGACTTCTCATCGACCCCATCATCTGGATCGTCCTCCGCGTCTTCACCGGCTTCGCGATGGCGGGAGCCTTCATGGTCATCGAAAGCTGGCTCAACGAGCGCGCGACCAACGAGAACCGCGGCACGATCTTCGGTCTCTACATGATGGTTACCTACGCCTCGATCATGGCCGGCCAACTCCTCGTCGCGTTCGGCGACGTGACGACCGACAAGCTCTTCATGGTCGCCGGCATCTTCTTCTGTCTCTCTCTGATCCCTACGGCGGTCTCGACGGCTGTCACCCCGCGTCCGCTACAGGAAGTTTCGCTGGATATCAGGGAACTCTATGCCAACTCGCCGGTCTCGGTGGCGGCATGTCTTCTCGTCGGCATCGCCAACGGCGCCTGGGGAACGCTGGGAGCCGTCTATGGCGCTCAGATCGGTGTCTCGACGGCGACGATCGCGCTGATGATGAGCCTGACGGTTGTCGCCGGCGCGGCGATGCAGATGCCGGTCGGGCGTGTGTCCGACATGACCGACCGCCGCAACGTCCTGGCGGGCGCAGCCCTGATCACGGCCGTCATCGGCGCGCTGATCTTCTTCCTCCAGCCGCGGTCCGACGTCTTTGTCCTGATCATGACCGCCTGCTACGGGGCGCTGGCCTACACGCTCTATTCGATCGCAGTGGCGCACGCGAACGATCACGCCGACGCCGCGAACTTCGTCAAGGTTTCGGGCGGACTGCTGCTCCTCTACGGCTTCGGCACGATGATAGGGCCGGTGCTGGCGGCGGTGCTCATGGAACAGCTGCGGCCCGACGCAATCTTCCTTGCGACCGCGCTCGCGCATTTGGCGCTGGCCGGCTACACGCTCGTCCGCATCCGCGCCCGCGCCCCTGTCCCCATCGCCGAACGCGAGACCTTCCAGACCCTTCCGTCGGAGCGGGCAGCCACGCCCGAGGCGCTGCGGCTCGACCCGCGCAGCGGCGAATCGCCCGACAACCGTTGAACTGGCGAGCCCCGTCGCCTACGCTCCACCGAGACGAGGTGGGACATGGTGCTCGAAGACTCTTTCCTGGCGATTGCGGATCCCAACCGGCGAACGATCCTCGAGGAATTGCGTCGCCACCCGCGCACGGTGAACGAGCTTGCATCCGGCCTCCCGGTCTCCAGGCCGGCCGTCTCCCAGCACCTCAAAGTCCTGCTCGATGCCGGCCTCGTCTCGGTCCGCGCGGAAGGCACGCGGCGGATCTATGCGGTCGAGAATGCGGGCTTCCTGCGGCTCAATCTTTGGCTCGACCAGTTCTGGCAGGAGTGAGACGTCTGGGAAAGCAGGCGACCCGCCGGGGAGGACCGACGGGCCGCGAGATTTTT
Source organism: Mesorhizobium sp. (assembly GCF_023954305.1). Classification (NCBI taxonomy): domain Bacteria; kingdom Pseudomonadati; phylum Pseudomonadota; class Alphaproteobacteria; order Hyphomicrobiales; family Phyllobacteriaceae; genus Mesorhizobium; species Mesorhizobium sp. The sequence continues at coordinate 2,400,093 of NZ_JAMLIG010000001.1, read as the reverse complement.
CTCTGCGCGAGGCGCAATGGATGTCAGTGACGGGTCTGTGTTTCCTCTTCCCGCGCATTGCGGAGCCGGAAAATCTGGTCCTTGAGGGCCAGTTTCCTACGCTTCATCGCGACGATCGCGATGTCGTCCACGGAGGGACTGGCCTGCGCTTCTGCGATCTGCTCTTCGATCTCGCTGTGGCGCTTCTGAAGCTCCGCAAGATGTGACGCTAAGGACATCAATCGTTCTCCCTTCGCTGGTTTCCTCGTTGTCCGCCAGGGAGACCGCCCCGCCGGACGGCGTTCATGACGGATCGGTGACAGTGTGCCACCCATTCGCCGGATTGTCGAACTTCACGGAGTAGCATTTCGTTTCAAGGTAAAATGTGATATGGCGACTCGCCGGTCGCAGTCCCGTGTCCGGGCTCCCCGACGCTCCGCGCGAACGCGCATCACCGCATTGAGACGGAACCTAGATGTCCGACCAGGACCAGGCAGAGATCAAGCTCGAATACGCTCGTCTCAAACAGGACCACGCCGATTTCGACGCGGCGATCAACGCGATGATCGCTACGGGCTGCGACCCGCTGCAGATCCAGCGGATGAAGAAGAAGAAGCTGCATCTGAAGGACAAGCTCCTGCAGCTCTCCGACAGGGTGATCCCCGACATCATCGCGTGACGTCTGCGGCTCTCCCGCAGCTTGCGCCACCCCGCCGATTCCGCTAGGTCCGCCGCTTCACAGGGACACCGATATGGCCGGCAGCGACGTCGCGATCATCATGGGCAGCCAGTCCGACTGGGCGACCATGCGCCATGCAGCGGACACTCTCGAGACCCTCGGCATCGGCCACGACAGCCTGATCGTTTCCGCCCATCGCACGCCCGAACGACTCTATGATTTTGCCCGCGGTGCCAAGGCGAAGGGATATAAGGTGGTGATCGCCGGCGCCGGCGGTGCCGCCCATCTGCCCGGAATGACCGCTTCGCTGACGCCGCTTCCCGTGTTCGGAGTGCCCGTCGAGTCCAAGGCGTTGTCAGGTCAGGACTCTCTACTCTCCATCGTCCAGATGCCGGCCGGCATTCCGGTCGGCACGCTGGCGATCGGTCGGGCCGGCGCGGTCAATGCCGCGCTTCTGGCGGCAGCGGTCTTGGCGCTTCGCGACGAGGCGCTGGCAGAACGCCTCGACGCTTTTCGCAAGGCGCAAAGCGACAAGGTTGCCCTTACGCCATCGGACAATGCCGAATGAGCAGCCCGCTCGCTCCGGGTTCCACCATCGGTATCATCGGCGGCGGCCAGCTCGGCCGCATGCTGGCGATGGCGGCGGCGCGACTCGGATTCCGCACGATCGTGCTGGAGCCGCAGGCGGATTGTCCCGCGGCCCAGGTCGCGAACCGCCAGATCGTCGCAGCCTATGACGATCCGGCAGCGTTGGCGGAGCTGAGCCGGACCTGCGACGTCGTCACCTACGAGTTCGAAAACGTGCCGGTAGGGGCCGCCGCGGCGCTGGCGTCTCAGGCAGAGGTCTCGCCGCCGCCAATGGCCCTCGAAGTGTCGCAGGATCGGCTCGTCGAGAAGCGCTTCGTCAACGCGGCCGGCATCCCGACGGCGGACTTCCGCGCGATCGACAGCGACGCCGATGTGGTCGCTGCCTGCGAGGCTTTCGGCGGCGCCGGCGTACTGAAAACCCGCCGCATGGGCTATGACGGCAAGGGCCAGCGCATGTTTCGCGATGCGTCGTCCGGGGACCTTGCGGGGGTCTATGCTGCCATGGGCAACGTTCCGCTCATCCTCGAAAGCCTGGTTCCCTTCGAACGCGAGATTTCCGTGATCGCCGCCCGAGGCCGCGACGGCGCGGTTCGCTGCTACGATCCGGTTGAGAACGTTCACCGTGGCGGCATCCTGCATACCTCCACCGTCCCGGCGCGGATCTCCCCGCAGACGGCGGCAACGGCGCGCAAAGCCGCGACGGCGATCCTCGACGCGCTCGCCTATGTCGGCGTCATCGGCGTCGAGTTCTTCGTGCTGAAGGACGGCAACTTGCTGGTGAACGAGATAGCGCCCCGCGTTCACAATTCCGGTCATTGGACGGAGGCCGCCTGCGCCGTCTCGCAGTTCGAGCAGCATGTCCGCGCCATCGCCGGCCTGCCGCTCGGCGATCCGAAGCGCCACTCGGACTGCGTGATGGAAAACCTGATCGGCGACGACGTGAACCGCCTCGCCGAACTCGCCAGGCAGCCGAACGTCGTCATCCACCTCTACGGCAAGGCCGAGGCGCGGCCCGGCCGGAAGATGGGGCATTTCACGCGGTTGACAGAATGAACATTATAGCCTATCTGCTATACACGCGCTTTGGAATTACCGATGCCGTGGACGGTCGAGACTCTGGACGTAACCGTCGACGACGAAATCGCGGCGCTGCCGATATCCCTGCAAGCGCGCTTGATCCGCCTGTTCGAGATGGTGGAGCAACTAGGCCTCGAAAGGATTCGCGAGCCGCATGCCAAGCACTTGCGCGGTAAGCTGTGGGAGTTCAGAGCAAAGTCTCCCGAAGGAATCGCGAGAGGCATCTACGTCGCCGTTACCGGCCAGCGGGTGGTCGTCCTTCATGTCTTCGCGAAGAGATCGCAGAAGACCCCGCCAGGGGCACTGGCTATCGCGGAAGATAGATTGAAGCGGGTGATGCGATGACGACGCTGACGGAACTGAAGCAAAAGCTCCGGGAAAATCCGGAATTTGACACAGAGTACCGCAAGGCCGAGGAAGAATACGCCGTGATCGAGGCATTGATCGCCGCCCGAACCTCGGCGCGTCTGTCTCAGGCGGATCTGGCCGCCCGCCTTGGAACGACCCAGTCGGCTATCGCGCGCCTCGAAAGCGGCCGGATCTCGCCGTCGCTGTCGACGCTTCGTCGCTATGCCGAAGCCACAGGAACCCGTCTGACTCTCTCTCTGACGGCGCGATGAGCTCTCCGCCTTGACAGCCATTCGCCGCGCCGGTATGGACCCCACATCGTTTTTGGCGCGCCCGTTCGGCGCGTCTTGCATTTTGGCCCGAACGGGCCCCACCGACGGGCAAAGACAATGAAGATCAAGAACTCGCTCAAGGCGCTCAAGGGCCGCCATCGCGACAACCGCCTAGTTCGCCGCAAGGGCCGCATCTACATCATCAACAAGACGGCTCCGCGCTACAAGGCGCGCCAGGGCTGAGCTCCACGCTCACGCGAATTTCAGTTTGACGCTGCGCGAATCGGGACTAGCTTTCCGATATGCGCAGCGTTTTGCTTTTGCTCGTCGGATTGGGCGTGACTGCCCCGGCGCTCCCCTCATATTCGCAATCCAGCGGCGCGCCCGTTGCGCCGGCGATGACGACATCGCAGAGGACGGAAGCCCTCGACAAGCTCTTCGAGGAGCTGCGGCGCGAGCGCAGGGAGATAGCGGCTGAGCGCATCGCCTCCCGCATCCGCGACAAGTGGCTCGATTCCGGCAGCGCCTCGATCGATGCGATGATGCAATGGTCGCAGGAGGCCGTCGACGCCAAGAAATATGGCGTGGCCCTCGATTTCCTGGACCGGGTCACGGTGTTGCAGCCCGACTATGCCGAAGGCTGGAACAGGCGCGCCACTGTACATTTCCTGATGAACAGCTACCGCAAGTCCATGGCAGACATCGACCGGACGCTGCGGCTCGAGCCGCGCCATTTCGGGGCGCTTGCCGGCATGGGCTCCATCCTCAAGCAGTCCGGTCGCAAGCAACTTGCGCTCGACGCCTATGAGCGGGCACTGGCGATCTACCCGATGATGCGCAGCGCGCAGAAGGAAGTCGCCGAGCTGTCGGAGGAACTGGCCGGCGAAGGCATCTGAGCGGAATGTGGTCTGAACCGGCCGCATCTTCCCTTCTTGGCCGCAAGCAGCGATAGTCGCCCCGCTGCCCTCATCGCTCTCCTCTCGGCGACCCATGAACCTCCTCTATGCGCTGATCTGTTTTCTCGCGGCCCTGCTTCTCGTGCTCGCCGGCGTCACGCGCGTCGGCGCCTGGCTGATCGAGCGCCGCAACCCGCCCATCGGGACGTTCGCCACCGTCAACCACACGCGGATGCATTTCGTCCATGTCGGGCGACCGGCGACTGCCGATCTTCCGCCGGTGATCTTCATCCACGGCGCCAGCGGCAATCTGAAGGACCAGATGCTGCCTTTGCGTCCGCGGCTCGAAGGGCGCGCCGAAATGCTGTTCTTCGACCGGCCCGGCCACGGTTGGTCCGCTCGCGGGCCTCAGAACGAGGATCCGCACGGCCAGGCAAAGACCATTGCCGCCCTGATGGACCATGCCGGGATCGATCGCGCCATCGTCGTCGGCCATTCCTTCGGCGGCGCGGTTGCCGCGACCTTCGCCCTCGATTTTCCGGGCCGGACGGCAGGGCTGCTCTTCCTGGCGCCGGCCAGCCATCCCTGGCCCGGCGGCAAAACCTCCTGGTACTATACGCTGACGACGACACCGGTCGTCGGACCGCTGTTTTCCGAGACCTTGTCCTATCCCGGCGGCGCGCTGCGGATAGGTGGCGCGACCGAATGCGTGTTCTCGCCGAACAAGGCACCGGACGACTATGTCCGCGACACATCGATCCCCCTGGTGCTGCGGCCCGCCGCATTCCGGGCAAATGCCGCCGATGTCGAAGGCCTCTACCGCCACGCGTTGGCAACCGCTCCCCGGTATGGAGAGATCGCGGCTCCGACCGTGATTATTTCGGGCGACGCCGACACGGTGGTCTACGAGGAGATCCACTCCGCCGGCCTCGGACGGGATATTCCGAGCGCCGAACTGATCTGGGTCAAGAATCTCGGCCATAAGCCGGAATGGATCGCCACCGACCTCGCCGTAGCGGCGATCGAAAAGCTGTCCGGAAAGCCAGTCGACCTTGAGGTGATGGCGAAGCAGGTCGAAGCTCGGATATCGGGCAATAGATACGGCGTCGGCGTCTGCACGGACGAGCCGGCTCCCTCCGCTTCGCCCGAACTCAAGCCGGGGGAATGAACGCCGCGCAAAGGTCGGGCGTCGTGACGATTGAACCCCGCTACAGTCCCGTCATGCCGTCCGAGCCGATATAGGCGATGCGCAGCATGTTGGTCGCGCCGGGCGTGCCCAGTGGCACCCCCGCGGTGATAATGATCCTGTCGCCCGGCTTGCCAAAACCTTCGTCGAAGGCGATCCGGCAGGCACGGTCGACCATGTCGTCGAGATCATTGGCGTCCGCCGTCACCACGCAATGCTGGCCCCAGACGAGCGACAGCCGCCGCGCGGTGGCGAGCACCGGCGACAGCGAGATGATCGGCAGCTGGGGCCGCTCGCGCGCGGCGCGCAGGCCCGTCGTGCCGGAGGAGGTGTAGGTGACGATCGCCGTCAGTTTCAGCGTCTCGCCGATCTGGCGCGCGGCGGCGGAAATCGCATCCGCTCCAGTCGCTTCCGGTTCCGAGCGCTGGGCGTTGATGATGCCCGGATAGAGCGGATCCTGCTCCACCTTCTCGGCAATGCTGTTCATCATCCCGACCGCCTCGATCGGATACTGGCCGGCCGCGGATTCGGCCGAGAGCATGATCGCGTCCGCCCCTTCGAAAACGGCGATCGACACGTCCGACACCTCGGCGCGCGTCGGCACGGGCGCGGAAATCATCGATTCCAGCATTTGCGTGGCCACGACCACCGGCTTGCCTGCGCGCCGCGCCAGGCGCGTGATCTGCTTCTGGATTCCGGGAACGGCTTCCAGCGGCATCTCGACGCCGAGGTCGCCGCGCGCCACCATGAGCGCGTCGGATAGTTCGATGATCTCGGCCAGCCGGGCCACCGCCTGCGGCTTCTCGATCTTCGACATCAGCGCCGCCCGACCGCGCGCGATCTTGCGGACTTCGGCAAGATCCTCCGGGCGCTGGATGAAGGACAGCGCCACCCAGTCCACGCCCGTCGCCAGCACGGCGTCGAGGTCGCTGCGGTCCTTGTCGGTCAGGGCGCCGACCGGCAGGTCGGTATCGGGCAGGCTGACGCCTTTCTTGTTCGAGATGGCGGTGCCGGAAACGACCCTGCAGACAATGGCTTTGCCGTCGGCCTTCTCCGCTATCAGCGCCAGCCGCCCGTCGTCGATCAGCAGGCGGTCGCCGGGCTTGACCGAGGTGAGGATCTCGGGGTGCGGAAGATGCACGCGCGTTGCATCGCCCGGCTGGGGATTGTCGTCGAGCGTGAAGGCCTGTCCCGGGGTCAGCTCTTCCTTGCCGTTGGCGAAGATGCCGACGCGCAGCTTTGGCCCTTGCAGGTCGGCGAGAATGCCGATCGGCCGGCCGACCTTGGTTTCGACGGCCCGGATGCGCGCGACCAGTTCGCGCATCAGCGGGTGATCGGTGTGGCTCATATTGATGCGGAACACGTCCGCACCCGCCTCGAACAGCTTCTGGATCATCTCCACGGAGGACGATGCGGGCCCGAGCGTGGCGAGGATCTTGACCTTGCGGCTGCGTCTCATTGAGTGCCTGTCGGGCTGGGAGGGGGCGAACCGCCGGGCGGCAGTTCATCGGTGAGTTCGACCATCCAGCTCGACTGTTCGCGGGTGTCGTATTCCTGGAAACCGGCCCGCTGGAAACCGCGCCTGACGCAGTCGTTCACGGCCGTGATCTTGAATTCCTTTTCGGCCACGCACATACTGATCGGGCCATCCCAGCGGCCGCCCCGCTCGGCGTCTTCCGCATAGAGATAGTAGTAGCGCGAGGCGAGAGGCCCTTCGATCAGCGTCTTGCAGGTCGACTTCTCGACATGCCACCACCCCTCGGTGATCCAGCCGGCTGCGGCGCGATAGCCGATCGCCACCCCGACGAGGCTCTGGGTCGCGTTGCACACGCGAAAATCGGCCAGGGCCGGCGTGGAAAAGGCAAACGTCCCGAAGATCGCCGTCGCGATAAGCGCCGGCAGGGTGATGGCATGGCGCGTGCGGGCGGCCTCAACGACCTGCATTCTCGAACTCTTCGGCTGACGAAGCAATCTAGGGTCCTTTTCGGAAAACTCGCGCGGTCTGTCAACGGAACTCCGTCTTCCGCTCGCTTAAATCGGTACAAAGTCGCAGCCGGCCATCATTTCACGCGTCGGCGCGGATGACGCATTGCGCTGGCGCGTGCGAGATGAAAGAAGACGCGGCATCCGATTGCGAACCAGGCACGCAGGTGACATGGCCAGAACGGCCCTCTTTTCTCCGTTCGAGATCGTTGAAGGCGACCGCGCCGGCGGCATGCTGATCGTCGCCGACCATGCCCGGCGCGACATGCCTGACGAGTATGGCGATCTCGGCCTGCCGCCGGCGGAATTCGATCGCCATATCGCCTACGACATCGGTGTCGAATGGGTCACACGCCGGCTTGCCGCTCTGACCGGGGCGCCGGCGGTTCTGTGCGGCTTTTCACGTCTCCTTATCGACCCCAACCGGGGCGAGGACGATCCGACGCTGATCCGCCAGCTTTACGACGGCACCGTGATCCCGGGAAATTATCCGATGTCGGTCGAGGAGAGGGAAAGGCGCCTGGAGCGGTTCTACCGGCCGTACGACGACGCCGTCGGCGCGCTGATGGCGTCTGTCGCGGAAGCGTCCGGCCGTTCGCCCTTCATCGTCTCCATGCACTCCTTCACGCCGTCGATGCAGGGGCGTCCGCGCCCCTGGCACGCCGGCATACTTTGGGACAGCGATCCGCGCGCGCCGCTGCCGCTGATCGAGGCGCTCTCCGCCGATCCCGCGCTCGTCGTCGGCGACAATGAGCCCTATGACGGCGCGCTGCGCGGCGACACCATGTTCCGCCACGCCATCGTCAACGGTTTCGCCCATGTGTTGATCGAGATCCGCCAGGATCTGATCGCCACCGAGGCAGGTGCGGACGAGTGGGCGAGACGGCTCGCGCCGATGCTTGACGCCATCAACGCCCGGTCCGATATCCATGAGGCAAGGCAGTTCGGCTCCCGCACGGGACCGATCTGAGGAGACATCGATGACCGACCTGAGCGAGACCGAGCAGCGCGACTTCGAGGCCGCCGCCTTCCGCCGGCTTGTCGAGCATCTGCGCGAGCGCGCCGACGTGCAGAACATAGACCTGATGAACCTCGCTGGCTTCTGCCGCAATTGCCTGTCCAACTGGTATCGCGACGCGGCCAACGCGGCCGGTCACGACCTGTCCAAGGACGAGTCGCGCGAGATCATCTACGGCATGCCCTATGCCGAGTGGCAGGCGCTCAACCAGACCGAAGCGTCCGACGCCAAGAAGGCCGCCTTCGAGCTCAATCGCCCGAAGGATCACTGAAACCCACGCGCCGGTGTGACCCGTTTGCGCCTTGACCCTGCCGGGTGGGTCGGGCATCGCAGATCGACCGGCGACGTGCGAGTCGCCACGCAACGACCAGATTGAGGAGTTCCGCCTTGGCCGACGAGATCACCGAAACCTCGCAGACAGTGGCTGCCGGCCAGCTCAAGGCCTTCATCGAGCGCATCGAGCGGCTTGAGGAGGAAAAGCAGACGATCTCCGACGACATCAAGGACGTCTACGCCGAGATGAAGGGCTCCGGCTTCGACACCAAGGCCGTGCGCACGATCATCCGCCTGCGCAAGAAGGATGCGGCCGAGCGGCAGGAAGAGGAGGCAATCCTCGACCTCTACAAGGCCGCGCTGGGCATGGAATAGGCCGACCGCCCGGCGTGGTCGCCAGGAGCGATCGCCGCCGTCGGAATCTGAGTCATCGAGCCTGTGGGAATCCCGCCGCGGCGCTTCGCGCCGCGTGACGGCGAATGCTAAGGCCGGTGGCGGAAGAGGTGCCGGATGAAGGTCAATATCGACATGGGCGTCGCGGCGCGCGGCGCCGTGGCGGAGATGGATCTGGAGGAACTGCTGGCGACCCGCCTGCTGGTGCAGGGCAATTCGGGATCCGGCAAGTCGCACCTGCTGCGCCGGCTGCTGGAACAGAGTGCGCCGTGGGTGCAGCAATGCATTATCGACCCCGAGGGCGATTTTATCACCCTGGCCGAAAGGTTCGGCCATCAGGTCGTCGACGCGGATCGTACCGAAGCCGAGCTGACGCGGATCGCCGGCCGCGTGCGCCAGCATCGCGTCTCCGTGGTGCTCAATCTCGAGGGGCTCGACGTCGAGCAACAGATGCGCGCTGCCGCAGCCTTCCTCGGCGGCATGTTCGACGCCGAGCGCGACCATTGGTACCCGGTGCTCGTCGTCGTCGACGAGGCCCAACTCTTCGCGCCCGCCGCCGCCGGAGAGATCTCGGACGAGGCGCGAAAGCTCTCGCTCGGTGCCATGACCAACCTCATGTGCCGCGGCCGCAAGCGCGGCCTGGCCGGCGTCATCGCCACCCAGCGGCTGGCCAAGCTGGCGAAAAACGTGGCGGCGGAGGCCTCAAATTTCCTGATGGGCCGCACGTTTCTCGACATCGACATGGCCCGAGCGGCCGACCTGCTCGGCATGGACCGACGTCAGGCCGAGATGTTCCGCGACCTGGCGCGCGGCAATTTCGTCGCGCTGGGACCGGCGCTGTCGCGCCGCCCCCTGCCGATCACCATAGGCAGTGTCGAGACCTCGGCGCGGTCGAACAGCCCGAAGCTGATGCCTCTTCCGGAGACGCCTGAGGACGCCGGCGACCTCATCTTCGCGCCTGCGCCGGACGAGGTGCGCCCGGCGGCACGGAAGCCACCGCCGACAAAGATCCCGACCGCCGAGCTTCTGGCGCAACTTTCGCGGCCCAGGCCTGCGCCTGCACCGCCGGCCGAGCCGGTTTTCGCCATCATCGACGACGCCGAACGGGACGCCGGCATCGACGCGGTGCTGCGCGAGATTCTTGACGACCCCGACGCTGCGTTCCGCACCGACGCCGTGCTCTATCAGGATTTCCTGGTTCGCAGCCGCATCCGCCGCGTGCCAGGCGAGCCGCTGACGCTGTCGGGCTTCCGTCGGCGGCTGGCGGTCGCCCGTGCCGGTGGCGACGAAAAGTCAGGCGGTGAGACCTGGGCGAAGGCGCTGTCTCTCTCCGAAACATTGCCGGACGATCTGCAAGGCTTGTTCCTGATGGTCGCGCGTGCCGCCACCCTCAATGCCCCCACCCCCTCGGATGCAACGCTCGCGCGCGCCTATGGAAGCCATTCGCCGCGCCGGGCGAGGCGCTTGCTCGCCTATTTCGAGGAACGCGGCCTGCTCGTCGTGCGCACCGATTTCCACCAGCGCCGCATCCTCGCATTTCCCGACCTCGGCTGCGAGACGGCCCCCGCCCATCCGGAGGCGCCGGACGAGCCGCAACGCGACGCGGCGGAGTGAAGCCGAGGCGCCGGACGGATGCTGCGGCTTTCGCGGCTTAGTCGGCCGCCCTCGCATAGCCGGCGAGTGCCGCGACAAGGATGAGAAGCACCGCCACGCCGAGAAAGACCGGCGCGAAGCCCAGGCGTTCGCCCACGAAACCGATTGCCGACGGCGCGACAAGTATCCCGGAGTAGCCCATCGTCGTGACGATGCTCATCCCGGCGCCCGGCGGCAAGCCCGGATGGTTGCCGCCGGCCGAAAAAGCGATCGGCACGGTGTTGGCGATGCCCAGGCCGGCGACGCAAAAGGCCGCGATCACCATCCAGGCTTCCGGCGCGAGCCCGGCGCCCAGCATGCCGGTCGCGGCGACCACCGCCGAGACGCGCAACGTCTTGACCGCGCCGAAGCGGTTGCGCACACCGTCCCCGAGAAAGCGCATTGCCGCCATCGCCGCGGAGAAGGCGGCGAAGGCGAAGCCGGCGTTGGCGACGGACGCGCCGCGCTCCTGTTGCAGATAGAGCGCCGCCCAGTCGAGGACCGCCCCTTCCGGCACCATGCAGAACAACGCGATGAGGCCGACGAGATAGAGTGAGGAGTCGCGCGGGAGGACGAGTGGCTGCCGCTCATGCGCCTCCGGCCTGTCGTCCCCGCCGAGTTGCGAGACCGCGAGCGCGACCGCCGCGAGCGCCAGCGCCGTGACCAGCCCGGCATGCGCCAGCGCGCCGAAGCTCTCGATCACGAGGCCGCCCGCGGCGCCGCCTGCGAAGCCGCCGAGGCTCCAGAACCCGTGCGACGAGGACATGATGGGGCGGCCGAGCGCTCGCTCTACCGCGACCGCGTTGGCGTTCATCGACACGTCCATGCCGCCGACGAGCCCGCCGAACAGGACCAGTGCAAGCGCCGCCGTCCCGACATTTGGCGCCGCAATGACGAGGATGAGGCCGAAGGCGGCGGCAAACGCGAACCAGGTGACGGTGACCCGTGAGCCCTGCCGCCCGATGATGAAACCCGCTGTCGGCATGGCGAACAGCGCGCCGAGGCCGAAGCCGAGGATCAGCAGGCCGAGAGTGAATTCGCTGATACCGAGCCGCACGAGCAAGAGCGGAATCTGCGGTGCCCACGAGCCGACAAGAAAGCCGTTGACCGAAAACAGCGCGGCGACCGCCCATCGGGCGCGCGTTGGAGAAGCAGTGGCGACGAAAACTGACATTGGAGCTTGTTAAATCGATTTAGAAGCTCCATCAAGCCGCTCGCCCCATGACCGATTGGGCCAACGAAGTCGCGGGAGGCTCTAGGCCTCCGTGGACCGGCACCGAGTGCGTTTGAATCGGCCACTACACCGCCGCCGCGGAGAGAAGTTTCGGTTCCGGAGCGATGCAGCCCATGTCGATGAGGCTCGCCCTGACCGCCAGGTCGAGATCGGTGCGCGGCTCCGGCCCGATCAGGTCGACCAGCCGGCGGTTGTCGAACCTGACCGAGTGCCGCCAGTATTGGGCGACTTCGGCCGCCTCGCGGGGGAAGCCGCCGAACGGCGCGGCAAGATGCATGAGCCACCACGGAAAGCTCCAGATAGGGACATCGCGGCCTGCGACCCGGCGCAATGCGTCCGTCATGAGCGTACCGCTCGCGTCGTAGATGCCCTCGAACTGCACCCGCTCGAACGGCGACAGCTTGTCCTCGGCATCCACGAGACGGGCGAAAGCCTCCGCCAGGTCTGGCAGGTAAGCCCAGGAATGACCCGCGCCCCTGGCCGGGTTGACGATGCGCGTCAAGGGCTTGCCGGGCGTCACCATCGCCTGCGCGAACCAGCTCGACCTGACGCCCGGGCCGAAGAAATCGCCGGCGCGCAGGATCAGCGACGGAACCTCCGGCGCGGCGTCGGCGAGCCGCTGTTCGAGCGCGACCCGGATCGCGCCCTTGCGGCTGCGCGGCTCCTGCGGCGAGCCGGCATCGACGACCGGCGTGCGCGCCGGGTCGTAGTTGTAGATCGTCCCCGGAAGGACGATGCGCGCACCGCCCACCGCCCGCGCCGCCGCGATCGTATTGTCGATCATCGGCAGCACCACCTTGCCCCAGTTGCGGTAACCGGGCGGATTGACCGCATGCACGATCATCGCGACCCCCGCCGCCGCACGCACGACGTCGTCGCGGGATAAGGCATCGCCCTGAACCCACTCGATATGCGGATGGGCGCGATGCGTCGCCGACACGACGTCGCGCGCCATACCGCGAACCTGCCAGCCGTGCCGCAGCAACGCCGCGGCGATCGCGCCGCCGATTCCGCCGGAGGCGCCGAGGACGAGAACTGTTTTCCGCTGTGCCATGACTGATCTCCCTGGTCTTGTGCCGGAAGGATGCGTCCGCCTTGCCTGAAAAGAAATTGCAAGTTTCCTTTCAGCAGCTAGTATGTTTCTTATGAGTGGATCGATCTCGTGGGACGACCAGCGCGTCTTTCTGGCGGTGCTTGAAGAAGGCAGCCTGTCCGGGGCGGCGCGGCGGCTGGGCGTTTCCCATCCGACTGTCCGCAGCCGCCTTGAGGCGTTGGAGGCCGCGCTCGGCACGGTCCTTTTCACCCGCTCGGTGAACGGCCTGACGCCAACCGACAGCGCCGAAGCGCTGCGCGAGCCGGCCCGGACCATGGCCATGGCCTCCGACCTGTTCATCCGCCAGGCCTCCGGCACGCCCGGAGAGATCGCCGGCGTGGTGCGGATCAGCGTGCCGGACTTCATGGGCATCGAGGTCATCCCGGCCATGCTGAGAGTCCTGCGCGACACCCACCCGGCGATCCGGATCGAACTGTCGCTGAGCAATGCGCCCGCCGACCTGCTGGCGCAAGAGGTCGACGTTGCGGTGCGAACGGTCACCCCGAAGCAGGAGGCGCTGGTGGCGAAGAAGGTGGCATCGATCCCACTTGGCTTCTTCGCCTCCGTCGACTACCTCGAACGGCGCGGGGTGCCGGAGACGTTTGAGGATCTGGGACGCCACGACCTAATCGGACCGGATCGGACTCTCGCCGACCTCGCGCTCGTGGAACGGCTTGGAGCGGGCTTCTCTCAAGTCAGGTTCGTGCTGCGCACCGACAGCCATCCGGCGCAGATCGCCGCCGCCCGCGCCGGCATCGGCATCGCCGTGGCGCAGGTGCCGGTCGGCCGGCGCGACCCGCGCCTGCGCCAGGTCTTGCCGGACGTCACGGCGCTCGTTCTCGACACCTGGGTCGTGACGCACGAGAACCTGAGCAAGGTGCCCAGGGTCCGGGCCGTGTTCGACAGCCTCGTCGCGGCTTTTGCGGCATATGGGAGCGCGAATTGAGGGCTTCGCCCTCGACCGCCGGTCTTCACAGATAGCGGAGCCACATTGATTCAAGGGTCTGATGCCGGGATTTCAGTGTTTCCGCGAGCGGTTGAGGACGCGGCGGGCAGCAATCCAGCTCACCGATGTCCTGGCGCAGGTGCGGCGGAAGGCGTGCCACGACGCGCGCGTGCCTGGCGGCCACCAGTCGCTGCCTGACCAGGCTTGCCGTTCCGCTCCAGACCGAGAAGACCATCCGCAACGGATCGGCGGAGATCATCGGGAACCTCACATCCATGTTCTGATAAGCGCGCATCTGGGTCCTCCTTGGATGAGTGGAGGATGCCTCGCTTCGTTCGCCACGGGAAACGAGTTGCGCAAATGACGATCATGAGCGAACCTCATGGCCATGGGCGTCCCCGCGGGATTGGATCTCGATCTGCTGCGAAGCTTTGTCGCTATCGCGGAGGAGGGCAGCTTTACCCGGGCGGCGAACCGTGTCGGCCGCACGCAGTCGGCCGTATCCCTCCAGATGCAGCGGCTCGAGGGCGTCCTCGGCCAGGTCGTGATCGTTCGCGGCAAGGGCGGCAGCGTCGAGCTGAACCAGCAGGGAAAGTATCTGCTCGAGCGCGCACGCGAACTGCTTGCCCTCAACGACGATGTCATGCGGTCGATGCGAGCGGTTCCGGTTCATGGCACGGTGAGGTTGGGCATCCCGGAGGAAGTGTCTGCGCGGCGACTTCCGCGTATCCTCGACCGTTTCGCGCATGTCGCGCCGGCGGTCGAGGTGGAGGTCGAAATCGCGGCGTCGTGCCTGCTGGCACTCAAGCTGAAGAATGCGGAACTCGATCTTGCCGTGCTTAGATCAGGGCTTGAGCCTCGGGACTGGCCCGCGGTGGAGATCTGGCGCGGCGCGACGAAATGGGTCACCTCCGACGAACACGCGCAGCACCTCCGAGACCCGCTGCCCTTGTCGACATCTCCGCTCGGCTGCCCTTGGCGACCGGCCGAATACAGCGAATGCCCATGGCGCGGCATGGTGTTCCGGGCGCTCGAACAGATTGGCCGAAGCTACCGGATCGTGTCGACATCGGCGACGATGCAGGGACAGATGGCCACCGCACAGTCCGGACTGGCGGTCACGAGCACTCTGGTCGGCGACCGTCTGCTGGAGGGATTGCGGATCGTCCGGGAAGACGAGGGGCTGCCGGATCTCCCCGAATGCCGCTATCTTCTGCTCAAGGCGCGTGATCCGCGCCAGCCGATGACCGACATCCTCGCGGCACAGGTTGAGGATGTTTTCGGGACGGCGAACGACGGCGCCTGAAGCAAACAGGTTGCCTGCGAGGGGCACGAGCCCCACCCCACAGGTCGCCGCTCCTACCCGAACACCACCAGCAGGTCCTTGGCGTCGATCTGTTCTCCGACCCGCACCAGCACTTCGGCGATGGTGCCGTCGCGTTCGGCGTGGAGTGCCGTCTCCATCTTCATCGCCTCGATCGAGACGAGGATGTCGCCGGCCTTGACCGTCTGGCCTGGTGCCACCGCGACGCCCGAGATGACGCCCGGCATCGGCGCACCGACATGCGCCTCGTTGCCGGGCTCGGCCTTGCGCCGCGCCTTGCCGTTAGAGGCGCCATGCGCCCGGTCGGGCACCTTGACGCGGCGCGGCTGGCCGTTGAGCTCGAAGAAGACCGTGACCATGCCCTTGTCGTCGACCTCGCCGATGGCCAGGCACCGCACCACAAGCGTCTTGCCCTTCTCGATGTCGAGCAGGATCTCGTCCTCGCCCTTCATGCCGTAGAAATAGGTCGGCGTCGGCAGTACCGAGACCGGCCCGTAGTTTTCCTGCGCGACGGCGAAGTCGGTGAAGACCTTCGGATACATCAGATAGGAGGCGAACTCGAACTCGGAGAGCTTGCGGCCGACCTTCTCTTCCGCGTCCTTGCGCGTCTTGGCGAGATCGGCGTCCCTGAGCAGCGAGCCGGGCCGCACATTGATCGGCTTATCCCCTTTCAGTGCCTTCTTCTGCAGACCGGCCGGCCATCCTCCCGGAGGCTGGCCGAGGTCGCCCTTGAGCATGGAGACGACCGAATCCGGGAAGGCGATGTCCCTTGCCGGGTTTTCGACGTCGGCGACGGTCAGGTCCTGGCTGACCATCATCAGCGCCATGTCGCCGACGACCTTGGACGACGGCGTCACCTTGACGATGTCGCCGAACATCAGGTTGACGTCATGATAGGCCTGCGCCACCTCGTGCCAGCGGGTTTCGAGCCCGAGCGAACGCGCCTGTTCCTTCAAGTTGGTGAACTGGCCGCCCGGCATCTCGTGCAGGTAGACCTCCGAGGCCGGCCCCTTCAGGTCGCTCTCGAAGGCCGTGTACTGGTTGCGCACCGCCTCCCAGTAGAACGACAGCTTGCGGATCCAGCCGGTGTCGAGGCCGGGGTCGCGCTCGGTGCCCTTCAAGGCTTCCACGATCGAGCCCAGGCAGGGCTGCGAGGTGTTGCCGGAGAGCGAATCCATCGCCGCGTCGACTGCGTCGACGCCCGCTTCCACGGCCGCCAGCACGGTCGCGGCGGCAATGCCTGACGTGTCATGCGTGTGGAAATGGATCGGCAGGTCGGTCGCCTCGCGCAACGCCTTGAACAGCACTTTCGCCGCCGCCGGCTTGAGCAGCCCCGCCATGTCCTTGACCGCGATGATGTGCGCGCCGGCGGTCTCCAGTTCCTTCGCCAGCGCGACATAGTATTTGAGATCGTATTTGGCCCGCGCCGGGTCGAGGATATCGCCGGTGTAGCAGATCGCCGCCTCGACCAGCTTGCCCTCGGCGCCGACGGCATCCATGGCGACGCGCATGTTCTCGACCCAGTTGAGGCAGTCGAAGACGCGGAACAGATCGATGCCACCGCTTGCTGCCTGTTTGACGAAATGCTTCACCACATTGTCGGGATAGTTGGTGTAGCCGACGCCGTTGGCGCCGCGCAAAAGCATCTGCAGAAGCAGGTTCGGCGCACCCTTGCGCACGAGGTCCAGCCGTTCCCACGGATCTTCCGTGAGGAAGCGCATCGCCACGTCGAACGTCGCTCCCCCCCAGCATTCGAGCGACAGAAGCTGCGGCAGGGCGCGGGCATAGGTCCCCGCCACCCGCGCGATATCGAAGGTGCGCATGCGGGTGGCGAGCAGCGACTGGTGGCCGTCGCGCATCGTCGTGTCGGTGACAAGCACTTGCGGCTGCGCGCGCATCCATTTGGCAAAGCCGGCCGGGCCGAGTTGGTCGAGCCTCTGCTTCGTCCCGTCCGGGACCTCTCCTCCGTGGAAGGGCACCACCGGCGCCGCCGCGTCCGCCTTCGGCATCGGCCGCCCGCGCGCCTCCGGATGGCCGTTGACGGTCACATCGGCGAGGTAGTTCAACAGTTTCGTCGCGCGATCCTGGCGCTTCACCTGCGCAAACAGTTCCGGCGTCGAGTCGATGAACTTGGTCGTGTAGGAATTGTCCTTGAAGGACGGGTGCGTGATGATCGCTTCGAGGAAGGTGAGGTTGGTCGCGACGCCGCGGATGCGGAATTCGCGCAGCGCCCGGTCCATGCGCGCGATCGCCTCCAGCGGCGTCGGCGCCCAGGCCGTCACCTTCTCCAAGAGCGGATCGTAGAAGCGGGTGATGACCGCGCCCGAATAGGCCGTGCCGCCGTCGAGGCGGATGCCGAAGCCGGTGGCGCCGCGATAGGCGGTGATGCGGCCATAGTCCGGGATGAAATTCTGCTCCGGATCTTCCGTCGTGATGCGGCACTGCAGCGCGTGGCCGTTCAGCCGGATGTGCTCCTGCGACGGCACCCCCGATTCCGGCGTGCCGATCGCCGCGCCTTCGAGGATATGGATCTGCGCCTTGACGATGTCGATGCCGGTCACCTGCTCGGTGACGGTGTGCTCGACCTGGATGCGCGGATTGACCTCGATGAAGTAGAACTTGCCGGTGTCGGCGTCCTGCAGGAACTCGACCGTGCCGGCGCCGACATAGGCGGTGGCGTCGGCGATCCGGAGTGCATAGCCGCAGAGCTCCTCGCGCAGCTCGCTCGAAAGATACGGCGCCGGCGCGCGCTCGACGACCTTCTGGTTGCGGCGCTGGATCGAGCAATCGCGCTCGAACAGGTGCACCGCATTGCCGTGCGTGTCGCCCAGCACCTGCACCTCGACATGGCGGGCGCGCTCGATCAGCTTTTCGAGATAGACCTCGTCCTTGCCGAAGGCGGCCTTGGCCTCGCGCTTGCCCTCGGTGACCTCCTTGGCAAGCTCCGTCTCGGAGCGGATGACGCGCATGCCCCGTCCGCCGCCGCCCCACGACGCCTTCAGCATCAGCGGGTAGCCGACCTCGAGCGCCAGCTTCTTCACCGCCTCCATGTCGTCCGGCAGCGGGTCGGTCGCGGGGATCACCGGCACGCCGATCTCGATCGCCAGGTTGCGCGCCGCGACCTTGTTGCCAAGCCTTCGCATCGTCTCCGGCTTCGGCCCGATGAAGACGATGCCGTTCGCAGCGCAGGCGTCGGCGAATTCGGGGCTTTCCGAGAGCAGTCCGTAGCCGGGGTGGATCGCATCCGCCCCCGACAGCTTTGCCACCCTGATCACCTCGTCGATCGACAGGTAACTCTCGATAGGACCCAGGTCACGCTCGAGGTGCGGGCCGCGGCCGATCTGGTAGCTCTCGTCCGCCTTGAACCGGTGCAGCGCGTATTTGTCCTCCTCCGCCCAGATGGCCACGGTCTCGATGCCGAGCTCATTGGCGGCACGGAAGACGCGGATCGCGATTTCGGAACGGTTCGCGACGAGGATCTTCTTGATCTGCAAGGAGGCACTCCGGGAGGGGACGGGACGCTGCGGAAGATGTTTATCCGGAAAATGCTGCACTGCAAACAGAATCGGCAGAAAACCGGTCTGCCTGTGCGGTGGGCAAACAAAATGCCCGGCGCGTCGGACGCGCCGGGCATTTTTCTGGACGCCGCGAGAGCTTATTCGTTCTCGAAGTAGCTGTACTTGCCGTCGTCGCCCTTCTTCCACGTGTACATCACGTAGTCCGGACGGGTGATGTCGCCCTTCTCGTCGAAGCCGAGTTCGCCGATCGCGGTTGCGAACGGACCCTTGGCCTTGGCGGCTTCAGCGACCTTTGCCGGGTCGAGGTCGCCGGCTGCGGCGGCTGCACCGGCGATGACCTGCACGGCGGCGTAGGAGTAGAGCGTGTAGGCTTCCGGCTCGAAGCCCGCGGCGCGGAACTTCTCGACGATTTCCTTCGCAGCCGGGTTCTTGCGCGGATCCGGAGCAAAGGTCATCAGCGTGCCGTCGACCGCGTCGCCGGCGATCGAGGCGAGCTCGTTCGAGACGATGCCGTCGCCCGACATGAAGGCGGCCTTCAGGCCCTGGTCGGCCAGCTGACGCATGATCAGGCCGGCTTCGGTGTGCAGGCCACCGTAGTAGACGGCCGTGACGCCTGCTTCCTTCATCTTGGCGATCAGGGCCGAGAAGTCCTTGTCGCCGATGTTGATGCCTTCATACATGACTTCCGTCACGCCGGCGCCGTTGGCGGCTTTCTTGGTCTCGTCAGCGAGGCCCTGACCATAGGGGGTCTTGTCGTGGATGATGGCAACCTTGCCGTCCTTGAAGTTGGCGGCGATGTAGGCGCCGGCAACAGCACCCTGCTGGTCGTCGCGGCCGCAGGTGCGGAAGGTGTTCCACAGGCCGCGCTCGGTGAACTGCGGGTTGGTCGAGGCAGGCGTGATCTGCATGATGCCGTTCTCGGCATAGACTTCCGAGGCCGGGATCGAGACGCCCGAGTTGAAGTGGCCGACGACGAACTTGACGCCGTCCGCGACGAACTTGTTGGCGACCGAGACGCCCTGGGTCGGATCGGAGACGTCGTCGCCGATGACGATCTTGATCTGCTCGCCATTGATGCCGCCGGCGGCGTTGATGTCGGCAGCCGCCTGCTCGGCGCCCTTCTGCAGCTGCGCACCGAAGGCAGCATTCGGACCAGTGATCGGACCGGCCACGCCGATCAGGATGTCGGCCCACGCACTGCCGCTGAACGCGAGAACCGCGGTCACGGCAACGGCCGACAAGAGAGACTTCTTCATTGATACACTCCCGTTAAACGGGCGGGCCTGAATGATTGCTTTCATGCGATGCCCACCCAACTCGCAGAAAGGAAACTTTGCCCATTTTCAGGCACTTGTCACGCCGAATCCTGTAAAATCCGACGTTAATGGTGAATGTCTGCGGCGTTCAGCGCTTCTCCTTCCAGGAGAGAAATGAATCGCGCTCGTAGAGCCAGTGATACTGCGTGACCATCTGGTTCATCCGCGTGTAGCGATAGCCGAGATAGCCGATCGCCAGAAGGATGACCGTGTCGACGATGTAATACTGGGCAGTGAACATCGTGCCGTCGAACAGCGCGTGGTGGATGAACCTCACAGCGATCCCGAGCATCAGCAGGAAGGCGACCAGGCTGGACACCGGCCGCCACGTCTGTGCGCAGGCCCGTCCGGTCATCCACGCGGCACCGCCGCCGAGTACCAGCGTGACGAAGAAGAACTGCCAGATATTGGACTCTTCGTAGAGGATGCCGTGCATAGATCGTCCCTCCTCAGTGCCTGCCGCCTTCGAGATAGGCGGCGCGGACTTCCGGATCGGCGAGCAGGTCCTGCCCGGTCCCGCTCATGGTGATGTTGCCGTTGACCATGACGTAGCCGCGGGTCGCCAGCCTGAGCGCGCCGAACGCGTTCTGCTCCACCAGGAACACGGTCAGACCCTGTTCCTGATTGAGCACGCGGATTGCGTCGAAGATTTGCTTCACGATCAGCGGCGCCAGCCCCAGCGACGGTTCGTCGAGAAGGAGCAATTTCGGCCGGGCCATAAGCGCGCGGCCGATGGAAAGCATCTGCTGCTCGCCGCCCGAGAGCGTGCCGCCGCGCTGCTGGATGCGTTCCTTCAGGCGGGGAAACAGCGCGAAGACCTTTTCCGAATCCTCGGCGAAGTGGGCGAGATTGTCGAGGCTCGCGCCCATCTGGAGATTTTCCAGCACCGTCATGCGCGGGAAGATGCGCCGGCCTTCCGGCGATTGCGCGATGCGCAGGCGGGCGATCTCGTGGGTCGGCAGTTGCGTGATGTCGGTGCCGTTGAAGACGATGCGGCCGGCCTTGGCACGCGGCGCGCCGAAGATCGTCATCATCAGCGTCGACTTGCCGGCGCCGTTGGCCCCGATCAGGGCGACGATCTCGCCCTGCTTGACCTCCATCGTCACTCCGTTCAACGCGCGGATATTGCCGTAGAAGGTTTCGACGCCCTCGACCGAGAGAAGGGTTTGGGTGGTCATCAGCCGCGCCCTCCGGTCTTGGCGGTGGAAGCTTTGGCTGGCTTGCTGCCCTTCGCGAGTCGCTTGGCCTGGCCGACCCAGTCCTCGCGGGCGATGCGTCCATCGAACTCCAGATAGGCTTCGGCCGCGGCGATATCCGCTTTCCTCCACGCTGCGATCTGGGCGAAACTCGTCACGCCGTGCTCGTTCAACTTGCGCGCATTGACCGGTCCGATGCCCTTGATCAGCGTCAGGTCATCGGCCGCGGCCGGGGCGGCTTTCGCGGCCACCGGCGTCGCTGCTGCCTTTGTCTTGCGATCCGTCGCCGGCTTGGCGATCGGCTTCGCCGCGGCGGGCTTCGCGGCGGGAGCGGTCGCCTTCACCCGATCGGCTTTCGATGCGCCCGGCGAGACGGTCACCAGGCCTTCGTGATCGGCGGCGTGCTCGATCGTGTCGGAAACGGGACCTGCCATCATCGACGAGGACGCCGACGGCCCGTGCTGCAGATCCGGGGTCCCGTCGAGCTGCTCGATCACGTGTTCGTCGCCAACCTCCACCAGCACCGTCTCGACCTCCTGGTCGTCGATGCCGAGATAGGCGGCGATGACCTTCGGGTCGCTCTTCACGAAGCTCGGGTCGCCGTCGGAAATCTTGCGGCCGTATTCCAGCACCACGACATGGTCCGAAATCTGCATGACGACCGACATGTCGTGCTCGATCAGGAGGATCGACGTGCCGGTATTGTCCTTGATGTCGTTGAGCAGCGCGTTGAGCGCCAGTGATTCCTTCGGATTGAGGCCCGCCGCCGGCTCATCGAGGCAGAGCAGTTCCGGACCCGTACACATGGCGCGGGCGATCTCGAGCCGTCGCTGAGCGCCGTAAGGCAGGTCCCCGGCCGGATCGTCGGCGCGGTCGATCAGGTCGGCCTTCTCCAGCCAATGCGCTGCGAGATCGCGCGACTCGGCGGATGCCTTGCGATAGGCCGGCGCGCCAAACAGGCCGAGCACGGTGAAACCGGACGCCAGCATCAGCTTGTTGTGCTGGGCGACAAGCAGGTTTTCCAGAACCGTCATGCCCGAGAACAGACGGATGTTCTGGAACGTGCGCGCCACCTTGGCCTTGGCCGGAATCTGGAAGTCCGGCAGGCGCTCGAGGAGATAGGTGGTGCCGTCGCGCCGCGTCAGCGTGATCATGCCTTCCGACGGCTTGTAGAAGCCGGTGATACAGTTGAACACGGTCGTCTTGCCGGCGCCATTCGGGCCGATCAGCGCGGTGATCTCGCCGCGCCTGGCTTCGAAGGACAGGTCGCCGACAGCGACCAGCCCACCGAACTTCATCGAAAGATGTTCGACCTTGAGGATCGGATCGGACACGCTTGTCATCAGCCGTGTCCCTCGCGCGTGAATGAACCGGACACGGATTTCCTCGATTTCAGGAATGCGGTGGGCTCGCGACTGCCGACGAAGCCTCTCGGCTTCCACACCATGACGACGACCATGGCCATGCCGAACAGCAGCATGCGATAGAGTTCGGGAGTGAAGTTCGGTCCGAAGGCGAGCTTGAGGAACTGCATCTCGCGCAGTGCCTCCATGCCGCCGATCATGACCAGCGCGGCGACCGCGATGCCGATCAGCGAGCCCATGCCGCCCAGAACCACGATCGCCAGGATGATGGCGGACTGGAGAAAGACGAAGGATTCGGGATTGATGAACCCCTGGCGGGCGGCGAAGAACGATCCGGCGAAGCCGCCGAACATCGCGCCGATGGCGAAGGCCGTGAGCTTGGTATTGGTCGTGTTGATGCCGAGCGAGCGGCAGGCGATTTCATCCTCGCGCAGCGCTTCCCAGGCGCGGCCGACCGGCATGCGCCGCAAGCGTATCGTAACGAACGCAGTCACCAGGGCGAGGATCAGGATCAGGTAGTAGAGGAAAATCTTGTAGTAGACGCCCGAGGTCGGCAGATCGAACACCTTGCCGATATAGAACGGCGACGACACATCGAAATTGAAGATGCCGAAGAAGGTGACCTTCGGGATGCCGGAAATGCCGGCCGAACCGTTGGTGACCTCGCGCCAGTTGATCAGCACGAGCCTGATGATCTCGCCGAAGGCAAGCGTGACAATGGCCAGATAGTCACCGCGCAGGCGAAGGACCGGGAAGCCGAGGAGCACGCCCCACATCGCGGCCATCGCGCCCGCCGCTGGCAGCAGGATCCAGAACGACAGGCCGAACTCCTTGCCGAGCAGCGCATAGGTATAGGCGCCGACGGCATAGAACGCGACGTAGCCGAGGTCGAGCAGGCCGGCGAGTCCGATGACGATGTTGAGCCCCCAGGCCAGCATCACGTAGATCAGCACCTGGATGCCGAAATTGTCGATCCACTTGAGCGAGCCCTGGACGCCGCTCGTCCAGATCACGAAAACGGGGAACAGGAACAGCGCGATGATGCCGATCCAGTTGATGTTCCGCTTGAGGAAGCCGGGCTCGGTCGCGACGACGGCCTTCTTGCCGAGGGCACGCCGACGCTCGACCTCCGGCCAGACGAAGGCCGAGAAGGCGAAGCGGCCGATCATGACGATCGCGACGACGACGAACAGAAGCGTCCAGCGCTCGACGATGATCAGCTCGTTGCGGATGTTCTGATCGGTCTTCAGGCCTACGATCAGCACGAACATGCCGAGCGCGATCAGGCCGGCGTAGAACGCTTCCTTGAGCGCATCGGCGATGACACTGGGCTGCGCGCTCGTGGAGGCCGCGGCAGCGGCCGATTGGGTCGTCGCCATGGTTCTAGACTTTCTCCACTTCCGGGCGGCCCATGAGGCCGGAGGGCAGGAA
Source organism: Mesorhizobium sp. (assembly GCF_023954305.1). Lineage (NCBI taxonomy): Bacteria > Pseudomonadati > Pseudomonadota > Alphaproteobacteria > Hyphomicrobiales > Phyllobacteriaceae > Mesorhizobium > Mesorhizobium sp. The sequence goes on along the minus strand of NZ_JAMLIG010000001.1, from coordinate 2,376,347 downwards.
GATCAGCACGATCGCCAGGATGGAGAACGCGGCGACGTCCTTGTAGTCGATCGAGAAATAGGCCGACCAGAGCGATTCGATCGTCCCGATCAGCAACCCGCCGAGCACGGCGCCGGGCAGCGATCCGATGCCGCCGAGCACGGCGGCCGTGAACGCCTTCACCCCGGGAACGAAGCCGTCCGAGAAGGCGACGACGCCGTAGTACATCAGGAACAGCGTGCCGGCGACGGCCGCGAGTGCCGCACCCATGATGAAGGTGATCGAGATCGTCTTGTCGACGTCGACGCCGAGCAGCGCCGCCATCTTGCGATCCTGTTCGCAGGCGCGCTGGGCACGGCCGAGCGGCGTTCGATTGACGATATACCAGAAGATCGCCAGCAGCACGATCGTGACCGCCGCGATGACGATCTGCTTCAGCGAGATCGAGATGCCGGCGACATTGTAGACCGACGAGATCATCGGCGGGATCGGCTTGTTGCGCGGGCCCTGGGTGACCTGCACGAAATTGGAGATGAAGATCGACATGCCGATGGCAGTGATCAGCGGCGCGAGGCGGAAGGATCCGCGCAACGGCCGGTAGGCGGTGCGCTCGATCGTCCAGTTCCACAGCGATGTCGTCAACATCGCCACGATCATCATCACGAGAAGGAAGAAAACCACGTGGATGGTGGTGAACATCGCCACCAGGATCAGGAACACGATCATCGCGATGAACGCGCCGAGCATGAAGATGTCGCCGTGGGCGAAATTGATCATGCCGATAATGCCGTAGACCATCGTATAGCCGATCGCGATCAGCCCATAGATCGATCCCAGCGTCAGCCCGTTGATGAGCTGCTGGACAAAATATTCCATCGTTGACCGGCTCCCCTGGAATGTCGCCGCCCCCGGCGCATCCCTTATGTGGTTCTCCTAAGTCGTAGCCGTTCGATGCCGGATTGCAATGTCAAATTGCGACATAAGGCCTGCCGGACTGGCAGTGCCTAAAATCGTGACATCGGCGAGCGACGACCTGGACCAAGCCGGACGCTATCATTGGCCCATCGCAAAGTCTTTGACTTTTCGACGGTTCTCACACCCTGGATTCGCAGATTCTGTCGTCGTTCGGGTCGCTGGCTGCGGATTCTTGCAAGGCTAGGGGGCTTAGCCGAAAGTCTCATTTCACCACGAAGCCGTGCGCATAGGGGTCGCGGTCGTCGATGAAGATCGTGTTGTAGCCCGTCGTGCGCGCCCAGCCGCCGATGGACGGCACGATCGCTTTGCGGTTTGCGACAGTCGTTTCCTTCTCGACCCTCCCCTTGAACAGCGAGCCGATGATGGATTCGTGGACGAATGCATCGCCCTCCTTCAGCAAGCCCTTGGCATGGCGCTGCGCCATGCGCGCCGAAGTGCCGGTGCCGCACGGGCTGCGGTCGATGGCCTTGTCGCCGTAGAACACGGCGTTGCGCGCATCCGCCCCCGGCTGCGTCGGCGCTCCGGTCCACAGGATGTGCGACAACCGGTTGATGCCGGGATTCTCCGGATGCTCGAACGTGTATTTGTCGTTCAGTGCCTTGCGCAGCAGCGGGCTCCAGCCGATGAGTTCGCCGGCCGTATGGTCGGCGATATCGCGGAAATTCTTCTGCGGTTCGACGATGGCGTAGAAATTGCCGCCATAGGCCACGTCGACGACGATCTCGCCGAGGCCAGGCACGTCGGCCGTCAGCCCCTCGGCATAGAGGAAAGACGGCACGTTGGTGATGCGCACCTCCTCGACATATTCGCCCTCCTGCCGGTATTCGGCGAGCACCAGCCCGGCCGGCGTGTCGAGCCGCAGCAGGCCCGGAGTCTTCGGCTTCACCAGACCATGCTCGATCGCCATCGTGACGGTGCCGATCGTGCCGTGACCGCACATCGGCAGGCAGCCCGAGGTCTCGATGAACAGGATGGCGATATCGCAGTCGGGACGGGTCGGCGGATAGAGGATCGAGCCGGACATCATGTCGTGCCCCCGCGGTTCGAACATCAGCCCGGTGCGGATCCAGTCGTATTCGGCGAGGAAATGCGCCCGCCTTTCCATCATTGTGGAACCCTCGAGCAGCGGCCCGCCGCCCGCGACGAGGCGGACCGGATTGCCGCACGTGTGGCCGTCGATGATGTGGAAGGAATGGCGGGACATCATGCGGCTCCTGTGACGGGGTGGGCGGCGCGGAGGGCCGGTGGGGGTGCCGGAGCGTCGAGGTAGATCATCGCATGTCGTCCTCAAAACCTTTGCGGCGAGAACGGCGACAGATCGACGGCCGGCGGCTGCCCCAGCACCATGTCCCGCACCAGCCGGCCGGTGGCCGCGGCCTGGGTCTTTCCGAGATGGCCGTGGCCGAAAGCGTAGAAGACGTTGGGCGACTGGCGCGCGCGGCCGATGACGGGAAGCGAATCCGGCATGGACGGGCGATAGCCCATCCACTCGCGTCCGCTTTCGGTCTTGAGGCCCGGCAGGAAGCGCTTCGCCTTCTCCAGCATCGCCTTGGAGCGCGCGAAATTGGGCGGCAATTCGAGCCCGCCGAACTCGACCGCCCCCCCAACGCGCAGGCCGGTCGACAGCGGCGTGATGACGAAGCCGTGGCCGGAGAAGATCAGCTGCCGCTTCACGTCGAAGGCGTCGGCGGGAAGCGTCGTATTGTATCCGCGCTCGGTCTCGAGCGGAATCCGGTCGCCGAAGCGCCGCGCCCACAGATGCGACCAGGCGCCGGCGGCGATCAGCAGTTTCGGCGCGGCGATCCTGCGTCCATCGGCGAGATCGAGAACGATGTGCTGCGGCGAACCGGCCACATCCCTGACCGTAGCATGAACGAACCGCGCCCCCTTGGCCTCCGCATGGGCCCAGACCGCCTTGCCGAGCAGCATCGGATCGTCGGCCGTCTTCCAGCCGGGCACGAAGGTTCCCTTGACGAACTGCCGCGACAGACCCGGCTGGAGCGAGGCGATTTCGTCGCCCTCGACATGGCGGAAGCCGATGCCGTGCCTCTCGCGGGCGGCCCAGCCCGGCAGAGCGGCGCGAAACTCGGCCTCGCTCTCGTAGAGTTCGAGCGACCCGTCCTCGCGCAGCATCGGCCGCGTGCCGGAGCGGTCGAGCAGTGCCAGCCAGTCGGCCTCCGCCAGCCGCATCAGGCCGGCCTGCGCCGACAGCGCCGCCTCGTATCCGGTGCGTCCGGCCCGCCAGAACCGGTAGAGCCAGGGTAGCAGTTGCGGCATATAGGACGGGCGGATCGCCAGCGGCCCGAGCGGGTCGGCGAGCCACTTCGGCAGGTTCTTCATCATGCCCTTGTGGGCGAGCGGCAGAACGTCCGAGAAGGCGAAGGCGCTGGCATTGCCCGAACTCGTCTCCTCGCAGATGCCGGTGCGGTCGACGACGAGCACCCGCTTGCCGGCTTCGGCGAGGAACGTCGCCGCGCAGATGCCGACGATGCCGGCGCCGATCACGACGATGTCGGCGTCAAGGTCGGCAGTCTGGGCGGTGGGCATGGGCGAGGATCTATGTAGCAGTAAGGGGGCCGCGCGGCCCCCTTAGCATTGTTCCCCGACACAAGGCGACGGGAAAATCAGATCGGTCTCGCCGAGGCCTTTGGCCTCACGCCGGCCCTCAGCGCGCCCGCGACGCCTCGAAAATGCTGTCGATCGCCGAAGCCAGCACGGCATTGAACTCGGCATCGCTCTGCTTCGCCGACAGACCCTCGGTCAGGGCCCGCGAGAAGGACGCGATGACGCCGTCGTTCTGCATCAGCTTCGCATTTGCCTCGTCGCGCGAATAGCCGCCGGACAGCGCCACCACGCGCATGACCTTCGGATGGTCGACCAGCGGCTTGTAGAGGTTCGCCTTCGTCGGCAGCGTCAACTTCAGCATGACCTGCTGGTCGGCCGGCAATCGGTCGAGATGCTTGAGCAGCTCCGCCAGCAGCAACTCCTCGGCCGCAGCCTTGTCGGGAATCGAGATCGTGACTTCCGGCTCGACGATCGGGATCAGGCCATGCGCCAGCACCTGCCCGGCGACCTCGAACTGCTGGGCGACGATGGCCGCGATGCCCTTCGGGTTCGCCGCGTCGATCACCGAACGCTCCTTCGTCCCGAAAATCCCCTTGGCGACGGCGCGCTTCAGGAGGGCATCGAGGTCCGGCATCGGCTTCATCAGCTGGACGCCGTCGGCCGCTGGGGCGAGACCCTTGTCGATCTTCAGGAAAGGCACCACGCCGCGCTTCTCCCAGAGATACTGCGCGGTCGGCGTGCCGTCGATGTCGCGGTCCATGGTCTGCTCGAACAGGATCGCACCCATCACCTTGTCGCCGGTGAAGGCAGGCGACTTGATGATCCGCGCGCGCATCTGATGGATGAGGTCGAACATTTCCGCGTCGTTCGACCAAGAGCCTTCGGCGATGCCGTAGAGCCTGAGCGCCTTCGGCGTCGAGCCCCCCGACTGGTCGAGCGCTGCGATGAAACCGTCCTTGTTCGCGGCCTGCGCGGCCATTTCCTTGTTCATTCCTGTCTCCGTCATTCGACCGATTTCCGTGAGTTTGCGCGCGCTTAGCAGAACTCAAGACGAGACGGAATGGCGCGCGACCGGCTCAATCGATTGAAAGGGCCGGCCCCGTGACGATCTGTGGCGGACCTACGACTTCAGCGCTTCGACGCCCGGCAGCGCCTTGCCTTCCATCCATTCGAGGAAGGCGCCACCGGCGGTGGAGATGTAGGTAAAGTCGTCCCCCGCGCCGGCATGGTTGAGCGCCGCGACCGTGTCGCCGCCGCCTGCGACGGAGACCAGCTTGCCGGCCTTCGTGCGGGCCGCCGCGTGCTTCGCCGCCGCGACGGTCGCGGCGTCGAAGGGCTCGATCTCGAAGGCGCCGAGCGGACCGTTCCAGACCAGCGTCGCGGCGCGGTCGATCCAGTCGGTCACCGTCTTGACGGTCCTCGGCCCGACGTCGAGGATCATCGCGTCGGCAGGCACGGCGCCAACGTCCACCACCTCGTTGGCCGCACCCGCCTTGAACTCGCGCGCCACCACCCCGTCGACCGGCAGCACGATGGCGCAGCCGGCGGTGGCCGCCTCGATCATGATCTGCTTGGCGGTCGCCGCCAGGTCGTGCTCGCACAGGGATTTGCCGACGTCGGTGCCGCGCGCGGCGAGAAAGGTATTGGCCATGCCGCCGCCGATCACCAGCGCGTCGACCTTGCTGACGAGGTTCATAAGCAGGTCGATCTTGGTCGAGACCTTGGCGCCGCCGACGATGGCGACCACGGGGCGCACCGGCTTGCCGAGCCCCTTCTCCAGCGCCGACAGTTCCTCTTCCATGGTGCGTCCGGCATAGGCAGGCAGAAGCCTGGCGATGCCCTCGGTCGACGCATGCGCCCGGTGCGCGGCCGAGAAGGCGTCGTTGACATAGAGATCGCCATTGGCGGCGAGCGCCTTGGCGAAGTCCGGGTCGTTCTTCTCCTCGCCCTTGTGGAACCGGGTGTTTTCCAGGAGCAGGATGCCGCCATCGGGAAGAGCTGCGACAGCACCGGCAGCCGCGGGCCCGATGCAATCACCAGCGAAGGCGACGGCGCGCCCAAGGATCGAGGCCGTGGCGCGTGCGATCGGCTCCAGCGACTGCGCCGGATCGGGCGCGCCTTTCGGCCGGCCGAAATGCGCGAGCAGCACGACCTTGGCGCCCTTGTCGGAAAGCTCGAGAATGGTCGGCGCGACGCGCTCGATGCGGGTGGCATCGCTGACTTCGCCGTCCTGCACCGGTACGTTGAGGTCGACCCGCACCAAGACCCGCTTGCCCTTCACAGCGCCGACGTCGTCGAGAGTCTTGAAATCGGCCATGCCGCCCTCCTTTGCCCGCCGGCGCCCTTCGCCGGCCAAATCGCGCCGGACCATACAGCCAGCCTATCCGAGCGCAAGATGCCGGAGCTCAGCCCAAGCCGGGTGGACGCGGTTTGTCGGGCGTTTCGGCGGGCTTCGTGCGAATTCGCCGCAGCATGCGCGCGAGCCGATCGCGGATCTCACCAGCCGTGAGCAGCAGCGGCATCGACGGTGCCAGCTCCTGTGGCTCCAGCGAGAGGCCGACGGAATCGATCTGACCCTTGTCGTCGGTGTCGCGCACGATCAGCTCGATCGGGCCGAGCGAGACGCGGTCGGCATATTCGGCGTGGCCGCCGAGCCGCGCCAGCATCAACTGCGCGATGGTGAGGTCGGCTTCGCCCTCGCGCAGTTCCGCGCCGTAGGCCGCCCTGATCTCGCTTGCCAGATGGTCCGGATCGACGGTGAACGCCCCGAAAAACTCTTCGTCGTCGGCGGCGAGCGAAACCTTGCTGGCGAACAGCCGGTCCAGCAGGCGCGGGTATCGGTCGGATACGAAGATGTAGACCAGGTCGTCCGAAAGCAGGCGCCCCGCATCCTGCGGCTTGAGCGAGCGTCCGTCGCGAATGACCAGGGAAGGCCGCGCCCAGCGCGGAATCCGCTCCCCCCGCGCCACCGGGCTGCCGGGCGCAACGCGATACGCCAGCAGTTCGTGATGCGCCGAACCGGGCAGTTCCAGTTCGACCTTGTCGAGCGGACCGCTGCGCGGCGGGATAACGAGGCCGAGCCGCCGCGCCACCGGCGAAATCGTCCAGCCCTGCACCAGCAGAGAAACCAGCACGAGAATGAAGACGATGTTGAAAATCGTGCGCCCGTTCTCGATGCCGCCGATGATCGGAACGAGCGCGAGCAGGATCGACACCGCGCCGCGCAACCCGACCCAGGAGATGAAGGCCGTCTCGGCGCGGGCGAAGCGGAACGGCAGCAGGCATATCGACACGGCGACGGGACGCGCGATGAAGACCAGGATCAGCGAAAGCGCCACCGCGACCGGCAGGATGGAAAGGAACTGCGACGGTGTCGCAAAGAGGCCAAGCACGAGGAACATGATGATCTGAGCCAACCACGAGATGCCGTCCTGGAACCGCTTCAGCGTGGCGGCCGAACGCATGCCCGAATTGCCGGCGACGAGGCCCGCGACATAGACCGCGATGAACCCCGAACCGCTCGACATGCCGGTTGCCCCGAACAGCACCAGCGCGATCGTGATGACGAAGATCGGCAAGAGGCCGGGGTCGAGCTTCAACCGGTCGACCAGCATGACGATCAGGCGGCCGCCGATGAGGCCGGCGAAGACGCCGATGCCCATCTCGCGCAGGAACCCCAGCGCCACGCCAAGCGCCAGTTCGCCGGCCTCCAGCGCCGCGCCGGCGTCGATCATCTGGACGAAGGCGAGGGTGAGGAAGATCGCGATCGGGTCGTTGGACCCCGATTCGATCTCGAGCGTATTGCGTACGCGCTCGCGGATATTGAGGTTGCCGGCACGCAGCAGGAAGAACACCGCCGCGGCGTCGGTCGAGGCCACGATCGATCCGAGCAGCAGGGACTCCAGCCAATCGAAATCCGTAAGCAGGAAGGTGAACCCGCCGAGCAGGCACGCAGTGAGGATGACTCCGGCCGTCGCCAGCGACAGCGCCGGCGCCGAAGCCTGCCGGAAGGCGGCCATATTCGTTCCGAACCCGGAATCGAACAGGATCACGGCGAGCGCCACCGATCCGACGAAATAGGCGCCCGCTGCATTGTCGAAGGCGATGCCCAGTCCGTCCTGCCCGGCGAGCAGGCCGATCGCGAGGAAGACCAGCAGCAGCGGAGCGCCGAAGCGGAAAGCGATCAGGCTCGAGAACGCGGCCGCGAGCACCATCGCGGTTCCGACAAATGTGACGAGATAGATACTGTCGAACATCGGCCCCCCGAAGCCACTACGGAGTCCTCGTCGGGGTATAGTGCGGCGATAGGAAGGCGCTGTGCAATCAAATGCATGCGTCGGGAGCACATTTCTCCGGACGCGATCCGAAACGAGAAATGCCCGGCCGGAGCCGGGCATTTGAAAGCGGTGTGCGGATGTTCAGCCGATCAGCTTTCCGAGCGCTACGGCGGTATCGCCCATGCGGTTCGAGAAGCCCCATTCGTTGTCGTACCAGGACAGGACCGAGACGAAGTTGCCGTCCATGACCTTGGTCTGGTCGAGCGCGACGGTCGAGGAATGCGGATCGTGGTTGAAGTCGATCGACACGTTGGGGTGGCGGGTCACGCCGAGGATGCCCTTCAGGCGGCCGTTCGAGGCGGCGATCAGCGCGTCGTTGATCTCCTGCACCGAAGTCGACTTCTTGGCGACGAACTTGAGGTCGACCAGCGAGACGTTGGGAGTGGGCACCCGCACCGAGATGCCATCGAGTTTGCCCTTGAGTTCAGGCAGCACCAGGCCGACGGCCTTGGCCGCGCCGGTCGAGGTCGGGATCTGCGACAGCGCGGCAGCACGGGCGCGGTAGAGATCCTTGTGCATCGTGTCGAGCGTCGGCTGGTCGCCGGTGTAGGAATGGATGGTGGTCATCATTCCCTTCTCGATGCCGATCGCGTCGTTCAGAACCTGGGCGACCGGCGCCAGGCAGTTGGTGGTGCACGACGCGTTCGAGATGACCATGTGGTCCTTCGTCAGCTTGTCGTGGTTGACGCCGTAGACGACGGTCAGGTCCGCGCCGTCCGACGGCGCCGAGACGATGACGCGCTTGGCGCCGGCGGCCAGATGCATCGCCGCCTTGTCGCGGGCGGTGAAGATGCCGGTGCATTCGAGCGCGATGTCGATGCCGAGGTCCTTCCACGGCAGTTGCGTCGGATCCTTGACCGCGAGAACCTTGAACGAGTCCGTGCCGATCGAGATCGTGTCGCCGTCGACGGCGACCTCGCCCGGGAAGCGTCCGTGCACGCTGTCGAAGCGCAGCAGGTGCGCGTTGGTCTCGACCGGGCCGAGGTCGTTGACGGCAACGACGTCGATGTCCTTGCGGCCGGATTCATAGATGGCCCGGACGATGTTGCGGCCGATCCGGCCAAATCCGTTGACTGCTACCCTGACGGTCATGTTCGATCTCCGATAGTGCGGGAGGAAAGACGGGCCCGTTGGTCCGCCGGATTACTTCGTGGGATGGAGCAGCTTCTCGGCGGCCGCGGCGGCCGCGTCCGCCGTGATCCCGAAGTGCTCGTAGAGTTTCTCGTAGGGGCCGCTCGCGCCGAAGCCGTGCATGCCGATGAAGACGCCGTCGCGGCCGATGAAGCGGTCCCAGCCCTGGCGGATACCGGCCTCGATGGCGATGTTGACCTTCGAATTGCCGATGATCGCGGCCTGGTAGTCCCGGCTCTGCTGCTCGAACAGCTCGAAACAGGGCACCGAGACGACGCGGGTCGGATGGCCGTGCGCCTGCAGCTTGTCGCGCGCGGCAAGCGCGATCTCGACCTCGGAGCCGGTGGCAAAGATCGTCACGACCGCGTCGTCCGCCGCCCTCGCGAGCTCGTAGGCGCCGCGGGCGCAGAGATTCTCTTCCGAATATTCGGTGCGCACGGCGGGCAGGTTCTGCCGGGTCAGCGCGATAGTGGAGGGCGCGGTGCGCGAATTGAGCGCGATCTCCCAGCACTCGGCGGCCTCCATCGCATCCGCCGGGCGGAAGACGAGGTGATTGGGGATGGCGCGCAGCGCGGCGAGATGCTCGACCGGCTGGTGGGTCGGGCCGTCCTCGCCGAGCCCGATGGAATCGTGCGTCATGACGAAGACGACGCGCTGGTGCATCAGCGAGGCGAGCCGCATCGCCGGACGCGCATAGTCGGAGAAGACGAGGAAGGTGCCGGAATAGGGGATCAGCCCGCCATGCAGCGCCATGCCGTTCATGGCGGCAGCCATGCCGTGCTCGCGAATGCCGTAATAGACGTAGCGGCCGGAGTAGTCGGCCGGCGTGATCGGCTTGGTCTGGCTGGTCTTGGTGTTGTTGGAGCCGGTCAGATCGGCCGACCCGCCGATCGTCTCGGGCACGGCGCCGTTAACGATCTCCAGCGCCATTTCCGACGATTTCCGCGTAGCGACCTTGGGCCTGTCGGCTGCGAGCTTCTGCTTGTAGGCGGCCATCGCCGGCTCGAAGCCGCCCGGCAGGTCGCCGCGCACGCGCCGCTCGAATTCGCTGCGCTTGTCCGGATCGGCCTTGGCCAGGCGGCTTTCCCACTCCTTGCGGTGCTTGACGGAGCGCAGCCCCGCCAGCCGCCAGGCGTCGAGGATGTCTGAGGGCACCTCGAACGGCGCCGAACTCCAGCCGAGCGCCTTGCGCGTCGCGGCGATCTCGTCCTTGCCGAGCGGCGAGCCGTGTGCCTTGTTGGTTCCGGCCTTGGTCGGCGCGCCGAAGCCGATGGTGGTCTTGCAGGCGATGAGGCTCGGCCGGTCGTCGGCGCGCGCCGCCTCGATCGCCTGGGCGATGGCGTCCGGGTCGTGGCCGTCGCAGGAAATGGTGTGCCAGCCGGACGCGGCGAAGCGCTTGAGCTGATCGGTCGAATCCGACAGCGACACCGGCCCGTCGATCGAGATGTTGTTGTCGTCCCAGAACACGACCAGCTTACCGAGCTTGAGGTGGCCGGCGAGCGCGATGGCCTCCTGGCTGATGCCCTCCATCAGGCAGCCGTCGCCGGCGAGAACATAGGTCCAGTGGTCGACGAGATCGTCGCCGAACGAGGCGTTGAGGATGCGTTCCGCAAGTGCCATGCCGACGGAGTTGCCGAGGCCCTGGCCGAGCGGCCCGGTGGTCGTCTCGATGCCGGCGGCGTAGCCGTATTCCGGATGGCCGGCGGTCTTCGAGCCGAGCTGGCGGAAGTTCCTGATCTCGTCGAGGGTGATGTCCTCGTAGCCCGTCAGGTAGAGCAGCGAATAGAGCAGCATCGAGCCGTGGCCGGCCGACAGCACGAAGCGGTCGCGGTCGGGCCAGTGCGGATTGGCGGGGTCGAAGGTCAGGTATTTGGTGAACAGCACGGTGGCGATGTCGGCCGCTCCCATCGGCAGGCCGGGATGGCCGGAATTGGCCTTCTCGACCGCGTCCATCGACAGGAAGCGGATCGCATTCGCCATCCGGTCATGCTTTTCACGTGACGTCATCTTGTACCTCGAGCCCTTGGAGGCGAGGAGTGGACGCGCATCGCTCGCATCCCCCCGGAAAAATGCGAGGGACACATAGCAGGTGCCCGACACCTGTCAACGCGCGGAGCGTTCGGTTTGCAGGGGAAAGCCGGCGCGCTTTGTTGACGCCCGCTTCGCCCGACGCCTAAGCTTGACAGGATAATTCGTTCGAATAATGCGCGATTCGCGCGTCGGGACGGGTGGAACGCTCAACAATGACCGGCGATGTCACGCTGAAGGAAGTCATCAACCGGCTCGGCAAGGCGATCACGGCGCTCGAAGATGCGGTCGTGGCGCGGCTCGAGCGCGATCAGGACTATGCCGAGGCCGAGGCCGAAGTGCAGCGCATGAACGCCGACCGCGCCAAGCTTGCGCAGGAACTCGACGCATCGGAAGCGCGCGCCGAGCGGCTGGAGGGCGCCAACAAGGAAGTTTCGCGCCGCCTCGTCACGGCGATGGAGACGATCCGCGCCGTGCTGGACAGGTGAGGCCATGGCACAAGTCACCGTAACCATCGACGGCAAGCAGTACAGGATGGCCTGCGACGAGGGCCAGGAAGAGCACCTGATCGACCTCGCCAACCGCTTCGACCGCTATGTCGGCCATCTGAAAGGCTCGTTCGGCGAGATCGGCGACCACCGGCTGACCGTGATGGCCGGCATCATGGTCATGGACGAGTTCTCGGAGCTGCAGCGCCGCGTGAAAGGCTTGGAGACCGAGATCGAGACGCTGCGCAAGACCCGCGACGACGCGCTGATCAAGGCCGACAAGAACGACGCGGCGCTCACCGGCGCCCTGTCGGGTCTCGCCGAGCGGATGGAAGCGCTGGCTGAGCGGATCAAGGGGTGAGACACCTGTCCTTCTCCCCTTGTGGGAGAAGGACAGGTATCCCTCACCGCTTCACCACATCGTCCCAGTCCGGCGCATGCCGCGCGATCTCGTCCGCCACGTACCAACACGTCGGCGTGATCTTCCAGCCGTTTGCGCGGGCGTCGGCGATCAGTCGCTCGACCAATGCCTCGGCGACGCCGTCGCCGCGATAGGGCACCGGCACGAAGGTATGGTCGGCGATGATGTGGCCGTCCGACACCTTGACGAAGGTCAGCCGGGAATCTTCGCCGTTGGGCATCGGCACAAAGTAGCGGCCGCCCTTCGGCGTGGTCTCGAACCGGATGGAAGCATCGTGGTCCATGCTGGAGGCTCCGTTCATCTCGTCCGGGTCAATGCGCGAGCGGCGTCAGTGTTTCAGCACGTCGGACCATTCCGGATGCCGGCGGAACTGGGCGGCGGCAAAGGGGCAGAGCGGGATGATCGTCTTGCCCGCCTTGCGCATGTCCTCCACGGCGCGGGAGACGAGCTTGAGCCCGGCGCCCTGCCCGCGGAACGCATCCGGCACTTCGGTGTGGTCGATGATGATCTGGTGTTCGCCGATCTTGGTGAAGGTCATCTCGGCCTCTTCGCCGGTGTCGAGCCGTATGAAATAGCGGCCTTTGGAACCAGTGTCCTCGACCTTGATCTCGGGGAGTTCGGTCATGGTCAGGCTCCAACCGGCAGCAGGAAACGGCGCGCCGCCTCGATCTCGTTGGGACGCACTTCGTGCGCGCCCGGATGCCATTCGACGATGACATCGGCGCCCGCGTCGCGCAACCAGGCTTCGAGGCGGTGGGTGTAGAGCGGCGGGCAGATCGGGTCCTGCCGCCCAGCGGTGATCAGGATGCGTCTGCCCTTGAGATCACCCTGAACGTCCGGCTGGAACGGGATCAGCGGATGCATCAGCACCACCGCGTCGAACAGGTCCGGCGCTGCGAAGATCGTGGACGCCAGGATGTTGGCCCCGTTGGAATAGCCGATGCCGTAGACGACCGACGGCTTCGCCGCCGCGACATGCGCCTCGACATAGGCCTTCATCTTCGCCGTCGCGCGCGCCAGGTCATCCATGTCGTAGACGCCCTCGCCCGTGCGGCGGAAGAAGCGTGCCGCGCCATGTTCCAAGACGTCGCCGCGCGGCGAGATCACCGTCGCCTCGGGCATCAGGTCCCGCCCGAGTGCCGGGAACTGGTTCTCGTCCCCGCCGGTTCCATGAAAGGTGAAGAGCAGCGGTCCGCCCGGCTTCCCGGGCAGGACCTTCTCGATATAGCGCTGGCTCATGGTCAGTCCTCGATCGGCTGGAGGTGGCCTTCGAGCATCTTTCGCAGATGCTCGTGCTGCCTCGGAAGCTTCAATGCCTCACCCAGGTGTCTGGTGTCCTCGTCGCGGTCGAAGCCCGGCTCGTTGGTCGCCACTTCGAACAGCACGCCGCCCGGCGTGCGGAAATAGATCGCCCAGAAATAGTCGCGGTCGATCACCGGCGTCACCTGATAGCCCGTGTCCATCAGCGCCTTGCGCACCTCGAGCTGCTTCGCCCGGTTCTCGACCGAGAAGGCGATGTGATGCACCGAGCCTGCACCTTGGCGCGCGAACGGCGTGACCGGCAGCGCCTCGATGTCAATGACGTCAGCGCCCATGCCGTCCGGGACTGCGAAGCGGGTGACGTTCTTCGACTGGTCCACCTGGCTGTAACCCATGAACTTCAGGAGTTCGGCCGTCGCCCCGCCGTCGCGCAGCCGCATCGAGGCCGAATGGAAGCCGCGGATGGCGTAGTCGTCCGGCACGCCGCCCTGCGTCCAGGCTGCGCGCGCGTCGCCCTTGTGCTCGACCAGCGCGAAGCCGTCATTGTCGGGGCCCTTGAAGCGGAGACGCTTCTCGCCAAAAGCCTCGCCGGGCTCAAGGCCCGCGACATTCTCCTTCGCCAGATGTTCCTGCCACCAGCCGAGCGAACCTTCGGGCACCGAGAACACGGTGGTGCCGACCTCGCCGACGCCCGGCTGGCCCTTGGCGATATGCGGAAACGGAAAATAGGTCATCACCGAGCCCGGCGTGCCGGTCTCGTCTCCGTAGTAGAGATGGTAGACGTCCGGCGCGTCGAAATTGACCGTCTTCTTGACCCGGCGCAGGCCGAGCGTCCTGGTGAAGAAGTGGTTGTTCTGATTGGCATCCGCCGCCATCGAGGTGACGTGATGCAGTCCCTTGATCTGGTCGAGCATGGTCTTGCTCCTTGTGTTCGGCGGCCCGCGCCACCCGTCGCGTCCATATGTCGGTCGCCGGCGCCGGAAGGAAAGCCGCCGGTCACAGCAAGGACCGTGCTCAATTCGTGAACAATCACGAGAAGTCGTTCATAAATCTCGCTATTGGCACTCCGGTTCGCCGGGAACGGCTTTGAAGCGTCGCGGTCCGACCATGCCTTGCGGCATCGGCAGACCTTCGATGCGGACATCGAGCACGCAGCCCGCCGTCTCGACGCGGTAGAGATCGTCCTCGACCCGATACACGCTTTCGATCGGACGGGCGCCCAGGACGCCGGCGGCGGCCTCAATGACGGCCGTCAATTCTTTCGCCCGCTGGAACTGCGGCGGCAAGGCAGCGTCCGCCGCCGTCGCGAATGCGGCCGCTGCCATGACCACCAGAACCGTGCGAAGCCAAACGACCATCTGCTTTCCTCCGTTTGATGCGCCTGCTAGCAGATCATGCCGACGGTCGGCAGGGAAGGAGCAAGGCGTGAAGAGCGCAGCGAAAAAGAAGCGTCCCAACGTGCTTCTCATCACCTGCGACCAGTGGCGCGGCGACAGCCTGTCGGCCGTCGGCCACCCGGTCGTGCGGACGCCGAATGTGGATCGTCTCGGGAAAGAAGGCGTGCTGTTTACGCGCCACTACGCCGGCGCGGCACCGTGTTCCCCTGCCCGCGCCTGCATCTACACCGGCCTCTACCAGATGAACAACCGCGTATGCCGCAACGGGACGCCCCTCGACGCGCGCCACGACACCATCGCGCTCGCGGCCCGCCGCGCCGGCTACACGCCGACCCTGTTCGGCTACACCGACACATCGCCCGATCCACGCGGCCTCGACCCCTCGGATCCGGCGCTCAGGACCTATGAAGGCATCCTGCCCGGCTTCGTTCCGCGGGTGCTCCTGCCCGAGCACCAGAAGCCGTGGCTGTCCTGGCTCGCCGCGCGCGGCGTGAAGACAGACGCCGCTTTCCCGGACATTCACAAGCCGGCGAAGCGCTCTCCCGAAGTCTCGTCCGCCCCGCCGGTCTATTCGAAGGACGAGACGCCGGCTGCCTTCATCGCCGGCGAATTCATCCGCTGGCTCGGCGAGCAGCAGTCTACCGAGCCATGGTTCGCGCATCTTTCCTTCATCAGTCCGCACCCGCCCTTCATCGCGCCGGAACCGTTCAACACGATGTACGACCCCTCAGATGGGCCGCCTCTGCGGCGGGCGAAAGATCTTGAGGCGGAGGCCGCGATCCATCCGTTTGCCGCCTGGGCGATGGAGCGGCTGCGAAAGACGAAGTTCATCCCCGGTGCCAAGGGCAAGGTGCGCGACTGGAGCGAAGACGAGGTCCGCCAGATCCGCGCCCTCTACTGGGGCATGATCTCGGAAGTCGACGGTCAGCTCGGACGCATCTTCGAGTCGCTTCGAGCAGAAGGCAGCTGGGACGACACGGTCGTCGTGTTCATGTCTGACCATGCCGAGATGATGGGAGACCACTTCTCGATGGGAAAGGGCGGCTTCTTCGACCAGAGCTACCATGTGCCGCTGGTGATCCGCGACCCGCGACGGAGAAAAGCATGGGGCAGCCGGGTCGATGCCTTCACCGAGGCCGTCGACCTCATGCCGACGCTGCTCGAACTGATCGGCGCGCCGGTGCCGGCCCATCTCGACGGCCGATCGCTGGCGCCCTTTCTCGACGGGGCATCGCCGAAAGCCTGGCGCGACGCCGCGCACTGGGAATTCGACTTCCGCTCGATCGCCAAGGGCACTGCGGAGAAGCGCTTCGGCCTTTCGTCGCGCCAGTGCAATCTCGCGGTCCTGCGCACCGACCGGTGGAAATACGTGCACTTCGGAGGAGGGCTGCCTCCGGTCCTCTTCGATCTGAGGGAAGATCCGGACGAGACCCGCAATCTGGCGAGCGACGGGGCCTACGCCTCCGCACGCCTCCACATGGCAGAGCGCCTGCTCGAATGGCGCGCCGAACATCTCGATCAGTCCCTGGCATTGCTGGAACTGACTGAAGGCGGGGTGGCAGGCAAACGCTACCTCTGAGCCAAACGAAAACGGCCCGCGCGGTTTCCCGCGCGGGCCGATGTCCGAATGCTTTTCAATCAGTTCGGCATGATGCGCATTTCGTCGCGCTTCTCGGCATAGGCGCTCTCGTCATAGGTCGGCGCCGCGTCGAGCTGCTCCTTCGTGAAGGTCGTGTAGAGATAGTGGTCGCCATCCTCGTCGGCCATGAAGGTCAGGTTGTCCATGCCCACGGCCACCTCCTTCTCGCCCATGCCGAGGAAGCCGCCGACATCGATGATCACCGCGTCGACCTTGTCGCCCTGCAGGACGACGTCGCCGATCTCGCCGATGTTCTCGTCATTGGCGCCGTAGACCGTCGTGCCGACCAGATCCTCCGAGCGGATCTCAGCCGTGTTCATCTCCTTCAGCTTCGAACGGTCGATCGCGGCGGTTTCAGTCGTGTCCGTGGCAGGAGCCTGGGCCGTGGTGTCGGTACCGGAAGCGGCCGGAGCCTGGGCCGTCGTCTCGGCGTCCGAAGCAGCCGGAGCCTCGGCCGTCTTGTCGGCATCGGCGTCGGCCGGAGCCTCGGCGGTCGTGTCGGTGCCGGAAGCAGCCGGAGCCTGCGCAGTATTATCTGTCGCCGGAGGCGTGGCCGCATTGTTCTGGCTCATGTCGGTCGACGGCGCGGTCGTTGCCGGCGGGGTCGTCGCTTCATTGGAGGCGACTGCCGGGGCAGGCGCGTAGGCACCGCGGTCGAAGTCCGGCAGCTCCTTCAGCTGATCGGCCGTCGCCTCGATGACGATCCAGCGGTCGCCGTCGCGCTCGGCCCAGTCGATGGTCTTGAAGTCGATCGCGACGTCCTTCTCGCCGATACCGAGGAAGCCGCCGACGCCGATCACGATGGCCTCAACCATGCCATCCTTCGAAAGCACGAGATCGTTGACGTCGCCGACCTTCTCGGCGTCATCGGCGGTGCTGTTGTAGACGTTTTCGCCGATCAGGTTGGACGCGAGCTGGCCGTCAGCCGTCACTTCGGACTGCTCGACGGCGACGTCCGCAGCAAGCGGCGCAGCCGGGGCGGCTTCGGTCGCCGCCGGCGCGGCCGGGGCGGGTTCCGTGGCGGGCGTAGTGGTCTGGGCGAATGCGCCCGTCGAAACGACCGTGAGGATGGCGGTAGTCGCCAAGAGCTTGCGGATCATGATATTCTCTCCTTCGTGCAGGGTTTCTTTGCACGGCCGCGCCATTCGATCGTCGCTGTGAAGGTGGCGCGGCCTCACAGTTCGGATAACGCCGGTTTGCGGATCGGGTTCCCAACCGCGTTACTCGGCGACCAAGCTGCTTGCATCCGGCTGTACATTGATTTTCCAGCAGATTGTCGGGAACTTTAGGCGTTCCGGCGCGTTGTCGGCGCTGCGGGTGCGTGCTGCGGAAAGCCCCGCCGGCCGCCGCTCGGAGCCTACCATGCATTTCATCGCCGTATTGAACCGGGCCGGCGGAACGCTGCGTACGATGGACGTCGACGCGCTTGCGGCCCGGATCAGGCAAAGGTTGGCGGAAGCCGGACATACAGCGCAGATCCGCGTCGTGGATGGCGCCGAACTCATGGACGCGCTGCACGAGGCGGTGGCAGTCCCCGAAGCCGACGTGATCCTGGCCGGCGGCGGGGATGGGACGATCTCGGCGGCGGCGGGCGTCGTCATGGCGACGGACAAGAGCCTTGCCGTTCTCCCGGCCGGGACGATGAATCTCTTTGCCCGCAGCCTCGGCATGCCGCTCGATCTCGACTCGGCGATCGCGGCGTTCGCAACCGCCATCACCCGGGAGGTCGACGTGGCGACGGCGAACGGCAAGCCGTTCGTCCATCAATACTCAGTCGGCCTGCATGCCAAGCTGGTGAAGATTCGCGACGGGATGAGCTTCTCCTCCCGCATCGGCAAGATACGCGCTTCGATCGGCGCGGCCTTTGCGACGCTGCTGCGGCCGCCCTCCATGCGGGCCTCGATCGACATCGACGGCACGGAGATCCTCGTCCGAGCGTCCGGAATAGGCGTAAGCAACAACCTTTTCGGCGAAGGTCACCTGCCCTATGCGGACCGGCCCGACGGGGGAACGCTCGGCGTGTACGTGACGACTGCGCGCCGGCTGCCGCACCTCCTCTCCGCGCTGCTCCATACGGTCATCGGGCGCTGGGAGCGAAACGCTCATGTCGAGATACATACCGGGAGGCAGGTCGTCCTGAAGTTCACCCGCCTGCATCGGCGGCATCGTTGCGTCATCGACGGCGAACTTTTTCCAGTCGAACAAGAGACGACGGTCCGCATTCATCCCAGATCGTTGCGGGTCCTGGTGCCGCGGGCCTCTAGTCAGCCGCCCGATTGAGACGGCGCGGGCTCACCCGTCGTCGGCTGGGTCGCCTCCGTCCGAGGCGACTGGATCGACGTTCCGTAGATCTCGACGGCGAACCAGACCGCACAGACCAGCGCCAGTGAAACCAGCAGGATGACGAAGACCGGAAAGCCCCGCCGGCCCTGGCGGGCGTCGCGGGCTTGGAAGAATCTGCGCATGACATGCTCCACATGATCGTCGCATGCCAATGCGCTTCCTGCGCATCGGTTCCGAAAATAGCCGAGATCTGTCAGACCTCAACTGTCCGGATCATCGTCGCGAGCAAGGTCGCTGTTTTCCTTGAAGATTGCGTAGGCGACCATCGCAGCCACCGGCGCCAGCAGCGAAACAATGCCGCCCCGCCCCTTGAGGAGCGCGGGGAGGATCGCGAAGGCCGTCGCCCCGGCAAGCGCCTGCAGCTGCGCGGCCCGAGCCTCTTCGGCGCGGCGCTTTGCCTGGATGCCGGAAATGATGCGATGGACGATCAGCGCCACGCCGGCCAGGGCGATGAACCCCAATCCGAAGCCGATGGCCGTGTAGAGCGGACCGTAGCGCTCCGCGACGAAGATATAGCCGGCGGCGATCAGGAAGCCCAAACCGATCGCCAGGCAGATTCCGGCGATCATGTAGTCGATCATGGCGCGCCGGACGCGCTTCGCCGCCCGCGTCGTTTCTCCGGACAGTAAGGACTGGATCAGCGCCGCGAGCATGAACGCTCCGAGTAGGCCGGGACTAGCGGCGGGCCAGCAGCGCGAACAGGAAACCCACGCCGGCAGCTATTGCCAGCGAGGTAACGGGCTTTTCGCGGACCCGCGCGACGATTTCCCCCTCGATGTCATACGCCTCGGACTTCAGGCCCTGCATGGCCGCCTCGCCTTTGGCGCGCGCCTGGTTGAGGCCTTCATGGGCAATGTTCTTCACCGCCTCCAGCGATCGCTCGCCGGAACTCTGCACCTGCGCCGTGAGCTTTGCGATCTCGGCCTTCAGGGTTTCGATCTGCGCCTCCATCTCGGAAACCGACGGCTGCGAAGCTGCGTCCCTGGAACCGTTGGCGGCTTTTTCGGTTTTCGCTGTCGAAGACGGCATTGAAAGCTCCTTTGCGTTTGCACGATTCCAAACGCGGGACCGGCAGCGAGGTTCCTCCGATCCGTCGGTATCAAAATGCCTTTCCCTGCGCGAGTCCAGCCGAATTCCTCACATCAGCGGGCGGCGCTGCTCGCCGAGCCCTTCCCAGCCTGCGATGCCGAGAAGCGCCGCCTCATCCAGCACTTCGCAGCCGCGGTCGAGCCAGCGGATGGCATTGCGGTTGATGAGTTTGCGAAGCGTCTTGTTGGTGTGGACGATGGACAGGCCGAGCGTGTCGGCCACATGCTGTTGCGTGATCGGGATTGTCGCCCGGCCGTTGGCATAGAGGTGAACCGTCTTGGCCCGCTGGTGGAGGAACGCCAGGAGATAGGCCGCACGCTCAAGTGCACTCCGCCGCCCGACGCTCAGCAGGTTTTCGTCGAGCATCTGTTCCTCCCGGGCGGCGAGCCAGGTGAGATCGTAGGCGAGGCCGGGATGGTTGCGATAGAGCGCGAAGAGCTGATCGCGCTCGAACACGCACAGCATCAGGGGCGACAGCGCCTCGACGGAGTGCTGCATCTCGCCGGTCAGGCTGCCCTGAAGGCCGATGAGATCGCCCGGCACGACGTAGTTCAGAATCTGACGCCTGCCGTCCGACATCAACTTGTAGCGGAAGCCCCAACCGGACAAAACCGTATAAAGATGAGCGCTGTGGCTGCCCTCCACGAGAACGGTCGTCCCGCGATCGACCGTCAGTTCGCCGGTCTTGAATCGGCTGATGAAAGCCAGTTCCTCAGGCTGGAAATCACGGAAGATGTTCAAGGGCCGAAGCGGGCAGATCTCACAAGGATACAGCTTGCCCAAGCTCGGCGCTGCGATCGTCACTTCATTCCTCCCCGCTCAGGCACATGTCATAGTTAAATGACGTACTGTCAGGAGTGCTGCAATGAGCGTACCCAAGCATTTCGGAGAAACAAGTTTTGACAACCCTGCCGCTCGACGGCCTTAGCATTCTCGTCCTCGAAGACGAGTTCCTGATTGCGATGGAGGTCGAGCAGGCCTGCCGGGATTACGGCGCGGCCGAGGTACGCATCTGTCGTACCCTCAACGAGATCGGGGCCGCAGGCGACGTCCTCGATTTCGACGCGGCCGTGGTCGATCTGCGCCTTGGCGAGGAGTCGGCCGTCGACTTCGCCCGCACCCTGTTCGAAACGGGCCGGCCGTTCGTTTTTGCCACAGGATATTCCAACCCGATGGAAATGTCGGCCAGCTTCCCCGAGGTTCCCGTCCTCACCAAGCCCTATCTGGGAAACGACCTCGTGGACGCACTGGCGGCGGCGGTCCAGCGCAAGGCCGCAGTGAACCGGGACAAGCTGATCACACCGCCGCACTGATGATCTGTACCGCAATCGAATCCGGACCGAATTCGCCGTCGCCCTCCACTCCGAGCAATTCCTGGAGCCGGCTTCGTGCCCGGCTGACCCGGCTCTTGATCGTGCCGACGGCGCAATCGCAAATCTCCGCGGCTTCCTCGTAGGAAAAGCCGGATGCACCGATCAGGATGATCGCCTCGCGCTGGTCCTCCGGCAGCTTTTCGAGAGCGGCGCGGAAGTCGTCGAGATCCAGCGAACCGTGCTGACTCGGATGGACCGCGAGACGGGCGGTCATGATGCCGTCCGAATCCTGGACTTCGCGCCCGCGCTTGCGCATCTGCGAATAGAATTCGTTGCGCAGGATGGTGAACAGCCACGCCTTCAGATTGGTCCCCGGCTGGAAGCTCTCGTGCTTGTCCCACGCCTTCACAAGCGTCTCCTGGACGAGATCATCCGCGCGGTCTGTATTGTGCGTGAGGGAGACGGCAAAGGCCCGCAGATTGGGGATCGCCGCCAGCAGTCCGGACTTGAAGTCGGCTGAGACTGCCATCGGGCCTACTCCGGCTTCGCGGCAGATTCCGCCTGATCGAGCTCTTGGAGCAGTTGGGCGAACCGGTCCGGAACGTCCTCCGAAACGAGTTCGTCATAGTACTGACGCAGCTTGCGGCCAATCTCGGAGTTGCTGCCGAGCACGTCGGCGTTCCCGGGGCGGCCCGCCCGCCGCTCGGATTGTTTCTTGTGGTTGGTCATGTCGTCGAACTCGCCCTTTGGTTTTTGCTGGCGCCGCACACCGTCCCGGATGGCGCAACACGCCGGCCACCGCTGCCCGCCGACATCGATGACATCGCCAAAATGACCGGCTGTGAAAAAAGTTCCACGCTGCAGGAACTTTATTTCGCCGAGTACGTTTTGCACCATAGATGCGCCTTTCCTGGCGCAGATCGTCGTTGAGGGAGACGTACCTATCATGAGCCTTTCTGCAAGCATCGCCCCGCATCTTCCGTTCCTGCGCCGCTTCTCGCGCGCAGTATCGGGTTCACAGGCCAGCGGCGACGCCCATGTCGCCGCC
Organism: Mesorhizobium sp.; assembly: GCF_023954305.1. NCBI lineage: Bacteria > Pseudomonadati > Pseudomonadota > Alphaproteobacteria > Hyphomicrobiales > Phyllobacteriaceae > Mesorhizobium > Mesorhizobium sp. The sequence goes on along the minus strand of NZ_JAMLIG010000001.1, from coordinate 2,354,334 downwards.
GTTCTCGAGGCGATCATTGCCGACGTCAGCATCTTCCCGCAGGCGTCGAGCGACCGGGTGGCGCTTTATAAAGTCTTCGCACGTCTCTTCTCGTCCATCGCCTCGAGTCTGCCGCCCGAGCAGCCGGTGTCCGCATGGGAACGCCGCGCCGCCGCCAACCTCGGCTCCATCGCCCCGCTGCCGCGCCAGGCGTTCGTCCTGATCGCGGTGGAGGGCTTCAGTGACGAGCAGGCAGCGGAAATCCTCGACGTTACCGAGGAGGAGTTCGCCGAACTGGTCGCCGAAGCCTCAAGCGAAATCTCCCGGCAGGTGGCCACCGACATCCTGATCATCGAGGACGAGCCGCTGATCGCCATGGATATCGAGGAAATGGTGGAAAGCCTCGGTCATCGGGTAGTTGGCACCGCGCGCACCCATGGCGAGGCCGTCAGCCTCTTCGCACGGACGCAGCCGAAGATGGTCCTGGCGGATATTCAGCTCGCTGACGGGAGTTCGGGCATCGAGGCGGTCAACGAGATTCTCTCGACAACCGCGGTTCCGGTCATCTTCATCACCGCGTTCCCGGAACGGCTGCTGACCGGCGAGCGACCTGAGCCGGCTTTCCTCGTGACCAAGCCGTTCAATCCCGACATGGTGAAGGCGCTGATCAGCCAGGCGTTGTTCTTCGATCGCCAGGCCAAAGCGGCCGCGTAATCCAGGTCCAGAACGGCGGAACAAAAGCCGGGAAATGGCGTTTCTGGCAACGGGATCGACGTGCTCGGTCACAATTTTGCCGGAACCTGGGAGATGGCCTCCGCCGGAGGCGGTCGACCGCAGATTTCAGGAGAGTTGGATGTTGTACTGGACGCTTGTCTTCCTCGTCGTGGCAATCATTGCCGGCGCCCTGGGCTTCGGCGGTATCGCGGGAGCATCCGCGGGGATCGCGCAGATCCTCTTCTTCGTGTTCCTGGCGTTCCTTGCGATTTCCCTGATCGCCGGCCTCGTTCGCCGGGCAAGCTGAGGCAGGGCCCACCCGTTCCGGGAGACTAGAAATCCCCCTCAGCGGTTTCCCGGGGCCGAAGCCGGATCGCGCCCCTTACGGTGCGCGATCCGGCGGTTTTCGTACGTCGCCCGTTGAGTCGGTCGAGCGAAGGGTTTTGGCGGAACTTTGGCCCGAGCCAATAGTTTAGCCGCAGGACCAACCACGGGGCGGCTAGGAATGACCGAAACGGACCAGAGCGAGGGTTGGTCGCCGACCTCGTCGTCCGTGGCAGACGGCGCCGATCGGGCAAGCCTGATCCGGGCGCTGACCAACGTTAATGTGGCGATCCTCGCCCAGGATGCCTCGCTCGTCTACCGCTGGGTGGAAAACCCGCCGGCGAAGTGGAGCGCCGACGGGCTCGTTGGGCGGGTGGACGCGGATATCTTTTCCAGAACCGTCGCCGACGACCTGACCCGCTTGAAGCAGCTGGTCCTGGCCGACCGGCAGCGGCGACACACCGAGCTCGAGATTTCGACGTCGGAAGACGTAAGCTGTTTCGAGATCTGGCTGGACCCGCTGCGCGATCTCGACGGGACAGCGATCGGCGTGGTCACCACCGCGACGGAAATTACCGAGCAAAGGCTGCGCGAGCAGACCTTGCGGACACTCCTGCGCGAAGTGAGCCATCGCTCGAAGAATCTGCTCGCCATAATCCAGAGCATCGCCGCGCAGACCGGCCGCTACGCCGGCACGATCGACCAGTTCCTGTCCCGCTTCCGCGGCCGGCTGCAGTCGCTGTCGTCCTCCCAGGATCTCGTCACATCGTCCAACTGGCGCGGTGCCGACCTGTCGCAGCTCGTCGCGGGCCAGGTAGCACGTTATTGCGCCGAGCCGGGACGCAATCTCGTGATGGATGGGGAGACCCCTTACCTCAATCCGAACGCGGCGCTGCATGTGGGGTTGGCGCTGCACGAGCTCGCTGTCAATTCGGTCAGCTACGGCGCCCTGTCGTCGCCGGAGGGCCAGGTGCGGATCGAAGTGCGGCCGCTGCCGAATGGCGAGATGGAACTGGTCTGGAGCGAGCCCCTCACCAGGGCGGACGCCACCCTGGAACGCAAGCGCTTCGGCACCGTGGCGCTCGAACGCGTCGTGCCGTCTTCGCTCAACAGCTCCGCCACCCTGTATTCCGAGGCCGGCCGGTTGTTCTACCGGCTGATCCTTCCCGCCGACAGTTTCCACACCGACTGATCACGTCATAGGGCACTTAATCAGACCTCAACCTGTCCGTGCGAGCATATGGGAGTGGAACCAGCGGGAGGGGAGCCCGTTTACGCTGACGAATTCCATCGGAGAGGAAAAGCGCATGAGCACGAGGATGCTTCATCTGGAAGATGCGGCGCGATTTGCCATGGGCAGCTTCGTCGCCGAGGAAGACCTGCCGACGCCGCGACCCGCACGGGCGGCGCTGAAGATCGCCACTTACGCCGCGGGCGCCGCGGTCGCGGCCATCCTGGCGTTCGCTATCCTGCAGTAGGCCGCGTTCCGGCGTGGGAATAACGCCCGCATCGTCCGCAATTCCGCCGGAATGGAACCAAATACAACGGCAACTCGTTCATGCGCCGAAAGGAATCGGCCATGGAACACATTGTTGCCCTGATGCTGATCGTCGGATGTTCCCAGGACATGAAGCAGTGCGAGGAGCTGCCGTCGCCCGTCACCGTCTACGAAACGGCTGGCGAATGCGACGTGGACCTGACGGCAAGCTTGCGTCGACTGGATGGGAGGAAGCCCCGCGTGATGGGAACCTGCGTCTATGTCGACCCGGCCATGGAAGAGGAAGATGCCGAACTGGTGTGGGACGTGACGGCGGACGGCGCGTTGCGCGCTTCGGTCGAGGCTGTCCGAATGAACGTGGCCTCCATGAAAGGAACGACGTTTCACGAATGATCAAGCCGGGATGCGGCGAAACCGAACGGTTACGTTCGGTGCATATTGGCTCCCGGTCTAGGCAATTCCGGCGATTGACCGGATTTCTTGCTCGCTTCGCATGTAAGGAACATTCGGGCGGGTTGTTTCCGAAGGAGAGAGCGTCATGAAGAAGATCATCCTTGCACTGGTGGCGGCCATGGCCATTACCGGCTGCACCACGGCCGAGCAGGACGCAGCCACGGGTGCCGCCGTTGGCGCGGCTGTCGGCGGTCTGGCAACCGGTCGCGTCGGTGGCGCCGTCGCCGGCGCGGTGATCGGCGGGGCCTCGGGCGTGCTGCTCGGCGCGGCGACCCGCAGGGGCGAATGCCGCTACCGCGACAGTCGCGGGCGCATCTACATCGCCGCCTGTCCCGCCGGCTACTACTGATCCGCACGCAGCAGACAAAGGGGCCGCGCTCGCCGCGGCCCCTTTGCACGTCTGGTCCTGCCGGATCAGCGTTTGAGGGGGATGGCGATGTCGATGTCGATTCCGTCCTCAGGGTAGCGACGCTCGATACTCCCGCCGAGTTCGCGGACGATGTTGGCGTCGATCAGCCGCGTCCCGAAACCTTTCCGCTCCGGCGGCTCGATCTTGCCGCCGCCGCGTTCGCGCCAATACAGCCGCAGACCGTCTCCTTCGACCTTCCAGGTCACCGACAGGGTGCCCGCGCCCGCGCCGATCGCGCCGTATTTCAGCGCGTTGGTGGCGAGTTCGTGGAAGGTCAGCCCGAGGGCCTGCGTTGTCGCTTCGTCGATCTCCACCTGCGGCCCGGTCAGGCGATCGGCATCCATGTCGCTGCCCAGCACCTGCTCGATTTCCGTCACCAGCAGTTCCCTGAGGTCGGCCTTCTGCCAGCGCGAGCGCGTCAGCATGTCCTGCGAGGCCGACATCGCTTGCAGGCGGGCGCTGAACGAGGCGGAGAACTCCTCGATAGACTTCGATCCCGAAGCCGTCTGTCGGGAGATCGCCAGCACCCGGGCGATCGAATTCTTGATCCGGTGCTTCATCTCCTGCAGCAGAAGGTCCTTCTCCTGCAGTGCCTTTTCCCCGGCCTCGTTGAGTGCCCGCACTGCCTCGAATGCCTTCTCGCCGGAGCGCACGACATAGGCGAGCGCCGTCGCGAGGATCAGTCCGAACAGGCCGAGCGCGATGGCCGCCATTCGCGACGAAGGCCACGCGAAGGCCTGTGTCGGTTCGAAGCGAAGCAGCCATGTGCGCCCCGCGAACTCGATCTGCCGGCTCGTCCGGAACATCCCCATCGACCCGTCCGGCGGGGTCTGCGACCGGTAGATCAGCGCCTCCGGCATCGGCTCGCCGTCATAGACCTCGATTGCAAGTGGCAGCAGAGGGGCCTTTGCGAGCGCCGCGCCGAACAGTTCCGGGGCGCGGAAGGGAGCATACACGAAGCCTGCGGTGGCTGCTGCGCGCTGGCCGACGCTCGCCGTCTCAGGCACACCGAGCACAAGCGGCAGGTAGACCACGAAGCCGGCCTGCGTCGAGATGCCCTCGTCCTGGATGAGCGCGACGCGTCCGGTCACGCGCGGCTGGCCGGTTTCCATCGCCCGGGTTATCGCCGCACGGCGCGTCCGCTCGCTCATCATGTCGAAGCCGAGCACCTGACGGTTTCCGTCGTCCAGCGGTTCGAGGAGAGTGACGACCGCGCGCTGGGCGCCTCCCTCGACAGGCCAGACCTGCATCTGCCGGCCATAGTTGCGCACGAGGTCATCCTCCGCCGCCCGTTCACCCCCTTCGCGTAGGAGCCGGACATAGCCAAGGCCCCGAATTCCCGCATACCGGCCTTTGATGTCGAGGGCGGATACGAAAGACCGGAGCGCATCGCGGCTGACCGAACCGTTCCCGGTCTTGTAGAGGGCGAGCGTCGCCCTGAGCAGCGACAGGTGCAGCTCGAGCCGCGTCTCGAGGCGGTTGACTGCGTCGTCGGCGGTGCTCTCGAACTTGATGCGGGCCGCATCGGTGGCCGCGACATAGGCATAGCCTGCCATGACCAGGCTGGCTGCCGCCACCGACGCGAAAACGATCGCGGGAAAGATCCGTCTCACGCGCCCTCCGCAGGAGGTGGATGAATGCGCCATGCATATCGGATGGACCCGCTATTGCAATGCCCGCGCCACCGCCTCGGCACTACCCCAGCGTCAGCCGGCATTCGGATCAGGCGGCTGCGACCGTCTCGCGCATGGCGCCCGGGCCGGGGATTGCACCTGGCGGGCATTTGCCGAGGATGATCATCCCCAGCACCTCGTCCTTGGTCACGTCCTGGGTGCGCGCGGTTCCCACCACCTGGCCGTTCTTCATGACGCAGACCCGGTCCGCGAGCTCGAAGACGTCGTGGATGTCGTGGCTGATCAGGAAGATGCCGATCCCGTCGGCCTTCAGCTGCTTGATCAGTTCGCCGACCTGCGCCGTCTCCTGCGGTCCCAGCGCCGCCGTCGGCTCGTCCATGATCAGGATCCGGGCGTTGAACAGGATGGCGCGGGCGATCGCCACCGACTGCCGCTGGCCGCCGGACAGCTTGACCACTGGCTCCTTGAAGCGCTGGAAGCGTGGGTTGAGCCGGCCCATCACCTTGCGCGCCTCGGCCTCCATCGCCACGTCGTCGAGCGTGCCGTATTTGGTCATCAGCTCGCGGCCGAGGAAGAGGTTGGCGGCGGCGTCGACATTGTCGGCCAGCGCCAGCGTCTGGTAGATCGTCTCGATGCCGTATTTCTTGGCGTCGCGCGGATTGTTGATCGCCGCTTCCTCGCCGTTGACATAGATCTCGCCGGCGTCGCGCTTGTAGGCGCCCGACAGGATCTTGATCAGCGTCGACTTGCCGGCGCCGTTGTGGCCGAGCAAAGCCATCACCTCGCCCGGATAGAGGTCGCACGACGCATCGTCCACGGCGCGGATGCCGCCGAAGGCGATCGAGATATTGCGCAGGTCGACCAGGGGAACGCGGGTGTCGGACATCGTCTTCCTCCTAGATCCGCTTGCGGTACATCGTGTCGAGCCAGACCGCGATCACCAGCACGGCGCCTACCACGATATTCTGCAGCGGCGTGTCGATGCCGAGCAGCACCATGCCGGACTGCAGCGACTGCATCAGAAGCGCGCCGAGCATGGCGCCTGCGATTGTTCCCGAGCCACCGGCCAGCGACGTGCCGCCGATGACCGCGGCGGCAATCGTGAGCAGTTCGTCCAGCGTGCCTTGCGCATTGGTCGCGGCGTTGAGGCGCGCGGTCGAGATCGCCGATGCGATTGCGGCGAGCACGCCCATCAGCATGAAGATCTTCAAGGTCACCCAGCGCGTGTTGATGCCGGCGAGTTCGGCCGCTTCCGGGTTGCCGCCGATGGCGAAGACATATCGGCCGAAGCGGGTGCGGGTGGCGAGGAAGGTCATGACGATGCCGACGCCGATGGCGATCAGCACGGGAATGGCGATGCCGTGGGCGATGAAGGCGCCCTCGGGCACCGGCAGGCCCTGCGCCTCGAAATATCGGCGCACGATGCCGATCGGCCAGGGATAGGAATTGGCGATCCAAACCGCGCCGAGGATGACCGCGCAGGCGACCGTGCCGAGAAAGACCTCCGCCCAGATCGGTCGCAGCGGGAACTTGAAGCGCATGCGCTGCCTGCGGCCGATGACCAGCATGACGACCACCGCGAGACAGGCGACGATGCCGACGATCCAGCTCCAGGTCGCGCCGATCGAACCGTCCGGTCCGCCGCCCATCAGCCGGAAGGTGGCGTCCATCGGAGCGACTGTGCGACCGCTGGTGACCCACCATGCCGCGCCGCGCCAGACCAGCAGGCCGCCGAGCGTGACGATGAAGGCCGGCACGCCGAGATAGGCGATGATATAGCCTTGGAAAGCGCCGATCGCGGCGCCGAGGACGATACCGGCAGCGAGAGCGATGACCCAGATCCAGGGATCGCCGAGCGAGAAGCCGAGTTGCCGCGTCAGTATCTCGGCCTGGGTGACGCCCATCACCATGCCGACGAAGCCGAGGATGGAGCCGACCGACAGGTCGATGTTGCGGGTGACGATGACCAGCACCATGCCGGTCGCCATCACCGCCACGGAGGCGGACTGGACCGACAGGTTCCAGAGATTGCGCGGGGTAAGGAAGAGGCCGCCCGACAGGATGTGCAGGCCGAACCAGATGATAACCAGCGCGCCGATCATGCCGAGCATGCGGGTGTCGATCTCGGTCGCCTTCAGGAACCGCGCCGCGGCATTGAGCTCCGACGCGCGCGCGCCGTCCGGAGCCGCATTCGAGGTCGCGTCGGTCATGACTTTCCTCCCGGGTGCCGCAGTCTGAGGCTGCTTTGGCGTGTCTACCTTAGAGAAACGCCGCGGTTCGTCAAACCGCGGCGTTCCGGCATTGTCGGCTGTGCGACGCGGTCAGTTGCAGGCGGCGACCGACCCGGCGGCGACGCCGGCGCAGACCACGTCCTTGCTCACCCAGCCCGCGTCGATGACGACGTTGAGGTTGTCCTTGGTGATCGGAACCGGGGTCAGGAAGACGGAGTTGGTCTCGTTGCCGCCCGGCGTGGTGAACTTCACGACGTTCGGGATCTCTTCCATCTTCTTGCCGTCGGCGAGCATGGAGGCGATCTCGGCGGCATTCTTGCCGAGATCGCGCGCATCCTTCCACACCGAGACGGTCTGGGTGCCGAGCGCAACGCGGTTGAGCGCGGCGTGGTCGCCGTCCTGGCCGGACACCGGCACGGTACCGGCGAGCCCCTGCGCCGACAGAGCCGCGACGACGCCACCGGCGGTGCCGTCATTCGACGCCACGACCGCGTCGACCTTGTTGCCGTTGGTCGTCAGGATCTGTTCCATGTTCTTCTGGGCGTTGGCCGGCAGCCAGCCGTCGGTATAGGCCTCGCCGACATTCTTGATCTTGCCGGAATCGATGGCTTCCTTCAGCACTTCCATCTGGCCGGAGAACAGGAAATCGGCGTTCGGATCGGCCGACGAGCCCTTGATGAAGGCGTAGTTGCCCTCGGGCTTCACCTTGAACACCTCGCGGGCCTGCATCCGGCCCACTTCCTTGTTGTCGAAAGTCAGATAGAAGACATCCTTGTTCTCGATCAGACGGTCATAGCCCACCACCGGAATGCCTTCCGCCAGAGCCTTTTCGACCGCCGGACCGATGGCGGACGCATCCTGCGACAGGATGATCAGCGCATTCGCACCCTGCGAAATGAGCGACTCGACATCGGCGAGTTGCTTGGCAGCGGACGACTGCGCATCCGCGGAGATATATTTGTCGCCGGCGGCCTCGATCGCGGCCTTCATCGCCGCTTCGTCCGTCTTCCAGCGCTCTTCCTGGAAGTTGGACCACGAAACGCCGATCACCTTGTCCTTCGCCTCGGCGACGGCGGCGAGCGACATCGACATGGCGACACCCGCCAGCATGGCGGCTGCAAACTTGTTCATTGAGTCCTCCCTGAGCGCCTTGGCGGCGCATGACGCTGGCCCTGAGGCCATCTGGCGAAGCTCTTTTTTTCGAGCCTCGAAAAAAATAATGACTCACGGCTTCCCGTCTGTCAATATCCATCAGCGCCGAGAGGAGGCGGTCCGGCGAGGACGGCACGGCGCCCGGGAGGATGTCTGAGATGACGGTCGGTATCCGTCACGACGATCTGCGTCGCCGCAATCGGGCGATGGTGATCTCGGCAGTGCGCCGCGCGGGGCAGCCGTCGCGCACCGACATCGCCGCGACGACGGCGCTGAGCCCGTCGACGATCTCCGCTATCACCGCCGATCTCATCTCCGAGGGCATCCTGGTCGAAAGCCGGGCGGCCGATGCGCCGGCCACCCGCCGTGGCAGGCCGCAAGTGGCGGTTCGTCTCAATGCGAAAGCGGCGACCATCCTCACCATCGTCCTGTCGATGAACCAGCTCTCGGCGACGTTGATCGACTATGCTGGCGAGGCGATCGCGGAGGAACGGCGAAAGCTCCCGACGCTTGAATTGTCGCGCGAAGAGCTCGTCGACGAAACGGTCGGCATCATCCGCCGCCTGATCGGCGCAGTGCCGGACCGCCGGCCGATCATGCGCATCGTGCTGGCCGTGCAGGGCATCACCGACTCCGGCGAACGCAAGCTCTTGTGGTCGCCGATCACGCCGCATTCCGACATCGATTTCAGCGCGATCCTGGAGAAGGAATTCGCGATACCTGTCACGGTCGAGAACGACTGCAACATGATCGCCGTGGGACTGCGCTGGAAGAATCCCGAGCGCTATGCCCGCGACTTCATCGCGGTGCTTCTGTCGCATGGCATCGGCATGGGCATGGTGCTGCGGGGCGAGCTTTTTACCGGCACGCAGTCCTCCGGCGGCGAGTTCGGCCACATGATCCACCGGCCCGACGGGGCGCTCTGCCGCTGCGGACGGCGCGGCTGCATCGAAGCCTATGCCGGGAACTATGCAATCTGGCGCAACGCCAAGGGCCTGCCGGAGACGGAGGCGGTGGCGCGCGACGTGAGCGACGAGGACATCCGCGCACTGGCCGAGATTGCCCGGCAGCGGCCGGGACCGGAACGCGAGGCGTTCCGCATCGCCGGCGAGGCGATCGGCTTCGGCCTCGGCAGCCTGTTCGCGCTGATCGATCCCGCGCCGGTGGCGATCGTCGGCCACGGCGCCAATGCCTTCGACCTGATGGAGAATCCGATGCTCGACGCTATCGCCCGCACGGCGGGCGGTGTGCATTCGGGCGCCATCTCTTTCGCCACGGAGCCGGACGAGATGCCGCTGATCCGCGAGGGCTGCGCCATGCGGGCGCTGACCTTCATCGACCAGGAGGTCTTCTCGCCGTCGCAGCCGGCCGCACCGGGCAGGATCGTCGCCTGATCAGCGGTCGGGCAACCAGGCCTTCGGTGCCTGCCCGCGGACCAGCTCGTAGAAGCCGTTTGCCTCGACCGGCTGCCACTCGCCTGTCGTCCCGTCGGGCCACGCCACACGCACCTCGGCCTTCGTTTCCGCGCCGAGGCCGCCATGGATCCAGCCGAGCTGCCCACCCGCATGCCCGCCGCCGACGGTGATTTCGCGGCGCGTCGTGTGTCCGCCGCAGCGGATTTCGACCCAGGCGCCGATCGCATCGACATTCGGCGCCGGTTGCTTCAGCTCGAATCCGACCCAGTTGCCGCCCCCCGCATCCGCGTTGCGCCAGATCTGCGTCCTGGCGTTGCGGTTGACGACGACGAGATCGACCCGGCCGTCGAGATTGAAATCGGCGAGCGCCGCACCCCGGCCGGTCTCGAAGCTTGCCACGCCGGCCGCCTCGCCTGCTTCCTCGAAAATTCCATCCGGCTTCTGCAATAGCAGATTGTTCGGGTCCATCATGGCGAAGTCCGGCATGTCCGAGACATTGCCCTTGGCGACGAACAGGTCGGCGAGCCCGTCATTGTTGACGTCCTCGAACTGGGCGTGCCACGCGGTCGACGGTTTCACCTCGCCGCCTGTGTACGGGCGATGTGCGGTCACGCCCTTGGCGAAGGCGACATCGGCGAAGCTCGCCTTCGGCGCCCCGGCCTCCGGCTTGGCGGCCAGAGTCTGCAGCTTGTTGTCGGCCATCGAGGTCAGGAAATATTCGGGATGGCCATCGCCGTCGAGGTCGGTGCTGGCGATACCCATGCCCCAGATCTTGAGCGGCTTCCACCCGTCGGCGGGACCATAGAGCGCCGGCGGCTTGCCGGGGTCGACCCGCCACAGCTGCTCTTGCCCGCCCTTGTAATATTCGCGGTCGTTGGAGACGCGCAGCGACGGCGTGCCCGACCGGTTCCAGTCGGTGAACAGCATCGACAGCGCGCAGTAGCTCGGCTTGAGCGGCGATGGCGGGGCGAATTTTCGCTCCTCGCCCATCGGCCGATGCAGCCAGTTGTCGGTGCAGGAGCCCCACGGAAACGCGTCCTGCGTCCTGTCGATGTAGTTGCCGATGGCGATTGTCGGAAACTGCGCGCCCTTTTCCCAGGTCGCGGCGAGCGCGGTCGACCAGGCGTCGCCGCCGTCGAAGCCGAACGTTTCGTTGGCGCGCTCGAACCTGCAGCCGCCGAGGCCGCGCATGACCACGTTTTCGCCCACCCGCAAAAGGACGATATCGGTTGCGCCGTCGCTGTCGACGTCGAGCGGATAGGCGCCGGAGACCATGTCGAGTTCGAGACCGCTCGCCTGCGCCTCGAAGGTGAGCGCGCTCCCCGGCGCGCTCGTGTTGCGGTAGAATGTTGTCGGTGACGTGCCGCCGGAAAGCAGCATGTCTGGCATACGGTCGCCGTCGCAGTCGAACGCGGCGACGCCGCCGCCGACCATGAATTCCCATTCGCCGGTGAAGCTGTGCTCGATCCCCGAGGAGGCGGTCTCCTCGACGTAGCGGGGGACGGAAACCTCGAAAGCCTGCGCGGCGGTGCAGCCGACCGCCAGCATCGCAGCGAGGAAGGTGCCTGGCAGGCGCATGGCGTCAGTTCCGCGTCCTGAGCACGTTGGCATAGGCGCCGATGCAACGGCCCTGATCTAGGCCGCGCTCGATCGCCGAGCGGAAATGGATGCCGCCGTAGAGACGCGAGATGCCGGCCTCCTCGGCCGCCGCCCAGAAGCTGGAAAAACTTCGCACCGGCAGGCCGTCGTCCTCGTGCGTGCCATCCTCGAAGGCATAGGCCGGACCGAAGACTTCGCTCAGCACCGTTGCCGCCGCGCCCGATTGCGTCGAGTGGCCGCTCGGATATTCCGGGAAGGGAGGCGTGTTGAGGAGAGCCTCCCATTTGGGGTCGATGACGCGGCGGATGTAGGTCAGCGGCCGCAGGAGATCGTATTCGAATTTGGAATGCCAGCAGCCGATGAAGGCGTCCGCCAGCGTGATCCCGAGCCGCGCCAGGGTCTCCGCGCTCGTCGGCAGGTCGGCATTCTCCTTCTCCAGCGCATCGATCGCGATCGAGATCCAGTGACCGGGCGGGGTCGGCGACAGCATCGGATCGTCCGACCAGAACCGCGCGATGGTGCGTTGCTCGTCGGTGAGGCCGTTCACCGTGTCGCGGACCTCGAGCGCCTCCTTGTAGAACTGCGAGTCCGGCGCCTCGCTATAGGCAGGCGGCGGGGGCAGGCCGCAGGCCGCCCCGTCCGGCATGGCAAAGGTGCGCGCCCTGCCCCAGTTCGGCAACAGCGGCACCTGCTGCTGGCGGATGAGATTGGTCGGCACCCAATGCGCCGGCCCTTCCGTCAGCGCGTATTCGAGCGGAAATCCCATGTTCTCGATCACCGCGCCGCCATCGGTCGCCGCCCAGGCGAGGATATGCTCGGCAACCGCGCGGCCATGGTCCTCGCTGCGTCGGACCACGTCCTCGGGCACACCTGTCGCCGCGGCGGCTCCCGCCTTCTTCGCCATCGCCTTCAGCGCGCGCTGGCCGGTCGGGCCCGTATTGTGGAAGAGGCTCGCCGCGGCATGCGCCATCGCCGCCTGCACGACGACCGCGCTGTCGTGGGTCTGGCCGGGCTCGCGGGCCGGAGCAGGCGTGAGGCCGTTCAACTGGCCGGCAAGCGAGTGCAGCCCGTCGGAGCCGGTCGCCAGTGCCTCGAAGGCGGTGACGCCCAGATAGGCGAAGGCCCGGCTGGCCACCGGCGGCGAGTAGGTCGCGGTGTGGCGGACGAGTTCGAGCACAAGCCTGTGCCAGAGGACCAGCGCCTCGCGGGAACGCGCCGAATCGGACGCCGGCTGCTGGGCGTATGCAAGCGGCGCGCCGCACAGCACGACCGCCGCAACAAACAGCAATTTTCGCAACAGATGCACGCGCGGCCCTCCCAGCCCGTCGCGGCGGAGAGAAGCACGGCGACGGGCAGGCAGGCAAGGAGCCTGTCCGCGCTTGCCGCGTCAGTCCTCGCGGATGGCGTAGCCGGAGCCGCGGATGGTGCGGATGACGTCGACCTGGCGGCCGGTGTTGACCGCCTTGCGCAGTCGCCCGACATGCACGTCGACAGTGCGCTCGTCGATATAGTTGGTGTCGCCCCAGACATTGTCGAGCAACTGGCCGCGCGTATAGACGCGGCCGGGGTGCTGCATGAGGAATTCCAGCAGCCGGAACTCGGTCGGCCCGAGGCGGATCTCGTTCTTCTTTCGGTAGACGCGGTGCGACTCGCGATCGAGGACGATGTCGCCGACCTTGAGCACGCTGGACAGCACTTCCGGCTTGGCCCGGCGCAGCAGCGCCCTCACCCGCGCCATGAATTCGGGCGTCGAGAACGGCTTGACCAGATAGTCGTCCGCCCCGGTCGAGAGCCCGCGCACGCGGTCGCTCTCCTCGCCGCGCGCCGTCAGCATGATGATCGGCAAGCGTTCGGTTTCGGCGCGCATACGCAGCCGCCGGCAGAGCTCGATGCCGGAGACGGCCGGCACCATCCAGTCGAGCACCAGGAGATCCGGCACGCTTTCGTGCAGGCGCAGTTCGGCTTCGTCGCCGCGGGTGATGATCTCGACCTGATAGCCTTCCGCTTCCAGGTTGTAGCGGAGGAGGACGCCCAGCGGCTCCTCGTCCTCCACCACCATGATCTTCGGTGCAATCATTCGTCGGAATTCCTCAGGCGGCCGACATCGTCGCCGTCTCGTCCACCTTCGGCCGGTTGGCCGGCAGCTGCGCCCCCGTCATGACATAGTAGGCGTTCTCTGCGATGTTGGTCACGTGGTCGCCGATCCGTTCCAGGTTCTTCGCGCAGAACAGGAGATGGGTGCAGGCGGTGATGTTGCGCGGATCCTCCATCATGTAGGTCAGGAGCTCGCGGAAGACGGCCGTGTACTGGATGTCGATCTTCTCGTCGTCGGCGCGCAGCGCCTTCAGCGCCTCCGGGTCGCGCGCGACATAATGGCTGATGACGTTGTTGACCTGCGACAGCACCAGCCCGGACATCGCTTCGATCGAATGCGACAGGTTGCGCGGCGTTGCCGTCTGGCCGACCGCGCCGACCCGCTTGGCGATGTTCTTGGCGAGGTCGCCGACCCGTTCGAGGTCGGCCGCCATGCGGATCGCGCCGACCACCGCGCGCAAATCCTGCGCCATCGGCTGGCGCTTGGCGATCAGCGTGATCGCGGCGTCGTCGAGTTCGCGCTGCTTGGCGTCGAGGATCGCGTCGTCCGAGACCACGCGCTGCGCCAGCGGATTGTCCGACGCCAGCAGTGCCCGCGTCGAGCCGGCGACCATCGAGCCGGCGAGATCGCCCATCTCGCGGATCAGCCGGTCGATGTGCTCGAGTTCCTCGTCGAACGATTTGACGGTATGCTCGCCCATGATCTTGTCCTCTTCGCTCGCCCGATCCGTCAGCCGAAGCGGCCGGTGATGTAGTCCTGGGTGCGCTTGTCGTCGGGGCTGGTGAACATCTTGTCCGTCGCCCCCTCCTCGACGAGATAGCCCAGATGGAACATCGCCGTGCGTTGCGACACGCGCGCCGCCTGCTGCATCGAATGCGTCACGATGACGATCGTGTAGTTCTGCCTCAGCTCATCGATCAGTTCCTCGACCTTGGCGGTGGCGATCGGATCGAGCGCCGAGCAGGGCTCGTCCATGAGGATCACCTCCGGCGACACGGCAATGGCGCGCGCGATGCACAGGCGCTGCTGCTGGCCGCCCGACAGGCCGGTGCCCGGCTCGTTCAGCCGGTCCTTTACCTCGTTCCAGAGCGCCGCCTTCTTCAGGCTCGATTCGACGACGGCGTCGAGCTCCGCCTTGTTTTTCGTCAGCCCGTGGATGCGCGGGCCGTAGGCGACGTTCTCGTAGATCGACTTCGGGAATGGGTTCGGCTTCTGGAACACCATGCCGACCCGGGCGCGCAGTTCGACGACGTCGATCTTGGGGTCGTAGATGTCCTCGCCGTCGAGCGTGATCTCGCCGCCGACCCGGGCGATGTCGATCGTGTCGTTCATCCGGTTGAGGCAGCGCAGGAAGGTCGACTTGCCGCAGCCCGACGGGCCGATCAGCGCGACGACCTGCCGCTCCGGGACGTCGAGCGATACGCCGAACAGCGCCTGCTTCTCGCCGTAGTGGACGGTCACGTCCTTGCCGCGCATCTTGATCCTGGGCACATCCGTCATCGGGTTCAGCTTCTCTTCGATCGCGGCGTGGGTGAGCATGTTCATGTCCTTCTACTCCATTACCAACGGCGCTCGAAGCGCTGCCTGAGGAAGATGGCGATGGCGTTCATGAGAACGAGGAAGCCCAGCAGGACGAGGATGGCTGCGGACGTGCGGGCAACGAAGCCACGTTCCGGGCTGTCGGCCCAGATGTAGATCTGCGTCGGCAGCGCGGTCGAAGCCTCCAGCACGCCCGCCGGCGGGCTGGTGATGAAGGCGTTCATGCCGATCAGGAGCAGCGGCGCGGTCTCGCCGAGCGCCTGCGCGAGACCGATGATCGTTCCGGTCATGATCGAAGGCATGGCGAGCGGCAGCACGTGGTGGAAGATCATCTCGTGCTTGGAGGCGCCGATGCCGAGCGCCGCTTCGCGGATCGACGAGGGGACGGAGGTAAGCGCTGCGCGGGTGACGATGATGATCGTCGGCAGCGTCATCAGCGCCAGCACCATGCCGCCGACCAACGGCGCGGAGCGCGGCAGGCCGAACCAACCGAGGAATACGGCAAGACCCAGCAGGCCGAACACCACCGACGGCACGGCCGCCAGGTTGTTGATGTTGATCTCGATCAGGTCGGTGAGCCGGTTCTTCGGCGCGAACTCCTCGAGGTAGATCGCCGCGGCAATGCCGACCGGAAAGGAGATCAGGAAGCAGACGAGCAACAGCCAGAACGAGCCCGAGATTGCACCGGCGAGACCCGCGAGTTCGGGGAAACGGCTGTCCGCATTGAAGAACAGTCCCCAATTGAACGGCTGGGATATCGCCCCATTCGCCTTGAGAGCGTCGTAATATCCGATCTGCCTGTCGTTGACCCGGCGCTGGTTCTCCGGAAGGTCGGTCTGGACCAGTCCCTTGGCAAGCTGGTCGATCGGGTCCGACACCGGCACGAGGAATGTCGTGGGCCCGTCGAGCAGCGTCGGATCGGCAATCGCCTTGTCCCGGATCAGGAACGGCGCCGACGAGGTGAACATGGCGAAGTAGTCGCGCTCCTCCGAGCGCGGCAGATCCTTGCCGAGTTCGGCGCGCATCGCGTCGCGGAAAACGTTGCGCCAGTTGGCGTCCATCAGGTTGGTTCTGTCGAGCTCGGCCTTGCTGAGGTCGAGATCGACCACGACCATCGTCTGGGTGAAGGCGCGGTAGCCGGTGAAGCTCAACGTCCCAACGAGGATGGCGAGGAAGCCCAACGCGAAGGCGATCGCCACCATTCCGTAGATCTGCAGACGGCGGTCGGCGGCATAGCGGGCCGCGCGCCGGCGGTCCATCTCGGCCGACTTCCACGCCACCGGCGGGCGGGCGGGCTCAGCCGATCCAGATGCCTCGATGGACGACATTAGTATTTCTCCCGGTATTTGCGGACGGTCCGCAGCGCGATCAGGTTCAGCCCGAGGGTGATGATGAACAGCACCAGGCCGAGCGCAAAGGCGGCGAGCGTCTTGGGATTGTCGAATTCGCTGTCGCCGATCAACAGCGTGACGATCTGCACCGTCACGGTCGTGACCGCATCGAAGGGGTTGAGCGTCATCTTGGCGATCAGGCCGGCGGCCATGACCACGATCATCGTCTCACCGACGGCGCGGCTCAGCGCGAGGAGCACGCCGCCAACGATGCCGGGCAGGGCCGCCGGCAAGAGCACCTTGCGGATCGTCTCGCCCTTCGTCGCACCGAGGGCGAACGAGCCTTCGCGCATCGCCCGCGGAACCGCCGCGAAAGCGTCGTCGGACAGCGAGGAGATGAATGGGATGAGCATGATGCCCATCACGCCGCCTGCCGCCAGCGCGCTGTTCGGCGAGGATTCGATGCCGAGCGATAGGCCGAGCGTTCGAATGAGCGGTGCGACGGTAAGGACCGCGAAAAAGCCGTAGACGATCGTCGGGATGCCGGCGAGAATCTCCAGCAGCGGCTTGACCACGGCGCGGAAGCGCTCGTTGGCATATTCCGTCAGATAGATGGCCGAGAGAATACCGGTCGGCACGGCCACCGCCATGGCTAGCGCCGAGATCACGAACGTGCCGAACAGCACGGGGATCATGCCGAAGGCGCCCTGGCCGGCAACCTGATCGGCGCGGATGGCAATCTGCGGTTCCCAGCGAAGTCCGAACAGGAATTCGGTCGCGGGAACCTTGGAAAAGAACTGCAACGCCTCGTAGACCAGCGACAGGACGATGCCGGCTGTCGTCAGGATGGCGACCAGCGACGAGAACATCATGAACCAGGTAACCGAGCGCTCGACGCTGTGGCGGGCGCGGTATCGCGTCTCGATGCTGCGCAGGCCGAAGAACGCGCCGATCGCCGCGGTCGCGGCCACGACCGCCACCAGAGCCCAGTTGGCAAGCGATTCCAGCGACTTGAGATGCGCCACCGCCGCGCTGACCTCGGGCGTCGGTTGCCTGAAGATGTTTCCGGCGGCAACCTGGCGGATTTCGCTGATGAGCAGGTTCCGCTCGGGACCGGTCATCGTATCGGCTTCCGGATAGGAGCCCATGACCAGCATGTCGATGATGCCGTTCTGGAACAGCAGCCAGAGCAGCAGGAAGACGAAGGCGGGGATGCCCGTCCATATGGCTGCGTTCAGGCCGTGATAGATCGGACGCGAATGCGCTTTCTCCGCGCCTCGATCGCGGGTCGCGCGTCCGCGCGAATATCCAGCCGCGGCGACAACCAGCGCGGCCAGCGCCAGGAAGGCTAACAGATACCCCGTCATGCGACCCCCGACCGGCTACCGTATCGTGTAATCATGCGAACAGAAAGAACGCGGCCGTCCCGCGAGGAACGGCCGCGTCGGTTGGTTCAATCAGGAACCAAGCTTCTTGCCGTTCAGGACCGCGTCCTGCACTTCCTTGAGTTTCTCGGCGGAGAGCGGGGTCAGGCCGCGCTCCGGCAGGTAGCCGTCGGCGCCGAGCGCGCCGTCCGAGACGTATTCCTCGAGGAATTCCTTCATGCCGGGAATGACGTCGCGGTGGGCGTTCTTCACATAGAAGAAGATCGGACGGGCGACCGGATAGGACGCATCCGCGATCGTGTCGAACGTCGGCGCAATGCCGTTCACCTTGACGGCTTTCAGCTTGTCGGAATTCTCGTAAAGAAAGGAATAGCCGAAGATGCCGACCGCGTTGGCGTCCGCCTCAAGGCGCTGAACGATCAGATTGTCGTTCTCGCCGGCTTCGACGAAGGGGCCGTCCTGGCGCATGCGCGAGCAGACCTCGTTCCACTTCTTCTCGTCGGCCTTCTTCAGGTCGGCCATGCCGTCGAGACCCTTGCAGCCGTCATGCATCACGAGTTCGACGAAGGCGTCGCGGGTACCGGACGTGGGGGGCGGGCCGAAGGCGATGATGTCGACCTGCGGCAGCGAGGCGTCGATGTCCGACCACTTCTTGTTCGGATTCGCGACGAAGCCGCCCTTGCCGTCCGGCAGCTCGGCGGCGAGCGCCTTGAAGATCTGCTCTTCGGTCAGATCCATTTCGGGAGCGCTGGACGCATGTGCGATCGAGAGGCCGTCATAGCCGATCAGCGCCTCGGTGATGTCGGTCACGCCGTTGTCGGCACAGAGCTTCACCTCGGATTCCTTGATGGCGCGCGAGGCGCCGGTGATGTCGGCGAAGTCGGGGCCGATGCCGCCGCAGAACGCCTTGAAACCGCCGCCGGTGCCGGTCGACTCGACCACCGGGGCCGGCTTGCCGGTCTTGTTGGCGTACTCTTCGGCGGCCGCCTGCGAGTAGGGGAACACGGTCGACGAGCCAACGACCTTGACCTGGTCGCGCGCCGCGGCGACACCCACGGAAGCGGCGAGGGCGAGCGATGCCGCCGAAGCCGCTAGGAGAAATTTCTGCATTTTGCCAACTCCCTTTCGGAATTCGGATGGAATTCTGTGAGACGCCTCGAGGGCGACATGGGGGGCATTAGCGGGGCAATGTTACAGCTGGATGACAGTTTTATGTAGGGAATAATTCTTCGGCCGGGTCAGCCTGCCGGCGCGACCGGGACATGCTCACGAGCTGGCGCTGCATCTCCTGGAATCGCTGGGCGATCGGCGATCGACGCTTGTCAGCCGACGATGCGTCGGGCGGCGGCTTTTTCCATCCACATTTCGACCTTGGCCAGAAGCGCGTTCGGGCTGATCGGCTTCGACAGATAGTCGTCCATTCCAGCATCGATGCAGCGTTCGCGGTCGCCCTTGAGCGCATGCGCCGTGACGCCGACGATCGGCACGTGGCCACCTTCGACCGCCTCCCGCTCGCGGATCGCCGCGGTGGCCTCCAGCCCGTTCATGCCCGGCATCGACACGTCCATCAGGATCATCTTGGGATGCAGCGAACCGTAGGCCTCGAAGGCCTGCCGGCCGTTGTCGACGATCTGGAACCGGTAGTCCGTCTCGCCCAGGATCTGGGTGAACACCAGCTGGTTCACCTCATTGTCCTCGGCGACGAGAATGTCGATGCCCTGGGCCGCGTCGCTTCGCCGGTTCATCGCGGTGCCGAAGCGCGGGGCTTCCGCCGGCGCCGGCGCCGATGGTTCCCCCTGCGCGCTCTGCTCGGTCTCGATGCTCGGAGGCGCCCGGTGCCGCTGGATGGTGGTCACCAGCGCATCGAGAAGCGCCGACGAACGCGCCGGCTTGATCAGGTGCGCATTGATGTCGAGGTCGCGGTAGCTCTTGTTCGACAGCGACTGGTCGACCGAAGTCAACAGGATCAGCGGCGTGTCGGCGAGTGCCGGGTTGGCGCGGATGACCCTCGCCACGTCGGCGCCGGTCATGCCGGGCATCTGGTAGTCGAGGATGACGCAGTCGACCTTGAGCCCGAGCCGCGACGCGGTCTCCAGCACCAGCAGTCCTTCCACGCCGCCATTTGCGGCGCAGGCGTCGAAGGCCCAGGAATTCATCTGTTCCATCAGGATGGAACGGTTGACCGGATTGTCGTCGATGACGAGGATGCGCGCGCCGGTGACATCCAGCGGGGCGTGGCGGCGCGGCTTCTGGTCGGGCGCTACGGGAAGCTCGAGGCTGACCGTGAAGGTAGAGCCCTTGCCCTCGACGCTTTCGACGTCGATGTGCCCGCCCATCATGTCGATGAGCCGCGAGGTGATCGCCAGGCCGAGGCCGGTGCCCTCGTGGCGCCGCGTCGACGAGCCGTCCACCTGGCTGAATTTTTCGAAGACGACCTGAAGCTTGTCGGCCGGTATGCCGATGCCGGTGTCGGTGACGGCGATACGCAACGCAACGTCCGAGCCCTTCGCCTGGCCGCTGACGTCGACCAGGACATGGCCCGAATCGGTGAATTTCACCGCATTGCCGAGAAGGTTGGTGATGATCTGGCGGATCCGGCCGGCATCGCCGATATACAGCACCGGCAGGCCCGGCTGAACACGCACGATCAGTTCCAGGTCCTTCTCCTTGGCACGCGTCGACACCAGCGTCGCGACGTCCTCGATCGCCTCGCCCAGATTGAACGGCGCCGGATCGAGAACCAGCTGTCCGGCATCGATCTTGGAGAAATCGAGAATGTCGTTGATGATCGTCAGCAGCGCATTGCCGGATTTGACGATGATGTCGGTGAAGGTCTTCTGCTTGGCATCGAGATTCGACTTGGTGAGCAGCTCGGCCATCCCCAGCACGCCGTTCATTGGCGTGCGGATCTCATGGCTCATATTGGCGAGGAATTCGGATTTGGCCCGATCGGCCAGCACCGCTCGACGCTGTGCGTCCTCGAGCTCGCTCTCGCGCTGCTTCAATTCGGTCACGTCGGAGCTGGAGCCGATCAGGTGGACGGTGCCGTCGCCGAGCACGAGACGGCTCTTGCGCGCGATCAGCTGCCGGCTCGACCCGTCGCGATGCGGAACCGTTTCCTCCGTCTCGTCGACCTTGCCCGTGGCCAGCACTTCAAGGTCGCGCCGGGCGAATTCCTCGCCGGAACTCCCGAACAGCTCCCGGTCTGTGAGACCGGTCGCCTCGTCCTTGCTGATGCCGGTGAGCGTGCACCAGGCCTTGTTGACGAAGCGGATCGAGAGGTCGTCGTCCTTGACGTAGGCGGCGACCGGCAACTCGTCCAGCACGTGACGGAACAGGTCGATCTGCCGCATGTATTCGCGCAGCGCGTCCTCGCGTTCCTTCAGCTCGGTGATGTCGACCCTGACGCCGACGAACGTCCCGTCGGCGGTGCGCGTGTCGAACACCTGATACCACTTGCCGTCAGGGTTGAGGCGCTCACTGACGGCATGGCGCACGTCGTAGCGACGGGCGTAGCCTTCGATCCAGGCTTCGCGGTCGGTCTCGTAGAGAGCGTCGAGTTCGGGATCGCCGCTGGACCGGAAATAGCCCGCGTCATGGGCGGCCTCCAGCGCCTCGTGCAGATGCTTGCCGGGCTGCATGGCCCCGGACATGGCCGGAAGCGAATCCTGAATCAGCCGGTTTGCCAGCACGAAACGATTGTGACGGTCGTAGATGATGACACCGGCCGGCAGCGATTCGAGGACGTTCTCCAGGCGCAGCCGCGCCTCTTCTGCATCGGTCTCCCGCCGCTTCATTTCGGTGGTGTCGAAGATGGTGGCCGCGACGTAGTCGTTGCCGCTCTCGGTCCGGATGCGGTTCTTGCGGACGATCCTCGATCGGCCGATCCCGTGGAAGTCGAAATCCTCCTCCACCTTGTACGGCTCGCCTGTCTTGAGGACCTGCCGTTCGCTCAGTTCGAAGTGCGCGGCTTCCGCGGGCGTGACGAAATGGCTGCCGAGCCTGCCGATCATCTGGGCCGGCTTTACCCCGAACATGTTGGCGAACGCTTCGTTGACGTAGACGAAGCGAAGCTGCGAATCCTTGACGAAGACAGGGTCGCGGATGCCGTCGATGACGGCGTCGGCGAGGCGGCTTCTTTCCAGCGCCTCCGCAAGCTCGGCCTCGCGCTGCTTGAGATCGGATATGTCGAAATAGGTGACCAGCCGCTTGCCGCCCGACAGCTCCGTGACCTCGTAGACCATGGTGCAGCCGTCGGCGCGGCGGAACTCCCTCGGCGCGACGCTTCCTGCCGAGATCTCGGCCAGCCGGGAGGCGACATAGGCCTCCCACTCGCTGTCGGGCACGTTGTAGACGCCGTTGTGCCGGTTGATGTCCATCAGCGCCCGGAACGGGCTGCCGACGCAGACGTCCTGCGGCGTGACCTTCCAGATGTCGTAGAAGGCGCGGTTGATGACCTCGGCGTTAAGCTTGGCGTCGAGCACGACGACGCCCATGCGCATGGCGTCGACGGTGCGCTGCAGATCCTCCAGCAATTCGCTCGTGGCCGTGCCGGCGGCGGGGCTGGTGTCCAACCGCGACGCAGCTTCGCCGGCCGCCTCCGCGGGTCCGCGGGGCATGTCGTTCGACGCCTCGCTCAAAGTCACATCCCGTCCTCTCTGCTCCCCCGTGGTTAACCATAGGGGCTGAACGCTTAACGATCCGCTAAGCATGAGCCCGGACTAAAATGTTTCTACCGTTGGGACCCTCGATGGGAGGTGTCCGCGCAGACGCGCAGGATCGTCGCGGCGCCGCGCAGGAGATCGTCCCGCGACATCGAGAAGAGGCGGCGCGCCCGCGCCGGCTCGATCCGGCCGAGCTGCTCGTCGAGGTAGGGCACGTGGACGAAGCCCGACATGGCGGGGACGAAGGGCGCGAGCGTGCCCGACCGCGACAAGTAGAAGATATGGTTGCACAAATAGGCCCCGGCATTGGCCGAGCGCTGAACCGGCAGGCCCTCGGCTGCAAGTGCGGCGGCGATGTCGTCGAGCGGCAACGCGGACCTCAAGGTCGTCGGCCCGGCGCAGATAAGCGCCTGTTCCGGAAGCAGCCCCGCGGCATCGATCGCCACCGTCGAGGAACGGTTGCGCGCCGTTGATTCCAGCCGAAAACCGCGCGCCGTGTCGGCGAGCCCGAAATGCACGGCGATGTCGGGCCGGAAATCCCCGGCGAGATCGGCCAGGATCCGCGGGGCGCGGGCGTATTCGACCGGCAGCACCGCCGTCCGCAGTTCGACGCCCTCTCCGAGTTCGGGCGGCATCTCGGCCAGCAGGCCCATCAGAACCTCCGTCGGGTTGACCGGAGCCCGCGGGAACGCCGAAAAACCGGTCGCGAGGATCCGCAGCGGCGTCATCTGCCCCTATCCCCGGCCTTGCGGTGGCGTTCGAACATGATGCCGGCGAGGCGGCCGGCAATCGCCGCATGGCGGCGTGCGACGAGATCGGGATCTGCGCGCCGTCGCGCCGCCTCGCACGAGACGGCCGCTTCCGCATCCTCCCGCGAAATCGCCCGCCGCGGCTCGAAATAGTCCTCGGGCAGACCGTACTCCCGGCAGAACGCGCAATTGGCGTCGCGGAAGCGGGTATCGACATAGTCCCTGAGCACATCGATCATGTCCTCCGCTTCCGGATCCCTGGGAAACGGCGGTAGGTCGACGCCGCGCTCGAAGAACGCGTTGTGCTCATGCGGGCCCGGAACCGGCAGCCCCAGTTGCATCGCGAGATGCACCGCTTCGACCAGGTCGCCATCGTATTCCGGGTTCGTTCGCTCCTCCCGCGTTTCCGGCAGCGGCACCGAAGGATAGCCGCAGCGGCGGTAGAAATCGTCGAGCAGGGAGAACTCGTGGCCCGCGCGCGGGATGACCCCCGCGGAAATGGTGACGTCGAAAGGCTCCAGCAGACGGGCGATGTGCTCGTAGCCGGCATGCCAGTCGAAAATGACGTTGTTGGTCAACTGGCGGGCCGAAACCATGTCGGTCTTCACCGCCGCGATGAAATGGGCCTCCAGGCCGGTGAAATGCTGGGGATTGAGGCCCGCCGCCTCCAGGATGCTCCTTACCTCCGCGGCCCGCACCGGCACTCGGAACAGCCACTGGCTGTAGGCGGACTGGATGAACCCGGACTGCCGCCGGGAGTAGCCGACGATCCTCACCTCGTCGACCTGCGGACGCAGGAAGCGGATGACGTTGGTCAGCGCCAACGGCCGCTGGGACAGAACCTCGTGGCTGAGCACCGCGACCTCGCCGGTGCCGAGCAGCGGCGACGCTAAGCGCAGGAGCTGCGGCGCCGCTTCCAGGGCGTCGTCCGCGTCGAGCTCCCGGATCAGCGGCCGGGGCAGGTCGAACGTGCGGCCTTCGAACGGCGATCCCGGGCGGGACAGCTCCCTCTGGATCGACGTGGACCCGCATTTTCCGGGGCCGATGTGGACGATCAGTGTCTTGGCCACATAGTCTCCTCTGCCGGTGCACGACGCCGGCGGTCGCAGCAACGCGCTCGGCCCCCGTCTCGCCGGGCCCTGCCCCGCCGCGATGGCCCGGCTCCGATCCGGTATTTCGCAGGCTGAGCCCCCGTCTTTCAAGTGCAGTGCGGATTCCGCTGACGCCGTGTCGAGGTCACGCCGTTCGACGCGTCGATCCGTCGGCGTCCGCGATCGTCCCGTCCGCCGGGACGATGGCGTGGACGACCACCCGAAAGCTCGTTCCGAAGCTGGAGATCATGATTGGCCGCCGGCCGGGCGCACCCCGGTTCGGCCAATAGTCAGCCAACGGTCAATCCGGCGGCCCTTATCCCCGCGATCGCGCAGAGTTCATCATTGTCACCGATGTCCCCGGAAATCCCGACCGCGCCGATGACCTGGTTCAGCGCATCCCGGATAAGCACGCCGCCCGGCGACGCCACGATTCGCCCGCCGCTGACCGCGCCGAGCAGTCCGAAAAAGACGGGGTGGTTTGCCGCCCGCTCTGTCAGTGCGCGCGACCCGAAGCCCAAGCCGAGCGATCCCCATGCCTTGCCGAAGGCGATCTCGAACCGGACGATGCCGGCGCCGTCTTCGCGCTTGTAGGCAACCAGGTTACCTCCGGCGTCCAGGACTGCCACAGCGAGTGGAGCGAAATTTCCCGCCCGTCCCTGTGCAAGCGCCGCGTCGATGATCTCTGTGGCCTTGACGAGCGAAAGCATCTTGGTTCGGCTCCTTTGATGAGGACTGTCTGCTGAATAAGGGATGTCCGTTCACCCTAGCGCGAACAGGCGATCATATGAACATCGCAAAGATGTCGCGCGACGTTTCCGGCCGCGGAACGCGGAAGCTGACACTCCGAGTATCGATCGCGCCTGGCCGCGCAAGGCAGTTCTCGAGCCAGCGCTTCATCGAAGGCCATGGCGACACGTCGATGCCGGCAATCGGGACGAAATGCATGACTGCTGCCACGTTCAGGTCGGCCGCGGTGAACCGGTCACCAAGTATGTAGGGACGATGTTCCAGACGCGCGTCAAGCACGGACCAGGGACGCGCCAGCTTGCGCATCGTGATGTCGAGTTCTTCGCCCGCGGAAGCCCGTGGTTCGAACAGATAGCGGACCGCGGATGTCATGACGAGCGGCTTCTCGATCTCGGTCGCCACCCACAATGACCATTGGGTCATCAGCGCATCTTCCTCCGGGGAGGCGGGGCCGAGGTCGCCGCCATAGCGTTTGGCGAGATAGAGATTGATGGCCAGGGATTCGAACAGCACGAACTCGCCGTCGACGAGGGTCGGGCATTTTCCATTCGGATTGAGCGATAGGTATTCCGGAGGCTTGGCCTGCCCCGGCCTGAAAGCGACCGGCTCGTAGACATAGTCGATGCCGATTTCCTTCAGCATCCAGCTGCAGCGATTGGCGCGGGTCTTCGTGACGTCGCCGTAGAGCGTGATCATGAGCTTGCTTTCCCCCATCGGGACGGTCGCGCCGTTCAGCTGCACGACCGGTCCTCGTCCGTCATCAGAAGCCGCGATCGGAGCCGAGCTCGCTGCCCGGGACCCAGATGCCGTGGAACCCCTCATGCACCCGACAGGGGAATTTCAGTACCGCGACCGGCCCGGCCGAAAGGTTGCGCGCATCGAGGATGACGAGGTCCGTCCGGTTCTCCCGTCGGCGCCCCACCATGGTCATGAGCCACCCGTCGCCTTCCTCGGCTTGCGGGCTACGCGGTACGAAACAAGGTTCTTCCGGAGACGAATCCGGACCGGCGTAGAACAGATCGATCTTGCCCGTGTGCTCGTCGAAATGGCCGAGGCAGGTGAAGGGCGGCCCTTTCGGACCCCATTCGAGCATGGGCCACTTGGCAGGATGATTGGTCCCGAACCAGTAGTGTCGTGCATGACGCATGGCGAAGCGTCCATCGACGACCGGCATCTCGCCGATGTGCTGGATGAACCGTTCGATCTTCACGTCCCCGCCCTCGCTCGACAGATCGACGATCCATCGCTCGCCGAACGGCGGCATTTCCCTGGCATGCGGATCATGGATATCGGGAAACTGGCTGAGCCACCCGGATTCGGTGACGAAATGGTCCAGCACCAGCTGGCTGCCGTCATCCCACGCATTGAACGTGTGTGTTTGCATCGCCACCTTGGGCACGCTGTACCAGCGGAGCGCGGACACGCCGCGGTCGCGCGGGATCACCGCGACATGCGCCTGCTTGTGGCTGTCCCAATGCCAGTACGATTCGCCCTTCTTGACGCGGTCCCAGTCGCAGATCATCGGGCAGATAACGAATACGATGAAATTGCGCGAGACGAAGAAGTCATGGACCATCGAGGAGTATGGCGCGCGGAAGCGCTCCGTGCGCGTGAACTCGCCGCTCCGGTCGATCGTGTAGACCTCGATCTCATTGCTGGCGACGCCTTCGCAGTTATAGGCGAAGGCAATGCACTCGCCGGTCTCCGGATCCATCTTCGGATGCGCGGTGAACGTCCGGCTCTTCAGCTGCCCGCCGAAATCGGTTTCGCCTCGCGTGGTGATGTCGTTCGGATCGAGTTCATACGGGCGCCCCGATTCCTTCAGCGCGTAGAGTTTGCCGTGGTGCCACATGATTGAGGTGTTGGCGGTGCTGTTGTCCTCGCCGGCGACCTCCGGCGAGTCCGTAAATCGATTGCGATAGGCGCCGAACAGGGCGCGGCGGGCCTGGCGTTCGAGCTCGAATTTCCGGGTTCGCACATAGCGCATCGTCAGGTCCGCATGACCGTTCTGGATGCGCACCATATGGACCATGCCGTCGCCGTTGAGGAAAATGTCCTTTCCGTGGAGTGGCGGATAGGCATGGTCTGCGCTGTTGCGCACATACATGCCTTCCAGTTCGCGCGGAATGGCGCCGATGACCTCCAGATCGTGGACCTCGCCTTCGATACGCACGGGTGCCGCATAGCCGTTGAAGACGATGTCGTCGGGAAACGTGAGCCCAGACGCGGGCGGGACATGCTGATTCATGATTGCCTCACTTGGATCGAATGCGAATTCAGGCGGCTTCGCCGACGTCTCGGGTCGCGCCGAAACGCAGCCAGGACATCAGCATCAGCGCGAAGGCGATGGTCCCGAGGACGGCTGCCATATAGCCAAGACCATCATAGCCCACCGTCCCGACGATGGCCCCGCCGAGCACGGGGCCGATTGCAGACCCGGTCATCATCATCGCCGGAGTGGCGGCGACGATGCGCCCGGTGGGGTCGGTCCTCGACAGGAAGCCGAACAGGAATACGTGGGTGAAGATGACCGTCGACACATAGAGCAGCGCCGGCGCGGCGTAGAGGGCAAAGACGGTGGCGCTGGTCAGCGTCAGAGCAAGTATTGCCTGGAACACGAGACCGACGACGCCCACGCCGAGAGGGGCCAGGCGCTTCTGCAGGAGCGCAGCCAGCGCTCCGGGCAGGAGATTGACGAAACCGAGCGCGACGAGCACGCCCTGGACCGCGCCTTCGCCGAAGCCTCGATCGACACCGATCCGTTCAACGAACGCGAACACCATGGATTGGTTGATCGTCATGCACAGGATCGTGCCGACGAGTGCATAGGCCATTAGCGGGATCGTCGACCGAGACGCGCCGGTTTTCCCGGATGCCTCAGCTTCGCTCCCGCCTCCTTCAGGGAACAGAACTGCCGAGACGATGGCCGCGAAGCCCATCGTCAGCGCAAAGGCGGTGAACAGCATATCCCCGCCGAAGCTGGCGATCTGCCCCGGCAGAAACGCGAACATCAAGATCGCGAGCGCGCCCATTGCCGCATTGACGAGACCGAACAGACGATGCGGGTTGGCCGAGCGGCCGATGCTGCCGTGGGTCATCGAGAGCGCCGATCCGGTACCCAGCCCGGCAATGGCATGCAGTGCAATGAGGGGGGTGAACACGTCCGGGGAAACGGCCAGCTGGGATGCAGCCAGAAAGGCCGCCGCGGATACGGCGAACCCGCAGGCCGCGATCCACCGTGGCCGGAGATGATGAAAACGGGGTGCCAGAGCGACGCTCGCAACGACGACGCCCGCCAGGAAGCAGGTCACCGTTAGTCCTGCCTGTTCGGGCCTATAGCCGTAATGCGCGATAAGTGCACCGATCCAGAGCGGCAGCGCCGCGAGGTCGATTGCCCCGGCCACATGGCCGACGTAGAGCGCGAAATTGCCGCTCGGCGTATTCAGTTTGGTCATTGCCACCTCCCGTGACTTCGCGTCCCGCTCGCGCGCAGACGCATCGCGTCAGCAGTCCCTCGATGAGGGGCCAAGCTGTGAGCCGGACTACTCAAGTCGAGGCGGGCCACCAGGCGTTTCTTCGCAGACTGCGTGACGCCAGGACGGTGGTTCCTGCCCGGATTGCCGACTTCCTCTCCCCGCGCCAAAGGACGGCGCGGCGCAGACATAGCAAGACTCGACTAAGCGACATAATTGATTGTATTTGATCGATCTATTAACTGCATCGATAGCTGGCAGGGAGCAGCCCATTGCGTCTCGAGCGTTTCGACATGAACTTGCTCGTGGTCCTGGATACTCTGCTGGAGGAGCGCAACGTCACGCGCGCGAGCCAGCGCCTACATATCGGGCAATCCGCAACCAGCGCGGCCTTGGCGCGGCTGAGGGACTATTTCGAAGACCAGCTGCTGGTCCAGGTGGGACGCCGCATGGAGCCGACGCCGTTGGGCGAAAGCCTGATCGGGCCCGTCAGGGACATCCTCATGCGGGCCCGCGCCGCGATCGCGATCCGGCCTACCTTCGAGCCGGCCGAAATTAAGAGAGCCTTCTCGGTCGGAGCCTCGGACTACGCGATCGAGGTGCTGTTGGGGCTCGCAGTTCGGGATCTCGCTCGAACGGCCCCCGGCATGCGCATCGACATCCGGAATCTTCCGAACGAGGTGCCGGAGGTCTTCGAGCGCGGCGAAATCGATCTGCTCATCATTCCCGAGCAGTATGCCAGCCAGATCAAGCACCCGCAGATCGAGCTGCTCCGCGATGACCACGTCTGCATGATGTGCGAAGACGCCAAGGTGGAAAGCGCCGAGCTCACCATGGAGCGATATCTCGAACTCGGACATGTCTCGGTCCGTCTCGGCGAAGAGGCCAGCCTTGCCTTCGAGGAGTGGTTTCTGCCTCGCTATGGGCGTCAGCGCAGGGTCGAATGCACTGTCGACCAGTTCAACGTCACGCCGCTTCTGGTCGTTGGCACGGAGCGCGTCGTCACGACCCATCGACGTCTGGCCGAACAGATGCTCCGGAGGTTTCCGATCAAGTTGATGCCAGTCCCCTTCGATATGCCTCCGCTCGTCGAGATGATGGTGTGGCCCCGGTACCTCGACGAAGACCCCGCTCACAAATGGCTGCGTGCTGCGGTCCTGTCCGTCGCCCAGGAACTGGTCAACCGGGAAAAAACGGGCCGGTTGAACCCGACCCCGGAAGCCCATTCGGTCCCCGGAGCCGATTTCTGATGACATTGTCATAAATCGTCGAGCAAGCGTTGAGCGCGGATTGCGCCTGAACTAAGAAAAGACTGTCGAAAGCCTCCCGTGGCCCCGTCGATGCGAGTAAGGACTGAAGCCGTGCGATTTCGGAATGCTGTAGGCGATCAGATGAAGCGGGTCCGCACACGGGCGCTCCTCATGGATTCGGCTATCACGCAGTTCGCACATCGGGGAATCGAGAAGACTTCGATCGACGATATCTGTGCCCGGGCAGACGTCTCCCATGGGACGTTCTACTATCATTTCGCCGACAAGGACGACATCGTCGATACCGTCGGACATGCGGTCGCGGCGGGACTGGTCAATCTTGTCGACCGGGAGATACGCGACATCTCGTCAGGTGCCGAGCGCGTGGCGATGGCGACACAGGTGTTCCTCGCGCATGCCGCCGAAAGCAAGGACTGGGGCTGGCTCGTCGTTCACGCCTTGGCGGATATGGGCAGCTTC
This sequence comes from Mesorhizobium sp., assembly GCF_023954305.1. NCBI lineage: Bacteria > Pseudomonadati > Pseudomonadota > Alphaproteobacteria > Hyphomicrobiales > Phyllobacteriaceae > Mesorhizobium > Mesorhizobium sp. Next base: position 2,324,119 of record NZ_JAMLIG010000001.1, on the reverse strand, counting down.
TTCGAACAGATCTCGAGAGGCATCCGCAAGGACGTCCTGATCGGCATTCGCAATGGTGAATTCAGCGCGAACCCGGATCCCCTGCTGTTTGCCAGCCTTCTCGCGGTCGTCAGCGCCGCCCTTCGCGCCCGCCTGGAGAAGCCTGGCGAGCCCGGCATCGAACAGCACGCCACGGTGCTGCTGTTGCGGATGCTCGGGGTGCCACCGGGCGATGCCGACAATTTGCCGGAACAGGTCATTGCCCGGTATGGGGACAGGGCAGCGCGCCCCAAGGATGACATGAAAGACCTCCTGCCCTTGCTGCTCAAGGAGGTCGTCACGCGACAGGAAGACCGCTCCGCCCGATAGGAGGTCGAGCCGCCGAGCCCGGGGCGGGCTGCACCATCACGCCGCCGGACCAGTCAGAGCTCGAAGACCTTCTTGTCCGTCTTGTGAAGGCACGCATGGGGTCCCGTGGCGCCGACCAGATAGTTGTCGCAGATCACGGCGAACACCCGTCCGTCATCGTATCCGGGATGGACCGCCAGCAGCATGCTCTCCGCCAGAGGCATGGTTTCGTCGTGTCGGATAAGGGGGCGCTCGACCATGTCGCAGCCCTGCCCATGCGCGTAGAGACGGATTTCCGGCGGAAGGCCATGATTTCGCATCCAGGTATCATGGGATTCGGCGATATCGGCGGGCCGAGCTCCCGGTTTCAGCAGCGAAAGAGTGTGGACCTGAGCCTGGCGCACCTTCTCGAAGGACTCCAGGACGAGGTCGGAGGCAGGACCGAGCGTCATCGTCCGCGCGATCTCGAGATAGATGCCGCCGGGACCGTTGATCTCGATCAGCAGCGAGAAATGATCGCCCGCGGCAAGCGTGCGGGTCTGGAACGGTCGGTTGAAGAATCGGGAAGGCTCGCCCTGCGGCGCCGACAGACCCAGGAAGATACCCTGATCGCTACCCAGCCGTCGCGCGACCGACTCGGCATGCGCCGCGACATCGCGGTCGGACACGCCCGGAGAGATGAAGTCGCAGACCTCTTCGAACACCCGGTCCTGCAAATGTGCGGTGGCGCGGATCAATTCGATTTCCTCGGTGCTCTTGATCGCCCGTATCGCGTCGATCGCATCGGTTGCATCGACCAGGTCCAATCCCGCTCCAGGGTCGGACAGCGCCTGCATCAGAGAGTGAGGCAATCCGCCTGGCGCGAGTAGGCCGACCCGGCGCGCCCCGGCCTCACGCAGGGCGGTCATGGTCAGGTCCGCGTCGTATCGCATGGTGTAGGCGACCGTGACGAAGGACGGCGTGCCAAGAACCCTGCCGACGCCGCGATGGACCGGGTCGTCGCGCAGGATACGGTCCGTACCGAAGGCTCCCATCTCGATGACCGTCATCGGCCGGTCGCGGTGGAAGAGGACCGTACGCGGATAGCCGTTGTTCGCCGGAATGTCGGTGAACCAGCGGACCGAGCCGCCCATCCAATCCTCTCGAGCCTGCATGAGGAGGACGTCGAGGCCGAGATCGTCCATGACGCGGCGAGCAGCATTCCAGCGACGCGTCATCTCGGCGTCCGATATTGGCGAATTGGTCTTCATCGCCGGTTCCTTTCTCTAGGATGATTGTCGGTGACCCGCGCCTATGCGGACCGAAAGACGATCCGGGTGATCGCCACGGGCAGGGTGAAAATCGACACACAGCCGAAATACATGATGAACATATCCGCAGCCATCGGCTTGATACCCAGTTGCTCGATTTCAGAGGTGGACCCGATACGGCATGTCGTCGGTCCGACGTTCCAGGAACGCCCTGGCTGCCTCGATGAGGATGTCGCAGGCATTCTCCGCGTAGCGATCGCTCCGGCCGCCGACATGCGGCGTCAGGATCGCGTTTGGAGCGCGCCAGAGCGGATGACCCGCCGGCAGCGGTTCCGCGGAGAACGCATCGATGCCGGCGCCTGCAATACGACCCTGCTCCAGGGCCGCGATCAGCGCCTCTTCGTCGGCTACTCCGCCCCGCGCCACATTCACGAAATAAGCGGTCGGCTTCATCGCCGCGAAAATTGCGCGGTTGAAGATCCCTGTTGTTTCGGGCGTCAGAGGAACGAGAGCAATGACGAAATCCGCGCCGGCCACCGCCGACGCAAGCTGATCCCGAGGGTAGACCTTCCGGATCGTCTGCAGGTCGGTTCTGCCATTGCTTACTCCGTCGACGGTCATGCCGAACGCGGTGAGCAGGCGGGCAAGTTCAGCCCCGATCCTGCCCAGGCCGACGATCAGCGCCGTCTTGCCGGCCAGTGTCGGCTGGGTCCTGTGCGTCCATTTTTCCGCTGCCTGAGCCGCGAGGAATGCCGGCAGGTTTCGAGCCAGGGCCATCATCAGCAGGATCGCCAGTTCGCTGACCTGAGTCGAGTGTACCCCTCGGGTCGCCGTGACGATCGGCCGGGTCGGATAGCGCAGGCTCCGGATGTGATCCTCGCCGCTGATCAGCGAGTGCAGCCATGCCAGCTTCGGCTGCCGGTCGATCAGGCCTTGCGTGACATGGATGCCCTTGGCGACGATCACATCGACGTCCGGCGCCGACATCGCGGTCGCGAGATCAGGCGCGAGATGGACGGTCATTTCGGGAAATGCCTGTTTCAGGGCTTCGCCGTAGACCCGCAGTTCGTGCTCGCTGTCCGGCTCAAGCACGAGGACCGATGTGTCTGATTGCGCGCGGGCGTTGCCCAGTGGAGAACCCATGTGTCTTGCTCCGGATGCTCTTGCTTGATTGATTGGCGCTGCGTTGCGTCAGGGCCGGTACGAACCGAACCTTCCTCCCTGTGCCGTCTTCCACCTATGCCGGTCAGTCTTCCTCGCCAAGATAGATGTCTCTGAGGCCTCCGCTCCGGCTTAGCGACGAAGCGTCGCCGGAGAGCACGATACGCCCCTGCTTCAGCACATGTGCCACGTCCGCCAGTTCAAGGGCGCGCTCGACGTCCTGTTCGATCACCAGCATCGTCAAGCCCCCGTCGCGCAGCTTCGCGAGAGCGGCGTAGAGCTGGTCCATCACCACGGGGGCCAGGCCCAGGCTGATTTCGTCGAAAATCACCAGCCGCGGCCTGGAGATCAGCGCACGGCCGATGGCGAGCATCTGCAACTGTCCGCCCGACAGGGCCGTGCCCTGGTTGTTGCGCCGTTCGGCCAGCACCGGGAAGAGCGTGTAGATCTCCTCCAGACGTTGCGGCGTTTCGCGACGGGCGGCACCGCGCAATGCGATCTTGAGGTTTTCTTCCACCGACAGCTCGGGAAAGATCCGCCGGCCTTCCATGCAATGGGCGAGACCGCGCACGAAGAGCTTGTCGCCGGTCAGGCCGGTAACGTCTTCCCCATCGAATTCAACCTTGCCCGAGGTGGGCGCCAGCGAACCGGCGATGACGTTCGCGAGCGTGGTCTTTCCCGCGCCGTTGCTGCCGAGCACCGCGACGACCTCGCCTTGCCCGACGGTCATCGAAACGTCGTACAGCACCCGCGCCTGGCCGTAGCCGGCGCTGACGCCCGAGAGTTGAAGCAGTTTCGGCCGTTCGCGTTCCGTCTCGCGCCGCACGCTAGCGGCCGGCGACACGCGCGCGCCGGAATGATCCACGTTGTGGGCCGTGCCGAGATAGACCGAAGCGACGTTGTCGTCGTTGAGGATGTCCTGCGTTGGTCCTTCGGCGAGCTTCTTGCCGAAGTTCAGCACGACAAGTTGTTTGCAGCACTCGCGCACGATGCGGATGACATGCTCGATGATGAGGATCGCGCGCTCGCCGTCGTCCAGGGCGTGGATCAGGGCGATCAGCTCGTCGATCTCGTGGTCCACCAGCCCCGCGCCCACTTCGTCGAGGAGCAGCAGTCTCGGGTCGAGCATGAGCGCTCGGGCCACCTCCAGGCGCTTGCGGCGCAGAAGCGGCAGGTCGCGCGCGTTAAGGTGCCCGGCATCGGCGAGGCCCGTCTGTTCGAGCACGCGATCGGCTTCCATTGCCGCCTCGCGGCGCGGCAGAAACGGCGACTTCGAGAAGAGGGGGACAAGAAGGTTTTCCCGGACGCTCATGTCGAGGAACGGCCGCGGCAGCTGATAGGTGCGGCCGATTCCCCGCCTTGCCCGTTCCGGCGCGGGAATTTTCGAAATCTCCTCGCCGAAAAAGAGAATCTCGCCGGCGCTCGGGGGCAATGCTCCGCCCAGCAGACCGATCAGAGTCGATTTTCCGGCGCCATTGGGGCCGATCACGCCGCTGATCGCGCCTTTGGAGAACCGCAGATCAAGCTTGTCCACCGCGACGAGACCGCCGTAGCGCTTGGTCAAACCGCGCGTCTCGATGGCGAGCGTTGCGTTCTGCGCGGCGACGTTCACGCGTTCGTCTCCTGTTTCCGATGCGCGGTCGCGTTTCGAGTCGAGCGCCAGACGTCGGTGGCAAGGCCGCAGATCCCGTACGGTGCGAACCGCACCACAAGGACGAGAACGACCCCGGTCACGACGATGTGGATCTCGGGATAGTCGGAGAGGACTTCGGCCAGGGCGATGACGAAAATCGCGCCGACCACCGCGCCGTAGCGCCGCCCGAGCCCGCCTATGACGACCATCGCCAGGATATCGATGGACCACGGCAGTCCGAACATGCCGTATGGTTCGACCGCGCCGAGCTTGTAGGCCTGCAAGCCGCCACCCATGCCCATGAGCGCGCTCGCGACGACGAAGACCAGCAGCTTGACCTGGAAAACGCGTACGCCGAGCTGGGCGGCGGCGTCCTCGTCGTCGCGCACCGAACGCAGGATGATCGACAGCCGTGAGCGCGTATAGGCCGTCACCACGAACTGGGCCAGCGTCAGCAGGCCGAGCGCCCACAGGAACAGCGCTTCCCGGCTCGGGAATTCCGCATCGAGGAACAGGCCGCGCGAGCCCCCGAACCACGGCACGTTGACCATGAACAGGCGAAGCGCCTCGCCAAGCGCAAGGGTGCCGACCGTGAAATAGAGACCGCGCATGCGGAACACCGCGGGTGAAATCATCGCCGCCAGAACGCCGCCGGCGAGACCGCCCAGCGCCAGGCCGACGGCGGGCGGAAGGCCGAGGTAATTGAGCACTCCCGTGAAGACATAGGCGCCGGCGCCGACGAAAGCGGCACTGCCGAGCGAGACCAACCCGCCATAGCCGGCGAGCAGGTTCCAGGCCTCCGCCAGGGCGATGTAGAGCATCAGCCGGAACGCGATCTCGGTTTCATACCGGCCCAGCAAGCCAGGAACCAGGAAGGCCAGTGCGAACACGGCCGGGATCAGCGCCGGCGCGATCCAGCCCACCAGAAGATTGTCGTTTGAGGGAACCGCAGCCTTGGAGGTCGGCATCGATCAGTCCCTCCGTCCGAGCAGTCCGCCGGGACGCACCGCCAGAACCGCGAGAAAAAGCGCCAGCCCGACCAGGTCGCGGAAACCGTCGCCGAGGATGAGAGCGCCGATGCTCTGCATGAGGCCGAGCGTTATTCCGGCGACGAGCGTGCCGAGGATACTGCCCATCCCGCCCAGTACGACCACGGCGAAACTGGTCAGCAGATAGCTCGCTCCGGTGGACGGCGTGAAGGAGAAGACGATGCCGATCAACACGCCGCCCATGGCCGCGCAAGCCGCGCCGAGCGCGAAGGTCAGCGCATGGACCCGGGGCACGTCCACTCCGACGCCGGCGGCCGCGATCGGGTCCAGCGCGCTCGCGCGAAGATCACGGCCGAAGGCGGTGCGGTTCACGAGCAGGTAGACGAGAAGAATGGTCGCGACCGAAACGGCAAATCCCAGGACATAGATCAGCGGAACCGAGATCCCGCCGAACGCGAAGGGTGCGATGGAGTAGGTCTCGCCGATGGATTTGGTGTCGGCGCTGAACCAGGCGAGGAAGAGATTCTGAAGGATCAACGACACCGCGAAGGTGGTCATCATCGGGGCCTCGGCTCCCTTCCCGGCCAATGGCGCGAGAAGCAGGCGCTGCATCGGCAGCGCCATGATGGCCACGAGCAGGCCGACGAGGGGAAGCGCGAGCAACGGGTCGAGCCCCGTTGCCCCGCCGAGCAGCAGCGCCAGATAGGCGCCGCCCACCAGGATCTCGCCATGCGCCAGATTGATCAGGCGCATGACGCCGAGCACGATCGAAAGGCCGAGCGCGATGAGCGCAAGGATCCCGCCGAGCAGGAGTCCCGAGAACAGGTTGCTGGCGATGATCTCGAACGTCATCGAGTCGACTTTCGATTTCGATCGCGACTAGTTGCCGGCCGGAACCGGGAAGATCAGCTCTCCGCTGGCCATGTCTTTCGGCCAGACGATCTTCACCTCACCACCCTGCCACTGCGCCTGTGCAATGGGCAGCTTCGAAGTGTGATTCTCGTCGAACTTCACCGGACCCACGGCGTAGGAGGCGTCGGTCTTCGCCAGTTCGTCATTGATCGCATCGCCATCCGCCGAGCCGGCGCGGGCAATCGCGTCGAGCATGATCTTCGCAACCGAGTAGGAGGTTCCGATGTGACGGCTCCAGGTCTGGCCGGTCTCCTTCTCGAACGCCGCCGGCAGGTCGGCAGCGCCGGGGAACGGCCAGGCCGGATCCCAGTAGGCCGCAGCCAGTGATCCGTCGGACAACTTGCCGAGCGCTTCGGCATATTGCTGCGGCTCACCGCCGCGCTCCATGGCAAGCACCTTCGGCGCGTAGCCCGCCGCGGCCATCTGCTTGCGAATGGCAACCGCCTGCGGCGTCGACGACATCACCAGCATGATGTCGGCGCCGGAAGCCTTCGCGTCGGCGATGACGGAGGTGAACTGCATGGAATCCATCGGGAAGCCGGAATTCTGGACGACCTCGAACCCGAATTCCTTGGCGAGCGCCGGCCAGGCCTGGCCGCCGACCACCTGTCCGTCCGGCCCGTTGTCGTGCAGGATCACGATCTTCTTGTTGGTCGGCAGAGCGAGGTCGTTGACCAGCTTGAAGGGCGAGGCGCCGAGTTCGGGCTCCCAGAAGAACACGTCCCATCCGTATTTCCATTTCCGGATGGCCTTGAAGGATTCGATCGGGGCGGCGCCGGTGATGAACGGCACCCGATTGCGCTCGGCGACCAGACCGCCGGCCGCCACCAGGGGCGGTGTCGGAGATGCGAGGATTGCGATCGCGCCGTCGCGGGAGATCAGGGTTTCCGTGTTCGAGGCAACGACATTCGGGTCCGACTTGTCGTCGCGGACTTCGAGGCGAAGCATACGCTTTTCGCCATCGATCTCGATGCCGCCCGCGGCATTCACCTCCTTGATCGCGTGGTCGTAACCCCAGTTCAGGTACGAACCGAAGCCCGCAAGCGGACCGCTGAGCGGCAGCGAGGCGCCGATGACGATGTCATCCGCGGCCAGCGCCGGCATGGCGAGTGACAAAGCAGCCGACGTCGCAAGTCCGAGCGCGGTGCGACGGGTAATCCTGTTGATGCCAGTTCTCATTTGTTCCTCCCTTGTGCGCGGCTTCGCCACCGGCGATCCGCCTGTGAGCTGCATCGCCCTCTCCCCAAGGGCGGTCTTCAACGCGGCGGCTTCCTGGCTCGCCGCGAACTCATTCCAGTATCGAGGTCAGCATCTCCCGGTACTGGGACACTCCCGGCGCAACCGGGGCGGTCAGGTTGAAGTGGCTTTCCGCACAGGCCAGCGCCAACGCGTCCAGCGACGCCGTCCTGTAGCCAAGCCCGCCGAGGGTCACAGGCAGTCCGAGCCGCCTCATCAATGCGCGGAGTCCCCGATGGAAATCGTCCAGCCCGACCGCTTGCCCGAGCGCACGGTACTTGGCGGGCTGGGTTTCTCGCGCGAACTCCATGGTCGCCAGAAGGCCGAGCGCGCTCAGCCGTCCATGATGCAAGCCCTGGTCGCCGCAGCTGATCGCGATGGCGTGCGCCGGGCCCAACCCCTTGGCAATGGCGATCCCGCCCTCGAATGCCGCCAGCATCATATGTCCGCGGGCTTCGAGGTCGGCGCCCAGGTGCGTCGCTTTCTCGATCCAGAGCCATGCGCGGGAGAGCCCGTCGAGGGCAATTGCGTCCGCCAGGGGATTGTCCCCCTTCGCCAGGAAACCCTCCACGCAATGCGAAATCGCATCCAGGCCCGTGGCCGCCGTCAGGCCCGGCGGCAATGTCCGGGTCAGTTCAGGATCACACAGCGCCAGGCGCGGAACGACATGGCGGGAGGTGATGCCCGAGGAAAGGCTGTTGGCATCCGGGTGGATGCCTGCGTCCGGCGAGCTGTCGGAACCGGTTCCGGCCGTCGTCGGAATGACGACGATGGGAGCGGCTGCCTTCACACGGCCGGGATAGCCAAGGTAGTCCGCCGGGCGACCGCCCTGGGCAGCCAGCACCGCGACCAGCTTGCCCGTGTCGATGACCGAGCCGCCGCCCAGGGCGACGATCGCATCACACGTTCCGGCCGAATAGGCGGCGAGTGCCGCCTCGACGCCGGCCGAGGTCGGGTTCTCCGGAACATCCGTAAAGACCGCATGCCGGGTACCGATCTGCCCTGCGACCCGCTCGACGTGGCCGAGCCGAGCCAGCCCCGCGTCACTGACCAGAAGTGGTCGCTTGATGCCCAGCGCCGCGAGTTCGCCGGCCAGTCCGGTGATTGCACCGGTGCCCAGAACCAGGCGTGGCAGGGACAGGGCGAATCCCATGTCAGGGATCTTTCCTGAACAGCATCGCGATCACATGGAAGACGAGGCCGACAGAGAGAAACTTGAACCCCGCCCGCAATTCGCTTGGCTTGAGAACCGCCTTCATCGGCATCGCGCCCATGATCTGGCCGCTGACCATGAGGCCCGCCCCATGGGCCTGCACGTCCGTGACTTCGATCAGCTGCGAGCCGTCGGGTCCCTGCATCTTCATGGCGTCACCCGCACAGCTTGTCGAAATTGATCTTCATGTCCTGGCAGATCTTGATCGCCGTGGCGCGCCCGGCGCCGCTGACCGAGGACACGTTGATGGCGGTGCCGGTCAGGTAGAGCCCTTCGACGCCGGGCACCCTCAGTTTGGCGAGCTCCGGTGTGGGGCGCTGGCCGCCGATCTGGTGCAGATATTCGCCCGCGCCCGACACGTCGCCGCGCTGGAACATCGGCGAATGCCGCGATACTTCAAGCGGACTGTCGAAGCGCCGGCCGATGATATTGTCATCGGTGATGTTGGTCGTGTAGTCGCGGAAGCGCTCGAGCAGCCAGTCGGCCATTTCCTGGTTTCGGCGATCCCATTCCGACGATCCGCCTCCACGCAGGTCGAAGGGGCCGAACCCGTAGACGGTGATGGCGCATTTGCCATCGGGCGCCTGCGAAGGATCGAACTGGCACTGCATGTGCGATGCCAGGATCGTGTCGTTGGAACCCTCGGCCCACATGTCGCCGTAGCGGAAATTGTCGAAGACCCGCAGGAAACGCTCGAGGGTCGAGGGCGTGTAGTTCTGGAGGATCACCCGTCCCGCATGGTCGCCCGCCTTGAATTTCGGATATTCTTTCAAGGCATAGTGCTGCGGCATGATCGAGAAGGCGCCGTTCTGCACCCGCTTGGCGCGTGCGACCATGCCCGGATCGAGCCCATCGACCATGTCGCCGAGGAGATGCGGATGGATCTGGCCGATCACGCCGTCTCTGGCGCGGATCACCTCGCCGCCTTCCAGCCTGACGCCGACGGCCTTTCCGCCCTCGACGAGAACCTTCTCGACATGGGTGCGATCACGCAGCTCGCCGCCGTAATCCTTGAGGCAGGCGATCAGCGCATCGACCAGCGCGCCGGACCCGCCGACCGGAATGCCGATCGGATAGCGGTGGACCATCCCCGGCATCGTATAGATGACGAAGCCGGTGCCCATCTCCTCCGGCGCGGTCAGCGTCTCGGCGGCGAACTTGAGCAGGTGGATGATCAGCTTTTCGCTCTCGAAGAACTCGCGGCAGATGTCGAGCTTCGACATCTGGAGAGCCCGCATCATCTCCTGTCCCTCGATGCTCTGGTCGAGCAGCGCATAGAACGGCCCCTGCGGCAGCGCAGGCACAAACAGGCTCTGCGTCACCATGGGAAGGATCTTCATGCTCATCTCGGCGAACTTCTTGTACGCCTCGGCATCCTTCTTCGAAAACTGGGCGATGGATTCGCAGGTCCGGTCGACATCCTTGTAGGTGACGAGGGCGGTGCCGTCGTCGAACATCGTCGAATAGACGCCGTCCGGATAGAGATACTTCAGCCCGTATTTCGACTGCAGCTTGAGCTCGTCGTTGAGGATCAGCGGGTTCGCCTGGATGTTGACGTGCAGCGACGAGTGCAGGTCGAACTTGAAGCCGGGCGCAAGGATCTCCTTGGTGACGACGCCGCCGCCGTACCAGTCATTGCGTTCCAGAACCAGGACCTTCTTGCCGGCCTTGGCCATATAGCAGGCGGCGGTCAGCCCGTTGTGACCGGACCCGATGACGATGAAATCGTAAGGCGATGCCAAGGCGTATACTCCCCTTGTTCTTGCAGACTTGTCAGATCGGATAGTGCTGATCGGGGTCCTCAACACTGACCCAATGAATCTCGGTGAATTCGTTGATGCCGGCGTGGCCGCCGAAACGGCCGTAGCCGGAAGCCTTCATGCCACCGAGCGGCATCTGCGCCTCGTCATAGACAGTCGGCCCGTTGATGTGACAGCAGCCGAACTCCAGTCGGTTGGCGATTTCGAGCGCCCGCTTCACGTCATGCGAGAAGATCGCGGCCTTGAGCCCGTATTCGGTGTCGTTGGCCACCGCGATGGCCTCCTCGACATCGGCCACCCGCATCATGCAGGTCACCGGGCCGAAGGATTCCTCGTGGTAGATCCGCATGGCCGGCGTGACCCGGTCGAGCAGACTGGGCTGCATGATCGCTCCCTCACGGCTGCCGCGAACCAGCGCCACCGCCCCCTTCTCGATGGCGTCGGCGATAAGTCCCTCGACCCGCTCGGCCGCGGCCTCGTCGATGAGGCTTCCCAGCGGCGCATCGGAACGATGGGGATCGCCGGCGCTCAGCGAGGCCACCTTCGCCGTCATCTTCTCGGCGAAGGCATCGGCGATGCTGGCGTCGAGCACGATCCGTTCCGTGGACATGCAGATCTGACCCTGGTGCATGTAGGCGCCGAAAGCCGCCGCCCGCACGGCATTGTCGATGTCGGCGTCTTCGAGAACCAGCAACGGAGCCTTGCCGCCGAGTTCGAGGAGAACAGGCTTGAGGTACTTCGCCCCGAGCTGGGCGATGACCCGGCCGGTCGCCGTTGAACCGGTGAAATTGACGCGCCGGACTTCTTCGCAGCCGATCAACGCCTCCACCACCTCGACGGCTTCCTCGCGGGTATGCGTGACGTAGTTCATGACGCCCGCCGGCAGGCCTGCGTCGATCATCACCTTGGTGAGAAGATATTGCGTGCCGGGGCTCCGTTCGGAGCCCTTCAGGATGACCGTGTTGCCACAGGCGAGCGCGGTGCCGAAGGCGCGAACGGCCAGAATGATGGGCGCGTTCCAGGGCACGATCGACAGCACGACACCGACGGGACGGCGGAACGCAAAGGCGTAGGCGCCGGGCTTGTCCGCGGGGATGATCTCCCCCTTGATATGGGTGGTGATCGACGCCGCCTCGCGCAGCATCCCGGTCGCCAGTTTGACGTTGAAGCGCACCCAGGGCATCGACGCCCCGGTCTCCGACATCATCGTCTCCACGAACTGATCCGCGCGCTCCTCGAGCAGGGCCGCTGCCTTGAGAAGAATGTCGCGGCGTGTATTCGGCCCCGTCTTCGACCATGCCGGGAAGGCCGCGGCGGCCGACTTCACCGCGGCGATGGCATCCGCCGGCGTCGCCGCCGCGAAGGTCGTGGCAGGAGCATCGGTGACGGGGTCCCGACGAATCGACTTGGCGTCTCCGGTCGCGGCGATAGACCGATTATCGATGAGCAGCGTGCTTTCCACGCGAATTCCTCCCTGACCCTCGACCCACAATGCCGTGAGCCTTAACTCCCAGAACTGACAGCTATGTCATTTATTCGTTTCTGACAAGGTCGTCAATAAGCGCTCTGATGTTTCGGCTGCCCGGCTGCGGATCCCAATCGGCTTCCGCACGACAAGGCGGACGACATGCCGAGTGCACGCCGTCGAGAAGACAGCGCGCTCTCACGCATGCGGACGCCGCGTTCCTGTCGAACAGGTCGTGCCGTCGCCTCTGGCAGCCGCTTCGCCGAGCGATCGAGGCTCAGGACGGATCGAGACCCAGCAGTTTCGCTGCGTTGTCGTGTCCGACGAGCGCCCGTTCGACATCGGTGAGCGGAGCTGCCTCGAACCACGTGCCGGCCTCTTCGGCCCGCTCGAACGGATAGTCGACCGAGAACATCACCCGGTCCGCACCAAGCGCATCGATGGCGCAGCGCAGCGGTTCGTTCGAGCAGACGCCGGCCGTCGTGACCCAGATGTTCCGCTTGAAGTAAGCAGATGGCGGCAGGTCGAGACGCAGCTCGCCGCGGTTGCTGATCGGCCAGCGGCTGTCCAGCCGCCAGAGCTGATAGGGAAGCGTTTCCCCCATATGGCCGAGGATCAGCTTCGCCTTGGGAAAGCGGTCGAAGACGCGGCCGAAGATGAGTCGGAGAGCATGGTTGCCCGTTTCGACCGTCCACGACCATACCGGGCCGTAGAGTTCCGGGTGATTGTGGTACATATACGGGAAATCGGGCGGGTTGTACGGATGGATGTAGATCGGCGCCTCGAGCGCTTCGGCCCTTTCCCAGAGGACGGAAAACCGGTCGTCGTCGAGATAGGCCCCATTGGTCTGCCCGTTGACCATGGCGCCGACATAGCCCAGCTCCTTGATGCAACGTTCGAGCTCATCGGCCGCGGCCTTTGGATCCTGGGTCGGAAGGTGGGCAAGGCCGCCGAAGCGTCCACCGCTGTCCGCCATGATCGGCGCGAGGAAATCATTGCATTCCTTGGCCTTGCGAATGGCGGTCGCGGTCACCGGTTCCGCCTGAACCCCTGGACCCGAGAGGGATAGGATCGCCGTCTGGACGCCGATGGCGTCCATTGCCGAAAGCCGCCTCTCTCCAAAATCGCGAAGCGATTCGAGCGCCTTGCCGAACAGGGTCGGTGAGATATTGATCGCCGTAAGCGCGAAATATTCCTCCATCCCGGGCGCCATGAAGTGCTCTTCCAGAGCGATCTTCTTCTGCATTCTGCTGTTCCTCCTGTATCTCGGCGCCGCCGAATTCCGTCGCGCATCCTCCTCGGACGCGATCTTGTCGCCTCGGCCGACGGGAAGCCGGCCCGGCCCTCCGCGCCACCTCCAGCGTGATGCAGCGGCGATTCTGCTTCAGTCCCTCAGGCCGATTCCGGACGCATCAGATGTTTCGCCACCCGCGCCCTCGTCAGGTCCGCATCGGACTTGGTCCACTTGAGGAACCCTTCGCCGCTTTTCATTCCGAGGCGTCCGTTTTGGACGAGGTCCTGGAGGTAGGGGGATGGGTCTGGGGATCGGTCGAGATGGGCGAGCACGACGTTGTGGATGTCGAGGGTGAGGTCGGTTCCGACGAGATCGGCGTTTTCGAGCGGGCCGAGCACGGCCAGGCGCCGGCCGAAGCTGGCCTTGACGACGGTATCGACGGTTTCGGCGTCGGCGATGCCTTCGGCCACGATCGCGATCGCCTCGCGCCAGAGCGCGTGCTGCAGGCGGTTGCCGACGAAGCCGGGCACGTCCTTCCTGATGCGGACCGGCTGCTTGCCGACGGAGCCGAGCAGGTCGATCATCCGGTCGACGGACGACGCTGCCGTCTGGGGGGTTGCCACGACCTCGACGAGCGGCACGAGAAAGGGCGGGTTCCACCAATGCGTGCCGACGATCCGTTCCCGGCTCGCAAGTCCGGCGGCGATGTCGCCGATCGGGATGACGGAGGTGTTGGAGGCCAGCAGCGCGTCGGGCGCGGCGATCCGCACCAGGTCGGCAAACAGCGCGCGCTTGAGATCGAGCTTCTCGGGCGCTGCCTCGAAGACCACGGCCGCGCCGGCGACGGCGTCGGCGAGGTCGCCATGGGCGCTGACGCGCGCCTCCGCGCCGCCCGGCATGCCGAGCTGGTCGAGATTGGCCCTGATGCGGGCGTGCAGCGTGTCGAGCGCCGGGCGATGGGCGTCGTAGACGCGCACCGGGTGGCCGGCGACGGCGAAGACCTGGGCGATGCCGTGGCCCATGAGACCGGCGCCGACGACGGCGATGGTGTCGCGCGCCGCCATGGTCATCCCGCCGTGTAGCCGCCGTCGGCGTAGAGGATGTGGCCGGTGTAGAAATCGGATGCCTTGGAGGCGAGGAACAGAAGCGGCCCGGCGAGGTCGTCCGGCTCGCCCAGCCGCCCCTTCGGCACGCGGGCGAGGAAGCCCTTGCGCACGGCCTGCGCGTTCTCGGTCTCCTCGAACATCCACGCCGTGAGCGGCGAGCGGAAGACGGTGGGGGCGATGGCGTTGACGGTGATGCCGGTCGGTCCCAGTTCGCAGCCGAGCGCCCTGGTGATGCCGTCGACGGCGGACTTGGAGGCGCAATAGGCGGTGTAGCCGGCGGGATGGCCGAGCAGTCCGCGCGCCGAGGACATCAGCACGATCTTGCCGCCCGCGCCCTTGCCGTCCGCGTTCTGCGCCAGCATCTGCTTCGAGGCGGCGCGCGCCATCAGCCAGCTCTGGGTGACGTTGGCATCCATCACGTCGAGGAAGCGGGCGGGCGACATGTCGTTGATCTTGGCGACGTCGTTCTTGCCCGAGGCGACGACGAGGATGTCGAGGCGGCCGAAGCGGGCCACGGTGTCGGCGACGATCCTGTCGCAGGCCTCCTCGCTCGAAGGCCGCGCATTGATCGCAAGGATGTCCGCATCGCCGCAGGCCGCGGCGGTCTCGGCAAGGGCCGCGGCATTGCCGGCGACGAGCGCCAGCTTCGCGCCGGCGCCGGCCAGCACCTGCGCCGCCACCGCGCCGAAGGCGCCCGAGGCTCCGGTGACGATCGCCACCTTGCCGGCGATGTCGAACAGCGACAGGGGATTGGCGAGCGCGCTCATGGCTTGTGCCCCGGCGGATAGGGGATCACCACCAGCATGGTGCAGACCCGGTTGGTGCGGTTGACGAGCTCGCGCACCTCGCCCGGAGCGATGGTGCAGGAATCGAGCGGGCCGAGCTCGGTCTCCACGCCGCCCGCGAGAACGGTCATGGCGCCGTCGATGACGACGTAGACCTTCTCGAAGGGGGTGGAATCCGGCCCGGCTCCGCCTCCCGGGAGGAATTGCGACAGGCCGACCCACTGGTTCGCGGGCCCGCCCGCCTCGAAGCCCTGCAGGCGAAGCCCGACCACGCCGCGGTGGTTGGCTGCCTCGTAGGGCTTGGCATCGGCAAAGCGCTTGACGAACATCAGAACGCCTCGCCCTTCTCGATGCGGTAGGACTGGTTGCGGTCGATCATGGCGACCAGGCGGATGATGCAGCCGTCGCCGCGATCCCAGTTGATCGGGAAGAAGGCGAAGGTGCAGCGCTTGCCGGTGACGGCGTCGAGGTCGCCGCCGACATTCTCGATGCCGAGGATGCCGGCCTTGAAGATCTTCTGGTGCACCGGCTCCCATTCCGGGAAGGCGTCCTTCCAGTCGATGCCGCCCGACCATTCCTTGTACTCCTCCGCCAGGTGCGGCAGGATCGGTCCGTTGCGCTGCGGGCCGATGGCGGTGGCCAGCGGATGGTCGTTGGCCTGGGTGTCGTGGCCGACGACCTTGACCCCCTTCTCGATCATCCAGTCGGCGGCCGAGGGGACGAAGCCCGGGCAGTAGGCGAAGTAGTCGCCGTCCTCGTAGACCTTGTGCCAGCCGGTGTTGATGATCAGCACGTCGCCCTTGCGGATCGACTTGCCGCAGGCCTTCTCCAGATCGTCGCCGGTGATCTGCTCCCACTTCTTCTTCGGCAGCGACACCACGATGCCCGAGCCGAAGAAGTGCGGCAGCGGCACCTCGTCGATGAACGGCGTGCCCTGCACGACATGCGCCGGCGCGTCGATGTGGGTGGTCACGTGCATGGTCGTCGTGATCGTCTGCGACAGCACCCCCGACTTGGCCATGTAGTGCTTGCGCTCGATCTGGACGTCGCGGAAATAGGGCCAGTTCGGGCACTGGAAGCCGAACCGGTGCGACAGGTTGTAGAACTCGATCCCCATCGGGTTGTCGAGGTTCGACTGGAACTCGATACCGCGCACCGTGATCGTCATGAAAGATCTCCTCGGCACCCCAAGGCGCCGCAAATGTGTCACCAATGTCCTGGGGCTCCTCCCAGAGCCTGTGCCGTCAACGCTATGGCTGAATTGTATCGCGGTCAATCTGTATCGTATGGCGGTCTAAAGCAGACGGAATCCACTTGCCCGGTGGGCGTCACAGCCGGGCGCTGATCGACGGCCAGTAGCGCTCGCCACCCTTGCGCATCGCGGCCGCGGCGGAGGGATCCGTGAAATCGGCGATTGCGGCGCGATAGGACGGGCGCGCCTGCCCGGCGGCGATCCAGTCGGCGATTCCCGGATGGCGGCCATGCCAGAGCCCGTCCAGTCCGAGCCGCTCTATGCGGTCGAGATAGGCCAGCAGCACGGTGTCGGCGAGGCAGTAGGGGCCATACAGCCATGGTCCACCCCGCTTCAGCGCGGCGCTCATGTCGCTGAACGTCTGCTCGAGCGTGAACAGCGCACCGCCGACGAAGTCGGACTCCGTCCCGCGGGCGTAGAGATCGCGGCGCTTCGCCGCCATCTGCGGGTTCGGCATCTTCGCAAGCGCGGCCTCGATCTCCTCGGGCGTCTTGGTCGACAGGACCGCCTGCCGGGCCGATGTCGCGAAGGTCAGCGTGTTGATCGCATCGTGAATTGCCAGGCAGCGCAGCAGCCAGAGCCGCACGTCGAACTCGCCCGCCCCCGCGGCCGCCATAAGCCGGCCGCCGGCCAGCCGGTCGAGATATTCCGAGATCACGCTCGATTCCAGGATCACCCTGCCGTCGTGGACCAGCGTCGGCACGACGCCGTTCGGGTTGAGCCGCAGATAGCCGGGACTGAACTGCTCGCCCTTCCCGAGGTCGATCGGCCGGCTCTGCCACTCCAGTCCGGTTTCGGACAGCACCAGGCGGACCTTCTGTGAGCAGACAGACGTCGCACCGTGATAGAGTTCCAGCATCCAGGCCTCCTTTTCACCACTGCGTAATCTGCGGAAACAGCACCAGCGACAGCAGCAGGAGCGCCATCATCGCCGCGAAGGGATAGGACCCGCGGAAGACATCCTTCAGCGACGTGGACGGATCGCCGATCGCATCCTTGACCACGAAGACGCTGATGCCGAGCGGCGGGGTGAGCAGTCCGATCTCGGCGCCGAGCACGGTCAGCACGCCGAACCATACCGGGTCGGCGCCGAAATGCACCACGGCCGGCAGGAAGATCGGAATCAGGATCAGCATCGTCGATGTCGAATCGAGGATCATGCCGAGCAGGACCAGGAGCAGGCAGTAGACGATCATCAGCGCCGTGAACGACATGTCGATCGAGGCGATCCACTGGGTCAGCATGTAGGGCATGCCGGTGATGCCGAGCAGCCGGCTGTACATCGTCGCGCAGATGATCAGGAACAGGATCGACGCGGTGATGCGTCCGCTGTCCAGCAGGGCCTTCCAGAAGGACGTCCTGTTGAAACGGCGCTTGGCGATCACGACGAGAAGCGCGAGCGCCGCGCCGGCCGCTCCCGCTTCCGTCGGCGTGAAGACGCCGCCATAGATGCCGCCCAGCACCATCACCACGAGCAGGGTGATCGGTCCGGCGAGCCGAACGACGCCGAACGCGCCGAGCCTCTCGGCGTCGACGCGCCGGGCGTGGGGCTGGACGAAGGTCGGAGCGAAGCGCGCCATCAGCATGATGCCGACGCAGTAGATGACCGTCAGGATCAGCGCCGGTGCGACCGCCGCGCGGAACATCCCCGCGACCGACTGCTCCGCAATGATGGCGTAGACGATCAGGAGCACGCTCGGGGGCATCAGCATGCCGAGGATCGAGCTGCCGGCGACGACGCCCGCCGAGAAGCGCCGGCCATATCCGAACCGCCGCATCTCCGGGACGGCGACACGGGAGAAGATCGCCGCGGACGCAATCGAAATGCCGGTGATCGCCGCGAAAACGGCATTCGCGACGACGGTCGCGACGCCGAGTCCACCGCGCGTCCTGCCCAGATAGGCATTCGCCACACGGAAGGCGTCTCGGCCGAGATCGGCTTCGCTGACGAAGGCGCCCATGAGCACAAACAGCGGTACGACGCCGAACGAATAGCTGGAAATACCGTCCGACGCGGCCGCTACCGCGAGATAGAGCGGCAGGTCGAGCGAGCCCGAATGCATGAAAAGGGCGACGCCTGACACCAGCGCCAGCACGAGGGCGACCGGCATTCCCGCGTAGACCAGCAGCAGGATCGCGGCGACCGAGCCCAGGCTGAGGATCATCTCGACCGGCATCACGCCCGCCTCACTCTGGCGATGCAGGACGCCGCGAAGCATAGCGACGCCACCGTGGCGCCGACGACGATGGCGAGTTCCGCCGGCCAGGTCGGTGCGGTGAAGACGCCCGGCTGGCCTTTGTAGAGCCCGTCGTTCCAGGCCTCGATGAAGCGCGGCCAAACGCCCCAGGCGAACAGCGCGAAGATCAGCACGCCGACGAGTTCGAAGACGATCGCGAACGCTTTGCCGGCCGCCGGATGCCTGGCATTGAGGGAATTGTGCAGTTCGGAGGAGCGGATGAGCCCCCCGGTCGCAATCGCCGTCGGCAACTGGACGAACACGATGATCACGATGCTGAGTTCGACCAGCTCCGCCACGCCCTTCATGGGATGGTTCAGCACGAAACGCGACACGACGTCGGTGTTGATGAGCAGCGCGAGGGCGAGCACGAGGACGGCGCCGAGCGCGCCCATGACGTCGGCGACGCGGCGCAGCGGTCCGGACAGGATCGCGCCCGGCTCGTCGGCCGGTGAATGGGGTTGCATGTCCATGTTGGGCTTCCTGTGTCGCGGACGGCGGCGCGCGCCGCCGTCCGCGGGCGGCTCACTTGCTCCAGTCGCGCAGCGGAATTGCGCCGGCGCTTGTCATCGCAGCCAGATAGCCGGCCAGTATCTCGTCCGCCGGCACGCCCTGGGCTTTCAGGCCGGCGGCCCACTCCGACGCGATCGGCGGGATTCGCTCGGCCCAGGCCTTGCGCGTGGCCTCGTCGACGGCAACGATCTTGCCGCCGGCGTCGGCATAGGCCTTGGTCGCATCGGCCGACCGCTTCATCGCATATTCCGCCAGCGCGACGCGGTACGTCTCGGCGGTCTCCTGGAGCACCGTGCGGACCTCTTCCGGCAGCGCCGTCCACTTCGCCTGGTTGGCCGTCAGCGCCATCGAGTTGACGCCGCCGAAGCTGACGTCG
Source organism: Mesorhizobium sp. (assembly GCF_023954305.1). Taxonomy (NCBI): domain Bacteria; kingdom Pseudomonadati; phylum Pseudomonadota; class Alphaproteobacteria; order Hyphomicrobiales; family Phyllobacteriaceae; genus Mesorhizobium; species Mesorhizobium sp. The sequence goes on along the minus strand of NZ_JAMLIG010000001.1, from coordinate 2,304,670 downwards.
AGCATGTGGGGCGCGACTTCCACGAGCTTGAAGTTCTGGATCGCGTCGGGCCAGATTATCGTGCCGTCGCAGATGCCGCTGTTGATGTTGTTGTAGAAATCGGGCAGCGGCGACGGCACGCCGACGACGCTCTCGCCTTCGACATAGCGCAGGTTGAGACCGGCGCCGCAGATCTTGCGGCCCGCCAGGTCGTCCGGACCGGCGGCCGGATCGCGCAGGACGATCTGGTAGTTGTCCACGCCGGCCAGCGTCGTCAGCATATGCTGGCGATACTTGGCCCAGACATCGGTCATCGCCGGATAGTCCCGGGCAAGTCCGTTGACGGCCTTGGTGATGGCGACGATATCCGTCGAGACGAAGGGCGTGACGTAGGAGATGTTGTAGACCCCGACCTTGTCAGGATGAAAGACCGTCTGCACGATGCCCATGTCTGCCAAACCGTTCTGCACGGCGTCGAATTCTCCGGCCGGCTTCACGATGGTTCCCCAGGCGAGATTCCAGTCGATCTTGTGATTGCCTGTCGCCGCGAGCCGCTTGTCGACTTCGGGAACGAAGACCTCCTGGAACTGCTTTACCCATGCGGCGGTTGGCGCGTAGCCCGAGACGACGGTGAGTCTGACGGTGTCGGCATGCGCGGCGCCGGCGCTCGGGCCAAGCAGCAGCGCAAGCGCGGCTCCACGTACGATCGACAGGATTTTCATGTATGTTCCTCCCAATGGTCTCTGAAACGTATCTGCACCATCACACCCACGATTCGGCCGGTCCGCCCTCGACCCGGGGTCGGTGCGGCCTGCGCGAACTGCGACGGTCGGCGCGATTTGCGGATGTCTCGGCTGCTCGTCCTGATCGTCCCGGCGGTGTGGGCTCCTCCCCGCGCCGTTCGTCGGGTACGCTATGGTTGACTTGGATTGCGGTCAACTTGTACTGTATTGTGGGTTGGCTATGACGATCAGGCGAATGAAGGGCGGTGCGAGTCGCGCCGGCGATTGGATGGAACGCGACGACCGCAACGGAATTCAGGTGATCGCACGCGCCTCGGCGGTGCTGCGCGCGCTCAAGGGCTCACCCGGCATGAGCCTGGGCCAGATCGCCGAGCGCGTAAGCCTGCCGCGCTCGACGGTCCAGCGCATCGTCGGCGCGCTGCAGACCGAGCGGCTGGTCATCAGTTCGAGTGGCGGCTCGGGAATTCGCCTTGGGCCGGAACTTCACGCGCTGTCGGAAGCGGCGCGCTTCAACGTAGTGGACCTCATGCGACCGCTGCTGCAGCGGCTCTCCGCGCAGACGGAGGAGACGGTCGACCTGTCCGTCCTGCGCGACGGCAAGATGGTCTTCATCGACCAGATGCCGGGATCGCATAGACTAAGGGCGGTCTCTGCGGTGGGCGAGGTCTTTCCGCTGGCCTCCACCGCCAATGGGCGGGCCTGCCTCGCATTGCTCGACGACGAACAGGTGCGCCGGCTGCTGATCGAGGAAGGCGTGGCCTCGACGGAGCGGGTCATGTCCATGCTCCCGGACATACGCCGCTCCGGCCTGGCGTTCGACGAGGACGAGCATACGCAGGGGATTTCGGCGGTCGGTCTCGGCTTCACCGATCCGCGCGGTGACCGCTATGCCGTATCGGTTCCGGTCCCGACAACCCGCTTTGCGCACCAGCGCGACAGAGTCTCGGCTGTGCTGCGGCTGCTGCGTGGTCCGATAGATCAGTTGTTCGGAACACAATGATCTTGCCCTCGGGGACGGTATCCCCGGCGTGGGGTGCCACGCGGCGTTGGTGATCGAAATCGTCGGCATGGCCGGGCTGGCGTCCCGGACCTGACCTTCGCCCCCGGGGAAGATGGCATCGCCGCTCGAGACCGCCCCTGTCGGTAGACCCTAAACCGTATCGGTCAGCGTTTTGTACCGTCGCTCATGCCAGATGAGCGGTATCTTTTCCGGTGCGAGGGCGATGTCGAGCACGCCTCCGGCGAACAGGAGGTGCGTTCCTGTCTCGATCATGCCGAGCACCTCGCAATCCATCGCCGCGAGGGCGCCGTCGAGTCGCGGATGACCGGAGTCCCATGACGCCCACCGGCCAATGTCGAAACGTCGCGACGCTTCGACCTTTCCCGCGAAGGCATCGGCTATCGCCTCCTGGCCCTGCGCCAGAAGGGAAAAGGCGAATCTTCCGGTCTTGACGATATGATCGACCAGGCGGCTCGACGTGTCGATCGAAACCAGGATGGCCGGCGGCTCCACAGAGAGGGAGAAGACCGAAGTGACGGTGCGCCCGAGGCGCTCGCCGCCGAACTGGGTTGTCACCAGGCAAGCGGTCGACGCCATGGACGCCATGGCGTCGCGGAACGTCCTGATGTCCGCATGGAAGTTGCCGCCAGATTGCAGCCGAAGAACCTCGGGCGTCGCAAAGTCACCGGTTTCGCCCATCACCAGCCGCCTCCGGGCATCTGCGAGAAGAGATCGCGAATCTCGTTGGGCTCGCCACGCATCTGCCAGGCGTTGGCGGGCGGTGTGCCTGTCGTGACCCTGTTCGGGCAGAGGTCGACATATTTCCGCTTCAACCATGTCCATTGCTCCATCGCCGGCTCCGCAAGGTCCGGCTTGATCGCGTCGGCGGGGTATTCGCGCTTGCAGACGCTGCAATCGATCCATTCGCCGCGGTGGATGATGCCCACGTTCCCGTCCTGGTCGAAGCAATCGACCGTGCGCACGTCCACACAGTCCATATGCGTGCGGGCGACATTGCCTTCCGTGACGACATTGGCCATGGCGGATCCGGGCGTCCGATACGTACGACACCGGCCGCGCCCCGACAGGAGACGCGGCCGACGGCGTGCGGCTAGATCAGGCGAGATTGGCCTCGGCGAACTCGTAGTTGGCGAGCTTGTCGAGGAAGTTGGTCACGTAGTCGGGGCGACGGTTGCGGAAGTCGACGTAGTAGCTGTGTTCCCACACGTCGAGGCCGAGCAGCGGCCGGCCTTCTCCGGTGGCCAGCGGGTTCGAGCCATTCGGAGTCTTGGTGGTCTTGAGCTTGCCGTCGGATCCGACGATCAGCCAGGCCCAGCCGGAGCCGAACTGCGTCGTGGCAGCCGTCTTGAACGCATCCTTGAATGCATCGACCGAACCGAAATCCTCCTTGATCTTCGCTTCGAGCCGGCCCGGCAGCCGTCCGCCCGTGGGCGAGAGCGCGTTCCAGAAATGGATGTGGTTCCAGTGCTGGCCGGAATTGTTGAAGACCGGCGCAAGATCTGATTTGCCGTTCGAAAACGCGATGATCTCTTCAAGAGACTTTCCCTGGAGATCGACGTTCTTGTCCACGAAGCCATTCAGCGCCGTCACATAGGCTTGGTGGTGCTTTCCGTGGTGAAGTTCCAGCGTCTCCTGACTCATGCCGCGTTCGGCAAGAGCGGAGTGGGCATAGGAAAGGGAGGGCAGTTCGAAGGCCATAATTTTGCTCCTTGTGGACGCGGCGCTTGCAATTTCGGGGCCGCGCGAATAATTTCCAAGATGAGCCTTTGAAAATTATGACGCCGGATATGTCAAGCTCTATCTTGGAAAATTCGCCATGGTCGCCGCGAAGCCCTGCGGAGCGGGTGCTAATGGCGCTCAAGATGCATGGCGCGCTGACAGCCATGGCCCTCGGCCGCCAGCTCGGAACGACGGGAGAGGCCGCCCGACAGCAACTCGTCCGGCTGGCGGACGAGGGTCTTGTGGCGGCGAGCAGCGTGCCGTCGGGGGTCGGGCGCCCGACGCAGAAATGGGGGCTGACGCCGGCCGCACAGGCCCGGTTTCCGGACACGCACGCCGCGCTGACCGTCCAGCTCCTGGACATCATTCGCGACAGTCTGGGCGAATCCGCGCTCGACGAAATCATCGGCAAGCGGGAAATGCACACGCGGGCTGCATATGAGGCGGCGATGGCGGAGCACGCGAAGCTTCGCGATCGGGTCGTCGCCCTGACCAACCTGCGTTCCGCCGAAGGCTACATGGCGGAGTGGCGGGAGGCGGAGGACGGTTCGCTCGTGCTGATCGAGAACCATTGTCCGATCTGCGCGGCAGCCATGACCTGCCAGGGCTTCTGCCGCGCCGAACTGGAAGTGTTCCGCAGGGTGCTCGGGCCCGGCGCGGAGGTCGAACGCACCGAGCACATCGTCAAGGGCGGCCGGCGCTGCACCTATGTCATCCGCGAGGTCGCAGCATGAACGCGCCGGCTCGCCCGGACGACGAGCGTCGCCTCCGCCGCAACGGCTCGTTCATGCCCGAAGGACTGGACGAGGCAATGATCGGCGAAGTCGTGGAGCGCTTCTATGGACTGGCCAGGAACGACGACCTCATCGGCCCCGTTTTCCGGCGCGCGGTTCCCGACGAACGGTGGCAGGCCCATCTCGATACGATCGTCGATTTCTGGAGCTCGATGCTGCTTGGCAGCGGCCGCTACCAGGGCCGCCCGATGCCCAAGCACCTCGCGCTGCCAGAACTCACCGACGCGCACTTCCAGCGATGGCTGGCGCTGTTCCGCTTCACCGTGAACGAGATTTGTCCGCCAACCGTCGCCGCACTTTTCGTCGAGCGTTCGGAACGCGTCGGCAATTCCTTCCGCCTCAACATCCGCATGCATCGGGGAGAGGCGCTGGTCCACCTCAAGCCGCTCGAGCGGGAAATCTATTCGCCCAGCGAGTCGGATATCGGGTCGCGATAGATCCACGATGCGGCATAAAGCCTTGAGCGAAACCGTGCGGATCGTTCCGGAACTGGACCTGACGGCCCACAACACATTCGGCCTCAAGTCGCGCGCGGCGTATGGCGCGCGGATCACCTCGCTCGACCAGATCGTCGCGCTGAGGGCCTTCGCGGCCGAGCAGAGGCTGCCGCTCGCCGTCATCGGAGGCGGCAGCAACGTGCTGCTTCGCGAGGAGATCGACAGCGTCGTCGCGCTGATGACGACGAAAGGCAGGTCGATTCTCGGGCTGGACAAGGACCGCGTGCTGGTTCGCGCGATGGCCGGAGAGGATTGGCCGGACCTCGTCGCTTGGCTCGTCGGCCAGGGCATTGGGGGCCTCGAGAACCTTTCCGGCATTCCCGGCACCGTCGGCGCCGCACCGGTGCAGAACATCAGCGCCTACGGGGTCGAACTGGCGGAACGCTTCCATTCGCTGACCGCCTACGATCGGGTCGAGGATGTCCTGGTGACGCTCGATCGCGACGCATGCGGCTTCGGCTACCGGCATTCCATCTTCAAGGCCACGGACCGCTATGTCATCCTCGACGTCACCTTGTCGCTGCCGCGACCGTGGAAGCCCGTGATCGGCTACAAGGGCCTTGAAACCCTCTCCGGCCGCCCTGACGCCGACGCCGTCATGAAGCGGGTGCTTGAGCTGCGCCGGGAAAAGCTTCCGGACTGGCGGCTGATCGGCAATGCGGGTTCGTTCTTCCACAATCCGGTCGTAGCCGCCTCCGTCGCCGCGCGGATTCCCGACGCGCCGCGATATCCTCAGGGCGACGGACGCATCAAGCTTGCCGCCGGATGGTTGATCGAGATGTGCGGTCTGAAGGCCGCGCGCGAAGGTTCGGCAGGCGTTCACGACGACCATGCCCTGATCCTGGTGAACCACGGCGGGGCGACTTTTTCCGACGTGGCACGGATGGCGGCACGGGTTCGGGAAGCCGTGAACGCGCGCTTCGGCATCGAACTGGTCCAGGAACCGAGAACGATCTGAAGCCGGGAAGCCGCCCCGGCGAGCGATTGGACGAAGCTACCCTTTCGCTGCCGCCGATGCCCGCCTCTGGGCCAGCCTTTCGGCGCCGATGACCTCGTTGCGTTCGATCAATTTGCGCAGGCTTCGCGGACTGGTCCCCACCCGGCGGACGATCTTGCCGCGCTCGGGCGGCATGAACACCTCGATCGCATTCTTCTCGACAGCGGCAAGAATCGTCGCGGCAGCCATGTCGGCGCTCATGGAGGGACCCGCGAAGGCAAGGGCCAGCGCATCGTCCTCGGCTTCCTTCTCAAGCATCGGCGTCTCCGTGGACGTCGGATGGATGATCGTGAACTTGACCGGGCTCGCCCTTTCCTCGAGCGCAAGGGCGTGGTGGAACGCGCGCAGCGCATGCTTGGCCGCGGCGTAGGACGCCAAGCCGGGAAACGGAAGGAATCCCGTCATCGAGCAGATCGTCACCAGGTGGCCGTGACCCTGAGCCTTGAAGCGGCTCAATCCCGCCAACATGCCACGCAAAGGCCCCATGAAGTTCGTGTCCATGACCTGCTGATGCGCAGCGATGGAAACGTCGCGAGCGTAGCCGGTCCGAACGATTGCCGCGTTGTTGACCAGAACGTCGAGGCGGCCATGCTGCCGCCAGACGTCATCCAGGACAGCCTCCCACTGCTCGGAGGAACATATGTCCAGCGCCACCGCCTGCGCCCCGTTTCCGATGGCCGCGGCGACCTGCCGGGCCCGGGCGGCGTCGATATCGGCAATGATGACTTGATGACCAGCCGCGGCCGCCTGTCGGGCCATGCTGGCACCAATCCCGCTGGCGCCCCCCGTGATCATCATCACCTTCGGTTTCGTCTTCGTCATGTTCAGCTCCAGGCCCTTCTTCTCCGACGGAAAATATCAGGCTTTCCAATTTTTGATATATGATCGACCAAAAAATGTTGCTACGCTTTTCTCATACGAGGAGGCACGGGATGAACGGAGCGCATTCGGTCATACGCAAATTGATTGCCGCAGGAGTGAATACCTGCTTCGGCAACCCGGGGACCAGCGAAATGCATTTCGTCGCCGCACTCGATGACTATCCCGGGATGCGATCCATCCTGGGACTGACGGAAAGCGTTGTCACCGGCGCCGCAGATGGTTACGGGCGCATGGCCGACCGCCCTGCCGCAACGCTCCTGCATTGCGGCCCGGGCCTGGCGAATGGACTGTCGAACCTGCACAATGCGCGCAGGGCCGGCACACCGATCGTCAACATCGTAGGGGACCACGCAACCTATCACACCTCCTACGATCCGCCTCTCAACGCCCCGGCGGAGACATGGGCGTCACCTGTATCGAAATGGGTGAAGCGTTCGACGTCCGCGGAGACGGCCGCCCAGGACTGTGCGGATGCCATCCATTGGGCGAATACCTTTCCGCGCGGCGTCGCGACATTGATCCTGCCGAGCGATGCGGGTTGGAACGGCGCAACCGGGCCGGCCATTGCGCAGCCGCCGGCGACCCAAGCAAAAGCCGAGGAAGCAGCGATCGCGCGCGCCGGGGCCGCTTTGCGGCGCAATGAAGAGACCGTCATACTCCTTGGCGGTCCCGTGCTGCGCCGGCCTTCGATCGAGGTCGCCGGCCGCATCGCCGCGGCAACCGGCGCCCGGCTGATCGCGCCCGCCCATATACCCAGGATCGAAAGAGGCGGAGCCTGCGCCGAGATTCAGCGCATCCCCTACTCCATCGACGAGGCGGTCAGGTTCTTTGCCGGCGTCCGTCATCTCATTACAGTGTGCGCCCGCCCTCCGGTGGCATTCTTTGCCTATCCGGGCAAGCCTCAGGCTCCAACGCCGGACGATATCGAGATCCATGCGCTGGCGGACGATTCAGAGGACGGGGCGGATGCTCTTTGCCGTCTCGCCGACCATCTCGACGCTCCACGCCAGATCGGTCTGGAAGCTCCGCCCCGTCCATCCGCATCGACCGGCGAGATAAGTTCATCGGCGGTTGCTCAGTCGCTGGCTGCGCTGATGCCCGAAGACGCCGTCATCGTCGACGAAAGCGTGAGTTTCGGCAGGGCCTTCTTCGCGGGCACCCGCCATGCCCCGCGTCATGACTGGCTGCAACTGACCGGTGGCGCTATCGGTCTGGGGATTCCGATGGCCACCGGCGCGGCCGTCGCCGTGCCGGGCCGGCGGGTGATCAATCTTCAGGCGGACGGTTCGGCCCTCTACAGCGTCCAGGGCCTGTGGACGCAGGCTCGCGAAAAGCTCGATGTCACCACGGTGATCCTGTCGAATCGGCGCTATGCGATCCTCCTCGGCGAACTGGCGAACGTGGGCGCGACGGCCGGCAAGGCGGCACTCGATATGATGAGCCTTTCGAGACCGGAGGTGAACTGGCAGGCCCTGGCGACGAGCTTCGGCGTCGAGGCCGCGGTCGCGCGGACGATGCCCGAGTTCAATGACCTGCTGCGAACCTCATCGAAGCGCGCTGGACCGTTTCTCATCGAACTCGTCGTCCCCTGAACATATTGGCAGGGTCGGAGGTCCAGCCGACCGCACAATCCTCACTTTGGAGCAGACATGATCGACCAACGACATCAGCAGATTCGCCGTCCGAGCTTCAGAGCCCTGGTCGGCCCGCGCTTGCCTCTCGTGGCAATCCTCCACGTGGAGGACGCGATGCACGCGGAACCGTTGCTTGCGGCGCTCGAAGACGGAGGCATCGACCTGATTGAAGTGACGTTGAGAAGTGGGGCGGCCCTGGCCGTCATCGAAAGAATGCGCGCGGCGGCCCGTACCGCGGTCATCGGCGCGGGCACGCTGATCCGGGAAGACCAGTTCGATGCTGCCAGAAAGGCCGGGGCGCAGTTCCTGGTCGGGCCGGCCTTTTCAACAAGACTCGCGGAAGCCGCGGCGTCCGTAGACCTTCCCTTCCTGCCGGGCGCCACGAGCCCGAGCGAGATCCTCGCCGCGGTGGAAGCAGGCTTTACCGACTTGAAGTTCTTTCCGGCGGACCTGAACGGCGGGCTGGCGTGGATACGCCACATGTTCCCGCTGTTTCCCGACGTCGGATTCTGTCCGACAGGAGGCATCACCAACGACAATTCCGCCGACTATCTCGACCAACCGAACATAATCGCCGTGGGCGGAATGTTCATGGCGCCTCGCGCCGTAATCGAGGCGCAGGCGTGGGACCGGGTCCGCTCCCTGACGGCGACGGCCGTCGCGGCAAGCCGTCGCGAAGGTCGTGGTCCATAGCGCGCAGCTAGGGCCGTTCCCGCGAACACCGGTTCGCCCTGCCTGAAACAGCCACGAGTTCCGGCCGCGACGACGATGAGGACGATATGAACCCTATTCACAACAGTGCCGACGACCCCCTTTCGGAACTCGACAAGGGCGTGCCGTCGCTGGCCGCGCCACTGAATACAAGCGATGTCGCTTCGCAAGGCTGGAATGTGCTCGCCGAAGATATCCCGCTTCCCTGCGCTGTCCTCATTGAAAGCGCCATGCGCAACAACAGCGCGTGGATGAAGTCGTTCCTGGGAAGCACCGGGGCCGACCTCGCACCCCACGGCAAGACGACGATGGCCCCGGCCATTTTCCAGCTGCAGATGGACGACGGCGCTTGGGGCATTACCGTCTCGACAATTCATCAGCTGCGCGTCGCGCGCCGCTTCGGTTACAATCGAATTTTTTACGCCAACCAGCTCGTCGGCAAGGCCGCCATATCCTATGTGGTCGACGAGACCGCTCGGGATGCGTCCTTCGAATTTCTGTTCCTCATTGACTCGATGGCCAACTTTCACGCCATCGAGCGCATCGCCGCTGCTGCCGGACTCGAGCGTCCGCTGACCGTTCTCGTCGAACTCGGCTACCTCGGCGGGCGCACCGGCTGCAGGACGAAAGACGAAGCGCTGGCTATTGCTGGCGCCATCCATCGCAGCCCTTACCTGGACCTGCGCGGGATCGAAGGTTTCGAGGGATTGCTGAAAGCCGGCTCTTCCGAGGAAACGCTTGCTCCCGTCAACGATCTGCTCGACCGGATGGTCGATCTCGCCCGGCACTGTGACCAGCTCGGACTGTTCGCATCAGGAGAGATCCATCTCAGCGCCGGCGGCTCGTCGTTCTACGACATCGTCGCAGACAAGCTCGGCTCCGCGGGCCTGTCGCGTCCCGCAAAGGTGCTGCTGCGGTCCGGATGCTACATCACGCACGACTCGGTCATGTATGCGAAAGCGATAGAGGCCCTGCGCGATCGCGGGCAGCTCGAGCTCCCTCCCGGCGGCCCGCGAGCCGCGTTGGAGGTATGGGCCTATGCCCAATCGCGGCCGGAGAACGACAAATTAATCGCCGCGTTCGGCAAGCGGGACATTTCGTACGACGATCAGCCCGTCTTGCTCAAGTGGTTCAGGCCCGATGGCAGCGCACGAACACCGCAACCCGTCGCGGAAGGTCATATCGTTACGCGGCTCAACGACCAGCATGCGCACTTGACCGTTCCAGCCGATTCGCCTCTCCAGGTCGGCGATCTGCTCTGCTTCGGCATTTCGCATCCGTGTCTGACGTTCGACAAATGGCGAGTCATGCACGTCGTGGACGACGACTACAACGTCACGAGTTCGATCCGGACCTACTTCTGACCGCGTGTCGGGCAGTCCGTCCGCTCGCCGGTCGCGGAGTTGAGGCTTTTTTCAGCTTCTCGAGAATCGCATACGACCCCTCGCGAAGATCGCGGACGACAAGCTCTCCCGCCTCCGCAGGCGACCTTCTCGTCAGCGCATCGATGATCAGAACGTGCGGGTGCACGCGCGGGGCCGACTCCTTCTCCAGCGGATACTGGTTGTTCACGAAGGGGCCGGCCAGCAACCAGAGATTCTCGATCACGCGAACGAGGACATCGTTGTCCGCGGCCCGGTAGATGGTGAAGTGGAACTCCTGGTTGGCAGCGAGCGCTTCCTTGAAGTGCAGGGCCTTTTCCGATTCGATGAATTTCTCGTGCAGGACCTTCAGCTTTTCGATGTCGTCCTCTTTGATCCGGACCGCACCCAATTCGGCAGCCAGACGCTCCAACGGAGCTCTCGTTTCCCGGATGTTGATGTACTGGGGTATGCTCAAAACGGGGATGCGAGGCTGATGACCCAGCCTGAGTTCCAGGGCCCCTTCGCGAACGAGCTGAAATATCGCCTCGCGCACCGGAGTTGGCGACATGTCGTAGCTCGCGGCAAGCTTCCGGATGTTCAGTTTGCTCCCCGGCTCGTACTGTCCGGTCATCAACGCGACGCGCAACCTCGCATAGATCTGATCCGAAAGACTGTCGCGGCTGACGTCGCTGTGCGCGAGATCTTCCGAGTCCGCGGCTGCAGCGTAAATCACGGGTATCTAGCCTTGGCAAATGCCTGAATGCGCGAGGATCGAAGGATGGGCAATGTCATCTTCGCCTCCCCTTCGAAGAATTGTTTGAAAAGCATATCACTTTCCAAACGCCACCCGCTAGAGCCTTTCCGGCCACACCCGAACGAACGGGGAGGTCGGACCGCAGGCGCCTCCCGGCGCTAGGACTATGTCCGACCATGTTGAAATTCGGGCCAAGATCGAGGTCTTCGGCGTGGTCGTGCTGGTGGCACGGCCAAGTCCGAAGACGGAAGGATTTGGCGCGAATCCACCCGGCAGAACGGTTCAACCTGGTCGGACATTGCTTAGGCCGGTTGCGGGAAATGACACGCATGGAACGTCGCACCATCCGGCCGCAAGGCGGGTTCCTTTGTCGAGCAGATTTCCTGGGCTTTCCAGCACCTGGTCCGGAAACGACAACCGCTTGGAGGCGCGGCTGGACTCGGGATTTCGCCGGACAACACGATCCGTCGGCGCTGCCGCTCGAGTTTGGGATTCGGGATCGGTACGGCTGACAGCAGAGCGGTCGTGTAGGGGTGGCGCGGCGCGCTGAAGAGCTGCTCGGTCGGAGCGATCTCGACGATCTTGCCGAGATACATGACCGCCACACGATCCGCGATGTGCCTGACGGTCGACAGATTGTGCGCGACGAACAAATAGGAATGCCCGAGCCGCTCCTGCAGATCCATCAGCAGGTTGAGGATACCCGCTTGGATCGACACGTCCAGCGCCGACACGGGTTCGTCCAGGAGGATCAGCTTGGGGTCCAGCGACAACGCTCGCGCTATGCCGACGCGCTGCCTCTGTCCGCCGGAGAGCTCGTGCGGATAGCGGTCCAGATGTTCGCGGCTGAGTTTTACCAGGTCGACCAGTTCATTGACGCGATCGGTTACGGCGCGGCGACCGAGGTCGGTCAGCCGGAGCGGTTCGGCAATGATGTCGCGTATCCGGAATCGGGGGTGGAGGGATGCGTAGGGATCCTGAAAGACGACCTGAAGATGCCTGCGCTGGGCGCGCATGCCTTCGGCATCGAGACTGGCGAGGTCTACGCCCTCCAGCGACACGGAGCCGGACGTCGGCTCGATCAATCGCAGGATGCATCGGGCCAAGGTGGACTTCCCGCATCCCGACTCGCCAACCAGTCCAAGCGTTTCTCCGTGCCACACGTCGAAGGAAACACCAGCGACCGCTCGAATAGGGGGACTGCGCTTGCCCAGCGCAAAAATGCCGGTGGAGGCAAAGTCCTTGGTCAGGTCGCGCACGGAAAGAAGCGAAGGCTCGCCGCTTCCGGTCGCTGACAGATCGGGTTTCACTGACATCTCTTTCAGCATGCGGTCTCGATTTCTGTCCCGAAAGAAGGCAGGCGTCCCGCGAGATGACAGGCGACCTGCGACGCGGCGTATGACTGGAGCGACGGGGCCTCTTTCGCGCAAATCGCTTCCGCGAAGGCGCATCTTGGGTGGAACGCGCAGCCCGGGGGCAGGGCATTCGCCGTCGGCGGGCTGCCGCCAATGTCCGACAGGCGCCTCGAATGTTTGTCCATGTTCGGCAAGGACCCGAGCAATCCGCGTGTATAGGGGTGTGCCGGGCGGTCGAAAATGTCATCGACCGCAGCAGCTTCCACGATCGAGCCCGCGTACATGACGTAGACTCGCTCCGCCATTCCGGCCACCACGCCGAGGTCATGGGTGATAAGCACCAGCCCTGCCCCGTTTTGTCTGCAGAGCTGACGCAGCAGATCGAGGATTTCGGCCTGCACGGTGACGTCCAGCGCCGTCGTGGGCTCGTCGGCAATGATCAGATCCGGCTTGTTGGCGATCGCGATCGCGATCACGATGCGCTGGCGCATGCCGCCGGAAAACTCGTGGGGATATTGGTCGAGGCGTTTTTCGGGAAACGGGATTGCGACATCCTTCAAGAGCTTCAGTGCCCGTTCCCGTCCCTGCCGCAGCGAGACGTCCGGATTGTGGATGCGAATCGCTTCGACGACCTGGTCGCCGATGGTCAGGAGGGGATTGAGCGCGGTAAGGGGATCCTGGAAGATCATCGCAATCCGAGAGCCACGTACTCGCCGCAAAGTCTGCGTCTCTGCGCCAATGAGTTCCTGGCCCATAAATCTGGCGGAGCCCGAGACGATCGCCGAATCCGGCAGCAGCCCCATGACCGCCCGCATGCTGACGCTCTTGCCCGACCCCGACTCGCCCACGATGCTGACGGTTTCGCCTGGGGCGATGCTGAGGCTCACGTCACGAACGGACTTCTTCTCTCCCATCCCGGCGAAAGCGACGGCGATTCCCCTCATCTCAAGCAGAATCTCGCTCATGTCTATTGCTTCCGCGGGTCGAGAATATCGCGCACCCTGTCGCCGACGAAATTAAGGGCGAGAACGACAGTCAGGACGGCGATGCCGGGAGCCGCCGCGATCCACCAGAAATAGTAGTTGACCGCTCCGTCAGAAACCATCGAGCCCCATTCCGGGGTCGGTGGCGCGGCACCGAGACCGATAAAGCTGAGGGCGGCGGCCAACAATACGACCTGCCCGAAATCCATCGTCGCGTTGATCAGGATCGGCGTCCAGCAAAGCGGGAGGATATGCCCGATAAGCAGGCGCCCCGGGCGAGCGCCGGAAGCGATAGCGGCCTCGACATGTTCCATCCGTTTCACGCTCAATACCTGCGCATGCATGAGACGCGCGTAGAGCGGCCACCACACGGCGATCATCGCCGCCGCCGCTGTCGCGAGGCCGGGACCGAACGAGGCCGCGACGGCCATCGCCAAGAGCATCGGCGGAAAAGACAGCGTCACATCTACGAGCCGCATCACCACCGCGTTCGTCCAGCCGCCGAGAAAGCCGGCCAGTGCGCCGAGCGTGCAGCCGACGAACGCCCCGGCCGCGACGACGATGAACGCTATCGGGATGGAATATGCCGCGCCACTCATCGTTCGGGAGAACACGTCGCGGCCGAGGCTGTCGGTTCCGAACAGATGTTCCATGCTGGGAGGACTGAGACGCGGCCCCACCATGTCGAAGGTTGAATACGGTATCCAGAAGCGGGCGGTCAGCGCGGCGACGATCCAGAAGCAGATGATGGCGATGCCGACATGGCCTGGAACGACGCTCCAGAGATGGCGCGATCGCCGGGACTGTTTTGGAGAATAGGCTGCGGTGGCTGCCATGGGGAAACCGATCCTACTGGAGCTTGATGCGCGGATCGATCAGCACGTAAGCGAGATCGGTTGCGAGATTGGTCAGGATGAACACCGCTCCCCCCAACATGGTCACTCCCATGATGGCGGGGTAGTCGAGCGCGCGCGCGGAAGCGACGGCATAGGATCCGACGCCCGGCCATGAAAAGATTGTTTCGGTCAGAACCGCACCGGTGAGGAGGAAGGCAAACGAATACCCGATCACCGTGACCGCCGGCAGCAGCGCATTGCGCAGAGCGTGGTGGAAAAGGATGCGTACACCGCCGGCGCCCTTGGACTTGGCCATGAGGATATAATTCTGACCCAGAACGTCGAGCATGCTGGCCCGCACGAGCCTCGAGATGATGCCGGTCGTCGCCCAGCCGAGGATGATTGCCGGGAGGACGAGATGGGCGAGCGCGTCGCCGAAGGCCGAAAGGTTGCCTCTGAGCAGGGTATCGACCGTGTTGAAACCGGTTATCGGGTCGATCGCCGCCGCGCGAGGGTTCATTCGGCCGGGTCCAGGCAGCCAGCCGAGATGAACCGTGAAGATCGACATTGCGGCGAGTCCCGACCAGAAAACCGGTAGCGAGGATCCGAACAGCGCGAAAAGGCGCACGATTTGGTCAATCCACGTATCCCGGAAACGGGCGGCCAGCACCCCAAGCACGATTCCCGAACTCACGCCGAAGAGCAGCGCGGCGACGACGAGTTCGATCGTGGCGGGCAGCCGGGTCGACAGATCGTGCAGAACCGGCTGCTTCGTCCGAAACGATATGCCGAGGTCACCGAGGAAGACATTCCTGACATAGTACAGATACTGCTCGACCGGTCCACGATCGAGACCCCAGCGGGCCTTGGCGGCAGCGACCGCTTCCGGGTTGCTGAGCTGACGCTCCGACAGGATCGAGGCAAGCGGTTCCGCCGGAGCGATCTGAGACAGCAGGAAGGCGACGGTGACGACACCGATCAGGAGGAACGGGAGTCCAGCCAGACGTTGAAGAACATAACTGTAGGCGCTCATGTCGACGACACTCTGGCTGTTTCTCCCGATCGGACACTACTTCTTGTAGGACAGTTCCTGAAGGGGAATGAGCTGTATGACGCTATACCGCATGCCCGCCACCTTCTCGTTGTAGGCCAAGACCACGTTCGGGCTGACGAGCGGGATGATGACCCGGTCCTTGATCATCTCAAGGGCGATCTCATGGTAGATTCGGTCACGATCCTCGGCCGACGACGCGACTGCCTTGTCCAGCAGCTCCTTCTCACGCAGGTTCGTCACGTCTTTCGCACGTTCCGCGCCGGAACGCGTATGCCAGCGAGTCCCGGGATACATGGCGAACACGCGAATATACTGGTCCGAGCCGAAATAGTCGGGCGAATAGAAGGAGGCCGTGATGGGCGTACCCTCGCCCTTGACCGTCTCGAGCCACACCGGGAAAGTCACCGGCTTGAGCTGCAAGCGGATGTTCACCTTCGCGAGCTCCTGCTGCAGGAACTGCATCAGCGTCGCCATGTCGACCCCATAGTAGTTCTCGTTCGGAAAGACGGCTTCCATCTCGAACCCGTCCGCGAAGCCGGCCGAGGCGAGCAGGTCCTTCGCCTTCTGGACATCATACTCGGGGACCGGCAGGCCCTCGGTGCCCGGGAACCCGTTGGGAATCGCCACCGGAATGAGCTGCCCCGCGCCGCCGAGCGTGAAGTCGATCAGCTTCTGGTAGTCGATCGCATAGCCGATCGCCTGCCTGACCGGTTGGGTGAGCGGAGGATTGCCCTTGGCGCCGGCGCTCAACGCCATGTACAGGAACTGGTAGGCAGGGACCGACTCGACGACCAGACCTGGCGCCGCGATCGTCTTTGCCGTATCCGGCGCGATTTCCATGGCGATGTCGACGGCGCCGCTCATCAATGCCTGGGCCTGGGCGATCGAGTCCTTGACCTGCCGGAACACAATCTCGTCGATGGCAGGTGCCTGCTTCCAATAGCGATCGTTTCGCTTGAAGCGCAGTTCATTGTCGGGAGAGTAGGCGGCAAGCGTGTACGGTCCGCTGCCGGCGGAATTGGCAAGGAACCATGGCTCGGCCGTGTCGTTGGCGGCTTCCGATTTCTCGGCCTTGGCGCCATTCGCGGCAGCCACATCGCTGTTCACGACGCCGGCATAGGGCGCGATGATCTTGCCCAGAAACTCCGAGTCGGGCTTCGTCAACGTGACGATGACGGTGTGATTGTCGGGACTCTCGATCGACTTCACGTCCTCGAACAACCAGGACATGCTGGCCTGCAGATTGACCAGCCTCTCCCAGGACCACTTTACGTCCTTGGCTTCGATGGGCGAGCCGTCGGCGAATACCGCGCTCGGATTGAGACGGAAGGTGAAGACGGTGCTGTCGCCGTTTGCCTCCCACTTTTCCGCCACCCCTGGCTCGATCGTCTTGTTGTCGTTGCCGAGCCGGACAAGGGTCTCGTAGGTCACCGACATGAAAATATTGCATGTGTCGCAGGCGGTTCGCGCCGGATCGAGCGAGTTTATCGCCAGATTGCGCGCGATTATCAGCGGCTGCTCTTGAGCCATCGCGGGCCGCCAAGAGACCGTCGAGACTGCGGCTCCAAGGACAGTTACGGCGACGAGCGCTGTGCGCACCAAATGCGCCCGGACATACCTTCTTATCTGCATGACTTTACCCCTTGTTTGAGTGCTCAGGCTTATTTTTGATATATGATACGCCTGTCATTTCCGGAATTGTCAATCTGATTTTCTCTCAATTCATAAATGTATGATTTTTCTGCATTAATTTGATCATGGTCAGCGACGACGGGCCAACTTGACCTTTTCGCGACGCACTCTTCCGCCCAAGAACCGCAACACCAGAGGGTGATTTCGGGAGAAAGTGATAAACATCAAAATCCCCAATCGACAAGGTAGGGAGTTTTGGTATATCAAAAATGCACCTTTCGCGCGAGCAGATGAGAATTCTCGGGAATGACTTATAAATTCGAGACATGGATCGATTTCACCCTTCAGATCGGCGAGAGCCCGCTCTGGGATGAAGAGCGCGGTGTTCTTTGGTTTGTCGATATTCCGAAGCCGGCAATCTACTGCCTCGATCCGCGGAGCAGACGCGTATCGACCCACATTATGCCGTCCTTGATCGCGAGCCTGGGGATTGCGGCCCATGGCAGGTTGATCATCGCGATGCGCAACGGCATCCACTTGTGGGATCCCTCCACGGGACGTTTCGAATATATGGTTCATCCGGAGCCCGAGCTTGAGGTAAACCGCCTGAACGATGGCAAAGTCGGTCCGGACGGGTGTTTCTGGGTCGGCAGCATGCACGATGCCATGCCCCGTGAACCGACCGGCAGCCTCTACCGGATCACGCCGGAAGGCTCCTGCACCAGGGTCCTCAGCGGACTGCGCGTTTCCAACGGACTCGCCTGGAGCCCCGATGGAAGGACCATGTATCACTCCGACTCGCGGGGACCCTACATTCAACTCTTCGATTTCGATCCGGCCACCGGGGCGATCTCGAATGGCCGAAAACTGGCGGAACCCGACATTTCGGCCGGTCTTCCCGATGGCGGCGCGATGGATCAGGACGGCATCTACTGGAGCGCCGGAATAACGGCCGGGGTGCTCAATCGTTTTGCGCCCGACGGCGAACTGCTGGAAGTGATCCAGCTTCCCGTTGCCGCGCCGACCATGCCCTGCTTCGGCGGTACGGATATGCGCACCATGTTCATCACGTCGCTCACCGGCCAAGGTACGGGATCCCGCTATGAGGGCACGCTCTCGAGCATGCGCGTGGAGGTACCGGGCACTCCCGTGGATATCTTCGGCCGGCCGCGTTCGGTTCGCGAGCGCAATCCAGACCTGCAGCAAGCCGTCGGGTCATAGCTCAACGGACGGACATCACGTCGCGGCGTTACTCGCCCGTGCGGCGTTAGGGAAGCGACCGCGAACGTGTTTTAGTCGTCGGCCTATTGCGTGAGGCACGGACTCCCCCTCATGCCCCGGCGATCCGGGGTGTCGAACTCCTGACGGTGTCCTGGGCTTTGACCGCTCGGCCCGCCCGGGCCGGTTGGATATTTAGGCGTGCCGGCGTGCCGCCCTATGAGAACGGCCGAGGATCGAGGAACCGCTTCAGCACGTTCAGCGTCATCCGGCTGACGTTGTTGTCGTAGTTATTGACCGAGAGCGCGCAGCACCACGCGATCGAGCCCGTCGAGAAGACTGCGCCGCCGGCCGAAGTCGGCGTGAAGACGAGATCCGCACGGCAAAGAGAGCTTTCCTCGCCGGTAATGCCCCGATGCATGGCAGGCAGTTCTTCCGGCGTCGGAACGCCGCCCGGGCCGGTCCTATCCGCAGTCGCCAGAACGATCGCGTCCGGCGAAGTCCCCAGCATGGGATCGGCGCGATCGATCTCCAGTCCAGCCGCACCACCGAGGCGCCATCCGAAATTGCCGATGAGTTCGTCGTCTCCGATTCCCTCGAAGGCAAAGGATACGTTCGACCCGTAGCTGGCCGGAAGCCGCCGATAGAACGTCGAGACATCGAAGACCTGGGCGCTGAAGCCAACTCCCACCAGTCGCTGTGGGGCACGACCGTTGCTCCGCCAGAGACCGCTCGGTTCACCCGTGAACGACAGGTTGATTTCGCCCGCTTCGGCCTCCCAGCTGCGGGTGCCGGCAATTCCCCGGCGAATCTCGATCAGCCCCGGCTTGGTCGGGTGAAAGGTGGTGGTCCAGTAGAATCCGTTCCCGCCGAGATACATGTGTCGGCCGCCGCCGTTCTGGAAACTCGCCAGCGCATCGTTCATTTCGCGCGACGTGTATTCGGGATGAGTCATCGTGATGGCGACCCGATACGGCCGCAACGCGCGGGCGCCTTCCCGGTGCAACACCTCGTCGGTGATGACTTCGTAGACGATGCCCACCTCCTCGAGCCAGTCGAGAAGATGCGTATCGTTGACATAATTGAAGGAATTGCTGCGGGGACGGCCATTCAGGATAGGCCGGGCGGCGGACGAATAGCACACGCCACTGCCATCGGCGTGGGTGTCGTACGTCGAATGTCCGAACTCGCGATGCTCGCTGAGACAGATCTCGTCCTGCGTCAGCACCAGCAGGCTATCGGCCATGACCTCGAAATGGCTCTGATCGACCTTGGCCCGGTTGTTTGCGTAGGCGAGATAGGTTGCCGTCGGGGCTATGACGACCACCGGAGCGAGATCCGTCCTCGATTGATGCGGCCTGACGAAGAAGGGGATGTTGCTCTCGACCGGCCGCCCGTCCCGTTCGCCGGTCGCTCTCAACGCATAGAAGCCGGACGGCCAATCCGCGGGGATTTCGAGTTCTTGCGAGACATTCCACTCTGCGTTCTCGAGATCGTCCGCGTGGAAATGTATCGCTCCATATTCGGAAGCGGCCTGCGGCCAGCCATGGCAGCACCCCGTCCAGTTTGCGCCGGTCACACCGCGCGTCGGCAACTGGACCAGCCGCCCGTCCAGCCTGCTGGCAGACAGATCGACGAAGTCATCCGTGGGAATCTTCTGGCTGAAATCCCAGGCTCCAACGATTTCGGGAGCCTGCACCGGAGAAATGGCTTCCGACAGGCGCTGCATATCCGCCCTCGATCGAACGCCTGACACCAGTCTCGGACGATCGATCTTGCCGTTGTAGTGATCATCGGTCGGCTTGGCGGGACGGACGACGCCGCTGGAGTGTGCCGCGAAGATGAACGGCACGTTTGCTGGCCAATCTATCCCCGACAGTCCCGAAACCGTCTCTGAGAAATCGCGCGAACGGCCGCCGTCGTGCTCGAGGCTCAATCCGAAGACCGAAACCGTTCCGGTGCTGAGCGAAACGGAGCCGCCGACGAAGATCCACTCCCGGGTCACCAGGGGTTGTGGCGATCGAGCCACGACGGGTCCCGCGCCCAAGGCGGCGGCGGTGCAGAGATGGCCGTCTTCGTCGAGGTAGAGCCGCCACCCCGTTCGGGTCGCGTTCGTCCATCTCCCCAAAATGGTCTGGCACGCGCCGCCCGGGAGCGTGGGAAAGAGGTAGCAGCCGAACGAGAAATCTTGCAATTGCGCCAGCACAGGCGTGTCATCGACGATGCCACAGGACCCATTGTACACCGGCTGCCAGGCTACGCGGACCGGTCCGTCCAGGCGCGAAGGCATCGGGGTCACCTTGTAGCCCGGCCCATTCGCATCCGGATCCGCGCTACGGACGCGAACGATGTCGAGATCGACGGAGTTCAAGTGTTCGCTGCTCAGGTAGAACCGAACGCGCTCCCCGGGTGCGACGCAGGTGGGTTGGGCATAGCCAAGGACGCTGACGGTATCGATCATGGACGGTCTTCCAGATTGGACGGAATCTTGCAGCCGGTGATTGCCTCCCACCGGATCTTGAAGACAGCCCATTCCGCATCTTCGAGGCTGGTGAAGGTATAGTCGGGAAGTCGCCGGATGGGTCCGCCGCGCACCGCCGGCAACTCGACGAGCATCCACACCCTGCCCGGATCGACCGGGGTCACGCCGAGCCTGCCGCCTTCGCCGGACCAGCGCATGCGATGCACGACTTTCAGCAGTTCCGCGCTGTGCGGACCTTTCGGCTTGCGCCGGAATTCTTCAATGAGATCGAGCCTGGCGGGATCTATTGGATAATGTGCGGACTTGGGATCGGTTCTATTCATGTCATGATCCAGGGATCCGGGCCTTCGGCGGCCGCTTGGAAGCGGCCGCCGCTCGTCATGCCGTCAAACGCGGCGAACATTCCAGAACAACGGAATACCGTTGAGGATGTCGGTGATGTTGGAACGATAGGCAGTCGGCACGTAGAAGAGGCCGAGTGGGACATAGGGCACCTGATCCAGCGCCACCTTCTGAATCTCAGCTCCGATCGACGCCTGGGCCGCGGTTTCGGACGCCTCGAACCACTCGTCGCGGAGTTCCTCGATCCTCGGAATGCTCGGCCAGCCGTCGAAGGATTTCACGCCGGCGCTGCGAAGCCAGGTGTGCGCCGAGGGGTTATAGGTCGACAGTGCGGCGGTGAAATTGCAGACCACGCTCCAGCCGCCTTTGTCGAGACCCTCCTGGTTCTTCATGCGTGAAGCGACGGTCGCCCAGTCGAGGACCTGGTAGTCGACGTTGAAACCGATCTTTCGGAAGAGGTCGGCGGTGACCTCGCACATGGCCTTGATCGAAGGATAGTCCGCCGTCGACATGATCACGACGCGCTCGCCATTGTAGCCTGCGGCCTTGAGCTCGCCCTTGACCTTCTCGTAGTCGATTTCCTTCGTGAACGTGTCGAGCCCTTCCGTGCTCGCCATCACCGAATCTGGATGGAAGAAGCCGACGGGCGTGTGCCACATCGATTGGTCCTCGCCCACCACGGCGAGCATGAAGTCGGCCTGCCGGATCGACTGAAGCACGATGCGGCGTATCGCCGGATTGTCGAACGGCGGCTGAAGACAGTTCATTCGCAGAAGTCCGGTGTTTCCGGACTTGTCCTTGATTTCGGTTTTGACATCGTTCCCGGCGGCAAACAGCGGAAGAAGATCCGCAGTCGGCTGCTCCCACCAGTCCATTTCTCCGGCCTGAAGTGCCGCGGCCGCCGTCGCCGCATCGGGAATGGTGTGCCACTCGACGCGATCGAAATGGGCGACCTTGCCGCCGGAGAGGTACTCGGCCAGTTCCTGGCGCGGAATGTAGTCTGCGAACTTCTCGTAGACGTTGAGCGAGCCGGGCACGCGTTCACTCGCCACATAGCGATAGGGACCGCTGCCGACCAGTTCGGTCAACGCAGTTTTCGCATCGGTGCTGGCCAGGCGTTCCGGCATGATCGCCGTGCTGTAGGAACCGATCTTGCCGAGCAGATCGGGCAACAGCGGGAATGGCTTGCTGAGACGCAGCTGGACCGTGCGGTCGTCCGGTGCCGATATCTCTTCGAGAACGGCAACCAGCGCCTGACTGAACACGTCCTTGCTCATCCAGCGCTTGAGGCTGGCGACGACGTCCCTCGCCAGTACCGGCTCGCCGTCGTGGAACTTCAGGCCCGGCCGCAGGACCATCTTCCACAGCTTGCCGTCGTTCTCGATCGTGTGCCCCTCCACCATCTGGGGCTTGGCGGTGAACGAGTTGTCGACGCCGTAGAGCGTATCGAAGATCATCATCGCGTGGTTGCGCGTGACATAGGCGGTCGTTCCGATCGGGTCGATCACGGCGAGATCGGCCTGGGGGATGAACTTAAGTGTGTTGAAAGTCTGGGCGCGTGCGGGCATCGCGAGCTTCGGCATCAGGCCGATTGCCGCTGCCGCGCTCGTGGCACGAAGGAAATCACGACGCTTCATATCTTTGGTCCCCTTGTTGGATTGCATAATCGTATATTGAATATCATATATCAAAAAAGAGTCCAGATCAGTCTTTCGCGACATGACACGCAACGTGGTGCAGTCCACCGGGGCGGGGGAGGAGCGCGGGGTCTTCGATGGCGCATCGCTCGATCGCCACGGGACAGCGGGTGCGGAAGCGGCACCCGCTCGGCGGGTTGGCCGGGCTTGGAACATCCCCGGCGAGGACAGTGCGCGATCGCGACGCTCCCGGAACGGGATTTGGAACCGCCGACATCAGAGCCCTCGTATAGGGATGGGTCGGCCGGCCGAAGATGGAAGCCCGATCGCCGATCTCGACGATCTTTCCCAAGTACATGACCGCAACTTCGTCGGACATGTGTTCGACGACGGCCAGATCGTGACTGATGAAGAGCAGGGCCAGGGACAGTTCCCGCTGAAGGTCCTGCAGCAGGTTGATGACCTGCGCGCGGACGGACACGTCGAGCGCAGAAACCGCTTCGTCGCAGATGATCAGCCTTGGCTCTGTCGCCAGCGCTCGCCCGATGCCGATGCGCTGCCGCTGCCCGCCCGAGAACTGATGAGGCCAGCGCTCAGCCGAGTCCTTGGGCAATCCGACAAGATCGAGCAGCCGGGCAATGCGATCGCCGATCTCCCTCTCGCTCGCGGCAAGGCCGAAATTCCGGATCGGCTCGGCAATGATGTCTCCCACACGCATTCTCGGATTGAGACTGGAGAAGGGGTCCTGGAAGACGACCTGCAGCTGACGTCGAAGCTGCCTCATGCGCCTCGGCCGTGCCGTATCGATCCGCTCGCCATCGAGCGTCACCTCGCCGCCGGTCGGCTCGAGCAGTCGCAGGATGGTTCGCCCGACGGTCGACTTGCCGCATCCGGACTCCCCGACTATCGAGAGTGTGCGACCGGCGTGGACATCGAAGGAAACGCCGTCGACGGCGTAGATCGTTCGCGTCGGTCTTCCAAAGAGCGTCCTGCTCGTCACGAAGTGCTTCTTGAGGTCTCGGACCCTCAGCAGCGGTGTTCCCGCGGTGTCAGTCATCGCCGATGTCTCCTGGCGCGTGATGGCATGCCACGATGTGACCCGGCGCTTTCTCGTCGAGCGCGGGCTGGATATCGCGGCATATTTCCGTCGCCCGTTCGCAGCGGCTGACAAACAGGCAGCCGCGGCTACGGCTTCTCAGGCTCGGCACGGAGCCCTTGATTTCGTTCAGTCGCCGGGAGGAACCGTCGGTGACCGACGATCCGAGCCTCGGCACCGCGCCCAAAAGGCCGATCGTGTAGGGATGCCGGGGCGATCCGAGCAATTTGGCTACACTCGCCTCCTCCACCTTGCGTCCGGCATACATGACGACCACGCGGTCGGCCACTTCGGCCACCACGCCGAGATCATGGGTAATCAGGAGGATCGCCATTCCGGTGCGGACCTTGATCTCCTTTATCAACTCCAGGATCTGGGCCTGGATGGTGACGTCCAGCGCGGTGGTCGGCTCGTCCGCGATCAGCAGTCGGGGATCGCAAGCGAGAGCCATCGCGATCATCACCCTCTGGCGCATTCCGCCGGACAGTTGATGCGGATACTCGTCGAGACGTCGCTCGGGATCGGGTATCCCGACCTGGACGAGCAGATTGCGCGCCCTGTCGGATGGATCGGCTTCGGCGTCCTTGCCGTGCAGGCGAAGCGATTCACGGATCTGCGCGCCGACGGTCAGCACCGGGTTCAGGCTGCTCATCGGCTCCTGAAAGATCATGCTGATCTTGTTGCCGCGTATCGAGCGCATGTCGCGCTCCGAGAGGGCAAGAAGATCTTCGCCCATGAACTTCACCGAACCCGCCGACCTCGAAGACTCCTCCGGCAGCAGACGCAGGATTGACATGGACGTCACGGACTTCCCGCAGCCCGACTCCCCGACCACCGCCACCGTCTCGCCCGCGGCGACCGTCAGTGAAAGCCCGTCGACCGCGCGGTTGACGCCGTCGTCCGATCGGAAATGCGTTTGCAGGTTTTCGATCTCGAGAACGTTCATCCGCTACAGCCCCTTCGCAAGCCGAGGATCCATGGCGTCGCGCAAGCCGTCACCGATCATGTTGACCGAGAGCACCGTCAGCGAGAGAAACGCAGCGGGAATGAACACGATGTAGGGCTTGAGCTGCCAGATCGCGCGTCCCTCGGCCATGACGTTGCCCCAGGAAGGCACGGTCGGCGGAGTGCCCGCGCCGATGAACGACAGGGTGGCCTCCACAATCATTGCCGACGCGCAGATGTAGGTCGCCTGAACGACGACCGGCGAAAGCGAATTGGGCAGGATGTGCCGCCACATCACCTGGACCGGCGTGGTGCCGGACGCGATGGCGGCCTCTACGTAGGGCTGTTCGCGCAGGGAAAGCACGACGCCCCTGACCAGTCGCGCGACCCGCGGCACTTCGGCGATCGTGATTGCCATGATGACGTTGCCGACGGACGCCTTGGTCAGGGCGACCAGGGCGATTGCCAGGAGTATCGAGGGGATCGACATAAGCGAATCCATGAAGCGCATGATCGGGCCGTCTGTCCAGCGGATGTACCCGGCGATCAATCCGAAAGCTCCGCCCACGATCGTCGCGGCGACAGCGACGGCGAATCCGACGAACAGCGAGCTGCGCGCCCCATAGATCACGCGCGAATAGACATCCCGTCCGAGCATGTCGGTCCCGAACCAGAATTCCGGGGACGGTGCCCGGATCCGCATTGTCGGAGCGATCGCCATAGGGTCCTGGGTTCCGAGGAACGGCGCCAGCAATGAGGCGAAGATCATGGCCAGGAGAATGACGCCGCCGATACAGGCGGACGTATGCCGCCTGAGAAAAGTCGCCAAACCTCGGCTTCGCCGAGTCTCGGGAAAGAGATCGGGCAGATCCGGCGCTGCCTTGATTGTCGATTCGGGGGTCAATATCGGATCCTCGGATCAAAGAGCGGGTAGATGAGATCGACGAGCAGATTGATGACCACGTAGCTCATGGAGAACATGAGCACGACCGCCTGGATCACGGGATAGTCCCGCCGCAGTATCGCGTCGGCCGTCAGACGCCCTATTCCGGGTATCGCAAAAACGCTCTCGGTGACGACCGCCCCGCCGATCAGGAGGCCGACACCGATGCCCACGACGGTCACCATGGGAACCGCGGCATTCTTCAGCGCATGCTTGTAAAGGACCGCGAACGAACTCGCTCCCTTGGCCCGAGCCGTGCGTATGTAGTCCTGATGCAGCACCTCGACGATTGCCGCCCTGCCGATGCGCGCAATAAGGGCAACGTATCCGGTACCGAGCGCGATGGCCGGAAGCAGCAAGCTGCTCAACCAGGGTAGGACACCGCTTGACAAGGGCGTGTAGCCCTGCACCGGCAGCCAGCGGAGCTGGATCGCGAATATGTAGGCGAGCACGTAGCCGACGACGAAGACGGGCATCGAAAAGCCCAAGACGCCCAGACCCATGACAAGCCTGTCGATCGTCGAGCCCCGCTTCCAGGCCGCCACGACCGCGAGAGGCGTGGCCACCAGCACGGCACCGACGAGGGTGACGACCATCAGCGAGAGGGTCGGCTCCAGGCGTTGCGCGATGAGGCGGGTCACCGGGACATTGCTGATCAGAGACGTCCCGAGATCGCCGCGAGCGACGTTCCACAGCCATTCGCCGAAGCGGACCCAGTACGGACGGTCGAGACCGAGCGAGTTTCGAATCGCGGCGATCTGTTCGGCGGTTGCCTGGTCGCCGGCAATGGCCGCGACCGGATCACCCGGGGCGAAATACAGCAGGCTGAAAACGACCTGTGCCACGATCAGCATGACCGGGATCGTCGTGAGAAGTCGCCGCACGATATAGAAGAGCATGTTTCTCCTAGTTGCCTCTGGCGGGCGGCAGGGTCCCATTGCCGCCGAGTGTCGGGAAGGTCGATGGGCGGGCGCGCATCACGGTTCGGCAAGATGGGTGACGAACTTGGTGTTGAAAAAAGGCTCCAGCGCATCGGCGCCGCCTTCCGTTCCATTCCCGGAATCGTTGATGCCGCCGAACGGCACTTCCGGTAGGGCCAGACCGTAGTGGTTGAGCGACACCATTCCCGCGGCAATCTCGTCGCTCAAGCGCGCTGCGCTGGCCGCCGACCGCGTGAAACCGTAGGCGGCCAGTCCGAAGTCCAGGCGGTTGGCTTCGGCGATGATTGCATCGAGAGACGGGAGCGGAACCATCAAGGCGACGGGTCCGAACGGCTCCTCGTTCATGGCGCGCGCTGCCACCGTCACGCCGGACAGGATGGTAGGTTCATAGAAATAGCCGCGGTTTCCAATCCGGCGTCCGCCCGCCACCAGTTCGGCTCCGCTCTTCACAGCGTCCTGCACGAACAGGTCGACCGCCTCGGCGCGCCTCTGGTTTGCCAG
Source organism: Mesorhizobium sp. (assembly GCF_023954305.1). Lineage (NCBI taxonomy): Bacteria > Pseudomonadati > Pseudomonadota > Alphaproteobacteria > Hyphomicrobiales > Phyllobacteriaceae > Mesorhizobium > Mesorhizobium sp. Next base: position 2,277,610 of record NZ_JAMLIG010000001.1, on the reverse strand, counting down.
GGGGCCCATGGTCACCCCCTCTTGCAAGCCGTTGCCGACGGTCAGCGATTTGGCGATGCCATGGAAGGCGTCCACGAACCGATCATACACCGGCTCCTCAATGAGAAAACGCGTCGGCGAGATACAGGCCTGTCCGGCATTGCGGAACTTGGCAGCCGCCATCGCGCGGGCGGCAGATTCCACATCGGCATCCCTTAGTACCGCCACCGGGGCATGTCCGCCGAGTTCCATGGTCGCACGCTTCATGTGCAACCCAGCCAGCGATGCGAGCTGCTTACCGACCGGCGTAGACCCGGTGAACGAGATTTTCCGGACGACTGGGTGTGAAATCAGGTGACCCGAGATCTCCGAGGGCGTTCCGAAAACGAGATTGACCACGCCGTCCGGTATCCCGGCATCGGCGAAGGCGCGCACGAGTTCGGCGGGCGAGGCCGGTGTCTCTTCGGGACCTTTCAAGATGATGGAGCAGCCCGAAGCCAGCGCCGCCGATATCTTCCTGACGGCCTGGTTGATCGGGAAATTCCACGGCGTGAAGGCCGCCACCACGCCGACGGGCTCCTTCAGCGTGAACTGCCGTACCGAAGCGCGTCGTGCCGGGATGACGCGGCCGTAGCTGCGCCGGCCTTCCTCTGCGAACCACTCGACGAGGTCCGCACCCGCCATGACCTCGGCCCTGGCCTCGGCCAGCGGCTTGCCCTGCTCGATGGTCAGGCAGACAGCGATCGCGTCGCAGCGCTGGCGCATGATGTCCGCCGCGCGGCGCATCAGCCGGCAACGCTCGAACGGAGAAACGCCGCCCCAGGTCCGGAACCCTTTGTGCGCGGCCGCCAGCGCAAGATCCAGGTCCGCGATGCCGGCATGCGCATGCCGTCCGACCACGCGCTCGGTGGCCGGATCGATGACGTCGCTCCTGCGCCCATCTATGGCATCCCGCCACATCCCGTCGATATACAACTGAACCGCCGGATAGGTGGCCACCTGGCGTTCGATGTTGCTCGTCGTCATCGCAGTCGGTCCCGTCTTCGCCGGCGACCGCAAGCAGGTCGCCATCCGCTATGAAATTTTGAAATATCATATACACATCATCCGAGATGTCATCCGAAACTTTTCAACCCCGACGGAGCACGAGATGCCGCGTGATATGATGAATTCGATCGAGGACCCCTACGAGCGTCTCGAGGCGTTGGGCGTGAAGCTGCCGCCGGCGCGACCCCCTGTCGGCCTGTTCGTTCCCGTGCAGATATTCAATGGTATGGCGTTCGTTTCGGGACAGGGGCCGGTGGCGCCGGGTGGGCAACGGCACACGGGAAAGGTCGGCAGCGAAGTCTCGGTCGACGACGCCTATCACCATGCGCGGCTGGTCGGCGTGAATTTGCTTGCCGTGCTCCACGACCAGCTGGGATCGCTGCGCCGGATCGAAAGGATCGTCAAGGTTCTTGGTTTCGTCAACGGCGCGCCCGGCTTCGGCGACCATCCCAGGGTTATCAACGGCTGTTCCGATCTGCTGCTTTCCGTCTTCGGGCCGGATCGCGGCGCTCATGCGCGTTCCGCGATCGGTGCAGGCTCCCTTCCCAACGGGATCACCGTCGAGATCGAACTCATCGTCGGACTGTCTCCTGCAGGGTGAGGCCGCGCCGTCTTTGCGCTTCCCGTCACCAGCTTTGGCCGCGGGTATCGACGGGCCAGATATCCACCAGGGTGTCGCCCCTCACGCAATAGTAGAAGTCGTGGAGGTTGACGGTTGGGTCGCAATGCGGCGTCACGCAGCGGACGACACTGCCGACGCCCAATCCCGGCTCTCCGTCCGGGGCGATCACGCCGCCCTGTTCGTCCCCCATGAACACATAGCGCGATCCGCTGCTTGCGCCGGAGTGAACCTGCGGAAGCGGGCCGTCGGTGGCAAAAGACTTGAAGCCGGCGTCGGTGGTCGCCCTGCCGAAGAGGTTGGCGCTGATGACCGTGGCCTGAAGAAACAGCGACGTCCTCAAGGCACTCGGGAAGTCCGGGCCGTGAACCACGGCATTGTATTCGACATCCAGGAAGACATAGGAGCCCACTTGCAGCTCCGTGAACACGCCCGACCTGGCGTCGAACTCGCATGACCCCGTTCCGCCGCCCGTGACGATCTCGACTCGGTACCCGTTGTCGAGCAATGCGTTGCGCGTACGCCGAATCCTGTCGATGGCCTGCGCCGCCACCTCGCGGCGTTGCTCCAGATCCTCGATATGCTGCACGGCGCCCGAATAGGCCTGGACTCCTCTCAGGACCAGACTGTCACGGGTCGAGATGGCCTTGGCCAGCTCCACCGCCGCCTCGGCGGTGAACACGCCGGTGCGATTGTGATACCCGATCCCCATTCCCTGATCGATCAACACGTTGAGCACTCTGCCGCCGTCGAATGCATCGGCGAGCGTCATGGCGTTCTCGACATTGTCGACCACGACCATGAGCTCCGCGCACCGGTCGTTGAGCTCGCGAAGGAGGTCGATCTTGCGTGCGGTGACGATCGGCGACGTAATGAGGATGCGATCGATGCCCAAGGCGGCCATCCGCAGCGCCTCGCCGATCTTGGCGACGCATATCCCGAGCGCGCCGGCCTCGAGCTGGAGCTTGGCGATGGCCGCGGACTTGTGCGTTTTCGCGTGTGGCCGAAGCCCGATCGCGTTCCCGCGCGCCCATTGCGCCATGGTCGCGATATTGGATTCCAGAATGTTCAGGTCGATCACGAGCGCCGGGGTGTCCAGGCGCATGGCGCCACCCGAAACGCCGACCAGATCATGGTTCGGCGATTGATCTTTGTGAAGGGGAGCGTATCGAGGTGCCATTTTTCGGTCGATCTTCATCTTGTCGCCTAGGCGCGACCTCCATCGACGACGATCGTCTGACCGTTCACGAAGCCGGTGCCCGCCAGCAGGAAGACGACGACTTCGGCGATATCGGTCGGCTGCGCGATGCGGCCCAGAAGCGATTGGCGTGTCGTCTGCTGTTTGCGTTCTTCCGGCCAGGACGCAATCCAAGGCGTGTCGACCAAACCCGGGGCGACCGCGTTCACACGGACATCGGGTGCGAGGGCGCGAGCCAGCGACGTGGTGAGATTGACGAGCGCTGCCTTGCTCGCCGCGTAGGCGATGCTGCTGCCTCGTATCCCCAGGCCTGCCACGGACGCCATGTTGACGACGGCGCCCTTTGTCCTCCTGAGTTCGTCGGCGGCGAGCCTGACGCAGGAGAACGGCCCGACCAGGTTTGTCGCAAGGATGCCGTGCCACGTGTCCTCGTCCATCGCGTCAAGATCCTCGAATGGTATCGGGCGACCGGTCCCGCGGGCGGCGTTGTTGACCAGCATGTCGAGCCGCCCGAGTTTGGCGCAGGCGTCCGCCACCATCCGCGTCACTTCCGAGACGCTCGAAACGTCGCCGGGGGCATGGACGACCGGATAGCCTTCGCTCTTGAGCCGGTCGATCGTGTCTCTCGCCGTTTCGTCCGCGCCAAGATAGTTTGCCGCAACGGTCGCGCCACGCTGCAGGAGAAGGCGCGTCGTTGCCAAGCCAATGCCGGATGCGCCACCGGTCACCAGAGCGGCTTTGCCAGTCAGGTCGTTCATTGCCATGGAGCCTCGTCTGTCGAGATGCGGTCGGTTCATCTCAATAAACGCAATTATGCAATATGATATACGCTTCCGCAAGACCGGTGATGTGCCCTCCTCTCCATGGACGGCTTGCGCGCGGAGCGGTTTCGGCCTGCTCCCCGTCGTTCAAGGGCGGGCTGGAGTCCGCTCCCACCGGGTCAAGGTCACGCCGTTCGACGCGTCGATCGTCCGCCGCTCGGCCGGAACGAGGCCGGCCGCGGCCAGCACGGTGCGGGGATGCCCGGCCGAAAAGCAAGCAATCGCGCCGGGCAGGACGAAACCGTCGGCCTCGGCCAGCATGAACTCGTCGTAGGCGAGCAGAAAATGATCGAAGACCCGCCGCCCGCCCGTCACCGCCACCGTGCCGTCAGGCACGGCCGTGCGGCTGAGCACGTCGCCGACCGGAAGAGCGGCAGGATTGAAAAGCGTTGCCAGCGGATCGGCCGGATCGGTCTCGAAGCTCTCGACCGCGCTGGTGAAGACCAGGCGGCGTCGACCGGGATTGGGATGTCGACGATGGCCGAGACTGCCGACGACGACGATGCTCGACCGGTCGAGCGCGGCCTGGAAGAGTGCCCAGTCGGCGTCGTTGCGCAACGGCGCGGGCATCGATCCGTCGGCGTCCGCGATCATCCCGTCCGCCGAGACGATGGCGTGGCCGACCACCCGAAAGGTTTTTCCGAAGCTGAAGATCATGGTCGCCCGTCCGCTGCGTCGCGACGCTGTCTAGGCCCCGCGCGGCGCGGCTTCAAGTTCTAGGCGACCGGCGCGACGCGGGCGGTCTCGAAGCGTCGGGCGGCCAAGGGCGTCGTGTCCGACGTCGCTGCGCCACGCAGGGCACCGGCCGTGGCCGCGACGCGCTTTGCCTGCCGTGAATCGCACCATCCATGCTCAGAGGTATCAGTTGGTACGCCCAAGGGGAATCGAACCCCTGTTTGCGCCGTGAGAGGGCGCCGTCCTGACCGCTAGACGATGGGCGCGAACCGAACTGGGCCGGATATATTCCGGGTTCTCGCCAATTGCAACCGCCCAGCCGCGATTCGAATGCCGCGCGGCTGTCCGGACCGCCTGCGCCGGCGGGGCCGTGAATCATCCGACGATCGAAATGTGGCGGCCCGCCGTCAGGTCGTGGTCGCCGAGCTTTCCCTCGCAGTTGGCCCCATAGCGGGAATTGCCGTTGAACTCGATCGTGTCGCCGATGATGCGCAGACATTCGCCGTCCGCCGTCACGCCGGCATTGCCGGTGAAGGAGACATGCGCGCCCGGCGCGTAGACGAAGCCGTCGACGAAGGAACCGGACGTTCCGTTGATCGACACGGTGTTGGTGTTGCTCTTCGCCTGGTAGATGGTGATGCCCGCATAAGGGCCGCTTTCCGGCGGCGAGAGCTGAACGATCTCGTTTCCGTTGATGGTGAACTCGGCGTCCTCCATCAGGAAGATCGTGACGCCGGCGCCTTTCAGAAAGCCGTTTCCGCCAAGGTTAACACGGCCGCCGCGCAGGATGTAGACGCCCGCCTCGAGCGTCACCTCTCCGGAAATGGTCTTGCCGCAATAGGTCCCGGGAGAGAGGGTCTTGGTCTTTCCACCCGGAACGGATTGACAGCTGGTGTAGGTGGGCGGCTCGACTCCGGTCAGCGGATCGACGGAGGGATACTGCTTCTCCAGCGGCTCGGGACAATCCAGATCAGCCGCACCGAGACCTGACGTGCGCCCCGACGTCAGCACACATTCAGCCTTGAGGCTCGCCGCGCCGTCCAGCGTGACGGCCGAATTGGATGTCGAGTTTGCCGCCAGAACGCAGCCCTCCATATTCACTTCCGTCGAGCCCTGTATCTTGACCGCCGAAGAGGCGCTCCCGTTGAGCGCCAGCACGCAGGCGGGACGGCCAGGCTCCACCCGCACGACGCTGCTCCTTGCGCTCTTCCATTCGAAGGACCAGCCGACAAGCGGCGCCATGGTCAGCTGCGAGGCGACGGTAATGTAGTTGTCCGGGCCGTCCGCTTCCGCGGAGGCCGTGAGCGGGCTGACCTCCGCGTCCTCGTAGTCGAATTCGGACGGCACTCCTTCCGCGGTCAGCATGTTGACGGAGAAGACATCCTTGCCGAGCGCCTCGAGCTCCGCTTGCGTCATGCCCGTATAGTAGACGGTTCCGATCGCCAGGGCCGCCGCATCCAATGAATTCTGCAACTCGGCGCTCTTGCGGTTGAGGTTGGAGAGATCGACGGCGCCGGCGAAGGCCATCATCAACGGGATGCTGGCGATCGAGAAAATTGCCGCGACATTCCCTGATTCAGATTCGAGGAACCTGCATCCCATCTTTTGCCCCAAGCAGAAAACCGCAGATTCATGAATGAGATAGGAAACCTTCAAATTCGTTCTGCCGAACAGGCGAATTTGAATTGCATTTGATAAGAATAATCGCCGCGTTTTGCCTTCATATTTCCTTGTTATAGATGCAGTTCGACTTTTATGCACGCATCGCGTGTATCGACTGCATGGGAAAGGCCGCCTTGTTGCGAGCTGGCAGGGTATCGTTCGGCCCCTTCCGTCCGATACCGTCTTCATACTAATGTCCAAATCCAGGGAGTAGTGTCCGTCGCTCCGGCCGCTCGTTGGCCGGGAGCCGTGACGAGAATTGTCCATGATCGTTCGCACAATCGCCGCGCTGGCGCTTGCCGGCCTAGCCACCACCGCCGACACCGCGGAAAGCCCCCAGTCCTTCCGCGCCGACTATTCGGTGTCGATTCTGGGGCTGAACATCGCGCGCTCCTCCTTCGAAAGCACGATCGGCCCCCGCGCGTTCTCGGTTTCCGGCACGATGGCTTCGAGCGGGATCGCCCGCATCTTCGATCAGACCGAGGGCACGGCCCAGGTACGCGGCAATTTCGTCGACGGCGGTACGCAAGGCAACCGCTTCCTGCTCGACTACGTCTCGGGCAACAAGAAGAAGCGCACCGAGGTTGCCTTCGCTCGCGGCACGGTGACCCGCGCCGAGAACTCGCCGGCGCGCAAGCCGGATCCCAAGGCCTGGGTTCCGGTGAAAAAGGAGGACCTGCGCTCGGTCAGCGACCCTCTTTCGGCCTCGCTGGTGAAGGCGTCGAGCCTGCGCGACGTGTGCGACCGTACGATCAGGGTCTTCGACGGCGAGATGCGTATGGACCTGAAGCTCTCCTATGTCCGCGTGGCGCCGGCGCAGACCCGTGGCTTCTCCGGCGATGCGGTGACCTGCCGCGCCCGCTTCGTGCCCATCGGCGGCTACAAGGGCGGCCACAGGTCGATCGAATTCCTCAAGAACAGAAGCAAGATCCTGATCTCCTTCGCCCAGCTCGGCACCACTGGCGTTTACGCGCCGATCAAGGTATCGGCGACAACCGAGATCGGGACCGTCGTCGTCAACGCGCGGCGCTTCGAGTCGATCAGCCAGTAGACCGTCCCCGCGGACGGCGGGGGATAGAATGATGGGCCGCGCGACACTCGTCGGGTTTTCGGCCGTCGCCATGTGGGCGCTGCTCGCGCTCCTGACCGACGCGTCCGGAGCCGTGCCGCCGTTCCTGTTGTCGGCGCTTGCCTTTTCGATCGGTGCGGGAATCGGCTTCGCCGCCCGCCTGGCGGGCCTGTCCGAGCCGGCCCGCGAGCCTGTGCCGCTGATTGTCTGGCTGATCGGCATCGCCGGCCTGTTCGGCTACCATTTCTTCTACTTTACCGCGCTGCGCAACGCTCCCGCTGTCGAGGCCAGCCTGATCGCCTACCTGTGGCCGCTCTTCATCGTCGTCGGCTCGGCGCTGATGCCGGGCGAACGGCTCGGCTGGCACCACGTGGCGGGCGCGCTGCTCGGGCTCGCCGGCACGGTTCTGATCGTCACCAAGGGCGGCGCCGTCGCCTTCGAGGCGCGCTATGCCTTCGGCTATGGCATGGCGCTGGTCTGCGCCTTCGTCTGGGCGGCGTATTCCCTCTTGTCCCGGCGCTTTCCGGAAGTGCCCACCTCGATCGTTACCTGGTTCTGCCTCGCAACCGCCATCCTGTCTGCACTCTGCCATCTGGCGCTGGAGGAGACGGTCTGGCCACAAGGTGCTGGCCAGTGGCTGGCGGTCGCCGGGCTCGGTCTGATGCCGGTGGGCGCGGCCTTCTATGCCTGGGACCACGGGGTCAAGCGCGGCAACATCCAGGTGCTGGGCGCGGCGAGCTATGCCGCGCCGCTGCTCTCGACACTGGTGCTGATTGTCGGCGGGGCGGCGAAGGCCGAGCCGGCGATCCTCGCCGCCTGCGTGCTGATCACGGCGGGCGCGGTGCTGGCCGCGAAGGACATGCTGTTCTCCGCCAGGAATTCGACCGAGGGAGCACAGGCATGATGCCCTTTCCCGGCGGCGTGGAGAGCCTCGCCAACGGAACGCTGGTCTTCAGCGTCCTGCTCGCCGTCTTCTACGGCCTGCTCGTGCACCGAGCGCCGTCGCTGCGGCGCACCCTCGTCAAGGCAGGCTCGGTGGCGTTGCTCGGCATACTGGCAGCGGCCGAAGGCGGACCGGCGCTTCTGGTGGCGGCATTGACGCTGAGCGCGATCGGCGACGCCTGCCTGGCGCAGGACGGCGAAAAGCCTTTTCTCGCCGGCCTGGCGAGCTTCCTTCTCGCGCACATCGCCTATGTCGCGCTGTTCTGGACGACGGGCGGAGGCGTCGATGAAATCGTCGCGCAGCCGTCGCGCATCATCGTCGCGCTCGCCCTGATTGCGGCTGTCGGCATGATCCTGTCGCGGCTGTGGCCGGCGATCGACGCGGCGATGCGCCTGCCGGTGGCGCTCTATTGCGCGGCGATCCTGGCCATGGGCGTATCGTCGCTGTCGGCGCCGGGGTGGACAGTTCTCGCCGGCGCTGTGCTGTTCATGGCGTCGGATGCTTTCCTTGCCGTCGGGCGTTTCCTGGTGGCGGACCACGATCCGCACCAGGGCTGGATACGGCCGCTGGTCTGGGTTCTTTACTATGCGGCCCAGCTGGTGCTGACGCTGAACTTTATCCTCTAAGCGCGCACCACCGCGGGCTCAGACGTCGCCATAGGCCGAGGCGACGGTATCGAAACTGGCGCTCGCTTCGCCGCGCGGCGGCTGCGTCAGTGCGATCACCGCCGAAGCGTCGGCACGGGTGATGTTGGAGAGGAAGAACCTGAGCTGGTCGGCTTCGGCCTCGGGGCCGCTCGCCCGCTTCGCCTGCGGACGGACTTCACTCGCCTCGGCGGATTCCGCCCTCTGCGGCTGTCCGCCAATGCGCCCAATCACGGAACCGTGGGCGACCGATCCGATATTCCCAAGCATTCGAGCCCCTCAACACTCACTACGAGACGGGTTCTACCACCTGCGCTTTGAGGTTGCGTTGCACCATGCCGGAGCATTTTATTCAAACACGCGCGATCGGCGATCACGGGGCGATGGCAGCGCGAACCAGCGCCTTGGCGTCCTCGCTCGCCCACTCGGCCGGGCCGTTCATGTTGGCGATCAGGCAGCCGTCTCGGTCGACGAGCAAGGTCACCGGCAGGCCGAGCGCCAGGCCGCGCTTCTTCAGTTCGTTGAACAGCGAAAGCGTGTTCTCGCGATAGTAGGCGAGGTTCGTCACGCCGGTCTCGGCGAGGAATTTCTTCGGCTTGGTATCGTCGCCGGTGTCGACATTGACCGCGACGACCTCAAATTCGTCCGACCCCATCTCCTTCTCCAGCGCGTCGAGCGCCGGCATCTCCGCCCTGCAGGGTGCGCACCAGGTCGCCCAGAGATTGACCAGCAGAACCTTGCCCGCCATTGAACCCAGGCTCGTCTTCGCGCCCGACGGATCGTTGAAGGACAGGCTCGCCAGCGATTGAGGCGGGTTTGCCGCCAGCATCGCCGCCACCTCGCCCTTCGCGGCGGCCGCGACCGTATTCGCGCGCTCGGTCTTCTGTGCGCACTGGGCGATGTCGGCCTCCGCACCGGCGGGGCGTGTAAGCCCGGAAGGCTCCTCGGGCAAATTGTTGCCAGACGGCACTCCGCTCACGTATACCGCCACCGCGCCGGTCGCCAGACCCGCCACCGCCGCGAGGAGGACCGGGCGAAGCCCTGGAAATCCGCTCTTCTTTTCCGCCATCCGTTCTTGTCTCCGGAGCGCCGTAAACACCATGTCCGAGAAAAAGGCCAGCAATGAGATGTGGGGCGGGCGTTTCGCCTCAGGCCCGGCCGCGATCATGGAAGCGATCAACGCCTCGATCGGCTTCGACAAGAAGCTCTACGCGCAGGACATCGCCGGCTCGCTGGCGCACTCGGAAATGCTCGCGGAACAGGGCATCATCGCCAAAGCCGATCAAGAGAAGATCGCTCACGGGCTGAACACGATCCTGTCAGAGATCGAGGCCGGGACGTTCACCTTCTCGACCAGGCTCGAGGACATCCACATGAACGTGGAATCGCGCCTTGCCGAGCTGATCGGCCCGGCGGCGGGCCGCCTTCACACCGCCCGCTCGCGCAACGACCAGGTGGCGGTCGATTTTCGCCTCTGGACGAAGCGGGAACTGACCCGCACCGCGGAGGCGTTGAAGGGTCTCATCGCCGCCTTCCTCGACAAGGCCGAGGCGCACGCGGCAACCGTCATGCCGGGCTTCACCCATCTCCAGACCGCGCAGCCGGTGACCTTCGGCCACCACTGCATGGCCTATGTCGAAATGTTCGGCCGCGATCTCTCCCGCGTCCGCGACGCGATCGAGCGTCTGGACGAGAGCCCGCTCGGCGCCGCGGCGCTTGCCGGCACCGGCTTCCCGATCGACCGCCATCGGACGGCCGCTGCGCTCGGCTTCCGCGAGCCGACGCGCAACTCGATCGACAGCGTGTCCGACCGCGACTACGCGCTCGAGTTCCTCTCGGTCGCCGCGATCTGCGCCACGCACCTGTCGCGGCTGGCGGAGGAAATCGTCATCTGGTCGACGCCGCAATTCGCCTTCGTGCGCCTGTCGGACCAGTTCTCGACCGGCTCCTCGATCATGCCGCAGAAGAAGAACCCGGACGCCGCCGAACTGGTGCGCGCCAAGACCGGCCGCATCAACGGCCACCTGGTCGGCCTGCTGACCGTGATGAAGGGCCTGCCGCTCGCCTATTCCAAGGACATGCAGGAAGACAAGGAGGCCGTCTTCGACGCCGCCGAGACGCTCGACCTGATGATCGCGGCGATGACCGGCATGGTCGGCGACATGACGATCAACGCCGAGGCGATGAAGCGGGCCGCCGGCTCCGGCTTCTCGACCGCCACCGACCTCGCCGACTGGCTGGTGCGCGAGGCGGGCCTGCCCTTCCGCGAAGCCCACCACGTCACCGGCCGCGCGGTGGCCATGGCCGAGGCACAGAAGAAAGGCCTGGAGAGGCTCTCCCTCGCCGACCTCAAGTCGCTCAACCCGGCCATCACCGAAGACGTGTTCTCGGTCCTGTCGGTGAACGCCTCGGTGAGGAGCCGCAAATCCTTCGGCGGCACCGCGCCGGCCGAAGTGAAGCGCCAGATCAGATACTGGAGGAAGCGGCTTTCGAAGGCGTGAGCTCGGACGCGCCTGGGAGGGTGCAATTCCCTCTAATCTCGGCTATGAGCAAGTCACATCGCGTCCGGACCCGTTGCATGACCCTTTCCCGCCTGATCCTCTCCACGGTGCTGATCCTCGCCGTCGCCGGCGTCTCCGCCTGCGGCCGGCGCGCGCCGCTCGACCGGCCGATCGACGCTCAGTACGAGAGGGAGAAGGAGGCGGCGCGCGAGGCCGGCCGCCCGGCGCCCGAAAAGCCGTCGACCGAGACGCCGGACCGTCGGTTCATCCTTGACGGCCTGATCGACTGACCCTTTCGCCGGGACTTCTTCCGTGAACCATTTCGACTATCGCGACGGCGTCCTCCACGCCGAGGACGTGCCCCTGCCCGAGATCGCGGCGGCCGTCGGCACGCCGTTCTACTGCTATTCGACGGCGACGCTCACCCGCCATTTCCGCGTCTTTTCCCAGGCCTTTTCCGGCCTCGACGCGCTGGTCTGCTATGCCATGAAGGCCAATTCCAACCAGGCGGTGCTGAAGACGCTGGCGAAGCTCGGCTCGGGCGCCGACGTCGTCTCCGAGGGCGAGCTGCGCCGCGCGCTGGCCGCCGGCATCCCGCCGTCGAAGATCATGTTCTCCGGCGTCGGCAAGACCGCGCGGGAGATGGACTTCGCGCTGGCCGCCGGCATCCACTGTTTCAACGTCGAATCCGAACCCGAGCTGGAATTGCTCTCCGCCCGCGCGGTCGCCGCCGGCAAGGTCGCGCCGGTGTCCATGCGCATCAACCCGGATGTCGACGCCAAGACCCATCACAAGATCGCCACCGGCAAGGCCGAGAACAAGTTCGGCATCCCGTCGCAGCGCGCCCGCGAGGTCTACGCCCGCGCTCGCGACCTGCCCGGCGTCCACGCCATCGGCATCGACATGCATATCGGCTCTCAAATCACCGACCTGCAGCCCTTCGACGATGCCTTCGCGCTGCTCGCCGAGCTCGTCGGCACCCTGCGCGCGGACGGCCACGACATCGCCCATGTCGATCTCGGCGGCGGCCTCGGCGTGCCCTACCGCTTCGACAACGACCCGCCGCCTTTGCCCGACGCCTATGCCGACATCGTGCGCAGGCGCATGACGAAGCTCGGCGTGAAGGTGATCTTCGAGCCCGGCCGGCTGATCGTGGCGAACGCCGGCATCCTCGTCTCCGAGGTCATCTACTTGAAGGAAGGCGACGCGAAGAATTTCCTCATCGTCGACGCGGCGATGAACGACCTGATCCGCCCCACCCTCTACGACGCCTTTCACGATATCCGCCCGGTGATCGAGAAGCCGGCCGATTCTCCGCGTCTCAACGTCGACATCGTCGGCCCGGTCTGCGAGACCGGTGACTATCTCGGCCACGACCGCAACCTGCCGCGCCTCGATGCCGGCGACCTGATCGCGGTGGGCACGGCGGGCGCCTATGGCGCCGTGCAGGCCAGCACCTACAACACCCGCTTGCTCGTGCCTGAAGTGCTGGTCGACGGCGACCGCTTCCACATCGTCCGGCCGCGGCAGAGCTATGACGACCTGATCGGGCTCGATTCGGTGCCGGACTGGTTATAGCGCTGGGGGACAGTTTACTTTTTCGCGCAGAAGGACTCGGCGGTCGCAAGGCTGGCGCGGGCGCGAAGAAAGTAAACTGTCCCCGACACGCCCTTCACGTTTTGGTGCGTCGCCTCGCCTTTGCCGTCTTTGCTGCTATCCTCATACACTGAGTCCGCGCGGCCGACGCGCCGGGCTTCCCGGAGATGAAGCGGCCGATGGCGGGCAGCAAGGCGCGAGACGATCGACCCGAGGCGAATGCCGGCCTGCTCGGCCGCCTTGCCCGCACGCGGATGTGGACGAAGGCGTCGATGGTGCTGGAGCGCGCTTGGCCGCTGGTCCTGCCGCTCGTCATCGTCGCCAGCCTGTTCCTGAGTCTCGCCTGGTTCGGCCTGTTCCGCCTGATGCCCGACTGGCTGCGCATCGGCACCGCGTCCGCCTTCGGCCTCGCCGCGCTCGCCTCGCTCTATCCGCTGCGCTATTTCCGCTGGCCGCAACGCACCGCGATCGACCGCCGCATCGAGCGGGCCAACGAGCTCGAACACACCCCCGTCCTCGTCCAGGCCGACCGGCTGACCGGCGCCTCCGACGGTTTCGCCCGGGCGCTCTGGCACGAGCACCAGAAACGGATGGCCGAGAAGCTCGGTCGTCTGTCGAGCGACCTGCCCCGCACCGGCGTGCCCGAGCGCGATCCCTGGGGTCTGCGCGCGGTGGCGCTGCTCCTGCTGGTGACGGCCTTTGCCTTTTCGGCCGGTCCCTTTGGCGGCCGGGTGGCCGACGCCTTCCGCGCCGCGCCGGGCGTTCCGCCGGTTCCGCCGCGCGTCGATGCCTGGGTCACGCCGCCGCCCTATACGGGCAAGCCGCCGATCTTCCTCACCGCCGACGCCAATCGCGAGACCGCCCTGTTCGATGCGCCGGAGGGCAGCGACCTGACGCTGCGCGTCACCGGCGGCAGCGGGCTGGAAACGCTCATGTTTTCGCCGACCGACGGCGAGGTCGCCGAGATCGCCCCTATGGCAGCGGCCGATCCCGCCCAGGCGCAACACACCGGCGTCAGGCAATTCTCCAGCAAGCTCGTCGCCGACGGCATGCTGGTGCTGAAGTCCGGCCCGGATGAGATCGGCACCTGGGCCTTCAAGGTCGTTCCCGACACCTCACCGGGCATTTCCTTCATCGGCGAACCAAGGCGGGCGGTGAACGGTACGCTCGAACTCGCCTACCGAATCCAGGACGACTACGGCGCCGTGTCGGGCAAGGCCGAGTTCGAAATGCTTGAGCCGCAGGCCTCGGACGCGCGGCCGCTCTACGACAAGCCCGATATGCCGCTTTCGTTGCCCCGCAAGGCCGCGAAGGACGGCGCTGCCAAGACCAGCCGCGACCTGACCGAACATGTCTGGGCGGGCATTCCCGTCCGCGCCACACTGACGGCGACAGACGCCGCGGGACAGGTGGCACGGAGCGAGACGAAGGAGTTCCGCATGCCGGAGCGCCCCTTCACCAACCCGCTCGCCCGGGCGCTCGTTGAGCAGCGGCGCATCCTCGCGCTTGACGCCAACCGCAAGGACCGCGTGCTGGACCTGATGGAGGGCGTCACGCTGCGCCCCGAGGAGACGATCCTGAACCCAGTCCACTGGCTCGCCGTGTCGAGCGTCCAGTCGCGGCTGAAGCAGGCGCGCAGCGACGACGAGCTGCGCGGCGTCGTCGACTATCTCTGGCAGATCGCGCTCGCCGTCGAGGATGGCGATCTTACCGCCGCCGAGCGCCGCCTGCGCCAGGCGCAGGAAGCGTTGAAGAACGCGCTCGAGAACAACGCCCGCGACGAGGAGATCGAGAAGCTGATGGACGAGCTCCGCGCCGCGATGCAGGACTTCCTGCGCGAATTTGCCGAGCGTGCGCAGCGCGATCCGAACATGGCGCAGCAGATGCCGCAGAACAGCCAGCAGCTGCGCCAGAGCGACCTCGAGAAACTGATGGACCAGATCGAGGAACTGGCAAAGTCGGGCGCCAAGGAGCAGGCGAAGGATCTGCTGTCGCAGTTGCAGGACATGATGAACAACCTGCAGGCCGGCCGACAGCAGCAGCGGCAGCAGGGTCAGGGCCAGAGCGAGATGCGCCAACAGATGGACAAGCTCGGCGAACTCATGCGGCGCCAGCAGGAAATGATGAACGAGACGCACCGGCTCGACCAGATGCAGCGCGGCCAGCGCCAGCGCGGCCAGGATCGGGGCGAGCAGCAGGGTCAACAGGGTCAGCAGGGCGAGCAGGGACAGGGCGGCCAGATGACGCCCGAAGAGCTGGCTGAGGCGCTGCGGCAGATGCAGCAGGGTCAGGGCCAGCTGCGCGGCGACCTCGGCGAGATCATGAAGGGCCTCGAAGGCATGGGCATCCAGCCGGGCGAGGGCTTCGGCGAGGCAGGCGAAGCCATGGGCGAAGCCGGCAAGGCGCTCGGCGAAGCCCAGGGCGAGCAGGCGGTCGGCGAGCAGGGCCGCGCGCTGGAGGCGCTCCGCAAGGGCGCGCAGGACATGATGCAGCAGATGCAGCAGGCCATGCAGGGCGAACAGGGCGGCAGCGAAGAGGGCGGGCGTCAGCAGAGTTCCGACCGAGATCCGCTTGGCCGGCCGCGCGCCACCACCGGCCCGGATTTCGGCGACACGGTCAAGGTGCCGGACGAGATCGACGTGCAGCGCGCCCGCGAGATCCTGGAAGCGATCCGCAAGCGGCTCGGCAATGCCCTGAGCCCGGAGATCGAACGCGACTACCTCGAACGTCTGCTGCAGATGCGGTAGATCAGACCGTCGCGCGGGCCAGGTTCCTCGCCACCACGTCGCGCAGCGATGCCAGGGTGAAGGGCTTGAGCAGCACGTCTTTTACCACCCCGTCGAGTTCGGCAGCGCGTTCGCGCTGGTCCGCATAGCCGGTCACCAGCATGATCCGGATGCCCGGGTAACGGGTGGCCGCCTGGTGGGACATTTCGATCCCATCCATCGCCGGCATGCGGATGTCCGACACGACGAGGTCGTACCCGCCCCCCGCCTGGACGATCCTTGCCAACCCTTCCTCGCCGTCGCAGGCGACGTCGACCTGATGCCCCTCCCGCAGCAGCGCGCGAGCCGCGAGCTGGCGCACCGATTCGTCGTCTTCCACCACCAGAAGCCTGGCCATCACGCGTCTCCCTTGACGATGCCGACGAAGGGCAGTTCGCGAAAGGCGTGCGCCACGTCCATGCCGTAGCCGACGACGAAATGATCGGGGCAGTCGAAGCCGACATAATCGGCGTCGAGCTCTGTCTGCCGCCGCATCCGCTTGTCGAGCAGCACGGCGATGGAACAGCTTCTGGCGCCGCGGCCGAGCATCAGGTTGCGGGCGAAGGACAGCGTCTTGCCCGATTCGAGGATGTCGTCGATCAGGAGCACGTCGCGGCCGGCGACATCGTTGTCGATGTCGCGCAGCACCCGCACCTCGCCGCTGGTCTTGCCGGCGCCGTAGCTCGAAATGAAAATGAACTCGACCTCCGGCGACAGCCCCGCGTCGTGCATCGCGCGGATGAGGTCGGCTGCGAAGATGAACGATCCCTTGAGCACCGAGATCACCAACAGATCGTGGTATTCGTGGGCGGCGATCTCCTTGGCCAGTTCGAGATTGCGCCGGGCGATCGCCGATGCGCTGAACAGAACCTCGATCTCCTTGCCTCGAACGATCGGCATCAGTCCCGTCCTTTCCTGTCGATCATCACGGCGACCGTCCGCACGCCCGATTCCGGCGCGTCGAGTCGGCTGGAAAAGCGCCGCGTTTCGCCGGAGGCCATTCGGCCTGCGCCGGTCGCCAGCCTGTAGCGGGTCACCACGCCGTCCGCTGCGGTCACGTCGATCGTCAGCTCCGGCGAAGCGATGCCGCCGCGCGCAGTGTTGCGCACTTCGCCGTCGATGAACAGTCGAGGGCCCGTGGCGGTGGCGGCGATCCGCGAGGTGAGGCCGGCGATCCGCACCGTCTCGGGTTCGCCCCGAATGACGGGAAGGTGGCGCGACAGCGTGTGGCCGCCTGACATCCAGAAGGCAGCGGCGGCGGCGGTGAGACCGGTAGCCCAGAAGCCGATGCCTGCGCGGCGGGAGCGGTTGGCGGGCACGGACGTCTCCTTGAGAAGATCCATGCCGGTGAGCGGCGGCGACGGTCGGGCAAGCACGTTCTCCGCACCCGGGGGGGCGTTCGTCGACGGAATTGCCGGGCTGCGGGGAATGGTCACGAAATCCGCGTCTACCGCGTCGGCGGCCGCGCCCTGGGGTTGTCCCCCGCGCGGCGGATCGCCAGCCATGATTTCGCCGGAGAGCGGCGGCATGTTCGTCGGGTCGCCCATCAGGCGCTGCCATCCTCTTGCGTTTGCCCTTTCCGGACGCTTCGTTCGGGGTAGCGTCAAATGGTTAATGCTTCGCAACCATTCGGCTTCTCGGGCGCAAATTTAACTCCGCATTAACCATGCGGGACGAATGGTCGAGGCGACTGCTTCGCCGCGTTGTTGTCCGGGAACGAGCCTTGATCCGTTTCGAGAATGTCGGCCTGCGCTATGGAATGGGACCGGAGATTCTCCGCGACATCTCCTTCCATATCCCGCCGAAATCCTTCCAGTTCCTCAGCGGACCATCGGGCGCCGGGAAGACTACTCTGCTGCGCCTGCTGTTCATGTCGCTGAAGCCTACGCGCGGACTGATCACCGTCTTCGGCAAGGATCGGGCGCGCATCGCCCAGCGCGACCTGCCGGCGCTGAGAAGGCGGATCGGCGTGGTCTTCCAGGATTTCCGCCTGCTCGACCACATGACCACCTACGAAAACGTGGCGCTGCCGCTGCGCGTACGCGGCAAGGAGGAGGGCACCTATCGCGGCGACGTCGTGGAACTGCTCAAATGGGTCGGGCTGGGCGAGCGCATGCATGTGTTGCCGCCGGTGCTGTCGGGCGGCGAGAAGCAACGTGCGGCGATCGCGCGCGCGCTCATCGAGCAGCCGCAGATCCTGCTTGCCGACGAACCGACTGGCAATGTCGATCCGCCGCTCGCCCGCCGTCTGCTGCGCCTCTTCATCGAGCTCAACCGTTCGGGCACGGCCGTGGTCATTGCCACTCACGATCTCGGACTGATGGAGCAGGTGGACGCCCGCCGCATGATCCTCGCCGGTGGACGGCTGGACATCCATGACTGAGCCCGTCGCCGCGAAATCCGCCCGAACCCGGACCGAAGCCGCGCCTCGGAAAATGCAGCCGATCGTTCCCGCCCGGACCGTGTCGGGCAACGCGCTGGTAATCGTCATCGCGATCATGACCTTCCTCTCCTGCCTGACGCTCGGCGCGGTCACGCTGGTCCGCGACACGGCCGGCATGTGGCAGAGCCAGATCTCGCGCGAAGCGACGATCCAGATCAAACCGGCCGATGGCCTCGACATGGAGGCGGCGCTCGCCGCCGTCCAGGAAATCGTCATCGATTTCCCGGGGGTAAAGGGAGCCCGCATCGTCGATCGCGAGGCCACCGCCCGGCTGCTCTCGCCCTGGCTCGGCGAAGGAATAGACCTCGACGAACTTCCGGTGCCGCGATTGGTCATCGTCACCATTGACGAGACCTCGCCCCCCGATTTCGCCGCGATCCGCGCGGCGCTTGCCAAGGACGTGTCAGGCGCCAAGCTCGACGATCATCGTACCTGGATCGACCGGCTCGTCTCGATGGCGCGGACCACGGTTGCCATCGGCATCGCCACGCTCGGCCTGATCCTCGCCGCCACCGTGCTCACCGTCGTCTTCGCCACGCGCGGCGCCATGGCCGGCAACGGGCAGATCATCGAAGTCCTGCATTTCGTCGGCGCCGAATCGAGTTTCATCGCGGCGGAATTCCGGCATCATTTCCTGTTGACGGGAGCCAAGGGGGCGGCCGCGGGCGGATTGGCGGCAACGGTGGTCTTCATCGTCTTCGGCTGGTGGTCGTCGCGCAACATGGCGACACCCGAAGCCGACCAGGCGGCAGCGCTTTTCGGCAATTTCGCAATCGGCGCCGCCGGCTATCTCGGTGTGGCGGTAATCGTCGGCCTGGTGGCCGTCCTCACCGCGGCCACGTCGCACATCACCGTCGTTTCCTATCTCCACGACATCGACATGCCCGGGCACGGGGATGCGTGACGGCTTTCTCCGGGAACCCGGTTGCCACGCAAGACGTTCCCCTGCGTCATATCCGCTCCTCTCTGTTCAAGGAGCTGATTCGGGACTAACCATGGGAGTGCAATGACGGGGTATTCCGATCAGGAGCCGCCCGGCGCGGTGACCGGCTTCGTTGAGCGCGGTCCATGGCAGACAGCGCGCTGGCTGATCGCCGGCGCGTTCGGTGCCTGTCTGCTGTTCCTTGCCGGTTTCGCCGTCTTTGCCAGTCATATCGGCGGCCTTTCCGCGCCGCAGCAGGTGCGCCAGGCCGACGCCATCATCGTCGTGACGGGCGGCCAGTCGCGCATCGATGTCGCCGTCGACCTGCTGCGCTCCGGCAAGGGCAAGCGGCTGCTGATCAGCGGCGTCAACCCGATGGCGAAACGCGAGGATCTTCGCGCCGCGACGGGCGGCGACCGCGGCCTGTTCGCCTGCTGCGTGGACATCGACCATGCCGCGCTCGATACGATCGGCAACGCCGAAGAGAGCGCCAAATGGGTGCGCGGCCACGCTTATGACAGCGTCATCCTCGTCACCAACAACTACCATATGCCGCGCACGATGCTGGAGATGCGCCGGCTGCTCGACCAGGAGGATCTTCAGCCCTATCCGGTGGTCAACTCGCGCCTCGACCGCGGCAGCTGGCTGACCAAACCCGAGGCGATCCGCGTCCTCTTCACCGAATACACCAAGTTCCTCGCCGCGCTCGCCCGCGTGCCGCTCTCCCATCCCGCCGCACCGGGCGACGTCGAATTGGTCAATGCCCGCAGTCTGAACTAGAGCAATGTCCGATCAGGTTGAACCGTTCTGCCTGATCGGACATTGCTCTAAGCCCGGCGGCGTTGCGTTTTGCGCCGGCTGGTGTAACCACGGCGAGGTTCTTCCGGCTGGAGCAAGATGACCGTCATCCGTTCCGTAGTGTTCAATCTCGCGTTCTATCTGAACCTGATCGTTCAGATGATCGTCTGGACTCCTTTCTACTTCCTGGCGCCGCGCCACCTCGCCTGGTTCGTACCGAAATTCTGGTCCCGCTCGAGTCTGTGGCTGCAGAAATGGCTCGCCGGCACCGACGCCGAGATCACCGGCATGGAAAACCTGCCCGAAGGGCCGTTCATCCTGGCCCCGAAGCACCAGTCCTTCTGGGATGCCATCGCCTTCTTCCCCTACCTTCAGGATCCGCTCTACATCCTCAAGCGCGAGCTGATGTGGATCCCGTTCTTCGGCTGGTATATCGCCAAGATGCGCATGATTCCGGTCGACCGGGGCAAGCGGTCGATCGCGCTGAAGGCGGTGATCGCGGCCACCAACAAGGAGATGGGGCGCAATCCGCGCCAGTTGATCATCTATCCGGAAGGCACGCGCCGCGCACCGGGCGATGTGCCGGACTACAAATACGGCATCGTCGAGCTCTATTCCGGTCTCAACGTGCCCGTGGTGCCGGTCGCCCATATGGCAGGCCTCTATTGGCCGCGGCGCAAGTTCCTGCGCTTTCCAGGCACGATCAAGGCCCGCTTCCTGCCGGCCATTCCGGCGGGCCTGCCCAAGGAAGAATTTCACCAGCGCCTGATCCACGAGACCGAAGCCGCCTGCGATGCCTTCCTGGTGGAGATCGCGACCGGCCCGAATCCGCCGCCGATGCCGCCGACCGCCCAGCGCCGGCTGAAGGAACTCGGCGTCCCTTTGCCTGCTCAGGACTGAGGCGGCACCAGCCGCTCTGCCACCGCGTCCAGCCAGTGGTCCCGGATGCCCAGCGCCTTGAGATGGGCGACGGTGTTGAAAACGTAGTCCTCGTTGGCGCCCGACACGCCGGCGGCCCCGGAGACGCGCCGGGCGGCCTCCTCGACCTCGAGAGCACCGGCATACTGATCGTGCCTGCGGTCGACGACATAAGTGAGCGCCGACACGGTTTCTCCGCCGTCCAGCCTGATCGGCAGAAGGCGTTCGAGATAGACGAGCGTGACCAGCTCGCGTTCGCGCAGGTATCCGACGACCTCGTCACGCAGCGCGTCGGGCACGCGAAAGGCAAGGCCGAGGCACGAGCCGCCGCGATCGAGCCCGAGCACCAGTCCGGGCCGCTCGCGCGTGCCGCGATGCACGTGCGAGGTCACGCACAGCGCGCGGCGATAGCCATGCAGCCGGGCGCGCCGCGTCTCGACATGGGCGAAGCCCGGGCGCCACATCAGCGAACCGTAGCCAAACACCCAAAAATCGCTCATATCGCCTGACCGGATCGTTTCGCCGCGCAGTGTCGCCTGGAGCGACCGACTTAGGAATCCGACACGATGACGTCAAGCGACCAGAACGGCGGCAAAGCCCCCTCACCCCGGCGCGGCATGAGCCGCCGCTTCGCCTGGCTCGCCTTTGCCATCGTCGCGGCGATCGGCCTCTACACCGCCGGCTGGTTCTATCTGGCAGGCCAGCTCGAGGCGAAGGTCGCGGCTGCCCTGGGCAAGGCCCGCGACCGCGGCGCGGAGGCCGATTGCACCAAGGCGCAGGCGCGCGGCTATCCCTTCCGCATTGGCCTGTTCTGCGACGGCGTCGCCTATGCCGACCGCGAGGTCGGGGTTTCGCTTTCAGGCACCGGACTGCGCAGCGCGGCGCAGGTCTATCAGCCGAGCCGCCTCGTCGGCGAGCTCGACCGGCTCTCCATCGACCTCGCCCGGGCCGGGCTGGAGTTGGACCTGTCCGACATCCGCTACTCCGCAAGGCTGGCGCAGCCGCTGCCTGATCTCGTCTCCGTGTCGGGCAGCGGCCTGTCCGCCGCCGAGCTGTCGGGGGCCCGGCTCGCAGCCGCGGCCGCCGGCCAGGCGCACATGCGGCCGCGCGGGCCGGATCTCGACCTCGCGGGAAGTGTCTCGCAACTCCGACTGGAGGCGGCGAGCGGCGCCCCGCCCGATCTGCCGGCATTGGATGGCGAGTGGGACGTGACGCTCAAGGACGGCGTCACGCTCGTGCGAAGCACTCCTCGCAGCCTGCGCGGCCTGTCGAGCGAGATCCGCAACATGACGGTCAAATCGGGCACGGCCAGTATCGGCATTTCCGGTCCGTTCGCGGTCGACCAGGCGGGGCTCGTCGACGCGACGCTGACGATCGCCATCGCCGATCCGGCGGAGCTCATCTCCATCCTGAGGCGGGCATTTCCGGACATGCGCCCCCAGCTCGGCCAGGCGGAGGCGGTTCTGGGCGCGCTGGGCGACACTCCGCAATTGCCGCTTACGATCTCGAAGGGCGAGGTGCGGATGGGCTTCTTCTCGGTGGGCCGGATCCCGCCTGTGGAGTGAGCCTCAGGACGGCTGTTCGATCACCCCGCAGGCGACGCGGTCGCCGGCGTGACCCGCTGGCGCCGAGGCATAGTCGTCCGGCTCGGCATGCAGCACGACTGAGGACCCGTCCGGGTCCATCAGCGGATTGGCGCCACCCTCGCCCAGCGACAGCCGATCCGTGAAGAACTCGGCCTTCAGCACTCCATTGCCGCCGACATGCACATTGGGCAGGTCGCCGGCATGCGGACCGTCCTCGCTGTTAACCCCATGCTCCTTCCCGCCGGCATAGTGCCCGCCAGCGCTCTCGAACCCGCCAGCCGCATCGCACGCGCCCTTCTCGTGAATGTGCAGCCCGTGCGAACCGGGCGCGAGATTGGTCATCTCGACGATGATGTGCAGCATCCCGGATTTGGTCTGGTTGAAGGTGACGGTGCCGTTGTCCGCGCCGTCGGCACCGGCCATCCTGGCCGTGGCGGAGGTCTGTTGGGCGTAAACCTGCGACGCCATCAGTGTTGCGGCCACCGCTGCGAGTATGGTCCGTCTCATCGCTTGCTCCTTCCCGAATGTATCGGGGGCAACGATTGGCGGGACGGATGGTTCGAAGAGCGGGGAGGAAAGCGCCTTTCAGCCCGTTGCGGAATGATCCCCCATAGGCCCATCACGGTCGTCATCCTCGGGCTTGACCCGAGGATCTGCCGGCGTTGGTGACCAACCGCGAAGGCTTCTGGACCGAGACGTGTGCAGATCCTCGGTTCAAGCCCGAGGATGACGGCAATGAGGAGCGCTCCTCAAACAAAAAAGCCGGGCGCACGGCCCGGCCCTTCGAAACTCATGCCGCAAGCAGTTACACCGCGTCGTGCAGCGTCGCGAGATGGTTCAGGAACTCCTCGGCCTTGGTGCGCTCCTCGTCCGTCTTGGCGTCGGCGAGGTCGTCCTTGGCGTCCTGAATGCGGCTCGCGAGGTCGGCCTTGTTGATGTCGGCGACGGGCACGGCCGATTCGGCCAGCAGCGTGCAGCCTCCCGGCAGGATGTCGGCGAAGCCGCCGAACACCACATAGCGCTGCTCGGCGCCGGAGGCGGGCTTCACCGTCACGACGCCCGGCTTGATGGTGGCCATCACCGGCGCGTGGTTGGCCATCACGGTCATCTCGCCCTCGGTGCCGGGGATGATCACCGATTCCACCAGCTCGGAGACCAGCAGCCGCTCCGGAGAAACGAGGTCGAACTTGAACGCTTCAGCCATATTGGTCAGCCTATCCGGTCCAGATACTCAATCGTCGAACGTGATTGCGGTGAAGGCCGGGAATTCGCCCATCACGTTGCCTTCCGCGTCGGTCTGCTCGCCCATCTCGATCATCACCGTGACGCCCCGTCCGACGAAATCGGCCGGCATCTCGGCATTTTCGTTCCACGCTTCGCACTCGGGCGCAGCGCAGAGACCGGTCAGATCCTCGCCATCCTCGGTCCGGATCGTCAGGTAGCAGTTGTCGCCGCACTCATAGACGCTGATCCTGCCCGAGACGACATCGGTGTCCATGCTCGCCCATGCCGGGGCGGGGACACCGAGCGCGAGGATGAGCGCTGCCATGTGCGGCGCCCATCCCATGAGCAGGCCGGGCTTCATGCGTGCCCCTTACGCCGCTTCCGCCGCCAGCTTCTGCGCCTTGGCGATCGCCATCTCGATCGAGCCGACCATGTAGAAGGCGGCTTCCGGCAGGTGATCGTATTCGCCGTTCACGAGACCCTTGAACGAGCGGATCGTGTCTTCCAGCGGAACCAGCTGTCCGGGCGAGCCGGTGAACACTTCGGCGACGAAGAACGGCTGCGACAGGAAGCGCTCGATCTTGCGGGCGCGGGCGACCGTCAGCTTGTCGTCTTCCGACAGTTCGTCCATGCCCAGGATCGCGATGATGTCCTGAAGCGACTTGTAGCGCTGCAGCGTCGCCTGCACGGCGCGGGCCACCTGGTAGTGCTCCTCGCCGACGATCTGCGGGTCGAGCATGCGGGACGTCGAGTCGAGCGGATCCACCGCCGGATAGATGCCCTTTTCCGAGATCGCGCGGTTGAGCACGGTCGTCGCATCAAGGTGGGCGAAGGAGGTCGCCGGCGCCGGGTCGGTCAGGTCGTCGGCGGGCACGTAAATGGCCTGCACCGACGTGATCGAGCCCTTGGTCGTGGTGGTGATGCGCTCCTGCATCGAGCCCATGTCGGTGGCGAGCGTCGGCTGGTAACCCACGGCCGAGGGGATGCGGCCGAGCAGCGCCGACACTTCAGAACCCGCCTGCGTGAAGCGGAAGATGTTGTCCACGAAGAACAGCACGTCCTGGCCCTGGTCGCGGAAGTGCTCGGCGATCGTCAGGCCCGACAGCGCGACGCGGGCACGCGCCCCCGGCGGCTCGTTCATCTGGCCGAACACGAGGGCGCACTTCGAGCCTTCGGTCGAGCCGTTGTTCTCGTGCGGGTCCTTGTTGACGCCGGACTCGATCATCTCGTGATAGAGGTCGTTGCCCTCGCGGGTGCGCTCGCCGACGCCGGCGAACACCGAGTAGCCGCCGTGCGCCTTCGCGACGTTGTTGATCAGTTCCTGGATCAGCACGGTCTTGCCGACGCCGGCACCGCCGAACAGGCCGATCTTGCCGCCGCGGGCGTAGGGCGCCAGCAGGTCGACGACCTTGATGCCGGTCACCAGGATCTGCGCCTCGGTCGACTGCTCGACATAGGCCGGGGCGTCCTGGTGGATGGCGCGCTTGCCCTTGGTCCTGACCGGGCCGGCTTCGTCGACCGGCTCGCCGATGACGTTCATGATGCGGCCGAGCGTCTCATCGCCGACGGGCACCATGATCGGGGAGCCCGTGTCGGCGACCGGCTGGCCGCGCACCAGGCCTTCGGTGGAGTCCATGGCGATGCAGCGGACGGTGTTCTCGCCGAGATGCTGGGCGACTTCGAGGACGAGCCGGTTGCCGCCGTTCATGGTCTCGAGCGCGTTCAGGATCGGCGGCAGCACGCCCTCGAAGGATACGTCGACGACGGCGCCGATGACCTGGGCGACCTTGCCGGCAGCCTTCCCGCCCGTCATCGCGCCGCCCGAGGCGGTTACAGAGGCGAGCGAGGACGACGCCTTGGAAGCTGCCTTGCTTGCAGCTTTCGGGGCCGCGGCCTTGGGAGCGGCGGCTGCCTTTGCCGGAGCCTTTGCGGCTGCGGGAGCCTTCGGAGTTGCGGCCTTTGCCATCGTGACGACCCTCTTTCCTGTTTCCTTTGCGAGCGACCCGTGAGGTCCGCTCCTAAAGCGCCTCGGCGCCCGAAATGATTTCGATGAGTTCTTTGGTGATCTGCGCCTGACGCTGGCGGTTGTAGGTGATCGTCAGGCGGTTGATCATGTCGCCCGCATTGCGGGTCGCATTGTCCATGGCGCTCATCTTGGCGCCCATCTCGCCGGCTGCGTTTTCGAGCAGCGCGCGGAAGATCTGCACCTTGATGTTGCGCGGGATGAGGTCCGCGAGGATCTCGCCCGGTTCCGGCTCGTATTCGTAGACCGCCGAATTGGCCTCGGCCTTGGCGTCCGACGCCGGCGCCGCGGCCGGGATGATCTGCAGTGCCGTCGGGATCTGGCTGATCACCGACTTGAACTCGGAGTAGAACAGCGTGCAGACGTCGAAAGCGCCCTGGTTGAACAGGGCGATCACCTTGCGGGCGACCATGTCGGCATGGACGAAGCCGACCTGCTTGGCGTCGCGCAGCTCGATCCTGTCGATGATCAGCGCGGCGAAGTCGCGGCGCAGGATGTCGTTGCCCTTCTTGCCGACGGTGATGATCTTCACCGTCTTGCCGGCGGCCTGAAGCCGACGGATATGCTCGCGCGCCAGGCGGGCGATCTGAGAGTTGAAGCCGCCGCACAGGCCGCGCTCGGCCGTGGCGACGACCAGAAGGTGCGTATCGTCCTTGCCCGTTCCCGTCATCAGCGCCGGCGCGTCGCCGCCCGACACCGCGCCGGCGATGTTGGCCAGAACCGCGCCCATGCGCTGCGAATAGGGACGCGCGGCCTCGGCCGCCTCCTGCGCGCGGCGCAGCTTCGCCGCGGCGACCATCTGCATCGCCTTGGTGATCTTCTGCGTCGCCTTGACCGAGGCGATCCGGTTCCGGAGATCTTTCAGGGAAGCCATGCGGGCCTATCCACTAGCGGTTCAGGCGAAGGTCTTGGCGAACGCGTCGATGGCCGCCTTGAGCTTCTCGCGGGTTCCGTCGGAGATCTGCTTCTCGGTGCGGATCGTGTCGAGCACCTCCTTGCCCTCCGACCGCATGTAGCCGAGCAGACCCTGCTCGAACTTGCCGACCTGGTTCAGCGCCAGCTTGTCGAGATAGCCGTTGACGCCAGCGAAGATCACGACGACCTGCTCTTCCGTCTTCAGCGGCGAGAACTGCGGCTGCTTGAGCAGTTCCGTCAGGCGCGCGCCGCGGTTGAGCAGGCGCTGCGTGGCAGCGTCGAGGTCGGAGCCGAACTGGGCGAAGGCGGCCATTTCGCGGTACTGGGCGAGCTCGCCCTTGATCGAGCCTGCGACCTGCTTCATCGCCTTGACCTGCGCGGCCGAGCCGACGCGCGACACCGAGAGGCCGACGTTCACCGCCGGGCGGATACCCTGGAAGAAGAGGTTGGTCTCGAGGAAGATCTGTCCGTCGGTGATCGAGATCACGTTGGTCGGGATGTAGGCCGACACGTCGTTGGCCTGCGTCTCGATGACGGGCAGGGCGGTCAGCGAACCGGCGCCGTTGTCGTCGTTCATCTTGGCGGCGCGCTCGAGCAGGCGCGAATGCAGGAAGAACACGTCGCCGGGATAGGCTTCGCGGCCGGGCGGGCGGCGCAGCAGCAGCGACATCTGACGATAGGCGACGGCCTGCTTGCTGAGGTCGTCATAGGCGATCACGGCGTGCTTGCCGTTGTCGCGGAAATATTCGCCGATGGCGCAGCCCGCAAACGGCGCGATGAACTGCATCGGCGCCGGATCGGACGCTGTCGCCGCGATGACGACGGAATATTCGAGCGCGCCGCGCTCTTCCAGCACCTTCACGAACTGCGCGACGGTCGAGCGCTTCTGGCCCACCGCGACGTAGACGCAGTAGAGCTTGGCCTTCTCGTCCGTGCCGGCGTTGAGCGGCTTCTGGTTGAGGAAGGTGTCGAGGATGATCGCGGTCTTGCCGGTCTGGCGGTCGCCGATGACCAGTTCGCGCTGGCCGCGGCCGATCGGTATCAGGGCGTCGATCGCCTTGAGGCCGGTCGACATCGGCTCGTGGACCGATTTGCGCGGAATGATGCCGGGCGCCTTGACGTCGACGCGGCGGCGTTCGACCGCCTCGATCGGACCCTTGCCGTCGATCGGGTTGCCGAGGGCGTCGACGACGCGGCCGAGCAGGCCGGGGCCGACCGGCACGTCGACGATGGCGCCGGTGCGCTTGACGGTGTCGCCTTCCTTGATGTCGCGGTCATTGCCGAAAATGACGACGCCGACATTGTCGGTCTCGAGGTTGAGCGCCATGCCGCGGATGCCGCCGGGAAACTCGACCATCTCGCCGGCCTGAACATTGTCCAGACCGTAGACGCGGGCAATGCCGTCACCGACCGACAGAACCTGACCGACTTCGGAGACTTCGGCTTCCTTGCCGAAATTCTTGATCTGGTCCTTGAGAATTGCGGAGATTTCCGCGGCGCGGATGTCCATCAGCCGACCTCTTTAAGTGCGAGCTTGAGCGAATTGAGTTTGGTGCGCAGCGAGGTGTCGATCTGGCGCGAGCCGATCTTGACCACCATGCCGCCGAGAAGCGAGGGATCGACCGTCACGGAGATCGCGACGTCCTTTCCGGCGACGCCCTTGAGCGCCGTCTTGAGTTCCGCCTGCTGGGCGGCCGTGAGCGCATGCGCCGAAGTCACCTCGGCCGCGACCTCGCCACGCTGCTCCGCGGCGATCTCGCGGAAGGCGCGGATCATCGCCGGCACGGCGAAGAGGCGACGGTTCTGGGCGACCACTTTGAGGAAATTTCCGGTCAGCGCCGAGACGCCGGCCTTTTTCACGATCGCGGAAATGGCATTGAACTGCTCGTCGGAGGAGAAGACCGGGCTCTCGACCAGCCGCTTCAGGTCGGCGCTCTCCGAAAGCATCCGCTCGAAGCCGTCAAGATCCTTCTCGACCGCCGGAACGGCCTTCGCTTCGGCCGCGAGCTCGAACAGCGAGCCCGCATATCTTTCCGCAACGCCGGAGATGGTCGAACCAGACTTTGCCACAGATCGTCTTTTCTCTAGCCTGAGCGGCGCAAGGATTTTACGCTGGAGTGTGACACTCTGGCTAAATCATTGGCCTTGTTGATTTTTTCAACCCGGAAGCGTGGCCTTGCCGCATCCCCCGGCCAAAAGTCGATTGCCGTCTAGCACAGGCCTTCCGGAGTCGCAACACGCCGCGGCGCGTGGTTTCGCGGCAGTTTTGTCGCAGATGCCCTACATTCGCAGAAGCTCAGGGAACGAGCCCGAAGGCAAAGGCGAGCGGCAGCGCCGCGAGCACGATCTCCACCGCGAAGGAAACCCAGTTGTAGAGCGTGTTGCCCCGGTCGGACATCATCGAGACGATGCGTCCGAACGCGGTCAGCGCCCAGGAGATGCCGAGGGCGATATAGAGCATCGGCTGGGCGAAGAGGATACAGGTGAGCCCCAGGCCGAGATAGAAGCCCGACATCGTCGCGCGCGATTCCGCCAGCGCTTCCGGATGCTCCGGCGTGGTCTGCAGGCGCAACAGGCGCAGCGACAGGCCGGGCGCGAAGAACAGGATGAGGCCGAACAGGACGGTGACTGCCGCCGATGACCACGCCAGCCACTCGCCTTGGCTGAATGGCCAGGGAAATGCGAATTCCATCGTGATCCTCCGCCGGTCAGTCCATCCGGTGCTTCTTCAGATACTCTTCGAACGTGGGAGCAGTAAAGCCGGCGTCGCTGGGCGCGTGGTCGTGCGTCGTGCCTTGGCGAAGGGAGCGCGACGAGCACGGTGTCCTGCAAAGCCGTCCCCTGCGACGCCGGCTTCGATCAGCCGCGCAACTTCTCCCGATAGAGGCCTAGATCGGCCCGGACACCAAGCCGGTTCACCGTCGCGCGCCGGTCGAAGCCGATCTCTTCGTGGAAACGTGCGATGGCTCCGACTGCCGCCTGATAGGTTCGATCGTCCGCCCATTCGACGAGGGTGACAATGTTGAACTCGCCGGGCCCCGAGATCTGTTCAAGAACCAGGTCGCGGACGAAGCCGTCCTGCCTCTGGAGGATTTCGTGGGTGCGCCCGACCAGGGCCGCGAACTCGCCGAGCGATGCGATTGGAACGACGAACTTGTCGATACGGAAAAGCGCGGCTTGCGGGGTAGCGAACGACATCGGTCTGCTCCAGATTGACAACATGTTGACAATTAGGGGAATGACAACATATTGTCAACATGATATTCGCCGCACATGAGAAACGTACCGACCCCTCATGGGCTGGCCTCCGGAACGCTGATTTACGAGGTGTTGCGCCTCCATGGCCGGCTCATCGCCGCTGGAGACGGGCTCATGGCGGACCTTGGCCTCAGCAGTGCCCGCTGGCAGGTCCTCGGCACCCTGGCAGCGAGCCACGCCCGCTGCACGGTCTCTGACCTCGCGCGCATCCTCGGCCAGTCGCGTCAGTCCATTCAGCGGCTGGTGAACGAGATGTGTCGCGACGACATACTCGGATACGCGCCCAATCCGGACCACAAGCGCTCGCCGTTCGTTGTGCCGACCGAGAAGGGCAAGCACCTCCATGCCCAGGTCGAGGAAAGGCGTATTCCCTGGACCGAGGGGATCGCCGAGAAACTCACCGGCGTCGACACTCTGGAGGCAACGCGCACCCTGGCGGCTCTGCGTCGGCTTCTGGAGAGGCAGTAGCCACGCTGACGCCGGCAACTTCGTTCTTGCGTCCGCCCGGACCAACTCATATTGTGACTACATGAGACCACAAGGAGGTCCATGTGAAGACAATGCAACTCCGCGAAGCGAAAGCCGGCCTGTCGGCGATAGTCCTGGCCGCTGAGAAGGGTGAACCGACGATCATTACGAAGCATGGCAAAGCGACCGCCATGGTTGTTCCGATCGAAGAGGCACGGAAGCTCTATCCGTCCAAGGCGCCCAATCTGGGAGAATTCCTGTTGACCTTCCCGGGCGGTTTGGAGCTGGAGCGTGACACGACGCCTATGCGAGATGTCGACCTTTGAACGGTTATCTCGTCGACACGTCGGTCATATCGCTGACGAGTCCCGGGCGACGCCTAGTCTCGTCGGCCTTCGCGCAATGGCTCGAAGAGCAGGGTGCGCTGGGTCGGCTATATATACCGGCAATGGCGCTTGCCGAACTCGAACGCGGGATTGCCAAGCTCCACCGCATGGGAGGTATTGCCCGCGCGGCCGAATTGCGGTCTTGGCTCGACACTCTCGTCGCGGTCTTCGCCGGCAAGCTGATCGACGTCGACGAGAAGATCGCACGGGCGGCTGGGAGACTCGATGACGCGTTAACCGCGATCGGGCGCAACCCTGGAATGGCCGACGTAGTCATCGGCGCCACGGCAAACTTACATGGTCTTACGCTGCTCACCGCGAACGATCGGCACTTCGTCGATATGCCGATCGCCGTGATCAATCCGAACGCGGGCGTATTGCCTACCTGAATCTCACAGGAAACTCTGCGGGTCGATATCCACCGCCACCCTCACACTCCCCCGCACCTTCGGCCCGTCGGCGAGCATTGTGCGCACGAAGCCCTGGAGGTGCGACTTCCGCTCGCCCTGCACCAGCAACCTGAAGCGATGCCTGCCTCCGACGAGCGCCAGCGGTGCCTCGGCCGGACCCAGCACGTGGATGTCCGCTGCCTCGGGCGCGGCCCGCCGCAGCCCACGCGCATGGCTTTCCGCCTCCGCCCGGCTGGCCGCGCTGACGATAATGCCGGCAAGCCGGCCGAAGGGCGGCAGGCCGGCGCGCTCGCGCTCGGCGATCTCGCGTTCGTAGAAGCTCTCCGCGTCGCCCGAGACGATCGCCCGCATCACGGGATGGTCGGGCTGGTAGGTCTGCAGCAGGCCGCGGCTCTTCTTGCCGGTGCGCCCGGCGCGGCCGGTGACCTGACTGAGCAGCTGGAACGTTCGCTCCGCCGCCCGCGGGTCGCCGTTGGCGAGCCCGATATCGGCGTCGACCACGCCGACCAGCGTCATGTTCGGGAAATTGTGTCCCTTGGCCACGAGCTGCGTGCCGATGACGATGTCGGCCTCGCCCTTCGCCACTGCCTCCAGTTCGAGTCTCAGCCGCCTCACCCCGCCGACGAGGTCCGACGACAGCACGATCGTGCGCGCATCGGGGAAATGCGCCACCACCTCCTCGGCGATCCGCTCGACGCCGGGCCCGCAGGCGACGAGATGGTCGAGCGTGCCGCATTCGGGACAGGCCTCGGGCTTCTTCTCGGTATGGCCGCATTGGTGGCAGACGAGCTGGCCGCGGAACCGGTGCTCGACCAGCCAGGACGAGCAGTCGGGGCACTGGAAGCGGTGGCCGCAGACCCGGCACAGCGTCAGCGGCGCATAGCCGCGCCGGTTGAGGAACAAGAGCGACTGCTCCTCTTTCTCCAGCGTCTTCCGGATTGCCTCGATCAGCGGCGGCGACAGGAAGCCGCCCCGCGCCGGCGGATGGCGCCTGAGGTCGATGGCGGCGAGCTCCGGCAGCGCCGCTTCGGCATAGCGCGACGGCAGCGCCACGCGCGCATAGCGCCCGGTCTGCGCGTTGACCCGCGTCTCGACCGACGGCGTGGCCGACGACAGGATCACCGGGAAATTGCCGATATGCCCGCGCACCACCGCCATGTCGCGCGCATTGTAGAAGACGCGGTCCTCCTGCTTGAAGGCGGGATCGTGTTCCTCGTCGACGACGATCAGGCCGAGTTCGTTGAACGGCAGGAACAGCGCCGAGCGCGCGCCGGCCACCACCCGAACCTGCCCCTCCGCCACCTGCCGCCAGACCCGCTCGCGCATCCGCGGCGCGAGGTCCGAATGCCATTCCGCCGGCTTGGCGCCGAAACGCTGCTGGAAACGTTCGAGGAAGGCATGCGTCAGCGCGATCTCGGGCAGAAGCACGAGCACCTGCCGTCCGGCCTCCACCGCCGCCGCGATCGCCTCGAAATAGACCTCGGTCTTGCCCGATCCGGTGACGCCGTCGAGGAGCGTCACCGAATAGCCCCCGGCCCTGACCGACGCGGCGAGCCGCTCCGCCGCCGCCTGCTGGTCCGGATTGAGGTCTTGGCCGCCATAGGCCGGGTCGGGCGGTGCCACCACGGGGCGCGGCGGCAAAAGCGTGTCCTCGAAACAGCCCTGCGCCCGCATGCCGTCGATCACCGCGCCCGTCACGCCCGCGGCATGCGCCAGTCCCGACTTTGTCCAGGCGAACCCGTCGCCGATCAGTTCCATCACCCGCCGCCGAGCATCGGTCATCCGGTCCGGCGCGTTTCCCGTCGGCTTCAGACCCTCGATCCACGGCTCCGGATCGAACGCCGCCGGTGCGCGCAGCGCCATCCGTGCGGCAAGCCCGGGCGGCGACAGCGTGTAGTCTGCCACCCAGTCGATGAAGCGGCGCATGTCCTTCGACAGAGGCGGGCAGTCGAAGGCCCTCGTGATCGGCCTCAGCTTTCTCGGATCGACGCTGCCGGGGTCGGCGTCCCAGACCACGCCGGCCACCTCGCGCGGACCCAGCGGCACCTGCACGATCGATCCGGGCCCGACCTGCATGCCGTCTGGCACGGCATAGGTGTACGGCCGCTCGGCCGGCATCGGCACGAGCACCGCCGCCGTTCTCGGTCGTGGCGAATCTCTGTTCATGGCGCGTGACCTTGCATTGAGTTTCGGCTAGAGCAAAGGCCGATCGAAGGCGGGCAGCCCCGCCCGACGCCGCGACCTGCCGGCGAGGAATTGAAGGAGACGCCCATGAAGTTCTTTGTCGACACCGCCGACGTGAAGGAAATCCGCGAGCTGAACGATCTCGGCCTGGTCGACGGCGTGACCACCAACCCGTCGCTGATCCTGAAATCAGGCGGCTCGATCTCGGACGTCACGAAGGAGATCTGCTCGATCGTCGAGGGTCCGGTTTCCGCCGAGGTCGTCGCGACGGAGTTCAAGGAAATGATGCGCGAGGCGGAGACGCTGGCGAAGCTGGCCGACAATGTCTGCATCAAGGTGCCGCTGACGCTCGACGGTCTCAAGGCCTGCAAGGCGATCCGCACGCAGATGGACCGGATGGTCAACGTCACCCTCTGCTTCTCGGCCAACCAGGCGCTTTTGGCGGCCAAGGCCGGCGCCTCGTTCATCTCGCCCTTCATCGGCCGCATCGACGACATCGGCCTCGACGGCATGGAGCTGATCGCCGAGATCCGCCACATCTACGACAATTACGGCTTCGACACCGAGATCCTCGCCGCGTCCGCCCGCACCGTGAACCACATCAAGCAGTCGGCTCTCATCGGCGCCGATGTCGTCACGGCCCCGCCCGCCGTCCTCAAGGCACTCGTCAAGCATCCGTTGACCGACAAGGGCCTCGAGCAGTTCCTCGCCGACTGGGCCAAGACCGGCCAGAAGATCGGCTGACGCCCCGTGCGACCGGTCGCCGACATCGCCCGTGAGGTTCTGTCGGCACTGGACGAACAGCGCCAGATCGCGCCCTTCACCGGCCGCGACGGCGGGCTCGACGCCCGCCGGGCGCAGGCCGCTGCCCGCGAGCTGGCCCGCCTGCGCGAGGCTCGCGGCCTGCGCAAGGTTGGTCGCAAGATCGGCTTCACCAATCGCAGCATCTGGCCGGAATACAATGTCTGGGCGCCGATCTGGGGCGACATGTGGGACGCGACCGTCCACGATGTCGTGGCCGGCCAGGAGGTGTCGATCGGGCACCTGCCCCAACCGCGCATTGAACCCGAGATCGTGATCGGCCTGGAAGACAACCTCGAGCCGGGCATGGATGCGGCGCGGATCGTCGAGCGGATCGGCTGGGTCGCGCACGGGTTCGAGATCGTGCAGTCGGTCTTTCCCGACTGGCGTTTCCGCGCGCCGGACTGCATCGCTGACGGAGCGCTTCACGGGATGCTCCTCCTGGGACCTCGCCGCCCTGTACCCTATGCGAGCCGTTCCGCGTTGCCGCCGGCGCTTGCGGGATTGACAATCTCCCTGCGCAGAGACGGCGTGGAGATGGACCGGGGTCTCGGCACCAACGTGCTGGACGGCCCCGTGCAGGCGCTCGCGCACCTCGTCGCAGCACTCGCCGAGGACCGGCACGAGCCTCCCGTCCGCGCCGGCGACATGATCTCCACCGGGACCATCACGCGCGCTCTTCCGATCGCGCCGGGACAGCGCTGGCAGACGATCGTCGGCAACTACGATCTGCCCGGCATGGACGTCGCCTTCGTCTGATCTCCGAGCCGACTCGGCGTCCCTACCACGCGCC
Organism: Mesorhizobium sp.; assembly: GCF_023954305.1. Classification (NCBI taxonomy): domain Bacteria; kingdom Pseudomonadati; phylum Pseudomonadota; class Alphaproteobacteria; order Hyphomicrobiales; family Phyllobacteriaceae; genus Mesorhizobium; species Mesorhizobium sp. The sequence continues at coordinate 2,242,962 of NZ_JAMLIG010000001.1, read as the reverse complement.
GTAGGGCGGACACGCCGAATCCGGCAGCCGGCTCAACAGGAATTCGCGGTCGTCCTCGCCCGCCTCGAGATCGACCGCATCGCCCTCGTCACAGCCTTCGCTCATGCGGATCCAGCCGCCTTTGCCGAGGCTGACCAGGATCTTGTCGCCCGGTCGCCGCGTGACGCTCACGCCGCCGCCGTCGCATTCCACGCCGCAGCCGATGCTGTTGCCGTTCGGGCCGCATTCGCCCCTTGCCGTCAGCAGCCGGGTGCTTCCCTTCCGCTTGGCCGTCAGCGCGAAATAGTAGTTGCGCTGGCCCTGCGGATAGAACTCGTCGGGCGGGAAGCGGTGGTAGGCCAGCCGGAAACCGATCTCCGTCACCTTCTGCTTCGGATGCTTCGCCAGATGCTCGGGCGTGTAGATCCGCGCGTAGCAGATCCGTTTGCCTGCCTCGGGCTTCAGGAAATTCGCCAGTTCACCCTCTTCGCCCGGCGCGACGGCCTGGCCGAAAGCCGGACCCGCCAAGGCCGCGCAGAAAATGACGCCGGCTGCGATTCGTTGCATCACCCACCCTCCTGAACAAGGTCAGGATAGATGGCTTCCGCGGGGCAAGAAAGCCTCAGGCAGCGTCCGGAATGAGGCGCGTGGCCGGCACGAAGTCGGCCTCGGGGTCACTCGCCATCCGGATGGCGGTGTGCTCCTGCAGCGCAGCGGCGACCTCGCCCGGATCCCCCTCCAGCAGGTCGGGTGCGATCGGCCGGCCGATCGAGATCGCGAACTTCTGGCCCTTCTTGTTCAGAAGCTCGTGGAACAACGTCATATCGCGGATTTCGGTCGAGTGCTTCGACAGGAAATAGAACAGGCCGGAGTTCCGCGCCGAGATATGTGTGGGGATGACAGGATAGTTGTAGCGGCGCGCCAGCGACACGACCGAGTTCTGCCATGGCCGTTCCGTCAGCCTGCCTTCGTTCCAGTAGGCAAGTCGGCCGGAGGGGAAGAGCACCACCGCCCGGTTGTCGGCGAAGGCCCGCGCCGTCATCTCCAGCGTATCGCGCGCCTTGCCGTAGGACTTCTCGCCGGACCGCCATTCCACGGGAATGATCATGTCGCGGAAGCCGGGCGAGACACGCAGGGCGTCGCGGTTCGCGAAGAAGGTCATGTCGGGGCGCGCCGCCTTCAGCGTGTCGAAGATGGCGATACCGTCGGCGATGCCGGTCGGGTGATTCGGTGCGAGGATGAAACCGCCGGAACCTGGAAGGTTCGACATTCCCTTGAGCGTGATATCGAGCGAAAGCAGGTCGCTGATCAGCTCAAAGGCGCGCCAGCCGTCCAGCCGCGCGATCTGATCGGCCATCGCAACCGCTTGTTTGTAATGGAGAAAACGGACCAGAAGCGGCCTGATCAACGGCCAGAGCGGATGTCTCGAGATGAGCGTCGTCCGTTCGGCAATGAGCTGGTCGATGATGTGGTCGCCGCCCGTGCGTAGCGCTTCGAGCCTGCCGGAAATGAGCCCGTACTGGGAAGTCGCCATGTTACCTCCGGCTCTCGACGCCTCAGCTTCTCGCCGAAAACGGTGACGTGCGAATGACGCAGGCGAAAAACGGCGGAAAAACGACTCTGTTCCGAGAATGTATTGCTCAGGATGACGGCGGAAGCCGTGCCAGCTCCTGTCCGATCGTCAACCGCAGGATTTCCGCAAGTTCCCGCGCGGCGCGGTTCTCGGCATCCCGCAAGGCACGCACGGCGGCGAACTCCTGACGCGGGATATCGTAGGACGCGACCATCGAGCGCGTCCCCGAGGCAACCGGCTCGCCGGTCTTGTTGTCGATGATCCTGTAGCTTGCGGTCACGGTGACTTGCCCCGACGTCGGCTCGGTATCGACGGTCCGCTGGATCGTTGCGGTACTGCTGCTGGCGGACGTCACGGTGGAATCGAACGTGTAGGCCGCATCGGCAGGTTCGTTGCCGCCGCCGGTCAAGAGGAAGACGAGGTGGTTGCGCACCTCGAGCCCGACCCGCGTCGTCGCCGGCTTGACCAGGATCGACGGCCGCGCCGCGCTGCCGGCGAGCGCGCCGGTCTGCAGGCCCGCGTCGCTGTAGAGCGGACGCGCCGTGCAGGCCGATATCACGGCGAGACCCGCCAGGGCGGCCAGTCCCCGCATCGCACGCCGCCGGTTCATCTCAGGCAACGACATTGACGATCCTCTGCGCCACCACGATCACCTTGCGCGGCGCCCTTCCTTCCAGAGCCTTCTGGACGAAGTCAAGCGCGAGCGCGGCCTGTTCGACGGCAGCTTGATCCGCGTCGCGGGCGATTGTCAAATCGCCGCGCTTCTTGCCGTTGATCTGCACCGGCAGCACGATCTCGTTGTCGACGACCAGCGCTGGGTCGAATTCGGGCCACCGGCGCTCGGCCGCCAGTCCCTCGCCGCCGATCGCCTGCCAGCATTCCTCAGCCAGATGCGGCGTCATCGGCGCGATCATGGCGATCAGGAACTCGATCGCCTGGCGCACCGCGCCCGCCATCGCCGAATCGGCCTTGCCGGCCGCCAGCTCCGCGACGGGACCCTGCAATGTGTTGGTGAGTTCGTAGAGCCGCGCGACGGCCTTGTTGAAGCCCAGCCGCCCGATCTCCTCGCCCACCGCCTTCAGCGTCTTGTGCGCCGCCTTCGACAGCTCGCCGGCCGCGCCCTCGCGGGCAGCCTCGGGAGCCGTCTTCGACAGTTCGTCCGCGGCCTCGGCCACCAGCCGCCAGACGCGCTGCACGAAGCGGTGCGCGCCCTCGACGCCGGCCTCCGTCCAGATCACGTCGCGCTCGGGCGGCGAATCCGACAGCATGAACCAGCGCGCCGTGTCGGCGCCATAGGTGGCGATGATGTCGTCGGGGTCGACCACGTTCTTCTTCGACTTCGACATCTTCTCGATCGAGCCGATCTCGATCGGCGAACCGTCGGCGGCGAGTGCGGCGCTGCGCTTGCCGTCGATCTCGGTGATCTTCACCTCGGCAGGCGTGACCCAGCCGTGCGGCCCCTTGTAGGTCTCGTGCACCACCATGCCCTGCGTGAACAGGCCCTCGAAAGGCTCCTCGACCGCGTTCAGATGCCCCGTCGCCTTCATCGCCCGCGCGAAGAAGCGCGAATACAAGAGATGCAGGATCGCGTGCTCGATGCCGCCGATATACTGGTTGACGGGCAGCCAGCCGTTCGGCCCGTCGACATGGGCAAGATCCGTCGGCCGCGCCTCGTTCCACGGATCGGTGAAGCGGGCGAAATACCAGGACGAATCGACGAACGTGTCCATCGTGTCGGTGTCCCGCCGCGCCGCCTTGCCGCATTTCGGGCAATTGGCGTGCTTCCAGGTCGGATGGTGGTCGAGCGGATTGCCCGGCCTGTCGAACGACACGTCGTCGGGCAGCAGCACCGGCAGCTGGTCGTCCGGCACCGGAACCGCGCCGCAGTCGTCGCAGTGGATCACCGGGATCGGGCAGCCCCAGTAGCGCTGGCGCGAGATCAGCCAGTCGCGCAGGCGGAACTGCACCTTGCGCTCGCCCTGCGGCCGGTTGCCGACAGTCACGCCCGACAGCCGCGTCGCCACTTCGTCGAAGGCGTCCTTCGGCGCCATGCCGTCGAGGAAGCGCGAATTTATCATCACGCCGTCGTCCGTATAGGCCTCGTCGGTAATGGCGAAGCTCGCGGCGTCCGCATCCTTCGGCATCACCACCGGGATCACCGGCAGGCCGTATTTGTTGGCGAAGTCGAGGTCGCGCTGGTCGCCCGAGGGGCAGCCGAAGATCGCGCCCGTGCCGTAGTCCATCAGGACGAAGTTCGCGACATAGACCGGCAGCGTCCAGGACGCATCGAACGGATGCACCACGCGCACGCCGGTGTCGAAGCCCTTCTTCTCCGCCGTCTCGATCTCGGCGGCGGACGTGCCGCCCTTCTTGATCTCGTCGATGAAGCTCTTCAGCGCCGGGTTCTTCCCGGCCGCGGCCTTCGCCAGCGGATGGTCGGCGGCGATCGCCATGAAAGAGGCGCCGAAGATCGTGTCCGGCCGCGTCGTGTAGACCTCGAGCTCCGTTTCGCCGGCGGGCGCGGTGCCCTCGGCGATACGCCAGCGCAGCAACAGGCCTTCGGAGCGGCCGATCCAGTTCGACTGCATCAGCTTGACCTTCTCCGGCCAGCGGTCGAGCGTCTCCAGCCCGTCCAGCAGCTCCTGGCTCATCGAGGTGATCTTGAAGAACCACTGCGTGAGATCCCGTTGCTCGACCGGCGCACCCGAGCGCCAGCCCTTGCCGTCGATCACCTGCTCGTTGGCGAGCACGGTCATGTCGACCGGGTCCCAGTTGACCTTGGCCGACTTGCGCTCGGCCAGCCCCGCCTTCCAGAAGTCGAGGAACATCTTCTGCTGGTGCCGGTAGTAGGACGGGTCGCAGGTCGCGATCTCGCGCGCCCAGTCGAGCGACAGGCCCATCGTCTTCAGCTGGCCCTTCATCGTCTCGATATTGGCATAGGTCCAGGTGCGGGGGTTCACGCGGTTATCCCGCGCGGCGTTCTCGGCCGGCAGGCCGAACGCGTCCCATCCCATCGGATGCAGCACGTTGTAGCCCATGGCCCGGCGCCAGCGCGCCACCACGTCGCCCATCGTGTAGTTGCGCACGTGGCCCATATGGATGCGGCCCGACGGATAGGGGAACATCTCCAGCACGTAGTATTTCGGGCGCGGATCGTCGTTCTTCGTCTCGAAGAGCTTCAAGTCGTCCCATGCCTTGCGCCATTTCGGCTCGGCGGTGCGGGGATTGTATCGTTCGGTTGCCATCGGGGATTATTTCACACAAAGAAGCGTCGCGGCGGACCTTCACCACGGTTTGCCTGCGGAATCAATAAGAGACGACCGATCGGTGGAGGCTGTCGCAGATGGAGCTTGGGCCGCATGCCCTTCCAGACTGCCGTCATCCTCGGGCTTGTCCCGAGGATCTGCCGCCCTGCGACGTCGATCCACGAGGGGACACGACCGCATGACTCCAGACCCATCCACCTCGGCAGATCCTCGGGACAAGCCCGAGGATGACGGCATCGCGAAGGATGCCCGGATGACCGACGCCGTAGAGAATCTGAACAATATCCGCACCCGCATCGCCGCCGCCGAGAAGGCCGCGCACCGCCCCGCCGGTTCGGTCCAGCTCGTCGCCGTCTCCAAGACCTTCGAGGCCGACTCCATCCGCCCCGTCATCCTCGCCGGCCAGCGCGTCTTCGGCGAAAACCGCGTCCAGGAGGCCCAGGGCAAGTGGCCGGCGCTGCGGCAGGAATTTGCCGACGTCGAACTGCACCTCATCGGCCCGCTCCAGTCGAACAAGGCGAAGGAGGCGGTCGCCCTGTTCGACGTCATCGGGACCGTCGACCGCGACAAGATCGCCGCCGAACTGGCGAAGGAAGCCGCAAAACAGGGCCGCCTCCTGCGCTTCTACGTCCAGGTCAACATCGGCCTGGAGCCGCAGAAGGCGGGCATAGACCCGCGCGAGGCTGCAGCCTTCGCCGCCCGCTGCCGCGACGTGCACGGCCTCGCCGTCGAAGGCCTCATGTGCATCCCGCCCGCGGAAGAAAATCCCGGACCGTATTTCGCGCTGCTGGCGAAGATCGCCGCCGAGGCCGGGGTGGAAAAGCTCTCCATGGGCATGTCTGGCGACTACGAGACCGCTATTCGCTTCGGCGCCACCAGCGTAAGGGTCGGCAGCGCGATTTTCGGATCGAGGTAGCGTTTCGGGTCGAGATGCCCTATATAGCTAGCCAGCTGGCTAGCTAGCGAGGCAACGGCCATGAACTGGCATCTCCAGGACGCGAAGAACAATTTCTCCAAGGTCGTGCAGAAGGCGATCCACGAAGGCCCGCAGACGGTGACCCTGCGCGGCAAGCCCGCCGCCGTGGTGATCTCGGCGGAGGAGTTCGAACGGCTGCGGGGTCACAAACCCTCCTTCGTCGAGCATCTTCTGGCGGGCCCCGAATGGGATGATGAAATGATCGAGGAGATCAATCGGCGATCGAAGGTTCCCAGCCGACCGCCCATCGATTTCTGATGTTCTTGCTCGATACGAATATCGTTTCCGATGCCAAGAAGGGCAGGTTGCCGGTCGTCGATTGGATGAACCGTCAGGACCAACGCGATCTGTTCGTCAGTGTGGTCACGCTTGGCGAAATCTCCAAAGGCGTGTCGATGAAGTCGCGACGCGATCCGGTCTCGGGAGTCCATCACGCGGACTGGCTGAGGAAAATCCGCGAATGGTACGCAGACCGCATCCTCCCCGTCTCCGACGACATCGCGATTGAATGGGGGCGGATCGCTGCCTTGCGCACCCGCGGCGACGCCGACGGCCTCATCGCCGCCACCGCCCTCGTTCACGATCTGACGCTCGTCACCCGCAACGTCGGCGACTTCGCCGATACCGGCGTGCGCCTGTTCAATCCCTGGCAGGCCTGAGCGCGCCCCTCATCCCGCCGTCAGCACCACCTTGACGCTGCGGCTGCGGTCGAGCGCCAGCCGAAACGCGTCGGGCGCTTCTCTGAGCGGGCGCTGCGCCGTCACCAGCCGCATCACGTCGATCTCGCCCGAGACGATGAGCCCGACCGCGCGATAGAACTCCTCGCCGAAGCGGAACGAACCCCTGACGTCGAGTTCCTTGGCCATGATCGAGTTTGCCGGCACCGACACCTCACCGCCGGGCAGGTTGCCGACCTGTACGACCGTTCCGCCGCGCCTGACCGCGCCGATCGCCGACCCGAGGCCGGCCGCCGTGCCCGACACTTCCAGCGCAATATCGATCGAGGCCGACGCCGCGATCTCGCGCAGGGCCGAATCTCCGTCCGACACGTCGATCACGCCGTCGGCTCCGAGCGTCTGCGCGAAGGCGAGCGGCGCGGCCGCCACGTCGATGACGGTGATCTTCGCCGCCCCCGCCAGCCGCGCGGCGAGCAGGCACAGAAGGCCGATCGGCCCCGCGCCGAACAAGGCGACATGGCGGCCGGCGACGTCTCCCGCGCGTGCCACCGCGTGCAGCGCCACCGCCAGCGGCTCGGCCAGCGCCGCCGCGGCGAGCGGCAGGCCGGCTGGCACCTTGACGCATTGCGCCGCCGCCGCGTCGAACAGGCTGGCAAACCCGCCCTGCATGTGGGGCGTCTTTGAGGCCGAGCCCATGAAATAGATGTTCTCGCAGAGGTTTGGCCGTCCCTCGCGGCAGGCGCGGCAATGGCCGCACCAGCGCGACGGGTTCACCGCCACATGATCGCCTTTCGTCAGGCCGACGACGCCCGCCCCCACCTGCTCCACCACCCCCGCCACCTCGTGCCCCAGAACCAGCGGCGATGTGACGATGAAATCGCCGGTCCGCGCATGGCGGAAATAGTGCAGGTCCGAACCGCATATGCCGCCGGCGCCGAAACGGACCCGCACCATGTCCGGCTCGAGCGGCCCCAGGTTGCGTTCCACAACCCGCAGGTCCTCGGGGCCGAACAGCGTGGCGGCGGAGGCGTTCATTTTATCAGGCCGAGCTGGGTTGGCAGCCACAGCGTCACCGCCGGGACGAAGGTGATGATCGCGAGCGCGATGAACAGGGGCACCAACCACGGCAGGATCGCAATGGTGGTACGTTCGATCGAAAGCTTCGATATGCGCGACAGCACGAACAGGATCATCCCTACCGGCGGGGTCAGCAGGCCGATCATCAGGTTGAGCGTGATGATCAGCCCGAGATGCACCGGGTCGATCCCGTAGCGCGCCGCGATCGGGATCAGGATCGGCACCAGGATCGTGATCGCCGCGATCGTGTCGAGGAAGCAGCCGACGACCAGGAGCAGGATGTTGACGATGATGAGGAACGTCCACCAGTTGTCGGTCAGACCGAACATGAAGTTGGAGAACAGCGCCGCCGCCTGGCTGACCGTCAGCAGCCAGGCGAAGATCGAGGCCGCGGTGACGATGAACAGCACCGACGCCGTCGTCTCGATCGTCTCGAAGCTCGCCTTGGCCAGCGTCCTCAGCGTCATGGTCCGGTAGCGCACGAGGCCCAGGAACAGCGACCAGATGACGGCCGCCACCGCCGCCTCCGTCGGTGTGAACCAGCCCATGGTCATGCCGCCGATAAGGATGATGGGCGTCATCAGCGCCATGACGGCGGAGAAGTCGTAATACCAGTCGAGCGCGACCAGCACGGCGAGGCCCAGCAGCACCGAAACGTTGATCGACAGTCCCGCTGCGTGCAGCAGATAGACCCCGACCGGGAAGGCGAAGACGATGACGATCTCGAGCGCCGCCGCGCCCAGGCGGCGAAGCTCGAATGGCGTGTCGGATCCCCAGCCCTTGCGGTAGGCGAAGATCGCCACCGTTACCATCATCAGCGCGGTCATCACGATGCCCGGCAGGATGCCGGCCATGAACAGCGCGCCGATCGAGACGTTCGCCATCATGCCGTAGATGACGAAGGGAAGCGACGGCGGGAAGATCGGTCCGAGCGTTGCCGACGCCGCGGTGACGCCGACTGCCGCCTCCATCGGGTAGCCGTGGTCCTTCATCGCCTTGATCTCGATCGTGCCGATGCCGGCCGCGTCCGCCAACGCTGTGCCCGACATGCCAGAGAACACGACCGAGCCGATGATGTTGACTTGCGCCAGCCCGCCCCGCATCCAGCCGACCAGCGCCAGGGCGAAGGCATAGATGCGGCCGGTCACGCCGGCGATGTTCATCAGATTGCCGGCGAGCACGAAGAAGGGCACCGCAAGCAGCGGGAAGCTCTCGACGCCGGCGATCATGCGCTGCGCGGCGATGATGTCGGGCGCCACGCCGTAGATCACGAGGTAGAGCAGCGAGGATGTCGCCAGCGAAACCGCGACCGGCGCGCCGACGAGCATCAGGAGAAGGAAGGAGCCGATGAGGACCAGCATGGATCAGGCTCCGGACACCGGTTTGTCGTCCTCGTCGAGGCGGGCGCCGCCGCGGCGCCAATCCATCACGAAGACCTGAATGGCGCGGATCAGCATCAACGCGAAGGCTGCCAGCACCGCATAGAAGACGATGCCGCGCGGCAGGTTGACCGTGACCATGCGCTCGTTGCCGACGATGGCGACGTAGCGCCAGAACAGCCACGTCATGTAGGCGAAGAAGCCGATCGTCACGAGATCGACGACGAGCGCCAGCCAGCGCCCCGCGGTTCGCGGCAGGAGCCGGTAGATGAAGTCGACACGGATGTGGCGCGACAGCCGCACGCACATGGCGGAACCGAGGAAGACGGTGACGATCAGGCAGTTGATCGCGATCTCCTCCGTCCAGGCCAGGCTGTTGTTCAGCACGTAGCGGGTGAAGAACTGCAGGATGACGCAGACCGACATGCCCCAGAAGGCCACCATCGTGAACCAGTCCTCGAACGCGTGCATCGAGAGATCGACGGGCTGCACTTCCTCCTCGAACGCCTGGGCAATCTCCTCAACGGTCACCTGTGTATGATGCTCTTCGGCCATTCGTTCCGTCTCGGCTGGGGGCTGCGCGCTGGGCGGAACCGGCCGGGCATCGCGCGACGCCCGGCCGGATGCGGGATTACTTGATCGCCTGGATCGCGTCCCAGTCGGCCTTCTCGTAGCCGAACTCCTCGAAGGTGGCTTTCTCCATCACCGCCTTCTTGAACGTGTCGAGGTCGGGCTCGACGACCGTCAGACCCTTGTCCTTGAACTCCTGCACGAGCTGTTTCTCGCGCGCGACGATCTTCTCGGTGGCGCGCGCGGCGGCTTCCTGCATCACGTCGGTGAAGATCTTCTTGTCCTCGTCCGACAGCGAGGCCCAGCGCGATTTCGACACGATCGTGTTGAGATGGTCGACGATGTGGCCCGTCAGGTTGATGTGGGTCTGCACCTCGTAGAACTTCTTCGCCTCGATCGTGGTCAACGGGTTTTCCTGAGCCTCGACCGTGCCGTTCTGCAGGGCCAGATAGACTTCGGCGAAAGCGATCGGAGCGGTGTTTGCGCCGCATGATCTGGGCATCGCGAGATAGGCCGGCACGTCCGGCACGCGCATCTTCAGCCCCGCCATGTCCTCGCACTTGGCCAGCGGCTTGTTCGCCGTCGAGTGACGGGTGCCATAGTAGGTCGTCGCGGTGATGTGGTGGCCGGAGGCCTCCTCATAGCCCTGGGTCAGCGTCTTGTAGATGTCGCTCTTGGCATAGGCGAGCAGGTGGTCCGCGTCCCGGAACGTGTAGGGATAATAGGTCACGCCGATCCGGGCGAAGGACCGCGCCGCGAAGCTCGAGCCCGAAATGATGATGTCGACCGTGCCCAGCGTCAGGCCCTGGTTGATGTCGCTTTCCTTGCCGAGCTGCGAGGCAGGAAACACGTCGATCGTGTAGCGTCCATCGGTGCGCTTCTTGATTTCCTCGGCCGCCCACACGGATTCCGTGTGGAAGGGCTCCGACGTTTCATAGACATGCGCCCATTTCAGCGCCGTCTGGGCAAGCGCCGCCGGCATGGTCAGCGCCAGCGCCGCCACGGCGCCGAGCATCGTCACTACTTTCGATTTCATCGTTTCCTCCTGTTTTGATCTGTCGATGGATGAAGGCGCTCAGCGCGCTCCGGCGTCCTCCTTCGCCGGGGCGCCTTGCCGGCCGGCCGGCGCGGCAAAGCTCTCGGAAAAGCGGTCTTGCGACTTGCGCAGATGATCGTCCATGGCGGCGCGCGCCCGCGCCGGATCGCGCTCGGCAATGGCGTCCCGCACGGCGCGATGCTCCGCCGTCGCCTCGCGCCAGGACGAGGAGTTCTCGAAATAGCTCGACAGCCGCGCGAAGAACGGCGTCATGCGCTGGTCGAACAGCTCTCCGACCACGCGCACGAGAACCGCGTTGCCGAGGATCGAGGCGATGGCGGTGTGGAAATCCCGATCGTGCGCGATGGTCGTCTGGCTGGGGTGCTTGTCCCGCGACATGCGCGCCAGCGCCTCGTCGAGAGCCGCGACGTCGTCGGGCCCGGCGAGCCGCGCAGCTTCCTCCGCGATCGCGCTCTCGATGAACTGCCGGGCCCGCAGCAGCTCGAACGGGCCTTCCCCGGTCGTAGGCGCGGCGGGGATGCGCGGAGGCTGGGCGACATAGATCCCCGACCCGACCTTGATGCGGACCCGTCCCTCGACTTCGAGGGCGATCAGCGCCTCGCGGATCGTCGGCCGCGAAATCCCCATGCGCTCGGCGAGCTCGCGCTCCGCAGGCAGCCGGTCGCCGACGGCGAACTCGCCGGCGTCGAACAGGTGGCGGAGCTGGTCCGCGACCTGCCGGTAGAGCCGGTGCGGCGGCGTGATCGTCTCGAACGGCATCGAGCCGGAACCCTCCCGTGGTCCGGCTCCCGGCCTCCTCGCCGGTCAATTGGCCTGACCAATTGGCCAAGACAAGACAATGGTGATGGACTTGTCAAGCAGGCGGCCACGGCGGATCCCGGCACGCGGCCTGACGGTCACCAGGTCGGCTCCTTGAGCGCCGGCGGTCGGTTCAGAAGTAGTTGACGACCAGACCGACGTTCGGCGCCGCGGCATTCGTGATATTGGCGTTGGCCAGCAAGCCCGCATAATGGCTGACTACCCGATACCTGCCGTCGAATGCCGCCAGCACCCCCGGCACCTGCGGTACCTGCACCTGGCCGTTGGCCGGGACCATCGGAAAGCCGAGGGTGGTTGCCGCCCCCGTACTGGAAATTGATGTTCAGCAGTCCGGCCGTGTGATTGTGGATGGTGAGCATGTTCGTCCCCAAAGACTGAGTATCTGGCTGCGTTGATCCGGCGGCGCTCGCTATCCCGTCTCGCCCGTCGTCCGTTCCGTCGCCGACGTCGCGCCGGGCCAAACGCCGCGCAGGTCGATGATGATCTGGCCGGTGGGGAACTGGACGACGGGCGACGCCCAGAAGAAGTGGTGCTTGTCGGAATGCACGATGCCCTGGAAGGAGAGGTCGAGCGCCAGGTTCACCGCATCGGGCGGGATCGGATCCATCACCGCGACGAGCCCGCCGGATACCTTGGCGGTGGTCGACTGCGTCTTGCCGTCCGATTGGTAGGTCGCGAGCGCGCTGACGATGTAGGTTCCGCCGTGATCGTTGGCGAGCGTGATCGTGATCGACGAAACGTTCGTCACCCAGCCCTGCAGCAGTTCGTCGCCGACAAAGGAGGCGAACTGGAAAGCAATGGCGATCGGCCCACCGGCCAGGGTATCGACTTCACTCGGCCAGAGATGACTCTCGAAGGCGGCGGTCTCGTTGGTCTCCGCGTAGGAACCCTTGGCGCCGGCCTCCGCATTGCCGGCCATGGCGTTGACGCCGTTGACCGAGCCCTTGATCGAGAAGCTGCTGTTGTCTGTTTCCGAGCCGAGGTTCAGCCCGCAGGAAGCATAGAGCACGCCCGTCACCACGCCGAAACCCTGGGTGATCTCGCCATCGCTGTTGAGCATGCCGACCGAGGCGGCCTGCTGCTTGAGCCAGGGCAGATTGGCCATGATCTGATTGGAGAAATCCTCCAGCGCCGCTTGCTGGCTCATGGTGAAGGTCGAGGAGACCGATCCCTGCTGGGAGAACGCCCAGGTGACCTCGAGCCCGGCGGTGATCTTGGTGCCGGTTTCCGGATCGACGACACTGCCGCTGAAGGTCACGTCCGAGGTCGTCTCGTGGACCGTCGAGGACATCAGCTTCCAGTCGTTCGCGACCGAAGTGGTGGTTGTAATCGCCGGTTTCGGCAGCGTCGTCAGGAAGGTGAAAGCGCCGGTGCCCGGATCGATCGTTCCCACAGCTCCCGGTTGAATGTTCGCATCGAGCGTCCAATTGCCCCAGAAGGTCGGCTTCGTCTCCCTAACCAGTTGCGTGAACTGCATATTCCAGTTCTGAGCCATGGCGTCCCTCCCACCTCGACGATAGGAGGATAATCGCTATAGTTGCAATCATTGTCAAGATGCAACAACTGATAGTTGTACGAAATAGAAACGCGCGGGAAGCGGTCGGACCGGACCGGCCTCTATCAGAGCGTATGTCTGGATATGCGGCATCCGGGTCGGCGGCCTCGACCTCGATACGCAGATGCACCTCACGAAACCGCGACCCGCGGTTCGAGGTCATCTCGCTGCCTCTGGCCGAATTCGATCCCGAGCCGGCCAGTTCGTCGCCTGCCGGTCGGTCCTGCGCAACGCGAGGATCGAGCTTGCGTCGTCGCGCGACGGTACTATCCGATCAGTTCAGAAGGATCTCGCCGTCGACTTTGCGCCATTCGCTGGGTGAGATCAGCCGCCGGTGCGTATAGCGGATCGAATGCAGCGGCCCTTCCAGCTTCGTCCGCCAGAAGTCGATGAAGGAGTTGAGCACCGGGAACTTCGGAGCAAGGTCGTAGTCCTGCCACAGATAGGTCTGCAGCACGCTCGGATGGTCGGGCATCCGGTAGAGGATTTCGGCCGTCGTCAGGCCGTAGCCCTTGAGCATCAGTTCCATTTCACTGTCGCGCATGCGTGGTCCCCATGTGGTTTCCTGTCCTCCCAACGCAAAATTGTGCGCCCGGATCGTTACCCGTCTATTGACATTTTCGTGAGCAGGAACGATTAACTCAACGAATCCAGCATGTTAGCAGCAGGGTACGGCGAGTGCTGCCAATTCCGTGGCCGCCGACCACAGTCCCCTGCGTCATGCCGCCGCGCGAATCCAAGGTCTAATTGTTGCCGCTCCGGCCAAATTGCTAATAATGCTCGCGAATTCGCGGGCGCCGAGACCGCGCAGCTGCCGGCGCGTGGCCGGTGCATGACCAGTCGGGGAGGAATGCATGTCGGAAGTCAACATCCACAAGGTCCAGCCTGCGTGGAAGAAAAACGCGCTGATCGACAACGACACCTATCTGAAGTGGTATGCCGAGAGCGTGAAGAACCCCGACCGGTTCTGGGCCAAGCACGGCAAGCGCATCGACTGGTTCAAGCCCTACACCAAGGTCAAGAACACCTCCTTCAACGGCAAGGTCTCGATCAAGTGGTACGAGGACGGCCAGACCAACGTCTCCTACAACTGCATCGACCGCCACCTGAAGAAGCGCGGCAACCAGACCGCCATCATCTGGGAAGGCGACAACCCCTACGACGACAAGAAGATCACCTACCGTGAACTCTACGAAAATGTCTGCCGCCTCGCCAACGTGATGAAGAAGCACGGCGTCAAGAAGGGCGACCGCGTCACCATCTACATGCCGATGATCCCGGAAGCGGCCTATGCGATGCTCGCCTGCACCCGCATCGGCGCGATCCATTCGATCGTCTTCGGCGGCTTCTCGCCCGACGCGCTCGCCGGCCGCATCGTCGACTGCGAATCGACCTTCGTCATCACCGCAGACGAAGGCCTGCGCGGCGGCAAGACGATTCCGCTGAAGGAGAACACCGACAAGGCGATCGACATCGCCGCCAAGAACTTCGTCATGGTCAAGAACGTGCTGGTCGTGCGCCGCACCGGCGGCAAGGTCGGCTGGGCCAACGGCCGCGACCTCTGGTACCACGACGAGATCGGCACGGTGAAACCCGAGTGCAAGCCGGAGAAGATGAAGGCGGAGGACCCGCTGTTCATCCTCTACACGTCCGGTTCGACCGGCAAGCCGAAGGGCGTGCTGCACACCACCGGCGGCTATCTTGTCTATGCCTCGATGACGCATCAGTACGTCTTCGATTACCATGACGGAGACATCTACTGGTGCACCGCCGACGTCGGCTGGGTCACCGGCCACAGCTACATCGTCTACGGCCCGCTCGCCAACGGCGCCACCACGCTGATGTTCGAGGGCGTGCCCAACTACCCGTCGGTCTCGCGCTTCTGGGAAGTGATCGACAAGCACAAGGTCAACATCTTCTACACCGCCCCCACCGCCATCCGCGCCCTGATGGGCGCCGGCGATGCGCCCGTGAAGAAGACCTCGCGCAAGTCGCTGCGCGTGCTGGGTTCGGTCGGCGAGCCGATCAACCCCGAAGCCTGGGAATGGTATTTCAACGTCGTCGGCGAGAAGAAGTCGCCGATCGTCGACACCTGGTGGCAGACCGAGACCGGCGGTATCCTGATCACGCCCCTGCCGGGCGCCACCGACCTCAAGGCCGGCTCGGCGACGCGCCCCTTCTTCGGCGTCAAGCCGCAGCTCGTCGACAACGAGGGCAACGTGCTGGAAGGCGCCGCCGACGGCAATCTCTGCATCACCGATTCCTGGCCCGGCCAGATGCGCACGGTCTACGGCGACCACGAGCGCTTCATCCAGACCTACTTCTCGACCTACAAGGGCAAGTATTTCACCGGCGACGGCTGCCGCCGCGACGACGACGGCTATTACTGGATCACCGGCCGCGTCGACGACGTCATCAACGTCTCCGGCCACCGCATGGGCACGGCCGAGGTCGAATCGGCGCTGGTCGCCCACGACAAGGTCTCGGAAGCCGCCGTCGTCGGCTATCCGCACGACATCAAGGGTCAGGGCATCTACTGCTACGTGACCCTGATGGCCGGCGTCGAACCGACCGACGAGCTGCGCAAGGAACTCGTCGCCTTCGTCCGCAAGGAGATCGGCGCGATTGCCTCCCCCGACAAGATCCAGTTCGCCCCCGGCCTGCCCAAGACCCGCTCCGGCAAGATCATGCGCCGCATCCTGCGCAAGATCGCCGAGGACGATTTCGCCGCACTGGGGGACACCTCGACGCTGGCGGATCCGGCCGTGGTGGATGATCTCATCGGCAACAGGCAGAACAAGAAAGCTTAGGGACCAATCCAAGCGCGAACGCGCTCGACGCGGCGAATAGCCCCCTCACCGTCTCCGGCTTCGCCCGATCCACCTCTCCCCCATTTCATGGGGGAGAGGAGCAGCAGCGTCGGCGTAGCGCCTCGGCGATTGGCGTCTCCTCTCCCCCGGGCAGGGGGAGAGGTGGCCCGGCGAAGCCGGGTCGGTGAGGGGGTGATTGCCTTTCGCAAGGTCGGATCACGAGCGTAAAATGCAAGCCGAAAGGCCGCGAACCATCTGTCTCGCCACTGCGTTGACGCGCATGACCTCCGCCACCCCCAACCCCGCCGCCCAACTCCTCTCCCTGCGCATCCCCGCAAACGGCGGGACGCCGAACAACGACCACCCCGCCATCGTTGCCCGCGGCGCCCTCCGCCTGTCCACCGGAGATCCCGCCGGCTCGATCCGCCGCTCGTTCGAGGCGAACGGCTGGACCGGCACCTGGACCTGGCAGGTCTTCCGCTATCATCATTTCCACCCCGACGCCTTCGAGGTGCTTGGCGTAGCTACCGGCTCGGCGGTGCTGGTCATCGGCGGCGAGGCCGGCCCCCGGCTGGAGGTCGAGGCCGGCGACGTGCTCTTGCTGCCGCCGGGCTGGGGCCACTGCATGCCCTCCTGCTCGCCCGACTTCGCCGTCTGCGGCGCCTACCCGCCGGGGCAGGAGCACTACACGGTCAGGCGCTCGAGCGAGGGGTATGACGAGGGCGTGATTGCGGAGATCGCTGCGGTGCCCCTACCGGAGACGGACCCGGTATTCGGCGGGCAGGGGAGGTTGTTGGCCGGAATGCTCGGCTAGCGGACGCTTCCTCGTCTCATTGCCCGAAACCCGACAATCACACACCCTGAAAAAGCACGTCCAGCGCGGCCACGATACGGTCACGCTCGTCTTTCAGATCCCCACACCTTCGCCCGAGTTCGTAGGGAGTTACCGCCGAAATGTATTGAGTCTGGAGGTAGTAGTCCTGCCCGCGAAAGACGATCTTGGGATTGAGCCGGCGGGCAGGCTTCGGAGCAACCTCCGGCGTCATCAAAGGGATGATCACCCGAGTGTCCAAGACATCCAGGGTGTCGGCCTGAACGTCGACGAAAAGCCCGCCCGACGATTCATAGACGTCGAACCTGGCCATCAGAACGGGCGGTATTTCGCGAGCGGGAGTCCATTCTTCCGGACCCACTCATTCGAACTCTCGAGCGCCTCGCGGTTCTCCTCTTTCCAGCGACGGTTCCTTTCTGCCCGCACGGCATCGGAAATCGCCTCTTCTGCGATCCGCGAAACGTTGAGTTCAAGTTCCTTCGCCTCGGCGACGACCCTCTGATCCAGCGACAGGTTGGTCGCCTTGCGCTGCGGCTTGGGTGTCTTCGTCAACATGTGCATCTCCCGTGCGCATAGAGTATGCGCATAAATCTTTCCTCACAAGTACGGAAGCATGTCCGCAGCCGGCAAGCCTGCAGGCGCTCCACCCCGCCCCCTAACGCGGCCGTCATACCGGGAGCCGAAGGCTACCCGGGATCTATTCTTCTCTGCGACTTGCCGTTTCTGACGTGGATAGACACGTCGCCATTGGATCACAATTGACCTCCGGAATGACGTCCCGGCGGGCATGACAAGCCATTGAATTGACTGTGGAAATGGCGTCGTTCCATCCATGCCGAAGCGTCGCGCGGGCCAGCCGTGCCGCTGACGGCAAGAAATCGATCCACGTCCTCCGCGCCTCGACCACACTGTCCGCGAAAGGAGCTGTGCAGTGCATCGGATGGCTAGGAAAAGGGTAGACGTGTTGGACAGCATCGCTGCGACGCTGCTGGCGCTTGCCGTTCTGGCCGAGGAGGCCGCTGGCCGTTCCTTCCTGGCCCGCTGGAATACGCTCTGGTACATCTGGCAGGCCGACGCCGTGGTCCGGGAGTTCGTCGCGGGTTCGGAATGGAACACCGCCGGCCGCTTGTGGTCGCCCGCCCTGCCCGCCGCCCGCTACGGCACCGATCCCGCCGACGTTATGGCGCTAGCCGTCTCGCTCCGCGCGCTCGCGCTCGTCGTGTTGAACATGGTCGAACAGCGCCGCCGCCTGTCGCTCCTGCATCCCGATCGGGAAACCGGCGCCGCCCGCCACATCCTGAAGATTGCGGCTTCGGCCGCAAAGGCCGCTGTTTGGTCGACGGTTGAAGTCCGCGACACGTCATGAGGATCCGCAGGGGACAGTTTACTTTCTTTCCGCTTGTGCAAGCTTTGCACAGGCGACGCCTTTCTGCGGAAAAAAGTATACCCTGGCACTTGTCCCTGCACCTACCCCTCGATCTCCTCGCGCAGCATCTCCAGCTCCAGCCATTCCTCCTCCATGGCGTGGAGCGAAGCGCGCTCGGCGTCGAGGCTGGCGGCGATTTTCTGGAAACCCGAGGGGTCCTTGGAAAACAGCGTCGGGTCGGCGAGCCTGGCTTCCAGCGCCGCGATCTTCGCGCCCGTCTCCTCCATCTTCTTCGGCAGGTTTTCGAGCGCGAACTTCTGCTTGTAGGACAGCTTCTTCGAGGACGCCTGCGGCGCGGTCGCGGAGACCGAGGCCGCCGCCTCCTTCGCCGGCTTGTCCTTCACCGCGCGCCGATCGAAGGTTCTTGAGCCGCGCTGCGCCAGCATGTCGGCATAGCCGCCGGCATATTCGATCCAGCGACCGTCGCCCTCCGGCGCGATGGTCGAGGTCACCGTGCGGTCGAGGAAGTCGCGGTCGTGGCTGACCAGGATCACCGTGCCGGCGAACCCCGCGACCAGCTCCTGCAAAAGGTCCAGCGTCTCCATGTCGAGATCGTTGGTCGGCTCGTCGAGCACCAGCAGGTTCGCCGGCTGCGCCAGGATGCGCGCCAGCATCAGCCGCGCCCGTTCGCCGCCCGACAGTTCCCGAACCGGTGTGCGCATCTGCTCCGGCTTGAACAGGAAGTCCTTCATATACGACGCGACATGCTTGTCCTGCCCGTTCACCGTCAGGCTTTCGCCGCGCCCGCGCGTCAGGTAGTGCGCCAGCGTCTCGTCCGGGTCGAGCGACTCCCGCTTCTGGTCGAGCGTCGCGACCTCGAGATTGACGCCGAGCCGAACCGTGCCCGCGTCCGGCGTGAGGTCTCCGATCAGCATGCGGAGCAGCGTCGTCTTGCCCGCCCCATTCGGACCGACCAGGCCTATGCGGTCGCCGCGGTTGATGCGGATCGAAAAATTCTTCACCACTTCGAGTTCGCCGAAGCTTTTGGAAATTCCCTTCGCCTCGATCACCAGCTTGCCGCTCTCGGCTGCGTCGCTGGCCGCCATCTTCGCCACGCCCTCGGCGCCGCGATGACTGCGGTGCTTCTGCCGCATCGACTGCAGTTCGCCCAGTCGGCGCATGTTGCGCTTGCGCCTGGCCGTCACGCCGTAGCGCAGCCAGTGCTCCTCGCGCACGATCTGCCGGCCGAGCTTGTGCTGCTCGCGCTCTTCCTCCTCCAGCACCTGGTCGCGCCATTCCTCGAAATGGGCAAAGCCGCGGTCGAGGCGCTTCGTCTGGCCGCGGTCGAGCCAGACCGTGGCGCGCGAGACCCGTTCGAGGAAGCGCCGGTCGTGCGAGATCAGCACGATCGCCGATTTCGACCGCTGCAGTTCCTCCTCCAGCCATTCGATCGTCGCAAGGTCGAGATGGTTGGTCGGCTCGTCGAGCAGAAGGATGTCGGGCTCCGGCGCCATGACGCGGGCCAGCGCCGCGCGGCGTGATTCGCCGCCTGACAGCGTCTTCGGGTCCTCCTCGCCGGTCAGCCCCAAGTGCTCGAGCAGATAGGTGACGCGGTGCGGGTCGTCCGCCGGCCCCCGCCCCGCCTCGGCATAGGCGCGGACCGTGGCGAAGCCGTCGAAATCAGGCGCCTGCGGCAGGTAACGCACGGTGGCCGAGGGATGACAGAACACCTCGCCGTCCTGCGCCTCGACCAGTCCCGCGGCGATCTTGAGCAGGGTCGACTTGCCGGACCCGTTGCGGCCGACCAGCGCGATCCGGTCGCCGGCCGTTACCGATAGCTCGGCTCCGTCCAGCAGCGGGGTGCCGCCGAAGGTCAGGCGAATGCCGTCGAGCTTGAGAAGCGGTGGTGCCATCAGGAGCGATCCAGGGTCTGCGCGACGAGCAGTGCCCGGCCGCTCTCGAGCGAGACCGAAAGCGGCCCGGTCACTCGGTTGGAAATGGTCAGCGATGAGCCGAATTCCATATGAATCCGGTCGAGCGGCCATTCCGCCCCTTCGATGCTCAGCCCCGAGATGTCGGTGAAGCCGAGGATAGAGAACAGCGTGCCGTAGGCGTAGTCGAACGAATGCCTGCCCGGCAGCACCGGACGCCCTTCCTGAATGCCGCTGGACAAGATCACGTCGAAGCCCCGCTCGGCGAGCCGCAGCGCCAGCGCCAGGTGCAGGAACTCGTGGTCGGCCCGCTCGCCGCCGAATGCGCCGAGGATGAGCAGCGACGACGCGCCCCTGGCGATCGCGATATCGATGGCGAGTTCGCCGTCGGTCTTGTCTTTGGCTGCGGGAAAGGTCTGGCGCGGCACGTTCCGGTGCTTTTCGAAATCCTCGGCCGACGAGGAGTCGAAATCGCCGACCCAGAGTTCCGGCACGACACCGAGCGCCGCCGCCTGGCGGATGCCGGAATCCGCCGCGACGACGCGCGCGCCCGCGGACAACGCGGCGACGCGCGGCGTCACCGTCAGCTCGCCGCCGAGAAGGACTGCAAAAAGGCTCATGGCCGCGCGTCTAACATGGCCCGGCGCGGAAGCGATAGACCGTGATGTCGCGTCAGGCCGCCGGCGGAAAGCGGAAGTGTCCGACGATCCGGAAGCCGAACAGCACGTCCTCGATCCGGGCGCCCGCGCCGATATTGTGAATCATCAGCGGCCGGGCGCCACCGAAGCTGCTGCGCGCATCGGAGACGATGCCGATATGCGGCAGGCCGCCTGGCAGGCGTTGCGTCACCAGATCGCCGGGCAGGTAGTCATCCGCATCGTCGGACACGGGAACGGCCGCGCCCTTGCGTTCCAGGAACGTCTCCAGGTTGGGCACGCGCCGGTGGTCGATGTTGCGGTCCGGCCGCGACAGGCCCCATATCCTCGGATAGGTGGAGAACGCCGCGCGCATGTCGGCATGTACCAGGCTCTGCAGATCGATGTCGAAGGCGTCCCGATAGGCGCGGATGATGACGTCCGTGCAGACGCCGCGCTCGCGCGGCACGTCGCCGTTCGGGAAGTCGAGCCGGGTATAGGACGGATCGTAGATGACGGTCACCCCCACCTGGGCGCTCGCCGCCTCGATGAGTTTGATCGCCCAGGGCTCGGCCGTAGGCGTGGCCCGCGCCCCGTCGGGAGCGATGCCGGCGCAGAACGCCCCGATACCGGCGGTCAGGAACATCCGTCGCTTCATGCGCAGACCCTCGTCGATCCGCGCGATGAGGCGTCAGGATTTCGTTCGAATTGCGGTTCGACGGGACGCAACCAGGCGGCCTCTGGCGCATTCCACTCGCGACAGGAGAGCGCCCGGCATGGAAAGCCTGATCGCCGAGTTCGGCCACCCGACCTATACCGCCTTTCCGGTCATTCTCGCCCGCCTGCTGCTCGCCGCCGTCGCCGGCGCCACCATCGGCTTCGAGCGCGAATGGCGAAACCGTCCCGCCGGGCTGCGCACCCACATCCTCGTCTGTGTGGCCGCCGCCACCTTCGCCATCCTCACCGTCGAGATCATGCACGCGCCGATGTTCGCCGCAGACGCGATCAGGGATACGGTCAAGGTCGATCCCATCCGCATCGTCGAGGCGGTCACCGCGGGCGTCGCCTTCCTCGCAGCCGGCGTGGTGATCTTTGCCAGGGGCGAGGTGCACGGCTTGACCACCGGCGCGGGCATGTGGCTCGCCGGTGCGATCGGCGTCGCCTGCGGTCTCGGCCTGTGGCAGATCGCGCTGCTGGCGACGCTCATCGGCCTGATCGTGCTTGGCCTGCTGCATGCGCTGGAGACGAAGCTCAGCCTCGGGGGTGAAGACGCTTCGGACGGGAATTCGGCCAATCGGAAGATCAACCCCGGGAGCGACGATACCGGCCGCGACGGACCGGCGCGTTGAGCGAATCGATCAATTGCCCAAATTCCCGCGCGGTGGTATGAGCCGGCGCATGGAACGCCTGTTCGGAAATCCGAGCTATCGCCAGTTCACGCTGCAGGACCGCAAGCGGCTGCCGGCGCGCTTTTTTGCGGCGATTTCCGGCGCGATGACCTGCCGACTCCGCTGACCGGCCGCGGCGCACGCCGCCCATCATCGGATTCACAAGCTCCAGCCACGGATTTAAAGCCATGAGCGCACCGCGCACTCTCTACGACAAGATCTTCGACGACCATGTCGTCGACCGGCAGGACGACGGCACCTGCCTGCTCTACATCGACCGCCACCTCGTCCACGAGGTGACCAGTCCGCAGGCCTTCGAGGGCCTGCGCATGACGGGCCGCAAGGTTCGCCACCCGGAAAAGACCCTCGCCGTAGTGGACCACAACGTTCCGACCTCGCCCGATCGCGTCAACGGCATCAAGAACGAGGAAAGCCGCATCCAGGTCGAGGCGCTGGCCACCAACGCCGCCGATTTCGGCGTCGAATACTATTCGGAGAAGGACCGCCGCCAGGGCATCGTCCACATCATCGGTCCCGAGCAGGGCTTCACCCTGCCGGGCATGACCATCGTCTGCGGCGACAGCCACACCTCGACCCACGGCGCTTTCGGCGCGCTGGCCCACGGCATCGGCACCTCCGAGGTCGAGCACGTCCTCGCCACCCAGACGCTGATCCAGCGCAAGGCCAAGAACATGCTGGTCCAGGTCGACGGCCAATTGCCCGAAGGCGTCACCGCCAAGGACATCATTCTCGCCATTATCGGCGAGATCGGCACGGCCGGCGGCACCGGCTACGTCATCGAATATGCCGGCGAGGCGATCCGCTCACTGTCGATGGAAGGCCGCATGACGATCTGCAACATGTCGATCGAGGGCGGGGCGCGGGCCGGCCTAATCGCGCCGGACGAGACCACCTTCGCTTACGTCAAGGACAAGCCGCGCGCCCCGAAGGGCGCGGCCTGGGACATGGCGCTCGACTACTGGAAGACCCTGAAGTCCGACGAGGGCGCGCATTTCGACCGCGTCGTCAAGCTCGACGCGGCAAAGCTGCCGCCCATCGTCACCTGGGGCTCCTCGCCCGAGGACGTCGTCTCCGTCACCGGCGAAGTGCCGGATCCGGCTTTGATCGAGGACGAGAACAAGCGCGCGTCGAAATACCGCGCGCTCGACTACATGGGCCTGAAGCCGGGCACGAAGATGACGGATATCGCCATCGACCGCGTCTTCATCGGCTCCTGCACCAATGGCCGCATCGAGGATCTGCGCCAGGTTGCCAAGGTCGTCGAAGGCAAGAGGGTTGCCCCCACCGTCAATGCGATGATCGTGCCGGGGTCGGGGCTGGTGAAGGCACAGGCCGAGGCCGAGGGGCTCGACAAGATCTTCATCGCCGCGGGCTTCGACTGGCGTGAGCCGGGCTGCTCGATGTGTCTCGCCATGAACGACGACCGGCTGAAGCCGCACGAGCGCTGCGCGTCGACCTCGAACCGCAATTTCGAGGGACGCCAGGGCTTCAAGGGCCGCACGCACCTCGTCTCGCCCGCCATGGCCGGCGCTGCCGCGATCGCCGGCCACTTCGTCGATATCCGCGACTGGCACTGACGGCGCCAGGCCCGCCTTGAACCGCGAAAGGCCCGGCACCGCCCGGGCCTTTCCGGTTATGGTCCTATCGCCGCACGAGTTCGTACCACGAATCTCGAACGCCCGGCCGATCGGCCGCGACGACGAGCGCAAGCTGCTCCTTGTCGAAGATTTCGAACCAGTCGCTCCATTCGACGAGTTCGCGCCCTCCCGAACTCTGCGCCCGCTCGGCCTGGTCCTGGTCCTGATAGGCGATCTGGTCGAACACGAGAGTCAGCATCGGCTGCGTTCCTCCGGCTGGCGAGACGTCGACGATCGCCGGGACGCCCATGCGGGCGGCGGCCCAGTCGCGAACCGAATCATGATCGGTGAGGGTGACGGTTTCGGTCATGCTTTCTTCTCCTGAATGAGGCTGGGAAATGCCCGCCCCTTTTTGTGGTTCCCGACGCTGGTTAACCGGTTGTTCGTTCGCCGGATTCTAGAAGAGGACCGATGCGAAGAATGCCATGACCAGCGCCGCTTTCATTCTGATGATTAACCTCAGCGTCTCGGCGCTGCTCGCGCTCGCATTCCTTGCGATCGCCGCCTACGACCGTTCCCTTGCGTCCGCCCGCTGGATCGGCACCGCCTACGCGTTCGGCATCGCCTACTCCGGTTTCGAACTCCTCATATCGTATTGGCCGACGTCGACGATAGTGGCGACGACGGCCTATTCCACGCTGCTCTTCGCGCAGGCCTCCTATTCGATCGGCATCGCGCGTGAATATGAGGTAAAACCGCCCTGGCGGCTGCTCGGCTTCCTCATCGTCGCATCGGTGCTTCTAAACCTCTACACGCAGACCCTGCCGCGCGATTTGATCTCACGCAATGTGCTCTGGCAGGCGCCCTACGGCGTGTTGCAGGCGGTCTCGGTGTGGATATTGCTGCGCAGCCGACGGTTGGGAAAGCTGGACAAGGCATTGCTGGCGATTCTCGCGCTGAGCGCCGCCTATTTCGTCATCAAACCTCTGATCGCGATCGAGAGCGGAGGGCCGGGTTCGTCGCCGGCCTCCTACCTGCATACGGTCTATGCCCTGCTCTCCCAGTCGACGGGCATCGTCCTCGCCCTCGCCGTCGCGCTGTTGACGCTGGCCGTCTATGTGAACCGCATGCTTTCCGACGCCAACCTGAGGTCGGAGACCGATACATTGTCGGGACTGCTCAATCGGCGCGGTTTCGTCGACCGGGCCGACGAGGTGTTGCGTATCGCCGATCGGTCGGGCGGCCCGGTGACCCTTGTCCTGGCCGACATCGATCACTTCAAAACCGTCAACGACACCTACGGCCACGAGGCCGGCGATCGCGTCATCCAGGCCTTTGCCCAGGTGATAGGGGACGTGTCAGACGGTCAGCCCGTCGGGCGGATCGGCGGCGAGGAGTTTGCGATCCTGCTTTCCGGTACCGAACTGTCGACCGCCCGTCTCGTCGCAGAAGGGGCTCGCATCGCCTTCTCGCAGTCGGTGATCGGCGGAGTGGGTTTCGGCGACAGATGTACCGCGTCCTTCGGCGTCGCCCAGCGTCACGGCAACGAAACCTACGACGAACTGCTGCGCCGTGCCGACCTTGCACTCTACGAGGCGAAGAATGCGGGTCGCGACTGCGTTCGGGTCGCGCCGCCTATGGTCCACCCGAGCGGCAACGGCAGCGGAACCCAGAACCGGCGGGCTTTTCGCGATAAACTCTAGACCGTCTCAGTCGCAGACCCGGCGCGCCGGCGTCGGCACCACGCCGTCGGGGAGCCCGTACATGTAGCTGCGGCCTTTGAACATGCCGGGGAGGGTACGGCAATTGCGGTAAGCGTAGCGCTCCACGCCCTCGTCGTCATAGCTCTCCGGCTCGTCCGCCGCCGCCTGGGCCTCGAATTCCGCCAGCACGTGGCCCTGGCCGACGATGATCCGCTTGTAGCCGGCCGGGCTGTAGACGATCAGATTGCCGAATGAATCGGCATGATACCGCTCGCCGTAGAGATCACCGGCAAGCGCCGGGGCGACTGCGACAAGCAGTCCGGCTGCGAGCGGCAGTGCGCGACAGAGGACCAGTTTCGAGCGCATGGCCTGTCCTTTCGAAGCGGGGCACCAGCATCCCCGTGCCAGCAGGATTAACCATTTCTTAACCTTTGTCATCGTTTGCCGTTCCCGCCGGCGCGCGGATTAAGAAACATGGTTAACGCGAACCGTGCCGGCTTGAAAAACGTCCTTGCAGGAGGCTAGCTATCGCAATGGGGGGTTCCTTTCTAAACGGCGGGCGTGGAGCGTTCATCGCGGCAGGGCTGGCGGTGGCGTGTCTCGCTGCCGGCTGCGCTTCGGACGGAGTCTCTCCCGTCACCGCATCGCTGGCGCCCGGCGCATCCGCTGCCGTCGCGGACATGGCCGACGCGGGGGGCGACGCGGCCTATGACGACAACGCCCTCTATGCCGGACGTTCGACCTATCGCTGCGACAATGGCGAGAGCATCGAGGTCGACAACACGGTCACCCAGGTGGCGCTCGGCCTCTCCGACGGCACGGTCATGGAATTGCCGGCTTCTCCCGCCGATTCGCACACCCGCTATGTGAAAGATCAGTACGCCTTCGTCTTCGACGGTGCGGAAGCGCTTTATTTCCGGCCCAAGGCGCCTCCGGCGACGTGCAGGCGCTGACAGGCGCCGAGAGGCCGGAAATCTTCAATCGATTGAACGGCCCACCGATCGACTTCAGGTACTAAATACCGCACCCGGCACGCTTTTCCGGCTTTGACGCGGTGCAAAAACCGCACTAGAACGCAGGCACGAAAAAGTCGCATTTCGGCCAGCCTGATGCCGCACGCGGATAAGGGTCGGTCACCCTCGGGGGAGCCATGTCAGCACCAGCCACCCGCTTCAAGCCGCGCCCGCTCTCGCCCCATCTCCAGGTCTACCGCCTAATCCCCACGATGCTGATGTCGATTCTGCATCGCATCACCGGCGGTGCGCTCTATGTCGGCACCCTCCTCGTCGCCTGGTGGATGAGCGCCGCGGCAGGCAGCGAGACCTATTTCGACTGGGTGAGCGGCATCGTCGGATCATGGTTCGGCCAGCTCGTGCTGTTCGGCTTCAGCTGGGCGCTGATGTTCCATCTGCTCGGCGGCATCCGCCATCTGATCTGGGACACCGGCTCCTACATGGAGAAGCATACGGCGACGAAACTCGCCATCGCGACGATGGCGGGCTCGATCATTCTCACCCTTGCCATATGGATTGCCGTCTTCATGATGAGGAGCGCCGCATGAAGAAGTCATCCGACATGCGCACCGCGCTCGGCCGCGTCCGGGGACTGGGTGCTGCCCGCGAAGGCACCGGCCATTTCTGGACGATCCGGCTCACCTCCATCGCACTGGTTCCGCTCACGTTCTTCGTGGTCGGCCTGCTTTTCGCCCTCAACGGCGCGGGCTATGCCGAGATGCGGTCGATCCTCGCCAACCCGCTGGTCAGCATGATGCTCCTGGCGACGATCGGCGCGAGCCTCTATCACATGTGGCTCGGCATGCAGGACATCGTGCTCGACTATGCGCACGGCGAGGCGTGGAAATACGGCTTGCTGATCCTCAACACCTTCTTCTGCATCGCAATCGGCGCCATCTGCGCCTTTTCGCTCCTCAAGATCGCTTTCGGAGTCTGAGACCTTGGCCACGGCATCCTCCTCACCCGCGGCCAACGGCAAGGCCTATACCTATGTCGACCACAAGTTCGACGTCGTCGTCGTCGGCGCCGGCGGCGCCGGCCTGCGCGCCACGCTCGGCATGGCCGAGCAGGGGCTGAAGACGGCCTGCATCACCAAGGTCTTTCCGACCCGTTCGCACACCGTCGCCGCCCAGGGCGGCATCGCCGCGTCGCTGGCCAACATGGGGCCGGACTCGTGGCATTGGCACATGTTCGACACCGTCAAGGGATCGGACTGGCTCGGCGACACCGATGCGCAGGAATACATGGTC
Organism: Mesorhizobium sp.; assembly: GCF_023954305.1. Classification (NCBI taxonomy): domain Bacteria; kingdom Pseudomonadati; phylum Pseudomonadota; class Alphaproteobacteria; order Hyphomicrobiales; family Phyllobacteriaceae; genus Mesorhizobium; species Mesorhizobium sp. Next base: position 2,215,508 of record NZ_JAMLIG010000001.1, on the reverse strand, counting down.
CGCGAAGCGCCGGCCGCCGTCTACGAGCTCGAGCACTACGGCGTGCCCTTCTCCCGCACCGAGGACGGCAGGATCTATCAGCGGCCGTTCGGCGGCATGATGATGAACTACGGCGACGGCCCGCCCGTGCAGCGCACCTGCGCCGCGGCCGACCGCACCGGCCACGCCATGCTGCACACGCTTTACGGCCAGTCGCTCAGGCATTCGGCCCAGTTCTTCGTCGAATATTTCGCCCTCGACCTGATCATCGAGGACGGCCGCTGCACCGGCGTCGTCGCCTGGAACCTCGACGACGGTACCATCCACCGTTTCTCGGCCAAGATGGTCGTGCTGGCGACCGGCGGCTACGGCCGCGCCTTCTTCTCCGCCACGTCGGCGCACACCTGCACCGGCGACGGCAACGGCATGGTGGCGCGGGCCGGCCTGCCGTTGCAGGACATGGAGTTCGTGCAGTTCCACCCGACCGGCATCTACGGCGCCGGCTGCCTGATCACCGAGGGCGCGCGCGGCGAGGGCGGTTATCTTGTCAACTCGCAGGGCGAGCGCTTCATGGAGCGCTATGCGCCCTCGGCCAAGGACCTCGCCTCGCGCGACGTCGTCTCGCGCTGCATGACGATGGAGATCCGCGAAGGCCGTGGCGTCGGCAAGAACAAGGACCACATCTTCCTTCACCTCGACCATCTCGACCCGGCGGTGCTGAACGAGCGGCTGCCCGGCATCTCCGAGAGCGCCAAGATCTTCGCCGGCGTCGACGTGACCAGGGAGCCGATCCCGGTTCTGCCGACGGTGCACTACAACATGGGCGGCATCCCGACCAACTACCACGGCGAGGTGCTGAACCCGACGCCGGAGAATCCGGACGCGGTGTTCCCCGGCCTGATGGCCGTGGGCGAGGCCGGCTGCGCCTCGGTTCACGGCGCCAACCGCCTCGGTTCCAACTCGCTGATCGACCTCGTCGTCTTCGGCCGCGCCGCGGCGATCCGCGCCGGCCAGGTTGTGGACCGCGAGGCGGCGGTGCCGTCGGCCAATGCGGCCGCCGTAGAGAAGATCATGGACCGCTTCGACCGGCTGCGTCATGCCAGCGGTGGAACGCCGACGGCGGTGCTGCGCGAGAAGATGCAGCGCGCCATGCAGGAAGACGCCGCCGTCTTCCGCACCCAGGAATCGCTCGAAAGCGGCTGCCGCCGCGTGTCGGCGATCTGGGGCGAGTTGAAGGACCTGAAGGTCCACGACCGTTCGATGATCTGGAACTCCGACCTCGTCGAGACGCTGGAGCTGGAAAACCTGATGGCCAATGCCATCACCACCGTCCACGGCGCGGAAGCCCGCAAGGAAAGCCGCGGCGCCCACGCCCGCGAGGACTTCAGCGCCCGCGACGACGCCAACTGGCGCAAGCATACGCTTGCCTGGGTGGACGAGGCCGGCAAGGTGACCCTCCGCTACCGGCCGGTGCATACGGAGACGATGTTGCCAGTGGACCAGGGTGGTATCGACCCAGCCAAGATCGCGCCCAAGGCGCGGGTGTATTAGGATAGGACCGCCAAGGAGGTCCGACATGGGCGAGATCACGATCCGGCTGGACGACGCGACGCTGCTCAAGGCGCTGGAGGAGATGGCGTCTGTTCATGGACGTCCGGTCGAGACCGAAATTGAAGGCGTCCTGAAACGCGCCGTGGAGGAACATGAACGCCGGCTCGATATCGTCCGGCGCATCGACGAGGTCGCAGCGACAACCCCGAAGGGAGTGAAGCAGACCGACTCGGTCGAAATCATCCGCGAAATGCGCGAGGAGCGCGATCGTGCGTTGGGTAGTTGATGCGTCCGTAGCCCTGAAGTGGATCGTCATGGAAGACGGCCGTGAGGAGGCGAGGCGGTTCTTGTTGGCGAATGGCGAATTGATCGCGCCGGAGTTTCTTATGGTCGAAGTAGCCAATGCTCTCAGAACGAAAGTCGCGAGAGGTCAGTTCGCGGTCCAAAAGGGCGTTAGCGCCTTGGAGGCAGTCCAGACGGCGATCGTCAGCTTCGTGCCCGATCGGCAGCTCGTTCCTGAGGCCTTCTCTTTGGCTTCGCGGCCGCAGCATTCGGTCTACGATTGCCTGTATCTCGCCTGCGCTATTAGGCACGATGCGACGGTGATGACTGCTGACACCCGCCTCGTCGATAAACTCGCCTCGCACCCTGAGCGCGACCGCGTTCGCGCGCTCTCCTGAAATCAAGGTCTCGATCTCAATGGTTGAACTCACTCTTCCCCGGAATTCCAAGATCCAGACCGGCAAGACCTGGCCGAAGCCGGAAGGCGCGACCAACCTGCGCGAATACCGCATCTATCGCTGGTCGCCCGACGACGACCAGAACCCGCGCCTCGACACTTACTACGTCGATCTCGACGATTGCGGGCCGATGGTTCTCGACGGCCTGTTGTGGATCAAGAACAAGATCGACCCGACGCTGACGCTGCGCCGCTCCTGCCGCGAGGGCATCTGCGGTTCCTGCGCGATGAACATCGACGGCACCAACACGCTGGCCTGCACCAAGGGTATGGACGAGATTTCCGGCGCGGTGCGCGTCTATCCGCTGCCGCATATGCCGGTGGTGAAGGATCTCGTGCCCGACCTCACTGTCCCCTACGCGCAGCTCACCTCGATCGAGCCCTGGCTGCAAACGGTCTCGCCCGAGCCGGCGAAGGAATGGCTGCAGAGCCACGAGGACCGGCAGAAGCTCGACGGGCTCTACGAGTGCATCCTCTGCTTCTGCTGCCAGACCTCGTGCCCGAGCTACTGGTGGAACGGCGACCGCTATCTCGGCCCCGCCGTCCTCCTGCAGGCCTATCGCTGGCTGATCGACTCCAGAGACGAAGCCACCGGCGAGCGGCTCGACAATCTGGAAGATCCCTTCCGCCTCTACCGCTGCCACACCATCATGAACTGCGCCCAGGCCTGCCCCAAGGGCCTCAACCCGGCCAAGGCCATCGCCGAGATCAAGAAGATGATGGTGGAGCGGAGGGCTTAGCTCTCTCCTCGGTCGTCGTCCTCGGGCTTGACCCGAGGATCTACGAACGCTGGCAATCCGGCGCCGACGCCTCCGCACGAATGGCGATGACTGCAGATGCTCGGGTCAAGCCCGAGCAAGACGGCGCGGTAGCAGCACTCCCCTTGCCCCCCGCTCCCGCCTTTGCCACATAGGCGTCATGGATACTCCCGCTCTTCCCCTCCTCAACGCCATCGAAGCTCGCGTGCTGGGCTCCCTCGTCGAGAAGAAGGAGCTGACGCCGGACGTCTACCCGCTCAGCCTAAACGCCGCGCAGGCCGCCGCCAACCAGAAGACGGCGCGCGAGCCGGTGATGGCGCTGGAGCCATCGGACATCCACCGTGCTTTCAAGACGCTGCAGGAAAAGGGGCTCGTCCGGCAGGTCTCCGGCTCGCGGGTCGAGCGCTACGAGGAGCAGCTGTCGCGCCGCTTCTCGCTGACGCGCGGCCAGACCTCGCTCGTCGGCCTGATGCTGCTGCGCGGGCCGCAGACCGCGCACGAGCTTCTCTCCCGCAGCGAGCGCATGGCGAACTACGGGTCGGTGGACGACCTCGTCGCCGATCTCGACCTTCTCATCGGCCGCCGGCCGCCGCTGGTGCAGCTGGTCGAACGCGGCCCTGGCCAGCGCGAGGACCGCTTCGCGCACCTGCTCAGCGGCCCGGTGGAGGCGACGGCGCGGACCTCTCCTTCGGCGACATTCCACACGGCGGCACCGGATCTGGCGGCCAGGGTCGCGGCCCTCGAGGAGGAGGTCGCCGCGCTGAGGCGGATGGTCGAGAAGCTGGCCGGGAACGGCTGACGGAAAGATCACGCGTCCGTCGCGGCGGCTTGATTTGAAACTGCGCCGGCCGCTGCTACGTTCCTCCACAATCGGAGGAGTTCCCATGCGCCTTGCCGCCGCCGCGTTCGCGACCGCTCTTGCCTCGCAACCCCTCGCCGTCTCATCCGCGAGTGCCGAAACGGCGATCTTCGCCGGCGGCTGTTTCTGGTGCGTCGAATCCGACATGGACCAGGTGCCCGGCGTGAGCGAGACCGTTTCCGGCTATTCCGGCGGGACGAAGAAGAACCCCAGCTACTACGACCACGAAGGCCACCGCGAGGTGCTCAAGGTCGAGTTCGATCCCGCGAAAACGAGCTACGACCAGCTCGTGCGCATCTTCCTGCGCACCATCGATCCGACCGACGGCGGCGGCCAGTTCTGCGACCGCGGCCATTCCTATTCAACCGCGATATACGCCGTCGGCGACGCGCAACTGGCGTCCGCGCAGAAGGCCAAGGCCGAAGCCGAGGCGCAGCTCGGCGTCAAGCTCGCGACCGAGGTAGCACCAGCCGGCGAGTTCACCGTGGCCGAGGACTACCACCAGAACTACTACAACGTGAATCCGGCCAAGTACAAATACTACCGCTTCGCCTGCGGCCGCGACGCCCGCGTCAAGGAAGTCTGGGGCGCCGACGCCTACAAGGGCGTGCCGTCGCACTGAGTGGTCTCTCAACTGCTTCCGCCAAAGCCCCTCATTCGCCCTCGGGCACCTATGCCAGGGCGAGCCGCTCGTCTCGCGGGTCCTTCGAACCCCCGTGACGGGGAGAAGGTGTTCCTCAGAACCACTCCGCCTTCATCTCGAGCGTCGTCTCGTCCAGACGCCCCAGCAGGTCCCTCTGCGCCCGCGTCTTCGGCAGTTCGTAGGCGAAGAAGTAGCGGCAGGCGGCGAGTTTGCCGCGCAGGAAGTTCGCATCCCCTTCGCCCGTTTCCAGTTTGCGCGCCGCGACCAGCGCCTGCCTCAGCCACATCCAGGCGATGACGACATGGCCGAACATGTCGAGATAGATCGTCGCGTTGGCGAGCGCCTTGCGCGGGTCGCGCGTCAGTTCGGCCGCCAGCGTCCGCGTCAGAGCGACCGTCTCGGCGAGATGCGCGGCGAGGTCCGCAGCGGTGGCAGCGAGCGAAGCAATGGTTGACGCCTCCGCCACCGTCTCGCCGATCCGTCCCGCCAGCAGTTCCAAGCCTCTGCCGCGCGCCTGCACCACCTTGCGGCCAAGAATGTCCATGCCCTGGATGCCGTGCGTGCCCTCGTGGATCGGGTTCAGCCGGTTGTCGCGGTAGAGCCGCTCGACCGGATAGTCGCGCGTGTAGCCGTAGCCGCCGAGCACCTGGATCGCGTGCTTGTTGGCCTCGAGGCAGTATTCCGACGGCCACGATTTGGCGACCGGCGTGAGAAGGTCGAGGAGCAGTTCGTCGTCCCGCCGCTTCGCTTCGTCCGTCCCGGTGCGGATCCCGTCCACCAGCCGCGCGCAGGTGAGGATCAGCGAAAAGGCACCTTCCACCGCGCTCTTCTGCGCCAGAAGCAGCCGGCGGATGTCGGCATGCTCGATGATCGGCACCTGCTTCGACGTGGCGTCCTTGCCGTCCGGGTGGCGCCCCTGCGGGCGATCCTTCGCATAGGCGAGCGACGCCTGGTAGCCGGCCGAGGCCAGCGCCGTGGCGCCGAGCCCGACGCCGATGCGGGCCTCGTTCATCATCTGGAACATGTAGGCCAGCCCCTTGTGCGGCTCGCCCACCAGATGGCCGATGCACTCGCCCGCCTCGCCGAAATTGAGAGCCGTGTTGGTGGTGCCGCGATAGCCCATCTTGTGGTTCAGGCCGGCAAGCGTCACGCCGTTGCGCGGTCCGATCGAGCCGTCCTCGCCGACGCGATATTTCGGCACGATGAACAGCGAGATGCCTTTCACCCCGGCAGGCCCGCCGGGAATCTTGGCCAGCACCATGTGGACGATGTTTTCCGACATCTCCTGCTCGCCGCCGGAGATCCACATCTTGCGGCCGCTGATGCGGTAGCTGCCGTCGCCGGCGGGCTCGGCCTTCGTAACGATGTCGGAGAGCGACGAGCCCGCCTGCGGCTCCGACAGGCACATCGTGCCGAAGAAGCGGCCCTCGACCATCGGCGCGAGATATCTCGCCTTCTGCTCGTCGCTGCCGAAGCTGGCGATCAGGTTTGCCGCGCCGACGGTCAGGAACGGATAGCCGGCCGTGCCGACATTGGCGGCGGAGAACATGTAGGCGCAGGCGATGCGCAGCGTCTCCGGCATCTGCGCGCCGCCCCACTGATGGTCGAAGCCGGCGCCGAAGAAGCCCGCTTCGCGGTAGACGGCGAGCGCGGCGCCGACGCGCGGGTCGACGATCGCCTTGCCGTCGACGAATTCCGGCTCGTTCTCGTCGACGGCGGCCGCGTGCGGCAGGAAGTGGTCGATGGCGATCCGCTCGGCAGTGTCGAGCACATTGTCGATCGCGCCTCGATCCCAATCGGCGAAACGGCCCGCCTCGCTCAGCCGGTCCGCGTCGAGCAGGTCGAATATCTGGAATGAAATGTCGGCCCGGTCGATGCGTATCAAGGAACGAACTCCGTCTTGGCGCGTTTGCGAACTTGGCGCGCACGGGAACGAAACTCTTTCGGTCCCCCCAGCGTATCGTGAGCGATACGGTTGCCCTCTCGCATCCGTAATGGCGAACCGGAACGGATGTGGCAAGACGAGGAGGGTAGGGTGAAGGCGGAAACGGCACGTTCTAACCTCATCCGGGCCGCGATGAACGCGCCCTACCTGGCGCGCGAGGAAGAGCACGATCTCGCCGTGCGCTGGAAGGAGCAGCGCGATCAGGCCGCTCTCCACCGCATCACCATCGCCCACATGCGCCTCGTGATCTCGATGGCCGCCAAGTTCCGCAACTTCGGCCTGCCCCTCAACGACTTGATCCAGGAAGGCCATATCGGCCTGCTGGAAGCGGCCGCCCGCTTCGAGCCGGAACGCGACGTCCGTTTCTCGACCTATGCGACGTGGTGGATCCGCGCTTCGATGCAGGATTACATCCTGCGCAACTGGTCGATCGTCCGCGGCGGCACGAGCTCGACGCAGAAGGCCCTGTTCTTCAATCTGCGGCGCCTGCGCGCGCGGCTTGCGCAGGGTTCCGAGACGCTGTCGAACGAAACCGTCTACAGCGAGATTTCGGCGGCGCTCGGCGTGTCCAAGGCGGATGTCGCGATGATGGATTCACGCCTGTCGGCGCCTGATTCTTCGCTCAACGCACCTGTTCTGGACGAGGGAAGCGGATCGGCGGAACGCATGAACTTCCTCGTCTCGGACGATCCCCTTCCCGACGAGATCGTCGGCAGCACGATCGATGAGCAGCGTCGCAAGGGTTGGCTGCGGGCTGCCCTCGGCGTGCTCAATGAGCGCGAACTGCGGATTATCCGCGAACGGCGGCTGCAGGACGAAGGCGCCACGCTGGAACTGCTCGGCGAGAAGCTCGGAATCTCCAAGGAGCGCGTGCGCCAGATCGAGAACCGGGCGCTGGAGAAGCTGAAGGCGGCCCTCCTCAAGCACAATCCGGACCTCGCCGCCGCCTGACCCGGCGCTGGGCAGGCTATTGGTCGGTGATGATCTTCACCTTGTCGCCAGCCGAGACGGACTCACCGGCGGAGAGGGCGTTGATCAATCGGAACAGCTCCACCTTGCGGTCGACACCTTGCATCTGGCCGGCGAGCGATTGCACCGTTTCGCCGGAGCGGACGGTGCGCACGCGGATCCGCAGCGGCTTGAGCGCGGCGCGTTCGGACGCCGAAAGGGTCCGGAAACTGGCGCTGACCGACTTCGCCACCGGTTCCAGGGCAGTGCTGGTCAGCGGCGCCGCGGTCAGCAGCCGATAGACCTGGCCGCTGGCGCGCACCACGGTAATGTCGAACTGCCAGCCGTCGGCACGTGCCCGTGCCGTTGCCGCCTCGTTGCCGGCGATCGTCGTCCCGGCAATGGAACCTGGGTCGAGGCCCGCGATCCAGCCGCTGCGCAGATATTCCTCCAGCGACATCGTCGGCGCCACCTTGACGCCGTCGAAGCGCACCGCGACATCGCCCGGTCCCGCGGCGGTGACCGCCGCCGCCGAATTGTCGATGATGAATCCGTCCGGGACGGTGAAGCTGACGCCCAGCCCGGGATGCAGGAAGGTGCGACCCCGGACATAGCCTTCCTGTGGCGTGTCGCCGAACATCAGGCCGTCGATGCCGGCGAGCAGCCAGTCGCGGTCGCGGTTCCCGACACCCGGGGCGCCGAAGGCGCGCGCGTGGCCGAGCGCGAGATCGATGCGCTGGGGTGCGGCCGGATGGCTCGCCAGAAAGTCGAGGCTGGCATCGGTCGCGCCGCTCACACTGCGGAAATCGGCGTAGGAGGACATCGACTGGAGGAAGCGCGCGGCCGCATACGGGTCGTATCCGGCCCGGCCAATGGCGCGGATGCCGATCGCATCGGCCTCCAGCTCCTGGTTGCGCGAGAATTGTGCCAGGCTGAGCTTGCCGCGGATCAGCGCCGCCTTGGCAGCCGCATCGCCCTCGAGCACGTCGCTGACGACGCGCGCGGCCAGCACCTCGTCGGCCTCGCGCTGCTGGCGTTGCACCCCGTGATTGGCCGTCACGTGCCCCATCTCGTGGGCGATCACCGCGGCGAGTTCCGCCGAATCGTTGGCGAGCGCGAGCAGCCCGCGGGTGATGTAGAGATAGCCGCCCGGCAGCGCGAACGCATTGACGTTCGGCGAATTGAGGATGGTGATGCGATAGGTTTGGCTCGGGTTGTCGGGGTCCAGCGTCAGGCTGCCCACCACCTTGGCCACGGCGCGCTCGAGCTTGGCGTCCGAATATTCGCCGCCATAGGTTGCCAGGATGCGCGGGTGCTGCTGGCGCGCCAGCTCGGCGAACTTGTCGTTGCGGCTGACCGTGTCGACCGTGACCGGATTGGGCGACGGCTTGAGATCGGACGTCATCGACGTATCGATCATCTGGCAGCTGGACAGCAGCACCGCGAGGGCCGTCGCGACAACGGCGCGGCCGGCCCGGACTCGGCTCTTCGCCGTCCGCTGTGGGGCTGCATTCATTCTGTCGGAACCTGTGAGCAGGCTTGTTCCTCGAAACTGTCGGGCGCGCCGAATCCCGGTCCGGCAGGCTTTCGACGTCGCCACTTAGGACCCCCGCAATGCCGTGACAAGGACGCCGATGCCACACCTTGGCCATATCCGCCAAATGTGTCGCATTGCGGGCAATTTATCGTGAACGCCGCGCCCCGACATAGGCGCGGACGGCTTCCGGCCCTCCATGCCCGAGCAGGTCCTGCGTCGCTCCATCGCCCGCGATCCTGCCTGCGTCGATGAAGACCATGCGCGGCGCAAGCGCCAGCGCATCCTCGGGCGAATGCGTCACCACCAGGATCGTCATGCCGGTCTCGCGATGGAGATTGCCGACCAGTTCCGCCATCTCGGCGCGCAGTCCGGGGCCGAGCGAGGCGAAGGGCTCGTCCATCAAGAGCACCGGCCGCCGCCGCACCAGGGCGCGGGCAAGCGCCGCGCGCTGCCGCTCGCCGCCTGAAAGCTCGCCCGGCCGGCGCGCTTCCTTGCCGGCGAGGCCGACGCGCCGCAGCGCATCCGTCACCTCCGTCCGCTCCCCGGATGTCAGGCGCAAAGCGGGATTGCGGCCGAGCGCGACATTCGCGAACACGTCGAGATGGGCGAAGAGATTGTTCTCCTGGAAGATCATCGACACCGGTCGTTGCGCCGGCGGAACGGCCGTGACGTCCCGGTCGCCGATCACAATCCGGCCTTCCGACGGAGTTTCGAAACCGGCGATGAGGTTGAGCATCGTCGTCTTGCCGGACCCGCTCGGCCCCATGATCGCAACGACCTCGGACGCGCCGACTGAAAGATCGAACGACATCCTCATCTCGCCATAGGCGAAGCCGACGCCGTCGAGCCGCACCGGGAGTCCGAGACTCATCGCGCTACCTTTCCGAGGCGCTCCGCTATCCATATCAGCGCCAGACACAGCATACCGAGCAGCAGGGCGAGCCCAGCCGCATCCTCTGTGCGATAGGAGCCCAGCCGCGCATAGAGCAGATAGGGCAGCGTCTGGATGCTGTCGCTGCCAAACAGCGCGATGACGCCGAGATCGCCGAGCGACAGAGCCATGGCGAAGGCAAAGCCGGTGGCGAGCGGCCGGCGCAGTTCCGGCCAGTCGATCAGCCGCGTCCGCGCCAGTCCATCGATGCCGAGTTGCATGCAGAGCCGATCGTTGCGGACGGCGGCGGCATCGTAGGCGGGACGGATGGCGCGGGTGGCGAATGGCATCGCCATCACCGCGTTGACCGTCACCACCATTGCGGGCGCGACGGCGAAGACCGCGCCTGTGTTCCGCAATAGCACGAACCAGCCGGCGCCGATGACGATTGGCGGCACGACCAGCACCAGGCTGGCTCCGGTCCCGGCGAGCGTTTCGACGATGGACCGCCGCCCGCCTCTCCGCGCCGTCTCGAGCCTCTGGCGAATGGCGGCCAGCGAAAGCGAAAGCAGGACCGACAGGAGCGCCGCGGCGAGCGCGAAGACAAGGCTCTGGGCGGCCGCCTTCAGGACGGCCGGCTCGGTGACGAGCCGTCCAAGATCTGCCTGCAGGCCGGACGCGACGATGGCGGCCATCGGTGCCAGGACGAAAGCGGCGGCGAGGACGATCACGGTCGCGTTCAGAAGTGTCTCACCCAACTCGCTGCCGGCTGGACGACGCCCGGCGACGGGCAGGTTGGCGTCGCCGGTTACATCGGCGCCGAGGCGGGAAAGCGCGAAAACCGCGGCAACGGTGAGCGCGATCTGCACCACCGTCAGCGCCACTGCCCGCGCCGGCTCGAAGTCGAACCGCAGCGACTGGTAGATCGCAACCTCCAGCGTTGTGGCGGCCGGCCCGCCGCCAAGCGTCAGAACGAGCGTGAACGAGGTGACGCAGAGCATGAACACCAGCGCCGCCACACCCGGGATCGCAGCGCGCAGCGTAGGCCACTCGATCAGCCGGAACACTGTCCCCCATCCCATGCCGAGCTGGCTCGCCAGACGCCACTGGTCGGGCGGCACGGCCTCCAGCGCGGAGAGCAGCAGCCGGGTAGCGAGCGGCAGGTTGAAAAAGACATGCGCGACGAGGATCCCGGTGAGGCCGTAGATGCCGGGCCATCGGGCTGCCCCGATGCCCGACGCGATGTCCGCCGCGAATCCGGCGCGGCCGTAGAGTGCGAGCAGGCCGAGCGCCGCGACGATCGCCGGCAGGCCGAGCGGCACGGCGAACAGCCTGAGCAGCAGGCCGCGGCCCGGAAAATCGGAATGCCGCGACAGCGCTCGGGCGACGAGAATGGCCGGCGCCACCGACAGCACCGTCGACAGCGCCGCCTGCCACAGCGTGAAGCGGGCAATCCTCAGCATGCCCGCGTCGAATGCCGTGACCGCGCCCGACCAGTCTCGCGCCGCCTCGACGGCGAGACCCACGAAGGCTCCGCCGATCAACAGCGCGATAAATCCGAGCGCGAGGAGGCCGGGGCGGGTCATCGCCATCCATCCGCGGCAGGGTGACCATCACCTGAGAGACTTCGCTCCTTCGCGCCCCCCTCTGGCCTGCCGGCCATCTCCCCCACGAGGGGGGAGATTGGCAGTTCCGGCGCCACGCCCATCTTCCGTGTCAAGAGATTGGCGAAGGCCGTCGCGATATCCGATCTCCCCCCTCGTGGGGGAGATGGCCGGCAGGCCAGAGGGGGGCGCGAAGGAATGGTCACGTCTCAGGTCTTACCCGCAAGATCCCTACCTGCTCATCGCCGCCGTCCATTCCTCGACCCAGGCCTTGCGGTTGGCCGCGACCTCGTCGGGCGAAAACAGCAGCGACTTTGCCGGCTTCACCAAGGTATCGAACGCCGGGTTCAATGGCTTCGACGTCTGTGACGCCGGGAACATCCAGTTCGTCTCCGGAATGGCGTCCTGGAAGGCAGGACTTGTCATGAAGGCGAGAAACTTCGCCGACAGCGGGTTTTCCGCCCCCTTCTTCGTCATACCGGCCACCTCGATCTGCATGTAGTGGCCCTCGGAAAAGGCAGCCGCCTTGTAGCGGTCGGTCTTCTCGGCGATGACGTGGTAGGCGGGCGAGGTCGTATAGGACAGGACCATCGGCGCCTCGCCCTTGGTGAACAGCCCATAGGCCTCGCTCCAGCCGGGCGTGACGGTCAGCACGCGGCCCTTGAGCTTCGCCCAGGCTTCGCTCGCCTTGTCGCCATAGACCGACTTCACCCAGAGCACGAGGCCGAGGCCGGGCGTCGAGGTGCGAGGGTCCTGGATGACGATCTTGTCCTCGGGGTTGCCCTCGACGAGGTCCTGCAGGCTCGCCGGCGGCGTCTTCAGCGCCTCGCTGTCGTAGACCACGGCGAAATAGCCGTAGTCGAAGGGCAGAAAGGTTGTGTCGGCCCAGCCGCCCGGAACCTGGAGGTCGGTCGGCGTCAAGCCGTGCGGGGCAAAGAGGCCCCTCTCGGCGGCTTCCTTGGTGAGGTTCGTGTCGAGACCCAGTACGATGTCCGCCTTGCCAGACGCGCCTTCGAGCCTGACGCGGTTGAGCAACGCCACGCCGTCCGCGACCGAGACGAATTCGATGTCGCAGGAGCATTCGGCCTCGAACGCCTTTTCGACGATCGGGCCCGGGCCCCATTCGGCCGTGAAACTCTCATAGGTATAGACGGTGAGCTTGTCCTCGGCCGCGGCGGGCGAGACAAAAGCGAGCGTTGCGAGAAGGATCGGTATCGTCATGCGCATCTGGCGCCTCCATCATTTGAGTGAAAGGGAAGATGCGCCGTGAGCCGAACGCGTCTAATCCCTCCGCCGGTACAAGCCGGATCAGGTTCAGCGGGTTGGCTTTCGCCTCTCAGCCGTGTCGCGATGTCTCGCTGGCGGCACCCCGTTAGAGCGCGGCGACCATAAGACGGCTGCCCTGCCGGCGCAAGCGGACCGCCCGGTGTTGACGCTGGCGCCCGGCGCGTGGTGAGGATGGATGATGCTCGACAAGCTCGAAGCCTTCATTGCGCTGTCCCGCGCCCAGCATTTCGGCAAGGCGGCCGAGGACCTCGGCGTCACCCAGCCGACGCTGTCGGCCGCGATCAAGCAATTGGAGGGAGAGCTCGGCGTCATGCTGGTCAAGCGCGGCTCGCGCTTCCAGGGGCTGACGGCCGAAGGCGAACAGGTGCTCGCCTGGGCGCGGCGAATCTCGGGTGACGCGCGTGCTATGAAGGAGGAGATGCGCGCCGCGCGTCACGGCCTGTCCGGCCGCATCCGCATCGCCGCCATCCCCACCGCGCTCGCCATGGTGGCCAAGCTCACCACGCCGCTGCGCGAAAAGCATCCCGGCATCACCTTCTCGATCCTGTCGCGGACGTCGATCGAGGTCCTGTCGTTGCTCGGCAATTTCGACATCGATGCCGGCATCACCTATCTCGACAACGAGCCGCTCGGGCGCGTGCTGTCCGTGCCGCTCTATGCCGAGCGCTACCAGCTGATCACGGCGGCCGGAAACCTCTATTCCGATCGCGCCACGGTCACTTGGGCGGAAGTGTCGGAACTGCCGCTCTGCCTGTTGACGCCCGACATGCAGAACCGGCGCATCATCGACTATCATTTGGCCGAAGCGGGTGTTTCAGTGCGCCCGTCGCTCGAATCCAATTCGATGATCGTGCTCTACTCTCACATCCGCACGGGGAAATGGTCGTCGATCATGCCTCTGAATCTGGCCGAGACCTTCGGCTTTGCCGAGCCTATCCGTGCCATTCCCATCGTCCAACCCGACGCCAGCCATACCGTCGGCCTCGTTGTCCAGCCGCGCGAGCCGCACACGCCGCTTGTCAAGGCGCTGCTCGACGAAGCGATCGCCCTGGCCTCCCAGTTCAAGTCTTAGCCTAACCGAGCATGCTTACGGATGCCTGCGATTCAAACTGGTAGTTCTCGGATTCGAACGCCATTGCCGCACCGAGCGCCTGCGCATGCTGCACGACGAGTTTCTCGATGTCTTCGCGGGCGACATTCTCCTGTTCGTTGCGCAGCCGTACGGCCTCAGCCACCATTGGCACGTTGACCACACCTTCCAGCATGGCGGCACGTCCAACAGCTGAAACGACGTCCAGCCGAAGCCTTGACGAGAAGGTCCGTTCCATCGCTGGTCTCCTTGATTTTTCTGTCTGAATAATACTACCGCGCACCTGTGCCGAAAACAAGGCGAAGCAATATATTTTCCAATAATATCAGTAAGTTAGTATAGTTGCTTTTTGAAGGTATCGGCGTTCTTGGCGGTGTGGACGCAAACGGCAACAAGGGGGCCCTCGTGTGCCTCTGCCATCTCTATTGCGAATACGGCGGAGGCAACCATATAGTCGGTTACTCATTTCACTGCTCTGAGCGCTTGGGGGCAGCACATGGCGGAACTTGAACGCGCAGAACGTCTGCAGATCATGTTGAGTGCGGAGGAACTTCGCGCTGTCGAGGACTGGAGATTTGCGAGGCGCATGCCGAGCCGCGCGGCGGCCGTTCGCGAACTGCTGCGGCGGGGATTGGCCGCCGAAGGTTTTCTCACGGCGCAGACCGGCGCGAAATCCCAGGATTTCGGCGTCGTCGCTCCCGAGAACACCAACACCGGGTCGAAGTGACCGTTGCCTCGTCCGACGTCAGGCCCGATCGTTGCGTGTGTGGATCGACAAGACGTTACCGGATCAGACCATGACGCTGTCTGACACGCCCAGGCGAGGGGCCGAAGGTACACGATAGGCTGCTGGATGATAGAGAGCTTCTATCAAGCAACGATTCCGCTTTATTGATTTTCGGGATTTTATCCGGCTTCATTGATAAACGGCGCGTGATGGTGCCGATCCAGGGAGGAGCGCTGCCTTGCAGCCGTCGGGTACCCAGATTGATGTCGCCGATATCGCCGCGCGCACCGTCGCGGTCATCGGAAACCATGCGCATCTCGAAGGGCCGCTGCTGCCCATTCTGCATGCCGTGCAGGAGGAGTTCGGCTTCGTGCCGACCGAGAGCCTGCCGGTCATCGCCGAGGCGCTGAACATCTCGAACGCCGAGGCGCACGGCGTGGTCACCTTCTACCACGACTACCGCCGCGCGCCTGCCGGCCGCCATGTTCTCAAGCTCTGCCAGGCCGAGGCCTGTCAGTCGATGGGTTCGGAGCGCATCGCGGCGATGGTCAGGTCCGCGTTCGGCATCGGCTTCCACGAGACGGCGGCCGACGGTTCGGTGACGCTTGAGCCCGTCTACTGCCTCGGCCTTTGCGCCTGCGCACCGGCGGCCATGCTCGACGGCGAAGTGATCGGACGCCTCGACGCCGCGGCGGTGGACGAGATCGTCGCGGAGGTGCGGCGATGACCCCGGTGATCTACATCCCGAAGGATTCCGGCGCCCTGGCGCTCGGTGCCGAGAAGGTCGCGAAGGCGATCGAGGCCGAACTGAAGACGCGTGGCGAGACGGCCCGGATCGTCCGCACCGGTTCGCGCGGTCTCTATTGGCTCGAGCCGATGGTCGAGGTCCTCACCGAGAAGGGCCGCGTCGCCTACGGGCCGGTCAGGGCGAAGGATGTCAGGTCGCTGTTCGACGCCGGCTTCCTGTCGGGCGACCAGCATCACCTCTGGCTCGGCAAGGCGGAGGACATTCCCTTCCTCGCCAAACAGACGCGGCTGACCTTCGCCCGCTGCGGCATCACCGATCCGCTGTCGCTCGCCGATTACGAGGCGCATGGCGGTCTCGCCGGTCTCAGGAAGGCTTTGGCGACGACGCCCGCCGACATCGTGAAAGCGGTCACCGAGTCCGGCCTGCGCGGCCGCGGCGGCGCCGGCTTCCCGACCGGCATCAAGTGGAAGACCGTGCTCGACCAGGTAGCGGAGCGCAAATACATCGTCTGCAACGCAGACGAGGGCGACTCGGCGACATTCGCCGACCGCATGATCATGGAAGGCGACCCCTTCGTCCTGATCGAGGGCATGGCCATCGCCGGCATCGCCACCGGCGCCACCAAGGGGTTCGTCTACATCCGCTCCGAATATCCGCACGCGGTGGCTGCGATGCAGGCGGCCATCGACATTGCCCGCAAGGCGAACGTGCTCGGCACCGCCATCCTCGGCTCGCCCAACGCCTTCGACATCGAGGTGCGCGTCGGCGCCGGCGCCTATGTCTGCGGCGAAGAGACGTCGCTGCTCAATTCGCTCGAAGGCAAGCGCGGCATCGTCCGCGCCAAGCCGCCGCTGCCGGCCATCCAGGGCCTGTTCGGCAAGCCGACGGTGATCAACAATGTCATCTCGCTCGCCTCTGTGCCGGTCATCCTCGACAAGGGTGCCGAGCACTACAAGGATTTTGGCATGGGCCGCTCGCGCGGCACGATCCCGATCCAGATCGCGGGCAACGTGAAGCATGGCGGCCTGTTCGAAGCGGCGTTCGGCATGACGCTCGGCGAGATCGTCAACGAGATCGGCGGCGGCACTGCCACCGGCCGTCCCGTCAAGGCCGTTCAGGTCGGCGGCCCGCTCGGCGCCTATTTCCCGCCGGCGCTGTTCGATACGCCCTTCGACTACGAGGCCTTCGCCGCGAAGGACGGGCTGATCGGCCATGCCGGCATCACCGTCTTCGACGATACGTCCGACATGCTGAAGCAGGCGCGCTTTGCCATGGAATTCTGCGCCATCGAGAGCTGCGGCAAGTGCACCCCCTGCCGCATCGGCTCCACGCGGGGCGTAGAGACCATCGACAGGATCGCGGCAGGCATCCAGCCGGAGAAGAACCTCGCCCTGGTAACGGACCTCTGCAACACGATGAAGTTCGGCTCGCTCTGCGCGCTCGGCGGCTTCACGCCCTATCCGGTGATGAGCGCGATCAATCACTTCCCGCAGGACTTCGCGTCGAGACCGATGACGGAGGCTGCGGAGTGATGGAGGCACGCCTTGAGATTGTTCCGGTAGGCACGGCCTTCGCCTTCGAAACGGCTGCGAGGGTCGATCGCTACCAGCTTGTTACAGGTCCCGGAGCCATGGGAATCCTGACCACGATGGATCGGTTCCAACTTCAGGCGTGCTTCAAGAGCTGCGCCATGACAACATCCATCGGCCCAGACTGCGAGGAAGTCGAAGATCTGTTGGATGAAGTTTCTATCGGTCTTCAGGCCGAAAGCGACAACGGCTTCTATCCAACCATCTCGGCTCGGGAGTTCGACGACAACGTCTGGATCGTTATCCCTAAGTCATATGACACGCCGCGCCTGCTCGCTTTGAGCACTCAATCGAGTTTCGCATCTCAGGTCGCATCCTGGATCGAAGCTGCCAAGGCGGAAGTGTCGGAGGAACGGTGATGACCGAGAAAGTCAAAGGCCCAGCCTCCTATTTCCCGTCGATCGAAAAGACCTACGGCAAGCCGATCGCGCACTGGACGACGCTCATCCGAGCCCAGTCGGGGAAAAAGCACATGGAGATCGTGAACTGGCTGAAAGCCGAGCACGGGCTCGGACACGGCCACGCCAACGCGCTCGTGGCACATACGCTGGCGGAGAAGAACTGATGGGCCGGTTTGCGCTCCCCGCAGCAGAGATTGCTCGCCTCCGTCCTCTTGGCGCCGCTTTCGCGCGCTATGATTCCGCCGTTTCAGGAGCCTGACCATGGGTCTCGTCCACGAAATCGACTACGGCACACCGGCCTCGAAATCCGAACGCCAGGTGACGCTGACCGTCGACGGCTTCACCGTCACCGTGCCCGAGGGCACCTCGATCATGCGCGCCTCGATGGACGCGGGCATCCAGATCCCAAAGCTCTGCGCCACCGACATGGTCGACGCGTTCGGCTCCTGCCGGCTCTGCCTCGTCGAGATCGAAGGCCGCGCCGGCACGCCGTCCTCCTGCACGACCCCGGTTGCGCCCGGCATGGTGGTGCACACCCAGACCGGCCGCCTCAAGGACATCCGCCGCGGCGTCATGGAGCTCTACATCTCCGACCACCCGCTCGACTGCCTGACCTGTGCGGCCAACGGCGATTGCGAGCTGCAGGATATGGCGGGCGCAGTTGGCCTGCGCGACGTGCGCTACGGATATGACGGCGAGAACCACGTCTTTGCGAAAAACCGCGCCGACGCCTCGACCAACTTCAACTGGATGCCGAAGGACGAGTCGAACCCCTATTTCACCTACGACCCGTCGAAATGCATCGTCTGCTCGCGCTGCGTGCGCGCCTGCGAAGAAGTGCAGGGCACCTTCGCGCTGACGATCGAGGGCCGCGGCTTCGGCTCCAGAGTCTCGCCCGGCATGCACCAGGATTTCCTCTCCTCCGAATGCGTCTCCTGCGGCGCCTGCGTGCAGGCCTGCCCTACCGCGACGCTGACGGAGAAGAGCGTCATCGAGATCGGCCAGCCCGAGCATTCGGTCGTCACCACCTGCGCCTATTGCGGCGTCGGCTGTTCGTTCAAGGCAGAGATGCGCGGCGAGGAGTTGGTGCGGATGGTTCCCTGGAAGGACGGCAAGGCCAATCGCGGCCATTCCTGCGTCAAGGGCCGCTTCGCCTACGGCTACGCCACCCACAAGGAGCGCATCACCAAGCCGATGATCCGCGCGAACATATCGGATCCGTGGAAGGAAGTGTCGTGGGAGGAGGCCTTCTCCCACATCAGTTCCGAATTCCGCCGCCTTCAGTATCAGTACGGCCGCGGCTCGATCGGCGGCATCACCTCCTCGCGCTGCACCAACGAGGAGACTTACCTCGTCCAGAAGCTGATCCGCCAGGGCTTCGGCAACAACAATGTCGACACCTGCGCCCGCGTCTGCCACTCGCCGACCGGCTACGGCCTCGGCCAGACCTACGGCACGTCTGCGGGCACGCAGGATTTCGATTCCGTCGAGGAATCGGACGTCATCATGGTGATCGGCGCCAACCCCTCGGCCGCGCACCCGGTCTTCGCCTCGCGCATGAAGAAGCGCATCCGCCAGGGCGCCAAGCTTATCGTGCTCGATCCGCGCGAGACCGAGACGGTTACGTCCGTCCATGCAAAGGCCGACTATCACCTGCCGCTGAAGCCCGGCACGAACGTCGCGGTGATCACGGCGCTCGCCCACGTCATCGTCACCGAAGGGCTGTTCGACGAAGCCTTCATCCGCGAGCGCTGCGACTGGTCGGAGTTCGAGGATTGGGCGTCCTTCGTCGCCGAAGAGCGCAACTCGCCGGAAGTCATCGGCCCGCTCGCCGGCGTCGACCCGGAGACGATCCGCGGCGCGGCCCGCCTCTACGCCACCGGCGGCAATGGCGCGATCTACTACGGCCTCGGCGTGACCGAGCACAGCCAGGGCTCGACCACCGTCATCGCCATCGCGAACCTTGCCATGGCGACCGGCAATATCGGGCGGCGCGGCGTCGGCGTGAACCCGCTGCGCGGCCAGAACAACGTCCAGGGCTCCTGCGACATGGGCTCCTTCCCGCACGAGCTGCCGGGCTATCGCCACATCTCGGGCGACGCGGTGCGCGACATCTACGAGAGCCTGTGGGGCGTGAAGCTCGACAACGAGCCGGGCCTGCGCATCCCCAACATGCTCGATGCGGCGGTCGAGGGCACGTTCAAGGGCATCTACATCCAGGGTGAGGACATCCTTCAGTCCGACCCGGACACAAAGCATGTCTCGGCCGGCCTCGCCGCGATGGAATGCGTCGTCGTGCACGACCTCTTCCTCAACGAGACCGCCAACTACGCCCACGTCTTCCTGCCGGGCTCGACCTTCCTCGAGAAGGACGGCACCTTCACCAATGCCGAACGCCGCATCAATCGCGTCCGCAAGGTGATGAGCCCGAAGAATGGGCTGGCCGACTGGGAGGTGACGCAGAAGCTCGCGCAGGCGATGGGCCTGAACTGGGCCTACACGCACCCGTCGCAGATCATGGACGAGATCGCCCAGACGACACCGTCCTTCGCCAGCGTTTCCTACGACTTCCTGGAAAAGATGGGCTCCGTGCAGTGGCCCTGCAACGAGAAGGCGCCGGAAGGCACGCCGATCATGCATGTCGACGGCTTCGTCCGCGGCAAGGGCAAGTTCATCCGCACCGAGTATGTGCCGACCGACGAGAAGACGGGCCCGCGCTTCCCGCTGCTGCTCACGACCGGTCGCATCCTCAGCCAGTACAATGTCGGCGCGCAGACAAGGCGCACCGCCAATGTCGTCTGGCATGCCGAGGACGTGCTGGAGATCCACCCGCACGACGCCGAACAGCGCGGCATCCGCGATGGCGACTGGGTTCGCCTCGCCTCGCGCTCCGGCGAGACGACGCTGCGGGCCGACGTGACCGACAGGGTGGCGCCGGGCGTGGTCTACACGACCTTCCACCACCCCGACACGCAGGCCAACGTCATCACCACCGACTATTCCGACTGGGCGACCAACTGCCCCGAATACAAGGTGACGGCCGTGCAGGTCTCGCCGTCCAACGGCCCCAGCGCCTGGCAGGAGGAATATGAGGAACTGTCGAGGCGATCGCGGCGGATCGAGGGTCACCTGGAGGCGGCGGAGTGAGGACAGGCGCGGCCTTCTCCCTCCCCCTTGAGGGGAGGGTGGCCGGCCACAGGCCGGCCGGGTGGGGTAACCTCCACTCTCACAACGCGTTTTTCTATGGTGAAGCACTGCCTTTGCGACCCCACCCGGCTCGCTTCGCGAGCCACCCTCCCCTCAAGGGGGAGGGAGCGTTCGGGCCATGACTCGCCCGCCCCTCGCCTCCACCACCCGCATCGCGCGCCGCACCAATGGCACGTCCGCAGCCGCGCGGATGGTACCTGAGGAAACGCCGGTGGCGTTGTCCTTTGCGGGCACCACGCACGCGGTCATGATGGCATCGCCGGCCGACCTCGAGGATTTCGCGCTCGGCTTCTCGCTGACCGAGGGCATCATATCGTCGCCGGACGAAATCGCGGCAATTGAGATCATCGAGGACGCCGGCGAGGGCATCGATATCCAGATCACGCTGAAGGACCGGGCGAACACGAAATTCCAGGCGCGGCGACGGCGTCTCGCAGGACCCGTCGGCTGCGGTCTCTGCGGCATCGAATCGATCGACGAGGCGATGCGATCGGTGCAGCACATCGGTCAGTCACACCTTACACTTGCTGCGCAGCATATCGTCGAGGCCGTCCGTCTGCTCGCCAAGGCGCAGCCCATGCATGCGGAGACCGGCGCGGTCCATGCCGCCGGCTTCTATGTCCCCGGCAGAAGCATCGTCGCCGCCCGTGAGGATGTCGGCCGTCACAATGCCCTCGACAAGCTGGCCGGCGCGCTGGCCAGGTCCGGCATCGACGGCGCGTCCGGCGCGGTCGTCGTCACCTCGCGCGTTTCGGTCGAGATGGTGCAGAAGACCGCCGCGATCGGCGCGCCGTTGATCATCGCCGTTTCAGCCCCCACCGCGCTCGCCATCCGCACCGCGGACGAGGCCGGCATGACGCTCGTCGCGCTCGTCCGCGGCGAGGAGTTTGACATCTTCACGCATCCCGGTCGCGTGACCGAGGGAGAGACACGCCATGTCGCCTGATCAGGACCACGCCACCGACGTCATCGCCAAGATCGTCCGCATGGCCAACCAGATCGGCACCTTCTTCGCCTCAAAGCCGCATGACGAAGGCGTGGCCGGCGTGGCCGAGCACATCAACAAGTTCTGGGAGCCCCGCATGCGCCGCCACTTCTTCGAAGTGTTCGACGCGGGTGGCGAGGGCCTCTCGCCGATCGTGAAGGAAGCCGCCGCCGCGATCCGGCGGCCCGCGGAAGCGCCGCATCCGGGCGCCAATGCCGGCGCACCGGGCGGCAAGGGCGTCGCGGCCGGCGAAGCGAAAGCCGAAATCGCGGCATCGCAAGGCTGATCTCAGGCGCTGCGCCCGCCGGTGCCCCCGCGCAGCATGTAGATCGCGGTTACCAGTCCGACGGCGAGATAGATGCCGAAATAGATCATCTGGCCTGGGCGGCCCGCAAGATCGAATACGCCGATGAAGGCGAGTGCGGCCAGCGTGATGAACAGGATCAGGCCCCAGCTCAGATACATGTGCGTCAGCGCGGTATCGACGCCGCGCACGACGAGCAGGGTCAGCGGCCCAAGCGCGACTGAAAGGTAGAAAGCGCCGAAGGCACGCAGGCTGAACGGGGTGAGGACCTCGGGGAAGATCCCGCCATGCAGGCCCCGCGCCCCCTGCGGCGCGAGCAGTCCATAGAGCCCGAGAAACGCGACGAGCAGGATGAATACCACGTCGACCGCGATGTCGCGGCGGCTCGTTCGTCCTCCCAGCGTCTCGATCGCGGGCCGTGTTCGTAACGCCTCGGCAATCCAGACCACGGCCTGCAGCAGGTTGACGGCGAGCGTCGCCAGATAGAGCCAGGCGAGCCAATGGCCGAGCTTGAGAACCAGCCAGAAGGCGAGCACCACGCCAGTCTGGAAAAGGCCGAACAGGGCGAGATAGACGAGGCCCGACAGGACAAGCGAGAACCGCCAGCGGCTGGCCACGACAAAGGCGGCCCAGGCATTGCCGAGGCACCAGCCGCCGATCGTCATGGCGACCAGCGGCGATACCTTCCAGGCGAAGTTCGGCGCGGCCCAGTGCGGCGCCGCGAACAGCAGGAGTCCAAGTGCGGCATAGAGCACCGCAACCGCGAATGTTAGCGAGCGCGCACTGGAAGACAGCATCCCCACCCCTCCGGCGGTGATCACTGTCGATCAAAACGCCGGATTGGGCAAGGCTGTCACAACGAGGCGACTATCCCCGCATCGGCTTCAGCGCCGTCGCCCAGCGATGCAGTTCCGACAGCACCAGCTTCGCGCCGTCGATCAGCGGCTCGTTCGGGACGAAGACGCCGTCCTTGAGGAACTGCGCGAACATCGGCACGGCGACGGCTTCGGGAATCGGCATCACCTTGAGCGAGGTGAGAAGCTGTTTCTCCAGCTGCGCGGCACGAAGGCCCGCCGCGATGCCGCCATAGCTGATCAGCGCGGCGGGCTTGTAGGCCCATTCCCGCGACAGATAGGTGATGGCATTCACGAAGGAGGGGGGCGCGAAGTAATTGTATTCCGGTGTCACGAACGCAAACGCATCGGCAGCGTCGACGCTCGCCGACCAGCGCCTGGTGTGCTCATGCTCGTATTGGCCGAGCCGCGGGTGCTTCGGCTCGTCGAAGACCGGCAGTTCGAACGCGGCCAGGTCGACCGGGACGACCTCGAAGGCGCCGTGCTCTCGAGCCGCCGAAACGAACCATTCGGCGATCTTCGGCCCCATCCGGCCGGGGCGTGTGCTGACGGTAATGACGTTGAGTTTCAATGACATGACGAGATCCGGTGGGAAAATGCGACCGAACCTAATGCGTTGCACTGCACAATTTCAACAAGGCACGTCCAGGTAACCGACCTTACGCTACGTCAGATCTTCCAACGCAGCGCCGACGTATGCACCGGCGCGTCCCACAACTCCGTCGTCTCGGCATCGAGCATCGTCACCGTGATCGAGCAGCCGGCCATGTCGAGCGAGGTGACATAGGACCCCACCAGCGAGCGCGTCATGCGGATCCCTTCAGCCTCCAGCAGCTTCCGCGCCGAATTGTAGACGACGTAGAGCTCCATCAGCGGCGTGCCGCCGAAGCCATTGACGAAAAGCAGCGCATCGCCCTTGGCCGCGGCGCCCAGATCCGCGACGATCGCGGCCACGATCTCCTCGGCGATGGCGTCCGCGCTCTTCAGCCTGTCGCGGCGACGGCCGGGTTCGCCATGAATGCCGACACCGAACTCCATCTCTCCTTCGCCGATCTCGAAGGTCGGCTTGCCGGCAGCCGGCACCGTGCAGGAGGTCAGCGCCACACCCATCGAGCGCGTCGCAGCATTGACCCGTTCGCCCAATGCCTTCAGTGCCGCGAGGTCGCGTCCCTCCTCGGCTGCCGCGCCAACGATCTTCTCGACCACCAGCGTGCCGGCGACGCCGCGACGCCCGGTCGTGTAGGACGAATTCTCCACCGCCACGTCGTCATTGGTGATGACGGTGGCGACATTTTCCGCCATTTCCGCCGCCATCTCGAAATTCATGACGTCGCCCTCGTAGTTCTTGACGATGAACAGACAACCCGCGCCGGTGTCGACGGCCTGCGCCGCCGCCAGCATCTGGTCCGGCGTCGGCGAGGTGAACACCTGGCCGGGGCAGGCCGCATCCAGCATGCCGTGCCCGACGAAGCCGCCGTGCAAAGGTTCGTGGCCCGAGCCGCCACCCGAGATCAGCGCCACCTTACCGGGCTTCAGTTCCCTGCGCCTGACAAACTTGTGCTCGTCGCCAAGGACCAGGATGTCGCCATGCGCGGCGACAAACCCGTCCAGGCTGTCGGCAAGGATCGTCCCGACCGAATTCATCAGCTTCTTCATGAAAACCTCCAGCTTCTTGCCGGCGACAGTCTGCTCTTTTCCGCCCGCGCCAGTTTCCGAACCGCCGTGTCCGTCTGCGGAAAGAAAGTAGACTGTCCCCGGCTCATCCCTTCCCCGCGATGCTCGTGATTTTTTGGATGAAATCGAGGATGGCGCGGTCCAGCACAGCGTTTTGCTTCTCGTCACCGAGATCCGGCACCGTCAGAGAGATGTGCCGTGTGCGCCGCGAGGCGCCGGCCGGCGCCTTGCCCGGATGAGCGATTGCGTAAGCCGCGACGAACGCATCGCGTTCGGCGGGGCTGAAGTGGCACACCGAGAAGATCACCGGCAGGTGCTTTGCCGGGATCGGTGTCGAGTAGGCCGGATTGGCGATCTGCGAAACGAAGGAACGGTGTTTGCCGAGCGCATCTGCGAGACGTTGCCGCGTGCCAGACGGCCGTTGCTCGATCACCGAGGCGAGCACGCCCTTGTAGGCGCGGATTGCACCTTCGGCATCGAGCGGCGGCGGATCAGGCGTCCGGCCAGTCACAACTTCACACCGGCAATGGCCGCTTTCGCCGCGGCGAGTTGGGCCGGCGAAGCCGAAAGCTCGCGCAGTCCGGCTTTGAGCAGATGCGGGATCAGCGCCGGGTCGCCGCCGGCATCGCCGCACAGACTGACGGGAATGCCTCGCGCGGCACCGAACGCCGTTACCTCGCCGATCAGCCGCAGGACGGCGGGATGCGACGTGTCGTTGAGTGTCGCGACCGAGGCGTTGTCGCGCGCCGCCGCCATGACATATTGCGTCAGGTCGTTGGAGCCGATCGAGAAGAAGGCGACGTCGGCGAAGACGTCGGGCGCGATCGCAACCGACGGCACCTCGACCATGATGCCGAGCGGAGGCATGCGATGTGCCGTCCCGAGCGCCGAGAGCGCCTGCGCTTCCTTCTCGAACAGGCGCTTTGCCTTGGAGTATTCGGATGCGACGGCGATCATCGGGAACATGACCTTCAGATTGCCGTGCACCGCCGCCCTCAGCAAGGCGCGGATCTGCACCCGGAAGATCTCCGCTCGCGCCAATGACAGGCGGATCCCGCGCAGGCCGAGAAACGGATTGCCTTCCGCCACCGTGAAGCCGGCGATCGGCTTGTCGCCGCCGGCATCGACGGTGCGGATTGTCACCGGCTTGCCCTGCGCCCACTCAAGCACCCGCGCGTAGGCACGATACTGCGATTCCTCGTCCGGGAGGCCGCGCGAAAACAGGAATTCGCTACGCATCAGCCCGACCCCGTCGCAGGCCGTGACGTCGATTGCGTCTACGTCCGACGGATCGGCGACGTTGACATAGGCCTGCACGCGGGTGCCGTCCGCCGTCATCGCGGGTTCCATCAGATAGGCCGCGGCGCTGGAACGGGCGGCTGCGAAGTCGGCAGCCGCTGCGCGGTAACGGGCGACGTCCGCGGTCGAAGCGAAGGCGGTAAGCGTACCATCCCGCGCGTCGAGCAGCGCCTCGCCCGAAAGCGCTAGCAGCGCATCGCCGAGCCCCACCACCATCGGCACGCCGCGCGAGCGGGCCAGCATGGCGACATGGCTGGCCGAACTCCCTCTCGCCAGCGCGATCCCACCGCCCGCCGACCAGTCGGTCTCAAGAAAGCGCGTCGGCGCGATGTCCTCGCCGACGAGGATCGCGCCGGCCGGAACCGCGTCGCCGTGGGCACCGGTCAACACGCGCAGCACGCGGTCGCGGATGTCCTTCATATCGGCGGCACGGGCCCGAAAATAGTCGTCCGATGCCGCCTCGTAGCCGCCGATCTCGATATTCAGCGCGCGCGTCCAGGCGGACGCGGCGTCGGCGCCCTGTCCGATCGCGGCTAGTGCCGGCTCGGCCAGCGAGTCGTCGGCGAGCATCGCAAGCTGGAATTCGAGGATATCGGCGCTCTCGCCGGATGAACCTTCGATCAATTCGGCGACGGCGGCGGAGGCGGTTGAGATCGCCTCGACAAGCGCCTCGATCTCCTCGGCCTTCGTCGCCTTCGGCGCATAGCTGGCGGTCGTCGTGTCGAGGCGACAGAGCGGTCCCGCCGCGAATCCGGGAGACGCAGCAATGCCGGTCAGCACGATGGGCGGGCGGTCGTTCATTCGGGTTCACGCGCTCTTGGCATGATCGCCCTCGTCGAAATCGCGTTCGACAAGCGCCACAAGCGCGTCGATCACGGCCCTCGCCCCCTCGCCCTCGGCGCGGAGATGGATTGTCGTACCCTTCGGCGCCTTCGTCGCCATCACCTTGACGATCGACTTGGCATCGAACCATGGCCCGGCCGCGTCCAGCGCCATCTCCACCTGCGCCGGAAACGTCTTGGCCAGCTTGGTGAACTTCACCGACGGGCGGGCGTGCAGCCCCACCTCGTGGGTGATCAGGACCGAAGCTGCGGCGGTGGCGGACATCATCGACCTTCCTTACGCCGGCGACAGTTCATGGGCGGTGGCGACGACTTCGCGCAACGTCGCCCCGCCGGATGCTTCGGTCGCCGCCATCACCGCGCCCTCGACGATCGGCGCGTTGCAGACCACGATCTTCTTCGCGCGCGGTTCGCCGATCATCTCGACCGCCATTTCCGAATTGGTTTCCGCGCCGCCGAGATCGACCAGGATGGCCACGCCCGCGTCCGACCAGGCGCGGTCGATCGCCTCCATGATGTCGCCGACCGACGTGCCGAGCCCGCCCTCGGGATTGCCGCCGCACCAGGCGAGCGGGACCTCGTCGCCGACCATCTGCCGGACCATGTCGGCAGTACCCTCGGCGACCTTGGGCGAATGCGAGACGATGACGATTCCGACGTTCATGCGGTGGCTCCGAGTATTTCCGCGACGGTCCGCACCAGAAGCGCGCTGGAGCGCGAGCCCGGATCCATGTGGCCGATCGACCGCTCGCCGAGGAAGGACGCCCGCCCTCGGAGTGCCTTCATCGGCACGGTTGCGTCGGCCGCCGTGTCAGCCACGGCGGCGATCTCGGCTTCCGGCTTGCCCGCCGCGAGCGCATCACGCACCGGGTAGAGCACGTCGAGCATCGTCTTCTGGCCTATCTCCGACTTTCCGCGCGCAGCGACCGCGTCGACCGCCTTCGTGAAGACCGCGACGAACGCCGCGCGATCCGGCGAGGCCGGCATTTCCTTGCCGAGCGCCATCAGGAAGGTTCCGAACAGTGGCCCGGAGGCGCCGCCGACCGTCATCACCAATTTCGTGCCGGCGGCCTTCAGCGCATCCGGCAGCGGCTTGGCTGCAAGTGCGTCGGCCTCGGCCAGAAGCGCGTCGAAGCCGCGCTTCATGTTGTAGCCGTGGTCGCCGTCGCCGATCGCCTGATCAAGCGAGGTGAGTTCATCGGCATGGGCCGAAATCGTCGCGGCGCAGGCGGCGATCATCGCCTTGACGTCGATTTGGGTGAGTGTGTCGGTCATGCGGCCTTCTTCCAGCCTTTGCGGATGTGTTCGTAGCCTTCGCGATAGACGGCCCCAGGGCTCTCCGCGAAGTCGCGCCAGACCTTGGTCGCCGCCGCGAGATCCTTCAGGCCGCGGCCGAAGGCCTCGATCGTCAGCCAGCCGTCATAGCCGCTGTCGCGGATCGCCTTGAACGTCTTCTTCCACGGAATGTTGCCGCGCCCCGGCACGCCGCGGTCGTTCTCCGAAATGTGGACATGGACGATGTTGCGGGCATTGTCGGTGAAGGCGGCGATCGGGTCGGCTTCCTCGATGTTCGCATGGAACGTGTCGTACATCGCCTTGATATTCGGATGGGCGATCTCGTCGACCAGCCGCGACAGGTCCTTCATCGTGTTGACCAGATAGCATTCGAAGCGGTTCAGCGCTTCGAGCCCGATCGTCACGTTGTGCTTCGCCGCGTGATCGCCGATCTGGCGCTGCGTGTCGACCGCGCGCTTCCATTCGGCCGGCGTCGGACCCGCGCCGGAGAAGTGGCCGAGCGTCGAGTGCAACGGGCCGGAAAGATAGCGCGCACCCAAAGCCTCGGCGCAGTCGATCGTATGCTTCACATGGGCGACGCCGGCTTTGCGGGCCGCCGCATCGCCGATCAGGTTCATCGCCGGATCGCCCATCGCCGACACGGCGGTGCGCTCCAGGCCGATTCTGTCCAGCATTTCGCCCAGCCGTTTGTAGTCGTCGGGAGCGCCGTCGAAGATCGGAATCTCGACACCATCGTAGCCGGTCGCCTTGATGTCCTTCAGCAGAGCGCGGTGCTTGGTGGAGACGTTCGTCGTCCACAGGAACATGCAGAACCCGATTTTCATGTGCTCACCCCTCCCCGGATGCGATTGCCTTCGCCGTCGAAAAACAGCGGGCTGCGCAACCTTATGGTCACCGGGTCGCCCTTTCTCAAGGGCGTATCGGTGTCGGTGAGGGTGATCAGCTTGCGGTCGGCAAGCGTCACATGCAGGTGGTTCTGGTCTCCGAGATGCTCGACCCAATCGACCCGGCCGTCCGCATGGCCGTTCGTCGACTTCTCGATCGACAGGTGTTCGGTGCGCGCGCCGACGGTTCTGGCTCCCGCCGGCGCGCCGCCGTCGGGGAGGAGCCCGACGGGGAGGAGGTTGATCGCGGGCTGGCCGAGCCGGGCCGCGACGTGCAGGTTCGCCGGCTCGGTATAGACCTCGCGTGGCGAGCCGATCTGCACCAGCCGGCCGTCCGCGAGAATGCCGATGCGGTCGGCCATCGTCATCGCCTCGATCTGGTCGTGCGTGACGTAGAGCACCGTGGCGCCCAGTTCGGTCTGGATACGTTTCAGCTCGAGCCGGAGGTCGCCCCGCAGCTTGGCGTCGAGCGACGACAGCGGCTCGTCCATCAGGAAAATCGACGGTTTTCGCACCAGCGCGCGCCCGATCGCCACGCGCTGCATCTCGCCGCCGGACAGTCTCGTCGAGCGGTTCTCCAGCTTGTGATGGATGCGCACCAGCTTCGCCACCTCCTCCACCCGCCGCCTGATCTGGTCCTCCGGCACGCGCCGCGCCGGCGAGCGCAGCGGGAAGGCGAGGTTCTCGAACACGCTCAGGTGCGGATAGAGCGAGTATTGCTGGAAGACGAAGGCGACGTCGCGCGAGGCCGGATCGAGGCGCGTCACGTCGCGCCCGCCGATCTCGATCGTCCCGGCATCCGGCCTTTCGAGCCCGGCGACGAGCCGCAGCGTCGTCGTCTTGCCCGCACCGGTCGGTCCCAGCAGCACGACGAACTCGCCGTCGCCGATGACGAGGTTGAGCCTGGACACTGCCTGCGTGTCCTTGAACGCCTTGTCGACGCCGCGGATGACGACCTCAGCCATGTCCGTGGCTCCTCAGCGCCTCGTCATGCAACGCCGTGCGCAGCGCCCGGCCGCTCGCCTTGTCGAACACCGACAGACGCGCGCCGTTGAGCGCCAGCCCGACCTGCTCGCCGACCTTCACCGTCTGGTCCGCCGGAATCCGCGCCTTGAGCATCCCGTCGGCGGTTTCCACGGCGACGACCTGCGTCGTGCCGAGATATTCCGCGCCATAGACCGCGCCCCGCAGCTTCGATGCGTCGTCGAAGCGGATGTGCTCCGGACGGATGCCCAGAGCATACTCTGCCTCGCCCGCATCCTCCCGCAGCTCGGGGATGACGATTTCGGCCCCGCGCACCCCGACCTTGCGGTCGCCCTTCTTCAGGCGCGCGCCAAAACGGAGAAAATTCATCGGCGGCGAGCCGATGAAGTCGGCAACGAACATCGTCGCCGGCCGGTCGTAGATTTCCTGCGGCGTGCCGAACTGCTCGATCACGCCGTGATTCATCACCGCGATCTTGTCCGCCATGGCCATCGCCTCGTGCTGGTCGTGCGTGACGTAGACGGTGGTGGCGTGGATGCGGTTGTGCAGCTCGCGCAGCTCGTGCACCATCAGATCGCGGAACTCGGCATCGAGGGTTCCGAGAGGCTCGTCCATCAGGAAGCATTTCGGCCGCCGCACGATCGCGCGGCCCAGCGCCACCCGCTGCCGGTCGCCGCCGGCTAGGCCCGACACCGGCTTGTCGAGCAGATGATCGATGCGCAAGAGCCGCGCGACCTCTTCCACCTGTGTGCGGATCTCGGCTTTGGGCGTGCCCTGCGCCAGCAGCGGGAAGCCGATGTTCCTGCGCACGTTCATGTGCGGATAGAGCGCGAAAAGCTGGAAGACGAAGGCGATGTCGCGCTCGCGCGCCCGCCGCTGCGAGACGTCCTCGCCACCGAGCAGGATGCGCCCCGACGTCGGCAACTCCAGCCCCGCGATCATCCTGAGCGTCGTCGTCTTGCCGCAGCCCGACGGGCCCAGCATGACGAAGAACTCGCCGTCCTCGACGACGAAATTCGAGTTCTGAACGGCGATGAAGTCGCCGAACGCCTTCCTCAGTTGCTCCACCCGGATCTCCGCCATCGCGCTACTCCGGGAACTTCGACACGACGATGAACATCGCGGTGCCCGCCAGCATGGTGACGAACGACCAGGTGTAGAGCGCCAGCGCGAAGGGCTGGAACAGCATCAGGAAGCCGATGCCGATCAGCGCCGTCGCAATGTTCTCCAACGGCCCGCGGCGCAAGAAACGCGGCCAGGCGGAGTGCTTGCCGGAGCGGGCGGTCATGAGCGACCTCCCATCTCTGGCGACACTCTACGGCGCGAAGGAATGGGGCGCTTCAGGCCAAGGATATCGCCAGCCTTGTTCATTTCCGCACCGCTCCGAACGTGATCCCGCGTAAAAGCTGTTTGCGAAGCAGGATGGTGAACACCAGGATCGGAACAAGGAAGATCGTGGTCCCCGCCGCGACCGCCGGCCAGTCCTGCCCACCCTCGCCGATGATGGTCGGGATGAACGGCGGCGCCGTCTGCGCCGTGCCGGAGGTGAGCAGCGCGGCGAAGGCATATTCGTTCCAGGCGAAGATCAGGCAGAAGATCGCGGTCGCCGCGATGCCGGTCGTCGCCTGCGGCAGCACCACTTTCCAGAACGCCTGCAGTCGCGAATAGCCGTCGATCATCGCCGCCTCTTCGTATTCGCGCGGGATCTCGTCGATGAAGCCTTTCAGCAGCCACACCGCCAGCGACACGTTCACCGCCGTGTAGAGCAGGATCATGCCGAGCGCCGTGTCGGACAGGCCGAGTTCGCGGTACATTAGGTAGATAGGGATCGCCACCGCGATCGGCGGCATCATGCGCGTCGACAGGATGAAGAACAGGAGGTCGTCGGCCAGCGGCACCTTGAAGCGGGAGAAGCCGTAGGCCGTCAGCGTGCCGAGGAAGACGGCGCAGAAGGTCGACCCGAAGGCGATGACCAGCGAGTTGACGAAGCGCGGCAGGAAGTTCGAGGGACCGGCGATGACCATGTTGCGCTTGCGCGTGGTCTCGTCGCAGAAATTGGTCGCCGGAGGCAGCGACTGGATATACTCCGCCGTCTGCCGGGTGCGGGTGGTGAACAGGTTGCAGTAGCCCTCGATCGACGGCGTGAACACGACCTTGGGCGGATAGGCGATCGAATCCGGCGGCGTCTTGAAAGAGGTCGCGACGATCCAGAACAGCGGGATCATGGTGACCACCGCATAGAGAATGACGATCGCTCCCGCGACGCGCTTCGACGCTGAGCTCGGCTCGATGACGGAGTGGGCGGCGGAGCTCATCGGCTCTTCACCTTGTTCAGCACCTTGACGTAGATGTTGGCGAGGCCGAACACCGCGACGAAGAGGATGATCGCGAAGGCCGAGGAGAAGCCGGTTCGCCATTTCTCGAAGGCCTCGCGCTTGAGCGTGATCGAGGCGACCTCGGTGGTCGAGCCCGGACCGCCGCCGGTGAGCAGGTTCACCATGTCGAACATCTTGAAATTCTCGATGCCGCGGAACAGCACCGCCAGCATGATGAAGGGCAGCGCCATCGGCAGCGTGATCGACCAGAACTGCCGCCACGGCGACGCCCGGTCGACCTCCGCCGCCTCGTAGATGTAATCGGGGATGGAGCGCAGGCCGGCGAGGCAGATCAGCATCACGTAGGGCGTCCACATCCACGTATCGACGATGATGATCGCCCATGGCGCGAGCTTCACCGAGGACAGCATCGCAATGTCGGACGGCGCAATGCCGCTGAAGAAGGAGACGATATAGGTGAACAGGCCGATCTGCGGCTCGTAGAGAAACCGCCAGAAATTGCCGACCACCGCCGGCGACAGCATCATCGGCACGAGGATCACCGTCGTCCAGAACGCGTGGCCGCGGAATTTCCGGTCGATCAGATAGGCGAGCGAGAAGCCGATCAGCGTCTGCAGCACGATCGTCCAGAATACGAAATGGGCGGTGGCTTGCATCGCCAGCCAGGTGTCGGAATCGGTAAGGATCCGCTCGTAGTTCTGCAGGCCGACATTTCTGACCGCCTCATTGGGCCGGTTGGCACGATAGTTGGTGAAGGAGAGCTGGATCGCCCAGATCAGCGGGAAGATGTTGATCGCGAGCAGCAGCACCATCGTCGGCGCGATGAAGATCCAGGCGACCGCGCGGTCCGACAGGGCCCGCACGCGCGTCGCGACCGGCGCGGGCGTGGCCCGTGCGGCGGTCTCGGCAGCGCGTTCGAGAAGGGTTGCGTTGGCGTCGGTCACGTTCGAGGTTCGCTTCGCATGTCGGGCAGGATGGAAAACCGTCCCGCGGCATCGCCGACGCCGCGGGACGGGCTTGGGAGGCCGAGATTACATCTTGCCGTCGTCTTCGAACACTTCGGTCCAGTCCTTGACCAGCCCGTCGAGGGCTTCCTTGGCCGTGCCCTGGCCGGCGACCACGTAGTCGTGGAAGCGCTTCTGCGACGCCTGCAGCAGCGAGGCGTAACTCGGCTCGGCCCAGAAGTCCTTCACGATGGCCATGGAGTCGAGGAAGGTCTGCGCATAGGGCTGGCTTGCCGCGAAGCCCGGGTCTTCCACGACGGCCTTGAGGCAGGAGAAGCCGCCGAGCGACCACCACTTCTTCTGGACGTCGGCGGTCGCGAACCACTTGATGTATTTCAGCGCCGCGTCCTGCTTGTCGGAATAGGCGACCACCGAGATGCCCTGGCCGCCGAGCTGGGCGAACTGGTCGCCGTCAGGTCCCTTCGGATTGGCGAAGAAGCCGACCTTGTCGCCGCCGACGGATTCGTCCTTGTGCAGCCCCGGCCAGGTGAAGGCGAAGTTCATGTGCATCGCCACTTGCCCGGATTTGAAGGCGTCGATGCCTTCGCCCATGTAGCTGTTCGACGCGCCGGGCGGCGTACAGCAGTCGTAAAGCGCCTTGTAGAACTCCAGGCCGGCCACCGACTTGTCGGAGTTGACGAAGCCGTCCATTTCGTAAGGCTTGTCCGGATTCTCGTATTTGAAGCCGAACGAGTAGAGCACGTCCATGACGCCCATCGTAACGCCTTCGGAGCCGCGCTCGGTGTAGATCGAGGCGCCGTAGACGGTCTTTCCGTCGATCTCACGCTTCTGGAAGAATTCCGCAATGTCCTTCAGCTCGGCGAAGGTCGTGGGCACGGCCAGATCACGGCCATATTTTTCCTTGAACGCCGCCTGGATGTCCGGCCTGGAGAACCAGTCCTTGCGATAGGTCCAGCCGACGACGTCGCCGAACGCAGGCAGCGACCAGTAGTTCGGCGTGTTCTTCGGCCACTGCGAATAGCCGACGACGGTCGCGTCGACGAAGTCGCTCATCTTGATCCCTTCCTTGTCGAAGAAATCGTTGAGCTTGACGTAATGGCCGTTCTCGGCCGAACCGCCGATCCATTGCGAATCGCCGATGATCAGGTCGCAGAGCTTGCCCTTCGAATTGAGTTCGTTGAGGAAACGGTCGGCATAATTCGTCCACGGCACGAACTCGAACTTCATGCCGATGCCGGTTTCGGCGGTGAAATCCTTGCTCAGTTCGACCAGCGCGTTGGCCGGGTCCCACGCGGCCCAGCACAGCGTCAGGTCTTCGGCAGCGGCGACGTTCGACAGGGCGGTCGTGGCCAGCAGGCCAGACGCCAGGCCGAACGCAGTCCTGGTGATGCGATTCATGCCTTCCTCCCATTTGCGAGGCGCCCGGATCGGCTGCCTCAAAGCCCGACACCCCTCCTCCGGGGCAGGAACACCGACCGCGGGGCGAAGCGGCGGATGTTTAGTAATTTGTTTAGTGAAACAGCATTTACTAAACACCGCAAGCCCCATTCGTTGCTGCAACGCAGCATGAAATGCGGGTGAAATCGGCGAGAAAAGCGCGGCTGCAGATGATTCTCTGCGAAAAGCCGACGGGATTCAGCGGGATAGCGATCGACCTTTGATCGTGCAGCGCACTAAACTTTTGAGGTCAGCGCTCGAAACGGGTCGAAAGGGTCGCGATACGATCCACCATCTCGGTGAATTCCGCAGCGAAGCGGTCGCGCAACGCAGCGGCCACTTCGGGATATTCTTCCAGGATACGCCGGAACAGCGACCGGTTGAGGCGGATCACCTCCGAATCCTCGTCGGCATAGGCTCCCGACCTGCGCCGCAGGTGGACAATAAGCGCCATCTCGTCGAGCACCTCGCCGGGCTCGGCGAAGCCGGCGGCGACCCGCTCCCCGTCGACCGTCCGGTAGAGCGCGATGCGGCCTTTGGAGACGACGTAGGCGCAGTCTGCCGCCGCGTCCTCGCGGAACAGGTCGCGGCCCTTGTTCAGGCGGATGTTCTCGGCGCCGAAAGCCAGCAAGCGAAGCTGCTCATGCGTCAGGCTGTCGAAGAGCCGGACGCCGGACAGTATCCGGATATCGTCTTCCAGCGCCATGCGCGAATGCGGCCCTTCCAGTCCCCCTCCGGCCAGCGCGACTCACGTGCTGGCTATGGAACGAGCTTGTACCCGCCGCTTTCTGTCACAAGAATTTCGGCATTGGAAGGATCGCGCTCGATCTTCTGCCGCAGGCGGTAGACATGAGTCTCTAGAGTATGTGTCGTGACGCCCGAATTATAGCCCCAGACCTCCTCGAGCAGCACGTCGCGCGTGACCACCTTCTGGTCGGCCCGGTAGAGGTATTTGATGATCGACGCCTCCTTCTCGGTGAGGCGCACCTTGGCGCCCCGCTGGTCGAGAAGCAGCTTCTGGCTCGGCTTGAACGTGTAGGGTCCGACCGTGAACGTCGCGTCCTCGCTCTGCTCGTGCTGGCGAAGCTGGGCGCGGATGCGCGCCAGCAGCACCGCGAACCGGAACGGCTTGGTGACGTAGTCGTTGGCGCCGGCCTCGAGCCCGAGGATGGTGTCGGAATCGGTGTCGTGGCCCGTCAGCATGATGACCGGCGCCTTGAAACCGCCCTTGCGCAGCAGCTTGACCGCTTCGCGCCCGTCCATGTCGGGCAGCCCGACATCCATGATCAGGAGGTCGACGACCCCGCCGCGCGCCGCGGCCACGCCCTTGCCGGCCGTGCCTTCCTGAAGCACGTCGAACTCCTCGTAGAGCGACAGCTGCTCGACGAGCGTGCTGCGCAGGTCGGTGTCGTCGTCGACGATGAGAATGGTCCGGGAGGTCATTGTTCAATCCGTGAGTCTGGCAATGAATTGGCTGCTGACGCGCCGTGACATATTAGGAACATGCAACCGGCGGAAGGCGATCACCGTGATTTGTTCGTCCGCACCGCCGTCCTCCTGAATGTGTGATGCATTGCGATAATGACCGAATTCCGCTCTCGACGCACGATAATTGCTGTGAAGCGCCGGCCCGGCAAGGCCGCTCAGGGGATTCTCTCGACCGGCGGCCTCACCCTTCGCTGCTCGCTCGGCAAGGGTGGAATATCGGCGCTGAAGCGCGAGGGCGACGGCGCGACGCCACTGGCGGACCTGCGGGTGCTCGGCGGCTACGTCCGCGCCGACGGAAGTATCGGCAGACACGGCCGGCTGAGCCTGATTTCGATACGCTCCGATCTCGGCTGGTGCGACGCGCCGGGAGATCGCAACTACAACCGCCCCGTGCGGCTTCCGTACGCGGCGAGCCACGAGCGGATGCGACGCCCCGACCATCTCTACGACATCTGCATCGTGCTCGACTGGAACATCCGCCCGCGGCGGCGAAACCGCGGCAGCGCGATCTTCCTGCACCTCGCCCGGCCGGGTTGTCTGCCGACCGAGGGATGCATAGCGCTTTCGCCGCGCGACATGCGGCGCCTCCTGCCGCTCCTGTCGACGGATACGGTGTTTCGGGTGACGCGCTGACTATTCGATCGCCGGGCCGCCGAACCAGCCGACCACCGCGCCGATCAGCAGCAGCACGCCGAGCCAATGACCGCCGTCGATCAGCGTCAGCCCCCAATCGAAACCCTGGTAGCGGTGATTCGTGACGAGTGTCGTTGCCACGAAGCCGAACCAGAAGATGAAGCCGAACATCACCCCGGCAATGACAGACGGCTCGCCGAAAGTGAGCGTGCCGAGCAGCATGGAGAAGATGACGGCCATCACGAGTTCGGCGACGAAGCTGATGACGAAGGGCGTGATCGAGCGCGGCATCGTCGTCGGATCGATCTTGGCGGATGCCATCCATGGCTTGCTCAGCAGCATGTACCACGCCGCACCGAACAGCCAGGCGACGACCGTCGCGGAAATGACGGCAATCCAGTTGATCGAAGAAATGTCCATGATGTCCCCTCCAGGTCTGAGGGCATGCAACGCCTAGCAATTGGCGGCGTCAAGAGTAGCGCCACACCCGCGTGCGCTTGACGTCGGCATCTTCCAGCGCGCGGGTGACCGGAACCTGGTATTCCGCCAGTTGCGAGATGCGCTCCTTCGGCAGGTAGGCCCGTCCGGGATCGCCCAGAAGCACCGTCGCGC
The DNA here is from genome assembly GCF_023954305.1 of Mesorhizobium sp. Lineage (NCBI taxonomy): Bacteria > Pseudomonadati > Pseudomonadota > Alphaproteobacteria > Hyphomicrobiales > Phyllobacteriaceae > Mesorhizobium > Mesorhizobium sp. The sequence goes on along the minus strand of NZ_JAMLIG010000001.1, from coordinate 2,178,432 downwards.
CGCGTTCTGCCAAGGCCGAGAACCAGGGTATCAGCCGATCGGCGAAGGCGCGCTCGTAGAACACGTCTCCGGCGAGGACGACATCCCAGCCCTCGTCGGCGCCCACCAGATCGAGGGGGGTGAATGCGACCTCCACGCCGTTAATCCGCGCGTTGAGAGCCACCGCGGGGGCGCAGAACGGATCTATGTCGGCGCAGAGCACGCTCGCGGCGCCGGCGCGAGCGGCCGCGATCCCGACCAGTCCCGAGCCTGCGGCGAAGTCGAGCACTCTTCTTCCCCGTACGGTCTCCGGAGTGTCGAGCACGTAGCGCGACAGTCCCTGCCCTCCTGCCCAGGCGAACGCCCAGAAGGGCGGCGGCAGGCCCTTTGCCTCGAGTTGCTCTTCGGTCAGGTGCCACAGCTCATGCGCCTCGTCGGCAAGATGCAGAACGACCTCCGGAACGTGCGGCGGCGCGATCAGCGTCGTGTTGGCACGAACGAATGCCTCCGTGGCTCCGACGCGCCGACCGTCATTCACCCTTCATCCCACCCATCCGGCAGACTTCCGCCCACTCGTCGTCGGACACCGGCTGCACCGAAAGCCGCGAATTGTTGACCAGCACCATCTTCGCGAGCTTCACGTTCGCCTTGATCTCGTCCAGCGTCACCGGCTTCGCCATATCCTTCACGGCGCGCAGGTCGACGCACTCCCAGCGCGGATCGTCGGTCGTCGTGTCCTGATGCGCCAGCGCGCAGACCTCGACGATGCCGACGACCTCCCTGCCCTCGTTCGAATGGTAGAAGAAGCCCCGGTCTCCGATCTGCATGGCGCGCATGTTGTTGCGCGCCTGGTAGTTGCGCACGCCGTCCCACTGCTGGCCCTTCGCGCCGGCCGCCTTCTGCATGTCCCACGACCATTTCTCGGGTTCGGATTTGAACAGCCAGTGCGCCATGCGTGCCTTCCTTCCTCAATCGTCCTCGGCCCGGAGCGGGCGCGACAGCAGTTCCTCGACCGCCTGGCCGATGCTCAGCGTCCCGGCGAGCATTCTTTCTACCGCGTCGGTGATCGGCGCCCGTAGGCCCCGCCGCGCGGCGATCGAAGCCGCGATGCCGGCGGTGGCCACACCTTCCGCAAGCCTGAGGCCCGTCACGCTGTCGCCGCGTCCCAGCGCCAGTCCGTAGGCGAAATTGCGCGACTGCGCCGAACCGCAAGTCAGGACGAGATCGCCCAGGCCGGACAGTCCCATCAGGGTCTCGGGTCGCGCCCCGAACGACGCGCCGATGCGGCGCAGCTCGACGAAGCCGCGCGTGACGACGGCCGCCTGCGCGCTCGCGCCGAGCCCGGCGCCGATGACGGCACCGGCCGCGATCGCCAAGACGTTCTTCAACGCTCCGCCGATCTCGACGCCGACGAGGTCGTCCGACGAATAGCAGCGGAACTGCGGCGCGGAGAGATGCCGCGCGAGCGTCACGGCAAGCTCCGCGTCCTCGGCCGCAACCGTAACCGCCGTCGGCAGGCCGCGCGCCACGTCGGTGGCGAAGCTCGGTCCCGACAGCGCAGCCGGCGGATTGCCGGGCAGGATCTCGCGCACGATCTCGGACAATCGCTTGCCGGAGCTGCGCTCGATGCCCTTGGCGCAGATCACCACCGGCACGCCGGCCCGAACCCGCCCGGCAAGGTGAGTGGCCAGTTCGCGCAGTGCCTGCGCCGGTACAACCGCGAGCACGCACTCGGCGCCGGCGAGCGCCACGTCGAGGTCGCCCGTCGCACTCAGGTCCGGATCCAGCGCAATGCCGGGCAGATAATCCGGGTTCTCGTGCCGCTCATTGACGGCGCGCACCGCGTCCGGATCGCGCATCCAGAACGTCGTCTGATTGCCGCCCCGCAGCGAGGTGAGCGCCAGCGCCGTACCCCAGGCGCCGCCGCCGAGAACCGCGACCTTCATGCCTTGGCTCCACGCTTGCCCGCACCGATCAGCGGCGCCGCGCTCTCGTCGAGCGGCCAGCGCGAGCGCGGCGCGAAGTGCATCGCCTCCCCCGGCTCGATGCCTGCGCGCAACCGCTCCAGGCCCGCCCAGGCGATCATCGCCGCGTTGTCGGTGCACAATTTCATCGGCGGTGCGAGGAATCGGAAGCCGTTCCGTTGGCAGACGTTCTCCAGCGCCGAACGCACGACCTTGTTCGCCGCCACCCCGCCGGCGACGACGAGCGTCGCAGCCTGCTCGCGCGGAAAGGTCTCGCGAAAGCGCGTCAGGCTGCGGGCCACGCGGTCCTGCAGCGTCTCGGCCACCGCCGCCTGGAACGAGGCGCAGATGTCGGCGATGTCTCCGTCCGTTAGAGGCGAAATCGCCGTCGCCGCCTGCCGCACCGCGGTCTTCAGGCCGGAGAAGGAGAAATCTGGCCGCGCCTCGCCCTTGAGCGGCCGCGGGAAGTCGAAGCGCGTCGCATCGCCCGCCAGCGCCGTCGTCTCGACATTCGGGCCGCCGGGATAGGGCAGGCCGAGCAGTTTCGCCGTCTTGTCGAAGGCTTCGCCCAGCGCATCGTCGATCGTCGAGGCCCAGCGCTCGTAATCGCCCACGCCGCGCACCAGGATGATCTGCGTGTGTCCGCCGGAGACGAGCAGTACGAGATAGGGGAAGGCGACGTCGTCGACCAGACGTGCCGCCAGCGCATGGCCTTCGAGATGATTGACCGGATAAAGCGGCCTGCCGCTGACGATTGCCAGCGCCTTGCCGGTCATCAGGCCGACGATCAGCCCACCGATCAGCCCCGGTCCGGCGGTCGCGGCGATGCCCTCCATGTCGGCGAGGTCCTTGCCCGATTCCTGCAGCGCAGCCTCGATGATGCCGTCCAGCGCCTCGACATGGGCGCGGGCGGCGATCTCCGGCACCACGCCGCCGAAGGCGGCATGCTCCTCGATCTGGCTCAACACGACGTTGGAGAGGATCTCCGGGCGTCCTTCGGCGCCGAGCGCGACGACCGACGCCGCGGTCTCGTCGCAGCTCGTTTCGATGCCGAGCATGAGGCGTGTCGGTTTCACCAGCTGCATTGCCGAATTATGGACACCTGGCTAGGGAATGATACTGAGAGGGCCCGGCCGATCCGGACCGGCAGGGGTTATCACGGTCCGCACAGCATGCAAACAGAACTGTTCAGGATAGGCACGCGGGGCAGCGCATTGGCGCTTGCGCAGGCGCACGAGACGCGGGCGCTCTTGATGCACGCCCACGGCCTGCCCGAGGAAGCCTTCGCGATCGAGGTCATTTCGGTCACCGGCGACCGGATTCAGGACCGTCCGCTGTCGGAGGCCGGCGGCAAGGGCCTGTTCACCAAAGAGATCGAGGAGGCCCTCCTCGACCGGCGAATCGACATCGCCGTGCATTCGTCCAAGGACATGCCGACACGGCTGCCGCCGGGCCTCGAGCTTTCGGCCTTCCTGAAGCGGGAGGACCCGCGCGACGCCTTCATCGGTCGCACCGCGCCGTCGCTGAGGGAACTGCCGGCCGGCGCCGTGGTCGGCTCCTCGTCGCTGCGCCGCCAGGCGTTGATCCGCCGCATGCGTCCCGACCTTAAGGTCGTCACCTTCCGCGGCAACGTGCAGACGCGCCTGCGCAAGCTGGCGGAAGGCCAGGTCGACGGCACCATGCTTGCCAATGCCGGGCTGCGCCGGCTCGGCCTCGCGCACGAGATCACCCAATTGCTGCCACTCGACGATTTCCCGCCCGCACCCGGTCAGGGCGCGATCTGCATCGAACAGAGGTCGGGCGACCTGCGCGCCGCGGCCATGCTCGAGCCGATCAACCATCGCGATACGGCGACGGCGCTGGCCTGCGAAAGGGCTTTCCTGGGCGCGCTGGACGGCTCCTGCCGCACGCCGATCGCCGGCTACGCGCGGATCGAAGGCGATCGCATCGTCTTCTCCGGCCTGATCCTGACGCCGGACGGCACGAAATCGCACGATGTCGCGCTCGACGGCTATGTGTCCGAGGCCGAAGTCCTTGGTCGCGAGGCTGCCCGCATCGTCCGCGCACAAGCCGGCGAGGAGTTCTTTGACGGTTGGGCGTGACACCATGCGCCGCGTGCTCGTCACACGGCCGGAACCCGGAGCGTCGGCGACGGCGCTGGCGCTGCTCTCCGCCGGCTTCGAGCCGGTCGTGATGCCGCTGACCGAGATCCGTCCGCTTCCGGTCACCGAAATCGCCCTCCCGGCCTTCGATGCCGTCGCCCTGACCAGCGCCAACGCCATCCGCCACGTCCCGAAATGGCTTCGGGCGGCGATCCTGACGGTACCCCTCCACGCTGTCGGCGCGGCGACGGCACAGGCGGCGCGCGAGGCGGAGTTCGAAAATGTCGTCGCCGGGCCGGGAGACGCCGCAGGCCTCGCTGCCGCAATGGGCAAAGCGCTCGCGCCCGGATCGGCAGTGCTCTATCTCTGCGGCCGGGTGAGGAAACCCGAATTCGAGCAGGAACTGCGCGGTCGCGGCATCGAGGTGATCCCGATCGAGACCTACGACACCGTGCCCACGGCAATTGCCGACGGTAGCCTGCCCCGCCCGGACACGAACCCGTTCTTCGTCTTCGTCTACTCGGCGGAAGCCGCCAAGGCGCTGGCTGAGCTTGCGACCCGCACGGCTGGTGCGCGTCTCTTCGAAAGCGCTCGCCTCATCGCGGTCTCGCGGCGCGCGGCCGCACCGGCGGAGGCGATTTTCGCGGGCAGGGTCGTGGTCGCCCGCGGGCCGACGGAGGCAGCGATGATCGAGGCGCTCTCCGGACTGGACTGAGCGCGCCATAGTGCCACCCTTTTCTTAAGGTCCAGTAGCCGGTAGACATCGGGCCGGCTGCGGCGGTTGTCCCAGCCGGCCGACGTAGTGCGCGGGGAGCTTCACATGGTCAATTCGCCGAAGATCCGGCATTCCAAGCCGAATCGCGATCCGGTGACGATCGATCTCGATGCGGAATCGGTGAAGCCTGAGACCGGGACGACGGATTCGGCGAAATCCGACACGACGACGGCACCAGCCAAATCGCCCGAGACCGGCCCGGCCGCCACCCAAGCGGACAAGCCGCTGCTGGACGACGTTTTCCCGCACGCGACGGCCGAAAGCGGCGCGAAGCAGCCGGTGGACCCTGAGCAGCCCGCGGCCGCCCCGCCCGTCGACAAGACGCCGCCGAAGACGGCGCCGGCTTCGCCCCCGCGCGCCGAACCGAGACGCGGCGGAGTTTCGGCGATCGCCGCCGGCCTCATCGGCGGCGTCGTCGCGCTGGCCGGCGCGGGCGCTCTCCAATATGGCGGCCTGCTGCCCCAACTCGGCGGCAATTCGGCCGCAACCGCCGAAATCGACGGGCTGCGCAGCGAGATCGCCGCTCTTCGCGACCAGGTCGGAGCTGCCCCGGCGCCGGAGAACCTTTCGCCGCGCCTCGACGAACTCGCCGCCGCACTGAACGAGACCCGCACGCAGCTCCAGTCGCTGCAAGCCGGTGGAACACCGTCACCGGAAGCCGCCGCCGCGCTCGAAGAGCGCTTCAAGACCCTTGAGGCGGCGATCGCGTCGGCACAGCAGGGCGGGCAGCCCGTCGAGCTCGCGCCGCTGAACCAGCGCCTCGACGCACTCGAGGCGGCGGTTGCCGAGGCGAGACAGGCGGCCTCTGGCGCGACGGCACCGCTGGAAGAACGCATCGCGTCGCTGGAGGCGAAGGTCGGGGAACTCGGCGGCAAGGTTGCCGAACAGGCCGAGCAGCCGAGCGCGGCATTGGCCATCGCGGCGTCGGCATTGAAGGCAACCATCGACCGCGGTGATCCGTTCATGACCGAGTTGGAAACCTACGCCTCGATCGCGCCGCAGTCGCCCGAGATCGACGCGCTGCGCGGCATGGCGGCGGCCGGCGTGCCCTCGCGCACGGCGATCGACGATGCGTTCCCGGCGGTCGCCAATGCGATGATCGCGGCGGCGAAGGCCGAGGATCCGAATGCCGGCTTTCTCGACCGGCTGATGTCGAGCGCGCAATCGCTCGTTCAGGTTCGACCTGTCGGTACGGTCGAAGGCGAGGATGCGCCTGCCATCGTGGCCCGAATGGAGGTCGCACTGAAGAAGGGGGACTATGCCGGTGCGGTCGCCGAATACGACAAGCTTCCTGAGCCCGCCAAGACGGCGGGCGCTGATTTCATCGCCAAGGTTAAGGCCAGAGACGCAGCCGATGGGCTGATCGGGACGATCCTGTCCGCCGCGCTCAAAGCCTGAGCCAAAGTCCGTTTCCGGGGGTCGATCGATGTTCCGTATCCTGTCCTTCCTGATCCTCGTCTTCGCGCTTGGCCTCGGTTTCGCCTGGCTGGCGGAACGGCCCGGCACCATGCTGGTGACCTTCAACGGCTATCAGTACGAGGTCACGCTGATGGTGGCGGCGGCCATCGCGACGGCGGCCGTCGCCGCCGTCATGATCCTCTGGTGGCTGATCAAGAGCATCTGGAACAGCCCCTACACGATCTCGCGCTATTTCCGCGTCCGGCGCCGTGACCGCGGCTACCAGGCGCTGTCGACCGGCCTCATCGCCGCCGGCGCCGGTGACGCCGACCTGGCGCGCCGCAAGCATCGCGAAACGGCAAAGCTGCTCAGCGCTGACCAGGAACCGCTCCTGCATCTGCTGGAGGCGCAGGCCTCTTTGCTTGAAGGCGACCATTCGTCCGCGAGGAAGAAGTTCGAGGCGATGCTCGACGATCCCGAGATGCGGCTGATCGGCCTGCGCGGCCTCTATCTGGAGGCCGAGCGGCTGGGAGATCGCGGCGTGGCGCATCACTACGCCGAACAGGCGAGCGCGGCGGCGCCGCAGCTGGCTTGGGCAGCGGCCGCGGCACTCGAATCGCGCATGCGCGACGGCGACTGGGATGGGGCGCTCCGCCTGCTCGACGCCAGAAAGCCGACGACGCCGTCCGAGCGGGAGACTGCCGCGAAGAACCGCGCGGTGCTGCTGGCCGCCAAGGCTATCAACCTGTCGCATGTTGATCCGTTGGCGGCCAAAAATGCCGCCGTCGAAGCGAACCGGCTCGATCCCAGCCTCGTTCCCGCCGCCGTGATCGCCGCCAAGTCGCTGTTCAGGCAGGACGACGTCCGCAAGGGCGCGAAGATCCTCGAAGCCGCCTGGAAGCTGCAGCCGCATCCCGAAATCGCCGACGTCTACACCCATGCCCGCCATGGCGATTCGGCGATCGACCGGCTCAAGCGCGCCCGCAAACTGGCTGAACTGCGCACCAACAATGCTGACTCTTCCCTCGCCGTCGCCCGGGCGGCGCTCGATGCGGGAGAGTTCAAGCTTGCCCGCGAGGCAGCGGAGACCGCGATGCGACTCGCCCCGCGCGAATCCGTGTTCCTGCTGCTCGCCGACATCGAAGAGGCCGACGGCGGCGACCAGGGCAAGGTGCGCGAATATCTCGGGCGCGCCGTGAAGGCGCAGCCCGACCCGGCATGGACCGCCGACGGCATCGTTTCGGAAAAGTGGGCCCCGTTCTCGCCGGTGACCGGACGCATCGGAGCCTTCGAATGGCGCGTGCCGGTCGAGCGGGTCGGCCAGGTGATCGAGCAGGCGCCGCAGATCATAGATGGCCCCGCGCCGGAACCCGAGCGGATTGCCCCTCCGGCTCCCGTCCAGCAATCCGAACCGGCCGCGGTCCGTGAGGAGGTGGTCGAAGCCGAAGTCATTCCGGTTCCGGCAAATGATCGCTACCCGCCGGCCGTGTCTCCCGAGCCTGCGCAGGGAGCGTCTTCTGCTCCCGCGCCCGCGCAGGAAACTGCAAGGCCTTCCCTTTCCGACGGGCCACAACCGGAAAAAGCGCCGCCGCCGGCTCCGATTGCGATGGCCGCGGTCTCCGGTGAAGCGCCGGTGCCGCCGATCCCCGACGATCCCGGGGTCGACCCCGAGTCCGCCGGAGAGAAGGAAGCGCGCCGTTTCCGGCTGTTCTAGAGCAATGTCCGACCAGTTTGAACCAGTTCTGTTTCCTCGATGGCGGGGCGATCCGCCAGGAAGGCGGTGCCGGCCGTGCTGGCGGCACGGCCAAATCCGCCTGACGCCGCGGGCGCCCGCCAGCGGGAAACCCTTCGGGCCGGGCGAATTCGGGCCAAATCCTTTGGTCTTCGGACTTGGCCGTGCCACCAGCACGACCGCGCCGAAGACCTCGACCTTGACCCGAATTCCCTCCGGCAGAACGGTTCAACCTGATCGGACATTGCTCTAACGGTTGCCGATTGCCGGGAACACGGTAGATATTCGCAAACGCCGATTCGGGCGTCGAAACTCCCTGTTGGTCGATCGCAGCCCATGTTCGAGCGGTTTCTTGCGTTCTTGAGAGAGCTGACCGGCGAAGATGCCGCCGCGCCCGGACTTGGGTCCGATCACCCGGCCGTGGCCGCCGCGGCCCTTCTGTTCCTGGTCATGGATGCCGACGGCGAGCGCGCCGAATCCGAGCGCAGAATCCTCGAGGAGGAGATCGCCGCGACCTACGACGTTCACGGCGAGACGCTGGCGCAGGTGATCGCCGCGGGCGAGAAGGCCGAGCAGGAATCGGTCGACCTCTACGTCTTCACCAGCGTTCTCAACCAGCATCTGGACCAGAAGGGGCGCATCGAGTTCGTCGCCATGATGTGGGAGATCGTCTTCGCCGACGGGGTGCGCACCGAACTGGAGGACAACATCGTCTGGCGCGTCGCCGAACTGCTGCACGTCGAGCGGGCCGACAGGATCAGGCTGCGGCGCGAGATCGAGCAGCGCCTTCCCGATACCGCCGGAAAGGAAAATGAAGTCGAAACCGATTGAATTGCCCCGGCGGCCCAGAATCCTCACCGTCCTGCATCAGGAGGCGTCGAGCCCCGGCCGGGTCGGCCAGATCCTCGTCGCCAGCGGCTTCGACCTCGACATCCGCCGGCCGCCGCTCGGCGATCCTTTGCCCGAGACGCTGGACGCACATGCCGGCGCGGTGATCTTCGGCGGGCCGATGAGCGCCAACGATCCCGACGAATTCGTCAAACGCGAGACGGATTGGCTGGCGGTGCCACTCCGCGAGAACAAGCCGTTTCTTGGCATCTGCCTGGGTGCCCAGATGCTGGTGAACCATCTCGGCGGCAGGGTCGGCGGGCGCGACGACGGCAGGGTCGAGATCGGCTGGTATCCGCTGCGCCCGACTGAGGCCGGCAGCCAGGTATTCGACTGGCCGGACATGGTCTACCACTTCCACCGCGAAGGCTTCTCGCTGCCTTCCGGGGCGACCCTCCTCGCCACGGGCGAGCACTACGAAAACCAGGCGATCCGCTGCGGCGACAACGCCTGGGGCATCCAGTTTCACGCTGAACTGACTCGGGCGATGATGCACCGCTGGGTGGTGCGAGGCGCCCACCGCTTCGATCTGCCGGGAGCGCAGGTCGGCCGCGATCATCTCGAGGGCCGATTGCTCTGGGACATCCGGCTGCGGGCCTGGCTCGGCGAATTCCTCGAACGCGTCTTCGGCACAGGGAGCCCCGAGCAGGCGGTCACCCGGGCAAGGTAGGCTTAGACGCGACCGTCCAGCCGTCGCACCTTGCGCAGGGCCGGGAAGAGGTAGGCCCACAGGCCCGCCACTCCGATCGCGCCGACGCCGCCGAACACGACCGCTGGCACCGTTCCGATCAGCGCCGCCATCGTGCCGGCGCGGAATTCGCCGAGTTCGTTCGACGCGCCGATGAAGACCATGTTCACCGCGTTGACCCGGCCGCGCACCCGATCCGGCGTCCACAGCTGGATGAGCGTCTCGCGCACATAGACCGAGATCATGTCGGTTGCACCGAGCAGGGCCAGCGCCAGGATCGACAGCCAGGGTATCGTCGATACGCCGAAGACGATGGTGCAGACGCCGAACATCGCCACGAAGAAGAACATGACGAGACCGGCATGATCGCGGATCGGATGGCTGGTGAGCCAGACCGCCACCATGATCGCGCCGATGCCGGGTGCGGCGCGCAAGAGCCCGAGGCCCCAAGGACCGAGTTCGAGGATGTCGCGCGCATAGACCGGCAGCAGCGCCACCGCGCCGGAGAGCAGCACGGCGAAGAGGTCGAGCGAGATTGCGCCGAGCACGATCTTCTCGGACCAGATGTAGCGGAAGCCGGCGAAGATCGTCTGCAGCGACGTCCTTTCCGTCTCCGAATGCTGCGGCGGCTTCGGGATCGACAGGACGAACCCGCCCGCCGCGAACATAAAGACAGTCGCCACCGCGTAGGCGGTCTCCGCCGAAAGTCCGTAGAGCAGACCTCCCGCGACCGGGCCGACGATGGTTGCCGTCTGCCAGGCCGACGAGTTCCACGCCACCGCGTTGGCGAAATGCTCGGCAGGCACGAGGTTGGCGACCAGCGAAGCCGACGCCGGCGCGAAGAAGGCGCGTGCGATGCCGAAAACGAACAGGATCGCGAAGACCTCCCCGACGCCTGTCAGGCCGCGCAATGTCAGCGTCAGGATCGCCAGCGCACAGAGCGCCTCCAGAAAGGCCGCCAGACCCATGATCAGCCTGCGTCCGAACCGGTCCGCCACCGAACCTGTTACGAGGACGAGCAGCAGCGACGGCGCGAATTGAATGATCCCGACCAGGCCGAGATCGAACGGATCGCGCGTCAGATCATAGATCTGCCAGCCAACGGCGACGGAAACCACCTGGGTCGCGAACGTGACGAGAAACCGCGCCGCCCAATAGCGAGCGAACGCCGAATGGCGGAAAGCGGCGAAACGAGGGACCGATGCTGGAGTTTCAGGCGGCATGGAGACAGGGGCGGGACGACGGCATATCGTCCTCCACTAAACCAGTTCACTCCGATGTGCGCGCAAAAAACCCGGACTGCCCCAAACTTTTCACCGGCTCGTGCCCGCGGCCTACAAGCCGCCACGATGGCGCAGCAATCCTCTCAGGACCCACGGGAGACAGCAAAATGCCGCGTCTGATCCTGCTGATCGTCTGCGCTGTGCTGGGCGTGATCGCGCTCTACAAACTCTATCAGTTCCTGCGCACCCGCCACTGGGACTGGACCGGCGTCGGTGTCGCCATCCTGTTCATCCTCCTGGCGATATGGCTTCGCCAGGAGACCGGCACGGGCGGATTGTTCGGTTAGCCTCAACGCGATGACGAGCGGCCGGCGAAGAGCGCGGCCGCCAGGCCGAGCACGATCAGTCCGACGGCAACCGAGGCGGCGGGGTGGCTCCTGACGCTTTCGCCGGCATATCGCGCCTGACGGCGCATCTGCGCCATCGTCGGCGCGAGCGATTCGCGAATTTCGTCCACCAGGTCCGCAGCATTGTCGCGTGCCTCGGAGTAGGACTCGGCGCCGCGCTTGCCCGCCTGACGGCGCAGCGATTTCAATTCGTCCTGCAGGGATCGGATCTGGTCCGCGAGGCGGCCCTCGACGTCCTTGCGCGCATTCAGGAAATTCATGGACATGGTTGTACCTCGTTCATCGTGACGATCGTCTCGCCAGGAACGCGGTTGCGCTGCGCGGGTTCCGCTCAGATTCCCAGAAGCAGCGCCGCCAGGGCGAGGACGGCCGGCACCGCCTGGACATAGAGGATCTTCATTCCGACGGTGGCGGCGCCGAACAGACCGGCGACGAGCACGCAGCCGAGGAAGAACACCTTCACCGCGAAGCCGGCATCGCCCAGCCAGAGCCCCCAGACGAGGCCGGCCACGAGGAAGCCGTTGTAGAGTCCCTGATTCATCGCCAGCGCTTTCGACGCCGCCGAGAACTCGGGCGTGGTGCCGAACGCCTTGCGGCCGGCGGGCGTGTCCCAGGCGACCATCTCCAGATACATGAAGTAGAGATGGAGAGCCGCGACGACGGCGATCAGGATGGTGGCGATCATGGCAGGTCCCCCGTGATCCCTTCATTGAGCACGACGCAGGCATGACGCGCAACTTTGTGCTTGATCGCCCGGGGATAGCGGGCCCATCCTTCGCAACCTGGGAGAGGAACAGGGGGAGGAAAAAACGTGGCGGAACAGGCGGATGCGATCGTCGTGGGCGGCGGACTGGCCGGACTGGTGGCGGCGGCCGAACTGGCGGATGCCGGCCGGCGCGTGATCATCCTCGAACAGGAAGGTGAGAACTCGCTGGGGGGTCAGGCCTTCTGGTCGCTCGGTGGCCTGTTCTTCGTCGACAGTCCCGAACAGCGCCGGCTGCGCATCCGCGACAGCCGCGATCTGGCGCTGCAGGACTGGCTGGGCTCGGCGCAGTTCGACCGGCCCGAGGACGCCTGGCCGCGGAAAGTCGCCGAGGCCTTCGTCGACTTCGCCGCCGGCGAAATGCGGTCCTGGCTCCACGCCATGGGCATGCGCTGGTTTCCCGTCGTCGGCTGGGCCGAGCGTGGCGGCGGTCACGCCCACGGTCACGGCAACTCGGTGCCGCGCTTCCACATCACCTGGGGCACCGGTCCCGGTGCGATCGAACCTTTCGAGCGGCGGGTACGCGAGCATGTCGCCAATGGCCGCATCGAACTCAAGTTCCGCCACCAGGCGAGCCGCCTCGTCACCACCAACGGGGCGGTGACCGGCGTCGCCGGCGAGATCCTGGAACCCTCGACCGTCGAACGCGGCCAGCAGTCCGGCCGCGCCCTCGTCGGATCCTTCGAGGTTTCGGCCGGCGCGATCCTCGTTACCTCGGGCGGCATCGGCGGCAATCACGAGCTGGTACGCAAAGTCTGGCCGGTCGCGCGCCTCGGGCCGGCGCCGAAGCGGATGGTCTCCGGCGTGCCGCATCATGTCGACGGCCGCATGATTGCCATCACGCAGGAAGCGGGCGCTGCCGTCATCAACGCCGACCGCATGTGGCACTACACCGAGGGCGTCGCCAACTGGTCGCCGATCTGGCCGAACCACGGCATCCGCATCCTGCCGGGTCCCTCGTCGATGTGGTTCGACGCGCGCGGCAACCGTCTGCCCGCGCCGTGCCTGCCCGGCTTCGACACGCTGTCGACGCTGAAGCACATCCTGTCGACCGGCTACGAATATTCCTGGTTCGTGCTCACCCAGTCGATCATCAAGAAGGAATTCGCACTCTCCGGCTCCGAGCAGAACCCCGATTTAACGTCGAAGAGCTGGCGCGCCGTGCTGAAAAGCCGCCGCGGCAAGGGCGCCCCGCCGCCGGTGGAAGCGTTCAAGCAGAAGGGCGAGGACTTCGTCGTCCGCAACACGCTTTCCGAACTGGTGGACGGCATGAACGCGCTGACCGGCGAGCGCTTGATCGACCACGACCATCTGAAGATGCAGATCGAGGCGCGCGACCGCGAGATCGACAATCCCTTCTGCAAGGACGCGCAGGTCACCGCCATCAACGGCGCGCGCACCTATCTCGGCGACAAGCTGATCCGCACCGCCAGGCCGCACCGCATCCTCGACCCGGCGCACGGCCCACTGATCGCGGTGCGGCTCAACGTGCTCACGCGCAAGACGCTGGGCGGCCTGCACACCAACCTCGATTCGCAGGTGCTCGACACCGCGGGCAATCCGATCCCCGGCCTCTACGCCGCCGGCGAGGTCTCCGGCTTCGGCGGCGGCGGCTACCACGGCTACAACGCGCTCGAAGGCACCTTCCTCGGCGGCTGCATCTTCTCGGGCCGCAATGCGGGGCGGCATGCGGCGCGATTGGTCTGACGGCCCGCGATGATCGGTCCGGACGCCCGCATCGCAGTCGCCGGCGCCGGCTCGATCGGCTGCTATGTCGGCGCCTGCCTGGCGCTTGCCGGCCGGAACGTCGTGCTTCTCGCCCGGCCGCGGCTGGTCGACGCGTTGCGCGATCACGGCATGCAGATCAGCGACCTCGACGGCCGCGACCGCGCGCTTCTGCCGGGCGCCGCGGAGGCGACGAGCGACCCCGCCGCCGCATTTGCCGGTGCAAGCGTGATCCTCATCACCGTCAAGAGCGGCGACACCGCCGGCACGGCCGATCTGATCCGCCGTTTCGCGCCACCGGATGCCCTCGTGGTCGGCCTGCAGAACGGCGTAGACAATGTGCCGCTTCTGCGCGAGCGGCTCGGCGCGGACCGTGTCGTCGCGGGAATGGTCCCCTTCAACGTCGCCCAGACGTGGCGAGAGGGAACACCATCCTTTCATCGCGGTACCAGCGGCCACATCGTCATCGACGCCGGCCGTCGCGACCTCCGCGAGTTGCTCGATGTCGACGGCGTCGGCTGCGCGGACCATCCCGACATGGCCGGCCTCGCCTGGTCGAAGCTGGCGCTCAACATGAACAATGCCCTCAACGCCCTCTCCGGCCTTCCGCTCAAGCAGCAACTGTCCGACCGCGCCTGGCGCCGCATCCTCGCCGCCCAGATCGACGAACTGCTGCGGATCACGAAGGCCGCAGGCATCGTTCTGCCGCCGATCGAAGGCGTACGGCCGCGAACCATCCCCTTCATCCTGCGCCTTCCCGACTGGCTGTTCGGCCGCGTCGCCCGTCGCATGCTCGCGATCGACCCGACCGCGACCTCCTCCATGGCCGAGGATCTGGCAGCGGGGCGGCGCACGGAGATCGACTATCTGCAAGGCGCCGTCGTCAGGCTCGCGGCGGCAAATCAAACCACTGCGCCGATATCGGAGGCGATCGTCACCGCCATCCACGACACCGAAAGATCGGCACGCAAATGGTCTGCGAGGCAACTATCCGGCTGGATTGCCGAGCATCGCGGATCGAAGGGCGAGCAGCCTGCTCCGCCGCGTTCCTGAACGCGTTCGCTCCGGTCTCGAACTGCAGCCGCGCCAGGTGCGGATAGATGCCGCCCCGGGCGACGAGCGAGGCATGCGTGCCCTCTTCGACGATCTCGCGGCTGCGGCAGATCGGTCGGCGCGCGGGTGTTCATGCAAGCGGTGAGGCAGTTCCTCGCTTGCGTCCCCGCTTAATGCGCACGTTGCATACGAAATCCTCACACGGTATCCTACGCGTGAGAGGTATAGCCATGGGCATCAACATCCCCCGCGAACGCGTGACATTCTCCATCGACGCGAACACGAGGCGGAAGCTGGAGGAAGCAATCCCCGCCAGCCAGCGCTCTCGTTACGTCGAGCAGGCGATAGAGGAAGCCTTGCGAAAGGACGCGTTGGAGCGGTTCCGCACGTTTCTCAATGAGCTTCCGAAAGCAGCGGGTGGGGGAAACATATCCGAGTTCCTACACCGTCGGCGGCTTGAGTTGGATGGCCGTCCGATAGAGGTGCTCGAAGGCCGCAATACGTGATTGTCGTCGACGCCTCGGTACTGATCAAACTGTTCAAGGACGAGGTCGATAGTCCGGCTGCGCTCGCACTGGTCGATCAAGTGGTTGAAGAACGATCCGGCCTCCTAGCGCCGACAATCGCTATGTATGAGGCGTTGACCGCCGCCCTGCATGTCGACTACCCGCTGGCTTCGGTCCACACCCTCTTCGCTTGGTTGACCACCGTCGGGCTTGAACTCCTGCCGCCGTCCGCCGAAGACATCGCGATTGCCGAGAGAATTGCGAGAACGCGGGCACGCGGCGGCGGCTTCCCCACGCTCTACGATTCGATTTACCATGCCATGGCAATCCGGCTCGGATGCGATTTCGTTACCGCCGACATCAAGCACATCGCCAAGGCAGCGGGTTTCGGCAACATTTTGTCGCTTGCTGACTGGAGCCGGACGCGCGCTACTCCGCCGCGTTCCTGAACGCGTTCGCTCCGGTCTCGAACTGCAGCCGCGCCAGGCGCGCATAAATGCCGCCCCGGGCGACGAGCGAGGCATGCGTGCCCTCTTCGACGATCTCGCCGCCGTCGAGGACGAGGATGCGGTCGGCCTTGAGCACCGTCGCCAGCCGGTGCGCGATGACCAGCGTCGTCCGCCCCTTCATCAGTCGCTCGAGCGCCGTCTGCACCAGGGTCTCGCTCTCTGCATCCAGCGCCGAGGTCGCCTCGTCGAGCAGGAGGATCGGGGCGTCGCGCAGGATGGCGCGCGCGATCGCGATGCGCTGGCGCTGGCCGCCCGAGAGAGTCACGCCACGCTCGCCAACGGTGGTCTCGTAGCCATTGGGAAGCTTGTCGATGAACTCGGATGCCAGCGCATCGAGCGCCGCCCCCTCGACGTCGGTCTGGCTCGCGTCCGGCCGGCCGAAAGCGATGTTGTCGCGAACCGAGGCGGCGAAGATGGTCGTGTCCTGCGGCACGATGGCGATGCGGTTGCGAAGTTGCTCCGGGTCGGCCTCGCGGATGTCGACCCCGTCGACCTGGATCCGCCCCGACTGCGGATCGTAGAAGCGCAGGATGAGCGAAAAGATCGTGCTCTTTCCCGCCCCGGAAGGGCCGACGATCGCGACCGTCTCCCCAGGTTCGACGGCGAAGGACGCCGAGCGCAGCGACGGCATCTCGGGCCGTCCCGGATAGGCGAAGGAAACGTCCTCGAAGGCGACGCGTCCCAGCGCCGGCGACGGCAAGACCACCGGATCGGCAGGCGCGGCGATCTCCGGCGTCTCGGCGAGAATCTCGGTCAGCCGTTCGGCCGCGCCGGCCGCCTGACTGAGTTCGCCCCATACTTCCGACAGGGCACCCAGCGCGCCCGCCGCGAACACCGAATAGAGCAGGAACTGCCCGAGGGTTCCGGCCGATATCGTGCCCGCCAGCACGTCGCGCGATCCGAACCAGAGCACGGCGACGACCGACGAGAAGATGGTGAAGATCGCGAAGAAGGTGAGAATGGAACGTGCGAAGACCGACGACCTCGCCGCGTCGAATGCCGCATTCACCGCCCGCTCGAAACGGGAAACGACCATGGGTTCGGCGGTGAAGGCCTGCATCGTGCGTGGCGCGCCGATCTGTTCGCTGGCATAAGCGGTCGCTTCGGCGAGCGTGTCCTGCGCCAGTCTCGATTTTCGTCTGACCGACCGGCCGAAGGCGACCAGAGGCAGGACGATGAGCGGAATCGCAGCGATCACCAGTCCGGAGAGTTTCGGGCTGGTGACGATCATCATCGCCACCGCGCCCAATCCCATGATCGCGTTGCGCAGCGCGACCGAGGACGTCGCACCGACCGCCGACTTGATCTGCGTGGTGTCGGCCGTCAGCCGCGAAACGATCTCGCCGGACTGCGAGCGGTCGAAGAAGGCTGGCGAGAGCTTCGTCACATGCGCAAAGACGTCGCGGCGAATGTCCGAAACCACCCGTTCGCCGAGCGTGATGACGAAATAGTAGCGGCAGGCCGAGGCGAGCGCGAGCACCGCGGCGATCACCACCAGCATGCTGAAATAGTTCGCGATGAAGGTCGGATCGCTCTCGGTGAAGCCGTGGTCGACCATTCGCCGCACCGCCAGCGGCAGCGTCAAGGTCGTCGTGGCGGCGAGCAGCAGGAAGAAGACCGCAGCCGCGACCATGGCCTTGTAGCGGCCGAGATAGGGAAAGAGCCGGGCCAGAGGACGAAGCGAGCGGCGCTTCTGCTCGTCCGGGGATCTGATCTCAGCAGCCATGACTTCGCGTTCCTCATCCCGTCGGCTAGGGCTGTTTTCTAATCGTCCATCTCGGCTTCGCGAAGCCTTGACGGAGATCAAGTCCGCCATCGGTCGCGAGTCTGGAGCTGAACGATCTTGCCTCTTGCTGCGCCCGCCCTGACGAGCACGTGCCCGATTGTCGGCAGGCGGACTTGTGCTTCGCAGGGTCGTGCTGTATAGGGCACGCCGACCGTTTCCGAAGCCGTAGCCTTCCATGGCCGCGGCTTCAAGCTTTAGTGACCGGGCGCATCGCCGCACCGACGTTCAGGACGAGACCCATGCAAGCGAAGATCCACCCCGACTACCACATGATCAAGGTCGTCATGACCGACGGCACCGAATACATGACCCGTTCCACCTGGGGCAAGGAAGGGGACACGATGAACCTCGACATCGACCCGACCACGCATCCGGCCTGGACCGGCGGCAACCAGAACCTGCTCGACCGCGGCGGCCGCGTCACCAAGTTCAAGAACAAGTTCGCCAACCTCGGCATCTAAGCCGGTCGACTCGGTCGGACACGAAACAGCCCCGCTTCGGCGGGGTTTTTTGTTGGCTGCCGGGGAGATCCCTCGCGCAGGACGTCATCCTCGGCCTTGTGCCGAGGATCTACCGCCGCCGCAAGGAATGGCACATTACTCTGTCACGCCGGCAGATGTTCGCGACAAGCGCGAGCATGACGACCGCGTGGGGAAAACAGCCCCTCAACCCGCCTCGCCTTGCGGATTTGCGACCGCCTTCTTGTCGAGATGGCCGAGCGCCTTCTCCGGCCACACCTTATCGCGGACGCGGCGCTTCAGTTCGGCCGCATCGGGGAAGCCGCCGTCGCGCTTGCGCTCCCAGATGAGTTCGCCGTCGCAATGGATCTCGAATATGCCACCCGTGCCCGGCACGAGCGCGACTTCGCCGAGGTCGGCGCCGAAGCTCGACAGCAGCTCCTGCGCCATCCACACGGCACGCAGCATCCAGTTGCACTGGGTGCAATAGGTGATACGGACCGAGGGCTTGCCGGTCACGCCGCGCTCAGCTTGGCAAGCGTGGCGTCGTCGACCTCGAAGTTGGCGTAGACGTTCTGCACGTCGTCGTCGTCCTCGAGCGCCGCCACCAGTTTCATCAGCGACTGGGCGCGCTCCTCGTCGACCGGGATGTTGTTCTGCGGCTTCCAGATCGTCTTCACCGACTGGGCTTCGCCGAGCGCGGCTTCCAGCGCGGAAGAGACGTCGCCGATGCTCTCGAAGGCGCAGATGATGACGTGGCTCTCCTCGTCCGACTGCACGTCGTCGGCGCCCGCCTCGATCGCGGCGTCCATCGCCTTGTCGGCGCTCGCCGCCGAGGCCGGATAGACGATTTCGCCGACGCGGTCCCACATGAACGATACCGAGCCGGTCTCGCCCAGCGCCCCGCCGGCTTTGGTGAAGCACGCGCGGACATTGGACGCGGTGCGATTGCGGTTGTCGGTCAGCGCCTCGACGATGATGGCCACGCCGCCCGGGCCGTAGCCTTCGTAGCGCACCTCGTCATAGTTCTCCGCGTCGCCGCCGACCGCCTTGTTGATGGCGCGCTGGATGTTGTCCTTCGGCATCGACTCGGCCTTGGCGTTCTGGATCGCCAGGCGCAGGCGCGGATTGAAGTTCGGGTCGGGCGCGCCCATCTTGGCCGCCACGGTGATTTCGCGCGCCAGCTTGGAGAAGGCCTTGGAACGCATCGCGTCCTGGCGGCCCTTGCGATGCATGATGTTCTTGAACTGCGAATGACCGGCCATGACGCCCTTCAGGTCTGCGATGGTTGGATTTGGGCGCTGCCTTACACCAGAAGCCCCGCCGTCGTCCAGAACCGGCAGGATGCCGCGCTTCCCGGTTGATTGTGGGATATCACGTGATATACACTATATATATCGGATAACATCACATGCGAACGCTGATCGACATCGAGGAAGAGAGCATCAAGGAGCTGGACCGGCTTGCTGCCCGGCAGAAGCGTTCTCGTGCCGCTCTCATTCGGGACGCCGTCTCCGATTACCTCGACCGCAATGCCGTCGAGGACAGCGGCGAGGCCTTCGGCTTGTGGGGCGAACGCAAGACGGACGGCCTGCGCTATCAGGAGAAGCTGAGGAGCGAATGGTAAAGCCGCTCTTCGACACCAACATCCTCATCGACTACCTCAATGCGGTCCCCGAGGCGCGCCAGGAACTTGCGCTTTATGAGACATGGGGCGTCAGCATCATCACCTGGATGGAGGTGATGATCGGCACCGACGAGACGACCGAGGCGGCAACGCGCCGCTTTCTGGCGAATTTCGACATATTGCCGATCGACGCAAGCGTGGCCGAGCTGGCCGTCGTGTTGCGAAAGGCGCGGCGGCTGAAGCTCCCCGACGCGATCATTCATGCCACCGCCAGCGTGCATTCCATGCTGCTCGTAACGCGCAACCAGAAGGATTTTCCCTGGGATGCGCCGGGCATCCGGATGCCCTACCGGCTGAAACCGTAGGCGCTGCAACAGATCCATCATCTCGCGCAATCGTGATGACCGGATCGGCCCGGGCTTGACGATACTCTCTCGACTGAACGAACCGGGAGACCGACATGCGCCGCTTCCGCCTGGCATTCGTGGCCGCAGCCCTGGCCCTCCTCTCCGTCGCCGCCCGCGCCCAGCAGGAGGACCCCGTCCCTTCGTCCTGCATCGCCATGGCGCAGTCGCTGCCCAACGTCATCTACGCCAGTTTCACGCCGCAGCCCGCGCAGGCCGACGTCTCGAAGGGCGAGGTGACCGTCACCTATGTCGGCCATTCGACCTATCTGATCGACACGCCAAGCGGCGTACGTGTCGCCACCGACTATTCCGGCCGCTATCCGGTCGATCCCATGCCCCGCGTCGTCACCATGAACAAGGCGCATTCCGGCCATTTCACCCGGGCGCCCGACCCGTCGATCGAGTATCCGCTCAATGGATGGGGCGAAGGTGGCGAACCGGCCAGGCACCGGGTCGTCGTCGGCGACCTCTATGTGCGCAACGTGCCGACCGACATCCGCAGCTGGGACGGCGGCATGGAGATCGACGGCAATTCGATCTTCATCTTCGAAGTGGCGGGCCTGTGCATCGGCCATCTCGGCCATCTGCACCATGATCTAACCGACAAGCATTATGCCGCGATCGGCCGGCTCGACGTGCTGATGGTGCCGGTCGACGGCGGCATGACCCAGTCGCTCACCAATATGAGCCGGATCGCCGAACGTCTCTATTCCTCGGTGATCCTGCCGATGCACCGCCATTCGACGCCGATGGGCGAGTTCCTGTCCCTGATGGGGGAAGGCTTCGCGGTGGATTACCGGTCGGAGCGCTCGATCACGCTGTCGCTGTCGTCCCTGCCGCGTCAGCCGACGATCGTCATCCTCGACGGAGTGTGACGGCTAGTCCAGACACTTGACATAGTCGCCGGCGCCGCGCGCCCGGCGCTCGATGATGCCGGCGATGCGGCGCATGCCGGGCGAGGGCTTGGCCGGATTGCGAAGGATGGGATTGGGCAGGGCGGCGGTCAGCAGCGCCGCCTCGCGCCGCGACAGGTTTTTGGCCGACTTGCCGAAATGGTGCTTCGCCGCCGCCTCGGCGCCGTAGATGTCCGGACCCCACTCGGCGATGTTGATGTAGATCTCCATGATCCGGCGCTTCGGCACGACGAGATCGAAATAGACCGCCATCGGCAGCTCGATCACCTTTCTCACCGTGCCGAGCGGACGGTGCCAGAGGAACAGGTTCTTCACCGTCTGCATGGTGATCGTCGAGGCGCCGCGTGTCGCCTCGCCGGCCATCGCGTCGTCGATGACGGCGCCGAGTTCCCGCAGATCCACTCCGTAATGCGAGCAGAACTGGCCGTCCTCCGACATGACGATCGAATGCAGCAGCGGCGGCGCGACCTCTTCCAGCGATACCCATTGCCGGTCGTAGCCCTGGAAGGTCACGAGATCCTTCAGCATCAGCGTCGAGACGGGATGGATGAAGGGGAGGACATAGAGGAAGGTCAGCACGAAGGGCAGTGCCGCCAGAACGACGAGACCAATGACCACGCGCCGGACCCAGGCCCGCCTGCCTTTCCTCGCCCTGCTGCGTCCCACGGCCATGTCCGGCTCCGGATCGACGGCGGGAATGCTCGGTTCTGCCGTGCGTCTTGCCATTTGAACCCGCATAAAGGGGCGGTACGCGGCTGGCAATCTCCCGAAGCCCTTTTCCGGAACGATCTCCCGGTCGCTTGACCGCGCGGCGGATTGGCGGCAAGCGTCCCGCCATGGATACGACGGTTCAGAACGGCTTCGAGGAACGGCTTGCCGCACATGCGGCGAGTGTCGAGGATGAACTGCGTCGCCTGCTCGACGGCCGCGAACGCATGGGCGAAATCGCCCGGCCCCGGCGGCTCCTCGCGGCGATGCGCCACGGCGTGCTCAACGGCGGCAAGCGGCTGCGGCCCTTCCTGGTGATCGAGAGCGCGGCGCTGTTCGGCCGGGCCGGCGACGACGTGCTGGCGGCCGCCGCCGCGCTGGAATGCGTCCACTGCTATTCCCTGGTCCACGACGACCTGCCGGCGATGGACGACGACGACATGCGCCGCGGCCAGCCGACCGTTCACAGGGCCTATGACGAAGCGACCGCGATCCTTGCCGGCGACAGCCTCTTGACCCTCGCCTTCGACATCCTCGCGACAGAGGGCACCGATCTTCCGCGCAACGCGATCACGCCACGCCAGCGCATCGACCTGATCAGGGGTCTCGCCATCGCCTCCGGCATCGGCGGCATGGCCGGCGGCCAGGCGCTCGACCTCGAAGCCGAATCGACCGCGCCCGACGAGGAAGGCATCATCACGCTGCAGGCGATGAAGACGGGCGCGCTGATCCGCTATGGCTGCGAGGCCGGTGCGATCCTCGGCGGTGCGACCTTCGCGGAGCGCGAGCGGCTGGCCGAGTTCGGCTCGGCGATCGGGCTCGCCTTCCAGCTCGCCGACGACCTGCTCGACCTGACCGCCGACGCCGCCGCCATGGGCAAGGCGACCGGCAAGGACGCAGCCGCCGGCAAGGCGACCCTGCCTGCCCTGCACGGCACGGCCTGGACCCGCAAACAGCTGCGAAGCCTCGTCGGCCAGGCGCACGACCTGCTCGAGCCGTTTGGCGCCAAGGCCGCCATTCTCAGGCAGGCCGCCACCTTCATCGCCGAGCGGAAGAGCTGAGAAGCCGCATGTCCGAAGCGATCGCCAAGTTCGCCAGGCAGCTTGCGAAGGCATGGTCGCTCGATACGTCGAGCAGGTGGAACGCGGCGAGGCCCGCGCTCGGACAGTGCAGCGTTACGGCTCTGGTCGTTCAGGATGTGTTCGGCGGCGAGTTGCTGAAGACCAAGGTCGGGGACGACTGGCACTTCTACAACCGGATCGATGGCAATCGTTTCGATCTGACGTCAGCTCAGTTCGACGTGCCGATTGCGTACGATGATTGTCCGGCGAGCCGAAAAGACGCTTTCTCGGACACGTCGCCAGGACAGTATCGATCTCTGCGCACCGCTCTCGGCCTGTAACGAAAGCTACCGGTTCCGCGTCACCACGCAGGAGCCGCCGGCGGCGCGGAGCGTGAGGCAGATTTCGTCCGCCTCCCGCCTCGAATCGGCTCCGATCCGCACCGCATAGATGCCGCGCCGGCCGATGGGCGAGCGCACGCGGCTGACGACGGGCTCATGGTCGGCCAGCACCTTGCCGAGCCGCCCCTTGATCCGCTGGTATTGTCTTATCGCCGCGTCGCGCCGGAAATTGCCGGCGACCTGTATGCCCCACGGCTTGGTGTGGATGCTCGCCATCGGGATAACCGCGCTCATCGTCGCCGGCATCGCCCGGCAGGCGGCATCGAAGCCCCTGTCCGAATCCAGCGGCCGGACCTTGCCGGCATAGGCCGGATCGGCGAACACATCCGCAGGCTCGCCCATGATGTCGAGCACGTAGTTCTCCGTTTCGAGCGGCAGGAAGCCGCCGGAGGAGAGCCAGCGCGACACTCGGCTCTCGCCGGAATTGTAGGCGGCCGCCGCCAGCCCCAGATTGCCGAACCTGGCCTTCAGTTCGCCAAGATATTTCGCGCTCGCCGGGATCGCGAGATCAGGATCGAAGGAATCGGCCAATTTCCGCATCGCCGCCGTGCCCGGCATGAACTGTGCTATTCCCTCCGCGCCCGCCGGACTGATCGCGCCCGGATCGAACCGGCTCTCCTTCCAGATCAGCCGCGCGAAGAAGTCCTCCGGCAGGCGATTGACCCGGGCATGGACCCAGATCAGGTCGCAGATACGATCGATGGTGATGGGCGGCTTTTCGGGTTCGGCGCGGGCGGGATGGGCGGCGACCAGAAAACAAAACATCGCTAAAGCTACGGACAGCTTCCCCCTCACCCCGCCTCCGCTTCGCTCGGCGGACCTCTCCCCGAGGGGAGAGGAGAGCGCGGAGGTTGGTGCCAATCCTCTTCTCCCCAACGGGGAGAAGGTGGCCGCGAAGCGGCCGGATGAGGGGGCGGCAGCCTCGACGGACCTGCCGCCATTCACATGTTGGACGGCCAACTCACTCCGCCGCCTGGCTCGGAGCCTGCCCAAACCGCTTCTCGATATAGTCGACCACCATCGCCTCGAACTCCGCCGCGATATTCGCCCCGCGGAGCGTCGCCGCCTTCTTGCCGTCGATGAAGATCGGTGCCGCCGGCGTCTCGCCGGTGCCCGGCAGCGAGATGCCGATGTCGGCATGCTTGGATTCGCCCGGCCCGTTGACGATGCAGCCCATCACCGCAACCTTGAGCTCCTCGACGCCCGGATATTTGGTCTTCCATACCGGCATGTTCTTGCGCAGGTCGGCCTGGATCTTTTCGGCCAGTTCCTGGAACACGGTCGACGTCGTGCGGCCGCAGCCCGGGCAGGCGGCGACGATCGGCACGAACTGGCGGAAGCCCATCACCTGCAGCAGTTCCTGCGCCACCTGCACCTCGCGGGTGCGGTCGCCGCCGGGCTCCGGCGTCAGCGAGATGCGGATCGTGTCGCCGATGCCCTGCTGCAAGAGGATGCCCATAGCCGCCGACGAGGCGACGATGCCCTTGGTGCCCATGCCGGCCTCGGTGAGGCCGAGATGCAGCGCGTGGTCGGAACGGCGCGCCAGTTCGCCATAGACGGCGATCAGGTCTTGCACGCGGCTGACCTTGGCCGAGAGGATGATCTTCGACCGCGGCAGGCCGATCTCCTCCGCCAGCTCCGCCGAGAGCAGCGCCGACTGGACGATCGCCTCGCGCGTCACGGCGTCCGCGGTCATCGGGAAGCCCTTCGCCTGGTTGTCGTCCATCAGGCGGGTCAGAAGCTCCTGGTCGAGCGAGCCCCAGTTGACGCCGATGCGCACCGGCTTGTCGTAGCGGATTGCGGTTTCGACGATCGCTCCGAATTGCCGGTCCTTCTTCTCCTTGAAGCCGACATTGCCCGGGTTGATGCGGTATTTCGCCAGCGCCTCGGCGCAGGCAGGGTGGTCTGCCAGGAGCTTGTGGCCGATATAGTGGAAGTCGCCGATGAGCGGCACGAAGACGCCGACGCGCTCCAGCCGCTCGCGGATGCGCGGCACGGCGGCGGCGCTCTCGTCGCGGTCCACGGTGATGCGGACCAACTCCGAGCCCGCTCGGTGCAGGGCTGCCACCTGCGCCACGGTCGCATCGACGTCGGCCGTGTCCGTATTGGTCATCGACTGGACGACGATCGCCGCGCCGCCGCCCACCGTCACGCCGCCGACGTCCACGCCGACGGTGACGCGGCGCGGCGCGGGGCCGGCCTCGGCGGCGGCGATCGGGGTGGCGATGGTCATCTGCGGTCTCCGCGACCAGAAAAAGCAGCTTTCAGGTGGCGGAGGCTCTCCGCGATGTCAAGATTGCGAGGTCAAGACGACATTCCTGTGTCGGTCGCCGCGTCCTCGACCATCCGGGACAGCTGCCGCAGGAGCGTGTCTCGTTCGTTCGCGTCCAGCAGGAACGTGCCGAAAAGCTTCATGCTCAAAAGGCCCTCCATCGAGAAAAACACCACGAGCGCGGCACCGGAATTGGCGGATTCGGCCTTGAGACGGTCCAGCAGACGACGGCGGTGGTCGATGATCGGCTGCAAGACGTCGGGGTCCTCCGCCACGGCGGAGAAGATCCAAGCCGCGTTCTCCCCCTTGTCGCAAAGGTACACGGTCAGCCTCAGATAAGCGGCAATGAGCGGCTCCCCGGCGGCAACCGCCTCGTCCAGGTCACGCTGGAAGTCCTCTACGTGCCTCGCGGCCAGCCCCTGCATCAGTTTGGTCTTGGTCGGGAAATTGTACAGAAGCCCGCCCTTCGACACCCCCGCCCTTTGCGCGACGGCGTCGAGCGAAAGGCTGCCTGGTCCGGACTCGCGCGCCACCTGTTCGGCGGCGGTCAGGATGCGATCACGCGAATTTGCTCGTCTAGTGTTCATCTCATCTCCCCCCAACATGGATACACCGGATTGACATTACCGTCCAGACGGTACAGTTAAACCGTCGAAATCCTCTACCATGCACCCGCTTTCGGTTGCACGGTTAGCAATTCGCCGCCCTCGCCGGAGTTCCCCGTGATCAAGCGTTTCATTATTGCGATTGTACTTCTCGCCATCGTCGTCGGCGGTATCGTCGGCTTTAACATGTTCCGCGACAACGCGATCAATCAGTTCTTCGCCAACATGCCCGTCGCCCCGTCCTCCGTGTCGACCATTAAGGTCGAGCCAGTGACCTGGACCCCCGGAATCCAGGCGATCGGCACCGTGAGCGCCTCGCGCGGAGTCGATCTCACGGTCGAGACCAGCGGTATCGTCCAAGAGATCAACTTCACTTCGAACCAGCGTGTCGAAGAAGGTGCGCTGCTCGTCCAGCTCGACGACACCCAGCAGCAGGCCGACCTGTCGGCGCAGCGCGCCCAGGCCGCGCTGGACAAGCAGAACCTCGACCGCGCGATGGAACTCCAGAAGCGCGGCGTCGGCTCCGAGACCACCGTTGAGCAGGCGCAGGCTGCCGCGACCGCTTCGGCGGCTCAGGTCACCAAGCTCGAGGCCGTCCTCGAGCAGAAGCAGCTCACCGCGCCCTTCGCCGGCACGATGGGCATCCCGAGGATCGATCTCGGCCAGTATCTCACCCCTGGCACGACGGTTGCCACGCTGCAGAACCTGGACGTGCTGCGCGCCGACTTCTCGATTCCCGAACAGAGCCTGACGCTGGTGAAGATCGGCCAGCCCGTCCGCTTCGGCGCGGGCGACGTCAACATGCCTTTTTCCGGCAAGATCGTCGGCATCGAGCCGAAGGTGGATCCGGCGACGCGGCTCGTGTTGATCCGCGCCGAGATTTCCAATCCCGACGGCAAGCTGTCGCCCGGCCAGTTCGTGCAGGTGCGCGTCGTCCTGCCGGAGGAGAGCGACGTCCTCGCCGTGCCGCAGACGGCTGTGGTGGCGAGCCTCTATGGCGATTTCGTCTATGTCGTGAGCCCCGCTGAAGCGGAGGCCGACGCCCCGGCCGGCGCGGAAACGAAGACGGCCGAGACCAAGCCTTCGCTGGTGGCGAGACAGGCTTTCGTCACGCTTGGGCGCCGCTCCGATGGCCGCGTCGAGATCGTCAAGGGGTTGAACCCCGGCGACGAAGTCGTCACTGCCGGCCAGAACCGCTTGTCGAACGGTGGGCCAGTCGTGGTTGACAACGCGGTCCAGCCTCAGCCGGACACCGCCAAGGAGGACGCCACGAAATGAGCTTATCCGATCTGTTCATCCGCCGGCCCGTTCTCTCGACGGTGCTGGCTTTCATGATCCTGCTGCTGGGCGCGCAGGGCATCTTCAACATGTCGGTGCGCCAGTATCCGGAGGTCGAGGAGACCGTGATCACGGTTACGACCACCTATCCCGGAGCCAGCGCCGACCTGATCCAGGGCTTCATCACCGCCCCGATCTCTGCCGCCGTCTCGACGACGGAGGACATCGACTACGTCACCTCGCAAAGCCGGCCTTCGTCGTCGGTCGTCACTGTCCAGATGCGGCTCGGCGCCGATCCCGATGCCGCGCTCACGGAAGTCATTGCCAAGGTCAACCAGGTGCGCGGCCAGCTCCCCTCCGACGCCGAGGACCCGGTGATCGTCAAGGGCACCGGCCAGCAGTTCGCCATCATGTACATGGCGATGCAGAATCCGAACATGACCGGCGAGCAGCTCACCGAATATATCGAGCGCGTCATCCGTCCGCGCATGTCCACCATAGAGGGCGTCGCGGAGGTGCAGGTCCTCGGCGCGAAGGAATACTCGATGCGGGTCTGGATCGACCCGATCAAGCTCGCCTCGCGCGGGATCACTGCCGCCGAGGTTCTCGGCGCGATCAATTCCTCCAATTTCCTGTCCGCGCCCGGCAAGACGCAGAACCAGTTCATCTCCAGCGCCATCACCGTCCGGTCGACGCTGCAGAACCCCGAAGCCTTCGGTCAACTGCCGCTGAAATCGGATTCGGACGGTATAGTGCGGCTGAACGAAGTCGCGAAGGTCGAACTCGCCGCCGAGAGCGAGGATACGGTCGTCAACTTCAACGGCGAGGAAGGCACCTTCATCGGCATCTTCCCGACACCGTCGGCCAACCCGCTCGACACCTCGGCCGGCGTGATCGAGCAGCTGCCGATCATCCAGCAGACGCTGCCCGCGGGGATGGAGATCACGCTCGTCTACGATTCGACCGAGATGATCAGCGCCTCCATCGAGGAAGTGTACAAGACCATCGGCGAGGCGGTCCTGATCGTCGTCGTCGTCATCCTTCTCTTCCTCGGTTCGTTCCGCTCCGTCTTGATGCCCGTGGCGACCATTCCTCTGTCGCTGGTGGGAGTGTGCTTCTTCCTCTTCCTGATGGGCTATTCGATCAATCTGCTGTCGCTGCTGGCGATGGTGCTGGCGATCGGCCTCGTGGTCGACGACGCCATCGTCGTGGTCGAGAACATCCATCGCCACATGGAGGAAGGCATGTCGCCGATGCAGGCGGCTTTCAAGGGAATGGCGGAGATCACGACGTCGGTCGTGGCGATGACGATCACCCTCGCGGCCGTCTTCGCGCCGCTGATGTTCACCGGCGGTCTGACCGGCTCGCTCTTCCGCGAATTCGCCTTCACCCTGGCGGGCGCGGTCGTCATCTCGGGCATCGTCGCGCTGACGATCACGCCGATGATGTCGGCCCGGCTTCTGAAATCGGGCGTCCACAGCCGGTTCCAGGCCGCCGTCGACCATTTCTTCGACCGCTTCGCCAATGGCTACGAGCGCTGGGTCTCCGGCTCGCTGAACTACCGTCCCGTCACCTTGCTCGTGGTCATCGCGCTGGTTGGTGCGGCGGGCTTCATGTTCTTCAAGACGTCCAGCGAACTTGCGCCGGAGGAGGATTCCGGCGCGCTCTTCGCCCTCATCACCGCGCCGCGCTATGCGACGAGCGAATATACCCAACTCTATGTCGACCAGATCCGCGATCTCACGAAGGACATTCCCGAAGTCAAGGCGAACTTCTCCATCGTCGGTACCGGCGGCCAGACCAATTCCGGCTTTTCGGTCTGGGCGCTGAAAGACTGGGCGGATCGTACCCGCTCGCAGAAGGAGATTCAGGCGGATATCCAGGCGCGGCTGTCCAAGGTGGCCGGCGTCCAGGCACTGGTCTTCGCCCCTCCGTCACTGCCCGGTGCCGGCGGCGGCCTGCCGATCTCGGTCGTCATCCGCTCGACCGGCGAACCGTCCCGCGTCTACGAGGTAGCCGAGCAGATCCGGCTGGAAGCCCAGAAATCGGGCCGCTTCATCGTCGTCCAGAACTCGCTCGCCTTCGACGCGCCTCAGGTCACGGTCACGATCGACCGCGACCGCGCGGCGGCGCTCAACCTGCCGATTCAGGAAATCGGCACGACGCTCGGTCTGCTGGTCGGCGGCGGCGCCGTCGCGCAGTTCGACCGCGACTCGAACAGCTACGACATCATCATGCAGGTGCCGCAGGAGTTCCGCGACAATCCCGAAAAGCTGGGCGAATTCTTCATTCGCTCGGTCTCCGGAGACATGGTGCCGCTGTCGGCCGTCGTGTCAATCTCGACCAATGCGTCGCCGGCCTCGATCGAGCAGTTCAACCAGCTGAATGCGGCGACGATCTCCGCGCTGCCGATTCCGACTGTATCGACCGGCGACGGGCTCGCGGCCCTCGAGGAGGTCGCCCGGCCGCTGCTGCCGGACGGCTTCTACATCGACTATTCCGGCCAGTCCCGCCTCGAGAGCCAGCAGGGCAATACGATCGTCATCGCCTTCGCGCTCGCGCTGGTGGTGATCTACCTCGTGCTTGCCGCGCAGTTCGAGAGTTTCCGCGATCCGTTTATCATCATGATGTCTGTCCCCCTCTCCATTTTCGGCGCTATTCTGCCGCTGAACTTTGGACTGGGGACGCTGAACATCTACACGCAGGTCGGTCTTATCACGCTCGTCGGCCTCATCACCAAGCACGGCATCCTGCTCGTCGAATTCGCCAATCAGCAGCGGCAGAATAACGGGCTCAGCCGTCGCGACGCGATCGTCGCTTCGGCCAAGACCCGTCTGCGGCCGATCCTGATGACGACCGCCGCGATGGCGCTCGGCGTCGTGCCCCTCATCCTCGCCTCCGGCGCCGGCGCCGCCGCGCGCTCCGCCATGGGCACGGTGATCTTCTCCGGCATCCTCGTCGGCACGACGTTCACCCTTTTCGTCGTACCGATGTTCTACACGTTGATTTCCAGCAAGGACCTGCCAGCCGAAGCCGAGCGGCCTCAGGTTGACGCGCATCCTGCGCCAGCGGAATAAGACCGTAGAACCACGGGATTGGCTTCCATTGTGCCTCGCACTATTTCTGCTGCGGCGCACAATAAACTCCAGGAGCCTCGCATGACTAAGGTTGCCGTCGTCACAGGATCCACCTCGGGCATAGGATTGGCCATCGCTGAAGCCTTCGCCGGGCTCGGGCATACGGTTGTCGTCAATTCCTTCTCCGACACCGGGGCAGACCACGCCGTCGCCCGGAAGATCGCGGAAAGGACCGGAGCGAAGGCCGTCTACCGCAAGGCCGACATGGCGAAGGCCGACGAATGCCGTGATCTGGTCGCCTGGACGGCGAAGGAATTTGGCGCCGTCGACATCCTCGTCAACAACGCCGGCGTGCAGCATGTCGCGCCCGTCGACGAGTTCCCCGTCGAGCAGTGGGACCGGATCATCGCCATCAACCTCACCTCGGCGTTCCACACCACAGCCGCCGCCTTGCCACATATGAAGGCGACCGGCTGGGGCCGCATCGTCAACATCGCCTCGGCGCACGGCCTGCGCGCCTCGCCGAACAAGTCGGCCTATGTCGCGGCCAAGCATGGCGTCGTCGGCCTGACCAAGACTGTGGCGCTGGAGACGGCTCGTCTCGGCATCACCTGCAACGCCGTCTGCCCCGGCTTCGTGCTCACCCCGCTCGTCGAGACGCAGATCGGCGACCGCGCCAGGGAACTCGGCCTCGACCGCGAGACGACCATCCGCGACGTGATCCTCGAAAAGCAGCCGAGCAAGAAATTCGCTTCGGTGGACGAAATCGCCGCCGCCACGCTCTACCTGGTCTCCGATGGAGCTGCCTCTGTCACCGGCACGACCATCTCCGTCGACGGCGGATGGACCGCGCAGTGAACCGCAAGCCGGTCAATCTGGCGCTGCAGGGCGGCGGCTCCCACGGTGCGTTCACCTGGGGCGTGCTGGACCGCCTGCTCGAGGACGGCCGGCTCGACCTCGCCGCGGTCTCGGGCACGAGCGCCGGGGCGATGAACGCCGCGGCCCTTGCCGACGGCTGGGTGCGCGGGGGCCGCGACGGCGCCCGCGAGCGCCTCACCGCCTTCTGGAAGAGCGTGGCGCGCAAGGGGCGGTTTTCCCCTGTCCAGCGCCTGCCCTGGGACATCCTGTGGGGCAACTGGTCGGTCGAGAACTCGCCCGGCTACCTGATGTACGACGCCATGTCGCGCATCTTCTCGCCCTACCTCGCCAACCCGCTGAACGTGAACCCGCTCCGCGAAGTGGTCGAGGAGGAGATCGATTTCGGCAATGTCCGCAGCTGCCGGGGACTCGCCGTCTTCGTCTCCGCCACCAACGTGCAGACCGGGCGCCTGCGCGTCTTTTCGGGCGACGAGCTGAGCGTCGACGCGGTGATGGCATCGGCCTGCCTGCCGCAGGTCTTCCGCGCCGTCGAGATCGACGGCGAGCCCTACTGGGACGGCGGCTATGGCGGCAATCCGGCGATCTACCCCTTCTTCTACGCCAACCATGTCGAGGACGTGCTTCTGGTACAGATCAATCCGGTGATCCGCGAAGGCGCGCCGAGGACGGCGCAGGAGATCCAGAACCGCGTCGACGAGATCACCTTCAACTCCGGCCTGCTGCACGAGCTGCGCGCCATCGCCTTCGTCCGCAAGCTGATCGACGAGGGCCGCGTCTCCCGTAACGAATACCGGGACATCCGCATGCATCGCATCGACGCCGACGAATCGTTCAAGGATCTCTCGGCGTCGTCCAAGGTGAACGCCGAGTGGGCCTTCCTCGAATATCTGCGTGATCTCGGGCGCAGCGCCGCCGAGGACTGGCTTGCCACCAGTTACGACGCGGTCGGCGTACGCTCGACGCTCGACGTCTCCGGCGAGATTTCGCCCACTCCGCGTCTCAGGCCGCGGAATCTCGGTACGCGCACTCTCGAATTCCTGGCGACGCGCCGGAAGCCGGCCGGCTGACGCTCAGCCCGGCGAGACTGCGCGAGTAACCACGCAGACGAGGCTGCGCGCCGCTTCGCGCAGTTCGTCGAGGTTCTGCAGGCGCGCTTTCATGCCTTCGACTGCGTCGAAGAACAGGCTTGCGAGCGTTCCGGCCGAGAACCCGCGCGCCGCCAGGTCGACGCCGCTGTCGCGGGCCGCTCGGTCGAGCGCTTCGGCGACGAGGCGGACCATCGCGCCCTTCCAGCCTGCCAGCGTGTCCGCCGCCAGCTGGTTCTTCATGTCGATGATCTCGGGCCCGTGCGGCGAGCGCATGAACTCCTCCATCATCGCGAATATCGATCTCTCGAGCATCAGGTTCAACCGCGTGTCGAGCGGGCCGTCGCCCGCCAGGACCTCCCGGGCCGCCGCCACGGATGCGTCGAAATAGCCGAGCGCGATGGCCTGGTAGATGTCGATCTTGTTGCGGAACAGCAGGTACAGCGCCGGCCGCGACATCTCCGCCGCCTTGGCGATGTCGTCCATCGTCGTGCGCTGAATGCCATAGGCGAGGAAAACCTTCGCCGCGCGTTCCAGGATGCGCTGGCGCTTCAGATCGTCGGGGCTGGCACTGATGTCGTTCAATTCATTTCCCACCCGCCACGGGTCTATTGACATTATGACGATATTTGTCAATTTGTTTCCGCAAGGCGGAGAGCGAAATGCTCGCAACCCAGCTGAGGAGATGCTTATGCGCCTGACCGTCGACGGACAAGAGATCGAGGTCGATGCGGATCCCGATATGCCGCTTCTCTGGGCCTTGCGCGATCTGGCGGGCAAGACGGGACCGAAATTCGGCTGCGGCATTGCCGCCTGCGGCGCCTGCACCGTCGTCATCGATGGCCAGCCGGTGCGGTCCTGCTCCATTCCCGTCGGCGACGTTGCGGGCGCGGTCACCACGATCGAAGGGCTGGCCTCGGGCGGCCGGCTGCATCCGGTGCAGCAGGCCTGGCTCGACGAGCAGGTCGCCCAGTGTGGCTACTGCCAGGCCGGCCAGATCATGAGCGCCTACGCGCTGCTTGAACAGATTCCCGACCCCACTGACGAGGACATCGACAACGCCATGGGCGGCAATCTCTGCCGCTGCGGCACCTATCCCCGCATCCGCGCCGCCATCAAGACGGCGGCGAACCTCAAGCTGGCGAGGGCTTGACCATGGCAAGCATCGGCAAGATAGCCAGGCGCACCTTCCTCATCGGCGCAGCGTCAATCGCCGGCGGCGTGGCCGTTGGCTACTACTACTATCAGAGGCCCTATCCCAACCCGCTCGAAGGAGAGCTCGCCGAGGGCGAAGTGACCTTCAATCCCTATCTCAAGATCGGCTCCGACAACACGATCACCGTGATCGCCCCGCGCGCCGAGATGGGCCAGGGCATTTCGACCACGCTTGCCGCCTTCGTCGCCGAGGAGCTTGACGTAACGCTCGACCGCGTCGAGGTCGAGCACGGACCGCCGTCCTACGCCTACTACAACGCCGCGATGCTCGAAGAGGGCGGCGGCTTCAACTTCTGGGACGAGAGCTTTACCGCCGAGACGGTGCGCGGGCTGATGGGCGTGGCCGGCAAGATGCTGGGCCTGCAGGCCACCGGCGGCTCGACCGCCGCGCGCGACGGCTTCGACCGGATGCGCCAGGCTGGCGCTGCGGCGCGGATCATGCTGATCGAGGCGGCCGCCGCCCGACTCGGCGTATCCGCCCGCGAACTTTCGACCGACAATGGCACGATCGTCCATAAGCCTTCCAACCGCAGCGTCACGTATGGTGAAGTGGCGCTCGACGCCTCGAAGCTTGCACCGCCCTCGAAGGTCGCACTGAGGGAAAGCGCCGACTGGAAGCTCCTCGGCAAGCCGCAGAAGCGCGTCGACATGCTGGCCAAGGTCACCGGCGCGCCGATTTTCGGCATCGACGTCCGCCAGCCCGACATGCTGTTCGGCACGGTGCGCATGAGCCCGGTCTTCGGTGCGAAGCCGGTCCGCGCGGACACATCCGCGGCGGCGAAAATGCCCGGCGTCGTCAAGATCGTGCCCATCGAATCGAGCTACGGCAGCGGCTTCGGCGTCATCGCCGAGAATACCTGGGCCGCTTTCAAGGCGGCCGAGGCGATCGACGTCGAATGGGGCAAGCCCGACTACCCGCTCTCCGATGACGAGATCATGGGCCGCATCGTCGAAGCCGCCCGCACCGGCGAGGCGAGCGCCATGCGCGACGACGGCGACGTCGATGTCGCCTTCGCCGATGCACCCCAGGAGCGCGTCATCGAGGCCGAATACACCGTCCCCTACCTGTCGCACGCGCCGATGGAGCCGATGAACTGCACCGCCCGGCTCAAGGACGGCGTGCTCGACGTCTGGGCGCCCAACCAGATGCCGGTTCTCGTGCGCTGGTTCTGCTCCGATATCGCCGGCGTCCCGGGCGACAGGACCAATGTCCACACCACCTCGATGGGCGGCGCCTTCGGCCGCCGCGGCGAGCTGGACTACGCGCTCTACGCGACCATCCTCGCCAAGGAGACGAACGGACGGCCCGTGCAGGTCACCTGGACCCGCGAGGAGGACATGCGGCGCGGGCCGTTTCGCCCCGCCTCGGCCGGCAAGTTCAGGGCGCGCATCGGCAAGGACGGCCTGCCCGTCGCCGTCGACATGCGCATCGCGGCGCAGAACATGATGGCCTCCCTGATGAGCCGCACCTTCACCTCGCTGCCTGCCGGCGGTTCGGATCCCGCCATCACCGACGGCGCCCGCAACCAGCCCTACACGATCCCCCACTATCGGGTCTCCGGGATCCAGGTGCCGCTCCCCATCCCGGTCACCTTCTGGCGCTCGGTCGGCAATTCAATCAACGGCTTCTTCCACGAATGCTTCATGGACGAGATCGCCGAGGCCGGCGGCATCGACCCCGTCGAGATGCGCCGCAAGCTGATGGCCGACTATCCGGCCGCGCTCGCTGTCGTGAACAAGGTCGCCCAGATGTCCAACTGGGGCGAGGCGCTTCCCGAGGGCAAGGCGAAGGGCTTTGCCTTCACGCTGTCCTTCGGCAGCTGGTGCGGCCAGGTTGTCCAGATCGCCGATACCCCCGCCGGGATCAGGCTCGAGAAGATGTGGATCGCCGTCGACGTGGGGACCGCCCTCGACCCGGGCATCATCGAGGCACAGATGACCTCCGGCGCGATCTATGGCCTGTCGGCCGCGATGGGTCAGGCGATCACCTTCGAGGACGGCCGCGTCGCGCAGTCCAACTTCCACGACTTCGACGCCATGCGCATCTTTCAGGCGCCCGAGTTCGAGGTCGCGATCCTGGAGAACTTCCACCGCATGGGCGGCGTCGGCGAAGTCGGCGTCCCGCCGGCCGCGCCCGCGCTTGCCAACGCGCTCGCCGCCCTCAAGGGCAAACGCTTCCGCTCGCTGCCTTTGTCGAAAGACGTGGCATTCGCATGAGCTGCGCGCGCCGGCCGGCGTCTGGATCGGCCAGGCCAGGTCGAGGCGCCCACGGCACGGGCGGCTGCCGGCGCGAGATGCCCGTGGAGTATGGCTACGGCAACGCAATGCTTCACATTTCTTTACATATCGATGCCATTGCGGAAACGGAAATCCGGCATCGTCGGCTCTCGCAAGGGCGTTCAGCGCGCGGAGCCTATCCTGACAGCAGCATGTCAGCAGCGGCGGAGCCATGAATTTTTATGACTGTTTTCTACTGCGACTTTGAAGTATTGGACTTCCGCCGCCGCGATTACATCCGCGCGGCATTGAAGCTCGCAAGCCGCAAGCCCATATCGGGCGTTGCGTGCCGGCCGCGATGCCGGACGAGCGCCCGCATCGGAAACGCAACATGGCCAAACTGAGATTCCATAAGGTCGCGGCCGTTGCCGTGCTGATCGGGTTCGCAGCATGGATGGGAACGGGCAAGTTCTCCTCCGTCGGCAGCGCCTCGACCGAGGCCGGACAGTCGTCTGGAGAAGAAGCAAAACCCGCGCCGGCCGCCGAGGCCGCGCCCAAGGCGCCACGCACGGTGGCCGTGGTCGTGCCGCCGCGCGTCCAGCACGAGCGCGCCATTCACCTGTCGGGCCAGACCCAGGCCGACAAGCGCGCCGTCCTCGCGACGCGCGCCGCCGGCATCATCGAGAAGCTGCCCGTCAAGCAGGGCGACAAGGTCGAGGCCGGACAAGTCATCCTGGCGCTCAGCGCCGAGGACAAGCCGGCGATGATCGATACGGCCAAGCAGCTGGTCAAGCAGCGCCAGGCAGAACTCGAAGCCGCGCAGCGCCTCGCCAAGACCGGTACGCTGGCGAAGCTCAGCCTCGACACCGCTGTTTCCGCCCTGGCGCAGGCGGAATCCCAGCTCAAGGCAGCCGAGGCGGATCTCGAAAGGCTGACGATCGTGGCGCCGTTCGCCGGCGTCATCGACAGCGTCGACGTCGAGATCGGCAGCGCCGTGTCGCAGGGCGCACAGATCGCCACCTTGCTCAGCCTCGATCCGGTCGTGGTGAAGGGCGAGGTGAGCGAACGCGATCTGGTCTACATCAAGGCCGGCGACAAGGCCGAGGCGCAGTTGGTCGACGGCGAGAAGGTGGCCGGCACGGTCCGCTATATCAGCCGCGAAGCCACCGCCGCGACCCGCACGTTCCGCGTCGAGGTGGCGATCCCGAACCTTGACGACCGCATCCCCGCCGGCATGACCGCCGAGATCACGGTGCGCGCCGCGCCTGCCGACGCGGTGATCCTGCCGCGCTCGGTGGTGACGCTCAGCGCCGACGGCGACCTCGGCATCCGCGTGGCGGACAAGGACAACAAGATCGTCTTCTACCCGATCGACCTGATGGACGACCTCACCCATGGCCTCGTCCTGGGCGGCGTTCCTCGGGATGCGCGCGTCGTGGTCGCGGGCCAGGACCTGGTGACCGAGGGCGACGTCGTAAACCCGGTTCCCGCCGACGAGCAGCTCATCAGGAAGCTGGTCGGCGACGTGACCGCCAGCAAC
Source organism: Mesorhizobium sp. (assembly GCF_023954305.1). Taxonomy (NCBI): domain Bacteria; kingdom Pseudomonadati; phylum Pseudomonadota; class Alphaproteobacteria; order Hyphomicrobiales; family Phyllobacteriaceae; genus Mesorhizobium; species Mesorhizobium sp. The sequence goes on along the minus strand of NZ_JAMLIG010000001.1, from coordinate 2,141,190 downwards.
TGAACGAGCCCACCCGATGGATATCGTCAAGATTGCCATCCGCAATGCGCGGCTGACACTTTCCGTCCTGGTGTTCCTCATCCTGGCCGGCACCGTCGCCTATATGTCGGTGCCGAAGGAAGCCGAACCGGACGTCGCTTTCCCGGTCATCTATGTCAGTCTCGCCTATCAGGGCATCTCGCCGGAGGATTCCGAGCGCCTTCTCCTGCGTCCGGTCGAGACGCAGCTGAAGAGCCTGAAGGGTCTGAAGGAGATGCGCTCCGCCGCCTACCAGGGCGGCGGATACGTGCTGGTCGAGTTCGATCCGTCGACGGACCTGTCCGATGCGCTGATCGACACCCGCAACAAGGTGCAGGACGCCAAGCGCGATCTGCCGGCGGGCACCGAGGAGCCGACGGTCAACGAGGTCAACGTCTCTGAGTTTCCGGTTCTCGTCGTGACGCTTTCCGGCGACGTGCCGGAGCGCGCGCTGACGGCCGCGGCGAAAGTGTTGCGCGATAAGATCGAGGAAGTGCCCGGCGTGCTCGAAGGCACGATCCAGGGCTCGCGCGACGAACTCGTCGAGGCGATCATCGATCCGGTCAAGCTGTCGTCCTACGGGCTGCGGCTTGACCAACTCATTCAGGGCGTTGGCGCGTCGAACAGCCTCGTCGCCGCCGGCGCGCTCGAAGGCAGCGAGGGCAAATACGCGATCAAGGTTCCGGCGCTGATCGAGACGCCCGAGGACGTCGCCAACCTGCCCGTCGTCGCCAACAACAACGCCGTGGTGCGCGTCCAGGACCTTGCCACCGTCCGGTCGACCTTCAAGGACGCCGAAACCATCACCCGCCTCGACGGCAAGCCGGCGATCGCCATCGAAGTCAAGAAGCGCACCGGCGCCAACATCGTCGAGACGATCGAAGGCGCGAAGAAAGTCGCCGACGAGTTCGTCAAGGCGGCGCCTCCGGGCATGGAGGTCACCTACACGCAGGACAAGTCGGTCTTCGTCAACCAGCTGCTCAACGACCTGCAGAACCACGTCCTGATCGCTGTCATCCTGGTGTTCATCGTCGTTCTCTACGCCCTCTCGGGTCGCGCTTCCCTGCTGATCGGGCTGGCCATTCCATCGTCCTTCCTGATGGGCATCCTGCTGCTCGCGCTGATGGGCTACACGATCAACATGATCGTGCTGTTTTCGCTGATCCTGGCCGTCGGCATGCTGGTCGACGATGCGATCATCGTCACCGAATATGCCGAGCGGCGGATGTCTGAAGGCGCCCACAAGGCGCTCGCGTTCGAGGAAGCGGCCAAGCGCATGGCAGGCCCTGTCATCGCCGCCACGATGACGCGCATCGCCGCATTCTCGCCGCTGCTGTTCTGGCCGGGCATCATCGGCGATTTCATGAAATATCTGCCGATCACGCTGATCGTGACCCTCGCCGCGTCGATGGCCTACGCGCTGATCTTCGCGCCGGCGCTCGGTTCGCTGGTCGCCAAGGCGCCGCTGCATGACGAGGAGGACCGCCGCGACGGCATCTACATGGCGGTGGTCAAGAAAGCCGTGCAATGGCCCATCACAGCGCTGATGTTGACGCTCGCCCTGCTTGGCGGCGGCTTCTGGGCCTATGTCAACTACGGCAACGGCGTCGAGTTCTTCCCGTCGGTCGAGCCGGACTACGGCCTGCTCTACGTTCATGCGCGCGGCAACCTGTCGCTCGCGGAAATGGACGCGGCGACGCGCGAAGCCGAGAATCGCCTGCTCGGCTGGCCGGGCGTGAAATCGGTCTATACCCGCTCCGGCAAGTCGCGCGGCGGCGGTCAGGACATTCCCGAGGACGTCGTCGGTGTCATTCAGTACGAATTCGTCGACTGGCGCGAGCGCAAGTCTGCGCACCAGATCCTCGATGATCTGCGTGTCGTGATGGCCGGCATTCCCGGCGTCGACGTCGAGGTGCGCGTGCCCGACGCGGGTCCGCCGACCGGCAAGCCGGTCCAGGTTCGCCTCGCGGCCGTCGATCCCACGGGTCTCAACGACTACGCGCGCAAGGTCGCCGCCGCCGTCGCCAAGGTTCCCGGGGTGATCGACATATCGGACGGTCTACCGCCGCCCGGTATCGACTGGGCGCTCGAGGTCGACCGCTCCAAGGCGGCGCAGTACGGCATCAGCCCGATGGCGGTCGGCACTGTCGTGCAGCTCGTCACCACCGGCCTCAAGCTCACCGACTACCGCCCCGCCGGCGCCGACGACGCGGTCGACATCCGGCTGCGCCTGCCGGAGGACCGGAGGACGCTTGCCTCGCTCGACCAGCTGCGGATCGAGACGGCGCAAGGCTCCGTGCCGATCTCCAACTTCGTTTCCCGCAAGCCGGAGCGGACTGTCGGCATCCTCAACCGCATCGACGCCAAGCGCACCATCACCGTCCAGGGCAACGTCGCCTCGGGATTCCAGGTGGCCGCGGTGCAGGCCGAGGTCGCAAAGGTCGTGGGCGAAATGGCAGTGCCCGGCATCGAGTGGAAACTCGCCGGCTCGAACGAGGACAGCGCGGAAGCCCAGGCTTTCCTCGGCAATGCCTTCGGCGCGGCCATGTTCCTCATCTTCATCGTGCTGCTCGCCCAGTTCAACAAGTTCACCAGCGTGATGCTCGTGCTGGTCACCGTCATCATGGCGGTCATCGGCGCGCTGCTCGGCATGCTGTTGACCGGCCAGGCCTTCGTCATCGTCATGTCCGGCATCGGGATGATCGCGCTGGCGGGCGTGGTCGTGAACAACAACATCGTTCTGATCGACACGTACGACCGCCTGCGCCATGAGGGCTGGAACAAGATGGAAGCCGTGCTTCAGACCTGCCGCGAGCGCGCGCGCCCGGTTGTGCTGACCGCCCTTTCGGCCATCCTGGGCGTCCTGCCGATCGCCTTCGGCCTCGGACTGGAGATCTTCCACCATGAGACGACGATCAATGCGCCGTCGACGCAATGGTGGATCGCGCTGTCCTCGGCGATCGTCTTCGGCCTGGCCTTCGCGACGGTGCTGACGTTGGTGGTGACGCCCGCCATGCTGATGGTGTTCACGCGATCGAACGACAGCAAGGTCTACGCCTTCTTCCGCCGTCTGTTCCGCATGAAGCCGAAGCAGGCGAAGGAACCCTCGGCCGAAGCTGCGGACGTGCCGGCGATCCCCTATCCGAAGGCGGCCGAGTAGGCGTCAGGAAGGTTGAAGATTCGGGCGCCGGAACCAATTTCGGCGCCCAGGCATTGTGTCCCCATTGCAAGCTTGTTCTTGAAGGGGAAGTGACATGACTGTCAGCATTATTCTTATCATCATCCTCGTTCTGATCCTGCTGGGCGCCATCCCGGCCTGGCCTTATTCGCGCGGCTGGGGCTACGGGCCGTCAGGTATCGTCGGTGTCATCCTGGTCATCCTGCTGATCCTCGTCCTGATGGGACGCATCTGATCCGACGTCGAGAAAACTGATCCAGAATGAAAACGCCGCCCGGACCATCCGGGCGGCGTTTTCGCGTCGAGCATCTTCTTGGCGACTTCAGGCCGGCACGAACTCCAGCGCCACGCCGTTGATGCAGTAGCGCTGGTAGGTCGGCGGCGGACCGTCCGGAAAGACATGGCCGAGATGGCTGCCGCAGGTCGCGCAATGAACCTCCGTGCGCACCATGCCGTGGCTGCGGTCGGTGGTCGTCTCGACCGATCCGGGGACCGGATCGTTGAAGCTCGGCCAGCCGGTGCCGCTCTCGAACTTCAGCGTCGATTCGAACAGCGGGCTGTCGCAGCCGACGCATTTGAACGTGCCCGGCCGCTTCTCGTAGAGCAGCGCGCAGCTGCCCGGCCGCTCGGTGCCGTGCTGGCGCATGATGTAATACTGCTCCGGCGTCAGTCTCGCCTTCCACTCGGCGTCGGTGCGGGTGACGGGGTAGGTCTGGGTGTCCATGGAGATCTCCCGATTGATCCGCTCAATATAGGGTGCCGACACGGCCGCGAAAACGCTCAGTGCTTCCGCGACAGTTCCTTCGTCGCGCTCTCCAAGCCCTGCAACGTCAGCGGATACATACGGTCTGCAAAGATCTCGCGGATCATGCCGATCGAATGCGTATAGCCCCAGTGCTTCTGCTGGATGGGATTGATCCATATGGCGTTCGGCCAGTGCGCAATGACGCGGTTCAGCCAGACGATCCCCGCTTCGGGGTTCCAGTGCTCGACCGACCCGCCGGCCGTAGCGATCTCGTAGGGGCTCATCGAGGCGTCGCCGACGAAGATCACCTTGTAGTCGGAGCCGTATTTGTGCAGCACGTCGAAGGTCGGCGTGACCTCCGAGTGCCGCCGCCTGTTATCCTTCCACACGCCCTCGTAGAGGCAATTGTGGAAATAGAAGAACTCGAGTTGGCGGAACTCGGTGCGCGCCGCCGAGAACAGCTCCTCGACCACCTTGATGTGGTCGTCCATCGAGCCGCCGACGTCGAAGAACATCAACAGCTTCACCGCGTTGCGCCGCTCCGGCCGCGTCTGTACGTCGAGATAGCCGTGCTCGGCCGTGGCGTGGATCGTGCCGGGAATGTCGAGTTCCTCTTCCGCGCCCTCGCGCACCCAGCGGCGCAGCCGCTTCAGCGCCACCTTGATGTTGCGCGTGCCGAGTTCGACCGTGTCGTCGAAGTTCCTGAACTCGCGCTTGTCCCACACCTTGACCGCGCGGCGGTTGCGGCTTTCGTGCTGGCCGATGCGCACGCCTTCCGGATTGTAGCCATAGGCGCCGAAGGGCGAGGTGCCGGCGGTGCCGATCCATTTCGAGCCGCCCTGGTGCCTGCCCTTCTGCTCCTCCAGCCGCTTTTTCAGCGTCTCCATTAGCTTGTCGAAGCCGCCCAGCGCCTCGACCAGCTTCTTCTCTTCCTCGCTCAGGTGCTTTTCGGCGAGCTTGCGCAGCCATTCCTCGGGCAGGTTGGCGACGTCGATGCCGCCCTCGCCCGACAGCGCTTCCAGCCCCTTGAAGACATGCCCGAACACCTGGTCGAACCGGTCGATGTGCCGCTCGTCCTTCACCAGGGCGGCGCGCGCCAGATAGTAGAAGCCCTCGACGTCATAGGTGACGAGCCCGGCCTCCATTCCTTCCAGCAGCGTCAGATATTCGCGCAGCGACACCGGGACGCGCGCTGCTTTGAGCTCGAGAAAGAAGGGGATGAACATGGGCGGACTTTGATGGCTGGTCTCGGCAAATGCAAGACAATCGACTGACCGCTAGCAAAATGCTATCATAGTTTCAAAGAGGAATTTCGTGATGGCCAGCCTGCATGTGAGAAACGTCGACGACGAGATTGTGGCGCTCCTCAAGGAGCGTGCGACACGCCATGGGCGGTCGGCCGAGGCGGAACATCGGGAGATTCTTCAGGAAGCTCTGAAAGGCAGGCAGGCGATGAGTTTCGACGAGATGGCCGCGCTGCTGCGTGAGCGACTGGCGGGACGTCCTCATACTCCGTCCGAGATCCTGCAGCGTGAAGGTCGCGACGAGCGGTGAAGCGCAGGATCGTTGTCGACGCCAGCGTCGTCGTCAAATGGCTCGTCCCGGAAGACCAATCACTCCGGGCGGTTTCGCTACGCGAACGATTCGATTTTGCTGCGCCCGACCTGATCCACGCTGAGATCGTCAACATCCTCTGGAAGAAGGCCCGGCGGGGCGAGATAGCCGATGCCGATGCGTTGGACGGTTTGCGTGCGTTGCGTTATGCGGAATTCCGTCTGGAAAGCTCGCAAGAATTGGCGGAGCAAGCGTTTGAGCTCTCGCGTCTGATCGATCACCCCGCGTATGACTGTTTCTACCTCTGCGCAGCCGTCCAGCTGGGCACGGTTCTTGTCACAGCCGATGAGCGAATGCTGCGCAAACTGTCCATGACCTCGCACACTGAATGGACTTCGGCCGCCGTCGATCTCAGGACGTTTTGATCGACGTCACCTCTCATACTCGATAAACCCCGTCCTCCTCGCGATCCGGTCATACAGCTGCCGCGCCGTCGTATTCGTCTCGTGGGTCATCCAGTAGACGTTGGTGATGCCCTGCCGGTCGGCCTCGGCATAGACCGCCTCGATCAGCCTGCGCCCGACGCCGGTGCCGCGCACGTCCGGATCGGCGTAAAGATCCTGCAGGTAGCAATTATTCTTCTGCGACCAGCAGGTTCGGTGCAGGATATAGTGGACGAGGCCGACCGCCCGGCCGTCCTGGATCGCGATGAAACCGTTGGGCTCGTATTCGCCGGGGTCGAACAGCCGCTCCCAGGTCGCGACATAGGTCTCCTCGGGCAGTACGGTCTTGTAGAAGGTCAGGTAGTCTGTCCACAGCCGTCGCCAGTCGGCGTGATCGCTCTCGGCCAATGGCCGGATCTCGGTTCTCATGACGATTCTCCTTCGGTGCGGGATCATCCTCGCGAGCCGTTTTCGCCGCAACAATGGTCCAGGCCGCCATGCAGCGTTAGTCCGCCGATTGTTCAAAAGAGAACATCCTTGCCTCTCGCTCCGCCGAGGTCTAAGGCGGGCCAGACGGAGACGAGCGGATGGCCAACGATATCGGAAGATCGGTCCCGACGGCCGGCGGCGAAGGCGCCTTGCACTTTCCCTTCACGGAAGCGCCTGCCACGGGGGACCTGGTCGAAATCGCCCCTGGCATCCTCTGGACCCGCATCCCGCTGCCGTTCCGCCTCGACCACGTCAACATCTATCTCATCGAGGATGGCGATGGATGGGCGGTGCTCGACACGGGTATCTCGAACCGGGCGACGCGCGAGGTCTGGGATGCTCTCGTAGCGGGACCGCTCGCCGGACGTCGGCTGACACAGCTGTTTGTGACGCATTTCCACCCTGATCATATCGGCCTTGCCGGCTGGCTGTGCGAGCGCTTTTCGCTGCCGCTGCTGACCAGCGAGACCTGCTATCTCGGCTGTCTCAACATCTCGCTGAGCCCGGGCGCGATGGAGGCCCAGCACTATCGCGACTTCTATCTGCGCCATGGCATGAGCGCCGAAACGGCGACGCTGGTCTCGACCCACGGACACGGCTACCTGCACATGGTGACACCGCTGCCGCCGACCTTCCGCCGCCTCGTTGCCGGCGACGAAATTCTGATCGGCGGCCGGCGCTTCGAGGTCATGTCGGGCGACGGGCACGCGGCCGAGCAGCTGATGTTCTATCTGCCCGAGGAGAAGGTATTCCTCGCCGCCGACCAGGTGCTGGCAAGGATCACGCCCAACGTCAGCGTCTGGGCGGTTGACCCGGAAGGCGACCCGCTCGGCCTCTATCTGCGCTCGCTGCGGGCGATCGCGGAGCGCATTCCCGCCGACGCGCTGGTATTGCCCGGTCACCAATTGCCGTTCTACGGCCTGCACCAGCGCTGCCGCGAGCTTGCCCTGCATCACGAGGAGCGTTGCGCACTGATCGCGGTGGCCTGCCGCGAGGGACCGAAATCCGTAGCCGAGCTGGTACCGGTGATCTTCCACCGCCCGCTCGACCCGCATCAGATGTCCTTCGCCTTCTCGGAAGTGCATGCGCATGTGAACTACATGCTGGGCCGCGGCGAACTGGTCTGGCGCGACCCGGCCGCGCCGATGATGCGGGCGGTGGCGACCGGTTGAGCGGCCGGACCGCTAATGCTCAGCCGTTGCGCCGCGCCATGAACGCCAGGCGCTCGAAAAGGTGCACGTCCTGTTCGTTCTTCAACAGCGCGCCGTGCAGTTTCGGCAGCGCGTTCTTCGGATCGGCGCGCAGGTCCTCCGGCTCGACGTCGTCGCTCACCAACAGCCTGATCCAGTCCAGCGCCTCCGAGGTCGACGGCTTCTTCTTCAGCCCCGGCATTTCGCGCACCTCGTAGAACTGGGTCAACGCGGCCCGCACGAGGGTCTGCTTGATGCCCGGATAGTGCACGTCGACGATCTTCTGCAGCGTCTCGACGTCGGGGAAGCGGATGTAGTGGAAGAAGCAGCGGCGCAGGAAAGCGTCGGGCAGCTCCTTCTCGTTGTTCGACGTGATGATGACGATCGGTCTGTTCGCAGCGCGGATCGTCTCGCCCGTCTCGTAGACGAAGAACTCCATGCGATCGAGCTCTTGCAGAAGGTCGTTCGGAAACTCGATATCGGCCTTGTCGATCTCGTCGATCAAGAGCACGACCTTTCGGCCGGCCGCGAAGGCTTCCCACAGCTTGCCCTGCTTGATGTAGTTGCGAATGTCGTTGAAGCGCTCGTCGCCGAGCTGGCTGTCGCGCAGGCGCGACACGGCGTCGTACTCGTAGAGGCCCTGCTGCGCCTTGGTCGTCGACTTGACGTGCCATTCGATGAGATCGAGCCCCAGCGCGGCCGCCACCTGGCGGGCGAGCTCGGTCTTGCCGGTGCCCGGTTCGCCCTTCACCAGCAGCGGCCGCTCGAGCGCGATCGCGGCGTTGACCGCGACCATCAGATCCTTGTCCGCGACATAGGCCGCCGTTCCTTCAAAGCGCATTCGCAAAGTCCGTTCCGTTGAGCCGCGGCGACAGTAGGGATAGGACTCGGCAAGGGCAAGCGCGGGTTGCCCGTCATGTCAATCGGGTCCGGACATGTCGGACGGGCCGCCGCGGACGCGAACGCCCGCGCTCCTGTGCGGGAGCGCGGGCGTTTCGGAGGATCGGGCGATGGTCGCCCGCCCGTCTCAGAGACCGGAGTAGTTCTGGTCCAGATTGATCTGGAAGCCGTCGATGCCGGCGATGCTGGCGTTCTGCTGCGCCGAGACGGTGAAGGCACCGCCTGCGGGAGCCGTGCCGACATTCTCGACGTTCTGCGCGTAGGACTGCGAGTAGATCAGCGCCGGAGCTTCCTGGGCCGCTGCGATGCCGGTGAGGCCGAGCACGGCGACGGAGGCGAGGAGGATCTTGTTCATGGGAGGATTCCTTTCGAAATAGGGGAGGATCGGGGCCGGCGGATCCGGCCGTCTCGTGCCTTAGCGGCCCGAGTAATTCTCGTTGTTGCGGATGTCGTCGACGGTCTGGCCGGAATGCTGGACCGGCACGTTCGCATTGCGCGTCGACGATACGGTCAGCCCGTAGTCGGAGGAGGAGGCGTCGGCGTTCTGGACGTTCCGTGCATAGGAGTCGCTGTAGATCAGGGCCGGGGCTTCCTGCGCAGCAGCGAGACCGGTGAGGCTCAGCACGGCGGCCGAGGCGATGAGAAACTTACGCATTGTCTATCCCTTTCGGTTGTGCGGCCACCCGACCTTTCGGCATGGTCCGCATCCTTTCTCAGATCGGGGCGGCGATGAGCCCGCCGTCCGATGAGGCTGAGATGGGGCCGGCCGGCCACACGTTCAAAACAACAGAAAGGGAGATAAGGTTGACGCTTGGATCGCGAAGTCGTGAGCGGATTTCTCTTGAAAAACAGAGTGTTCACAGGCGCCGCGACGCTGACGCCACGTCATTCGCTCCTATGCCGGCGAACATGCTGGCGGCAGGATTGCGAAAGCCCTATATTGGCGACGACGGTCTGTGCTTCTCGGCAGGAGTAACACTTCCCCGGGGCCTTATTGATCCCAAGGGAGCTGTCCCTGGAGAGACCCGTGGGTCTTTTCACACGGCGCCCACCTACGTTGTAGGCACCCGGGATCAACCTCTCCACCGGTCTGCGTGGATCGTCGCTTCCCCTTCGCTTATCTCTCCATCCGCGTCGCATGCCGGCTGTCCTGGATACCGGCCGGTCGCATAAGGTCGCCCGCGGAGGTGCAGACATGGACAATCGTGCGATCAAGAAGAGGCTCCGGCAGGAGGCGCTGTCCCGGCGCGACGCCCTCGACCCGGAATGGCGGATCGAAGCCTCGCTGCGCATGGCCGACGACGCGGATAGGATCGGCATGGAGGCGGGCGCGACCGTTTCCGGCTTCTGGCCCATGCGGTCGGAGGTCGATGTCCGGCCGCTGATGTTCGCGTTGCGCGAACGGGGTGGCCGGCTCTGCCTGCCGGCCATCCTCGACAAGGAGACGATTGTCTTCCGCGAGCTCGTGCGCGGGGCGCCCCTGATCGACATGGGCTTCGGTACGGCAGGCCCTGGACCGGAGGCCGAGGTCCTCCAGCCCACCCTGATGCTCGTGCCGCTCGCCGCGTTCGACCGGCGCGGCCACCGGATCGGCTACGGCGCCGGCTACTACGACCGCGCGATCGCGAAGCTGCAGGCGGGACCGCTGCCGCCACGCCTGATCGGCATCGCCTTCGACTGCCAGGAAGTCGACAGAGTGCCGGACGAGCCACACGATGTCGTCATTCCTGAATTCCTGACGGAATCCGGCTTGCGCAGCTTTGCGGTGGCTCTATAGAAGCCGGATGCGTCTCCTCTTCCTGGGCGACATGGTGGGCAGAACCGGCCGCACGGCGGTGTGGGAGCGCCTTCCGGGCCTCATTTCCGATTTCCGGCTCGATTTCGTAATCGTCAACGGCGAGAACGCCGCCGGCGGCTTCGGCATTACCGACGAGATCTTCCAGGAAACGTTGCGGGCAGGCGCCGACGTCGTCACCACCGGCAACCATGTCTGGGACCAGCGCGAGGCGCTCGCCTTCGCGCCCCGTGAGGATCGCTTCCTCAGGCCCGCCAATTTCCCCAAAGGCACGCCCGGCCGCGGCGCGGGGCTCTACCTTGCGCGAAACGGCGCCCGCGTCATGGTGGCCAACATCATGGGCCGCGTCTTCATGCATCCCGAACTCGACGACCCCTTCGTCGCCGGCGAAGAGGTGCTTGAGGCCTGCCCGCTGGGCGAGCAGGCCGATGCGGTGGTGATCGACTTCCACGCCGAGGCGACGTCGGAGAAGATGTGCTTCGCGCATTTCGTCGACGGACGCGCCAGCTTCGTCGTCGGCACCCATACGCACTGCCCGACCGCCGACCACCAGATCCTCAACGGCGGCACGGCCTATCTGTCCGACGCCGGCATGTGTGGCGACTACGACTCCTCGCTCGGCATGGATAAGGAGGAGCCGCTGAACCGCTTCCTGTCCAAGGTTCCGAAAGGGCGGTTTGAGGCGGCCACCGGCCCGGCGACGATCTGCGGCGTCGGTGTCGAGATTTCCGACCGGACTGGACTGGCCGACAGGATAGGTCTGCTGCGCCTGGGACCCCGGCTCGAGGAGACCGTTCCGTCCTTCTGGCTGTGAGGCGGATGCGGGCATGTATGTGGATCGCTGACATTGACGCGGCGCCGGCCGCTCCCTAATTCTGTCCCCATCCCCAACCCGCGCGCCGCGTCCCCGGCCAACACGGAACATCCTCATGGAATGGTTACTCGGCTTCTTCGACTGGACGAGCGATCCGACAGCTTGGGTGGCGCTCGCCACGCTCGTCGTCCTCGAAGTCGTGCTCGGCATCGACAACCTGATCTTCATCTCGATCCTGACCAACAAGCTGCCGGCCGAACAGCAGGCGCGGGCGCGCAGGCTCGGCATCGGCGCCGCGCTGATCATGCGCCTGGTGCTGTTGGCGACGATCTCGTTCATCGTCCAGCTTACGACGCCGGTCTTCACCTTGTTCGACCACCCGTTCTCCTGGCGCGACCTGATCCTGATTGCCGGCGGCTTGTTCCTCGTCTGGAAGGCGACACGCGAGATCCACCACTCCGTCGATCCTCAGGATCACAAGGAGGACATGGTCGGCGGCGCTGTCTCGATGACGATCGGCGCCGCGATCTTCCAGATCCTGCTGCTTGACCTCGTCTTCTCGATCGACTCGATCATCACCGCCGTCGGCATGACCGACCATATCGCGATCATGTACATCGCGGTGATCTGCGCCGTCACGGTCATGCTGCTCGCCGCCGAGCCGCTGTCTAGGTTCATCGCCAAGAACCCGACCATCGTCATGCTGGCGCTCGGCTTCCTCTTGATGATCGGCATGACGCTGATCGCCGACGGCTTCGGCTTCCACGTGCCGAAGGGCTATATCTACGCCGCGATGGGCTTCTCGGCGCTGGTCGAGTCGCTCAACATGCTCGCCCGCCGGGCCAAGGCGCGCTCCAAGGCGAGCCACTGACGAAGGCACCGCTGCGGGCCTGTCCTGCGGCGAATCGCTTTTTTGCCGGCCGGGACTGGCCAAATCCCGGTCGGGCGTGTATAGGCACGCGACTTTCTGATGACCCGCCGCGCGCGACGCCCGATTTTCGGGATTCCCCGGCATTGCAAGACGCCCGGAGCAGGACCATGGCAGTACCGAAACGAAAGACCTCCCCGTCGAAGCGCGGCATGCGCCGCGCCGCCGACGCGCTCAAGGCCCCGACCTATGTCGAGGACCGCAATTCGGGTGAGATGCGCCGTCCGCACCACATCGACCTGAAGACCGGCATGTATCGCGGCCGCCAGGTCCTGGAGCCCAAGGAAAGCTGATCGGCGCCCCCTTCGGGGCGTGACGATCTTTGCCAAGGCCGGCGCCCGCGCCGGCCTTTTCGCATTTGCGCGCTTGACGACGCGGCGCGGGGCGGCTCTACAAGCTGCGGACCAGCTCGGAGGATCGCATGATCGGCAGCATTCCGCTTCTTGTCGTCCCGTTCGTTCTTTACAATATGGGTTTGATCGGCTTGTTCGGCGGCAGCCCCGATCCGTGGGCGCAGGTCCTCTTCTCCATGCCGATGATGTCGGGCGGCACCTGGTCGATGACGCTCGGCGACCTGATGGTGCTGATCGGCCTCATCTTCCTCTTCGTCGAAATCATGAAGTCGACGCGGACGTCGACCGCATCCGTCATCGACCACCTTCTGTCGACCTTCGTCTTCGCCGCCTTCCTCGTCGAGTTCCTGCTGGTGCCCGGGGCGGCGCATTCGGTCTTCTTCACGCTGACCCTGATTGCGCTGGTCGACGTGCTTGCCGGCTTCTCGGTGTCGATCAGGGCCGCCGGGCGCGACGTCAACTTCCGCTGATGCGCGATTTCCAGCGCCCGGGCCGTTCGCCGGTCATCGCCGGGAACGGCATGGCGGCGACCTCGCACCCGCTTGCGACCGCCACCGCGCTCGACGTGCTGAAATCCGGCGGCAATGCCGTCGATGCGGCCGTCGCGGCCTCCGCCGTGCTGACGGTGGTCGAGCCGCACATGACCGGTATCGGCGGCGACTGCTTCGTCCTCCTGGCCGAGCCGGACGGCTCCGTGCACGGGCTCAACGGCTCCGGCCGGGCGCCCGCGGCGGCGACCCCGGAGGCCTATCGCGCCCGCGGCCTGACCGAAATTCCCGAATTCGGACCGCTGTCGATCACCGTCCCCGGCGCCATCAAGGCGTGGGAAACGCTGCTTTCCCGCTTCGGCACGCGCGGCTTCGACGCACTTTTCGCCGACGCGATCGGCTACGCGGAAGGTGGCTACCCGGTCCATGCCCGTGTCGCCTGGGACTCGGCGCGACATGTCGGGGCGCTCGCCGCCGACGAGGGCGGCGCCAGGCACTATCTCGTCGGCGGCCGCTCTCCCGCTGCCGGCACGCGCCATCGCCAGCCGGCGTTGGCAAACACCCTGCGCGCCATCGCCTCCCACGGCGCGCGGGCGTTCTACGAGGGTCCGATCGCGGCGGAAATGGCCGCCGTCGTGCGGGCCAAGGGCGGCTATCTCGCCGAGGAAGACCTGGCAGCCGTCTCCGCCGACTGGGTAACGCCGATCTCGACCCGCTATCGCGGTCTTGACGTGCTGGAGATCCCGCCGAACGGGCAGGGGATCACCGCGCTGATCATGCTCAACCTGATGCGCGAGCTCGGCGTCGAGCGTCTGCCGCCCGACAGTGCCGAGCGCTACCATCTCGAGATCGAGGCGGGCCGCATCGCCTATTCGGTCCTGCACCGCGAAGTATCGGATCCTGCCACGATGAAGGTCGCGGTCGAAACCGTCCTTGCCGATGGGTTCACCCGCGACATCGCCCGCCAGTTCGATCCCGCCCGGCGCAATCCGGCGGTCGCCTTCCCGAAGAACCCGTCCTCCGACACGGTCTATCTCACGGTCGTCGACCGCGACCGTCGCGCGGTCTCCTTCATCAACTCGACCTACAGCGCCTTCGGCTCGCGCGTCGTCACGCCGATATCGGGCATCGCGCTGCAGAACCGCGGCGCCTGCTTCAACCTGGTCGAGGGCCATCCCAACGAGATCGGCCCCGGCAAGCGGCCGCTGCACACGATCATCCCGGCGATGGCGATGAAGGACGGCCGCGCTTTCGCGGCGTTCGGCGTCATGGGCGGCGATTTCCAGCCGATGGGCCACGCCCATGTCGTCGCCAATCTCGTCGACTACGGCATGGACCCGCAGGCCTCCATCGACCATCCCCGCCTGTTCTGGGGCGAGGATGGCGTGCTCGATGCGGAAACGGGCATTTCCTCGGCAATACGCCAAGCCTTGGTCGCGCGCGGACACGAAGTGCGCGACGCCGCGCGGCCCCATGGCGGCGGCCAGATGATCGTCATCGACGAGGAAAACGGCTTCCTCGTCGCCGGCTCCGACCCCCGCAAGGACGGCTGCGCGCTGGGGTGGTGAGGGTGAGAAGCGGTTCGCGAAGCGAACGAAAAGCCCCTGAATGGGCTTTTCGAGCGACGAACGCCCGGAGCCATAGCGGAGGGCTGGGATCGCGCCCTCGGGGCGGGGCCCGCTGCCTGCGGCAGCTCCCGCCCGTTCGAAGCCTTTCGTCATGCCACCGGCATGACGAATTCGCCTTTGGCGAACCGGCTTCTTACTTCCCCAGCTGCTCCAGCTTCCGCTGCATCGCGGCGATCTGCTCCTTGAGATCGGCAAGTTCGTCGGATTTCTCCGCCTTCTTGCCCTTCGGCGCTTCCTCCGGCTCCGGCGCCGTGGTGCCTGCCGCCGGGAAGTTCGTGAACATCTTCATCGCGTTCTGGAACATCTCCATGTTCCGCCGCGTCTGCTCCTCGATCGCCTTCATCGACGTCGGCATGTTCATCAGATCGATCGGCGCCTTGCCGAACGTCGCCTTCATCTGCTCGCGGAAGCGTTCCTGTTCCTTGGTGAAGGCGAGCATCGACTGTTCGAGGAAGCTCGGAACGATCATCTGCATCTGGTCGCCGTAGAAGGCGATGAGCTGGCGCAGGAACGAGATCGGCAGCATGTTCTGCCCATCCTTGTTCTCCAGCTCGAAGATGATCTGGGTCAGGACAGGATGGGTGATGTCCTCGCCGGTCTTGGCGTCCTGGACATTGAAGTCCTCGCCCCTCTTGACCATCTCGGCGAGGTCTTCGAGCGTCACGTAGGTGCTGGTGCCCGTATTGTACAGGCGGCGGTTGGCGTATTTCTTGATGACGATCGGATCGTCCTTCACGGCCATCGAGGCCCTCCCAATATGACCGTTCCGTTGAAAGGGCGGCCGTCTGCGCTCAATTGCTGCTTAGAGGATATGCGCAAAACCGGATCAATTGAAAGCGCTTTGTGCAGTGCGTGAAACCGTCATGCGCTGCGGCAAGTCTTTCACCGGAAAGGAGAACTCCGCCCAGCCGGCGCACCGGCGCCCAAACGCGACGATTTTCCGGTTTGACTCGGATGCTGGAACGGGCAAGAAAGTCGCGATCTTGCAGCGCCCGTTCGAGGCGCGGTTCTTCGGAGAAGCCCAATGTCCTCTGCCCCCTCCATCGTCATCGCCTCCGCCGCCCGCACCGCGGTCGGTTCCTTCAACGGCGCCTTCGCCGCGACGCCGGCCCACGAGCTCGGCGCGGTCGTGATTAGGGAAGTGCTTGCCCGCGCCGGGGTGGATGCCAAGGAAGTGGACGAAGTCATCCTCGGGCAGGTGCTGACGGCCGGCGCCGGCCAGAATCCGGCCCGCCAGGCCTCGATCGCGGCGGGTCTGCCGATCGAGACGACCGCCTGGGGGCTCAACCAGGTCTGCGGCTCGGGCCTGCGCTCGATCGCCCTCGGCATGCAGCAGATCGCCAATGGCGACGCCAGGGTGATCGTTGCCGGCGGCCAGGAATCGATGTCGCTGTCGCCGCATTGCCAACACCTGCGCGCCGGCACCAAGATGGGCGACATCAAGCTGATCGACACCATGATCAAGGATGGTCTGTGGGATGCCTTTAACGGCTACCACATGGGCAACACGGCCGAGAACGTCGCGCGCCAGTTCCAGATCACCCGCGAGGCTCAGGACGAATTCGCCGTCGGCTCGCAGAACAAGGCCGAGGCCGCGCAGAAAGCCGGCAAGTTCAAGGACGAGATCGTCGCCGTCACGATCAAGGGCCGCAAGGGCGACACGATCGTCGATTCGGACGAATATATCCGCCACGGCGCCACGCTCGACGCCATGCAGAAGCTGAAGCCCGCCTTCGACAAGGAAGGGTCCGTCACCGCCGCCAACGCGTCCGGCCTCAACGACGGCGCCGCCGCCGTGCTGCTGATGACCGAGGAAGAAGCCAGGAAGCGCGGCATCGCCCCGCTTGCCCGCATCGCCTCCTGGGCCACCGCCGGCGTCGACCCCTCGATCATGGGCACCGGCCCGATCCCGGCCTCGAAGAAGGCACTGGAAAAGGCCGGCTGGTCGGTCGGCGACCTTGACCTTGTCGAGGCGAACGAGGCCTTCGCCGCGCAGGCCTGCGCCGTCAACAAGGGGCTCGGCTGGGATCCGTCGATCGTCAACGTCAACGGCGGCGCCATCGCCATCGGTCACCCGATCGGCGCCTCCGGCGCGCGCATCTTCAACACCCTGGTCTACGAGATGCGCCGCCGGGGCGCGAAGAAGGGCCTCGCCACGCTCTGCATCGGCGGCGGCATGGGCGTCGCGATGTGCGTCGAGGCCATGAACTGAAACGGCCGAATGGCGAATAGGAGATAGCGAATGGGGTGACAGTTGCCACGGCGTCGAGAGGGAGAATTCCCCAGTCGCCATTCGCCACCCCCATTTGCCTGCGACCAACGGGAGGAGAACCACATGGCACGCACAGCACTTGTCACCGGCGGCTCGCGCGGCATCGGGGCGGCGATCTCGGTCGCGCTCAGGGACGCCGGCTACAAGGTTGCCGCCAACTATGCCGGCAATGACGAGGCGGCCGCCGCCTTCACCAAGGAGACCGGCATTCCGGTCTACAAATGGTCGGTGGCGGACTACGACGCCTGCGTCGCCGGCATCGCCAAGGTGGAAGCCGATCTCGGCCCGGTCGAGGTGCTGGTCAACAATGCGGGCATCACGCGCGACGCGATGTTCCACCGCATGACGCGCGAGCAGTGGAGCGAAGTGATCAACACCAACCTCAACGGCGCCTTCAACATGACGCATCCGATCTGGACCGGCATGCGCGAGCGCAAGTTCGGCCGGGTCATCACCATCTCGTCGATCAACGGCCAGAAAGGCCAGATGGGCCAGGCGAACTATTCGGCGGCCAAGGCCGGCGACATCGGCTTCACCAAGGCGCTCGCCCAGGAAGGCGCCAAGGCCGGCATCACCGTCAACGTCATCTGTCCGGGCTATATCGGCACCGACATGGTCATGGCCGTGCCGGAAAAGGTGCGCGAATCGATCATCGCCCAGATCCCGGTCGGGCGGCTGGGCGAACCTGCGGAAATCGCGCGCTGCGTGGTGTTCCTGGCTTCGGACGATGCGGGTTTCATCACCGGCTCGACCATCGCCGCCAATGGCGGCCAGTACATGGTCTGAGACATCCGGCCAATGCCGTCATCCTCGGGCTTGTCCCGAGGATCTACCGACGTAGCCGATTGGCCGGCAAGGCTTCTGGAGTAGAGAGGCGCGCAGAACCTCGGGGTGAGATGGCGGTTTGCCCATCGGGCGAATTGCAGGGTCCTGTGGACCTTGCAAAGCCAACAGAAGGGCTGGCCCGAGGATGACGACCTGCCGCGAGTTACAGGCTCAGCCCAGGATGTCCTTACGCGCCCAATAGAGCAGTTCGGAGCGGTCGGCGCGCATGTCGGACAGGTCGCGGTTCGACAGCGAATTGATCTCGGCCACGGTCCGATTGTAGCGGCGCTGCTTCTCGATGCGGTGCTGGGCGCGGGAAATGAGATCGTTGAGGATCATGATACGGTTCCTTGCATGAAGAGCCTCTCGGCCCGTGCGTGGTTCCTCCCGTATGCGTTCAGCCTCTCATATGGGGACGGTGGAGGGAATGCGGAAATGCTGCAGTGCAGCAATGCACCGCGCGCATGGCTCGGTTAACCGGCTGTCAACCATTCGCTCCGGAATGCTTCCTCACCACATAGATTTCGCATAGGCGTGGTCCAGCCAGCTATCCATCGCCTGGGCCGACTGGTCGAGCGCCAGCTGATCCTTGAGCATCTGGCCCAGCGTCGGCATCGATGCGCGGTCGGGCCAGGTTTCCGGATGCCACAGCTGCGAGCGCATGAACGCCTTGGCGCAATGCATGTAGGCGGCCTCGACGTCGACCAGGATCACCGCCTGCGGCAGCTTGCCGTCGACCTCGAACCGGGCGCGCAGCCCATCGTCGGCCGTGATCCTCGCCCTGCCGTTGATACGCAGCGTCTCATCCATGCCGGGAATCAGGAACAGCAGTCCGATCGACGGCTCGACGAGGAGATTCTCCAGCGTGTCCAGGCGGTTGTTGCCGGGCCGGTCGGGAATCGCGATCGTCCGGCTGTCGAGAACGGCGACGAAGCCCGGCCTGTCGCCCTTGGGCGTCACGTCGGCGTGGCCCTTGCCGTCCGACGTGCCGATCAGCACGAACGGGCTGCGGCCGATGAAGGAGACGCAATGGCCGTCGAGCGCCTTCAACTCCTTGCGCAGTGAATTCTCGCTTGCCGGCTTGTAGACGCGGCGCAGGTCGTCGCGCGAGGTGATGAAATGCATTCTCGGCCTCCTATTGGAGGACAGATAATGCCGATCGGCGTGGCGGTGCGCCAGTCCTTGGACGGCCGCACCGCCAACGCTCCTGTCAGTCGTCGCCGAAGACGGCCTTGTGCACGACCCCGGCAATCGCCGCGCCCAGGATCGGCGCAACCCAGAACAGCCAGAGCTGCGCCAGAGCCGGCCCGTCCGCGAACAGCGCGACGCCGGTGGAACGGGCGGGATTGACCGACGTATTGGTCACCGGGATCGACACGAGATGGATCAGCGTCAGCGCAAGCCCGATGGCGATTGGCGCGAAGCCCGCCGGAACGCGCCCGGTGGTGGCCCCGAGAATGATTATCAGGAACATGAAGGTCATGACGATTTCGGTCACCAGCGCCGCCCCGAGGGAGAACTTGCCGGGCGAGGCATCGCCATAGCCGTTCGACGCGAAGCCGCCGACACCGGCGAAATCCGCCTTGCCGCTGACGATGAAATAGAGCACCGCGGCCGCCACGACCGCGCCGACGAGCTGGGCGATCACGTAAGGGATCAGGTCCCTGGCCGGAAAGCGGCCGGCGACCAGCAGGCCGACGGACACCGCCGGATTGAAATGCCCGCCCGAAATCCCGCCGACGGCATAGGCCATCGTCAGCACGGTGAGGCCGAACGCGAGCGACACGCCGAGCAGGCCGATGCCGACATCGGGGAACGCGGCGGCCAGCACGGCGCTGCCGCAGCCGCCGAAGACAAGCCAGAACGTGCCGAGACATTCGGCGAAAAGACGCTTTTTCATGGACCCCTCCATAGGAGCAAATCGCGATGTGCCGGCACGGTGCCGGCCGGCCGCGCGAGGGCCGGGCGGCTGACGCCAGAAGAGTCACGGTTTTGCCCTTGCGGCAAGATCGATCGGGCAAGGCCGTGCCTCGATCGGCAGAGAAGGTTGTGGAAGACCCTCGGGGGCAACCTCAGTGTGCCGTTTCGGAGCAGAAAGGTTAATGGCTGCGGGAATCGGATAGGTTGTATCGCGCCTGTTCAAAGCCGGTTAGTCCTCGTGCCGCACGGCTGCCACCAGATGTTGCGGTGAACGGACCGGAAACTTTGCGAAAAAGCTGATTCGTCGCCGATTCGTTCCGGCTTTGGCCGGATCGTTAACGGCGGCCGCGCCACGGGCACGGAGCGGCTTCACCTCCGATTAATCTTCGCTAAGGATTTCATAAGTTTGCGCGGAAACGCCCGGCTCGCTGCACGACCAATCGGCGCCGCCCGGCCGAGAGGTTAACGCCGGGCCGGGCCGGCCGCCGCGGGACGTCCAGGGGATTCTGCATGTGGTGGAAAATGCCGATTCAAATCAACATCTTGCGGTGAACAGAACATGAATCCGATCGAGTCAGTGATTCGTCGCTGATTCGTTCCAGACTCGTTCCGGTTGTTAACGTGCGGCATCGATCGGGCGTGCATCGTGATCGCCGCGCCGTTGTGCCGGCCCCATGCCTGCCTATATTGGGGTGAAAGTCGGTTCCTCCGCCGGCTGTGCCGCGCAGGCTCAAACGGTGCGCCCAAGGCCTCCCTGACCGATGAATGTCCAGCCCAGACCGAAAGATGCGATGATCCTGTCCGGCCGCGGCGTCACCGCGGTCCTCGGTCCGACCAATACCGGCAAGACGCATCTCGCCATCGAGCGCATGGTGGCGCACCCGTCCGGCATCATCGGCCTGCCGCTGCGCTTGCTCGCCCGCGAGGTCTACGGCCGGGTCGCCGACAAGGTCGGCGCCGCCAACGTCTCGCTGGTTACCGGCGAGGAGAAGATCCAGCCGCCCGGCGCGCGCTACTCCGTCTGCACGGTGGAAGCGCTTCCGCGCCAGACCAGTGCCGCCTTCGTCGCCATCGACGAGGTGCAGCTCGCCGGCGACCTCGAGCGCGGCCACATCTTCACCGATCGCATCCTGCACCTGCGCGGCCGCGACGAGACGCTGCTGCTCGGCGCCGGCACCATGCGCGGCATCCTCGAGCGTATCCTGCGCGGCATCTCGGTCGTCGGCAGGCCGCGCATGTCGCAGCTCGCCTATGCCGGCCAGAAGAAGATCACCCGCCTGCCGCGCCGCTCGGCGATCGTCGCCTTCTCGGCCGAGGAGGTCTACGCCATCGGCGAACTGATCCGCCGCCAGCGCGGCGGCGTCGCCGTCGTGCTCGGCGCGCTCAGCCCGCGCACCCGCAACAAGCAGGTCGAGATCTATCAGTCCGGCGACGTCGACTTCCTCGTCGCCACCGACGCGATCGGCATGGGCCTCAATCTCGACGTCGATCACGTCGCCTTCGCCCAGAACCGCAAGTTCGACGGCTATCAGTACCGCGATCTCTCCGCCGCCGAGATCGGCCAGATTGCCGGCCGCGCCGGCCGCCATGTCCGCGACGGGACCTTCGGCGTCACCGGCCAGGTGATCCCGTTCGACGAGGAACTGATCGAGAAGATCGAGGCCCACGAGTTCGAGCCCGTCCGGGTCCTGCAGTGGCGCACGCCCGATTTCGATTTCGCCAGCCTCGAGGCGCTTCGCCGCTCCATCGACACGCCGCCGCTGGTCGAGGGCCTGACGAAGGCGCTGCCGGCGGTCGACCAGAAGGCGCTCGACTATCTGGCCCGCGATCCGATGATCCGCGACCTCGCCACCACCCGCGAGCGGGTCGCGCTTCTGTGGGACGTCTGCGCCCTTCCCGACTACCGCCGCATCGCGCCGGCCCAGCACGCCGACCTCATCGGCTCGATCTACCAGGACCTCGCCGAACGCGGCCGGGTCGACGAAGCCTACATGGCCGAGCAGGTCCGCCGCGCGGATTCCGTCGACGGCGACATCGATACGCTTTCCCACCGAATTGCACAGATCCGCACCTGGACCTTCGTCTCCCACCGGCCCGGCTGGCTTGCCGATCCGGCACACTGGCAGGAAAAAACGCGCGAGATCGAAGACAGACTGTCGGACGCGCTGCATGAGCGGTTGACGAAACGCTTCGTAGACCGCAGGACATCCGTGCTCATGAGGCGCCTTAGAGAAAACACGATGCTCGAAGCCGAAATCAGTCAAGCGGGCGAGGTCTCCGTCGAGGGTCACCACGTCGGGGAGTTGCAGGGCTTCCGCTTCACCGCCGACAGTTCCGCCGGCGGCGAGGATGCGAAAGCCGTTCGCGCCGCCGCGCAGAAAGCGCTGGCGACCGAATTCGAGACCCGCGCCGAACGCTTTTCGGCCTGCGCCAATGGCGACCTGGCGCTTGCCAACGACGGCACCCTGCGCTGGCTCGGCCAGCCGATCGCCACGCTGGTCGAGGGCGAGGAGGCGCTCAGGCCCCGCGTCATCCTGCTTGCCGACGAGCAGTTGACCGGTCCGGCCCGCGACAAGGTCGCGGCGCGCGCCGAACGCTTCGTCGCATGGCAGATCGAACTGCTGCTCAAGCCGCTGGTCGACCTGAAGACTGCCGAACAGCTCACCGGCATCGCACGCGGCATCGCCTACCGGCTGGTCGAGAATTTCGGACTGGTCAACCGCCGCGACATCGCCGACGAGGTGAAGTCGCTCGACCAGGATGCGCGGGCCGCGCTGCGGCGCCTCGGCGTTCGCTTCGGCGCCTACCACATCTTCCTGCCGGCGCTGCTGAAACCCGCCCCGGCCGGGCTCCTGACGCTGCTCTGGGCGCTCAGGAACGACGGCAAGGACAAGCCCGGCTTCGGCGATCCGGTCAACGCGCTCGCCACCGGCCGCACCTCCGTCGTGGTCGATCCGCAGTTCGACCGCGAATTCTACAAGCTCGCCGGCTTCCGCATCCTCGGCCGCCGCGCCGTGCGCGTGGACATCCTCGAACGCGTCGCCGATCTCATCCGTCCCGCGCTCGCCTGGAAGCCCGGTGCGGCATCGCGTCCGGACGGCGCCTATGACGGGAGCTCCTTCCTCGTCACGCCGCCGATGATGTCGATCCTCGGCGCCACCGCGACCGACATGGAGGAGATCCTGAAAGCCCTCGGCTATCGCGCCGAGCCGAAGCCGCAGGCCGAGGTCGCCGAGCGCATCGCACGCCAGGACGCCGAGGCGGCGGCCGCGGCGCAGGCGAGGGCCCAAGCACATGCAGCGGCGGAAGCGGCGAAGGCCGCCGAAGCCGCCGCCGCGGCCGATGCGACGTCGGAGCCCGTCCCGGCGGACGCGGAAGGAGCGCCGGTCTCGGCCGAGGCGGCCGACCTGCCGCAGGCCGTGGTCGAGGGAATGGACGTCGCCGCTCTTTCCGGCGCCGACCTTGCCGCCGAGGCGATCGCCCCCGTGGCCGTCGACGACGCGCCCGCGGCCGAAGGCGCTGCCATCGAAGAAATCTCTGCCGGCGAACCGTCGGAGATCGCGGCGGAGGCTGTCGCTCCGGTGGTCGTCGAGGCGACGTCCGAGGCCGAGGCCTTAACACCGTCCGAGCCGCCCGCCGCGCAGGAGGCGTTGGCGGCCGATACCGCGCCGGCCGAGCTCGAGGAGCCCAAGGTCGTGCTGCTGTGGCGGCCCGCCCGCAACGAGAACCGCTTCCGCAACCAGCGCCATGGCGCGCGCGACGGCGCGCCGCAGGGCCGCCGCGACCGGGGCCGTGGCGGCAAGGGCCGCGACGGCGCCAAGCCCGAGGATGCCGCGCCGAAGGAACCGAAGGTTTTGTGGCGCGCGGACGACCCGCAATTCCAGCGCAAGCCGCGCCCCGAGGGCGACCGCGACAATCGCAACCGCCGGGACGGGAAGGGCCACGAGGGCAAGCGTCGTGACGACCGGCCCGAGCGCAAGTTCGAGAACCAGGGCCGCCCGCGCGAGGAAAAGCCGCGGCCGATCGACCCGGATTCGCCCTTCGCCAAGCTGGCCGCGCTGCGCGATCAGCTGCGCAAGTAGGGCATGGCGCCGCCCGGCAGCCAGCGCATCGACAAGTGGCTGTTCTTCGCGCGCGTCGTGAAATCCCGCTCGCTCGCAGCGAGACTGGTCCAATCGGGCGGCGTGCGCATCAATTCGGTCAAGATCGACCAGCCGTCGGCGACGGTGAAGCCCGGCGACGGCGTGACGGTGGCTCTCGAGCGCAGGATCCTCGTCTATCGCGTCGTCTCGGGCGGAACCCGCCGCGGGCCGGCGGAAGAGGCGCGCACCCTCTTCGATGACCTCACGCCGCCGCCGGCGCCGCGTGAGGAGCGTGTCGTCGCGGCCGAGCGCGAACCGGGCACCGGGCGCCCGACCAAGCGCGACCGCAGGCTGACAGACCGGCTGCGACAAGACGATCTCGACTGATACTGCCGGCCGGAATCGTTGGAATTTCATTCCCCGATGGGCGCCACGCGCGGCAAACCGCCCCTTGCACGCTCATCCCAAACTCGCTACCCACCGCCCTACAAGACCGCCGGAGCCCGTCCGATGACCTATATCGTCACCGACAACTGCATCAAGTGCAAGTACATGGACTGCATCGAGGTCTGTCCGGTCGACTGTTTCTACGAAGGCGAGAACATGCTCGTCATCCACCCCGACGAGTGTATCGACTGCGGTGTGTGCGAGCCGGAATGCCCTGCCGACGCGATCAAGCCCGACACCGAGCCGGGACTCGACAAGTGGTTGAAGATCAACACGGAATACGCTTCGGTCTGGCCCAACATCACGCAGAAGGGCGAGCCGCCGGCCGACGCCAAGGAATTCGACGGCGTGCCGGGCAAGTTCGAGAAGTTCTTCTCGCCGGAGCCCGGCAAGGGCGACTGACAAGGGCCGGGCGTCATCGACCGGGTTAACCTTCACCGCGCCGAATCCGGCTGCGGCGCCTTCGCGCATGCGGCAAATTGTTGATTTCCGCGCGAAATTATGTTACTTAAGCCAACACATGCTGGTGACACGACGTCTCTTAATGGCGCTGAGCCTGACTCATCGAAAGGTTTGAACAGATTTCGGACCAGGGCGATCCGGGCGTCGCGCTATGTTTGCGCGCGTACGCCGCCTTTCCCGAAATCGTTCTGCCATGTCCCGCATAGCGCATGGCCCGCGACCGGGCCGCAGCACGAGGTCTCCCGGCACGTCCCGGTAGACACGAACAGGAGTTTGAAGCGTAATGGCAATTCCGCAGAAGAAGAGTTCGGCAGCGCGCAACGGTTTCAAGACCGGCGAGTTCATCGTCTATCCCGCGCACGGCGTCGGCCAGATCGTCTCGATCGACGAGCAGGAGGTCGCAGGCCACAAGCTTGAACTGTTCGTCATCGATTTCCAGAAAGACAAGATGCGCCTGAAGGTCCCCGTCGCCAAGGCCGCGGCGATCGGCATGCGCAAGCTGTCGGAGACCGACTATGTCGACCGCGCGCTGAAGGTCGTGCAGGGCCGCGCCCGCGTGAAGCGCACCATGTGGTCGCGCCGCGCCCAGGAATATGACGCGAAGATCAATTCGGGCGACCTGATCTCGATCTCCGAGGTCGTTCGCGACCTCTACCGCGCCGAGAACCAGCCGGAGCAGTCCTATTCCGAGCGGCAGCTCTACGAGGCCGCGCTCGACCGCATGGCGCGCGAGATCGCCGCCGTCAACAAGATGTCCGAGACCGAGGCCGTCCGCCTGATCGAGGTCAATCTGAACAAGGGTCCGAAGCGCGGCGCCAAAGCCGCCAACGAGGCGGAAGCCGACGCCGACGCCGATGTAGACGCGGAGCAGGAAGAGGCGGCCTGAGCCGTCCTGCCTCCGGCTGAAATGAAGGAGCCCGGCCTCGCGGCCGGGTTTCTGCTTTCCTGGGTAAGGCCTCCGCTCAGGCGAGCTTTGCGTCGAGCGTCACGTTGATCGCGCCGAGCGCTTTCGACACGGGGCACCCCGCCTTGGCCTTCTCCGCCAGTTCCTTGAACGTCGCCGCGTCGATGCCCGGCACCTTGCCGGTCAGCGTCAGCGCGCTGCCGGTGATGCCGGTTCCGGGAATCAGGGTGACCACCGCCTTGGCCTCCAGATTCTCGGCCGGCGTGCCGTTCTCGGCGAGGAAATGCGACAGCTGCATGGCGAAGCATCCGGCATGCGCGGCGGCGATCAGCTCCTCCGGATTGGTGCCGGATTTGCCGCTCTCGTCCTCGAAGCGCGCCTTGAACGAATAGGGCAGCGCCTTCAGCGCACCGCTTTGCGTGTCGAGCGTGCCTGAGCCCTCCTTCAGATTGCCCTTCCAGTTGGCTGTGGCATGACGGTCCATGGGCTTTCTCCTCTGCTTTTAGCCTGGTCGCTCCGGCAGGGAGAACATAGCGCATTGCATCGTCCGGTCCATGCCGCTTTGCGGCAGGGACCAGGCGGCCCGTCAGATCGCTTCGCCCCTGAGCAGCCGTGGTGCGGCGGGGCTGATGCCAGACGCCTGGCCGATGAAGTAGTTCTTCATCCGTGGCATCCGGTCGACCAGGCCGAGGCCGAAGTCGCGCAGCGCTCTCAGCGGCCCGATATCGTTGGAGAACAGACGGTTCAGGACGTCCGTCGTGATCCCCATCTGCACCGTGTCGAAGCGCCGCCAGCGCTCGTACTGCTGCAGCACGTCGAGCGCGCCGATGTCCTGGCCCATGCGGTCGGCCTCGACGATCACCTCGGCCAGCGCGGCGGCGTCCCTAAACCCCATGTTCAGCCCCTGGCCCGCGATGGGATGGATGCCGTGGGCGGCGTCCCCCGCCAGGGCGAAGCGCGGCGCGACGAAGGCGCGTGCCAGCGTCAGCCCCAGCGGCCAGGCCTTGCGGCCGCCCTCGACGCGGATCTCGCCGAGCTTGAGGCCGAAACGCTGCTCGAGTTCCGTCTCGAAAACGAGGTCGTCCTCGGCGACGATCCGGTTCGCGTCCTCGGTGCGTTCCGTCCAGACGATCGACGAGCGGTTGCCCGTCAGCGGCAGGATGGCGAACGGTCCGGCGGGCAGGAAATGCTCTTCGGCGCGGCCGTGGTGCGGCCGCTCGTGCGCCACGGTGCAGACGATGCCCGACTGGCCGTAGTCCCAGTGCACGGTCTTGATGCCGGCCATGTCGCGCAGCTTCGAGCGGACGCCGTCGGCCGCGACCAGCAGCCTCGTGTCGATCGTGATTCCGTCGGCCAGCGCCACGGAAACCTGCGATGGACCGGCCGCGAAATGGTCGACCGCGACGCCTTCGATGATGTCGATGCCGAGCGCCGCCGCCCGCTTGCGCAAAGCGCCGTTGAGCACCTTGTTGTCGACCATGTGGGCGAACGGCTCGCCCGGAGCGATCTCGCCGCCGAAGGTGAGGAACACCGGCCGCACCGGGTCGGCCGTGCGCGAATCGGTGACGATCATCTCGGTGATCGCCTGCGCCTGCGGCTCGATCTCGGCCCAGCAGCCGAGCCGCTCCAGCATCCGGCAGGCGGCGGCCGCGATCGCCGAGGAGCGGCCGTCCCTGCGCCAGGCCTCCGCCGGGGCGGCATCGACGACCGTGACCTTGAGCGACGGGCGCGCCTCGACGATCGCCACCGCGGTG
Organism: Mesorhizobium sp.; assembly: GCF_023954305.1. Lineage (NCBI taxonomy): Bacteria > Pseudomonadati > Pseudomonadota > Alphaproteobacteria > Hyphomicrobiales > Phyllobacteriaceae > Mesorhizobium > Mesorhizobium sp. The sequence continues at coordinate 2,114,001 of NZ_JAMLIG010000001.1, read as the reverse complement.
GCAAGGCCGACATAGCCCGCGCCGGCGATCAGCACGTCGAGTCGGGCGCCGGACGCCGTCTCGGCTTCGTTGGTTTCCGCCATGTCCAGTCCTCCTCGGACGGTTGGGCGGCCTTGACATCCCGCCGCCACCTGTCCGAATGCCTCATTCGGCCCTTGTCAGGGCACATGCCCACGGAATCAGCACCATCATGGCCGAACCGCAGACGATTCAATCCATTCTCGAACTCGAGCAGCTGGAACACAACCTGTTTCGTGGTCGCAGCCCCAGGACCTCCTGGCAGCGCGTGTTCGGCGGACAGGTTATCGCCCAGGCGCTGGTCGCGGCCCAGCGATGCGTCGAGGGGGAGCGCTACGTGCACTCCCTGCATTGCTATTTCATGCTGCCTGGCGATCCGGCGATACCGATCATCTATCAGGTCGAGCGCATCAGGGACGGAAGCTCCTTCACGACGCGCCGCGTCACCGCGATCCAGCACGGCAAGGCGATCTTCTCGCTGGAAGCCTCGTTCCAGTTCGACGAGGAAGGTCTGGACTTCCAGGTCGCGATGCCGCTCGACATTCCGGGCCCTGACGAGCTGCTCAGCCAGCGCGAGATCATCGAACGCTACGCAGACCGGATCCCGGCCGGCATCGCCCGCTTCTGGCAGCGCGAACGGCCGATCGAGTTCAGGCCGCTCGATCTCGATCATTACACCAGCCGCGAGAAGCTCGAGCCGCGCCAGAACAGCTGGGTCCGCGTCCGGGAGGAGGTGGTCGACGACCGTCGGATTCAGGCGGCGGTGCTCGCCTATCTTTCCGACATGACGCTGCTCGACACCTCCACCTTCGCCCATGGCCGTTTCCTGGCCGATCCCGACATCCAGGCGGCGAGCCTCGACCATGCGATGTGGTTCCATCGCCCGAACCGGCTGGACGACTGGCTGCTCTACACCCAGGACAGCCCCTCCACCTCCGGCTCGCGCGGCTTCACGCGCGGCGCCCTCTATGCGCGCGACGGCACTCTGGTCGCCTCCGTTGCCCAGGAGGGACTCATCCGCCTGCGAACCAAGCAGAACTCGTAACCCTTCCTTAATCTCTGCCTATTTTTTAGGCATTGTACGAATGCACAAAAAGCAGGCAGCCTAGCAGGCGCCGCGCATCCACAAGGATTTCATTGGCTTAAGCGGCTCCGCGCCAGTTGGCACGGACCTTGAATCTGCGTGCGTCAGTCTCCGCCGTCTTCGGGCGCCGGCGATGGACGAAACGCGGGGGACCCGCACCAGTAAAGGGTGAAGCCTAATGAAAATCGTGATGGCAATCATCAAGCCGTTCAAGCTCGACGAGGTTCGCGAAGCGCTGACCGGCGTCGGGATCCAGGGCCTGACCGTCACCGAAGTCAAAGGTTATGGGCGTCAGAAGGGGCACACGGAAATCTATCGCGGCGCGGAATACGCCGTGAGCTTCCTCCCCAAGCTCAAGATCGAGATCGCGGTGAGCTCGGACATGGCGGAGAAGGCCGTCGAGGCCATTTCCGCCGCGGCCAAGACCGGCCAGATCGGCGACGGCAAAATCTTCGTCTACCCGATCGAGCAGGCCGTGCGCATCCGCACCGGCGAAACCGACAACGACGCGCTCTAAGCCGCCAATCCCGATTTCATGGAGAGAAGCATGACCATAATGAAACGAATTGCGCCCATGGCGCGCACGGCGGCGCTCGGCGCGCTCGCCCTGGGGGCGATGGGGACTCTCGCCGCTTTCGCCCAGGAAGCCGCTCCCGCCGCGACCGACGCGGCCGCTGCCGCGGCGCCGGCTCCGACGATGGACAAGGGCGATACCGCCTGGATGATGGTCTCGACCATCCTCGTCCTGTTCATGATCCTGCCCGGCCTGGCCCTGTTCTATGGCGGTCTCGTCCGCTCCAAGAACATGCTGTCCGTACTGATGCAGTGCACCATGATCACGGCCACCGTGATCATCGTCTGGGTGTTCTGGGGCTACTCGATGGCTTTCGGTGACGCGCCCAGCGCCTATTGGGGCGGTCTCGGCAAAGCCTTCCTCTCCGGCGTGACTGCGGACAGCCAGGCCGCGACCTTCACCGCCGGCGTTGTCATCCCCGAATATGTCTTCATCTGCTTCCAGATGACCTTCGCCTGCATCACCCCGGCCCTGATCGTCGGCGCCTTCGCCGAGCGCATCAAGTTCCGCGCCGTGCTGCTCTTCGTCGTCCTCTGGGTCACGGTCGTCTACTTCCCGATCGCCCACATGGTGTGGGATTCGGACGGTCTGCTCTACGGCTGGGGCGCGCTTGACTTCGCCGGCGGCACGGTCGTCCACATCAACGCCGGTATCGCGGCTCTGATGGGCTCGATCCTGGTCGGCAAGCGTGTCGGCTACGGCAAGGACAACATGGCCCCGCACTCGATGACCTTGACCATGGTCGGCGCTTCGATGCTGTGGGTCGGCTGGTTCGGCTTCAACGCCGGCTCCAACCTCGAAGCGACCGGCGGCGCGGCACTCGCCATGATCAACACCTTCACTGCCACGGCCGGCGCGATCGTCGCCTGGGTGGTCATCGAAGGTCTGATCCGCGGCAAGGCCTCCATGCTGGGCGCGGCCTCCGGCCTCGTCGCCGGCCTCGTCGCCGTCACCCCGGCGGCCGGCTTCGTCGGACCGATCGGCGCGATCGTTCTCGGCGCAGTCGCGAGCGCGGTCTGCTACTTCTTCGTCTCGGTGGTGAAGATCAAGTTCGGCTACGACGACTCGCTCGACGTGTTCGGCATCCACGGCATCGGCGGCATCATCGGCGCCATCGGTACCGGCATCCTGAACTCCGAATCGTTCGGCGGCATCGGCTATGGCGACCTGTCCGCGGCGGCCCAGACCTGGATCCAGATCCAGGCCGTGCTGGTCACGATCGTCTGGTGCGGCATCGGTTCGGCGATCCTCTACAAGGTTGTCGACCTGATCGTCGGCCTGCGTCCGGCCGTCGAGGCCGAGCAGCAGGGCCTCGACCTCACCTCGCACGGCGAAGTGGCCTACCACTCGTAAGACGAGACATTCCCGGCGCGGCCAACGTCCGCGCCGGCGTCCTCCCGACGACGGCCTGGCCGTCGCGACTAGCCCGGCTTCGGCCGGGCTTTTTCTTGTGCGCGGCCGCATGGTTAATGCGCCCTTAACCATCCCCCCGATACCTTCGCCGACACTGCGCGCCGTGCGATCCGGCGCCTTATCGCGCGATCAAGACGGGGTTCTCCATGCGCTCCTCAAGTCCGACCGGTTCCGCCCTGATGGACAGCGGCGCAGGCCTTGCGGCGTTTGCCCGCAGGCAGGCGGAGCGCCTGGGCGGACTGGCGCTGGTTCTCCTGGCCGTTGCCGGAGTCGGCAGCCTCGCCACCTGGAATGTCCAGGACCCGAGCTTCAGCCATGCCACCGACAATCCCGTCACCAACGCGCTCGGCTATCCGGGCGCCGTCTATTCCGACATCGCCATGCAATTCTTCGGTCTGGCGGCGTTGATCACCCTCCTGCCGCTGCTGGCCTGGGGCATCCTCTTCGTCTCGGCCCGCGGCGTCGACCGCATGCCGCGGCGCGCGCTCGCCTGGTTTGGCGCCTCCGTCCTGACGGCCGGCGTGGTCGGCTGCATCGAGCCTCCGGCGAGCTGGCCGCTGCCGTCCGGCCTCGGCGGCGTCTTCGGCGACGTCGTGCTGAAACTGCCGTCTCTCGCGCTCGGCGGCTACCCGACGGGCATCGCGGCAGCCATTATCGCACTCCTGCTCGCCGGACCCTCGCTCTGGCTTCTGGCCTTCGCGTCCGGTCTTATCGGCAGGCAGGCGACCTCCTCCCACGGGACGGCATCGCACAAGGCGGGCGAGGACGACCCGCTCTATGCCGAAGACGACGATGACGAAATCGGCGGGGGCATGGCCGCGCTCGGCGCCGTCGTCCACATCTGGCTGTCCGCTCGCGCCTGGATCCGCCGCCATGTCGGCCGGACGCACGACCGGCGACTGCCGGAACCGGCGGTCGCGGCGCGGCGCGAGGCCGCGCCCGCCCGTTCGTCGCAGCGCATCGAGCCCGGTTTCGAGATGCAGCCGGCGATGCCGGCGCCCGCGCGGTTCGACGACGAGAGCGACGTCGAAGACGAGGACGAGGCGGATTTCGCCGATGCCGTGCCGTTACCCGCCACCGGCCGTCAAGCGCCCGCCGCGGGCGCCGCCCGCGTCGCCGCGCCAGCGCCGCGACCCGTCCAGGGATCGCGCGTCAAACGCGAGGCGCAGGCTTCGATGCTGTCGAGCGACGCCTTCGAGATGCCGCCGATCCATTTCCTGTCCGAGCCGAAGAACGTCTCGAAGGATCCCTCGCTGTCCAAGGACGCGCTGGAGCAGAACGCCCGCCTGCTCGAAGGCGTGCTTGAGGATTTCGGCGTCAAGGGCGAGATCATCCATGTCCGTCCCGGACCGGTCGTCACCCTTTACGAACTGGAGCCCGCGCCGGGCATCAAATCGTCCCGCGTCATCGGCCTGGCCGACGACATCGCCCGCTCGATGAGCGCGATCGCCTGCCGCGTCGCCGTCGTCCCCGGCCGCAACGCCATCGGCATCGAGCTGCCCAACTCGAAGCGCGAGACCGTCTACCTGCGCGAGATCCTCGCCAGCCGCGATTTCGAGCAGACCAAGGCACGTCTCGCGCTGGCTCTGGGCAAGACGATCAACGGCGAGGCCGTCATCGTCGACATCGCCAAGATGCCGCACGTACTGGTCGCCGGCACCACCGGCTCGGGCAAGTCGGTGGCGATCAACACGATGATCCTGTCCTTGCTCTACCGCATGACCCCCGACCAGTGCCGGCTGATCATGATCGACCCGAAGATGCTGGAACTCTCCGTCTATGACGGCATTCCGCATCTGCTGACCCCGGTCGTCACCGATCCGAAGAAGGCCGTCGTCGCGCTCAAATGGACCGTGCGCGAGATGGAGGACCGCTACCGCAAGATGTCCAAGGTGGGCGTGCGCAACATCGACGGTTTCAACGCCCGTGTCGCCGAGGCGTCGCGGAAGGGCGAGCGCATCGCCCGCACCGTCCAGACCGGCTTCGATCGCGAGACCGGCGAGGCGATCTACGAGACAGAGCATCTCGACCTCGATCCGATGCCCTATATCGTCGTCATCATCGACGAGATGGCCGACCTGATGATGGTCGCGGGCAAGGACATCGAAGGCGCTGTCCAGCGCCTGGCGCAGATGGCTCGCGCCGCCGGCATCCACGTCATCATGGCCACGCAGCGTCCGTCGGTCGACGTCATCACCGGCACGATCAAGGCGAACTTCCCGACCCGCATCTCCTTCCAGGTGACGTCGAAGATCGACAGCCGCACCATTCTGGGCGAGCAGGGGGCCGAGCAGCTGCTCGGCATGGGCGACATGCTCTACATGGCCGGCGGCGGGCGCATCCAGCGCGTCCACGGCCCCTTCGTCGCCGACGACGAGGTCGAGAAGGTCGTCAATCACCTCAAGCTGCAGGGCGTGCCGCAATATCTCGACGCCATCACCGAGGACGACGGCGAGGACGACGAGGATGGCGGCGGACGGAACGGATCGGGCGGCGGCGGCGTTTCGGGTGTATTCGAGGAGTCCGAGGATCCCTATGACCAGGCGGTGGCCGTGGTGCTGCAGGACGGCAAGGCGTCGACCAGCTATATCCAGCGCCGGCTCGGCATCGGCTACAACCGCGCCGCCTCGATCATCGAGAAGATGGAAAAGGAAGGCATCGTCGGCCCGGCCAATCACGCCGGCAAGCGCGAAATCCTGGTGCCGACCGAGAAGGACAAGATGTAGTGGCCGGCTGCCTTGGCGGCGCCCAACTAAAGCCCAACTGGAAGCCTATCCGCCCAACGAACCGACAGGAGACAGGCGCAGATGATCACCGCAACCCACCAGCCCCTCAGCCTCTCGCGCGCTGTGGCGCGACATGTCCTGCGGCTCGGCGCGGCGCTCTCGATCGCGGGCCTCGTCGCCGGCTTTGCCGGAACGGTGCATCAGCCCCTGGCGCCGGTTCCGGCCGCCTATGCCGCTTCCGATGCGGCGCAGAAGATCGCCGACCATTTCTCCTCCATCCAGACCATGGCCGGCGAGTTCGTCCAGTTCGGTCCGCGTGGCGAGAAGACCGGCGGCAAGTTCTACATCCAGCGTCCCGGCAAGATTCGCTTCAATTATGAGGCTCCCTCGGCCTATCGCGTCGTCGCCGACGGCAATTCGGTGGTGATAAGCAACACCAAGCTGAGGACGGCCGATCTCTATCCCCTGTCCAAGACCCCGCTGAAACTGCTGCTCGACGATCGCATCGACCTCTCCGGCAAGAAGGTGGTGAAGGTGACCGAGGACCCCGATCTCACCACCATCGTGCTCGCCGACAAATCCGTGTTCGGCAATTCGCGCATCACCATGATGTTCGACCCGAAGTCCAACGACCTGCGCCAGTGGACGATCACCGACGCGCAGGGCAAGGACACGACGGTTATGATTTTCAACGTCCAGGCGGGGGTGAAGCTCGACCCGAAGTTCTTCGAGATCGACTATCGCAAGGTCGACGAGATGAACCAGAAAATGGGCGGCAATCGCTGAACGCGCCCTTTCCGTTGGAAAGCGGCGCCGCTTCCTTGTCTTGAGCCGCACCGGCTGGCAGGTTCCGCGCGATTTTGCCGGAACCCGCCATGACGCTTTCGCTTGCCACTTGGAACATCAACTCCGTCCGCCTGCGCCTGCCGCTCGTCACCGAGTTCCTGCGCCGCTATGCGCCCGACATTCTGTGCCTGCAGGAGATCAAGTGCCCTGAGGAGTTCTTCCCCTACCAGGCCTTCCATGACGCGGGCTACGCCCATGTCACGATCAGCGGCCAGAAGGGCTACCACGGCGTCGCCACCATCTCGCGCCTGCCGATCGAACTGGTCGAGCGCCGCGATTTCTGCGCCAAGGGCGATTGCCGGCACCTGTCGACCACCTTCGAAGCCGGCGGGCTGAAGGTGATGCTGCACAATTTCTACGTTCCCGCCGGCGGCGACGAGCCGGACCCCGAGATCAATCCCAAGTTCCGCCACAAGCTGGATTTCATCGAAGAGATGCGGCTGGTCATGGCCGGCGGCGACGACGCCACCGCCTCGATCCTCGTCGGCGACCTCAACATTGCGCCGCTCGAGGCCGACGTCTGGTCGCACAAGCAGCTGCTCAAGGTGGTCAGCCACACGCCGGTCGAGACGGCCAGGCTCGAATCGATGCGCACCGGCGGCGGCTGGGTCGACCTGATGCGCCAGGCGATTCCGGAGCCGGAGAAGCTCTACACCTGGTGGAGCTACCGCGCCGCCGACTGGGCGGCCGCCGACAAGGGCCGCCGGCTCGACCACATCTGGGGCTCGGCCAATCTGGCGCCGAAGCTCATGGGCATCGAGGTCCTGCGCCATGCCCGCGGCTGGGACCGCCCCTCCGACCACGTGCCGGTGATCGCGACCTTCGACCTTTGAGAGCGTCGCGAGACGGGCGTCCCGTGCATCGATCGCCCCCGGCGAAAACTGTCTTTCGCCGCCAACCCCTTGTTTCCATTCACCATTCGCTATTTGCCATTCACTTTTTTATCCACGCCCTTTTCGACCTGCCGCATCATTGGCCCGGTGCGACGGAAAGGAGCCAGCGGTGAGGTGGAGGGCGAGAACAGGGAGGCGACAGGAGGTGCTGGCGAGCATCGTTGCCCGCCTGCTTGCGCTCGCCGATCTCGGCGAAGATGCCGCCATTCGGTCGCCCTGGGTGCGCTTCTGCGTGCTGTGGAGTCTCTGCCAGGCCGACGCTATCATCCGGGAATTCGTGGCGGGCTCGACATGGAACCCGGCGGGCCGGCTCTGGTCGCCCGCTTTGCCGATGGCCCGCTACGGCACCGAACCCGCCGATGCAATCGCGCTCGCCGCCTCGCTGCGGGCGCTGGCGCTCGCCGTGCAGGCGATGGCCGCTGAGATCGGCCGGCTGGCCTTCCTGCAACCCGGCGAGGCGTCGAGCACGGGCCGCGACGACGATCCGTTCGATGACCTCGCTGCGATTTTCCGGCGGCTCGCGACCCTCGCCCCGGTCGAGTTCCGCGACACGTCGTAAGCATCCGCAGGGGACAGTTTACTTTGTTTCCGCTCGCGCAAACCTCGCACGGGCGACGCCTTCGTGCGGAAAAAAGTAAACTGTCCCCGGCACTTGGCCTAGATCCGTCTTCGCATGCGCGCTCGACGGAACGCTTCCTATCCGTGCGCGATCATCACGTGGCGCACCGCCGTGTAATCCTCCAGCGCGTAGACCGACATATCCTTGCCGTAGCCGGACTGCTTCAGGCCGCCATGCGGCATCTCGTTGACCAGCGCGAAATGCGTGTTCACCCAGGTGCAGCCGTACTGCAGCCGCGACGCGGTCGAGACCGCGCGCCCGACATCCTTCGTCCAGACCGAGGAGGCGAGGCCGTAATCGCTGTCGTTCGCCCAGGTCACCGCCTCGTCGACGTCCGAGAAGCGCGTCACCGAGACGACCGGCCCGAACACCTCGCGGCGCACGATCTCGTCCTCCTGAAGCGCCCCCGCCACGACAGTCGGCTGGTAGAAATAGCCGCCGCCCTCGCCCGGCTTCCCGCCGGTGGTTATCTCGATGTGCTTCTGCTCAGAGGCGCGCTCGACGAACGAGGCGACCCGGTCGCGCTGGCGTTTCGAGATCAGCGGGCCGATCTCGTTTTCGGTGTCGTCCGCCTGGTTGAACTTGATCGTCGAGACGGCGGAGGAGAGGTCGGCGACCAGCCTGTCGTAAACCTTCTTGCCGGCGTAGATGCGGCAGGCGGCCGTGCAGTCCTGGCCGGCATTGTAGTAGCCGAAGGCGCGCAGGCCGCCGACCACGGCGTCGATATCGGCGTCGTCGAAGACGATCACGGGCGCCTTGCCGCCGAGTTCGAGATGCGTCCGCTTCACCGACTTCGAAGCCGCCTGCAGGATCTTCTTGCCGGTCGCCACGTCGCCCGTGATCGAGATCATGTTGACCCTCGGATGGTTGATCAGCGCATTGCCCACCGTTTCGCCGCGGCCGAGAACGACGTTGACCACGCCCTCCGGCAGGATTTCGGCGAGGATCTTCGCCAGTTTCAGCGCCGTCAGCGGCGTCTGCTCGGACGGCTTGAACACGACCGTGTTGCCGCCTGCGATCGCCGGCGCCAGCTTCCAGGCCATCATCATCAGCGGATAATTCCACGGCGCGATCGAGGCGACGATGCCGATCGGGTCGCGGCGGATCATCGAGGTCATGCCCGGCATGTATTCGCCCGCCGCCACCGCGGGCATGCCGCGCACCGCACCGGCGAAGAAGCGGTAGCAGTCGACGATCGCCGGGATCTCGTCGTTCAGCACCGCATTGATCGGCTTGCCGCAGTTCAGCGCTTCCAGCGCGGCGAACTCCTTTGCCTCCGCCTCGATCCGCTCGGCGATCTTGAGCAGATAGCCCGAGCGCTGGCCGGGCGTGGTGCGCGACCACGTGGCGAAGGCTTTCTCGGCGGCGGCGACCGCCGCTTCGATCTGGCCCTGCGAAGCCTCCGGAAGGTCGAGGATCGTCTCGCCCGTCTTCGGATTGAAGATTTGCTCGTCCGCTTCGGTGCCCTTCTGGAAGGCCGATCCGATCAGCATCTGGGTGTCCATGGGTAGCTCCCGTTGTGAGGAGGTGAATGGTGAATGGTGAAATGGTGAATGGTCGGGAAGCAGTCTTCTCGTCTTGCCATTCACTATTCACCATTCACCATTCACCCGTTTCATTTTCCGCTGCCGGCGATCTGGTCGCCGTCGCGGGTGAGGTAATAGGCCGCCAGGATCGGCAGGAAGGTCACGATGACCACCACCATGGCGACGACGTTGGTGACCGGCCTTTGCCTCGGGCGCACGAGTTCCTCGAGCATCCAGATCGGCAGCGTCTGCTGCTGGCCGGCGGTGAAGGTGGTGACGATGACCTCGTCGAAGGACAGCGCAAATGCGAGCATTCCGCCGGCGACGAGCGCCGTGCCGATATTGGGCAGGATCACGTGCCGGAAGGTCTGGAACGCATCCGCGCCGAGGTCCATCGATGCTTCGATCATGGAGCCGGACGTGCGCCGGAAGCGCGCGACGGCATTGTTGTAGACCACGACGACGCAGAAGGTCGCGTGGCCGAGCACGATCGTCCAGAACGAGAAAGGGATCTCCGCCAGGCTGAAGGCCGAGCGCAGCGCGATACCGGTGATGATGCCCGGCAGCGCGATCGGCAGGATGACCAGCAGCGAGATCGTCTCGCGGCCGAAGAAGGACGTGCCCGAGATCGCCGCCGCGCACAGCGTGCCGAGCACAAGCGCGATGACGGTGGAGATCGATGCGACCTGCACCGACAGCGTCAGCGCCTGCCACACGTCCGGCCGGTTCCAGGTCACTGCGAACCATTGCGTGGTGAAGCCAGGCGGCGGCCAGACATAGCTCTTCTCCTCCGTCGTGAAGGCGTAGACGAAGATGATCAGGATCGGCAGGTGCAGGAACAAAAGCCCCGCCGCCGCGGCGAGCTTCAGGCTGAGAGGCGAGCGTTGAGAGCGGTCAGAGCGCATGAGGTGCTCCCTGTCCCCACCGGGTCGTCTTCCTCGGGCTTGACCCGAGGATCTGCCGGTGTTCGCGAGTTATAGAAGACGTTGCCCGAAGAGCCGTTCCGACCGAAGCGATACCACAGCGACCGGCAGTAGATCCTCGGGTCAAGCCCGAGGATGACACCGCGTAGGGGGACATTAGCTCACAGCGCATCGAACGCCCCCTGCCGCTTGGCGAACCAGAGGTAGAGGCCCATGACCACGATCGGGACCACGGTGAAGGCCGCCGCCAGCGGGATGTTGCCGGCGGTGCCCTGGTGCGCATAGACCGCCTGGCCGATGAACAGCCGCGACGTGCCGATGATCTGCGGAATGATGTAGTCGCCCATCGTCAGCGAGAAGGTGAAGATCGAGCCGGCGATGACGCCCGGCATCGCCAGCGGCAGGATCACGTTGCGGAACGTCTGGCGCGGTGCGGCGCCGAGGTCGGCCGACGCCTCGATCAGGTTGCCCGGCACCCGCTCGAGTGCTGCCTGCATCGGCAGGATCATGAACGGCATCCAGACATAGACGAAGACCAGGAACGTGCCGGTATAGGAGACCGACAGCGAATTGCCGCCGACGATCGGCAGCGCCAGCCAGGCGTCGAGCAACCAGGTGAGGTGGATCTTGGCGAAGATCCAGTTGAGGATGCCTTCTTTCGCCAGGATCAACTTCCAGGCGTAGACTTTGACCAGGTAGCTCGACCACAGCGGCAGCATCACGCCGAGATAGAACGCCGCCTTCCATTTCCCCTTCGCATAGCGCGCCGCGTAGTAGGCGATCGGGAAGGCGACGATCGCCGAGGCGATGGTCACCAGCGCCGCCATCAGCACCGTGCGCACGACGATGTCGACGTTCTGCGGCAGAAACAGTTCGCCATAGGTCTTGAGCGTGAACTCGCGGTTGATCAGGCCGGAGAACTCGTCGATCGCAAAGAAGCTCTGCAGCAGCAGCGCAAACAGCGAGCCGATGTAGATGATGCCGAGCCACAACACCGGCGGCGTCAGCATCAGGAACAGGAACATCCGCGGATGCCGCCACACCCAGTCGGACATCGCGCCGAACACTCCGCCTCGGCCGGCGAGGATGGCCGGAGCGCCACTCCTGTCCGCGGCGAGCGCGCTCATGCCGGCTCGTCCATCACGTGGACGTGGTCGCGGTTGAAGGTCAGAACGACCGCATCGCCCGGCGCAGGCAGCGCGCCGCCGGAATCGACGACAGCGTGCAGGCGAAGACCCTCGGCGTCGAGCGACACCCGCGTGCCGGCACCAAGATAGCTGAGCGCCGCGACCCGCGCCGGTACGCCGTCGCCGCTGGTCTGCGCGAGGATGCGGATATGCTCGGGCCGCAGGCTGCCCCAGCGCCGCTGGCCGGCATAGCGCTGCATGAAATCCGGCGGCAGGATGTTCGACGAACCGACGAAATCGGCGACGAAACGCGTGGCCGGCCGGCGATAGATGTCCTGCGGGCTGCCGATCTGCATGATCCTGCCGTCGTTGAACACGGCGACGCGGTCGGCCATGGACAGTGCCTCGCCCTGATCGTGCGTGACGAAGACGAAGGTGATTCCGAGCTGCTTCTGCAGCGACTTCAGCTCCTCCTGCATCTGCTCGCGCAGCTTGAGGTCGAGCGCGCCGAGCGGCTCGTCCAACAGCAGCACGCGCGGCTTGTTGACCAGCGCGCGCGCCAGCGCCACGCGCTGCCGCTGGCCGCCGGACAACTGGCCGGGCTTGCGCGCGCCGTAGCCCGGCAGCTTGACCAGCGCCAGCGCCTCTTCCGCCGCGCGGCTGCGCTCCTCGCGGCCTATGCCCTTCACCATCAATCCGTAGGCGACATTGTCGGCGACGTTGAGATGCGGGAAGAGCGCATAGTCCTGGAACACCGTGTTGACGTTGCGCCGATAGGGCGGCACGCCAACCGCGTTCTCGCCGAAGATTTCGATGCGGCCGGATGTCGGCTGCTCGAAGCCCGCGATCAGCCTCAGGCAGGTCGTCTTGCCCGAGCCGGAAGGCCCGAGCATGGCGAAGAACTCGCCTTCGGCGATCTCGAGGTCGACCGCGTCGACGGCGCGCACGGCGCCGAAATGGCGCGAGACCTTCTGGAAGGAGACGGCTGGTGTCATGGAGTGCTTGTCTGCTGAGTTGAGTTACGTCCAACACCCCTCATCCGTCTCGACGCTATGCGTCGATCCACCTTCTCCCACAAGGGGAGAAGGTGGATCGACGCAGGCGACGGATGAGAGGTGTTGGACGGAGCGCGGCGAAGGCTATTGATCCTAAGCCGCGCTCCCCTCAGTTCACCGTCCGCCGATCACGCCGATATAGTCCGACACCCAGCGGTAGTACGGCACGCACTTGTCGCCCTGGGAAGCGCATTTCGAGGTCGGCGTGGTCCAGAAGTGAACCTTCTCGAAATTGTCGAAACCGTTGGTCGTGCAGCCTTCCTTGGTCAGCATGCCGCGACCGTCGGTGCAGGCGGCCGGCACGGACGGATTGGCGCCGAACCACACGCCCAGATCGCTCTGCAGGTTGGACGAGAGCGAGTGCTCCATCCACATGTAGGAGCAGTTCGGGTTCGCCGCGTCGACATGCATCATCGTCGTGTCGGCCCAGCCGGTCACGCCTTCCTCGGGGAACACCGACGCGACGGGCTGCTTCTCGCCCTTGAGCAGGTTGACCTGGAACGGCCACGAGCCGGAGGCGACCACGCCCTCGTTCTTGAAGTCGTCGATCTGGATGAAAGCGTCGTGCCAGTAGCGGCCGACCAGCGTCCGCTGCTGGCGCAGGAGATCGAGTGCGGCCTTGTACTGGTCCTCGGTCAGCTCGTAGGGGCTCTTGATGCCGAGCTCCGGCTTGTGGGTCATCAGATAGAGCGCCGCATCGGCCACGTGGATCGGCCCGTCATAGGCCTGCACGCGGCCCTTGTTCGACTTGCCGTCGTCCAGCGTCATCTCCTCGAACACGACCTTCCACGAGGTCGGCGGGGTCTTGATGACATTGGTATTGTACATCAGCACGTTCGGCCCCCACATGTAGGGCACGCCGTAGTGCACGCCGTCGACCGTATGCCAGGGCGCGTCCTTGAGGCGGTCGTCCACTGTCGACCAGCTCTTGATCAGGTCGATGTTGACCGGCTGCACGCGCTTGCCGGCGATGAGACGCAGCGACGCGTCGCCCGAGGCGGTGACGAGGTCGAAGCCGCCCTCGTTCATCAGCGCCACCATCTCGTCGGAGGTGTTGGCGGTCTTGACGTTGACCTTGCAGCCCGTGGCCGCCTCGAACTTGGTCACCCAGTCGAACGCCTTGTCGGTTTCGCCGCGCTCGATGTAGCCGGCCCAGGCGACGATGTTGACCTGGCCTTCGCCCGCGCCGATCTCCTTCACTTGCGCGAAGGCCGGAGCCGCGAAGGCGACGGCCATCGTCATGGCGGTGCATGTCTTCAGAAACGACTTCATGCCGAAATCTCCCATTGATCAGGGGCCGCGCTTTATCGGCGGCTTGGACCCTGCGGGAAGAGTGCCACAACCGTGTCCGTTCGCAAATTCATTAAACAGAACGCCGATATCGGTTTTGCCGATACTGATTCGGGCGCGCCCCCGCACTTCTCAACTCAGAAGGTTTCGAGCTCCGACAGGGTCAGGACGATGCCGGGCACGGAGGCGGATTCGATGCGCTCGGTTTCGGCAACCGCGCGGATACTTCGATATCCCTCAAGCCGAGGCTCGCGATGGACGTGGATGGTTCTCGACACCGCATCGATCACCCACAGCTCGGGAATGCCGAAATCGGCATAGATGCGCGCCTTGCGGCCGAGGTCCCAGCTCAGGCTGGAATCGGCGACTTCTATTGCGAGAAGTGCGGTCCGAGGATTGAGGTTGGCGAGGCCATCGGATCTGCGGAAAAAGACGAAATCAGGCTCGACGAACGTATCCTCGTTCAGTCGGAACGTGGTTTCCTGGGCGAATACGACCTCTCGCGGGCGGATTTCAGCGAAATAGAGGGTAAGTGCGGTCTTGATGACCTCATGCTGGAAACCCTTGGCGTTCATGGGCACGATCTCCCCGCCGATCAGCTCGAAGCGCTCGTCTTCGTCGAAGAGGCCGAGTCGTGTCGCTTCCTCGATTTCGGCAACGCTCCAGCGCCGGCGCGGAAGGCCTTCGGCTGCCTGCGTCGTTGGCGAGAGGTCCGGAGATCGGAACGCCTGGTTCATCGGATCAATGTAGCATCGAACCTAGGTCGGGCCAATCGCGGGGAAATGGCGCTACCGTCCCCTCACCGCCCTCTGCCCCTGCGCGATGCCGATGAAATCGCGCGCCGACTGCTGCAGGCCCGATCCCCTGCGCCAGACCATGCCCACCTGCACGACCGGCAGGCTGCCGGAAATGTCGCGGCTCTCGATCCGGTCGC
This sequence comes from Mesorhizobium sp., assembly GCF_023954305.1. Taxonomy (NCBI): domain Bacteria; kingdom Pseudomonadati; phylum Pseudomonadota; class Alphaproteobacteria; order Hyphomicrobiales; family Phyllobacteriaceae; genus Mesorhizobium; species Mesorhizobium sp. The sequence continues at coordinate 2,098,973 of NZ_JAMLIG010000001.1, read as the reverse complement.
CTTCCAGCGACCACGGCCGGTAGACGAGATCCGGCAGGAGCGCCACGCCGGCCCCGGTCGCCACGAGGCTGCGCACCGCCTCGACCGACCGGGTCCGGAACGCGACGTGCGGGCGCGCCCCGAACGCCATCAGCAGCTTGCCCGTGTTTTCCTCGATCTCGTCGATGGTGAGCATGATGATCGGCTCGGCCGCGACATCCGAGAGCGAGATCGTCTCCGCGGTCGCCAGCGGATGGCCGAGCGGCAGCCACAGCCGATAGGGCGAGCTCTCGAGAATTTCCGCCTGCAGCGCCATCCGATCGCGCAGGTTGGAGATCACCATCACCGCAATGTCGAGCTCGCCGCCGACCAGCAGATGTTCGAGATAATCGCCGTTGTCCTCGATCGCAGTGACCTCTACGCCCGGAAAGGCACGGCGGTAGCGCGCGAGCAGGTCGGACAGCACGTAACCCGCGACGAGGGAGGTCACACCCAGTTGCAGCCTCCCGGACGCCGCCTCCGCCTCGTCCGAAAACGTCCGGCGCGCATCCGACACGTCGGCGAGGATCTTCGTCGCGTGACGCAGGAACTGATGCCCCTTGTGAGTGATGTTCAGGCCACGCGGATGCCGCTCGAACAGTTCGACGCCTAGGTCGCTCTCCAGTTCTTTGATCGCCTCGGTCACGGCGGATTGCGAGATCGACAGGCTCTGCGCCGCACGCGACACGCCGCCCTGTTCGGCGACGGCGACGAAATACTGCAACTGGCGGAGCGTGAAGGCCATCGCCGACTATGACCACGCCCATCGGCGATTGGGAAGCTTGACTCGGCAATGATTCGTAACTATCAAAGTTACATGAAACGCAACTCGCGCCTCTCTGCCTCCCTCCACGCGCTAGTCCACATGGCGCAGGTGCCGGACCATCCGATGACCTCGGAAGAGATCGCCGGCTGGCTGCACACCAACCCTGTCGTCGTGCGGCGCATGGTGGCCGGCTTGCGCGAGGCAGGCATCCTTTCCGCGGTGCGCGGCCACGGCGGCGGCTGGACGCTGACCCGCCCGGCGGCTTCCATCTCTCTGGCCGACGTGGCCGCGGCGCTGGAAGAGGACTTCCTGTCGATCAACACCGAGCCCGAAAATCCGCGCTGCCTGGTCGAGCGGTCCGTCACCCGTCACCTCGACGGGTTCCGGCTGGAAGTCGAGCGTCTGCTGGCCGAGCGGCTCGCAACCGTGACGCTCGCCGACATCGCCGCTGAATGCGGCGAAGGCATCTCAGCCTACAAGGAGAACAGACATGCATTATGACGTCGCAATCGTTGGAGGCAGCTTCGCCGGACTTTCCGCCGCCCTCCAGATCGCCCGCGGCAAGCGCAGCGTAGTGGTCGTCGACGCCGGCCTGCCACGCAACCGCTTTGCCGCGCATTCGCATGGCTTCCTGACCCGCGACGGTTCCGTCCCGAGCGACATGCTGGACGAGGCCCGGCGCCAGCTGCTGGCCTACCCAACGGCGCGGTTTCGCCAGGGCTTGGTGGAAACTGTCAAAGGCAACGCTGACGACTTCTCGCTGCGCCTTGGCGACGGCGATACGCTCTCGGCACGCCGGCTGGTGCTCGCCGGCGGCGTCAGCGACACCTTGCCGGACATTCCGGGCCTCGCCGAGGAGTGGGGCCGCCGCGTCATCCACTGCCCCCACTGCCACGGCTACGAATTCGGCGACGGTCCGTTCGGCGTGCTGGCCACCGAACCGGAAGCGATCATGAAGGCGCAGCTGGTAGCGGACTGGGGCCCGGTGCGCCTGTTCCTCAACGATGCGCTCGTGCCTGACGCCGACCAGGCGGCGAGGCTCGAAGCGCGCGGCGTGAAAATTGTCGCAGGCAAGGTCGAGCGCGTAGCGTCCGGGGATGACGGCCTCTCGATCCGGATCGCCGGCGCAGCCGATACCAGTGTCGCTGCGCTGTTCGTAGCGCCGAAGACGACGCTGTCGAGCGACCTGCCGCATCAGCTCGGCTGTTCGCTGTCGCAGGGTCCGATGGGCGCGTTCATCGCGGTGGACGAGCGCAAGGTCACCAGCGTTCCCGGCGTCTTCGCCGCCGGCGACATCGCCCGGCCGATGCCCACCGTCGCGTTGGCCGTCGCGGATGGCGCCATGGCCGGCGCGGCGGCCCACCAATCGCTAGTGTTCGCTTGAGCACGCGTTGACAACCGCCTTCCGTATGCGCGAGATGCCGGCGACCACCGATCACGCAGCCGGGACAGATGATCGACCCGATCACCCGCATAACGGTACTCCCGATCTGGACCAGCGAGGTCCGCCCGACCCTGCTGCCGGGCGGAATCGGCAATCAGAGCTACATCGTCGACGACGAGGGCCGGAAGTTCGTCGTGCGCTTCGGGCGCGACCATCCGCAGCAGCATGTCTATCGCGCCTGGGAACTGATGGTCTCGCAGGCCGCGCACCGGGCGGGCTTTGCCTCAGAGATCGTCTATACCGGGCCCGGCGTTTTCGTCGGGATCTTCATCGACGGCAAGAATTGCACACCGCAGGACGTGCGGGACAAAGCCGACGACATCGTTCTTCTGATGCGGCGCTTCCATCAGGAGATGCCGCGCCACATCTGGGGCGCGGCGCATATGTTCTGGCCGTTCCATACGATACGCGACTATGCCCGCACGTTGCGCAACGAGCGGCATCGCAATGCTCCCAGGCTGGAGGAATGGTTTGCGGTTGCCGAAGAGATGGAACGTGCGCAGGCGGCTCTGCCGATCGTCTTCGGGCACAACGATCTCGTCCACCGCAACATCGTCGACGACGGCAAGCGGATCTGGTTCGTCGACTATGAACACTCGGGCTTCACCACCTCGGTCTGCGACCTGGCTGGAATGGCCTCACACTCGTCCTTCGACGACGCCCAACTCGACCACATGCTCGACCTCTATTTCGGCCCGGATTTGACCGACGACGTGCGCCGCTCCTTCGACGCCGCCTTCGCGATCATGCCGCTGCGCGAAGCCCTGTGGGGCATGCTCGCCGAGACCCATCTCGACATTCCCCAGGTCGACTATTTTGCGTACGGCGCGGAGAAGCTCGAGGTGCACCGCGAGGCGCTGGAACGGTTCCGGCGTCGGTGGGGGTGAGCCTGTCCCGTCAGAAGCGCGCTTCATCCCGCATCCGCCTGACGAACTGGGCCGAAGATTCGGGCTGTAGCGGTATCGAGTCCGAGATTTCGCGAAGACGCGCAACGTCTATGGCTCCATCCTTTTCGTAAACACGAACGCTTTGACCGTCACCTCGGGCTCCGCGACCGCGAAGGCGCGGAAAGACGGGCTTTCCTCCGAATTTATCCAGCGCCCTGACGCCTCCAGCTCCGCGAACTTCGCCCGAAACCCGCCCGTCTCCAGCACACTGTCCCGCACGGTGACGATGACGAAACCGCCCGGCCGCACGATCCGCACGAGATCGTCCAGCGCGGACGCTGGCGCATGGCCCTCGGTGAACACGCCGGTGGAGAAGACGGCCGCATAGGTGGCGTCCTCGATCGGCAGCCTGCCGCCCAGCGCGGCCTCGATCAGGCTTCGATAGACGCCCCGCGCGCGCGCCAGCGCGAGCATCTCGGGAGAGATGTCGATTCCGTCGACCTCGCGATAGCCGAGTGCCGCCATATAGGGTCCCGAAAGGCCCGTGCCGCATCCCGCGTCCAGCAGCGGTCCGGCACCGGCCGGCACGTAGCGAGCCACCCAGGCGGATATCGTGAAAGGAAGGCAGTAGCCGAGCGCAGCGGTCTCTCGGTCGTAGCCGTTCGACCAGGCGGCATAGGCGGCGGCGAGCTCAGTCTCGTTCCGCGCCGCATAGACCTGATTCAGTGCATCGCTGGCTAGGTCCGTACTCATTGGTCACCCTCGTTGCGCATCCGTCGTTCCAGCCCCCGGAGCGCCAGCGACAGCGAAATCGTCAGCAAAAGGTAGATATAGGCGACGATCGAATAGGTTTCGAAGAAGCGGAACGAGCCGGCGGCATAGACCTTACCCATCTGCGTGATGTCGGCGACGCCGAGCACGGAGACCAATGAAGAGTCCTTCACCATCGCAATGAAGTCGTTGGAATAGGGCGGCAGGATGGTGCGGAAGGCCTGCGGCCAGACAATATGCCGGAAGCGCTGGAAGCGGGTCAGTCCCAGCGTCTTGGCTGCATCGATCTGACCCTCGGGAACGGCCTGGATACCGGCGCGGAAGATCTCGGCGATAAAGGATGAGTAGGCGATCATCAGCGCGATGATCGCCCGCCAGAGCAGCGACACGTCGCGCACCTGCATCTCACCGATGATGCCGGCACCCTGTAGCGGCCCCGTCACCGTGTTCCACAGCGACACGAAGGCGGGCACGCCGGCAAATGCGATCCAGAACAAGAGGACCAGGATCGGCACGCCGCGGATGATCTCGACATAGAAGCGCGCGGTCTGGCTCAGCACCCTCGAGCCGGACAGCCCCATCAGCGCAACGCAGAGGCCGAGCGCCGAGGCCAGCGCGAAAGCAAAAACCGTGACGAAGATCGTGATGCCGATGCCTTTCGCGACTGTAGCGAAAATCTGCGCGTAGAGATCGCTCGCTGCGATGGCCACCGCGGCGGCAAGCGCGACGAAGGCAGCCGCGGCGAGCCAATAGGGGAAATCCCGTGCCGCCGGCTGGGCCACGTCAGCGTTTCCGCCGGGCGAAGAGCTGCTCGCGTACGCCGCCGCGCCATTGATCCTCGCCGCTTTCGGAGATCAGCCGGAACCCGTGTTTCTCGTAGAGGCTGCGCGCCGCGTCCAGGCCGGCGAAGGTGGTGAGCCAGATCTGCGGCACCGGGCGCCTGTCGCAATGTGCGATGGCGCGATCCATCAGATCTTTGCCCAGACCTCGGCCACGGGTTGCGCTGGAAACGATGAACCACCTGAGATGTGCGCCCTGCGGCCCGCCTCCGGATATGTCGATTGTCACCGAGCCGGCAAGACGTCCTTCCCTGTCCCAGGCGGTCAGGAACAGGTCGCGGTCCGGCTCCATCCGGCGCAGGAATTCCGCCATTTCCAGCGCCACCTTCGTTTCGAACTCGAGGCCGAAACCCCAGGCGTCGCGGTAGTAATCCATGTGCAGGCCGACGACCCCGGCGAGGCTCCCAGGCCGGTAGCCGTCGAATGCGTAGTCCATCACCGCGACCCGCTCAGGGCTTGTAATCCACGAACCATTTCTGGGTGATGGCGTCGAAGGTGCCGTCGGCCTTCAACGCGGCGATGCCGGCGTTGATCGGCGCAACGAGGTCGGAGCCCTTCGGGAAGATGAAGCCGAATTCCTCCGCCTGGAGCGGCTCTCCGACCATCTTCAATTTGCCGCCCGATGCCGCGACCAGGGCCTTGCCGCCGGCGCTGTCGGTCAGGACCAGGTCGACGTCGCCGGCCTGGAGCGCGGCCACCGAAGCCGCGAAGGTCTCGAACAGCTTGATGCGCGGATTGGCTTCGTTGCCGTCAAGCACGTTGTAGACAGCGACGTAGAACGGCGAGGTGCCCGCCTGCGCGCCGACCAGCAGCTTGGCGTCCGCCGCGAATGCCTTCGGATCGGCGAAGCGGCCCTCGTCGGCGCGCACGAGCATGAAGATTTCGGAGAGCATATAGGGGTCGGAGAAGTCGACCTTCTCCTTGCGCTCGTCCTTGATGGTGATGCCTGTCATGCCCATGTCGTACTGCTTGTCGGACACGGCCTGGATCATCGCATCCCAGGACGTGTTCTGGTACTCGACGGTGAAGTTCAGCTTCTCGGCGAGTGCCGCCAGGGCGTCGTATTCCCAGCCGACCGGCTGCCCGGTCTTCGGATCGACGAACTGCAGCGGGAAATAGGCATTCTCGGTGACGACAACGATCGTCTTGCCGCCGAGATCGGGCAGGGCTTGAGCGAACGCCGTCGACGAGGCGATCAGCATCGTCAGGACGGCCAGGACGAACGTCTTCAGCTTCGACATAGCGAACTCCTCGGCGAGCCGGATTCACCGGCGGGATGCGAGGAGAATTTACCTGCCCGTCGCCGGCTTGCAAGCGATTGGGAGCGGCTGAAGCCGTCTTCAGCCCTTTCTCGTCGCGCCGATCGAGAACGACAGGGGAATGTTCGGGTGGCCCGGGACCAGCGCGAACAGGTCTTCCGCCACTTCCTTCATATCCGGAAACGGCTCCCAGGCCACGACCGAATGCTCGTTGAGGAAATCGACCGACATGCCAGCCTTGATCAGCGCATTGACCACGTCGCTCAGCGGATGGATCCACTCGTAGAAACGCTTGTGGGTCAGCGGACGCAGATCGCCGGTATAGGTATGGTCGAGTTCGAACACGAGCGGATTGGACGGTCGCGTTCGCCACGGGAACCGCAGATACGGACGGCCCTCATCGAGGTCGAACTGGCCGAGTTGCGGATGCATGTCGAGAAGGTACACCTTGCCGCCAGGCCGCAGCAGCGAGGCGACCACTTCGGCCCAGCGAAAGATGTCGTCGATCCAGATGATCGTGCCCCATGTGACGTAGACGAGGTCGTAGTCGCCGGGCAGCGCCTTGCGCGCATCATAGACGGAGGCCTCCACGAAACTGGCCTCGGTGCCGGCCTGTTTGGCGAATTTGCGCGCTGCGGCCAACGCCGTGTCCGAAAAATCAAGCCCGACGACGCTTCGGGCTCCCAGATGCTTCAGGCTCAGCGTATCGAGGCCGATATGGCACTGCAGATGGGCGATGTCCTTGCCGTCGATGCCCCCGACCTCGCGCAGTTCGATGTCGTGCAAGGAAGAGCCGCCGCCCAGCACCCGCGCGATCCGATAGCGGCCTGTTTCGTCGCTGGAATGCAGCTCCGCGCGGTTGTTCCAGTTCTGCCGATTGACCTCGTAGAACTCTTCAAGATCGTCTTCCATGTATCCCCCTGATGCGAAAAAGGCGCGGATCGTTCCGCGCCTTTCTGCATAATTCCGTTGCCGCGAGCGCTACTCGCTGGCAGCTTCCGCGGCCTTCGCGGCTTCAGCGGCCGCAGCCGCCTCGGCGGCGTCCTGCGCGGCTTTCTCCTTGGCCAGAGCCTCGGCGGCGGCAATCTTTTCCGCCTCCATGCGGGCGCGTTCGGCGTTCAGCGCATCGCGCTCGGCATCGTTGAGCTTTCGGGCCCGCACGCCGGTGTTCTCGGAGATACGGGCCGACTTGCCGCGGCGGTCGCGCAGGTAATAGAGCTTGGCGCGGCGCACCTTGCCGCGACGGACGATTTCGACGCCCTCGACCATCGGCGAATAGACCGGGAAGACGCGCTCGACGCCCTCACCGTAGGATATCTTGCGGACGGTGAAGCTTTCCTGGAAGCCGGCGCCCTTGCGCGAGATGCACACGCCTTCATAGGCCTGCACGCGGGTGCGGCTGCCTTCAGTGACGCGCACCTGGACGCGAACCGTGTCGCCGGGCTGGAATTCGGGGAACTTGCGCTTCTCTTCGATTTTCGCGGCCTGCTCGGCCTCAAGCTGACGGATTATGTCCATCGTCGGAACCTTTCTTCGTTCTTGCGCCAGCCAGAGCGCCCAACTGTTGCCGGTCAGTTCTTTGACCGTCCGGCTATGCCCTCCGGATGGGGGCAGGGGCGATTTCACTTGGGTCTTGGTTGTGGCACCGGGAAATTCCCGATTTCCGCGCGTGCCGATACACCATTGCGGGCGGATTGTCACCACCGGGAGGTGATTTTCTCGCCGGACAGCCGACGGCGCAACGCTGGAACGAGGCCGCTCGCACCTTGCTCCACCCTTCGCCACTGGGTAGAGCGTCGTCCCAGACATGCTGGAAAGCCATCCTTGACCCTCTTCGACGCTATTACCCTCTTCGCCTCCGGCGTGATTGCCGGCGCGGTCAACGCCGTCGCGGGCGGCGGCACGTTTCTTACCTTCGGCGCGCTATCGGTCGCCGGCATCCCGCCGATCGTCGCCAACGCCACGTCCTCGATCACCCAGTTTCCCGGCTACATCACCTCGACGCTCGCCTACTGGAGCGACATCAGGACGTTCTGGCGCGGCGCACTTGTCCTCGCCCTGATCTCGGCCGCCGGCGCGCTGGCCGGCGCGCTGATCCTGCTCGCGCTCGACAACCCGTCCTTCCGCGCGCTGGTGCCCTGGCTGCTGATCGCCGCGACCGTCATCTTCGCCGCCGGACCCTGGCTCAAGCCCAAGCCGAAGCCGGGACAGCACGCCGCGGTCGGCGGATTCGCCGGAGCGCTCGTCCAGTTCGTCACTGCGGTCTATGGCGGCTTCTTCGGCGCCGGCATGGGCGTGATGATGCTGGCGACGCTGGGTCTCACCCAGGAAGGCGACTACCACCGCCTCAACGCGCTGAAGAACATGCTGTCGATCGTCATCGCCGCGGTCGCGATCGTGGTGTTCGTGGCGGGCGGCGTGGTCGCCTGGCCGCAAGCCTTCGTCATGATCCCCGCCGTCGCGATCGGCGGCTGGTACGGCATCTGGATCGCCAAGCGTGTGCCGCAGCTTGCGCTGCGCGTCTTCGTCATCGCGGTCGGCCTGCTGCTGGCAGTATATTACTTCGTGACGGGCTGAGACATAAGATCGGGCCGCCGCTCGGCGGTCAGCCTCTCCGCCTGCTCCCTTCGCCAGGCGGCGATCTTCCCGTGATTGCCCGACATCAGCACCTCCGGAATAAGCCGGCCTTCCCACTCGGGGGGCCGCGTATAGTGGGGGTGCTCCAGAAGCCCGTTCTCGAAGCTCTCCTCGCCGCCCGACTCCTCGTTGCCCATGACGCCCGGCAGCAGCCGCACGACCGCGTCGAGCAGCACCAGCGCCGCCGGCTCTCCGCCCGACAGGATGTAGTCGCCGATCGACACTTCCTCGAGGTTCCGCGCCTCGATCACCCGCTGGTCGACGCCTTCGAAGCGGCCGCAGACGATAACTACGCCCGGCCCCGCCGCCAGTTCGCGCACGCGCGCCTGCGTCAGCGGCCTGCCGCGCGGGCTCATCAGCAGCTTCGGGCGAGCATCTTCCTCAGGTGCGGCATGATCGATCGCGGCGCCGAGCACGTCGGCGCGCAACACCATGCCCGCCCCGCCGCCGGCCGGCGTGTCGTCCACCGCGCGGTGTCGGCCAAGCCCGAAGTCGCGGATCTGCACGGTCTCCAGCGACCAGTCGCCCCGCTCCAGCGCCTTGCCGGCAAGCGACACACCCAGCGCGCCCGGAAACATCTCCGGATAGAGCGTCAGCACAGTGGCGCGGAAACTCACCGGTTGCCGCCTGCTTTCGACTGCCGCTCAAGCTCATGCACCGCCGCCTTGGCAAGAAAGCCAGACCTCGAATAGCCGGATTGCGACGCGAAGCGATCGATGCGCGCGAGCACACTCTCCGGCAGCGTCACGTTCACCCGGATCGAACGCTCTGCCTCGGCAGGCGCATCCACCAGAACAGCGACGGCGTCCCGGTTGCGGGCATCGGACATGATCTCTTCGAGGCTTGAGGGTGCCGGAAGTGCTTCGGAGTCCTCGACCATCCCCTCGATATGGAGGGCCAGCGCTTCGGACGCCATGGCGCGCGCCTCGTCGAGCGTGACTCCTGCGGAAATGCAGCCCGGAAAATCCGGGAACGAGACGCCGTAGTCGCTCGTCGGCTCCTTGTGGATCAGCGCAATATACTGGGTCATCTGAATTTCAATCCGGACTGGTCCTCGATGTTGCGAAGCGTGCCGAGCGGCAGGTCGCGCTTGGGATGCGGGACCGTCACCCGGCCCGGCTTCCGAGGATGCTTGAACTGGATGTGGCTACCCTTCTGACGAACCCGGCGCCAGCCGTCGGCCTCGAGCAGTCGGATAAGCTCCCTACTATCCATGTGTATAAATACACATTCAATCTCGGATTTGCAATGTCCTCACCTGTTGCCGCCTGCCGATTTCGGGCCACGCGGGCGCTTGTCGACCGCCTTGCGCTCTTCGGTCGGGTCGGCCTCGTCGGTCTCGACGAGGCCCGCGGAGATCGGGTCGATCCTCACCTTGCCCGCCCGCAGATCGACCGCGGGCACCGCCGCCTTGGTGAACGGCACGAGCACGGTCGGCTTTCCCCCGCGGGCGATCTCGAGGATATCGCCGCCGCCAAAATTATGGACCGCCAGCACCTTGCCGATCGGCGCCTCTTCCGCGTCCACCGCGTCCAGCCCGATCAGATCGGCATGGTAGAACTCCTCGTCCTCCAGGTCGTCCGGCAGCATGTCGCGATCGACGAAGAGCGCGGTGCCGGTCAGCGCCTCGGCCGCCGAGCGGTCGTCGACGCCCTTGAAGCGGACGACGGCCATGTCCTTCTGCATGCGGATGTCGAGGATCGTGAAGGCGCGCCCGTCTTCCGCATAGAGCGGCCCGTAGTCGTCCAGCGCCAGCGGATTGCCGGTATAGCTCTTGACGCGCACCTCGCCCTTGATGCCGTGCGCGGCGCCGATCACGGCCATCTGGATGGGATTTTGCGGTTTCGACATGTTCGCCTCCTCGCATTCTCCTAGCGCTGCGGACAATTCAAGACAATCTGCGCCCTGTTTCACACTCTGGTAAGGTCGCCAAATCAGCATGGCGCGGGATTCGGGCGCGAAAGGGCCGGCGTGAACGAGATTCTCATCACCGCCAGGGACGACCTGCACAAGGCGCGCGGCGACTGGCTGAAAATGCTGGCGCGAGAACGGCGTCTGTCGCCGCTGACCGTCGAGGCCTATGAGCGCGACACCCGCCAGTTCCTGCTCTTCCTCACGGAGCATATCGGCGGCCCCCCCGGGCTGAAGGACATCGCCGTGCTGCGCACCGCCGATCTGCGCGCCTTCCTCGCGCGCCGCCGCAGCGATGGAGCGGGCGCGCGCACGCTTGGGCGCGGGCTCGCCGGCGTGCGCTCCTTCCTGCGCTGGCTGGAGAAACGAGAGCTTGCCAACGCTGCCGGAGCCGCCGCCATGTGCGCGCCGAAACAGCCGAAGTCGCTGCCGAAACCGCTGACGGCCGCCGACGCCAGGCGCGTCGTGGCTCTCGGCGAACAGTTGAACGAAGAGCCGTGGATTGCTGCCCGCAACGCCGCCGTGCTCACACTGCTCTACGGCTGCGGCTTGCGCATTTCCGAGGCGCTCGGCCTCACCGGAGCGCAGTTCGCACATGGCGAGACGACGCTGCGGATCACCGGCAAGGGCAACAAGACGCGGCTGGTGCCGCTGCTGCCGATCGCACTCCAGGCCGTCGCCGAGTACCGGCGTCTCTGCCCCTACCATCTCGACGCGCAGGGCCTGCTGTTTCGCGGCGCCAAGGGCGGGCCGCTGCAGCCGGCGATCATCCAGCGCGAGATGCAGAAGCTGCGTTCGGCCCTCAACCTCCCCGATACCGCCACGCCGCATGCGCTGCGCCATTCCTTCGCCACGCATCTTCTCGGCCGGGGCGGCGACCTGCGCACCATCCAGGAACTGCTCGGTCATTCGAGCCTCTCGACCACGCAGGTCTACACCGGCGTCGACACCAAGCGCCTGCTCGACATCTACGACGCGGCCCATCCGAGGGCCTGACACGGCGCATTTGTCGCCTGCCATTAACGGAAAAGCCGGAATTGCGGACTAGGCTCGGCGGCATGAAGAAAGCCGTCGCCCTCGCAGACCGCGCTGCCAGCGTCTCGCTCTGGCTGGTCGCGTTCGCCAACCTGCTCTTCCTGCTCGCCTTCCTCGCCACCCTGTTCCTGCTCGCCGGCAGAGCCGAAGCGGCGACGCCGGTCTGCACCGGCAAGAACATGATCGAGGAGATGGCGGCCTCCGATCCGGCTGCCCTCGACAGGATAAGAGCGGAGGCGGCGAAGACGCCGAACGGAGCCGGGCTCCTCTGGAAGATCGAAAAAGAGGGCGCCAAGCCCTCTTTCCTTTTCGGCACCATGCACATGACCGACCCGCGCGTCGTCACTTTGCCACCGCTGGCCCAGGCTGCCTTCGACGCTTCCGGAACGGTCGTCATCGAAACCACGGATGTGCTCGACCAGGCGAAGATGATGGCGAGCTTCATGGAAGATCCGGAACTGATGATGTTCACGGACCAGACGACGCTACCGTCGCTGCTGTCTCCGGACGATGAGAAGATGGTCGAGGCGGCGCTGGCCAGGCGCGGCATGCCGCTCGCCAGCGTCATCAAGATGAAACCCTGGGTCCTGTCGGCCATGGTTGCGCTGCCGGCCTGCGAGATGGCACGCAAGGCCGCCGGCGAGCCCGTGCTCGACATCAACCTCGCCAGGCAGGCCAAAGCCGCCGGCAAGACCCTGGGCGGCCTGGAGACCGCAAAGAGCCAGCTCGAGGCGATGGCCTCCTTGCCGCTCGAGTTTCATATCGACGGGCTGGTGGAAACATTGCGGCTTGATGATGGAATTGACGACGTCATCGAGACCATGATCGACATCTATCTGTCGGGCGACACCGGCATGTTCTGGCCCTTCTTCCGGGCGGCCCTGCCTTCGGGCGACGACGGCGAAACCGGCTACGCGGCCTTCGAGGAAACGATGATCACGGCGCGCAACGGCGTGATGGCGAAGGGGGCGAAGGCCTATCTCGACGAGGGCGGCGCCTTCATCGCAATCGGCGCCCTGCATCTTCCCGGTGCGGAAGGCGTGATCGCCCTCCTTAAGAAAGACGGCTACACCGTCACTCCGGCACGCTGATCCGAACATCGTTCACGCAAAGCGTGATTTGCACTCCTCTCCGCAGATGTTAGCCTTTGTCATGGACTGGCATGGGAGACGGCGATGAAGACAGTATTCTCCGCATTCGCACTGCTCGGACTGACGGCCTCGGGCGCGATCGCCGCCTGCGGACACGACATGGTCAAGACGGACACCACCCAATCGGTCGCGACCCTGGACATGTCGACCACCGCCTCGACGGAAGCGGAAACGACGGTCAAGGAAGAAGCCGCGCCCGCCGAGGCCGAGTAGGCATTTCGCCAGAGGGGGTCTGCCAGCGCCGGGCGTTCATGTCCGGCGGTCTCCGTTCGTGAAGACACACCCTCGCGCGCATTTGAACCAATCCGCCAGTTCGACGTTGTTGCCCGGTAGCAGCAATGGAGAACCAAGATGGTGGATCCCCTCAATACTGATCCGCGGGGCACCCCTCCGCCTCATCCGGCGACCGATCCAACCCGCGCGGACTATGATCCGGCCCGCGTCGACAACCGGACCGTCGTTCAGTCGCGCAGCGGCGGGACGGGCGTCATGATCGCGGCCGTCGTCATTATCCTCGCGATCATCGCCTATTTCGTCTTCGGCAGCAGCGGTGACGCACCCGGCCCGGATGCACCGCCTCCGCCCGCGGCGACCGAGCCGGCCCCCGCAACTCCGCCGGCCGCTCCGGCTCCCGAGCCAGCGCCGCCCGCGGCCGAACCTGCGCCCGCGCCCACGCAGCCTGCCCCGGCAGAGCCAGCGCCGGCTCCCGAGCCGGGTCCAGCTCCGGCCCCGACGCCTCCGCCGGCACAGCCCGCTCCGGCCCAGTAACTGCCGCGCGGCTCCTGAAACGACAACGGCCCGCCATTCGGCGGGCCGTTGTGTATCCGCAAGTGCCTGTCGCTCAGATGTGAATCGGCTTGAAGAACGTCGCCAGCGCCGCCTCGCGCACGGCCTCCGACATTGTCGGATGCGCATGCGTCGTGCGCGCGAGATCCTCCGACGAGCCGCCGAACTCCATCAGCACGGTGATTTCATGGATCATCTCGCCGGCACCGAAGCCGACGATGTGCCCGCCGAGCACCCGGTCGGTCGCCTTGTCGGCGAGTATCTTCACCAGGCCTTCGGTATGCAGCATCGCGCGCGCGCGGCCGTTGGCCGTGAACGGGAACTTGCCGACTTTGTAGTCGATACCCGCCTTCTTCAGCTCTTCCTCGGTCTTGCCGACGGAGGCGACCTCGGGGCTGGTATAGACGACGCTCGGGATCGCGTCGTAGTTCACGTGGCCGCGCTGCCCGGCGAGAATCTCGGCGACCGCAATGCCTTCGTCCTCGGCCTTGTGGGCGAGCATAGGCCCAGCGATCACGTCGCCGATCGCGTAGATGCCCTTGACGTTGGTCTGGTAGTGGCCATCGGTCTTGACCTTGCCGCGGTCCATTTCGACGCCGGCTTCCTCCAGCCCCAGACCATCCGTGTAAGGCCGCCGGCCGGTCGCGATCAGCACCACGTCGGCCGCGATCGTCTCCGCCGCGCCACCCTTCACCGGCTCGAAGGTTACGGTGGCGCCCTTCTTGACCTTCTCGACGGCCGTCACCTTGGCGCCGAGCTTGAAGTCGATGCCCTGCTTGGCGAGCATCCTCTGGAACTGCTTCGAGATCTCCCCGTCCATGCCGCCGAGGATCGTGTCGAGATATTCGACCACCGTTACCTTGGCGCCGAGCCGCGCCCAGACCGATCCGAGTTCCAGCCCGATCACCCCGCCGCCGACCACGACCATGTTCGCCGGCACCTTGTCGAGCGCGATGCCGCCCGTCGACGAGACAATGACCTTCTCGTCGATGTCGACCTTGACGCCCGGGATACCGGCGACGTCCGATCCGGTGGCGATAACGATGCTGGCGCCCTCGACCTCGGTCACCTTGCCATCTTCGCCGGTCACCGCCACCTTGCCGGGGCTGGCGATCCTGCCGGTGCCGCGGAAGGTATCGATCTTGTTCTTCTTGAACAGGAAGGCGACGCCGCCCACGTTGGACGCGACGGTCGCGTCCTTGTGCGCCATCATCTTCGCCAGGTTGAGCTTAGGCTTCACGCCCTCGATGCCGAGCGCGTCGAAGGAATGGCCGGCCTCCGCGAACAGCTCGGAGGCGTGCAGCAGCGCCTTCGACGGGATGCAGCCGATATTGAGGCAGGTGCCGCCATAGGTTTCGCTCTTTTCGACCACCGCCGTCTTCAGCCCGAGCTGCGCCGCCTTGATCGCGCCGACATAGCCGCCGGGGCCGCTTCCGATAAAGATCACGTCATAGGCCATCGCCCGGTCTCCTGTCGTGGTGGTTCAGCGACCGCCGCTCACGTCGAGCAGCGTGCCGGTGATATAGGATGCCTCATCCGACAAAAGCCAGACGACGGCGGATGCAATTTCCTCAGGTCTGCCTTCCCTTTTCATGGGAAGTCCGGAGCGCACTTTCTCCACCCGGTCCGGCTCGCCGCCGGAGGCATGAATGTCGGTGTCGACAATTCCGGGGCGCACCCCGCAGACCCGAATTCCCTCGTCCGCGACTTCGAGCGCCAGGCCCTTGGTGAACGTGTCGATCGCGCCCTTCGAGGCGGCGTAGTCGACATACCAACCGGGGCTGCCGAGCCTCGCCGCGGCCGACGACAGGTTGACGATCACGCCGCCCTTTCCGCCATGTCGCGTCGACATGCGCTTCACGGCCTCGCGAGCGCACAGCATCGAGCCGATCACATTGATGCGCATCATCCGCTCGAGACGCGCAGCGCTCATCTCGTCGAGCCGCCCCATCCGGTCGACCACGCCGGCATTGTTGACGAGCCCGTCGAGCCGCCCCCAACGGGAATCGACGGCGGCGAACATGGACAGCACGTCCGCCTCCGCACCCACATCGCCCCGCACCGCGAATGCTTCGCCGCCGGCAGCGTCGATATCAGCCACGACGGCGTCCGCCGCCGCCCTGTCGGAAACGTAATTGACCGCGACGCGCCAACCCCGCGCCGCCGCCAGCCGCGCGGTCTCGGCGCCGATGCCGCGGCTGCCGCCGGTGACGAGGAGGACCTTGCCGCTCATTCCTGGCAGCCCGATTGCTTGAACGCGTCCCATGGCATCTTCGACAGGCCGGCCATGCCATAGGCGGAGGATTGCCTCAGTGCCGGCGCGAAATCGGGCAGCAGAAGTTGCGCCGCGGAATCCGCGCCTTCGGGCGGCAACAGGTCGACATTGCCCTGCCCGTCGATGGCGTAGATGACGCCCTGCCACACCGTGCAGGCCTCGAGTTCGGCGCCGGTGACGTCTCCCTCCGGGCATTTGTGCATGACGATGCCGACGGGCCGCGCTACGCCTTCGGTCCACATGACGATCCCGTCGAGGACCACCGAATTCTCGGGGAACTTGATCGTGAACGCGTGCGACGTGGAGCCGTTCGGCGCGGCAGGTGTGAATTCGAGCGAAGCGTTCGCCTCGGGCTCGGAATAGACGGAGAGCTCCTGCATGCAGGTGGCGAAGGCTGACGACGCGGCCAGCATCATGGTCGTGAGCGCCAGTGCGATTGTTTCCTTCGCCCGCATCGCGTTCCGCCTAGAACATCAGCCGGGCGAACATCATCGCCAGACCGATCAAGGACACAAACCAGATGAGGCTGCGAAAGGCCGAGACCCCCATTGCGTATACAGGCACATAGGCGGTCCGCGCGACGATCCAGGTCACCGCACCTGTTGCCCCGATACCGCCGGTCTTGCCCGTCAGTGCGAGCGCCACCGCAAGCGCGATGAAGGCGGGATAGGTTTCGAGAAAATTGCGCAGGGCCCTGTCCAGCCGGCCTGCGACCGGATTCGTCGACGACTTCTGTTCATCGCGCGGGCCGACGAGATAATCCGTGCCCCTGTCTCGGCCGGCCGTCGCCTGGGCGATGATCTGGGCTAAGAGGAGCGCGACGCTCCAGCCGAGCACCCAGACTTCCATCGACGACGATGTCGCTTCCATACCGCCGGCCTCCGTGCCCTGAGCCGAAACGCGGCAACCCGCGTTCCGGTACGACCCCCTTCTCGTCGACTAGAGGTCCAGCACGAGCCTTTCCGGATCCTCCAGGCTTTCCTTGACCCGCACCAGGAACGTCACCGCTTCCTTGCCGTCGACGATGCGGTGGTCGTAGCTGAGCGCCAGATACATCATCGGGCGGATGACGATCTGGCCGCCGACCACCACCGGCCGGTCCTGGATCTTGTGCATGCCGAGGATGCCGGACTGCGGCGCGTTGAGGATCGGCGTCGACATCAGCGAACCGTAGACGCCGCCGTTGGAGATGGTGAACGTCCCGCCCTGCATATCGGCCATGCCGAGCTTGCCGTCGCGGGCCGCGATGCCGAGCCTGCCGATCTCCTTCTCGATCTCGGCGATAGACATGGCGTCCGCATTGCGCACCACCGGCACGACGAGGCCCTTGTCGGTGCCCACCGCGACGCCGATGTGGGCGTAGTTCTTGTAGATGATGTCGGTACCGTCGATCTCGGCATTGACCGCCGGGATCTCCGACAGCGCATGCGTCACCGCCTTGGTGAAGAAGCCCATGAAGCCGAGCTTCACGCCGTGCTTCTTTTCGAAGACATCCTTGTATTTCGCGCGCAGCGACATCACTCCGCTCATGTCCACCTCGTTGAAGGTGGTCAGCATGGCGGCCGTCGACTGCGCGTCCTTCAGCCGGCGCGCGATGGTCTGGCGCAGGCGGGTCATCTTCACGCGCTCCTCGCGCGCGGCGTCGTCGGAGGATGAAGGCGCGCGCGCCGCCACCGGGGCCGGCGCCTCGGCCGGCTGCGAGGGCGCGCCCTTGGCGATCGCGTCGAGCACGTCGCCCTTCAGCACCTGGCCGCGCTTGCCCGAGCCGGACACCTGGTCGGCCGAGAGATTGGCTTCTGCGAGCAGCTTGGACGCGGCCGGCGCCGGCGGCATGTCGCGCTTCTCCACCGGGCCTTCGCCTGCGATCTTGGCCGTCTTCTCGGCCGCTTCCTTCGTCGTCTGCGCGCCCGAAGCACCGGCGGCCTGCGCGACAGCCTCGGGCTTGGCGGCCGTTTTCGCGCCGGCGCCTTCGCCGATCGTGCCGAGCAGCGCGCCCAGGCCGACTGTCTCGCCCTCGTTCGCGGTGATTTCTGCCAGAACGCCGGCGGCCGGAGACGGTACCTCGATCGTCACCTTGTCGGTTTCCAACTCCAGAACCGGCTCGTCAGCGGCGATCGACTCGCCCGCCTTCTTGAACCACTTGCCGACGGTCGCCTCCGTGACGGATTCGCCGAGGGTCGGAACACGGATTTCTGTGGCCATTGGACTGTTCTTCCGTTTCTCGAATTTCGGTTCAGTTGCCGAGCGCATCCTCGAGGAAAGCCTCGAGCTGCGCCAGGTGCTTGGACATAAGGCCTGTCGCCGGCGACGCCGCGGCCGGCCGGCCGGTGTAGCGGACGCGCTGGTGCTTGGCGTCGATATGGGCAAGTACCCATTCCAGGTAAGGGTCGATGAAGGCCCAGGCGCCCATGTTCTTGGGCTCCTCCTGACACCATACCATCTCGGCGTTGCGGAAGCGCGACAGTTCGGTGATCAGCGCCTTGGCCGGGAACGGATAGAGCTGTTCGACCCGCAGCAGGTAGATGTCGTTGATGCCGCGCTTCTCGCGCTCCTCGTAGAGGTCGTAATAGACCTTGCCCGAGCAGAGCACGACGCGGCGGATCTTCGAGTCCTTCACAAGCTTGATCGCCTGGTCGGGCAGCATCTGCGCGTCGTCCCACAGCAGTCGGTGGAACGAGCTCTCGCCCGACATTTCGGCCAGCGTCGACACCGCCCGCTTGTGGCGCAGCAGCGACTTAGGCGTCATCAGGATCAGCGGCTTGCGGAAGTCGCGCTTCAGCTGCCGCCTCAGGATGTGGAAATAGTTCGCGGGCGTCGTGACGTTCGCGACCTGCATGTTGTCTTCCGCACAGAGCTGCAGGAACCTCTCGAGCCGCGCCGAGGAATGCTCCGGCCCCTGGCCCTCGTAGCCGTGCGGCAGAAGGCAGACGAGGCCCGACATGCGCAGCCACTTGCGTTCGCCCGACGATATGAACTGGTCGAACACCACCTGCGCCCCGTTGGCGAAATCGCCGAACTGGGCTTCCCACAGCGTCAGCGCCTTCGGTTCCGCAAGCGAATAGCCGTATTCGAAGCCGAGCACGGCCTCTTCGGAGAGCATCGAATTGATGACCTCGTAATATGCCTGCTGGGGTCCCAGATTGTTGAGCGGGATGTAGCGGTTCTCGTCACGCTGGTCGTAAAGCACCGAATGGCGCTGCGAGAAGGTGCCGCGCTCGGAATCCTGGCCGGACAGCCGGATCGGATTGCCGTCGAGCAGGATCGCTCCGAAGGCGAGCGCCTCGGCCGTCGACCAGTCGAGACCCTCGCCCGTGTCGATCATCTTGCGCCGCGCGTCCAGGAAGCGCTGGATCGTCTTGTGCGCCTCAAAATCCTTCGGCGTCTCGGTCAGCTTCCGGCCGATCTCCTTCAGCGTCTTGACCGGCACCGCGGTCTTGCCGCGGCGCAACTCGTCCTGGCTGTCGGCGGAACGCAGTCCGGACCACGCCCCGTCCAGCCAGTCGGCCTTGTTGGGCTTGTAGGCCTGTCCGGCCTCGAACTCGGCCTCCAGGTGCGCGCGCCAGTCCGCCTTCATCTTATCGACGTCGGCTTCGGAGACCACGCCTTCCTCGATGAGCTTCTTGGCATAGATCGCCAGCGTCGTCTGTCGCCCCCGGATGTTCTTGTACATCAGAGGCTGCGTGAAGGCCGGCTCGTCGCCCTCGTTATGGCCGAAGCGGCGGTAGCAGAACATATCCACCACGACCGGCTTGTGGAACTTCATCCGGAATTCGGTCGCGACCTTGGCGGCATAGACCACGGCTTCCGGGTCGTCGCCATTGACGTGGAAGATCGGCGCCTCGATCATCTTCGCCACGTCCGACGGATAGGGCGACGAGCGCGAGAAGCGCGGATTGGTGGTGAAGCCGATCTGGTTGTTGATGATGAAATGCAGCGTGCCCGCGACGCGATGGCCGCGCAGGCCGCTCAGCCCCAGGATTTCCGCGATGACGCCCTGGCCGGCGAAGGCCGCGTCGCCGTGCAGCAGGAGCGGCAGCACCTTGGCGCGCTCCTCCAGCGGCACGATCTCCTCGCGCGTGCGGCCGAACAGCTGGTCCTGCTTGGCGCGCGCCTTGCCCATCACCACCGGATCGACGATCTCGAGATGCGAGGGGTTGGCCGTCAGCGACAGATGCACCTTGTTGTTGTCGAATTCGCGGTCCGACGATGCGCCGAGGTGATACTTGACGTCGCCCGAGCCCTCGACGTCGTCCGGCGCGAAGGAGCCGCCCTTGAACTCGTGGAAGACGGCGCGGTGAGGCTTGGCCATCACGTTGGTCAGCACGTTCAGCCGGCCGCGATGGGCCATGCCGAGCACGATTTCCTCCATGCCGAGCGCGCCGCCCCGCTTGATGATCTGCTCGAGCGCCGGGATCAGCGATTCGCCGCCGTCGAGGCCGAAGCGCTTCGTGCCCTTGTACTTGACGTCGATGAACTGCTCGAAGCCCTCCGCCTCGACCAGCTTGTGCAGTATCGCCTTCTTGCCGTTGGCGGTGAAGAACACGCCCTTGTCGGGGCCTTCGATGCGCTCCTGGATCCATGCCTTCTCGGCGGGGTCGGAAATGTGCATGAATTCGACGCCCAGCGTCGAGCAGTAGGTCCGCTTCAGGAGATCGAGCATCTGCCGGATCGTGGCGTATTCGCCGAGGCCGAGCACGCCGTCGATGAAGATCGGGCGGTCGAAGTCGGCTTCCGTGAAGCCATAGTTCGCCGGCGACAGTTCGTTGTAGTCTTCCTGCGGCTTGGCGATGCCAAGCGGATCGAGGTCGGCATGCAGATGTCCGCGCATGCGGTAGGCGCGGA
This sequence comes from Mesorhizobium sp., assembly GCF_023954305.1. Taxonomy (NCBI): domain Bacteria; kingdom Pseudomonadati; phylum Pseudomonadota; class Alphaproteobacteria; order Hyphomicrobiales; family Phyllobacteriaceae; genus Mesorhizobium; species Mesorhizobium sp. The sequence continues at coordinate 2,078,352 of NZ_JAMLIG010000001.1, read as the reverse complement.
TCATCATGATCGCCCGCACCGAATCCCGCGCCGCTCTCTGCACATCGACCGGAGCGGCTGCCGGAGCGGCAGCACCCGCCGTTGCCTTGTCGCGCAGCTTCTTCTCGACGGCCTTCTCCACCTGGGCCCAGTTGCCGTCGAGCGCCGAGACGAGCTCGCCATTGGCCGCCTGCGGCCAGCCCTTCTGCTGCCAGGACGCGCCCTCGGCGTTCTTGACGACGATCGCCGCCTCGTCCTTCAGCCCGCCGAAGAAGTCGCGCCATTCCTCGCTGACAGAGGACGCATCCTTCTGCCAGTCGGCATAGAGCTGCTCGATATAGTCCGCGTTCCCGCCGTAGAGGAACGAGGTGATCGAGAACTGGTCGTTGGCCTGATCCTGCCTTGCCATGTGTCTGTCGGAGCGCCTGCTCCGTCTCCTTGCTGGGCGAGTGGTGGTTGGCGAGTGGCGAGTGGGGATCCCATTCGCCATTCGCCATTCCCCATTCACCTATCCCTTGATCGCTTCCACCAGCGTCTTGCCCAGTCGCGCCGGCGAGGGCGAGACCTTGATGCCCGCGGCTTCCATCGCCGCGATCTTGTCTTCCGCGCCGCCCTTGCCGCCGGAGATCACGGCGCCCGCATGGCCCATGGTCCGTCCGGCAGGGGCCGTGCGGCCGGCGATGAAGCCGGCCATCGGCTTCTTGCGGCCGCGCTTGGCCTCGTCGCGCAGGAACTGCGCCGCATCTTCCTCGGCCGAACCGCCGATCTCGCCGATCATGATGATCGATTTGGTCTCGTCGTCGGCGAGGAACATTTCGAGCATGTCTATGAATTCGGTGCCCTTCACCGGGTCGCCGCCGATGCCGACCGCGGTCGACTGGCCGAGCCCCTCGTTGGACGTCTGGAAGACTGCCTCATAGGTAAGCGTTCCCGAGCGCGAGACAACGCCGACCGAGCCCTTCTTGAAGATGTTGCCGGGCATGATGCCGATCTTGCATTCGTTCGGCGTCACGATTCCCGGGCAGTTCGGCCCGATCAGGCGGGACTTCGACTTGTCGAGCCGCGCCTTGACCTTGACCATGTCCATCACCGGGATGCCCTCGGTGATGCAGACGATCAGCGGAATCTCCGCCTCGATCGCTTCGAGGATCGCCTCGGCCGCGCCCGCCGGCGGCACGTAGACGACCGAAGCGGTGGCGCCGGTGACGTCGCGCGCCTCGGCGACCGTCGCGAAGATCGGCAGGGTCTCCCCCTTCGAGCCGGTCCATTTCTCGCCGCCCTTCTTCGGGTGGATGCCGCCGACCATTTGCGTGCCGTAATAAGCGAGCGCCTGCTCGGTGTGGAACGTGCCGGTCTTGCCGGTCAGGCCCTGCACGATGACCTTGGTGTTCTTGTCGACGAGAATGGACATGCGTCGCTCAGCCTTTCGGGAACAATCTATCGGATAGCATGGGTGCCGGACGGGAAGCTCATTGGCCTGCCTCGTCCGGCGCGGAGGTGGAAAACTTCAGCACGACCCCGTCGAAGCCTGTCTGCTCGACATGCGGGCTGCCGGCGGGAATGTAGGTCAGGTAGGTGTCGAGCGTGCGCGGCAATGACGGCGGCGGACCCCAGACATGGCTGGTGATCTCCGCCGTCCCCATCGACTGCGCGGGAGCCGCTATGCCCAGCATCTGCCCGACCGCGGCCGCGTCGACCGGCTCGGTAGCGGCGAAGTCGTAAAGATAGCAGCCGATCTGGTCGAGATATTCCGACCCCGTGAACGAGACGATGAGGTGCAGGTCGCGGCTTTCGACGGTGCGGACCAGGGATACCTGCCGGAACGACAGTTCCAACCCGTCGGCCTTTGCCTCCTCGAGCCCCTTGGCCGAATACTCCATCACCTTCGCGAACTCGGGATGCGACGACGGTTCGACAGCCACCCATCCGAGCGCCTTGGCGTGACCGACCGTGCCCTCGTAGCTCAGCCGCTCGGGCACGCAGGTCTCTCTGAACGCCTCGACAAACGCTGCCGAAAACGGGTTCGCGGCCGCCGGCAGAACCCCGGCGGCCAACAAACCCGTTATTCCGGCGGCGATGCCGAGACGATGCACCTGATCAGCCCTTGACCGCCGCGACGATCTTCTTGGCCGCGTCGTCGAGATCGTCGGCCGAGATGACGTTGAGGCCGCTCTCGTTGATGATCTTCTTGCCGAGCTCGACATTGGTGCCTTCGAGACGCACCACCAGCGGCACCTGCAGGCCGACTTCCTTGACCGCAGCGATCACGCCTTCGGCGATGACGTCGCACTTCATGATGCCGCCGAAGATGTTGACCAGGATGCCCTTCACGTTCGGGTCGGCGGTGATGATCTTGAACGCCGCCGTGACCTTTTCCTTGCTCGCGCCGCCGCCGACGTCGAGGAAGTTCGCCGGCTCCGCGCCGTAGAGCTTGATGATGTCCATCGTCGCCATGGCAAGGCCTGCGCCGTTGACCATGCAGCCGATATTGCCGTCGAGCGCGACATAGGCGAGGTCGTATTTGGAGGCCTGAATCTCCTTCTCGTCCTCTTCGGTCGTATCGCGCAGTTCCATGATTTCCGGATGGCGGAACAGCGCGTTGTTGTCGAACGACACCTTGGCGTCGAGCACGCGCAGCCGGCCGTTCTTCATCACGATCAGCGGGTTGACCTCGAGCAGGCTCATGTCCTTCTCGACGAAGGCCTTGTAGAGGATCGGGAACAGGCTCTCGCCGTCCTTCGCCGCCTCGCCCGAGAGCCCGTAGGCCGCGTTGATCTTCTTCACGTCGCCGGCCGTCACGCCCTTCTCGGGATCGATCGCGATGGTGACGATCTTCTCCGGCGTGTCGTGGGCGACGGCCTCGATGTCCATGCCGCCCTCGGTCGAGACGACGAAGGCGACCTGGCCGACCGAGCGGTCCACCAGCAGCGACAGATAGAGTTCGCGGTCGATGTCGGCGCCGTCCTCGATGTAGAGGCGGTTGACCTGCTTGCCTTCAGGGCCGGTCTGCTTGGTGACGAGCGTGTTGCCCAGCATCTCCTTGACGTTGTGCACGACCTCGTCGACCGACTTGGCGAGCCGCACGCCGCCCTTGGCGGTCTCGGGCAGTTCCTTGAACTTGCCCTTGCCGCGGCCACCGGCATGGATCTGGCTCTTCACCACATAGAGCGGGCCCGGCAGCGAGCGCGTCGCGTTCTGGGCCTCGTCCGCCTTGAGGATCGCGACGCCATCCGCAACCGGCGCGCCGTAGCTCTTGAGGATCTGCTTTGCCTGGTATTCGTGGATGTTCATGGCGCGCTGGTCCTACTTGGCGAGGTTCGGGGCGATGGTCACGCAGGCCTCGCACAGGCCCTGGACGGCTGCGACCGACTTGTCGAACATCTTCTGCTCGGCCTTGTTGAAGTCGAGCTCGATGACGCGCTCGACACCGCCGGCGCCGATCACCACCGGCACGCCGACATACATGTCCTTCAGGCCGTACTGGCCGGACAGATGCGCCGCGCAGGGCAGCACGCGCTTCTTGTCCTTGAGATAGGCTTCGGCCATCGATATGGCCGATGCCGCCGGCGCGTAGTAGGCCGAGCCGGACTTGAGCAGGCCGACGATCTCGCCGCCGCCCTTTCGGGTGCGCTCGACGATCGCGTCCAGCTTCTCCTTCGAGGTCCAGCCCATCTTGATGAGGTCGGGCAGCGGAATGCCGGCGACCGTCGAATAGCGCACCATCGGCACCATGTCGTCGCCGTGGCCACCGAGCGTCATCGCCGAGACGTCCTCGACCGAGACCTTGAACTCCTCGGCGAGGAAGTAGCGGAAGCGCGCGCTATCGAGCACGCCGGCCATGCCGACCACATGGCTCTTCGGCAGGCCGGAGAACTTCTGCAGCGCCCACACCATCGCGTCGAGCGGGTTGGTGATGCAGATCACGAAGGCCTTCGGCGCATATTTCTTGATGCCCGCGCCGACCTGCTCCATCACCTTGAGATTGATGCCGAGCAGGTCGTCGCGGCTCATGCCGGGCTTGCGCGGCACGCCGGCGGTCACGATGCACACGTCGGCGTCCTTGATCGCCGAATAGTCGTTGGCTCCCTGGTAGCGGGCATCGACGCCTTCGACGGGAGTGGACTGCGCGATGTCGAGGCCCTTGCCCTGCGGGATGCCTTCCGCGATGTCGAACATGACGACGTCGCCGAGTTCCTTGAGCCCGATCAGATGGGCGAGCGTCCCGCCGATCATACCCGAGCCGATGAGGGCAATCTTGTTGCGTGCCATGCGAACCGTCCCTTGCGCATCGCCGGGTCCACTCGCGGCCGGCGGAGTTGAAACCGTTAGGGCCTATTCGCACAGACTGAAATCCGTGTGACATATGCCCGCGCCGCCGGCGCTCTGCCAGCGAAACCGGCGCAGGCATTAGGCCCGGACGGAAGAAAATTCAACCGATTCTTTCGGATTGAATATTTTCAATCGGTTAATACTGTTTTGACTTACGTAAACGTCAATTATTTGACCAACAAGCAGGCAACCACAAGCAAGGGGCACGATATAGGCTGCCCATAGCTCTCCTGTGCCTGCACTATCAGGCGCCCGTCCCCTCGACCCATTCCCGGCTCTGCATCTCGTTCAGGCGAGAGGCGGTGCGCGCGAATTCGAACGCCTCGGTGACGTTCTCGCGCCCGGCATAGAGCCGGTCAGGCGCTGCCTCCGCACTCGCCACCAGGCGGATGTGGCGGTCGTAGAGCGTGTCGATCAGCAGGATGAAGCGCTTGGTCGCGTTGCGCCGCGTCTGGTCCATCACCGGAATGTGGTCGATGAAGATCGTGTCGAAGCGCTCCGCGATCGCGAGGTAATCGCGTGCGCCGAGCGGCTCGTCGCACAGTTGCGCGAAGGTGAACCGCGCCGACGGGCCCGAGGCCCGCGCGACCTTCACCTCGCGGCCCATCACCGTCAGCGCCGTGTGCGTCTCGCTGTGGCCCTCGGTCGCCGCCGCCCAGGCCTCGTCCATCTGCCGGTCGGCCGCCGGCCCCAGCGGGGTGACGTAGACCGGCAGGTGGCTGAGCTTCAGCATTCGGTAGTCGGTCGCAATATCGACCGCAACCACCTCGACATTGGCCTTCAGCGTCGCGATGAACGGCAGGAACAGCGCCCGGTTCAGTCCGTCCCGATAGAGGTCGTCCGGGGCGACGTTCGAGGTGGCGACGAGGGTCACCCCGTTGGCGAACAGCGCGGTGAACAGCCGCGACAGGATCATCGCGTCGGCGATGTCGGTGACGGTGAACTCGTCGAAGCACAACAGCCGCGATTCCTTGGCGATCGCCGCCGCCACCGGCGGGATCGGATCGTCTCCCTTCGCTGTGCCGGCCTTCAGCGCCGCCCGGTGCAGCCCGATCCGGTCATGCACGTCGGCCATGAACTCGTTGAAATGGGCCCGCCGCTTCTTCTTCAGCGGCGCCAGCCTGAAGAACATGTCCATCAACATGGTCTTGCCGCGCCCGACCCCGCCGTAGATGTAGAGGCCGCGCGGCGCCGGCCATGCCTTCTTTCGTGCGAAGAACCAGCCGAGCGCATTGGACTTGGTGGCGGGATTGGAGGCCCCCAGTTCCGAGATCAGGCGATCAAAGCGGGCGACAAGCGCTTCCTGCACGGGATCGCGCGTGATCTCGCCCTTCTCGACCAGCCGGCCATAGTCGTGCCGCAGCGAGGAATAGGCCGCCAGCCCTGCATGAGAGGTCATGGAGACCGCACCCGAACGGTTTTGCGATTTATCTGGAAAAGCTGATCGGCTGGCCGCTCGCCGTCTGGCCGTCATACTTCTCGGCCCCCGACGAATAGAGCCGCGCAACCACGTTGCCGGTATTGTCCTTCAGCACCACCTGCTTGCCCGCGACGTTCCAGGCCGCGACATTGGCCGCGTCGCCCGGGCAGCGCAGCGAGGCGGCGCGGAAATCGGCCGCCTGCTTGGTCAGGCTCAGCATCATCTGGCAGCCGCCGCCGCCGGCATTGACCTTCCATGCGCCAACCATCGCTTCCTTGGTGACGTCGGGCGCGCCGGCCGGCGCTTCGGGCGGCACCGCCGGGCCCGCGGCGACCTGCGGATCGGTCGGGCTCGTTCCCGGCGCAGGCGGGAACGCCGACGGATCGGTCGGGCCGGCAGCCGAGGGCGGAGGAAGCTGGTTGGAGGTGACGGTTCCCGACGGAGCCGGTGTCAGCGGCGCCGGCCGCGTGTCGACGCGGTCGAAACGCGAGGAACTGCATCCGGCGATCGCGAGCGCCGCGCAGGCGATCAGAAGGCCGCGCGTCGCGTTGGAGGTGGGTCGGACCATGTCACTCGCCATATCATCTTCTCCGCGGGGTGCGGAATTGTCTGGGCGCCCCGTCTGTCAGTCCAATCACTACAAACGTGGCGATGTTGCGAACGATTCGAGGCCAATAGGGTTAATATTTGGTTTTGGCGAGCCGAAACCGCAGGCCGGGCTCGTACTTTTGCGCGCAGAGAGACAGCGCGCCGCCGCTCAGATCGCCTTTCCGGGGACGAAGACATAGCCCGACGGTCCGACGATATGGCACTCGCGCAGTCCGTGTGGCTTGTCGATCGAGCCGGACAGGACGACATGGCCCGCCGAGCGCGCCCGCGCCTCGATGTCGTCCGGGTCGACGCCATAGACGCGGATCTCCGCCCCGAGGCCGCGCGCCTCGACGCCGTCGAACACGCCGAACATCTCGTGGTCGCGATAGGTATGGTCGGCGTGCAGCAGCAGGATCGAACCGGCGAGGTCGACGACGCAGAAATCTGCGTCGGCATAGACGATCCGCCCGCCAAGCACCTCGGCGCAGAACTGCCGCATCGGTTCGATGTCGGGCACAGCAGGTTGAGCCCGAGACCGCGCGGCAGCGCCCGCCCGAACTCGTCCGCCGGCATCCAGGCATCGCCGATGCGCTTCTTGACCATGGCTCACGACCTTTTCATCCTGCCGGAACATTCAATTCACCGCATCATGGTTGCGCGCAAGCGCGTTGCCCCTATCTGCTGACGATGAAACGACCCGGATTGTTCTCGAAACAGGCACTCGCCGGCAGCGGCGACACTTCCGCGACGCGCCGTGCGAAAGCCGGCAATGCCTATTACGGCGGCCCGCGATCCGATCATTTCGACGGCCGGCTGTTCTTCAATCCGGAGGGGAAGGAGCCCGCCTCCTTCCGCGACCTGCTGCGCTGGCAGTTCGGCGGCGGCAAGGCGAAATGGCCGGCCGAATGGCCGAGCCCGCACCCCCCGGCCTGGCCGGAGCCTCGGCTCGCACCCGAGGCGCTGCGCGTGACGATGGTCGGCCATGCGTCGCTGCTGATCCAGGCGGGCGGGCTGAATTTCCTCACTGATCCGGTCTGGTCCGAGCGCGTCTCGCCCTTCTCCTTCGCCGGCCCGAGACGCGTCAACGCGCCGGGCATCGCCTTCGACGCCCTGCCGCCGATCGACTACGTACTGCTCACCCACAACCACTACGACCACATGGATGCCGCGACGCTGGCGCGGCTGAAGACCGCCCGCGACCCGCATGTCATCACGCCGCTCGGCAACGATGCCATCGTCGGCAGGGCCGCGCCCGGCATCCGCATCTCGACGCACGACTGGCACGAGCGGATCGACCTTGGCGATGGCGTCGCCGTCCATGTCGAGCCGGCCCACCACTGGTCGGCGCGCGGCGCCGGCGACCGCCGCATGGCGCTGTGGTCCGCCTTCACCATCGAGACCTCCGCCGGCCATGTCTATTTCGGCGGCGACACGGGCTTCCACGAAGGCCGCAATTTCGTCCTCGCCCGGGAGAAGCATGGCGGCTTCCGCCTCGCGCTCCTGCCGATCGGCGCCTATGAGCCGCGCTGGTTCATGGAACCGCATCATCAGAATCCCGAAGAAGCCGTCGCCGCCTTCCGCCTCCTCGGCGCCGAACATGCCGCCGGCATCCATTGGGGCACCTTCCGGCTCACCGACGAGTCCGTCGACGAACCGCGCGAGCGCCTGCACGCCGCCCTCGACGCAGAATCCATCCCGCGCCACCGCTTCCGCGCCATGCTGCCGGGGGAAGTGTGGGACGTGCCGCCCGCCTGACGGAACCCGCTCCCGCCCGCGGCGTTTCCCTCGTCCAAGCGAGGGAGATTTCACATGATCAAGTGGATCGTCATTCTTCTCATCGTCGCCGCGGTCGCGAGCCTCCTCGGCTTCAACGCCATTTCCGGCGCTGCCCTGACCGGCGCGAAGCTCCTGATCGGCATCCTGCTGATCCTGTTCCTGCTGGTGATCCTCGGCATCGTCGTCATCGCCTAACGCCGACGGCCTGGCGAGACTGGTAATTTCGGCCCGCTTCCGCCATATAGCGGCGAGATCGCAGGGAAACTGGGCCGCGATGGCTTCCGACGTGCAATTCGCCAAGATGAACGGGCTCGGCAACGAGATCATCGTCGCCGACATGCGCGGCTCATCGGCGCGCGTCTCCCCGGCGGCGGCGGTCGCGCTCAATGCCGATCCGGCGACGAAGTTCGACCAGATCATGGCCATCCACGATCCGAAGACGCCGGGCACCGACAACTATGTCGAGATCCTCAACTCCGACGGCTCGCGCGCCCAGGCCTGCGGCAACGGCATGCGCTGCGTCGTCCAGGCGCTCGCCTCCGAGACCGGCCAGAAGCTGTTCACCTTCGAAACCGTCGCCGGCATTTTGAGCGCGCAGGAACACCTGGACGGCACGATCTCGGTCGACATGGGCGTGCCGCGCTTCGAGTGGGACCAGATCCCGCTCGCCGAGGAATTCGCCGACACCCGCGCCATCGAACTGCAGGTGGGGCCGATCGATAATCCGGTGCTGCATTCGCCCTCCGTCGCCTCGATGGGCAATCCGCACGCCATCTTCTGGGTCGACCGCGACGTCTGGTCCTATGACCTCGACCGCTTCGGTCCCCTGCTCGAGAACCACCCGATCTTTCCCGAGCGCGCCAATATCTCGATCGCGCAGGTGATCTCGCGCGACGCACTGATCATGCGCACCTGGGAGCGCGGCGCGGGACTGACAAAGGCTTGCGGCTCCGCTGCCTGCGCCGCCGCCGTCTCCGCCGCCCGCACCGGCCGCACGGAGCGCATCGTCAAGGTCACCCAGCCGGGCGGCACGCTCACCGTCGAATGGCGCGGCAACGACCACGTCGTCATGACAGGCCCGGCCGAATGGGAGTTTTCCGGCACGCTCGATCCCGCGACCGGCGCCTGGGCACGCGAAACCGAAAGCGCGGCGTAATGGCCGGCAAGGGCATCGACATCGTCACCTTCGGCTGCCGGCTGAACACCTACGAATCCGAGGTGATGCGCCGGGAGGCCAATGCCGCCGGCCTCGGCGAGCTCGACGGCGGCGCGGTCGTCTTCAACACCTGCGCCGTCACCGCCGAAGCCGTCCGCCAGGCGCGCCAGGCGATCCGCAAGGCCCGCCGCGACAATCCGCAGGCCCGCATCATCGTCACCGGCTGCGCCGCGCAGACCGAGCCCGCCACCTTCGAGGCAATGGACGAGGTCGACCTTGTCCTCGGCAACGAGGAGAAGCTGAAGGCCAGCTCCTACCGCGCGCTGCCCGACTTCGGCGTCAACCTGTTCGAGAAAGTCCGCGTCAACGACATCATGTCGGTGAAGGAGACCGCCTCCCACATGGTCGACGCGATCGAGGGCCGGGCGCGCGCCTTCGTCCAGGTCCAGAACGGCTGCGACCACCGCTGCACCTTCTGCATCATCCCCTACGGCCGCGGCAACTCGCGTTCCGTGCCGATGGGGGCCGTGGTCGACCAGGTGAAGCGCCTCGTCGGCAATGGCTATGCCGAGATCGTGCTGTCGGGCGTCGACATGACCAGCTACGGCGCCGATCTGCCCGGCAGCCCGCGCCTCGGCAAGCTCGTCAAGGCGATCCTGCGCCAGGTGCCGGACCTGAAGCGCCTGCGCCTGTCCTCGATCGATTCCATCGAGGCGGACGCCGACCTGATGGAGGCGATCGCCACCGAAGCGCGGCTGATGCCGCACCTGCACCTGTCGCTCCAGGCCGGCGACGACATGATCCTCAAGCGCATGAAGCGGCGGCATCTGCGCGACGACTCGATCCGCTTCTGCGCCGAGGTGCGGGCGCTGCGCCCCGACATCGTCTTCGGCGCCGACATCATCGCAGGCTTCCCGACGGAAACGGAGGCCATGTTCGAGAACTCGCTGCGCATCGTCGAGGAATGCGGCCTGACGCATCTCCACGTCTTCCCGTTCTCAGCCCGCAAGGGCACGCCCGCCGCGCGCATGCCGCCGGTCCGCCGCGACGTCGTCAAGGACCGCGCCGCGCGCCTGCGCGCCGCCGGCGACAGGGCCTACCGGCGCCACCTCGCCTCGCTCGCGGGCACCACGCAGTCGATCCTCGTCGAGCGTGACGGCATCGGCCGCACCGAAGGCTTCACCCTTGTGGCGCTCGGTTCCGGGGAGCCCGGCGAAATCCTGCCGGGCATCGTCACCGGCCACGACGGCGACAGGCTCATCGCCGCGCCCCTGAGACAGGCGGCCTGAGCGGATGGCATTCGATTTCATCAAGAAGGTGTTCACCTTCGGCCGCAAGGCCGAGGAGGAGAAGGCGCCGCCGGCCGATGGAACGCCTCCCGCCGCGCCGGAACAGCCGGCGCTCGCACCCTATGTCGGGATCGACGAGCAGCCCGCCACCGAGGCGCCGCCGCAGGCCTTGCCCGAGGCCGAAATCCTGCCCCCGATCCGCGAGCCGGACCCTGTCGCCGGCGACGCGCTGAGGGCCGAGGTCGCGCCGGAGCCCACCTCGATCCCCGAACCGTCGGGCGTCGAGACCGCCCCGGTTCCCCCCTCCCCGCCGCTCGAGGCCGAGCGTTCGCCGGTTGCCGAAGCGCCGCCGGCGGCCGAGATCCTGCCTCCCATCCGCGTTGCCGAACCGATCCCGCCTCCGGCGATCGAGGCGGAAATCGCACCGGAATTGCCGGCGCTGCCGCCCGTCGACGCTCGCACCCAGACGGCCGAACCGGAGCCTGTCGCCCAGCCGCCGGAAGAACCCGCACCTGAAGCGGTCGAGCCTCCCGCTCCCGTGGTGGTCGAACCGCCGCCGGTCGACGCACCCCAGGTCGCCGCGCCGGCGCCAGCGGAGCCGGTGTCTGCAGCCCCGGCCGTTCCGGACCTACCGGCGGAACCGGTCTCGGTTTCGGAGCCAGCGCCCGTCGCCGTCGAGCCTCCGTCCCTCGAGGGGGTCCAAACCCCGGTCCCGGCGCCCGTCGCCGCGACGCCCGCCGTGCCACCTGCCGGCAAGGTCACCGTCGCGAAGAAGGTCGAGGCCAGGGTCGAGCCGGTCGCCCCCGCCGCCCCCGCGCCGCGCCCGACCTGGTTCCAGCGCATGCGCGAGGGCCTGGCGCGCTCCTCGCGCGAACTGTCATCCAGCATCGCTGGCGTCTTCACCAAGAAGAAGCTCGACGAAGACACGCTGCAGGATCTGGAAGACGTGCTCATCCGCGCCGACCTCGGCGTCGAGACGGCACTGCGCGTCACCGACACGCTCGCCTCGACCCGCCTCGGCCGCGACGTGTCGGAGGCCGAAGTCCGCACGGTCATGGCGCAGGAGATCGAGAAGGTGCTGAAGCCGGTGGCTCTGCCGCTCGAACTCGACCTGAGCCACAAGCCGCACGTCATCCTCGTCGTCGGCGTCAACGGCACCGGCAAGACCACCACCATCGGCAAGCTCGCCGCCAAGCTCACCGCCGGGGGACTGAAGGTGATGCTCGCGGCCGGCGACACGTTCCGCGCGGCTGCGATCGAACAGTTGAAGATCTGGGGCGAACGCACCCGCTCGCCCGTCATTTCCTCGAAGCTCGGCGCCGACGCCGCCGGCCTCGCCTACGACGCCTTCGAAAAGGCGAAGGAGGCCGGCTCCGACGTGTTGATCATAGACACTGCCGGCCGCCTGCAGAACAAGGCGGAACTGATGGCGGAGCTGGAGAAGATCGTCCGCGTTCTCGCCAAGCTGGACCCGGAGGCGCCGCACACCGTGCTGCAGACCGTCGATGCGACCACCGGCCAGAACGCCCTCAATCAGGTCGAAATCTTCCGCAACATTGCCGGCGTGAACGGCCTCGTCATGACCAAGCTCGACGGCACCGCGCGCGGCGGCATCCTTGTCGCCATCGCCGCGAAGCATAGATTGCCGGTCTACTTCATCGGCGTCGGCGAACAGGTCGACGACCTCGAACCCTTCTCGGCCAACGATTTCGCCCGCGCGATCGCCGGAGTGCAATGATGAGTTCCGGTATCAACAACGCCCCCTCCACCATGCTGCGCATGGTCCCCCTCCCCCGTGAACGGGGGAGGATCAGGCGCGACCGCGCGGCTGCCATATCCTCCCCTGCGAAGCGGGGGAGGGGGACCGCCGAAGGCGGTGGAGGGGGCATTACTTCTCGAGGACAATTCCAATGAGCGAACCCATCCTCGAACGCGACCCGGCCGATCCGCGGCGCAAGGAAATCAACCCCTATCTCAAGTTCGCGCTGGAACTCGGGCCGCTGTTGATCTTCTTCTTTGCCAATGCCCGCGGCGAATGGCTGGCTGAGCGTTTCCCCACACTTGCCGATCTCGGCGGTCCGATCTTCATCGCCACCGGCCTGTTCATGGCCGCCACGGCGGTCGCGCTGGCCGTCTCCTGGGCACTCACCCGCACGCTGCCGATCATGCCGCTGGTCTCGGGCGTGGTCGTCTTCGTCTTCGGCGGGCTGACGCTCTGGCTGCAGGACGCGACCTTCATCAAGATGAAGCCCACCATCGTCAATACGCTGTTCGGCGCGGTGCTGCTCGGCGGTCTCCTCTTCGGCCGCTCGCTGCTCGGCTACGTCTTCGATTCCGCCTTCAAGCTCGATGCGGAGGGCTGGCGCAAGCTGACGCTGCGCTGGGGCCTGTTCTTCCTCTTCCTGGCAGTGGTCAACGAAGTCGTGTGGCGCAACTTCTCGGAAGAGACCTGGGTTGCGTTCAAGGTCTGGGGCATCATGCCCATCACCATCGCCTTCACCCTGTTCCAGATGCCGCTGATCATCCGCCATTCCACCGAGGAACTCGGCAAGAAATAGCGCCCGCTTGCGTGGATAATTGCGGTTCCGAACGGCCGATGCTGACGCCGTCATTCCGGGGCCGCGAAGCGGAACCCGGAATCCAGAGTGCCGACCCGGGCGGGTGTGGATCGTCGCTCGTGATCGAGGTCGAGGGTGTGGACGTCCTGACCGACGTCCGCGACCTGGATTCCGGGTTCCGCTTCGCGGCCCCGGAATGACGAAGCCGTCAGCCGGCCAGCGCCTTCTCGATCTCGGGCATCAGCTCGTCGCGCACCGATTCCGGCGTGAACGGCCCGACATGCTTGTAGAGGATGCGCCCATCCTTGCCGACGAGGAAGGTTTCGGGCACGCCGTAGACGCCCCAGTCGATCGTCGTCGAACCCGTCGCATCCACCCCGATCGCGGCGAACGGATTGCCGAGGCTGCCAAGGAAGCGGCGCGCGTTCTCCGGCGTGTCCTTGTAGTTCAGACCAGTCAGAACGATGCGCTTGTCGCCGGCCAACTCCATCAGCAGCGGATGTTCCTGCCGGCACGGCGCGCACCACGACGCCCAGACATTGACCAGCGTCACCTTGCCGGCGAAGGCTGACGAATTGAGCCCGGGCAGGCCGGTGCCGTCGAGCGGCGGCAGGTCGGTCGCCGGCGCCTGCGCGCCGATCAGCGCCGAGGGCACGATCGAATTGTCCTTGCCGGACATCAGCTGCGTCATGAACAGCGCCGCCAGCGCCAGGAAGAAGGCGAGCGGCAACAGCGCCAGCCAGGCGCGCCCCTTCGGTTTCGGTTCAGCCTGCGGCGTCACGGCGGGCCTTCCGCTCCGAGCGGCGCTTCACGCCGGCAGCCTCGAGATCGGCCATTTCCTTCTGCCGCGCCCGCTGGTCGAGCAGGATCCACGCGCCGAGCCCGAGCAGGGCGACGACTGACACGACGTAGGCGGCGGCGACGAACAGCGCGTGGTTCATGCCGCGGCGTCCCGGTCGGCGCGCTTGGCCATCATGCGCCGCATCGCCGAGACGCGGCGGCGCCAGATCTCCGCCCGCATCGCTATGATGTGGAAGGCGAAGAACATGAGCGTGAATCCGAGCGCAGAAATCAGCAGCGGCCAGAGCAGGCTCGAATGGATGGTCGGCCCGTCGAGCCGCATGACCGAGGCGGGCTGGTGCAGCGTGTTCCACCATTCGACCGAAAACTTGATGATCGGGATGTTGATGACGCCGACCAGCGTCACGATGGCCGCCGCGCGGGCCGACCGCGCCGGGTCGTCCAGCGCGCGAGTCAAAGCGATCAGGCCGAGATACATCAGGAACAGCACGAAGACCGAGGTCAGCCGCCCGTCCCACACCCACCAAGTGCCCCACATCGGCCGGCCCCAGATGGAGCCGGTGGCGAGCGCCAGCGCCGTGAACACGGCGCCGATCGGGGCCGCGGCCTTCAGCGACACGTCGGCCAGCGGATGTTTCCACACCAGCGTGCCGAGCGCCGCGACCGCCATCACCATGTAGCACATCATGGATATCCAGGCGAAAGGCACGTGGATATACATGATCCTGACCGTCGAGCCCTGCTGGTAGTCCTCCGGCGCCGCGAAGCCCATGACGAGGCCGAGCGCCGTGACGATCAGTGCGGCGGCGCCCAGCCACGGCAATACCTTGCCCGAGAGTTCGAGGAACCGGGTCGGGTTGGCGAGGTCGGCAAGTCGCATCGGCTGTGTCGCGGCGTCGCTCATCATTCCCCAATAGACCGGCCGAATGCGGCGCGCAATTGACGCCGATCAAGCTGGCGTGAAGCAACTTGTCGCGCGCCGGCTAGTCTGCCGCATGCTTCAGGGAATATCCGGCCGCGAACGGCCCGACCACCGCGAAGAACAGGGTGAGCGCGCAGAGCATCAGGAAGGGCGGCAGGAACGGGTCGGGCTCGGCTGTCACCGCATAGGCAGCCGACACGCCGAAGATCAGCACCGGGATCACCAGCGGCAGCACCAGCACCGTCACCAGCAGCCCGCCGCGCGGCAGCGAGACGGCGACCGCGGCGCCGGCCGCGCCGATGAAGGTGATCGCCGGCGTGCCCGCCAGAAGCGTCAGCGCGGTGCCCAGCGCGGAGTCGAACGTCATGTTCATGAACAGCGCCAGCAGCGGTGCCGCGACCACCAGCGGCAGCACGCTCGTCGTCCAGTGCGCCAGGCATTTGACGAAGACGACCAATGCCATCATGTGCCGGCTCGACCCGATGACGAGCAGGTCGAG
Source organism: Mesorhizobium sp. (assembly GCF_023954305.1). NCBI lineage: Bacteria > Pseudomonadati > Pseudomonadota > Alphaproteobacteria > Hyphomicrobiales > Phyllobacteriaceae > Mesorhizobium > Mesorhizobium sp. The sequence goes on along the minus strand of NZ_JAMLIG010000001.1, from coordinate 2,063,032 downwards.
CGATCCGTCCTCGCGGTCGGCCTGGAACAGCCGGTCGAGGCCCAGCAGGCTGGCGAGCAGCGCGCCGATCCACAGCATCGCCGGGCCGATGCGCGACAGGAGGTTCATGTCCGGCCCGATCGCGAACGGCGCCACCGTGATGACGACGAGGAAGAACAGCACGCCCACCAGCGCCCCGCCCCCGGCCCGCACGCCGAGCCTCAGATCGCGGATGTAGAGGGCTAGCATGATGGCCGCAGCGCCAGAGGCACCCCCTCACCGGTCCTTCGGACCACCTCTCCCCCTGCCCGGGGGAGAGGAGCCCAAGTTCTGAGGACTGCGGCATTCGCGATTAGCGTCTCCTCTCCCCCGGGCAGGGGGAGAGGTGGCACGCGAAGCGTGACGGTGAGGGGGTGCTTCCCGCGCCTCATCCCGCGCCTCCCATCACCAGCTCCTTCGCTCCCTCGATCCCCAGCGGCACATGCGTCGCCGCCACGATGATGCCGCCCTCCCCCAGATGCGCCCGCATCAGCTCCGAAAACCGCCGCTCCGAGCCGAGGTCGAGGCCGGCGGTGGGCTCGTCCAGCAGCCAGACCGGGCGGAACGACACAAGCAATCCCGCGATCGCCACCCGCCGCCTCTGTCCCGTCGAAAGGTACCCGAACGGCAGGGTGGCGACGCTCGGCAGCGCTACCTCTTCCAGCGCCTCCTCCGCCGACAGGAACGGCCGCCCGAGGAACTCCTGCCGGAACGACAGGTTCTCCGCCACCGTCAGCGCCGGCTTCATCGCGTTCCTGTCGCCAAGATAGTGGCAGGCCGACATCACGTCCGGCCACGCCTCGCCGCCCCCTTCGAGGCTCACCGACCCGCCCGAAGCCGGCACCAATCCGGCAACGATCCTGAGCAGTGTCGACTTGCCGCTGCCGTTCTCGCCGGTGACGACCAGGCATTCGCCGTCGGACAGCGCAAAGGAGATGCCGTCGAAAACCGGCTCGCCTCCCCGTTCGCCCACCAGATTCTCGACGACAAGCCGCATTCTGCCCCGATTCCCGGCCCGTTCGAGGCGCGGCTCAGCATATTCTTGCGACGCAGCAATTTTGCCCATCGACGCACTGGCAACCTGTTTAGAAAGCTTCTATGAAGCAGGCAACTGTGCCAGCGGTCGGCACGGGGAACCTCAGATTGCCGAGCCCGCGCAACCCGCTCTCCCAGCGGGGACACGCAGGGGACGGGCAGCGGAAATGACCGCACCCGCAACCTTTGCGCGTCATGCCTCAGGAGTCCGTTCCCGCTTCGGCGAAACAGACCAGGATGGGATCGCACGTGCCAAAATCGCTCGACAGCTTCAACGCCCGGCGCACACTTCGTGTCGGGGACGCAGATTATGTCTACTTCAGCCTTATCGAGGCGGAGAAGAACGGGCTGACCGGCGTCTCGCAGCTGCCTTTCTCCATGAAAGTGCTGCTCGAGAACCTGCTCCGCAACGAAGACGGCCGCTCCGTCACGAAGAAGTCGATCGAGGCGGTCGCCGAATGGCTGGTCGACAGGGGCAAGGCCGGCGTCGAAATTGCCTACCGCCCGGCCCGCGTGCTGATGCAGGACTTTACCGGCGTGCCGGCCGTGGTCGATCTCGCCGCCATGCGCGATGGCATCAAGTCGCTCGGCGGTGATCCGGAAAAGATCAATCCGCTCGTCCCGGTCGACCTCGTCATCGACCATTCCGTCATCGTCGACGAATTCGGCTCGCCGATGGCCTTCGCCCGCAATGTCGAACTCGAATACGAGCGCAACGAGGAGCGCTACAAGTTCCTCAAGTGGGGCCAGCAGGCATTCCGCAACTTCCGCGTCGTGCCGCCCGGCACCGGCATCTGCCACCAGGTCAATCTCGAATATCTCGGCCAGGTCGTCTGGACCAATGACGAGGACGGCGAACTGACCGCCTATCCCGACACCTGCGTCGGCACCGATTCCCACACCACGATGATCAACGGCCTCGGCGTGCTCGGCTGGGGCGTCGGCGGCATCGAGGCCGAGGCCGCGATGCTTGGCCAGCCTGTCTCCATGCTCCTGCCCGAGGTCATCGGCTTCCGCCTCACCGGCAAGCTCAAGGAGGGCGTTACCGCCACCGACCTCGTGCTCACCGTCACCCAGATGCTGCGCAAGAAGGGCGTCGTCGGCAAGTTCGTGGAATTTTTCGGCCCCGGCCTGTCGTCCATGACGCTGGCCGACCGCGCCACCATCGGCAACATGGCACCCGAATACGGCGCCACCTGCGGCTTCTTCCCCGTGGACGGCGAAACGCTCAACTATCTCACCACCTCCGGCCGCACCGACGCCCGCATCGAGCTTGTCGAAGCCTATTCGAAGGCGCAGGGGATGTGGCGCCATGACGGCATCGCCGATCCGGTCTTCACCGACACGCTGGAACTCGATCTGGGCGACGTGGTGCCGTCTATGGCCGGACCGAAGCGTCCGGAGGGCCGCCAGGCGCTGCAGGATATCGCCGCCGGCTTCGCCAAGGCGATGGAAACAGAATACAAGAAGACCGTCGACATCTCGAAGCGCTACGCCGTCGAAGGTACCGATTTCGATCTCGGCCATGGCGACGTGGTCATCGCGGCGATCACCTCCTGCACCAACACGTCCAACCCCTCGGTGCTGATCGGGGCGGGCCTGCTCGCCCGCAACGCCAACCGCGTCGGCCTGAAGCAGAAGCCCTGGGTCAAGACCTCGCTGGCGCCCGGATCGCAGGTCGTCGCGGAATATCTCGAAAAGGCGGGGCTGCAGAAGGAGCTCGACCAGATCGGCTTCAACCTCGTCGGCTTCGGCTGCACCACCTGTATCGGCAATTCCGGCCCGCTGCCCGGCCCGATCTCGAAGACCATCAACGATAAAGGTTTGATTGCTGCCGCGGTCTTGTCCGGCAATCGCAACTTCGAGGGCCGCGTCTCGCCCGACGTGCAGGCCAACTATCTCGCCTCGCCGCCGCTCGTCGTCGCCTACGCGCTCGCCGGCACGGTGACGAAGGACCTGACGACCGAGCCGCTCGGCGAGGACAGGAACGGCAAGCCCGTCTACCTCAAGGACATCTGGCCCACCAATGTCGAGATCCAGGAGTTCATCGCGAAGAACGTCACGCGCGAGCTGTTCGCCCGCAAATATGCCGACGTCTTCAAGGGCGACGAGAACTGGCAGAAGGTCCAGGCTCCTACCGGCCAGACCTATGCCTGGGACGACAGCTCGACCTACGTTCAGAACCCACCTTACTTCGTCGGCATGGGCAAGGGCTTCGGCAAGATCGGCGACATCAAGGGCGCGCGCGTGCTTGGTCTGTTCGGCGACAAGATCACCACCGACCACATCTCGCCGGCCGGCTCGATCAAGGCGGCTTCGCCTGCCGGCAAATATCTCACCGACCACGGCGTCGGCGTCGCCGACTTCAACCAGTACGGGACGCGCCGCGGCAATCATGAGGTGATGATGCGCGGCACCTTCGCCAACATCCGCATCCGCAACCACATACTGGGCGAAAATGGCCGCGAGGGCGGCTACACGATCCACTATCCCTCGAAGGAGGAGATGTCGATCTACGACGCCGCGATGGAATACAAGAAGGAAGGCGTGCCGCTCGTCATCTTCGCCGGTGTCGAATACGGCAACGGCTCGTCGCGCGACTGGGCGGCGAAAGGCACCAACCTGCTCGGCGTCAAGGCGGTGATCGCGCAGTCCTTCGAGCGCATCCACCGTTCGAACCTGGTCGGCATGGGCATCATCCCCTTCACCTTCGAGGAAGGCACCTCCTGGGCCTCCCTCGGCCTCAAGGGCGACGAGACCGTCGAGATCGACGGTATCGAGACGATCAAGCCGCGCCAGAAGATGGTGGCGAAGGTCACCTTCGCCGACGGAACGGTGAAGAACGTGCCCGTGCTCTGCCGCATCGATACGCTGGACGAGCTCGACTACTTCAAAAATGGCGGCATCCTGCAGTACGTGCTTCGCGATCTCGCTGCCTAATCGACACAGTCGATCGACGACCAACGGCGCCGGGCGAAACCGTCCGGCGCCGCTCGCTTTCTCCGCTGCGATCAAGGCGACCTGCCGCGGAAGACCTCTCGGACGCCCCACGCAGCGCTCACCCCAACGTGACTTCCCGTTGAAAGCTTGTCTGCCTATGGTTTGGGCAGATAAGAAAGCGGCCGGAACACGGCGGCGGGGCATGTGAGACCGATGATACTGAAGAGCCTTGGCGCCGCCGCTCTGACGGCGCTGTCGCTACTTGCATCCAATCCGATCTGCTGGGCAGGCGAGCGCCTGACCGGTGTCGTCGAGCTGTTCACCAGTCAGGGTTGCAAATCCTCGCCAGCGGCAGATGCCAATCTTGCCGTGATGTCGAAGCGGGGCGATGTCCTGACCCTCGGCTACCATGTCGGCTATTGGGATTATCTCGGCTGGCGCGACACCCTCGCCAATGGCGACAGTATGGCGCGCCAGGACGAATACCGGAAGACCTTCGAGACTCGTTCCGTCTACACGCCGCAAGCCGTCGTCAACGGCCGGGTACACGTCAACGGTTCAAAGCGCGGCGAGATCGAAGGAACGCTGTCGTCTCTAGGCAGCACCGGGCAAGGCCTCACCGTTGACGTTGACATCCGCAAGAAGGGCGACAGCATCGTCATCGAAACCGGCGCAGGCGGTTTCGGGAAGAAGGCCCATGTAACTATCGTTTACTACGACTTGCCACATTCCGTGAACATCACAGCCGGCGAGAACTCCGGCCAGCAGGTATATTACGTCAACCCGGTAACCGGCGTTCAGGCCGTCGGTATGTGGCATGGAAAGACGGCGGCATACGAACTCCCGGCCCGGGAGATGTCCAAGCGGGGTCCAGGCGGATTCGCGGTTTTGTTGCAGTCCGTCCGCCCTGATGGATCTCTTGGGCCGATCCTCGGTGCGGCGAATTTCCCGCAAGGCGCGGTCTGACCGACCGAAGAAAAGACCGGCATTCGATCCGAAGATCGAATACCGGCCGCAGGTCTTTCGGGATTGTCGCTCGAAACCCCCGTTATGCTCGGGAGTCCCGAAGGATCGGTCCAGCGCGGGCCCCATGGGCGGGGGGCTTGGGGTTTACAGGGCCGGCGCCGGACCGAACCGTCTCAGGCAACGACCGCATACTTCTGGCGAATGCTGGCCGCAGGTGGATTATTTCGCGGCGAGAATGTGTCAAAGCGATCACCAATGTCACATTCGTTTTCATGATGCGTGAACCGCTGAATCGCCTCCACCACTCCCATTCTCGCATTAGGTGTTGATTTCGCTCGGCATACGAGCGACCTTGTCACTCAACTGTCACGGAGTGGAGCGGATGGTCGAACGCAGCGCCGGCGGGGAGGGCGGTGACGATTCCGCAATACTGATTCCGCTGTCGGACGCGCGCCGCCAGCGGATGGACATACCGGTTACCTTCGACAGGCGCGAACTTGATCAGATTCTCCGGCTTTACGGTCGCATGGTCGCCGCCAACGAGTGGCGCGACTACGCCATCGACCACATGAGCGACCGCGCGGTTTTCTCGGTCTTCCGCCGCACCAGCGAGACGCCGCTCTACCGGATCGTCAAGGATCCGTCGCTGGCGCGCCGCCAGGGCGCCTATTCGGTCGTCTCCGCCTCGGGCCTCATCCTTAAGCGCGGCCACGAACTGGCCCGCGTGCTCACCGTCTTCGACAAAACGCTGAAGCTGGTGGAAGCCTAAATCATCCGGCCCGGAAGTGATTCGGGGTCTGGCGGCAGATCTTTCCCGCCATTGATCGTCAGCTGCATGAACACCGTGTCCAGCCACCGCCCGTGCTTGTAGCCGGACCCCTCCAGCGTGCCGGCGTGACGGAAGCCCGCCTTCTCGTGCAGCCGCACCGAGGCGCGGTTGCGCTCGCCGTCGCCGATCACCGCCGCGATCTGGCGGAAACCGAGCGCGGTGCATTCGGCGACCAGCCGGGCGAGCAGCAGGCCGCCGACGCCCTTGCCCTGTGATTCGGGGGCAAGGTAGATCGAATCCTCCACCATGAAGCGATAGGCGCGGCGCGGCCGGAACGGCCCGGCATAGGCATAGCCGAGGATCGCCCCGCCGCCTACGGCGACGAGATACGGATAGCCGGCCGACACGAGCCCCTGGTAGCGGCCCCGCATCTCGTCGAGGCTGGGTGCCTCCAGCTCGTAGCTCGCCGTTCCATGCGTCACCGCATGCGCGTAGATCCCGGCGATGGCCGGCAGGTCGGAGGGCTCGGCGGGGCGGATGTCGATGGTCATGGCGCTTTCCGGGATTCTCGCCAGGCGATACCGCATTGAAGCACCAAAAGAAAAGGGCGGCCGAAGCCGCCCTTTCCGAATCCGCTTCCGTTCCGCCTACTCGCGATTGCCGAGGAAGGACAGCAGGAACGAGAACAGGTTGATGAAGTCGAGATAGAGCGTCAGCGCGCCCATGATGGCCTTGCGGCCGGCGACCAGCACTTCGTCGCCCTCGAAATACATCTCCTTGATCTTCTGCGTGTCATAGGCGGTGAGGCCCGCGAAGATCAGCACGCCGATCGCCGAGATGGCGAACTGCAGCGCCGGCGAGGCGAGGAAGATGTTCACCACCATCGCGATGATCAGGCCGAACACGCCCATGATCAGGAACGAGCCCCAGCCTGTCAGGTCGCGCTTCGTCGTGTAGCCGAACAGCGACAGCGCGCCGAACGAAGCCGCCGTGATGAAGAAGGTCTGCACGATCGAGGCCGAGGTATAGACCAGGAAGATCGACGACAGCGACAGGCCCATCAGCGCGGCGAAGATCCAGAACGTCGTCTGGGCAGCCGACACGCTGAGCGTGTGGATGCGCGCGCTCAGGAAGAAGACCATCCCGAGCGGGGCGAGCATGACCACCCACTTCAGCGGCGAGCCGTAGAGCGCAAGGCCGAGCGAGGTCAGCATCTTGCCGTTGCCGAGCGTCGCCGCGGCAGCGGCCGGATCGTTGGTGGTCGCGAGCATCATCGTACCGAGCGCGGCCAGGCCGGTAATTGCAAGGCCGAGCGCCATCAGGTTGTAAACCTTCAGCATATAGGCGCGCAGCCCTTCGTCGATGCCGGTGTCGACGCGGGTGCCCGCGCCTGCACGCATCTGGTAATTGCGAAGGTCAGCCATAGGATTCCTCTTTGCTACTGCCCCGTCGGGTGTCGGCTCGCGGCGGTCCGCGCTCCAGGCGCCGCTGGCGGGGCTCCAGCATGCCTGCGCACAATATGATCATTCTTCGTGTCGGTAACAAGGCCCGTAACGCCGGGTCACGCACTGTGATCATACAATGTAGTAAAAATCCGATCACAGGTCGCGGAGCACCGGCGCCGCCTTCTGCCCGAGGACGCGCCATGTGCCCGCCAGTCCGATGCCGACGGTGAGCAATAGCGCGATGAGCACCGTGCCGACCGCCACGTCGGGCAGGAAGCTCGACGGCAGCGTCATGATCCGCGCCACGACGAACCAGGCGGCTGCCCCGCCGGCGGCCAGCGCGAAGATCGCGGTGGCGAGCCCGATCAGCATGTATTCGAGCGAGAACGCGGTGATCAGCGTGCCGCGCGTCGCGCCCAGCATCTTCAGCACCACGGCGTCGTGAACCCGCGCGCGGTTTCCCGCGGCAAGGGCCCCCGCCAGCACCAGCACCGAGGCGATCAGCGCCACGGCGGCGGCGGCGCGGATGGCGACGCCGAGCTGTCCCACCAGCCGGTTGACGATATCGAGCGCATCCTTGACGCGCACGGATGTCACCGCGGGAAAGGCGCGTGTCACCTCGTTCAGGATCCTGGCCTCCGTCTCCACCGATGCGTCGCGATCGAGCAGCGTCGCCAGCCACGCGTGCGGCGCGCCCGCGAAGGCGTTCGGCGAGAACACCATGACGAAGTTGATGCCCATCGATTCCCACTCGACCTGGCGCAGGTTGGCGATGCGGGCGGTGACGTTTCGTCCGAGCACGTTGACCGTCACCGTGTCGCCGAGCTTCAGCCCGATTTCCTTCGCCTCCTCGGCCGAGAACGACACCAGCGGCTCGCCGGCATAGTCCCTCGGCCACCATTGCCCGGCGCTCAGCGTCGCGTTCTCCGGCACCGTCTCGGAATAGGTGATGCCGCGGTCGCCGCGCAGCACCCATTGCCCCTCCGGCGGCACCTGGATCTGCTGCACGTCGATGCCGTTGAGCGCGATGACGCGGCCGCGCAGCATGGGCACTTTGGTCAGCGTGCCCTGAGGCGACACCCGCGCGACCAGGTCGCTGAACCGGTCGACTTCCGCCGGCTGGATGTCGACGAAGAAGAAGTTCGGCGCGCGCTCTGGCAGGTTGCCGGCGATCTGGCGTCGCAGATTGCCGTCGATCAGCGCCAGCGTCACCAGCAGCGTGAGCCCGAGACCCAGCGACAGCACCACCGACGGCGTCAGCGCGCCCGGGCGGTGGATATTGCCGATGGCCAGCCGCAGCGGCGTCGAACGGACGGCCGGCGCCTCGCGCGCGATCCATTGCACCAGCACCGCCACGCTGCGCAGCACGATGAAGGCGAAGACCGCTGCGCCGACGAAGATCAGCGCCACGCGCCGGTCGGACGAGAACCAGACGGCGAGGCCGGCGAGCACGACCGCGATGCCGAACGCAGCCGCCAGATAGGGCAGGCGCGGCAGCCCGCGCCCTTCGAGCCCGACTTCGCGGAACAGCGCGGTGGCCGGGATGTCGCGCGCCCGGCCGAGCGGCAGGATGGCGAAGGCGAGCGTCACCAGCACGCCGAACAGCACGCCCATCGCCAGCGCATCCGGGTAGACGCCGCCTTCCGCCGGAACCGGAATGACCGACGACAGCGCCGCACCCGCCGCGAAGGGCATGGCGAGCGCGATCGCCAGGCCGATGACGATGCCGATCGCCGCGACGATCATCACCTGGAACAGATAGACCGAGAACACGAAGCCACCCGACGCGCCGACGCTCTTCAGCGTCGCGATCACTCCGCGCTTGGCGTCGAGATGCGCGCGCACCGCGTTCGCTACGCCAACGCCACCGACGACCAGCGCGGTCAGCCCGACGAGCGTCAGGAACTGCGAGAACCGCTCGACATTGCTGGACAGCGACGGGGCCGCGTTGGAGCGCGAGCGGATGCTCCAGCCGGCTTCCGGGAAATCCGCCTTCGCCTTGTCCGAAATGGCGGCGATACGGGCCTCGCTCGCGCCGCCCGGCACCCTGACCTTGTACGCATGTTCGACGAGGCTGCCCGGCTGGATCAGTCCGGAGGCGCGAAGTCCGTCCATCGACACCATCAGCCGCGGCGCGAAGCCGAACCCGTCCGACACGGCATCCGGCTCGTTGACGATGCGGGCGCGCAGCTCGAACGTCGCGCCGCCCAGCCTGATCCGCCCGCCCTCCTTGAGGCCCAGCCGGTCGAACAGCAGGTCCGGCGCCGCCGCGCCCCACACGCCTGTCCGCTCGCCGAACAGATCGTCATGCGGCAGAGCCGGTTGTGTCTCAAGCGCACCGAACAGCGGATAGGCGGCGTCCACCGCCTTCGCCTCCACCAGCGTCTGGTCCGAACCATCCTCGAGCCTCGCCATCGAGCGCATGTTGGCGCTCACCGCCAGGTCGCCCTGCGCCTTCAGGAAGGCGAATTCCGTCTCGGACGCCTCGCGCTGCACGAGCTCGAACCGAAGGTCGCCGCCGAGCAGTGTCTGGCCCTGGCTCGCGACCGAAGCCGTGATCGCGCGAGCCACCGAATTCACCCCGCCGATCGCGCCGACTCCGAGCGCGATGCAGGTGATGAAGATGAGAAACCCTTTCAGCCCGCCGCGCATCTCGCGCAGCGCGAAACGCAGGGCGAGGCCGGATTTCGCCGCTTCGAACCGCGCCGCCATCAGGCGTTCACCGCGACCGGAGCGGTCTCGATCCGTCCCGAGCGGATGGCGATCTGGCGCTGGCAGCGCGCTGCCAGCGCGATGTCGTGGGTGACGAGCACCAGCGTCGTTCCCCGTTCGCGCGCCTTGGCGAAGAGCAGGTCGGCGATATGCCGGCCGGTCGCCTGGTCGAGATTGCCGGTCGGCTCGTCGGCGATGAGGATCGACGGCGAGGGCGCCAGCGCCCGCGCGATCGCCACCCGCTGCTGTTCGCCGCCCGACAGCTGCCCCGGATAGTGCCTCGTCCGCTCGCCAAGGCCGACGGCCTCGAGCTCGCGTTCGGCGATCGCGAAGGCGTCGGCGATGCCCGCCAGTTCCAGCGGCACGGCGACGTTTTCGAGCGCCGTCATGTTGGGGATCAGGTGGAACGACTGGAACACGATGCCGATGTTGCGGCCGCGGAACCGGGCGATCTCGTCCTCGCTGCGGCCGTTGAGCGTCTCGCCGGCGATCCGCACCGTTCCGCCGTCGACGCTTTCGAGCCCGGCAAGAACCATCAGCAGCGTCGACTTGCCGGACCCCGACGGTCCGACGACGCCGACGGCTTCGCCGCGCGCCACCGAAAGGCTTATTCCGCGCAGCACATGGACGCGCGACGCGCCCTGGCCGAGCGTCAGCGTTACGTCGTCGAGTTGAATGACGGCTTCTGTCACGGCGGATCGGTCCTATATGGAGGTCGGTCGGGCAGGTCGAAGGTCATATGGGAACCAGGCGATGGCATTCAAACAGGTGAAACACGCTATTTTCACTGCACTTATTTGTGTTGTCGCGTTGACCGGCCAGGCGGCGGCCGACACGTTCAGGATCGTCGGCTTCGGCGACAGCCTGATGGCGGGCTACAATCTCGGCCCTAACGAAGGCTTTCCGCAGAAGCTGGAAGCGGCGCTGAAGGCGCGCGGCCATGACGTTTCGGTGGCGAATGCCGGCGTGTCGGGCGACACGACCTCCGGCGGCCTGTCCAGGCTCGACTGGTCCGTCCCCGACGGCACCGACCTCGTGATTCTCGAACTCGGCGCCAACGACATGCTGCGTGGTGTCGCGCCGGAGATAACCGAACAGAACCTCGACGCGATGATGGCGTCGCTCAGGAAACGCGGCATCGGCGTTGTCCTCGCCGGCATGCTCGCAGCGCCGAATCTCGGGCCGGACTACGCCACCGCCTTCAACGGCATCTACCCGAAACTGGCCGAGAAATACGACGCGCCGCTCATCCCCTTCTTCCTCGATGGCGTCGCCGCGAACCCGTCGCTGCAGCTCGAGGACGGCCTTCATCCGAGCGCCGCCGGCGTCGACCGGATGGTTGAAGGGGCGCTGCCGGTCATCGAGCCGCTGGTCAGGTAGTATCCGCCCGGCGCAGGCATGGCGGAAATAATCGCTTGCCCGGACTGCCATTCGGTGATTCGCTCCGGGCTGAGATCGAATCGAGGAGGTGCCCTCATGCCCCGTCTTTTCACCGCCCTCGAGATCCCGCGCGACGCCGCCCTGTCGCTGTCCCTCCTCCGTGGTGGCCTCCCCGGCGCCCGCTGGATCGATGTCGAGAACTATCATCTCACGCTGCGCTTCATCGGCGATATCGAAGGACATCTCGCCGACGAAATCGCACACGCGCTCGACCGGGTGCGCCGGCCCGCCTTCGACCTCACGCTGTCGGGCGTCGGCGCGTTCGGATCGAAGAAGCCGCACTCGATCTATGCCGGGGTGGTCCCGTCGCCCGAGCTCAACGCGCTGCAGGGCGAGATCGACCGGATCTGCACCCGCGCCGGGGCGCCGTCCGACCAGCGCAAGTTCGTGCCTCACGTCACGCTCGCCCGCCTGCGCAATGGCAATGACGGCGAAGTGGCCCGCTATCTCTCCCAACGCGGCAATTTCATCACTCTGCCATTCCGAGTCAGCCGCTTCGTGCTGATGTCGTCGCGCGATTCGGTCGGCGGCGGCCCCTACATCGTCGAGGAGACCTGGCCGCTCGGGGCGCCGCAGGCCGGACGGCAGGGGAGCGTGGAGGATGGCCGCCACCCCTTGCGCGCGATGCGATGAACGTTGCCTGGACTGTTCCGACGCTGCGGCCGCACTATCTCCGTCGGATCGGTCTGATCTGAACGGAGAACCAGATGGCGAGAGATCTGCTAGCCCGGGACGATCTGGAGCGCGCCGTTGCCGAGCTGCCTGGCTGGTCGATCACCGTCGACGGCCTGTCGATCGAGCGCAGCTTCGAGTTCCGCAACTTCAGCGAAGCTTTCGCCTTCATGACGCGCTCGGCGCTGGCCGCCGAGAAGATGAACCACCACCCCGACTGGTCGAACGTCTATAAGACGGTCAGGGTCGCGCTGTCGACGCATGACCGGGGCGGCGTGACCGAACTCGACATCGAACTCGCCCGCCGCATGAACCGCTACGCGGACGGCTGAACCCTTGCAAAGCCTGTCCTCCCGCGCCACATCCTCTTCGCAGAGGAAAGGCGAGAATGGACGACGTTAGGATTGGCGAAATCTTGAAGCCGGTGGACGCGGACGAGACAGGCCGCCGCGAGAAACGCGTGCGGCTCGAGTTCTGGCGCACCGCCAAGCGCGCCGCCCGCTATGTCCCCTTCATGGACGAACTGGTGGCGGCCTACTATTGCGCACTGGATCCGAAGACGCCGTTCCGCGTCCGCGGCACGCTGCTTGCGGCCCTTGCCTATTTCGTCCTGCCGCTGGATTTCATTCCCGATTTCCTGCTCGGCTTCGGCTTCACCGACGACGTGGCGGTGCTGACGGCGGCGATCACCGCCATCCGCTCGCACATCAAGCCCGTGCATCGGACCGCGGCCAGGAAGGCGCTCGAGGAAGCCGAATAGGCGTCGGCCGCCGCGACGTCGGCTCGAAGGTCAAACTCTTGCCGCTTTCCTACCCTCTTTCGAGGCAGGCAAAGGGCGCGGGGCTCGCTGTCGCATGGATTCGCGCCGATGGGCGCTCCGCGCCGGGTTGGGTCCGGAAACGGTCGGGTGGTAACCCTTTCGTAACCTGGATTTAATCAAATTGTATCAGATGCGTCGGCGACGGAACGATTCCGGGGACGCGCTTCCGGCGTTCGGCACGAATTGCGGCAGGACAATATGTACAAGACACTCCCCATCCTGATTGCCGGCGCGATGCTTGCCGCGGGCGGTATTGCGCAGGCGCAGAACATTGCCAAGATCGGCCAGAAGGGCGATTGGGCGCTGTATTCCTACAATGACGACAAGGGCAAGGTCTGCTATACGCTGACCATCCCCACCGACAAGCAGCCGTCCTCGCTCGACCACGGCAAGTCGATGTATTTCGTCGTCTCTCAGAAGCCCGGTCAGAACGTCTCGTTCGAGCCGCAGTTCAACGCCTCCTACAACTTCCAGGAAAACTCGAAGGTCGAGGTGACGGTGGGCGACAAGAAGTTCGCGATGTTCACCAAGGGCAACCGCGCCTGGATGGAAAACGCTGCCGAGGAGCCGTCGTTGATCGCCGCCATGAAGGCAGGCGCCGACATGAAGGTCGCCGCCAAGTCCGGCCGCGGCAACCCGACCAGCTACGTCTTCTCGCTCAAGGGCATCTCGGCGGCGCTGACCGAGATTTCGACCTGCAAATAGCCGGACGCTTTCGCGCATCGGAGCCGCCATCGTGACGGATGGCGGCTCTTGTGCTATCTGGCGCCGGACCACGCGAAGACCTATCTCCGCGCAAACGGCAATTCGGCAGACATGGCAATCACGATCCTGAACGATACGCGGGTCGATCCGACCCCGGCGGCGACCGGCGTGTCAGCGCGCGCGGCGGCGGAGAAGCCGTCGCTCGTCGGCATGTCGCGCGAGGAGATGGCGGATGCCCTGGTCGGCATCGGCGTGCCCGAGCGCCAGGCCAAGATGCGGGTCAGCCAGCTTTGGCACTGGCTCTATGTGCGCGGCGTCTCCGACTTCGGCCAGATGTTCAACATCTCCAAGGACCTGCGCGCGACGCTTGCCGAGCACTTCTCCATCGCCCGCCCCGAGATCGTCGAGGAGCAGATCTCGCAGGACGGCACGCGCAAATGGCTGTTCCGGTTTCCTCCGCGCGGGGCCGGCCGCCCGGTCGAGATCGAAACCGTCTACATCCCGGAGGAAGGCCGCGGCACGCTCTGCATCTCCTCCCAGGTCGGCTGCACGCTCACCTGCTCCTTCTGCCACACCGGCACGCAGAAGCTGGTGCGCAACCTGACCGCCGAGGAAATCCTCGCCCAGCTTCTCGTCGCCCGCGACCGCCTCGGCGACTTCCCCGACCGCGACACGCCGGCCGGCGCCATCGTGCCGGCGGAAGGCCGCAAGGTCTCCAACATCGTCATGATGGGGATGGGCGAGCCGCTCTACAATTTCGAGCAAGTCAAGAAGGCGCTGCTTATCGCCTCCGACGGCGACGGGCTGGCGCTCTCCAAGCGGCGCATCACGCTGTCCACTTCCGGCGTCGTCCCCGAGATCGCGCGCACCGGCGCCGAGCTCGGCGTCATGCTTGCCATCTCGCTGCATGCGCCCAACGACGACCTGCGCGACCTGCTCGTCCCGATCAACAAGAAGTATCCGCTCGCCGAGCTGATGGCCGCCTGCCGCGCCTATCCGGGCCTGTCCAACGCGCGCCGCATCACCTTCGAATATGTCATGCTGCGCGACGTCAACGATTCCATCGATGACGCCAAGGCGCTGATCAAGCTCCTGAAGGGCATCCCGGCCAAGATCAACCTGATTCCGTTCAACCCCTGGCCCGGCACCAACTACCAGTGCTCGGAATGGGAGACGATCGAGAAATTCGCCGACTACATCAACGATGCCGGCTACGCCTCGCCCATCCGCACCCCGCGTGGGCGCGACATCCTCGCCGCCTGCGGCCAGCTCAAGTCGGAATCCGAGCGCATGCGCCGGGTCGACCGGCTCGCGTTCGAAGCGATGATGATCGCGGGGCACGGCGAGGAGTGAGCCTCTTCCTTCGCATCCTCGGCCAGCTCTTGCTGATCCTGCTCGGCTACGCCGCCGCGTCGCTCGTCGCCAGCATGTTCTTCCACCTGCTCTTTCTCGGCATGGACGGTCTCGATCCGCGCGAAGTACCGCCCGTGGTGATGGGTACGGTCTTCGTGACCGTTCCGATCGTCGCCTTGTTCATTTCCTATTTCGCCTTCCTTCCCTCCGCAATTCTCGTCGGCCTCGGCGAAATCGTCGGCGCACGGGACTGGCCTTTCTACGCGATCGGCGGAGGCATCGTCGGCGCCTGCGTGATCGGGCTGTTCTGGACGTGGACACCTTCCTCGCTTGCCCCCGGGCCGGAAACAGCCCTGCCCGACGAGCCGTTTCTCGCCGATCCCTATGTTCTGGCGGCGCTGGTCTGTACCGGCATGGTCGGCGGCATCGCCTACTGGGCAGTGGCCGGGCGGCTGGCCGGCGGCTGGAAGACCGTCGCTACCGTGCCTGCGCGGTCAGGATCTTGAGCGCAAAGGCGGAGAATACCCCGGCGAACAGATAGTCGATCGCCCGGGTCGCGCGCGGGCTCTTCCTCAAAAGGCCTGAGAACCCGTCCGCCGCCAGCACCATCGGCACGGTGACCGGCAGCGACACCGCGATGAACATGAAGCCGAGGAAGAAGAGCTTCGCCGCGGCGTGGGGGTCGTCCACCGACACGAACTGCGGCAGGAATGTCATGAAGAACAGGATGATCTTCGGATTGAGCAGGTTGATGCCGATGCCCGTCGCCCAGTTCTGTACGAGCGAGTGCTGCGGTCCGGCCTTCTTCTCCGGCGAGAATGCCGAGCCCTTCCGGATCGCCTGCCAGGCCAGCCAGACGAGATAGCCCGCGCCGAAGACCTTAAGCACCAGGAAGGCCTGCGGCGACGCGACGATCAGCGCCGACAGCCCGAAGGCGACCATCGTCGTGTGGATCAGGCAGCCGGTCAGTGCCCCCGCCATGCAGGCCAATCCCGCCGCGCGCCCCTCGGACAACGCTCGCCCGACGAACAGCGTCATGTCGGGGCCCGGCGTGATTGCGATAATCACCGTAGCCACGGCGAACTGGGCGAGGATGGTGGCATCGGGAATGAAGGGGGAAAACATTGGCGGTCCCGGTTTGAGGCTGCCCAGGCCTAAACCATCGGCCGCGGCCGCGGAAGCGCCCTCCGCAAATATTGGGCGCACCTAGATATTGCAGCGCACAATCAAACGCGTGCAATGCACCAATCACGCATACGATCCGCCTTGTATCCAATTCGCCTACAAACGCTTGCAACACATCACAATTGCCATATTCTTCCTACGCACAAAGCCGATTGGGCTAAGAAAAACAAACGGGAGGAATGAACATGAGAAAGGAATTCTCGCGCCGCCGGTTTCTTGCCGGCACGGGAGTGGCAACTGCCGCGGTCGGTACGCTCGCGGCCCCCGCGGTGCTGGCGCAGGCCCCCAAGACCCTGAAGATGCAGTCGTCCTGGCCGGCATCCGACGTCTTCCAGGAGATGGCCGGCCAGTACAAGGAGCGGGTCGAAGCCATGTCCGGCGGTCGCCTCAAGATCGACCTCCTGCCGGCCGGCGCCGTCGTCGGCGCTTTCCAGGTGCAGGACGCCTGTCATGACGGCACGATCGATGCCGCCCACACCGTCCCGGTCTACTGGTATGGCAAGAACAAGGCCGCGTCCCTGTTCGGCACCGGCCCGGTGTTCGGCGGCGACGCCAACCAGATGCTCGCCTGGTTCTACAAGGGCGGCGGCGAGGCGCTCTACAACGAGCTGACGCAGCAGGTCCTCGGCCTCAACATCGTCGGCTTCCTGGGCACGGGCATGCCGGCCCAGCCGCTCGGCTGGTTCAAGAGCGAGATCACCGATGCCTCCCAGCTCCAGGGGCTGAAATACCGCACCGTGGGCCTGGCGGCCGACCTGTTCCAGGCGATGGGCGCGTCGGTCGCGCAGCTGCCCGGCGGCGAGATCGTGCCGGCGATGGAGCGCGGCGTCATCGACGGGTTCGAGTTCAACAACCCGACCTCAGACATGCGTTTCGGCGCGCAGGACGTCGCCAAGAACTACATGCTGGCCTCCTACCACCAGGCCTCGGAATCCTTCGAATACATCTTCAACAAGGACACGTTCGACGATCTCGAGCCCGACCTGCAGGCGATCCTGAAACACGGCGTCGAGGCGGCCCACCTCGCCAACTACTCGCTGGCGATGGACCAGTATTCGGCCGACCTGCAGAAGCTTGCCAAGGAAAACGGCGTCAACGTCAAGCGCACGCCGGACTCCGTTCTCGCCGCGCAGCTCGACGCCTGGGACAAGATCATGCCCGCACTCGAGGCAGACGCCTATTTCAAGAAGGTGGTCGAGAGCCAGAAGGCCTTCTGCGAACGGGTGGTCTACTTCACGCTTCTCGCCTCGCCCGACTATAAGCTCGCCTACCAGCACTACTTCCCGGGCAAGCTCTGATCGCGGCGGATCGAAGCCCACGATTGCGGGCCGGCGAGACGGACGTATCGTCCTGCCGGCCCGTTCTGTGACCCGAGCGAGAATTGGGCGTCAGCATGGAAAGCTATATCCGCTTTGCCGACAAGCTGTCGGCGTGGTTCGGCAAGGTGTTCGCCTGGTGTGTCGTGCTCATGACCCTGGGCATCGGCTATGAGGTCGTCGTCCGCTATTTCTTTCGTGCACCGACGCCCTGGGCCTTCGATGTCGGCTACATGATGTACGGCACGATGTTCATGATGGCAGGCGCTTACACCCTGTCGCGCGAGGGCCACGTCCGCGGCGATTTCATCTACCGGCTCTGGTCGCCGCGCACCCAGGCACGGGTCGAGTTCGTGCTCTACTTCCTGTTCTTTTTCCCGGGCGTCCTGGCGCTCGTCTTCTCGGGGTGGAAATATGCTTCCCGCTCCTGGACCTATCTCGAGGTCAGCTCAAACAGCCCGGCCGGCATCCCGATCTACCAGTTCAAGACGGTGATCGTCGCTGCCGGCATCCTGCTCGTCTTCCAGGGCATCGCCCAGGTTTTCCGCTGCGTCATCGCCATGCGCGACAATGCGTGGCCGAAACCCGAGGCCGACGTGGAGGAAATGGAAAAGATCCTCCTGGAGCAGGGAAGCGCGGCCTTGCCGCATTCGGCTGAGGCGATCGACGTGGTCGAGCCTCAATCCACTCTCGATGGAGACAAACGGCGATGACCGATCCTCAAGTCGCCATCCTGATGCTGGGGCTCTTCATCTTCATCATCATGCTCGGTTTCCCGATCGCCTTCACGTTGATGGCGATGGGCATCGGCTTCGGCTACTACGCCTACTACGACGCCGGCCGCATGTGGCGCTCCTACGATCGCGCTATCGAGCAAGGTGCCGATTCCTGGACGGTCACCGAAACCTGGGTTTCCGGCTTCCTGAACAACCGCATCTTCGATCTCTTCGTCAACCAGACCTACTCGGTCATGGCCAACGATGTGCTTACCGCCATCCCGCTCTTCCTGTTCATGGGCTACGTCATCGAGCGCGCCAACATCGTCGACCGCCTGTTCGTAACCCTGGCGATCGCGGCGCGCCGACTGCCTGGCTCGATGGCCGTGGCCGCGCTGATCACTTGCGCGCTCTTCGCCACCGCCACCGGCATCGTCGGCGCGGTGGTGACGTTGATGGGCTTGCTGGCGCTGCCGGCCATGCTCAAGGCGCGTTATGAGGAGCGTTTCGCCACCGGTGTCATCTGCGCCGGTGGCACGCTCGGCATCCTCATCCCGCCCTCGATCATGCTCATCGTCTATGCAGCGGCATCCGGCACGTCGATCGTGCGCCTCTATGCCGGCGCGCTCATCCCCGGCTTCATGCTGGCCGGCCTCTACCTCGTCTACATTATCGTCCGCGCGATCCTCAATCCATCGCTTGCCCCGAAGGCGGAAGTCCGCCAGGAAGACGAGGTCAGCCGCGGGCAGCTCGCCTGGATGCTGCTGACGTCGTTCTTCCCGCTGGCGGTCCTCATCCTCGCGGTCCTCGGGGCAATCCTGTTCGGCTTCGCCACGCCGTCCGAGGCCGCCGCGGTCGGCGCACTCGGCGGCCTGATCCTAGCCGTCGCCTACCGGGCGCTGACGTGGAAACGGCTGCAGGAATCGGTCTACCTCTCGGTCCGGACCACAGCGATGGTCTGCTGGCTGTTCGTCGGCTCGTGGACTTTCGCCTCGGTCTTTTCCTATCTTGGCGGCGAAGAGGTGGTACGCGAGTTCGTGGTCGGGCTAGACATGACCCCGCTGCAGTTTCTGCTGCTCGCCCAGCTCATCATCTTCCTGCTCGGCTGGCCTCTGGAATGGTCGGAGATCATCATCATTTTCGTGCCGATCTTCCTGCCGCTGCTGCCGCTGTTCGGCGTCGACCCGTTGTTCTTCGGCATCCTGATCGCGCTGAACCTTCAGACCTCGTTCCTCACCCCGCCGATGGCAATGTCGGCCTACTACCTGAAGGGCATCGCGCCGCCGCATATCCGGCTCACCCAGATCTTCGCCGGCTCGCTTCCTTATGTGGGCATGGTTTTCGTCTCGATGGCGCTGGTCTACATCTTCCCGCAGCTGGTCTACGGACTGCCCCAGATGATTTACGGACGATAGGGGAGCCTTGCGATGAGGAAGGCGTTTCGGATTGGCGACGCTGAGGTTGTGAGATGACGACACTCGATCGGGTCATGGCCTTTCTGGCCTTTGCCGCTTTCCTCGCCTTCGTCGGCATCGTCGCCGTCAAGGTCGGCAGGGTCGACCTGACCGTGGTGATAGCGATCACGGTCGCGCTGGTCCTCTACGATGGCTGGAGCCAGCTCTTTCGCCGCCGGGGCTGAGCTTCCTATTGCTCGTCCAGAGCGGAAGGGTCTTTCGGGCCGGTCGCCACGGCATTGCCTTCGAAGACCGCGTAGCTGTCGCCGCCCCAGGCCCATAGCACCTCGTCGCCGCCGCCCTTCTTGGGCAGGGCTATGAGGTTCGGCCATCCGTCGACCAGCGTGTTGTTGTCGAGATAGAGCTCGGCGCCTTCCGCATCGTAGACCTGGATCCATTCCGCGGTATCGGAGAGGCGGGCAAAGACGGCGGCGTTGCAGCCCGACGCACCGTAATACCAGGCCGAGCCGCACAGTTCGACGAACAGCAGGCTGCGCCCATCCGGCATTACCGACTTGGCCGCGGACACGACCGGCTCGGATGATGTCGCCTGCCTGAACAGCCGGATCTCGTCCTTGCGAAGCTCTTTGGCCTCCAGCAGATAGGAACTGTAGGGCGTGAGCCCGATGCGCTCGTAGCCGGACATGTCCCGCTTCGAGCAGAACGGTTCCGCCGCCTCGATCGCGACCTTCGACCCGCGCAGCGGGAATACAGCCTCGAGCGCCGGCTCCGTGCCCTCGATCGTGATCTTCGCCCGCGTACCCGCCTTCATCGGCGCGATCGCAAGACCGGCGACGGGAACGGAAAGCCCGCCATTCTCGGCCTTCGCGACGGCTTCGAACAGCTGGGCGCCGACGAAGAGCTTCGCGTCCATCTCCCCCGGCTGGGCGGTGGCGTCCGGGGCAAGCGTCAGCGCGAGCGACCATCTCTGCTCGGCACAGCGAAGCGAGGCGCCGGCGATGCCCTTCGCCTGAAGCGGATCGGGAAGCGCAATCGCGGCCTCGCCGGCGACCGGCTCCCAGCGGTCCGCGGCAAGCGCAAGCGACGGCCAGCCGCAGGCAGCCGCAAGCACGGCAGCACCGAGCCGTTTGCGCAGGAGGAAACCGGCGAGCCCCGCGGCGGCGTGTCTTTGCATCAAACTCCACCCTCTCACGGCATGTAGGTGCAATCGCGGATTGCAGCACGAATCAAAAGCGAATGTATTCGAGAGCCGGCAGCCGGCAAAAGCAAATCACGCCGGCGCGAGATACTTGGCGGCGGCACGGCTTGCCGACCTCGGCTTTCCTGCTAAAAGGACGCGCGAAACGCGGGCTTTTCCCGCGGCGCCAGCGCATCTGACAGGACCGGCAATGTCGAAGTGGAAGAACGTCAAGAAGGTCGTCCTCGCCTATTCGGGAGGGCTCGACACCTCGATCATCCTGAAATGGCTGCAGACCGAGCTCGGCGCGGAGGTCGTGACCTTCACCGCCGATCTCGGCCAGGGCGACAGCGATCTGGAGCCGGCCCGCAGGAAGGCCGAGATGATGGGCGTCAGGGACATCTACATCCGCGACGTGCGCGAGGAGTTCGTCAAGGACTTCGTCTTCCCGATGTTCCGCGCCAATGCCGTCTATGAAGGCACCTACCTCCTCGGCACCTCGATCGCGCGCCCGCTGATCTCCAAGCACCTCGTCGAGATCGCCCGCGAGACCGGCGCAGATGCGGTCGCCCACGGCGCCACCGGCAAGGGCAACGACCAGGTCCGCTTCGAGCTCTCGGCTTACGCGCTGAACCCCGACATCAAGGTCATCGCGCCCTGGCGCGACTGGTCGTTCAGGTCGCGCACCGACCTGATCGACTTCGCCGAGAAATACCAGATCCCGATCGCCAAGGACAAACGCAACGAGGCGCCCTTCTCGGTCGACGCGAACCTGTTGCACTCCTCCTCCGAGGGCAAGGTCCTGGAGGATCCGTGGGTCGACCCGCCGGAATATGTCTACCAGCGCACCATCTCGCCGATGGCCGCCCCCGACACGGTCACCGAGATTACAATCGGCTTCGACAAGGGCGACGCCGTCTCGCTGAACGGCAAGGCGCTGTCGCCGGCCGCGATGCTTTCCGCGCTGAACGATCTCGGCCGCGACAACGGCATCGGCCGGCTCGACCTGGTCGAAAACCGCTTCGTCGGCATGAAGTCGCGCGGCGTCTACGAGACGCCGGGTGGCACCATCCTGCTCGCAGCCCACCGCGCCATCGAATCGATCACGCTCGACCGCGGCGCCGGCCATTTGAAGGACGACATCATGCCCCGCTATGCGGAGCTGATCTACAACGGCTTCTGGTATTCGCCCGAGCGCGAGATGCTGCAGGCGCTGATCGACAAGAGCCAGGAGGACGTCGAAGGCGAGGTCCGGCTGAAGCTCTACAAGGGCAACGTCATCGTCTCCGGCCGCCGTTCGCCGAAATCGCTCTACCGCAACGACCTCGTCACCTTCGAGGACGACCGCGGCGCCTACGACCAGAAAGACGCCGAAGGCTTCATCCGGCTGAACGGGCTCAGGCTGCGGACGCTGGCGGCGCGGGGACGAAACGCTTGATCGAGGCGCGGCGTATCGCTTGCGGCGGTTTGGTCTGGGCGGCACTCGCGGCCCAGTCCTTCGCGCAGGACAAGGACGTTTCCACGGTCGACATCGCCCGATTCTTCGCATGCGATGCCGCCGCGAGGGATTACAACGGCTTCGCCATGGAGGCCGCGATGGACCCGGCGGTGTTCGAAGCATTGGGTTGGACAGAGACAGGCGGCGGCAATCCGTTCCTGCGCGAGTTCCGCTTGCCGGCGCCCATATACGTCTTCGACCGGGAGGTTTCGACGGTCGCATTGACGGCGACAGGGCCGATGGCGGTAATCGAGGATGCGGACCCGCGAGATATCGCGCGTAAGCTTTCCGTAACGCCCGTCGTCGACACGCCCGAAAAGTACCTGGGCGAACGGGTCGTTTCCGAAGTCGTCGAGACGGATGGCGGAGCCGAAGTGGCTACCCGCGTTTCCCTCAATGTCGCCACCGTCGAGAGCCACCCCGGCCAGGTCCTGGCCGGGTGTTCATACTCTGTCGAGGTTCGGTAGCGCCGGTAGCGGCCTCGCCGGGCGCAGCCCTGTCGGACGGCTACTCCGCGTCGATCGCATCCGCCATGATGATGATCGCCTGCTGGTAGACCGAGGCCGAGTTCCAGCCCGCGATCGCGCCGCGGTTGGCGCTCGCCGGCCCGCCGCGATAGCCATGTCCGCGCAGGAAGTTGGCCGTCGACGCGAGCGCTGTCGCCTTGTCTTTCAGGTTCATGTTGCCGACGCCGAAGTTCAGCACGTTGCCGGGCAGGAACTGCGTGTGGCCGAATTCGCCGTGTGCCGCGCCCACCGAGCTGGCGCTCAGCACGCCGCGGTCGACGAGCTTGAGCGCTGCGATGGCGTGCGGGTTGAAGAAGTCGGGCCGGCGGCAGTCATAAGCGAGGGTCACGATCGCCGACACCGTGTTCTGGTTGCCCATCGCCGCGCCGAAACCGGTCTCCATGCCCCAGATCGCCAGCAGCGGGCCGGGCGGAACGCCGTAGCGGCGCTCGATATCGGCAAACAAGGCCGCGTTCGCCTTTTTCAGCGATCGTCCCTTCGAGATGATCGTCGCGCCGCCGCGGCGCTTCATGAACGAGTTGACGTCGCCGCTGAAGGCTTTCTTCACGGCGCGGTCGACCTTGATCGTCGCGGTCGCATATTTGGCGCTGGCCAGAGCCTGCAGGCCCTTGTTTTTCACGCCCGCCGCCTTGGCCTGCTGAGCGAAGGATTGCTTCCATGCCTCGAAGCCGCTGGCATCCTTGCCGCAGCTTGCCGCATTCGCCGCGCCAACGCCCAAGCCCCATGCAACAACAATACCCGAAACAAGCTTCGCGCCCCGCGCAAGAAACGCCATGTATCTCTCCAAACCCGTGATTCCGCTGTTTTCTGCCATCATGAACCTGCTTTGTCACCGTTAAGATGAAGTTGCGGCCATTCAATGTCGCGTTATCGCGCGTCTGTTTCAGCGCTGTTACGCAGCGCGATGCCGTCGCCGCCGCTCCTGCCCGGAACATTCTCCCCCGCTCCCCGTTTGCCGCTCCGAAGGGGTAATCCAAAGGAGAGAATGATGATCCATCGCTACGCAATTCCACTGGCGGCGTTCGCTTTCGCCGCCGCGACCGGCATCGCGTCGGCCCAGAGCGGCGTCACCGCCACGACGGACCTCAATGTTCGCGGCGGTCCCGGCCCGCAATACCCGGTGATCGGCATGATCCCGGCGGGCGGCCCGGCCGACCTCAGCGGCTGTCTCGACAATTCCAAGTGGTGCCAGGTCAGCACCTCCGGCGGCCCCGGCTGGGTCTATTCGGACTATCTGACGATCGACCGCGGCGGCACCGCCGCGATCGTGACAGAGAGCCGTGCCGAAGTGCCGGTCGTCACCTATGAGCAGCCCCAGGGCGGCGGCGGCGCCGTGGCCGGCGGCGCGACCGGCGCCATTGCCGGCGCCATCGTCGGCGGCCCGATCGGCGCGGTCGTCGGCGGCGTCGCGGGCGCGGCGATCGGCGGCACGGCCGAAGGCCTCGCTTCGCCGCCCCCGGACAAGGTCGTCACCTATGTCCGCTCGAACCAGGTCGAGCCCGTCTATCTCGACGGCGAAGTCGTGGTCGGCGCCAGCCTGCCGGAAACGGTGACGCTCGCCGAGGTGCCGGACTACGAGTACCGCTACGTCTACGTGAACGGCCAGCCGGTGCTGGTCGAGCCGCAGAGTCGTAAGATCGTCTACGTGGTCCGCTGATCGCGCGCGATACACATGTTCCGCCGGGCCTCGATCGGCCCGGCGGAATTCGTTTGCCCGCCGCAACGTTTCGCGATTGTCTGCGTTGCAGCGGCTGTCTTTTCCTCCATCCAGCGGATTCCCGCCGTGAAGCTCTTTTCCTGCCCGGCCTGCGGCCAGCGGCTCTATTTCGAGAATTCGCGCTGCCTCGCCTGCGGCGTCGAGGTTCTCTACGATCCCGACGCGGCCGATTTCGTTCTTCTGGGTGGAGACGCCTTCGCCTGCTCCAATGCCGACGAGGCGCTGTGCAACTGGCGCGCGCCCGGCCCTCAGGCATTCTGCCGCGCCTGCGCGCTCAACAAGACCATCCCCGACCTGTCGATCGAGGGCAATCGGGACCGCTGGATCCGCGTCGAAGCGGCCAAGCGGCGGCTCATCTACGCGCTCCTGTCCTTCGGGCTCGAGGTGCGTCCCAAGCAGTCGCCCGACGAGGAAGCCGGCATCGCCTTCGACTTTCTCGCCGACCCGATCGGCGGCGGCCCGGGCGGCGAGAAGATCCTCACCGGCCACGACAATGGCGTCATCACGCTCAACGTCGCGGAAGCAGACTCGGTCGAGCGCGAGCAGCGGCGCATCGCCATGGGCGAGACATATCGCACGCTCCTTGGCCATTTCCGCCACGAGATCGGCCATTACTACTGGGACCGCCTGATCCGCGACGATCCGGAAAATCTCGGGCGCTTCCGCGACCTGTTCGGCGACGACACCGCGGATTACCAGCAGGCCCTGGAGGCTCACTACACCAACCCGCCGGCGCCCGGTTGGCAGGAGAACCACATCACCGCCTATGCCGCCAGCCACCCCTGGGAGGACTGGGCCGAGACCTGGGCGCACTACCTGCACATCGTCGACACGCTCGAGATGGCCGACGCGCTCGGCATGTCGATCTCGGCGATGGAGACGAAGGAAGAGCATCTGCACACGCCGGACGCCGCGGGCGCCGACGCAGCCCCGCCCGATTCCTTCGACCGCACGCTGAAGCGCTGGATCGTGCTCTCCAACGCCTCCAACTCGATCAACCGCTGCATGGGCCTGCCCGACCTCTACCCCTTCGTCATCTCGCCCAACGTCGCGGCGAAACTGGCATTCGTCGACGATTTGCTGTCCCGTCGAAGCTAAGCCCTTCAGACATGGACTTCGCCGAACGACGATTCCCCCGAGCGGACGTCGCCGCGCAGCGATGCGTAGAGCAGGACCGCATAGAGGAGGCCGACCGCCACGACGATCGCCCATCCGGGGATCGGACCCAGTGCTGCGTTGGCGACAGCATCCGCGACGGACCGCACGAACTCTACCTTTTCAGCTTCGTCCTGGAGGCGCGGGCTCATGATCTTCAACACCCAGGCGAGCAGAAGGATGAGAAGCATCCAGATATAATTGCGCCGTATTCGCCGCGCGAAGGCGTCGCTCATCGTGATGAGGAACCCCGGTTCGCGCAGGCTCTGTCCCATGATCTGCTGCCAGTTCGAGGAATAATCCTCCATCGGCGACAGAATCTGGGCGAAGTAGTAGCGCTCGAATTGCCGGACGCGTGAGCGGTAGACATCGAAGAACCGGTATCTCCTCGCCTCGATGAAGAGCAGGAGCAGGACGAGGAGCATGGCAAACAGCAGGACGCCGTGATGCGACGACGGTGTCGACAGCGACACGGACAGCATGGCGGCGACCACGGTGATCGCCCAGTTGCTCGTCCGGTCGATGCGGTCGCGCCAGCCTGCCATCCGCGCCAGTTCCGCCCGGTAGTAGTGCACCAGCGCGGTGACGGTTTCCGACTGGGTGCCGGGAAGCAGCGTAGGCGCCAGGGTTTCGTGACCGGGCTGAACGTGCGACATGGCTGCCTCCTCGCCTGTGATTTGCCCTCTCACTTGACTCTGCACGCCGTTTCCTGTCTACAGCCCGCGAATTCCGCGACGAGTTGACACTCCGAGCCGCTGACCGGGACGCCTGAACAGGACCGATCCCGGAAGCCAACACCCGGCAGCGCTGTGCGCCCCCGGGTGCTTTTCGGCTTTGGCGCTTGGTGCTGGGGACAGTTTACTTTCTTTCCGCCGAGGGGCGGTGCCTGCGACAGACGGATCGCAGGCGGAAAAAAGTAAACTGTCCCCGGCGTTTCAACCGCCAGGCGGAAACACTACCTCTCGCTCATCGCCTGATGAACGGGAACGAGGAAACCGGATGTTCGAATCCCTCCAGGAGCGGCTTGGCTCCATCTTGAACGGCCTGACCGGCCGCGGCGCGCTGTCGGAGGCCGATGTCTCGGCAGCACTCCGCGAGGTGCGCCGCGCCCTGCTCGAGGCCGACGTCGCGCTCGAGGTCGTCCGCTCCTTCACCGACCGCGTGCGCGAGAAGTCGGTCGGCGCCGCTGTTCTGAAGTCGATCAAGCCCGGCCAGATGGTCGTCAAGATCGTCCATGACGAGCTGGTCGCCATGCTCGGCACCGACGGCCAGGGCATCGATCTCAACGCGCCCGCGCCCGTCGTCATCATGATGGTCGGCCTGCAGGGCTCCGGCAAGACCACGACCTCGGCCAAGATCGCCAAACGCCTCACCGAGCGGCAGAACCGCAAGGTGCTGATGGCCTCGCTCGACACGCGCCGCCCGGCCGCGCAGGAGCAGTTGCGCCAGCTCGGCGAGCAGGTGAAGGTCACGACCCTGCCGATCGTGCCCGGCCAGACGCCGGTCGAGATCGCCCGCCGCGCCGAGCAGGCCGGCCGCCTCGGCGGCTACGACGTCGTCATCCTCGACACCGCCGGCCGCACCCATATCGACGAGCCGCTGATGGTCGAGATGGCCGACATCAAGGCTGCCGCTAAGCCGCACGAGATCCTGCTCGTCGCCGATTCGCTGACCGGCCAGGACGCCGTCAACCTCGCCCGCAATTTCGACACCCGCGTCGGCGTCACCGGCCTGGTCCTCACCCGCATGGACGGCGACGGCCGCGGCGGCGCCGCGCTCTCCATGCGCGCCGTCACCGGCAAGCCGGTCAAGCTGATCGGCGTCGGCGAGAAGATGGACGCGTTGGAGGAGTTCCATCCCAAGCGCATCGCCGACCGCATCCTCGGCATGGGCGACATCGTCTCGCTCGTCGAGAAGGCTGCCGAGAACATCGACGCGGAAAAGGCCGCGGCGATGGCAAAGAAAATGCAGGCCGGCAAGTTCGACCTGGACGATCTCGCCGATCAGCTCCGCCAGATGCAGAAGATGGGCGGCATGGGCGGCATCATGAACCTGATGCCGGGCATGGGCGGCATGAAGGACAAGATGGCCGCCGCCGGCATGGACGACAAGATGTTCGGCCGCCAGATCGCCATCATCCAGTCGATGACCAGGGCCGAGCGGGCCAATCCCGACCTCCTCAAGCACTCGCGCAAGCAGCGCATCGCCAAGGGCTCCGGCACCGACGCGGCCGCCATCAACAAGCTGCTGAAAATGCACCGCCAGATGGCCGACATGATGAAGGCGATGGGCGGCAAGGGCAAAGGCGGCGGCTTGATGCGCGGCATGATGGGCGGGCTGGCCAGCAAGATGGGCCTCGGCGGCATGATGCCCGGCGGCGGCATGCCCGACCTCTCCAGCATGGACCCCAAGCAGCTCGAAGCCCTGAAGAAGCAGGCTGAAGCCGCCGGCCTCGGCGGCGGCATGCCCAAGGGTCTTCCCGGGCTTCCGGGTCCCGGCGGTCTACCGGGCCTCGGCGGCATGCCGCGCCTGCCGGGCCTCGGCGGGCTGCCGGGCCTTCCCAAGGGGCCAAAGAAGTGATCCCCACCCTCGAGACGCCGCGTCTCACGCTCCGCGCCTTCCAGCCGGGCGACGTGGAGGCCTTTGCCGGCTTCTACGCGTCGGAAGCATCGCGCTTCGTGGGTGGTCCGGAAGATCTCGTCTCCACCTGGAAGCGGATCGCCGCCTATGCAGGCTGCTGGTCGTTGCGCGGCTACGGCAAGTTCGTCGTCGTCGAGAGGGCGACCGGCCTTCCGGTCGGGATCGTCGGACCGACCTATCCGGAAGGTTGGCCGGAGCCGGAGATCGGCTGGACCGTGCTGCCTGAATTCGAGGGCCGTGGCTATGCGGCGGAAGCCGCCGCGCGCACGCTCACTTTCGCCTACGACCAGCTCGGCTGGACGACCGCCATGTCGGCGATCTTTCCCGGCAACGAGCGCTCGATGCGGCTCGCCGGCCGGCTCGGCGCACGTTTCGAGGGTGCGTGCGAAGTCAAGCCTTACGGCGCGCTGGAGATCTGGCGCCACCTGCCTCCGCCCGAATTCCGCGCCCATTTCGCGAGGATGCAATGAACGACACCGACCGCGCCCGCGAGATCCTGGCCGGCTACCGCGCCTCGATCGACAATATCGACGCCGCCTTGATCCACATGCTGGCCGAGCGGTTCCGCTGCACCCAGGCGGTGGGCGTGCTCAAGGCGACGCATGGCCTGCCGCCGGCCGATCCGGCGCGCGAGGCCGAGCAGATCGCGCGCCTGCGCCGGCTGGCGAAGGAAGCCCATCTCGATCCGGACTTCGCGGAAAAATTCCTCAATTTCGTGGTGAAGGAAGTCATCCGTCACCACGAGCAGATCGCCGCCACCAGCGGCGCATGAACCGGCCAGATGCCAACCCTTGGCGGCCGCAACCCTCAGTGAGACATCAGGAGAAAACATCATGGCACTGAAGATCAGACTGGCCCGCGCGGGCTCCAAGAAGCGCCCCTACTACCACGTCGTCATCGCCGACGTCCGTTCGCCGCGCGACGGCCGCTTCATCGAGACCGTCGGCTCGTGGAACCCGCTGCTGCCGAAGGATTCGGCCGAGCGCGTCAAGCTCGACGCCGACCGCATCAACCACTGGCTCGGCAACGGCGCGCTGCCGACCGACCGCGTGCTGCGCTTCCTCAACGATGCCGGCATCGCCAAGCGCGAAGCCCGCTCCAACCCCGAGAAAGCCAAGCCCGGCAAGAAGGCGCAGGAACGCGCCGCGCTGCTGGCCAAGGCTCAGGAAGAGGCCGCCGCCAAGCTCGCCGCCGCGACCGGCGAGTAATCCGCGCCATTTCGGACATGTGAACGGCGGGCTTCGGCCCGCCGTTTTCGTCTGGTCTTGACGACGGCCGATCGAATGCCAAAATCCTGTCCGGCTGCGCCCAAGGCCGGCCCTGTCAAAGCCGCTCCGTTGGACCGATCGCGAAAGGAGGTTTGCGATGAATGGTGCCGCTTTCGAACGTCCCCTGACCCTGTTCGTCGGTCTGGGGTTCCCCCGACATGTCGACAATGCCACCGATGCCCTGCAGGCGCTCGATGAACTTGCGCCGCTCGAACACGGCCCCGCGCACAATGTGGCCGTGCGGGCCTGCCGCGCGGCGCTGCTGGGCGAGATCGAGCCGGAAACGGCGCGTGGCATCGTCGAAGCCTATGCCCGTGCCCGCGGCGTGCTCGTCGACGACTTGCTGGCGCCCCACGCGATCGCGGCCAGGAACGACCTCCTCGGGGCCTGACCCGGAGAGAGGGTGGCGCCTTCCGCGAAGGCGCGCCGGCCATGCCGGCCGGCGCCGGAAGCTGTTGACGCGGGTCGGTCCCGGGTGAGACTACATCGTCATGTCCAGCCTCACCACCATCGGCTTCGATGCCGACGATACGCTCTGGCAGAACGAGCAGTTCTTCCGCCTGACCGAGCGCCGCTTCGCCGAGCTTCTGGCCGACTATGCCGAACCCGGCCATCTGGTCGAGCGGCTGCTGGCCGCCGAAAGGAAGAACCTCGCCGCCTACGGTTTCGGCATCAAGGGATTCACGCTGTCGATGATCGAGACCGCGATCGAGGTCACCGAGGGCCGTGCGCCGGCAAGCGTCATCCAGGCGATCCTCGAGAACGGCCGCGAGATGCTGTCCCACCCGGTCGAGACCCTGCCGCATGTGCGCGAGACGCTTGCTGCGCTGGCCGGCAGCTACCGGCTGGTGATGATCACCAAGGGCGACCTGTTCGACCAGGAGCGCAAGCTCGCCGCCTCCGGGCTCGGCGATTTCTTCGACGCCGTCGAGATCGTCTCGGACAAGAAGCCGGACACGTACAGCCGCATCTTCGCCCGCCATGGCAACGGAGCGGAGCGGGCGATGATGGTCGGCAACTCGCTGAAATCGGACGTGCTTCCGGCCCTCGACGCCGGCGGCTGGGGCGTCTTCGTCCCGCACGAACTCACTTGGGTGCTGGAACACGCCGAGGAACCCGCCAACCACCCCCGCTTCCGCAAGATCGCGCATCTGGGCGAACTGGCGGAGCAGATCGCGGCGGTCGACTGAGCCACGTCGAGCCGCCGCGGTAGTCGCCGATCAGGCGGCCTTGGCCCGCGGCTTCAAGAGACCGCGCTCGATCATCAGTTCCGCGATCTGCACCGCGTTGAGCGCGGCGCCCTTGCGCAGGTTGTCCGATACGACCCAGATGTTGAGGCCGTTCTCGACGGTCGAATCCTCGCGGATGCGGGAGATGTAGGTCGCGTCCTCGCCGGCGCTCTCGATCGGCGTGATGTAGCCGCCGTTCTCACGCTTGTCGATGACGATACAGCCCGGCGCCTCGCGCAGCAGGTCACGCGCTTCGTCGGCGCTGAGCGGCTTCTCGAATTCGATGTTGATCGCCTCGGAATGGCCGATGAACACCGGCACGCGCACGCAAGTGGCCGTTACCTTGATCTTCGGGTCGAGCATCTTCTTGGTCTCGGCCACCATCTTCCACTCTTCCTTGGTCGAGCCGTCGTCCATGAACACGTCGATATGCGGAATGACGTTGAAGGCGATGCGCTTGGTGAACTTCTTCGCCTCGACCGGATCGGCGACGAACACGGCGCGGGTCTGCGTGAACAGCTCGTCCATGCCGTCCTTGCCGGCACCCGACACCGACTGGTAAGTCGCCACCACGATGCGCTTGATCGTCGCCGCATCATGCAGCGGCTTCAGCGCCACCAGCATCTGCGCGGTCGAACAGTTGGGATTGGCGATGATGTTACGCTTGGTATAGCCGGTGATCGCGTCAGGGTTCACTTCCGGTACGATCAGCGGCACGTCCTGGTCGTAGCGCCACGCCGAGGAGTTGTCGATAACGACGCAGCCCTGCTTGCCGATCTTCGGCGACCATTCCTTCGACACCGCACCGCCGGCGGACATCAGGCAGATGTCGGTGTCGGAGAAATCGTAATTGTCGAGCGCCTTCACCTTCAGCGTCCGGTCGCCATAGGACACGTCCGTGCCCTGGCTGCGGCGCGAGGCGAGCGCCACCACCTCGTCGGCCGGAAAGCCGCGCTCTTCCAGAATGTTCAGCATTTCGCGGCCCACATTTCCCGTGGCGCCGACGATCGCAACCTTGAAACCCATCGAAATCTCCTGTCCCCCTCCGCTCGTTTCAGGAAACCCGCCGGCTTTGCGGGGTCCATCCCCGGGCCGGACCCGGGGAGGGGCGAGCTGGCCAAGGGGTGTCAGACCGTTTTGGCGGTCTTCGTTTTGGCCGTGGTTTTGGTGGAACGAAGCGCGCGAGCGCCGGCGCCGGCGGAAGGGCCGGCGAAACCGCTCGTCAGAAAGGCCAGAAGCAGGCCGCGCATGGGAAGCTCCGTTTCGCGCGGCTCATGACTGAGTTCGGGCAAAGAGTCAATCAGTTCACGACGGAAGCGGCACGCACACGCTTTCGACAGGCCAACTGGATCGACCGAAATAGCGCCGCCGCATTCCCCGCCACGCTGGCCTTGCTCGCGCCGGCCGGCGCAGCGGCCTGGTTGCTGCTCTGGCCGGCGATGCTGCCGGCGCGGCGTTCATCGGTTTCGTGTCATCTCTGGACCCAGGACGAAGCCAGACAGCGCGTCCACCACCTCCGGCGCCAGCGGCAGGGAAGGGTCGGCATAGGTGCCGAAGTTCGCGGCCAAATCGTCGGCTGGGGCCACCTTCAGCATGTGGTTCGCATGTGGGACCAAAGCAAGCGAAGCATCGGGTCTCGCGGCAGCGAGGAGGCGGGCATCCTCCACCCCGATCTGCAGGTCGGACTCGCCTTGCAGGATCATGACCGGCACGGCGGCGTTGGCAATCAACTTTGCCGGATCGTGCGAGAACAGGTCGCGCAGGAAGCCCTGGGCAACCGGGGCGAAAAGCCCTGCGACGGCCGGAGGGAACGAACTGGTATCGACGGAGCCGCCCGCCTCCAGCGTCGCGATGGCATCGAGCATCTGCGGCAGGTAAGGCGCATTGGCCGGATTGCCCCGCACCTGCGCGCGCAGCACGTCGCCCAGCTTCCGCCCGGGACCGGAAACGAGCAGCAGGCCGCAGATGCCGTCCGGCTTCTGTCCGGCCTTCAGCCCCACCAGCGCCCCCTCGCTGTGACCGAGCACCCAGACGCAGGACACACCCGCCTTTTCCCGTATCGCACCGATCCAGCTGTACACGTCGGCCGCATAGTCGGCGATCGTCACGGCATTCGGATCAGGCACGGCCCCGGCACTGGCGAACATGCCGCGCTTGTCAATGCGCACGGACGAGATACCGCGCTCCACCAGCCCTTCAGCCAGCAG
Organism: Mesorhizobium sp.; assembly: GCF_023954305.1. Lineage (NCBI taxonomy): Bacteria > Pseudomonadati > Pseudomonadota > Alphaproteobacteria > Hyphomicrobiales > Phyllobacteriaceae > Mesorhizobium > Mesorhizobium sp. The sequence continues at coordinate 2,030,107 of NZ_JAMLIG010000001.1, read as the reverse complement.
CCGATAGGTCGCGGCCTTCACGGCGAGCGGATTGTTGCCGTCGCGGTCGGTGGGACCTGAACCCGGCACGATCAGAACCACGGGCGCCCCGACGCCGGCGCTGAGATATGTACCAGCCAGGTCGCCCTGCGGGCCGGGAGCCGTGAGGTCGACGGATTCGCCCATCGCGGTACCGGCAGACAGCATCGACAGCACCACGATTGCACAGCCGACGCGGGCAATGACGCCGGCCGGCCGCCACATGTCAGGCCAAAGCCCGGAACTTCTCCATGATCGCGTCGCCCATCTCGCGCGTGTTCACCTGCGTCATGCCGGCCGACATGATGTCGCCCGTGCGCAGGCCGCTGTCCAGCACGTCCGCGATCGCCTTCTCCAGCCGGTCGGCCTCGGCGACCATGTTGAACGAATAGCGCAGGCACATGGCGAATGAGGCAATCATGGCGATCGGATTGGCGATACCCTTGCCGGCGATGTCAGGCGCCGAGCCGTGCACCGGCTCGTAGAGCGCCTTGCGGCTGCCGGTCTTGGCGTCCGGCGCGCCGAGCGAGGCCGAGGGCAGCATGCCGAGCGAGCCGGTCAGCATCGCCGCGACGTCGGAGAGCATGTCGCCGAACAGATTGTCGGTGACGATGACGTCGAACTGTTTCGGCCAGCGCACCAACTGCATGCCGCCGGCGTCGGCGAGCATGTGGCTGAGCTCGACGTCCGGATACTTCGCCTTGTGCGTGGCGGTCACGACCTCGTTCCACAGCACGCCCGACTTCATGACGTTGCGCTTTTCCATCGAGCAGACCTTGTTCTTGCGCGTCCGCGCCAGTTCGAAGGCGACGCCGGCGATGCGCTCGATCTCGAACGTGTCGTAGACCTGCGTGTCGATGCCGCGCTTCTGGCCGTTGCCGAGGTCGATGATCTCCTTCGGCTCGCCGAAATAGACGCCGCCGGTCAGTTCGCGCACGATCAGGATGTCGAGGCCCTCGACCACCTCGGGCTTCAGCGACGAAGAGGCGGCGAGCGCGGGATAGCAAATGGCGGGGCGCAGATTGGCGAAGAGCTGCATGTCCTTGCGCAGCCGCAGCAGGCCGGCCTCGGGCCGCACCTCGTAGGGGACGCTGTCCCACTTCGGCCCGCCGACCGCGCCGAACAGCACTGCGTCGGCCGCCATCGCCTTCGCCATGTCCTCTTCCGAGATCGCCTTGCCGTGCGCATCGTAGGCGCAGCCGCCGACCAGACCTTCGTCGGTCTCGAAGCCGGCGCCCATCTCGGCATTCATCATGGCGATCAGCTTTTTTACTTCCGCCATCGCCTCGGGGCCGATGCCGTCGCCGGCGAGGAGGAGAAGCTTGCGGGATGCCATGGTCGCGCCTTTCGTGCAGGAAATCTCGCGCGACGTGCTAGACGCGGCGGCAGCGCCGCGCAAGCCGGAAATAGCACTCAATCGGTTCGTGGGGACAGGGCGACTGACCGGGGCCGCGCGTCTAGCGCCCGAGCGCAGCCGTCATCGCGTCGCGTACATCTTTCGGCCACTTGGCGGCAGGCGGCCAGGCATTCGGCGCATCGCTCTCGGATTGCTGTGCGAAATAGAGCCTGCGTCCGGACTTGTCGATCGCCATGAAACTGTTGCCGCCGCCGCAATTGTGCGGGATGCAGCCCTGCGACCAGACTACGCCGGACGGCAGCGTCTCGGGGGCGCCGCCGACCACGAGGCCGGTCACCACCGATTCGAGATCGGCTCCGAGCAGCTTCTTAGCCGCGGCGTAGACCGCCGCGTTGCGGAACGTGTCGAGGATATGCTCGACCGCGGATGTGTCGAGATCGCGCCAGCCGGTCTCGGCCTGCGGCTTGAAACTCAGCAGTCCCGCAAGACCGATGCGTTCCGTGGGCGACCAGGTGACGACGTCGGCACTGGCTCCGGGCAGAAGGTAGGGAACGAAGTAGATCCGGTCCGCCGTCACCGCCGGCGACGGGGCGCCGCAATCCTCGCCGATATAGTCGCTGTCGATTTCGTTGCCGTTCTTCCACACGATCAGCGTGCCTGGAGGACAGGCATTGCCGCCGTCGCCGACCGAGATCAGCGCCACCCTGGAGCCGCCGACCTCGACCTCCTGGTCGAAGAAGACGAAGTAGTTCGAAGCGAGCAGCCGCCCGTCGAAGGCGATCTCCTTTTCGCCCGTCTCCGTCTCGGTGATGGTGATCGTGCCGCCCTCGAAGGCATGCGTCTCCGGCTCGCTCTGCTGGGCGAACGCCTGTACGGCGCCCAGGGCAATTGCGAACGCGGCGAGGATGGCGGATCGTTGCATGGGCTGGCCTCCGGACCGGGCCAGACTGCCATGCCCGGACAGCGATGTCAGCCCGGTTCGAATGGGGGCGATGACGGCCGGACCGGTCGAGCCGGTCGGCTGAGTGATCCGCTTCGGGAAGATCAGGCCCAGGGACGCGACGCGGCGTTCGACCTTTCGAAACTGTCGATGGCAGCGGCCTTTTCCAAGGTCAGACCGATGTCGTCGAGACCGTTGAGCAGGCAGTGGCGTTTGAAGGCGTCGAGGTCGAAACGGATCACGCCGCCGTCCGGCCCGCGGATCTCCTTGGCCTCGAGGTCGACCGTCAGGGTGGCGTTGGAACCGCGCGAGGCGTCGTCGAGCAGCTTGTCCAGATCTTCCGGGCTGACGGTGATCGGCAGGATGCCGTTCTTGAAGCAGTTGTTGTAGAAAATGTCGGCGAACGAGGTGGAGATCACGCAGCGGATGCCGAAGTCGAGCAGCGCCCAGGGCGCATGCTCGCGCGACGAACCGCAGCCGAAATTGTCGCCCGCAACCAGGATCTGCGCCTTGCGGCAGGCCGGCTTGTTCAGCACGAAGTCCGGGTTCTCCGAACCATCCTCATTGTAGCGCATCTCGGCGAAGAGCCCCGTACCGAGACCGGTCCGCTTGATCGTCTTCAGGTAGTCCTTGGGGATGATCATGTCGGTGTCGACATTGACGATCGGCAGCGGCGCGGCGACGCCCGTGAGCTTGGTGAACTTGTCCATGGGAACGGTCCTTTCTTCGGCGTCGCCTTACACGGAATCCGCCGTCTTTCAAAGAGCTTCGGAACATGGCCGGCGAACGGGCGTTTCAGGTGCATGAGCCACAGCGAACCCAAGCGTTTCGCCACGCCGGTCATCGTTCTGATCGAAGGCCGCGACGTCATCATCGAAGGTGCTGCCCAGGCGGCGGCCCTGCTGGCGGATGTGCGCTGGCCCGGCCGGCGCGACGACCTTCACGCCGAAGCGCTCGAAACCTGCCTCAAGGTGCTGGAGGGACACCGTTCGACCGAGGATGCCCGCGCACGCCTGGTCGACGCGGCCCTCGCGGCCGGGATCTATTCGAACGTCCTCAGATGACATTCAGCTCCCGATACGGCCGTCCCGCCGCGATACGCTCGTAGCCGAACACCGAGCAGTCTATCGTCCGGTAGCCGCCGTGGACGACGAGTTCCGCCACCGCCCGGCCGACGGCCGGCGCCTGCTGTAGGCCGTGGCCCGAAAATCCGTTGGCGAAGACGAAGTTCGATACATCCGGATGGCGGCCGATCACCGCGTTCTGGTCGAGCGTGTTGTAGTCGTAGTGGCCGGCCCAGGCGCGCGTCGGCTTGATCGCCTCGAAGGCCGGGATTCGGGTCGCCAGAACCGGCCAGATCGTTTCCTCGAACAGGCCCCAGTCGGGTTCGAAATCGGCCGGGTCGGCAGCGCGATCGGTGTCCTCCGGTTCCGCCCCGCCGGTGATGTAGACCGAACCCTCCGGACGCACGTAGACCCCGCTCGGGTCGACGATCAGCGGCATGTCGGCGTAGCGCTCGCGCGCCTCGAAGACGAAGACCGAGCGCTTGCGCGGTTCGACGGGCAGGTCGACCCCGGCCATCGCCGACACCTTGCCGGCGTTCGGCCCGGCGGCATTGACGACGGTCCCGGCCGTGATTTGCGTGCCGTCCCCGAGAGTCACCCCGGTGACCCGGTCGCCGTGTCGGGAAATGCCCGTGACCTCCGCCTTGACGAAAGCGATATCGCGGTTCTTCAGCGCCCGGCGGAAGAGCTGCAAATAGGCATGCGCGTCGAACCAGCCTTCGCCCGTGCGCCCGAATGCAGCGGCAGCGATTCCTGCCGTCGACATCCACGGAAAACGAGCCTCGAGTGCCGCTGCATCCTCGAGCACGATGTCCGCTCCTTCGGCGGCCTGGACCGCGTGGTTCTGCCTCAGGATCGGCACACCATCCGGCCCGGCGAGGATCAGGTAGCCGTTCTCGCGGAACCCGATATCGGCATCGTCGCCGAATTCCTCCTTCAGCCGGCGGAACAGGCCGAGCGTGAACTGCGACAGGCGGATATTCTCCGCAATCGAGAACTGCTGGCGGATGGAGGCGCAGGACAGCGTCGTCGCCGAGGTCGAGAACTGCGGATCCCGCTCGACCAGCGCGATCGTTCCGGTGAACCCCTCCTTGCGCAGGCCCCAGGCGACAGAGGAGCCGACGATGGCCCCGCCGATGATGACGATGTCGAACTTCATGATGGACCCGCGATTGTCTCGCACGAGGCAAATCAGGTTCCCGTTCACGGTTCAAGGGGCGCACCGCCGCATCCGCTTGCGCCAGCGCGCGCTCCGATGCATGAAGTGGCGATCATGCTGACCCGTCCGTCCCACCCCCGCCGCTCGGTCCTCTACGTCCCGGCTTCGAATGCGAAAGCCTTGGCCAAACTGCCTGGCCTTGCCTGCGACGCGGCGATCCTCGACCTGGAGGACGCAGTCGCGCCCGACGCCAAGGTCGCGGCGCGCGAGGCGCTGACATCCTTCTTTGCCGAACGCGCGAAGAACCCGCCGGCGGGCGGGCCGGGCGAAATCGTCATTCGTATCAACGGGTTGTCGACTGAATGGGGGACCGATGATCTCCTCGCCGCCCGCGAATGCCGTCCCGATGCGATTCTGCTGCCGAAAGTGGAGACGCCGCGCGACATCCTGGAAGCCAACGACACGCTCGACGGGGAAGACGCTCATCCTTCGATGTGGCTGTGGGCTATGATCGAGACGCCGAAGGCGCTGCTCAACATCGGCGCGATCGCCGAGCTCGGCCGCGATCCGGGCGCGCGGCTTGCCTGTTTCGTGGCCGGCACCAACGACCTTGTCAAGGAGACAGGCATACGTACGACGCCGGACCGACGGTTCCTGACGCCGTGGCTGATGCAGATGGTGCTCGCGGCTCGGGCCGGTGGCATCGACATTCTCGACGGCGTCGCCAACGATTTCCGCGACATCGACGCCTTCCGCCGCGAATGCGACGACGGCGCGGCAATGGGTTTCGACGGCAAGACGCTGATTCACCCCGATCAGATCGGCCCAGCCAACGCGGCGTTTTCGCCCTCGGCCGAGGAGATCGCGGCTGCCCGCGCCGTCGTGGCCGCCTTTGCGGCACCCGAAAACGTCGGCAAAGGCATCGTCACCATCGACGGCCGCATGACCGAGCGGTTGCATCTCGCGCAGGCGCAGAAGCTTCTCGCCAAGGCCGGCAATTTCTGAGGAGGCACCCCTGAAACTCTATCGCTTTCTGACCGGTCCCGACGATTCGAGCTTCTGCCACAAGGTGACGGCCGCGCTGAACAAGGGCTGGCTGCTGCACGGCGGGCCGACCTACGCTTTCGACGCGGAGACGAAGACGATGCGCTGTGGCCAGGCTGTGTTCAAGGAAGTCGATGGCGAGCAATACGATCCCGGCATGAAGCTTGGCGAGTGGTAAGGCCGGCATCGACCATCCGCACGAGCACGGCGGCGTACCCTGGCAGATCTGGTCGAGATAGCGGAGAATGCATCGCATGGCGGCACGCCGAATGGTCCTTGTCGTCGACGACCGCATACCGACGCCCGATCAGGACAGCGGTTCGGCCTGCGCCTTTTCCTGGCTGACGATCCTGTCGCAGGCAGGTTTTCGCGTTGTTTTCCTGCCCTGCGATCTCCGCGATGCCGGCCGCTATTCGCAAGCGGTCCGCGCTCTCGGAGTGACCGTTCCCGAAGAGGGTTCATTCGCGTCAATTGAAGAGGCCCTCGATCGATTGGCGCCCGAGGCGGACATCGCGATACTGTCTCGGGCGCCGGTGGCCCAACGCCTTTTCGACCGGCTGCGCTCGGTATCGCCCCGCACCCGCATCGTCTTCAACACGGTCGATCTCCATCACCTTCGGATGCGGCGCGAGGCTGAACTCACCGGTGATCCGGATCAGGCGCGGGCAGCGGAGGACATGCGTGTCGTCGAACTCGGTCTCGTCGAGCGCGCGGATGCGACGGTCGTGGTCAGCGCCTACGAACGCGACCTCCTCGGTAAACTGCTGCCCCGGGCGGACGTGCATCATATTCCGATCCTGCGGGAGGTGCCGGCGGACGGAGAGGGAGTGGCAGTCCGGCTTCCGGCGTTCCTGTCGCGGCTGGTGCCGGTGCCGCGCGGGCGTCGCGACATCGTTTTCGTCGGCGGGTTCAGTCATGCGCCGAATGGCGATGGCATACGCTGGTTCGTCGCGGAGGTCTGGCCGCTGGTCCTGGAAGCCGGCCTTGACCGCCGGCTGTTGATCGCTGGCTCCCACATGCCGCCGGGCATCATGGGACTGGCCTCTCGAACGATCGCGACGCTGGGCCATGTCGAAGATTTAGCCGGATTGTTCGCGAAAGCGCGGGTGAGCATTGCGCCGCTGCGCTTCGGCGCCGGCGTCAAGGGTAAGGTCGTGTCGAGCCTCGGCCGCGGCGTGCCGGTCGTCGCGACGCGGATGGCGGTCGAGGGGACCGGGCTCGTCCACGGCCGGGACGTGCTGGCAGTGGAAACGCCCGCGGAGATGGCCGCGGCCATCGTGAGGCTCTGCGGCGACGACCGCCTCTGGCGGCACCTTTCGCGCCACGCGCGGCGGACATTTCTTCGGACGCATTCGCTCGAGGCGGGTCGGTCGAAAATCATGGGACTGCTCGACGGGCTCGCGGCTCGGCCTTAGCAATCGTGGCGGTGCATCAGGCTCTCGATTCCTGATCCACGCCCTCCTCGATGCGGGCCATGTCGTCGTCGGACAGACCGAAATGGTGGCCGATTTCGTGGATCAGCACATGGGTCACGATATCGCCCAGCGTCTCCTCGTTCTCGGCCCAGTAGTCGAGGATGGCGCGGCGGTAGAGCGTGATGCGGTTCGGACCCTCGCCGGTGGCCGGGTTCCAGCGCTCCGCGATGCCACGTCCTTCGAACAGGCCGAGCAGATCGAACGGCGTCTCCAGCGACAGGTCGTCCATGATCTCCTCTTCCGGAAATTCCGCGACCTGGATCACGATCTCGCCGGTCAGCGTACGGAAATCTTCCGGCAGATGTGCATAGGCGTCGAGTGCGAGCACCTCCATGTCCTCGAGGGTGGGCGAGAGCTGATCGCGCCAGAGACGGGAATTGTCGATGCGGGCCATATGCTGTCCTTCGGCGCGCCGACCGCGAGCCGGCGAAAGGCTCGAGGAAAGCATTGCGCGCCAGTTGCGGCGGCGTTCGGATACGCGCCCGGGTGGACGCCTGAGACATAGATGAGGCCGCATATAGGGGTTTTCGGTCTCGGATTGAAGCTTTTCCGTTGAAAGAGCGAAAGGAATAAATTCTTCGCGACTCCGCTTGACTCTTTGGGGCCACTCCGGAATCAATAAGAACAGAACATGAACAATCGATCGGAACAGTGCTATGGCCGGGGTCGCCGCGGCGCGTGAGGCCGTTTGCGCCCTGCGCCAGGAAATCGCGAGAATCGAAGGACGTCTGGCGGAGACGCTGGATCGGCCCGGGGTCGATGCGGTTCTGGCGCGGCGCCGCGGCGTGGCCGTGATGCCGCATCTGGCCACGGGCGCGGACGGCTTCGATGCGGCACTTGGCGGCGGTATCCCGGCGGCCGGCCTGTCGGAGATTCACGGTCGCTTGACGCGGGACGCCGGCGCGGTCACGGGTCTGGCGCTGGCCTTGGCGGCTCGCGCCGCCGGGACGAGGCCGGTGGTCTGGATCGCCACCTGCGAGATGCTGCGCGAGGCAGGCGACCCTTACTTGCCCGGCATCGCCGCGCTCTGCGGCATTCGTTCCGGTCAGCTGCTGGTGGCACAGGCCACCAAGATCGCCGATGTGCTGTGGATCGCGGAGGAAGCGGCCGGTCTTGAGGCCGTCGGTGCCGTCCTGCTTGAGCTGCGCGGCAATCCGCACGTACTCGACCTGACGGCGACGCGGCGGCTGCACCGGCGCGCGCTGGCGTCGGGCAGGCCGCTCTTCCTGCTGCGTCACGGCGCCGAAGCCGAGGCCACCGCCGCGCCGCTGCGCCTGATCGCGTCGCCGGCACCGGCGCCGCCGCGGCGGACGCTGGCCGGCCCTCTCGTCGGTTCGATCGGGCCGCCCGCCTTCCATGTCAGCATCGACAAGAACCGCCTGTCGCCGCAATCGGCCTTCCTGCTGCAATGGAATGCCGGCCGGCGCATCTTCGAGGAGAAGGGCCATGAGCCTGCCGCAACGGATACTCGCCATCTGGCTGCCGTTCCTGTCGACGGACCGGATCTTCCGCCAGAGGCTGGGGAGGTCGTGGCGTTTCGATGGGGCAAAAGGAAAACCTCTCCTCGTCAGCACCCGCCGGGACAACGCCCAGCGCATCGGCGCGCTTGACGAGGAGGCGGGCCGTCTCGGCCTGCGCCAGGGCATGGGCATTGCCGACGCCCGGGCGATGCATCCTTCCATCGAGATCGTCGAGGAGGATCCTCAGGCGGATCGGCGATTGCTCGAAGGGCTGGCCGACTGGTGCGACCGCTACACGCCGCTGGTCTCGCTCGACGGCGCGGACGGCCTGTTCCTCGACATCACCGGCTGCGCCCATCTGTTCGGCGGCGAACACGCCCTGATGAAGGACCTGCTCGCCCGCCTCTTCCACCAGGGGTTCGAAGCCCGCGCGGGCCTGGCTTCCACACCTGGCGCCGCCTGGGCGGCCGCCCGTTTTCGCAGTCCCGCCGTCATCGCGCCGGGCGGCGAGGCGGACCTTCTGTCGCCTCTGCCGCTCTCCGCGCTCCGGCTCGATCCTGAAACGGTCGCCGGCCTGAAGAGCGTCGGCCTGCGCACCGCCGCCATGGTGATGGACGCTCCCCGGGCCCCGATCGCGCGCCGTTTCGGCCGGCAGGTGATCCTGCGCATCGACCAGGCGCTGGGCACCGTCGACGAGGCGATTTCGCCGCGCCTGCCGGTCCCGCCCCTGTCGGTCGAACGTCGGCTTGCCGAGCCGGTCTGTCTGGTCGAGGACATCGAGCGGCTCGTCCTCCTTCTCGCCGAGGCCTTGAGAGAGCATCTGGAACAGCGCGCAGAGGGCGCCGAGCGGCTCGAGCTGATCCTCTTCCGCGTCGACGGCGCGGTCAGCCGCATCGCGGCCGGATCGGCCCGGCCGCTGCGCGAGCCCCGGCGCATCGCAAGATTGTTTCACGAGCGGCTGTCGGCACTGGAGAACGCGCTCGACGCCGGCTACGGCTTCGACCTCGCCCGGCTTGCCGTGCTGGAGGCTGCGGCCCTCGACCACCGGCAACAGGATCTGTCCGGCGACGCGGGGGCGGTCGAGGAGGACGCCGCCTTCTTCGCCGACCGGGTGCGCGCCCGCCTCGGCGGGCAAGCGCTCGCCGGACCCGACCTGCGCCAGAGCCACATTCCCGAGCGCGCCATGGGGATCGGGGGGGACGTTGCACCGCTCGCACCCGCGTCGCCTGCCGGCGGGGCCGACCGGCCGCTGCGGCTCCTGCCACGCCCCGACCCGATCGAGATCACCGATCCGGCCCGCCTCGATTTCCGCTGGCGGCGCGTCGACCATTCCGTCCACCGCAGGGAGGGACCCGAACGCATCTCGCCGGAATGGTGGCGGGACGAGGCGGAGACAGCCGTCCGCGATTATTACCGGGTCGAGGACGGGGACGGCCGCCGCTACTGGATGTTTCGGGAGGCGGCAAGCCGCCCGGGCGAGCAGCCGAAATGGTTCATGCAGGGGGTTTTTGCGTGAACGCGGCCGTTTCGCCCGCGTATGCCGAATTTTCGGTCCAGTCGAACTTCTCCTTCCTGCGCGGCACTTCGTCGGGCGAGGAACTGGTGCGGCGGGCGGCGCAACTCGGTCACGCCGCGATCGGGCTCGCCGACCGCAACACGGTGTCGGGCGTGGTGCGCGCCTGGCAGCAGGCGAAGGAGATGGGCATCGCCTACCATCCGGGCTGCCGCCTGGTCTTTTCCGACGGCACGCCGGACATGCTTGCCTACCCGCGTGACAGGCAAGGCTGGGGAAGGCTCTGCCGGCTGCTCTCGGAGGCCAATCTCCGCGAGGAAAGCGAGAAGGGAAACTCTCTCGTCTATCTTGCCGACCTTCTGGAATGGGGCGACGGCATGTCGCTGGCTCTGCTGCCGCCGCTGGTCGATGCCGAAACGGAACTTGCGCTGCTTCGCCGGCTGGCGGAGCGGTTCGGTTCCGCGGTCCGGCTGGCCGTCGCCCCCCGCTTCGCCGGCAACGACGCCTGGCGGTTTGCGCAGGCCGATGCGATGGCCAAGGCGGCGGGCGTGCCGCTGATGGCCGTCAACGACGTGCTCTATCACGAACCGCGCCGCCGCCCGCTACAGGATGTGGTGAGCGCGATCCGGCTGAAGACCACGGTGGCGCAGGCCGGCTTCGCGCTGGAAGCCAATGCCGAGCGTCATCTCAAGTCGCCGATCGAGATGGCGCGGCTTTTCCGCGGCTATCAGCACGCATTGGCCGAGACGCTCCGCTTCGCGCGCGAACTGCAATTCTCGCTCGGCGAACTCAGTCACAACTATCCGGACGAGCCGACCCGCGACGGCGCCACGCCGCAGCAGGAGCTCGAGCGCCTCACCTGGGAGGGAGCAGCATCGCGCTTTCCCGAGGGAATCGACGAAAAGAGCCGGGCCACCCTGGTCAAGGAATTGCAGCTCGTCGGCGAGCTGAACTATGCCGGCTACTTCCTGACGGTCCACGACATCGTGCAGGCGGCGCGCGGCATGAACATCCTGTGCCAGGGCCGCGGCTCGGCCGCCAATTCGCTGATCTGCTACTGCCTGCGCATCACCGATGTCGGCCCCGGCCGGATGGATACGCTGTTCGAGCGCTTCATCTCGAAGGAGCGCGGCGAGCCGCCCGACATCGACGTCGATTTCGAACACGACCGCCGCGACGAGGTGATCGAGTACATCTACAGAAAATACAGCGAGAAACACACCTCGCTTGCCGCCGCGATCGTCACCTACCGTTCGCGCTCCGCCATGCGCGAGACCGCCAAGGCGCTCGGTCTCTCCGACGACACGATCACCGCGCTCTCCTCCTCGACCTGGCGCTGGGCCTCGGCCGGCCTCGGCGAGACCGAAGCGAAATCGGCAGGGCTCGACATGGACGATGCGCTGACCAGGCATCTCTTCGACAATGCCAACGAGTTGATGGGCTTTCCGCGCCACCTGTCCCAGCATGTCGGCGGCTTCGTCATCACCCGCGACCGGCTCGACGAGATCGTGCCGATCATGAAGACGGCGATGCCCGAGCGGAAGATGATCGAATGGGACAAGGATGACCTCGATTCCGTCGGCATCTTCAAGGTCGACATTCTCGCGCTCGGCATGCTGTCCTGCCTGCGCCGCTGCTTCGACCTGATCAAGTCCCACTACCCGGATCGCCCGGAGACCGAGCTTGCCGCGATCCCCGAGGGCGAGGGTGCGGTCTACGACATGATCTGCCGGGCCGACACGCTCGGCGTCTTCCAGATCGAGAGCCGCGCGCAGATGACCATGCTGCCGCGGCTGCAGCCCCGCGAATTCTACGATCTCGTCATCGAAGTGGCGATCGTGCGCCCCGGGCCGATCCAGGGCGACATGGTGCATCCCTATCTCAGACGCCGTGAAGGCAAGGAGGTGCCCGACTACGTCAAGCCCGAACTCGAGGCGATCCTCAAGCGGACGCTCGGCGTGCCGTTGTTCCAGGAACAGGCGATGAAGATCGCCATCGTCGCCGGCGGTTTCTCGCCGGACAAGGCCGACAAGCTGCGCCGCGCCATGGCGACGTTCCGGCGCGTCGGCACCATCGGCAAGCTGCGCGACGAGATGATCGACGGCATGGTCGGCAAGGGCTATCCGCGCGATTTCGCCGAACGCTGTTTCAAGCAGATCGAAGGCTTCGGCGAATACGGCTTTCCCGAAAGCCACGCGGCCTCCTTCGCCCTGCTGGTCTATGCCTCATGCTGGTTCAAGGCCTATTATCCGGACGTGTTTTCGGCGGCGATTCTCAACTCGCAGCCGATGGGCTTCTACGCGCCTTCGCAGCTGGTGCGCGACGCGCGGGAGCACGGCGTCGACGTCCGGCCGGTCGACGTCAATTGTTCCGACTGGGACTGCACGCTGGAGGAGGTACCGTTCGACCCTGCCCGGATCGCACCGCGCCATGCCTCGATGGCGAGCGTCATCCGCGCGCGACATGCGGTGCGGCTCGGCCTGCGCCAGGTCAAGGGTCTGGCGGAGGCCGACATGAGGCAGCTCGTGGCACGGCGCGGCAGGGGCTATGATTCGGTGCGCGACCTGTGGCTGCGCAGCGGCCTGCGCGCCGACGTCGTCGAACGACTCGCCCAGGCGGATGCCTTCCGCTCCCTCGGGCTAGACCGCCGCGAGGCCCTGTGGGCGGTCAAGGCGCTTGATCGCAAAGGGGCGGCCGAGCGGCTGCCGCTCTTCGACCAGCCGCAGATCAGGCTGCCGGATCTCGAGCCCGAAACGAAGCTGCCGGCCATGCCGCTGGGCGAACATGTGATCCACGACTACCGTTCTCTCACCCTCTCGTTGAAGGCGCATCCGGTGTCGTTCCTGCGCGAGCGCCTCGCCGCTGTCGGGATCGTTTCTTCCGTCGCGCTGGAGACGACCGCCAATGGTCGGCGCGTCAGCGTCGCCGGCCTCGTCCTGGTGCGCCAGCGCCCCGGCTCGGCCAAGGGTGTCATCTTCATGACCATCGAGGACGAGTGCGGCGTCGCCAATGTCATCGTCTGGCCGAAGACGTTCGAGATCTATCGCGCCATCGTGCTCGGATCGCGCTTTGTCAGCGTCACCGGGCGCGTCCAGTCGGCGAAGAGCCCGAAATCCTCCACCGCCGTCATCCATGTCGTGGCCGAGCGCGTCGAGGATCTGTCGCCCTGGCTCGCCGATCTGTCGGAGGAGGCCGACGGCATCGACAGTCTCGCCCATGCCGACGAGGTCCGACGCCCGGTGGTGGAGCAGCGTGATCGCATGTCGCCGCGCTCGGCCGTCGGCCGGCTGATCCGGGCGCATCCCGAGCTTCGACAGGAGTTCGAGAAGCTCGCCGCCCAGGCCGGGAAGGTCATGCCCAAGGGCCGGAACTTCCAGTGAGCTTCAGCGCGATTTCCGGCGCCGCGCGAGCTCGTCCTCGTCGAGCGCGCGTGCCTCGGAAGGCAGCATGATCGGAATGCCCTCACGCACCGGATAGGCGAGCTTCGCCGACAGCGAGATCAATTCCCTGGACGCTGCGTCGTAGGAAAGAATACCCTTGGTCAGCGGGCAGCAGATCAGCTCGAGCAGCTTGGGATCGATCGCGGTTTCTCCCGTGGCCTCGCCCATGTCCGCGCTCATTGCAGGCTGGAAGAGTAATCGTCCCCCTCGCGGGCGAGCGACATTTCCGTGATCGCGATCAGCGTCTCGGCGCGTGTCCTGAGATCGGGCGCCTCCAGCAATGCCTGCTTCTCCGCTGCGCCGTAGGGCGACATCATCGACAGCGCGTTGACCAGCGTGGCGTTTTCGGCGCGGCTGATCGAATCCCAGTCCGCTTCCAGTCCGTTCGCCTCCAGATAGGAGCGGAAACACCTCAGCAACGCCGCCCGGTCGATCTTTTCCGCACCTTTGTCCTCGTCGAGATCGGCCAGGAACGGCACCACCCGGCAGCGCCGGTACGGCGTCCTGCCTTGAATTTCCTCGACGACGCGAAAGCGGCAGACGCCCTGAAGCGAAACCAAATAGCGGCCGTCGCCGGTTTCCGCGAAAGAAGTGATGCGACCGAGGCAGCCGGTCTCGCACAGTTCCGGCTCGCCGTCGGCACGCATCGCGCCGTCGAGCCTGGGCTGGATCATGCCGACGAGCCTGGTCGAACCGAGCGCGTCGTCGATCATCTCCAGATAGCGCGGCTCGAAGATGTTGAGCGGCATCCGTCCGCCGGGAAGCAAGAGCGCCGCGGTCAGCGGAAACACCGTCACCTCCTGCGGCAGATCCTTTTCCTTGCGGTAGAATGCGTTGCCGGCCTGCACTCCGAGACCTTCCTGGACACGAACGGGATTAGAACTATGTGGGGCGCTCCGCCTGTTTCGCAAGGGCGCCCGGCCGTCCGATCCGCGTCAGGAGAACAGCAGCGACGAAAGCTTGCGGCGTGCCGAAAGCGTCGCCTCGTCCGTCATGCCCCATGCTTCGAAGAACTGCAGCAGCTGCTTGCGCGCGCCATCGTCGTTCCACGCACGATCGGCCTTCATGATCCCCAGCAGGCAGTCGGCCGCTTCGGTCCGTTCGCCCCGCGCATTGTGGAGCATGGCGAGGTCGAACCGCGCCTGGTGGTCCTTGGGGTCAACCTCGAGGCGGCGCAGCAGTTCGCCCGCGTCGCCCAACTTCTCCGCCTGTTCGGCCAGCGCGATCCGCGCCTTGACGCCGACCACCGAGGGATCCGACTGCTTGTCGGCCGGGATCGCCTCGAGCACGGAGCGCGCGGCGCCGACTTCGCCGGCCCCGACCAGAAGCCCCGCCAGTCCGACGGTCGCGGCGACATTGTCCGGGGCGACCGACAGGATCTCCTGGTAGATGTCGGCCGCGGTCTGGGCGTCGCCCGCCTCGAGAGCCTGCTGCGCCGCCGCCAGCGCCGCCTCGATCTGGGCGCCCGCGCCGGCCGGTCCCGCGACCTTGTCGATGAACTCGCGCACCTTGCCTTCCGGCAGCGCGCCCATGAAACCGTCCACGGGCTGGCCGTCCTTGAAGGCGATTACTGCCGGAATCGACTGGATTCCGAGTTGGCCGGCGACGGCCGGATGATCGTCGATATTCATCTTGACCAGCTTGACGCGCCCACCCGCCGCCGTGACGACCTTTTCCAGAACGGGCGTCAACTGTTTGCAGGGTCCGCACCACGGCGCCCAGAAATCGACCAGAACAACCTGCCTGCGCGATTCCTGAATAACGTCGGCTGCGAAGCGCTGGGTCGTGGTGTCCTTGATCAGATCGCCCTTCGGCTGCTCCGGCGCCGGTCCACCGAAGCTCACATTGGCCGAATACTGCGCGCCGGCTTGGGCGAAGGGATTGTTGTCGGTGCTCATTCTGAAGCTCCCTGGGAAGCGGCGGGGCCGGATTCGAACGTTCTGGCGGGCACGGTGATCGCGCTAAATGTGGCGATCACTGTCCCACTTTCAAGATGGCCGGATCGTGGCCGGTCTCGCGCATGAAGCGCACCAGATCGCCCGGCGCGATCGAAGTGGTCGCGGTGTTGACGAGCGGATGCGCATTGACGACGGCATGCTGCAGCAGTTCCTCGTCGAGGATCGCCTTCACGTTGCGGCCCGTATCGTTGACCACACCGAACGCCGTCACCGCGCCGGGCACGACGCCGAGATATTCCATCAGTTTCTCCGGATTGCCGAAAGACACGCGGCTTGCCGCTCCGATCAGCTGATGGATCGACTTGAGGTCCACCTGCGTGTCCTCTCCGAGCGTGACGAGGAAGAAATTGTCCTTCTTGTCCTTGAGAAACAGGTTCTTGGTATGGCGGCCGGCGATCTCGCCGCGCAGCGCCTGCGACTCGGCGACCGTGTGCAGCGGCGGATGCTGTTTGGTGGTCACTTCGATTCCGAGCGAGGAGAGGAAGGAAAACAGCTCTTCGGGGGTCTTGGGCATGGCGTCGATACTCGTCTGCGCGCCTGCTCTAGGCCCAAACGATCGAGCTGCCAACCCCGCGCGCGCCTCCCCGCCGACCGCCTGCGCCATACATGTCGGGGCTGGCGTCGGTGTGTCTCCGCGCATTTGCATCGTCATCAGGGGCGTTGCGCAAAGCCACATTTCCCTGTTGCAATCGCTCCGCGCTTCGGCCATATAGGCGCGGCTTTCGGCCTGCTGGCCGAGCGAGCGGGTGTAGCTCAGGGGTAGAGCACAACCTTGCCAAGGTTGGGGTCGAGGGTTCGAATCCCTTCGCCCGCTCCAGTTTCCTTCGGAAGATCAAAGGCTTAAATAAGGCCCTTCGGGGCCTTTTGCAGCTTGGGGCTTTGGTCTGCTATTGCGGCCGCGTAGGCCAATCAGAATTCCCCAACCTTTCACGGCAGGCGGCGGCCGGCGCACTCAACGATCCTCTTCGCCTTCGCTCGTTCAGGTCCCCTGCCGCTCTATAGCCGCAGCCGACCAACGGGCGGCTCGCGCCTGTCCCGGCCGTTTCGGCGCTCTTGCTTTGGCCCCTACGCCCACCGCGGACACCACCAAGTTTTCTCCCGTTAATTTCGTTTGACATTCGATTATGGTTCGCAATAGCGTTTAATTCGCGCGAAACGACAGCGACCATGCTGCATTGCGAAAGCGCCGGGAGGAAATGTGCTCGAAAGCGTGCATGACATCTTCGTCATCGGCGGCGGCATCAACGGATGCGGCATCGCGCGGGACGCTGTCGGCCGGGGCTACTCCGTCTTTCTCGCCGAAATGAACGATCTTGCCAGCGGAACATCGTCCGGTTCGACCAAACTCATTCACGGCGGGCTGCGCTATCTCGAGTTCTACGAATTCCGCCTGGTACGCGAAGCGCTGATGGAGCGCGAGGTGCTCTGGCGCATGGCCCCGCACATTATCTGGCCGATGCGCTTCGTACTGCCTCACCACAAGGGCATACGCCCGGCCTGGCTGATCCGGCTCGGACTGTTCCTCTACGATCATATCGGCGGACGAAAGCTGCTGCCGCCGACGAAGACGCTCGACATGCGGCAGGACCCGGCCGGCAAGCCGCTGAAGCCGCTGTTCACCCGGGCGTTCGAATATTCCGACGGCTGGGTCAACGATGCCCGCCTCGTCGTCCTCAATGCGCGCGACGCGGCCGACCGCGGCGCGACGATCCGCACCCGTGCGAGGGTCGCCAGCGCGCGGCGCGATGGCTCGGTTTGGCGCATCACGGTGGAGGACACGCGCACCGGCGAGACGGAAGAGGTCGGAGCCCGCGTTCTCGTCAACGCCGCCGGCCCCTGGGTCGACACCGTGCTTTCTTCAACGGTCGGCCAGAACGACGTCCACAATGTACGGCTCGTCCAGGGCAGCCACATCGTGGTCCGCAGGAAGTTCTCCGATCCCCGCGCCTATTTCTTCCAGAACCGGGATGGCCGCATCATCTTCGCGATCCCCTATGAAGAGGATTTCACGCTGATCGGCACCACCGACCAGGACTATCAGGGCGATCCGGCCAAGGTGGCAATCACCGACAGGGAGATCGACTATCTCTGCGATGCGGCGAGCGAGTATTTCATCGAGCCGGTCCGGCGCGCCGATATCGTCTGGACCTATTCGGCGGTCAGGCCGCTTTTTGACGACGGTGCCTCGAAGGCTCAGGAGGCGACGCGCGACTATGTGCTGAAGGCCGATTCCGGCGATGGGCAGGCGCCGCTGATCAACGCTTTCGGCGGCAAGATCACCACCTATCGCCGCCTGGCGGAATCGATGCTGGACAAGATTGAGGGCTTCATCGGCCGCAAGGGCAAGCCGTGGACGGCGACCGCACCGCTCCCCGGAGGCGACTTCCCTGCCACGGAATTCGACGCGCAGGTGTCGGCGCTCAAGCGCGACTATCCTTTTCTCGACCAGCGGCTGGCGAAACGTCTGGCGCGCCTCTACGGCACGCGGGCACGGGCGATTCTCGGCCTCGCCAAGTCGCTCGCCGATCTCGGCCGAGGCTTTGGAGCCGACCTTTACGAGGCGGAAGTGCGCTATCTCGTCGACAAGGAATGGGCGGTCACCGCCGACGACGTCTTGTGGCGCCGCACCAAGCGCGGCCTGCATCTCGGCGCAGAAGAGAAAGCCGCGCTCGAGACATATCTGAAGGAATCGGGAGGACGACGGCAGACCGCCGCGGCTTGAACCACGACATCGGCGAACGACCTCGGAGGAGGGTCCATGCTCGAACTGCGCAACGTGACGAAGACCGTCGGAGCCGAGACGCACATCAGCGACGTCTCGCTGACGCTCGCGCATGGCAGCCTCAACGTCCTTCTGGGGCCGACGCTCTCCGGCAAGACCAGCCTGATGCGTTTGATGGCGGGCCTCGACGTGCCCACTTCGGGGTCGGTCTGGTTCGACGGCAAGGACGTCACGGGCCTCGCGGTACAGAAGCGCAACGTCGCCATGGTCTACCAGCAGTTCATCAACTACCCCGCGATGACCGTCTACGAAAACATCGCCTCGCCGCTCAGGGTCGCGGGCAAGGATTCGGCCACGATCGACCGCGAGGTGCGCAGGGCTGCCGACCTGCTGCGGCTGACGCCGTATCTCGACCGCACGCCGCTCAACCTGTCGGGCGGGCAGCAACAGCGCACCGCGCTCGCGCGCGCCATCGTCAAGAACGCCTCCCTCGTGCTGCTCGACGAACCGCTCGCCAATCTCGACTACAAGCTGCGCGAGGAACTGCGCGCCGAACTGCCGAAAATCTTCGCCGCTTCGGGCACCATCTTCGTCTATGCGACGACGGAGCCCTCGGAAGCGCTGCTGCTCGGCGGCCATACCGCCACCCTGTCGGAGGGCCGTGTCACCCAGTTCGGTCCGACGATCGAGGTCTTCCGCAGGCCGGCCGACCTCGTCACCGCGATGACCTTCTCCGATCCGCCGCTCAATACGATCGTGCTGACGAAGCGCGGCGCGGCGTTCCAGCTTGATGGTGGGGTGAACCTCCCTGTTCCGGCGTCGCTCGCCGGGATCGCTGACGGAGCCTATACCGTCAGCTTTCAGCCCCACCATCTTTCTTTGTCCCCCCGACATCCGGACGCAGTACCCGTCAGGGTCAAGGTGTTCGCGACCGAGATCACCGGCTCGGAGAGCTTCGTCCATGTCGACTTCGCCGACGCACGCTGGGTGATGCTGGCGCCTGGCGTGCATGATTTCGAGCCGGACGAGACGATCGAGATCTATATCGATACGCGGCATCTCCTGGTGTTCGGTACCGACGGGCGCGCGGCCGAGCGGCCGCGATTGGCAGCGTGAGGCGATCATGGCGCGCATCGACATCGACCACATCCGCCACGCCTACGGCCCGAACCCGAAGGCGCCGAAGGACTATGCGCTGAAGGAGGTGCATCACACGTTCGAGGACGGCGGCGCCTATGCGTTGCTCGGTCCCTCGGGCTGCGGCAAGACCACGCTCTTGAACATCATGTCGGGGCTGGTCGAGCCATCCGAGGGGCGCATCCTCTTCGACGGACGCGACGTGACCAGGCTTTCCACCCAGGAACGCAATATCGCGCAGGTGTTCCAGTTCCCGGTCATCTACGACACGATGACCGTCTACGACAATCTTGCCTTCCCGCTGCGCAACCGCGGCGTGCCCGAAGCGGAAGTCGATCGCAAGGTGCGCGAGATCATCACCATGATCGACCTCGAGACATGGTCGAAGCGCAAGGCGAGAGGGCTCACCGCCGACCAGAAGCAGAAGATCTCGCTGGGGCGCGGGTTGGTGCGCTCCGACGTCAACGCGATCCTGTTCGACGAGCCGCTGACCGTCATCGATCCGCACATGAAATGGCAGCTTCGCTCGCAATTGAAGCAGCTCCACCGCCGCTTCGGCTACACGATGATCTACGTCACGCACGACCAGACGGAAGCGCTGTCCTTCGCCGAAAAGGTCGTCGTCATGTTCGACGGCGAGATCGTCCAGATCGGTACGCCCGCGGAACTCTTCGAACGCCCGCGTCACACCTTCGTCGGCTATTTCATCGGCTCGCCGGGCATGAACGTCATGCCGGCGGCGCTCGACGGGGCCAATGCCAGGGTCGGCTCGCAGACCGTCGCGCTGCCGGGCCGGCCGGCCACCCCGTCGGGAAGCATCGAACTGGGCATCCGGCCGGAATTCGTCCGGCTCGGCAACGAGGGCATGCCGGTCAGCATCGAGAAGGTAGAGGACATCGGCCGCCACCGCATCGTGCGCGCGAAGCTGGAGGGCCGCGATCTCGCGGCGATCGTGCCGGAGGACGGCGACATTCCCGCCGATCCGCGCGTCACCTTCGATCCCGCCGGGATCAACATCTATGCGGATTCCTGGCGCGTCGACTACGGGAGCGCGGCATGAACAAGACCTGGAACAACCGTGCCTGGTTCATGGTCCTGCCGGTGCTGCTGCTGGTCGCCTTCTCCGCGATCATTCCGCTGATGACCGTGGTCAACTATTCCGTCCAGGACACGTTCGGGAACAACCAGTTCTTCTGGGCGGGCGCCGAATGGTTCGAGGAAATGCTCACGTCGGACCGGTTCTGGCTCGCCATGGGCCGCAACCTGATCTTCTCCTTCGTCATCCTCGCCATCGAGATTCCGCTCGGCATCTTCATCGCGCTCAACATGCCGCGAAAGGGCTGGGGCGTTCCGGTCTGCCTTGTGCTGATGGCTTTGCCGCTGCTGATCCCATGGAACGTCGTCGGCACCATCTGGCAGGTGTTCGGGCGCGTCGACATCGGTCTGCTCGGCTACGTCATGAACGCGCTCGGCTTCGACTACAACTACGTCAACGACCCGTTCGATGCCTGGGTGACGGTCATCGTCATGGATGTCTGGCACTGGACGAGCCTTGTCGTGCTGCTCTGCTATGCCGGCCTGGTCTCCATCCCCGACGCCTACTACCAGGCGGCAAAGATCGACGGCGCCTCACGCTGGGCGGTGTTCCGCTACATCCAGCTGCCGAAGATGAACCGCGTGCTCCTGATCGCTGTGCTGCTGCGATTCATGGACTCCTTCATGATCTACACCGAGCCGTTTGTCGTCACCGGCGGCGGCCCGGGCAATTCGACGACCTTCCTGTCGATCGATCTCGTCAAGATGGCGATCGGCCAGTTCGACCTCGGCCCGGCAGCGGCCATGTCGATCATCTACTTCCTGATCATCCTCGCCATGTCGTGGGTCTTCTACACGGTCATGACCAACTACGACGCGGAGAAGTGAGATGGCCGCGCGCGACGAGACGATGAGCATGCGCGAGACGGCGGCTCCGGCACTGTCCGGCCGCGAGGCGGAGATCGCCCGGCTGATGCGCCGGCGCGGCGCGGAATCGCGCTTCTGGTGGATCGTGCCGACGCTCTACATCATCTTCCTGATGCTGCCGATCTACTGGCTCGTCAACATGAGCTTCAAAAGCAACCAGGAGATCCTTGGCGCCTTCTCGCTCTGGCCGCGGGATCCCACGCTGCGCAACTATGCGGTCATCTTCTCCGACCCGTCCTGGTACAAGGGCTATATCAACTCGATCATCTACGTGGTCATGAACACGGTGATCTCGGTCGCCGTCGCTTTGCCGGCCGCATACGCCTTCTCGCGCTACCGCTTCCTTGGCGACAAGCACCTGTTCTTCTGGCTGCTCACCAACCGCATGGCGCCGCCGGCGGTGTTCGCGCTGCCCTTCTTCCAGCTCTATTCGGCCTTCGGCCTGATCGACACGCATATCGCCGTGGCGCTGGCGCACTGCCTTTTCAACGTGCCGCTGGCGGTGTGGATTCTCGAAGGCTTCATGTCGGGCGTGCCCAAGGAGATCGACGAAACCGCCTATATCGACGGCTATTCCTTCCCGCGCTTCTTCGCGAAGATCTTCATGCCGCTGATCGCAAGCGGCATCGGCGTCGCCGCCTTCTTCTGCTTCATGTTCTCCTGGGTGGAACTCTTGATCGCCCGGACCTTGACGACGACCGACGCGAAACCGATCGCCGCGATCATGACGCGCACCGTCTCGGCCTCCGGCCTCGACTGGGGCGTGCTGGCGGCAGCCGGCGTGCTGACCATCATCCCGGGCGCGCTCGTGATCTGGTTCGTCCGCAACTACATCGCCAAGGGCTTCGCCCTGGGGAGGGTGTGATGAGCACTGTCGAGAACGCGATCGATACTCCATCCAACACCGTCATCCTCGGGCCTGTCCCGAGGATCTACTGCGGGCACCGAATAGCAGCCGGGTTTTTCCCATCGTGGTCGGCAGATCCTCGGGACAAGCCCGAGGATGACGACCGAGGGGCAGGGGAGTTGCTTTCATGACCGCCACCCGCCGCTGGCAGATTCCGCTGGTCATCGTCCTCGCCGTCTACGCCGCCGCGGCATGGCTCCTGATGTCCATGCTTCCGCTCAAGGACGGAGCCCGCGACTGGTTCGCGCCGCTTATCAAGAGCGGCTGGATGGCCTGGTCGTTCCCCAGCGCCATGTTCTTCCTGACGATCGCGCTCTTCCTGTCGCTGATGGCGGTGTGGGAATACGCCTCGCCCGGCGGCAATCCGCGTTTTGGCATCCTGCGCTTCGAGACGACGCGCGGCGACCGTCTCTTCATTTCGCTGCTCGGCAGCGCCTTCATCCATCTCGCTTGGCTGGGTCTCGTCGGACCCAACCTGTGGTGGGCTCTCGCTCTCTCCGTGGTCTACGCCGTTGGCGTATTTCGCTACGTATAGAGGGGGAAACTGTTGGAGCGGCGGCGTGCCGGCCACCGCTCCAGATCGCAACTGCAACCTTTTGGGAGGAATACAATGCGACGGCAAATTCTAGCATCAACCAGTGCGATTGCACTCCTGCTCTGCGCGCAAAGCGCATTTGCGGGGATGGACGAGGCCAAGGCGTTCCTCGACGCCGAGATCAAGGACATGTCGACCCTCGACCGCGCCGCGCAGGAAGCGGAAATGCAGTGGTTCGTCGACGCGGCGAAGCCGTTCGCCGGCATGGAGATCAAGGTCGTTTCCGAAACGATCACCACGCATGAATACGAATCGAAGGTGCTGGCCCCGGCTTTCACGGCGATCACCGGCATCAAGATCACGCACGACCTGATCGGCGAGGGCGACGTCGTCGAGAAGCTGCAGACGCAGATGCAGTCCGGCGAAAACATCTACGATGGCTACATCAACGATTCCGACCTGATCGGCACGCACTGGCGCTACCAGCAGGCCCGCTCGCTGACCGACTGGATGGCCAACGAAGGCAAGGACGTCACCAATCCGAACCTCGACATCGAGGACTTCATCGGCAAGTCGTTCACGACCGCGCCCGACGGCAAGCTCTACCAGCTGCCCGACCAGCAGTTCGCGAACCTCTACTTCTTCCGCTACGATTGGTTCAACGACGAGAAGAACAAGGCCGATTTCAAGGCGAAATACGGCTACGACCTCGGCGTGCCGGTCAACTGGTCGGCCTATGAGGACATCGCCGAGTTCTTCACCGGCCGCGAGATCGACGGCAAGAAGGTCTACGGCCACATGGACTACGGCAAGAAGGACCCGTCGCTCGGCTGGCGTTTCACCGACGCCTGGCTGTCGATGGCCGGCAACGGCGACAAGGGCATCCCGAACGGCAAGCCGGTCGACGAGTGGGGCATCAAGGTTGACGAGAACTCGCGTCCTGTCGGCTCCTGCGTGGCGCGCGGCGGCGACACCAACGGCCCGGCCTCGGTCTACGCCATCGAAAAATACCTCGAGTGGATGAAGAAATATGCGCCGGCCGCTGCCCAAGGCATGACCTTCGGCGAATCCGGCCCGGTGCCGTCGCAGGGCGAGATTGCCCAGCAGATGTTCACCTACACCGCCTTCACCGCCGACTTCGTCAAGGAAGGCCTGCCGGTGGTCAACGCCGACGGAACGCCCAAGTGGCGCTTCGCTCCGTCGCCGCACGGCGTCTACTGGAAGGACGGCATGAAGCTTGGCTATCAGGACGCCGGCTCCTGGACCTTGCTCAAGTCGACGCCCGACGATCGCGCCAAGGCCGCCTGGCTCTATGCGCAGTTCGTCACCTCCAAGACGGTCGACGTGAAGAAGAGCCATGTCGGCCTGACCTTCATCCGTCAGTCGACGCTCGACCACCCGTCCTTCACCGAGCGCGCGCCCAAGCTCGGCGGTCTCGTCGAGTTCTACCGCTCGCCGGCCCGCCTGCAATGGTCGCCGACCGGCACCAACGTGCCTGACTATCCGAAGCTGGCGCAGCTCTGGTGGCAGGCGATCGGCGACGCATCCTCGGGTGCGAAGTCGGCGCAGGAAGCCATGGACTCGCTCTGCGCCGAGCAGGAAAAGGTGCTGGAACGCCTCGAGCGCGCCGGCATCATGGGCGACATCGGACCGAAGCTCGCCGAAGAGAAGACCCTCGAGGAGTGGAACGCGGATGCGGTCGCCAAGGGCAACCTCGCTCCGCAGCTCAAGATCGAGAACGAGAAGGAAAAGCCGATGACCGTCAACTACGACGAGCTGGTCAAGAGCTGGCAGAAGTAGGATCGTCCAAATCGCACGAATGGAGGAGGCGGCTCGTCCGCCTCCTCCTTTTTTTCGCACGATCGCGGTGGCCAATCTGACCGGCGTCGCGGGCGGCCGCGATGTTACGGGCGCGGGCAGGCGTCCTATGCAGCGTCGCGCGCGACCGGTTCGCAATAGATGCCGTAGAGCGTTTCCAGCACCCGGCGCACCTCCTGCGAAGCCAGGCGATAGTAAATCTGGCGGGCATCGCGGCGCGTGTCGACCAGCCTCAGCGCGCGCAGCTTGGAAAGCTGCTGCGAGAGCGCCGACTGGTTCATGCCGACTCGCTCCGCCAGTTCGTTGACGCTGACCTCGCCTTCGAGCAGGCGGCAAAGGATGCGCAGCCGGTTCTCGTTGGCCATCGCCGAAAGCAGCCCTGCGGCGTCGCGCGCATTGGCATCGAGCTTATCGGTATCGATCGTCATCATCTGCGACATCGTCATCTGAACAGCCTCTTTCTGATGTCGGCCGTACGGCCGGTCCCGTCAATACGCCTTGCCGTTTCCCGCACCCGGATTTGATCCAGGCCAAGGCGCTCCGGCCGCATGCCCGCTATCAAATGTCCGACCGGCATCATTCCCTCTTGCGTTCTGTCGGATATCTTTATACATGAACACATCATCATATGAAAGGATATTGTGATGACCCTCGACAGGACCATCTTCGCATTCGCCGGCATCATGGTGCTGGTCTCCGTGGCTTTGACCGCCTGGGTCTCGCCGCTCTTCGTTTGGCTCACGGTCTTCATCGGCCTGAACCTGTTGCAGTCGGCTGTCACCGGGGCTTGCCCCGCGGCCTTCGTCTTCAAGAAGCTCGGCATCAGGCCGGGCTGCGCCTTCTGAGAGAGAACCGCCATGCGCACCCTCATCGCCCTTGCCGCCGCCTTGGCCGCGACCTCCGCCCTTGCCGGGGTCTTCGAGGTGACACCCACTTCGACCACGGAGTGGAAATCCGTCTACGGCCGCATTGAGGCGCGGGATCTCGTCCCGGCGCGGGCGCGCATCGGCGGGACGGTCGCGGAACTGCTCGTGACCGAGGGTGACCTGGTGACACAGGGCCAGAAGATCGCCGTGATCCGGGACGACAAGCTCGCTTTCCAGGTCGCGGCGATCGATGCTCAGCTGGCAGCTCTCGCCGCCCAGCTCGCTCGAGCGGAAGCGGAACTGGCGCGCGGACAGGCGCTGGTCGACAAAGGCGTCGTCACCGCTCAACGCCTCGACCAGCTCAGGACCGACGTCGACGTCACCCGCAACCAGATCGCGGCGACCGAGGCGCAGAAATCGGTAGTCGTGCAGCAGGAAGCGGAAGGCGACGTACTCGCGCCCGCCGCCGGACGCGTCCTGACGACCCCGGTCACCCGCAACGGCGTGGTCATGGCCGGCGAAGCGGTTGCGACGGTCGGCGGTGGTGGGTTCTTTCTGCGGCTCGCCGTTCCGGAACGCCATGCCGGCGGCTTGAAGGAGGGCGCCGCGATCCGTGTCACGACCGGCGGCGGGGAAATGTCCGGGCAACTCGCGAAAATCTATCCGCAGATCGAGAACGGCCGGGTTATCGCCGATGTCGAGGTCGCAGATCTCGATACGGCTTTCGTCGACGCGCGCGTTCTGGTCGAGCTGCCCGTCGGCGAGCGTCAGGCTCTGCTGGTGCCCGCTTCCGCGCTCGTCAACCGCTTCGGCATCGATTTCGTTCGCATCGGCACAGATGCGGGCGAGGCCGAGCGTGCCGTCGTGGTCGGCGATCGGATCGAGCGGGACGGTGTCGCGATGGTCGAGGTTGTGACCGGCATCGCCGCCGGCGAAAAGGTGGTTGTCCCATGAATGGTTCCGCCAACACCGGCAAAGGGCACGCCGACGGCATCGCTGGCGCGCTTACCCGCGCTTTCATCACCTCGCCGCTGACGCCGCTTTTCCTCATCGCCGCCTTCGCCTTCGGCCTGGTCGCGCTCGTCTCCCTCCCACGCGAGGAGGAACCGCAGATCTCGGTACCGATGGTCGATATCCGCGTCCGGGCGGACGGCCTCAAGGCCGACGACGCGGTCAAGCTGATCGCCGAACCGCTCGAGACGATCGTCAAGGGCATCGACGGCGTCGAACATGTCTATTCGCAGACCCAGGACGACGGCGTGCTTGTAACCGCGCGCTTCCTCGTCGGCACTTCGGCCGATGCCGCGGTGCTGCGCGTCCACGACAAGGTCCGCGCCAATCTCGATCGTATCCCGGTAGGGATCCCCGAACCGCTGATCGTCGGCCGCGGTATCGACGACGTCGCGATCGTCTCGCTGACCTTGACCCCGAAGCCCGATGCCGCCGCCTCCGTCGACGCCAATGCGCTCACCCGCATCGCCCGGGAGCTGCGCACCGAGATCGCCAAGATCGACAATGTGGGGCTTACCTACCTCGTCGGCGAGACGGCCGAGCGCATCCGCATCGCGCCGGATCCTGCGAGACTCGCGCTCTATGGGGTCACGCTGCAACAGCTCGCGGGCAAGGTGCAGGGAGCGAACCGCGCTTTCCCGACCGGAACCGTAAGGGACGGGGGCGAGCAGGTCATGCTCGTCGCGGGCGAGACGCTGAAGACGCCGGAGAGCATCGGCAACCTAGTGCTCACCACCCGCGACGGCCGCCCCGTCTACGTCCGCGACGTTGCGACGGTGGAATTCGCTGCGGAACCGGAAAACATGCTCGTCTCGACGGTGACGAAGAGCGAGGCCGGGACGACCCGCCTTCCCGCCGTGACACTCGCGGTTGCCAAGCGGGCCGGCTCCAATGCCGTGACCGTTGCCGAACAGATCCTGCACCGCGTGCACGAGCTCGAAGGCTCCCTGATCCCCGAGGAGATCTCGGTCGAGGTCACGCGCGACTATGGCGAGACCGCCAACGAAAAGGCCAACGAACTCCTCTATCACCTCGGTCTGGCGACCGTCTCGATCATCGCGCTCGTCTGGCTGGCCATCGGCCGCCGCGAGGCAGTCGTCGTGGCAGTGGTCATTCCCGTCACCATCCTGCTCACTCTCTTCGCCTCCTGGACAATGGGCTACACGCTCAACCGCGTGTCGCTGTTCGCGCTGATCTTCTCAATCGGTATCCTGGTCGACGACGCGATCGTCGTCATCGAGAACATCGCGCGGCACTGGGGAATGGCAGGCGGGCGCAGCCGTAAGGATGCCGCGATCGCCGCCGTCGCCGAGGTCGGCAATCCGACGATCGTGGCGACGCTGACGGTGGTGGCCGCGCTTCTGCCGATGCTCTTCGTGTCGGGCATGATGGGCCCCTACATGAGCCCGATCCCGGCAAATGCGTCTGCCGCGATGATCTTCTCCTTCTTCGTCGCGGTCATGGTCACGCCCTGGCTGATGCTCAAGGTCGCCGGCAAGGCGCCCGTCGCGCACCATGACGAGCACAGCCATGGCGGCGTTCTCGGCAAGGCCTATGCGGCCGCAGCGCGGCCGATCCTCGCCTCCAAGGCCTCGAGCTGGATCTTCCTGCTGGTGATCGGCGTCCTCACGCTGGGCTCGCTGATGCTGTTCTACACCAAGGACGTAACCGTGAAGCTGCTGCCCTTCGACAACAAGTCGGAGCTGTCGGTGACGATCGACCTGCCGGAGGGCTCGTCCGTCGAAGCAACCGACGCGGTCGCGCAGGCGGTCGCTCAGGTGGTCACCAAGCTGGAGGAGGTCCACTCGGTGCAGACCCACGCCGGCACCGCCGCACCCTTCAACTTCAACGGCCTCGTCCGGCATTCCTACTACCGGTCGGACCCCAACATGGGCGACGTAGCGCTGAACCTGCTTCCGAAGGGCGAGCGTGAACGCTCCAGCCACGAGATCGCACTCGACATCCGCGAGCGCATCAAGGCTATTCCCGTTCCCGAAGGCACCAGCCTGAAGGTCGTCGAGCCGCCGCCCGGGCCCCCGGTCATGGCGACGCTTCTCGCGGAGATCTATGGCGAGAACGCTGCGACCCGGCGCGCGGTCGCCGAAAAGGTCGAGGCTGCGTTCCGTTCGGTGCCCTACATCGTCGATGTCGACAACTCCTACGGCATCGCCGCACGGAAGCTCCGCGCGCGGATCTCGTCCGACGACCTCGACTTCTTCAAGGTGCAGGAAGGCGATGTGTTCGACACGCTGGCGATTCTCAACGGTGGCCAGACCATCGGCTACTCTCACCGCGGCGAAGGCCGCCAGCCGACGCCGATCCGGCTCGAACGTCCGAAGGGCGAACGGCGCGTCTCGGAGGATTTCCTGACGACGCCGATCCCGGCGAATCTTCTGCCCGGAGATCGCGGGGTGGTGGAACTCGGCGACGTGGTCAGGATCGAGGAGGAGCGCGCCTCCTATCCGGTCTTCCGCCACAATGGCCGGCCGGCCGAAATGGTCACGGCAGAACTCGCCGGCGACTTCGAGGCTCCGCTCTACGGCATGCTGGCCGTGCAGGAGGCGATCGACGCCCAGGACTGGACGGGCCTTCCGAAGCCGGAAATCTCGCTGCACGGCCAGCCGCAGGACGATCGCGCCTCCACACTTCTGTGGGACGGCGAATGGGAAGTCACCTGGGTGACGTTCCGCGACATGGGCGCAGCCTTCATGATCGCCCTGCTCGGCATCTACATACTCGTCGTGGCGCAGTTCGGATCGTTCAAGGTCCCGCTGGTCATCCTGACGCCCATCCCGCTGACGTTCATCGGCATCCTGGGTGGTCACTGGCTGTTTGGCGCGCCGTTCTCGGCGACCTCGATGATCGGCTTCATCGCGCTCGCCGGCATCATCGTGCGCAACTCGATCCTGCTGGTCGACTTCATCCGGCACGCGCCGCGCGAAGTCCCCTGCGACGGCGAGGACGATGTCGTCGAAACGCAGATGTCGATCGTCGCGCCGGACGTCGAGGCGCACGAGGTCGCGCCGGGCACGCGAATGCGTCGCCGCGCGCTGACGGAGATCCTGATCGAGGCCGGTTCGATCCGCTTCAAGCCGATCCTGTTGACGGCTCTGGCGGCGATGATCGGTGCGGCCGTGATCCTGACCGACCCGATCTTCCAGGGTCTGGCGATCTCGCTGCTCTTCGGCCTCGCGTCGTCGACCTTGCTGACGGTGCTGGTGATCCCGGCGATCTACCGCGTGCTTCGGACCTGAGAGCAGACAAAGCCGCCGCGCATTTCGCGCGGCGGCCTTCGCCAGGCGACAGCGGTTTCCGGTTGCGTCCTTCCACGCCGCTCGCTAACCCGGAAGAATGTCGCAAAAGAAGGCACATGAGGTCGAGGGCTGGATCGCGCGCCCGGATCCGGCGGTGCGGGTCGTGCTGATCTATGGCCCCGACCGCGGCCTGGTATCGGAACGTGCAGCCGCCTTTGCGAAAAGGACCGGCCTCCCGCTTGACGATGCCTTCTCCGTCATCCGCTACGACGCCTCCGACCTGGAACAGGATCCGGGCCGCCTGATCGATGAGGCGCGCATGGTCTCGATGTTCGGCGGCGAGCGCCTGATCTGGATCCGCAATGCCGGCACACACAAGGGCTTTGCCGATGCGCTCAAGGATCTGCTCGACAAGCCGTCGCGCGACGCGATCACGCTGATCGAGGCGGGAGATCTGAAGAAGGCCGCAGCTTTGCGCGACATGGTCGAACGCGCCGACGCAGGCATGGCGCTGCCCTGTTATGTCGACGAGGAACGCTCGCTCGACGGCGTCATCGATTCCGAACTGGCGCGGGCGGGCAAGACGATGGCCGCGGACGCGCGACAGGCGCTCCGCCGGCGCCTCGGCGGCGACCGGTTGGCAACCCGCGGCGAGATCGAGAAGCTGATCCTCTATTGTGGAGAGAAGCCCGTCATCGACATTGACGACGTTATCGCCTCGTCGGGCGACGTCTCCGCCTCGACCGTCGACCAGGCGATAGACGCTGCGCTGTCCGGCTCGCTTGCAGATCTCGAACTGGCATTGCGACGTTCGCAGGAGAGCGGCACGCACGCTCAGGCCATCCTCGGAGCGGCGATGCGACAGTTCCAGGGTCTCGAGATCCTGCGCCGCAATGTCGATTTTGGCGGCGCCCACCCGTCCGCCGCCGTCGCCGGCGCTCGGCCGCCGATCTTCTTCTCGCGCCGCAAGTTGGTCGAAACCGCTCTTGGAAGTTGGAACGGCGCGTCGATCGCGCGCGCGCTGGCGAAACTGCAAGCAAGCATCCTTGCCACGCGCCACCGCCCCGAACTCTCGGGGGCGATCGTTCGAGAAACCTTGACTGCCATCGCCGTCGAAAGCATCCGTTCGCGGCGCCGGGTTAGATAGATAAGTTATTTCAGAGGCTTAGGATCATCGCTGCAGACGGCGACAGAGATCGTCCAGCTGTTCCAGCGTCTTGTAGGCTATCCGCACGTCGCCCCCCTTGTCGCGGTGATTGACCGAAACCTTCAGTCCGGTGACATCGGACAGCAATTGCTCGAGCGCGAGCGTATCGGGGTCCTTCTCGGCCTCCACGCGCTTTCCGGCTGGTGATTTGTCATGGCTTTTCTGCGCCAGAGCCTCGGCCTGACGCACGGAGAGGCCGTCCTTGATGATCTTTTGCGCCAGCGCGGTGGGGTTCTCTGCCGTCACCAGCGTGCGTGCGTGTCCGGCGGACAGGGAACCGTCGACGAGCATGTCACGGATGTCCTGCGGCAGCTTGAGCAGTCGAAGCGTATTGGCGACATGGCTGCGGCTCTTGCCGATGATCTGCGCGAGATCGGCTTGGGCGTAGTCGTGCTCGTCCACCAGTTGCTGGTAGCCGAGTGCTTCCTCGACCGGATTGAGATCGGCGCGCTGCACGTTCTCGACGATGGCGAGCTCCAGGGCCATGCGGTCGTCGACATCGCGCACGATGATGGGAATGCTCGGCAGCCCGGCGCGCTGCGCCGCGCGCCAGCGCCGTTCTCCGGCGATAATCTCGTAGCGGCCGGGAGCCGATTTCGACGGTCTTACGACCACCGGCTGCACGATCCCGTGCTGCTTCAGCGAGTTCGCCAGATCCTCCAGCTCGGCGTCGGCAAACGTCCGCCGCGGGTTGCGCGGATTGGGCGAGATGAATTCGACCGGAACGGTTCGGTCTGGCGTCGGCGTGGTCGTCTGCGCGGGTGCTGGCCGATCGATGTCGCCGATCAGCGCCGCAAGCCCGCGGCCGAGACGGTTCCTGGAAGTGTCTTCACTCATCGACGTCGTCCACTTATCAGACATTTCGGCTGCGAATCGTCAGGCTGCTCTGAGTCGCCGCTCGCGGCGGATCACCTCGGATGCCAGCTGAAGGTAGGCCTGACTGCCCGAGCATTTGAGATCGTAGAGAATTGCCGGCTTGCCGTAGGACGGCGCCTCCGAAACCCGCACATTGCGCGGTATCACCGTCTCGTAAACCTTGTCGCCCATATGTGCCCGAACATCTGCAACCACTTGATTCGCAAGGTTGTTTCGCCCATCGTACATGGTCAGGACGATGCCTTGGATCGTGAGCGCCGGATTGATGGAACCGCGCACCTGGTCGACCGTGGCGAGAAGCTGACTCAGCCCCTCGAGGGCGAAGAATTCGCACTGCAACGGAACCAGCACCGAATCCGCCGCCGCCATGGAGTTCAGCGTCAGCAGGTTGAGCGACGGCGGGCAGTCGATCAGCACATAGGTAAAGCGCGCGCTTTCGGCCGCGTGCTTGCGCAGGGCGTTGCGCAGTTTCAGCACGCGATCGGGTGCGGCGGCGATTTCCATCTCGATGCCGAGGAGGTCGAGTGTGGACGGGATGATCGAGAGGCCAGGCACGGCGGTCGCCATCGCCGCTTCGTCGATGGTCTTATCGCCTGTGAGAACATCGTAGGACGAAACATTGCGATCGCGACGGTCGATACCGAGACCGGTGCTGGCATTGCCCTGGGGATCGAGATCGACCAGGAGAACGCGTTCGCCGATGGCGGCAAGCGCGGTCGCGAGATTGATGGCCGTGGTGGTTTTTCCCACGCCCCCCTTCTGGTTTGCCACTGTGATGATGCGCATGGTGCCGGCCGCTTCGTTCAGTCTGTGCGGCCTTGCGACCGCGCAATCGCCTCGACGTTGGAGATTTCGAGAATGACTCCTTCGGCGTCGACGGCGCTGCGATGTTCTATCAGATCGAAGCGCCAATCGGCAGCGCAATTCGCAATCTCGGTCCGGTAGTCCCGCCCTTTGTGGAAAATCGCCTTGGCGCCGTCCCGGAGCCAGGGCGAAGCTAGGCCAATCAGCTGGCTCAGCGGCGCAAGCGCCCTCGCCGTCACGATCTCAGGCTGAGCGACTCGGCCGACCGCATCCTCGATCCTGACCGGGAGGACCGTGGCTGGTGCCCCGAGCCGGCCAAGAATTGACTGCAGGAATGCCGCCTTCTTCCGATTGCTCTCAACAAGAGCGACCGCAGCACCCGATCTTTCCTTCATCATGATGGCGATGATCGCTCCCGGAAACCCTCCCCCCGAACCAAGATCCAGCCATCTGATGGCCTTCGGCGCAATCCCCGGCACCTGCGCACTGTCGAGGATGTGTCTGGTCCAGAGATCGGGCAAGGTTGACGGGGACGCCAGGTTGATCTTCGCTGACCAGCGGCGGAATTCGGTCTCGAACGCCAGCAGGTCACCAAATGTTTCACGTGAAACGGGACCGGCGACCTCGCACAACTCGCGATATGCGCTCTCGCTCATCCTGCCACGCGTAGCGCCGCCGGTGCCCGCAGCCGGGCAATGAGAATGGCCATCGCCGCGGGCGTCATGCCTTCGATTCGTTGAGCCTCCGCAATGCTGCGCGGGCGCCGCCCCTCCAGCTTCTGCTTCAATTCATTCGAGAGACCGGGAATATCGGAGAAATCCATCTCCATCGGGATGGGCCGCCCCTCTTCGAACCGAATCGTTTCGGATTCGACTCGTTGACGTTCGAGGTAGACGGAATATTTCGCCTCTGTCTCGATCGCTTCGGCGGTGACGCGGTCCACATAATTCAGCTCGGACCAAATTGCTGCGAGTCGTCCGAAATCCACACCGTCTACGGACAGCATCTCATAGGCGCTGCGCCGCTGACCATCGAGGTTCAGGGCGATACCGTTGCGCCGTGCCTCATTGGGGGTCATCACCCTTTCCTGCAGGAGCTTTCTGGTCCGGCTCAGCCGCGCTTCATAGTCCCGGAAGCGGTCGGTGCGTTCCTTCGACGCGATCCCCCAGCTAATCGCCTTTGGCGTCAACCGCTCGTCGGCATTGTCGGCACGAAGCGACAGGCGGAACTCCGCCCGTGATGTGAACATACGGTACGGTTCCGAAACGCCGCGGCTGGTCAGATCGTCTGCCATCACACCAATATACGCCTCGGTTCGGCTGAGTTGGACCGGTTCCATACCCCCGGCCCGGCGCGCGGCATTGATTCCCGCCAGAACCCCCTGCGCCGCCGCCTCTTCATACCCCGTTGTCCCGTTGATCTGCCCCGCCAAAAACAGTCCGCGGATCCTGTGCGTCTCGAATGTCGGGTCCAGCTCCCTCGGATCGACATGGTCATATTCGATCGCATAGCCCGGCTGCGTGATCGTCGCGCCTTCGAGGCCAGGAATGCTCCTCACCAGAAGATGCTGCACATCCTCCGGGAGCGATGTCGATATCCCGTTAGGATAAACGGTGTCGTCGTCCAGGCCCTCGGGTTCGAGGAAGATCTGATGCCCGTCGCGGTCGCCGAACTTGACGATTTTGTCTTCGATCGACGGGCAGTAGCGAGGCCCGACGCCCTCGATCGAGCCCGAATACATCGCCGAGCGATGGAGATTCTCCCGGATGATGATGTGACTCTCGGACGTGGTGCGGGTGATGCCGCACTCGATCTGCGGGGTCGTGATCCTGTCCGTCATCATCGAGAACGGCTTCGGATCCTCGTCCGCGGCCTGGCGTTCCAGAATGTTCCAGTCGATCGTACGCCCGTCGAGGCGAGGCGGAGTGCCGGTCTTCAGGCGGCCCAGGTGAAAGCCGGCCTGGAGAAGCGAGCCGGACAGCCTTTCCGCGGCCTGTTCGTTCATTCGCCCGGCGGCGAAGCGCCGCTCTCCGATGTGGATCAGTCCGCGCAGGAAAGTGCCGGTCGTGAGCACCAGCGCACCACACGAGACGACGGTGCCGTTCGCCAGTGTTACAGATCGCACCGCGTCGCCTGACAATGCCAGGTCGACGACCTCTCCCTCGACCACGTCGAGGTTTTCCTGCGCCGCGACGAGTCCCTGAACCGCTTGGCGGTAGAGCTTGCGGTCGGCCTGGGTCCGCGGACCGCGAACGGCCGGTCCTTTGCGTCGGTTCAGCAGCCGAAACTGGATTCCCGCCAAATCTGCCGCTCTGGCCATGAGTCCGTCCAGTGCGTCGATCTCGCGGACGAGATGTCCCTTCCCCAGACCGCCGATAGCCGGATTGCAGGACATGACGCCGATCTTGCTCGCGTCGATGGTAACGAGCGCGGTGCGCGCGCCGGTGCGCGCCGAGGCTGCAGCCGCTTCCACGCCGGCATGACCACCGCCAATCACAATGACGTCGTAGGCTTTCATCGACCAGTCCTTTGACGCGTGCATCTGTGCCGAGTACCCTGTCTTGTCAAGCGCGGCGCGGTTGTTTCACGTGAAACACATCCGAAACGATTGGCAGGCGACGGAGCGCGATGTTTCACGTGAATCACTTGCCGATACAGAAACGCGAAAAGATCTCGCCGAGCAACTCCTCGGTATCGCCAACCCCGACGACGCGTCCGATCTCGACCGCGGCCACGCGCAGTTCTTCGGCAACGATTTCCAACTCGACCGCCCCACCAACGCGCAGCAGGGCATCACGCGCTCTCGATAAATGCCCAACGTGTCGCTCTCTCACCGACAAGAGACCCTCACCGGCAGCCCTGTGCGTCTGCAATCGCTCGCGTATCAGACCCAAAAGCCGCGTGATTCCGAATCCCGTCGATGACGACACGACAAGATCATAATTGTCGGCGCCGACATCCGAGAGGTCGACTTTCGCTCCGACCCTGATTGCTTCACGTTGAACGTTAACTGTAACAGGTATCGGTTTCGACATATCTTCCAGGAGGATAACGATATCCGCCTCGTCCGCCGCTCTGCGGGCCCTTTCGATGCCAATCGTTTCGGCAGTGCCGACGGCTTCACGAATTCCCGCCGTGTCGGTGACAACGACCTTGTATCCGTCAATGTCGAGCGCGACCTCGACCAGATCGCGGGTGGTTCCCGGCTCGTCGCTCACGATAGCGACGTCCCGCAACGCTAACGCATTGAGCAGGCTGGATTTTCCTGCATTGGGCGCGCCGACGATGGCCACCCTGAAGCCCTCCCGGACGAGTTCAGCCTGCCGCAACCGCGCCGCTATCTCTTGGATTCTGTCGGCCAGGGATTTCGCCTTCTCAGCAACCGCGTCGTTCAGGTCGGGAGCGATGTCGTCCTGATCCGAGAAGTCGAGCTCGGCCTCGACTCTGGCACGCAGCTCCTGCAGTTCGTAACGCCACCCTAGGCAGATATCGCGCAGCTTGCCGGACACGCCCGAAAGCGCCAGTCTTCTCTGCTGATCCGTTTCGGCGGCGATGAGATCAGACAGGGACTCGACCGCCGTCAGATCCATCCGTCCGTTGAGGAAGGCCCTGCGGGAGAACTCTCCAGGTTCCGCCAGGCGGAAACCTTCCAGGCTGGTGAGTGCCGCGGTGAGGCCTTTGACGACCGCAGCGCTTCCATGAACATGGAACTCGCCGCAATCCTCGCCTGTGGCCGAACCGGGTCCCGGGAAGAACAGCGCCAGCCCGCGGTCGAGCAGATCGCCTTCGAAGCTCAGGCTTCCATATTTGGCCACTCTTGGGGGTGGAACCGAGCCGGAAACCTCCTCAAGCGCGCGCCGAACGCCGGGACCGGACATGCGCACGATGGCGATGCCCGACGGCAGATGCCCCGTCGACAGGGCGAAGATCGTATCCGTCGATCTCATCGGACATTCCAGACTGCTCAGGCGCATGGCAGCGCCGGCATACGCCCTCGATCCAAAACCACCGAGCGGGACACCGGATGTTCCGGACCCGAATCGATATCAGGTGTTCATCGAATCGAAGAAGTCGGCGTTCGTTTTCGTCTGCTTCAGCTTGTCGATGAGGAACTCGATCGCGTCGGTCGTGCCCATCGGCGCCAGGATACGGCGCAGCACGAAGATCTTCTGCAGGTCGGCGCGCGGAACGAGCAGATCCTCCTTGCGCGTGCCGGACTTGAGAATGTCCATCGCCGGGTAGATGCGCTTGTCGGCCACCTTGCGGTCGAGCACGATCTCGGA
The DNA here is from genome assembly GCF_023954305.1 of Mesorhizobium sp. NCBI lineage: Bacteria > Pseudomonadati > Pseudomonadota > Alphaproteobacteria > Hyphomicrobiales > Phyllobacteriaceae > Mesorhizobium > Mesorhizobium sp. The sequence goes on along the minus strand of NZ_JAMLIG010000001.1, from coordinate 1,993,297 downwards.
ATTGCCGGTTCCCTTGAATTCCTCGAAGATGACCTCATCCATTCGGCTGCCGGTATCGATCAGGGCCGTTGCGATGATCGTCAGCGACCCGCCCTCCTCGATGTTGCGCGCGGCGCCGAAAAAGCGCTTCGGCCGCTGCAGCGCGTTGGCGTCGACGCCGCCGGTCAGCACCTTGCCCGAGGACGGCACCACCGTATTGTAGGCGCGTCCGAGACGCGTGATCGAGTCGAGCAGAATCACGACATCTCGTCCGTGCTCGACCAGGCGCTTTGCCTTTTCGATAACCATTTCAGCTACTTGTACGTGGCGTACCGCCGGTTCGTCGAAGGTCGAGGAGACAACCTCGCCCTTCACCGAGCGCTGCATGTCGGTCACTTCCTCCGGCCGCTCGTCGATCAGCAGAACGATCAGATAGCATTCCGGATGGTTCGCCGTGATCGAGTGCGCGATGTTCTGCAGAAGCACCGTCTTGCCGGTTCGCGGTTGCGCGACGATCAGCGCACGCTGTCCCTTGCCCAGCGGTGCAACGAGGTCGATCACCCGCGCCGAGATATCCTTGGACGTGGGTGCCTCCAGTTCCATCTTCAGCCGCGACGTCGGATAGAGCGGTGTCAGATTGTCGAAATGGATCTTGTGCCGGATCTTTTCCGGATCGTCGAAATTGATCGTGTTGACCTTGAGCAGCGCGAAATAGCGCTCGCCTTCCTTCGGACTCCGGATCGGCCCCTCGACCGTGTCGCCGGTCTTCAGCGAGAAGCGGCGGATCTGCGAGGGCGAGATGTAGATATCGTCCGGCCCGGGCAGATAGTTGGCATTGGCCGAGCGGAGAAAGCCGAACCCGTCCTGCAGCACTTCGACGACGCCGTCGCCGATGATCTCGACATCCTGCGCCGCGAGCTTCTTCAGGATCGCGAACATCAGCTCCTGCTTGCGCATGACGCTGGCGTTCTCGACCTCGAGCGACTCGGCGTAAGCGATCAACTCCGGCGGCTTCTTGTTCTTGAAGTCTGCGAGTTTCATTTCCTGCATGGGGCGGGCTCTGGATGGATTTGGGGTCCGGATACGAAACGCGGACCTGGATCAATGCTTTGGAAACACCGTCGGCGCGTCGATATGCTGGGACGGCACGAGCGCGAGGCGGAAAGGGAAGGTCTTTCTCATACAATCGGGCTTGCCAAAGCGCAAGCCAATTCGCCTCGCGATGCCAGGTGCTCTCAGAACGGCTTCACGATCACCAGGATGACGATCGCGATCATCAAGAGGGTCGGCACCTCGTTGACGATTCGCCAATGCCTTGCCGGCCTCACGTTGCGATCCTCCGCAAAACGCCGCACCGCACCTCCGAGATAACCATGCACGGCGGACATTCCGAGCACCAAGGCGATCTTCGCGTGCAGCCATCCGCCCATGAAGCCGAACCCTTTCCAGGCCAGCCACAAACCCGCCGCCCAGGCAATGATCATCGCCGGATTGATGATCCCGCGGTAGAGACGCCGCTCCATCACCTTGAACGTCTCGGATTGCACCGAACCGCGCTCGGAATCGACGTGATAGACGAAGAGCCGCGGCAGGTAGAGCATACCCGCCATCCAGGCGATCACCGCGATCACATGCACCGCCTTGATCCAAAGATAGAGATCGTCCGGCGCGGCAAGGATCAGCAACGCCGTCAGCCCAATGAAGATCGCAAGTGCAATTGCCGCCCTGCGCAGGGCGAGAATTCCCGACCGTTCCGAATCACTCGCCATCTCGGCCTGCCGTCCTGATTTGGCGAAGCATAGCTTCGACATGCGCGACCGGCGTCTCCGGCGTGATGCCGTGGCCGAGATTGAAGATCAGCGGACCGCCTCCCAGGCCCCCGAGAATGGCATCCACACCCGCTTCGAGCGCCCGGCCGCCGGCCACCAGCCGCATCGGGTCGAGATTGCCTTGCACGGCTCCCTCCGCTTGCAGGCGCTTGGCCTGCGACAACGGCACCGACCAGTCGAGACTAAGCCCGTTCACGCCCGTGGCCTCCCTGTAGCCGTCATAGAGGCTGCCGGCACCCTTGGGAAATCCGATGATCAATGCATCGGGTCGCGCCTCACGCACCTTTTCGACGATTTTACGCACCGGCCGAATGCAGAACGATCCGAACGACGGCTCGTCCAGCACGCCCGACCAGGAATCGAAGATCTGCACCGCGTCCGCCCCGGCATCGAGCTGCCGGACGAGATATTCCGCCGAAACCTCCGCGATCACATCGAGCAGTTTGCCGAACGCCTCCGGATGGCGATAGGCGAACAGCCGGGCCGGCGCCTGGTCGGGCGTGCCGTGTCCGGCGATCATATAAGTCGCGATCGTCCATGGCGCGCCGCAGAAGCCGAGCAGCGTCGTCTCTGCCGGCAGGTCGGACCGTAGCCGACGGACGGTCTCGTAGACCGGTTCCAGCGTCTCGTGGAAGCGACTGCGGTCGAGGCGGTCGACATCTGTGGCCTCCATCGGCGTCATCAGCGGTCCGCGGCCCTCCTCGAAGCGCAGGTCGCGTCCCAACGCATGCGGCACGACAAGGATGTCGGAAAACAGGATCGAGGCGTCGAAGCCGAAACGGCGGATCGGCTGGAGGGTCACCTCAACGGCGTAGTCGGGATTGTAGCAGAGGTCGAGAAAACTCCCGGCTCTCTTCCGCGTCTCGCGATACTCAGGAAGATAGCGCCCCGCCTGGCGCATCAGCCATACCGGAGGCGGAAACGCCGTCTCGCCTCGCAGCACTTCGGCGACGACCCTTTTCGATCTGCTCGACTGAGCCATCTAGCCTCTTTCCCAATAAAGAAATGAATCTTCGAATCTTCTGATTCTTAGAGTCTGTCTCTAACGGGGATTGTCGGTCATCCCCAATCCGTTGACGAATAGGCCGTCCGACCCTCCCGTGTCCAGATGGAGCGGTGAGTGCATAAGTTAGCGGACTACTGAGATTTTCAATATAAAATCAGACAGTTGTGTGTTCCGAAGGCAATTGGCGGGCTGTGCATGGAGACTGTCTAAGCGTTCCGGAACCGATTCATCCACAGGCCCGGGGCAAATGATCCGCAGGCCGGTGCATTGTGGACAAGAGGCCATCTGATACAGTCGCTGCCGCCGGTGGAGCCGATTTGTCCCGCCCGTCCACACTCTTCAACAGGGGCCTGTCCGGGCTGTGAGCAAACCGCAAAGCTTCTTCCATCTGCACCTGATCTCCGACGCGACCGGCGAGACGCTTCTCGCCGCCGGCCGCGCGGCGTCGGCGCAGTACAAGGACACACGTGCCATCGAGCACATCTATCCCCTGATCCGGACCGAGAAGCAGCTCGCCAAGGTGATGGAGGAAATCGACTCCGAGCCCGGAATCGTTCTCTACACGGTTGTCGACAAGGACCTGGCAGCGATCATCGATCAAAAATGCGCTGCCATGGGCCTTCCCTGCGTCTCCGTCCTCGAGCCGGTACTGACCGTCTTTCAATCCTATCTCGGGGCGCCTGCCGGGCGCCGCGTCGGCGCTCAGCACGTACTCGATGCGGAATATTTTCGTCGGATCGACGCGCTCAATTTCACAATGGACCATGACGATGGTCAGCTCCCCGCCGACATTGAGGAAGCCGACGTCGTGCTGATTGGCATATCGCGCACGTCGAAGACGCCCACCAGTATCTATCTGGCCAATCGCGGCATAAAGACCGCCAACATTCCGATCGTGCTCGGCGTTCCGATCCCCGACAGCCTCGTCACGGCGAAACGTCCGTTGATCGTCGGCCTCGTCGCCACAGCCGAACGGATCTCTCACGTACGTCAGAACCGGCTGCTTGGCACGACCACCGGTTTCGATGCGCAGACCTATGTCGACAGAGGCGTCATTTCCGAAGAACTGTCCTATGCGCGGCAGATCTGCTCGCGGCACAATTGGCCGATGATCGACGTCAGCCGACGCTCGATCGAGGAGACCGCCGCCGCCATCGTTGCGCTGCGGGGCCGGACGCGCTAACCGGGTCGCCATGACGACCCGGATCATCCTTGCCTCCGCGAGCCCGTTCCGCCTGGCGATGCTGCGCAATGCAGGTATCGAAACGGAAGCGAATCCATCGCGGATCGACGAGCGCGCCGTCGAGGAAGCGGTCGGCGACGCCGCCATTTCGCCGGAGAATCTCGCCTGGATCCTTGCCGAAGCCAAGGCGGAGGAAGTGAGCGAGCGGTTTCCTGGCGCGCTGGTGATCGGCTCCGACCAGACGCTGTCGCTCGGCGACGATGTGCTGCACAAGGCCGCAGACATGGAAGAAGCGAGACGGCGTCTGCTGCGCCTGTCCGGCAGAACCCATCATCTGAACAGCGCCGTGGTTCTCGCTCGCGACGGCAAGGCATTGTGGGGGCATGTCTCGGTTGCGCGGATGACCATGCGCGAACTCGATCCTGGCTTTGTCGGACGCTACCTGTCGCGTGTCGGCGACCAGGTGCTGCGCAGCGTCGGGGCGTACCAGATCGAAGGCGAGGGCATTCAGCTGTTCGATACGATCGAAGGCGATCATTTCACCATTGTGGGCATGCCATTGCTGCCTTTGCTTGCGGAATTGCGCCGGCTGGGAGCGATCGATGGCTGACGTCCGGGCTTTCGTCTGCGGTCATCCAATTGCGCATTCGCGCTCGCCGCTGATCCATGGCTATTGGTTGAAAGGACTCGGCATTGGCGGCAGCTACGAACGCTTGGACATAGCGCCTTCCGAAATAAGAGCGTTCATTTCGAGCCTTCCGAACAGCGGCTTCGCCGGCGGGAATGTCACCATCCCGCACAAGGAAGCTGCTTTCGAGACCGTGGACCACCTCGACGCCGAGGCTGAAGCGGTCGGTGCGGTCAACACGCTCTGGATCGAGGGTGGCAAGGTCTTCGGCGGCAATACCGATGCGATCGGATTTGCGGCCAATCTCGACCAGTTCGCTCCATCCTGGCGCGGCCGGGACACCGCAGTCGTCCTTGGGGCGGGCGGCGCTGCGCGGGCCGTCGTTCACGCGGTCCTCGGCGCCGGCTACCGCAGGGTGGAGATCGTCAACCGGACGCCGGCGCGGGCAGAGGAACTCGCCGATCTGTTCGGCTCCAGGGTGGGCGCCCATGGCGCCGCCGCCGACCGTCTGCTGTCTTCCGCGGACCTCCTGGTCAACACGACATCGCTGGGAATGGACGGCGACAAATCCCTGCCGGCTGACGTGGAGAGACTGCCCGATCACGCGCTGGTGACCGATATCGTGTATGTCCCCCTTCATACCCCGCTGCTGAAGGCGGCTGCGGCCCGCGGGCTGGCGACGGTCGACGGCCTCGGGATGCTTCTGCATCAGGCGGTGCCCGGTTTCGAGCGCTGGTTCGGCACGCGCCCGACCGTCACGGAAGAACTGCGCCGGCTCGTCATCGCCGATCTGGATTCGCATCGATGATCGTCATCGGGCTGACCGGCTCCATCGGCATGGGCAAGTCGACCACCGCGAAGATGTTCGCCGAGGCCGGCGTTCCGGTGCATGATTCCGACGAGGCGGTTCATCGCCTCTATTCGGGCCCGGCCGTGCCCCGGGTTGAAGCTGCTTTTCCGGGTGTGACCGTCGACGGCCGCATCGACCGCGCTCGCCTTGGCGAGCGCGTCATCGGCGATGCCGAAGCGATCCGGAAACTCGAGCGGATCGTTCATCCGCTGGTGCGGGCCGACGCCGACGCTTTTCTCGCCCGGCACCGTGCTGCCGGCGCGAAGCTCGCGGTGCTCGACATCCCGCTTCTGTTCGAGACGGGCGGACGCGACCGGGTCGACAAGGTTGTCGTCGTTTCCGCTCCCGCCGAGGTCCAGCGCGAACGTGTTTTGGCCAGGCCCGGCATGACGCCCGATAAATTCGAAGCGATCCTGGCGCGGCAGGTGCCGGATGCGGAGAAGCGGCGGCTGGCCGATTTCGTCGTCGACACGGGCGCGGGCATGGAGGCCGCGCGCGAATCGGTCCGCAGGATCATCGCGGATCTGTCGGCATAAGTGTTGACGGCCTGACGACGGGCTTGCCGCCCGTCTCTGTGTACCGCATCGTCGGATCAGGAGTGATTCGATGCGTGAGATCGTCTTCGATACGGAAACCACCGGCCTTGACCACCGCGTCGAGCGGGTAATCGAGATCGGCGCGATCGAGTTGGTCAACCGCTTCCCGACCGGGCGCACCTTCCACGTCTACATCAATCCCGACGGCCGCCAGATCGATCCCGAAGCCCAGGCGGTCCACGGGATCACGATGGAACAGCTTGCCGGCAAGCCGACTTTCGGCGGCATCATAGAAGAGTTCGAAACCTTCATCGAAGGCGCGGTCCTGGTCGCCCACAATGCGGGCTTCGACATGAATTTCATCAATGCGGAGTTCGCCCGTCACGGCCGGCCGCCGATCGACGCGAACCGCGTCGTCGACACGCTGGCCATTGCCCGCCGCAAGCATCCGATGGGACCCAATTCGCTCGACGCGCTGTGCAAGCGCTACGGCATCGACAACAGCCACCGCACCCGCCACGGCGCGCTGCTCGATTCGGGCCTTCTGGCGGAGGTCTATATCGAGCTGATCGGCGGCAAGCAGGCCACTTTCGGCCTGTCGGTCACCGATAATTCGGCAAATCGACGCGAGGATATCGAATTCCACGTCGCGTTGGCGGCGCGACCGGAGCCTCTGCCGACGCGGCTCACCGCTGACGAGCGGGAAGCCCATGCGCGGCTCGTTGCGTCGCTTGGAGACAAGGCCATCTGGCTCAAGCCGGAATTCCAGCCTGCGCCACCGCCGGAAGCCCGATCAGCTTGACATCTGAACCTTGCCGCGGGCCTGCTCCTCGGCCATGCGGGCCTGGAACATCTGCGCGAAGTCGATCGGATCGATCATCAGCGGCGGGAAGCCGCCGTTGCGCGTCGCCTCGGCGATGATCTGGCGGGCGAAGGGGAACAGCAGCCGCGGGCACTCCACGAAGAGGATAGGCAGCGTGTGTTCCTTCGGGAACCCGCTGATGCGGAAGACTCCGCCATAGACGAGTTCGACGTTGAAAAGCACGTCCTTGTCGGCCCCGGCCTTCGCCGAGATCGTCAGGTTGACGTCGAACTCGGTGTCCGACAGCGGGTTCGCATTGACGTTGACATTGATGTTGATGCCCGGAGCGGTTTCGCGGGCGCGCAGCGAATTCGGCGCATTCGGGCTCTCGAAGGACAGATCCTTGACATATTGCGCCAGCACATTGAGCGAAGGCTGCGCGCCGTTGCCGGCCTTTGCGCCGGTCTCGTTCTCTGCCATTGATCCCGTTCCTTGGTCGGTGGGCTCGTCGCGGCCCGTTTCAAATCGGGCCGTTCGCTAGCATGCCCGACCCTGCATAGCAAGTTTGGCGCCGGATTCCCGGGGGTTACTCGGGGTCCTGGCGCCGCCAGGGCGAAGGGCCGTTGCCGTCGATCTCGCGGTAGTCCTGCTCGTCCAGGTCGATCACCTTGGCCTCGCGCCGGGCTTTTCCGCTGCGCATTCCGAAACCTGTGCCGACCACCACGATCCGCGCGCGGAACGCGTTCCAGGCAAGATCGCGCACCGGGGGAAGGAAGAGCAGCAGCCCGAAGACGTCGGTGATGAAGCCCGGAACGATGAGCAGCAGCCCGGCCAGCACGATCATGGCGCCATGCACGATCTCGCGGTCGGGGGTTCCGCCTGCCTGGGTCAGTGCCTGCGCCCGCCGCAACGCGCCCAGCCCCTGGATTCTCAGCAGCACGACGCCGAGCAACGCCGACGCGATCACCAGGCCCACCGTCGCGAGGGCGCCGATGCGGCTGCCGACGACGACGAACCCGGCGATCTCCAGCAGGGGGAGGAGAAGGAAAAAGATACCGAGAATAGCTCTGGTCATGGAATCCCGAGAGGAAAGGCGCAAAATGCGACTGCGCTAAACATAGGAACGCGGCTGCGGTATTTGAATGATCGCGTTTGCCGCTCTATATGCAAACGTCGAACATTGTATCGGTCCGCCAAGCGGCCGATAATGATGCCATCGCGTTCGTGGCCACGGTTCAGTCGTCTGGCGGAAGAATATGGAATTTTTCGATTTGGGTACGATCATCTTCCTGGTCGCGGCGGTGGTTATCTTCATCCAGCTGCGCAACGTGCTCGGCCGCCGCACCGGCAACGAACGGCCGCCTTTCGATCCCTATACCGCCGGTCGCGCCAAGCGGGAGGCCGAAACGGCCACCCAGGACAATGTCGTTTCGCTGCCGCGCCGCAAGACTGCCGAATCAGCGGAAGAGAACTACGCATCGATCGACAAGGCGGCGGCACCGGGCACCGACCTGAACAAGGGCATGCGCGCGATCAAAGACGCCGATCCGATGTTCGAGCCGGCGACCTTTGTCGATGGCGCCAAGATGGCGTACGAGATGATCGTCATGGCCTATGCCGACGGCGACCGAAAGACGCTCAAGAATCTTCTTTCCCGCGAAGTCTATGACGGTTTCGTCCAGGCTATCGCCGAGCGAGAGCAACGCAACGAGAAGATCCAGTCGTCCTTCGTCGGCATTGACAAGGCGGAAATCGTCGGCGCCGAGATGAAGGGCAGCGAGGCGCACGTCACGCTGCGCATCGTCAGCGAGCTCATCTCCGCCACGCGCAACAATGCTGGCGAGGTGATCGACGGCGATCCGGAAACTGTGGCGGAGGTCAAGGACGTCTGGACCTTCGCGCGCGATACCAAATCCCGGGACCCGAACTGGAAGCTGGTCGCCACCGAAGCCGAAGACTGATCGTTCCGGCGGAGATGGGCGATGCTCGTGTCCTCGGCTTTCCGCCCGGTCTCCTTCGACAATCTGCCCGGTTGGCTTGAGGACGATCACAGGCTCGCATACGAAGCGTTCCGGCGTTCGGCTTTCCGCGTTCTCGAGAAGCCTTACCGCACCGGTAGCCTCGGCGTCGATTGCGCGGCCTTCGATCCGGCCTACGTTGAGGCACGCGGAGCACCCCAGATCGACGAAGCTGCTGCGCGCGCCTTTTTCGAGCGTCACTTCATCCCCTGCCTGGTCCAGCCGTCGAATGAAACCGGCCGCGGCTTCGTGACCGGCTTCTATGAGCCGCAGGCCGATGCTTCTCCGGCCCGCACCGATCGCTTCAGCATCCCGCTCTATGCGCGGCCCGCGGATCTTGTCGATATCGACGACGGCAACCGTCCCGAAGGTCTGGACCCCTATCTCGCCTTCGGGCGTGAGACCGCCGATGGCATCGTAGAGTATTACGACCGCGGCGAGATCGAACGCGGCGCGCTGGCGGCTCGCGGTCTCGAAATCGCCTGGCTGGAAGATGCGGTCGACGTCTTCTTCATCCACGTCCAGGGTGCCGCGCGTCTGCGCATGCCGGACGGCTCCGTCCGGCGCGTCACCTATGCTGCGAAGAGCGGCCAGCGCTTCAGCGGGCCCGGCCGCATCCTCGCCGACCTCGGCGAAATGCCGCTCAGCGACGTCACCATGCAGTCCATCCGCGCCTGGTTCCGCGCGCATCCGGAGCGGGTTGACGAGATTCTCTGGCAGAATCGGTCCTTCATCTTCTTCCGCGAGGCCGCGGTGGACGATCCGGCGCTCGGTCCGGTGGCCGCGGCCAAGGTGCCGTTGACGCCGGGCCGCTCGGTCGCAGTGGACCGACTTTTGCATACGTTCGGCACGCCGTTCTTCATCGATGTGCCCGATCTGACGGCCTTCGACGGAATACCTTTCCGCCGGTTGATGATCGCGCAGGACACCGGCTCGGCGATCGTCGGCGCTGCGCGCGGCGACCTGTTCGCGGGGTGTGGCGATGCGGCGGGCGAGATCGCTGGGGTGGTCAAGAGCGCGGCCGACTTCTACGCGCTCGTCCCGAATTCTCTGGTTGCGGGACACGCGCGATGAGCCGGTCTCGTGTCCGCGACCTGACGGAGGAAGAAAGGATCCTGTGGAACCTGGTGGCACGCACAGCGCGTCCGCTGAAGGGGAAGCCGGGCGTCGAGGCCGAACCGTCTCGCGAGGAACAGCCGGCCGCTCCGCCCGCTTCCCAAACCCGGCCGACGCCTGAGCAACCAAAGCCGGTCCCGCCGCAACGCCTGCAGGTTCATCATCTCGACCGCCTGACCCAGAAGAAGATTTCGAAGGGCAGGCTGCCGATCGAGGCACGGGTGGATCTGCACGGCCTGCGCCAGGACGAAGCCCATAGCCTGCTCCTCTCCTTCCTTCGCCGTGCGCATTTGTCGGGTATCCGCTATGTTCTCGTCATCACCGGCAAGGGGCGCTCGCTCGCCAGCGACGGCGTGCTGAAGCGCTCCGTCCCGGGCTGGTTTGCGACGCCGCCCTTCCGCGATCTGGTCAGCGGCTACGAGGATGCGGCGCGCAACCATGGCGGCGAGGGCGCGCTCTATGTCAGGCTGAGGCGCTTGCTGCACGAGACGGGCTCATGACGCCGTTCGGCGCGAAGGTGCGCGACCTGCGCAAGGCCCGCGGCGTCTCGCAGAAGGAGATGGCGGCGGCGCTGGGCGTCAGCCCGGCCTACCTCTCGGCGCTGGAACACGGCCGCCGCGGCCGCCCGACCTGGGCGACGCTGCAGAAGATCATCGGCTATTTCAACATCATTTGGGACGACGCCGAGGAACTCCTGCGCCTTGCCGAGGCGTCGGATCCGCGCGCCGTCATCGACACGTCGGGGCTGTCGCCGCGCGCCACGGAACTGGCAAACTTGCTCGCCGGGCGGATCGCGCAGCTCACGCCGTCCGAACTCGAACAGATCATCGCGATCGTGCAGCGTCCGCCGCGCCGCGGGGACTGATCAGAAAAGCGCTTTGAGGTCCGCGATCCGGTCGTTGACCAGCCAGCCGTAATAATTCTCTTCGGGAAGTCTCGGTTCGAGACCCTGTGCTGCACGGGCTTGGTTCTCGGCCTTGAGTGCATGAGCGCGGGCTTCCGGGCCGCCCACATTGTAGAGCGTCGCGGTCAGTCCCGGATTCTGCGAGATGTCGAAATCTGCGATCCTCGCATAGGCATCGATCGCCTTACGAAGCGTCGCGGCAACATAAGGAAGCGTCTGGTCCGGGTCCATGATCGTCCCGTAGACCGCCTGCGCGTCGCGATAGTCGAGCTTCGGCGCGCCGGTCACCTGGGAGACGACGTCTGTCATCTGCAGCGCCGTCAGCGGATTGAGCTGGCCGATACCGAATGTTTGTCCCGAATAGAAGGGCTGGAAGAAGACGGCACTGAACCGCTTGTTCGGAAATTGCTGCCCGTCGACGGTCCGGCCGCGGAACGAGGCGTTCCAGACGTCGTCGCGGCAGGTCCAGACCGCATAGCTACCCGACAGGCCGGCACAGGGGGCGAACTGCGGCCGCTCGAGGAACTCCGAGATGTCCTCGCCGCCATAGGAAAAGGAGAAGCTCGAGCCGAGATAGGAAACCGCCTTGACGTAATAGGTCTGCAGCCGGTCGTAGGCGTCGACATTGTAAGTATGCTCGCCGACGATGGCGCCGACGATGTGCAGCGGGTCGATCTCGAACTGCCGCGCCGCCTCGACGATCTTTCGCCTCAGCGCCTTGTCGTTGCGCAGAAGCGAGATCACCTTGCGGTACTTGGCGTCGTAGCTGGTCTTGAGCGCTTTGGTGCGCGACGCCGAACCGCCTGGCACCTGCGGCTGTTCGACGTTGCGGTTGCCTGCGGGAACGATGGTCGCGGCCCAGACGGGAGAAGCCGCCAGTACCGAAAGACCCATCACAATGACGGCCAGCTTCTTCATTCCTCGCCCAATTCCGCGCCTGCGCCCAAGCCCCTTTCCCCGTCTAAGGACTGCCCTTGCGGAAGTCGAGTGCGAAGATGGCAGCACTCGGCACGATAATCCGAAGATGATCGGGGGGTGGCCCTCGGGCCACACCCATGTCTTTACAGGATGAAACGCGACAAATCTGTGTTCTTGGCGATGTCGCCGACATTCTTGGCCACGAACTCGGCGTCGACCGTAACCAGCGAGCCGGACTTGTCCGGGGCTTCGTAGGAGACTTCGTCGAGCACGCGCTCCATTACCGTTTGCAGGCGCCGGGCGCCTATGTTCTCCACGCTCGCGTTGAGATCGACGGCGATGCCCGCCAGCCGGTCGATCGCGTCGTCGGTGAAGGAGAGCTCCACCCCTTCGGTCGCCATGAGGGCGATGTATTGCTTGATCAGGCTTGCTTCCGGCTCGGTCAGGATGCGCTTGAAGTCGTCCTTTTCCAGCGCCCGCAGCTCGACGCGGATCGGCAGACGGCCCTGCAATTCCGGCAGCAAGTCCGACGGCTTGGCGACATGGAATGCGCCCGACGCGATGAACAGGATGTGGTCCGTCTTCACCGGCCCGTATTTCGTCGCCACCGTCGTGCCTTCCACCAGCGGCAGCAGGTCGCGCTGCACGCCCTCGCGCGACACGCCAGCGCCCACGCCGCCGTCGCGGGCCGCGATCTTGTCGATCTCGTCGAGGAAGACGATGCCGTCGTCCTGCGCCGACTGCAGCGCTGCCGCTACGACCTGGTCCTGGTCGAGCAGCTTGTCGGATTCGTCCTCGATCAGCAGGCCGTACGACTCCTTCACCGTCGTCTTGCGCGTCTTGGTGCGCGTCTGGCCCATCGCCTTCGACAACATGTCGTTGATGTTGAGCACGCCGATGTTGGCGCCCGGCATACCCGGGATTTCGAAGCCGGGCATGCCGCCGGTGCCGGTGTCCGCCACCTCGATCTCGATTTCCTTCTCGTCGAGTTCGCCGTTGCGCAGCTTCTTGCGGAAGGAATCGCGCGTCGCCGGGCTTGCCGTCTTGCCCACCAGCGCCTCCAGCACGCGCTCCTCGGCGTTGAGATGCGCCCGCGCCTTCACGTCCTCGCGCATCTTCTCGCGCACCAGCACGATCGCTACCTCCACCAGATCTCGGATGATCTGTTCGACATCACGGCCGACATAGCCGACCTCGGTGAACTTGGTCGCTTCCACCTTGATGAAGGGCGCACCGGCAAGCCGCGCCAGTCGTCGCGCGATCTCGGTCTTGCCGACGCCGGTCGGCCCGATCATCAGGATGTTCTTCGGCATCACCTCTTCGCGCATCTGGCCGGTCAGCTGCTGCCGGCGCCAGCGGTTGCGCAGCGCGATCGCGACGGCGCGCTTGGCGTCCTTCTGGCCGACGATGTAGCGGTCGAGCTCGGAAACGATCTCGCGGGGGGAAAAATTAGTCATTCTAGTCCGTCTCTTCCTCGGCATCCCGTGCCATCATCAGGGCGGGGCCATAGATTGAAGTTCTCGTGTCGAAGGCGCGGAAACCAGCCTTCTCGTAGGCACGGATCGCCCGAATATTGGTCGGGTCGGGATCGATGATCAGCCGTGGGGCGCCTTCCTCGAACAATTGCTCGGCGAACTGCGCGATGATGGCGCTGCCGTGACCTTGACCCAGCAAGCCCGGAACGCCGATCGTGATGTCGAGCCCCAGCGTGCCGAACGGCTGGTCGGCATAGGGGTGGTCGTCCTCCAGATGCGGATCGTAGCTCTGGAGATAGGCGATCGGCTTTCCGTCCAGCTCCACGATGAGCGCTTCCATCGCGACGTTGTCCATCACCTCGCGTAGTTCCGCCAGGCTTTCGTCCGGATCGCCCCACCATTCGCGGACATGCGGCTCCGCGAGCCAGCCGGCGAGCAGGGGCAGGTCCGCATCGGTCGCGGCGCGGTAGCCGTAGGTCGGCTTACGCGGCATCGATCGTTTCGAGCGTGATCGACTGGTTGGTGTAGATGCAGATGTCGGCCGCGATCTGCATCGCCTTGCGGGCGATTTCCTCGGCATCCTTGTCGGTGTCGATCAGCGCGCGGGCAGCCGCCAGCGCATAATTGCCGCCCGAGCCGATTGCCATCACGCCATGCTCCGGTTCGAGAACGTCGCCGGTGCCGGTCAGCGCCAGCGTCACGGATTTGTCGGCCACCAGCATCATCGCTTCCAGGCGGCGCAGATAGCGGTCGGTCCGCCAGTCCTTGGCCAGTTCCACGCAGGCGCGGGTCAATTGGTCCGGATACTGCTCGAGCTTGGATTCGAGCCGTTCGAGCAGGGTGAAGGCGTCGGCGGTGGCGCCAGCGAACCCGGCGATGACGTTGCCCTTGCCGATGCGGCGCACCTTGCGGGCGTTGCCCTTCATCACCGTATTGCCGAGGCTCACCTGGCCGTCGCCGGCGATCACGACCTTGCCGTCCTTGCGCACGGTCACGATGGTCGTCCCGTGCATGATGATTTCGTTGGACATGAAATACTCCGCGAGCGAGACGGCCCGGCCCGGAGCGCCGCGGTCGTCTCCAATGCCGACCTATGTATGCACGCTGACCGTGATTGCAATCTTCACGCCGCCCTCGCCGATCGGTCAGGTTGCACGGCCGCGTCAACTGGAAATAGCTCTGACATGCTGATATGAGGCGGTCACTTCGGGACCTAGGATATCGCGAATGCCCAGCACCATGCGCCGCGCCGGGATCAGCCGGGCGACCAAGGAGACGGAAATCTCCGTTTCGGTCGATCTCGACGGTTCGGGGAAGTTCGACGTGTCGACCGGCGTCGGCTTCTTCGATCATATGCTGGAACAGCTGTCGCGCCATTCGCTGATCGACATGACCATTCGCGCCAAGAGCGATCTGCACATCGACGACCACCACACGGTCGAGGATGTCGGCATCGCGCTTGGCCAGGCGATCTCCAAGGCGCTCGGCGAGCGGCGCGGCATCTGCCGTTACGCCTCGCTCGACCTGGCCATGGACGAAACGCTGACGCGCGCCGCGATCGACGTGTCGGGCCGGCCCTTCCTCGTCTGGAACGTCGCCTTCACGGCGCCGAAGATCGGCACCTTCGATACGGAACTGGTGCGCGAGTTCTTCCAGGCGCTGTCGCAGAACGCCGGCGTGACGCTGCACGTGACGAACCATTACGGCGCCAACAGCCATCACATCGCCGAAACCTGCTTCAAGGCCGTGGCGCGGGTTCTGCGCACCGCGATCGAGGCGGATCCGCGCCAGGCCGGCGCCATTCCCTCGACCAAGGGAACGCTGAAAGGATAGTCCGATGTCGAGCTTCCTGGTGATGGAAGCCCCGGAAGGCCGCGACGAAGCGGTCTATATCCGGGACGGCTTCCACCTTGTGGCCTTCTTGCTGCCGCCGGTCTGGCTTGCCTGGCATCGGCTGTGGATCGAGGCACTCGTCGCCTTCGCGGTCATGGCGGTCCTCGCGTCTCTGGGCAATGTTTCCGGCTTCGGCGGCGCCGCTCCGCTTCTGTCGCTGCTGGTTTCGCTTTATGTCGGGCTGGAGGCGCCGGCGATCAGGATCGCCGCGCTGCGCCGCCGGGGCTGGCGTGAATGGGGCGTCGTCGACGCCTACGATCGCGACGATGCCGAGACGAAACACCTCTTCGCCGAAGGATCCGACACGGTCGAAGACAGCGCCGCGCCGGCGACGCCCATGCCGTCGCCCGAACCGCTATCGCCGCGCCCGGTTCCCGCCGGCCCGGCGCTCGGCCTCTTCTCCTATCCCGGAGCGCGCTGACGATGCGGGTTGCCATCATCGACTATGGCTCGGGCAATCTCCGCTCGGCCACCAAGGCGTTCGAACGCGCCGCGCGCGAGGCCGGCATTGCCGCTGAGATCGATCTGACGGCCGACGCCGAGCGCGTGCGCACGGCCGACCGCATCGTGCTGCCCGGCGTCGGCGCCTATGCCGACTGCGCCGCCGGCCTGCACGCGGTTCCCGGCATGTGGGAAGCGGTGGAGGAAGTCGCGATCCGGCGCGGCCGCCCCTTCCTCGGCATCTGCGTCGGCATGCAGCTGATGTCCGAACGCGGCCTGGAGAAGACGATCACGAAAGGTTTTGGCTGGATCGCCGGCGACGTCAAGGAGATCGAGCCGTCAGACCCGTCACTCAAGATCCCGCAGATCGGCTGGAATACGATTCACGTGAAACATCCGCATCCGCTCTTCGACGGCATCCCCACCGGCGAGGACGGGCTTCACGCCTATTTCGTGCATTCCTACCATCTCGACGCGACCAGGCCCGAACAGGTGCTTGCGACCGCCGACTACGGCGGGCCGGTCACGGCCGCCGTCGGCCGCGACAATCTCGCCGGGACCCAGTTTCATCCGGAAAAGAGCCAGGAACTGGGCCTGGCGCTTATCGCCAACTTTCTGAGGTGGAAGCCATGACGACGAAGAAGGGCTACTGGCTGGCGCTGGTCGATGTCACCGACCCGAACAATTATCCGCGCTACATCGCCGCCAACAAGGCGGCCTTCGACAAATATGGCGCGACCTTCGTCGTGCGCGGCGGCCAGGGCCAGGTGATGGAAGGCGCGTCCGCCAACCGCTGGGTTGTGATCGAGTTCAAGGACTACCAGACCGCCGTCGACTGCTTCCATTCGCCCGAATACCAGGCGGCGCTGGAGCTTCGGAAGGCGTTCGCCACGGCGCATATGGCCATCGTCGAGGGCGTCTGACGCATGATCCTCTTTCCCGCGATCGACTTGAAGGACGGCAAATGCGTCCGGCTGAAGCTCGGCGACATGGCGACGGCGACCGTCTACAACGAGGATCCCGCCGCACAGGCGAAAGCCTTTGAGGATCAGGGCTTCTCCTGGTTGCACGTGGTCGATCTCAATGGCGCGTTCAAGGGGGCGAGCGTCAACAGCGCGGCCGTCGGCGCGATCCTCAAGGCGACGACGAATCCGGTGCAGCTCGGCGGCGGCATCCGTACCTTGCCCCAGATCGAGGACTGGCTCGACCGCGGTCTCGCGCGCGTGATCCTCGGCACCGTCGCCGTGCGCGATCCCGACCTCGTCAAGGAGGCCTGCCGGCTCTTCCCGGGCAAGATCGCCGTCGGCATCGACGCCAAGGGCGGCAAGGTCGCGGTCGAGGGCTGGGCGGAAGCGTCCGAGCTCGGCGTCATCGAACTGGCGAAGAAATTCGAGGGCGCGGGCGTCGCCGCGATCGTCTACACCGACATCGACCGTGATGGCGTGCTGACGGGCATCAACTGGGAATCGACAATCGAGCTTGCCGACGCGGTATCCATCCCCGTCATCGCGTCGGGCGGCCTCGCCTCGCTTGCCGACATCGTGCGCATGACCATGCCCGACGCGCAAAAACTCGAAGGCGCGATCTCCGGCCGCGCGCTCTACGACGGGCGGATCGATCCGGAGGAAGCGCTGGCGATCTTGTCGGGCGATTATCAGGCGCCCAAGGGCATGCTAGACTAGCAACATGAACATCCAGTCGAGACTGCCGACCACACCGGATGAATTCCTGCGCTGGAACGAGGGGCGCGAGGGCAAGCGGGAATTCGTCCGCGGAAAGGTGGTCGAGATGATGATCAACGTGACGCGGAACCATGCGGACATCGCGACAAATTTGATTCTTCTTCTGCGCGGGCAGCTCGACAGGCGAGAGTACAGCGTCGGATCGGCCGATTTTGCGGTCCGGACACCGGACGGAATTCGTTTTCCCGACGTTTATGTCGACCGAAAGTCGCCTGCGGCTCACGGGACCGATCTGGCCGCTGTTGAACCGGTCATTCTAGCGGAAGTGCTTTCGCCTTCTTCGCTGGCAAGAGACCTCTACGAAAAGTGGAACGACTATCGCGGCATACCCTCTTTGGTTCATTACCTCGTGATTTCGCACGAGGATGCCCGTGTTTGGCTGACCACCCGAAGCGGTGAAACCTGGCGCGATATCGAGACCTTCGCCGGATTGGATGAAGTCGTATTTCTCCCGGAGTTCAATGTCAGCCTTCCGCTTGGCGAAATCTATGACGGTATAGAACTCAAGACCATTCAATGACCCTCAAATCCCGCGTCATCCCCTGCCTCGACGTCAAGGACGGCCGCGTCGTCAAGGGCGTCAACTTCGTCGACTTGATCGACGCCGGCGATCCGGTCGAGGCCGCGCGCGCCTATGACGCCGCCGGCGCCGACGAGCTCTGCTTCCTCGACATCACTGCCTCGTCGGACAACCGCGAGACGATCTTCGACGTCGTCGCCCGCACGGCCGAACAGTGCTTCATGCCGCTGACCGTCGGCGGCGGGGTGCGGGCTGTGTCCGACATCCGCAAGCTGCTGCTCGCCGGCGCCGACAAGGTGTCGATCAATACCGCCGCTGTGAACAATCCCGACTTCGTGGCGGAAGCCGCCGACAAGTTCGGCAACCAGTGCATCGTCGTCGCCATCGACGCCAAGAAAGTGTCGGCTCCGGGCGAGACTGACCGCTGGCAGATCTTCACCCATGGCGGACGCAAGCCAACCGGCATCGATGCGATCGAGTTCGCGCGCAAGGTCGTGGACCTTGGCGCCGGCGAGATCCTCCTCACCTCCATGGACCGCGACGGCACAAAAGCCGGCTATGACATTCCCCTTACCCGCGCGATCGCGGACGCGGTGCGCGCTCCGGTCATCGCCTCGGGCGGCGTCGGCACGTTGGACCACCTGGTCGAGGGTATCCGCGATGGCCACGCGACCGCGGTGCTCGCCGCCTCGATCTTCCATTTCGGCACGTATTCGATCGGCGAGGCGAAGGCCTATATGGCTAAGGCGGGTCTCGCGATGAGACTCGACTCCGCGCCGTCGGCGGCGTAGACGCCGCTCCGATGGCCGGTTTCTCCCTGTCCGATCTCGAACGCATCGTCGCCGACCGGGCGCTGTCCGGCGACGAGAACTCGTGGACCGCGAAGCTCTACCGCTCCGGCATGGAACGGGCGGGCAAGAAGCTCGGCGAAGAGGCGGTCGAAACGGTCATTGCCGCTGTGAAGGGCGACGACGAAGCGCTGGTTTCGGAAAGCGCCGACCTTCTCTATCATTGGCTCGTGGTCATGCGGATCGCGGGTATTCCGCTTTCCGACGTAATGGCGGAGCTCGAGCGCCGCACCGCGCAGTCGGGCATCGCCGAAAAGGCGTCCCGCAGACAGGACTGACGGCAGAAGGGTCGGCCGATGGATCAGCTCGCTCCGACGGAGAAATACTCGCCCTACCGCTTGTTCACGGCGGCGCAATGGGCGGGTTTTCGCGCCGACACCCCGATGACGCTGACGGCCGACGAGGTGAAGCGCCTCCGGTCGATGAACGATCCGATCGACTTGGAGGAAGTTCGGCGCATTTATCTGTCGCTGTCGCGCCTGCTGTCGGCCCATGTCGAGGCAAGCCAGCTCCTGTTCCGCCAGAGACAGGCATTCTTCAACGCCGGCGACGCCGTCAAGACGCCCTTCATCATCGGCATTGCCGGCTCCGTCGCCGTCGGCAAGTCGACCACCGCTCGCGTGCTGAAGGAGCTTCTCCAGCGCTGGCCGTCCAGCCCGAAGGTCGATCTCGTCACCACCGACGGCTTCCTCTGGTCGAACGAGGTGCTGCGCCGCGAGAACCTCATGGACCGCAAGGGCTTTCCCGAGAGCTACGATGTCGGCGCCCTGCTTCGCTTCCTGTCGGCGATCAAGTCCGGCCAGCGCAATGTCCACGCGCCGCTCTACTCTCACCTGACCTACGACGTGCTGGCCGGCCAGTTCGTCACCATCGATCGGCCCGATATCCTCATCTTCGAAGGCATCAACGTGCTGCAGACGCGCGATCTGCCGAAGGACGGCAACGCGGTCCCCTTCGTCTCCGACTTCTTCGACTTCTCGATCTACATCGACGCCGATGAGCATTTGATCCACAAGTGGTACATCGACCGCTTCATGCGCCTGCGCGAGACGGCGTTCCGCGACCCGAACTCCTTCTTCCACCGCTATGCGAGCCTCTCCACGGACGCCGCCCTGGCGATCGCCGAGGGGCTGTGGGCGAACATCAACCTGAAGAACCTGCATGAGAATATCCTGCCGACGCGGCCCCGCGCCGACCTGATCCTCAAGAAGGGCGCCGATCATCTCATCGAGGAAGTGGCGCTGCGGAAGCTGTGACGGCGAAGGCTCTCTTGGCCGCGTAGTAGACCGCCACCGTGACCGCGATGGCCACATAGCCGTCGATGGCATAGTGCCACGCGAGGTAGACGGAACTGACCAGCACGACACCGACATAGGCAAAAGCGACCCTTCCCCAGCGCCGGCTCGCTTCGGAGATGAAGAGCGCGTTCAGCGTGACGAGGCCGATATGCATGCTTGGAAACGCCGATATGCCTGAGCCTAGCCCACCGGTCTCGCTTTCGTAGAAGTGCCAGAGATAGGCCTGGACCCTCGCGGCCGAATGCGTGCTGTCGCCGCTGGCCGCGAGGAACGCCAGCTGCTCGCCGAACCGTGCCGTATCACCGGTGACATGACCGTAGAAGGCCGGTCCCGCCGACAGGAAGAGCCCTGCGAGGACATTGCCGACAAGGATCCAGACGAGCATGTAACAGACGAGGTAGCGGGTTCGCAGTCCTGACGTGGCGTGGGAAACGCATACGACGAACAATGTCGCGTAGCAGAAGATGAACCAGCCCTGATTGTAGTTCCATTCCACCACTGCCCGAACGACGTCATTGCCGGCCGCCGCCAGCAGGTATCGCCAGGGGTCCGTGCCGAAATGCAGCGCCCGGTCGATGTTGGCGTGCAGCACGTCGTAGGGGAAGCCGCCATTCCACAGCGGCAGCGCGGTCTTGAGGGTGGTGAAGGCGCCCTGGAAGACCATCATCGCGCCGAGCAATGCGAGACCGGTCGCGAACTGGCTCAGATGCCGAGCCGCCATGGCTCTGCGAAGGGCACGCAGACGTCCCTGGCCCGGGTTCAACCGATGGAAGATCCGCAGCAGCACCAGCAAAGCGTAGATTGCCGGAAACAGGACGAAGAAGACGGTGGGCCAGACGACGAAATACGATGCGAATGAGGAGGCCCGCCCGGCACCGGTCGCCAGGATCAGTGCCGATGCGACCGACGCATAGACCGCGACGGCCGCATAGATCGGCCAGTCGGCCGTGGCGGAGGAGATGTAGCGGCCTAGCCGCGATGGTCGCAGGATGAGTGACGCCTCGGTCATGATGCCATCGCCGGAATTCGGTTCAGAAGTCTTGCCGCCTGCCAGATGGTTACGGCCGCTGCCACCCCCACGATGCCGTCGACCGCATAGTGCCAGGCGAGGTGGATCGACCCGAGGAAGATCAGCACGGCGTAAAGGCTCATCGCATGACCGAACGTCCGGTGGATCCGGTAGGCCGCGAGCGCGAAGAGAGTGGCCTGCACGTTATGCATGCTGGGCATGGCGGAAATCCCGCCCGGCTCCGACACGGCGTTGATATGACTTTGCCAGAGGAAGTCCTTGGCGATCGTCGAACTCAGCATGTGCTGTTCGTTCAGCCCGGCGAGATAACTGTTCAATCCCTGGTATTCGGTCGCGATCTGCGGAAACAAGGCAGGCACGAAGCACGGGCCTGCCGAAGACAGGATCGTGGCCATGACGATGCCGTAGCCGACCCAGGCAAGTACCGTTGCCAGCCAATAGCGGCGGCGCAACGCGGCGGGAACGCGGGAACTGGCGAGCAGTCCCGCCCAGAAAATGAATACCAGCGGCACCCACAGCGAGTATGCGAAGTCGAGAAATCTCGTCACTGCCGGATAGCCCAGCAGGGGGTGCAGGATCTCCCAGGGATGCCGTCCGGCGAACAGGGCTCGATCCCAGCGCATGAAGGTTTCGTCCCAGTCGAACGGATGGACGACCGGAATAAGCGTCTTGTGGTAGAGGAAGGCCGCCATGAAGATCGCAAGCAGGGCGCAGGCGAAGACGACGCGCGGCAGCGTTCCGTCGGAGACGAGTTTCGTCAATTCCCGCAGGATCTCCGCCGTCGGACGTTCGCTCCGTCGCAGCATGACTCTTATGCTCACCACCGCGAATATCCCGGACGCGAACACCGAGAGCGCGCGAGCTGTTCGTTCGACGTAGACGGTCACGAGAGCGATAAAATCGTCGCCTCGGCTCACGGACAGCGCAATCGTGGCCGTAATGAACAGGCCGACGAACAGATAGAGCAATCGGCACTCTTTGATTTCGCACGCCAGCCACCGGATGAGGCTTTGCCGGTCCGCCGCCCGGACGGACGTTGCGATCACACTTTCGCTCATGACGGAACGGTATCCGGCGAGTTGACCGCAGACTGTTAGTCGAGCGGGCTTAAGGAAGCGTTTCGGTGGACCCGGCCGGCGTTACCCGCCGCAGCGTCAGATTGATCCGGCCGCCGCTCTTCAGCAGCGGCGAAGTGCCGGGATAGATCCTGTCGACGCCGTGAAAGGCGAGCCGTGACGCGCCGCCCAGCACCACCACGTCGCCGCTGGCGAGCCGGAACGATTGCGTGGGATCGTTGCGTGCCGTGCCGCCGATCCTGAACAGGCAGGTGTCGCCGAGCGACACGGAGACCACCGGCGCCGATAGCGCCTGCTCGTCGCGGTCCTGGTGGAGGCCCATCCGCGCGGTGTCGTCGTAGAAATTGACCAGGCAGGCTTCGGGCTCGAAGGCGACCTCCGACACGCCGCGCCAGAGTGCCAGAAGCCTTTGCGGGATGGGTGGCCACGGCTTGCCCGTCACCGGGTGCGTTGGCTGGTAGCGATATCCCCGCTCACGGTCGGTGACCCAGCCCAGCGCGCCGCAATTGGTCATGCGCACGCTCATCGGCTTGCCGGTGCGCGGCATTTCCGGCGTGTAGAGCGGTGCTGCCCGCACCACCGCCCTGATGTCCTCCACCAAAGCGCGCTGCTCGGCCACGTCGAGAGCGCCGGGCAGATGGCGAAAGCCGTCGGGAAGCGTCTTCATCGAATGCGGTCCGTCCGGCCCGGATGTCCCGGCCGGACGCCCTGGTCAAAACCGCTCAGGCGGTTTCGAGATCGGGAATTCGCAGTACCTGGCCGGGATAGATCTTGTCCGGATGCGTCAGCATGGGACGGTTGGCCTCGAAGATGACCGTGTATTTCGACGCCTTGCCCTTGCCGTAGTGCTTTTCCGAAATCTTCGACAGGTTGTCGCCCTTCTTGACGGTGTAGAACACCGGTTCCTTGGCGGGTGTCGACGCTTTCACCAGCGCCGTCATGTCGACATTCCCGTCGAGCTTCAGTCCGGAGTCGGGCGCGACCACCTTGAGTTCGCTGGCTTCGACCTTGGAAATGCCGAGCGTGTTGCCGACAGCGATGACCGCCTTCTCGAAGATCGACTGGTCCTTGACGACGCCCTTGAGCACGACCTTGTCGCCCTGCACCTCGACATCCACCTTCTCCGTGCCCAGACCGTAGGAATCGAGTTCCTTCTTCAGCTTGTCGGCCGCCGGCGGCTCGTCGTCGCCGATGCCCAGCTTCTTGCCCACCGATTTGACGAAATCGAAGATACCCATCGGTTCACAGCCTCCAGATGTTGAACTCCCGCAGACCTTGCCATTGCGGACGATGGATTGGAAGGCTCAGTCGGAGCTGACCCGTCCCCGCATCTTTTTCACGCTGGCGCGCCCCGACTTCTCCTTCAGGCGCCTTTCGACCGCGCCCTTCGAGGGCTTTGTCTTCTTTCGCGGCTTGGGCGGGGGCTCGGCAGCCTTGGCGACGAGGTCGCCGAGGCGCTGGCGGGCATCCTCGCGGTTGCGCTCCTGCAGCCTGTACCGGCTCGCCTCGATGACGATGACGCCGTCCTTGGTCGCGCGCTGCCCCGCGATCCGGATCAGTGTGTCCCTGACATGCTCGGGCAGACTCCGCGCCTTCCTCGCATCGAAGCGCAGCTGCACCGCCGTCGCGACCTTGTTGACGTTCTGCCCTCCCGGCCCGGACGCGCGGATGAACGTCTCCTCGAGCTCGTCGTCATGGACGACGATCCCGGGACGGATGATGATGTCCTCGCCGATCGTCATGGCAGCCAGACCGCGATGTTGGACAGCGGCTTTCGGGTGATGTCAGGCACCGACGCGCCCTTGGCGGGATAGCCTGCAACAAGCAGGATCACTGGCTTCTCGTTGTCCGGTCTGCCGCAGATCTCATTGAGGAAACCCATCGGCGAGGGCGTATGGGTCAGCGATGCCAGGCCTGCATTGTGCAGTGCCGCGATCAGCAGGCCGGTGGCGATCCCGACAGACTCGGGCACGTAGTAATGCTTGATCCGCTTGCCGTCCCCGTCGACGCCGTGACGTTGGGCGAAGATGACGATCAGCCACGGAGCCGTCTCCAGGAATGGCTTATGCGCGTCGGTTCCGAGCGGCCCCAGGGCCTCGAGCCATTCGGAAGACGCGCGTCCCGCATAGAATTCGCGCTCCTCCCGCTCGGCTGCGGCGCGGATGCGCGCCTTGACCTCCGGGTTGGAGATGCAGACGAAGGTCCACGGCTGCTGGTTGGCGCCGGAGGGCGCCGTTCCCGCGGCGCCGACGCAGGCTTCGATGATCTCCCTCGGCACTGGACGGTCCGAGAAGTCGCGGACGGTCCTCCGGCGCGCCATCCGTGCCTGGAAAGAGACGGCGCGTAGGACCATGTCGTCGGCGGGCAGTTCCTCGAAATCGAGCGGGCGCATCGGAGCTTGCATGCCACTATCGTGAGGCGATGCGCTGGAAAAGAAAAGGCCCGGCGCGAGGCCGGGCCGATACGGAAGGAAGGGGAAGGTCTATTCCGCCGCTTCCTGGACGCGCGGTGCGGCACCCCGGACGGCGTGATCGACATGGCTTTCGAACTTGCCGAAATTGTCGATGAACATGCTCACGAGCTTTTTCGCCTGTCGGTCATAGGCTTCCATGTCCGCCCAGGTCGAACGCGGATCGAGGATCGAGCCGTCGACGCCGGGAACCTCGACCGGCACCTCGAAGCCGAAATGGGCATCGGTGCGGAACGCGGCGGCCTTCAGCGAGCCGTCGAGCGCGGCGGCCAGAAGTGCCCGCGTCGCCCGGATCGGCATGCGCCGGCCGATGCCGTAGGCGCCGCCGGTCCAGCCCGTGTTGACCAGCCAGCAGTCGACCTCGTGCTCGGCGATCAGTTCGCGCAGCAGATTGCCGTATTCCGACGGATGGCGCGGCATGAACGGCGCGCCGAAGCAGGTCGAGAATGTGGCCTCGGGTTCCGTGACGCCGCGCTCGGTGCCGGCGACCTTCGCGGTGTAGCCGGAGAGGAAATGGTACATCGCCTGCGCCGGGGTCAGTCTGGCGATCGGCGGCATCACGCCGAAGGCATCCGCCGTCAGCATGATGATGTTCCTCGGGTGGCCGGTCCGTCCGGTTTCGCTCGCGTTCGGGATGAAGTGGAGCGGATAGGCGCAGCGGGTGTTCTCGGTCAGCGAGCCGTCATCGAAATCCGGCAGGCGCTTTTCGTCGAGCACGACGTTCTCGAGCACCGTGCCGAACCGGCGCGTCGTCGCGAAGATTTCGGGTTCGGCCTCCGCCGACAGACGGATCGTCTTGGCATAGCAGCCGCCTTCGAAATTGAAGATGCCATCCTCGCCCCAGCCGTGCTCGTCGTCGCCGATCAAGGTCCGGGTCGGATCGGCCGACAGCGTCGTCTTGCCGGTGCCCGACAGGCCGAAGAACACCGCCGCGTCGCCGTCCGGCCCGACATTGGCCGAACAGTGCATCGGCATCACGCTGCGTTCGGGCAGGAGGTAGTTGAGGACGGTGAACACCGATTTCTTCATCTCGCCGGCATAGGCGGAGCCGCCGATCAGAACGATCATGCGCGTCAGGTCGACGGCGATGACGGTTTCAGAGCGCGTTCCGTGACGAGCCGGATCGGCGCGGAAGGACGGCACGTCGATGATTGTCATCTTTGGCACGAAGGTTGCGAGCCGGGCGCGGTCGGGCCGGATCAGCAGGTTGCGGATGAACAGAGAATGCCAGGCGAACTCGGTGATCACACGGACCGGCAGGACATTGGCCGGGTCGGCGCCTCCTTCGAGATCCTGCACGTAGAGGTTCTTGCCCTTGAGGAAAGCCTTGAAGTCATCGAACAGCGTGTCGAACTGCTCGGGCGACATCGCCTTGTTGTTGTCCCACCAGATCTTGTCTTCGGTGTTCGCGTCGCGAACGACGAACTTGTCTTTCGGCGAGCGGCCGGTGTGCTGGCCGGTATAGGCGACGAGAGCGCCTTCCGCGGTCAGGTTCGCTTCGCCCAGGCGAATCGCCTCCTCGCAGAGTTCCGCGGCGCCGAGATTATAGCGAACCTCGCCGAGGTCCTCCAATCCGATCGTTTCGATTCCCTGATCCGGATTGAATACGCCGGCCTCTTTCATGGGCATACCTGCACTCCCCAAAAATCGCGATTAGGTCCGATACGGCGCAAAAGGTCAGGCACTCGAGAACGGTTCACCGCAATTCCGTCGCTCGGGAATCGGTGAGAAACAGAAAAGACAAGCGATATCAAATCATTAATCGATTTAAAGAATTTGAAGAATTTCTAAATCGTTTATATTGGGCTAACATGTCGTCGGTCCACAACCGCGGCATGGCAAGAGGCAATCGGCAGACGACAATGCCCGGCCTCGGCCAGCCTGTCGCCGGCCGGCGATCCGTGCCACATTTTGTACCCAGTTTGTCCGCCACAAGCCCTTCCAATAAAGAGAAGGGACATCCGCACATGAGGGAGCCGTTCGATATGGCAACAATAGCGCTTGTAGATGACGACAGAAACATCCTGACGTCGGTCTCGATCGCGCTGGAATCCGAGGGCTATCGGGTCGAAACCTATACCGACGGCGCGTCCGCCCTGGAGGGGCTGACCGCCCGACCGCCGAACCTCGCGATCCTCGACATCAAGATGCCTCGCATGGACGGAATGGAACTTCTGCGCCGGCTCCGGCAGAAGACCGATCTTCCCGTGATCTTTCTCACCTCCAAGGACGATGAGATCGACGAATTGTTCGGTCTCAAGATGGGCGCCGACGATTTCATCCGCAAACCCTTCTCGCAGCGCCTGCTCGTCGAGCGGGTCAAGGCGGTGCTCCGCCGCGGCGCGGCCAAGGACGCCGCCGTCAAGACGCCGAACCAGCAGGCCCGTTCGCTCGAACGCGGCCAGTTGGTGATGGATCAGGAGCGTCACACCTGCACGTGGAAGGGCGAACCGGTCACGCTGACGGTCACCGAGTTCCTGATCCTGCACTCGCTTGCCCAGCGCCCCGGTGTCGTGAAGAGCCGTGACGCGCTGATGGATTCGGCCTATGATGAGCAAGTTTATGTCGACGACCGGACGATCGACAGCCACATCAAGCGCTTGCGCAAGAAATTCAAGGCTGTTGACGACGACTTCGACATGATCGAAACGCTCTACGGCGTCGGCTACCGGTTCCGCGAGGCGTGAGCCGGAAAGACCGGACGGGCGTCCGGCGGGCATGCCGCCGGAACATGGGTCGCGGACCGCAACGGGCTGGATGACGGCGGAAACGGAAATCGGCAGAGCCACCCCGGCGCGAAGCTTGGCGAAGGCCAGGTCTCGGCTCCCGTCGCGCGTCGCGACGTCGCTGCGCCGATTCCTGGGCCACTACGTTTTTTCGAGCCTTACCCGCCGCATCCTCGTCCTCAACCTTGCCGGTCTGGGCGTCCTCGTCTCCGGCATCCTCTACATGAATCAGTTCCGCGAGGGACTGATCGAGGCGCGCGTCGAGAGTCTGATGACGCAGGGCGAGATCATCGCCGCGGCGATCGCGGCCTCTGCGACCGTCGATACAGACGCCATCACCATCGACCCCGAGAAGCTGCTCGAACTTCAGGCCGGTGAGAGCGCCAATCCGACCAGCGATCAGCTCGACAGCCTCGATTTCCCGATCAACCCCGAACTGGTGGCGCCGGTGCTGCGCCGCCTCATCTCGCCCACCCGCACCCGGGCCCGCATTTTCGACCGCGATGCGAACCTGCTGCTCGATTCCAAGCATATCTACTCGCGTGGCCAGATCCTTCGCTACCAGTTGCCGCCGGTGGACCAGGAAGAGCCGAGCCTGACGGAGCGCATCTCCAATTTCGCGCGCGATCTGTTCCGCCGCACCGACCTTCCCGTCTACCGCGAGCAGCCCGGCGGCAGCGGCGCAATCTATCCCGAGGTGATCAAGGCGCTGACGGGCAACCGTGCCACCGTGGTGCGCGTCAACGAACAGGGCGAGCAGATGGTCTCCGTCGCCGTGCCGGTACAGCGCTTCCGGGCGGTGCTCGGCGTGCTGATGCTCTCCACGGAAGGCGGCGACATCGACAACATCATCGCCGCCGAGCGCCAGGCCATCCTGCGGGTGTTCGGCGTCGCCGCGCTGGTGATGGCGCTCCTGTCCCTGCTCACTGCCTCGACGATCGCCAATCCGCTGCGCCGCCTCGCCGCCGCGGCCGTGCGCGTGCGCCGGGGCGGCAAGAGCCGTGAGGAGATCCCTGACTTCTCGGACCGCGAGGACGAGATCGGCAATCTGTCGACGGCGCTTCGCGACATGACCAATGCGCTCTACGCCCGCATCGAGGCGATCGAGAGTTTCGCGGCCGACGTCAGCCACGAACTGAAGAACCCGCTAACCTCGCTGCGCAGCGCGGTAGAGACGCTGCCGCTTGCCCGCAACGACGACTCGCGCAGACGCCTGATGGATGTGATCCAGCACGATGTGCGCCGCCTGGACAGGCTGATCACCGACATCTCGGACGCGTCCCGCCTCGACGCCGAGCTTGCCCGCCAGGACGCCGCGAAGGTCGACCTCAAGTCGCTGGTATCCGACCTCGTCAGCTTCTCTCGCGAGGGCGGCAGGCTCAAGAAGGCGGTCGACATCGAACTCAAGGTCGGCAAGCTGCCGCAGGGCGTCAAAGGATGGACCGTGCTTGGTCACGACTTGAGGCTCGGTCAGGTGCTCACCAATCTCATCGAGAATGCCCGCTCCTTCGTGCCGGACGAGGGCGGGCGCATCGTCGTCTCGATGACGCGGTCGGGACGTCGCATCGTGGTTTCGGTCGACGACAACGGTCCCGGCATCCGCGCCGAGAACATCGACCGCATCTTCGAGCGCTTCTACACCGATCGTCCCGGCAGCGAATCCTTCGGCCAGAATTCGGGTCTCGGCCTGTCGATCAGCCGCCAGATCGTCGAGGCGCATGGCGGCACGCTGACCGCCGAGAACATCCCGGGTCTCAAGCCGGGCGACATCCGCGGCGCGCGCTTCGTCATCTCCCTGCCCGCCGAATGACCCGCTCGGCCCGGGACGGCATGCCCGACGACGCCGTCAACATCCACGCGTCGGCGGTGGTACTGGACGATGGTGCGGTGCTGATCACCGGCCCCGCGGGAGCCGGCAAGACGCATCTGGCCCTCGCCTTGATCGAGGCATGGCACGGCGTGGGCCGCTTCGCACGGCTTCTCGCCGACGATCAGGTCTTCGTCATGCCGCGCGACGGCAAGCTTGTGGCACGCACGCCGCGGGCGATCGCCGGATTGGCCGAGATTCGGGGCGTCGGCATCGTCGAATTGCCGCACGAGCCGGAGGCGGTGGTGCATCTCGTCGTCGATCTCGTAGATGGAAACCCGCCGGACGGGCATCTTTCGACGGTGCGAATCGAAGCGGTCGACCTGCCGCTCCTTACCCTCAAGAGCCGCGATACGGACGCGTCGCGCGATGCGATTTCCGCAGCGATAGCCGCGATTCGTACCACCTCGGGCCGCGAAAACGCTTGAAATATGCTTGTCCCGGATAACGATTTGGGCTTGCCAAGCGGGGACGGGCGGACAACATAGCCAACTTCGCCGGCCGGCAGGTCCGGATCGCGTTCATCACAGGATGCACCATGATCGGTGTGTCGGGAGTCTGCACAGTATGATCGGTCTCGTGCTCGTTACGCACGGTCGTTTGGCTGAAGAGTTCCGCAATGCAGTGGAACATGTCGTCGGGCCCCAGAAGAATCTCGAAACGGTCTGCATCGGACCCGACGACGACATGGAGCAGCGCCGGCTGGACATCGTCGCCGCCGTGCGCAAGGCGGATAGCGGCACCGGTGTCATCATGCTGACCGACATGTTCGGCGGCACACCTTCGAATCTCGCGATCTCGGTGATGAATCCCGGGCGGATCGAGGTGATTGCCGGGATGAACCTGCCGATGCTGATCAAGCTCTCGAGCGTCCGCGGCGGCGACGACATGCAGAAGGCGGTCGAGGAAGCCCAGGCGGCCGGCCGCAAATACATCAATGTCGCCAGCCAGGTGCTCACCGGCAAATGAGCCTCGCCGTCGACACGATCACCCGCGACCTGCCCATCGTCAATCAGCGTGGCCTTCACGCCCGCGCATCGGCGAAGTTCGTTCAGACGGTGAACCGCTTCAACGCTGCCGTCACCGTCGAAAAGGATGGGGTGTCGGTGGGCGGCAACTCGATCATGGGTCTGATGATGCTCGCGGCGAGTCCCGGATGCTGCATCCGGGTCTCTGCGACAGGCGAGGATGCCGTCGATGTGATCGCCGCGCTCGAAGCCCTGATTGCCGATCGGTTCGGCGAGGAGATCTGACGTCAGTCATCACATGCAGGGATAAAGATTTCTTTATATCCCATTGAGGTCGAGGCGGCTGTCTGCTAGGGAAACCTCCAAATTAGGGTTGCCCCGCTGCCGTCAGGGCGCCGGGCCCCAGCTTTCAGACACGGAGCAGACCATGTCCCACGACTATGTAATAGCCGACATCAAGCTTGCGGACTGGGGCCGCAAGGAGATCGAGATCGCCGAGACCGAGATGCCGGGTCTGATGGCCGCCCGCGAAGAGTTCGGCCCGTCGAAGCCGCTCAAGGGCGCGCGCATCTCCGGCTCGCTGCACATGACCATTCAGACCGCCGTGCTGATCGAGACGCTGAAGACTCTCGGCGCCGACGTCCGCTGGGCCTCCTGCAACATCTTTTCCACCCAGGACCATGCGGCTGCCGCGATCGCCGCCGCGGGGACCCCGGTCTTCGCGGTCAAGGGCGAGAACCTCACGGAATACTGGGAATACACCGACAGGATCTTCCAGTGGGCCGATGGCGGCACCACCAACATGATCCTCGACGACGGCGGTGACGCGACGATGTACATCCTGATCGGCGCCCGCGCGGAAGCAGGAGAGGACGTGCTGTCGAAGCCCGGCAACGAGGAGGAGGAGATCCTTTTCGCGCAGATCAGGAAGCGCATGGCCGCGACTCCAGGCTTCTTCACCAGGAACCGCGACGCGATCCGCGGCGTGACCGAGGAAACCACGACCGGCGTCAACCGCCTCTACCAGCTGCAGAAGAAGGGCCTGCTGCCCTTCCCGGCGATCAACGTCAACGACAGCGTCACCAAGTCGAAGTTCGACAACAAATACGGCTGCAAGGAATCGCTGGTCGACGGCATTCGCCGCGCCACGGACACCATGATGGCTGGCAAGGTGGCCGTCGTCTGCGGTTATGGCGATGTCGGCAAGGGCTCCGCAGCTTCGCTCAAGGGCGCCGGCGCCCGGGTCAAGGTCACGGAGGTCGATCCGATCTGCGCTTTGCAGGCGGCGATGGACGGGTTCGAGGTCGTCACCCTCGAGGACGCGGCTCCGACCGCCGATATCATCATCACCACGACCGGCAACAAGGATGTGATCACCGTTGATCACATGCGCCAGTTCAAGGACATGGCGATCGTCGGCAATATCGGCCACTTCGACAACGAGATCCAGGTCGCCGCCCTGCGCAACCAGAAATGGGTGAACATCAAGCCGCAGGTCGACATGATCGAGTTCCCGAACGGCAAGCGCATGATCCTGCTGTCGGAGGGCCGGCTGCTCAATCTCGGCAACGCCACCGGTCACCCGAGCTTCGTTATGTCGGCCTCATTCACCAACCAGGTTCTGGCCCAGATCGAACTGTGGACCAAGCCCGGACAGTACAAGAACGAGGTCTACGTCCTGCCGAAGCATCTCGATGAGAAGGTCGCTCGCTTGCATCTCGCCAAGCTGGGCGCCAAGCTGACCGAGCTCAGCTCTGAACAGGCCGCCTATATCGGCGTCTCGCAGACTGGCCCGTTCAAGGCCGAACACTACCGCTATTGATCCATATATAGCTGTCTACATCATGTAGATGCCGGTGGAGCGCATGCTTCGCCGGCATCATTTTTTTGGTGCGGCACTGCTTCCCGCCGATTCCCCTTGCGGTTATGTTGGGTTGATTCGCGGCGCTTTCCGCCTGCGGCAAAGCCTTCCGGCGAGATGTTTCTGGTTCTCCGGTGAGTACGGTCTCGTGCCAACGGCGCGGGGCGACGAAGGATTCCGGTGTACGGCCACCGGGGGCGGGATGCGGGCGCGACAGACGGCATGGAAAGGCCGGAGAGGACGAGGCATGCCCGGGGACATCCGGACGGACGCGGCGCGCGGGGGCTGCTGCGACACGGCCGATTCGATCGGCACCGCCGCCCGGCGCGGCGGGCGGACTATGCTTGAGTCTCTAAAGGCAGGCGTCAGTCTGGCCGGGCTGTCGCTGCTGGCCGGTGGGCAGGCGGCGGAGGCTCTCGAACTGGATCTGCTGCCGGCCGGCGGCATGAATGTCGGGACCTTTGAGGTCATTCAGGTCGCGGTGTTCGCCGGGGTCCTGGGCGCGGCCCTGCTTTCGGCGGTCTGGCTCATCCGCGAGCGCGGCCGCATCGCCGCCGACAATCTGGAACTGCGCGGCCGGATCGCCGAGCAGAACACCGCCTTGCAGCGGGCCGAATCGTTGCTGAATCTCAAGGACCAGCGTCTGATCGTCTGGATGAAGGACCGGCAGAAGCCCGATATCGTCGGCTCCCTCGGTCTCGCCGCGGGTGTCCCGGAAGAGCGCGCCACTTTCCTTGCTTTCGGGCGCTGGCTGACCGCACGCTCGTCGTCGCAGCTCGAGCGCGCAGTGACGGAGCTTCGTGAGAAAGGCAAGACCTTCGAACTGGCGGTAGAGACGCAGCATGGTTCGCTGCTCGAGGTGCATGGCCGCAATTCGGCTTCGAATGCCGTCGTCCGCTTCGTCTCGCTGTCCGACGCTCAGAACGAGCACGCGAGGCTGCGCGCCGAACATGCGGCCCTGCTTTCGGAATACGAAACGATCAGAGGCCTCATCAACGCTTTGCCGATGCCGTTCTGGCTGCGCGAGGTCGAAGGCAGCCTGCGCTGGGTGAATCCGGCCTATGCGGCGGCGGTCGAGGCGAATGCCCCGAACGACGCCGTGCGCGACGGCAAGGAGTTCCTGCCCACCCCGGTCCGCGACGCGATCGCCGCGCATCATCGAGAAGGCAAGCTGTTTCAGCAGACGGTGTCGACCGTGATCGGCGGTGACCGCAAGCTCTTTTCGGTCGTCGACTATCCCGGGCGCGACGCCATTGCCGGCGTGGCGACCGACCGCACCGAGGTCGAGACCGTCCGAGAAGAGCTCCGCAAGGTCCAGCGCAGCCATTCCGAGACGCTCGACCAGTTGACCACGGCCGTCGCCATCTTCGACGCCGAGGAAAAATTGCGCTTCTACAACCAGGCCTTCCAGAAACTCTGGGATCTCGATGCGGGCTTCCTCGACAGCGCGCCAGCCAATGCGCTGCTTCTCGACCGGCTGCGCAGCGACGGCCGCATCCCCGAGCAGCCGGAATGGCGGCGCTGGAAGGAGGGCGTGCTGTCGGCCTATCGCGCCGTGCAGCCGCAGGAGGACTGGTGGCATCTGCCCGACGGGCGCACCATCCGCGTCGTCGCCAATCCGCATCCGGCCGGCGGCGTCACCTGGGTGTTCGAGAACCTGACCGAGCGGATGGATCTCGAAAGCCGCTACAATGCCGCGGTGCGGGTGCAGGGCGAGACGCTCGACAATCTGGCGGAGGGCGTCGCAGTGTTCGGGCCGGACGGCCGGCTGCGCCTGTCCAACCCGTCCTTCGCCAAGCTTTGGGGACTGCCTGAGGATCTCGCGCGGCCCGGCACGCACATCAAGGCGATCCGCGCCAGCTGCGAGCTGACCGCGAAGGACAGCCCCTGGGCCGGCTTCGTCGCCGACGTCACCGGTTTCGCCGACGAACGGCGCGACCGGCACGGCCAGGTCGAGATGAACGACGGCGCAGTGCTGCGCTACGCGCTGATCAATCTTCCCAACGGCCAGGTGATGATCACCTTCGTCGACGTCACGGATACGGTCAATGTCGAGCGGGCGCTCAAGGACAAGAACGAAGCGCTGCAGATGGCCGACCAGCTCAAGAACGACTTCGTCCAGCACGTCTCCTACGAGCTGCGCTCGCCGCTCACCAACATCATCGGCTTTACCGATCTTCTGTCGCTTCCAGAGACCGGTCCGCTGACGCCCAGGCAGCGCGACTATCTCGACCACATCGGCTCGTCGTCGTCGGTGCTGCTCACCATCGTCAACGACATCCTCGACCTCGCGACCGTCGACGCCGGCATCATGGAGCTCGACATCGGCGAGATCGACGTCGACCGGATTGTCAACGAGGCGGCCGAGCTGATCGGGGAGCGGCTGCGCGAGCATGGCATCGAGCTCGACATCGACCTGTCGGCGGCGCCGAAACGTTTCCGCGCCGACGAGAACCGCGTGCGCCAGGTTCTCTTCAACCTCCTCAGCAATGCCGTAAACTATGCGCCGGACGGCAGCCGCATCACACTGGCTTGCGGCGGCAAGGGAGGCATGGTCGAATTCTCGGTGTCGGACCAGGGTCCGGGCATCCCGCCCGAAGTGCTCGACACGGTCTACCGCCGTTTCGAGTCCCGCGCCAATGGCGGCCGGCGGCGCGGTGCGGGCCTTGGCCTCTCGATCGTCAAGAGTTTCGTCGAACTGCACGGCGGCCAGGTCGAGATCGCGACCGGCAAGGGGCACGGCACCACCGTCACCTGCCGCTTCCCCAGCGAACCGGACGCGATGCGCCCCGCCGCGGAATGACATGTCGCCCGAAACGCTGACGATCGAGCTCGAAGACGAAGCCGCCACGACGCGCCTCGGCGCGGACCTCGCTGCGATAGCGCGGGTCGGCGACGTCTTCGCGCTCTCCGGCGATCTCGGCGCCGGCAAGACGACGCTCGCGCGCGGCTTCGTGCGGGCGCTGGCAGCCGATCCGGCGCTCGATGTGCCGAGCCCCACCTTCACCCTCGTCCAGTCCTATCCTGGGCGCATCGCAACCCATCATTTCGACCTCTACCGCCTCGCCGGCGGCTCCGACCTCGACGAACTCGGCTTCGACGAGGCCGTCAGCGAAGGTGTCACCCTCGTCGAATGGCCGGAACGCGCCGAGGACGTTCTTCCCGCAGGGCGGATTCGCGTCGAACTCGCTCATCGCGGCGAGGGACGTGTCGTGACGATTACGGCGCCGGATGCCGCTCTGCGGCGTCTGCGCCGAACGCTCGCGATCCGACGCTTCCTCGCCGAGGCCGGCGCGCCGGGAGCTGCACGCACCTTCCTGCTCGGCGACGCCTCGACGCGCACCTACGAGACGGTAACGGCGCCCGGCGCGCCGAAGCGCATCCTGATGAACGCGCCGCGCCAGCCCGACGGACCGCCGATCCGCGACGGCAAGCCCTACAGCCAGATCGCGCATCTGGCCGAATCCGTGACGCCTTTCGTCGCCATCGCAAAGGCGCTCGCATTGCGTGGCTTCTGCGCCCCGAAGATCTTCGCCCAGGATCTCGACCAGGGCCTGCTCCTGATCGAGCACCTCGGCGACGGCGGCTTCCTCGACGCCGCGGGCGCGCCGGTGCGCGAGCGCTATCTCGCCGCCGCGGCGCTCCTCGCCGGCATTCATCGCCACGACTGGCCGCTGGAGATGGAAGCGGCGCCGGGCGTCGTCCACCATCTGCCCCTTTACGACCGCGACGCGATGATGATCGAGGCCGAGCTGCTGATCGACTGGTACGTGCCCGAAGAAACGGGCACGGCGCTGACGGATGCAGATCGGGCGGAATACCGTGCCGCGTGGGACTCCGCCATCTCGCGTCTTGCCGCCGCCGAGAAGAGCATCGTGCTGCGCGACTATCATTCGCCCAACATCATCTGGCGGGAGGAGCGCAGCGGCAGCGACCGGCTCGGCATCATCGACTTCCAGGATGCGCTCTGGGGGCCGGCGGCCTATGACGTCGCGTCGCTCGCTCAGGATGCGCGGGTGACGATCCCGCCTGAACTGGAGCGCGCGACGGTCGATGCCTACAAGACGGCGCGGCACGCGCAGGGCGGTTTCGACGAAGCAGGCTTCGACGAGGCCTACGCGATCATGGCCGCGCAGCGGAACTCGAAGATCCTCGGCATCTTCGTCCGTCTCGACAGGCGCGACGGCAAGCCGCACTATCTGAAGCACCTGCCGCGCATCCGGGACTACGTTGGCCGCGTCCTGCCGCATCCGGCGCTCGCCGGCGTGCGCGATTTCTACCTCTCGCGCGGCCTGCTCGGATGAGCGCAACTCCTCGCACGGCGATGGTGCTGGCCGCCGGGCTCGGCAAGCGCATGCGGCCGATCACCGACACGATACCGAAACCGCTGGTAAAGATAGCCGGCAAAGCATTGATCGACTGGGGGCTTGACGCGCTCGCGCATGCCGACGTGGAAACCGCGGTGGTGAACGTCCACTACCTCCCCGATCAGCTCGTCAGCCACGTCTTCGGCAGGGCAAGGCCTGCCATCGAGATCTCCGACGAACGCGACGCTTTGCTCGACTCCGGCGGCGGCATCGTGCGCGCACTGCCCAAACTCGGTTCCCATCCCTTCTACGTCCTCAACGCCGACACGTTCTGGATCGACAGGAAGGACAACAGCCTTCGCCGTCTCGCCCTTGCCTGGAACGATGCGAGGATGGATATTCTCCTGATGCTGGCACGGCTTGATCAGGCGACAGGACACTCGGGCGGGACCGACTTCCTGATGGCGCCCGATGGCCGGCTTGCGCGCGCGAAAGGCGACCCTGAAGGGCTGATCTATGCAGGTGCCGCGATCATCCATCCGCGCATCTTCGCCGGTGCACCAGGCGGCCCCCACTCGCTGAACCGCGAATTCGACGCGGCGCTCGTTTCCGGCCGGCTCTACGGAATGGTTCTGGACGGAGACTGGATCACGGTCGGCACCCCCGATGCCATCGCTCCTGCGGAAGCGGCCGTCGCCCGGGCGGCGGCAAGATCAGGATGACTTCCCCCGCGCCGCGGGTCTTCTCGATTCCGCCGGGGGCGCCTTTCCTTCCGACGCTTGCCGACGCGCTGCTTTCGGGCCGGTTGATTCCTGGCTTTCAGCCCGGCGGCGACCCGCTTGCGCTGGCCGATGCGACCATCTTCGTCCCGACCCGCCGCGCCGCCCGTGCGCTGCGGGCGACCTTTGCCGAAAGGCTGGGCGGCAAGGCGGCGATCCTGCCCGTCATCCGCCCGCTCGGCGATGTCGACGAGGACATGGCCTGGTTCGAGACGACGCTACCCCCGCCGCCGGCGCTCGATCCGCCGATCGACGGCCTGCAACGCCTGCTGCTGCTGGCGCCCTTGGTGAAGGCGTGGAAGAACCGGCTGCCCGCGGAAGTCGCCAGCCTGTTCGAGGAGGAGGTCGTGGTGCCGACCTCGTCGGCCGAGGCAATCTGGCTGGCGCGGGATCTGGCGGTGCTGATCGACGAGATCGAGACGGCGGACGCCGATTGGACGCGGCTCGCCGGCATCGTCCGTGACGAACTCGCCGCGTGGTGGCAGGTGACGCTCGACTTTCTCCAGATCGTTACCTCTCGCTGGCCGGAAGCATTGGCGGAGCGGCGGCGCTCCAATCCAGCCGCGCATCGCAGTCGTCTCATCGACACGGAGGCTGAGCGCCTCGGGCGCAATCCGCCGAAGGGTCCCGTCATTGCTGCCGGTTCCACCGGCTCGATCCCGGCGACGGCCCGGCTATTGCGCGTGATATCGCGGTTGCCTAACGGCGCGGTCATTCTGCCGGGGCTGGACCTGTCGCTTGACGAGTCGGCCTGGTCCATGCTGTCGGACGCGGACGCCGCACCCTCGGTCTTCGGCCATCCGCAATTCGGTCTCAGCAAATTGCTTGCGGAACTCGGCGTCCTCCGCACGGATGTTGCCGAACTCGGGACGCAGGCGCCGGACCTCGCCGCGCGCGCGGCCATCGTCTCGGAAGCGCTGCGGCCGGCCGAATCGACGGAAACATGGCCGGGCAGCCGGCGCGCGGTAGCCGATGCGATCGAGCGCGGAGCGCTCGGCGGCGTGACGCTCGTCGAGGCGGCCAACGAACGCGACGAAGCGCTGGCTATCGCGCTTGCGCTGCGCAAGGCAGCAGCTTCTCCGGACAAACGCGCCGCGCTGGTCACCGCCGATCGGGCTCTCGCCCGGCGCGTGAGTGCGGAATTGTTGCGCTTCGGCATCGTCGCCGACGATTCCGCCGGTACACCGCTTGCCGATACGCCGCCGGCCGCGATGCTGCGTCTTCTGGTCGAGTGCGTCATGCGCCCGGGCGATCCCGTGGCGGTCCTCTCGCTCCTCAAGCAGCCGCTCCTGCGCGCGGGGCTGGAGCGCCTCCGTGTGCGGCGCGCCGCGGAGGCGATCGAACTCGTCGCCTTGCGCGGCGGCGTCGGGCGGCCCGACATCTGCGCGCTCGCTGACGATTTCGAGGCCAGGCTGTTGGCCGATGAAGATGGCAGCAAACAACGCCCGCGGTTCTGGAGGCGGCGCCTTCGGGCAGCGGAACTGGACGATGCGCTCGAGGTCGCCCGCATCCTGCACGATGCGGTGGCAGGACTGGGCAGCCTGCGCGGCGGCCGAGCCGACATTGTGGAACTGGCACGCGCCACGGTCGTCGCTTTCGAGAATGTAGGGCGGTCGGAAAGCGACGGCGTCGAGGATCTCTATCGCGGCGAAGCCGGCGAGAAGTTGGCGGAACTGTTGCGTGGGCTGGTCTCGGCCGAGGCGCAGCTCACGATCGACGCAGTCGAGTGGCCGGACGTGCTCGCCGCCTTGATCGCCGGAGAGACGGTCAAGCCACGCCATTCCGCAGACCACGCGGTGTCGATCTGGGGTGCACTGGAAGCGCGTCTCCAGGATGTCGATCTGCTCGTCTGCGGCGGGCTCAACGAAGGCTCGTGGCCTGGCCGCGCCGATCCCGGCGGTTTCATGTCGCGAGTCATGAAAGCCGGCCTCGGCCTGGAGCCGCCCGAGCGGCGGATCGGTCTCGCGGCGCACGACTTTCAGATGGCGATGGCCACCCCCGAGATCATCCTCACCCGTTCCGCGCGCGCGGGGGACGCGCCGTCAGTACCGTCGCGATGGCTGCAGCGGCTGGTCGCACTCATTGGAGATGAGCCGGCAAAGGAAATGAGGGAGAAAGGTGCGCTTCTCGTCTCCGAGGCCCGACATCACGCGCTCGATGCGCCGCCTTCGGTGGATTTCGCGCGCCGGCCGAATCCGGCGCCGCCGCTCGACTCGAGGCCGCGGCATTTCTCGGTGACGCAGGTCGAAACGCTCCGCCGCGACCCGTATGCGATCTATGCGCGGAAGGTTCTTCGGCTCGATCGGCTCGACCCGCTGCTGCGCGATCCGGGTGCCGCGGAGCGCGGTACGCTGTTCCACGATATCCTGCATCGATTCACCCTTTCGGGCGTGGATGCCGGTGCGCCGGATGCGGTTGAACGCCTGCTCGCCATTGCGCGGCTGCGCTTCGAAGAGGAGCAGCTTCCACCCGACATATACGCGGTGTGGTGGCCGCGCTTTGCGCTTATGGCGCCGAATCTCGTCGACTGGGAGCGCAACAATCGCGCGGACACGACGATCCGTCATGCCGAAGCCGTCGCCGAGGCCATCGCCGTCGGCCGGACCGACGCGACCTTGTCCGGCCAGGCTGACCGCATCGATGTCACGCGTGGCGGTTTGGCGGATATCCTCGACTACAAGACCGGCTCCTCGCCCTCGAAGGTCCAGGCGCACCGGCTCGTGTCGCCACAGCTGCCGCTCGAAGGCGCACTCATGATGCGCGGCGCGTTCGCGGCGCTCGGTCGCCTCACGCCGGGCGAACTCGCCTATGTGCGGCTCAGGGCGAGCGGCGAGGTGGAGGAGGAATCGATCCTCGAAATCAGAGGTTCGCTCAAGACCGCGGCCGACCTGTCCGAGGAGGCCTGGCAGCGGCTGGAACGGCTCCTGCTTCATTATGAAGACCCGGCGATCGGCTATCTCTCCCGCGCCTTGCCGTTCAGGGAAGGCGACACCGACGGCGACTACGATCACCTCGCCCGCGTGCTCGAGTGGTCGGCCGGCGGCGACGACACCGGCGGCGAGGGCGGCGAATGAGTGGCAGGCCCGTCATACCGGCCGATACGCTGGCCGACCAGGCCCGCGCCTCCGATCCGTCGAGTTCGGCCTGGGTCTCGGCCAATGCCGGGTCGGGCAAGACGCATGTGCTCGCCCAGCGCGTGATCCGCCTCCTGCTCGACGGCGTCGAACCGTCGAAGATTCTCTGCCTGACTTATACCAAGGCCGCCGCCGCCAACATGTCGAACCGCGTCTTTCGCGATCTTGCCCGGTGGACGACGCTCGATGAAACGCTGCTGAGCGAGGAGATCGAGCGGATCGATGGTAGGGCGCTACCGGCACGCTTGCGCCGCGCCCGGCAGCTCTTCGCCCGTGCCTTGGAAACCCCGGGCGGGTTGAAGATCCAGACAATCCACGCCTTCTGCGAGGCAATCCTGCACCAGTTCCCTCTCGAGGCGAACATCGCCGGGCATTTCGAGATGCTGGACGCCCAGATGGAGCAGGCGCTGGTGGCGGAGGCCCGCCGCGACATGCTGACCGGGATCGCCGCGCGCCAGGACGAGGCGCTGGCTGGCGCCTTCGAGCGCGTGCTGGCGATCGCGGGCGAGGCGGGGCTGGACAGGCTTTTGGGCGAGATCGTCGCCAATCGGGACAGGCTGAGAGCGTTCCTTGACCAGCTCGGCGGCGACATGTCTCTGCTCCACGAAGAGTTCGGCTTCGCCACCGGATGGCGGCCCGCCGCGGCCGCCGCCGAGGTCTGGCCGGATTCCTATTTCGATCCGTCGCTCGCCCGCGCCATCGCCGCGCGGGCGGCGCGCGCCGCGAAAGCCACCGCGGCGGGTTTCGCCGACGATCTGCTTGCCGCCGGTGCCGAGAACGATCCGCTGCGGCGCTTCGACAGGCTTTTCGCCATCTTCGTCACCAGGGACAAGGACACCAGGACGCTCCGGTCGAAGACCACGAAGAATATCATGGCAAAGGGCGTGGGCGAGCATTTCCCCGACCTTCCGTTTGAATTCGACCGTTTCGCAGCCGTTCTGATCGAAGCGCAGGACCGCATCGCGCTTCATCGCATG
This sequence comes from Mesorhizobium sp., assembly GCF_023954305.1. NCBI lineage: Bacteria > Pseudomonadati > Pseudomonadota > Alphaproteobacteria > Hyphomicrobiales > Phyllobacteriaceae > Mesorhizobium > Mesorhizobium sp. Next base: position 1,952,116 of record NZ_JAMLIG010000001.1, on the reverse strand, counting down.
ATCGAGGCGACAGCTGCGGCTCTCACTGTCGCCGACGTGCTGATCGGCCGCTACGAGCGGCTGAAGGCGGCGCGCGGCTTCCTCGACTTCAACGACTTGATCTCGCGCACGGTCCGCCTGCTCTCCCGCGCCGATGTCGGGCCGTGGGTCCAGTACAAGCTCGATCGCGGCATCGATCATGTGCTGGTCGACGAGGCGCAGGACACCAGTCCCGACCAGTGGCAGGTGGTGCGCAAGCTGGCGGAGGAATTCTTCGCGGGGCTCGGCGCGCGCGACAACGTCACCCGCACGGTGTTCGCCGTCGGCGACGAGAAGCAGTCGATCTACTCCTTTCAGGGCGCCGATCCCGAATCCTTCTCGCTCAGCGGGGCCGCTTTCTCTGAGTGGGTTCGGAACTCGGGCGGTCGTTTCGAGCGCGTCCGCCTGCAGCGCTCGTTCCGGTCCACGACGGATGTACTCGGCGCCGTGGATCTCGTATTCGCCGCCGAGACGGCCCGCAAGGGCCTGACGCACGACCAGGAGCCGATCGAGCATCCGACGATCCGCGAACTGCAGCCGGGCCATGTCGAGGTCTGGCCGTTGATCGAGCCGCAGCAGGTGGAAGAGCCGGACGATTGGACCGAGGCCATCGACCATGCCTCGGCGCCTGCGGTGCTGCTCGCCGAACAGATCGCCACGACGATCCGCGACTGGATCGGGAACGGCGAGTGCCTCGAAGGCAAACTGGTGAACGGTGCGCCGCGTCGGATGACGGCCGGCGACGTCCTCGTCTTGGTGCGCAAGCGCGACCGTTTCGTCCATGCGCTGTCGCGGGCGCTGAAGAACCGTGCCGTCAACGTCGCCGGAGCCGACCGGCTGAGCCTGTCCGGCCATATCGCCGTGAAGGATCTGATCGCGCTTGGCCGCGTAGCGCTGCAGCCGCATGACGACCTGTCGCTGGCCGCGCTCCTGCGCAGCCCCGTCTTCGGCCTGTCGGAGGAACAGCTCTTTGAACTCGCCTGGAACCGGCACGACGCGCCGCTCGGCCGCGTGTTGCGTCAGCGGGCGGAGATGGACCCGCATCTCGCGCCGGTGGTCGAGTGCCTCGACCGCTGGGCCAACGAAGCGGCCTTCAAGCCCGTCTTCGAGTTCTATGCCGCGGTCCTTGCCCGCGACGGCGTCCGCTCGAAGATGGTCGCGCGGCTCGGACCTTCCGCCGGCGAGATCCTCGACGAGTTCCTGAGTTTCGCGCTGGCGGTGGAGCGGACCGGCCTGCCCGGGCTCGAATCCTTCCTTGCTTCGCTGGAATCGGCCGCCCCGGACATCAAGCGCGAGATGGACCAGACGCGCGACGAGGTGCGCATCATGACGGTGCACGCCGCCAAGGGCCTCGAGGCGCCGGTCGTCTTCCTGGTCGACGGCGCCGGCCGGCCGAGCCTCGACGCGCACCTGCCGCGGCTGATCCCGATCGAGGCGAAGAACCGCGGCTGGCGTGGTGACGGCTATCTCTGGCGGGCCGGATCCGACATGACGAACTCGGTCTCGGTCGCGCAGAACCGCAAGCTCTCCGAAAAGGCCGAGGATGAATACCGTCGCCTCCTCTACGTCGGCATGACCCGCGCCGAGGACCGGCTCATCGTCTGCGGCTATCGCGGCAAGCTGAAGCCGGTTCCGGGCATCTGGCACGACCTCGTGACGAACGCGCTTTCGGCCTCGCCGCACAGCCGGACCGTGCCGCATCCGGTGACCGGAGCCGGCATCCTGCGCTTCCGCCGCAGTCCCGAGGCTGCCGTGCCGGCCGTATCCGCAGCATCTCTGCCGCCGTCCGCCGGCCCGGTCTTCGCTCCTCTTGCGCCCCTGCCCGAGCAGCACGCACCTGTCAGGAGCCTCTCGCCCTCGGCGGCCGCGGCACTTCTCGACCCGCCTGATCAAGCCGTCGCGCCTGCGCGCTCGCCGGTGCTGGATCCGCAGGACGAGCCCTCCTTTGCCATCGCCCGGGGTCTCGCGATCCACCGCCTGCTGCAGATGCTGCCTTCCATGCCGGAAAGCGAACGCGAATCCGCCGCCCGGCGCTATCTCGACAATGCGGAAGGCGATTGGACGGCCGCCGACCGCGATCACGCCTGGGCGTCGGTGCGGCAGGTGCTCTGGGACCCGCTGTTTGGCCCGGTTTTCGCCGCCGGCTCCCGCGCCGAGGTGGCGGTGACCGGATCCATCATCTTCGGCGGGCGCGACGTCGTGGTCTCCGGCACCGTCGACCGCCTGTCGCTGTCGGCCGGCCGCGTGCTGATCGTCGACTACAAGACCAATCGCCCGCCGCCGAAGGACGTGTCCGGTGTCCCCGAGGCTTACATCGTCCAGCTCTCCCTCTACCGCGCCCTCCTGGCCAAGATCTATCCCGGCCGTGAAATCACCGCCGCCCTGCTGTACACGGAGGCGCCGCGCCTGATCGAACTGCCGGCCGCGTTGATGGATGCCGCGCTTGAACGACTCACGCGAGCGTGAGACAGTCCGGCTTGAACGCACAGCCGTGCGCCACCACATATGGACGAAGTTCGGGCGGCTTCGATGCCGCCTTTCTCGTCATTCAGGCAAGGAGAGCCATCATGGCCACCGTCAAGGTCGACAAGAACAACTTCGCTGCGGACGTTCTGCAGTCCGCCGAACCCGTGGTCGTGGATTTCTGGGCGGAATGGTGCGGCCCTTGCAAGATGATCGGTCCGTCGCTCGACGAGATTTCCAACGAGATGGCCGGCAAAGTGAAGATCGCCAAGCTCAACATCGACGAGAATCCGGAACTCGCCGCCCAGTTCGGCGTCCGCTCGATCCCGACGCTGATGATGTTCAAGGGCGGCGAAGTCGCCGACATCAAGGTCGGCGCCGCGCCGAAGACCGCGCTGTCGCACTGGATCTCCGGCAACGTCTGATCGCTCGGCCGCGGGCGGAATGAAGCTGAAGGAGCCCGGCCTCGCGCCGGGCTCTTTCATTTCGGTGGCGTTCCGTTCAGTCGCAGCACCTCGCCGGCCAGGTAAAGCGAGCCGCAGATGAGGATGCGCGGCGGCGTGTCCTCGTCCCAGTTGTCGCGCAACAGCAGCAGCGCGTTCTCGATCGAGGCGACCGGTTCCGCCGACAAGCCCGCTTCCGCCGCATGTGCGGCGAGCACCGCATTCGGCACGCTGGCCTCGCTCATATTGACGGGAACGGTGAAGACGTGGCGGGCCACGCCCTGGAACGCCCTGAAGAAGTTGGTCTGATCCTTGGTGTTGATCATGCCGCAGATCAGGAAAAGTGGCCGGGGGAACCGCTCCTCCTGCTCGATGATCGCTTCGGCGACGACGACGCTCGCCCCCGGATTATGCCCGCCGTCGAGCCAGAGCTCCGCGCCGGGCGGCGCGAAATCGGTCAGGCGGCCGGCGCTGAGGCGCTGAAGCCGCCCCGGCCATTCGACCGTTTGCATCGCTTTCTCGACATGCGCGACGGCGAGGCTGAAACCGGCGGCCTTGACCGTCGCGATGGCGGCTGCGGCATTGGCGAACTGGTGCCGTCCGGGAAGCCGCGGCGGCGGCAGGTCCAGAAGTCCGTCCTCGTCCTGGTAGATCAGCCGCCCGTTCTCTTCGAAGGCGATGAAATCCTGGCCGTAGACATGGGCCGGCGCACCCTGGCGCTCGGCGGTGCCGACGATTACCTCGCGCGCCGCGTCGCTGTCCTGCGCGCCCACCACCACCGGACGGCCGCGCTTGATGATGCCGGCCTTTTCGGCCGCGATCAGCTCCACCCGGTCTCCGAGATAGGCCTCGTGGTCGAGTGAGACCGGCATGATCGCGCACGCGGCCGGGTTTTCGATCACATTGGTCGCGTCGAAGCGGCCGCCGAGCCCAACCTCGATGATCGCCACATCCGCAGGGTGCTCGGAAAACAGCAGGAAGCCGACGGCCGTCAGCATCTCGAACACGGTAATCGCCTGGCCGTCATTCGCCGTTCCGACCCGCCTGATTGCATCTGCGAACACCTCGTCCTCGACGAACCTGCCGCCGCCGGGCGCACCGATCCGATAGCGCTCGTGCCAGTTCACGAGGTGCGGCGAAGTGTGGACGTGGACGATTTGCCCGTTCGCTTCCAGGAGGGCGCGCGAGAAGGCCGCCGCCGAGCCCTTGCCGTTGGTGCCGGCGATGTGAATTACCGGCGGCAGGCGGTTCTGTGGGTTGTCGAGGCGGTCGAGCAGCCGGCGAATCCGGCCGAGCGACAGGTCGAACCCCTTCGGATGCAGGGTCATCAACCGATCGATCTCGCGTTCGGCAGCGCTTTTGGTCATCGGGAACATGCCTTCCGGTCGCAGGACGCTCATCGTGGTGTCGCCTGCACCGGGGAAATGAGGTAGTCGAAGCCGAAGTCTAGGCGCCGGCAGCGCTCGCGGGAGCGGCGGCGCGCGCCATATGGGCGTCCGCCTGCGCCACCGGCGTGTGCATCAGGATCTTGAGCAGGCGGGCGACCGTCTCTCTCATCTCCAGTCGCGACACGACCATGTCGACCATGCCGTGCTCCATCAGGTATTCCGCACGCTGGAACCCTTCCGGCAGTTTCTCGCGGATCGTCTGCTCGATGACGCGGGGTCCGGCAAAACCGATCAGCGCGCCCGGCTCAGCGATATGGATGTCTCCCAGCATGGCATAGGAGGCGGTGACGCCCCCGGTGGTCGGGTTGGTCAGCACCACGACATAGGGGAGTCCCGCCTCGCGCAGCCGCTCGACCGCGACCGTCGTGCGCGGCAACTGCATCAGCGACAGGATGCCCTCCTGCATGCGCGCGCCGCCGGACGCCGCGAACAGCACCATCGGACGCCTCTCAGCCAGCGCGATCTCGAACGCCTTGATGATCGCCTCGCCGGCCGCCATGCCGAGCGACCCGCCCATGAAGGCGAAATCCTGCACGCAGGCGACAATGGGCAGCCCCTCGATCGTGCCGCGCGCCGTCAGGATCGCGTCGTCGAGACCGGTCTTGGCTTTGGCGTCCTTCAGCCGGTCGACATAGCGTTTCTCATCGCGGAATTTCAGTGGGTCGACCACGGCCCTGGGATTTTCGACGACGGCATATTCGCCGTTGTCGAGAAAGAACTTCAGCCGGTTCCGGGCGGAGATCTTCATGTGATGGCCGGAGGAGGGGATGACCCACTGGTTCTCCTCCAGGTCCTTGTGGAAGACCATCTCTCCGGTCTCCGGATCCTTGATCCAGAGATTCTCCGGGATGTCGCGGCGTCCGAGCATCGAATTGATCTTCGGGCGGACGTAGTTTGTGATCCAGTTCATGGCCGGTCTCGCGTTCCTTGCCGCAATGTGGGGCGACTATTCGGCGGGAGCAAGGCGCGCCGCGCGCACGCCGGCCGCCAGACCCGACACCAGAGTCGCGACAGCGTCGGCCGGATCGGCCGTCTTCTCGCCCTTGGGACCCAGCACGCTGGCGATCGCATTGACGATCGCTGTGCCCACCACGACGCCGTCGGCCGAGGCGCCGATGGTGCGCGCCTGCTCGGCGGTCTTGACGCCGAAGCCGACGCAGACAGGCAGGTCCGTATGTCCCTTGATGCGCTTGACGGCGGCGGCCACCTTGCCCGTGTCGGCCAGCGCCGAGCCGGTGATGCCGGTCATCGACACGTAGTAGACGAAGCCGGATGTGTTTTCGAGCACCTTCGGCAATCGCCTGTCGTCGGTCGTCGGCGTCGCGAGGCGGATGAAGTTCAGGCCGGCCTTGAGTGCCGGTATACACAGTTCCTCGTCCATTTCCGGCGGCAGGTCGACGACGATGAGCCCGTCGATCCCGGCGGTCTTGGCATCGGCCAGGAACCGGTCGACGCCATAGATATAGATCGGGTTGTAGTAACCCATCATGACGATCGGCGTTTCGTCGTCGCTCCTGCGGAACTCGGCCGCCATGTCGAGAGTCTTGCGCAGCGTCTGGCCCGATTTCAGCGCCCTGAGGCCAGCCGCCTGGATGGCTGGTCCGTCCGCCATCGGGTCGGAAAAGGGCATGCCGAGTTCGATGATGTCGGCTCCGGCCCGTGGCAGTGCCTTCATGATCGACAGCGACGTGGCGTAGTCCGGGTCGCCGCCCATGAAATAGGTCACGAGCGCCGGGCGGCCCTCGCCTTTCAGTCGCGCCATGCGCCGGTCGATACGGGTGGTCATGTTCAAATCTCCATCCCCATCATCTTCGCCACCGTATGCACGTCCTTGTCGCCGCGCCCCGACAGGTTGACGATGATCGTCTGGTCCTTGCTCATGCCGGGCGCGATCTTGACGGCATGCGCGATCGCGTGGGCGGATTCGAGCGCCGGAATGATCCCTTCCGCCTTGGTGCAGAGCTGGAAGGCGTCCAGCGCCTCGTCGTCGAGGATCGGCACGTATTCGACGCGGCCGGTGTCGCGCAGCCAGGAATGCTCCGGCCCGACGCCCGGGTAGTCGAGCCCGGCCGAGATCGAGTGGCCGTCGAGGATCTGGCCGTCCGCGTTCTGCAGAAGGTAGGTGCGGTTGCCGTGCAAAACCCCGGGCTTGCCGGCGTTCATCGACGCGCAATGCTCGATGCCGCCGAGTCCTCGCCCGCCGGCCTCGATACCGATAATGCGTACATCCTTGTCGTCGAGGAAGGGATGGAACAGGCCGATCGCGTTGGATCCGCCGCCGACCGCGGCGATGATCACGTCCGGCAGTCGGCCCTCCTGCTCCAGCATCTGCTGGCGCGCCTCCGTGCCGATCACCGACTGGAACTCGCGCACCAGTTCCGGATAGGGGTGCGGGCCCGCTGCGGTGCCGATCAGGTAGTAGGTGTCCTCGACATTGGTCACCCAGTCGCGCAGCGCCTCGTTCATCGCGTCCTTCAGCGTGCCGTGGCCGGCCGTTACCGGGTTCACCTCGGCGCCCAGCAACTTCATGCGGAACACATTCGGCTTCTGCCGTTCGACGTCGGTGGCGCCCATATAGACCACGCAAGGGTAGCCGAACCGCGCCGCGACGGTGGCGGAGGCGACCCCGTGCTGGCCCGCACCCGTCTCGGCGATGATACGCTTCTTGCCCATGCGCTTGGCGAGCAGGATCTGGCCGAGGCAGTTGTTGATCTTGTGCGAGCCGGTGTGGTTCAGGTCTTCGCGCTTGAAGAAGATCCTGGCGCCGCCGAGATGCTTCGTCAGGCCTTCGGCGAAGTAGAGCTTCGACGGCCGCCCGGCATAATAGGTCGACAGGGATTTGAGCTCCGCCTGGAACTCCGGATCGGTCTTGGCCTCGTTCCAGTGCCGTTCGAGGTCGAGGATCAGAGGCATCAGCGTCTCGGCCACGAAGCGGCCGCCGAAAATGCCGAACATGCCCTGCTCGTCGGGGCCGGTGCGGAAGGAATTGGGCTCGATCGGCTTGTTCATGCCGGACTCCTGAATGCGGGAACGGATGTGGATCGCCCCGGAAAACGGTGGCAATGGCTATGTAGCGTCATTTGCGAAAAGTAAACTGTCCGGCGTGTTCAGCCTTTCGCGGTTTTCACCGCTTGAAAGAAAGCGTCGATCAGCGCGACGTCTTTCACGCCCGGCGTGGATTCGACTCCGGAAGACACATCCAGTCCGGGGGGGTTCGCGAGACGGATCGCCTCGGCCACGTTGCCGGGGTTGAGCCCGCCCGACAGCATGTAGTCCAGACCGGGATCGAGGGCTGCAAGCAGGCGCCAGTCGAACGCCATGCCGTTGCCACCGGGCAGCTCGGACCCCTTCGGCGCCTTCGCGTCGAGGAGCAGCCGGTCGGCGACGCCGATGAAACCCTGAATGGGCAACAGGTCGGTGGGTTCTCCGATCGACAGCGCCTTCATCACCGGCAAATTGTAGCGCTCGCGCACCTCGGCGACGCGTTCCGGCGTTTCCTTGCCATGCAGCTGCAGCATGTCGGGCTTCATCGCGGTAACGATGCTGTCGAGAAACTCGTCCGTCGCGTCGACCGTCACCGCGACCGCCTTGGCGCGGCCCGTCGCCGCCTGCCGCAACTCCGCCGCCTGCTGCGGAGTGACGTTGCGCGGGCTCTTCGGAAAGAAGATGAAGCCGACATGGCTCGCCCCGCCGTCGAGCGCCGCCGCGATCGTTTCGGGCGTGGAAAGGCCGCATATCTTGATGTCGAGAGGCATGATGCGGGCGAATGCCACGAATGAGCCCCGGAGTCGAGAAAAACGCGTGGTCTGCGCCATTGAGGCGTCCGACGCTCCGCCCTACTCTATTCCGGAGGCAGGAGCGGAAGGGGCACGAAATGAACATGCAGAAGGCGACGATCGAGCAACTCGAGGAGAAGATCGCCCAGGCCTACCAGGTTATCGGGTACCTCCTCGAGCAGTCGGGCTTCGACGGCGGCGAAGGCCGTCGCGCACTGGACTACTTCTCGAGCGACGAATTCGATCCCGGTTTCCTGCCCTGGCCGCGTCCTTCCGCGGAAGGATTGCGGCCGGAGGAACTCAATGCTGGGAATGACGGGTGAGACCTACTCGAACCTGATCGCCTGCAACGCGCCGCCGTTCTTCTTCAGCCAGGCGCGGGCCTCGTCGGTGCGCGGGCAGAGTTCGCGGCAGAGCGCCCAGAACTTCGGCCCGTGGTTCATCTCCTTCAGATGCGCCACCTCGTGCGCGACGAGATAGTCGATCACCGCCGGCTTCGCCATCATGATGCGCCAGGAGAAGGACAGGCTGCCGTCCGACGTGCAGGAACCCCAGCGGCTGGTCGTGTCCTTGAGGCTGATCCGCTTCGCCTTTCGGCCGACGGTGGAGGTATGCTTGGCCACCAGCGCTTCGATGTCTTTCTTCGCCTCGCGCTTGAGGTGATCGGCGACCCGCCGCGGCAGGTGGGTCCGTTCGCCATGGACGATCAGCGCCGGGACGCCCTCGACCTCGGAAATGGTGACCGAGCCGCGCTTGCCCGGCTCGTGAACGATCAGATGCGCAATCCCCCGTACCGGGATCTTAACGCCCGGCCTCACCTGCGGCTTGTCGGGCACCTTGGCGAGCCGTGCCTCCAGCCAGCCCTGGTGCCGGTCGACGAACCGGTCGACCTCGCGCGTCGAGATTCCCGGCGGAACCGTGACGCGAAGGCCCTGCCCGCCGGCGTCGATGCGGAGCGTCAGCCGCCGCGCCCGCGCGTTCTCGACGATGCGCAGTGGCAGCGAGCGGCCGGCCACCTCATGCAGCCGCTCGAGCGGTTCTGCGGCCCGGCGCGGTTCGGGTTTTCGCAAGAGGGAGAAGATCATGCGCCGGATGATAAGCGATTCGCTTGATCTTCGGATGAAGATCCGAGGCTGCTCGGATGGTCAGGTCGCCGCGTCCTCCGCCGGCGAGGCGATGCCGGCGCGCAGGAAGGCGACGACGAAGGTGCCGGACATCAGAAGCACGATCGTCGGCGCCGGTGCGGAGTCCAGGAAGAAGGACAGATAGACGCCGAGAAACGAGGCGACAACCGCGACCGCGACCGAAACCGCCAGCATCACGCCGAACCGACGAGCCACCAGGAAGCCGATCGCGCCCGGCGCAATCAGCAGCGCGATGGCGAGGATGATGCCGACCGACTTCAGCGCGCCGACGATCGACAGCGAAAGCAGCACCAGAAGCCCGTAGTGAAGCAGGCCCACGCCGAGGCCGATGGCGCGGGCGTGCTGCGGATCGAAGGCGTGCAGCATCAGGTCGCGGCCGCGCACCAGAAGCGCCGCGGACACGATCGCCGCGATCGCTCCGGCTTCCGCGATATCCACCCAGCCGACGCCCAGCATGTCGCCGAACAGGATGTGGTCGAGATGCAGTTCCGTCTCGATCATCGAATAGAGAACCAGCCCCAGTCCGAACATGCCGGAGAAGAGGACGCCCATGACTGTGTCTTCCTTGATGCGGCTGTTCTCCCTTAGATAGCCGGTGCCGACCGCGCAGAACATGCCGGCGGCGAAGGCGCCGATGCCGATCGGCAGGCCGGCGAGATAGGCCAGCACCACGCCGGGCAGCACCGCGTGGCTGACCGCGTCGCCCATCAGCGACCAGCCTTTCAGCACCAGAAACGGCGACAGGAGCCCCATCGGCAGCGCCACCAGCAGCGAGACGATGAAGGCCTGCTGCATGAACGGGAACGAGAAGGGGAGGAGCAGGGTCTCGATCATGCGCCCGCCTCCAGCGCTTCCCGCGCCTTGCGCCGCGCTGCGAGCAGCCCATGCTTGGGCGCAAAGACGAAGGCGGTCAGGAAGACCGCCAGCTGCAGCACGACGATGACGCCACCGGTCGCGCCGTCGAGGAAATAGGAGATGTAGGCACCGACGAAGCTCGACACCGCGCCGATCGCCACCGCGATCGCGATCAGGCGCGGAAAACGGTCTGTCAGAAGATAGGCGGTGGCGCCTGGGGTGACGACCATCGCGATCACCAGGAAGGCGCCGACGGTCTGCAGTGCGGCGACCGTGCAGGCGGCGAGCAGGGTGAAGAAGACGCCCTTCAGCAGTCCCGGCCTCAGGCCGATCGACCGGGCGTGGTTCTCGTCGAAGAACGCGACCATCAGATCCTTCCACTTGGCGAGAAGGATGGCGAGCGACACGCCCGCGATCAGCACCAGCTGGAACGTGTCGGCCGGCGTGATGGCGAGGATGTTGCCCAAGACGATGGTCTGGATGTTCACCGAGGTCGGCGACAGCGACACCATGAACAGGCCGAGCCCGAAGAAGGAGGTGAAGATCATGCCGATGATGGCATCCTCGCGCAGCCGGGTCCGCTGGTTGAGGAACAGCATGGCGCCGGCCGCGAGCCCGCCGGCGAGGAATGCGCCGAGCGCGAACGGCAGTCCCAGCATGTAGGCGCCGGCGACTCCGGGCACGATCGAATGCGACAGCGCGTCGCCGATCAGCGACCAGCCCTTGAGCATGAGGAAGGCCGACAGGAAGGCGCAGACGGCGCCGACCAGCGCCGAAACCCACATGGCGTTGATCATGTAGCTGTAGCCGAACGGCTCGAGCAGCGTCGTCATCATTCGGCCGGCTCGTCGGTCTTGCGCGGGGCGGGGGCGGCGCTCCCGGTCAGCCCCTTCTCGGAATAGACGACCAGCGGCCGCTCGTCGTCGGAGATGACGGTCACCTGCCGCGCGTCCTCGTCGTCGTGCAGTTCCGAACCGCCGAGCACGAAATGACGCAGCACGCCGCCGAACGCTTTCTCGAGGTTGTCGCGGGTGAACACTTCGTCCGTCGGCCCTTCCGCCAGCACAGTGCGGTTGAGCAGGATCACGCGGTCGCAGAAGTCGGGCACCGAACCCAGATTGTGTGTCGAGACGAGAATGATCTTGCCCTCGTCGCGCAGGCCCCGCATCAACGCGATGATCGCGTCCTCGGTGTTCACGTCGACGCCGGTGAAGGGCTCGTCGAGCAGGATCACCTCGCCCTCCTGCGCCAGGGCGCGGGCCAGGAAGACGCGCTTCTTCTGGCCGCCGGAAAGCTCCCCGATCTGGCGTTTGCGGTATTCGCCCATGCCGACGCGGTCGAGCGCCTGCGCTACGAGTTCATTGTCGCGGCGCGACGGAATGCGCAGGAAATTCATGTGGCCGTAGCGGCCCATCATCACCACGTCCTCGACCAGCACAGGGAAGGTCCAGTCGACCTCCTCGGCCTGCGGGACATAGGCGACGACGTTCTTCTTCAGCGCGCGTCCGGCCGGTTGGCCGAACATGGTGACGGATCCCGCCGCGAGCGGGACGAACCCCATGATCGCCTTGAACAGCGTCGACTTGCCCGAGCCGTTCACGCCGACGAGCGCGGTGATAGAGCCGCGCGGAATGGAGAAGGAGGCGTCCCGGAGCGCCGTGTTGCCGGTGCGATAGGCTACGGTGATGCGTCTGGCGACGAGACCATCGGATCGCGCGGCTTCTGCCAGCGGGCTTGGATTGCGCGGCGCCATGTTCATTGCGCCAGGCCTTTCGCGATGGTTTCGGTCGTCACCCGCAGGAGATCGAGATAGGTCGGCACCGGTCCGTCCGCTTCGCTGAGGGAATCGACGTAAAGCACGCCGCCATACTTGGCGCCCGTCTCGCGCGCCACCTGCTGCGCCGGATCCGCCGACACCGTGCTTTCGCTGAAGACGACCGGGATAGCGTTGGCCTTCACGGCATCAACGACCTTGCGCACCTGCTGCGGAGTGCCCTGGCCGTCCGCGTTAATCGGCCAGAGATAGAGCTCCCTGAGACCGAAATCGCGCGCGAGGTAGGAGAACGCGCCTTCGCTTGTCACCAGCCACCGCCGCTCCTGCGGGATCGCGTCGAGCGCAGAGCGGATCGGGTCGACGATGGCATCGATCTTCGCCTTGTAGGCCTCCGCATTGGCGAGATAGGTCGCCGCGTTCGCCGCATCGTATTTGGCGAAAGCGGCCGCGATATTGTCGACATAGATTTTCACGTCGCTCGGCGACATCCAAGCATGCGGGTTGGGCTTGCCCGAATAGGGGCCTTCGGAGATGCCGATCGGCTCGATTCCGTCCGATATCACCACTCCCGGGATATCACGCAGATTGCGGAAGAAGCGCTCGAACCAGGTTTCGAGGTTGAGCCCGTTCCACAGGATCAGGTCTGCGTCCTGCGCCTTGACGATATCACGCGGCGTTGGCTGGTAGTTGTGGATCTCCGCGCCGGCGCGCGTGATGGAGTCCACTTCCGCGGCTTCGCCGGCGACGTTCTTCGCGATGTCTGCGATGACCGTGAACGTCGTGATTGCCTTGAACTTCTCGGCCGCATGCGCAGTGGCGACGGAAGCCGCCGTCAAAGCCAGGCCGAGCAATACGCCGCGAACGACCGAAATCATCTTGCCTCTTCTCCCGGGTGCCGCGGACTTTCGCGGCCATGGCGACGAAATAGGGCAGTGCGGGGATATTGTCAATGCAAATGCAAATCGTTTGCAACTGGAAAGTCTACTTGCAAAAATTGTCATCTGGCGCATAGAGGCGGCATGGACAATGAGGCCCGCAAGCTACGCGAATACGAGCAGCGCCTGCGCGACGAAGGCGTGCGAATCACGCGTCCGCGCAGGGCTATCCTTCAGATACTCTCGCAGGCCGCGGATCATCCGGACGCAATGGAGCTTTTCCGACGCGCACTGGCGATCGATCCGACGATTTCGCTCTCGACCGTCTACCGCACCATGAAGCTGCTGGAGGACAAGGGCGAGATCCAGCGTCACGCCTTTGCCGGCGGTCCGGCGCGATTCGAGCAGGCGGCGGGCGAACACCACGACCATCTCATCGACATCGACACCGGCGACGTCATCGAGTTCCACTCCGAGCGGATCGAACAGCTTCAGGACGAGATCGCGCACAAGCTGGGCTACGACATCGTCCACCACCGCTTTGAACTCTACGGCCGCAGGCGGAAGAGGAAGTAGCTCAGGATGCCCTGATCATGTCCGCCGCCTTCTCGGCGATCATGATCGTCGGCGCGTTGGTATTGCCGCCGATCAGGGTCGGCATCACCGACGCATCCACCACCCGCAGGCCCTCCATTCCGCGCACCCGCAGTTGCGGATCGACCACCGCGTCGTCGTCTGTGCCCATGCGGCACGTACCGACCGGGTGGTAGATCGTGTCGGCCCGCGCGCGGATGTGGCGCATCAGCTCTGCGTCGTCCGGATCGCCGTCAAGGTAAAGTTCCTTCGCCCGGTATTTTGCCAACGCCGGCGAGCCGAGTATCCTGCGCATGATCCTGGCGCCCTTGAGCAGCAGATCCGCATCGCGCTCGTCCGACAGATATTGCGGATCGATGCGCGGCGGCGACAGCGGATTGGAATCGAGCAGGCCGACCTCTCCGCGCGAATATGGCCTGAGCACGCAGACATGGCAGGAAAATCCGTGGCCGAGATGCAGCTTGCGCGCATGGTCGTCGACGATTCCGGCCACGAAATGCAGCTGCAGGTCTGGCCGGTCGAGTGAGGGATCGGATTTGAGGAAGGCACCGCCCTCGGCACCCGGCGTAGCGACCATCCCGGTTCCGTCCCGGCGCCATTGTGCGATATGGCGCAGGAGATCGTAGGATCCAAGCAGGCTGAGGCCGATCATGTCGCGGTCCCTTGACTTCCAGGACACGACGAAATCGAGGTGGTCCTGGAGGTTACGTCCCACGCCTGGCAACTCGTGGCGGATCGGAATCGAGTGCCGTGCAAGCTCGAGTGCCGGGCCGACGCCGGATAGCAGGAGCAGCTGCGGCGAGTTGAAGGCACCCCCCGACACGATGACTTCCCTCCTTGCCGAGACGCTTTCAGCGCGCCGCCCGCGCCGGAACTGGACGCCCGTCGCCCGCAATCCCTCGAAAACGATGCGCGTCGCCTTCGCGCCGGTGAGCACCGTCAGGTTGGGGCGGTTCATGACCGGATGGAGATAGGCCGCGGCCGCCGAGCAGCGTTCGCCGGATCTTTCGCCAGCCCAGAACTGCGTCACCTGGTAGAGGCCGGCACCTTCCTGGTCGGGACCGTTGAAATCCTCCGTCAGGCGGATCTGGTTCTCGGCGCAGCTCTCGAGAAAGGCCCGCGCGACCGGGCGTGGACTGCGCTGTTCGCCGACCTGAAGCGGCCCGTCCGAACCGTGGAGATCACTGGCACCCCTCTGATTGCCCTCCGCACGCTTGAAATAGGGCAGCACCTCGTTCCAGGACCATCCGGTGCAGCCCTGGTCCGCCCAGTCGTCGTAATCTCTGCGGTGGCCGCGGATGTAGAGCATGGCATTGATGGCGCTCGATCCGCCGAGGGCCTTGCCGCGCGGCTGATAGCCGCGCCGGCCGCCGAGGCCGGGTTGAGGAACCGTCTCGTAGGCCCAGTTGGAGATCTTCGGCCGGCCCGGAAGCATCGCCGCCGTCGCGACCGGTGCTCGGATGAAGATGTGCCTGCCGTCGCCGCCGGCCTCCAGCAGACAGACCGTCCTGTTGGGGTCCTCACTTAGCCGCGCGGCAAGCGTCGAGCCGGCGGACCCGCCGCCGACGATGACATAGTCGAACTGCATGTGCTCCTCCCAGAACGCGTCCATCTTTGCGCGACCGGGAGAAGGAATCCAGTGGGAGACCGGACGATCAGGCGGCGAGCGCGGGCCGCATCATGTGCTGACCGTGGCTGATCTCGGTCCCGAGCACCTTCAGGCATTCGCGCATGAAGTTGGACAGGCCGGGCCAGCCCTTGGCCGAGACGAGGTTGCCGTCGACATGAGCGCCGTTCGGTGGCACGTCGACATAGATGCCGCCGGCCAGCGTCACCTCCGGCTCGCAATATTGCAGCGCCGCGACCTTCTTGCCGCGCACCACGCCGTCGACCGCGATCAGGATCTGCACGCCGTGGCAGATGGTGAAGATCGGCTTGCCGGTCTCGTGGAAGTGGCGGACGATCGCCTGCACGCGCGGGTCGATGCGGATATATTCCGGTCCGCGTCCGCCGGCGCAGTAGACGGCGTCGTAGTCCTCCGGCTTCACCTCGGCGAAGGTCTTGTTGACGTAATAGTCGTGGCCGAGCTTCTCGGTGTAGGTCTGGTGTCCTTCGAAGTCGTGCAGCGACGTCTTGACGAGCTCGCCCGCCTTCTTGTCTGGACAGACCACATGCACCGTGTGGCCGACGGCGTGCATTGCCTGCTCGAATACGAATATTTCGTATTCCTCGCTGAACTCGCCGACGAGCATGAGTATTTTCTTGCCTGCCATGATCTCCTCCCTGGCTCCAATTATTCCGCGACACGAAATAATTCGGGGCATCCTAACCGACGATCAGCCCCCAGGGAAGAGGATTGGTAGGACCAGTCGCGCAGCTATTGCTCGCGCATGCGCCGCCAGGAATAGCCCCGGGCTGACTCGGCGGAGGTGGCGGTAGGCTGGTACTGGAAAGGGATTCCCCCGACGTCGCCCTTTTCCAGGCGATCGATGAGCACGGGGTTCGACACCTCGAACTGATCGAATCCCACCCTCAGCATGTGCGGCAGCTGGTCGACCAGAACCTGGCCGGTCGCGCGGATCGGTCCAGCATAGCCGTAACGGCTGCGCAACAACTCGGCTTTCGAGAACGAGCGTCCGTCGGAGAAGGCAGGAAAGGCCAGCGCCACCAGCGAGAGCTGGTCCAGCAGGTCCGCGATGGCGTCAACCGGCTCGGCGGGGGCGAGCAGCACGCCGATCCGGTCCTTGTCGCGCAGCCTTTCATCCGCCGGGATGTCGAGGAACGCCTTGAGCGGCAGGATCAGCCTGCCGTTCGAGCCGGGCGCGTCGAACGCCTCGGCATGGCTCCATTCGTCGTCGCGAAAGCCGGACGGCGTCCAGAGCCGCGTTTCGGGCGCGGATGAAGGGTCAGTCATCGAAGAGTCCTAAAGCGAAGACGCGGTCAGCGAATGGTCGAGGTCCGACAGGTGAATGCCGCATTCCGTCTTTGCTTGTCCAGCCCACCGGCCGGAACGCGCGTCGTCGCCTTCCTTCACAGGCTGGGTGCAGGGGAAGCAGCCGATCGACAGGTAACCGTAGGCGACGAGCGGGTTCTCGCGCAGCCGGTGCTCGCGCATATAGGCGGCGAGGTCGGCAGTCGTCCATTTTGCCAGCGGGTTGATGCGGATGCGCGGGCCGACGGCCTCGAAGACCGGCAGGCCATTGCGTGTCGCCGCCTGAAAGCGCTTGCGCCCGGTGAACCAGGCTGCAAGCGGCTCGACCGCGCGCGCCATCGGCTCGACCTTGCGGATGTTGCAGCAGGCGTCCGTGTCGGTCTTGTGCAGATCTCCGGTCGGGTCCTTCTCCGCCAGCGCGGACGCGAGCGGCTCGAAGACGGTGATGTTGCGCAGGCCGAAATCGGCCGCGAGCGCGTCCTTGTACTGCAGCGTCTCGCCGAAATGCTTGCCGGTGTCGAGGAAAATCACCTGCAGTGCGGGATCGACCCGCGCGATCATGTGCAGCAGCACAGCCGAATCCGCGCCGAAGGACGAGACCGCCCCCAGGCCCAGCTGACCGAACCGCCCGATCGACAGCGCTATGATGTCCTGCGGCGCGAGATGGCCGTAGCGCGCCTCCAGCGCCGCGGCTTCGATGGCCGCCTCTTCGTCCGCGCTAAGCGGCTCAAGAGCCTGATCCGAGGGCTGAGGGCCGTTCTGTTTTCTCGATGGCGAGGCGATCCGCCAGGAAGGCGGTGCAGGCCGTGCTGGTGGCACGGCCCAGTCCGCCTGACGCGGCGGTCGCCCGTCAGCGGGAAACCCTTCGGGCCGGGGCAACTCGGACCAAATCCGTCGGTCTTCGGGATCGGCCGTGCCACCAGCATGACCTCCCCGAAGACCTTGACCTTGGTCCGAGTTGCCTCCGGCAGAACGGTCCTCAGCCCTCAGATCAGGCTCTGACTTCGCTAGCATAGAGCGCCTCCTTGAAGGGCGCCGGGCCGATGCGGCGATAGGCGTCGAGGAACTTTTCCGACGGGCCGCTTCGGTGCGCGAGATAGGTGTCGACGATCTTCTCGATCGCATCGGTGATCTCGTCGGGACCGAAGCCGCGGCCGATAATCTCGCCGATCGACGAATTCTCGTCGCCCGAGCCGCCGAGCGTGACCTGGTAGAGTTCCGCGCCCTTCTTCTCGACGCCGAGAATGCCGATGTGGCCGACATGGTGGTGGCCACAGGCGTTGATGCAGCCGGAAATCTTCAGCTTCAGCTCGCCGATATCCTTCTGACGCTCGAGCGAGGCGAAGCGGCGCGATATGTCCTGCGCGACCGAAATCGAACGCGCATTGGCCAGCGCGCAGTAGTCGAGACCCGGGCAGGCGATGATGTCGGTGATGAGATTCGAGTTGGGCGTCGCGAAGCCGATCTCCACCAGCCGGTCATAGACGGCTTTCAGGTCGGCGCGCGCAACGTGCGGCAGGATCAGGTTCTGCTCGTGGCTGACGCGGATCTCGTCGAAGGCATAGCGTTCCGCAAGGTCGGCCACCGCGTCCATCTGGGCGTCGGTCGCATCGCCCGGCACCTCGCCGATACCCTTCAGCGAAATCGTCACCGCGGCGTAGTCGGGATGCTTGTGCGTGACGACATTCTGATCGAGCCACTCGCCGAAGGAGCGGGAATCGAGCCGCGCCAGCTTGACGGCCTCGTCGCCTTCGGGTCGCGCGACAAGTGCCGGCGGTGCGAAGTAGGATTCAATGGCGCGGATGTCCGTCTCGGGCAGGGTCAGCGCGCCGTCTTTCAGCGCGGCCCATTCGGCCTCGACCTGGCGGGTGAATTCCTCCGTCCCGGTTTCGTGGACGAGAATCTTGATCCGCGCCTTGTATTTGTTGTCGCGGCGTCCATGCAGATTGTACACGCGCACGATCGCGGTGGCGTAGGAGAGCAGATGCTCCTCCGGCAGGAAGTCCCGGATCTTCTTGGCCAGGATCGGCGTGCGGCCCTGCCCGCCGCCGACCCAGACCGCAAAGCCGAGGTCGCCGTTTTCGTTCTTCTTCAGATGCAGGCCGATGTCGTGGGTCTGGATTGCCGCGCGGTCGCGCTCCGCCCCCGTCACCGCGATCTTGAACTTGCGCGGCAGGTAGGAGAATTCGGGATGCACCGACGACCATTGCCGCAGGATCTCGGCATAGGGCCGCGGATCGGCCACTTCGTCCGCAGCGGCACCCGCGAAATGGTCGGCCGTGACGTTGCGAATGCAGTTGCCGCTGGTCTGGATCGCGTGCATCTCGACCGAGGCTAGATCGGCCAGGATCGCCGGAATGTCGGATAGCGCCGGCCAGTTGTACTGGATGTTCTGGCGCGTGGTGAAGTGGCCGTAGCCCTTGTCATAGGTGCGCGCGATGTGGGCGAGCATCCGCATCTGCTTCGACGACAGCGTGCCATACGGCACTGCGACGCGCAGCATGTAGGCGTGCAGCTGAAGGTAGACGCCGTTCATCAGCCTGAGCGGCCGGAACTGGTCCTCGGTAATTTCGCCGGCAAGCCGGCGCTCGACCTGGTCGCGGAACTGGGCGACGCGGGCCTGCACAAAAGAATGGTCGAATTCGTCGTAGCGATACATGTCTGCTTCCCGCCCGCCGGCCTAGATCCCGGCCGCAAATCCCTCGTCGGCAGGACGCGGCCGCGCCTGCTTGCCCAAATCTGTTCGGTTCGTCGGTCCGGCCGCGCGGATGCGCTCGCGCAGCCTCAGTGGCCGGATCTGACCTTCGAGCAGCTCGACGTCGATCAGGTCGACATCCACGACCTCGTTGCGGGCAAATGCCTCTTTCCCCAGCCGCTCCAGCCGCTCGTCGGCGGCCTTGTCGCGGGCAACTTCGGCATAGTCGATCGTTTCGTGCCATTGCTGGTCTGAACCGAACCAGACGGCCTCGCCATCGATGAGCCGGTTTGCGGTGAGAACCTTCATCGTCATTCTCCGCTTACGCAGCCACTGGAGCGAAGCTGTCGGCCATCAGCGCGATCGACCGGTCGAATCGCGCCCCGGCGACGGCGTCGCCGATGATCGTCATCACCGGTCCGGTCAGGTCACTGCGCGCCTCCAACGCGGGCAAATCGGCGAGGGTGCCGTGGAACAGGCGCTTAGACGCAAGGCTGGCGTTCTCCACGACGGCCACCGCGGTATCGGGCGACAGGCCGGCTTCGATCAGTCGCGTCGCCACGTCCGCCGCGATCGAGCGGCCCATGTAAACTGCAACCGTCGCCCCGGCGATCGCCAGCTTCGCCCAGTCTGGCAGCGCGCCGCCCTTCAAATCGTGGCCGGTGGTGAACACCATCGAGGAGGCGACGCCGCGCAGCGTCAGCGGCAGTTCGAAATCGGCCGCGGCGGCGAAAGCGGCGGTGACGCCTGGCACGACCTCGTAGGAGACGCCGGCCTCGCGCAGCGCGGCCATTTCCTCGCCGGCCCTGCCGAACACCAGCGGATCGCCGCTCTTCAAGCGAACCACTCGCCGGCCGGCACGCCCGAGGTCCACCAGCAGGTTGTTGATCTCCGCCTGGCTCTTCGAATGGCAGCCCTTGCGCTTGCCGACGCCGATGCGCTCCGCGTCGCGGCGGCCCATCGCGATGATCGCTTCAGGCACCAGCGCGTCGTGCACGATCACGTCGGCTTCCATCAGCAGCCGATGCGCGCGAAGAGTCAGAAGATCCTCGGCGCCCGGTCCGGCGCCGACAAGCGCGACATGGCCTTCGACCGCCCCGCGCCTGGCCAGAAGCTCGTCCGCCGCTGCCTGGGCTTCGTCGAAATGGCCGATCTCCATCGCCCGCGCCGGCGCGCCGGAGAAGAATTCGTTCCAGTAGCCGCGCCGTGCCGCACCCTTCGGCAGCAGGCGCTCGACAGCCGTGCGATAGGCCCCGGCGAGCAATGCCAGCCTACCGAGCGACGGCGACAGCATCCGGTCGATGCGCGCGCGGATCATCTGGGCCAGTACCGGGCCTGCCCCCTCGGTGCCGATCGCGATCGCTACCGGTGCGCGATTGACCAGAGCCGGCGTGAAGAAGTCGCAGAGTTCCGGCCGGTCGACCGCGTTGACACAGATGCCGGCGGTGCGCGCATCCGCCACGATCTGCGCATCCAGCACCTCCTCGCCCGTGGCGGCAAAGGCAAGCGTCGCTCCGGTCAGATGGTCCGGGTGATAGGCCTCGCGCAGCAGCGCCACGCCGTTCGAAGCGGCCCAACTCGCCAGCTCCTGCTCCGGCGTTTCGGCGACGATCGTCAGGACCGCGCTCGACTGCGCCATCAGACGCGCCTTGGCAAGCGCCTCGTCGCCGTTGCCGACGACGACGACGGGGCGGCCTTCGACCTTCATGAAGATCGGGAATGCGTTGAGCCTGGATTCTGGTGTCGACATCTGGGCAAACCTTGGAACGTCGCATTTTCCCGGAATACACGCCGGAATCAGAGGCACCGGCTGTCACCCCGCTCACGGGGAGACAATCGCTTTTCTGCGCGCGGGTTCGGTCACGGAAAAATATTCCAACGCCCGTCCGGTGAGGGCCGGCCCCGCGTGGGTTCGGTAGCGTAGGCTACGTCTGCGGGTGTATCCTGTCGCCGAACCCCCTTCCGGAATATTCGTTCCGTTGGGGCGATCCAGGAACCGGCCGCTCAGCCCGTCGTTCCCACAGCATCGTGAGCAGGAGGATCAGAACATGGCCGCAGAGGTGAACATCAGGCTCGAACAGGACATTTGGGTTGTCGTGGCGGATGGCGAAAAGGCGCTTTTCCTGCGCAACGAAGGCGATGCGCTGCACCCCAATCTCGAGGTCGTGCGGCAGATGCGCGAAGAGAACCCGCCGACGCGGGAGCAGGGCACAGACCGCCCTGGGCGGTATTCCGACGGACCGGGTGTCCATCGCAGCGCTGTCGAAGACACGGACTGGCACCGCGTGCAGAAGGAGAGGTTCGCCGACGAGATTGCGGAACGGCTCTACGATCTCGCCCACCGTGGCGACTACGAAAAGCTGATCCTCGTCGCACCGCCGCTGGTGCTGGGCGAACTGCGACGCAAGCTGCACAAGGAGGTCGCCGACCGCATCGTCGCCGAGATCCCCAAGACGCTTACCAATCACCCGGTTGCTGAGATCGAGAAGCTGCTGAAGGCGGCGTAGACCGGGTTCAGCCTCTCGCCGTTCCAAGCTGGCTACGGGCCCACGATACGATCTGACGGGCCTGCATGGCCCCTGAGATGCGCGCCACCTCGCGGCCGTCGGCATAGAGCAGCATCGTCGGGATGCCCCGGATGCCGAGCCGGGACGCGACGCCGGGCTGGGCCTCGGAATTCAGTTTGATCAGGCGGACGTTCGGTTCGAGCGCCTTTGCGGCGGCCTCGAATTCCGGAGCCATCATTCGGCAGGGCCCGCACCATGGCGCCCAGACGTCGACCAGCACTGGAACATCACTTCGCCGTGTCTGCCTCTCGAACATCGCTGCGTCGGCTTCTGCCGGCTTACCGACGAAAAGCGGCTCTTTGCATTTGCCGCACCGCGCCGCTTCCGCCGGCCGATCGTCGGGAACCCGGTTGATGCCGGCACAGTGCGGGCAGACGATCTCGCGATTGCTGGACATACAGGGTCTCTCCCCAGGCTTAGGCGCAGACCGTCTGGCGAGCGATCGGCGCATTATCGAAACACACATACTTAAGTAGATGCGCAAATAAGAATATCAAGGCGCACCTCTCTCCGGCTGGGCACATAAGGAGCGGCCGAGCGACGATGCCGCACGCATGGCTCCCATACGAGAATGTGAATTGCACCCCGGCGAAATCGTAATACTCTGATTTCAGAAGTTTCTGAAACTTGTGGCGCCCGATTGTGAACCTCTCCCCGACGATCCAGGCATTCGTATTGCATTTCGGCGAAATGGGCAGCCGCTGGGGCATCAACCGCACCGTCGGCCAGATCTATGCCCTGCTATACGTGTCCCGCGAGCCGCTCTGCGCTGACCAGATCGTCGAGGCGCTGGGAATCTCCAGATCCAACGTCTCGATGAGCCTGCGCGAGCTGCAGGGCTGGAATCTCGTACTTCTCAAGCACTTGCCGGGCGACAGGCGCGACTTTTTCACGACCCCAGACGATGTCTGGCAGATCCTGCGCACCCTGGCGGAAGAGCGCAAGAAACGCGAGGTCGACCCCACTCTGTCCGTGCTCCGCGAACTGCTCATGCAGGCACCGTCGAGCGACGCGGAACGGTTCGCGCAGACGCGGCTGGGCGAGATGCACACGCTGATCGAGCGGCTCACGACCTGGTACGACGACGTCAAGCGGCTGGAGCCGGAAAGGCTGGTCGCACTGCTTGCCCTCGGGTCGAAGGTGACGAAATTCCTCGACACGAAGGACAGGATCGTCTCTCTTGGCCGCAAGCGCAAAGAGCCCGCCGCGCCATGACAGCCATCGAGCCAGCCCTTTCTGGCCGGACCTCGGCTCCTGCGTCCTTCGCTCCGGTGGAAGAGACGGGCGATGACCTCCGAGTGTCAGCGGTTTCGTATCGTGCGACACGCCTCGGCGTTGTTCTGCAGACCGCAGCCGCGCTGATGTGGATACCGCAGGCGGCTCTGATCGGCCTGGCGGTGGGCGGCATCGCCGCGGGGGAGCCCGCGCGCGCCGCGCTCTATCCCGCGCTGGCTGTCTTCGTGCTCGGCATCGTGCGGGCGGCGTTGGAACGGTCCGGCGTCAGGATCGCATTCGATTCCGCGCGCGAGCACCTGTCGCAATTGCGCGGCGAGGCGATCGCCGCGGTGGCGGGCAGGTCGCCTCTCGACATGTCCGCGCCCTCGTCCGGACACATCGCCAGCGCGCTCGCCGAGCAGGCCGAGGCCGTCCTGCCTTACCTCGCCCGTTTCCAGCCGCTGCGCACCAAGGCGGTCGTCGTTCCGGCGGTCATACTTGCCTGCGTGCTCGCGTTCTCGTGGGTGCCCGCCCTCATTCTCCTTCTCGCCGCGCCTTTGATCCCTGTTTTCATGGCGCTGATCGGCTGGCGCGCGAAGGAGGCGAGCGAGCGGCAGCTGGCCGAGATGGGCGACATGAACGCCTTTTTGCTCGATCGCCTGCGCGGGCTGACCACGATCCGGACCTTTGGCGCGGTTGACCGCACGGCCCGGCAATTGCGCGCCGACGCCGACAGTCTTAGGGTGCGGACGATGGCCGTGCTGCGCATTGCCTTCCTGTCCTCGGCGGTGCTGGAGCTGTTCGCCGCGCTCGGCGTGGCGATGGTCGCCGTCTATGTCGGCTTCCACTACCTCGGCCAGCTGGATTTCGGCGCCTGGGGCGGCAGGCTGTCGCTTGCCGAGGGCCTCTTCGTCCTGCTTCTGGCTCCCGCTTTCTTCGAGCCTCTGCGCGACCTGTCGACGGTCTG
This sequence comes from Mesorhizobium sp., assembly GCF_023954305.1. Classification (NCBI taxonomy): domain Bacteria; kingdom Pseudomonadati; phylum Pseudomonadota; class Alphaproteobacteria; order Hyphomicrobiales; family Phyllobacteriaceae; genus Mesorhizobium; species Mesorhizobium sp. The sequence goes on along the minus strand of NZ_JAMLIG010000001.1, from coordinate 1,928,349 downwards.
GCACGACCGCGCGGCAGGCCAGGCCGGGCTGGCTGCGCTGAAGGCTGCCTCTGCCAGCGGGATTCCTATCGTCGGCCGTGTGGAGGGCGTAGCGGCCCGGGGGGAGGGACGGCGCACGCTTTCCGTCAAGGTCGAAGACCTCCGCTTCCGCTATCCGGGACGGGATCGACCGGTGCTGGATGGTCTCGACCTCGACATCCGCGCGGGCGAACACGTGGCGATCATGGCGCCGAGCGGAGCAGGCAAGTCGACGCTGCTCGCGCTGATTGCCGGACTGGCGCCGGTTTTGGCGGGTTCTGTCCGCATCGGCGGTGAGCCGCTGAACACGGCCACGGCGTCCCGCCTCCGCGCCTCGATGGCTTGGGTCGGACAGCCTCCCCACATTTTTCCCGGCACGATCGCGGGCAACGTCTCGCTGGGCAGGCCCGGGATGGACACCGGGGATGTCGCACGCGCATTGAAGGCCGCGCGGCTTGACGACGTCGCGTCCGCAAGGGGCGCGTCCCCGATTGGCGAGGGCGGTATCGGACTGTCGGGCGGAGAGGCGCTCCGCCTCGCGCTCGCACGGGCGGCGGCCGGGCAGGGAGCCGGCCTCATCCTGGCGGACGAGCCCACCGCCCATCTAGACAGCGGGACGGCGGCAGAGGTGATCGAGAGCCTGCTCGCCGTCTCCGCCGGCCGCACGCTCATCGTCGCGACACATGATCCGATGCTGGCGAGCCGCATGGATCGCGTGATCGATCTGTCGGCACGCCAGGCGGCGGAGATCGCGGCATGAGCCGGTTCCGTCATTTGGGCCCCGTCCTTGCGCTCTACCGCACCGGCGAGCGACGCATGTTCCTGGCCGGCCGGGTGATGGCCCTGACGACCGCGCTCACCGGCGCAGCCCTTCTCGGCCTCTCCGGATGGTTCATCACGGCGTCGTCGATCGCGGGTGCGTCGGTCGCGACGGCGCTGGCCTTCGACGTGTTCATGCCCTCCGCCGGCATTCGCCTTCTGGCGCTGGGCCGCACCGCTTCCCGCTATGGCGAGCGTCTGACGACCCACGACGCCACGCTGAAAGTCCTGGCCGCGCTGCGCGAACGGCTGTTCCGCGGCTGGGCGGCGCCCGGCGCGGCGCGGGCGCTCGCCATGCGCCCCTCCCGGGCACTGTTCCGCCTGACGGTCGACATCGATGCGCTCGATACGCTCTATCTTCGGGTCATCGTGCCCGCCTTCGCCGCGACAGGCACTGCGCTCGCGGTCTCGGTCGCTCTCGGCCTCATCCATCCTTTGCTCGGCTTCGGGACGGTCGGTCTGCTGTTCGGCGCCGGGCTCGGCATTCCGCTCATCGCATCCGGTCGCGCGGAAGCGTTCGCACGGCGGCGGGCCCATGCGCTTGAGGCCCTGCGCTCGCGTGCGATCGACTTGGCGAAAGGGCAGACCGACCTGCTGATGGCAGGTCGCGCCGGCGCTCAGGTGAGGGCCGTAACGGCCGCCGACGAGCGCCTCGCCGAAGCGGATCGCGCATTGAACCGGATCGAGACCAATGCAGGCTTCGCCTTCGGCGTGGCGAGCGCCGGCCTGCTGGCGGGAGTTCTCCTCGTTACGGCCGTCTTCGCCGAACGCGGCACGATCGGCGCGCCGGCGGCCGCCTTCGCCGTCCTGCTCGCCATGGCGAGCCTCGAGCCCTTCGCGCCGCTTCGGCGCGGCGCGGTGGAACTCGGCCGGTCGCTTCTGGCGGCGCGGCGGCTTGCGCCGGGACTGGGCGGACAGACCATGGAAATCACGCGGCGGCCCCCGGTGCAGCCGGACATCGCGATCCGGCTGCGGGGCGTCTCAGCGGCGTATGCGGGCAGTGCGCGCTCGGTTTTGTCCGAGGTTTCGCTCGTCGTGCGGTGCGGCGAGCGCGTCGCGGTCATCGGGCAAAGCGGCGCGGGCAAATCGACGCTGCTGTCGCTTCTCGCCGGCGAGCTGCCTGCTGCCGGCGGTGCGGTCGAGACGCAGCCGGCGACCTTGTTGACGCAGCGTTCGGAACTCTTCGCCGACGCGCTGCGCGGCAATCTCGCGCTGGCGGTGCCGGATGCATCCGACGCCGACATGATCGCGGCGCTCCACGCGGCGGGTCTCGACGACGTCGTGCAGCGGATGCCGCGCCAGCTCGACAGCCGGCTGGGAGAGTCGGGCGCCGGCCTGTCGGGCGGCCAGGCGAGGCGCTTGGCGCTGGCCCGTATTCTGTTGCGCAATGCGCCGGTGTGGCTGATGGACGAGCCCACCGAGGGTCTGGACGGTGCGACTGCTCGCGATGTCCTCGCACGCATCGCGGCTGGGTCGAAAGGCCGCTCGCTGGTCATCGCAACACATATCCGCCGCGAGGCGGAACTTGCCGACAGGCTCATCCTCCTTCGTGGTGGCCGCATCGCCGCCGACGTGGCGCGCGGCAGCACGGAATTCGACCAGATGCTCAGCCGGCTTCGGCGGGATTGAGGGAACAGCCAGAGCCCGGAAGTCGCCTGGACGACCGGTCAAGCATAGGAGCCGCTGAGCGGAGACAGCCATGGAACTCGACATCGTAGATCTGTCGCGGCTGCAGTTTGCCATCACTGCACTCTACCACTTCCTCTTCGTCCCGCTCACGCTCGGACTGTCGATCCTGCTCGCCATCATGGAGACGGTCTATGTCATGACCGGCCGGGTGATCTGGCGGCAGATGACCAAGTTCTGGGGCACGCTGTTCGGCATCAATTTCGCGCTGGGCGTGGCGACAGGCATCGTCATGGAGTTCCAGTTCGGCATGAACTGGAGCTATTACAGCCACTATGTCGGCGACATCTTCGGCGCCCCGCTGGCGATCGAAGGCCTGATGGCCTTCTTCCTCGAGGCGACGTTCGTGGGCCTGTTCTTCTTCGGCTGGGACAAGCTGTCGAAGCTCGGCCACCTCGCCGCGACCTGGGCCGTGGCCATCGGCTCGAATTTCTCGGCGCTGTGGATCCTGATCGCCAATGGCTGGATGCAGAATCCGGTGGGGTCGGCGTTCAACCCGCAGACGATGCGCATGGAGGTCAATGATTTCTACGCCGTCCTGTTCAACCCGGTCGCCCAGGCCAAGTTCGTCCACACCGTCTCCGCGGGATATGTGACCGCCGCGATTTTCGTGCTCGGCGTCTCGGCCTGGTATTTGCTGAAGGGCAGGAGCATTGAACTCGCCAGGCGCTCGATGACGGTCGCCGCCTCGTTCGGACTGGCCGCGTCGCTGTCGGTCGTCGTTCTCGGCGACGAGAGCGGATACCTCTCCACCGAGCATCAGAAGATGAAGCTCGCGGCGATCGAAGGGATGTGGAAGACCGAGCCGGCGCCGGCCGCCTTCACCGCGTTCGGCTTCCCCGATCAGGAATCGCGCACGACGCACTATGCCGTCCACATCCCCTGGGTGATGGGCCTGATCGGCACGCGCTCGCTGACCACCGAAATCCCCGGCATCGAAGAACTCGTTCAGCACGCCGAGGTCCGCATCCGCCAGGGCATCATCGCCTATGGCGCGCTGCAGACGATCCGCGAGGCGGGCAGCACCGCCGCCGTCACCGACGAGGCGCGCGCCGCCTTCGAGGAGAACGGGATGGATCTCGGCTACGCGCTGCTGCTCAAGCGCTATGTCGACGACCCGCGCCAGGCAACCGAAGAGCAGATCGCGCAGGCCGCCTGGGACACGGTCCCGCATGTGCCGACCCTGTTCTGGACCTTCCGCATCATGGTCGGCCTCGGCTTCTTCTTCATCCTGCTGATGGCGGTCTTCTTCTACCTGTCGGCACGTCACCGCCTGGACCGTTATCCCTGGCTGCTGCGCGTCGCGGCGCTGACGATTCCCCTGCCATGGATCGCGGCGGAATGCGGCTGGATCGTTGCCGAGGTCGGCCGGCAGCCCTGGATCATCGAGGGCGTGCTGCCGACTGCCGCCGCCGTCTCGAGCCTGGGCGCGGCGACGGTGCTGATGACCATCGTCGGCTTCGCGCTCATCTACACCGTCCTGTTCATCGTCGAGATGTCGCTGATGCTCGCCGCGATCCGCAAGGGTCCGGAACCGGATCATCAGCCGGAACCGGCGATAGCGCCTCCCTCTCTCGTCCCAGCGGAGTGACAGTCATGATCCTGCACGAACTCATCGACTATCCGACTCTGCGCATCATCTGGTGGGTGCTTCTCGGCGTTCTCCTGATCGGCTTCGCCGTCATGGACGGCTTCGACCTGGGCGCGGCGACCCTCCTGCCTTTCGTGGCGAAGAACGACCTCGAGCGCCGCGTCGTCATCAACGCGGTCGGACCGGTCTGGGAAGGTAACCAGGTCTGGCTGATCCTGGGCGGCGGCGCCATCTTCGCCGCCTGGCCGCCGCTCTATGCGGTATCCTTCTCCGGCTTCTATCTGGCGATGTTTGCTATCCTCTTCGCGCTCATCCTGCGTCCGGTAGGCTTCAAATATCGGTCGAAGCGCGAGAGCCCGACATGGCGCTCGCGCTGGGACTGGACGCTGTTCATCGGCGGCGTCGTGCCCACCCTGATCATGGGCGTCGCGGTGGGCAACGTGCTGCAGGGCGTGCCCTTTCACCTCGGGTCCGACCTGCGCATCTTCTACGACGGCACCACGCTGTTCGAACTGCTCAATCCCTTCGCCCTGCTTGCCGGCCTGCTGTCGGTTTCGATGGTCATCATGCATGGCGCGTCCTGGCTCGTGCTCAAGACGACAGGCGAGGTCGCGGCCCGCTCGCGACGCTATGGCAGCATCGCGGCGCTGGCAACGATCGCCCTCTTCGCGCTGGGCGGCCTCTGGCTATGGGCCGGCATTGACGGCTTCCGTTTCACCAGCGCGATCGTCACGGACGGTCCCTCCAATCCGCTCGCCAAGACGGTGGAACAGGGCACGGGCATCTGGTTCGAGAACTACGCGGCCCATCCGTGGACGATGGTCGCGCCGGCGCTCGGTTTCGCCGGTGCGGCCCTTGCGCTGCTCCTGTATCGCTTGGGGCGCGAGGTCCTGCCGATCCTCGCCAGCGCCGTGTCGATCGTCGGCATCATCTCGACGGTCGGCCTGTCGATGTTCCCCTTCATCCTGCCCTCGTCGGTCGATCCGCGGTCGAGCCTGACGGTGTGGGATGCGTCGTCCAGCCATCTCACCCTGTTCATCATGCTCGTCGTCACGGTGATCTTCATCCCGCTCATCGTCGTCTATACGAGCTGGGTCTACCGCGTTCTGTGGGGCAAGGTCGAGGAGGGCGAGATCCGCGACGGCACCGGTCACGCCTACTGAGAAGGAGCACTTATCATGTGGTATTTCGCCTGGCTGCTCGGCCTGCCGCTCGCCGCCGCCTTCGCGGTTCTCAACGCGATGTGGTACGAACTGATGGAAGACGAGGCGCAGAAGCGCGACTCCGGCAAGCCGAGCTGAACAAGAGGCGCTCGTGCGTGGCAGGTCGCATCGGTTTCGGGGCAGGACATCGGTGCGGGGCGGTGACAGTTGGCCGGCGCCGCCCCTGTCTCATGCCGCCGCCGATGCCGGTGGTCTTCTTTGCGTGATGCAGATCAAAGCGTTGGCTTGACCGCGCGCTATCCACTACCTTGAAGCCGCAATCCGGCCGAAGAGATGCGGACGATGGACAAGAAGACGCAATTCAACACCTGGTACTGGATCGCCGCCTTCATCGGTCTGATGATCTTCCAGTACCTGTTCGCGACGATGACGCAGGTCGCCCAGATTCCCTACAGCCAGTTCGAGACCTACCTGCGCGAAGGGAAGATCGCCGAGGTGGCCGTTTCGGACCAGTATATCCAGGGCAAGTTCAAGGAGCCCATCGACGGCAAGCCGATGTTCATCACGACCCGCGTGGAGCCCGACCTCGCCAAGGATCTGCAGAGCCAGGGCGTGGTGGTGACCGGCCAGATCGAGAGCACCTTCCTGCGCGACCTCCTGTCGTGGATCGTGCCCGTGCTGATCTTCGTCGGCGTGTGGATGTTCGCGCTGCGGCGCATGGGCGCCGGCGGGCTCGGCGGCGGTCTGATGCAGATCGGCAAGTCCAAGGCGAAGGTCTATGTCCAGTCCGATACCGGCGTGACCTTCAAGGATGTCGCCGGTGTCGACGAGGCCAAGGACGAACTCAAGGAGATCGTCGACTTCCTCAAGGATCCCGTCGGCTATGGCCGCCTCGGCGGCCGCATGCCGAAAGGCATCCTCCTCGTCGGCCCACCCGGCACCGGCAAGACGTTGCTCGCGCGCGCCGTGGCGGGCGAGGCTGGCGTTCCCTTCTTCTCGATCTCGGGTTCGGAGTTCGTCGAAATGTTCGTCGGCGTGGGTGCCGCTCGCGTGCGCGACCTGTTCGAGCAGGCGCGCGCCAAGGCCCCGGCCATCATCTTCATCGACGAGCTGGACGCGCTTGGCCGCGCCCGCGGCATCGGTCCCATGGCCGGCGGCCACGACGAGAAGGAGCAGACGCTCAACCAGCTTCTCGTAGAGCTCGACGGCTTCGATCCCTCCGCCGGATTGGTTCTGCTGGCGGCGACCAACCGGCCCGAAATCCTCGACCCGGCCCTGCTGCGCGCCGGGCGGTTCGACCGGCAGGTGCTGGTGGACAGGCCGGACCGCACCGGCCGCATCCAGATCCTCAACGTGCATCTGAAGAAGGCCAAGCTCGCGCCGGAGGTATCGCCCGAGCAGATCGCCGCGCTCACCCCCGGCTTCACAGGCGCCGACCTCGCCAACCTGGTCAACGAGGCGACATTGCTGGCGACGCGGCGCAGGGCCGACGCCGTGACCATGGAGGACTTCAACAATGCCGTCGAACGCATCGTTGCGGGCCTCGAGAAGCGCAACCGCCTGCTGAATGCAAAGGAGCGCGAGATCGTCGCCTATCACGAGATGGGCCACGCGCTGGTGGCGATGGCGCTGCCCGGCGCCGACCCGGTCCACAAGGTGTCGATCATCCCGCGCGGCATCGGCGCGCTCGGCTACACCATCCAGCGTCCGACGGAGGACCGTTTCCTGATGACCCGCGAGGAGCTGGACAACAAGATGGCCGTGCTGCTTGGAGGGCGCGCGGCGGAGTGGGTCGTGTTCCGGCATCTGTCGACGGGTGCGGCCGACGATCTCGCCAAGGTCACCGATATCGCCCGTGCCATGGTTGTCCGCTACGGCATGAGCGAGAAGCTCGGCCACGTCGCTCTCGAAGCCGACCGCCGGTCGCTTCTCGCCACCGACCAGCCCTATTACGGCCCTCAGGAGCGGACCTATTCCGACGAAACCGCCGCGGTCGTCGACGAGGAGGTCAAGCGCATGGTGGACGAGGCCTTCGAGCGGACCGTCGGCCTGCTCACCGAGCGCCGAGAACTGCTGGAGACCACGGCCCGCAAGCTGCTCGAAAAGGAAACGCTCGACGAAGCCGATCTCGTCGCCCTGTCGGGCGCCGCTGTTCCGGCGATCGCGTGAGCCCGCGGCGATGACCAGGACACGCATTGCACTCCTCGGCCTCGGCATGGCGGTGACGCCCCATGCGCGCGGGCTGATGGAGCTTGCCGATACGGTCGAGGTGACGCACGCCTTCTCGCCCAGCGAAGCCCGCCGCCGCGCCTTCGCGGAGAAATTTCCGTTTCCGCTTTGCGACAGACTCGAGACGATCCTCGCCGACGAGAGTGTCGAGGCGGTCGCAGTGCTCTCGCCTGCCAACACCCACCGCGACATCGCGATCCGCTGCGCTCAAGCCGGCAAGCACGTGCTGATGGAGAAGCCGCTGGAGATCACCACCGCGCGGGCGGAGGAACTCGTCGCCGCCTGCCGAGCCGCGGGCGTCAAGCTCGGCGTGGTCCTGCAGCACCGCTTCCGTCCCGCCGCGATGAAGCTCGCCGAGCTGCTGCGCGCGGGCGATCTCGGTGCGATCGTCGGCTGCTCCACCGTCATTCGGCTATGGCGGCCGCAGAGCTACTATGACGAGCCCGGCCGCGGCTCCTTCGCGCGCGACGGCGGCGGCGTGCTGATCTCGCAGGGCATCCACACGCTCGACCTGATGCTCAGCCTTGCCGGCCCGGTCGATCAGGTCGCCGGTTTCGCGACGACGACGCCGGTACACCGCATGGAAACCGAGGATCTGGTCTGCGCCGCCGCCCGCTTCGCCAATGGCGCCATCGGCACCATCGACGCGACGACCGCGGCCTTTCCCGGCTTTCCAGAGGAGATCATCCTGACCTGCGAGAAGGGCACGGCGAGGCTCGCCGGCGCCGAACTGCTTGTCCAATGCCACGACGGGCGCAGGTTCGCCATCGAGCCGGACCGCCCGGCCGGGGGCACTGGCGCCGATCCGATGGCGTTCCCGCACGACTGGCACAGGGCCGTGATGGCCGATTTCGTCCAGGCTATCCGGACGGATCGCGAGCCGAAGGTTACGGGCGACGAGGCGCTGAAGGTCCATCGGCTGATCGACGCGCTGATCGAGACCGGCCGGACCGGCGCGCCCGTCGAAGTGGCGCGATGAGTCGCCCGCAGGATACCCCGCGCCGCGTCGGGACGGCTTGGAACGCGACCGCGAAATCGACGATTCTGGGGCAGGATGAGCCCCCGAAGTCGACGGGCCGCATGCCTACGCAGCCACGAATCGCAACACCATCTGGACGGTATTCTCGCGAAGACGCGCCTGCTCTTCGGGTGCGCCAATGTCGCGCCCGAAGATCTTTGAGAACGTCGCCCTGTTCGACACGTTGAAGAAGCACAACGCACTGACCTGCCAGTGCAGATCCACGGCGTCGATCCCCGGCCGGAATACGCCCGCCTCCAGGCCGCGGCGGTAGATCTTCGCGATATGGTCGATCGCCGTGACGTTGAGCCGGCGGATCACCTCGGAACCGGCGAGATACTGTCCGTGATGGATATTTTCGATCATCACCATGCGGATGAAATCCTCATGCGCGTGGTGATGGTCGAAGGTGAATTCGACAAGTTTGCGCAACGCCTCGACAGGAGGCAAGCCGTCGGTGTCCAGCTTGGATTCTCCCTCGCGCACCAGGCGGTAGGCATTCTCCAGCGCGGCGAGATAGAGTCCTTCCTTGTCGCCGAAATAGTAGTAGATCATTCGTTTCGACGAGCGGGTCCGCGCCGCGATTTCGTCGATACGTGCCCCCGACAACCCGTTCAGAGCGAACTCTTCGGACGCGATCTCGAGGATGTTGCGGCGCGTGCCCTCGGGATCCTGTGTGCGCGTCGGTCCGTTTTCGCTCCTGCGGCGGCTGGTCACGGTCTTCCCGTCCATGCGTGCAAACGACCTTTACGCTGAATATTGACTAAACTAACCAGTTCGTACATTCTGGTCCGGTTCGACTTGGGCCATTTACCGGCGCGGGTCGGCCAAAGACAAGAGCGGCATCTGCCGCCGGCGAAATGAGCGTCCGCGCAGGGAGAGAGACGTGACGACCGAAACCTCCGCCATCGCCGGGATGTTGCGGGCCCTTGCCGGGCCGCGTCACGTCGGTCGGGGGAGCTCCATTACCATCGGGCTGATCGGCAGGGGCATTCAGCTGTCGCGCACGCCGGCCATGCACGAGATGGAGGCAAGGCGGCTCGGACTGGACTGCGTCTACCATCTTCTCGACTTCGATCGTTTCGAACTGACGGACGCCGCGCTGGGCGAGGTTGTCGAGACGGTCGCCGACGCGGGATTCGCCGGCGTCAACGTCACCCATCCCTTCAAGCAGGCGGTGCTGCCCTTCGTCGACGAGCTCTCGACTAACGCGGCCTCCATCGGAGCCGTCAATACGCTTGTTTTCCGCGACGGGCACGTGAAGGGCCACAACACCGATTGCTGGGGCTTTGCCGAGAGCTTTCGCGACGGCCTGCCCGGCGCACCGGTCAACCGCGTTGCCCAGTTTGGGGCGGGCGGCGCCGGCGTCGCCGTCGCCCGCGCATTGGCCGACCTTGGCGTGCGCGAATTGGTCGTCGTCGACAACGACCCTCCTCGCGCCACCGCTCTCGCCGATCGCATGAATGCCGGCGGGAGCATGCGCGTCGAAACCGAGACGGATCACGCCGCAGCGGTGCGCGCCGCCGACGGGATCGTCAATTGCACGCCCGTCGGCATGGCGAAATATCCCGGCACGCCGTTCGCGCGCGAACTGCTCTCGCCCCGGCATTGGGTCGCCGACATCATCTACTTCCCGGCCGAAACCGAGCTGCTGCGCATTGCGCGCGAACGCGGCTGCCGGGTTCTGCCGGGCGCTGGCATGGCCGTCTATCAGGCGGTGCGCGCCTTCGAGCTGTTCACCGGCCGCGCCGCGGACAAGCGGGAGATGGTGAAGCATTTCGGAGCAGCCGCATGACGGTTGCCGTCCGCCAGCCCAAGATCGAATGCGTCGTCGAAAGCCACGACCGGCTCGGCGAGACGCCTTTATGGTGCGGTCGCACGAACAGGCTGTGGTGGATCGACATCGAGCAGCCGCGGCTCCAGTCCTATGATCCCGCGACCGGGGACCATCAGGTGACGGAGCTGCCCGGCACGTTCGCGGGCACGCAGGCGCTTGCGAAATCGGGCGAAAGGCTCCTTGCTGAGGATCTGACCCTCTATTTCAGGGACGACGCCACCGGCCGGGGCAGCACGCTGGCGAGCGTGGAGCCTGGTCTGGACAATCGTCTCAACGACGGGAGGGTGGATGCGCGCGGCCGTTTCTGGGTCGGCACGATGGACAACCAGCTGCACCGGCCGAACGGCTCGCTCTATCGCATCGATCCCGACGGTGCGGTTGCCAGGATGGCCGGCGACGTGATCGTCGCGAACGGCATTGCCTTTTCGCCGGACGGCCGCACGCTCTACTTCACCGACACCCGCCGCTATACGAGCTATGCCTACGATCTCGACCTGGACGACGGCGTCGTGACCAACCGGCGTATCTTTGCCGACTACACGGCTACCGGCGATCGACCGGACGGTGCCTGCGTCGACGTGGACGGCTGCCTGTGGGCCGCCTTCTTCGCCGGCGGTCGCGTGGTGCGCTATCGGCCGGATGGGGCGATCGACCGTGTCATTCCGATGCCGGTCACCAATCCGACCTGCCTCTGCTTCGGCGGGCGGGACCTGAAGACGCTCTATGCCACGAGCGCATGGAAATTCCTCGACGCGGCACAGCTTGCCTCCGAGCCGATGGCCGGTGGCCTGTTCGCGATCGAGGGCGTGGGACAAGGCATTCCGGAGCATCGCTTCGGCTGAGATATACGAGGGAGGATCTTGATGACATCCACATTCACGCGCCGCGCTCTTCTGGGGGCAGCAACGGCGATCGGCATGCTTGCAACGGCCGGGGCCGCGATGGCCGAGCCGATCAAGCTGCGCTTCGCCGATTCGACCACGGCGGACGCGCCGCGCTCGAAGGCTCTGGTCGAGATCTTCGCGAAGAAGCTTGAGACAGATTTTGTCTTCGAGCCTTACTTCGGCTCGACGCTCTACAAGCAAGGCACCGAGATCGTTGCCGTGCAGCGCGGCAACCTCGAAATGGCGCTGATGCCGCCCTCCGACTTCGCCAAGCAGGTTCCCGCTTACTCGATCCTGACCGCCGCCTATCTCGTTCGCGACGCCAAGCACCTGAAGGCGATCTTCGACAGCGAGATCGGCGACGAGTTCAAGAAGATTGCGCGCGAAGAGATGGGCGTGGTGGTGCTGGCACCGGCTTACTACGGCACGCGCCATCTCAACCTCAAGGGCGACAAGAAGATTTCGAAGCCTGAGGATCTGGCGGGCATCAAGCTGCGCATGCCGGGCGGCGAAGCATGGCAGTTCCTGGGCGAATCGATCGGCGCAAATCCCGTCGCGGTCGACTATGCGGAAGTCTACACCGCGCTGCAGACCGGAGCGATCGACGCGCAGGACAACCCGCTGCCGAACGACAAGCTGATGAAGTTCTACGAGGTGACCGACCAGATTGTGCTGACTGGGCACAATGTCGGCTTCGGCCTGCTGATGATCAACGCCAAACTGTTCGATTCGCTCACGCCCGAGCAGCAAAAAGCGATGCAGGCCGCCGCAGACGAAGCCTTCGCGTGGAGCGACCAGGAATACGTCAAGCAGGAGGCCGAACTGATCGACTTCTTCAAGGACGCAGGACTGGACGTCTACACGCCCGACGTCGAGGCCTTCCGTGCCTACTCGAACAAGAAATATCTCGGATCGACACTGTCCAAGGACTGGCCGGAAGGAATGATCGACCGCATCAATGCGCTCTAGCAACCAACCAGCAGAAAGGGAGGAAGAAACATGACATTTCAGACCACACGCCGCCGGTTCATCATCGGCGCTGGCCTGACGGCCACCGCGACGGCATTGCCCGCCTGGGCGCAGGACAAGCCGAAGCTCCGCTTTTCGGCGGTGTTCTCGGAGCAGGATATCCGCGCCGAGATGATGAAGATGTTCGCCGACGCGATCGCGAACGACTTCGCCTTCGAGGGCTATTACGGCGGCAACCTGTTCAAGCAGGGCACCGAACTCGTCGCTCTGCAGCGGGGCAATCTCGAGATGGGCAACATCGCCCCGCAGGATATCTCCAAGCAGATCCCGGCTTGGTCGATCCTGACGGCCGGCTACCTGTTCCGGGACGCCGCGCATCTCAAGGCCTTCTTCGCCTCGGAAAGCGGAGCCGAGATGAAGAAGATGACCGAGGACCAGCTCGGCGTGAAGATTCTCGGTCCGACCTATTTCGGCGTTCGCCAGGTCGGGTTGAAGCCCGATAAGGAAATCAAGACGCCTGCTGACATGGCCGGCATCAAGCTGCGCATGCCGCCCGGTGAGGCTTGGCAGTTCCTCGGCGAGTCCCTCGGCGCCAATCCGACCGCGATGGCCTATGCGGAAGTCTATACCGGCCTCCAGACCGGCGCGATCGACGGTCAGGATAACCCGCTGCCCAACGTCGAGAATATGAAATTCTACGAGGTGATGAGCCAGATCGTGCTGACCTCGCACCTGGTCGGCTACGACCTTCTGACCGTTTCCAAGAAGGTCTGGGACGACATGGGCGCGGAGAAGCAGGCAGCCTTCCAGGCCGCGGCCGACAAGGCGATCGACTTCTCCACCGAGAAGCATCTCGCCCGCGAAAAGGAACTGGCCGAGAGCTTCAAGGCGAAAGGCCTGAAGATCTACGAGCCCGACGTCGCGGCGTTCAGAAAGCATGCGCAGGACAAGTATCTCGCCTCCGACCTCGCCAAGGATTGGCCGGCCGGCCTGGTCGAGAAGATCAACGCGCTGTGATTGACGCGGCCGCCGGGCGGGCAACCGCCCGGCGTTCGCGCCTGCGCCCAGCGGGCGGACACCATGTGCCCGCGCAGCTGTGCTGCGTCTAGACATGCGGATTTGGAATGTGGACGTCCGTGCCGGGAGGGAACCGTGGATCCGAGACTGAAACAGGCGGCTGGCTGGCTCTATCGGCGCGGTGAGAACCTCATCGCGCTGATGATCGGCGTGATGTTCGTCGGCTTTCTGCTGCAGGTCGTGTTCAGGTATCTGCTCAACTGGCCGACCGGATGGAGCAGCGAACTCACCGTCGTGCTCTGGATATGGGTTGTCCTTTTCGGCGCGGCCTTCGTCGTGCGCGAGGAGGAGGAGATCAGGTTCGATCTGATCTATGGCGCCGTAGGCCCCCGGGCACGCCGGGTCATGACGCTGGTTTCGGCCGCCGCGTTGGTCGCACTTTACGGGTACTCGTTTCCGGCCGTCGCCGACTACGTCACCTTCATGAAGGTGGAGAGCACCGCCTACCTGAAGATACGTTTCGATTGGCTGTTCTCGATCTATCTCGTCTTCATCCTGGCTGTGATCGCGCGCTATCTCTGGCTCGGCTTCCATGCGCTCAGAGGCGATGCGCCGGACGAATTCGATCCCACCAAGGCGAGTTCGGGCGTATGACCTTCGCCAGCCCCTTCTCCTTGTCGCTCGTTGCGATCACGGCGCTCGCCTTCCTCGGCCTGCCGATCGGCCATTCGATGATCGCCGGCTCGATCCTCTATCTCTGGCTGGCCGGGCTCGACATGGGCACGGCGGCGGAGCAGCTGCTCAACGGCCTCTACACCAGCTACCTGCTGCTGGCGGTGCCGATGTTCATCCTCGCCGCCGAGATCATGAACGCTGGCTCCATGACCGACCGCCTGCTGCAGTTCTGCAACGCAGTCGTCGGACGGTTTCGCGGCGGGCTGGCGCAGGTCAACGTGCTGCAATCGATCATCTTCGCCGGCATGTCCGGCTCGGCGATCGCCGATGCCGCGGGCACCGGCAGGATGATGCAGCAATTGATGACCAAGGATGGCAAATATCCCGCGAGCTACGCAGCCGCGCTCACAGCTGTGACCGCGGTGATCGGCCCGATCATCCCGCCATCCATCCCGCTCGTCATCTACGCGCTGGTTTCCGACGCATCGATCGGCTTCCTCTTCATCGCCGGTATCGTGCCAGGCCTGCTGCTTGCCTTCACCCAGATGGCGATCGTCGCCGTCGACGCCCGGCGCAAGAATTTCCCGGTCGAGGAACCGGTGCCGCTGCGCAAGATCCCGGGGATCACGCTTCGCGCCTTCCCGGCCCTGCTCTTGCCGGTGGTGCTTCTCGTCGGTATCCGCGGCGGCGTGATGACGCCGACCGAGGCGGCGGGCGTCGCCGCCGGATATGCGCTGCTCATCTCGATCGCGATCTATCGCAGCGTTTCGACGCGCGAACTCTACCGCGCGCTGCTCAACAGCGCCCGCACCACCGCCTCGATCGGCATGCTGCTGGCCGGCGCGATGGTGTTCAACTATGTCGTCACCATCGAGAATATCCCGCGGTCGCTGTCCGAGCTGCTCCTGTCATGGGACCTGTCGCCGACCGGCTTTCTCGTCCTCGTCAACATTCTGCTCCTGTTGCTCGGATGCGTGCTCGAGGGCACGACGATCCTGCTCGTGATCGTGCCCGTCCTTATCCCGACCGCCGAGGCGCTGGGCATCGACATGGTTCATTTCGGCGTCGTCGTGGTGCTCAACATCATGCTCGGCTTGATCACCCCGCCCTACGGCCTGCTGCTCTTCATCATGACCCGCATCGCCGGCGTCCCTCTCCGCGACATCGTGCGCGAAACCATGCCATTCCTGGGGGCGATGGTCGCCGTCCTGGCAGTCATCACCTTCGTGCCGGATGCGGTGCTCTGGCTGCCTCGCCTCCTTGGATATCAGGGGTGAATCGATGAAACCGATCTACGTCCTCAACGGACCCAACCTCAACCGCCTCGGCAAGCGAGAACCGCATATCTACGGAACGACGACACTGGCGGAGATCGAGGCGATGTGCCGCGAAGCCGCGGGCGACACGCCTGTGCGCTTCCACCAGACGAATGCCGAGCACCAGCTGGTCGACTGGGTGCACGAAGCGATCGACGAGGGCTCTGGCATCGTCATCAATCCGGCTGGGCTGAGCTTCCGCTCCATCCCTCTCCTCGATGCCCTAAAGATGTTTACCGGACCGATCATCGAGTTCCACATCTCCAACATCCACCGGCGCGAGGAGATCTATCACAAGTCGCTGGTCTCGACCGTCGCGACGGCGGTGCTCGCCGGGCTCGGACCGGAAGGCTATGCGGCGGCCGTGCGGGAAATGCGACGAATGATCGGGGCGTGATCGAGCTCGACAGCCGCAACATGCCGAAAATCAGTTCTCGGAGACTCGGGCAACCAGGTCCTCCCTCGTCCCGAAGGTGGTCGCATAGGCTCGCGTGATTTCGGCCCCGAGAAGGAAGATCGCCGAGGAGTAGAATACCCACAGCAACAGCACGATGAGACTTCCGGCGGCCCCATAGGACGAAGCGACGGCGCTCGTGCCCAGATACCAGCCGATGAGCGACTTTCCGACCGTGAACAGAATTGCCGTCACGATCGCTCCGAAGCCGACGTCGTGCCAGGACAGCGCAAGATCGGGAAGGATCTTGTAGATAGCCGCGAAAAGCAGCGCGATCAGCGCCAGCGAAACGAAGGTGTTGATCGCCGAGAGGATCCACGTTCCGACCGGAAGATGCGCATTGATGTAGTCGCTCAAGCCGGAGAGCGCGGCGCTGATCAGCAAGGACGCCAGAAGCAGGAAGCCGAGCGCGCCGACCAGGCCGAGACTTGCGGCGCGGGCACGCACCAGCGCTGACAGGCTGGTGGAGGCCGGGTTGACCTTCCAGATCTGGTTCAGCGACGATTGCATCTCGCCAAACACGCCGGAGGCTGTCACCAGCAGGGTAATCGTCGCGGCCGACGCGGCGAGGATGCCGTTGGTGCTGTTGGAAGCCCCTTGGATGATGGACCGGAGCAAATCGGCGCCCTGTGGACCCAGCAGGCCCGAAAGCTGTGCCTCGACCGCGACCTCCGCTGCGTTCTGACCGACCACCAGCCCGGCGACGGCGATGACGATGAGCAGGATCGGCGCCAGTGACGTGGCGGCATAGAACGCCATTGCAGCGGCCCGGCTCAGCGCGTTGTCATTGAAGAACCCGAGCACCGCCGTTCGCAAGATCGTCCAGACATGTCCAGCGGAGATGTTCAGGATCTGCATTCGGGGCCACGGTCCAGGATTCACTTCAGAAGGTTTGCCCCATAATCCCGCTTGGAGACGGATAGTTCCATCTGCCTCGCTGGGGCGACTGGGTCATTTCCGGAACAGGATCTTCGGCGCCGGACCCTCGAGCAGGCGCGCGACCAGCCAGAGACCCCCCGCGACATAGACCAGCGCGCCGACGAGCAACATGATGACACCGCCAAGCTGCTGATCCTGGCCGGCATCCAGGACTATGCCGAAGCAGGTGACTTCGCCCTCCCCGTACAGGGACCGTGGACTGAGCGCGAGAAGCGCGCCCAACAGCGTCATGTGGATCGAGGTCAGCAACAGAGCGAAGGCGCCGGCCAAGGCCTGCCGCGGTTCGCGGGGCGCGGCGAAGCTGGTCGACCAGAGGAGCACTCCGACCGTCAGGAACGTCGCCTGTTCCGCGACGGTGGCCGCCATCGACGCTTCCGCCGCCGCGCGCATGACCGGCGCGTGCCAGCCCCACACGGCGATCAGTTCGATGAAGGATGCCAGCACGGGAAGCGCCGCCGGCGTCGAAGGCAGGGCCCGCAGGCGCGCCTGCAAACCGATGGCGACAAGCGGGGCGGCAACGGCCACCACGCCCATGTGGGCGACCATGCCGGCCGCGAACGAATCCCGCCATGCGCCGAGCAGCGGTCCGAGCCAGATGGCTGCGAGCAGCGCAATTCCGCACGTGAGCGCAAGGCGCTTCATCGCACGCATTCCGTGATGAAAAGGGCAGGCAGCGCCGTGAAGACGACCGCGACGAAACTGAGGCCCGACAGCAGCAGCGTCGCATACCCCTGGAACAGGGTGCGGTCGCGTCGCGTCGGGTCGTCATGGGGCGGATCGCCCGTCCCGAAGCCCCATTGCCGCCAGGCGAGGACGCCCGACAGCACGATCACGACAAGGCAGAGAGCTGTCAGGATCGCGATCGCCAGGCGCAGCCTGTCGAAATCGTCGCCGAGAAGATCGGGCTTCTCGCAGAAGATCGCCGCGCCGATGTAGCAGCCGAGGAAATGCAGCGCCCAGACGATCGGCGCGGTGAAGAGTGTCCAGAGCGATTCGATCTGCCGCGGGAGAAGGCGCCACATCACAGCGCCTCCGGGAACAGTCCGATCACAGCGAAGGTGACCAGCGCGGTCACCAACATGAAGTGCCAGTAGAGCGCCACGTTGTGCAGTTCCATGTCGTGCTGCGGCGTGAGCCGGCCGGCAAGGCTGCGCGCCAGGCAGTAGAGCTGCATGACGACACCGACGATACCGTGGAGCGCCGTCCAGATCGCCAGGATCCACACGATCGCCGGATAGACGTGCGCGGTCGGATCCATCACCGTCGTCCACGGACCGGCGAGGCCGGCGCCGCACCCTGCGACTGAAGCGACAGCTCCGCCGCACAGCAGCAGTCGCGCTTCGGCAACGCGGCCGCGCCCGTTGAATTCGCGTGCGCCCAGCGTGGCCGCCCAGGCCGCCGCGAACAGCAGCAGGGCCAGCATGGGCCAGGCGACGCCGGGACCCGCCAAGCCGGCGGTGAAATCCTGATGGATCGTCCAGTAGAAGAAGTAGCCGAAGACGAGGCTGGCGAAAGCCGTTCCGTCCCCGATCATGGTGATGAAGACGCCCCACCAGCCGACGGATTTTGCGCCCGATGCGTAGAGCGGCAAGCGGATGCCGCGGCCGATGTCCTTGTCCTGCTTTTCAGGGATCCCGCCGGTTCCCGTCCATAGCCACCAGACGACCGACGCCAGGAATGCCAGGCCGGCGACAAGCGATACGATCCACCATTTGAACGTCAGAGCCACGAACACCGTGCCGAGGGTCGCGGCGCTTACGATCGTGGCGTAGGACGTTCCGCCGACACGCAACACCTGCTCCGGCTCGGCGTCGAGGACGGATGTGACGAGCGTCTCGCGGAAGCCTTCCCTTGCATCCGCAAGATACCATTCGCCGGCTTTCACCTCGCCGGCCAGGTTCTCCTGCTCCCAGAGCGGATAGCGGCTTTCGATGCGGGGGATGGAGCGCACGCCCCAGTTCTCCTCGGGCTCGCTTATCCATTCCAGCGTACCGGCGTTCCACGGATTCTCTTCGATGCGCGGCTTTCGCCGGCGGTTGAGCGTGACGTCGACCACGACGGCGAACATGCCGATGCCCAACACCACCGCGCCGATCGTCGAGATCAGGTTCAGCCAGTCCCAACCCATGTCGGCCGGGTAGGTATAGACGCGCCGCGGCATGCCGCGAAGGCCGGACAGATGCATCGGGAAAAAGGCGATGTTGAAGCCGGTGAACATCAGCCAGAATGCGATCCGGCCGACCCGGTCCGACATCCGTTTTCCGTCGATCAGCGGATAGTAGTAGTAGAGACCGGCGAAGACCGGGAACACCATTCCGCCGATCAGCACGTAGTGGAGATGAGCGACGACGAAATAGGTGTCGTGGGCCTGCCAGTCGAAGGGAACGAGGGCGACCATCACGCCGGTCAGACCGCCCATGACGAAAATGGCAATGCCGCCCATCGCAAACAGCATTGGCGTCGAAAAGATCACCCGTCCCGCCAGCATAGTGGCAATGAAGACGAAAATCTGCACGCCGGTCGGGATAGCGACCGCTCCGGACGCCGCGGAGAAGAAGGCGAGCGAGATCTGGGGCAGTCCCGTCGCGAACATGTGGTGGACCCACAGTCCGAACGACAGGAAGCCTGTGCCGACCGCGGCCAGGACGATCCACGAGTATCCGACGATAGGCCGTCCCGCGAAGGTGGGTATGATCATCGCAAGCAGCGCGATCGCCGGCAGGAAGATGATGTAGACTTCCGGGTGGCCGAAGATCCAGAACAGGTGCTGCCACAGCAGCGGATCGCCGCCGCGGGCCGGATCGAAGAACGGCCAGTCGAACATACGCTGCATTTCGAACAGCAGGTCGCCGGCAATCAGCGGCGGGAAGGCGAACAGGATCATGCCCGCGACGATCAGCAGATACCATGCGAACAGCGGCATCAGATTGACGCGCATGCCGGGCGCCCGGCACTTCATGATTCCGACGATCAGTTCGACGGCCGCTGCGATCGACGCGACTTCGATGAAGGAGAGTCCGAGCAGCCAGATGTCCGCGCCGATGCCGGCCTGTTCGCTGGTGGCGAGCGGCGGATACATGAACCAGCCGCTGTTGGGCGCGGCACCGAAGAAGATCGAACCGCAGACAAAGACGCCCCCAAGAAGAAAACTCCAGAACCCGAATGCGCCGAGCCGGGGGAAGGGCAGTTCGCGCGCGCCAAGCATCGGCGGGAGGAGGAAGATCGCCACCGCCTCGAAGATTGGCACGGCGAAGAGGAACATCATCACCGTGCCATGCAGGGTGTAGACTTGGTTGTAAGTCTCGGCCGACAGAAGGTCGTTCTGAGGCACAGCAAGCTGGGCTCGGATCAGCAGGCCCAGCAATCCGGCAAACAGCATGAAGCTGAATGCGGCAGATCCGTACCAGAGCCCGACCTGGGTGTTGTTGACAGACGTCCAGTAGCGCCAGCCGCTCGGCGTCGCCCATATCGCCCGAAGCTGCGCTTCGTCGGCCGCCCGGTCCCGATCCGGCTGTATCTTGGCGCTCATTGCAGCCCCTTCAGCCAGGCCGCGATCTCGTCGCGTTCCTCACGGGTGAGACCGAGGTAGGACGGCATCTTGCTCCCCGGCTTGATCGAGCTGGAATGAGCGATGAAGCGGGCCAGGTTTTCCGCGTCGTTTGGCATCAGGCCGGCGCCGATCGTCAGTCGCGAACCGACATGGGAAAGGTCCGGGCCGCTTGTGCCGTCCGCCTCTGTTCCGGTCACGCCATGGCATTCGCCGCAGCCTTCCCGCAGGAACAGCGCCCGTCCACCGAACCCCCCGTCGACGCCGGCGGACGGCCTGCCGCGCCGATCCAGCCAAGCCTCGAAATCCGCCGGTTCCATTGCTATCGCCGGAAACGCCATCAGCGCATGAGATGTGCCGCAGAACTCCGCGCACTGGCCGCGATAGGTTCCGGCCCGCGTAGCGCGTAACGACAGCCTGTTGGCGCGACCGGGAATCAGATCCATCTTGCCGCCAAGCGCCGGGATCCAGAAGGAATGGATCATGTCGACGCTGCGAAGGGTGAATTCCACGCGCTCGCCCACCGGCAGCCTGATCTCGTTGGCCGATACGACGTGTGCACCGTCGGGATGGCGATAGACGACGTGCCACCAGAACTGTTGACCCACGACTTCGATGCGAAGCGCTGCCCGCTCGCTGTCCGCGAACGGTCGCAATGATGGCATCAGCCACAATGCGTAGGACAGAAGCGCCGTGAGAACCGATATGGGAAATAGCACGCCCGCCCAGAAGATGAGCCTGCCCGCGGCCTTGTCGGAGACGGACCTGCGCTTCCATAGGGAGGCATAGAGCGAGAGGCCGACCACTCCGACCCATATAAGCGCTCCGCCGATCGTCATCGCCCAGAACAGGGTCGCGACCTGCCCGGCTTCCTCGCCGGCCGGATCGAGCGTCGACTGGATGCCGGAGCAGGAGGCGAGGACGGGAGGCGCAAGGAAAAGACCGGCGACGCGCAAGCGGCCGGTCCACCCTTTGGGTGCCAGCTGGTCGAAGTTGGAGAATAGGCACGATAGGCTTCGGATGCGTGCCCTCCCTGGGGCGGGCGCATGAGCACAGCGCCGACGATAGTGAATGCACTCAGGCCCACTAGGTTCCACATGAGCCTCCTCCAACCCGGTGGGCGGAACGGGAACGCAATGCTGGCGTTTCGCTCTGGACGCGGGACGCGCGACCCTTCCGGTTTTCCGGGTGGTGTCTCACGAGACCAGGCTCAAGGGGGAACATGGCTACCGCCGGCAAAGTGACTGGATACTCGACCTCACAGGTAGTGCTGCATTGGGCCGTCGTTATCCTGGTGGCGTTCCAGTTCGTTGCTCACGAGGCGATCGAGAAGACATGGCGCGCCGCGGTGCGGGGTGAGCCCTCGCCTGTCGAGGAAGAGGCTATGGCTTATCTGCACATCGCGGCAGGCGTCTTGATCTTCTTCCTCGCGACTTTGCGTATCTATCTTCGCTTGACGCGGGGAGCGCCGGCGCCACCTGCCGACGAGCCGTGGCTGCTCAAGATTTCAGGCGAAGCCGTTCACATGCTGATCTATGTTCTGTTGTTCCTCTTGCCGCTGACAGGCCTGATCGCCTGGTTCCTCGGCATGCAAGCGGCCGGCTATGTGCATGAAGTGCTTCAGAATCTGCTGCTTGCCATGATCGCCCTGCATGTCGCCGGTGCGTTGTTCCAGCATTTCGTGCGCCGCTCGCAGGTCTTGATGCGCATGTTCCGGCCCCAGCGCGACTGACACCGCTGATCCGCGGTGCTGGCGCATCTATCAGTCGGCAGCGTCCGGCGCTGGCGCTCCGTCTTCAGGTCCGACCGCGGGTGCGACCTGGGTTGGCGAAGGCTCGGGGGCGTTGCCGGCCGGTTGCGCGTCGCTCGCCGCCGGTCCGGCTTGGACTGCGTTCTCGGCAGCGCCGTTCCCGGCCGCGGCGTCTGCGACCCGGTCGGTCGGGATCGGCTCCGGCGTGACCGAGCCGTCGGCGGCCGCTACCCGCCACACAGTGTTGCCGGCGTCGTCGGCGATCAAGAGGGCACCTGTCCCGTCGATAGCGAGCCCGACGGGCCTGCCGCGGGCATTGTCGCCGTCGAGGAACCCGGTCACCACATCTTGAGCCATGCCGGAAGGCTTCCCACCGGCGAACGGAATATAGACGACCTTGTAGCCGTTGAACGTCTCCCGGTTCCAGCTGCCACGGTTTCCGACGAAGGCGCCGTTCCGGTATGCGTCCGGCATCGCCGAATCGTTGGTGAAGGCGAGGCCGAGCGCGGCCACATGGCTTGTCAGCGCGTAGTCCGGCGAGATGGCAGTGGCAACCAGATCGGGCCGCGCCGGCACGACGCGCTCGTCGACATGCTGGCCGTAGTAGCTCCACGGCCACCCGTAGAAGCCGTTTTCGCGCACGGACGTCATGTAGTCAGGCACAAGATTCGGGCCGAGTTCGTCACGCTCGTTGACGACGGTCCACAGTTCGCCCGTCTCCGGATGGAAATTGAGCCCGTTGGGGTTGCGAAGGCCGGAGGCGAACACTTTCGCCGCGCCGGTCTCGCGGTCGACCCGCCAGATCGCGGCGCGTCCCTTCTCCGCTTCGAGGCCACGCTCGCCGACATTGGAATTCGAACCGACGGACGCATAGAGGAACCTGCCATCCGGGCTGAGCGCGAGATCCTTGGTCCAGTGATGGTTGATGGGCCCGCCGGGAAGCGGCGCGAGAATGGTCGGCTCGGCGCTGATCTCCGTCTGGCCCAGCCGGTAGGGGTAGGACAGGATCGCGTCTGCGGCCGCCACGTAGAGCGTGTCCTGATGCCAGGCGACGCCAAAGGGCGACGTCAGCCCGGTGAGCAGATCGCTGCGCTCGTCGACTTCGCCGTCGCGGTTCGTGTCGCGGAGCAGCGTGATGAGGTTGGTGTCCTTGGCCTTACCGCCGTCACCCGCCGCCATCGACATGATGAAGCCGCGGATGATGTCTTTGGGTCGGTTGAGAGGCTTTCCCTCCGGCGCCTTCGACTGAACCACCAGCACGTCGCCGTTCGGGAGGGTATGGACCGTCCGCGGGTTGGCCAGATCGCGCGCATATGCCGTCACGACCAATCCATCGGGCACCGTAGGCGTCTCGCCGTCCTGCCACCCCACGACCTCGGCCGTCTTGAGGTCCGGCAACAGACTTTGCGCGGGGGCGGGTAGCAGCGGGTCGGGACCGTATTGCCGGGTAACGTCGAAATCCTCATTGCCGCAGCCCGCGAGCAGGATCCCCGCCAGCGCCGAGGTAGAGATGAGCGCGATCCTAGACATGACGAACTCCTCTTCGCCCGAGCCATCCGGTGATGATCATCGCCAGCACGGTGAGGACCGAAAGGGTCAGCCCGTACGGGATGACGGCGGTCCAGCCGTCGGCGGTGTGGACGAAACTGTTGATGGCTGCGAGCAGCAGCACAACGATGCCGCCAATCACGGCCAGCCAGGCGGGCCGCACCTTTCGCACGGCGAGGTCGATCAGGCGGGCCAGCAGCGCGAGCGTCCCGAACACCAGGCCCGCCAGCAGCAGCCACTCCGAAAAGTGCAGCCAGAGCAGGTTCAGCGTCCGCCAGTAGGCCATATCGGTTAGCACCGTCAGGCTGAAGCACGCGATGGGAAAGGAGGACAGGACCGCGTGCAGAAATGCGGCGAAAGACGGTCGGTTAGGTAACGAATGAACGTAGGTCATGGTCTCGCAGCGATGGTTTCACATCTATCGATACGAGAATCGCCGGATTTGGTTCCCGACAATCAATGCGGACCGTTTCCCCGCGATCCGCCCTTCACACAACTTTACAAAGCACAGTCTTGAATCGGGAAGTAGTCGTGGCCACATCGAAAACAGGCAGCCGGGTCGGTTGCCGGTAACCGAAGGAACAGAAACTGATGAACGCGACTGCACTGATCCGTCCGGCCTGGACGCCGGCGACCATTGCTCTCATGGTGATCGGCTTCATGGTATTCTGGCCGCTGGGCCTGGCCATGCTCGCCTACATCATCTGGGGCGACCGGCTTGACGGCTTCAAGCGCGACATGAACGGAGCGACGGACCGCTTCTTCGGCTCCTGCCGCAGGTCTTCCTCCTGGAAAGCGCATGGCCGCACTGGCAATGTCGCCTTCGACGACTGGCGCGAGAAGGAACTCGGGCGCCTCGCAGAAGAGCGCCGTAAGCTCGATGAGACGCTGGCCGAATTCGACGAGTATGCGCGAGAACTGCGCCGCGCCAAGGACCAGGAAGAGTTCGACCGCTTCATGGCCGCCCGCTCGCGCAACACCCCTGCTCCGACCGGGCAGACGAAGCCTGCGAAGCGCGGCAAGGGCTCGGAAGGACTCCTCGACGACGTCTGATCCAGCCTCACCACGGCCGACGATGACCACGGCGCCGCCTCGAAAGCGGCGCCGTTTTCGCGTTGACGGGTGTCTTTTGCGAAATGACGCAAAGGAAGCCGGCAAAGAGCAACGCGTTGTTGATGAAGGTCGGTTTCGGCATTAGGGATTTGAGACCGGCGTACAGGGCGCCGGCTGCAAGGGGCTGCCCATGGAAGCGGATCTGTCCCGTCGCGAGGCGGAATCGGCGGCGAAAGTATCGCGCGAAGAGTTGGCAGAGGCGGTGGCCGAGAATTCCCCCGCCATGCTCTGGCTGGGCGACCAGTACGGGAAATGCGTGTTCCTGAACCGGGCACAGCGCGATTTCTGGGGCATCGACCCGCAGGACCTCTCGTTGTTCGACTGGGGGTCTACTCTTCATCCCGACGACATCGAGAAATTGTCTGCGCCATTCGTGAAGGCGATGGCCGAGCAGACGCCCTTTTCGGTTGAGGCCCGATACAAGCGCGCTGACGGTGTCTATCGCACGCTGCGGACCGAAGCGCGCCCGCGTTTCGACAGAGATGGCACGTTCCTCGGGATGACGGGTGTCAACACCGACATCAGCGACCAGCTCGCCGCGGAGGAGCGGACCCGCATGCTGATGGGGGAGCTCAATCATCGGACGAAGAACATCCTGAC
Source organism: Mesorhizobium sp. (assembly GCF_023954305.1). Lineage (NCBI taxonomy): Bacteria > Pseudomonadati > Pseudomonadota > Alphaproteobacteria > Hyphomicrobiales > Phyllobacteriaceae > Mesorhizobium > Mesorhizobium sp. The sequence continues at coordinate 1,903,176 of NZ_JAMLIG010000001.1, read as the reverse complement.
CGTGGTTCAGGCGGTGGCGCGGCAGACCGCCAGGAACTCGACATTCGAGGACTTCGGAAAGGCCTTCGAAAGCCGGCTGCGGGGCCTCGCGGCATGCAACGACCTTCTTCTGCGCAACGACTGGGCGGGCGTCGACCTTTCCGATCTGATCGCATCGCAGCTCGGACATCTGGGCGAGGACGCCGGCGGCCGGCTGCAATCGACGGGGCCTCGTGTCCGGGTTGCATCGCAGGCCGCGCAGACGCTCGGAATGGCGTTGCATGAACTGTCGACCAACAGCCTGAAATATGGCGCTCTCAGACTGCCTGACGGCCGCGTGACCCTGAACTGGTCGCGCGCCGCCGGGAATGCGCTTACGCTCGAATGGATCGAGTCCGGCGTAGGCCCCCTCACCCCGCCGGCGCAGAAGGGATTTGGGCATTCCGTGATCGTGGACATGGTTGCCGCCGCTCTCGACGCCGATGTCGAGGTGGAGTTCGGTGAAGACGGCTACCGGTGGAAGGTGGCGACGCGTTCGAACCTCGGTCTCTTCTGAAAGCCGGATCAGTTCGTTTTCGGGCGTCCCCCGCCATGCCTGGAGCCGCTCGCGATCTCGGCGCTTTCGAGCCGCTCGAGCAGATCGGAGAAGACTTCATCCGTATCCGAATCCACGCGAAAAGCGGGCATCCGGGACAGATGATGTCGGTTGGCTGGATCCCGCAACTGGGCGTGGATCATCGCCCGCAGATCCTCCTCGCCAGCTCTTTTCTCGCCTTTCTCGATCATGGTCCAAGCCTCTCGCATCGAAAGGTGAACTCATCTTTGGCTTGATCGTTCCAGCAGGCTACCGGTCGCTAAGATTAAGGTAAAATTTGAATAAACGAGCAATCGGCCCGCCGGCCGCGAGGTTGCCAAACCGGAAACGGGCGGCCGAAGCCGCCCGTCCCGTGGTCGATCGGGTCGCGGTCAGCGGACGCCTGACTTCTGCGCGATCCAGTCCCGGTACTTGGCGATGCGCGTGTAGACGCCGTAGGCGTTGCGATGGCCGCAGGGCATCTCGGCGTCGAGGGGACCTTCACCCCAGCTGACGATACCGATCTGTACCGGGCCGGCGGAGCCCTCCGAGAACAGCGGCCCGCCGCTATCGCCCTGGCAAGCGTCGCGCGCGCCGTCTGGCTCGCCGGCGCAGACCATATTGCCGGTGAGGGGATCGCCCATCGCTGGCTCGAGCGCAGGGCCGAGCTGGTCGAGTGCCTCCTCCGACATACGGAAGCGGCCGATGTAGCGCGAGAGCACGTATTTCATGTCGTCGGCATAGATCCGCTTGATGCCGGAATTGCAGGTGGCATTCGGGAACAGCCGCATCTGCGCCTTCAGCAGATTGCGCGGGAAGCCGCCGTTCTCCATCCGTCCCCAGCCGGTGACGGTCACGTGACCGTCCTCGACGTCTGCGCTGGTCAGCTTGATCGGCTTTATGCTCGCCGGAGTGGCAAGCTTGATCAGTCCGAGGTCGTTGTCGAGCGCGAACTGGTCATAGTTCTCGTGGACGATGATTTCCTCGACCGGATGGCGCGTCCCTTCGGCGAGGTCAGTGGCGCCGGAAAGCACCACGACGGCGTCCGGACTGATAGGTGCGCCGGCCTGGACCAGGCAATGCGCCGCCGTCAGCACCCATTGTGGCGCGATCAGACTGCCCCCGCAGAACTGAGCGTTGAGTTGCGAGTCGGCGGTCTCGTCCAGCGAACCGCTGAAGAGCAGCGCGACCTGGAAGGGATATTCGCCCTGCTCGGTCGCATATCCGCCGACCACTCGATCGTCTTCGGCCTTGGCGCGTGCTTCGGTTACGCGCGTCATGGGCGACAGTTCAGGCCGCTGCGCCGCATCTTCGGCGGCGGCGGGCAGCGCGGCGAAAGCAGTGCCGCCCCCAAGCACAAGCAGCGCCAGGCTGCGTGTCAGTCTAGATGAAATTTTCAAGATCGTACCTCCTGAGACATTGCATTGCGGCGGGACGCGACCTGCGAAGCCGCCCGCCCTTTGCCTTCCGAAACCCAAAGCCATCAAACACTCGTCAGGCAAAGCCGACAAGATTGATTGGCGTCAATATGGGATTATTTGCGGCATAGGCTTCCGTCGCGGAACCGGATGCATATGCCATTGAAATGGAGACGATATTTGCGTCGGGCGTATGCCGGCGGAAGGGTCGCGGCGGGCTGAGACGCCGCGATCTCGACATCATTGGCGAACCCCGGTCCGGATCGCTAGGTGCATTGCGAAGCGGGCCTCGGCTCCCGGCCCGAGCGCGACGAGGCCCGGCTTACCGAAGATGTCGCCGTCGAAGCCCACCGGATCGGCATGTCCCGCCCACGGCTCGATGCAGAGGAAGCCTGCGCCCGGCTTCGACCACAGGCCGAGCGACGGCAGGTTGCCGAAGCCGATGTCGACTGCCAACGGTGCTCCGGGCGCTCCGAAGCGGATGCGGCGGCTCTTCGGCCCAAGCAACACCATCGCACCCTGGCCGAACAGGGTTTCGGACAGCGGAAGGACACCGTGCCGCAAGTCGACCGGCGAGCTGCCGGGAAGCAGCAGACCGTCGCGGGCGCGCGATACGTCGAGGTGCTCGTCGGCGTCGAAGACGATCTGGTGGCGTTCCTTCGCAATGCCCGGCGCGAGCGGCCAGCGAAAGCCGGGGTGGAATCCGAAGCTCGCGGGTAAGGACGCGCCGCTTGGATTGCGCAGAGTCGCTTCGACCGAGAGGTCGTCACCCCGGAGGAGGTAGGCGATGTCGAGCTGGAAGGCGAAGGGATAGTGTCGCCGGGTCGCCGGCGTGTCCTCAAGCCGCAGGAGGCAGCGGTCGTCAGCACTTGCGACGACTGCAAACTCCATCGAATGTGCAAATCCGTGCAGCGGCATGGGATAGTCGGTCGCACCGACGCGGATACTATCGCCGGCACAGCGGCCGACCACAGGAAAAAGTATCGGGCTCGAACGGTCCCACCAAGCGGCATCAGCCTGCCACAGCATCTCGCCATGGCGGCTGTGGGCCAGGCTGACCAATTCCGCGCCGATCGTTGATACGCTCGCGGCAAGGTTGGCCGAGGTCAAGCGAATGTCCTGCGCCATGGCCTACCGTTGGTTAGTTTCCTCGGTCGCCCGGGAATGTGATATGTGGTTGACTATCCGAAGCATGCGGGGTTGTGCAATTTGAAGTCGATGCGAGCGGTCGAAACAGGGGGTCTTCGTCCGCATGTATAGCTTTCTCCAGCCACTCGAGCGTACCGGGCGAGGCTCGACGACCGAGCGCGTCTACAGCGCGCTGCGCGACGCGATCGTTCACCGCCAGTTGCGGCCGGGCGAGTTCGTCGACAAAAACCTTGTCTGCGAGAGGCTGGGGGTGTCGCGCTTTCCCGTCTCCGAGGCGCTCGGCCGGCTGGCGGCGCAGGGATTCGTCGAGGTGCTGCCACAGCGCGGCACGCGAGTCAGTCGTATCAGCCTCAAGGATGTGCGGCAGAATCTCTTGATCCGGCGCGCGCTCGAAGCGGAGACGGTACGGGAGCTGGCGCGCCGCACCCCGCCCCGGATGGACAGGCTGGAGGAGAACATCGCCGCTCAGCGGGCCGCGCTGGCGGCGGGCGACGACACCGCCTACTACAATCTCGACGTCGAGTTCCACGCCATCCTGCAGCAGGAACTGGGCTATCCCTATGTGACCGCGACGATCGATGCCGCTCGCGCCGGACTCGACCGCGTCCGGCGCATGCTCGGCAGCCTGCACCGTACCGAACTGACTTTCCGGGAGCATGCCGCGATCGTAGAGGCGATCCGCGCCGGCAACAGCGAGGGTGCGGCCGACGCGATGCGCAGCCATCTCGACAATGTCGACGTCTTGCTGGCCTCTTTCGCGTCGGAGAACCCCGACCTGTTCAGCCGGTAGCGTCGGTGTTGCGCGGCGCTGCGGCCTTGAGGTTGAGCAGATTGCCGAACAGGATCAAGGCAGCTCCCGCGACGGTCCAGGCGTCCAGCGCCTCGCTGTAGAGCAGGAAGCCCAACGCCGCGGATAGCGGCACGCGGAGGAAATCCATCGGGATGACCACGGTCGCGTCGGCATAGGTCATCGCCTTTGCCATGCAGTAATGCGAGAAGGTGCCGCAGGCGGAGATCACCACGATCCACGCCCAGGCCTCGGCCGACGGCCAGCGCCATACCCAGAGAGCCGGTACGAAGCCGATAAGGCCTTGGATGACTAGCATCCAGAACATGATCTTGACCACGCTGTCGTGGCGCGTCAGCCCTTTCACCATCGTCACCGAAATGCCGAAGCCGACGGCCATGACCAGTGCGATCAGTTGGCCAGGGTCGACATGGTCGAGGCCCGGGCGGACGATAACGGCGACGCCGAGGATGCCGAGTACGATCGAGGCGATCTTCAGCCCGCCGATGCGCTCTCCAAGGAACAGGCCGGCGAAGATCGCCGTCCACACCGGCATGGTGAACTCGATCGAGATCAGCTGCGCCAGCGGGATCATCGTCAGCGCCAGCAGCCAGGCGTACTGGGCGAAGTAGTGCACGACGTTGCGGCCGATGTGCTGGCCGAGGACGCGGCTGCGCATCGCCCTTAGGCCGCCGGCGGCATGGATCAGCGGCCAGAGCATGACAAGTCCGATGATGGCCCGCATTTCCATGATCTGGAAAATGTCGATCTCGATCGTTGCGGCGCGGCCGGCAACGCTCATCAGCAGCATCAGGGTCAGCCAACCCGCCATCCACAAGCCGGCCTTCGTGAGCGAAGCCTGCGCACTCATGCTTCTTCTTCCTCCTGCCTGAGCGCCCGCCTCATCCGAACGCCGGCCTCCGCTCCCGGTTCAGACGCCGAGATAGCGGTCTTGCAGTTCCGCGGTCAGTTCGTGCGGCCGCCCTGTCCAGGCGGTCCGGCCCTTCTCGAGCACGACGCAGCGGTCGGCGACGGGTAGCAACTCCACCATCGTCTTGTCGATCACCAGGATCGACTGGCCGTCCGCCTTGAGCCGGCGGATCGCGTTCCAGATGTCGCGCCGGATGGTGGGCGCCAGTCCCTCCGTCGCCTCGTCGAGGAGCAGAAGCCTCGGGTTCGTCATCAGCGCGCGGCCGATCGCCAGCATTTGCTGCTCGCCGCCCGACAGCGTGCGGGCATACTGGTCGCGACGCTCGCCAAGCCGGGGAAACAGTTGGGCCACGGTTTCGATCGTCCATCTGCCCGGCCGCGCGGCGGCGAGCAGATTCTCCCGCACCGTAAGGTTGGGGAAGCAGCGCCGCCCTTCCGGCACCAGGCCGATGCCGAGCCTGGCGATGCGGAACGGCTTCTCGCGGATGATTTCGCGGCCGGCGAAGCCGATCGCGCCGGACCGGTTCGCTATCAGTCCGCAGACGGCGCGGACGGTGGTCGTCTTGCCCATGCCGTTGCGGCCCATCAGTGCCACGACCTCGCCTTCGCCGACCGCGAGATCGACGCCGAACAGCGCCTGGCTGACGCCATAGGAGGCCTCGAGGTTTCGGACGGAGAGGAGGGTCATGCGCGCACCTTCCAGAGCCTGCGCTGCCCCTCACCCCTACCCTCTCCCCGCAAGGGCGGGGAGAGGGGGATCGCGAAGGGTGTGCGCGGGCGCCGGAGCTGCCCACCTCTCCCCGTCCTTACGGGGAGAGGATGCCGGCAGGCAGGTGAGGGGCAGCGCCGATGCTCCGGAACATGCTGAGCCGCTACTCTCATGCTCCATCCCCGAGATAGGCCTCGCGCACCGCGGGGTCGTTGCGGATCTCGGCGACCGAGCCGGTGGCGATGATACGGCCGTAGACCAGCACGGAGACGCGGTCGGCGAGCGCGAAGACGGCGTCCATGTCGTGCTCGACGAGCAGGATCGGCGCCTCGGCGCGCAGTTTGTCCAGGAGGGCGGTGAGGGTGCGCGAGCCTTCGGGACCCATGCCGGCCATCGGTTCGTCGAGCAGGAAGGCCTTCGCGCCGAGCGCGATGGCGATTGCGATCTCAAGCTGGCGGCGCTCGCCATGCGACAGTTCCGCCGCCGGAACCGACGCGCGGTCGGTCAGGCCGACACGGTCCAGCGCCGAGCCGGCTGCCTCGAGCAATGTCCGGTCATGCATGACGTTGCCCAGGAAGCGGAAGCTGGAGCCCTGGCGCGCCTGCTCCGCCAGCATGACGTTGCGCAGCGCCGAGAATTCCGGGATCAGCGATGAGACCTGGAAGGTGCGCCCGAGACCGAGGCGCGCCCGCGCCGCGATGCCGAGCGGCAGGACGTCCCGCCCGAGGAAACGGATCGACCCTGAATCGGGCCTCAGCGCGCCGGAGATCTGGTGCATGAGCGTCGTCTTGCCGGCGCCGTTGGGGCCGATCAGCGCGTGGATCTCTCCCGGCTTCAAGGTCAGCGAGACACCATCGGTTGCCTTGAGCGCGTCGAAGCTCTTTTCCAGGTCGCGCAGTTCGAGCACCGCCTCAGCCATGGCGGGCCTTTCCGGCGATCAGCCCGACGATGCCGCCGCGCGCGAAGAGGACGACGCCGAGCAGCGTCAGGCCGAGGAAGAACTGCCAGCGCTCGGTGATTGATCCCAGCCAGTATTCCAGCATCACGTAGAGCATGGCGCCGGCCACCGGGCCGGCGAGCCGGCCCGTGCCGCCGAGGATGATCAGCACGATCAGCTCCCCCGACATCGGCCAGGCGAGCATGGAGGGGCTGGCGAAGCGGTTGAGCTCGGCGAACATGGCGCCCGCGACCGCCGCGATCATCGCCGAGAGCACGAAGGCGGCGAGCCGGATCGGGAAGGGTTCGATGCCGATCGCCGCGACGCGCAGCTCGTTCTGGCGGGCCGCCTGGAGTGCCGCGCCGAAGCGCGAGACGCGCACCCGCCAGAAGACGAGCAGTCCGACGAGCAGCAGGGCGAAGGCGATCAGGAACAGGTCGCGGGGCACCGCCGTGTTCATGCCGGGAAAGCCGTTGCGCAGCGCGATCGACAGCCCGTCCTCGCCGCCATAAGCCTTCCAGGAGATGGCGAAGTAGAAGATCATCTGCGCGAAGGCGAGCGTGATCATGATGAAATAGACGCCCGACGTCCTGAGACTGATCGCGCCGGTGATCGCTGCGACGACGCCGGCGGCGAGGGCTGCGAGGAGCCAGACGAGCGGCATCGAGGCGGGCACGTCCATGCCGAGCAGCGGCTCGGCATTCATCGCATGCGTCGCGACGATGCCGGCCGCATAGCCGCCGATGCCGAAGAAGGCGGCGTGGCCGAAGGACACCAGCCCGCCCAGCCCCAGCGCGATGTTGAGGCCGGTCGCGGCCAGCGCCAGGATCGCCATGCGGGTCGCCAGCGTCGTGTAGAACGGATAGCCGAGCCCCTGCGCGGCGAAAGGCAGGGCGAGGAGGGTTGCGAGGAGGACGAGGGTGAGGACGCGTTCGCGGGTCATGCCGTCATGCCCCCGCTGCGAACAGGCCTTTCGGCCGGAACGCCAGGATCGCCGCCATGACGATGTAGATCAGCATCGACGACAGCGCGCCGCCGAGGCTGGCGGCAGGGGCCGGACCGAGAAGAGCGGCGAGCACTTGCGGCAAAAAGATGCGGCCCATGGTGTCCACCACGCCGACCAGCAGCGCGCCGAGGAAGGCGCCCTTGATCGAGCCGATGCCGCCGATGACGATCACCACGAAGGCGAGGATCAGCACCGGCTCGCCCATGCCGACCTGCACGGATTGCAGCGCGCCGACCAGCGCCCCGGCGAGACCGGCAAGTGCTGCGCCCAGCGCGAAGACGACCGTGTAGAGCGTGCGGATGTCGACGCCGAGCGCGCCGATCATTTCGCGGTCGCTCTCGCCGGCCCGGATGCGCATGCCGAGCCTGGTGCGCGAGATCAGCAGCCAGAGGCCGACGGCGACCGCGAGGCCCACGAGGATGATGGCGAGACGGTAGACCGGGTAGAACACGCCGCCGGGCAGCGCCACCGCGCCGGTGAGCGCGGATGGGATGTCGAGATAGAGCGGGAAGGAGCCGAACAGCCAGCGCGTGCCCTCGGAGAAGACCAGGATCAGCGCGAAGGTGGCCAGCACCTGGTCGAGATGGTCGCGCTCGTAGAGCCGCCGGATGACGGTGATCTCCATGATCGCCCCCGCCGCGGCCGCGGCGGCGAGACTGGCGATCAGCCCGAGCCAGAACGAGCCGGTCCAGGCCGCGACCGCCGCACAGGCGAAGGCCCCGACCATGTAGAGCGAGCCGTGCGCCAAGTTGATCAGCCCCATGACGCCGAAGATCAGCGTCAGCCCGGCCGCCATGAGGAACAGCATGACGCCGAGCTGCAGGCCGTTGAGGAGCTGTTCGATGACGAGGGCTGTGGGCAAGGCGGTCGGACTCTGTGAAGGTCTCCCCCTCATCCGGCCCTTCGGGCCACCTTCTCCCCGACGGGAGAAGAGGGCGCCGACGCTGGACCACCTCCTCTCCCCTTGGGGAGAGGGTGGCCGAGCGAAGCGGAGGCCGGGTGAGGGGGTTGTGCCTTACATCTTGCACTCTGCCGCGTAGGCGTCCTGATGGTCGGTGAAGGAGGTGCCGACGATCTTGTTGGTCAGCGTGCCGTCGGCGTCCTTGTAGACCTCGCGGACGTAGAAGTCCTGGATCGGGTGGTTGTTGGTGTTGAACTTGAACTTGCCGCGGACGGTGTCGAACTGGGCCTCCTTCAGCGCCGCGCGGAACGCGTCGGCGTCCTTGACGCTGGCCTTGCCCTTGGCCGAGATCAAGAGGTTCGCCGTATCGTAGGCCTGGGCGGCGTAGATCGACGGCAGGCGGTTGTATTCGGCCTTGAAGGCCTCGACGAAGGCCTTGTTGGCAGCATTGTCGAGGTCGGGGGACCAGGAGGCGGTGTTCTTGGCGCCGATCGCCGCGTCGCCGATGGCGCCCAGCACGTCCTGGCTGAAGGAGAAGCCGGGGCCCATGACCGGGATGCCGACGCCCGACTGCGCATATTGCTTCATGAAGGCGATGCCCATGCCGCCCGGCAGGAAGAAGAAGACCGAGTCTGCGCCCGAGGCGCGGATCTGGGCGATCTCGGCGGCGTAGTCGGTCTGGCCGAGCTGGGTGTAGACCTCGCCGGCCAGCTCGCCCTTGTAAAAGCGCTTGAAGCCGTTGAGCGAATCCGTGCCCGCCGGGTAGTTCGGCGCGAGGATGAACATCTTCTTGATGCCCTGCGACTGCGCAAAATTGCCGGCGGCTTCGTGGAAATTGTCGTTCTGGTAGGCGACGTTGAAATAGTTCTTGTCGCACTTGGCGCCGGCGAGCGGCGAGGGTCCGGCATTGGGCGACAGGTAGAACTTGCCCTGCGCGACGGCGTTGGGCACGACCGCCATGGCGAGGTTCGACCAGATGATGCCGGTCAACACGTCGACCTGTTCGGCCTGGATCATCTTGTCGGCGATCTGCACCGCGATCTCGGGCTTCATCGCGTCGTCCTCGACGACGACGGAGATTTCCGCGTCGCCCGCCTGTTTGATCGCCAGCATGAAGCCGTCGCGCGCGTCGACGCCCAGCCCCGCGCCGCCGCCGGACAGCGTGGTGATCATGCCGATCTTCAGCGGCTCGGCCATCGCGAGGCCGGAGACGCCGAGCGTCAGGCCGAAGGCGATCGTTGCAAGAAGTCTACCCATCTAGAACACTCCCTTGTTTTCATTGTCGTTCGGCGGGGTTTCCCGCTCGATTGCCTGGTTCCGCACTGCACTTTCCACAGATACGGAAAAACGTCCACCTCGACCTTCGAATGCGCTAACTGGTGGGGAACGACTGGATCAGGGGGCCGCACATGTTTCTTCACCGCATCGCCGATTGGGACGACGCCTACGCCAACTGGCCCAACATTCCCGGCGGCGAGCGCTGGCCGCAGGCCTGGATCGAGCCGGCGGAGACGTTCCGGACTGCCGCGGTGACAGCCGGGCGCGCGAAACTGGACATGCCTTACGGTCCCGCGCCGCGCAACCTGATCGACCTGTTCCTGCCCGAAGGCGCGCCGAAGGGTCTCGTCGTCTTCGTTCACGGCGGCTACTGGATGCGGCTGGAAAAGAGCTACTGGTCGCATCTGGCCGCAGGTCCGTTGGCGCACGGATATTCGGTGGCGATGCCGTCCTACACGCTTTGCCCCGACATCCGCATATCGGGCATCACGGCAGAGGTCGGCCAGGCCATCGAGGCGGCAGCGACAATGATCGCCGGACCGGTCCATCTGACGGGCCATTCGGCCGGTGGGCATCTGGTAACACGCATGGCCAGCAACACCTCGCCGCTACCCGAGGCGGTGCGGGCGAGGATCGGCAATGTCGTGTCGATCTCGGGCGTCCATGACCTCCGGCCGCTGATGCGCATCGCCAACAACGAGATCCTGAAGATCGACGAGGCGGAGGCGCTGGCGGAAAGCCCGGCCCTGCTGCGGCCGCTGTCGGGCACGCGGCTGACCTGCTGGGTGGGTGGCAACGAGCGCTCGGAATTCATCCGACAGAACGCGCTGCTCGCCTCGATCTGGAAAGGGCTGGGCGGGGCGACGGCTGCCGTCGAGGAGCCGGACCGGCATCACTTCAATGTCGTAGACGGTCTCGCGAGCCCGGATCACCCGCTGACGAAGGCGCTTCTGGGCGATTGAACCGCGTCAGTCGCGGTAGTTCGAACCCTCTTCGTCGAGGATGAGCTTGAGCTGTTCGAGATGCCGAGACGCGGTGGCGACCGGATAGGCGTCCATTTGGGCAGCGACCGTCTCGGCGACCGCGTCGGAGAGGATTCGCAGCGGCCGGCCGGTCCAAAGCGCCTTTACGTAGTTCTCGCAGGCGCGCTCGAAATAATAGAGCCGGTCGAACGTGTCGGCGACCGTCTCGCCGATGACCAGCAGGCCGTGATTACCCATCACCATGACCTTCACCTTCGGATCGGCAAACAATTTTGCGCAGCGCGTGCCTTCCTCCTCGAAGGCGAGCCCGCCATAGCCCTCGTCGACGACGACGCGGCCATGGAACATCGCGGAGTTCTGGTCGACCGGCGGCAGGCGCGAATCCGCCAGGGAGGCGAGCACGGTGGCGTAGCGCGAATGGACATGCATGGCGCAGCGCGCATGTGGGACCAGCCGGTGCAGCGAGCCGTGCAGGCCCCAGGCGGTCGGGTCCGGCGCGTCGGGGCGCTCCATCGTCGCCGGATCGTTGGCGTCGACCAGCACCAGGTCGCTGGCGCGCACTCGGCTGAAATGCACCATGTTCGGATTGATTAGGAACTGCGTGCCGTCGTCGTTGACGGCGAGCGAGAAATGGTTGGCGACCGCCTCGTGCATGTCGAGCCGCGCCGTCCAGCGCAGCGCCGCGGCGAGATCGATGCGCTCATCCGTATGGGTAATGTTGGCGCCGATACGGCGTGCGGCGACGTTCATGGCTGGCTCCTTCCAGAGCGGCAGGATGCAACGTCTTCGGCAAGGCTGCAATCGGCCCCCTCAAGACGAAAATGGCCGCCACGGTGGAGGGGGGTTCCGTGGCGGCCGTACTCGAAACGATGCGGCAGCCCGGAGAGGGGGATGAGGCTGCCGCAGTGTCCGGTATAGGCGGGGGACGAGCCTTCAACCGAACTCGGCGATAATTGCCGATGACCGAGATTTGGGTCCCGGAACGTGGCGATTCAAGGGCACGTAGATTACAAGTTTGTAACGAACCCGTGAGAATCGGGGGCGCTGCCGCGTCCTGTCAGGTCCTGACAGCTGCGATCACTCCGCGCGGCTTTGCGATGGACCCTGGCAGGCCGCCGCGCTATCCCTTCGGCCATGAAAAAAGGCGATCACCTCTTCCTCATAGACGGCTCGGGTTACATCTTCCGCGCGTACCATGCGCTGCCGCCGCTGACCCGCAAGTCGGACGGGCTGCCTGTCGGCGCCGTTTCCGGCTTCTGCAACATGCTGTGGAAGCTGATGCAGGATGCGCGCGACACCGATGTCGGCATCACCCCCACCCATCTGGCAGTGATCTTCGACTATTCGTCCAAGACGTTCCGCAACGAGCTCTATCCCGAATACAAGGCGAACCGCTCGGCACCGCCCGAGGATCTGGTGCCGCAGTTCGGCCTGATCCGCCAGGCGACCAAGGCCTTCGACCTGCCCTGCATAGAGATGGAGGGGTTCGAGGCCGACGATCTGATCGCGACCTATTGCCGGATGGCGCGGGAAGCGGGAGCGGACGCCACGATCATCTCCTCCGACAAGGACCTGATGCAGCTCGTCGGGCCCTCGGTGTGGATGTACGACCCGATGAAGGACAGGCAGATCGGCATCCCCGAGGTCGTCGAGAAATGGGGCGTGCCGCCTGAGAAGATGATCGACCTGCAGGCGCTGACCGGCGATTCCGTCGACAACGTGCCGGGCGTGCCGGGCATCGGTCCGAAGACGGCCGCACTGCTGCTCGAGCAGTTCGGCGATCTCGATACGCTTCTGTCGCGCGCGGCCGAGATCAAGCAGGAGAAGCGGCGCGAGGCGATCATTGCGAACGCCGAGAAAGCGCGCATCTCGCGCCTGCTGGTGACGCTGAAGGACGACGTGCCGAATGTCGAGCCGCTGGAGGATTTCGTCCTCCAGCCGCCCAACGGGCCGAAGCTGATCGCCTTCCTCAAGGCGCTGGAATTCACCACGCTGACGCGGCGAGTGGCGGAGGCGAGCGGTACGGATGCGGCCGAGATCGAGCCGGCGACGGTGAAGGTGGAGTTCGGCGATGCGGCGCATGGGCCGGATGTCGGGTCGGGCGGGTCCCTCCCCCTTGAGGGGAGGGTGTCGCCGAAGGCGACGGGTGGGGTCGCCTCCGCTGGCCTCAATTCCGAAGGAACGTCGAGCGCGACTGCTCTGACCCCACCCGGCCCTGCGGGCCACCCTCCCCTCAAGGGGGAGGGAACTCCCGCCGCCCTTGCCGCAGCGCGGGCCGAGGCGGCAACCAGCACGCCGTTCGACGTGAAATCCTATGCCTGCATCCGCGACATCGCCGAACTCTACCGCTGGATGGACGAGGCGCGCGAGGCCGGCATCGTCGCCTTCGACACCGAGACCACCTCGCTCGACCCGATGCAGGCGGAACTGTGCGGCTTTTCGATCGCCACCGCACCGGGCCGCGCCGCCTACGTCCCCGTCGGCCACAAGACCGGCGTAGGCGACCTGCTGGGCGGCGGGCTGGTCGAGAACCAGATCCCGATCCGCGATGCGCTCGCGGCGCTGAAGCCGCTGCTGGAGGATCCGTCGGTCCTCAAGATCGCGCAGAACCTGAAATACGATCTGGTGGTGATGAACCGCCACGGCATCGACGTGAAGCCGTATGACGACACGATGCTGATGTCCTACGTCACCGACGGCGGCACCAATGGCGGCCACGGCATGGATGCGCTGTCGGAAAAGTGGCTGGGCCACAAGCCGATCGCCTTCAAGGACGTCAGCGGGTCGGGCAAGTCGTTCCAGACCTTCGACATGGTCGCGCTCGACCAGGCGACCTGCTACGCCGCCGAGGACGCCGACGTGACGTTGAGGCTCTGGCAGGTGCTGAAGCCGCGGCTGGTGGCCAAGGGGCTGGTCTCGGTCTACGAGCGGCTGGAGCGGCCGCTGGTGCCGGTGCTGGCCAACATGGAGCAGCGCGGCATCTCGATCGACCGGCAGATCCTGTCGCGGCTGTCGGGCGAGCTGGCGCAGGGCGCGGCGCGCATCGAGGACGAGATCTATGCGCTGGTCGGCGAGCGCATCAACATCGGCTCGCCCAAGCAGCTGGGCGACATCCTGTTCGGCCGCATGGGCCTGCCGGGCGGGTCGAAGACCAAGACCGGCCAGTGGTCGACCTCGGCGCAACTGCTGGAGGATCTCGCCGCCGAGGGCCACGAACTGCCGCGCAAGATCGTCGACTGGCGCCAGCTGACGAAGCTTAAATCGACCTATACCGACGCGCTGCCGGGCTTCGTGAACCCGGAGACGGGGCGGGTCCACACCTCCTACGCCCTGGCCTCGACCACCACCGGAAGGCTGTCGTCCTCCGATCCGAACCTGCAGAACATCCCGGTGCGCACGGCCGAGGGCCGCAAGATCCGCACCGCCTTCGTCGCCGAACCGGGGCACAAGCTGATCTCCGCCGACTACAGCCAGATCGAACTGCGCGTGCTGGCCCATGTCGCCGACATCCCGCAGCTGAAGCAGGCCTTCGCCGACGGCGCCGACATCCACGCGATCACGGCGTCGGAAATGTTCAACGTGCCGGTCGAGGGCATGCCGTCGGAAATCCGGCGCCGCGCCAAGGCGATCAACTTCGGCATCATCTACGGGATTTCCGCCTTCGGGTTGGCCAACCAGCTGTCGATCCCGCGCGAGGAGGCGGGCAGCTACATCAAGAAGTATTTCGAGCGCTTCCCCGGGATTCGCGATTACATCGAGGAAACCAAGGAGTTCGCCCGCCGCGAAGGCTATGTCGAGACCATCTTCGGCCGGCGCATCCACTATCCGGAAATCCGCTCGCCGAACCCGTCGGTGCGCGCCTTCAACGAGCGCGCCTCGACCAATGCGAGGCTTCAGGGCACCGCGGCCGACATCATCCGCCGGGCGATGATCCGCATGGATGCCGCACTCGCAAACGCGGGGCTCGACGCGGTGCGCATGCTCCTGCAGGTGCATGACGAACTGATCTTCGAGGCGCGCGAGGACGATGTCGAGGGCGCGATCCCGGTCATCCGCGAGGTGATGGAAAACGCCGCGATGCCGGCGGTCGCCATGTCGGTGCCGCTCAACGTCGATGCCCGCGCCGCGCACAACTGGGACGAGGCGCACTGACGGCCGCTTGCGCCGGACCTTTGCGCCAAGCGGACGGCCTATGCGTCCGCCGCACAGTTGGCGCAGGTGCCGCGGAATTCGATCACGGCCTTGTTCGGCCGGAATCCCGCGTCGGCGGCCCAGGCTTCGAGCCGCTCGGTCACGACCGGATCGGTGAATTCCGTCACCTGGCCGCAGGTCTCGCAGATGGCGAAACCGGTCATGCCATGGTGGTGGTGATGGTGGCCGTGGCAGGCGACGAAGGAGTTGATGCTCTCCAGCCGGTGCACGAACCCGCCCTTCATCAGCGTGTCGAGCGCGCGGTAGACCTGCAGCGGCGCGCGAAAGCCGTCGTCGCGCAGCTGGTCGAGCAGCGCATAGGCGCTGAGCGGACCTTCTGCCTCTTCGAGCCTCGCTAACACGAGCGTCTGGTTGCGCGTCAGTTCCGTCTTGGTCGCCATGCTTCTCTTCAACCATTCCCGCCGCGATTTGTGAAGCGTCATGGCCAAGATATGGGGTTTGCCCTGTCTCGAGCCAAGCGGGTCAGGCCGGCCGCATGGCCGCGAGCGTCGCCGGCAGATCGGCCAGGGAGCCGATGACGACGTCCGCGCCGATTTCGTCCACCGGGACGGAGGTGTAGCCGCCGCGCACGGCGACGACGGGAATGCCTGCCGCACGCGCGCAGCCGACGTCTGCCAGGCTGTCGCCGACCATGACGGCATCTTCCAGCGCGACACGCAGCCGCTCCAGCGCCGCGAAGACAATGCCCGGCGCCGGCTTCTTTTCGATGCCGGCATCGCCGCCGATCGCCGCGCCGAGCACGGATGAGAGGCCGAAATGATCGAGGATCGCCTCGGTCGGCATCTGCGGCTTGTTGGTCACGACGGCCATGAGGATGTCCTTGGCGCGAAGCTCGTCGAGGACCTCCCGCACGCCGGGCATCAACACGGTGTGCACGGTCAGATGATCGGCATAGATGCCGATCATCGCCTCGTATTCGCGTTCGAGCTCGTCCGTTTCCAGTGGCTGGCCGACGGCGATGAATGCCCGCTCGACCAGCTTCTTCACCCCGTTGCCGATCATCGACACCACATCGGGCAGGGGTAGCGGCCGAAGTCCGTGCCTCATCAGCAGGATGTTGACCGAGGCCTGCAAGTCGGGAGCGGAATCGATCAGCGTCCCGTCGAGATCGAACAGGATCGCGCGCGGCCAGGGCGCCGTCGAGTCCATGTTCAGGCCGCCTTCCGCATTGCCCCGTCGGATGCGGCGCGGATCGCCTCGATATTGGCGCGATAGGAGGCTTCCGAACCACCCTTGAACACGGCGGAGCCGGCAACCAGCACATTGGCGCCGGCGGCTGCGACCAGTGGTGCCGTCTCTGGCGTGATCCCGCCGTCGATCTCGATGTCGATCGGGCGGGCGCCGATCATCGCCTTGACGCGCTTCACCTTCTCGACGACGGAGGGGATGAAGGCCTGGCCGCCGAAGCCGGGATTGACCGTCATCAGAAGCACGAGGTCGAGCCGGTCGAGCACATATTCGATGACGCTTTCCGGCGTCGACGGATTGAGCGACACGCCGGCTCGTCTGCCGAGATTGCGGATCGCCTGCAACGAGCGGTCGAGGTGGGGGCCGGCCTCGGCATGAACCGTGATGATGTCGCAGCCCGCGTCGGCGAAGGCGGCGAGATAGGCATCGGCCGGGGCGATCATCAGATGGCAGTCGAAGACCTTGTCGGTGCGGCCGCGGATCGCCTTGATGACGGGCGGGCCGAAGGTGATGTTGGGCACGAAATGGCCGTCCATGACGTCGAGGTGGATCCAGTCGGCGCCGGCGCGCACGATCGTCTCGACCTCGTCGCCGAGTTTCGAGAAGTCGGCCGAGAGAACCGACGGCGCGATGATGGTCCGGCTCATGGGCTCCGCCTTGCATTGGTCATCTTGGGAGACGTTTGCCCCCGCCGCGGGGGATGGGTCAAGCGTTTCCGTCGCCCGCTGCGTTCAGCGGCGGTTCAAAAATCGGCCTCAATCTGCCATGAACCTTCCGTCGCGGCCGCTGTGCCGCACGGGCTTGGGAGAGAAACATGGGTCTGAAACGCGCGGGCACCCTGCTTGCCGCCGTGGCGCTGGGTGCATTGTGCGCCGGGGCGGCCGAGGCGCGCACCAACCGGGCGCTGATCGTCGGCGTGTCGGAGTATCCGAACCTGCCGAAAGGTGACTGGCTGGAAGGGCCGAAGAACGATGCCGGCCTGGTTCGGGACTTTCTCATCGCAAACCCCACAGCTCCCTTCGCTGCAGGCGACGTGACGGTGCTGGCGAGCGGCACGGAGGGAGCGCAGGCGCCGACGCGCAACGCGATCGTGGCGGCGCTTTCCGACCTTGCGGCAAAGGCCGAGGATGGCGATTTCGTATACATCCAGTTCTCCGGCCACGGCTCGCAGCAGCCGGCGGCCGATCCGTCGACGGAGATCGACGGCAAGGACGAGATCTTCCTCGCCGCCGACGTCGGCAAGATGGATCCGGCGACGAAGACCATTCCCAACGCGATCATGGACGACGAGATCGGCGCCGCACTTGACGCTATCCGGGACAAGGGTGCGTTCGTCTGGGTGGTTTTCGACGCCTGCCATTCGGGCACCGCGACGCGCGCGGTGGGTTTGGGTGTCGAGGAGAAGGAGCGCAAGATCTCGCCGGCCTCGCTCGGCATGACCCCCGAGATGATGGCGGCGGCAGGCGGCGAGACGACGCGCAGCGCAGGCGGCGAGCCGGAGCGCGAAAACGCGCTCGGTCTGTCGTCGGATGACGAAGGCTCTGCTTCCGCGGCGGAACGTGGCGGCATGGTCGCGTTCTTTGCGGCCCAGACCGTCGAGACCACGCCCGAATTCCCGCAGCCGGCGACGGACCCCGCCGGCAAGGTCTTCGGTCTGTTCACCTATACGCTGATGTCGAAGCTGGCGGAGAACCCGCATGTCACCTACCGCCAGCTCAGCCAGGGGATCCTGCAGCATTATTCCGGACTCAACCGGACCAAACCGACGCCGCTGTTCGAGGGCGACCTCGACGCGCCGGTGTTCGGGATGGAGCCCGGCGACGCCGTGCTGCAGTGGAAGGTGGCGCTGAAGGATGGCGTCGTGGCGCTGCCCGCCGGCGCGCTGCATCGCGTCGAGCCGGGTACCAAGCTCGCCGTACTGAGGTCGCCGCTCGATCCCATCGACGATGCGATAGGTTATCTCGAGGTGCGCTCGGCGACGAACCTGGCCAGCCAGGCACTGCCGGTGGCGTTTTCCGGCCGATCCGCCTTGCGCATGGAGGAAATTCCCGACGGCGCCTTTGCGCGTATCGCCGAGATGGCAATCAATTTCGAACTGGTGGTTGCCAAGGCACCGCCCGCCGAAGGTCTTGACGAGGACGTTACGCGGGCTAACGCGGCGTTGGAGGCGATCGCGGGAGACAACAAGACGCCACTCAAGCTGCGTGTGGTCGAACCCGGGGAGGCGGCCGACATCCGTTTGGCCGTCATGCGCGAAAGCGACGTTGCCGGCGCAGCGGGAGATGCCTCGAAGGAGCCGGCGCTGTGGCTGCTGCCGCCCTCGGGCGAGATCAGCCTGGAAAAGGGCCGCCGGCCGCCGTCGATGTTCACGTCCGACGCGGAAAAACTCGGCGCCAAGCTGTCGGACGACCTGGTCGTGATCTCTCGGGCGATGAATCTGTCGCGGCTCGCCGGTGCATCCGATTTTCGCAGGGGCGACGTCAGCGTCACCTTTTCCATCCAGAGGGCGGACGAGGACGAATTGATGCCGATCGAGGCGGGCAACGTGCCGATCCTCCACCCCGGCGATTCCATCTTCGTCTCGGCGAAGAACGATTCGCGCCGGCCCGTCGACCTCAACGTGCTCTATGTCGGCAGCGACTACACGATCAGCTCGGCCGAGGCACCGATCCGCCTGCACGAGCGCGACCAACTGGAGGAGACGGGCCTGTTCACCGTGTCGGAGGGAAGCTTCGGCAACGAGCGGCTGATCGCGGTGTTGACCGAAGCGGAGCAGCAGTCGCCGACGCTCGATCTCGGCTATCTGGCACAGAAGGGGGTCAGGCAGGCGACGCGCTCGGCTGCGGCGCCCGAAGGTTTCGCCGGCCTGCTTGACGACATCGCCAAGGCGCCGGCGACCCGCGACGTCAAGCGCTTCCAGGACAAGCGCGGCTCGAAGGGCGCGGTGCTGGTCTTTCCGATGGAGACCAGTCCGGCCACGAAATAGCCGGCTTCCTCTTGCGGGAAACCGCGCTTATGAAATCATGCAGTACGACCGCGCCGCGGGACGATTAGGACGACCCGACATGACCGCTTTCAGGACTCTCGGATATTCAATCGCGGCGCTGACGTTGGCGTCTGCCTCGTCTCTCCAGGCCGCGGAGTGCGTGATCTGCGCCAATTCAATTGTTATGAACGCGGATCTCGCCACCTGCTTCCTTGAGAAGTATGGCGACCCGGAAACGGTGGCCGGCGACACGGTCGCGGTCGACCTCAGCCGCTGCGAGAAGAGCCGCAGCATCGTCCTGGCTCTGCCCGAGCCGAAAGCGGCGATCGAAGAGCCGGATACCAAGTTCCTGCTGTCGCGCGGTCAGGTCGAGTGCCTCAGGGACAAGTTGCAGTCCGACGAGATCGATCTCGATCCGTCGGCGCGCATCGACCTGGGCACGTGCTGATGAAGAAGCCGGCCAAGCTTCCGGACACCGGCACCGGGATTCCTCTGCCGAACACGCAGGAGCCCAAGGACGAGCCCAACCCGTTCAAGGCGACCGACTGGCGGCTATTCGTGTTTGCCTGGAGCGGGTTCGCACTCAGGGTTCTGCTCTGCGTCGGCGCCGTGTTCTCGGCGGTGCAGTTCCTGCAATCGCGCCAGGACAAGCGCGTCGAGCGCACGCTGGCACTGGTTGAACTGTGGGAAAAGCCCGAATACCAGGAAGCCCAGACCGCGCTGAAGCGCCGGCTTGGCGAACTGAACAAGCAGTCCGCCGGTCTGGTCACGTCGCAGACCTCGCCGGAGCAGATGGACATCATCATGGCGAGCATCGGCTCGAAGGCGATGACCGACGAAGGCGGGACGATGCCGCTCTCCGAGTTCCAGGACCGGTTCGACAGGATCGTCTATTTCCTCAGCCGGCTTGCGTCCTGCGTGAACACGAAGCTCTGCGACCGCGCCGTGGCCGACGAGTTCTTCCTCGATTACGCCCGCTCGTTCTGGCGCTTTTTCTCGACCTATATCGAACGCGAGCGAAAGAGTGGCGCGGCGAACCTCGCGGTCGGCATCGAGGCTTACGTCATGGCGCCGCGATGAAGCTGCTCGACACCGACCATCCCTTCTTCCGGCCGCTGTGGATCCGCATCGCCACGTTCGGGTTCACGGCCGCCTGGACCGTGTTCGAACTGTGGAACGGCGCGATCCTGTGGGCCTGCGTCGTCGGCGCGCTGGCCATGATGTCGTTCCATGGCTTCTTCATCGATTTCAATCCGGACCGGCATCAACTCAGCCGGAAGGACGACGAGACGCCCTGAGCATCACCCTCGCGCGGCGTTCGCCTTCATCAGGGCGGCCAGGTCGTAGCCGGATGCCCGCACCGCTTCCAGCGTCACCGGCGACGGCTGGGCGAGCAGCCTGCGCGCCGCCATGTGGTCGCCGGGCACGTCGACGGTTTCGACGCCGATCAGCTCGCCGCGGCGATAGCACTGGACGGAGAGCTTGCCCTCGTCGAGGCCGCCCCTGATCTCGTGATGGTCGGCGCCGGCGGTCAATCCGGCGATCTGCAGCTTATGCGGCCCCTGCTCGCTCCAGAACCAGGGCAGCTTGTCATAGCGCTCGGGATGCCCGACCAGCCTCCGCGACAGGCATTTTGCCTGGTCGACCGCGTTTTGAACCGATTCGAGGCGGGTCTGCAGGCCATCCTGGCCGAAGGGGAAGGAGGCGCAGTCGCCGATCGCGGAGATGGCGGGATCCTCCGTGGCGAGCAGATCGTCGACGCGAACGCCGTCATGGATATAGAGACCGGCGGCTTCCGCGAGCTCGGCATTGGGCACGACGCCGGCGGAGACGAGCACGAGGTCGGCCGGCACCCGCTCGCCATTGCCGAGCTCCACGCCGCCGGCTTTGCCGGCGCCGTCGTCGAGGATGGCGCGGGCGAGCGAATCCAGCCGAACATCGACGCCGATCGCGGTGTGGAAGGCCAGGAAATAGTCCGAGATCGGCGGCGACACGACGCGCGACATCAGCCGCGCCGTTGCCTCGAGAACGGTCACGTGGAGGCCGGCTGCGCGTGCCGTCGCCGCCACTTCGAGGCCGATGAAGCCGCCGCCGATCACCACCAGGCGCGACGCCGAGGCTAGCTTTTCGCGCAGAATCTCGGCGTCCGCGAGTGTACGCAATCCCAGCACGTTGCCGAGGTCGATGCCCGGCAGGGGAAGTTGGCGGTTGCGGGTTCCGGTGGCCAGCACCAGGTGGCCGTAGCCGATGACGCGGCCGTCCGACACCGTCACGGTGCGTGCGGCACGGTCGATGGAGGTGACGGTGCGCCCGTCCTCGAGGTCGACTCGGTTCTTCTCGAAGAAATCGGCATTGCGGAACAGCAGCCGGTCGGCATTCGCCTCCTTGAGATAGGTCTTCGACAGAGGAGGCCGCTGGTAGGGCAGTCCTCGCTCTTCGCCGATGATGACGATCTCGCCGCCGAACCCGTCCTGGCGCAGGCTCGCCGCGCACTGGAAGCCGGCCTGGCCGCTGCCAGCAATGAGAATTCGGTCGGTCATGATCCGGTCCGCCTCCAGGGCGAGGCGGGCGCCTCACGTGAACAGCTGCGAGGTGAACCATACTCCCGTGCTCATGCCAACCTGTCTTTTTCGCGACACGGAGAGGCATGGGAGGCGCTGACGTTTCGGCAGTGCGGAAACGACAACGGCCCCCGGACGAACCGGGGGCCGCTCTTCTCTAGCTGGAAATCAGATCAGCAATAGGCCGGAGCATTGGTGCACGTGTAGTTGACCAGGAAGCCGATATTCCCGGCTCCACGGCCATTGTAGTTGGCGCCCGGGAACTCGGCGTTCTGGCCGAACCAGGAAGCGCCCTGCACGTTGATGCCGACCGAGGTGTAGCCCCAGCTGGTCGTGCCGACGACGATGTTGCGGGAGGCGGCATTGCCAAGGCTGGCGCTGCCGGTGACGACGGGCGACGTGCCGAAGTTGACCAGCCACGGACCGCCCGACGAGCCGCCGGTCATCGCGGAACCGAGCTGCGTGTTCTTCAGCAGTTTGCCGTTGGCACCCGTTAGCGCGATGTACTTGCCGTAGGAATCGCCGCGCAGCATCTGGTAGCCGTTGTCGATCGCAACCGGATAGCCGATCTGGGTGATCTGGGCCACGTGGGCGTTGCCGAATACCGGCGTGGTGATGTAGCTGTAGCCGTTCCACCCATAGCCGTACCAGCCGCCCAGTGCGTTGCCGGCATAGACGCCGCCCTTCGGTGCGAGGGTCACGGTGGCGATGTCGTTGTTGCAGACGACGCCGATCGCGCCGGACTGGCAGGTGTCGGTGCCGTTGTAGTAGACGGTCGCGATGCGCCAGGTCACGCCCTGGTAGTAGCCCCACGGTCCGCCGGCGGCCGCATAGTTCGCCGGATACCAGCGGACCTCGTTGGCCCAGCCCGCCGCCTGCTGACCGTAGTTGTGCACGCAGTGGGCCGCCGTGATCAGCACGCCCTTCTTGATCAGCGAAGCGGTGCAGACGTACCAGCTCGAACCGAAGCGCATCCACAGCTTGCCGGAGAAGCGATACGGACGGCTGGCGACCGGTACCAACGCTCCGTTCGTGGTGTTGAACGGCGCGCCCGTCACCGCCACGCGGGCGATCGTGTAGGGCCACTTGAACGACGCGCTGAGGCCATAGGCGTCGCTGCCGACGCCGGTGTCGGTCGACGCGCCGGCCTTGTCGCCGGCAGCCGGCGTGCCGCCGGACGAGAGATAGGGTACGACGCTGGGCGTCGTCGTCGGCAGGCGGCTGAGCCCAGGCCCCACCGGTCCTGATGCGGAAGATGGCCCGGACGGCCCGCCGGTGACGCCTTGGGCGCCGTTGCCGATCTGGGCGCTGCCCGTCTCCACAAGCGCCAGCGCGAAGCCGAGCGCGATCGATGTGAGCTTGGCTGCTCTCATCAAGCTAGACATTTCGTCCTCCAGGGTTGGACTTTGTTACGGTCGGGAGAATACCCCCGCCATATGCTTACGCAAGGGAAAAAGATGGTAAAAGCGCGGCGAAAACTTTCGTTTGGGCGCATGCGCAAAAAAATAAATAGTCGGCGAAACGTGAATTATTTCATAGTGCGAGCCGCGCGGGCTTCAGCGCAAGCATTGGAGCCTGCCAGATTCGTCCGAATAAGCAAAAATAGCTACAGACTGCTTATATAGTCCGACGCACCCCCAAAAAAATCGTATAGACCATACAGATTAGAGTGAAGCGCGCCGCCGGACATGAAGAATCGCGCACTGAAGTTCGACTTTAGGAAAGGGGGCGGTAATCGAGGCGACGTCACGCCATACTTGAGTCCCGCCGGGCAGCATTCTACAACTCGCCGCCGCCGCGGCGATATGCGTTCAAAGAAGACTAGAAACATCCACAAAGCTGCGCAACTGGCCCGGCTCGGCGGGCAGCGGCGCACCGGCAGAACGCCGGCAATCCACCGCCACTGTCCAATGACGGACATCGAGACGAGGCAGTCCGCTGCAGTTCTCGTGGTAAAAATCCGCGCGAGGGCATTATCTCAGGCGGAATTCCTGGGAAGCCTCATCGAGCCCGCAGCGACCGCGAAGCTGTCTTCCGCGCGCCCGCAGGAGCCGGTGTAGCGCGTTGCCCCGACGGTTCGCCGGTCGGGCGGCCTTCCAGCTGAGCGGTTATCTCGTCGACGAGGAAGTCGAGCAGGCGCTGTTGGAAGCTAGACAGCTTCTTGGTTGGACGGCGCACCAGGAACAGGGGGACCTTCAGGCTCATGCCCGGCGTCTCGACCTCGCGCAGCACGCCGGTCTTAAGCTCATCCTGCACCGAGGAGCGGAAAACGAAGGAATAGCCCGCGCCGGCGCGTACAGCCTGTTTCAGGGACTCAGCGTGGCCGAACTCGAGCACAATATGGCGGCGGCGGATGCCATAGCGTTCGAGCAGGTGATCTTCGATCTCGCGTCGTGGCATGCCGGCCTGGGCGCTGACGAATGGTAGACCGGCGATCATCTGCGGCGTTAACACCTCGCCGCCCGGCGGCACGCGCTCCGAGGTGATGAGGATCAGATGGTCGTCGGCTATCGCTTCGACATGTAGCCCCTCCATCTCAACGCGCGGGTCCATGATGGTGAAGGTGAAATCGCACTCGCCGCTGTGGATCGCGTCGGTCGCGGCCATGGGGTTGTAAGCTTGCACCGAGATTTCCCCCAGCGGACTTATGCGGCGGAACTCGGCGACCAGCGCAGGCAAGACATAGGAGGCTATCGTCATTGACGCCCCGACCGAGGCGCGGCCGACGACGCCGCGCTGGCTGTCCGACATCTCGCGCTCGATCTCGCGGGTCCGGCTGACCAGTTCGCGAGCCCAACGGTAGACCCGCTCGCCGTCCTCGGTGAGTGCGATACGGCGACCATTCTTAGCGATCAGCGGAACTTCGAACTTCTCGGTCAATGCCTTGATGTGGGCCGACACGACGGGCTGGGTGATGTTCAGCTTCTGCGCCGCGCGTGAGAAGCTGTTCGACTCCACGACAGTGCACAGCACCTCGAGCTTGTGAATCGACAGCTGCGAGACCAGGGAGCGCATCTCATACCTTCTAAGCTATATCAACCGCCGAAACATATATTAGAGTATCTATACCGAGGCAACCTAGTGTCTGCCCTGCAACAGGGAGGAGATGCTGTGCCGGTTACCGCGCATGAGAAGGAGATCATTGAGCACGCATTGACCGAGCTCGTGCTCGCCAATCGCATCCTGGCGCGCGAGGACGTCATCGACGATTTCGGCCATGTCAGCATGCGCCATCCGCTCAATCCCGAGCGCTATTTCATCTCCCGCTCGCGCAGTCCGGCCAACGTTACGCGTGGCGATATCCTCGAATACACTCTGAACGGGGAGCTGGTGGGCGACGACCCACGCCGCCCCTACGCCGAGCGGCACATCCACGGTGCAATCTACAAGGACCGCCCGGACGTGAACGCGGTGACCCATCACCACGCGCGGTCGGTCATACCCTTCACGATGGTCGACATCTCGTTGCGCCCGATGTTCCACATGTCGGCGGTGATCGGAAAGGAGTTCGGCTATTGGGACAGCCAGACCGAGTTTGGCGACACCAATATGCTGGTCGACTCGATGGAGATGGGTCACTCGCTGTCGCGCGCGCTGGGCCGAAACAGCGTGGCACTGCTGCGCGGCCACGGTTGCGTCTGCGCCGCCGCCAACGTCAGGGCAGTCATCCGCATCTCGATCGGCCTTCGCGACAACGCCGAGCTGATCCTCGCCACGCGCCCGCTGGGCGAAGTGAAGCACCTCAGCGACGGCGAGATCGACAAGGCGCAGGCGATGATGCTGGGCGAGATGGCGCTCGGCCGCGCCTGGGACTACTGGCTGGCGCGCGCGGGCTTCGCGGGACTCTGAACAAGACTGGGAGACAGCGATGAACGGTATTGCCATCGTCACGGGCGGCACGGGCACGATCGGTGCCGCGATCGCCGACCTGTTCCAGGAGCGCGGCGCCACGGTCGTCGTCGCCGACCTCGACGAACAGGCGGTGGCAAAAGGCCAGATCTTCGTGCGCTGCGACGTGACCGATCCGAAGAGTGTCGCGGCGATGTTCGAAACGGCCGCGAAGCTGGGCCAGATCACCAGCCTCGTGGTCGCCCATGGCATCCTGATGGAGACGGTGCCCGGAGCGGCCGACCCGGCCGCCGTGGGCAAAGTGCTCGACGTGAACTTCAAGGGCGCGGCGCTGGTTTGCGACGCGGCCTCCGCGCATCTGGGCGAGGGCTCGAGCATCCTGCTGCTCAGCAGCATGTCGGCCTTTATGGGCCGCGTCGGCGGCGCCTACGCCTATCAGGCGTCGAAAGCCGCCATCGAGGCGATCACCCGCACCTACGCCGTCGCCTACGGCGCGCGCGGCATCCGCGTGAACTGTATCGCGCCGGGCTACATGGCCCAGCCGATGAAGGGCGAAGGCTCAAAGCTGCGCGCCCGGCAGGGCGGCAGCCACAAGGTGCGCGACGCGACCCCGCTGCGACGGCTGGTTACCGAACGGGAGCTCGCAATGTCGGCCGCGTTCCTGTGTTCCGACCAGGCGCCGAGCATCACCGGTGTGGTGCTACCGGTCGATTCCGGACAGCGGGCGTTTTGAGGAGAACGAGATGGGCAAGATCGAACTGACAGCGGCCGACGGACACCGGCTGGGCGCATATCGCGCAGACCCCAAGGGCGCGCGGCGCGGTGGCATCGTCGTCGTGCAAGAGATCTTCGGCGTCAATTCGCACATCCGCTCGATCTGCGACCGTCTTGCCGCCGAAGGCTATGCGGCCGTGGCGCCCGCAATCTTCGACCGTTTCGCGCGGGAATTCGAAACCGGCTACACGCCGGAGAACGTCGAGCACGCCAAGACGCTGATTCCGAAATTCGACATGGGCAATTGTCTGTTGGACGTGGCCGCAGCGCGCGATGTCTTGGCCAGCACGGGAAAGGTCGGCATCGTCGGATTCTGCCTCGGCGGCTCGGTCGCATTCGCGGCGGCGACGAGGCTCGACGGCTTCTCCGCCGCCAGCAGCTTCTACGGCGGCATGGCCAACAGGTTCGCTGGCGAGACCGCGCGCTGCCCGGTGCAGTTCCACTATGGGGCGGACGATTCCGGCATTCCTCCGGAGAACTACAATGAGGTGAAGACGAAGCAGCCGCAGGCGGAGTTCTACGTCTACGACAATGCCGGCCACGGATTCCACTGCGACCAGCGCGGCAGCTACGCGCCGGTGGCGTCGACGCTGGCTTGGCAGCGCACGCTCGACTTCTTCACGCGCAACGTGACCGGAGCTTGAGCCGATGACCGGACGCAACGATTTCGCCGGCATCGACCTCGACCCGCTCGTGGCGGAGCGGGTGGCGCAGTTCGACTATTCGGGCGATGTCATCTCGACCGGCGGGAAGGGCGCCGAGCACGCCTGGCGGATGCTGCTCACCCATACCAGCGCCGAATGGAGCGGCGATGTCGACGCCACCATGGCGACGATGACGCGCAACGATCCGTTCCAGATCATGTATGGCACGGGCCTCAACATCCGCGGCTGGGACGCGGTGCGCGACTTCTACGCCGGCCGCCTCCAGACGTTCCAGGGCCAGGCCTTCGAGGTCAGGCGGTGGGTCGTCTCCGACGCCGTCATCATTGGCAACGGCTACTTCGCGGGTACGCCCAAAGGCGTGTTCTTCGGCGTTCCCACCACCGGCAAGCGGCTCTGCCTGCCGATGACCGTATGGGTGCATTTCGAGGACGGGCTCATCAAGGGCGAGGCGGCCTACCTCGACGGACACGAACTGCGCCACCAGATCGTCCATGGCACGGACAAGCAGCCGACAGACGAAATCTGGTGACGACCAATTGATATCGGCCACCATTGGCCAACCAAGGGAGGAATACCATGAAAGCATATCTCGCAGGCGTTGCACTCGCGGCGATGGCATTCACGTCGGCGCAGGCCGAGACGTTCCAGTTCTCCGGCGCCTTCAACAACAAGGACCAGTTCACCCTGCTCGCCCGCGAGTGGGCCGACAAGGTGAAAGCCGCTACCAATGGCGAGGTCGTGTTCGAGATTGTCCCGAACGGCGCGCTGGTTCCCCTGCCCGAAGCGCTGGACGGCATCTCGCTCGGGGTCGTGCCGGCCGGCATGGTCGTCGCTGCGTTCATCAGCGGCACAATCCCCGCAATGGGCTACGCCGAGATGCTCGACGGCCTGCCGGTCGAGGACCCGTCGACGGGCGAGGCGCTGGCCAGCATCTGGAGCGACGTCGACGCACTGTTTGGCGAGCATGGAGCGACCGCGCTGTTCGGCGCGCCCGCCTTCTCCAGCGGCGTGATCTGCCGCGACACGTTTCTGAAGAGCAAGGCCGAGTGGGCCGGCAAGAAGATCCGTACCGCCGGCCGCTGGCAGGCCCAGCAGGTCGCGGCAATGGGCGCCGTGCCGATGCCGCTGCCCCCGTCGGAGCTTTATGTGGCGCTGCAAAACGGTGTCGTCGACTGCGCGCTGATGACGCCGTCAATCACCATGTCGGCCCGCCTGTACGAAGTGGCGCCCTACTACACGAACACCGAGATGGCGGGTAACATTACCTTTTCGATCATGAACAAGGACGCGTGGGACAAGCTCCCGGAGGCGCAGCGAGCCGCGATCCGCAAGGTTTCGGACGAGATGATCCAGACGGCGGCGACGACGATGCGGGAGAGCGCGCAGAACGGCCTCAAGGAGCTGGCCAAACTCGGCAAGGTCTACGAGCTTTCCGCGGATGAGCGTGCCGAGGTCGCTGCTGTAACTGCGCCGGTGTTCGACAAGGTGAGAGAAGCGGTTAAGGACGGCCCTGGCGTCGCGATGATCGACAAGCTCGCGTCGTACCGCAAGTAGACGGATTTGGGGCGGGCAGACAGATGTCAAGCAACTCAATGCGCGCCCTCGCGATGTTCGAAACCTGGGTGAGGAGGCTTAACAACCTCTTCACCTTCATCGCCCGAGTTCTCGTGATGGTCATCGTGGTAGTCATCATCCTCGCCATCGTGACGCGGGAGATGGGCATCGGGCTGATCTGGGCGAACGATGTCGCCCAGATCGCCTTCGTCTACGTTGCGTTCCTGTCCTTCGGCCCGGCGCTGCAAACGGGTCAACACGTCACCGTCGAGCTGTTCGAACCCATCGTGCCCGCACCGCTGCGCAAGCATCTCGATGCCATCGCTGCGTTCGCGTGCTTGCTCTTCGGCTCGGTCTTTCTCTACCAGCTCTGGAACCTAACCGGTCGGGCCTTCGCCGACGGTCGCATGGCGAACATGGCGATTTCGATCGAGCTCAAGTGGATACAGGTCGCCGGCCCGCTGGGCGTGGCGCTGTTCTGCCTGACCGCGCTGCAACAGCTCATTTCATCGATCGTGCGCGGCGAACGGCGCCGCCAGGGGACCGGAGGGCATGCCTGATGTCCCTCCTCTGGTTCGCAGCCTTCGCCGGCGCTCTCGTTCTGCTGCTCGCGCTGCGTATTCCCGTTGCCGTGTCGATGGGCCTGATCGGCATCGCCGGCACGATGGCGTTCGTATCGCCGGCGGCGGTCGTGCAGATCGCCAACCTGGCCTACTCGCAGACCTTCAGCTTCGTGCTGGTCGTCGTGCCGCTGTTCGTGCTGATGGGCGAGGTGATCGCCGTGTCCGGCCTCGGCGCCAGCCTGTTCAAGGCGGCGGCCGTGTGGCTCGGAGGTCTTCCCGGTGGTCTTGCCATCGGCACGATCGCAGCCTGCACGGGCTTCGCGGCGGTGTGCGGCTCGAGCCCGGTCACCGCTGCGACGATGGGAGCACTGGCCGTGCCGGAAATGAGGAACCACGGCTATTCCAAGCGCCTTGCCTTGGGCGCCACAGCTGCAGGCGGCACGCTCGGTATCCTCATCCCGCCCTCCGTGCCGATGATCCTCTACGGAGTGATTACCGACACCTCGATCGGAAAGCTGTTCATGGCAGGCATCCTGCCTGGCGTGATGATGGCGCTGCTGCTGTCGCTGACGGTCTTCATCCAGGTCACGCTGCGCCCGCAGGACGCGCCGAAGATCACCACGACCGTCCCGATGCGCGACAGGCTGCTGATCACCGGCGAGGCCGCTCCTATCGTCATCATCGCGGTCATGGTGATCGTCTCGATCTACGGCGGCTTCGCGACGCCCACCGAGGCCGGCGGCGTCGGCGCGGCGGCGGCGATCCTCGTCGCGCTGGCCATGCGCAAGCTGCGCGTCTCGGCGTTCAATACCGCGCTCGA
The DNA here is from genome assembly GCF_023954305.1 of Mesorhizobium sp. Taxonomy (NCBI): domain Bacteria; kingdom Pseudomonadati; phylum Pseudomonadota; class Alphaproteobacteria; order Hyphomicrobiales; family Phyllobacteriaceae; genus Mesorhizobium; species Mesorhizobium sp. The sequence continues at coordinate 1,873,353 of NZ_JAMLIG010000001.1, read as the reverse complement.
CCGGACGGTGCGCACGACGGGCATGTTCATGCTGCTTCTCATCGGCGGCATCTTCTCGTCCTTCGTGCTGACCCGCCTCGGCGTGCCGCAGGGCATCTCGGCCTTCCTCACCGGTCTCGACGTGCCGCCATGGGTGATCCTGGTCGCGATCAATGTCTTCCTGCTGGTGCTCGGCATGTTCATGGATCCGCTGAGTATCCTGGTTATCGTCGTGCCGATCTTTCTGCACGCGGTTGTCGGCCTCGGCTACGATCCGATATGGTTTGGCATCATCGTGACCATTCAGACCGAGATCGCCGCGATCTCACCGCCCGTGGGCTTCAACCTCTTTGTGCTGCGCAGCGTGGCGCCGGGCACAACGCTCCAGGACGTAACCGCCGGGTCCCTCGTTTTCATCGTGCCGATGCTGATTGGCGTGGCGCTTCTGATGGTCGTGCCGGACATCGCGCTGTTCCTGCCTGGCCTGCTGAAGTAGACGGAGTCTGAGTTGAGTTCAGTCAACCCGCTGCGCGGAAGCGTTTCTGAAACCGACTATATCGTCGTCGGTGCCGGCTCGGCCGGCTGTGTGCTGGCCGCGCGGCTGAGCGAGGACGCGGGGACCGAAGTGGTCATCCTCGAAGCCGGCGGTCGCGATTCCAGCCCGCTGATCAGCATTCCCCTCGGCTGGGGCATGGTCTACTCCAAGAAGCTGTTCGACTGGCGGCTAAAGACCGAGCCGGAAGCCCGCCTCAACAACCGCATTGTCGAGTTCGCGCGTGGCAAGGTCCTGGGCGGTTCGTCTTCGGTCAACGCCATGGCCTATGTCCGCGGCCATCGCAGCGACTACGACCGCTGGGCGGCATCCGGGCTGGCAGGCTGGAGCTATGCCGACGTGCTGCCATACTTCCGCAAGCAGGAGAGCTGGGAGGGCGGCGCCAGTCAATATCGGGGCGGTTCCGGCCCGCTGACGACGCGGCCGTCGAAATACAGCGACGTGCTGGTCGACGCCTCCATTCAGGCGGGCATCGAGGCCGGTTATCAGTTCAATCCGGACTACAACGCGGCGGAGCAGGAAGGCATCTCCGTGATGCAGTCGACCATCCGGCGCGGGCGGCGTTGCAGCGCCGCGGTGGCTTATCTTCGACCCTCGCTCGGACGCAAGAACCTGACGCTCAAGATTCACGCGCATGTGACGCGCGTGCTGTTCGACGGCAACGTAGCGCGTGGCGTCGAGTATCTCCAGGATGGTAAACTGCATGAACTGCGGGCGCGTAAAGAGGTGCTGCTTAGCGCCGGCGTGGCGCTGTCGCCGCAGCTCCTGATGCTTTCCGGCATCGGACCCGAGCAGGATCTGCGCCGCCACGGCATCGACGTCCGAGTCGACCTGCCCAAGGTCGGCATGAACCTGCGCGACCACGTCTCGCCGGTGCTGCTCTACAAGCGCAAAGAGCCGGGCCCATTCCAGCGCGCCATGCGCTACGACCGCATTGGCCTGAAGATGCTGCAGGCCGGGGTGCTGGGAACCGGCATCGCCAGCGACTTGCCGGCTGGCCTGGTCGGCTTCCTGAAGACGCCGTCGGCGCACGGTTCGGCTCCCAACATTCAGATCATCCTCAACGGCGCACCGCTGGATGCCAAGCCGTACCTTCTGAATGGCTTCGCCGACGGGTTCGGCCTGCGCGTCATCCTGCTGCGTCCCAAGAGCAGCGGACGCATCTGGCTGAACTCGGCGAACCCACTGGAGCAACCCAGAATTCATCAGGACTTCCTCCAGCACGACGCCGAGTGGAAGGTGCTGCGCGAGGGCATCCGCATGGCGCGCGACATCGCCTCGCGCCCGGCGCTGGCTTTCGCCAATGGCGGCGCGCGGATGCCGGGCAGCGACGGCGCCGACGACGATGCCGGGCTGGATGCCTTCATCCGCGCCCGCGCCTTGACCACTCATCATCCCCTCGGCACCTGCGCCATGGCGACGAGCGAAGCGGACGGCGTGGTGGACGCGCAGCTGCGTGTCCACGGCACCGAAAGGCTTCGCGTGGTGGACGCCTCGGTCATGCCCGACATGGTGGGCGGCAACATCAATGCCGCCGTCATCATGATCGCCGAGAAGATCGCTGACGAGATTCGCGGCCGCGTCGAGATGCGCGCCGCGGCGTGAGTTCAGGGTTTCAGGCTGGCGGTCAGCGCCTGTGCCGCATCGTGAATGGCGCCGTCGGCGACATCGACGATTCCGTACTGGCGTGCGAAACCGTGCATGACGCCCTCGTAGCGACGGAGCGTCACCGGCACGCCGGCCGCCTGAAGCGCGGCTGCATAGTCCACGCCTTCCTCGGTCAGCACGTCGTATTCGGCGACGCCGATCCAAGCCGGCGGCGCGCCGGCGAGGTCCGGGGTTCGCAGCGGCGCGAGCCGCGGCTCGGCAGGATCGATGCCCGGCGCATAGTGGTTGAGGAACCAAGCGACGTCGGAGGCCTTCAGCATATAGTCGGAGCCGTATTTGACGAAGCCGGGCCGGGTGCTGTCCGTATCGACGGCCGGGTAGAAAAGCATCTGCAACGCAATCTCGACCTCGCGACGCAGCGCCAGCGCGGCGACCGTTGCCAGGTTGCCGCCGGCGCTGTCGCCGCCGACCGCCAGCCCGCCTGCACCGCCGAGCGCCGGCCGGTTCGCCGCCGCGAAGCGGACCGCCGCCATTGCGTCATCCACCGGCACCGGAAAGGGGAATTCGGGAGCGAGCCTGTAGTCGACGGAGAGCATCGCGGCGCCGCTGCGTTCCGCCAGCGTGCGCATCAGCGCGTCGAAACCATCCAGCGCGCCGAGCGTCCAGCCGCCGCCGTGAAAGTAGACGCAGAGACCCGCCGGCTCCGCGACCGGACGGTACAGCCGCGCGGCGATAAAGCCGCCCTCCACCGGAATCGAGACGTCGCGGACCTCGTGGATCTCGGGGCCGGGGCCGAACGCCTTGGCGGTGTTTGCGTAATGGGCGCGGGCGGCTTCGACCGAGAAGTCGGCATAGCCGTTGAAGCCAGTGGCGCGGACTCGGTCCATGATGGCCTGAACGACGGGATGAAGCGGCATGCAGACTCTCCTAGCCGACCGTCTCGGGGACGCGGAAGACGACGCCCGACGGCGCGTCGGATTTGATGCGGCGCTGAAAGGCTTCGACCGTGTCTGGCCAGTGCGTGAACACCTTACCGCTACCGCCGACCCGGTAATAGGAGCTACAATTACCTTTCACCATCACGCTGGCGTCGGCACGCGCCTGCACATCTTCATTGTAGCTCCTGTAGACGTCCGCATCGACCTCGACCGTCCCGGCGCCGCGCCTGTCGGCCTCGGCCATGTTGGCGAGGATGAAGCCCACCTGTGCCTCGACCACGTCGGTCACCGAGGCGCCGCCGGCGTTCGGCCCGTTGATCAGGAAGAAGTTCGGGAATCCTTCGACCATCGTGCCGAAATAGGCGTGCGGGATTTCGCGCCACTCGTCCTCCAGGTCGCGCCCATCGCGGCCGCGGATGACGAGCCCGCCCAGCATCCCTGACGGTTCGAACCCGGTTGCCCAGATGACCATGTCGACGCGATACGCGTCGCCTTTAACGTCTACGATGCTGTCGCCCGCCAGGTGCGAGACGCCGCGGCCGACGAGGGTGACGGTATCCTGCTGCAGTGCGGGATAGTAGGCGCTGCTGAACAGCGGACGCTTGCAGCCGAAGCGGTAGTGTGGGGTAAGGACATCGCGGGCGTGCGGGTCCTTCACCTGCTTGTCGAACTGCTCCTTCCACACCGCTTCCTGCTCGGCGATGACCGCGCCGTTCATTGGGAAGCGCGAGCGTGCAATGACCTCGAAACGGTTGAACCACTCGCTGCGCCGCACCCTCTGCTGTCTGGCGAATTCCGGGCTGGCGCGGTCCTTCTCGCCGAAGTTGATCTCGGGCCGCGGCAGCACGTAGGACGGCGTGCGCACAAAGACGAACAGCTCTTTCGCGTGTTCGGCGGCATAGGGCACGACCTGGATCGAGGTAGCCCCGCCACCGACGACCGCCACCCGCTTACCGGTGAGGTCGATCCCGTCGTGCCATTCGGTCGTGTGGATAGAATCGCCGGCAAAGCTCTCCAGCCCCTGGATCTTCGGCAGTGTCGGCTGGGAGAAGAGGCCACCCGACCAGATGACGTAACGCGCCGTCCACGATCTTCCGTCAGTGCTGGTCACGCGCCAATGCGCCGCCGCGCCGTCCCAGACGGTTGACGCGACGCGGGTGTTGAAGACAATGCGCTGCGTCACGCCGTAGGCGTCGGCGAATTCCTTCAGGTAGGCGAAGATCTCGTCGCCGGGCGCGAAGTTGCTGGACCACTTGTCGCCTGGATAGAAGCTGTAGGCATAGAGGTCGATGGGCGTGTCGCAGGCGACGTTGGGATAGCGGTTCTCGCGCCACACGCCGCCGACCTCGGCCTCGGCCTCGAGCACCAGCAGCCTGCCGCGCCCACCCTCGATAAGCTTCGCCGCCGCACCTAGGCCGCCCAGTCCCGCGCCGATGACGAGAACGTCCAGCGCGCCCTCGGACGCAGTCTTCAGGCTATGCATGTTCATCGAACTCCTCCATCCGGGGGCACAATAAGGCGGGCGAAACCACATGAATAATCTATTCTCTCCCGCAAAACTTTCACGATAGGCAATGGGTCAGGAGATACCTTATAGCTTTTCGGATATGCAAGATCGCCTGCGATAGATTTGACGCTCTGGCTCGCGAGGTTAATCTCGGCGCACGAACTCGGGAGGAGCAGCCGTGGAACGCGTGACCGAAGCCGAACGCATGCTCATCGGCGGCGAGCTTGTCGCCGGCGAGACCGGTGAATGGGCGATTTCGATCAATCCGGCAAACGAGGAGCCTATCGGGCGTACGCCGGTGGCGACGAAGGCGGACGTTTATCGCGCCGTCGCGGCCGCCGAAGAAGCCTGGCCGAAATGGGCGGCGTTGACGCCGATGGAACGCGCCGAAGTGATGAACAAGTTCGCCGACGCGGTCGCCGCCCGCGCCGACGAGATCCTCCGCGTCGAAGTCACCGACACCGGCAACACGATCCGGCCGATGCGCATGATCGACGTGCCCACGGCGGTTGAAACGCTGCGCTACTTCGCCGGTCTGGCCCCCGATCTGCGTGGCGAGACGATCCCCGCGACGCGCGACCATCTGCATCTGACCCTCCACGAACCCTACGGCGTCGTGGCGCGAATCGCACCATTCAACCATCCCGTCATGTTCGCCGTGGCGCGGACGGCCGCTGCGCTCGCGGTCGGCAATGCGGTCATCGTCAAGCCGCCGGAGACCTCACCGCTGTCGGCGATGATTCTCGCCGAGATCGCTCAGCAGGTCCTGCCGCCCGGTGTCTTCAACATCGTGACCGGCGACGGGCGCACGACCGGCGACGCCATCGTGCGCCATCCCGGCATCAAGCGCATCGCCTTCATCGGCTCGCCTGACACCGGCCGTGCCATCCAGCGCGCCGCGGCGGAGGTGACGGTCAAGCATGTCAGCCTCGAGCTTGGAGGCAAGAACCCGATGATCGTGTTCCCGGATTGCGACCCTGACACAATCGCGGCCGCCGCGATCCAGGGCATGAACTTCGCCTGGCAGGGCCAGTCCTGCGGGTCGCTGTCGCGCCTGCTTCTGCACGAGGATATCCATGACCGCGTGCTCGACGCGGTAGCGGCGCGGGTCGCATCGCTCAAGCTGGGCGATCCGCTGAGTGAGACGACCGATGTCGGACCGATCAATTCGCGCGGCCACATGGATCGCATCCTCGAGCATTGCCGCCACGCCGACGCCGACGGCGCCCGCCGGATACACGGTGGCGGCCGGCCCATGGGCGCGCAGTGGGAACGCGGCTTCTGGCTGGAGCCCACGCTCTATGCCGACGTCACGCCCGACATGCGGCTGTGGCAGAACGAGGTGTTCGGGCCGGTGCTGGCGGTGGGCAAATGGCGCGACTTCGACCAAGCGGTGCAGATGGCAAACTCGACCGACTACGGGCTGACCGCGGCAGTCTGGACCAATGACATCAAGGCGGCGCTGCGCATGGCGAAGCGGATCCGCTCGGGCCATATCTGGGTCAACGGCTCCAGCGCGCACTATCTCGGAGTGCCCTTTGGCGGCATGAAAACGAGCGGCGTCGGCCGCGAAGAGGGGCGCGACGAAATGCTGACCTACTGCGAGAGCAAGACCATCAATATTATCTTGTAGTGATCGGGCGATTTTCGTCTGGCTATCGCTGTAAGCGGAATGCCTCCACCGCTGCTGGAGTCGATCGTAGGATACGTTGCGCAGGCCAGCAGTCTCGGGGCATCGCCGCGGAAGTCGACCGAGCAGCGAAGCGGGTTCACGCTGCTGGTCGACCGATCAGGCGAGGTCGGCGTCAGGTCAAGTCGCTCGGAGACGTCCTCGCGCTGACCTGTTAGAGAATTTCCTGCAAACCTCCGGTCACTCTGTTTCTTCGATGGCGAGGCGATCCGCCAGGGTCCGCAGGAAGGTGCAGCCGTGTTGGTGGCACCGCCAAACCCGCCTGACAGTTTCGGGCGACGCGGCGACGCGTGGTTCGCCCGCAATGCTCTCGTTCGGAACGAAGATTGCCCACGCCTTCGCTGCTTCCCTGCTGTCAAAGCGCCTTTTCGAGTTCGGGCAGGATGGTGAAGAGATCGCCGACGATGCCGTAGTCTGCGACCTGGAAGATCGGAGCCTCTTCGTCCTTGTTGATGGCGACGATGACCTTGCTATCCTTCATGCCGGCGAGGTGCTGGATCGCGCCGGAGATGCCGACGGCGATGTAGAGCTGGGGTGCTACGACCTTGCCGGTCTGCCCGACCTGCCAGTCGTTCGGCGCATAGCCGGCGTCGACGGCGGCGCGCGACGCGCCGACCGCGGCGCCGAGCTTGTCGGCCACCGGCAGGATCACCTCCTGGAACTTCTCCGAGGAGCCGAGAGCGCGGCCGCCCGAGATGATGATCTTGGCCGAGGTCAGTTCCGGACGATCGCTTTCCGACAGCCGGTTCTCGACGAAGCTGGAGAGGCCGGGATCGGCCGCCGCATTGACGCTCTCGACCGGGGCCGAACCGCCTTCGCCTGCGCCCTGGAAAGAGGCGGTGCGCACCGTGATCACCCGCTTCGCATCGCTCGACTGCACCGTCTGGATCGCATTGCCGGCATAGATCGGACGCTTGAACGTGTCCGGGGCGACGACTTCGACGATTTCGGAAATCTGCATCACGTCGAGCAGGGCGGCGACGCGCGGCATGACGTTCTTGCCCATGGTGGTCGCCGGCGCGACAATCGTGTCGTAGCCGCCGGCGAGCGACACGACGAGGGCCGCGAGCGGCTCGGCGAGACGCTCGGCCAGTGCGTCGGCCTCGGCCAGGAGCACCTTGGTCGCGCCTTTCAGCTTGGCGGCGGCGTCGGCTGCGGCTTTCGCGCCTTTGCCGGCAACCAGGATATGCACGTCCGAGCCGATCTTCAGCGCGGCCGACAGGGCCTTCGAGGTCTGGTCGGAGAGCGAGGCGTTGTCGTGTTCGGCGACGAGGAGAATTGCCATTGTTTCGATCCTTTCCCGATTGCCTCAGATCACGCCGGCGCCCTTGAGGGCCGACACGAGTTCCTGGACCGTCTTGACCTTGACGCCCGCCTTGCGGCCGCCCGGCTCCTCGGTCTTGAGCACCTTGAGCCGCGCCTTGACCTCGACGCCGAAATCCGCCGGAGCCTTCTCGTCCAGCGGCTTCTTCTTCGCCTTCATGATGTTCGGCAGCGAGGCATAGCGCGGCTGGTTGAGCCTGAGGTCCGTCGTCACGATCGCCGGCAGCTTGACCTCGATCACCTGCAGGCCGCCGTCGACCTCGCGCGTCACCTTGGCCTTGCCGTCGCCAAGTTCGATCTTCGAGGCGAACGTCGCCTGCGACCAGCCCAGCAGGGCGGCCAGCATCTGGCCCGTCTGGTTGGCGTCGTCGTCGATCGCCTGCTTGCCGAGGATCACCAGGCCCGGCTGTTCGGCATCGACCACGCCCTTGAGGATCTTGGCCACCGACAGCGGCTCGACCAGCTCGTCGACCTTGACCAGGATGCCGCGGTCGGCACCCATCGCCAGCGCCGTGCGGATCGTCTCCTGCGCCTGCGCCGGGCCGATCGACACGACCACGATCTCCTCGACCTTGCCCGCCTCCTTCAGGCGGATCGCTTCCTCGACGCTGATCTCGTCGAACGGGTTCATCGCCATCTTGACGTTCGCAAGCTCGACCCCAGACCCGTCGCCCTTGACGCGGATCTTCACGTTGGCGTCCACAACCCGCTTCACAGGGACGAGAACTTTCATGGGCTCAACTCCTTCATCATGAGACGGCGCTACCCGACCGCCTACCGAGGCGCTAGTGTTACTTTCGCGTTCAGTGCGGCCGCTTCCGCCGCCTCGAACTCCAAGGCCTGCGCGAGCGGCATGCCGAAGCCCTTGTCCATCAGCGCCTTGACGTGCCGAATGTGCGCGGGCTGCCACTGGGCGATCGACAGCGCCACCGTGCGCGCCTCCTCGATGAGCTCTGCATCCGCGACGACGCGGCTGACGAAGCCGAGCCGCGCCGCTTCCTCCGCGGGCACCTTGCGTGCGCTCAGCGAGATCTCCTTGGCCCGAGACAGGCCGATCGTCCTCGGCAGGCGCTGCGAAAGCCCCCAGCCGGGAAGCAGGCCGATCTTGGCATGGGTGTCCTGGAAATAGGCGGATTGAGCAGCCAGCACGATGTCGCAGGCTAGCGTGATCTCGAAGCCGCCGGTGACCGCCAGGCCGTTGATCGCGGCGATGATCGGCTTCTTCAGGGCCGTGATGGTCGCCCCGATATCCGCCTGGCCGACATTGCCGGCGACATTGCTTCCCGAGGCCGCGAGCTCTTTGACGTCGAGCCCGGCGCAGAAGGCGCGGCCTTTGCCCGTGAGTATGATCACCGCCACGTCGTCGCGGTCGTCCATCTTGCGCAGAGTCGCCACCAGCGTCTGCCGCAAGACCGCGTTCAGCGAATTGAGTGCCTCGGGGCGGTTCAAGGTCAACGTGGCGATCCCATCCTCGACGTCGACAAGAAGCGGTGCATCCTCCATCTCGTCCTCCCTCAGATGGTCTTTGCAAAACGCTCGGCCGTCGCGATGAACCGCGGCGCCTGGGTTGCGTCCGCATAATAGGCGTCACGTGCCAGACGGTGCTGATAGTCGTAGAGCACGGCGAGTTTCCAAGCCGCCATCGCCGCATACCAGGGCAGGGTCGACATGTCCCGGCCGGTCGTTTCGGCATAGCGCGCGACGAACATCTCGCGCGAGGGAAAACCTTCGGCCAGCATCGCCGCCGACAGTTCCTGCGTAGGGTTCAGCTCCTCGCCCGGCATCGGATAGCAGCAGACGGCGTAGCCGAGGTCGAGCAGCGGATCCCCGATGGTCGCCAGTTCCCAGTCGAGGATGGCAAGCAGCCTTGGTGGCGAGGTGTCCGACCAGATCACGTTGCCGAGCCGGAAGTCGTTATGGACGATCGCGTCTCCGGATTCCTGGGGGACGGTCGAGCGCAGATGTGCCGCCATGTCGGTGAGCCAAGCTGGAGGCCTCGGGTTGAGGTTCATCAAGCCTTCCAGGCGCTTCAGATGTCGGGCGTTGAAATCCCTCGGTTGCCCGAAGTCCTCCAGCCCCGCCGCACGCCAGTCCACCGCATGAAGTTTAGCCAAGCCGTCGGCGAGGCCGAAGGCGATGGCCCGGCCGTCCCGCGCGGCGGTGAAGGCCGGCGCCAGCCGATCGGTCATAATCGGGCCTGGCACGTGTTGCATGACGTAGAACGGCACGTCGAGGACGTCGCCGGCATCGGCGGTGGCGAGCACCTTCGGAACCGGCACGTTGCGGCCTTCCAACGCCTTTAGAATTCTGGCTTCGCGCACGACGTCGTTGGCGCCCTTCGGCACAGGCGGCGGCGGCGGGCGACGCAGCACGGCGTTGCCGCCTTTGACGCGGATCAGGTAGGTGAGGTTTGAATGGCCGTCGCCGATGCGGCGCGGCGCCGGGGCGCCGTCGAGCAACCCTCGCGTTTCCAGAAACCGCCCGAGAGCCTCGAGCGTCGCGTGGTCCCACTCCCAGCTCATCGCGAAGACTGATTCAGCTCGACCATGGAATCGAGATAGGATTGCGGCCACTGACACTCGAACTGCCCGGCTGCGGCATGGTCGTCGATCGTCGCGCGGCAGGCGGCCTCCATGATCATGGTGGCATGGCGCCCGCCCGTCGGAAGCTTGACGAGGCCGAAGCGCTCCATCCGCAGGGAACTCCTTCCGCCGCGGATGTCGGTGATCGTCACGTCGATCGAGCGCTGGGTCATATCGTCGTCGAAAACGGCCTTCTGGTCGATCGAAGCGATTGGAACAAGTTCACCGTCGCGTACGATATAGCCACCGACGCCCCACTCGCCCTTGGCTATCCAGATCCACGCGTTGACGATGCGCTTGGCATCCGGAGTGTAGGCGACGAGCCACTTCCAGTGCTGCGGCACCTGCCAGTGACGCACGCCCCAGGAATGGTCGCGATGGCCGATCCGGTCGAGCTCGATCCGCTTTCCGTCCCATTCGATATAGCCCTTCACCCAGCCGGACTGTTCGAGCCGGTTGTCGGCGAACCAGGACGGCAGGCCGTCGGGATTGGAGCGATAGCTGAACGGCGAATGGAAGCCCTCGAAGGAGTAGTCGAGCTTGACCTTGTCGCTGTGGAAGGAGATGCGCGCGGTCTTCTGGTCGGCAGGTTGCCGCACGTGGAGATCGGCCAGTCGGAAATCGTCGAAATCCATGCTGTCCGGCACGTCGCCTTGCACCAGTTCCAGCACGTGGGGCTTCCGCTCCTTGCCCCACAGGATCAGGTTGAAGCCCGCTTTACCGGTGCCGGTGAGGTAGAGGTAGCACTGGAAGCCGAGTTCGTGGTCCGGCATGATTACTTGCCAGAACAGCGAATCCCGCGCCTTGCCGCCGTCATTCGGGCGGTGGCGCAGGTCGTCGGTCGGCAGATAGCCGGGATCCGCGATTTCCGGGGCGTTGCTGATCCAATCGATCATGCGATCCTCCCAATCCTGTCTGGTATGACTTCTGCCCGCTGCTCCCGCAAAGGTCAATATATGTCCGCATGCGTATCGTGAACTAGCGAATTAATTATGGACAGGGTCGGCCCGTATCGCTTTAATGTGGCAAAAGGAGACATTGATGGACGCAGCGGCGGTATCGGCAATGCTCGCCGGAGAAATCCCGGATGAGCCGCCGGAGGGGTTCCTGCCCATTCAGGTCGGAACAGGCTTCAATGTCTATTTCGGACCGATCTACGGCAAGCTGATCGACGGCAAGCTGCGGCTTGGCCTTCGTATCGGACGCAGGCACATCAACCCGCACGACACCTGCCACGGCGGCGTCATCGCTTCCTTCGCTGACATGCAGGTCTATGTCAGCCAGCATCAGGAGCAGGCCTTGCGGCGCATGCTGTTGCCGACCATCAGCTTGAATGTTGACTTCATTTCGCCGGCCGCTCTCGGTGATTGGCTCGAAGGCCACTCGATCCTGCTTCGGCACACCAATTCGACCCTGTTCCAACAGACGATCGGCATGGCGGGGGATCGCGTGGTCTTCCGCGCCAGCTGCATCTACAAGGTATCCGGCCGGGAAGCGCCCGAGGGAAGCTGGGTAGGGGACGCGTTCGTCTCGCAGTGACGGCCGACTACTCGGCGTATCCAGCGAAAGATGGACAGGCGCAGGAGCTTGGTCCATCAGTTCGTCGGGATGAGCCGACCGGAGAGCCGCATGCAAAGACCAGCATCCAGACCATCAGCCAGGCGGCTGCCGCGCGACCAGCGGGTGGCAGCGATCCTGCAGACGGCGCGCACCGTGCTGCGCGACCGCGGCTCGGAGCAGTTCCTCACCTCTGAGGTGGCAGAGCGTGCCGGAACCTCCGAGGCGACGATCTACAAGTATTTCCCGACCAAGCGGGACCTGCTGATCCAACTTGCTGAACACTGGTTCGAGGAGTTTCTGGCTGAGGATTATCCGGCAAAGACCAGCGGTCCGCTGAGGGACCGGCTCTTCCACGCGATCTGGTGGGCACTGTCGTTCATTCGCCGAGAGCCGGCGCTCTCGCGGTTCGTCTTGATGGAACTGCGCGCCGATCCCAATTACCGGACGATGCGCATCTACCAGCAGAACCGCAAGGTCGTTGCCCGTGTCATGAGCGTGGTCGAGGATGGGCTCGCAAAAGGCGAGGTGCGCGACGACATCTCGATCCGACTCATACGCGACATGATTTTCGGCGCGATCGAGCACCAGACCTGGGCCTATCTCCGGCGCGAGGGCGATTTTTCCGTCGACGACTCGGCCGAGGGAATCACCGAAGTGATCCTCGCCGGCATCACGCCGAACAAGCCCGTGGGCGACCGCATTTCCAACGCGGTCGCCATGCTGGAAAAGGTAACCGCTTCGCTGAAGCAGGTAGGCGCGGCAGGCTGATCAGGAATGCGCTGGCGGGATCACCCCGGCGTCGGCGAGTGCCTGGATTCGCGCCAAATCAATCCCCCATGCCACGAGCGTGGCCGCAGTCGTCGAGCGCGCATCGGGCGGGTCGTTGCGGATGGCCGATGGCGTGCGGCTGAAGCGGGGAGCGGGCGCCGGCTCGACGACACCGCCGCGCTCCACGAAGGTCGACCGCGCGTTGGCGGCCGCGTGGCGCGGCGCCTCGTCCATGTCGAGCACGGGCGACACGCAGGCGTCGGAGTCGTCGAAGATCTTCTCCCACTCGTCGCGCGACTTCGTAGCGAACTCTGCCTCGAACACGGTGCGCAGTTCGGGCCAGCGGGCCCGGTCGTGCTGCTTAGGTAGGGCCGCGATGTCGAGGCCGAGCAGGCGCACGAATTCCCGGTAGAAGCGCTGCTCGACGCAGCCGACCGCCATCCAGCGGCCGTCACTGGTGCGGTAGGTGGTATACCAGGGCGAGCCGCCATCGACGCTGTTGGTGCCGCGCGCGAGGTTCCAGAAATCGGCCTGTCGGTAGCCCATGTGCATGGTCATGAGATTGGCCGAGCCGTCGAGCATAGCCGCGTCGACCACCTGTCCCTGCCCGGACGATCGGGCCTCGACCAGAGCGGCCAGCAGCCCCATCGCGAGATAGAGCGAGCCCCCGGCGAAATCGCCGACGAGATTCAGCGGCGCGACGGGCGGGCCGTCTTTCGGTCCGATGGCCGCCAGCGCGCCGGACATGGCGATATAGTTGATGTCGTGGCCGGCCATCTGGGCCAGCGGCCCGTCCTGGCCCCAGCCGGTCATGCGGCCGTAGACGAGGCGGGGATTGACCGTCAGGCACACCTCCGGCCCGAGACCGAGGCGCTCCATGACGCCGGGCCGGAAGCCTTCGATCAGCAGATCGGCGCCGGCGACCAGATCCTTGACCAGGGTTACGCCCTCGGGCGCCTTCAGATCGACGGCGACCGCCCGTTTGGAGCGGTTGAGCAGGTCGTGGCGCACCCCGACGTCGAAGCCGAGGTCGGTCGTCGCCAGCCGCTGCACGCTCACCACGTCTGCGCCGAGGTCGGCGAGCAGCATGCCGCAGAACGGGCCCGGCCCTATGTTCGACATTTCGACGACCTTCACGCCGTGAAGCGGACCCATGTCATGCTCCGTGTTGAGTGCGGCTAACCACGTGCCGGACAGCCCCTTCCTGCAAGCTGGAGGGAGAATCCATTCACTTTCCGCTTATCTCACAGCCCTGGTGGAGTAAAGGAAAATGGTATATGTAGCGTATTAATTCCCTTGACTCCTCGCCAAGGTGAGCTACACTCACCATCAGAGAGCAAGCAATGCGCGCGAGAGCACCGGAGCCAGCCTTGGAACGCACCCAGATCATCGACAGCTTCGCCGCGGCGGCGCGCGACCCGCTGTCCTATGCAAAGCAGTGGAAGGGGCGAACCGGCCGGCCGGTCATCGGCTCGTTTCCCATGAATTTTCCCGGTGAGCTCGCGCATGCCGCTGGCGCCCTGCCGATGATCCTGCAGGAGAGCGACGACCCGATCACGGTCGGCCACGGCCTGTTGTTCCCGTTCTACTGCGGCTACACGCGCTCGATGGTCGACCAGGCCGTTCGCGGCGATTTCGACGTGCTGGACGCGATCATGTTCGGCGACCATTGCGTGCAGCTGCTCGGCGCGGCCGATGCCATCCGCATGCAGCTCACCAACACGCGGGTGATCTTCTTCCAGCTTATTTCGTCGATGTGCGATCCCTGGACGCAGGGCCGCTCCGAAGAGAGCTTCGCCAAGCTGCGCGCCGAACTGGAGGACTTCGTCGGCGCCAAAGTGCAGGACGAGTCAATGCATGCCTCGATCCGCCTGTTCAACAAGAACCGCGGCCTGATCCGCCGGCTCTACGACATGCGCAAGAAGGGCATCGCGCCGCTCGGCTCGGTCGAGATGCAGCATGTGGTGAAGTCGTCGATGGTGATGGACAAGGCCGAGCACACCGAACTTCTGGAGAAGCTCGTCCGCATCTACGAGAGCGCGGCGCCCCTGCCCGCGCGCAACGTTCGCCTTCACCTCTCCGGACACTTCTGCCAGGCGCCGAAGCCGGAACTTCTGGAGATGATCGAGGAGTGCGGCGTGACCGTCGTCGGCGACGATCTCTACCACGGCTTCCGTTACATCTCGACCGATGTGCCGGAGCAGGGCGACCCGATCGCGGGGCTGGCGCGGTGGTACATGGACCGCAACACCGGCGTCCCCTGCCCGACACGCGTTCAGAACAATGTCGATTGGGACGCCTATCTGCTCAATGCGATGCGCGACGAGAAGGCCGACGGGATGATCGTGCTGATGGCCAAGTTCTGCGAGCCGCACATGTACTACTACCCAGAGGTCAAGGAGGCCTTCGAGAAGGCCGACATGCCCCATCTCCTGATCGAGACGGAGCATGAGGGCATGGCTCTCGAGAGCCTGAAGACCCGGGTCGAGACCTTCGTCGAAATCGTCAAGCACCGCCAAGCTGCCTGAGATAGGGAGAGCCAGATGAATATCGCCGTGAAATCCCCCTTCGAGGAGAAGAAGGCCAACAAGCTCCAGTCGACCCGCATCGCCGGCAAGCTGGTCAACGACTACTGGGAGATGGTCTGGCGCGCCAAGGAAGAGGGCAAGCTGGTCTGCTGGTACGAAGGATCGGCGATCAACCCGTTCCTCGAGGCGGCCGACATCTGCTGGGTGCACGGCGAAGCCTATTCGGCCATGCTCGCCGCCCGCCACCAGGAAGGCACCGCGCAGCGCGTGGCCGAGGAACGCGGCTACATGCGCGAGCTCTGCTCCTATGCGCGCACGCATCTCGGCTGCGCGGTGTCGAACCAGCGGCTGCGCGGCGACAATGCCGGCGCGACGCCGGACGACGACGACCTGACCTGGAAGCTGCCGCCGCCGGACATGATTATCTCGGCCTATGCCTATTGCTCCACCGGGCAGCAATGGGACGAGATGACCAGCCGCGTCTTCGGCAAGAAGATACCGATCTTCAACGTGTCGCTGCCGTGGATCTGGGGCTCGAAGCCGGATGCCGGATATTTGCGCGGACAGGAGTGGGAAGAGACCTCGACCTATGTCGAGCGCCAGCTCTTCGACATGGTGAAATTCATCGAAGAGCGCACAGGCAAGCCGTATCCGTGGGACCGGCTCTATTCGATGATGGCCGACATCCGCCGCGCCTCGGAACTGCGGCTCGAAGCGATGGAACTCTGCACCGCGCAGCCGGCTCCGGCGAGCTTCTTCGACTGGGTGGTTTCGATCGCGCCGATCAACAATCTGCCGGTCGCAGGCGTCAAGGATTACTTCGAGACCGTGCTGGCCGAGGTCAAGCAGCGCGTCAAGGACGGTGAAGGCGCCGTGCCGGATGAGAAGTATCGTCTCTTCTTCGACGGTATCATGAATTGGAACAAGGTCGGCTGGCTCGCCAACAAGTTCGCGAAGTGGGACGCTTCTGTGGTGGCCGGACGCTACACGCATATGGCCTTCTGGCAGGAGCCGAGCCTGATCGACCCGAACGCGCCCGTGCGCGGCATGGCGCAGAACTATCTGATCTGCCCGAACAACCATGCGGCGCCGATCCTGATCGACCTGATCATGGGCCTGTGCCGCAAGTTCAAGGTGGACGGCATGGTGATCCACGCGTCGCGCACCTGTCGTGCCTTCACCAATCCGCAGTTCATGATCGCCGACACCGCGCACAAGCAGCTAGGTATCCCGACATCCATGTTCGAGGGCGACGTCACCGACGAGTCTTTCTACAAGGACGAACTGCTGAACAGCCGCGTCGAAGCAATGCTCGAAGCGATCGAGCACCGGCGCATGGTGCACGCCGCCTGAGGCGGTTGATCGAGAAGAGTGGAAGGAGCGGCGGATGAAACAGCACGTGATGGGCGTGGACTTTGGCTCCACCACCGCAAAGACGGTCATCCTCGACCTTAAGGGCAACATTGTTTCCCACGCCGTCGCCCACATGGGCGCGGTGTCCGGCAACGGCGTGAAGCAGTCGATGAAGGACGCGCTGGAGGCCGCTGCCCTGACACAGGCCGACATCGGCCGCACCGTCTCGACCGGCTACGGCCGCCGTATGCTGGACGAGGCGGACAAGAACTACACCGAGATCACCTGCCACGCGCGCGGCGCCGTCGCGATGGTGCCAGGCGCGCGGCTGGTGATCGATATCGGCGGGCAGGACAGCAAGGTCATCTCGGTCGATGCCAACGGGCTCGTGTCGCAGTTTGCGATGAACGACCGCTGCGCCGCCGGCACCGGAAAGTTCCTGGAAGTCTTGGCGCGGGCGATGGAAATTCCGCTGGAGGACATGGGCGCCACGGCGCTTGCAGCGCAGGAAAAGTTGAAGATCTCGTCCATGTGCGCGACCTTCGCCGAGACCGAGGTGATCTCGCTGCTGGCCGAAGGACATCCCAAGACAGACGTGCTGGGCGCCGTGCACAAGGCGATCGCGTCGCGCACGCTGGGCCTCGTCGGGCGCGTCGGCAAGAAGGGTCCGGTCGTGATGACCGGCGGCGTCGCCAACAATCCGGCCGCCGTCCACTACATCCAGGAAGAGCTGCAGATGCCGCTGATCCTGCCCGACGTGCCGCAGATCGCGGGCGCGCTGGGGGCGGCGCTGATCGGCCTCGACGACTACAGGGCCGAGAACCGGCATCTTCTCATCTCCGAAGCCGAGGATATGGCGCGCGAGGAGCAGATGGCGGCGGACAAGGCCTGCATCCCGGGATGCCGCGGCGTGCCGGAATTCGCCGTCGATCCGCGCGAGAAGCAGCCCGTCCCGGGCAAACTGAAATCGCTCGTCGGCTCGCTGCAAAAGCATTTCTGAGCGATCCATCCATGGAACGGTTTCCGGCCCTTCGTTTGATCCTGAAGCTCGGGCGGATCGGGGCCGCCGTCATGGCTTTGGCAGTAACCGGACTTTTCCTCGCCTTCGTATGGAACGAGCTCGGCTGGTGGTCGCTTCCGCTCGTGCCAGCGGTGCTTGCCGCGAGCTACTTCCTCTTCAAGAGCTATGTCGAGATCGTCCAGATCATCACAGAAATGGTTCATTGAGACGCCGCATGAGGGTTCAGGCCGCTTTCGCTTCCGGACAAAACCGGCCGATCGAGGTGGCGGAATTCGACCTTGACGGTCCGCGTCAGGGCGAGGTTCTGGTGGAGGTGAAAGCGGCCGGCCTCTGCCACTCCGACATGTCATTCTTCGACGGCTCGCGAAACTGGTCCGACTACCCGATCGTGCTCGGCCATGAGGGCGCAGGCATCGTGCGCGATGTCGGCCCCGGCGTGACCTCGCTCGCGCCGGGCGACCACGTCATCCTCGCCGGCATTCCCGAATGCGGTTCGTGCCCCGCCTGCCGATCGCGCAAGACCAATCTGTGCGACCAGTATTTCAGGCAGGTCGATCGCCGGCCGTTCTCGCGCGACGGACGCGCTGTGCGCGCCTTCTGTGAACTCGGCACGTTTTCTCCCCTCGTCACGGTCCGCGAATGGCAGGCCGCGAGCATCAGGCCGGACGTGCCGCTCGACGTGATATGCTGCCTGTCCTGCGCGGGGGCCACCGGGGTTGGATCCGCGATCTTCACCGCGAAGGTCGAACCTGGCAGCAGCGTCGTCGTGTTCGGGCTCGGAGGCATCGGGCTGAACGTCGTCGAGGGTGCCCGCATCGCGGGTGCCACGACCATCATCGGGGTGGATACCAATCCGGCGAAGGACGAGACGGCACGCCGCCTGGGCGTCAGCCATTTCATCGATCCGCGTGCCACGGCCGACGTTGTCGGCGCCGTCCGCGGCATCACGGGAGGCGGCGCGGACTACGCATTCGAATGCGTGGGCTCGTCGACGATCCTGTCACAGGCGGTCGAATCCACCCGCATCGGCTGGGGGACGACGGTGACGATCGGCATCCTTCCCGGCGACCAGCGCATCGATCTCAGACCCCGCGCACTGCAGGAGGGGCGCCGGCTGATTGGCTCCTACCTCGGCAACATCAAGACGCGCAGCGAACTACCACTTCTGGCCGACTGGTATGTGGAGGGCAAGTTGCATTTCGACGACCTGATCTCGCATCGCATTGGCCTGCAGGACATCGCGACGGGCTTTGACTTGCTGGCACGCGGAGAAGCGCGACGCGTGGTGATCGCGTTATGAGTGCGACACACGTGAGTGTATGTCACCTCTGATTGTCGACCCGTCGTGGGAACGGCGTAACGCCATTTTGCCCGGCAAGTTTTAACGACCACGGCCAGGCGCCAGGGTTATGATAACAGGTCACTAAGCTCCAAAAATGATGACAAGAAACTTGTGCGCCACCAAATCGTACTATAGCATATAAATACTCCCACGTACCGATCGGCATGGAGGATGCTGGTACGATGGTAGGTGCCCGCGTCACGCGTTCCGCGACAAAACGCGTTCTTGGAGGAAGCCAATGCATCGCATCATCCAGTTGCTATATCGTTCCGCCGCGACCGCCGGCCTGCTCGTCGCGGTCGGCGCGGCAGCGTATGCGGAGCCGCTGAAGCTCGTCATCTGCCACGTGGACGACCGCTCCGGTTCGGCCGCCGACACCGGTATCGAAAGCCTGAACGGGCTCAAGATGGTCATCGACCCGCTCAACGAGGCGGGCGGAATCAATGGCCAGAAAGTCGAGCTGATCACCTACGACACCAAGACCGACCCGCAGCTCGCCGCGAACTTCGGCACACGCTGCTCGGAGGACGACAAGGGTCTTCTCATCATCGGCGGCAGCCCGTCGGCCGTGGCCAACTCGCTGGTGACAGTCGCCAACCAGACCAAGACGCCGCTCTACATTCTCGCCGCGGCGGCGCCGAACGTCACCGACAATGCCGAATACCAGTTCCGGTTTGGCCCGAAGGTGACCCAGGATTCGATCGCGGTCGCCGATGCCCTGTCCAAGAACGGCATCAAGTCGGTCGCCATCATCAACAATTCAGTGCCCTTCGGCATCTCCGGCGCTGCGTCGGCGACCGAGGAGCTCGCCAAGAAGAACATTACGGTCGCGACGCAGCAGACCTATGACGTCGCCGCGACGGACGTGTCGCCGCAGGTCATCAACCTGATGCAGGCCGATGCCGAAGCGATTCTCGTTTACCCTTATCCGGCCGACGGCGCGCGCGTCATCCGCACCATCCGCCAGATGGACATCGACAAGCCGGTGATCATGCCGCGCGTCGGCATGATGAAGGCGTTCCGCGATCTGGCCGCAGACACCGGCAACGGCGTGCTCGTCCCGTCATCGGTCGACACGACGAGGCCGGAGGTGGCCGAACTCTTCAAAAAGTATTCGGAACAGTTCGGTCCGCTCGCGATCTCGCCGTCGCCCGCCCAGGGCTATGACGCCGGCACGCTGACGGTCGCGGTGCTGAAGGACGAGAAAGTCCAGGCCGCGATCCAGGCCGGCGACCTCCAGGGCGCGCGCGACGCGATCCGCGATGCGACCACGCGGCACGGAGACTTCGTCGGCATGCAGGGCACGGCCCAAAGTGGCTACAAGTTCTCGAAGAGCCATCACGGGCCGACCGACGAAGGGTTCTTCGTCTTTGTGAAGGTCGCTGACGACGGCAAGTCGCTCGAAGCAGTCGACGCGGCCGCGGCCCTGAAGAAGTAGCATCCGCATCTCGCGGCGGCGCGCGGCATGGGCTCGCGCGCCGCTTCGGTCCCAGCCGAAGCAAGGACCCTTTCAAAATGCTCATGAAGCTCAGCTACCTGCTGCTGGCCGGCCTGACCAATGGCAGCGTTTACGGCCTGATCGGGCTGTCCCTTTCCGTCATCTACGGCTCTTCCCGCGTGATCAATTTCGCCCAGGGCGAGTTCGTCATGCTCGGCGCCATGTGTGCCGTCCTGTTCATGGTGACGCTCGCGCTACCGTGGCCGCTCGCTATGCTGGCGATGATCGCCGTGGTCGTCGTTGCCGCGCTGGCACTCGACTATGGTGTTTACCGGCCGCTGATGAAGCGCAAGGCAGCGCCGCTGACCATCATGATCGGCACACTGGCCGGTGCGATCGTTGTCTACGGACTGGCTTTCCTGCTCTGGGGCCCCGACCAGCGCTACGTGCCGCCGGTTCTGTCGTTGACGCCGATGCGTATCGGCTTCCTCGTCACCAATGCGCAGCAGATCTCGCTGATCGCTATCTTCTTCGCCTTTCTCGTGGCCACTTGGTATCTGCTCTATCGCACCCGATTCGGCCTGACCGTGCGCGCGACAGGCGTCAATCCGAAGGTCGCCCTACTGATGGGCATTCGCTCCGAGCGCATCGTTCAGTTCTCGTTCATCTTCTCGGCCACCATTTCCGGCGTCGCCGGCATGATGGTCGGCCCCCTCCTGGGCGGCCATGTCGGCATGGGCCTTCTGCTCACCGTCAAGGGCTTCATGGCCGCGATACTGGGCGGGCTGGGCTCGCCCTTCGCCGCCGCCGCCGGCGGTATCGCCATCGGCATGATGGAAGCGCTGATGGCCGGCTATGGCACGTCGCTCTATGCGGAGCCGGCCATCTTCGTCCTCATCCTGCTGGTCCTGATCGTGCGCCCTTACGGCCTCCTCGGCGACTACGAAGCGGAGCGCCGTTGACATGGCCGCGAACACTGTTCCCGGGGCCCCCCGCTCGCCGACCATCGTCCCGGTGCTGGTCGTCCTGGCGCTGGGGATCGCACTGCCCTTCCTGCTGACGAGCGGCTTCCATCTGCGGCTGGCAATGCTGGTCTGGATCTATGCGATCCTGTGCATGGGCTTCAACCTGCTTTACGGCTACTCAGGTCAGATCTCGCTCGGCTCGCCCGCCTTCTATGCCATCGGCGGCTATGCCTTCGCGATGCTGCAGACCATGCTGGGGATGGGTCCGGTTTCGGCCTTTGTCGGCTCACTGCTGCTGGTGGCGGTGCTGTCGCTGCTGATCGGACTGCCGCTGCTGAGGCTGCGCACCCACTACCTTGCCATGGCGACGCTCGCCTTCATGCTGGTGCAGAACGGCGTCGCCAACCGCTGGATCAACTTCACAGGCGGCCAGAGCGGCGTCGCCGTGCCGCCGCTCGAATGGGGTGGTGAGCCGATAGGGCGCATGGGGATCTATTTCGTCATTCTCGCGCTCGCGGCGGCGGTATTCATCTTCCACGATTTCCTGATCCGGTCACACCTCGGCCGCGCCATGCAAGCGATCCGCGACGATGAGACTGCGGCACAGGCACTCGGCGTGAAGGTAACCCGCATGAAGCTTGCGGTACTGGTGCTGTCGGCCGTCATGGCGGCGATCGCCGGCGTATGCTTCGGCATCACCTCTCTGCGGGTCGACCCCAGCCTTTCCGAATTCCACGTCCTGGTGTCGCTGCTGACGATCGTCGTCGTCGGCGGGCTGGGAACGCGGTTCGGGCCGATCCTCGGCTCGATCATCGTCGTGCTGCTGCCGCAGCTCCTGCATGAATTCGGAGAATTGGAGACGGTCGTCTACGGCCTCTTCATCCTACTGTTCCTGCTGTTCCTGCCGCATGGCCTGTCCGGGCTGCTCGAGCGTCGCGAATGGCGGCTGCGCCGGACGGAGAAGAAGCCCGCGCCGGCGGTAACGCGCAACTTGAAGGAGGAGTTGCCGTGACCGGCTCCGACCCGCTTCTGAAACTCGATACCGTGACCCGGCGCTTCGGCGGCCTGGTCGCCGTCAACGAGGTCTCCTTCCAGATCCGCAGCGGCGAGGTGAAGGGGCTGATCGGGCCGAACGGGGCCGGCAAGTCGACAACGTTCGATCTCGTCACCGGCGTTCGGCCGCCGAGCTCCGGCGAGGTTTATTTCCGCGGCCAGCGCGTGACGACGCAGCCGGCGCACACGCGGTCGCCGATGGGCATGGCGCGCACCTTCCAGATCGTGAGGCTGTTCTCCGGACTGTCGGTATTGGAGAATGTGCAATTGGGCCTGCATCCGAAGTTCCCCGACGGCATCATCCGCTCGCTGCTTCGCCTGGGGTCGCTCTCCGGGCAAGAGCGAGCCAGCCGGGAGAGAGCGATGGACCTGCTGGCATTCGTCGGCCTGGCCGATCGCGCCGGCCATGCCATCGACCAGCTGACGCTCGGTCAGCTCCGCCTCGTCGACATTGCACGAGCGCTTGCGGCGGATCCCGTCCTGCTGATGCTGGACGAGCCGGCGGCGGGACTGAACGATGCCGAAACCGACAATCTCGGCGAAATGCTGGTCCGCCTGCGTCAGCAAGGGCTATCCATGCTTCTCGTCGAACACGATATCGACTTCATCATGAAGGCTTGCGACAGCATCGTGGTGATGGACCATGGCGTGAAGATTGCCGACGGGCTCCCGGGGGAAGTCGCCCGCAACCCGGACGTCATCGCAGCCTATTTCGGACGGAGGGCCGTGCATGCTGCGGCTTGAACAGGTTTCCGCCGGCTACAACCGGTCCATCGCGCTCGACAATGCGTCGATCGAGATTCCGCAAGGCAAGATCGTGTCCGTCGCCGGCGCCAACGGCGCCGGCAAGTCGACTATCGTGAACACGGTGTCGCGGCTTGTCACTGTCTACTCCGGCAAAATCACCTTCGAGGGCCGGGACATCACGGCTTCCAAGCCTGCTGCGGTGGTCGACATGGGGATCGTCCAGGTGCCAGAGGGCAGGCAGGTGTTTGCGCCCCTCACCGTGGAAGAAAACCTGCGCCTTGGTTTCACGAGACTCGCCAGCGGTCCGAACCCTGCGCAAAAATACCGCGAGCGGCTGGACTATGTCCTCGATCTCTTTCCACGTCTGAGAGAACGCATCACCCAGCGGGCCGGCACCATGTCGGGCGGCGAGCAGCAGATGGTCGCGGTTTCGCGGGCGCTGATGGCCGAGCCGAAGCTGCTGATGCTCGACGAGCCTTCGCTCGGCCTCGCGCCAATGATTGTCGATCAGATCTTCGACATCCTGCAGAAGTTGCGCCGGGATGGATTGACGATCCTTCTGGTCGAGCAGCACGCCGACGAGGCGCTGCAGCTCGCCGACTACGGCTACGTGATGGCGGTCGGCCGCGTGCGCGCACAGGGACCCGGCAACGACCTGCGCGACCACCCCGCACTGCGGCAGAGCTATCTCGGGCGAGAGGCCGTCTCGTGACCTTGTCGAGCGTCTCCGCGACATCGACGAATGACTGGTTCGAAGACCAGCAGGTCGGTCGGACGCAGGATACGCCGAGTAGAACCGTGACCGAGGCGGACGTGAACATGTTCGGAGGGTTGACGGGGGATCTTGCGGAACTCCACACCAGCGAGGGCTATGCCCGCACGACCGAATTCGGCGGCCGCATCGCTCATGGGATGCTGTCCCTGTCGCTTGCACACGGCCTCGTCGTGCGGTCCGGACATATGGTCGGGACTGGCATCGCCCTGCTGGGCTGGAACGCGATCAGGTTCCATGCGCCGGTGCGGCTTGGCGATACGGTCCGAGCGCGCTGGACGACGATCGAAAAGCGCGAGAGCCGCAGTCGGCCCGATGCCGGCATCGTGGTCGACAGGATCGAACTGTTCGCGCTTGACGGCACGCCGGTCGTTTCCGGCGAGGTCGCAGAGCTCGTGCGCAAGCGGCCGCGTTCGTCTTAGAAGGCCTTGAAACGCAATCGGCCATCGCCGTGGATGGTTTGGCCGGTCGCGTAGCCGAGCTGGCCGGCGACATCATCGCCGATGACCGGCCGCCGTCATGCCACCTTCGAATCGCGCTCCGGCCGCGTCCAGTCGACCGGCGTCAGCTTGCCCTCGGCGCACATCTCGCGCAGCACGTTCTTCTGGATCTTGCCAGTCGCCGTGAGCGGATACTCCTTGACGAAGATCCAGTGTTCGGGGGTCTTCTGCGGCGACAGGTTTTCGCGGCAATAGGCCCAAAGCGCGTCGGGCTTCGGCGGCGAGTCCGGGTTCTTCGGCATGATGACGGCCGCGACGGTCTCTCCCCATGTGTCGTCCGGCAGGCCGACGACGGCCACCTGCGCGACGTCGTCGTGCGCGAACAGGATGCTTTCGATCTCGGACGGATAGAGATTCATGCCGCCGCGAATGATCATCTCCTTGAGCCGCCCGGTGATGCGGAAATAGCCATTCTCGTCCATCGTGCCGAGATCGCCCGTGCGCAGCCAGCCGTCCTCGGTGAGGGCCGCGCGGGTTGCCTCTTCCTGCCCGTAATATCCCTGCATGGTGTTGAAGCCGCGGACCCAGTATTCGCCGACGGTGTTGACCGGCACCGTCTCCAGCGTGACGACGTCGACCACCTTGACCTCGACATGCGGGATCGGTCGGCCGATGGTCTGCGACTGAAGTTCGTCGCTGTCGGTCGTGAACGTCTCCAGGAAAGGACCGTTCGATTCGGTCTGGCCGTACATGATGGCGAACTCGACCTTCATCTCCTTCTTTGCCCGCTTGACCAGCGCCTCCGGCACGGCGGCCGCGCCGGACAGGATCGAGTTGAACGAGGACAGATCTCGCGTCTTCGAATCCGGGTGGTTGAGCAGCGCCAGGATCATCGTCGGCACGATCAGCGAGCAGTTGACCTTCTCCGCCTCGATCAGCTCGAGGAACAGCGCCGGGTCGAACGACTTCATCAGGACGAACGTCCCCTGCCGCGAAAAGACGCCGATCTCGGACACCACGGCGCCGCCAATATGGAACATCGGCATCGAGTTCAGCCACACGCCCCCCCTCGGAAAGGCGGCGCGCTCAACGATGAAATGGGCGGCATTGATGACGCCACGGTGGTGGAGACAGGCGCCCTTCGGGAAGCCGGTGGTGCCCGACGTGTACTGGATTTGCATGATCTGGCCCGGGTCCTGCGTCGGCAGCTCCTGGGTCGGGTCGCCCGATGCCTGCAGGCTGGCCAGGTCGTCGACATCGATGCTGGTATGCAGGTGGCCGAGCTGCTTCTTGACCTCCGCGACGATCGCCGACAGATCCTTGCCGCGGGACTCCTTGGCATGAACCACGCCAGCCGCGCCGGCATTGCCGAGGATGAAGGCGACCTCGCGCGCAGTGTAGGCCGGATTGATCGGCACGATGATCAGGCCGGCAAAGCTCATCGCATGCTGGAAGATGACCCATTCCGGCGTTTCCGGCGCCAGCAAGCCGACCCGGTCGCCGGGTTTGAAGTGCTTCAGCAGGCCGCGTCCGCAGGCAATCGCCTCGTCGACGAGCTGCCGGTAGGTCCAGCGGCGGCGTTTCGCCGGGTCGGACGCCCCTTCGATCAGCGCCAGCCGGTCCGGCACCTCCGCCGCATTCTTCAGCATCAGGTCGCCAAGCGTGCTTTCGATGAGTTTCCCGCCCTCGGTCTTGGGGTAGTAACTCTGAGTGAATTTGGGATGCGCGGTCATCTGTTCCTCCTCAGATGGTTGCCTTCACGAGGCCGGACATCCTCCTGTCCGACCCTTGCCCTCCTCAGGGCCAGTCTATTTTCGCTTCAGAATCTCCGGCTGGACGGAGCGATGGAAGCCGTTGAATTCCGGAATGTTGCTGGCGACATATTCGCGTGTCCAGGTCTGGCGCAGGTTGGGGGCGCCGCCGTCGACGCGCAGGCATGAGCCGGTGACATAGGCGGCCGCAGGCGAGAGGAGATAGACGACGGCGGCGGAGATCTCCGACTCAGTGCCGTAGCGCGGCAGCGGAACCTTGTCGGCATATTCGAGCAGTCGTTGCGTGATCTCGGGCGAATAGGTGTCGAAGCCGCTGGACGCGATGCCGCCGGGCGCCACCGTGTTGACGCGCACGCCGGAATGCGCCCATTCGCAGGCGGCCGTCTCGCTCAGCGTCAGCATGCCGCCGCGCGAGGCGCCCGAGTGCCCCATCTCCGGCCAGCCGTTCCAGATGTCGGCGATGATGTTGACGATGGCACCGCCATGGGCCTCCATCCAGCGCGTATAGGTCTCGCGCATGAAGATGAAACCGCCGGTGAGGTTGTTGCGGACGACCGCCTCGAAGCCCTTGGTGGAGATCGTCTTGAGCTCGGCGCGGTACTGGCCACCGGCATTGTTGACCAGACCGTGGATCGCGCCGAATTGCTCCAGGGTGAGGTCGATGACCGAGACAACCTGGGATTCGTCGCGGATGTCGCAGGTCATCGACGCGACTTTGCCGCCGTCCTCGGTGATCTCCCTGGTGACGGTCTCGAGCTTCTCGGGATTTCGCCCGACAATCACGACCTGAGCGCCGAGATAGGCGAGTTCGTGCGCGGTGCAGCGGCCGATGCCGGAGCCGCCGCCGGTGACGATGATCGTCCGGTCCGCGAAGAGACCCGGCGCGAAGATTGAGCTGTAACCCATCGCTGCCCCCCTCACGCCGCCGAGATGCCGCCGTTCAGGCTGATCACTTGCCCGCTCAGCTTGGCCGCCGCCGGGCCGGCGAGGAAGGTGATCAGTTCGGCCATGTCGTCCGCGTTGACCACGCCGAGCCGGGCCATCTCCTTCGCCTTGGCGAACAGTTTGCCCGAGAACTCGCCCCCCATCACGGTGTCATGGGTCAGCGTGCCTTCGATGATCGAAGGCGTGATGCAGTTGACGCGGATGTTGGAGCGCTTCGCCTCCATCGCCAGCGCGCGGCTGAACATCATGATCGCCGCCATCATCCCGCCGATCAGCGCTTCGCCCGGTGTCGTCACCTTGCCGGCATCGGAGGCGATGTTAATGATCACGCCCCGCTCGCGCTCGCGCATGCCGTCCATGACCGCCCGCGACAGCAGGAAATGCGTCATCACCTGGGTGAGGATCATGCTTTCAATGTCGCGGATATCGATCTTGTGAAACAGGACCGGGTAGGGATGGGCACTCACCGTGGTGTTGACCAGAACGTCGACGCCGCCCATCGCCTCCTGCGCCTTGCGGACGAGTTCTATCGCCTCTTCGGTCTTGCAGCTGTCGGCCGCGACGAAGTGGACCCCGCAGTCTGGGAATGCCTGTGCGATGGCATCCCGCGCCTTCTCGCCACGCTCTCGCGTGCGCCCGTTGATGGTCACGTGAGGCGCGCCAAGGGCGGCGAAGCGCTTGGCCGTCGCGAGGCCCACTCCGGCGGTTCCTCCGGAAATCAGGACGCGCGCCTCACTCAGCGGAAACCCGGCGCCGCTCGATGTAGTCGACATCAGACGATATCCTCCCTAGTTTCGCCTGATATTAGTAATCTTTATTACGATATACAAGCACATTAAACGGCGTGGGCCATTGTCATGCGGCTCGCCGCTTCGCCTCCATCGCCTCGACCATCGCCTCGAGCCGGACGTTGAGAAGCTCGTCCTTGTAGAAGCTCTCGTCCGCGACATCGCCTTCGAAGAACATCGCCTGGCGGCCGTATTTCTTCGCCGAGCCGGCGATGAGGAACTGCGAGTTGGTCATGCCGCGGCAGGTGCGCGAGGCGTGGCAGACGACACCGTCGATCTCGTAATAGTCGCAATGCTTCTCGATCTCGCCGATCATGATCGGGGCGCCGTGGTTGTTGGGGCAGACCAGATAGTTTTGCGCCATGCCGAGGATTGGGTCTTTCAGGTCGATGAGTTGCGGCTCCTGCCAGAACGACATATGCGTGTAGCGCCCGGCGACCACGCAGGCGTTGACCTGCGCGAACTTGTCGGCGAGCCAGCCCACCTTGTTCCAGTTCATCATGCCGTCGAAGAACAGGCGATATTTCTCGTTCTTCACCGCGCCCTCGCCGGCGAGCAGACGCTGCGTGATCTCTTCCTTCACGCCCTGGAAATAATCGACGATGTTCTGGTCGCCCGGCAGGAAACTCATCGGCGCGATCGAGACGATCCAGTCGAAGAAGCTGGCCGGTGCCGGTCGCGCCTTGCACATTTCCATGCCTTCGAGCCGGAGCTCGGCGGCCTTCTTGATATAGCCCATCGTGTCCGACAGCCGGTCGAAGTCGAACTTGCGGCCGGTATTGGCCTCCAGGAATCGTGTCAGCTCGATCAGCTGGTCGGCAACGTAGCGCGAGCGCTGGTGCCATTCCTCGCCCTGCATGTAGCCGGCGTCGGAGCGACCGCCCCACAGGAGGGGGATCTGAATGGTGAACATCGGCACCTTCTTGCCGAAGACGCGATAGGTGATGTCGTCCCACTGCTGGCCGGAGGAGCAGTACGGATAGGCGTTGACGATCATGTCCGGCGGTGGAAGCTTCATCATCGCTTCCATACGCGGGTCTTCCAGCGCCGCACCGCCCTCGGCCCGCGCCTTGTCCATCTCGATCAGCATCTGGCCGATATGGGTGCGAGCATAGGAGCACAGCTCGCGGTCGTAGCCGCGCTGATCGCCGCGCGCCTGGGCGCCGACTTCCTGGTGGCGTGCGGCCAGCATGGCCGACCAGGCCTCGCCGTGCACCCAGACGAGGTCATGCGAGTGGAAGAAGGGCGGGATGTAGGTACCGTTGTACCAGACGACCTTCTTGCCCTCTTCCTTCGCGGCGAAGACGCCATTCCAGTAGTCGTTGACGAGCTTGCTGCCGAACCGGGTGCTCTTGAGCTTGTTGGCCCGCTCGCCGGTGCCGAAGACTGGCCTTGAACCGGTCATCGCGACGACGTTGTCCATGACGTGGCTTCCCATGTGATCCTCCTCTCAGGCCGCCTTGCTGTCGGCGCGGCGCTTGGCGATTTCGACGAACGTTTCGATGCGGGTCTTCAGCGCTTCCATCGGCATCTCCTCATGCTCGGTCTCGATGAGGAGATGCGGAATCCCGGCCCTGTCGAAGGCCTCCTTGATCTCTGGATAGAAATACATGTGCGGCTCGCAGAACTTCACCATCAGGACGATCAGGCCCCGGGCCTGCGACCGCTCCACTTCGCCGAGCAGGTAGTCCTCCCAGTCGATGCCCTGCATCGTGCGCGTCGGGCAGGGCAGCTTGCGGTTCTTGTCCAGATACCAGCGCGCCATGGCCTCGATCGGCGGCAGGCTCTCATCCATGTCGGCGTGGATGAAACGCCAGCCGACGTAGAGATCGTCGTTGACGACGCGCGCACCGCTCTCCTCGATGGCATCGATGATCGCGGGCTTTGGCGCGTGGCACATGTGGCCGGACAGGTAGACCGTGATGTCCGACGAGGAACCGACCTGCCTGGGCAGGGCCGCGAACAGCTCGTCCATCAACGCCACGTGTTCCGCGCGGTCCATGACCATCGACGATTTCACAACGGTCTGCATGTCGCGGCCGGAGATCGCGATCTCCCCGCGCCGACGCATCTCGTAAAGCCGCCGCATCTGGGCGCGGCTGCGGTTGAACAGCCTGATCGATGCCAGGGTAGACGAGGTCGTGATCTCGTGGCCGGTCAGGTCCTCCAGCTCCTTCCAGAGCTGCTCGAACGTGCCCAGCGTCTCGCGAAGTGCCCAGTTCGCGTCGAGCGTGGTGCAGAGCTGGTTGAACAGGATCGGCAGCGAGGGACGCTCGGCGCGGATGACGTCAGCCGTGCCGAGAAGCTGCACGCAATGGTCGCCGAACATGATTGCGTCGAGGCCATCGAAATTGCCCCGCATCGTCTGGTCGATCAGGGAACGGTTGAGGCCGCAGTAGAAGTTGAAGACGTTGGCCTGGCCGACGGTAACAGGCTCGGCGTCGTCCTGCAGCACGACGGGCAGGCAACCGGCGGCATGGGCAAGCTCTCCGGGGAAATGCATGGGCAGAAGCCCCACGACCTTGCGGCCCGTACGCGCCTTCCAGTCGGCGGCGTACTGCATGGGCTGTTCGGCAGCTCGCTTCATGCTGGCAAAGGCTGGCGACACGATATCCTCCGGATTCTGTCCGCTAGCTTACTAAGTGATCATCACCTCGTCAACATTAACGTAGAATGCTGCATTCAGTTCATTCTGTGGGAGGCTGGCAGATGCGAGAACGCAAATGATAAGTTTTGCTCACCAGTCGCGGAATCGCAGCTCAAGTGCGTGCATAGGGCGTCAGACGCCCGTCGCGGATCGCCTCGACGAGCCGGAATTTCTGCAGTTTTCCTGTTTCGGTGTAGGGCAGGCTGTCGACCGTGAACCACAGCCGCGGTGCTTTGTAGTGCGCCAGTTCCGCCCGGCAGCGCGCGAACAATGTCGCTGCGTCCGGCAGGATTCCGGGCGTCTTCGGCAGCAGGACCGCGCCGACCTGCTCGCCCCACTGGGGGTCCGGCACCCCGACTACCGCGACCGCCGCAAGTCGGTCGTCTTCTGAGAGAAGCAGTTCGATTTCGCGCGGATAAATGTTCTCGCCGCCGCGGATGATCATGTCCTTGATGCGACCCGTGATCTTCAGGAAGCCGCGGCGATCCATCGAGCCGAGGTCGCCTGAGCGAAGCCATCCGTCCGGCAGGACGGTGCGCGCGGTTTCCTCCGGCATGTCGAAATAGCCGATCATGTTCTGGTAGCCCCGGGTCTGGATCTCCCCTTCCACCCCGATCGGCACGGTCTCGCCCGTGGCTGGATCGGCAATACGCACCTCCATGTGCGGCAGCGGCTGGCCGATCGTGCCGGCCAGGTCCTCGTCGCTGTCGTCCGGATGTGTTCCAGTGACGCTGCCCTGCATCTCGGTCTGGCCGTAGATGTTGGAGATGGTCGCTCCCAGCTCATCCCGGGTCGCCCGGATCAGGCGGGCCTCGACCACGGATGCGCCCGAAGTGAGGTTGCGCAGGGTCGACAGGTCGTAGCGGCGGCGCTCAGGATGTGCCAGCAGCTGCTCGATCATGGTCGGCACCAGCAGCGAAAAGGTGCCGCCATGGCGCTCGACCTGCACCATGAAGTTCTCGGCGTCCCATTCCGGCATCAGTACATGCGTGGCGCGCAGCATGACGGATCCGATGCCAGCGTGCCCAAGCGAACCGATGTGGAACATGGGCATCGGGTTCACAAACACGCCGCCCTCTTTCAGCCCGCCCCTTCGCTGGGTGAAATTGGTCATGTTGGACACGCCGGTATGGTGAAAGACCACGCCCTTCTGCGCGCCGGTCGTGCCGGAGGTGAACATGATGACCGCGGGGTCGCGCGGATGGACGGCAGGCATGACCGTCGCCGCATCCCCCTCTTCCGCGAAGGCCTGGTAGTCGGGGATCGTGATCACCTCGCGCAGCTCGGGCAGGGTAGGTCGCGCCTCGGCAATCGCTTGCATCATATCGAAGCCGCGGAAGGACAAGGCAGTGAACAACCCGGCGGCGCGAGATTTCGCCAGTACATATTCCATCTCGCGGCGCTTGTAAGCCGGGTTCACCGTAACGAGCGTGATCCCGGCCAGCGCGCAGCCGTAGAGGGTCGGCAGCCATTCCGGAACGCTGTTTCCCCAGAAGGCGACGCGATCGCCAGGGCGAAAGCGTCTCAGCAGCGAGCGGGCCACCTTGTGCGACAGGTCGTGAAGTTCCGCATAGGTCCAGCGGCGACCTCCCTCGCGGGTTCCCTCCACCAGAGCAAGCCGATCCGGCACCTGCTCAGCCGCTTCGCGCAACGCATCGCCCAGCGTGATCTCGCGCATCGCGACGTCGACGAAGGCCGGCCAGTGGGAGGTCTCGAGAGCAGGGTACCGATAAGCGTCCGCGGTCTCAGCCACCATGTCGATCTCTCTGAATTAGTACACATTCTTATCGTAAGCTAATGAGTCAAACTCACTTGCGCAAGCTGGGTCGCAACGGCTATTTTATTGCGCTAGCGTTCGGTATGCTTGCGAACGGGAGGTCTGATTATGGATTTTGCGCCGTCGGAGGCCCAGCGGCTGCTGCAGAACTCGGTTGCCGAATTCGCGCGCACCGAGCTTCGCCCGCACTATGCGCGCTGGGACCGGAATCGCGAATTCCCGGCGGCGGTGTGGCCGCCGATGGGGCAGATGGGGCTGTTCGGCCTGCGGGTGCCGGAACATTTCGGCGGTGCCGACCTCTCCTATCTCGATGCCGGACTGGCGATCGAGCAGGTTGCCAAAGGGGACTTCAACGTCTGCTACGGGATCCTGAACTCCTGCTTCGCCGGCGACATCCTGTCCCGGTTTGCCGAACCGTCGCTGTGCGAAACCTGGCTGCGGCCGCTGGCGGCCGGCGAGAAGGTGCTGAGCGTGCTGCTGACCGAGCCGCATTGCGGGTCCGATGCAGCCTCCATAAAGACGAGCGCCGTGCGCGACGGTGACCATTTCGTCGTCAACGGCGAAAAGTCGGCGATCACGCTGCTGATGGCGGCAAGCGCCGGCATCCTGTTTGCCAAGACGGCGCCGGAGAAGAAGGCAGCCGGCGTGTCGGCCTTCCTGCTGCCCCTGGACACGCCCGGCCTGACGCGGACTCCCTATGACGACATGGGTGCCAAGGGAATCGTGCGTGGCTCGCTGTTCCTGGACAATGTCCGTATTCCCGCCGCCAACATGATCGGGCCGGAAAATGCCGGCTTCACCCAGGTGATGCAGACCTTCGACTACACACGCGCATTGATCGGCCTGATGTGCCTCGGCGCGGCCGAGCAGACGCTGGAAGAGACCGTGGCCTACGTCAAGGAGCGGCAGGCGTTCGGCCAGCCGGTCTCGAAGAACCAGGGCGTTTCCTTCCCGCTGGCCGAGGCGAGGTCCAGGCTCGAAATGCTGAGATGGCTCTGCTACCGCACACTCTGGCTGCGCGACCAGGGTCTGCCCCACACCGCCGAAGCCGCGATGTGCAAGGCCGAGGGGCCGGCAATTTGCGCCGACGTCATCCGCGACTGCCTCGTGCTGCACGGCCATTACGGCTACACGCAGGATTTTCCCGTCGAGCAAAGGCTGCGGGATGTGCTTGGCCAGGTCATTGCCGACGGCACGCCGCAGATCATGAAGATGATCATCGGACGCCACATGCTCGGGCGCGAATTCGCATAGCGCTCCCTTCAACGACGCCAGCGGGGATCCACGTGAACAACTACGATCTAAAGACCAAGCGAGCCCTGGTGACCGGCGGGGGCTCCGGCATCGGCTTCGCCACGGCGCGGCTCTATCTGCAGTCGGGCGCGTCGGTGGAGCTTTGGGGTCGCAACCCGTCCAAGCTGGAAAAGGCAAGGAGCGAGCTCGAACCACTGGGTGAGGTGCATATCGCCACGGTCGACGTCGCCGACGGGCGCAAAGTGTCGGCTGCCGCCGAGACGCTGCTGTCGCGATGGGGCGGGCTCGACATCCTATTCAACTGCGCCGGTCATTCGACCCGCGTCGCCCCGCTCGCGGAACTGACCGACGACGATTGGCGCCAGGCCATGGGTATCAACCTCGACAGCGCTTTCTACACCTGCCGCGCCTTCGTGCCAGGCATGGTGGCGCAGGGGTGGGGCCGCATCGTCAACACGACGAGCCAGGCAGGCAAGGACGGCAATCCCTTCATGGCTGGCTATGTCGCGGCGAAGTCGGGCGTGATCGGTCTGACCAAGGCGCTAGGCAAGGAACTGGCCAAGACGGGCGTGCTCGTGAACGCCATCTGCCCCACAGTCTTCGACACGCCCCTCGTCGCGGACACGGTCGAGCGGGCGCCGGATGCGATGGCGGCCGCGGTAGCCAGAATCCCGATGGAGCGGATGGGCCGCCCGGAGGAGGCGGCGGAACTCGTGACATGGCTGTCGTCGGCTGCATGCAGTTTCAACACGGGCGCGACCTTCGACCTGTCCGGCGGCAGGGCGGTCTATTGAGCGCGCCGGAAGAAGAGCCGACCGGCATGGACATCGTCGTCGAGGGCGGACTGAACTTCCGCTCGGTCGCAGACTATCGGGCGGCAAGCGGGCGGCTCAAGCCTCGATCGATCTATCGAAGCGGCGCGTTCGAAGG
The DNA here is from genome assembly GCF_023954305.1 of Mesorhizobium sp. Taxonomy (NCBI): domain Bacteria; kingdom Pseudomonadati; phylum Pseudomonadota; class Alphaproteobacteria; order Hyphomicrobiales; family Phyllobacteriaceae; genus Mesorhizobium; species Mesorhizobium sp. Next base: position 1,839,073 of record NZ_JAMLIG010000001.1, on the reverse strand, counting down.
CGTCGGCGAGGCCGGGGCGGAGACGATGCGACGGCTCGACGTTCGTACTGCCTTTGACCTGCGCAGTGAATCGGAAAAGGCGCGCAGTCCGTCGCCGCTGCTGTCGATGGCAGGCTTCACCGTCGTGACGGAGCCGCATACGATCCGTCACGGCGACCTCTATGCCCTGCTTGCCGATCCGGCCTCGACGGCGGAGGCATGCGCCGGCGTGATGAAGGCCATCTACGCCACCCTGCCGGGCGAGTTCGCGCCGATCTATCGCCGCTACTTCCGGACCATGATCGAGGCCGAGACGCTCGTCGTCGTGCATTGCGCCGCCGGCAAGGACCGGACGGGCGTCGCCGTCGCCATGTTGTTGGAGCTGCTAGGTGTCGCGCGCGGCGACATCATGGAAGACTACCTCGCCACCAACGCATCGCGGGATGCTCTCTACCGGCGACTGCTGCGCCGCAGCCACGGCGTCGACTACGGCACGGTTTCAGACAGCCTCATCGAACCGATGATCACCGCCAATACACCCTATCTGGAGGCGATGTTCGCGACAGTCGCTCGCGACTACGGCGATATGCACGGCTATGCGCGGCGCGCTTTGGGCCTGTCGGATCAGGATATCGAGACGCTTCGCCGGCGTCTCGTCGAATAGGCGGACATGGTCAAGCGCCGGATGGAAAATCGGTCGATGCCGAGAGGTCTGCCCATGCATCGGCGCTTTCCTGCAGTGCGATCCCCTTCTCGCGCATCACCTTGAGCGCGTCGCTGCCGGCGGCGAAGCGCACCGGCGGATTGTCCGAGTGCGCCAGCTCGACCATGACCCTGCCGAAGGCCGCGGGGTCGCCCGCCTGCCGTCCATTGACCGAGTCGCGTCTGCGCGTCGCCCGTCCGGTCGTGTCGCGATAATCGTCGATCGAGAGGTCGGCGAGGCGCATTGAGCTGCGGTCGAGGAAGTCGGTCCGGAAATAGCCGGGATGCACCGAGGTTGCGTGGATGCCGAAGCGGGCCAACTCGACGCTGAGCGCTTCCGACCAGCCGGCAACGGCGAACTTCGACGCGCAGTAGACCGAGCCGCCGTCCACGCCGACCAGCCCGACCATCGAGGAGATGGTGATGACATGTCCCGATCGTTGTGCGCGCATGATCGGCAGCACGGCACGGGTAACGCGGAAGACGCCGAAGACGTTGGTCTCGAACTGACGGTCGATGGCGTCCTGCGAGGTCTCTTCGAAGGCGCCAAGCTGGCCGTATCCGGCATTGTTGACCAGAACGTCGATGCCGCCGAACCGGTGGCGTGCCACGGACACCGCGGCCTCAATGTTTGGCTCGTCCGTCACATCCACCTCAAGCGCAAGAAGGTGCGGATCTTCGGCCAGGGTGTCCGTCAGCCGGCTGAGATCGCGCCCTGTCGCCACCACCCGATCGCCGGCGGCCAGTGCAGCCTGGGCGGTAGCGAGACCGAGCCCCCGGGTGGCACCGGTGATGAACCAGGTCTTCATTTTGCCTCGCAGCGTCTCGATGCGGCCTATGCGATCTCGGACACGCCCTGGTCGATGACGGTCCCGTCACCGACCTTGACGTCGAACAGGACCCGGCTGCCGTCCTTCCAGCAGGTAAAGTCGAGCATGTCGCCGGGCGCGACCGGGCCCGCGAAGCGCAGGTCGAGCGACCTCATGCGGGCGGGATCACCGCCGCAGAAGCGGCGCAGCACGACGGCGCAGGCAGTGCCGTAGGAGGCGAGGCCGTGCAGGATCGGACGCTCGTAACCCGCCTTGCGGGCCACATCGTAGTCGGCGTGCAGCGGGTTGTAGTCGCCCGACAGCCTGTAGATGAGGGCTGCGCGCGGCGAGGTCCGGACGGTTTCGACATGGTCCGGCGCCCGATCCGGCATCCTCGGCCGCTCGGCCTTCGGCAGTGGCGCGCCGCCGAACCCGCCATTCCCGCGCATTGCTACCGTCTGGTCGATGGTGCAGTAGACAGTGCCGTCCTTCGCGTCCCGCACCTGCCGTTGCAGAACGCAAACCGCGCCCTTGTCCGCGCCGCGATCATAGAGCTCGGTGATCTTCGCCCGGCTCACCACGTCGGCGGCGGGCGGCAGCGGCGTCTCGAAGCGTGCCCCGTGGGCCATGTGCAGGACCTTGACCGAATCGATCTCCAGCTCCGGCCGTTTCGGCCACATGCCGGGCGTGGCCAGAGTCACGGCAAAGGACGGCACCACGCGCAGCCTGTCCTCGAGCAGGAAATTCAGGTCTCCGCTCTCGCCGGGTAGGAACGGCAGACCGACGCCCAGCGCATAGAGGATCGCGTCGCGGGCGTCGTAGCTTTGGTGCTGCTCGCCGAAATCCCAATCGAGCAGCCGCTGCGGGTCGAACGCCATCAGACCGGATCCCAGGTGAATACGTCGCCGGAGCGGTGCAGCGGATAGAAGTCGTTGCGGAACTGGGGGATGACGCGCTCGATGATCGCCTCCGGTGTCCAGCCATCGGCGGTGTGCGCGGTGCGGATTGGGCGCGGCTGCGAGAACAGGTAGATCTCGTTGTTGCGAGACCCGAACACCTGGCCCGTTACTTCCTTTGCGGCATCCGAGCAGAGCGCGACGCAGAGTGCGGCCACCTTTTCGGGGATCAGCTTCTTCAAGCCCTCGACACGCTTCTGCTGCTCGGGCGTGTCGGTCGGGATCGATGACACCATGCGCGTCCATGCGAACGGCGCCACCGCGTTGGAGCGCACGTTGAAACGCTGCATGTCCATGGCGATGGTCTTCGACATGGCGACGATGCCGAGCTTGGCTGCGGCGTAGTTCACCTGGCCCATATTGCCGATCAGGCCCGAGGTCGATGCCATGTGGACATAGGCGCCGCTTGCCTGCTCCTTGAAATATGGGGCAGCGGCGCGCGAGACGTTGAACGAGCCCTTGAGGTGGACGCCGATGACCGCATCGAAATCCTCCTCGGTCATCTTGTGGAAGAGCACGTCGCGCAGGTTGCCCGCATTGTTTACGACCGCGTCGATGCGGCCGAAGCTGTCGATGGCGGTCTTCACCATCGCATGGGCGTCATCCCACGAGGCGACGGAGCCGAAATTGGCCACGGCACGCCCGCCGAAGGCCTCGATCTCGCGCACGACCTCCAGTGCCGGCTGGTCGTCGGTCTCGCTCTGGCCCGAAAGCGACACGCCAAGGTCGTTGACCACCACAGCAGCGCCCGCGCGCGCCATCTCGACCGCGACCGCCTTTCCCACCCCGCGTGCGGAGCCGGTAACGAGTACGACCTTACCGTCCATCAGACCCATATGGCTCTCCGTTCTCATTTGCCGGCCTTCTACGGCCGCGTCAGTAGCTCTTCGGCAGATCGAGCACCTTCTCGCCGATGAAGCTCTGGATGAGCTGTTCGGTGACCGGCGCGATGCGGGTCACGGTCACTTCGCGCAGCAGGCGCTCGACGTGATATTCCTTGGCGTAGCCGAAGCCGCCATGGGTGAGCACGGCCTGCAGGCATGCGTCGTAGCCGGCGCGCGCGCCGAGGAACTTGCCGGCATTGGCTTCGGCGCCGCAGGGTTTGTGGGAATCGTAGAGCTCTGCCGCCTTGAGCAGCATCAGCCAGGCCGATTCCAGATACATCCAGCGCTCCGCCAGTGGGTGCTGGATGCCCTGGTTCTGGCCGATCGGCCGGCCGAACACGACGCGCTCCTTCGCATATTTGGCCGCGCGGGACAGTGCATCGCGGCCGATGGCGACCGCCTCGGTGCCGACCAGGATGCGCTCCGGATTGAGCGAGTGCAGGATGTAGGAGAAGCCCTTGCCCTCCTCGCCGATGCGATGCTCGTCGGGGATGAACAGGTCCTCGATGAAGATCGCGTTCGAATCCACCGCCTTGCGGCCCATTTTTGGAATGCGCTGCACCTCGATTTTCGAGCGGTCGAGGTCGGTGTAGAAGATGGTGATGCCGTCGGTGGGCCGCTTGCAGTCCTCGTATCGGGTGGTGCGGGTCAAGAGCATGATCTTGGAGGCGACCTGCGCGGTCGAGGTCCAGACCTTTTGCCCGCGCACCTTGTAACCGCCCGGCACCTTCTCGGCGAAGGTCTTGATGCGGGTCGTGTCGAGACCGGCGTCCGGCTCCGTAACGCCGAAGGCGACCTTGTCCTTGCCTGCGACCAGGCGCGGTATCCACTCCGACTTCTGCTCGTGATTGCCGAAGACGATGATCGGATGCGGCCCGAACAGGTTGATGTGTACCGACGAGGCCGCCGCCATACCGCCGCCATTGTTGGCGACCTCGTGCATCATGATCGCCGCCTCGGTAACGCCGAGGCCCGACCCGCCATATTCCTCCGGCATGGTGATTCCCAGCCAACCGGCGTCTGCCATGGCGCGGTGGAACTCGTTCGGGAACACGCCGTCTTCGTCGCGCTGCAGCCAGTATTCGTCGTCGAACTTGCGCACCACCCCGCGAACGCCTTCGCGGATCGAGTTGAGCGTGTCCTCGCGTTCCTCAGCGCTGATTGCCACGATAGCCTCCTCTGTCATCCCACCGACGCCAGCGTGCGCCGGGCCTGTTTGAGGTGGGGAATGTCGTACATCTTGCCGTCCAGCCCGATCGTGCCGAGTCCGGGATTGCTGTCGAACGCAGCCACGATCCGCCGCGCCAGGGCGACGTCCTCCTCGCTCGGCGCAAAGGCACGGCGTATGCCGGCAACCTGGTCGGGATGGATCGCGAGCCGCCCGGTGAAGCCGTCGCGGCGCGACATGCGGCACGAGGCTTCAAGTCCTTCGGGATTGCGGAAGTCCGCATAGAGCGTGTCGAGCGCCTGCACGCCGGCATTGGCCGCCGCGAACAGGCAGAGAGAGCGCGCGAGCTGATAGGGCTGGGTCCAATTGCCGTCGGCCTCCTTGTTGGAGGTTGCGCCGACCACGGCGCCCAGGTCTTCCGCACCCCAGGTCAGGGCTGCCAGCCGCGGATGCGCCGGGGCGTAGGAGCCGAGATTGAACATCGCCGCCGCCGTCTCGGTGGCCACCACCACGATCTTCACATGGCCCTTCGGCATTCCGGCCGCGGCTTCCAGCGGATCGATCATCAATGACAGGGTCGCGACGTCCTGGCCGCCGTTCGACTTCGGCAGGACGATGCCGTCCAGACCGGGACGCACCACCGCCTTCAGATCGTCCGCCGTCATGCCGCTATCGAGCGGGTTGACCCGCACCCAGAAACTCCAGTCCCGCCCACCGTTGGATGCGTCGATCCAGCCGGACAGCGTCTCGCGCGCCGCCGCCTTATTCGGCGGCGCGACCGAATCCTCCAGGTCGAGGATCAGCCCGTCGGCTGCGACGCCGCGGGCCTTCTCGAACTTCTTCTCCGAGTCCGCCGGGACGAAGAGCAGCGAGGTCAGCCTCATGCGGGCGCCTTCATCATCAGCGCCAGACGCCGGCATTCGCACACCACTTCGTCGCGCTGGTTGATGCCGCGGTGGATGAAGGTGACGATCCCTTGAGTCGGCCGCGACTTCGATTCGCGCTTGGTGAGCACGGTGGTCTCCGCCCTGATCGTATCGCCGGCGAAGACCGGCTTCGGGTACTTCACCTCTTCGAAGCCGAGATTGCCGACGGTGGTGCCGAGGGTGGTGTCGGCGATCGTCAGGCCGACGGTCAAGCCGAGCGTGAAGACCGAGTTCATCAGCGGCTTTCCGAACTCCGTCCTCGACGAATAGTCGTGGTCGAGATGGATCGCAGCCGGGTTCATCGACAACGTCGTGAACAGCACGTTGTCGGTCTCGGTGACCGTGCGGCGCGTGTCGTGAACGATCACCTCGCCGTCGACGAACTGCTCGAACCAGCGTCCTGCCATGATAAAAACCCCCTACAGACGGCCAAAGATCGAGACGGAGGAGACCGAGTTGGACGGCTGGCCTCCGAGATTGTGGGTCAGGCCGAAATCGACCTTGCGCAGCTGGCGCTGGCCGGCGCGGCCGAGAAGCTGCGCGTGGACCTCGTAGGCCATGCGCAGGCCCGACGCGCCGACCGGATGGCCGAAACATTTCAGACCGCCGTCTACCTGCGCCGGCAGAGCGCCGTCGCGATCGTAGCGGCCATCGAGAAAGTCGAAGGTCGCGCGGCCCTCCTGCGACAGGCCGAGATCCTCCATCGTCACCAGTTCGGTGATGGAGAAACAGTCGTGAACCTCGGCCACGCTGATCTCGGCCTTCGGATCGGCGATGCCGGCCTCCTTGTAGGCCCGGGACGCGGCGACCTGAGTGTTGCGCACCGAGGCTCCGTCCCATTCGCCATACTGGCTTTCCCAGCCGTTGGAGGCGCAGATCTGCAGCGCCTTTACCGCGACCAGGTCCTCGGCCTTTTTGCCGAGGCTCCTCGCCATCTCCGGCGTGGTCACGATCGCGCAGGCCGCTCCGTCGGACACGCCGCAGCAATCGAACAGGCCGAGCGGGTCGGCAATCATCGGCGCGTTGATGATCGTGTCCATGTCGACCGGCTTGCGCAGGTGTGCCTTGGGCGAGTCCGCGCCGTTCTGATGGCTTTTCCAGCTGACATGCGCCATGCCGCGTTTCAAATCCTCGGCCGAGATCCCGTGCTTGGCGCGATAGGCGCCGGCAAGTTGGGCGAAGGTGCCCGGTGCCGAACCGTAGGGCATCCAGAGATCGTTGACCGAGCCCTTGGTGCGGATCGGAAGGCCGCCGAAGCCGGTGTCCTTGAGCTTCTCGACGCCGAGCGCCATGGCGATGTCGACAGCACCGGAAGCGACGGCATAGACCGCCCCGCGCAGCGCCTCGGTGCCGGTGGCGCACATGTTTTCGACGCGCGTCACCGGGATATTCTGCAGGCGCAGCGCCGTCGCCAGCGGCAGGGCGGAGTTGCCGACGTTGAAGTCGTCGAGCGCCGAGCCGAGCCAAGCAGCCTCGATCTGCTTCTTTTCGATGCCGGCATCCTTCAGCGCTTCGCCGAAGGCCTCGACCATCAGCATATCGGACGACATGTCCCAGCGCTCGCCGAACTCGGTGCAGCCCATGCCGAGGATGACAACCTTGTCCTTGATGCCGCTCGCCATGATCTAGGTCTCCTTCGGGAGTTCGGGGCGCTGGATAGGCGCCGCCTTCCAGAAATAGGTGCGGAAGTGGCGCTGGCGGTCCATCGCCTTGATGCGGAAGCGCATCCTGACCGCATCGCCGACTTCGGGCGCGCGGCCTTCGATGTCGCAATGCTCCATCGCAACGCGCGCGCCATTCTCGAACTGAACGAGGCCGAAATAGAAGGGCGGATCGGGTGTGAAGTTCAGCCGGTCGGCGGTCATCGACACGATCTTCGCCGCCACGTCGGCCAGCGGCACATCCTCGTAGGTCTCGGGCCCCTCCGCATCCGGGCGCACCGGGATCGGCGTCTTAGGGAACTGGACATTGCCCCTGGCGTCGCGGCCGCCGACGAAGCCGTGCATGTCGCGGCCGTGGCGCAGCAGCGTCGAGGCCGCCACCTTCTGGTTGACCTCGGAACGCGGGCCCCAGTCCAGCGCGATGCCGCCAGTGAGATTGAGGAAGCGGGAATAGGAAGCGAGCGGCACGCCGCGGGCCAGAGCGTCACGCGCCGTCGAGCCGGCCTTGCCCGTCGCCTCGAGGATCAGCACGTCGGCGCCGTTTCCGAAGCCCGCGAGCAGGATCTTCTGTCCGGGCGCCGCACGTTCCAGTGCCAGCGCCAGGCCGAACAGCGGCATGGCGGCACCGAGATCGCCGGCCTGGGCCGTGATGTCCGGGCAGACATTGTCGGCTTTCAGGCCGCACGGTTTTGCAAGGGCTTTGTAGATACCGTCTACCGGCTCCGGCACCGCGGCTATCGCGATGTCGATCGCGGCCACGCCGGCATTGCTAAGTGCTGCCTTTATCGCCGGGATGTAGATTTCCTGCGCTGCCTCGTCGCGGACGAACCGGTCCTCGGCACTATAGGGCAGGCCGTGATCAGCTTCGGTGAAAACATCGAGAAGATCGGCATTGACGGTCGCATGACCGAGGAGGCGCGCTATGCCGTCTCCGGGGCCGACAAGTGCTGCGGACGCGCCGTCGCCCCAGTTGAGATGCTGGCCGCTGCCAGGAGAAGCGGCACGCTTTTCACCCGCGACAATCAATTCGGCCGAATCGGCTTTCAGCGCCTTCAGCAGAGCCGTGACAGCCGCACGGCGCGTGTTTGCCACATCCAGCACGGATGCGCCGTGCCCGAGCCGGAGCGCCTCGGCGACGAGACCCGCCATCGAGCGGTCGGAAAAGGGCGACGAGGTGGAGGCAAACACCACGCCGTCGACGGCTCGGTCGATGCCCAGCGACCGCGCCGCTTCCACGGCCATCGTCAACGCATCCTCGTCCCAGGCGGCTACCGCGCGCCGGCCGCGGCCGGAGCCCCCCATGCCGGCCCAGCGCAGTTCGCCGCGCGCGACCTTGCGGTCGAAGCGCAGAAGCGGGAGATATCCCGATACCGATATGAGGCTGGCCTGCGTCATGACTGTCTCCACCAGACGTATCGCAGAAATAACTTGCCAGCGTATGGTAAGCAAGCATATTGTTTGCTGTATCGGATATTCGATCGGGTGCGGTGCGCCCGGTCAGGCATTTTCTCAAGGGAGGTCTCGTGTCTGATCTGAAGGGCAAAGTCGCCATCGTCACCGGCGGCGGTCAGGGCATCGGCAAGGCGATCACGCTGCGACTGGCCGCAGAAGGCTGCAAGGTCGCGGTGTTCGATCTTCAGCCGGAGGCCGCGGAGGCCGCTGCGCAGGAGGCGCGGGCCAAGGGTGGCGAGGTCAGGGTATACGGCGTCGACATTTCGGACCAGGAGGCGGTCAACAAGGGCGTCGTCCAGGCAGAAGCCGATCTCGGTCCGACCTGGCTGCTGGTCAACAATGCCGGCTGGGACAAGCCAGCGCCCTTCCTGTCGACCGACAAGCCGCTGTGGGACAAGATCATCAACATCAACCTCAACGGCCCGCTTTACATGCACAAGGCGGTGCTGCCGGGAATGGTTTCCCGCAACGGCGGACGCGTCGTCAATATCGCCTCCGATGCGGCCCGTGTCGGCACCTCTACCGAGGCTGTCTACTCCGCGTGCAAGGGCGGCATGATCGCCTTCACCAAATCTGTCGCCCGCGAACTCGCCCGCAACAACGTGTTGCTCAACTGCGTCTGCCCCGGTCCGACCAACACGCCGATGATGCAGTCGGTGCTGGGCACCGGCGAGCAGGCGGAGAAGTGGAAGGATGCGATGGTGCGCGGCATCCCGCTCAAGCGAATGGGCGAGCCCGAGGACTATGCCGGCCTCGTCGCCTTCCTTGGCACAGCCGATGCGGCCTTCATCACTGGACAGGCCATTTCGGTCTCCGGCGGCATGAACATGGTCTGACCGCGCGTCGGCCGATATTCGAAGAACAGCAAAAGCAGGGAGTGCCCAATGGCACAGCACGAATTCTCCGATATCCTCTACGAGGTGAAGGGCCGCGCGGCCTGGCTCACGATCAATCGGCCGAAGGTCTACAATGCCTTCCGCGGCCAGACGCTGGAAGATCTGATCAAGGGCCTGCACCTCGCCTGGAACGATAAGAAGGTCTCCTCGATCGTGCTCACCGGCGCCGGCGACAAGGCGTTCTGCACAGGAGGCGACCAGTCGGCGCACGAGGGCAACTATGACGGCCGCGGCGTCGTCGGCCTGCCGATCGACGAACTGCAGGGCCTGATCCGCGACGTGCCGAAGCCGATCATCGCCCGCGTCAACGGCTTCGCCATCGGCGGCGGCAACGTGCTCGTCACGCTCTGCGACCTCGCTATCGCGGCCGACACCGCCAAGATGGGCCAGGTCGGCCCCAAGGTCGGCTCATTCGACGCTGGCTGGGGTACCGCATTGCTCGCGCGCGTCGTCGGCGAGAAGAAGGCTCGCGAGATCTGGTACCTCAATGAGACCTACACCGCGCAGCAGGCGCTGGAGATGGGGCTCGTCAACAAGGTCGTGCCGCTCGCCGAACTGGACGATGCCGTCAACAAGTGGACAGAGACGCTCGGCGAACGCTCCCCGACCGCGCTTGCCTTCCTGAAGCGCTCGTTCAATGCCGACAGCGATTCCATCCGCGGCATCAGCAACCTCGCCCTTCATGCGGTGAAGCTCTACTATGCGACCGATGAATCCAAGGAGGGCGTCAACGCCTTCAACGAGAAGCGCAAGCCCGACTTTCATAAATACGTCGACTGATGCCGGTCACCATCTCGCCCGCTGATGTCGCCAGTTATCTGCCGCAAGGAGCGCTGTGCTGGATCTCGGCTTGCTCGGCCGAGTCAGCGGTCTTCCGGGAGGGGCTTTCGGGCCTCTCTCGGCCTGACCTGACCTTCACCTCCATCTTCGTGCCGGGCCTGAACCGGCCGGGCTACCTGCTCGACACCGGCGCGCGGATCACGACGTTCTTCATGCTCCCGGAGTTCGCCGGCAGCGACCGGGTGGACTTCCTGCCGCTGTCCTACCGCGACATCCGTGCCTGGCTCGCCGCCAACCCGCCACAGGCGGCATTGGTCATGGTATCGCCGCCGGGTGCTGACGGGCGCTGCAGCTTCGGCCCGGTGACGGATTTCATAGCAGACCTCTGGGAGCGGGTCCCGCTGCTGATCGGCCATGTCAATCCGCTGCTGCCGCCGACGTTCGGCACGCCCGGCATCCCGCTGGAACGCTTCACGGCGGTCATCGAGATGGCGCAGGCTTTGCCCGAATCCGATCCCGGATGTGACGATGTTTCCGTCCGGGCGGCAGCCCATGTCGCCGCCTTCGTTTCCGACGGAGCGACCATCCAGGCAGGCCTCGGCCGAGCCCCCGAAGCCGTGCTGCGGGGCTTAACGGCAAAGCGCGGCCTCGCCATCCATTCCGGCCTGATCGGCGATTCGACGCTACACCTTCTCCGCTCCGGTTCGCTCCGGGCGGACGATCCGATCACCGCGGGGGTCGCGATCGGCACGCGTGCTCTCTACGACGCGGTATCTGACCCGAGGTTTGCATTTCGGCCGCCGTCCCATACGCACGACGTCGCAACGTTGGCGCAGATCGAACGCCTGGTCGCGATCAACTCGGCGATCGAGGTAGACCTTGACGGTCAGGCGCATTCGGAAATGACGCCAACCGGCTTCATGTCGGGTCCCGGCGGCGCGTCGGATTTTGCCGCCGGCGCACGCGGCAAGGATGGGCTTCGCATCGTCGTGCTGCCGTCCACGGCGGCGAAGGGTGCGGTTTCACGCATTGTGCCGACCCGGGAAGCCACCGGACCGGTCTCGCTTGGGCGGTTCGACATTGACGTGGTCGTTACGGAGCACGGTGCGGCCGACCTGCGCGGCAAATCGCATAAGGCGCGCCGCGCCGCCTTGATCGCGATTGCCGATCCGGCGCATCGCGACCGTCTCGCGGCGGCTGATTGAATTTTCTGTTGCACACCATACGGTAAGCTTGCGTACTTCCATTGCGGCTGCTAGAAGATAAGGTAGCATACCAATAGGTGGGATCGATGATTGAGCGAAGTCTGTTTGGACCGGAGCACGAGATGTTCCGGCAGAGCGTTCGCAAGTTCGTCGAGCAGGAGATTGTGCCGTACCATGCCGAGTGGGAGCGGGAGGGGATCGTCCCGCGGGAGCTGTGGCTGAAGGCGGGTGCGCAGGGCATGCTGTGCTGCACGGTGCCGGAGGAGTATGGCGGGCTGGGGCTGGACTACCTGTTCGACGTGGTGGTGTTCGAGGAACTGTGGCGGGTGGGGGCGTCCGGGCCGGGCTTCCTGATCCACACAGACCTGGTCGCGACTTACATTCTGTCCTTCGGTACCGAGGAGCAGAAGAAGAAGTTCCTGCCCAAGATGGTGTCGGGCGAGTGGATCGGCTCGCTGGGCATGACCGAGCCGCACGCGGGGTCCGACCTCAAGGCGATCCGCACGAAGGCGGTGCGCGACGGCAATGAATTCCTGATCAACGGTCAGAAGGTGTTCATTTCGAACGGCCAGCTCTGCGACGTTCTCGTCCTCGCAGCGAAGACCGATAGCGAGGCCGGCGCCAAGGGCGTGACGCTGTTCCTGGTGGAGGGCGACCGGCAAGGCTTCAGGCGCGGCAAGAACCTCGAAAAGCTCGGCATGCGGGCGCAGGATACGTCCGAACTATTCTTCGACAACATGCGGCTACCGCCGGAGAACATGCTGGGCGAGGAGGGCAAGGGCTTCTCCCTGATGATGACGAAGCTTGCGCAGGAGCGGCTGGCCCAGGCAATCCGCTCGGCGACGGTGGCCGAGACGATCATCGAGTGGACGGTCGACTACACGATGCAGCGCCAGGCGTTCGGCAAGTCGCTGTTCGACCAGCAGAACACGCAGTTCACGCTTGCCGCGCTGAAGGCGCAGGCGGTGGCGGCGCGGGTGTTCACCGACAAGTGCATCGCACTGTTCATGGAGGGCAAGCTTGACCCCGTGGACGCGGCGATCGCCAAGATGCTCACCACCGAGCTGCACTGCAAGGCGGCCGACGAATGCCTGCAGCTGTTCGGCGGGTGGGGCTACATGTGGGAGATGCCGATCGCGCGGGCCTATGCTGACGCGCGCATCACCAAGATCGCCGGCGGCTCGATCGAGATCATGAAGCTCATCATCGCCAGACAGATGGCCGATGAAGCCAAACACAGACACTGACCGCGTCCTCCCAGACGCACCGGCGGCGCCAAGGCATATGCACCGCGGCGCCGCCGGATATATGGACGGGACGATGCCGCGTGACGACAGACTCCTTGCCTGACTCCAGACCAATCCGACGGAGACCGACGCGCAAAGAAACTTCGCGCGCCATCCTGCTGATGCTGCTTGGCTTCTTCTGCTATTCCACGTCGGACATGCTGGCCAAGGCTCTGACCCAGTCGATGAACCCGTTGCAGGTCGCATGGCTGCGGCAACTCGGCCTCCTCGCCGGCGTGCTCATGCTACTCGTAGTGAAAGGACCGCATCTGTTGCGGAGCCAGCGTCCCTGGCTGTAGTTCGCGCGAGGCCTCACCGTCGTCGCGGCCGCGACCAGCTTCCTCACTTCAATCGCCTACGTGCCGCTTGCCGATGCCACGGCGGTGACCTTCGTCGCACCCTTCGTCGTGACGGTGCTCGCCGTCATCTTCCTCGGCGAGGAGATTGGCTGGAAGCGCTGGATAGCGGTATGCCTCGGCTTCGCCGGAACGATTATCATCATCCGGCCAGGGCTAAGCGCGTTTCACCCGGCGATCTTCCTGTCGCTGGTATCCGCAACAGCTTTCGCCATCCGACAAATCATATCGCGGCGTCTGAGCGGCACCGATCCGATGCTTACGACGGTCGCCTATACCGCGCTGACGGCGGCGCTGATCCTCAGCCTTCCCCTGCCGTTCATCTGGCGCAACCCCACCGACGTCTGGCAAGTCCTCATGATGGCAGGGATCGCAATCGTCGCCAGCTGCGGGGAGCTATCGATCATCCGCGCGCTCGACCTTGGAGAGGCCACGGCACTCTCACCGCTGCAATACACGCTGATGATCTGGAGCACGATCTGGGGCCTGTTGGTCTTCGCACAGCTGCCCGATGTCTGGACTTTCGCCGGCACGGCGGTGATCGTCGTTTCCGGCGTCTATTCGATCTATTACGAGACGCGCCGCCGTCCGGCCGAAGCCGGACCGGCGGTTGATCCGGAGCGGCCCTAGAAGCCGACGTTGTCGGCGCCTTTGAGACCAAGCATGGCCCGGGCCTCGTCCGGCGTGGCGACGTCGATCGACAGCTCCTTCAGGATACGGACGATCTTGGCGACCTGCTCGGCATTGGACTTCGCCAGCTCGCCCTTGCCGATATAGATCGAATCCTCCAGGCCGACGCGGACATGCCCGCCCTTGATGGCATTGACGGTCGCGAACGGCATCTGGTGTCGGCCGGCGCCGAGGCACGAGAAATAATAGTCGTCTCCGAACAGCCGGTCGGCCGTGTCGCGCATGTGCATGAGATGCTCGATCTCGGGCGCGATGCCGCCGAGGATGCCGAACACGCCCTGGACGAAGAAGGGTCCTTTGACCAGGCCCCGGTCGACGAAATGCGCCAGGTTGTAGAGATGGCCGATATCGTAGCACTCGAACTCGAAGCGGGTGCCGTTTGCGGACAGTTCGGAAATGCCTCGCTCGATCTGAGTAAAGGTGTTGGAGAGAATGAAGTCCCTGGTTCGCTCGAGGTAGGGACGCTCCCACTCCTCCTTGAAGTCTTTGATCTTTGCCGCTGCGCCAGAAATGTTGAAGTTCAGGCTGCCCATGTTCATCGACGCGACCTCGGGCTTCGCCCACATCGCCGCCGCCAGCCGCTGGTCGAGCGTCATGCCGAGGCCGCCGCCTGTGGTGATGTTCACCACCGCATTGCAGTTCTGCTTGATGCGCGGAAGGAACAACTTGTAGTGCTCGGGATCCTGGCTCGGCGATCCATCCAACGGATTGCGCGCATGCAGGTGGAGGATCGCGGCGCCCGCCTCAGCCGCCGCGATCGCCTCGCTGGCGATCTGATCCGCGGTGACGGGGAGATAGGGCGTCATCGTCGGCGTGTGGATCGAGCCTGTGACGGCGCAGCTGACGATGACCTTGTTCGATTTCCGCATGACCCATTGGCTCCCTCGGCTATATGTAATCAACCATATGATATGGCAGCGTATCGCTTCTGTAAAGCTGCATCGGCTAGCGATCAGCCAGTGGAAAGTATTTTGGCGAACATTGATTCAGCTGGAAGATATGATAGCTAACAAGGTCGATTCCTTACTATCTCGCGGGTGATTCTCGCGCTGGAGCGTGCAATGAAAGACACCAGGTCCTGGGACCTCAGGCTCGGTTACCTGATCCATGACGTCTCTCGCCTGCGGCGAGTCACCTATGATCGCGAACTCGCCCCTCTCGGCATCACCCGCTCGCAATGGTGGGTGCTGGCCTTCATCTCGCGCAATGACGGCCTGCCCCAGACCCAGCTCGCCCATGAACTCGACGTCGGCAAGGTGGCGCTGGGTTCGCTGATCGACAGGCTGCAGACCGCGGGCTTCGTCGAGCGGCGCGCGGACGAGAAGGATCGACGGGTCAAGCGGGTCTTTCTCACGGACAAGGCGCTGAAGCTGATCAACGACATCGGCCCGATCAACGACAGCTTCAACGCCCGGATCCTGAAAGGCATCCCGCGCAAGGATCTCGAACTCACCTCGCAGACCCTCTACGCGATGAAGACGAACCTGCTCTCGCTCGTCGCCGAGCGCAACGGCGGCGATCTCGACGCGCTGGAGGACGAGGAGGAAGTCGCGCCCCGCGCCCGGCCACGCGTCACCGCCTTGTAAAATTGGTATTGTAGCATATCATACTCTTCCTAACTTGATGTCGGAGGGCCGCGCGCTTGTCCGATGGAGGAGCGATGATGCTGCCAAACCGACCCGTCTACGATGCCGATCACGAGAGCCTGCGCGCCAGCCTGCGCCGGTTCATCGCGGCCGAGATCGCGCCGCATTTCGATCGCTGGGAGGCCGCGGGCATCGTCGACCGCGCGCTCTGGGACAGTCTGGGCGCCAGCGGCTTTCTCTGTCCGACCGTGCCGGAACAATTCGGCGGGCTTGGCGCGGATTTTCGCATGCATACCGTGATCGCGGAGGAGCTCGCGTATTCCGGGTTCATGGGGCCGGCGGCGGATGTGTCGGTCCATTCCGATGTGTGTCTGGGCTATCTGCTGCACCATGCAGACGAGGCGCAGAAGGCGCGCTGGCTGCCGGGCATGGTCGACGGATCGCTGGTCTGTGCGATCGCCATGTCCGAGCCGGGCACAGGCTCCGACCTCCAGGGCGTGCGCACGCGTGCCGTTCGCGACGGCGACGACTGGGTGATCAGCGGCGCCAAAACCTTCATCTCCAACGGCCAGCATGCCGACATCGTCATCGTCGTCACCCGCACCGGCGACGGCCGCGGCTCCGGCAACATGACGTTGATCGTGGTCGAAGCCGACCGCGAGGGGTTCCGGCGCGGCCGAAACCTCGACAAGCTCGGCCAGATCAGCGCCGACACGTCCGAACTGTTTTTTGACAGCGTCCGCGTTCCGGTGGCCAACACGCTCGGCGGCGAGGGCCGCGCGATGGGCATGCTGATGAGCGAACTGCCGCAGGAGCGTCTGATCATCGCGGTCACCTCGATTTCGGCCGCGCAGAAGGCATTCGACATCACCCGCGACTATGTGCGCGACCGCAAGGCGTTCGGCCAGTCCGTCGCGGACTTCCAGAACACCCGCTACCGCCTTGCGGAGCTGAAGACCGAACTCTCCGTCGGATGGGCCTTCATCGACCAGTGCATCGCCAAGCACCTCAAGGGCGAACTGACGACTTACGAAGCCTCGATGGCCAAGCTCTGGTGCTCGGAAATGCAAGGCCGGGTTGTCGATGCCGGCGTCCAGATGCATGGCGGCTACGGCTTCATGCGCGAATACGAGATCTGCCGTCTCTACGCTGACGCGCGCGTCCAGCGGATCTATGGCGGCACGTCCGAGATCATGAAGGAACTGATCTCAAGGAGCCTTTGACATGATTTCCGGGTCGATGGCCGATGTCGCGGCGACGATGCAGGCCGACCTTCCGCACGACGAGCCGCCAGGCTTCGTGCCGATCGACACGCGCGCCGGCTTCCACACGATGATGGGCCAGATCTACGGCAAGATGGAAAACGGCCTGATGGTCTGCGGCTTCCGCTGCTCCCCGCGCCATATGAACAGCCACGGCACCTGTCACGGCGGGATGCTGGCGAGCTTCGCCGACTTCTCGGCCTATTCGCTGCGCCTTGCCGCCGACCTCCCGGTGACGTCCATTCCGACGGCTACGCTGTCGATGGAATATCTGCGCCCAGTGAAGCTGGGTGATTGGGTCGAATCGCGGGTGGAACTGACGCGGCGCGGCAGAAGGCTGCTCTTCTGCCGGATCACCGGCAGCGTCAACGGTGTCTCGGTGTTCACGGCGAGCGGCGTCTTCGTGCCGGGACCGGACGATCCGGGCGGACTGGACGCGCTGTCGCGCGTGATCGGCAAGGGCTGATGCGCCCTGGTCTGCGCGACTGGGCCGAACGCCATCCAGAGCGGCCGGCGCTTCTGATGGACGAAGCGGCCAGGCCGATCAGCTATGCGCAGCTGGAGGCGCGCGCCAACCGCGTCGCACATGCTTTCGCGGCGGAAAACCTGGCTCGCGGCGACCATGTGGCGGTGCTGGCAGGCAACGGCTCGGACATCGTCGCGCTCTGCTGGGCGGCCTGGCGCTCCGGCTTATATCTCACGCCCTTGCCGACCACGCTCGCCCTGCCCGAACTGCGCTATCTCGTCGACAATTGCGAGGCACGGCTGGTCGTCGTCGAGGGCGCCCATGCCGAGATCGGGCGGCTGCTCGCCGGCGAATGCCCCTCGGTCACCGTACGGACCCTTGGGGGCGAGGGAGCCGGCGGCGACTGGGAGGCTGTACCGCAGCGCATGCCCGACACACCGCGTCCCGACGAGACCGCGGGCAGCCTGATGATGTATTCGTCGGGCACGACCGGAGCACCGAAGGGCATCATGCGGCCGTTGCCGGGCGCGGAGCAGCACCATCTCCTGCCGCCCTTCGCCCGCGACCTCGTCGAAATCTTCGGTCTTGACCTGGACACGCGCTATCTGTCGACCGCGCCGCTCTACCATGCCGCGGCGTTGCGCTTCGTGCTCGCGACGATCGCCGCGGGAGGCTTCGCGGTCGTCATGCGCCGCTTCGATGCGGACCGGGCGCTAACCCTGATCGATGCCCACGGCCTCACCCACAGCCAATGGGTACCGACGATGTTTAGGCGCCTGCTCGACCTGCCGGCCGACCGCCGCACCGCATTCGACGGCCGGACGCACCGGCGTGCGATCCATGGCGCAGCGCCCTGCAGTGTCGCATTGAAGAGCGCGATGATCGACTGGTGGGGACCGGTCCTGGTCGAATATTATTCCGGTTCGGAGGGTGTCGGCCTGACGCTGATCGACAGCCATGAGTGGCAGCGGCGGCCGGGCTCGGTCGGCCGGGCGCGAAAAGGGGTCTTCCACGTGCTGGGGCCCGACGATCGCGAACTGGGTCCGGACGAAACAGGCCGCATCTTCTTCTCGGGCCTGCCGCAGTTCCACTATCACCTAGACCCGGAGAAGACGGCGTCGCGGACGTCCCGGCAAGGCTGGCAGAGCTTCGGCGACATCGGCCATGTGGACGCCGACGGCTATCTCTACCTGTCGGACCGGCTCGACGACATGATCATCTCCGGTGGCGTCAACGTCTATCCGCAGGAGATCGAGGCGGCGATCGAGGCCGCCGACTTCATCCTCGAATGCGGCGTCGTCGGCGTTCCAGATTCCGAATTCGACGAGCGGCCGGTCGCCTTCGTCGTGCCCCGCGCCGGCGAGGCCGACATCGTGACGCGGCTTCGGCATCACATCGAACGGACGCTCGGACGCATCAAGCGGCCGCGTGACATCCACATCGTCGATGCATTGCCGGTCACGCCGACCGGCAAGCTGCTGCGTCGCAAGCTGCGCGACATGATCCCCTGAGGCGCCCGGGCAAGCGTAGCCTCAGACCGCCGCGCTCCTGCAGCGGTCGATGCCGTATCGTGCAAGGAACGTGAAAGGGCCGCCGAGATAGGCGGGGAAGTCAGCGGCCTGCTGGCAGTGCAAATCCACAAGGTTGCGGTCCGCCGCGGCGAAGCGGGACACGTTCTTCGCGGCGACCAGGGCGCTCGCGGCGAGGATCGCGAACGCGGCCCTCTCAATATCGGAGGAAGGCTGCTCAAACCATTGCGGCTGGCGGGCGGCGACTTCGCCCGCGTTCTTCGGATCGTAGGGGCCGGCCGGTCCGATCCCGGCAAAGCCGAGGGCTGCCTGGCCGACGGCACCGAGCTTCGCCGCCTCGGCGTCCATAGCCGCCTTCACGTCTGCCGCGAAGGCGTCCAGACCCTCCGGCAGCATGTTCCTGCGCTTGCGCTTGTCGTACTCGACGCGGCCGAGGAATTTTACCGCGATCATGTTGCGCGGCTCTATGCGCTGGACGAGATCCTTGAACGAATCCATCTCGGCAGCGATGCCGCCGTCCATCTCGCGCGGCAGGCCGTTGTCGAGGCAGTCGAGGATTGCGAGCTCCGCCGGATAGTGGCCGCCGGTCTTGCGCAAGAAGTCTTCCCGGACGGGCGCCGTCACCGACAGCACCTCGGCTTTGCTCAGAGGCCTCCAGTTCGGCTTGTCCCAGGGCTGTCGGGGATCCGGCTTCGATCGGACCCAGGCCTCGGCGGCCGCCAGTTCCTCGCCTGGTGCGACCGCCTCGTTGGCCGCGCCGAGCTCGACCGCCTGCTCGGCGTCGAAACGCGCGCCCTCGAGCAGAACGCCGAGCGATTCCGCGATGCCGGTGAAGCGCGGCATGCGTTGCGTGCCGCCACCGCCGGGCAACAGGCCGACGAGCGATTCCGGCAGGCCGATCTGCGTCTCCTTCGCGTCGGTCAGGACGCGATAATGGCAGGCGAGAAGCAGTTCGCAGCCGCCGCCCAGCGCCAGCCCATGCGCCGCAACGGCAACGGGCTTTCCCGCGCTCTCCAGCTTTCGGAAGGCGCGGCCGATCGGCGAGAAGTGATCGACGGTCAGACGGTCGCGCTCTGACTTGGGCGCGGCCATGATCATCTCGTAGGCCTGTGCAAGCTCGGTCAGATCGGCGCCAGCGCAGAAGGCGCTGGTCTTGCCCGACGAGATCACGACACCCGTGACCTCCGAACCCTTCAGCCAGTCGGCAAAGGCCTCGATTTCGTGGATCGCCTCGTTGGAGAAGACATTCATGGATCTGTCCGGCATGTCGAAGACGAGATGCAGGATGCCGTCCTCTGTCCGGCGCGTCTTGAAATTTTTCATCTTCGGCAAACCGGACATACGTCCTCCCTCCTTAAGGCAGCCTCTTAAATCTCGTAAACTGGCGTACTATACGTTAGACATGCAATCAAGTGTTCGCTATGGTCGTCCCTGATCCGGTATTTCACGAGGGAGGTAGCATGAGCCCGTTTCGCAGCGATGTGCTGAAAGGCAAACGTATCCTCGTGACGGGAGGCGGCACGGGGCTTGGAAAGGAAATGTCCGTAGGCTTCGCTGCGCACGGCGCGCATGTCGTCATATGCGGCCGGCGCGAGCAGGTTCTGGACGACGCCTGCAAGGACATCGCCGCGCGCAGCGGTGGCACGGCCGAATACCGCATCGTCAACATCCGCGACGCCGAGGCCGTCGACGCGATGGTTGCCGACATCTGGACCAACGGGCCGCTGACCGGCCTAGTCAATAATGCCGGCGCCAACTTCATCGCCCCGACGGAATCGATCTCCCATCGCGCCTATGATGCAGTGCGCTCGACCGTGATGGACGGCAGCTTCTATGCCACCCACTCCTGCGGCAGGCGCTGGATCGCCGAAGGGTTGAAGGGCTCGGTCATCTCCAATCTGGTGACTTGGGTGTGGTCCGGATCCGCCTACGTCGTGCCATGCGCGATGGCAAAAACCGCGGTCCACGCCATGACTATGTCGCTCGCCGCGGAATGGGGCCCGAAGGGCATCCGCCTGAACGCGGTAGCGCCCGGGCCCTTCCCGACCGAAAACGCCTGGGAGAAGCTGAACCCGATCCCCGGCTCGTCCGTCGGCGCCACCCAGTCCGAGACCGTCCCGCTGCGCCGTTTCGGCCAGATGGACGAGTTGCGCACAATCCTGATCTTCCTAATGCTGGACGAGTGTTCCTATGTAAACGGCACCACGATCCCGATCGACGGCGGCCATCGTTTGACGGCGCACTCGACCTTCGCGGAACTTTCCAACATGAGCGACGAGGACTGGGCGCGGGCGCGCGAGGCCATCAAGGCCTCGCAGCAGAAGGAAAAGCAGGGCCGATGAGCACCGTCACGGTCGAGCAGGCAGACGACATAGCGACCATAACCCTCAACCGGCCGGACAAGCTCAACGCGCTGTCCGACGAGATGGTCGATGCGTTCTTCGGCGCGCTGGACGATATCGCGGCGTCGGACACGCGGGTCGTCATTATTACCGGCGCCGGCCGCGGCTTCTGTGCCGGCTTCGATCTCTCGTTGGCCGGCGAAGGAAGCGGCGACCCCGCCTTCTGGGCGCGGCGGCAGGAGCGCTTCGGCTCGCTGGTCACGCGCATCCGCAACATCCCGCAGCCGACCATCGCCGCGGTCAACGGCGCCGCAACCGGTGCCGGTCTCGGCCTGGCGCTGGCCTGCGACACGCGCGTCGGCTCGACCGCGGCGCGCTTCAGTTCGGCCTTCATCCGCGTGGGCATGTCGAGCTGCGACGTTGGCGTCAGTTGGCTGCTGCCGCGGGCGATCGGCACCACGCGTGCCTTCGAGATGATGCTGACCGGCCGAATGGTCGAAGCGGGCGAGGCAGAGCGCATCGGCCTGATCATACGCGTGGCCGCACCGGAAGAGCTTATCGAGGACGCGCATGGGCTTGCGCAGTCGATCGCGCAGAACGGCCAGATCGGAACCTGGATGACCAAGCGCGGCATGTGGGCCAATCTCGAGGCCGGCAGCCTGCAGGCGGCGATCGAGCTGGAGAACCGCACACAGGCGTTCATGCTCGGCACCGGCGGCCTGGCCGCCCGCGCCTCCGAACGCGGCTTCCTCAAGAAGGACTGAGCTCGGCCGCCTTCAGATGTCCTGAAGGGCGAATCCGATAGATGCCGTTGACGCGCATGCAGACCTCGCTGTCGGCAAACACGGTCGCCTGGAAAAAGATCATGCCGCCGGTGTGGCGAACCAGTTCGGGCTCCGACCAGACCCAGGCGCCCTCACGGGCCGGCGCGACGAAATCCATGCCGAGATTGATCGTCGGCGTGTCGGCTGTGATGCCCAGCCTGCGCTTGACCACGCTGCCCTGGATGTCGGCGAACATCGCGAGCACGCCGCCGTGGCAGGCGCCCATCTTGTTGAGTTTGCGTGCGCCGACGCGAAAGCCGAGTTGCTGGCGGCCGTCGTCCCAGATCCGCTCGTAGAACGGGCCGGCCGATTTCTCGATCTCGGGCCGGTCGGGCAGCGCCTTGAAGCCCTCAGGCGGATTGTCTTCGTCGTCAACTGTCTGCACTTGATCTCCCCGGGTCGATGGCACCATAGTCCCACTTGCTTTTGATGCGCTAGAGCATAGTATGTTACTAAACAAAACAAAGAGCATCTCGGAGGAGCGTGCGGCATGGCCGAACTCAAGATGGAAACCCTGACGTGCCTAGTCGAGAACGGCATCGCTCACGTGCGTCTCACCCAGGCCGAACGCGGCAATCCCTTTGACGGTCCTTTCTGCCGCGACATGTGCGACCTCTCAGTCGAGCTTTCCTGCCGCGACGACGTCCGGGCGGTTCTCCTGGTGGCCGACGGCCGCTTCTTCTCGGTCGGCGGCGACATTCGCTCCTTTACGAAGGACCTTTCGCAACTCTCGCGCATCGTCAAGTCCTGGACGGCGGACGTGCACATGGCGATTACCCGCTTCCAGCGCATGAATGCACCGGTGGTCTGCGCGGTGCACGGCGACGTGGCCGGCGGTGCCGTCTCGCTGGTGGCAATGTCGGACATGGTTTTCGCCGCCGAGGGCGTGAAGTTCAACGCCGCCTTCTCGATGATCGGATTCTGCGCCGATTCCGGCTCGACCATATCGCTGACCAGCCGTATGGGCTTCTCGCGCGCCAAGCGCTTCCTCATCCTGTCGGAGGTGCTGGAGGCCAAGGATGCGCTGGACGTGGGCCTTGTCGACTATGTGGTGCCCGCCGCAGAGCTGAATGCGTCGGCCGAGAAGATGGCCGCGAAGCTCGCCGACGGCCCCACCCTCGCCTATGGTGCGATCAAGCGGACAATGTTGTCGGCGCGCTATCAGGGACTGGAGGCGCAGCTTGAGGCCGAGGCGCAGGCCCTTGCCGAACTCGCGTCCTCCGAAGATGCGCGAGAGGGCCTCACCGCCTTCAGCCAGCGCCGCAAGCCCGAGTTCAAGGGCAGGTGAGCAAGTCCGCCCCCAGTCCGGCTAAGCCGCGCCGAGCGGAAGAGGAACTGCGCTTCGGCTATCTCATCCATGACGTGTCGAGGCTCAGGCGCACGCTGTTCGACCGCTGGCTGGCGCCGTCCGGGATCACGCGGTCCCAATGGTGGGTGCTGGCCTTCCTGGCGCGGCGAGACGGTATGCCGCAAACCGAGCTTGCCGACGAACTCGATGTCGGCAAGGTGGCGCTCGGCGCGCTTATCGATCGTCTCGAGGCGGGCGGCTTCGTCGAGCGGCGACCCACGCCGGGAGACCGCCGCGTCAAGCTCGTTCTCCTGACGCCTCAAGGCCGTGCCTTGCTCGACACGCTGCGGCGCAACAGTCGGGAATTCAATCGACGCATCCTGGCGGGAATTTCCGCCGAGGATATCCAGGTCGCCATCGCGACGCTCGGCCAGATCAAGGGCAATCTGGTCGGCGATGACAACACGTCCCTCGGACAGCATCTCGATCCGTAACGGCCGCCGGGCTGTAGCTCACGATCAACCCGCGTCAGGCGGGAACGCCGGTGCGCTTAGAGATGCGTGCGGAAACGCTTCTGCAGTTCACCCACTATGCCGTGTCGGAACAGGAGCACGAAGAAGGTGAAGACGATGCCCTGGATCAGCAGGACCCATGGTCCGTACGGCGCCAGGAAATGCTCCATGGACAGGATGAAGAAGCTTCCGACAACTGGACCGAAGATTGTTCCGATGCCGCCGACCAGGTTGATCAGAACGACCTCCGTCGAGATGGTGTAGGAAACGTCGGTCAGGGTCGCGATGCCGAAGGTGATCGTCTTGAGCGAGGCCGCGAAGCCCGCCATCGCGGCGGAGATGGTGAAGGCGGCGAGCTTGAAGCGGTCTACATCGTAGCCGAGCGACTTCGCCCTCTCCGGATTGTTGCGCACCGCGCGAAGCACCTGCCCGAACGGCGAATGGATGATCCGGTTGTAGAAGGCGACGGCCGCCAGCACGATCACCGCGATCACCCAGTAGAGCGTCGTGTTGGACGAAAGATCGAGGATCCCCAGAACCGAGCCACGGGGGATCGACTGGATGCCGTTCTCGCCGCCTGTGAACGGCGCCTGCATGGCGATGAAGTAGACCATCTGGGCCAGCGCCAGCGTGATCATCGCGAAGTAGAGGCCGGTACGGCGTATTGCGATCCAGCCGAAAACGAGGCCCATCGCGGCCGCGACCACTGTTCCGGCCAGCACCGACAGCTCGAACGGCAAGCCCCACCGCGTTGCCGCATAGCCGCAGAGGTAAGCGCCCATGCCAAAGAAGGCGGCGTGGCCGAAACTCATCAGCCCGGTATAGCCCAGCAATAGGTTGTAGCCGCAGGCGAAGATGATGAAGCAGTACACCTTGATCAGGAAGATTGGGTAGAGGAACTGCGGCCCGACCGCGACGAAGGCGGCGAACAGCAGGAAGAAGATCGCCCTGGCCTTGGTGAAGCCGAGAAATTGGGACCGGCTGACGCCGACCGTTCCCGTTGTCTTGAGGGATACCGTCTCAGCCATGGTCAAGCTGCCTTGCCGAACAGGCCGCGCGGGCGCGCCACCAGGATGATCACCATCGCCACGAAGATGACGGTCGAGGACGCCTGCGGGAAGACCGCCTTGGTTAGGCCCTCGAGCAGGCCAAGGCCGAGGCCGGTGACGATCGAGCCGAAGATCGAACCCATGCCGCCGATCACCACCACCGCGAAAACCACGATGATCACGCTCGTTCCCATCGATGGATCGACCGAGAGGATCGGGGCGGCCATCACGCCGCCGAGCGCCGCCAGCGCGACGCCCGCGCCATAGGTCAGCGTCAGCATCACCGGCACGTTGATCCCGAACGCCTGGACGAGGACGGGATTGTCGGTTGCAGCACGCAGCTTGGCTCCCAGCGGCGTCCATTCGATGATGAGCCAGGTTGCCAGGCAGAGCACCACGCCGGCGACGACGACCCAGGCGCGATACATCGGCAGCATCATGTAGCCTAGATTGACGGCCCCCCGCAGACTGGGCGGTACCGAATAGGGCAGACCCTGTGGTCCGAAGACGATGCGGATGAAGCCCTCGACGAATAGCGCCAGGCCGAGCGTCAAGAGCAGCCCGTAGAGATGGTCGAGCCGGTAGAGGTGTCGGATGAACGTTACCTCGACCACCAGGCCCAGCATGCCGATCAGAAGAGGCGCGATGATCAGGGCGCCCCAGTAGCCGATACCCAGCCATTGGCCAAGCGCATAGGCGATGAAGGCACCCAACATGAAGAAAACGCCGTGCGCGAAATTGATGACGCCGAGCAGGCCGAAGATGATGGCAAGGCCGAGCGACAGGATGGCGTAGAATACCCCGTTCACGAGGCCGAGCGTCATCTGGGAAAGGATCAGGTAGATGTCCATCACCGGCCCCTACACTGCCAGCAGCTTGTCGACGCGGCCGATGTTGGCCGCGAACTCAGCACCTTCGATGCGATCGATGATTTGCCCGTTCTCCATAAGGTAGTGGACGTCGGCCAAGCCCTCGACGAAGTGCGCATTCTGTTCGACCAGGATGATCGTGTAGCCGAGCTCCTTGATCTCGCGGATGGTGCGGGCGATCTGCTTGACGATGACGGGTGCCAGGCCCTCCGTCGGCTCATCGAGCAGAAGCGTGCGCGCGCCCGTGCGCAAGATGCGGGCGATTGCCAGCATCTGCTGCTCGCCACCCGACAGCTGCGTGCCGCGGCTGGAGGCGCGCTCCCTGATGTTGGGGAACAGAGTGTAGATGCGGTCCAGATCCATGCCGCCCTTGGCGATCACTGGCGGAAGAAAGAGGTTCTCGGACACAGTCAGCGACGGGAAGATGCCGCGGTCTTCCGGGCAGATGGCGATTCCCTTGCGGGCGATCTGGTCGGAACGCAGCTTGAGTAGATTCACGCCGCCAAGATGGATCGCCCCGGTGGTCTTGCCCATCATGCCCATGATGGCGCGCATGGTGGTGGTCTTGCCGGCGCCGTTTCGGCCAAGCAGCGATACGACCCTGCCTTCGGGCACATCCATAGTCACGCCGTGGAGGATATGACTTTCGCCATACCAGGCATGGAGATCTCGGATCTCAAGCATGCGCCGCTCCCAGATAGGCTTCCACGACTTTTTCGTTGCCGGCGACATCCTTGTAGCTGCCCGAAGCGATGACGCGACCGCGTGCAAGCACGGTCACGCTGTTGCACAGACCCTCGACGACGGAGAGATTGTGCTCGACCATAACCACCGTGCGCCCATTGGAGACTTTGCGGATCAGGTCGACCACGCGGCCGATGTCCTCGCGCCCCATGCCGGACGTCGGCTCGTCCAGGAGCAGGATCTGAGGATCGAGAGCCAGCGTGGTCGCGATCTCCAGCGCCCGCTTGCGCCCGTAGGGCAGATCACCGGCGCGCACGTCGGCCCATTCGGCGAGGCCCAGCTCGTTGAGAAGTTCGAGGCAGCGCCCATGAAGAGAATCGAGCGCCCGCTCCGACCGCCAGAAATCGAAATTCGCACCACGCTTCCGCTGCAGTGCGAAGCGGACGTTCGCCAACGCGGTGAAGTCCGGGAAGATCGACGAGATCTGGTAGGAGCGGACAATGCCGCGACGCGCGATCTCGTCCATCGGCAGGCCGGAGATGACCTCGCCCCGCAGGCGGATTTCGCCATCCGTCAGCGGCAGGCTCCCGGTCAGCAGATTGAAGAACGTCGTCTTGCCGGCGCCGTTCGGGCCGATCAGCGCATGTATCTCGCCCTCGGCGATGTCCAGGTCGACGCCGTCGACCGCCTTGAAGGCGCCAAAGCTCCTGACTATGCCCCGAACTGTGAGTGCCGCGTTCGCCAAGTTGTCTCTCTCCGGTTTAAGGCAATGCCATCTTTCCGGTTCAACGGATCGGCAATTGCGTCCGGGGAGGGGCATGACCCCTCCCCGAAGCCTTTTATCACTTCCTGACCAAAGGGCAGGTGCTCTCCGACAGAGGTGTCGCAATGTCGGCGGCGGCTACCTTGCCGGTGATCTCCAGGTAGTCCCAGTCGCCCTTGCTCTCTTCGGGCTTCTTGGTGCGGTAGGTGTAAACGTCGCGCAGCGTGTAGCCGTCCTCGCGGATCGTAGCGGTATCGCCGTTGATCAGCGGCATCGGATTGTCGCGCATCCACTGCACAACCTTGGCAGCTTCCTTGCTGCCGGTCGCCTTGATGCCCGTCAGATAGTGGTGGACGAACTCGTACGCATAGGCGTTCGTGAAGGTCGGCGGACGGTTGTAGCCCTCCTGGAACTTCTTGGAGAACTCGCGGGTCTTGTCGTTCATGTCCCAGTAGAACTGGATGGCGCCGGTGATGTTCTGCAGCGTCTCCAGTCCGGTCGAATGGATGTCAGTATCGCCCAGATAGTAGGGCGACAGCTTGGCGGTGATGCCAAATTCCTGCGCTTGTTTGGCAATCGTGTTCTGCCAGGTGCCGAAGGTCGCGAGCCCGATGGTCTGCGCGCCCTTCGCCTGGGCGTCGAGCAGGAACGAGGAGAAGTCCGTGGCCTGGGGCGAGTGCAGCGCGCCTCCGACCACTTCGCCGCCAGCCGCCTTGACCGCCGCCTCACCCTTCGCTTTCAGGTCCTGGCCGAGCGCAAAGTCGACACCGATGAAGAACCATTTGTTGTTGTCGGGCGTCGTCTGCGGAATGGTGATGGCGCGGGACAAAGCGGTCGTGTCCAACAGCATCATGACCTGGTTGGGACCGCAGTTCTCGTTGATCAGCTTGCTGCTCGACCCGCCGTGGAACATGGCGACGTCCTTGTCCTTGACGAGGTCGCTGACGGCGAGCGCCACCGCGGAGTTGTCGACCGACAGGAAGGCGTTGACGTTCTCACGGTCGATCCATTCTCGCGCGATGCTCAGGCCGACATCCGGCTTGGCAAGATGGTCGGCGACCATGAGAGTGATCTTCTCACCGTTGATCTCACCACCGAAGTCCGCAATCGCCATTTCGGCGGCGCGCTGCGACGCCTTGCCGGTCAAGGCAGATGTGGCGCCCGACAGATCGGTCAGAAGCCCGATCTTGATGTCCGCGAGAGCGGGCGATGCGAGCGTGGCGAACGCCACGCTGCTGAACAGGATGCTGCGAAAATTTCCGAATGCCATGGTGTTTCCTCCGTTTCACCAACCAAACGTCCAGCCTCGACGGCGCGATCTCCTCTTCTCTCGCCAAACCGAGACTCATGTCTGAAGCTCATCATACAGTAGCGTATCTTTTAATTTGCGCCAACACAAAATGCGTTAGCGTATTATTTGTTCAGCCGTGAACAACCGTTCTTTGGGACGGGCCGCCCAGCCGGCCGCTCAATAGGGAACGGCCGCTCTGCCGATCTTCTGCCGCGCGATGATCTGTTTCATCACGCCGGCCGTGCCGTCGCCGATCTGGAGCCCCATCACGTCGCGCATTCGCTGCTGGTGGGGCAGGTCGAACGTGTAGCCGTAGTGGCCCATGGTGAGGAGGCAGCTGTGGATCACGTCCATCGCATGCTTGGGCCCCATCCACTTGCACATCGCCGCCTCTGCCGTATGCGGCAGGCCGGCCTCGCGCAGCTGGAGCGTGTGGTAGGCGAGCTGCCGCACCGCCTCGATGATCGACTCGCCCTCGGCCAGTGGGAAGCTCACGCCCTGGAACTGGCCGATCGGCCGACCGAAGGCGTAGCGTTCCTTGGAATAGGCCCAGGCCTCGTCGAGCGAGGCCTTCGCCGGGCCGATGCATTCGAGCGCGATCAGCGCGCGCGAATAGTCGAAGCCGTGCATCACCTGCGTAAAGCCCGTCCCCTCGGGACCAAGCCGGCAGGACTCGGGGACGACGACGTCCTCGAAGAACAGCGAGCCGCGCCCGACGCAACGATGGCCGATGTCGTCGAATCTGGAGCGCGCGATGCCGGGCGTCCCTTCCGGGATGAAGAAGGCCGAGACGCCGCGCGCGCCGTCCTCCGTCGTCCCGGTCCGTGCGAAGACGAGGAAGATGTCGGCGCAGTCGGCGAAGGTGATCGACGTCTTCTCGCCCGAGATCACATAGTCGCTGCCGCGCCGGCGCGCCTTGAGCTCGATGCGGGCAGCGTCCGATCCGCCGCGCGGCTCGGTGAGGCAGATCGCCATGAGCTTCTCGCCGGCGATCATCTTCGGAACCCATTCCGCCGCGATCTCCCGGCTCGCATGCTGCAGCAGAACCGCCGCATTGAGGGAGACGTTGACCGGAAGGGCAGCCATGTTGAAGTCGCCATAGGCCAGCGCCTCGGCGACGAGACCGGTCGTGATCGACGTCTGCCCCAGACCACCCAGCCTTTCGGGAAGATCCGTGCCGATGAAGCCGAGCGAGCCCATCTCGCGCGCGAGGTCCCGGTCGAAGGGCTGGTTCTCGCGCTTCTGGTAGCCGGGCAGCAGAACCTCGCGCGCGAAACGGTCGGCCGTCTGCTTCAATGCGAGCTGGTCCTCGGAGAAGATCATGCCGACACTCCCCATTCCGCAAGCACCGCGGCATTGTCCGCGCCGGGCTCGGGCGCCCGTCGCGTATGCGAGCCGGGGGTGCGCGACAGGCGCGGCGCCGGTGCCGGATACTTCAGGCCGTCCATCTCGACGAAGGTCTGCCGGGTCGTCATCTGTTCGGTCTCCCAGGCCTCGTCCATTGTCAGCACCGGCGAGAGGCAGGCATCCTTGCCGCGCATCGCCTCGACCCACTGGTCCCGCGTCTTCGTGGCGAAGATCGCCGCGAAGCGCTTGCGAAGCTCCGGCCAGCTCGCCCGGTCGTGCTGGCCAGGCAGATCGCTCATGTTGAGACCGAGTCCGGCGACGAGAGCGGCATAGAACTGCGGCTCGATCGCGCCGACGGACACATAGCGACCGTCGCTGGTCTCGTAAGTGCCATAAAAGGGCGCACCGCCGTCGACGATGTTGTCCTGGCGATTTGCGGTCCAGGTGCCCTGCTGGCGGAACGCCTGGAACATCGACATCAGCTGCGCTACGCCGTCGAGCATGGCGCAGTCGACGACTTGACCTTGGCCGCTCTCGCGCGCGGCGTACAGCGCCATCAGGATGCCGGAGACGAGGAACATGCCGCCGCCGCCGAGATCGGCGACGAGGTTGAGCGGCGGGGCTGGCACTGCGCCGGCCTGGCCCATCGCATACAGCGCGCCCGTCATCGCGAGATAGTTGATGTCGTGCCCGGCCTCCTGCGCCATCGGCCCTTCCTGGCCCCAGCCGGTCATACGGCCGTAGACAAGCCGCGGATTGAGGCCGAGGCAGATGTCGGGGCCGAGGCCCAGGCGCTCGACCACACCCGGCCGGAAGCCTTCGACGAACACGTCGGCCTTGCCGATCATGGACTTGATGGTGGCAAGCCCTTCCGCCGACTTCAGATCCAGCGCAACGGAGCGCTTGTTGCGCATGTAGAAATCGTAGCGGCGGGGGGTGTCGAGCTTCCAGCCGGACGAGGGCGGGCGGTCGATCACGACGACATCCGCGCCGAAGTCGGCCAGTAGTGCACATGCAAACGGTGCTGGCCCCTGGCCCGCGAGTTCGATGACCCTGATTTCTGCCAACGGTCGCTTCATCGAAGCATTCTCCATTATTTTCGTGCAAAGGCAGGCTGACCGAAGCCCGACACCCGGGTCGCTCGGCCGGCCAACAATTCGGCAAACTGGAACAAGATCGCCGCCGTCGGCGCGTGGATGACGTCGTAGTCGTCCCTGACGTCGTCCACCAATTGGAGGCTGAGAATCGGGCCTCCGGCGCCGGGGTTCGCGCTGAATTTGGCAGCGCCGTTGCGCGTGATCGCACGCAGCGCGATGCGATAGACGCCCGCTACCTCGTGCGGGCTGGCGACGATCGGCTGCGTCGTCGTCATTGCGACGACGACCGGGGTAATCGCGTAGCCGGACAGCGTCACATAGTCGTCCAGAACGCCCAAGACATCATCATGGGACAGAACAAGGCCGAGTTCCTCGAAACACTCGCGAATCACCGTGTCGATCGCGGATTCGCCCGCGTCGATCCGGCCGCCTGGCAGAGCGTATTGGCCGGCATGGGCGCGCAGCGACGCCGCCCGCAGCGTGAGCAGAAACCCCGCCTCGTCCGTTCCGTCCTCCATGTCCACGACGATGATCGCCACCGCAGCGTCGGTGAGGCCAAGGGTGCGATCGGCCTCGTTCCGCTCGAAACCGGCGCAGGCCAGCCGAAGGCGGTCGAACAGCGCGGGGGAAAAACCGTAGCTGGGCACGTTAGCCCGTCTTTCCGAGCACAAAGCGCGCGACTTCGCCCTTGGGACACAGCTCGACGATCGTCCCGTGGCCGTCGTCCTTGGTGATCCAGCCGCGCGACAGCGGCAAGTTCTGGGTGGGCTTCTGGTGATAGGCCCTGATGCCGGCAGCCTTCAGCCGCGCGATCTCGCCTTCCAGGTCGTCGACTTCCAGCGCAACCACGACATCGCCGTGCTTCATTTCTGTCTTGCCGGACGTCTCGACAAGCTCGATCGGCAGGCCGCCCTGGTCATGGAAGAAAGCGAGGCGCAGGCCGATCTCGGGCACCTCCCTGATGACGGGCGCCCCGCGGCCGATGACGGACCGGTAAAAGGGGATCGCCTTCTCAAGGCTGTCAACGAAGATGCCGATGTGATCGAGCCGTCCGGTCATTACGTTCCTCCATCTGAAAAATGAAAGCTAGTTTACTTTCATCTTGCTTACCTTACAATGGGCTGATCGTTCGAACTGGGTTGGGAGGTATGCGATGCGTCGTCTGGAAGGCCGTCGCGCCATCATCACCGGGGGCGGCAGCGGCATGGGCCGCGCAAGCGCATTGCGGCTTGCCGAGGAGGGCGCCGCCGTGATGGTGGTGGGACGACGCGAGGAGCCGCTGCGGGAGACCGTCGCGCTGGTCGCCGACGCAGGCGGGACCTGCATCCATCATGTCGCTGATGCCGGCGACGAGGTCGGTATTGCCGCTGCCATCGACCGGTGCGTGGCGGAGCTCGGCGGGCTGGAGATATTCTTCGCCAATGCCGGCAACACCGATTCGGTAAGGCCCTTCCTCGAGCAGACCGTCGAACAGTGGGAGGGCATGTTCCGGGACAATGTCGTCACGGCTTTCGTCGCCTGCAAGCTCGCCGGCCGATACATGGCCGAGCATGGCGGCGGGTCAATCATTCTCAACTCATCGACGGGTTCACTGCGGGCCCGGGGCGGCACCGAGGCCTACGGCGCATCGAAGGCCGGCGTGAACCACCTGACCATGACCGCCGCCTGCGCATTCGCGGGCAAGGGCGTGCGGGTCAATGCGATCCTGCCGGGCCTCACCGAGACCGGGCTGACCAAGCCGATGTTCGAATGGGCCAGAAGGGCCGGCAAGGAAGACAGGCTGGGCAAGCTCACCCCGATGCAGCGGCCGGGCTATGTTGAGGACATGGCCGGCGTCGTCGCTTTCCTGGCATCCGACGATTCCGCCTATATCGACGGCCAGCTGATCCCCGTCGACGGCGGCATCTCGGCGACGCATCCAGCAGGAAAGTTCGTCTACTGATGACGCTCGCGGGCGTAAACGGTCGATGGATCTATGCGCGGCCGCCTGAAGGACCTCTGGCGCAGGGACGGGTTTCGAGCCGCTTCCAAACGCTTTGATCAGCGGCGCGCCCGCCGGCAAGTCGAATGTCGCGCTTGATGCCGTCCAGATGCGTCATTCGGTGCGCATCCCGCAGCAGGCGCTTGACGGCCACATTTATGATGTGGTTTTGTATCGTATACTAGGTTACGATATTCCGAACGGTTCGAGAGGAAGCGGATCGTTTGACGTTCCAGGGAGGAGAAGGCCATGTCAGGGCAGTTCGACTACGTCGCGCACTCCAAGAAGATGCGCGAGCAGGGCTGGTGGCAGGACCGGACAACGGACGACTTGCTCGAGGTCGCGGTCGCCAAATATCCCGACAAGAAAGCTATCGTCGCCTATCGGATGGACAAGGGCTTCGATGCGCCTACCAAGGTCATGACCTATCGCGAGCTAAGCGACGCCATCGCACTGGCTGCCGGCTCGTTCCGCGCGCTGGGCATCGGCAAGGGCGACATCGTCGGCTTGATGGTGCCGAACTGGTGGGAGTTCGTCGTATCCGCCTATGCGCTCTTCCGCATTGGCGCCGTCGCCAATCCGCTCATGCACATCTTCCGCGAACGCGAACTGCGCTTCATGCTGGGCTTCGCCGAGGCCAAGGCGATCATCATCCCGAAGATGTTCCGCGGGCATGATTTCGAGAACATGCTCGACGGCCTGAAGCCGGAGTTGCCGAAGCTTCAGCACATTGTTGTTGTGGACGGCGAGGGCAGCCGTTCATTCGACAACCTGATCATGAAGTCGGGGGCCAAGCCGGTGTCGGCCGAGGAGGGAACGCCGGCCAAGCCCGACGAGATGTCCGTCCTGATGTACACGTCCGGCACGACCGGCGAGCCGAAGGGCGTGATGCACTGCTTCAACACCCTCATCGCCTGCGGCAAGGCGCTCGGCGCGCGGCTTCACCACGACGAGAACGTTGTTCATTTCGGCTCGACGCCGTTCGGACATATGACCGGCTACGCCGCCGTGCTGATCCAGGCGCTCTATCACGGCAACACGGTCGTCTTCCCCGACGTGTGGGAGCCGAAGGCCGGCGTCGAGATCATGGCGCGCGAGGGAGCTACACACATGGCCGCCGCGACGCCGTTCCTGGCCGACATCGTCCGTCTCGTCGGCGAAGGCGCGCCGAAGCCGCCGCTGAAGACCTTCCTCTGCGCCGGTGCACCAATCCCGCCGGTCATCATCGAGAATGCGCGCAAGCTGATGGGCCTCAACGTCTCGTCCTGCTGGGGCATGACCGAAAGTCTCGGCGGCTCGCTGACCGAGCCGGAGCGCGCGGCCGACAAGTCCGTATCCAGCGACGGCCGGCCCGTCGATGGCGTCGAGGTGCTGATCGCCGACGAGAACCTGCAGCCTATGCCGACCGGCAAGACCGGCCGGCTGTTCTTCCGGGGAGCGCAGCAGTTCATCGGCTACTACAAGAAGCCTGGCCTCGACGGGCGCGGCGCCGAGGGCTGGTTCGACACCGGCGACCTCGCCTTCATGGACGCCGACGGCTACATCCGCATCGACGGCCGCACCAAGGACATCATCATCCGCGGCGGCGAGAACGTGCCGGTCGCGGAAATCGAGTCGATCCTATACCGCCACCCCAACATCACAGATGCGGCGATCGTCGGCTATCCGGACAAACGCATGGGCGAGCGCGGCTGCGCCTTCGTGGTCGTGAAGCAGGGCAACTCCTTCACGATGGACGACCTGCGCGAGTGGATGGGCCAGAGCGGCGCGGCGAAGCAGTATTGGCCCGAAGCCGTCGAGGTGGTCGAGGCGATGCCGCGCACCGCGACCGGCAAGATCCAGAAGTTTGTGCTCAAGGACAAGGCGGCGAAGCACGCGGCCGATTGACTTCGACCTGACCGTACTCCCGCATTCGAGGACAGCTTCATGGATTTCGACCTTCCACAGAACATCGTCGACAAGCTCGCCGAGCTCGACGCCTTCATCGAGGCCGAGATCAAGCCGCTTGAGCGGGAGAACATCAAGTTCTTCGACCATCGCCGCGAATGGGCGCGCACCAACTGGGAACAAGACGGTCGTCCCTCCGACGAGTGGCGCGCCGTCATTTCCGAGATGGAGCGTCGCGCCGACAAGGCGGGACATCTCCGGCTCTGCCTGCCGGAAAGCTGCGGCGGCAAGGCCGCCGGCAATCTGATGAACGCAGCCATCCGCGAGCATCTGGCCGGCAAGGGGCTTGGTCTGCACAACGACCTGCAGGACGAGTCCTCCATCGTCGGCAACTTCCCCATCGTGCCGGCGATCGCCCGCTACGGCACCGAGGAGCAGAAGGTCTATATCGAAGGCATCATCACCGGCGAGCGCCACCTCTCCTTCGCCCTGACGGAGCCGAACCACGGCTCCGACGCCACATGGCTCGAGACGAAGGCGGTGCGTGATGGCGACCACTGGATCATCAACGGCAGAAAGCGCTGGAATTCGCAGGTCGGCCGCGCCGAAGCAAACCTCGTCTTCGCGCGCACCGGCGGCAAGAACGGCGAGGCGAAGGGCATAACCGCCTTCATCGTGCCGACCAACACGCCCGGCCACCGGATCGTGATGAACCACTGGACCTTCAACATGCCGACCGATCACTCCGAGGTCGAACTGAAGGACGTGCGCGTGCCGAACTCCGCCATCCTCCACAAAGAGGGCGAAGGCCTGAAGATCGCGATGATGTTCATCCACGAGAACCGCATCCGCCAGGCCGCGGGCAGCGCCGGCGCGGCGCGCTACTGCATCGCCCAGTCGGTAAAATATGCCAAGAATCGCATCCTGTTCGGCGAACCGCTGTCGACCCGGCAGGCGATCCAGTTTCCGCTGAGCGAACTCTACGCGGAATGCGAGATGGTGCGGAACTACATCTTCCGGACGGCCTGGAAGATGGATCGCCAGGATCCGGCTACGTTCTCCCATGAGGTCTCGATCTGCAACTTCATGGCCAACAACCTCGTATGCCGCGCCGCCGACATGGCGATGCAGGTTCACGGCGGCCTCGGCTATTCCCGCCACATGCCGTTCGAGCACATCTACCGCCACCATCGCCGCTACAAGATCACCGAGGGCTCGGAGGAGGTGCAGAAGCGCCGCATCGCCCACACCTTGTTCGGCTTCGGCGCCAAAGAGGCATCGTGAGCGCGCACGCGCCCGTGCAGGAGGGACGCGCCACCGACTTCGACCCGGCGGCCCTGCGAGGTTTTCTCGCGGGCTTCCTCGGGCACCCGGTCCGATCCCTCGACATCCGTGCCACTCATGGCGGCATGTCGAACCCGACGTATTTCGTCGACGCCGACGGTTGGCGTGCGGTGCTGCGCAAGCAGCCCGGCATGAAGCTCGCGAAATCGGCGCACGCGATCGACCGCGAGTTTCGCGTTCTCAAGGCGCTGGCCGCGTCCGACGTTCCGGTGCCGCAGGCCTACCACTATCATGAGGACCCATCGCTTCTCGGCACGCCGTTTTATCTGATGGAATGGCTCGATGGCCGCGTGTTCACCGAATATGCGACGCCGGGCCTGACGCCCGCCCAACGCCGCAGACTCTACGCCTCGATGTGCGAGACGATGGCGCGCCTGCACCGGCTCGACTTCCGTGCCGTCGGGCTCGGCGACTACGGTCGCGAGGGCAACTATTTCCGCCGCCAGATCAGTCGCTGGTCGGATCTCTGGAGGCAATACCGCAAGGACAGCGACGACAACCCGGACCTGGACCGGATGATCGTCTGGCTCGGCGAGCGCATCCCCGACAGCGAGTTGCTGTCGCTTTGCCACGGCGATTTCCGCATCGGAAACATGATGTTTCATCCGACCGAGCAGCGCGTCGTCGGCGTGCTCGACTGGGAACTGTCGACGCTCGGCCATCCGTTGGTCGACGTCGCCTTCAATACCCAGGCTTGGCACATGGCGCGCGACGAGAACGGCGGGCTTGCCGGGGAAGACCTCGACAGCCTCGGCATCCCGGCGGAACAGGACTATCTCGAAGACTACTACCGACATGCCGGCAGCAGCGAGAGGATGAGCGACTTTCATCGCGTCTTCGCCATGTTCCGCGGCTCGGTGGGCGCGGCCGGGGTGGCGGTGCGGGGCGAGCTAGGAAATTCGACGCTCCCGGACTCGGCCCGCGTCGGCCGCTTCCTCGCGCGCGCATATGCGAAGCGCGGCATGCAGATTGCCGACCGAAGCGGCTTGTAGGAAGGAGATCGGCATGACTCTGGACGAGGCGATCCTGAAACGGCGCTCGGTGCGCGGTTTCCTGCCCCGGGAGGTGCCCGAAGAGACCATCCGCGAGGTGTTCGAACTGGCGCAGCGTGCGCCGTCGAACTGCAATATCCAGCCGTGGATCTCGCATGTCGTCTCCGGCGAAAGCCTGAAGGTGCTTGGCCAGAAGATGGTCGATGCCGCGTTGGCCGGCGTGCCGCACGATCCCGATTTCACCGCGGATCGGAAGTTCCCTGGCGTCTATCGCGAACGCCAGATCGATGCCGCCGTGAAGCTCTACGGTGCCATGGGCATCGAACGGAACGACCGGCCTCGTCGTGAATGGGCCTATCGGCGCAACCTCCAGTCGTTCGATGCGCCGCATTCGGTATTCGTATTTATGCATGGTGACTTCGAGGAGCGCGAAGCTGTCGATCTCGGCATCTATGCACAGACCCTGATGCTGGCCCTGACCTCGCGCGGAATCGATTCCTGCGCGCAGGGCGCACTCAGCCTCTATCCCACGATCATCCGCGAGCATCTCGGCCTCGATGCAACCCACCGCATCATATATGGCATTTCCTTCGGCTACGAAGATGCCACTTCCCCTGCCAACGCCACCAGGGTCGGACGGGCTTCGCTCGACACGTCCGTGGTTTTCCACCGGTGAGTGCCGCCATGACGAAGAAGCTCGATGGCCAGGTCGCTATCGTCACCGGCGCGGCGCGGGGCCTCGGCCGTGCCTATGCACTGAGGCTGGCGCAGCTCGGCGCGCACGTGGTGATCAGCGACGTGAACCTGAAGGGCGCCGCCAAGATCGGCGAACAGCTGACCGCGGAGAGCGTCATGGCCGAGGTCGAGGCGCTCGGCGTGCGCTCGATCGGCGTCGAGGGGGATCTGCGCGAGCCGGCAGTGGCGCAGACACTTGCCAGCAAGGCGTTGGAAGCCTTCGGCCGAATCGACATCCTGGTCAACAATGCCGGCGTCGCGGTGGCCCGCAACAGCGGAACGCTGGCGACGGACACGACACCGGACGCCTTCGACTATCTCATCGACGTCAACCTCAAGACGACCCAGCTCTGCTGCGCTGCCGTCGCGCCGACGATGAAGAAGCAACGCTCCGGTGTGATCGTCAACATCTCGTCCCAGACCGGAATCTCGCTGCTGGAGGGCGGCAACCTGGCCGTCTATGGCGCCGCCAAGGCCGGAGTCGCCTACCTCACCCGAACGCTCGCCGCGGAGCTCGGCCCCTACGACATCCGCGTCAACGCCATCGCGCCGGGCGTAGTCGAGACGGAGCGACTGAAGCGGCTCGACCCTTCGATGGGCATCGCGACTGACAAGCAGCGCGAAGCCATCGCGCTCCGCCGCTTCGGCAGCACGGAGGACCTGGCGAATGTCGTCGAGTTCCTGACGACCGACCTGTCGAGCTACGTCACGGGGCAGGTAATTTCGGTTTGCGGGGGTGCCGTGCTGCACCCGAGCTGAGACGGGGTCGGCGGCGGACGCCGTCATAAGGAGACTGGCATGGACTACCGCTCGATCAGGGTCACGCTGGACGACGGACTGGGGCGGATCACGCTCTGCGCGGCCGAGCGCGGCAACCCGATCGATGAGGTTTTTGCCGCCGAGTTCCGGGACGTCGCTGAACGCTTCCATCGCAATCCCGACGTTCGGGCGGTTCTCATCGACGCGGAAGGCAGACGCTTCAGTGTCGGCGGCGACCTGAAGCGCCTGGCGCGGGATCGCGCGGCGCTGCCCTCCTTCGTGGGCCGGATGATGAAGGACCTCTGCCACGGCATAGAGCTGTTCGCCAAAGGCGACGCTCCGCTTGTCGCCTGCGTGCATGGCGCGACGGCGGGCGGGTCTGTAGGGCTGGTATCGGGCTGCGACATCATCTGCGCCTCTCCGGAGGCCTCGTTCGTGTCCGCCTTCTCGTCGATCGGGCTTTGCGCCGACAGCGGCGGCTCGTTCTATGTTACGCGCCGGGTCGGTGCCGTTGCCGCCAAGCAGTTCTTCCTGCTGGGAGAGGCCTGGGATGCTGAGACCGCGCGTGGGCACGGACTTGTCGACAAGGTGTTCCCCGCGGATGAACTGGCAGCTTCGGCGGAGGCCATTGCACGCAAGCTGGCGGCCGGGCCGACGCTCGGCCTCGGCGAGACCCGCCGGCTGATTGATGCGAGTTGGAACAATTCGCTCAGCCAGCAGCTCGCGCTGGAAGCGGCCGCGATCGGTCGCCTGCTCACGACCGAGGATGCCTGTGACGGAATCAGCGCGCTCGTCGAGAAGCGTCGTCCGGCTTTTCGCGGACGATGATGCGCGGCGTCGCCGCCGCACTCCGGAAAGCCCGACCGCTTCAGTGGTTTTTCGGCGGGCCGTACACTGCCGTCCAGCAGGAACTTTGCCGCGGAGTAATTAATGGCCTTTTCATGTGCTATTATATGTGATTTACGTGACTTGGGAGGAGAATGCAGCTGAGATCGGCGCCCGATGCGCGGCTGGTCGCCAGGCGGACCCCTCCCCAGACGAGGCATTCGATAAGGCGACCACATGCAGACGGCTCAGGAACGGTTCAGTCTCGGCGCGCAGCCTACACCTGAATTCATCCAGGAGATGAGGGATCGTTTCCCGGTAGAGCCGGAAATCGACCAGCTATTCGTGCGCAAGATGCAGCGCCGCGCGGGTCCGGAATATTCCCGGCTGTCGCTGCAGGAATTGCGCCGGTGCATCGAGACGATGCTCGCCGACGTCGGGATCGATGACTATGACCTCACGGATCTTCGCTGGTTCACGGGCGGTGTGTCAAAGATTCAGCTCGGATTTACCCTCGAATGGACCGAATCCGGCCGCGCGCGCAGGGAACGGATGGTCGTTCGGATGGACCCGAACGAAGGGTCCAATACAACCAGCCGGCTGCGCGAATACGAGCTTCTGAAAGCCTTCGACGGCTTGGTCCCGGTGCCGCGACCGTTCTGGCTTGATCGGGAGGGGCGTTGGTTTCCGGAACCCGCACTGATCTACGAGTTCGCCGAGGGAGTGACCAAGCCGACGTCGACGACGACCGGCCAGGTCAGCGGTATGGGTACGAATTTCGGCCCGGCCCTGCGAGAGAAGCTTGCTCCCACCTTCATGGACTATCTTGCCCGCATCCACACCTTCGACTATGCGGCGCACCCCTTCGAGAGCATGTCCGCCCCGAGCGTCGGCACGACGCAGAACTCAGAATGGCAACTCAACAGAGCATTGAGGATCTGGGAAGAAGACCGTTGCGAGGATTTGCCCCTCATGG
This sequence comes from Mesorhizobium sp., assembly GCF_023954305.1. Classification (NCBI taxonomy): domain Bacteria; kingdom Pseudomonadati; phylum Pseudomonadota; class Alphaproteobacteria; order Hyphomicrobiales; family Phyllobacteriaceae; genus Mesorhizobium; species Mesorhizobium sp. The sequence goes on along the minus strand of NZ_JAMLIG010000001.1, from coordinate 1,798,915 downwards.
ACGTGGCTGCGGCGTGGCTGCGCGCGAACCTTCCCGTGCTCGACACCGTCAGTATGGTGCACGGCGATTATCGCAGTGGGAATTTTCTGTTCGACGAAGCGTCCGGCCGCGTGACCGCGTGGCTGGATTGGGAACGTGCGCATCTCGGCGACCGGCATCGCGACCTCGCCTGGACCACGCATCCGAGCTTCGGCCACTACAGCGAGGACGGTTCGGTCTACTATATCTGCGGACTGATCCCAGCCGACGAGTTCTACGATCGCTACACCGCAGCCTCGGGTCTCTCCGTGGATCCGACGCGGCTTGAATACTACCGGATCCTCAACTGCTTCCAGATCATCGCTTCGGTCACCGCAACAGCAACGCGGGTCGCCAGTCTTGGCAAGTCGCACCAGGATATCCTGCTGACCCGGGTCAAAGGCATGGAATCGATAACCGGCCGAGAGCTGGTTCGTCTTCTGAAGGGCAAGATCTGATGGACCAGACCGACATTGGCCTGAAATCCGTGGTGAAAGCGCTGATCGACACGGTCGCGCCTGCGATCGATCCATCCGACCACCTTGCCAAGGAGCAGCTGAAGCTGGCGGCGAGCTATGTCGACTTCGTGCGGCAGCGATTGCTGCTCTTGCATTCACGCGAACGCTATGACCTGGAGCATTACCTCGGCCTGTCGCGCCAGTTCCTAGACTTCGGCCCTCCAGAAGACAGCGCCGCGGTTGGGGCGCTACGGTCGGCTGTCGCCGCCTGCCTTCCTCTCGCCGCCAATCCGACTGTGCCGACAACACGCATTCGCGCCGCTACACTGGAGCTTGCGCATGCGGTCGCCGGCATCGTCCAGGCCGCCCATGGGGAGTGGGAATCACCCGACCTCGTCCGACGGATCGATCGTGCGGTACTCGAGGCGACCGAGGGCAAGCTGGAGATGGAGCTGCTGTGGTTCCAGCCGATAGGCTTCGATCCTTCCCCGCGCAAAGACAAGACGCTAGAGGATTTCCTACTCTAGCCGCCGATCACGCCATAGCGCGGATCAGGGTCCAGATATCGGTGAAGTAGCGCTCCACGGTGACCGGATCCTCGAACTGCGGATCGAACAGCATGGTTCGAATACGCGGGTTGGAGATCACCAACGAGATCGCGCAGGCGGCCACGGTCGACGCCTTGTAGCCGCGGAACATGCCATACTTCTGCATGGCGGCGATCTTGCTCTCGATGATCGACGAAATGTCGTAGTAGAAAGCACGCACTGCCTCGGCAAGATGTGGCAGGCGTACGACCTCGCCGAGATAGGCGCGCAACAGCGCCGCATTCTTGGGATTGGAGCCACGCTCCCACAGCTTGCGGATCAGGGTCTCGAGATCCTCCCAGCAATGTTCCTCCCGCACCTCCAGCGCAAACAGTTGCGGCGAATAGCGCTCCATGTCGCGGATGGCGACGGCGATCAGCATCTCGTCCTTCGATTTGTAGCGGCTGACGATGCTGCGGCGGGTGACGCCGAGTTCCTGCGCCAGCCGCTCGATCGTCGTGTCCTGAAAGCCGCGCGTCACGAAGGAAAGCTCCGCGGCATCCAGGACGCGCGAGGTCATCTCTGCCGACGCCTGTTGTGTCGGTCGCCCCGATTTGCGTTTTGCCATTGCCGCTCCCGTCATACGCACGACTCTCGTAGAGATACCAGGGACAGACGGCAACTCAATCTGAGCGGGCATGGATCGCGCCTGCGCTCCCCGATTCCGCGCCAATGAATCCCTGACAGGTCAATTAGGACGCAAACAAACAGTTCGCGTGCGCACATTTTGGTTGACTCCCTCGGTCAATGGCATATCAATGTGCCATTATGTCGTTTCGGGAGGATCGCGACAAATGAAAAATCTCGCAGGTATCATAGCATCGGCAGCATTTGGCCTCGCCATGGGGAGCAGCGCGCTCGCTCAGGAAGTGACGCTGCGCTTCCACTCATTCATCCATGCGACGTCCTATCAGCAGGTAAAATTCTTCGAGCCGTGGTGCGCGAAGATCAAGGAACAGTCGGCCGGCCGCATGGTCTGCCAGATCTACCCTTCGATGCAGCTCGGCGGCGCACCCGGTGAGCTCTTCAACCAGGCCCGCGACGGCATCGTTGACATCGCCTACGGTAATCCCGGCTACAGCCCCGGCTCCTATCTGGCGGCCGAGGTCTTCGAACTGCCTTTCATGCTGAACGACGTTCACAATGCCTCGCGCGCCATGTGGGATGTGCTCGGCGACAATCCTGGCCCCGAATTCGAGGGACTGAAGCTTATCGCCATCGCGCCGGCTGACTTTCCGATCATTCAGACAACCTCCAAGCAGGTGAAGACGATGGAGGATCTTGCCGGCCTGAAGCTCCGCTCGGCGGGCCGCTATGGCGCCAAGGTTCTGGAGGCCCTCGGCGCTCTGCCGATTCAGATGCCGGCGGGCGAGATCGTCGACTCGCTTAACCGCGGCGTTATTGACGGCGCCTTTCTGCCGTGGAGCGCGATCGGCCTGCTCAAGCTGGAGGAGACGATGAAGCACTTCACCGATTTCGGCGATGGCCAGAAGCGCATGTATACCTCAGTCCAGATCGTCGCGATGAGCCAGCAGAAGTATGACAGCCTGCCGGACGACCTCAAGAAGGTGATCGACGACAACCGCGGCTCGGAAGAGTCCGTCCAGTTCGGCGACGCGTTCGAAAGCACCGCGCAGGAAGAAAAGAAGAAGCTTGCCGAAGCGAAGGCGGACATCACCGTCCTTCCGGACGCCGAATACGAGCGCTGGCAGAAGGCCGCTGAGAAAATCGCCGACGAATGGGTCGCCGATGCCAATAAGAAGGGCCTGGACGGCGCCAAGTTGCTCGATCAGGCCCGCGCAGCGGTCGCGAAATACGCGAAGTGATACGGACGGGCCGGCCTATGCGCCGGCTCCGCTTCTTTCGAGGCCAGCCATGACGACAAAGACGACCGGCATCGGCGGCGTGAATGCCAGCGATCTGGGAATGCCCCCTTTCGCAGATCCTGTCGGTCGGGCGCTGGGCCGCATCAGCATGGTGATGGCGATCGTTGGCGTGCTCGTGATCTGCGGGCTTGCCGGGATGCTCTGCGTTACCATTTTCGCCCGTAAGCTTCTCGGCTGGCAGGTGACGGGCGATCATGAAATCGTCCAGATCCTGGCTGCCGTCTCCGTCTCCATGCTGTTTCCCTGGTGCCACCTGACCGGCGGCAACGTCATCGTGGACCTGTTGACCTCGGGACTGCCGGCAAGCGCGAACCGCGCGCTCGACCGCATCGGCTCGCTTTTCCTGGGCTTGATGGCGCTGCTGCTGGCTTGGCGCACCGGCTTGCTCGTCGAGCAGACAATGGCGCGCGGAACGTTCACACCTCTGCTGGCCCTCCCGGTCTGGATTCCTCAGGCGATGATGATCCCCGGGCTCCTGCTCACAGCGATCGTCGCCGTCTATCTTGCGCTCTCGGCGAAGGGGATTGGCGTGCGCGACGGCGCCGCGGAGGCCGAGTGATGAACGGCGTAGAACTCGGACTCACCATCATCGGCTGCACGCTCGCTCTCATCCTGGTGCGAATACCGATCGCGGTGGCGATGTTCATCGCGGGCGCAGGCGGATTCGCTTACGTCGTTGGTACCGGACCGCTGCTGAACTGGATGAAGGGTGTAACCTACGCGCGGCTTGCGAGCTTCGACCTGATAGTCGTGCCGCTCTTCCTGCTGATGGGACAGTTTGCGACCCATGGTGGGCTATCGCATCTGTTGTTCCGCTTCGTAAACGCCTTCCTCGGTCATTTCCGCGGGGGCCTTGCGCTCGCCACTGTTGGCGCCAGCGCCGGGTTCGGCGCGATCTGTGGCAGTTCGATCGCAACGGCGGCGACCATGGCGCAGGTCGCCTATCCCGAGATGCGACGGTTCGGGTATTCGGGCAGTCTTGCCACCGGATCCATCGCTGCGGGCGGAACGCTCGGGATCCTGATTCCCCCGTCGGTCCCACTTGTGGTTTTTGCAATCCTGACCGGCGAATCCATCGGAAAGCTCTTCGTCGCCGCGATCGTTCCTGCGATCGTTGCCTTTCTCGGCTACCTGCTCGCCGTGCGATATCACGTGCTTCGCGATCCCGCTGCAGGACCGGCCGGGCCTCGATCCGACTGGCCGGATCGCCTGCGCGCCAGCTTAGCCGTCCTGCCGATCGTCCTGATCTTCGGCGTCGTCGTCGTCAGCATCTACGGCGGGTGGTCGAGCCCGACCGAGGCCTCTGCGGTGGGAGCCGTCGCCACGTTCCTGCTCGCGCTTGCCCACGGAATGCGCCTGCGTGGAACCTTGGCCAGCCTCCTCGGCACAGCTCAGGCCACAGCGATGATTTTCCTAATCCTGATCGGCGCCGATATGTTGAACTCGGCGCTTGCCTTCACCAACATGACCAACGGCATCACACAGTGGGTGCTCGAAAGCGGCTTCGCGCCGCTCGCCGTCCTGGCGGTGATTATTCTCATCTACATCGCGCTGGGATGCGTGATGGAATCGATGTCGATGATCGTCCTGACCGTGCCGATCTTCTATCCCATGATCATGCAGTTCGATCTGTGGGGCCTGTCCCCGCAGGACAAGTCGATCTGGTTCGGCATTCTCGCGCTGATGGTCGTCGAGATCGGCCTGATAACGCCGCCCGTCGGCCTCAATGCCTTCGTGGTCAATCGCATCGCCAGGGACGTCAAACTGAAGGACACGTTCAGAGGCATCCTGCCTTTTCTGGCCACGGATATCGTCCGGGTGGCGATGCTCTTCTTCTTTCCCTCGCTAGCCCTCGTCCTCGTCAACGGTTTCTGACGAACGCGACGATCGACGATACAACCCATGAAAGGCATTTCACGATGATCACCGACAAGGATTGCGACTATCATCCGCGCGACCCTAAGGAATGGCGCTGGACGGAGACGACGCCACTGATCTTTGGCGTGCCCGAAGCCGGCATTCTCGCCAATCTCTACGTCGCGGCGCGTCCCAATCTCGGCGTTGCCCTGTCGGCGGTGTCGGTCGTGAAGGGCATTCACATGAATGCCCACTGCATCGATTTCGTCGATGCGCAGATGCACCTGCCTGCGCCCGACAACTTCCTGAAATACGAACTCGAGAACGGCATGAAGGTGGACGTGTTCGATCCGCCCCGCGGCTATCGATTCCAGTACGCCTACAAGGGCGGCGACGAATGCTCGTTCGACGTGACCTTCAAAGGATTGCATCGCCCCTTCGACTGCGAGGATCCGAACGAGAATCCTCTGCTGGAGAAGCCGCAGGGTTCCGCCTACGATTCACGTCTTGGCGACCAGTGGGGCAACCGAAGCGCGGATGCCACCTTTGCGTCCGGCCATTTCAACACGATCGGCCATACTACGGGCGAGCTGGTGCTGCGCGGAAAGCGCTACACTGTCGACAGCTACGACTGCATGGACCACAGCTGGAGCCGACGCACAGAGGTCAGCCGCCGTTCGGTCTGCTATCTCAGCGCCTGCTTCGGCGACGACTACGGTATCCACGTCGCCGTTCCCATGGACATCGTCGAAGGCAAGACGATCTACGAGGACGTCCGCTTCGGCTTCGTCATGGAGGACGGCGAGACCTATGGTGTAACCGAGTGCAGGATCGAGGCAACCGAGGTGGACCTCATGCCCACCTATGCATGGGTCACCGTTACGGACGTCCGCGGCAAGGTCCACCGCTTCTCAGGTGGCGCGATCGCCGGCCATCCCTGGGACAATTTCAACCCGTCGCACATCGCTTTCCAATGCCTGATGCGCTGGGAGTCTTCGGATGGACGCGTCGGCTTCAGCGAGATGGCCAATATCTTCGGTCGCGAATTCCTGTCTGCGAAATTGTCGCCAAGCGCGCGATAGACCCGAAACCTGCCGAAGCGGGAGCCTCTTTCAGCTTCGGCGTCGCTGAGACCTTGCGAGAGTACGGCGCGCCGCGGCGCTTGCACAGATGCGAGAGGTGGTCGAGGCAGAGATGAACGAGGCGCTCCGGCGCTACCAGCGATCGGAGCGGGCCTTGGTGGCGGCGCAGGCAGAGATGGCCAGGCGCGTGAGCCGCTCAGGCAGTCTCCCGTCTTATGATCGCTCGTCCATCACCGCGACTGATACAATCGCGATAAGACGCGATAGAGAAACAAGAACCTGACCAAATCAGGCTCTTGCATAGGGATGGTGCCAGGAAAGGCATCGAATTGAATACATATGTTATTGATAAGAAAGAATTATTCGAATTCGGTTCTCGAAAAAACCAACAAATATACCAACAAACTGAAATCTGTGCGGTGACTCGCTCGTGCCCGCTCGGAACCATAGCACATGCGGCAGCACGTCGCACCTTGCTCCGGAGCATCTCATGATGAAGGGCAAGCTTCCAGATGTTCAATTCGCGTAAAGCCGCTCCTGCATGGTTCGGTAAGCCCCCCGGATCGCGCCGAGACCCCCGAGCTTGGCCTTGCCTTCGCCTACGCTCCCATACCGCGCCGTAAGGTAGTGTCCGAGCTTCTGCGTACCCAACTCGCTTTCTCCCGCCGCCGCGTATGCCTGCAGAATGCCCGCGATCAATTCGCGCATCTCGCCCTCAAAGCCGGACATACCGGATATCCTGACATGATCGGCGCGCTCGAAACGGCTTTTCGGCGCTCGCGTAAAGAGAATGTACGAGAGCACGTCGAACAGATCGCTGTCCGGCGCGTCGATCAGACGCCGCATGTCGTCGAGTCTGTCCCGGTCGTAGCCGCGATCGAGAAGCTGATCCAGGAAGTGCTCTCGATTGTTCGGGTCGCTCCAAACGCTTCGCAGCGCATCCTCGTCGGGGATCATATTTGACAGGTCGCCGAATAGCCGCTCCAGGAATTGCGCGGCCGAGATCGGCTTGCCGTCGGCGCTCCAATAGCTCGTCGAAGCGATGTACTGGATTGAGCGCACTTTCCCGTCGGAAAGGCGCACTTCGATCTTCTCCGGCGGCTGTCCGTATTCGCCACCTTCTTCCTCGAAACCTCCACTCCCGTGCGGCTCGCCATCCTCGCTATCTGCAGGCTGCTTCGGCACGCGCGCCTCGTTGGGCGGTTCAGGTTCTAGCGGCTCGCCGTCCCACTCGGAGTCGTTGAAGTTCTCGTGCGCCTTCACGAAATCCCAGATCGTGAAGAAGTCCTTGCCCTCGTAGGTGCGTGTCCCGCGCCCGATGATTTGCTTGAATTCGATCATCGAGCGGATCGGTCGCATCAGGACGATGTGGCGCACGTTGCGCGCGTCGACGCCGGTCGAGAGCTTCTGCGAAGTCGTCAGCACTGTCGGAATCGTCTTGTCGTTGTCCTGGAAGTCGCGCAGATGCTGCTCGCCGACGGCGCCGTCGTCGGCCGTGACACGGTGGCAGTAATTCGGATTGGAGCTTGTCTTCACTTGGTTGATCAGGTCGCGCACCAGCGCGGCATGGTCCTGAGTCGCACAGAACACCAGCGTCTTCTGCCGCTGATCCATTTGCGCCATGAATTCCTTGACACGGCTTAGTTCGCGCTCCCGTATAACGATGCGAGTGTTGAAATCGCGCTCACCGAATGTCTCGCCATCCTGGATCGTTCCGGCGATCAGATCGTCGCTGCCGTCATAGACATACTCGTCGATCGTGCTCGCCATCTGACGCACCTTGAAAGGCGTCAGGAAGCCGTCCTCGATGCCGTCGCGCAGGGCGTAGGTGTACACCGGCTCGCCGAAATAGGCGTAGGTGTCGGCATTGTGCTTCCGCTTCGGCGTTGCCGTCAGGCCGAGCTGCGCTGCCGGCTCGAAATACTCCAGTAGCGCGCGCCATTCGCTTTCGTCGTTGGCGCCGCCGCGATGGCACTCGTCGATGATGATGAAGTCGAAGAAGTCCGACGGATATTGCCTGAAGACCGGTTCGCGCTCTCCAGTCATGAACGTCTGGAAGATCGTGAAGAAGATGCTGGCGTTCTTCGGCACCTTGCCACGGTTCTTGCGGATCGTGTCGGGGTCGATTCGCGTCACCGCATCGTTCGGGAAGGCCGAGAAGGAATTGTAGGCCTGGTCGGCGAGGATGTTGCGATCGGCGAGGAAGAGGATGCGCGGCCGGCGCACCGGTTCGCCGCTCAGGTTCCACTTGGCCTGAAAGAGCTTCCACGCGATCTGGAAGGCGATCGAGGTCTTGCCGGTGCCGGTGGCGAGCGTGAGGAGGATGCGCCGATCGCCCTTGGCGATCGCCTCCAGCGCGGCCGTTATCGCCTTATGCTGGTAGTAGCGCAGCTCCCACTTGCCGCCGTCGGTTTCGAAGTCCACCGCGCCGAAGCGCCCGCGCCATTCATTGTGGTCGGCGAAGGTCCGCGCCCATAATTCGTCGGGTGTCGGAAAGGGCAGCGAAAGATCGCCTTCCCAGCCGCTCGCCATGTCGATGGCGTACCACGCGAGCCCATTTGACGCGTAGGCGAAGCGGGCGCCCAGGCGTTCCGCATAATCCTTGGCCTGGCCGACGCCGTTACGGTGGCTGACACCGGCGCGCTTCGCCTCCAGCACCGCCAGCTTGTGCCCCTTGTACATGAGCACGTAGTCACACGAGAGCGGTTTGCCGCGCGTTCCGCCTGACTGTATGCGGCCAGGACAGATCAGTTCCTCGCGGATACGCGAGCCGTCGACCTTGCCCCAGCCCACCGCCTGCAAGACCGGTAGAATGCGGGTGGTGCGGGTCTCAGCCTCGGTCTCGTCGTGTATTGCCATCCCCTCGCGCCGACTTTCCGCCCTCAGATTTTCAGACCGTAGTTCTCCTCCAGGTGGAGAAGTGCCTTATCGAGCGCCATCATGATCTGAAGTTGGTTGGCACCGAAGGCATAGTACCCCGTGATCAGTTCCCCAGGCTTGTCGCCATCGGCCCGATAACGCACTTTCCGCTTGTTTCCCTCAGCGTCCACAATTGTCAGAGGATACCGGAAGTCACGTCCCTCGCCCTCAAATACGCCGCCGGGACCCCAGTTTTGGATGCTCGCGTTGTAGCAATTGCCACCGATCATGTATTCGAGCTCCGCAAGCAGCTTGGCACGCTTCTTGGTGATTTTCCTTGTGGCCATGCCCAAATTCCTCCCCGCCATCGTCCATTAAGAGCATTCTAGGCGGAGTTGACACTAAGCGTCGAGCGTCAAGTCTATTGAGTTCGGGGTCTCCCGCTCATGCACGAGCAAAGCCCATGAGGTCACGCAGGACCGCGACGCGCTGGTTGCCGAGGGTCATGACGCGTTCGCGGATGAACCCGATCGGGTCTGGATGCGGGTCAAGATAACCCCAGCGGATCTCGTCGTAGCCTTCCGGCTTTTCGGGAACAGAAGCAGTCTCTGGCCGCCATCCGTAAACGCTCCAGGCATGATATTCGAGGTATCGGCAAAGCGGACCGTCCTTGTCGGACAAGCTGCCGAGGCATTCCGGCATGAGGCACAGGTTGGCGAGATGCGTATAGGCGGCCGGATCCTTGGTAGCCTTCCAGACATGTGCGATCGTCCAACCGCGCGGATGGTGCGTCTGCGGCATGCCGTGTGCCCAGAACAATGCCCAACGCGGGGTCACGTTGTCATCGCGCAGGAGCCGCCGTTCGACGTCCAGCGTGCCGCGTCTTTGCTGATCGCGAATGGTCGGAAAGACCGCCGCGTTGCATCGCGCGACCACCTCCGGATGTGGTAGGCGGCAATGCCGTGCCGCGAGCGCGGCGATCGTGGCCACGTCGTCGTCGAGGTCGGGCGGTCCGCTAAGAGGCATCAGGTCGCCTTCTCCTCCTGCGCGCCGCTCACAGCAGCCCCTCAATATCCAGCCCTGACGCGCCGCCTTGGCATTTCGGGCACTTCCGGATGTGGAAGTCGGAGCCGTTGGCGCCGTAGCGATGGCCGCAGATCGTGCCGTCGGGCACGCGCCGCGCACAGACCAGCACCCAGACATATTGAAGGTGGTCGGTGCCCGGCCGATCCGTCCGCGCGATCAGTATCTGATCGTTCGGGTTGATGTCGCCGGGTCTGCGCTGCGATATGGCCATGTGATCTCCGGTGCGAGAATGGACTAGGTAAGTTCGCCTGCGAAGACCTTTTGCAGGAGGGATTGACGGAGGTCGTCTATGTCTTGCCGCGCTGCCGTATAGCTCTCGGTCAGATCTCTACTGATTTCCTTTATTCGCAGCACGCGCTCAACAATCCGGCGCTGCTCTTCGATCTTGGGAACCGGAGTCCGGAAGGCCCTGATTTGCGTCGGGCTAATGTGCGGCACGCCAGTACCCGTTTGAATCGAAAGCACATAGCGTTCAAATGCCTTGCTGCCGATCAGCATGGCCAAAAATCGGGCGTCCAGAGAACCATAGCAACGGAGACGTGCCACCCGCTGCACCAAGAGACTGGGAGTATCTTCATCAGAGAGAACAGCGAATTTGATGCCTGCATTAATCCAGGTTCGATCCATTGCGATCAGGACATCGCCTGCCTTCAGTTGGAACCTCTCGTAGGCGCCGCAATCTTTCTTTGGCCAGTACCTCGCACCATCCCAGCGCACGGCCCCTGGAACGATATTGTCGCCACGCATCAAGCGAACATCGTGCGGGTCTTGTGAATAGCCCGCACTCTTGAACGCAAACCCCGCGAGCAGGTCGATGTGATTGCCGAGGTTGTCCTGGTCCCAGGACCCGCTGGCCAACAGTTCAGTTTCGAGGGCGCTTTCAAACAACTCCCCTGCGCCCGCCAGATTGGCGTCTGCATTGGCGCGGGCGCGATCCAGCCCCTCGAAGGCCTCGTCCAGAATGGCAACAATCCGACGCTGATCTTCGAGCGGCGGAAGGCAAATGTGAAAGGCCTTCAATTCCGGATAGTAGATCGTCTGATGTACGGACCCGCTGGAGAAGCGGGAGAGCGCACCAGCTTCGGCGAGCAGCACGTGGACCAAATAGTCGGGATCGAGTTGGTCGGAACAGACCCAATTCGCAAAGTCTTGGCTCGTCGCCATGTCGCGACCCATCTTCACCACGTAGCCAACGGATGCCGTCCGTGACAGGCAGACAGTCCCCTTCGGCAAAACCCGCGCCGAAGAATTGGCGATGCCATTTTCGTTCGTCGTCTCCAGCGTCTCGGAAATTGTTCCGCCGTGGAACTTCTTTGCATCCCTGATCCCGATCCAAGGGATGTCGCCACCCCAATACTCAGGGCGTTGCCGACTAGGCGTATGCCCCGATTCCATTCTCGCGACGCTCGTGAGAGGAACCCATCTCCACCCCGCAGGTGCTGCTAGATCGGTAAGGCCGACGGACAACGCAAAGTCACCAGCGATTCGTTTCGTAGTTGCTTCCCGTCCGCCGGTGGTCGTCAGCCGTTGGCGGATCACAGCATCCCCCGGATATTTTCCAGAATAGCCGCCGTCTCGGCATCACGCGCCAGCATCTCGTCGATGATTGTTGCCGGGCTGCGCAGTGGCGTCGCCGCCGGTGCGTTGGGGTTTTTCACCGAAAGCTCGAAGGTCTCGGCGTCGACGCTTGACCTCTTGACGATCCAGCTCTTCGGCCCGGTCGCTTGGATCTTCTGCAGCGCCACGAATTCGGCGAGGTCTTCGTCGTTGAGTGGGTTGGTCTTGCCCAGGCTGCGGCCGGGGTCGAGCTGATAGAACCAGATGTCGCGCGTCGGCGCGCCCTTCTCGAAGAACAGCACCACGGTCTTCACCCCTGCGCCCTGGAAGGTGCCCTGCGGGCAGTCGAGGATGGTGTGAAGTTCGCACGCCTCCAGCAGCTCGCGCCGCAGCGCCACGGACGCATTATCGGTGTTACTGAGAAACGTGTTTTTGATGACGATCGCCGCGCGGCCGCCAGCGCGCAGCTTGCGGATGAAGTGCTGCAGGAAGAGATAGGCGGTTTCGCCGCTGCGGATCGGAAAGTTCTGTTGCACCTCGCGCCGCTCGCCGCCGCCAAACGGCGGGTTGGCCAGCACGATGTCGTGGCGGTCCTTTTCCTGGATGTCCATCACGTTCTCGTTGAGCGAGTTGGTGTGGACCAGGTTCGGCGCCTCGATGCCGTGCAGGATCATGTTCATGATGCCGATGATGTAGGCCAGCCCCTTCTTCTCTTGACCGAAGAAAGTCCGCGTCTGGAGCGTCTCGTAGTCGGATGCAGAAAGCTTTCCGGCGCGCATGTAGTCGAAGGCTTCGCACAGGAAGCCGGCCGAGCCGACGGCGCCGTCGTAGATCGTCTCGCCGATTTTCGGGTCGACCACCTTGATCATCGCGCGGATCAGCGGGCGTGGCGTGTAATATTCGCCGCCATTGCGCCCGGCATTGCCCATGCGGCGGATTCGCGTTTCATAAAGCTGCGACAGCTCGTGACGCTGCGCTTGGGTATTAAAGGACAGCCCGTCGACCACCTCCAGCACGTCGCGCAGGATGTACCCTGACCGGAACTTGCTGCGCAGCTCGGTGAACACCTCGCCGATTTTGTATTGGATGGTGCGCGGCCCGGTGGCTGACTGCCGGAAGGATGCCAGATAAGGAAAAAGCTCACGGTCGACGAAGGTCACGAGGTCGTCCCCGATCCGCGCCGCGTTGTGGTCGAAGGCACCGGCCTTGTCCTTCGGCGCCGCCCACACGTCCCAGCGAAAGGCGCCGTCGATGATCGGCTGATAACTCTCGCCATTCAATTCAGCGCGGTCGCGCCGCTCGTTTTCGAGGTCGTGCAGGTATTTGAGAAACAACACCCAGGACGTCTGTTCGACATAGTCCAGCTCGTTGGCCACGCCCTCTTCGGCGCGCAGATCACGCTCGATCTGGTTGAACGCGTTCTCGTACATCCCCACCCCTGATCATCGGCTCCGCGCCGCATCGGCTCGGGATACCCCATGCCTGAAATGCAAGCAAAGGCTTATGCGCCATTTTGGCTGCTGAGATGGTGAAGTACGCGCCGGATCGTTTCGGGGTCCGGCGCCAACTCTTCGCCGTTTTCCGATCCAATCTGCTGCCGAAGCTCATCGAAGATTTCGGCGTGACGGTGCGCCGGCACGGTCGCGTAGCTGCGGAAGGTCGTAGTCGCGCTTTCGTGGCCCAGATTAGCGCACCAAGCCGACCATGATTCCTGTGTCGGGCAAGACTTCGCGCCATGCCGCGCAAGCGTTGTGCGGAAGGAATGCGGATTGAAGTAGGGTAGGCCGGCAGCCTGGAAGCGTTGGCGAAAGATGCGGCGGATGGCGTCGGCATTCTTCCAGAACTTGCGATCCAGTCCGGCTCGATCGAATAGCCCGCTTCCGTCGAGTCCAACCCGCGTGGCGGGGAACAGGGGATCGTCTGGACCGTAAAGCTTTTCGGTTCGGAGAAAGACAATCCAATCGGCGACGATCGCTTCAATGTCGTCGCCAATGGGAAAAAAGCGCGACGTAAAGGTCTTTCGATTCTTGGTCCTCACGCTACGCGCGTCGTGGAAGACTGTGCGCGCCATAACGTCGACATGGCGAAGCGCAAACGATGCGATGGCGTCGTCGCGCGCGCCAGACAGAAGCGCGAAGGCGATCAGGGCACGGTCGCGCCGGTCGATGTCCGTGGTCGGCTCGATCGCTGTGACGACATGGCGGATCTGTTCAACGCTCGGCGCCGGCTTCTCGCGCGATGCGGTGGCTATCCTGCTGTCGTTGGCCGAGGGGTTGAAATATTCGGCATCGCTATAACTTATTCGACGATAGCCCGCTTGCGATGACAGCCAGCGAAAGAAGGCCTTCAACGCCATCAGCCGCGAATGGATCGTCGCCTTGGCAAGAGGTTTGCCCGTCTCCGTATTCGCCTGCGTCGAAAGCTGGCTCTTGAAAGCGCGCGCCTGTTCGATGTGAAACAGGGCAAAATCCTTGCAGCGCGTAGAGCCTTCGAACAGCGCGATGGCTGCCGCCGCCTGATCTACGCTGGAGGGTGACATGCGCTTCGCGTCCTCAAGCCAGGCGAGGTATTGGCGCTTGATCCGCTCGTTCTTCGGATGGTGCTTACGCATGGCATTCGGGCTCCTTGGACAAGTGATCATTCAGACTGGGTTTCGGCCCATCGTCTAAGTCTCAGACGCCGTCCTTGATCGTCACAGTCACCAGCGCTCCCAAGGCGCCAAGTTGCGCGACCGCGACACGTTTGTGCATGACGGTGGTGCACTCCTCGCAAAGCGCACGCAGATTGCCGCTGGTGGGAGTGAGCGGGTGGAATTCAACTTCTCCGAAGGCCGGCGCCCTGGGCTGGCGACAGGTGAAGCAGAAGCATTCGTGCAATCGACACTTCTGTGAGGGCTTTCGTCTCGCGACCAGGAAGTCGATCAGGTCGTCGCCCAGAATCAGGATCGGCTTGCGATCCCGGATCGCCGGCAGTCCATTGTCTATCCAGCGCCGAACCGTTCCTTTGGCAGTGCCGAGCGTCCGGGCGGCCTCGTCGATCGTGTAGCTACGATGAATTCTGACCTTGCGCCGGTCGAGCCGGTGCCCGGCCATTCTAATTCGCCCCGCGCTCGATCAAGGCGCGAATGTCATCGACGCGCCAGGCCGTAATTCGCGGACCAAGTTTGATGGGCTTTGGAAAGCGACCGTCCTTGATACCGGCCCACCACGTCGACTTGCTGACAGGAATAGGTCCGTTGGGCGCAAGGATGGATGTGAGACGGAGAAACCCAGTCGCGGGTAGTTCGGTGACGTTCGACATGATGCCGCCTCGTGCTGTTGCGTGTGAGGCGGTTCTAGGAAGGATGATCTTGGATGTGGCCGAATTCGGTTTAGGCCTAACCGAATTCGGTTTCGGCTTGCTAAGGTTCTTTGCCGGGCAGAAACTCCTTTGCCTCATTCAGATATTTGCGGACAGTGTCCACATCCAGGGGAATTCCAGCGCGGTCAAGATCACCGGCAACTTGTTGCGTTTGTGGAGCGCGAGCAGCGGATGGATCATAGCCGTAGTAGCTGATGGCCATACCAATCACCATCTTGAGCAAGCTCTCACGTTCTTTCGCGCCAAGGCTCTTATCGGTCTTAGAAGTCGGCGTCGATTCCAGGTCTTCGATGCGCGATCGCAGATCTTCGATTTTGCTTCTCAGTTCGACGATTTCCACGTTCTTCTTTACCAACAGCGCCTCGGTGTCGAGCAGCTCCTTCCGAGTCGTTCCGACTACCTCTGCCGCTTGGTCGTAGCGGGATTTCCAATCGTCGATTTGGATCCCCAACGCTGTAACTGCCGCCGTCAGCCCATCAGGGACCGACAGGTTCATACGCGCCGCCCAGGCTAGAAACACTCCTGCAGGCGTCGTCTGCCATAGCTGACCTGCTGAAAGTGCTCGCATGGCGATGTTGCGGCGATCGGCAAACGTCGCCGCCAACGGAGAGACTTGCAGATGTGCGCTGATGAGCTTCCAAGAAACGATTCGAGGGTCACGATCCAGCGACAGCGCGACGCCCTCGTCAATCGACCACATCGCCATCTTTGCCCAATGGTCGTAATCTGCCATCGCATTCGGCAGGTTATACCAGCGGCGCGCTTCGTCTTGTTCCGCCTTTTGGCGCGCTGCTTCTTTGTCTTTGGCTTTCTGGTGGGCTACGCGCGCGTTCAAGTCCTCGGGCGTCAGAGCCTCCAATTCAGCAAGATACTGCTTTGCAGCGGCAACAAATTCGCGCCCGCCGTCAAATTGAACCTTCGGATTTTCGATGCTCGCGATTGCCGCCGTCAGCAAAGGAAAGCGCGCACGGATCAGGTAGTCAATCGGATCAAATGCTGGCAGCCGTGCCACAATACCCCCATTCGCTCAACTACACGCGAAGGTCAAGCATAGCCCAACCATGATCAGGCCGGCACTGCGGCGATCATCACTTGGCAGCTCGAAGCGACTCTATTTCTCCTGCCCACCAAGCTGCCATGCGGATACGCTCTTCCCAATAGGCTGCGCGGTGATATGCCCGTCGTACTTCATCTGCGCCGACATGGCCAAGTTCGGCTTCGATCGCATCCGCATGCCACTTGCCGCTTTCGTTCAGAAGCGTCGAAGCGGTTGCCCGAAATCCATGCGAGGTCATTTCCGATTGTGCATACCCAAGCCGCCGTAGCGCGGCGTTGAGGGTGTTTTCACTGAGGGGACGTTCCGGCGACTGAATCGAAGGGAAGGTGAGCCGTCGGTTGCCAGTATGGTTTCGCAGATCGCGAAGTGTCTCAACTGCAAGACGACTAAGCGGCTTTCTGTGTTCACGCCGCATTTTTGAGCGCTGGGCAGGGATTGTCCAGATAGCCCTGTCGAGATCGAATTCGGACCATTCAGCTTGGCGCAGTTCGCCGGGGCGGGGATAAAGCAGCGCCATGAGCCTCAGCGCCGCCCTTGTTTCGGGCGTTCCCTCATATCCCCATATCGCCCGAAGCAGGCCGGCGAATGCGGTCCAGTCCGTCACAGCCGCCCGGTGTGTGACGGTTGGCGTCGTAAGCGCCCCTTTCAAGCCGAAGGTCGGATCATTTACAGCCTTGGCAGTCGAAATCGCGTAGCGAAAAACTTGTCCGATGACGGCGCGCAACCGCCGCGCGGTTTCGTAATTCCCGAGCGCCTCAATCTTCCGGAGCGGGATCAGAACTTCAGCGGCGCTGATTTCGGCGATCGGTCGTGTGCCGAGATCGCTGCGCGCGAGGTCGATCAGCCAACGCTTCTTGATCATGGTCGCTTCGGCTTTGCCCTCGCGTTCGGTCTTGCGAAGGAATTCGTCGGCGACGGCTGCGAACGTATTGGCGTTGAGCGCCCTCTTTGCGATTTTGTCGAGTTTCGCCTGTTCTGATGGATCGACGCCAACGGCTAGTAGCCGCTTCGCCAGATCGCGTTTGTGGCGGGCGTCTGAGAGAGAGGTTGCGGGATAGGTGCCCAGCGCCAAGGTCTTCTGTTTACCCGCGTACCGGTAAGCCAGCCGCCAGAGCTTTGATCCTCTCGGAGAAACCAGGAGGTGCAAGCCGCCCCCATCGCTGTGTTTCAACGGCGAACTCGCTGGCTTCATACTCCTAATCTGAGTGTCGGTGAGGGGCATGTTGGTATCTGCCGGTGTTGGTTTTTCGAGAAAATCGCTCGAATACCAACAAAGATACCAACACTGGGATTGGATGCCAACAAACTTCGCTGGACCGTGCCGGACGCTGGCAACAAAAAAAGCCCGGAAATCCGGGCTTCTTTTAGAGTTTCTGGACCCTGTCGCACGGTCTGAAACGGTAATTTGGTGCCCAGGAAAGGACTCGAACCTTCACGCCTCGCGGCACACGGACCTGAACCGTGCGCGTCTACCAATTCCGCCACCTGGGCAGGTGTGCGGCCCGCATGTAGGCGGGCGGTCCGTCTGTGTCAACGCGAAAATGCGTGTTCTGACAGGAGATTGCGACGCCGACCTCAGGCCTCGAGCAATTCCTTCGAAGCGACAGTCGAATCCGCGTTGAGCCGGTAGACGACAGGTATCCCGGTCGCAAGTTCCATCTTCACCACCTCCTCGCCGGTCAGCCCGTCCAGCGCCATGATCAGCGCGCGCAGCGAGTTGCCGTGTGCGGCAACGAGCACGTTGCCGCCGGACAGGACATGCGGCTGGATGGTATGGATGTAGTAGGGCCAGACGCGCGCGCCGGTGTCCTTCAGGCTCTCGCCGCCGGGCGGCGGCACGTCGTAGGACCGGCGCCAGATATGCACCTGCTCTTCGCCCCACTTGGCCCGTGCATCGTCCTTGTTGAGGCCGGACAGGTCGCCGTAATCCCGCTCGTTGAGCGCCTGGTCGCGGAGCGTCTTCAGTCCGGTCTGGCCGAGTTCGGCGAGGATCAGTTCGCAGCTCTTCTCGGCGCGCTTGAGCACGGAGGTGAAGGCGATGTCGAACTTCAGGCCTTTCGCCTTCAGTCTCTGGCCCGCAGCCTTGGCTTCAGCCGTTCCCTGCTCGGTGAGATCGACGTCGCGCCATCCGGTGAACAGGTTCTTCAGGTTCCATTCGCTCTGTCCGTGGCGGACGAGCACCAGCGTGCGCGACATCATCATTCCTTTCCAGCTTGCGTATCCCGGGCCTAGGCGTCGCCGCGCCCATTGGCCGTCTCTGTCCCGTACGAAGACGAAGCGGTCAAGGCGGACGATCAGTCCGCGAGGCCCAGCACATCGAGCATCGAGTAGAGGCCGGACTTGCGTCCATGGGCCCAGAGCGCAGCCTTGACCGCGCCGCGCGCGAAGATCGCCCTGTCCTCGGCATGGTGCGACAGCACGATGCGCTCGCCGGCGCCCGCGAGAATGACCGAATGGTCGCCGACGACCGAACCGCCGCGCAGCGTCGCGAAGCCGATTGCGCCGTCCGGCCGGGGACCGGTGTGGCCGTCACGTACCCGGACGCTGTGGTCGGCGAGGTCGATCCCGCGCCCGTCCGCCGCCGCCCGGCCGAGCAGCAGGGCGGTGCCCGAGGGCGCGTCGACCTTGTGCCTGTGGTGCATTTCCAGGATCTCGATGTCGAAATCGGCATCGAGCGCGCGCGCCGCCTGCTTGACCAGAACGCCGAGCAGGTTGACGCCGAGGCTCATGTTGCCGGACTTGACGATCGGCGTGTGGCGCGCCGCCGCCTCGATCTTCGCCTCGTCGTCGGCCGAGCAGCCGGTGGTGCCGATCACATGCACGACATGCGCCTGCGCCGCGTAGGCGGCGAATCCGACGGTGGAGGCCGGCGAGGTGAAGTCGAGAACGCCATCGGCTCTGGCGAACACCGGCAGCGTGTCGGACGAGATCGTTACTCCGTTCGGACCAATCCCGGCGAGTTCGCCGGCATCGGCGCCCAGGTGTGGTGAGTCCGCCCGCTCGATCGCTCCGGCCAGCACCGCGCCCTGCGTCTCGGCGATGATGCGGACGAGGGTCCGGCCCATGCGTCCGGCGGCACCCACCACAACCAGCTTCATATCGCTCATCGCACTCCTCCCGTCCGGCGCCGTCGCGGCTTGCTCGCGGCGGCTTCGACCGCGTCGCCCGCGCGGTCCTGCATGAAATGGAAGCGTGCATAGGCGCCACCAGGCTTAGCCAGCAGGCTGCGATGCGTGCCTTCCTCGACCAGCCGGCCGTTCTCCATGACCAGGATGCGATCCGCGCTCACCACCGTCGACAGGCGATGGGCAATGACCAGCGTGGTGCGGCCCTGCATCACCGTATCGAGTGCCTGCTGCACCTTGGCCTCGGATTCGTTGTCGAGCGCCGACGTGGCCTCGTCGAGAAGCAGGATCGGCGCGTCGCGCAGGATGGCGCGAGCGATCGAAAGGCGCTGGCGCTGGCCGCCCGAGAGCGTTACGCCGTTTTCGCCGACCAGCGTGTCCCAGCCATGCGGCTGGACGGAGACGAACTCGGTGGCTTGCGCCAGCCGCGCCGCCTGCTCGACCTCCGCGTCGCTCGCCTCCGGCCGCCCGTAGCGGATGTTGTCGCGGATAGACCCCTCGAAGAGATAGGGCTGTTGCGAGACATAGGCGATGGAGCGGCGCAGTGACTGCTTGGTCACGCCGGAGATGTCCTGGCCGTCGATCTCGATGACGCCTGCTGCGGGATCATAGAACCGCTGCAGCAGCGCGACGATGGTGGATTTGCCCGCGCCCGAGGAGCCGACGATTGCGGTCGTCTTGCCGGCCTGCGCCGTGAAACTGACACCCCGCAGAACCGGCGGGCCCTCGGCATAGGCGAAGTCGACGTCGCGGAAGGTGACGGTGCCCTCGCTCACATCAAGATCGGCGGCGCCGGGCCGATCGCCCTGCTGCGGCTCGATGTCGAGGATCTCGTAGATCATCCGCGCGTTGACCAGGGCGCGTTCGAGATTGGCCTGCACGCGGGCCAGTCTCTTGGCGGGTTCGTAGGCCAGAAGAAGCGCGGTAATGAAGGAGATGACCGCCCCCGGCGATTCCTGTGCCACGGCGGACCGGTATGCGGCATAGGCGATGACGCCGGCGATCGCGAGACCAGCGAGGATCTCCGTGATCGGTGTCATCCGCTCCGAAATGCGCGCGATGCGGTTGGCCCGCGCCTCGGCACTGTCGATGAGCGCGCCGATCTTGTCGGAAAGCTGCTTCTCCATCGTGAAGGCCTTGACGATGGTGATGCCCTGCGTCGCTTCCTGCATCGCACCGATCAGCCGCGAATTCACCTCGACAGCCTCGCGGGTCGCCCGCCGCAGACGGCGCATCAGGTAGTTGACCGAGAACAGGATCGGCGGGCCGATCACCAGCGCGATCACCGAGAGGACCGGATCCTGATAGACCATCACCCCGACCAGTGCGACGAGAGACACCGCGTCGCGGGCGATCGCCGTCAGCGTCATCGACAGGATGTCGCGGATGCCCGTGACGTTCTCGTTGATCCGCGCCGCCAGCTGGCCCGAGCGGGTCGCTGTGAAGAAGCCGACGCCGAGGCGCATCAGCTGGTCGACGATGCGCCGCTGATAGCGGGCGACGAGATTGTTGCCGATCTTGGCCAGCAACACCGCCTGGCCGTAACTGGCAAGCCCGCGGACGGTAAAGGCGACGACGATGGAGGCAGTGATGATCCAGATCAGATCGTGACGCTTTTGCGTGAACAATTCGTCGACGATGTCGCGCATGATGTAGGCGGTAAAGGCGGTCGTCGCCGCAAACGCCACGAGGCAGATCACGGCAAGGCCGTAATAGCCGAGATACTCGCGGCCGTTCTCGGCAAGCATGCGCTTCAGGACGGCGACGACCTCGCCCGCGCGTCTGCTGGTGCTCTGTGCCGCCAATTCGCTCGTCCCGCTTCCTGATCGTCGCGTCCGGAGGTTGCGCGTCGTGGCACGCTCATAGCGGCAAGCGGCGCGCTTGCCTATGCCTGCGATGCCACAGACGGGTGGCTGAACACCATGGCCTACGTCCGCCAGCGCCGCCCAGACGTCTCAACCCCGAACCTTCCGGGCGTCCGCGCATAGGCGGCGAGTCCAAGAAGGGCTGCCATAGGATGGGTGATGACATAGACCGGCATGTCGCGCATCAGTGCAGAATGCGGCGCCTTGTCCTCGAAGGCGGCGCGGAAATCGCTTCTGACCAATAGCGGTACGATTTTCTGGGCGATGCCCCCCGTCAGATAGACGCCGCCCTTGCTCATGAACACCAGCGCCAGGTCGCCGGCGATGCGCCCGAGACAGGTGCAGAACATCGAAACCGCCTCGACCGCGGTTTTGTCCGACCCGTCGAGCGCCGCGCTGGTGATCTCGGCCGGCGTGGTGAACCGTGTCGCCACACCATCCGCCTTGCCGATGGCGTGGTAGATGTTGACGAGGCCGCGCCCGCACAAGAGCTGTTCGCCGGAGATGCGACCCTCGATCCGCTCGAGATGTGGGAAGATCTCGAAATCGCGGGGGCTGCGCGGACCCATGTCCATGTGCCCGCCTTCTCCCGGCACCGGGATCCAGGTCCGCCGCGCATGCACGAGGCCGGCGACGCCGAGCCCGGTACCCGGACCCAGGACGACGCGGGAGGCGGCCGCCTCCGGCGTGCCCGAGCCGATGCGGACCATGTGCTCGTCGCCCAGCGCCACGACGGCGAGCGCCTGCGCCTCGAAATCGTTGAGCACGACGATGTCCTGCAGGCCGAGTTCGGCCTGCATCGCCCTGGGGCGCACGACCCAGGGACAGTTCGTCAGGTGGATCTCGTCGCCGTCGACGGGCCCGGCGACGGCGAGCACGGCCGAGCGCGGCTGGATCGAGGTGCGGTCGAGGATCATGGTCTGGATCGCCTGGTCGATGGTCGCGAAGTCGGCGGTCTGCACGACCGGGAACTCCTTCGGCTCGGCATAGGAATCGATCAGGATCGCGAAGCGCGCATTGGTGCCGCCGATATCCCCGATCAGGACGGGGAAGTTGAGGACCGTGTCGGTATCGGTGATTCGGGCCATTCTTTCCCCTCGCTCGATGGCCTTACGCCTGCGTCGCCTTCGTGCCGGTCAGGATGATCTCGGCGGTGGCGCGGTTCAAGGCCATCGGTATGTCATAGACGATAGCGAGGCGCATCAGCGCCTTGACGTCCACATCGTGCGGCATCGGCGTCAACGGATCGACAAAGAAGATCACCGCATCGACCTGGCTGTCAGCGATCAGCGCGCCGATCTGCTGGTCGCCGCCGAGCGGACCGCTCTTCAGCCGCCGGATCGAGAGATCCGGCCACGCTTCGGCGACGCGCCCTCCGGTCGTGCCGGTGGCGACCAGGTCGCAGCGCTTCAGAAAATCGCGGTGCGCACCGGCGAAGGCGACGAGGTCGTCCTTCTTCTCGTCATGCGCGATGAGGGCGATACGCACGCGCGAACCATCCGGCTAAATCGTTTGAAGACAACCGATGGAATAGCCTACAAGCCTGCCGGAAGGAAGCGGTAAGTTGACGTCTCACTGCCCAGGATCTGGCCGGAACATCGGGATCGGAATGCGGTCCAGCGGAATCTCCGAATAGGCACTGGCTGTGACAGGCGTCGACACGCCGGCCGTCGCCGCGATAGCCGGCGCAGCACCGCCGAGACCGCGCACCGTCACCGCGGCTTCGGAGACGGGCGAAGGCGCGTTGAGCACCGCGACGCAGGCCGCCGGAAGGCTCTTCATCGTCATGATGTCGCGCGCCTTGGGCGCGTCGGGGTTCTTGTTGGGGCGCCAGGGTTCCTCCGTGAACCACCAAGCGAGCGACTTGTCGCAGCCGTCGCCGGCCTCGACCTTCGCCTGCGGCCGGCATTCGGTGGAACCCGGCTGGCAGCCGATGCGGATATGGAAATGGTAGTCGTGGCCCCAGAAGGGTCGCACTTTGCGCAGCCAGGCGCGGTCGCCGGTGACGGTGTCGCAGAGCTTCTTCTTAATGCCGGGATTGACGAGCAGCCGCTCGACCTCCGGATAGCTCGCGGCGCGTTTCAGCAGATTGGTGTGTGCCTGCGTCCAGAGCCGGTCCTTGACCAGGTGGGTCCGCTCGTCGACCATCAGCGTGGCGCTCATGTTCTCGCGCTCGCTCGGCGTGAGGCGACGGTCGGGCATCGGCGTCAGCCAGATGTCGGCGTCGAGCCCGATCTGGTGCGAGGCATGGCCGGACAGCATCGGGCCGCCGCGCGGCTGCGAAATGTCGCCGAGCAGGAGGCCCGGCCAGCCGTCCTTGACCGAATCGCGCGACAACTTCTCGATGAGGTTGATCATCGTCGGATGGCCCCAGCGCCGGTTGCGCGACAGCCGCATGGCCTGCCAGTTCGGACCGTCGGTGGCGATGGCGACACCGCCCGAGAAGCAGCCTTTAGAATAGAAGCCATAGGACTTCGGCGCAGTCGCTGCAGGCAAGCTCTTGGCGCCGAAGAGATTTTTCGCCAGTTGCTCCGCCCGGGCGTCCGCGACGGCGCCTGTCAGCGCCAGCACCGCGAAAAGGCCCGCGATCAGGCCCTTGCGGACGCTTCGCACAGTCTTGCTCATGTCCAGTCCCCGATGTCCGAGGCCTTCGTGCCCGACAACTTTGGCAAAGCGTTGGCGACGAAGGGTTAATGGATGGTGAATGCTGCGAAACGAGTGGCGCATGCGGAATATCGCGCGGACCCCGGTCTGATCAATCCCGGCGCCAATCGCCCTTTTCCCACATCGCGGTCAGCGCGGCGCGGTAGTTCGGATGCACGAATCGATAGCCGGTGGCTTTGAGCTTCGCGTTCGAGACGCGCTTGTTCTCGCCATAGAAGGACCGCGCCATGGGCGTGAGTTCGGCGGTATCGAAATCGATCTCGGGCGGCGGCGCGACGCCCATCAGGTCCGCCGCGAAGCCGACGACGTCCTGCGGCGGCGCGGGTTCGTCGTCGGTGATGTTGAAGACGCCGCCGGTCTCGCGCCGCGCGAGATGGAATAGGCTGCCGGCGATGTCGTCGACATGGATGCGGTTGAAGATCTGGCCCGGCTTGACGATGCGGCGCGCAGTTCCCTTCTCCAGGTTGACGAAGGCGTTGCGGCCCGGGCCGTAGATGCCCGAGAGTCTGAGGATCGCCAGCGGCACGCCGCGCTTGGCGGCGAGGTCGCTCCAGTCCTTCTCGGCCTCCAGCCGGTGGTCGGAGCGGCCCGGACGCGGGCGACACTCGCTTGTCTCGTCGATCCAGGCTCCGTCGTGATTGCCGTAGACGCCGACGGTGGACAGATAGCCGATCCAGCGCAGCGTGGGCGTGGCATCAACCAGGAGGTCCCGCGCCGCGGCGATGACCGGGTCGCCGGCGTCTGTGGGCGCCGCCGACACGACGATGTGCGTGGCGCGGGCGAGTTCTCCCGCAATCTGCGGCGAGACCGTTGTGCCGTCGAAGGCGAGTGGCTCGATCCCGGCGGCGCGCAGCAGACCGAATTTGCGCTCGTCGCGGGTCGTGCCGACGATACCCTCCGCTTCGCCAGCTGCGAGTCTGGCAAAGGTCCGCGCGGAATAGCCGGCGCCGAACAGAAGGATGCGCATCGTCATGCCGATAGCCTTTCACGCCGCGCGCCAAGCGCGGCGGCCCATTCCTCGCGGACCGAGTCGTCGTTCTCCGCCGCCTGCCGTTCGTTCCAAAGAGCCGTGAAGGTCTGATCGTCCATCAGCCGCGACAGCGCCCATGCCGCCGCGCCGCGCACCAGCGGCGACGAATCGCCGGCAAGCTCCCGGCAGCGCGCGATCAGCAATGCGTCGCCCGAATTGCCCGCCGCGATCAGCACGTTGCGGAGGAAGCGGTCGCGGCCGATGCGCTTGACCGGCGAGCCGGAGAACAGGGTCCTGAACGCCGGATCGTCCAGCATCAGCAGATCGGCGATGCGCGGCGCCTTCAGGTCCTTTCGCGCGACGAGTTTTGCCTCGGCGGCGACGATGGCGAACTTGTTCCACGGGCAGGCGGCGAGGCAGTCGTCACAGCCATAGATGCGGTTGCCGATGGCGGCGCGGAATTCGCGCGGGATCGGCCCCTTGTTCTCGATCGTGAGGTACGAGATGCAGCGCCGCGCATCGAGCCGGTAAGGCGCGGGAAACGCGTTGGTCGGGCAGATGTCGAGGCAGGCGCGACACGAGCCGCAATGGTCGACCTCGGGCGGATCGGCCGGCAGCTCTGCCGTGGTGAAGATCGAGCCAAGGAAGAGCCACGAACCGAAGGCGCGGCTGACGAGATTTGTGTGCTTGCCCTGCCAGCCGAGGCCGGCCGCTTCCGCCAGCGGCTTTTCCATCACTGGGGCGGTGTCGACGAAGACCTTGACGTCACCGCCGGTACGCGCCGCGATCTTCCCCGCAAGTTCCTTCAACCGGCCTTTGATGACATCGTGGTAGTCGCGGTTGCGGGCATAGACGGAGACCGAGGCACGGTCCCTGCGGTCGAGGAGATCGAGGGGGTTCTCGTCGGGGCCATAGTTCATGGCGAGCATGATGACGCTGCGGACCTCAGGCCAGAGCACGGCGGGCGCCGCACGCCGTTCGAAGGTCTCGGCCATCCAGTCCATGTCGCCGTGGTAGCCGGCCGCGAGCGCCGCGGCCAGCCGTTCGCGGGCGAGCGGGATCGTGTCGGGGTGGGTCACAGCGACAGCCGAGAAGCCGAGCCGCTTCGCCTCGCGATCGATGAACGGCCGCAGCGTCTCCAGTCCGGTCGCCGCTGCCGCGCCCATGGCCCTAGAAGTCGAGATTGGCGTAGTGAGCGGCGGGAGAGAGGCCGCGCACGCGGTCGTTGAGGAGCGGCCGGAAGGCGGGCCGCGACTTGATCCGGCTATACCAGTCGCGGGCCGCGACATTCTCCGCCCAGTCGACCTCGCCGAGATAGTCGAGGATCGACAGCGTCGCGGCCGCGGCCAGGTCGGCATAGCTCATGCGCGTGCCGGCCAGCCAGTCGCGCGTGCCCGCCAGCCAGTTGGTATATTTCAGGTGCTGTTTGATATTGGCCCGTGCGGCGCGGATCGCCGCCGAATCGGGCGAGCCGCCACCCAGCGCGGATGGCATGTGCGGCTTGAACACCCGCTCGCGTACAAGATGGCGCGTCACCTCGCTCTCTGTCTTCACCAGATACCAGTCGCACAGGCGGCGGATTTCGGCGCGGCCGATCGAATCCTCGGCAAACAGGCGCTTGTCGCGCTTCAGGACGCCTCGCGTCTCGTCGACATATTCGGCGATCACGTTGGCGCCGACGATCGGCACGTCGCCTTCCGCCAGCAGCACCGGCAGGGTGCCGGCCGGGTTCAGCGCCAGGAATTCCTTGCGCCGAGCCCAGGGCTTCTCCTCGATCAGCTCCAGTTCCTCGCCATACTCGCCGAAGGCGAGCCTTACGAAGCGACTGGCGGCGTTCATGGGGTGATGGAAAAGCGTCAGCATCGATCCGGTCTGGGCGCTTCGGCGAGGCTGCGAAAGGCCTCGGCACGGCACTGGCGTTTTGCGGTCGGGGCGGCTAATCCTGCGCCACCCGTCGCGGTCGGGATTCGTGCCGACCTATACGGGCTCGACCCGTCGATGACAAGCAAGCGGCCCGCCCGGAGCTTCCCATGCAGGACCAGTCCATCGTTTCGGCCCTGCTCTTGGGCATGCTCGAAGGGCTGACCGAGTTCATCCCGGTCTCGTCCACTGGGCACATCCTGCTTGCCGGCCATTTCCTCGGCTTCGAATCGACCGGGAAGGCCTTCGAGGTGCTGATCCAGCTCGGTGCGATCCTCGCCATCCTGTCGGTCTATTTCGGCCGGTTGTGGAAGTTGCTGGTCGACCTGCCGCGCGACGGGCGCACACAGCGATTCGTGCTCGGCGTCCTCGTTGCCTTTCTGCCGGCGGCGGTCGTCGGCGCGCTCGCCCACGATTTCATCAAGACTGTGCTGTTTGAGACGCCGATGCTGATCTGCGTCATGCTGCTTCTCGGCGGAGTCGTGCTGCTCTGGGTCGACCGTTGGGCGCTCCAGCCGCGCTATCGCGACGTGATGGACTTTCCACTGTCGCTCTGTCTGAAGATCGGCCTGTTCCAATGTCTTGCCATGATACCGGGCACGTCGAGGTCGGGCGCCACCATCGTCGGCGCGCTTCTGATGGGTGCCGACAAGCGCTCGGCGGCGGAGTTTTCGTTTTTCCTCGCGATGCCCACCATGACCGGCGCCTTCGCCTACGATCTCTACAAGAACCGCGACGTCCTCTCGACAGCGGACCTGCCGATCATTGCCGCCGGCTTTGCCATGGCGTTCGTTGCCGCCGTAATCGTGGTGCGTTTCCTCCTCGACTACGTCTCGCGCCACGGCTATGCGCTGTTCGGCTGGTGGCGCATCGCGGTCGGCGGCGCGGGGATGATCGCGCTGCTGATGCTCGGCTGAGGTCGGCAAGAAGGGCGCTCCTTTCGCCTCGCGCTCGAACGCATGCTTCGAAAAGCCTGTCTCATGCCAAAGGCCCGGAGATTCGGATCAAGGCGATCACCGCTCAGCGGCAGCGGGAAGGGCTAACGCCGTATCTCGATGCGAACTTTCGGGAGAAGTGCGCGAGGCTCTTGAAGCCCCACCGGTATGATATGTCTGATATGCTCGCGCCACTGCCGAGACGGAGCAGATCCGCGCGAGCGCCTTCCAGTCGCTTGGCGAGAACGAGTTCCATGAGGGACAGGGGCTCGCCCTCGAACAGCCGGCTCAACTGTCGGAGGCTGATCCCCGTAGCCGATGCGATTGAAGCCGGACTTAGTTCCGGATCCCAGAGATTCTCGACGACATGCTTTCGCACACGCTGCAGCGTCTGCGCATGATAGGTCGATCGGATACGGCCGCTCACCAGCGAACAAGCGGTTTCCATCACGTCCCATATGCCGTCCTCGATCAGGCCGGCCGATTTGCCGGCGCGCCAGTTGGAGGTCTGCGCCGAACGGAGAATATTTTGCAGCGCTATCGGCACGATCCGGCCCGGATTCGTGCCTCCGCCGAAATGGACGAGTTCCCTCAGGTTCCAGTCTGCGAAGCGCTCACGGAAGTCCTCACCCGGGATTTCGAAGATGACCTGCCTCGCGTGGGCCGGAAAGCCGTGCATGTAGGCGTGATTGGTGTCGTAGAGGACGACGTCGCCCGCCTCGGCCACGGCACACTGGCCCGCCCGGTTGACGAAAACCTTTCCGCTGAGGATCAGTGTAAGAAACGCGCTGTCCTTCTCGCGCCGGCGCAGAAGGTAGGGGGTCCGCTCGACGAAGTGCTCGTCGCCGACAATGTCGATCATCTTGATCCGGCCGAAGTCGAAGTACTGGTAACGTGCCTTGAGGCCGTCCTCGGAGAGGCACGAGCACCGCAACCCGACCACCTTCTCGGCGCAATGTTCCTCCCAGTAGTCGATCCTCTCATGCGGCGGAACAACGCGGGTGTCGAACGTTGCCACCGGAGGGACAACGCTCCCGCTGCCCACCACTGCGTCGGTGAGTTTCACTCCGTCCTCCCTGTCCCGGCACTGCATAGCCTGCGGGCGCGGGATGGCGGATAGTGACAAACCGCAGGTCCCGCGTCAAATTCCTCAGCGAGTTGGCAAGGACGACAGCAGGCTTCTGGGACTCCCTTCACACTTTGGGTCGCACAGCTGGGGATTGCCCTCGTCATACCGTGAGGTAGCCGCCATCGACCGGTACGACGACGCCGGTGACATATCCCGCCGCGGGAGAAGCCAGGAACAGGATCGGCCCGGCGACGTCTGCCGGCTCGCCCCAGCGGGCGAACGGAATGCGGGCAAGGATGGGATCGGAAGCCTGTTTGTCAGCGAAGAGCCCGCGCGACAGAGGCGTGATGATCCAGCCTGGCGCTACCGCGTTTACGCGAATGCCGGGAGCATATTCCTGTGCCAGCGACTTGGTCAGTTGCACCAGCGCTCCCTTCGACGAGGAGTAGGCCGGACGGTCAGACGAACCGAAGGTGGAATACATCGAAGCGATATTGATGATCGAGCCGCCCTCGCGCATTCGCGGCCGCGCGGCCCGACACGCAGTCATCACCGAGAAGAAGTTGATCCGCATGACGTCGTCGAATCCGTCCGCGTGCCACTCGTCCCTGTCCCGGCTTATCCCGGCGCAATTGACCAAGACGTCGATCCGTTCGCACGCGGCCAGATAGTCTTCAAGCGCGGCCGAGGAACGGACGTCGAGCTCCCGGCGACTGGCGGCGGCAACCGGAGTTCCGGGAAGGTCCGCGTTCAGTCCGGCCACGTGCGTTTCGGCGCCGAGCGCGGAGAACGCCTCGGCAGCGCCGGCGCCGATGCCCGAGGTGCCGCCTATGACGATCACGCGCCGGCCCGCGAAGAGCGTCGTCGAGAATGTCATTTCCTCCGTCCCCCCATGCGCGGTAGTCGATCGAACCGGTCAGGGTGCGACCAGCACCTTCACGTCGTCGTTTGGCTGTGCCAGCTTCTCGAATCCGTCCTTGACTGCATCTCCGAGCCGGATCTCGCGCGTCACGATCAACGAGGGATCGACGATTCCGGCCGCGATCATTCCGATCAGATCGGGATAGACGTGGCGGTAGCCGCATGACGGGACGAGATCGACCTCGCGGTTGACCAGGTCGAAAGCGTCGATCTTGGCCGGCGGTCCGAACAGGCCGACAAGCACGACGCGCCCGCCCTTGCGGACGGAAGAGATCGCATCGTGGAGGGCCGACTGCACCCCTACGGCCTCGAACGCTACGTCCACTCCCGCGGCCATGCCTGGCAACGAAGCGGCCGCGGTATTCACCACGTCCGTGGCACCCAGCGAGCGAGCTCTGGCCAGCCGCCCCTCCGAGACGTCGCCGACGACGATGCGTCTTGCGCCCGCGGCGGCGGCGAATTGGGTGAGCAGCATGCCGATCGGTCCCGCGCCGACGATCGCCACGCTCTCACCCGCCTTCAGGCCCGATCGGCGGATCGCATGGAGTGCAACCGCGGCGGGTTCGAGGACAGCGGCCTGTCGGTCGGTGACGTTGTCCGGCAGGGCATGGAGCATGTAGCTCGGCACCACCGCCTCCTCCGCCATGCCGCCATGGCCCATGAGACCGGCGAAACCCATGGACCGGCACAGGTTGTAGTCGCCGCGCCGGCACGCGGGGCAGGTGCCGCATCGGTACTCGGGTTCGACGGCCACCCGCTGGCCGGCCCTCAGGTCGCTGCCGCTCGCCGCTTCCACGACGACGCCCGCGAATTCGTGACCCAGAACCATCGGCGCCGCCGCGCCCGACAGGGCGTGCGCGGCGCTGACCGGGATGGCATGGGGGCCATTTCGATATTCGTGCATGTCGGACCCGCAGATGCCGCACAGGGTCACCCGCAAGCGTACGTCCCCCGGACCAAGGACAGGGCGAGCACGCCGCTCGATCCTGACGTCCATGGCCCGGTGCCAGACCACCGACAGGACGCCGATGTCGTTGGGCCGATCCATCAGCGGAACAGCCTGTCGACGTAGTCTGCCCCGATCCCGACCTTGTCGTAGTGAGCTCGCGCCAGGGCGATATAGTCGTGTACGTCGAAGGTGCCGTTGGGCTTGCCTTCTTCGTCAAGCCAGATAAGCGGCCCGGTGACTTTGAAGTGGACACGCATCGGCTCGTCGCTTTCGTACGCGACGAGCGTGTGTCCTTCGCCGGGGGTTTCATAGACGAAATCCCCCGCCGTCGCGGTCCAGTCGTGCTCGAGGTAGCCCCACTTGCCGGAGATCGTATAGGCGAAGACCTCGTGCGGGTGGTAGTGTCGGTTCACCAGGCCCGCCTTTTTCGCCATCAGGATGTCGCACCACATGTTCCGCTCGGGCGAAATCCAGAGCGGGCGTGAGGATACGGTCTCGGTGAAGGGCACATAGTAGCGGTCGTCGTCCGTTGGAGCGTTTGGCAGATAGACCTCCGGCTTTGCGTCCGGCTTGAACACGTCCTTGATCGGCTTGATGTCGCGCCAGAATTCGGTCTTGGCGGGTTCGGCCATCTCAAAATCCTCCCATCTCGATCGGGGCAACAGCGCCCGTCTGCAAAGGATATTGATCCTTCGGGAGCCGGTTTGACCGATAAGGACGTTTGTCTTGACGATCGCCGCCAATTCGTCTCCCGCCCTGGGACAGGCGAAAATGCCGCGGCTAAGCTTCTGCAACGGTCTGCGAGCGGCGTCGTACCCCGGCTCGGGAACGTGGGGGCGCCAGGACAGTGCGCGCGACGGACGTCGGCGCCGCCAGGGCGAATGAAATGGGCAAGGGAGGAAACCACATGACCCAGGTGAACAGCACAGTTATGTCACGCCGCGCGGCGCTGAAGGGCCTCGCCGCAGGTACCGTTCTGCTCTCGTCGCCGGCCTATCTGCGGGCTCAGTCATCGCAGACGATCAAGATCGGGTTCATCAGCCCGCAGACCGGGCAGATGGCTCCCTTTGGCGAGACCGATGCTTTCGCTCTCAACTTCATCCGCGGACACCTCGGCAACGGTCTGGAAGTGGCCGGCAAGAACTACGCCATCGAGATCATCGAGCGCGACGCTCAGTCCAACCCAAACCGGGCTGCCGAACTCGCTGGCGAACTCTGCCAGAACGACAATGTCCACATCCTGATCCCTGCCTCGACCACCGACGTGACGCTCCCCGTTTCCGAGCAGGGCGAACTGTTCGGTGTGCCGACCCTCTCGTCCACGGCGCCCTGGCAGGCGGTCATCATGCCGCGCGGCGGCGCCGACCATGCCTTCGACTGGACCTATCACTTCTTCTGGGGCCTGGAAGACATCATCCCGACCTTCGTCAACATGTGGAACAGCGTGGAGAGCAACAAGAAGGTCGGTCTTCTCCTGCCGCGCAACGCCGACGGCGAGGTCTGGGGGGACGACAAGATCGGCTTGCCTCCGGCGATGCGCGCCGCCGGTTTCGAGGTCATCGCGCCGTCGAAGTTCGAAATCCGGTCCAACGATTTCTCGGCGCAGATCAATGCGTTCAAGGAAGCCGGCTGCGACATTCTCGGTGGCCTCGTCTTCCCGGCCGACCTGCGCACCGCCACGATCCAAATGGCGCAGCAGGGCTTCAATCCGAAGATCATGACCGTCGCGGCCGGCCTGCTGTTCCCTTCCGCGGTCGAAGCCATGGGTCCGCTCGGAGCCGGCATGTCTACCGAGGTCTGGTGGACCCCCGCCTTTCCGTACAAGTCGACCCTGACCGGCGAGACGGGCGCGGAACTCGCGGCGAAGTGGGAAAGCACCACCGGAAAACAGTGGACGCAGCCTTTGGGCTACAGCCATGCGATGTGGGAAATCATCGTCGACGCGCTCAAACGGTCCGCCGACCCGACGGATCGCGCCGCCATACGCGATGCGCTCAAGGCCACCGATCTCGACACAATGGTCGGCAAGATTAGCTGGGCCAACGGCCCTCACGCCAACGTCGCCAAGACTCCGATCCTCGGCGGACAATGGCGCAAGGATACCAAATGGCCCTACGATCTCCAGATCGTCGAGACCAAGCTCTACCCCATTATGGAGCCGCAGGGCGCCCTGGAGGCGAAGTCTTGGTAGCTGCCGCCGCCGAAGCGTCCGGGGGCGCCGCAGCTGGTGGCGTCCTCTTGTCCGCGCGCGGGCTGTCGAAGAGCTTCGGGGCGTTGCGCGTCATCGACGATGTCAGCTTCGACCTGACCGAGGGGGAGGTTCTGGGCATCCTGGGACCGAACGGCGCGGGCAAGACGACGCTGTTCAACCTCGTCTCCGGAGACATTCCATCCGACGTCGGCTCGATCGAACTGGCGGGACGCCCTCTCGACGGGATTCCGGCGTTCAGACGGGCGGGACTGGGAATCGGCCGCACCTACCAGATACCGCGTCCCTACGCCAAGATGACGACCTTCGAGAACCTGCTGGTCGCGTCACGCTTCGCGGCGGGTCGTAGCGATCCGGAAGCTTTCACGAGCTGCGCGCAGCTGCTCGAGGAGTGCGGGCTTGCCGCCCGGGCCAATCAGGCCGCGGGCAGTCTGACGCTTCTCGACAGGAAGCGGCTGGAGCTTGCCCGTGCGCTGGCCGGCGAGCCCAAGCTTCTGCTGCTCGACGAGATCGCTGGCGGGTTGACCGATGCCGAGTCCGAACAGCTTGTCACCTTGGTCCGGCGGGTCCGGGAACGCGGTGTGACGATCATCTGGATCGAGCACGTGCTGCACGCGGTCATGGCCGTGGCCGAACGGATGATGGTGTTGAGTTTCGGCCAGAAGATCGCCGAGGGCCGGCCATCGGACGTGATCAGCAACCCGGAAGTGCGTCGCGTGTATATGGGGATCGAGGCATGAACTCCCCGCTGCTGACCGCGCGGTCCCTCGTCGCCGGCTACGGCGACTTTCAGGCGCTGTTCTCCGTCGATTTCGAGATATTTCCGGGCGAGGTCGTTGCCTTGATCGGCGCCAATGGCGCCGGCAAGTCGACGATGCTCAAAGCCTTTGTCGGACTTGTGCCGGTGCGCGAAGGCTCGGTGACCTTCGACGGCAACGACGTCTCGAGAACCCCCGCCCACACGCTCGCCTCGAAGGGGCTCGCGATGGTGCCCGAAGGGCGCCGCCTGTTCAGGGGCATGTCGGTTGAAGACAATCTACGCGTCGCGGCCGACCGGGCGCGCCGGCTGCCGCCCGGTCAGTCTGGCTGGACGCTGGAACGGCTCTATGACCTGTTTCCGATCCTCGGCGAGAGGCGGGGCCAATCCGTGGAGAAGCTGTCCGGCGGCCAGCAGCAGATGGTCGCCATCGGCCGCGCGCTGATGATGCAGCCGAAGGTTCTGCTTTGCGACGAGATCAGCCTTGGTTTGGCGCCCAAGGTGATCGGCGAGATCTACTCGATGCTGCCGGTCATCAGACAAACCGGCACGTCGATCCTTCTGGTCGAGCAGGACGTATCGCTCGCCAGCAGGAGTTCGGATCGCGTCTGCTGCATGCTCGAAGGCCGCATCGCGCTTGCCGGGCGATCCACCGACCTTACGCGCGAGATGATCGCGAAGGCCTATTTCGGGGTGGGACATGAAGTGGGTTGACGCGGTCATTCAGGGCCTTTTGCTCGGCAGCCTCTATGCCCAGTACGCCATCGGCATGTCGCTGATGTTCGGCGTGATGCGGATCGTCAACATCGCGCATGGCGATCTTGTCGTCCTTCTCGCGCTCATCGGGATCTCGCTGGCCGCGGTGTTCGGCCTGGGGCCGGGCTACATCGTCCTGCTTCTGGTGCCCATCGGCGCGCTGATCGGATGGATCCTGCAGCGTGGCGTCCTCAACTGGGCGGTGGGAGAGGATCCGCTACCTTCCCTGATCGCGACCTTCGGTCTGTCCCTGTCCCTCCAGAACTTCATGCTGACGGTGTGGCAGGCGGATACGCGCGCGCTCGATGCGGGACCGCTGGCCATCCAGTCCGTCGGCTTCTGGGGCATCAAGGTCGGTGTGCTGCCCCTTCTCATCGCCGTGGTGGCCGTCGTGCTTACCTGGTCGTTGCACCTTGCTCTGAAGGGGACCAGGTTCGGACGGGGCCTGCGCGCGGCCGCGGCGGACAGGGACGCGGCAACGCTGAGCGGCGTCAATACGAAGTCGATCTACGCGCAGGCTACCGCGATCGCTGTCGCCGTGCTGGGCATCGCGGCGGTTTTTCAGGCCACGCGCACGACGGTGTCGCCCTCGGACGGCGGTGCGCAGCTCATCTATGCCTTCGAGGCGGTCATCATCGGCGGCATGGGATCGATCTGGGGCGCCTTCCTCGGCGGCCTGATCCTGGGGGTGGCGCAGGTCGTGGGTTCGCGCATCGATCCCGGCTGGGGCATCCTCGTCGGTCACCTCGTCTTCCTCCTGGTGCTCGCATGGCGTCCCCAGGGTCTCCTGTCACGTCGCTGAGGAGGCCGTTCATGCTCCCGTCCCAATTCAAGGTGCGCCGGCACACCCTTTCCAGCAAGATCGCCATTTCGATGGCTGTGCTGCTGCTCGCCGCGATACCGACCATGCCGTTCTGGGCATCCAGCGGCCAGATCAGGCTGATCGTCGAACTGAGCTGCCTGATCGCCATCGCGCAGATGTGGAACCTGCTCGCCGGCTATGGCGGGATGGTGTCAGTCGGCCAGCAGGCCTTCATCGGCGCGGGCGGCTATTCGCTGTTTGCCTTGTCGGCCTTTGCCGGCCTCAATCCCTTCTGGTCCGTCCCGCTGGCGATGATCCTACCGGCCCTTCTGGCAGCACCATCCTATCTCCTGCTGCGCAAGCTCGACGGACCGTACTTCGCGATCGGCACCTGGGTGCTGGCCGAGACGTTCCGGTTGATTACGGCCAATCTTGATGTCGTCAATGCCGGATCGGGTATGACGCTGCGCGCGATATCGCAGTTCAGCGCACACGAGCGCGAGATCGGTCTGACGATCCTTTGCGCACTCCTCCTGCTGGCGACGGTCGGCGGCACGTTCGTGATGCTGCGGTCACGCCTCGGGCTGGCCCTCACCGCGATGCGGGACGATCCCATCTCGGCCGCGAGCCAGGGCGTCAATGTCGGTCGCATGCGGTTTTGGATTTTCGTTGTCGCGGCCATGGGCACCGGGCTTGCCGGCGCCGTCTACTACATGGCGCAACTGCGCATCTCCCCGACCAGCGGCTTCGATCCATATTGGTCGTCGATCTGCATCTTCATCGTAATGGTGGGAGGAATCGGGCGACTCGAGGGACCGATCATCGGCGCGCTCATCTACTTTTTCGCGACCCGCCTGTTCGGCGAATTTGGCGCCACCTACCTCATCGTGCTCGGACTCCTGACCCTGGCCGTCGCGCTGTTCGCGCCTGGCGGTCTTTGGAGCATCATCTCGAGGCTGCGAGACTGGCCTTGGTTTCCGGTGGGCTACGTTTTGGAGAGATATGACGGCCCCGAACCTCTTCGCCGGCTGTGAGCCGCCAATCAGAACAAGGCATCGCTCGCGAGGGCGCAGAACGCCCTCGCGAGCCCGACATTCAGTTGGTGGTGATTCCAAGCTCTTCGCGCAGGCCCTTCAGAGCTTCCGGCCCGCCATCAACCGAACTGGCCCAAGCATCGTTAATGGGAGAGAAGACGGCCTGCCACTTTGCCATATCCTCTGTGGAAGGCTCGGTGATCTTGCCGCCGGCATTGAGCAGCATCTGGCGGCCTGCATCTTGCGCACGGTCCCAGACAGCTCCGAAGTCGGCCGAGAACTGTGCGCCCGAGTTCATCTCTATGGCCTTCTGCGCTTCCGGCGGAAGCGAGTCGAATTTGTCCTGGGACATGAACACCAGCAGCATCGATCCGCCGAGCGGCACATCGAGGGCGTGCTTTCCGACTTCGTGCAGCTTGAAGGGAGCAAAGCCGGTGTAGTAGGTCATGGCGCCGTCCACGAGGCGGCGGCTGAGGGCCTGGTAAAGCTCGGCGATCTTCACTTCGACCGGCGCGGCGTCAACAGCCGCTACCATTTCGCCTTTGACCTGGCCGCCTGCCGCCAGTTTCATCCCGGCAAGGTCCGAGGGTTGCTGGATCGGCTTGTCGACGGTCAAAAGCGTGCCGCCCGGCACCGTGGTGATCGCGAGCACTTTCAGCCCGTCAAATTCCTTACCGAACAAGCCCTTCTCGTAGAGAGACCACAGAGCCTTCGAGGCGCTCTCTGAATCTTGGACTAGAAGTGGCAGGGATGCGACTTCGGTGAGCTTGAAGCGACCGGAGTAATAACCGGTGACATCCAACGCGATATCGGCCGCACCGCTTTCGACGACATCGATCAGCTGCCCCTCCTTTCCGAGCGTGCCGGCGAAGAACATCTTGACGCTGAGGGTTCCCTGGGAATCTGCGGCGACTTTCTCGGCCCACGGAAGGAACAGCTCCTTGTTGTAGTGGATCTGCGGCGGAGTCTGCACCGCAAACCGTAGTTCAGTCATGTCCGCCCCGAGCGCCGTCGTTGCCATGAAGCATGCCCCTGCGAAGGCAGCCATGGGCTTCCAGAATGTGAACATAGGACTCTCCTCCCGATAGGATCTGCCGGATGCGTCCGGCCGCTCGCAAGCTGATAGGCCAGCCGATCATCCAGATCAATAAAATTCTTTTGGAAGGGAAATACAGCTTGCCGAGGTCTTTTTCTTCTGCGAAGGAATATGAGGATGGAGGAAGGGAGAGGCAATCCAGATGCAAGACCGAGTCCTGATCGTGGGCGCCGGGATCGCCGGGCAGACCCTGGCCTGTGCGCTTCAAGGCGCTGGAATCGCTTGTGACATCATCGAAAAGAAGGTCAGCTGGGAGATCCTCGGAGCGGGGATGTACGTCCAGAGCAATGCCCTTCGCGGGTTCGACGAAATCGGCATTGCTGATCGTATTGTCATGGAAGGTTGGCGGTCTTCAGCCGGGGAGTCGGTTATCTCCGATCTCGATGGCAACGAGATAGTCAGGACGACCGTACCTCCCTGTCCGGGGTCCGATTTTCCCGCGTACGTCACGATATTGCGCGGTGCTCTCCACCACATATTGCACGACGCTGTCGTGCGGGCGGGGGCTTCGATCCGAATGGGCGTTACCGTGACCGGCCTCGTGCAGTCCGACGGCAATGTGAAGGTCACATTCAGTGACGGGACGGCGGGCAGCTATGGCCTGGTCGTCGGCGCAGATGGGATCAACTCTGCCATCCGGTCCTTCGTGTTCGGAGCCGTCGAACCCGTTTACAGCGGCTTTTCGAATTGGCGTGTCGTTCTTGAGATGAAAGAACCTCTGCGGGAAGTGACCTGGCAGATGGGCCCCGAGAAATCCTTCGGGATCATCCCGATATCCGATGACCGTTTGTACATTGCCGGTGTGTCCAAGGAACCGGGCAATCCATACTTTGACCGTGCCGCTTTTCTCGATCTGATGCATGAGCGGTTCGGCATGTTCGGTGGGCTAGCCAGAACGATGCTCAAGCAGGTCGAGAGTGCCGAGCAGGTCGTCTACACGCCGATTCATGAAGTTGGCATGCCGCTGCCCTGGGTGAACGGCCGGGTGGTCCTCGTCGGCGATGCCGCTCATGCCTCAACGCCTTTCTGGGCGCAGGGAGCCTCCATGGCGGTCGAGGATGTCATCCTTCTGGCCCGGATGCTGCAGGAAAATCGCCCGATTGGCGACATGCTCGAAGAGTGGCAGCAGCGCCGATATCCGCGGTGTCTGTTTGTTCAGGAAGGTTCGAAGCAGACGGGCGTCATGGCGCATGCGCAGGCGACCGAGGCCGACGCCAGCTTACGGGCGGCCGAGTACCTGAAGGCCAACGCGCAAGCCGACGTGAACCGCCGCTACGAGCGGCTGAACCAGCCGATCTGACTGGACCTTGGTGCCAGAGTTTCGAAGGACCTGCTCCATGCAAGTCAAGCTTGACCGTACACATGACGCGAATGCCCGCAGTTGGGTGCATACCGCAAACGACCCAGATATTGATTTCCCGATCCAGAATCTTCCTTTTGGCAGATTACGGGACAAGGAGAGCGGGCGGCCCAGGGTGGTTGTCGCGATCGGCGACCGGGCGCTTGACGTGCTTTCGGTCGCCCGGGCATGTGCCTTTGGTGGACTTGCGGCGGAAGCCGCCGAGGCATGCGCCAACGGCGATCTGAATCCGCTGATCGCGCTGTCGCCCCTTCATGCCCGCAGCCTTCGAGCCGCGATCTTCGACGCGCTGTCGGAGATGACGCCGGATGCGAACAGGGCACCATCC
The DNA here is from genome assembly GCF_023954305.1 of Mesorhizobium sp. NCBI lineage: Bacteria > Pseudomonadati > Pseudomonadota > Alphaproteobacteria > Hyphomicrobiales > Phyllobacteriaceae > Mesorhizobium > Mesorhizobium sp. Next base: position 1,760,348 of record NZ_JAMLIG010000001.1, on the reverse strand, counting down.
AGCGCCCTTTCCCCGATTGCGGATGCGGACATGCTCCTGCCGATGAAAATCGGCGACTACACCGATTTCTTCTGTTCGATGCATCACGCCGTGAACGCATCGCGCATCTTCAACCGGCCTGTTCCGCTGCAGCCGAACTATCACTTCCTGCCCGTCGGCTATCACGGTCGTGCATCATCTGTTGTGGTGTCGGGGACACCTGTCCTTCGCCCCAAGGGACAGCTTCCCCCGGCAAGGCCTGGCGAAGCCCCGGTCTATGCGGCTTGCCGGATGCTGGACTATGAGGTTGAACTGGGCATAGTCGTGAGGGGCGGGAACGCCTTGGGCGAGACGGTGCCGATCGATCAGGCCGCCGACATGATCTTCGGCGTCTGTCTACAGAATGACTGGTCGGCACGGGACATCCAGAGGTGGGAGAATCTGCCGTTGGGCCCGTTTCTCGCCAAGAGTTTCGCGACCACGATCTCACCGTGGATCGTCACTTCCGAAGCCCTGCTGCCCTTCCTCGCCGAAAGGGCCGCGCGTGACGAAAGCATGCCGCCACCGCCGCCTCACCTTGTGCCACGGCAGGGCGGGGACCAGACTTGGCCCATCGAGATCGCCTGCGCCATCGAGACTGTCGAGATGCGCTCAGAGGGGAAAGCGGCTGAGACGATCACCCTCTCGCGCTTCACCGACATGCACTGGAGCGCTTCCCAGATGGTGGCTCACCATGCCAGCAACGGCTGCAACCTGCGAGCCGGTGATTTGCTGGGCAGCGGGACGATCTCGGGACCGGAGGCGGATAGTCTCGGCTGCTTGCTGGAACTGACCGAAGACGGCCAAAAACCAATCAATGTCGGCGGCAGGCCGCACCGTTATCTCGATGACGGAACAAGAGTCATCATGACCGGTCGCTGCAGAGCGCCTTCGGCCCGGTCCATCGGTTTGGGCGTCTGCGAAGGACATATCCTTCCGCCGCGATAGCGATCAGCGAAATCAACGGTATCAGTGGGAGGACGAGATGCCAGAAAAGAATCCGCATGAAGCCTGTTGCAGGGGCGGGCTCACGGCATTGGACAACGACATCTTGGAGCCCTGCAACGAGGCTCTCGGCGACGACGACGCCTGCGATATCTGCCTGGACGGCGATGGGGCGATGGTGTCCGTCATGGTTGCGACAGATAGATACAGACGCAGGCCCGGGATCGCGGCCTTCCGTATCCGGCGCTTCCGGGATGACAAGACCGTCGAGTTCCGGCGAATGAACTTTGACCGGTACGGCTTCGACGAATCCCTGGCCACCGCGGAGCAGGCAGGGGGATGAGAGCGCTTCTTGAACGTCTCGACGTCCTTGCACTGGCGCTTACCGAGCGAATCGCCGCTCTCGGCGTCCTGGGCATTCTCGGCATCGGTATCGTTACCGTTGCCGATGTGCTGTTGCGCACATTGTTCAACGATCCGATCGACGGGCTGAATGAAATCACGTCGCCGCTGCTGGCTATCGGCGTCGCCGCATGTCTTCCTGCAGGCGCCGCGGGGCGCGTGGACATCACGATCGACCTCGCCCAGAACATCGTTGGGCGTACGGCATTCGCTTGGCTTAGGGTACTCGGTGCGGCCACACTCCTCCTGTTCATGACTATCGTGACGGTCCGTCTTGGCCTGAATGCCGAGAGGATGATCGAGTTGGGTCGAACATCATCGATACTGAGCTTTCCGATCGGCGCTCTGCTGATGGCGGTTACCGGTGTCTTTGCTCTGACGCTGCCGATCCAGCTTCTTCAGGTCGCGCTTTTCCTATCGGACGCCATCGCGCTTAACCGCATGGCCGGCATCGTTACGGGTGCCATCGCGGCTGCAGCTATTGTCGGGTGCATCATCTTCGGCGAACAGGTCTGGGCCGGCGTTCAGCAACTCTTCGCGATGCCTTCGCCGCAGGTCGCGCTGGCGTGCTTCGGCCTGATGTGGGTTCTCATACTCCTGTCCGTCCCGATCGGTGGAGCGACCGGCCTGGCCGGCCTGCTCGGCGCGTCCCTCATCATCGGGGCCGAGCCGAGCCTCGGAATGGTCGGGCGTCTGGTCGAAGATATGATGTACGACGACAACCTCGCCGTGCTCCCGCTCTTTCTGCTCATGGGCTCGTTTGCGACAGTGGCGGGTATGTCCGGCGACATCTACCGCCTTGCCAATACAGCTGTCGGGCATCTCCGTGGCGGTCTGGCCTACGCGACCATCTTAGGATCTGCCGGTTTCGGCGCACTTACGGGCTCTTCACTGGCCACGTCCGCTACCATTGGCAAGGTGGCCCTGCCGGAGATGGCGCAGCGGAACTACGACCGTTCGCTCGCTGCGGGCACCGTGGCAGCCGGCGGCACGTTGGGGCAACTCGTGCCGCCCTCGACGGTCATCGTGGTCTACGCCCTGCTGACCGAGGAATCCATCGGCACGCTCTTCATAGCGGCGCTGGTGCCGGCATTGCTGGCGGTGGCACTCTACATGGCGGCCATCTTCCTTACGGTACGATTTTCCAATGTCGCGGCACCTGCCGGTGCTCGGCAACCGCTTGCAGAAATTGGACGCAGCCTGCTTGCGAGCTGGCAGGTTATCCTGCTGATCGGGGCGGTCGTCGGCGGCCTCTACTCGGGCCTTTTTACCGAGACCGAGGCGGCTTCGGTCGGTGCAGTTGGCGCCTTCTGCGTGTCTCTCGCGCGGGGCAGGCTTCGCCGCGACACGATCTGGCAGGTGATGCGCGAAACCACGACGACGGTTGCGATCCTTTACGTGCTCATCTTCGGGGCCGTGAATTTCTCCTTCCTCGTCGGGATCTCGGGAGTGCCGGACCTCTTCGTGGCATGGATGTCGTCGCTGAGCTCAGAGCCTATCATCATCGTGCTTTGCATCGCGTTGCTCTACCTGCTGCTTGGAACGGTCATGGACACCTTTGCGATCATGATCATCACCGTTCCGGTGTTCCTGCCGCTCATCCAGCAGCTCGGGCTCGATCCGATCTGGTGGGGCATCCTGACTGTGTGCCTGGTGGAGACCGGCATGATCACACCGCCCTTCGGCCTCAACCTCTTCATCCTGAAGTCGATCTCCCGCGATCTGCCGCTCTCCGAGGTCTACCGCGGCGTGTGGCCCTTTGTTGTGGCGGACATCGTCAAGATCGGCCTTCTCATCGCCTTCCCCATCATCGCTCTGTGGCTGCCCGGCACACGCTGACCCGTTGCCGGCTTCCACCCATCAAGGAGCACAACAGTGCTGACACTCTACTACGGGCTCACCTCGGTTCGCTCGCAGAAGGTTCTTCTGTTCTCACCGAGAAGGGCCTCGCCTGGGAGAGCCGCGAAGCAGACCTTTCAACGGGGAACAGTTTATGCCGGAGTATCTCGCGTTGAACCCCGACGCCGTAGTGCCGACGCTGGTTCACGACGGGAGGGTTCTCGTCGAATCCAGTCTGATCATCGAGTATCTCGACACGCTTGGTAACGCCGAGCGCCTTATGCCGGATGACCGCGAGGGAGAGTTCCAAAGCCGACACTGGTTGCTGCGGTGCCTCGACATCCATGATGCCATCAGCACGATGACCTTTGGCACCACGGCGCGTGACCGCATGCTGGCTACGAAGACACCGGCGGAAATCGAGGAAGCTGTCCGTCGCATGCCGCGCCTCCGCTCGCCAGCAAAGTCCAGGAATCCGCGCACTGGGCTTCCATCGCAGAGCGGTTGGTCTGACCGCCATTCTTGAAACGGAGGAGAAGAATGAAGCTGATCGACCTTGCCCGAGCACTCGAAAACACGACATATGCGGACCCGCCTGGCAACCATCCTGAAATCACCTACCTAGGCCATGCAACGACGCAAGACATGCTCCTCAAGTCGTTCCCCGGTATCACGGCTGACCAGCTTCCCGGGGGCGAGGGCTGGGCTGTAGAGCGTATCCGCCTGTCTACTCACAACGGCACCCATCTCGACGCGCCCTACCACTACCATTCCACAATGGATGGCGGAAAGCGGGCCATCACCATCGACGAAGTGCCGCTGGAATGGTGCGTGGGCCCTGGGGTAAAGCTTGACTTCCGGCATCTGCCCGATGGCCATGTCGTCACTGCCGCCGAAGTCGAGGCCGAGTTCGGCCGGATCGGCCATACCCTGCAGCCCGGCGATATCGTTCTGGTCAATACTGCGGCCGGCGCTGCCTATGGCCAGCCGGACTACGTATTGCGCGGATGTGGTATGGGGATGGAGGCCACCTGCTGGATGACCGAGCGTGGCATGCGGGTCTGCGGCACGGATGGCTGGAGCTGGGATGCTCCATTCGTCCACACCGCCAAGAAAGTAGCCGCTAGCGGAGATGCCTCTCTGATCTGGGAAGGACATCGAGCGGGAATGGTTCGTGGCTACTGTCACATGGAGAAGCTTGCCAACCTTGAGCAACTGCCGTCGCACGGCTTCCAGGTTCAATGCTTTCCCGTGAAGATCAAGGACGCCAGCGCCGGGTGGTGCAGACCAATTGCATTCCTGCGCTGAGAAGAGCTGAGCTTCTCCGATATGGGCCGGCCCAATGAGGTCCGGCCCTTCCTATCGCCGTTCAGGCTACTTTGCCGTCAGTGGGAAGGTCTGCCTTGGAGCGGACATGTGCCGGCATGCCCTCGGTCATGTGTTTGGAATGCCATTCGATCTGGGCGTTTTTCATCCAGTCAGGCTGTTTGGTCATCCAGGTCTGTACACCGAACAATGCGTTCCATTCGCGCGGCACGTAGTTGTCATCGAGGTAGTCACTGTCAGCGCCGTACTCGGCTTCGCCGCCGGTTGGGCATTTGAAGTAGCTGAAAAGCGCCGAGGCGATTCGGTGACGTCCTTGTCCCAGGTTGCCGGTGTTCCAGCCGCGTCGTGTCATGTAGTTTGTACCGACCATCATCTCGTCGATATCCTCGACCCCGAAGTTCGCGTGGTGGAAGATCGGGTAGCCCGGTGCACTGCCGGCGTTCTGGTCGAGGAAGAACAGGTTGTGATGATCGTTCGCCCCGTCGCAACGGAGGTAGATACCGAACTTGATCTGGTATTCGGAGAGCCGGAATTTCAGACGCTCCTCGAAGAACCGGTAAGTCTTCACGTAGTCCTCGACGGTGAAGACAACGTGGGTGATCGTCTTGGGTCGGGCCCGGAGCCGCCACTTTCGCGAGACATTCAGCCGACCTGGATTTCCAGCGGCGTTCAGCGGATCGGGGGCATAGACAACCTTCTTCCGTTCGAAGACCCGCAATCCGAGTGCCAGCCCGCAATCTGTGCTGAAATGCGCTGTGCCATCGGCGTCGCGCCGCACTTCACGATCGGTCTCCAGGCCTCGAACAAGAGCTTCGAGGTTTTCCAGGGTATCGACGCCCCAGATTGTCTCGCGAACACCGGTGCCACGCAGCACGGTCTCAGGCAATGAGGGGTCGGAGATCGGGCGCAGTTCGACCTTGCTGCCCTCGTCGAGCTTGAACAACGCGCAACTGTCATCTCGCGAGGCTAGCTGCAGGCCGAAATCTTCGAAGAAGTGCACACATTCGTCGACGTTTTCGACGCCGTATCTAAGCGTTTCGATGCCAGTAATCGCCATGGTCCTGTCCTCCTTACCTAAGGCTCACCTTGATCTGTCCGAAGCCGGGGGCAGTGGCCTCCAGCATGTCTACCGCGCCTGCAGGTGGGGTCCCCTCCGCCGGAGCCTCTCCGAAAACAATGATGTCGCCCGGCAGCAGCAGCGACTCGCGCGAGAGCGCTGCGATGCGGCCTGCTGCGTCGGATGACCATCTTGACAGCGGTCCCGCCGCCACGACGTTGCCCATGGTGGCGAAGCGGAAGGAGCATCCCGCCAGGTCGCCAGTAAAGATCGCTGGGACGATGACCGGACCAAGCACCAAGCTGCCCGGGGCGCCATGTCTGCCGACGCCGGATTGTCTTGGTCGCTGCAGTTCGACACCGAGCGTCCAGCCGGCGATAGCCTGAGCTGCAGCTTCTGGCTCGGCATCCCTGCACATGCGTCCCATGACTGCGCAAAGGGCGAACGAAGGCACGGAGTCCTGGGCCGACTGGTCGAGCGCCAGTGACGATTGTGCGCCGCCTTGCGACGAGACGGGCACGGCAACGCTTTGCTCGCCTTGAAGCCGAAACATCTGGCGGGTCTCCGGGACCAGGCGCTCCGGGTGGAACAGATCCTCGGGGGCAAAGTATCCGCGATGTCCCCGGGCGCGGTCGTCGTAGGCGAGGGCCTGGGCGAGTGTCGCCAGGGCGGCGATGGAGCGATCCCAGTCCTGCAGTAGCGCGAACACGCTGTCGCAGGGCAGCGGCAATCCGAGCTCCGTCGCGAGCGCCCGTAGGGAGTGAAGTGCGACAGCCGCCCCGTCATCGAAGACGAGCAGCGGAAACGGCGGGCTGCCATTCGACGAGGCCATGCCGAGCGCAAAGGGAACCGGGGGGAGGTCGTATTCTGTCATCGCACCTTCCTCACAGCTTCAGCAGGGCGCGGGCATTGCCGGCCGCTAGAGCCCTGACGCGTGCCTGATCCGTGGCGTCTTCAGCTTCGGAACAGCGGGCCTCGAGCCAAGCCATCCCGGCTTCGGCCGAGGCGTAGGGTGCGTCTATCGAGAACATCACCCGCTCCGCACCGATCTGGTTCACACAGCACTCCAGAGCCACATCCGAGAAGAAGCCGCTGGTGGTGACATGGAAATGGTGCCGGAAGACCGCATTGAAGTCCTTCATCGGTGTGTCACGCGATAGGGCCTCGTCGATCCTGTCCATCATGTACGGGATACCTTCTCCGAGGTGTCCGAGTATGATTTTGAGGTCCGGGTGACGCTGCAGGCGGCCAGACAGGATCAGCCGCAGGGCATGCGTTCCGGCCTCGATCGTGTAGCCCCATCCGGCACGAATAAACATCGGATGCGTAACGTCGTAAGGCGCGAAATAGGCTTCGCGAACCTGCTGTAGTATTTCCGATGGGTGGACATAAAGGGGCACCCTGAGGTCTTCTGCTGCAGCGAAGATCGGCGCGAAGCTCTCGTCGTCTAGGAAGCGACCCTGTGTCGGGCCATGGATCATCGCGCCGACCATTCCGAGATCCCTGACGCAGCGCCTCAACTCGTCGGCGGCGCTCACTGGATCGAATGTCGGCAGCGCCGCGAACGCTGCCAGTCGGTCGGGGGCTTCAGATGTGTATTGCGCGAGGCGGTCGTTGACCCCTCGGGCCACCTCGGCGGCTTCAGGGGCATGTACGCCCTGAAGGCCGGGCGGCGCCAGCGCCAGGATTTCGGTCGTGATCCCGAGTTTGTCGAGTCGCGCGACTCGTGCTTCGGCGGATATTCTCAGTGCAGCCGCCATGGGGCCGGCGGGAGCTATGCCACGCCAGGCATCCAGCTCTGCGTCCGAGTAGTGCTCTTCTAGCACGACGACATCCAACCGGTCTTTTCCGCTCAACGTCGATCCTTTCCTTGATCCGTGCCGAGTTCCGCGACGCGAAACGCGAAAGCGGTTGACACTCACCACCAACCCTATAAATTCCTTCTCAAGAGAAATAAAGGTGAAAATATGGGAACGAGCTTCTCACTTGGCCGTGTCCGGACAAACGCGGGGACTGCCGAAACGGTGATGTTGTTGGATAACAGGCACATTCCGTTGGCCGACGCCGCTGAACGGCTGAAGGTCTCCCTTGTCGAACCCGGCATGCGTGCCCTGCTCGCGGACTGGGACTATGCGCAGCCGATGCTGCAAGCCATCGCCGACGGGCTAGAGAGCCTCGGGGCGAAGGCGCTCGAGGAGATCACCCTGCATGCGCCGGAGCTGATTTCACCCATCCCGCGACCGGGAAAAGTGCTGTGCGCCGCAGCGAACTATTCGGCCCACGTGGCGGAAATGACCAAAACGGGATTTACCGGCCCGAGTTCGGCCCAACAGAATGCGCCGCGCCGTCCCGACGCTCCTTACCACTTCCTGAAGGCTACAAGTTGCTCGGTCGGACCTTACGACGATATCCGGCTGCCCGGTGCGGACCACCGGATCGATTGGGAGATTGAGCTGGCGGCGGTTGTCGGTCGGCCGGCGTACAAAGTCTCGGCAGGTCAGGCGATGGACCACGTCGCAGGCTATGTGGTGATCAACGACGTCTCGTGCCGTGCCGCGACCTGGCGCGAGGATCGACCCAACATTCGCTCGGACTGGCTCGCCGGAAAAAGCTACGACACCTTCCTTCCGACCGGACCGTATTTCGTTCCGGCGTCTCAGGTTCCGGACTACCGGGCGCTGCAGTTGCGCCTTTGGGTCAACGGGCAACTCAAACAAGATGGCGTCGCATCCGGAATGATCTTTTCGCTCGAGGATCAACTGGCTTACCTATCTGCCATGTTGACGCTCGAAAGTGGCGACCTTATTGCCACGGGGACACCGGCCGGCGTGGGACAGGGGACAGGGTCCTTCCTCGTTGCCGGCGACATCGTCGAGGCAGAGATCACAGGCCTTGGACGGCAGCGCAACACCGTGGTGGCGGCTTAGCACTGAACTTCGTCCCGAGGCGCTTGCTTGATCAGGCGCCTCGACTATGCTTTGCAAAACGAGCGGCACGGGGCATAGACGCCATGCGAATATAGAAAGGTGTCTGGGGAACATGACTGCGGGCGAGTCCGACAAGAGCACATCCAGTGCCTCGAATGTTGGAGAAGCGGTTGATAGTGGAAATGGTAATAGGCAAAAACGGCGCAGGGGCCGTGGGTCTGTTGGTCGAGAGGCAATCGTCAATTCGACCCGACATCTACTCAGAGATGTTCCGCCGAGTTCGCTAAGCCGCAAGTCCGTGGCGGAAGCCGCGAATGTCGACCCGGCTCTCGTCCGCTATTACTTCTCCGATCTGCGCCATCTCCTGACAGAGGTCCTGAAGCTGCTGGTCGGTGACTATCGCGATCGCTTCAATTCCCTGGAGATTGATCCCGACAAACCGGTCGACGCCCTTGAGAAGCGCGTCAAGCATATCGTCACCTTCCTCGCCGAAGAGTCCAGCTTTCACGAGTTGTTCATCGAGCAGATCGTGAATGGCCAGGACAAGTGGGCCCGGGAGACCCGAGACAACTTCACCGACAACTTCTTCGGTTCGATGAATGCCTTGATCCAGGCGGGTCGTGATGAAGGAAGGTTCCGAGATGACTTCGACAGTCGCTTTGTTTACATCGCGATCATCGGGGCCGCGCATTTTCTGGGGACATCCAAAACGATCTTTGAGCGCCTATTCGGTCAAGATCTGAAGCCTTCGGATGTCGCAGAAGAGTATGCTGAATTCCTGTCTTCTGTATTCTTGCATGGGATCGAGAAAAAGGTGTGATTTAAGATTAGATTGATTGTGTAAGAGTCCATGTATATCAAAATAGAATTTCCTATTGTTGAAAATATACTATCTTTTTCCGCTTTAAAGAGAGAGATTTCTGAATTCGCACTTCCAAATACTTGCCGTATCCCACAGGAGGTTAGGCCTGCCTTTGCTGAAACGAGTCATGACTGCAGCAGTAGTCCGAGGGCGAGATTTCTCGCTGGCAGACCAGCGTTCCATGTCGGACGTTCGCAGATATGTTCCGAAGTGGCGCACCCGACAAGATTCGAACTTGTGACCTTTGCCTTCGGAGGGCAACGCTCTATCCAGCTGAGCTACGGGTGCGGGCTATGGTCGAAGCGCTGCGGCTTCGAGCCTCCTCATAGACGATAGATCGCGGCGCTTCAACGACCAAAAGAGGCGTTCCGGCCGCCGCAGCCGCTTTGCGCGATGCGACGGCGGAGAACCCGCGAAGCGGTCGGCCCGTCCGATCGTTGCGGGGGCTCCGCGCCGCCGCGGCAAGGGCGCGGCACCGGGAAACGCGCACCATCCATGCGCTTCGCAGTTAACAGGACGGAAATCTCTGCACTCTAGTTTTACGCATCGGAAGGCGCCCCCACGCCTTGCCGTCTACTGGAGTAGCCACACGATGTCAGCCAATCCAGATCCCGTCTTCCATGCCCCGTCCCTCGGCGGCCTTGCACATGCGATCGGATCCATCGCCACCATCATGGAACATCAGCGCGAGCACATCAGGCTGCTCGAGGCGGTGGTCGACAATTTCCCCGGAGGGATTTCGCTGTTCGACAAGGATCTCAACATGGTGTTGTGCAACATGCGCCAGCGCCAGATGCTGGACTATCCCGACGAACTGATGGCCAACGGCTACCCGTCGATGGAGGACCTGTTCCGCTTCAATGCCGAGCGTGGCGAATACGGACCCGGAGAGGTCGAGTCCATCGTCGCGCGCAAGATGCAATTGGCGCGCAAGCGCGAACCGCACGTGTTCGAACGCACCCGCCCGAACGGCGCGATCCTGGAGGTGCGCGGCATGCCGATCGCTGGCGGCGGCTTCGTCACGATCTATCTCGACGTCACCGAACAGCGACGGGCGCAGGCGATGATCGCTCACATGGCGCATCATGATGCGCTGACGAAGCTGCCGAACCGGGTCCTTTTCCGCGATCGGCTGGAACAGGCGGTGGCGCTGGCCGGGCGCGGCGCGGTGATGGCGCTGCATTATCTCGACGTCGACGGCTTCAAGCCCGTGAACGACAGGCTGGGCCACAAGGCGGGCGACGAACTGCTCGTCGCAATCGCCGAGCGGCTGCTCGGTACCGTGCGCAAACACGACACGGTGGCCCGGCTCGGCGGCGACGAGTTCGCCATCGTCCAGACCGGCATCCGCGAGAGCAGGGACGCGGTCAGCCTGGCGACCCGGGTGATGAAGGCGATCGCGGCGCCGTTCCCGGTCGCCGGCGAAGCCGTTTCCATCGGTATCTCGATCGGCATCGCCATTGCCCCGAGCGACGGGCTCGAGCCTGAGGATCTCCTGCGCAAGGCGGACGCGGCCATGTATGCGAGCAAGGGGTCGGGTCGCTCCCGGATCAGCTTCTTTCAGGCGGCGCGCGCCGCCTGAAGCCCGGCCAACCCGCGAGAAGACCTTTACCGGTCGACGCCGCCCCAGATCGCCTCGGCTGTCCTGACCACGAGATCGAGCTTGCGCCGCTGGTCGTCTACGGTGACCTTGTTGCCTTCCTCGGTCGAGGCGAAACCGCACTGCGGCGCGATCCCGAGTTGGCCGAGGTCGGCGAATTTCGACGCGGCCTCGAACTTGCGCTTCAGATCGTCCAGGTTCTCGAGGTCGCCCGTCTTGGTGGTGATGAAGCCGGGCAGGACGCGCTTGTCGCCCTTGGGCAGGAGACGCAGCGGCTCGAGTCCGCCGGCCCGCTCCGTGTCGTATTCCATGAAATAGACGTCGACGCCCGTCTGGTTGAAGATCGCGTCGGCGGCCGGATCGTAGGCGCCCTCGGCGGCGTAGGTGGAGACGAAATTGCCCCGGCACATATGCATGGCGATCAGCATGTCCGCCGGGCGGTCCTTGATCGCCTCGTGCATCATCCAGGCATAGCGCTCGATCAGCCAGTCGGGATCCTGACCCTCGGCCTGCTTGGCGGCGCGGTGCTTGGGATCGCACAGATAGGCGAAGAAGATGTCGTCCATCTGCAAATAGCGGCAGCCGGCATCGTAGAACGCCTGCACCGCCTTGGCATAGGTCTTCGCCAGGTCCGAGAACAGCGCGTCGGGATCGTCGCGGTATTCCTTCGGATGGATGTCCGCGCTCGCGACGCGGAAATGGCAGCAGGACGGGCCCGGGATCGAGATCTTCGGCGTCACCTTCGTCACCGAGGCCAGATACTTGTAGTGTGCGAGCATCGGGTGGTCGTCGGGAAAATCGAGTTTCTGCGTGATCGTCGGGAAGATCGGCCTGAGCTTCACGCCGTGGAACTGCACGCCTTCGTCGCGCTCCTCGAGATCGAGGCCCGTGAGTTGGCCCATGAAGTCATAATGCCAGAAGGAGCGGCGGAACTCGCCGTCGGTGACGGCCAGAAGGCCCGCCTCCTCCTGCTGGCGCACGGCCTCGCGAATCGCCTCGTCTTCGACTGCGGCCAGTTCTTCGGCGGACAAACGCTTGTCCTCGTAGTGCGCCTTGCGCGCCTGTTTCACGGCCTCCGGCCGCAGGAGGCTGCCGACATGGTCTGCGCGGTAGGGTGGGGTTGGCATGGCGTCTCCTCGACTATTCGTTCGTGCGGCATCAGGACCGGGCGCGGAAGCTGCCACACAATCCCGGCGCTGGCAATTCGCTGTATACAGGCCGAAAGCCGAAACCTGCCCCTTCTGCCGGTGGGCGGGACGGCACCGACGGACGGATCGGATAAATCATGCGTGAAGATGCACCAGCGCCCCGTGGCACCGCAAAACAGACTCGCGGTTCCGAAAACAGCCCGCTATGCTGAAAGCCGGGAACGCGGAAGGTTGGGAGGAAGCCGGGGCTGTATACCGTTCACCACATTTGCACGGGCTTCAACAAGACCATTCCCAAATTCGTTTCTTTGTATAACAATCGGCCATCGGTTCGGGCCATCCACGGGAGGATATGCAATGACCAGACTGACACGCATGCTGCTTGGCGCAACGGTGGCGCTCGGCACCATCACCGGCGCCGCCTGGGCGCAGGACGCCACCCTCAAGTTCCACCAGATGCTGCCGCCGCAGGCGACGATTCCGGCGCAGGCCATCAAGCCGTGGATCGAGAAAGTGACGCAGGAATCGGGCGGCAAGCTCAAGATCGACCAGTTCGATGCGATGGCGCTGGGCGGCAAGCCGCCGGAGCTGATCGACCAGGCCAAGGACGGCGTGGTCGACATCGTCTGGACCGTCATCGGCTATACGCCGGGCCGCTTCCCCTCGACGGAGGCGTTCGAGTTGCCTTTCATGATGACGACCGGCGAAGCCACGTCCCGGGCGTTCCAGGAATACTGCGAAAAGAACTGCGTGGACGAGTTCAAGGACTGGAAGGTCATCGCCTGGCATGCGCATGGCCCCGGCCTCATCCACTCCAAGAATCCGGTCAACAAGCTGGAGGACATGAACGGGATGAAGGTGCGCGGCGGCTCGCGCGTCATCAACCAGATGCTGGAGAAACTCGGCGCAACGCCGGTCGGCATGCCGGTGCCGGCAGTGACCGAGGCGCTGTCCAAGGGCGTGATCGACGGAACCACGATTCCGTGGGAAGTGACGCCGTCACTCAAAGTCAGCGAACTGGTGAAGAACCACACCACGTTCTCCGGCAAGAACGGGCTCTATACCCAGACCTTCGTGGTGGCGATGAACAAGGCTTCGTACGACAAGCTGCCGGATGACCTGAAAAAGGTGATCGACGCCAATTCCGGCATCGAGACGGCCGCTTTCTTCGGCAAGGCGATGGACGAGGGCGACAAGCGCGGGAAGGGCATCGCCGAGAAGCTTGGCAACAACATCATCACGCTCGACGAAGCCGAGACGCAGCGGTGGAAGGATGCCGCAGCACCCCTGATCGATGCCTGGGAAGCCGAAATGTCCGGCAAGGGCAAGGACGGCAAGGCCCTCGTGGAAGAGGCCCGCGCGCTGATCGAGAAGCACTCGACCGGAATGTAACGGCTGTAGATGGAAGAAGCCGGCCGCTACGACGCGGCCGGCTTTTTCGTGCGGATAGCCGGCTTGACCGGCAGCGGGTCTCGACCGATAGAGACGAAGCCCGGCAAGTCCGGGCCAGGCGTCCGGAGAACCATCGATGAAGCGCTCGGAGGTCAACCGCATCCTGCGCGAGAGCGATGCCTTCATGCGGGCCCACGGCCAGATCCTGCCGCCCTTCGCCTACTGGTCGCCGGACGAGATGCGTGCCCGACGCGGCGACATCGCCGGCATTCTCGGGCGCCGACTCGGCTGGGATATCACCGATTATGGGCAAGGCGACTTCGCGCGGCGCGGACTCTTCCTCTTCACCGCCCGCAACGGCGACGCCGCCGACCTCAACCTGGGGCGCGGCATGCTCTATGCCGAGAAGATCATGGTCTCGCGCAAGGACCAGGTAGCGCCAATGCACCGCCATATCATCAAGGCGGAGGACATCATCAACCGCGGCGGCGGCGTGCTGGCGATCAAGCTGTACGTATCCGGCCCGGACGGGCTCATCGACCGAGGGCAGGACGTGACCGTGCCGACCGATGGCGTGATGCGAACCTTTGCGGCCGGCGGCATCCTGCGCCTGTCGCCCGGTGAAAGCGTGACGCTTCTCCCGGGCGTCTGGCATGCATTCTGGGGCGAAGAGGCGGACGTGCTCATCGGCGAAGTCTCGACCGTCAACGACGATCTCACCGACAACGTCTTCGCCGAGCCGATCGCCCGTTTCTCCCAAATCGAGGAAGACGAGGCGCCGCTGCATCTGCTCGTCTCCGACTACGACAAGTGGCTTGCCTGAGGCATGGACGAGGCGGGCCTGCACGCAGTGATCGCCGAGCGCCTCGAGGGCTGCGACCGGCTGATCGTGGCGATTGCCGGCGCGCCCGGCGCGGGCAAGTCGACCTTGGCGGAGCGTCTTCGCGAAGAGATCGAAGCGCGGGGCGAGAGCGTCGCCGTCGTGCCGATGGACGGCTTTCACTTCGACGACCGCGTGCTTGTCGCGCGCGGACTGCTGGCACGCAAAGGCGCGCCCGAGACTTTCGACGTCGCAGGCTTCCGTCACCTCCTGAGGCGGCTTCGCGCGCGCGAACCCGATGTCGCGATCCCGATTTTCGACCGAGCGATCGAGATATCGCGGGCCGGTGCCGCGATTGTGCCGGCCGACACGCGCGTAATCCTCACGGAGGGCAACTATCTGCTGCTCGACGAGGCTCCCTGGGACGGCCTGGTGGGCGTCTTCGACCTGACGATATGGCTCGACGTGCCGGTGGACGAACTCGAGCGCCGGCTGGTTCGGCGATGGCTCGACCACGGTTTTGCCTTGGAGCAGGCCCGCGAGAAGGCGCTGGCAAACGATATCCTCAATGCACGCCGCGCCGCGGCCGGCAGCAGGCCGGCGGACATCAGCCTGTAGAGCCTCTGGCGTCCGGCGGAGCCGGCGAGAGCAATTTCCGATCAGATTGAACCGTTCTGCAGGAGAGAATTCGGGCCAAGTCCGAAGACCGAAGGATTTGGCCCGAATTCACCCGGCCCGCCGGTCGCCCCCGCTGCTGCGCAGCGGGAAAGGACGACCGGCAACTTTGGATGGTCGGTTTTGCCGAAGGCAAACCGACGGGGTTTCCCGTTGGCGGGCGCCCGCGGCGTCAGGCGGACTTGACCGTGCCACCGGCACGATCTGCACCGCCTTCCTGGCGTGTCGCCTCGCCATCGGAGAAACAGAACTGATTCAACCTGATCGGAAATTGCTCTAGTCGGTACCGCCGAGGTTCCAGCCTCGGCCACGTGCGCCCATCATTTCGTAGCCGTCCGCTGTCACCGCGATCGTGTCTTCAAGTTTGATGAAGCCCCGCGTCGGATGGAGCATGGTCGTCTCGACCGAGACGACCATGCCGGCTTCGAGCGGCCTGTCGGCGTCGACCCCTTCATAGGCGACCGGATGATTGGTCATCAGGAACGGCGCTTCATGGCTGATCAGGCCCATCCCATGGGCGAAGAAATCGGTATAGGCCGCAACGGGAGATGCCTTCAGCACCGACTCCGCGTGGGCGATCATATCGCCGCCCGCCGCGCCGGCCCGGATCCGCGAGAACGCCGCCTGCTGCACCTGGTCGATCTCGGCAAGCAGATCCCGCAGTTCGGAATCGGGCTCGCCCAGAACGGCCATGCGGCAGAGGTCGCCGATATAGCCGTGGTAGTTGCCGCCGGAATCGAGCGACATCACCTCGCCCTTCCGCCAGGTCTGGGGCGAGACGGCGCGATTGTGGCTGGATCCCAGCGTGATCAGCGCATAGTCGAAGGTAAGCCCGCGGTTCGTTTCCTCGCAGCGCAGCCGTTCGACGATGTCGCGCTTGGACGAGCCTTCCCGCATCGCCGCGAAGACCGAGAGCATCGAATCCGTGATCAGCTCGGAGGCTAGGCGCAGCTTGGCCAGTTCCTCCGGCGTCTTGATGGCCCGCAGCCGCTCCAGCATGCCGGTGGCATCGACGAGAGTGGCATCGGGAAGCTCGGACTGCAGCGCGGCCCATGCGTCGGAGGGAACGAAAGCCGGCTCCAGGCCGATGCGTGCCCTGGCCAGCCCGATACCCTTCAGATGCGCCGCCGCCTGTTGGGCGGCATCCACAGAGCCCCAGCAATTGGCGAAGACGGAAGGCGTCCAGAAAGGGTTCACCTGCTGCTCGTGGCCTTCCATCCGGTTGCCGACATAAGCGGCCTTGTCGAGGTTGCCCTTGGCGTAGATGACGACGGGCAGATACCTGCTGTGACCGATCGCATCCATGGCGTGGAAGAAGATGTAGCGGTAGCCGCCGAGCAGATACTGGACATTGTGCTTCGAGGTGGCGAGGAGCACGTCGATGCCGGCTTCGTCCATCAAACGGTCGAGCTTGTCGCGGTCGAACGGCGCGCCGGCGGCTTGCGATTTCGCGGGTGATACGGTCATGGCTTCCTCCCATCCTCGTCCGGCCTTTCTAGACCGAAGCGCAGCGGAAGGAAACTGGTCTAACCAGATGTTCCGACCAAAGGATTGGGCCGAGAGGGTTGGCAATCCGCTCGTCTTCGCTAACATGCCGGGTTCATCGTGCCGGGCATAGCGGCACATAGTCTGGGAGGTTCATTGATGAAGCACATGGGAGCGCGGCTCGCGGCCGCCGGAGCAATCGCATTTTCGCTGGTGGCGGGCGGCGCCGCGCGGGCAGACGAGTTCATCAACGTGTTGGCCGGCGGCACGTCGGGCGTCTACTATCCGCTCGGTGCGGCGCTCGCCAATATTTACGGCGCCAAGATCGAGGGTGCGCGCACGCAGGTGCAGGCCACGAAGGCCTCGGTTGAGAACCTCAACCTCCTGCAGCAGGGCAAAGGCGAGATCGCCTTCGCGCTGGGCGATTCGGTCAAGTTCGCCTGGGAAGGCAACACGGATGCCGGCTATCCTGGCAAGCTCGACAAGCTGCGCGGCATCGCGGCGATCTATCCGAACTACATCCAAATCGTCGCCAGCCAGGAGTCCGGCATCAAGACCCTCGCCGATCTCAAGGGCAAGAGTCTGTCGGTCGGCGCGCCGAAGTCGGGCACCGAGCTCAATGCAAGGGCGATCCTGACGGCGGCCGGGATGAAGTATGAGGATCTCGGCAAGACCGAATACCTGCCGTTTGGCGAGTCGGTCGAGCTGATCAAGAATCGCCAGCTCGACGCCACCCTGCAGTCGGCCGGCCTCGGCGTCGGTTCGATCAAGGATCTCGCCTCGTCGGTGGCGATCACCGTCGTGGCCGTGCCCAAGGCCGATGTCGAGAAGATCGGAAGTCCGTATCTGGCGGCCACCATTCCCGCTGGCACCTATCAGGGCCAGGATGCCGACGTGGAGACCGCTGCGGTCGGCAACTTCCTGATCACGCACGAGGGCGTATCGGACGAGACGGCCTATCAGATGACCAAGCAGTTGTTCGAAAACCTTCCCGACATGGTCGCGGCGCACAATGCCGCCAAGGCGATCGACATCAAGAAGGCGCTGGACGGCATGCCGGTGCCGCTGCATCCGGGCGCGGAGCGCTACTACAAGGAAAAGGGCCTGATGTAACCGCCGGCGCGGACCGGCAGTCTTCAGCGGCTGCCGGTCCCGTCCGCTCTTCCAAGCCTCAGCCACGCACAGGGTCCGTCCGATGACAACGGCAGCTTCCGAAGGCAATGCACCGCCGGCGGTCGACATGCACGACCCTCTCGGCGCCGGCTTTCCGGCAACGCGCGAAGGCCGCCTCCTCTTCTGGATCGCGGTTGTCTTCTCGCTCTACCAGATCGCCACCGCGGCGCACCTGATCAGCCTGTCGAGCCAGGTGGTGCGCGCGTTCCATGTCGGCTTCCTGTTGCTGCTCGCCTTTCCGCTCGCCGCCTCCGCTCGCAACGCGCCGCCCGCCTGGCGCGCAGCGGCATGGGGCCTGGCGGCCGTCGGCGTTTTCGTCGCGCTCTACCAGTGGTGGGAATACAACGGTCTCATCCTGCGCTCGGGCGATCTCCTCACGCGCGACATCGTCGTCGGCTGCATCGCGCTCGCCACGGTCTTCACGGCGGCATGGCTGGTCATGGGCCCGGCCCTGCCGATCATATCGGGCTTGTTCCTCGCCTATTGCCTGTTCGGGGAATACCTGCCGCGGCCGTTCGACCATCGCGGCTACGACCTGACTCAGGTCATAGATCACATGGCCTTCGGCACGGAAGGCATCTACGGCATCCCCACCTATGTGTCGGCGACCTATATTTTCCTGTTCATCCTGTTCGGCTCGTTCCTCGAGAAGGCAGGCATGATCAAGCTGTTCACCGACGTGTCGCTGGGGATGGTCGGGCATGCGCGGGGCGGCGCAGCGAAAGTGTCGGTCATCTCGTCGGCCCTGATGGGCACGATCTCGGGGTCGGGCGTCGCCAACGTCGTCACCACCGGCCAGTTCACCATCCCGCTGATGAAGAGGTTCGGCTATCGGGCGGCCTTCGCCGGCGGGGTCGAGGCGACCGCCTCCATGGGCGGCCAGATCATGCCGCCGGTGATGGGCGCTGTGGCCTTCATCATGGCCGAGACGCTCGGCGTCGAATATTCCGAGGTTGTCAAGGCGGCGATCATCCCGGCCATCCTCTACTTCGCCTCTGCATTCTGGATGGTACATCTCGAAGCAGGCAAGCACAGTCTGCTCGGGCTGAAGCGGTCGGAACTGCCCTCGGCGATGGCCGCGCTGAAGGCGGGATGGCATCTCATCCTGCCGCTGGCAGTGCTCGTGTGGCTGCTGTTCTCGGGCTATACGCCGCTGTTCGCCGGCACCGTCGGGCTGGCGCTGACGGTTCTCCTGATCCTCGGCGCGACGGTGGCGCTCGGCCTGCCGAACACGGTGGTCCGCGCGATCTTCTGGATCGGGCTCGGCCTTGTGGCGGCGAGCTTCTTCCGCTTTGGCATTGGTGCGATCATGGCGGCGGTCGTCGTCCTGATCCTCGTCAATCTGGTGGTTGCCGGCGGCCGAGACACGCTCGCCGCCTGCCGCGATTCGCTGGCCGATGGCGCGCGCAACGCGCTGCCGGTCGGTGTCGCCTGCGCGGTGGTCGGCGTCATCGTCGGCACGATGACGCTGACCGGCGTCGCCAACACGTTCGGACAGTTCATCGTCTCGGTCGGCGAGAACTCGCTGTTCTTGTCGCTACTCTTGACGATGGTCACCTGCATCTTCCTCGGCATGGGCATCCCGACCATCCCCAACTACATCATCACCTCGTCGATCGCCGGCCCCGCACTGCTCGACCTCGGCGTGCCGCTGATCGTCAGCCACATGTTCGTGTTCTATTTCGGCATCCTCGCCGACCTCACCCCGCCCGTCGCGCTCGCCTGCTTCGCCGCGGCGCCGATCGCCAAGGAGAGCGGGTTCAGGATCTCGCTCGAGGCGATCAAGGTGGCGGCTGCGGGCTTCGTCATCCCGTTCATGGCGGTCTATACGCCGGCGCTGATGCTACAGGACGGAGGCGCGCTGGCGGGTGCGATCGGCTACTGGCCAGCGGTCGCCTACATCGTCGTCAAGACGGCGCTCGCCATCGCGCTGTGGGGCGTGGCGGTGATCGGGTTCCTGCGGGTTCGGCTGGCCTGGTGGGAGCGATTGCTGGCGGCAGCGGCGGCCTTCACGCTGGTGGCGGCACTGCCGGTCACCGACGAGGTCGGATTCGCACTGGCGGTGCTGTTCTTCGGTCAGCACTGGTGGCGCACGCGGCGGTTGGCGCCGGCGTCACCCGCCTGATGCCGGTCTGCCTGATCGCAGGCGGCAAGGCGACTGCGATAGCGCTCGCTTCCTTCACGCTGGCATGGACGCATTCGGTCGAAAAGCTGCGTTGGGAGGAGGACTGGGCGCTGACGGAAGCGGGAGCGCTCCAGCTTGTGGGGGCGCGCGTCAAGGGCTCAGGCGCCGGCATGGAAGTGCCGGACGGCGCGGTGCTAACGAACGGTGTATGGCACTATCGGCCGTCACTCCCGCCGCAGAAGGCTTTGTTGCTGGCCCGCTCGGGCATGACGGACGGCGGATGGGAGATCTGCGCCGAGGACATTTGCGTCGAGATCGGCCGGACGACCGGCGCGCCGGCCGAGATCAGGGCCTGCGCGCCCGGCGAGCCGCTGCCCGGCGACGCTCAGTGAAACGTGACCCGCGCCTCGATCGACGCGCCGCCCATGCGGCGCGCGCAGGCCGGGCCCGGTCCGCGCATATAGTGCCGCTCCGGCCGATAGGTCGGCGCAACGAATTCGCGGATGGCCACGGCGTAGTGGCTGATGGTTGACCAGAACAACATCTTACCTTGACCCTGTCCCTCGGAATGTCCCTTCCGACGTGACGCATCATAGCGATCGAACGTGAACGGCCAGTGAATCCGGCGTTTAACGAATGGTCAGAAATCGTCCGATCGTGGCGTCGCCGTGGAAAGATCGCGACGTTTGGCGCTCTCGTATGCGAACCGGCTCACATGGAGCAGTCTGTGTGTCGAAAACACAACAGGCCGCGACAGGAACCCGTCGGACGACCGAACGTTGCCAAGACAGACCGGACGCGCTCCGGTTCGAAAGGACGATGCAGTCCTTGCCTCCACACCAAACCAAGAAGGAAGGGCCAGGAAAATGGGTCTGTTTTCGAAGGACATCAAAACCATGGACGATCTCTTCGTCCACACGCTGCGTGACATCTACTATGCCGAGCAGCAGATTGCGAAGAACCTGCCGAAAATGGTGAAGAAGGCGACCGACGCCGAACTCAAAAAGGGCTTCGAGATGCATCTCGAGGAGACGAAGGGACATATCGCGCGTGTCGAACAGGTGTTCGAGATGCATGGCGTGAAGGCCAAGGCCGTCAATTGCCCGGCCATCGACGGCATTCTTGAGGAAGCCGAGGAGATCGCCGGAGACATCGCCGACGACCAGGTGCTGGATGCGGCTCTGATCGCGGCAGCCCAGGCGGTCGAGCACTACGAGATCACCCGCTACGGCACGCTTGTCGAGTGGGCTAAGAAGCTCGGTCGCAGCGACTGCGCGGCGGTGCTGGAGAAGAATCTCAAGGAAGAGATAGCCACCGACAAGAAGCTGACCGGCCTTGCCGAGCGCAAGATCAACCTGATGGCGGCCGAGTAGCCTTCGGCCCGGCGATTGCCCGAAGGGCCGGTCCGCGAGGACCGGCCCTTTCTCATGCGTTGCCGATCAGCACGCCGGCGGCGAAGACAAGGCCACCGCCCAGCACGACCTGGAACGCGGCGCGCAGGAACGGCGTCTCCATGTAGCGGTTCTGGATAAAGGCGATCGCCCAGAGTTCGACGAACACAACCACCGCCGCCACCGTCGTCGCGGTCCAGAAATCCGGGATGAGATAGGGCAGCGCGTGGCCGAGCCCGCCGATGGCGGTCATGATGCCGGAGGCGAGCCCGCGCTTGACCGGAGAACCGCGGCCGGAAAGCTTGCCGTCGTCGTGCGCGGCCTCGGTGAAGCCCATCGAGATGCCGGCGCCGACAGACGCGGACAGGCCGACCACGAAGGTCTGCCAGGTATCGCCGGTGGCAAACGCGGCGGCGAATATCGGAGCGAGCGTCGAGACCGAGCCGTCCATCAGGCCGGCGAGGCCAGGCTGAACATAGGTCAGGATGAATTGCCGGCGCTCGGCGAAGTCCTCCTCTTTGCGGGCGTCGCCCGTCAGGTACTCCTTGCCGAGACGCTGCGCGAGCGTCTCGTGCGACTTCTCGGCCGCCGCCAGCGCGCCGAGCAGGTTGCGGGTCGACGCGTCCGAGGTGCGCTTGGCGGCCTCGAGGTAGAAGCGCTCGGCCTGCGCCTCCATCTCCTCGGCCATCGCCCTGACCTTGTCGAGTCCCAGCGGGCGCACCAGCCAGTCCGGCTTGCGCTCGTAGTAGCCGCGGACATGTTCGCGCCGGATGAGCGGGATCCGCTCGCCGAAGCGCTCCTGGTGGAGCTCGATCAGAGAAGCCCGGTGGCCGTCTTCCTCAACCGCCATCTGCTCGAACACCTTTGCCGAGTTCGGATAGGCGTCGGCCAGACCGTCGGCATAGGCGCGGTAGATGCGGGCGTCGTCCTCTTCGGAGGATATCGCGAGCGCCAGGATCTCCTGTTCGCTGAGCGAATCGAACGAGCGGCGGCCGAAGCCGAAGACACGGGAAAGCATGAGGCAAACCGTCTAGTTTAGAATTATTCTAACCTAATGCTCCGCGTCGACCGTGGCAATGCGGCCCGCTGCGACGCAATGCCCGTCAATCGAGGGTCCGCCGGAATCGGAGCAGGGCGAGGGCGGCATAGGCGGCAATGAAGACGCAAAGGATGCCGATTTCGAAGGCGACGGCCGGAAACTCGGCGCCCTTGAGCATGATCGCCCGGACCACGCGCAGGAAATGCGTGAGCGGAAAGAATTCGCCGAGCGTCTGCGCCCATTGCGGCATGCCCCGGAAGGGGAACATGAATCCGGACAACATCAGCGACGGCAGGAAGAAGAAGAACGTCAGCTGCAGCGCCTGCATTTGGGTGCGGGCCATGGTGGAGATCGTGTAGCCGAGCAGCACCAGCGCGAAGACGAAGGACAGGACGGAGAGCAAAAGCAGGCCGAGGCTGCCGACGAAGGGGATGGCGAAGAGAAGCTTCGCCGCAACGAGCACCACCGCGACCTGAACGGCGCCGACGACGAGATAGGGCAGAACCTTGCCGAGCATGACCTCGGCCGGGCTGGTCGGCATGGCGAGCAGGTTCTCCATTGTGCCGCGTTCGGTCTCGCGGGTCAGCGCGATGGAGGTCATCATCACCATGGTCATCTGAAGGATGACGCCCAGCAGCCCGGGTACGATGTTGTATTGCGAGATGCTTTCGGGATTGTAGCGGCGGTGGACGATCACGTCGAGCTGGCCTTCCGCCGTCGCGGCCGCTGCCTGTTCCTGGCCCTGTTCGCGCAGCAGCGCGCGCGAGGCGACCGTCGAGACGGTGGAAATGGCGCCGGACGCCACCGCCGGGTCGGTCGCGTCCGCTTCGATCAGGATCGAAGGGCGGTCCTTGCGATCGACCCGGCGCGCAAGATCGGACGGGATCGTCACCACGAAGGCGACCTCGCCGGATGCCATCAGCTCCTCTGCCTCGGCGGCGGATCCGACGATGTGGTCGAAGCGGTAATAGCCCGTCATTTCGAGCGATGACACGATCGCCCGCGTGTAGCGATCGCTGCCCAGCGCGACCAGGGCTGCCGGAAGCTGCTTCGGGTCGGTGTTGATCGCATAGCCGAAGAGTACGAGCTGGACCAGCGGCACGCCCAGCATCATGCCGAACGTAATGCGGTCGCGCCGCATCTGGATGAACTCCTTGATGAGCATGGCGCCGAGCCGGCCGAGGGAGAACCATGCGGTCACGACATATTGTCCTTTGACCGGGCCATGAACTGGATGAACACATCTTCCAGGCTGGTCTCGCCTTCCTCGTAGGAGACGCCGCCGCCCTCGACCGCGGCGAGCGCCGTCTCGAGCGCGTTCCGGTCGAGACCGACCACATGCAGAGTCGTGCCGAACGGCGCGACCTGCTCGACACCCGGCGAGTTGCGCAGCCGGGCGGAGATTTTCTCCAGTCCGGGCCCGCGAACGACATAGGTGAAGAGGCCGGCATTGCGAACCACTTCCTCCACCGTACCGGTGGCGAGCAGCTTGCCGTAGGAGATGTAGCTGATGCGATGGCAGCGCTCGGCTTCGTCCATGTAGTGGGTGGAGACGAGCACGGTGAGCCCGCGCGCCGCGAGCCGGTGGATCTCGTCCCAAAACTCACGGCGCGCCTTGGGGTCAACGCCGGCCGTGGGCTCGTCGAGCAACAGCAGCTTCGGGCGGTGCATGATGCAGGCGGCGAGCGCTAGCCGCTGCTTCCAGCCTCCCGACAGCGTTCCGGCCAGTTGCCTGCGCCGCGTGCTCAGGCCGAGCTCTTCCAGTGTGGCGTCGACGAATTTCGCCACCGGCTTCAGCCGGTAGAGCCGGGCGACGAATTCGAGGTTCTCGGCGATCGTCAGGTCCTCGTAGAACGAGAACCGCTGCGTCATGTAACCGACCTCCCGCTTGATCATCAGGCTGTCGCGGCGAAGATCGTATCCGAGGACCTCCCCTTCGCCTTCGTCGGGGGTGAGAAGGCCGCACATCATGCGGATGGTGGTCGTCTTGCCCGAACCGTTGGGTCCGAGAAAGCCGACGATCTCGCCTTCCGCCACGCTCATCGAGACATGATCGACGACGGTCTTGTCGCCGAACCGCTTGACGAGACCGTTGACCTCGATCGCGTTCATGGCTCGCGCAACACGACGTCGACCAATTGTCCCGGTTGAAGAGCTTCGGCATTGGCTTCGGGGCGGGCCTCGATCAGGTAAACGAGCTTTTGTCGGCGTTCGAGCGAGTAGATCACCGGCGGCGTGAACTCCGGCTCGGGCGAAATGTAGCTGACGGCCGCGGTGAGATTGCCCGGGCAGCCGTCACAGCGGACGGCAAGCTTCCTTCCCACCTCGATGCCCGAGAACTGGCCCTCGCCGACATAGAGCTTCAGCTTGACCGCTCCGTCGGGAAGCAGCGATAGCACCGGCGCGGATGGACCCGCCACATCGCCGGGATTGCGGATCACGTCGCCGATACGGCCCCCGACCTGGGCGACGATGCTGCGCTTGGAGAGCCGCCATTTCGCTGTCTCGAGCGCTGCCTCCGTCTGCCGAACCTGGTTTTCTGCGGCGCGGATGGTCTCTTCGCGGGCGGGGAGGTGAGCGACCGCGACATTGGCTTTCGCCTGTTCCACCGCGGCATTCGCCAGTTCGAGCGCCGTCTGTGCCGTGTCGAGCGCGGCGGGCGTCGCTGCACCCCGCTTGACCAGGTCGGCGGTCCGGGCGTACTCCCGCTCGGCGGCCCTTGCCTGTGCTTCGGCTGACGCCAGCGTCGCCTCGATCACGGCGATCTCCTCCGCGCGCTTGCCGAGCTTGAGGTCGGCGAGTTGCGCCTTGGCCTGATCGAGCGCCGCCGTGGCCTGGCCGACGGCGATCCGCGCATCCTCGCCTTCCAGTTCGGCGAGCACCTGCCCGGCGGCCACGCGCTCGCCACGCCGGACACCGACCGTCAGTACGTCGGCGATGTCGTTCGGCGCAAGCAATACATACTCGCCTTCGACGTAGCCGACCGCGAGAGGCGCGGGCGGCGCGCAGCCGGCAACAAGCGAGGCGAGGACGGGAAGCGCGCAGAGAAAGCTCATGCATTCTCCTTCCTGCGGCTTTCCAGGATCGCACGGAGATTGGAGCGCGCGACCATGGTGATCGCCTCGGTTTCGTCCGCCCCGATCGTCTTCCAGCCCATCCGGCGGGAGACGGCCTCCCGGCCGATGCGGAAATAGACGATCTGCCCGATGAGGGTGAACACGGTGAGGCGGGTGCGTTCGCTGTCGGGCTCCTCTCCGGTCGCCGCCGCCCAGATGGCGCAGAGCCGCTTGTGGACGGGCTCGAACACGCCGAAATAGATCGTGTTGAGTGCCGCGGTGGGACGGTTGAGTTCACGCAGGACGAACTGCACCACCTCGCCCCCTTCCGGCCGAGCCACGATGAAGGCGACCATCCGCGACAGCGCTCCTTCCAGGATCGCCGTCGCCTGTTCCGGCGACACATCAAGCGCCTCGTTCGGAACGTCTACCGCCTCCCCGGCGATTTCGCGGATCGTATCCACGATGTGCTGGGCGCAGGCCGCGTGCAGGCCCTCCTTGCCGCCGAAATGGTAAGCGATCGAGCCGACATTCGCCTTCGCCGCAGCGGCGATTTCGCGAGTGGTCGTAGCGTCGAAACCCTGCCGGGCGAACAGGACGAGGGAGGCGCGGATGAGCGACAATCGCGTCTGCTCGGCACTCGACAGCTGGGCCGATTCTGGTTTTATCATTTGCTGATTCATGTAAGATATTTAATCAATCGATTGATTAAATGTCAAGCGCGCATAGCATAGACTCAGGCGGTGAGGAGTGGCAGGCCCCATGCGCGGCGGGCGAAAAGACACTCCGGATCACCCGGCATGCAGGCGCGGCAGACATCCGGGCGTATCGCGTATATCGTACAGGCGGTCTGCTTGCCGACATCGCCGGACAAGGCCATGCAGCGCGCGCCGGAGCAACGCATGCCGCGCTGGTCGGCCGAAACCAGCGCCGGCGGGATCCGGGCGATCTGATCGTCGTCCTCGAGTGTGAAGCGCGGCCATTGCGATGAGGTCGCGCAGCAGGCGCCGCAGGAAGTGCAGTCGAAGCTGTCTGCAGCGTCCATCCGGCTTCCTCTGGCATGGCGCGGAAGGCCTCGCAAGCGGGCAAGCGGGGCTGAATGCTTTAACGATTGGTCAGCTGCGGGCCGAGCGTGATCAGCGCGACCGCGACGATGGCGAGAACAATCCCGAGGCTCTGGATCGGGGCGAGTTTCTCGCCGAAATAGACCAGGGCGATCAGATTGACCGCGACCAGCTGGATAACGGCCGAGAGACTGAAGGACGAGGCCATGCCGAACTCGCGCACCAGCCGCAGCATGATCAGGTTGCCGAGCGAATAGAGCACCAGCGTCACGACCAGCTTGCCCATGCCCGGCGCGAGGGCCCACTGCTTGGCCATGGTCGCGGCGGCGAGGAAGACGAGCGTCGAGAGGCCGAGCTGGAGCAGGCCGGATATGCTCATGCGGAGTTCCTCGTCGTAGGCGATCAGGCCGGCGACGGCGCGGCGGAATGCGGCGCGCGCGACTTGCCGTATCGCACCAGGAGCCACGAGATCAGCGCTCCAGCCACGACGATGCCAAGCGCCAGCAGCGGCCGATACCAGAACCAGGCGAAGGCGATGACCACGGTCCCGACCGCGACCGCGAGCACGAAAGCGACCAGGCCGGTGCCCATCCGCGCCAGCGAGCCGAGGAAGGGAATGACGTCGAAGATCACGCCGATCGGCCCCATCATGAGCCCGAAGCCGACGGCAAGCAGCAGCAGGCCCACGGCTCGCAACAGCCAGGTGACGAAGGTGTTTTCGGCGACGGCCTCGTCGAACATCTGTGTCGCGGCCACCGTGCCGCGGTCGACCATGAAGAGTGCGTCGCCGGCCTGCGTCTGGTAGGAGGCGAAGCCGTCGCCCTGCTGCTTTGCGATCACGCTGATCGCCCCGAGCGGAACGAGTTCGTAGGAGATGCGCTGGTCGCCGACCTGCGGCGCGTTCGGATCCTTACCGAGATAGATACGCGACTGGGCGATTCGCACGTCGCCCCAGCCATAGGTTTCCCGCACCTTCTGCGCATCCGCGGCAGTGACCGGCCGCGCCTCTTCGCCGCCGATGCGGCTCAGCGTCTGAACGTCGAGCCGCCAGGCCCCCATCTGCGCTTGGGACAGGGCGAAGGTCCTGTCGCGCCAGCGCATCTCGGGGTTCTGATGGCCTTGTGGCTGTTTGAAGGCCGAGGAATCCTGGGGGCTGTCCGCCCAGCCGCGCGAGTAGCTGTAAGTGGTGACCGTCTCCTCGCCGCCGCCAAGCGTCTTCTTCGTCTCGGAGCGGCTCTCTTCCTTCCACTGGAACATTTCCGCGCGGCGGATCAGGCTGACGCCAGTCGCGGTGATGCCGAAATCCGGGTCGGTCAGCGTCTCGGCGCTGGTCACGGTTCCCGAAACGTGGACTAGCCGCCCGTCGTTCGCAGGGTCGATCGCGTCGGCGGAAACGTCGATGACTGCACCGGCGCCTTCGGCCAGCGAGCGGGCCGTCTGGACCGCACGGCCCTCGTTCCAAAACAGGAGCACGATCATAGCCAGCACCAGGAGGATGCCGATGAGGACGCCGACGAAGGAGCCCGCGATGCGGCTGAACCAGCCTCGCCGCGTCGTAACGGTGAAAGTATCGCTCATGTCCGACCGCCCCCCGCGCCGTCAGGCCGGCACGCCGATCATTCTATCCGCCAATCCGCCGAATAGCGCAATCAGGCACAACCTCGGAAGACGACCAACGTGACGGCGGATGGCTATTTAACTGAACCGACCAGCGGAGCAGACTCGCCGCGGATGGTCACCCAGCGGCCGGTGTGTTCGCTCGCCTGACGCTTCAGGAAACGGTACGGCGTGTCGGTCCACAGCTTCACCGCCTCGGACAGATTGTCGAGGATATAGTCGCCCTGGTCGGTGCGAACGGTCAGCACCGCGTGGCCTTCGCCATCAGGCTTGCGGACGACGGTGATGAGCAGATTCGACAACGATATGCCTTTGGCGGCGAGCATCCTGCGCTTGGCCAGGACGTAGTCCTCGCAGTCGCCGACATTGAGCCTATCGGGATAGGCCCAAACCTCGTCCTTGCCGTAGATGTCGAAATCGTTCATCGGCTTGATCGAGTGATTGGCAAAGGCGTTGATCGACCGCAATTGGCGCATCATCGAGCGGGTGAGTGCGACCGGCCCCTCATCCTTGGGCCTGATCGAACATTCGGCCACGTTCGCCCTGCAGAATTCGTAGTGGCCGATAGGCTGCGACGTCAGGCCGCCCGTTGCCATCGGCGCGGCGGCCGAGGCGAGTGGCGGAGCCGCAAACAGGCACAGGGCCACCGTTGCGAGGCGCATGCGCATCGTCGCGGCTGCCCGGAAGGCGGTCATGCAAGTCCCCGTTCGCCCGTTTCGTTTCTTAAGGAAAGGTTAAAGGGGATATTTGGGGAAAGTCAATTCGCCGGACGACACTCTTCCGGCCATGGTTAGCGGCTCGACCTTCCGTCGATTCACAATGCCGTGAACCTCGACGGGGTTTCAGACCTTCGCCGGCCGCACTGCGCGGGGTTTCGCGGGCGCCCGCGACGCGCGACTGAAACTCGCGTGGAAGTCGACGATTCGCGGCAGGATCTCGGCACGGTAGCGGGACCCGTTGAACACGCCGTAGTGGCCGACCGCCGGCTGCATGTAGTGGACGCGCATGTCGTCGGGGATGTTGCTGCACAAGGTATGCGCGGCCTTGGTCTGCCCGAGGCCGGAAATGTCGTCGTTCTCGCCCTCGACCGTCATCAGCGCGATGTTGCGGATCTTGGACGGATCCACCCGCTCGCCGCGATGCATCATCTCGCCCTTCGGGAGCCGATGTTTGACGAAAACCGTGTCGACGGTCTGCAGATAGAACTCGGCGGTCAGGTCCATGACGGCGAGGTATTCGTCGTAGAACTCGCGGTGCTTCTCGGCGTTGTCGCCGTCATTCTTCACGAGATGGAAGAAGAAGTCCTTGTGGGCGCTGATGTGACGGTCGAGGTTCATGCCCATGAAGCCGCCGAGCTGGAGGAATCCGGGATAGACCGGGCGCATGAAACCGACATTCGGCCACGGCACGGTCATGACGACGTTGTCGCGGAACCAGTCGATGCCGCGTTCCTCGGCAAGCTTGTTCACCGCCGTCGGGTTGACGCGGGTGTCAATCGGCCCACCCATGAGGACCATGGTGGACGGCGCCATCGGGTCGCCGCGCGATTCCATCACGGCGGCGGCGGCGAGGACGGGAACCGAGGGCTGGCAGACGGCCATGACATGCGTGTCGGGCCCGAGTTCGTGAAGCATGTCGATGACGTGGTCGACATAGTCGTCGAGGTCGAAGCGTCCGGCCGACAGCGGGATGGTCCGAGCGTCCACCCAGTCGGTGATGTAGACCTCGGCATAGGGCAGCATCGATTCGACGGTGCCGCGCAACAGCGTCGCGTAGTGGCCCGACATGGGCGCGACCATCAGCAGCTTGCGGTCGGGCTTGCGCCCTTTCGGCAGATCCCGCTTGAAATTCAGTAGCCGGCAGAAGGGAGTGGACCAAACGACCTCTTCGGCCACGTCCACCGGCTTCCAGTCGACGATCGTCGAGGTAATCCCGAATTCCGGCTTGCCGTAGCGGCGCGTGGTGCGTTCGAAGAGTTCAGCGAGGCCGGCAATGGACCTGCCCCAAGGCGTCTGCGCGACCGGATTGAGCGGGTGAGAATAGAGGACCCGGGTCGCATCCGCCATGGCTCGCATGGGCTGGACCGCGGCATGGTTCATTTCATAGAGATGATAGAACATCGAACCCCTTGATGCGTCGGATCGGCGAGACACGCCCTATGCTGCTCTGCAACAAGGCTAGCAGCAAAACGTTCCAACGCAACTGGTCGAAGTACAAACTTTGGCCGGTTAGCGCGTGGAGTAGGCGCTATTTTGCCGTTAACTGCCTAACGAATGGTCATTAATGGCGCGTCGCCGGGGATCGCGTCGTCAGGCCTGGGGTCAGACGCCTTCGACGATGACCATCTCGGCGGTGGCGTATTTCTGCCGAATCGCCTTCGCCGCCTGGTATTCGGGCGAGTCGTAGCAGGCCTTCGCAACGTCGACCGAGTCGAACTCGATCACCACGTTGCGGTCGCGCGCCTGGCCCTCCATCGCGGTATAGGCACCGCCTCGCGCCAGGAATTTAGCGCCGAAGCGCTCGAAGGCCGGCTTGGCCGTCGCCACGTAGCCCTTGTAACCTTCGGGGTCATGCACGTCGACACGTGCGATCCAGTAGCCCTTCGCCATGATCAGTTTCCTCCCTGGCCGTTCATCTCGTCGAGGATCGCCTCCGCCGCCGACCGCCGGTCGGGCGCGCGGAGAATCGGCCGCGCCACCACGAGATGGCTGGCACCGGCCTTCAGCGCGGCGGCCGGCGTCATCACACGCTTCTGGTCGCCGCGATCCGCTCCCGCCGGGCGGATGCCGGGCGTAACCACCGCGAGGTTCGGACCGACGATCCTGCGAACGGCCGAGGCCTCCTCGGCGGAACAGACGATACCGCCCATGCCGGCCGCGAGCGCCTGTTCGGCGCGCCGCAGCACCAACGTGTGCGGATCGTATTCATATCCGGCCTCGATCATGTCCTGTTCGTCCATGGAGGTCAGCACGGTCACACCCAGCAGACAGAGGCCCGACCCTTTCGCCGCCTCGACCGCCGCGCGCATCGCCTTCGGGTAGGCATGCAGGGTCAGCATCGACATGCCCATGCGGGCGATGTTCTCGACGCCCTTCGCCACCGTGTTGTCGATGTCGAGCAGCTTCATGTCGAGGAAGACCTTCTTGCCGCCGGAGGCAAGGTCGCGGGCGAATTCGAGTCCGCCGGCAAAGGCCAGCTGGTAGCCGATCTTGTAGAACGAGACGGTCTCGCCGAGCTGGTCAACGACCGTTTCCGCCTCGGCCACCGACGAAACGTCGAGGCCAACGATCAGCCTGTCGCGCATTCCGGCCTGTGCGATCGCGTTCATGGCTCGATCCTCGTGGAGTGCAGCCGGGCATGCGAGATCAATGTCGAGCAGAGCCGGGTCATGCCCTTGCGCAGCCGCTCTTCCTTGAAATTGCCGTCCGGGTCGAAGGCCTCGCCGGCGTTCGGTACCGAAACCTGTGGCGCGATGACCTCCATCTGGATATGCGCCAAGACCGAGCGGAGATGGTTGGCGCTGCGGATGCCGGCGAAGTGGCCGTCGGACGACGAACATATGGCGGCGACCTTGCCCGGATAGATGGAGATCGGCCTGCCGTTGTCGCGATGGATGCGGCTGACCCAGTCGATGGCGTTCTTGAGCAACGGCGGAATCGAGCCATTGTATTCCGGCGTGCAGATGAGAACCGCGTCGTGGGAAGCGATCAGGCGGCCGAGCTTGTAGGCGTTCTCCGGAATACCTTTCTCGACCTCCAGATCCTGGTCCATGATCGGCAGCGGATAATCGGCGAGCGAGATGCGGGTGACTTCGACCCCTTGCCGGGCAAGTTCCGTCTGGGCGACGTCGGCGGTCTTGCCGCTGAAAGCTCCGGTGCGGATCGATCCGGCGAAGACGAGGATTCTCGGCGTCATGACGTACTCCCGACCTGCCCTCCGCTAAAGGGCAAGGCGACGGGAATCAAGTCTCTACGACCGCGCGCCGCGCCGATAGATCCAGAGCTGCGTCGGCGGGATATTGCGGACGACGAAGTCGAAATGCTCGACGCTGTAGTCGCCGCGCCGCGGCGGCACCGGCGACAGCGGGCCGTAGGTGAGCTGAACGATCGGGCGCCCGGGCGGAATCCTGTCGAGGAGGTCTTCGACATAGCGCACGCGCTGCTCGACCGGGAAGTTGAGAAGCGGCACGCCGGAAATGATGGAATCGAAGGTCATGCCTTTTTCCGGCAGGCATGCGTCGAGATCGAAGGCGTCTCCCTGAATGAAGTTCACCCCGGGCAGCGTGGCGCGAAGATGCTCGATGAAAGCAGCCGAGTATTCGATCGACCAGAGGTTTTCGGGCTTGATGCCACGGGCGAGGATGGCCCGCGTGATCACACCTGTGCCCGGGCCAAGTTCCAGGACCGGTAGGCCGGACTCCGGATTGATGACCGACGCCATCTTGCGCGCGGTGACATTGCTCGTGGGGATGATCGAGCCGACGGCGCGAGGCTTGTCCATCCAGCCGCGGAAGAATTTCAACTCCTCGTCGAATCGCCGTCCGATCGATTTCTTGAGGCTGCTTGATCGCATCGGCTCCGGCTCCGTCGTCATCTCACGCTGCGTTATGCGTCCACAACGCGCCAAAAGAAAGACCGAAGATTCCGCGATGCACACCTTGTCGGGAGAGCCCGAACGTGCGGCGTCTCACTGGCCGAACGACTCGAAGAAATCCTTCATGCGCGAGAAGAAGCCGTTCGATTGCGGCGAGTTCTCGGTCGAGGAGATCTGCTCGAACTCCTCCAGCAGTTCGCGCTGGCGCTTGGTGAGGTTCTGGGGGGTCTCGACCGCGACCTGGATGTAGAGATCGCCAACCGCCGGCTGACGCAGGACCGGCATGCCCTTGCCCTTGAGGCGGAACTGCTTGCCGTTCTGCGTACCTTCGGTGACCTTCACACGGCTCTGGGTTCCGTCCAGCGTCGCCACCTCGAAGGTGCCGCCGAGTGCGGCCGTGGTCATCGAAATCGGCACCTTGCAATAGAGGTCCGCCCCGTCGCGCTGGAAGAACTCGTGCGGCTTGACGGACAGGAAGATGTAGAGGTCGCCCGTCGGGCCGCCTCGGGCCCCGGCCTCGCCTTCTCCGGCAAGGCGGATGCGGGTCCCGTCCTCGATGCCGGCGGGAATGTTGACCGACAGAGAACGCTCCTCGGTGACGCGGCCCTGACCGGCGCATTTGCCGCAGGGATCCTTGATCGTCTGGCCGCGGCCCTGACATTGCGGGCAGGTGCGTTCAATGGAGAAGAAGCCCTGGCTGGCGCGCACCCGCCCCGAGCCGCTGCACATCGCACAGGTAACCGGCTGGGTACCGGGTTTGGCGCCTGAGCCCGAGCATTCCGAACATTGCACCGACGACGGAACGCGGATCTGCGCGGTCTTGCCGGCGAAGGCCTCTTCGAGCGAGATTTCCATGTTGTAGCGCAGGTCGGCGCCGCGCTCGCGACCGCCCGAGGAGCGGCGCCGGCCGCCCATCATGTCGCCGAAGATGTCCTCGAAGATATCGGCAAACCCGCCGGCGCCGGAGAAACCACCGTTCATGCCGCCATTCTCGAAGGCCGCATGGCCGAAGCGATCATAGGCCGCGCGCTTTTGCGGGTCCTTCAGCGTTTCGTAGGCTTCGTTGATTTCCTTGAATTTGGCCTCGCAGGCGTGGTCTCCCGGATTGCGATCGGGATGGAACTGCATCGCGAGCTTTCGGAAGGCAGCCTTGAGCTCTTTTTCGTCGGCTCCCCTGGCTACGCCGAGGGTCTCGTAGAAATCGGCTTTCATGTCGCCCCGTGTTCGAAAAGCATGCGAGCGGAAGATTCGCTGTGTCGGCCCCGCATTTAGTAAGCCGTGCGCACGGATGCCATAGGCCTAATACGCAAACCTCGCGTTTTCTGGCGAAACCGGGGCGATTCAGGCGAGGTGCGCACATAAAGCCGGCTCGCCGCGGTCCGACAGAAGCACCGATGCAAAACGGCCGGCATCTCTGCCGGCCGCCGTTCGTGCCCCTCCCGAAGGATCAGGCCGACTTCTTCTGGTCGTCGTCGAGGTCCTCGAAGTCGGCGTCGACAACATCGTCGCCGGACTTGGCCGCATCCGCGCGGGCATCCGCCTCGGCGGCCTCGGCCTGAGAGGCCTCATACATCGCCTGGCCGAGCTTCATCGACGCCTCGGCAAGCGCGTTGGTCTTGGCCTTGATATCCTCGACGTCGTCGCCCTCGGATGCGGTCTTGAGCGCCGCGATCGCATCGCTGATTGCGGTACGGTCGGCTTCCGAGACTTTGTCGCCATATTCCTTGAGCGACTTCTCCGAGGAGTGGACGAGAGCTTCCGCCTGGTTGCGGGCCTCGACCACGGCACGGCGCTTCTTGTCTGCCTCGGCATTGGCCTCGGCGTCCTTGACCATCTTCTCGATGTCGGCGTCCGACAGGCCGCCCGATGCCTGGATGCGGATCTGGTGCTCCTTGCCGGTGCCCTTGTCCTTGGCCGAGACGTTGACGATGCCATTGGCGTCGATGTCGAAGGTGACCTCGATCTGCGGCACGCCGCGCGGCGCCGGGGGGATGCCGACCAGGTCGAACTGGCCGAGCAGCTTGTTGTCCGCCGCCATCTCGCGCTCGCCCTGGAAGACGCGGATCGTCACTGCCGACTGCGAATCCTCGGCCGTCGAGAACACCTGGCTCTTCTTGGTCGGGATCGTCGTATTGCGGTCGATCAGGCGGGTGAACACGCCGCCCAGCGTCTCGATGCCCAGCGACAGCGGGGTCACGTCGAGCAGCAGGACGTCCTTGACGTCGCCCTGCAGCACGCCGGCCTGGATCGCGGCACCGAGTGCAACCACCTCGTCGGGGTTGACGCCCTTGTGCGGATCCTTGCCGAAGAACTGTTTCACGATCTCCTGGATCTTGGGCATGCGGGTCATGCCGCCGACCAGAACGACCTCGTCGATCTCGCCGGCCTTCATCCCGGCATCCTTGAGAGCTGCCTTGACCGGTTCGACGGTGCGCTGCACCAGATCGTCGACGAGCTGCTCGAACTTGGCGCGGGTCAGCTTCATCGTCAGATGCTTCGGACCGGACGCGTCAGCCGTGATGAAGGGCAGGTTGATCTCGGTCTGGGCAGACGAGGACAGCTCGATCTTCGCCTTCTCGGCAGCCTCCTTGAGGCGCTGGAGGGCAAGCTTGTCGTTTTTCAGGTCGATGCCCTGCTCCTTCTTGAACTCCGCCGCCAGGTACTCGACCAGACGCATGTCGAAGTCCTCGCCGCCGAGGAAGGTGTCACCATTGGTCGACTTCACCTCGAAGACGCCATCGCCGATCTCGAGGATCGAGATGTCGAACGTGCCGCCGCCGAGGTCATAGACCGCGATCGTTCCGGCCTTCTTCTTGTCGAGGCCGTAGGCGAGCGCGGCAGCCGTCGGCTCGTTGATGATGCGCAGGACTTCCAGGCCGGCGATCTTGCCGGCGTCCTTGGT
Organism: Mesorhizobium sp.; assembly: GCF_023954305.1. NCBI lineage: Bacteria > Pseudomonadati > Pseudomonadota > Alphaproteobacteria > Hyphomicrobiales > Phyllobacteriaceae > Mesorhizobium > Mesorhizobium sp. The sequence continues at coordinate 1,724,892 of NZ_JAMLIG010000001.1, read as the reverse complement.
CGCCTGGCGCTGGGCGTCGTTGAAATAGGCGGGAACGGTGATGACTGCCTTCTCGACCTTCTCGCCGAGATAGGCCTCCGCCGTCTCCTTCATCTTCTGCAGCGTCATGGCGGAGATCTGCGACGGCGACTGCTTCTTGCCGTCGGCCTCGACCCATGCGTCGCCATTGTCGCCCTTGACGATCTTGTAGGGGACGAGCTTCTTGTCCTTCTCCGTCACCGGGTCGTCGAAGCGACGGCCGATCAGACGCTTGACCGCGAAGATGGTGTTTTCCGGATTGGTGACCGCCTGGCGCTTGGCCGGCTGTCCGACGAGACGTTCGCCGTCGCCGGTAAAGGCCACGATCGAAGGCGTGGTGCGCGCGCCTTCCGCGTTTTCGATGACCTTGGGCTCCTTGCCATCCATCACTGCGACGCAGGAGTTGGTGGTGCCGAGGTCGATACCGATGACTTTAGCCATTGTGTCTTCTCCGCTTAGCAGGCTGCCAGGACCCATGACGGCGTTCCAGGAGGCAACCCCTTTTCACTCGTTGTTTCCTGAACTCCGCCGCATCGCTGCGCCGGATTTTCCGGGTTGCGGTGTATATAAGAATGGCGTTTCGAGTCGCAAGCGCGTCGAGGCGGCTAATTTCACGCCGCCGTGATCAATTCCGTCGCACCCCGCCGCACCATGTCCGCCGCCAGCAGCGTCAGCCCGACCTTGAACCAGAAGGCGAAGCTCGCCTCCGGCAGCTTTTCGAGCAGGCGCGTGCCATAGACGGTGCCGAGATAACCGGAGACGATCATCGCCGCGACCAGCGGCAGCCAGCTGGCAAAGGCGAAGCCGGCAAAGCCGAAGACGACGATCTTGAGCAGATGCTGGACGGTCATGCCGGCGGCATGGGTGGCGACCAGCGCCTTGCGGTCGCCGGCGAAGATCTGGCCGAAGAACGCCGCGAGCAGCGGCCCGGTTGCGCCGAAGAACATGGATAGAACCGCCAGGACGGCGCTGCCTAGGGCCAGGCCGGCCTTGCCGAGGCGGTCGACGCCGGGGATCTTCGTCCAGGTGATGGCGACGATGAACAGGCCGAGAACAAGTATCAGAACGGCGTCCGGCAGCTGCACGACGACGAAGGCGCCGACGATCGCGCCGAGGATGCTTCCGGCGACGAAAGGCGCGCCGACATCCCAGCGAATGCTGGCACGCTGCTTCCAGGCGCGGCCGGTGTTGGAGCCGAGCTGCACGGCGCCGTGCACCGGGATGAGAGCCGCGACGGGGATGAACAGCCCCATCAGCGCCAACATCGCTACGCCGCCGCCGACGCCGAAGGCGGCGGTGAGAGCCGAGGTGAAGAAGCTCGCGACGATCAGAAGCGCGGCCGGCGTGTAGCCCAGGCCGTCGGGAAGGAGAGCGGCGACGTCCAAGACCGCGGCCGCTCAGGCCACGTTCGCCCTGGTGTATTGTCCGGCGACGCGATAGCGCCAGAGATAGGAGGGCAGGATCGCATCGAGCGATTCAGCCGTGACGCCGAGACCGGCGAGCGTCCGGCCCTCGGCGGTAGCTGCTTCGGACACGACGTTGTCGCTCTTGAGCAGTGTGACCTGGTCCGAGGTCAGCAGCGGATTCGGCAGCATGCCGAGGATCGCACCCTGGATCCTGGCGATCGGCCACGGGATCGACACCAGCATACGCTTGCGGTCGATGACCTTCAGCATGTGCTCCATGCACTCGCGGAAGGTCAGCACTTCCGGCCCGCCGAGCTCGTAGGTCGTGCCGGGCCTCGCCTTGCCGTCGACCGTCAGCGCCAGCGCTTCTGCGACGTCGACCACATAGACGGGCTGGTAGCGCGTCGTCCCGCTGCCAATCAGCGGTAGGGCCGGCGACAGGCGCGCCATGGCGGCGAAACGGTTGAAGAAATGGTCTTCCGGCCCGAACACGATCGAGGCGCGGACGATATTCGCATCCGGCAGCGTCGCGAGAACCGCCGCTTCGCCGCGCGCCTTGGTCCGCGCATAGACCGATTCGGAAGCCGCATCGGCGCCGATCGCCGACATCTGCGTCATCCTCGCGCCGGCGGCGCGCGCGGCCTCGGCAACGGCGCGGGCGCCGAAATCCTGCACGGCATTGAACGACTGACGCCCGGATTCGTGCAGGATGCCGACCAGATTGATGACGTGGTCGGCGCCTTCCACCGCGCGGTCGACTGACCAGCGGACGCGCAGATTGGCCTGGACGGGCTGGATCTGGCCGACATTGCCGAGCGGCTGGAGATGGCCGGCGAGTTCGGGGCGGCGCACGGCAACGCGGACGCGATAGCCGCGGCGGGCAAGTGCCCGCACCGTGTGGCGGCCGATGAAGCCCGAACCGCCGAAAACGGTGACGAGTTTCGACGTTTCCGTGATCAGGGTCATCGCAGGCTCCGGCGCGGCAATCGAATGAAAAACCGCTGTCGTCTTAGTCCGTTTCGCCGCGATCGCCAAGCGTGGCCGGGCGCGGCAGAATGCGCCTCAGTCGACGACGATCTCGACGAGGCGCGGACCGCCCGCGGCGCGGGCTCGGAGGAGCGCGGCGGCGAGACCGGAGGGTGACGCGATCCGCTCGGCTGGAATTCCGTAGGCATCGGCAAGCTTGAGGAAATCCGGCGGGTCGGGTGAAACGCCGACCGGCTCGACGCCGGCGTCGCGCATCGAGGTCTCGATTTCGCGGTAGCCGCGATTGTTCCAGACGACGAAGATGACGGCCGCTCCGGTTTCCGCCGCAACCGCGATCTCCGGCAGCGTGAACTGGAAGCCGCCGTCGCCGACGAGGCAGACGACGGGCAGGTCGGACCGCGCGATCGCCGCGCCGATCGCCGCCGGCGGCGCATAGCCGAGCGCGCCATAGCCCGTGGCGGCGTTGAACCAGCCGCCGGGGCGATCGTGGTCGTAGCAGAGATTGGCGGCATAGACCGGCTGCGTCGAATCGCCGACGATCATCGATCCCGGCAGTGCATCCCGCATTGCTTCGACGGCGCGGACCTGGTCCCGCATCACCGGACCGATCTCCGCCCACGCGCTGTCGCGCGCCGCGACGGCGCGAGCCGCACCGGTGCCTCTGTCAGTCCGGTCGTCACCCAGTTCGGCGACGAGCGCGTCGACGAGTTCGGCGGCGTCGCCCTTCAAGGGTATCGCCACCGGATGCCGGGCCAGCTGATCCATGTCGATATCGATCCGCACGAGATGGCGCGGCAGGACGAAACCGCCATCGGCATACATGTCGTAGTCGGTCGGGCCGAATTCCGTTCCCACCGCGATGACGAGATCGGCCTCGCGGATCAGCGTTCGGACCGCCTTCAGGCTCGGGCTGGCGTGGACGGCGAGCGGATGGCGATGCATGAGGCCGCGCGCATTGACGGTGGTGACCACCGGCGCATCGAGGCGTTCTGCAAGTTCGCGCAGCGCCTCGCCCGCGTGTCTGGCGCCGCCGCCGGCAAGGATCAGCGGCGTCTTCGCCAGATGCGCCTTGACGGCCACCTCCTTCATCCTGGCCGTGTCCTGCGGAGGGGGAGGAGGTTGCGCGGCGACGGGGTCGGCGCTCTCCAACGCAGGCAGGCCCATCACGTCGAGCGGGATCTCGATATGCACCGGCCCCGGCCGCCCGGCCGAGAATCGCGCAAACGCCTGCGCCAGCACGTCGGCAAGCCCGGCAGGATCGTCCACCCGGTGCGAAAACAGGGCGACCTTCTCCATCATGCCGCGCTGGTCGGGCAATTCGTGGAGGTAGCCCAGCCCCTTGCCCAGCGTGTCGAGCCGGTTGACGCCGGAGACGACCAGCATGGGGATCGAATCCGCCCGCGCCTGCGCCATCGGCGTGATGGCGTTGGTGAGGCCCGGGCCGGTGATGACGAAGGCGACGCCGGGCTTGCCGGAGGCGCGGGCGTAGCCGTCGGCCATGAAGGCTGCGCCCTGTTCGTGACGCGGGGTGACGTGACGAATGCGCGACGAGGCGAGGCCGCGGTAAAGCTCGATCGTGTGGACGCCGGGAATGCCGAAGACGGTGTCCACGCCGTGCGCCTCGAGCAGGTGGATCAAGGCCTCGCCGACCGTCACCCCCGCCATATCGGCCTCGTCAGGCAGGTCGGCCCGCCTTCGCAGGAGATGCACAGCGCCTCCGCTTCGAATGTATCGACGCGGCAGCCGGCAGCCTCCATCGCAGCCGCCGTCTTCGGGAAGCCGGCGACGGCGATCACCTCGCGCGGTGCTGTCGGCAGCACGTTGAGACTGAGACCGAAGCTGGCGCGGAACTCGTCTGGATCGCCTTCGACAAGCGTGATGCCCCGCGCCTTGAGCAGTTGCCAGAAGGGGGCCGGCAGGAGCGGCGAATGGACCAGCGCCAGGTCGTCGGCCAATGGACTGATCACCGACATCAGGTGCAGGCAGGCCTCCTCGCCCTGCCAGAACGGCAGGTCGAAGCCATAGACGCTGATGCCTTTCGGTCCCAGCAGGTTCGCCACTTGCTGGATCCCCTTCTGATTGGTGCGGACCCCGCGCCCGATCGCGAGCGTCGTGCGGTCGATCCAGACGCAGTCGCCGCCTTCGACGGTGCCCGGCGCCTCGACGCGCCCCAGGATCGGGATGCCAAGCTTTCGGTAGGCCGTCTCGTGCAGGCCGGGCTCCGGCGTTCGCAGCGCCTTGCCCATCGACAGGATCAGCGCGCCGTGCTCGGTCATCAGCGACGGGTCGTGGGTGAAAACGGAATCGGCGAGACCGTCGTCGTCGTCCGGTAGGAATTCGATCGCAGCGCCCGATCTCGCGACGAGCTTGACCAATCGGTCGTGCTCGGCGGCGGCGCGCGCGGAATCAAACCTGGGGCCGTAGTGCCATTCAACGGGATCGGCCCCGCGCATCGCGCTCGATGCCCGGCGCATCAGCACGCGCCTGAGTGGCGCTGCCATTGACTGTGATCCGTAGTCCTGCATTTCGCGTGTCTCCGCAACGCCGCTTACGACCGACCGTAAAACACGTTCTCGACATGCACGGGCCAGCGCCAGGGCAATATCGCGACGAGGTCGAAGCGTATCGAAAGTCGGGCATGGTCGCGCTGGCGCGACAGCCACATATCGGCCGCGCCTTCGATGCGCCAGGCCGCCTCGCGGCCGACTGCGTCCATCGCCTGTGCCAGGGTCGGCCGTGCCTTGACCTCGACGATGGCGACGATGTCGCCGCGCCGGGCGATCAGGTCGATCTCGCCGAGCTTCGTCCTGTAGCGCCGGGCGACGATGCGGTAGCCCTTGGCCATGAGCGCAAGCGAGGCGAGTGTCTCGCCGCGGAAGCCGAGGCGGTAGGCTCGCAAGCGCCTCGAGCGCGGATCAGCCACCGGTCCCGCCCTTGAGGTCGAGCAGGCGTCGATAGAGGCCGGGCTTCGGCTGGCCGGTGAGGCGCGCCGCCTCGGCGGCGGCCTTGGAGGCAGACATCTCGGCCGACAAGGAGAGGAGCAGCCGGTCGACGTCGTCGGCGTCCGGGGCGTCCTCTGCCGGCGGGCCGACGCAGATCACGACCTCGCCCTTCGGGGCGAACACGGACGCGTAGTGCGCGGCAAGCTCCGCCAGGCCGCCCCTGCGAAATTCCTCGAAGGTCTTGGTGATCTCGCGGCCGATGACGGCGCGGCGGTCGCCCAGCACCTGAGCCATCGCGGCCAGGGCCGCGTCGATCCGGCGGGGCGATTCGAAGAAGATCAGCGTCGCGGGCACCGCCTTCAGCGCCTCCAGCCTCTGGCGGCGCTGGCTGTCCTTCACCGGCAGGAACCCGGCAAAGAGGAACGCATCCGAGGGCAGGCCGCTCGCGGTCAGCGCAGCAAGCGGCGCCGAGGCGCCGGGGATCGGCACCACGCGCAGCCCCGCCTCGATGGCCTGTCCGACCAACCGATAGCCGGGATCGGAGACGAGCGGCGTTCCGGCATCGGAGACCAGCGCGACGCTCTTTCCGGCGGCAACGGCGGCGATGAGGCCCGGTCCCGCCTCAGCCGCGTTGTGCTCGTGGTAGGAAACCGGTCGCTGCCGGATGCCATAGCGCGACAGGAGGTTGCGCGTGACGCGCGTGTCCTCGCAGGCAAGCACGTCGGCAGCGGCGAGCGTCTGCAGCGCGCGCAGGGTGATGTCGCCGAGATTGCCGATCGGCGTGGCGACGAGGTAGAGCGCCGGCTCCAGCGGCCCGGCGGCGATCTCCGCCTCGCCGACCAGGAACGTCCTGCGCGGGGAGGTCTCCGCTGAAATGCCGTGCGTATCCATGACGTGTGTGTCGCATGTCTGCGCCGGCCAAGGGAAGAGTGCCGCAACGTGATGTCGGCCCGGGGAACAAACAGACAGTTAGGAGGTTGTGAAGCGCGATCGAGGAGGACGACGATGGACGGCCTGCTGCTGCACGACAGTTTCGAAACCTACTATGCGGGCAAGAGGAAGCACCGCGAGGAGCCCGTCGCTGAGGCATCGGAGATCCCGGCCAAGCCCGAAGCGCTCACGGGAAGGCCCGCCAAGTGGCCGCCGCCGAAAGACTTCCGCCCGGATACGCCGGTCTCATGAAGTTCCTGCCGCATTTCGAGGCGATGCTCGAATATCTCGTGCACAAGCATGATCAAAAGGAAACGCGGTCCGCGGCGGAGTCCATGTCGGCTGCGAAAGCGAAGCGATCAGTCCTCGCGGGCGAGATCGGCAACCAGCGCGTCGAGCACGATCATCCCGGTCGCCGTCGCGCGAAGCCGTGAATTGCCTACCGGCTCGACCAGTCCTTCCTCGCGCAGGATGGCGATGCGGGCCGGGGAGAGCGGACGCCGCGCCATCGCCTCGTAGCGCGCGAGGTCGATGCCTTCGACGAGGCGCAGTCCCATCATCAGAAATTCGTCCGCCTCTTCCGACCGGTCGAGGATTTCGCCGCCGACAATGCCGTGGCCAGTGGCCTCGACCAGATTGGCCCAGGTCTCCGGCATCTTTTCGGTGAAGGTGACGATGCGGCGGGTGCCGTCGACGAAACGTCCATGCGCGCCGGGACCGGCGCCGACATATTCGCCGTAGCGCCAGTAGACGAGGTTGTGGCGGCTCTCCGCGCCGGGCTTCGCATGATTGGAGATTTCGTAGGCCGGAAGTCCGCGCGCGGCGGTCACTGCCTGCGTTGCCTGGTAAAGATCGGCGGCAAGATCGGGACCCGGCATCACGAGCTTGCCAGCCGCGTGCAGCGCGTGGAAGCGCGTGCCCTCCTCGATCGTCAGCTGGTAGAGCGATAGGTGGTCCGCGGCGAGGTCGATCGCCTCGGCGAGCTCGGTCTCCCACGCCGCAATCGTCTGGCCCGGCCGGGCATAGATCAGGTCGAAGGACAGGCGCGGAAAGATGTCCCTCGCCAACCCGATCGCGCGTTTCGCCTCCGCCACGTCGTGCAGCCGGCCGAGGAAGCGCAGGTCAGGGTCGTTCAGCGCCTGGACGCCGAGCGAGACGCGGTTGACGCCCGCCCCACGATAGCCGCGAAAACGGCCGGCCTCGACCGAGGACGGATTGGCCTCCAGCGTGACCTCGATGCCGTTCGGCACGGTCCAGAGTTCCGAGACCGTATCAAGCAGCGCGCCGACGGTCGCCGGCTCCATCAGCGACGGCGTGCCGCCGCCAATGAAGATCGAGGTCACCTCGCGCGGACCGGTGCGGGCGCGGAAATGCTCGAGCTCGCGGCGGAACGCTTGTGCAAAGCGCGCCTGGTCGGGCGGCTGGTGGCGGACATGGCTGTTGAAGTCGCAATAGGGGCACTTCGCCGCGCAGAACGGCCAGTGCAGGTAAACGCCGAAGCCGGGGTCGGAGAGCAACTGCACTAGCGCGCCCCCTCATCCGGCCCTTCGGGCCACCTTCTCCCCGCCGGGGAGAAGAGGGGCGCCGCGTTCCCGCCGCGTCCTCCTCTCTCCTCGGGAAGAGGTGCCGAGCGCAGCGGGGCGGTGAGGGGGCGGCAGACCAAGCTCACGTCAATCCCAGCCTCGCCTCGGCGAACTTTTTGAAGGCGCGTGCGCGGTGCGAGGTGGCGGTCGCCATGCCGGGCTTCCAGCCGTGTTTCTCCTCCGTCGTCATTTCCCCGAAGGTGCGGGCATGGCCGTTCGGCAGGAACACGGGATCGTAGCCGAAGCCGCTCGTGCCTCGCGGCGGCCAGACCAGCGTGCCCTCCGCCTCGCCACGGAAATACTCGGCCTCGCCGTCGGGAAAGCACAGGCAGATGACGGCCACGAAGCGGCCGGTGCGGCGCGAGGGATCGGTGGCGCCGGCATCCTGCAAGGCCTTCTCGGTTTTCTCCATCGCCATCATGAAATCGCGCGAACCGTCGGGCCTCGTCGCCCAGTCGGCGGTGTAGACGCCCGGCGCCCCGCCGAGCGCGTCGACGACGAGGCCGGAATCGTCCGAAATCGCCGGCAGACCGGTCGCCTGCGCGGCCGCATGGGCCTTGAGGTAGGCGTTCTGCTCGAAGGTCGTTCCGGTCTCCTCCGGCTCGGGCAGGCCGAACTCCTTGGCCGACCTCGCCTCCAGGCCGAAGGGCGCGAGGAGATCGGCGAATTCGGCCAGCTTGCCGGCATTGTGACTGGCGACGACGATCCGCTTGCCCAAATCCCGCATCACAAGCCCCAAATCGACGGATTGGCGAATTCGAGCGAATTGCCCGACGGATCGCGGAAATAGATCGAGCGGCCGCCGCGCGGCCATTCGAATTCTGCCTCGACCGCGACGCCAGCCTCGGCCAAGTGCGTCTTCCAGCGGTCGATCTCCTCCTCGCTCGCGGCAAAGCAGAGATGTCCCTCGCCCGCGGCTCCATGCGGCGGAACGGGCAGACGCGCATCGGGCGGCGGGGCGTGACGGGTCGCCGTCGCGTTGAACAGCAGCACGATGCCCTTGCCGCATTTGAAGAAGACGTGGCGGCCGTCGACCTTGCCGGCCGTCTCCAGCCCCAGCACCGTGCCGTAGAAGTGCTCCGCCGCGGCGAGGTCGGTGACGTAGAGGGCAGATTCGAGGACGGCGGAGGGTTTCATGGATAGCCCCTGCCAGGAGCCCGACGCCGCGCTCCGTCACGCCCCCCTCTGTCCTGCCGGACATCTCCCCCACGAAGGGGGAGATTGCCTAACCGCCAGCGTCGTCCAACTTCTAACGCGGCAGGGGGAGGCGAAACCAAACGTGACGGCCAATCTCCCCCTTCGTGGGGGAGATGTCCGGCAGGAAAGAGGGGGGCGCCGTGAAGCATCGACATCGCCGCCAGAAGCTCACCCAACCGCCATCTTCTGCAGGTCGACGAGGCGGGCGATGCCCTTCTTGGCGAGCGACATCAGCGCGGCGAATTCCTCCTCGGTGAAGGGGATGCCTTCCGCGGTGCCCTGGATCTCGACGATCCCGCCTTTGCCGGTCATGACGAAATTGGCGTCGGTGCCGGCGGAGGAATCCTCAAGATAGTCGAGGTCGAGAACGGGCACGCCCTCATGGATGCCGCAGGAAATCGCCGCGACATGGTCCCGGAGCACCTTCGAAACGTCGGTCATTTTCCGCGCGGCCATCCAGGACAGGCAGTCGTGAAGCGCGACGAAGCCGCCGGTGATCGCGGCCGTGCGGGTGCCGCCATCGGCCTGGATCACGTCGCAGTCCACGGTGATCTGCACCTCGCCCAGCGCCTGCAGGTCGACGACCGAGCGCAGCGAACGGCCGATCAGACGCTGGATCTCCATGGTACGGCCGCCCTGCTTGCCGCTTGCCGCCTCGCGGCGCATGCGGTCGCCGGTCGAGCGCGGCAGCATACCGTATTCAGCCGTCACCCATCCCTTGCCGGTGTTGCGCAGCCAGCCCGGCACCTTCTCCTCCAGGCTCGCCGTGCACAGGACATGCGTGTCGCCGAACTTGACGAGGCACGAGCCCTCGGCGTGCTTGGAGACGCCGCGTTCGAAGGAAATCGCCCGCATCTCGTCGGGCTGGCGTTTGGAAGGACGCATGGATTCTGACTCGGTTGACCGGGAAAGGGGGCTTTTAGACGTTGCGTGCCCGACGGGCAACCGAGGAAACCGGCTCGGTTGCGCCATTCGCGCCCAAGACTATATTCGCATCAACGAACCCCGCGTCGACCCATGACGAAACCGATCTTCGACCAGAACCTGCAGTCGCTCGATGCGCGCTCCCGCGACATCTTTCGGGCTATCGTCGATTCCTACCTGCGCGACGGCGAGCCGCTCGGCTCGCGCAACCTGTCGCGCATGCTGCCGGCGTCGCTGTCGCCGGCCACCGTGCGCAACGTGATGAGCGACCTGGAGCAGTTGGGGCTCATCTACGCGCCGCATATCTCCGCCGGCCGGCTGCCGACCCAGAAGGGCCTGCGCTTCTTCGTCGACGCCTTCATGGAGCTCGGCGATCTCTCCGAAGAAGAGCGCCGGGTGATAGAAGCGCAGGTCAAGGCTTCCGGCTCCGGATCGACGCTGGAGCAGATGCTGACCGAGGCCAGCCAGATGCTGTCGGGCATGTCGCGCGGCGCCGGTCTCGTCGTCGCCGCCAAGAACGAGGTGCCGCTCAAGCATCTCGAATTCATCCAGCTCGAACCCAATCGCGCGCTGGCCGTGCTGGTGTCGCAGAACGGCGACGTCGAGAACCGCATCGTCGAACTGCCGCCGGGGGTCACCACGTCACAGCTGATGGAAGCGTCGAACTTCCTCAATGCGCATATCGCCGGGCGCACACTCGCCGAGGCACGCGCCGAGGTGGCGCGGCTGAAGGCCGAGACCAAGACGGCGCTCGACGCGCTGTCGCAGGAGCTGGTCGACAAGGGGCTGGCAGTCTGGGCCGGCGGCGACGGCGGGCTGCCGGCGACGCTGATCGTGCGCGGCCGCGCGAACCTGCTCGAAAACGTCACCGCCGAGGCCGACATCCAGCTGCTGCGGCATCTGTTCGAGGACCTCGAGACCAAGGACGGGCTGATGCAGCTGCTCGACCTGGCGGAAGGCGGATCGGGCGTGCGCATCTTCATCGGCTCGGAGAACAAGCTGTTCTCGCTGTCCGGCTCGTCGCTTGTCGTCGCGCCCTACCGCGACAAGAACGCACGGGTGGTCGGCGCGCTCGGCGTCATCGGCCCGACAAGGCTCAACTATGCGCGGATTGTTCCTATGGTGGATTATACCGCGCAGATGATCAGCCGGATGCTGCGGTGACGGATGCCGACGATCTGCGCCGCGCCGCGCTTGCTCTCGACGGCACCACCGAGGCGCCGCATGTCGACCGCGCCGCCTTCAAGGTGAAGCGGATCTACGTCACGCTGGCGGCCGACGGCGCGACTGCCAACTTCAAGTTCAGCCCGGACGAGCAGGCGCTCAAATGCGAGGTGGCGCCCGATGCGTTCGCCCCGGTGCCGAACGCCTGGGGCAAGCAGGGCTGGACGACGGCGACGCTCTCGGCGCTGTCCCAGGCCGACCTCGACGATGCGCTGACGATCGCGTGGCGTCATGCCCTTGCCGCGCCGCGTCGCCGGTAGCGGCATACTGCACTCCAGCCTTGATTTTTGCGCCGCAAGTATCGATATCCGGCGCAACTCACGAACAGTTGAAGCAGGACCGACGCGATGAGCGAGAAGCCCCACGACGACATCAACGACGAACGGATCGAGGACGCCGCCGAGGCGGGCGCGGGCCAAGGCCATGACGGCGACTACGAGGCGCTGGTGCGGCTGATGAAGGAGAACGAGGAATTGAAGGACCGGGCTCTCCGCCTCGCGGCCGAGATGGAGAATCTGCGCCGCCGCACCGCCCGCGACATGGTCGACGCGCGCACCTACGCCGTGACCAATTTCGCCCGCGACATGCTGACCGTGTCGGACAACCTGCGCCGTGCGCTGGATGCCGTGCCGGCCGAGGCGAAGGAAGCTGGCGACGCCGGCTTCAAGGCGCTGTTCGAGGGCGTCGACATCACCGAACGCGCGATGCTCGCGGCTTTGGAGCGGCACGGCGTGAAGAAGCTGGAGCCGCAGGGGGAGAAGTTCGACCCGAATTTCCACCAGGCGATGTTCGAAGTGCCCAACCCCGACGTGCCGAACGGAACTGTCGTGCAGGTCGTGCAGTCCGGCTATTCGATCGGCGACCGCGTGCTGCGCCCCGCCATGGTCGGCGTCGCCAAGGGCGGCCCGAAGGCGGCACCGGCGCAGGCCGCCGAGCCGGGACCCGTGAACGAGCAGGCGGAGAAGGATGCGTGAGGCGGTGAATGGTGAATGGTGAATGGTCGGGATAGGCGTTTGAGACCGATGGTCAACCGGCGCCCGGGTGTTGTTGACCATTCACCAATCACCATTCACCATTCACCCGCATGAACCCCATCCTCGCCTTCGACTATGCCGGCGTCGCGGTCTTCGCGGCCACCGGCGCGCTGGCGGCATCGAGGAAAGAGCTGGACATCATCGGGTTCCTGTTCCTCGCCAGCGTCACCGGCGTCGGCGGAGGCACGTTCCGCGACCTGATCCTCGGCCTGACGCCGGTGTTCTGGGTGAGAGAACCCGGCTATATCCTCGTATGCGCGAGCGTGGCGGTGCTCGTCTTCTTCACCGCTCATCTTTTCGAAAGCCGCTGGCGGCTGCTCCTGTGGCTCGATGCAGTCGGCCTGGCGGCTTACTGCGTGCTCGGCGCGCAGATCGGGCTAACCGTCACCGGGTCGCCCGCGATCGCCATCGTCACCGGCATCCTCACCGCCACCTTCGGCGGCATCCTGCGCGACCTGCTGGCAAACGAGCCTTCGGTGTTGCTGCGGCCCGAAGTCTACGTGACAGCCGCTCTCGTCGGCGCGTCGTCGCATACCGGGCTGACGCTTGCCGGATTTCCGCTGCTCGGGGCAGCCCTGATCGGGGCGGCGGCGGCCTTCATCGTGCGCGGAGGAGCCCTCAAGTTCGGCTGGACGTTTCCGCGCTACAAGGCCAGGCCAGGTCGGCGCCCTGAAGACATTCCCTGAATCGGTCGACGCCATAGTATTTTCGTATTTCCGTCTCATTTGGGAAGCATCGTTCACGTTGTCGCGTTAACGGAACACATAGTGTTGACCGGCATTCTTGATCGAATGTCATGCCCGAGGGCACGTGAGACCGGGACCGGACGAGTGAGACTGCGCGTAGCTGCCCTGTTGTTGATCGCGGCAATGCCGGCGTTCGCCGCCGACGATATTCCCGCGCCGGTCGCCGAGCGTTTTGCAGGCGACCAGGATTTCGACTGGAGCGGCTTCCGCCTCGGCGTGCAGGGCGGGTATGCCTGGGGAAGCCCGGGAGTCGTCGCCAGCGAAGGGGTGATCGGCGGTATCCATGGCGGCTATGACTGGACGCTCGGAGCCGCAGTGGCGGGCGTGGAAGGATCGGTTTCGGCCGCCGACATCGAGATCGGCCCCAACAACCGGCTGACCTCCGTCATCGACCTCCGGGCGAGGCTCGGCTATTCGTTCGACCGGGTGCTCGTTTACGGCACCGCGGGTGGTGCCTATGGCAGTACCAGCGCCGGTTTCGACGGCCGCGGTTCGGCAGTCGGCGCCGGGCTCGATTTCGCCACGCTGGAGAACGCCATCTTCGGGTTGAAATACCTGAAGTACAAGTTCGAAAACATGAACAATACCGGCAACTCTCTCGAGATCGACCTGATCCAGGGCACGCTTACCTACAAATTCTAAACTCAACCGGCTTGGTTTCCTACAGACGATCGGCGGGACGTTCCTTGCTCGCGCTCACCTTGCGGGATAGATCGGAGAATGTCCCCTTGTCGGACGCCGTCCGGTTTGCCGCCATCAGCAGGCGGATCGGGAAGCAGGCGGCGTCGCGGTTCGAATGCGACAGATCCTCCGTCATCCGCTCCTCCGCGGTCAGATCCGCCTCCGCCTTGCGCAGCGCCAGATCGATCTCCTCGGACGACAGAATCCCTTTCCTGACAAGAACCTCGTTGATCGACGCGACCGCCATCAGCAGTCCCTGGAGTTGTAGATTGGCGACGTTCATCGCGCTTCCCCCTCTTGCTGGGCGGGCCGGGGTTGGCCCGGCGCGCCGTTGACCGTACCGTCAAGCGAATTCGTTTGCGATGCGCCGCCGGTACCGGTTTGAGGTGTCGGATCGGCATCGATCTGCGGAGCGGTATCGCGATGTTCGACGGAAGACGTGGTATTCGTATCGGTGTCGCTGCAGGCGGCGAGCATCAAAGCCGTCGCCGCGACGATGAAGGACAGGTTTTTCATCTTTCGACCTCCGCTGCGTGTCTGCGGCAAACCGCTCAAGGCCGTGTCGGTTCCTCCGCCCGGCAGCAAAACGCCGGGTGGGCCGCACGATCAACCGTACAGGAAGTGCCGAAGCTGTGAAAGGCGCTAAAGAAGGCCCGCCTCGACCGCCGCCTGGCGGAGGCTCTGGCGCGGGCGGGGGCCGACCTGCTGGATGACGAGGCCGGCCGCCAAGGAGCCCAGCTTGCCACAGTCTTCCAACGAGCGGCCCGTCGTATAGCCGAACAGGAAACCGGCGGCATAGAGGTCGCCGGCGCCGGTCGTGTCGACCAGTTCGCCGATCTCGATGGCGTCGACCTGGACCGTCTCGTCGCCGCGCACGATCACCGATCCGAGTTCCGAGCGCGTGACCGCCGCGAGCCTGCAATCCTTGCGGATCGCCTCCAGCCCCGCCTCGAAGGAGGAGGTCTGGTAAAGCGACTTCAGTTCGCTCTCGTTGGCGAAGACAATGTCGACGGTTCCCGAGCGCATGAGGAACAGGAATTCGTCGCGATAGCGGTCGACGCAGAAGGAATCCGACAGGGTCATCGAGACCTCGCGGCCGGCGGCGTGAGCATGTTTCGCGGTGAGCCGGATCGCCTCTTTGGCGCGCGGCGGATCCCACAGATACCCTTCGAAATAGGTGACCTTGGCGCCACGCGCCTTGTCTTCCTCGACGTCTTCGGGCCCCAGCTCGACGCAGGCGCCGAGATAGGTGTTCATCGAGCGTTCGCCGTCGGGGGTGACGAAGATCATCGATCGCGCGGTCGGCGGCGGCACCTGGAGGGGCTTCGTGTCGAAGGCGACACCCTGGGCGTGGATGTCGTGGGCGTAGATCTCCCCGAGAGCGTCCTGCGCGACCTTGCCGAAGAAGGCCGCCCGGCCGCCGAAGCTGGCGACGCCGGCGGCGGTGTTGCCAGCACTGCCGCCGGAGGCCTCTATGGCAGGACCCATGCGGCTGTAGAGCAGTTCGGCGCGATCGGTGTCGATGAGGTTCATCGCACCCTTGATGATGCCGTTGTCGACGAGGAAACTCTCCTCGCACCGCGCGATGATATCCACGATCGCGTTGCCGATGCACAGCACGTCGAATTGGCTCATGAAGCGTCCCGCTCTCCGCGCCGTCCGGATACGAGGCGCATACGGATCACGGGTTTAGCGTCTCGGAAACGGATTGCAAGCGCGGCCGCCCCGGAGATCAAGTGCGATCCTCCGCCTTTCGGTCCGCACGGCGCTGCGGCTGCTTTCGATTAGAATTTTTTTCCACCCGATAGCTATACTTGGAATAGCCTTCCACCCAGTCGGCGGGCTCGTTGCGAACGGCTCTCGGAATCCGCGGAACGAGAGACTAAGGTGCTGCAAACTGCCTCAGGGAGAAGACGATGAACAGTCAGGCAAGCGGCGCGCGCATTCCAGGACGTGGCCGGGTCTACAACTCGATCACCGAGACAATCGGCGACACGCCGATCGTGCGGCTCGACAAGTTCGCCCGGGAGAAAGGCATCGTCGCCAACCTTCTGGCCAAGCTCGAATTCTTCAATCCGATTGCCAGCGTCAAGGACCGCATCGGCGTCGCCATGATCGAAGCGATGGAGGCGGACGGCCGCATCGTCCCAGGCAAGACGACGCTCGTCGAACCGACTTCGGGCAATACCGGCATCGCCCTTGCCTTCGCCGCGGCCGCAAAGGGCTACCGGCTGATCCTGACCATGCCCGAGACGATGTCGATCGAGCGCCGCAAGATGCTGGCGCTGCTCGGCGCCGAACTGGTGCTGACCGAAGGCGCCAAGGGCATGAAGGGGGCGATCGCCAAGGCCGAGGAACTGGTGCAGACGATCCCCGGCGCGGTCGTCCCGCAGCAGTTCGAAAACCCCGCAAATCCGGAGATCCACCGCAAGACGACGGCGGAGGAGATCTGGAACGACACCAAGGGGGCGGTGGACATCTTCGTCGCGGGCATCGGCACGGGCGGAACGATCACCGGCGTCGGCCAGGTGCTCAAGGCGCGCAAGCCGGGAGTCCAGGTCGTCGCCGTCGAGCCGGAGGCCTCGCCGGTGCTGTCGGGAGGCCAACCCGGCCCGCACAAGATCCAGGGCATCGGCGCCGGCTTCGCGCCGAAGATCCTCGACACCAGCGTCTACGACGAGGTGGTCACCGTCTCCAACGAGGATTCGTTTGCCAATGCGCGGCTCGTGGCGCGGCTGGAAGGCGTGCCGGTCGGCATCTCGTCGGGCGCGGCGCTTCAGGCGGCGACCGTGATCGGGCGGCGACCGGAGAATGCCGGCAAGACGATCGTCGTGGTCATTCCGTCCTTCGCCGAACGCTATCTCTCGACGGTGCTGTTCGACGGGCTGGGCTGAGGCGGCTCACTTTGCCAGGCTCGCCTTCACCAGTTCGATCTTCTGGTCGATGAGGGCGATCAGCGGCCCGTATCCGGCCTGGGCGAAGCCCTCCTTCGCCTGCTCGAACATGGACAGCGCCTGGCGATAGTCGGCGGCGCCGCCGCCCTGGGCGGCGAGCGACCAATGCACGTCGCCGATATTGTTGAGGGCAAATGCCCATTGCACCGGCTGCGTCTCGCGCGTGAACACCTGCGTGGTCGCTTCGAAGGCAGCCTTGGCCTCCGGCAGGAAGGCCGGGTTCTGTTCCCGCGTCGCAAGGTTGAGCAGCGATACGCCGAGGCCGTTCTGGGCGTTCGCCCAGTCGACAGGCGCGTTCTGCGGCGTGAGCACTTCGAGCGCTGCCCGCCGCGCATCGACCGACGCATGCAGGCTGTCGGTTTTCTGCTCCGTCGCGGCGAGGAACTGCAGCGCATCGCCCATGCTGGACGTGGCGAGCGCCCACTGCATCGGCGCGCGCTCCCGCGTGAACTCGCGCAGCGCCAGGTCGTAGGCTTCGATCGCCTCGCGGTAGTGTTTCGCGTCGCCCGACACCGCCGCCATCAGGCGCAGCGTGTTGCCCTCGTTGTTGTGGGTCATCGCCCAATCGGACGGAAAATCCTTGCGCTTGTAGACGCGCCGGGCGGCCTTGAACGCCTCGAGCGATTTCGTCAGGGCGCCGATGTCCTGCGTGCGCTGGCCGATGGTCTGCCAGGCCGATCCGAGGTTGTTCTGGACAGATGCCCAGTCGAGCGGGGTCTTGCCGCGATCGAACACAGTGAGCGCGCGCTCGTAGGCCTCCCGCGCCTTCTCCACGCTATCCGTTCCGAGTTCGTGGCGGCCGATCATGGTGTAGCTGTTGCCGAGATTGAGCTGGCTGGCGGCCCATTGCAGCGGCCATATCTCCTTGGTGCGCACCGTCATGGCGGCCTCGAAGGCTTCGGCCGCCCGTTTCGCCGGCTCAGGATCGTTGCGGGCCAGCGAGAGCGCATTGAGCGTGTTGCCGAGATTGTTCTGGGCCATCGCCCAGTCGACCGGTGCCGCCTCGCGCGTGAAAACCTCGAGAGCGGCGCGGTAGGCCGCCTCGGCCTCGACCAGGCCCGAGACATCTCCGCTCGGCTGCGAGAGCTGGAACAGCGCGATGCCGATATTGTTGTGCGAAGAAGCCCAATCGAGCGGCATTTTTTCGCGCGACCGCTTGGCCAGCGCCGCGCGATAGGCCTCGACAGCCTCGCGGATCATCGCGGTATCGCCGGACCGACCGCCCATCGCCAGAAGGATGTTGCCGATATTGTTCTGCGCCGCGGCCCAGTTGGCGTCATCACCCTCGGCGGCGAAGATCTCCATCGCCTCGCGGAACGTGTCGAGCGCCAGCGACAGGTTTCCGGTGCCCTCCTCCCGCTCGCCGATCGTGTTCAGTACGACCGCCATATTGTTGCGGGTGATCGCCCAGTCGCGGCCCTTCTCCCCATTGGGGAGCATGTCGAGCACCGCCTGATAGGCGGCGAGCGCGCCGTCGAGCGAGGCGCGGTCGCCGGTGGCCGCTCCGTGGCCGCGTAGCGCCTCGGCCTCAAGGTTCTTGTAGTTCCAGGCCAGCCGGTCGTCCCACTTCTCCACCAGATCAAAGGCCTTGCCATAGTCGCCCGCGGCGGCGCGGAAATCGAAGGCGAGAGCGGCGGCGTCGGCGCGCTTTGCGTAGATTGCGGCGTCGGCCAGGCGCTTGTCCTTGACCTGTTCCTCAAGCGCGTCAACCGCGGCACTTCCGGCCTCCACCTTGGCCACCGCGTCGTCGAGAAACTGCCGCGCGGCAACGATCGCGCCCTCGCCGATGGCACGGTCGGCGGCACCTGCCAGCGCCAGCAGTTCCGGGTCGTCGGTGCGCAGCGCCGCGCGCTCGTTGAGCATCGACTTCAGCCGCCCCGCCTGGGCGTCGAGCAGCTTGCCGAGGTCTTCGGGATTATCGGGCGTCGCGTCTTCGCCCAACGCCCGCAGGATGCCGTAGAGCGAATCGAGCTTGACGCCCTCGCGCAGCGCCACCTGCTCGACCTGGAAGCGCTCGAAATCGGGGAGGTCGGCCATGGTGAGCAGCAGCTGGCGGCGCTCGCCGGTGATCGTTCCGTCGACGCCCTGCGGCTCCTCCGGTGCGATGCCGAAATAGAGCAGGCGGCGCAGGCTCTCGTTCATCCACGGCCGCTGGCGGGCCTTGGTGGCGAGATAGACCTCCTCGGTCACCATGCGCATGACCTGGCCGAATTCGAGACCCTTCATCGCGGCGAGGTGGCGGATCAGCGCGGCGGCGTAGGGGCTGTTGGCGCCTGCCTCGCCGTCCAGCGCCGGCTGGCCGGGTTCGGCGGCGAAGCCGAGAACCATCCCGAGGTTGTCGTTGGCGGGCGCCTGCGCCTTGAAACCGGTGACGCCGCGAACGGCACCCAGCCCTCCCGCGCCCACCGGTTCGCTCGAACCGGTGGGAGTCCGCTTCATCGTGGCGCCCGGCGGGAACGGATTGGTGCGGCAGGCATCGAGCAACACGATCGTGACGGGCACGGTCTCCTTCAACCCTTCGATGATCGAAGCGAGCGAGACAAAGGAGTCTTGGGCGGACTCCAGTGCCGCCGGACCCGCGTCCACCGGGATCAGCCAGTTGTCGCCCGCCGCCTCGATGCCATGGCCGGAGTAATAGAGCAGTGCGACGTCGGCCCCCTCCGCGTCTTCCGCGAAACGTTCGAGATCGCGGCGCAGCTTCGAGGCGTCACGATCGGTCACGCCCCGGGCGTCGAAGCCGAGATCGGTGAGCAGCTTCACCATCTCGCGAGCATCGTTCGCCGGGTTGGGCAGTGCCTGGATGTTCTCGTAGGCCGACTGGCCGATGACCAGCGCCACGCCGTTCAGGCTCTTCGGCTCCTGTGCGAAGGAAGGCTGGGCCGCGAACAGTAATGCGACCGCCCAGAGGGCGGCCAAAAGCCTGCACACATTGCGATTGAGACGCCGCACGCCGATCGATCCGGGCCGAATATGCCTTTGCCGTCCGATACTTCGGACGAGCGTGCGCTAGCATAGAACCGTATCAGGACTGTGTCGCCGCCCAACGATGGGCGGCTATGACGAGACGCTCAATTGGAGAAGGTCTTGATATAGGCGATCACGTCCGCCCTGTCCTTCTCGGCCTTGATGCCGGCAAAGGCCATCTTGTTGCCGGGGATCTTCTTCTTTGGGTCGGTGATGTATTCGTCGATGTTCGCCTCGTCCCAGACGAGACCTGCGGCGCCGGCTTCCTTCATCGCCTTCGAATAGCCCGCGGCCTTCGCCGCGAATTCGGCTTCAGTGCCGGCTGTCCGGCCGATCACGCCGTTGAGCGTCGGTCCGAGCGGCTTCTTCGTGTCGCCGATGCCGTGGCACACGGCGCATTTGACGAAGACCTTCTTGCCAGCTTCGGCATCCTGCGCAGTCGCCTGTCCGGCAAAGGCGAGAACGGCAAATGCCGCGGCTGCAACTCCGTAGGCTTTCAACATATCGACCTCCAATGGTTGCGAGAACCAAATAGCCTCGCGGCACAGACGGTCAAGGGCGCCTTTGTCGCATGCCCAGCACGAGGCGCTACAGCGAAGTCCGCAACACATATCCCGGCGGATGGACGAGACGGACGAGAGTGACCGGCGCATCGCCGATGAAAGTGGCGCGCTCGGCGACGAAAACCGCCTCGCCCGGTGACAGGCCGAGGACTTCGGCCTCTCCGGCCGAGGCCCGCGCGGCGCGGAACGAGAAGTCCGCGCGCGAGAACGGCGCGTTCTGCACCAGCCATTCGTTCGGGCCCGTCTCCGCAAAGCTTTCGGCAAGTGCGGAGGGCACCGAGGCCGGATTGATCCAGCGGTCCTCGAACTGATAGGGCGCCCCGTCGGCCAGATGCAGACAGCGCAGATGAAGCAGGTCGCCTGTGAGACCGAGGCGGGCGCGAACCAGCTCCGGCGCAGGCTCGACCGCGCGCGACAGGAGCGCGTAGCGGTAGGCGGCGCCCTCCGCCTCGATCTCCTGGCGCACCAGCGGGATGACGAAGCGCGCCTCGCGCACCGGGTGCAGCGCCACGCGCGTGCCGGACTTGCGCTTGCGTTCGACGACGCCGGCGCGGGCGAGCTCCTGCAAGGCGCGGTTGACGGTGGCGCGCGCCGAGCCGAACTCGCGGGCGAGTTCCTCCTCGGCGGGGATCGTGGCGCCGGGCACCCATTGCCTTGTGGCGATGCGGCGTTCCATCTCCTGTTTGATCGCGCGGAAAGATGCCATCAGAAGCGCTCCAGTACCGATGAGAGGCAGGCCCGGTAGCGCGCTGCGATATTTGCGCGCTCGACGTGCCGGCCGGCTTTGACACGATGTCGCCCCGCCGACCAGAGGTCCGAGACGGCGGCGCTGCCGGCGGAGAAGATCCACGCGTCGAGCGCAGCCGCCGACGAGAGCGGCCCAAAGCCCGCTCGATCGAGGTCGAGCGCGACGAGATCGGCCCACTTGCCCGGCTCGATGGCGCCCGATTCGCGGCCGAGCGCCCGGGCGCCGCCGGCAAGCGCCGCGCGGTAGAGGACATCGCCGGCGGATTTGCCGGGCGGGGCCAGCACGACGCGCAGCCGGTCGCGCAGGCGTTGCGAATATTCCATCTGGCGAAGTTCTTCCGCCGCCGAGATGCGGATGTTGGAATCCGAACCGACCCCGAACGATCCGCCGGACGCCAGAAAACGCGCGCCGTCGAAGATGCCGTCGCCGAGATTGGCCTCCGTGACCGGGCAGAGGCCGGCGACGGCACTGGAGCGCGCGAGCCCCTCGGTCTCGGCGGGGTTCATGTGGGTGCAATGGATCAGACACCAGCGCGAGGACACGTCGTGCTCGGACAAGAGCCATTCGACGGGGCGGGCACCGAACACCGCTCGGGTCTCGTCCAACTCCTTTTCCTGCTCGGCGATGTGCATGTGCATAGGGCGATCCGGCGCCAGCGACGCAAGATGGCGGAGGTGGTCGCGGGACACGGCGCGCAGCGAATGCGGCGCGATGCCCCACGACGCGTCCGCCGGCAGCGAACCTATGGTTCCAGACATCCGCGCGACGAGGTCTTCGAAGGAAGCGAGATCGTTCCGGAACCGTAACTGGCCGCCCGCGAGCGGCCGGCCGTCGACGCCGCCCTGCGCATAGTGAACCGGCAGCAGCGTCAGACCGATGCCGGTCGCCGCGGCGGCGGCGGCGATGCGTGCCGACAGTTCAGCCGGATCCTCGTAGGTGGCGCCGCCCGGGCGGTTGTGCAGATAGTGGAACTCGGCGACGGCCGAAAAGCCTGCCTCCTGCATCTCCAAGAAGGCGAAGGCGGCGATCGCCTCGATCTCGTCGGGCGTCAGCACGTCGAGGAAGCGGTACATCACCTCCCGCCAGGTCCAGAAGGAATCGCGCTCGGAAGGGCCGCGCGCTTCCGTGAGGCCGGCCATCGCGCGCTGGAAGGTGTGGCTGTGCAGATTGGACGGCGCGGGGAGGAGGAGATCGACGGACTCGGCGCCTGGGCGCGCGCGTGCGCCGGGAATGACGGAATCGATACGGCCGCCTGCGCCGATACCGATCTCGACATCCTCGGCCCAACCAGCCGGGAGAAATGCGCTCCGCGCGAAAATCGTCTGCATCGTCGATCATCCATTGACTTTTTATGTCTATACATAATAGCAATATGCACAGACATTAAAAGCGAAATCGATGAGCCGACGCATTCTCGACAATCTGCGCATCGCCACCATGGCCGGGCCGTACGGCTGGGGCATGGTCGACGGCGCGATCGGGATCGACGACGGGAGGATCGCCTTCGTCGGGGCAGACCCGGCGGACTGGCGCGGCGTGGAGCGCGAGGATTTCAAAAGGCGGCTTGCCACGCCTGCGCTGATCGACTGCCACACGCATCTCGCCTTCGGGGGAAACCGCGCGAAAGAATTTAAGATGCGGCTGGAGGGCGCGACTTACGAGGAGATCGCGCGCGCCGGCGGCGGTATCGTCTCGACCGTGGCGCAGACGCGGACCTTGTCGGAGGACGAACTGGTGGCGCAGGCCCTGCCGCGGCTCGACGCGATGCTGGCAGAAGGTGTCGCGACAGTCGAGATCAAGTCGGGCTACGGGCTGACGATAGAAGACGAACTGAAGATGCTGCGCGCCGCGCGCCGCCTCGGGACACTCCGCCCGGTGCGTGTCGTCACGTCCTGGCTCGCCGCGCATGCCGTGCCCGCCGAATACAAGGGCCGCGCGGACGCCTATCTCGATGAGGTCGCGCTGCTGGGACTGGAGGCGGCGCATGCTGAAGGCCTCGTCGACGCTGTCGACGGGTTCTGTGAAGGCATCGCATTCTCGCCGACGCAAATCGGCCGTGTGTTCGACAAGGCGCGCATGCTAGGGCTGCCCGTAAAGCTGCATGCCGAACAATTGTCCAATCTCGGCGGCGCGAGGCTCGCGGCGTCCTACGGCGCGCTGTCGGCCGATCATCTCGAATATCTCGACGCCGAGGGCGTGGCAGCGATGGCTGCGAGCGGCACGGTCGCAGTGCTTTTGCCGGGCGCCTATTACTTCCTGCGCGAGACGCAGGCGCCGCCGGTCGAGCTGCTGCGCGCGGCCGGCGTGCCGATCGCGATCGCCACCGACTGCAATCCAGGCTCCTCGCCGCTTTCTTCACCGCTCCTGGCGATGAACATGGCCTGCACGCTGTTCCGGCTGACGCCGCTGGAAGCGCTGGCGGGCTTCACCCGCAACGCGGCGCGTGCGCTCGGACTATCCGACATCGGCACGCTGGAGCCCGGCAAGCGTGCCGAGATCGCCATCTGGGACGTCGGCGAACCTGCGGAACTCGCCTACCGGATCGGATTCAATCCGCTGTTCCGGAGGATTGCGTGATGCCGCATGAGCACCGCATTCCTTCGCGCCCCCCTCTGTCCTGCCGGACATCTCCCCCACGAGGGGGGAGATCGGCAGTTCCGATGTGGTCGCACATCCTGAGAGGCTGGCGATTGGCGAAAGCCGACGCGCCGGCCAATCTCCCCCCTTGTGGGGGAGATGTCCGGCAGGACAGAGGGGGGCGCGAAGGAACGCGACAGTCCAACATCAATCGAGCCGCCAGCAGAGTTCCCTCATGATCACCCTCCACCCCGGCTCGGTGCCCCTGTCCGACCTCGAAGCCATCTACCGAACCGGCACCCCCGCGCGGCTGGACGACGCCTTCCGGCCCGGCATCGCGAAGGCCGCGGCGCGGATCGAGGAGATCGCGGGGGGCGCAGGCGCGGTCTACGGCATCAACACCGGCTTCGGAAAACTCGCCTCGGTGCGGATAGCGCCGGAGGACGTGGCGACCCTGCAGCGCAATCTGATCCTGTCGCATTGCTGCGGCGTCGGTGCTGCGCTGCCGGCCGATATCGTCCGGCTGATCATGGCGCTGAAGCTGATCTCGCTCGGCCGCGGCGCCTCGGGCATCCGTCCGCACGTGGTGGAGCTGATCGAAGCGATGCTGGCCGCCGACGTCATCCCCGTCATCCCGGAGAAGGGGTCGGTCGGCGCCTCGGGCGATCTGGCGCCGCTCGCCCATATGACCGCCGCGATGATCGGCGAGGGCGAGGCTTATTTTGCCGGCGAACGAATGACTGCGCGCGACGCCCTTGTGAAGGCCGGGCTCACGCCGGTTGTGCTCGCCGCCAAGGAGGGCCTGGCACTGATCAACGGCACGCAGGTCTCGACAGCGCTGGCGCTCGCCGGGCTGTTCCGGGCGCATCGCGCGGCGAACGCGGCGCTGATCGCCGGCGCGCTGTCGACCGACGCGGCGATGGGCTCGTCGGCCCCTTTCGTCGAGGAGATCCACACGCTGCGCGGCCATCGCGGACAGATCGAGACGGCGGCGGCGCTGCGCGCGCTGATGGCGGGCTCGGAAATCCGCGACAGCCATCTCGATGGCGACGAGCGCGTGCAGGACCCATACTGCATCCGCTGCCAGCCGCAGGTCGACGGCGCCTGCCTCGACCTCCTGCGCATGGCGGCCCGGACGCTGGAGATCGAGGCCAACGCCGTCACCGACAATCCGCTGGTGCTCTCCGACGGCCGGGTCGTCTCCGGCGGCAACTTCCACGCCGAGCCGGTCGCCTTCGCCGCCGACCAGATCGCCATCGCCGTCTGCGAGATCGGCGCGATCGCGCAGCGCCGCGTGGCGCTGCTGGTCGACCCGAAGCTCTCCTACGGCCTGCCGCCCTTTCTGGCGAAGAATGCGGGGCTGAACTCCGGCATGATGATCGCCGAAGTTACGTCCGCGGCACTGATGAGCGAGAACAAGCAGATGGCGCACCCGGCCTCGGTCGATTCGACGCCGACTTCCGCCGACCAGGAGGACCACGTGTCGATGGCCTGCCACGGCGCGCGGCGGCTGCTGCAGATGACCGACAACCTCGCCGGCATCGTCGGCATCGAGGCTGTGGTGGCGGCGCAGGGGCTGGACTTTCGGGCACCGCTGAAGACGAGCCCCGAACTGGCGAGGGCGCATGCCGCGATCCGCGCCGTAGTACCGACGCTGGAGGCAGACCGTTACATGGCGGGCGATCTCGAGGCGGGTGCGGAACTGGTGAGGAGCGGGGCGCTCAACGCCAGCGTCGGCGCGGGCATTTTGCCGGGGCTCGGATGATGCCGCGCCCCCTCCACCACTACGTGGTCCCTTGCCGGGGCGAGCCGCTTGTCTCGCCCGTCCTTCGGACCCCCCGCTTCGCAGGGGAGGATCGGCGGTGCCGCCTGCACGCCCTCAATCCTCCCCCGTTTACGGGGGAGGGGGACCATGCGAAGCATGGTGGAGGGGGCACGCTTCGATGACCCCCTTCGAACTCCGCCCCGGCGCCTCCCCCCTCATCCTCGCCTTCCCGCACACCGGGACCGAGGTGCCGGCCGACATTGCCGCCCGGCTCAATGACGA
Source organism: Mesorhizobium sp. (assembly GCF_023954305.1). Lineage (NCBI taxonomy): Bacteria > Pseudomonadati > Pseudomonadota > Alphaproteobacteria > Hyphomicrobiales > Phyllobacteriaceae > Mesorhizobium > Mesorhizobium sp. Next base: position 1,699,367 of record NZ_JAMLIG010000001.1, on the reverse strand, counting down.
AGGCCGAAAACTCCGCGACACCGACTGGCACGTCCACGAGCTCTATGCCGGCCTGCTGCCAGATGCGACGACGGTGCGGGCGACGTTCCACCGCTACGTCATCGACGCCAACCGCGATCCTTCCGGCCAGAGCCTCTATCCCGGCCAGAACACGACGGGCCTTGTGCCGACGACCGATTTCGACGACCAGCCGCTCTGGAAGGAGGGGCAACAGCCGACCGCCGCCGACGTCGCCGAGCGGCTGGAAAGGTTCCACCGGCCCTATCACGCAGCACTCGAGGCCGAGATCGCACGCGTGAAAGCGCGGCATGGGATAGCTGTCGTCTACGACTGCCACTCGATCCGCTCGCGCTGCCCGTTCCTGTTCGACGGCATCCTGCCGGATTTCAACATCGGCACCGACAATGGTCGCACTTGCGCAGCCGAGATCGAACGCGCCGTGGCCGACATCAGTGGCCGGGCCAACGGCTACACATCCGTCCTCAACGGCCGCTTCCGCGGCGGCTGGACGACGCGGCGCTATGGCCGACCGGAAACCGGCGTTCACGCCATCCAGATGGAACTAGCGCAGATCACGCATCTCGCCGCCGAGGAGCTCCCCTTCGATCTCGATGCCGACAAGGCCCGCCGGCTGCGTCCCATTCTCAAAGATATCCTGACCGCGATCGAGGAGATCGCGAAAGCCCTTGCGAAAGGACGCCGCCCATGACCGCCAATCCCCGCCACAACATCCGCGAGATCCGTTCGCCCATCGGACCCGACATCACGGCGAAGAGCTGGATGACCGAGGCGCCGATGCGCATGCTGATGAACAATCTCGATCCGGGCGTCGCGGAAAACCCCAACGAGCTGGTGGTCTATGGCGGCATCGGCCGGGCGGCTCGGACCTGGGCGGATTTCGATTCCATCGTCGCAACGCTGAAGACGCTGACCGAGGAGGAGACGCTGCTCGTCCAGTCGGGCAAGCCGGTCGGCGTGTTCCGCACCCACAAGGACGCCCCGCGCGTGCTGATCGCCAATTCGAACCTCGTGCCGCACTGGGCGACCTGGGACCATTTCAACGAGCTGGATAAGAAGGGGCTGGCCATGTACGGCCAGATGACTGCCGGCTCGTGGATCTATATTGGCACGCAAGGGATCGTGCAGGGCACCTACGAGACCTTCGTCGAGGCCGGTCGCCAGCACTATGGCGGCAACCTGAAAGGTAAGTGGATACTGACGGCCGGGCTCGGCGGCATGGGCGGCGCGCAGCCGCTGGCAGCCGTCATGGCCGGCGCCTGCTGCCTCGCCGTCGAGTGCGACGAGAGCCGCATCGATTTCCGTCTGCGTACCCGATACGTCGACGAGAAGGCCACCACGCTCGACGAAGCGCTTCAAATGATCGACCGCTGGACCAAGGCCGGCGAGGCGAAGTCGGTCGGCCTGCTCGGCAACGCCGCCGAGATCGTGCCGGAGCTCTACCGGCGCGGGATCCGCCCCGACATGCTGACCGACCAGACCTCTGCGCACGACCCGCTCAACGGCTACCTGCCGAAGGGCTGGACTGTCGCGGAATGGCGCGAAAAGCGGGAGAGCGACCCGAAGGCCGTCGAGAAAGCCGCCCGCGCCTCGATGCGCGAGCATGTCGAGGCGATGGTGGCGTTCTGGAACGCCGGCGTGCCGACGCTCGACTACGGCAACAACATCCGCCAGGTGGCCAAGGACGAGGGGTTCGACAATGCCTTCGCCTTCCCCGGGTTCGTCCCGGCTTACATACGGCCGCTGTTCTGCCGCGGCATCGGGCCGTTCCGCTGGGCCGCGTTGTCGGGCGATCCCGAAGACATTTTTAGGACCGACGCCAAGGTGAAGGAGCTGACACCCGGCAACACGCACCTGCACACCTGGCTCGACATGGCGCGCGAGCGGATCGCCTTCCAGGGCCTGCCGGCGCGGATCTGCTGGGTCGGGCTCGGCGACCGCCACCGGCTTGGGCTCGCCTTCAACGAGATGGTCGCCAAGGGCGAGCTCAAGGCGCCGGTCGTCATCGGCCGCGACCATCTCGATTCCGGCTCCGTCGCCTCGCCGAACCGCGAGACGGAGGCGATGAAGGACGGGTCCGACGCCGTGTCCGACTGGCCGCTGCTCAACGCGCTCTTGAACACCGCGTCGGGCGCGACCTGGGTGTCGCTGCATCACGGCGGCGGCGTCGGCATGGGCTATTCGCAGCATTCCGGCATGGTGATCTGCGCCGACGGCACGGCCGATGCCGCGCGGCGGCTGGAGCGCGTGCTGTGGAACGACCCGGCCACCGGCGTCATGCGCCACGCCGACGCCGGCTACGACATCGCGCTCGACTGCGCCAGGGAAAAGGGACTGAGGCTGCCCGGCATCCTGGGCAACTAGTCGCCGGTTCCCTCGTAGAGAAAATAGCCGAAGTCCGCCGGCCGTGCCCGTCCCGACGTGTCGAAGGCCGCCATGCCGACGAAGGCGCCGGTGAAGGAGCCGTGCTCGCCGCGGCCGCCTTCGTCTGAGATCAGCGACTGGTCGAGCTCCGGACCGACCCGGAGCCATTCGCCGCCGGTCGAGTAGGAGAAGCGCAAGGAGGCGCCGTCGACATCGGCGCGCAAACCGACCGCGCCCTCCGCCGGCAGCGCGATCGGCTCGTCGAGGCCGAAGGTCAGCTTGCCGTTCTGCCAGTCGCCGAGGCAGGACATGATCATCAGCGCGCGGCCAGCCCTGGGCGTGCGCGTCACCGCCAGGAAGTGGAACTTATGGCGGTTGTAATAGCTGACCAGCCCGGCCGCCTGCTGGTATGTGTCCGGATCGAACGCGAGCGAGGTCTCGGCGCGGTAGGAAAAGTGCTCCTGCCGACGCGCGACCAGAGCCTGCTCGAACCAGCTTCCGATCGACTCGCGGCCGAACAGGCGCAGCCCTTTGCCCGGCAGCGCAAAGATGCGCTCCGGCGCCGGCGTGCGCAGCCATTGGAAGTCGAGCGGCAGCGTGCCTCCGACAAAGTCGTGGCGGATCGAGACGGACTTGTCCGCCTTGCTGCCCGCACTGCCCTTCGGCGCCTCGACCTCCAGCGCCGGCACCTGGCCGCCATGCGCAAGATAGAGCCAGCCGTCGTCGCGCCATTCGCATTTCTGGATGCCGGTCTCGCGGCCGAGCGGCGAGCGGCGGATGCCCGGCAGCGGCCGACCGGTGAGGTGCGTGTGATAGACCTCGCCGTCCGGCGTCTCGACGATCTGGCCATGGCCGGCGCGCTGCAGCGGCGCGTCGGGCGCGTCCTTGGAGGTGATCGGGTGGACGAGCGGGTGCAGCTCGTACGGCCCGCCGATGTCGCGCGAGCGCGCCATGGTCACGGCGTGGCCGTAGCCAGTGCCGCCTTCGGCCGTGGTGAGATAGTACCAGCCGCCGCGCTTGTAGAGATGCGGCGCCTCGACCAGCCCATGCGGCGAGCCGGGGAAGATGTTGCGGATCGGCCCGACGAGCGTTTGCGCCTTCGCATCGTATTCCTGCAGCAGGATGCCGTCGAAAGACGGATGTTTCGGGCTGCCGCCGACGCCGTGCGAGATGTGGTTCCACTGCATGTTGACGAACCACTTCCTGCCGTCGTCGTCATGGAACAGCGACGGGTCGAAGCCGGAGGAATTAACATAGACCGGGTCGGACCAGGGGCCTTCGATCGCGGGCGCCGTGACGATATAGTTGTGCGCGTCCTTGAAGTTGCCCTCCAGCCGCTTCACGTCGGTATAGACCAGCCAGAACAGGCCGTCGGCATAGGACAGGCACGGCGCCCAGATGCCGCCGGAGTCGGGATTGCCGCGCATGTCGAGCTGGCTCGCGCGGTCGAGCGGCCGCTTGACGAGCCGCCAGTTGGCGAGGTCCGTCGAGTGGTGGATCTGGACGCCCGGATACCATTCGAAGGTCGAGGTCGCGATATAATAGTCGCGGCCGACCCGGCAGATCGACGGATCGGCGTTGAAGCCGCGCAGGATGGGGTTGCGGATCTTTGTCATACGTGCGGCTCCTCCCAAAACCCCATTCCAAATGTTGGCGAACGCCCCCTCACCCGGCCATCACTTCCTCGCCGGCCCCTTGCGTTCGGCCGACGCCGCCCAGAGGTTGATGTCCGCGTCCTTTGCGTGCGAATCGATCTCTGCCAGCTCCTCCGCCGTGAAATCGCGGTTCTTCAGCGCGGCGACGCAATCCTCGACCTGTTCCGGACGGCTCGCTCCGATCAGCGCCGTCGTCACGCGGTTGCCGCGCAGCACCCAGGCGATCGCCATCTGTGCCAGCGTCTGACCGCGGCGCCTGGCAATTGCATCGAGCGCGCGGATGTTGTCCAACGTCCGGTCGTTCAGGAAATCCTGCCGGAGCGACTTGCCCTGCGTGGCGCGGCTGCCCTCGGGAATGCCCTTGAGATACTTATTCGTGAGCATGCCCTGCGCCAGCGGCGAGAACACGATCGAGCCGATGCCCAGCCCATCCAGCGTGTCGAGCAGGCCGTCTTCCTCGACCCAGCGGTTGATCATCGAGTAGCTCGGCTGGTGGATGATGAAGGGCGTGCCCATCTCGCGCAGGATGGTGGCGGCCTCGCGGGTGCGCTGCGAATTGTAGGACGAGATGCCGACATAGAGCGCCTTGCCGGAGCGCACCGCATGGTCGAGCGCGCCCATCGTTTCTTCCAGCGGCGTGTCGGGATCGAAGCGGTGCGAATAGAAGATGTCGACATAGTCGAGCCCCATCCGCTTCAGGCTCTGGTCGAGCGAGGCGAGCAGGTATTTTCGGCTTCCCCATTCGCCATACGGCCCGGGCCACATGCCGTAGCCGGCCTTGGTCGAGATGATCAGCTCGTCGCGATAGCCGGCGAGATCGGTGCGCAGCAGCTCGCCGAAGGCGAGCTCGGCCGAGCCGGGCGGCGGTCCGTAATTGTTGGCGAGGTCGAAATGGGTGATGCCGAGATCGAAAGCCTTGCGCACGATCGCGAGCTTGGTTGCGTGCGGCGTGTCGTCACCGAAATTGTGCCAAAGCCCCAGCGACAGTGCCGGCAGCTTGAGGCCGGACTGGCCACAGCGGTTGTAGGTCATCGTCTCGTAGCGGTTGTCCGCTGGCTGCCAGCCCATCGGCGTCTCCTTCTTCATGCATCCAGCCGCGTGCGGCGTCGCCACTTGTAGCCGCGCGGAAGCTTGTATGGAAGTTTTGGATTCAGAAATCCGTGAAGATCAGCCTGCCATGTGGCCGCCCCAGGGGCCATGATGGGCGCCGATGGCGTCGATCCGCTCGAAGCCGTGCGCGCCGAAGAAGTCGCGCTGCGCCTGGATCAGGTTGGCGGTCCCGCGGCCCAGCCGATAGGCATCGAAATAGGCCAGCGCCGACGAGATCGCCGGCACCGCCAGACCATGCGTCGCGGCGGTCGCCACCACCCGCCGAAGCGACGGCTCAGCCTTCGCGACCATCGAAACGAAGGCCGGCGAGACGAGGAGATTAGCGAGATCCGGTTTGGCTTCGAAGGCCGACGCGATCGTATCGAGGAACTGCGAGCGGATGATGCAGCCGGCGCGCCAGATGCGCGCCACGGTCGCCATCGGCAGGTCCCAGCCGAACTCCTGCGAGGCGGCGCGCATCACCGCAAACCCCTGCGCATAGGCGCCTATCTTGGCCGCGAAAAGCGCCTGCTCGAGATCGGCGAGAAGACCGTCGCGGTCCGCCGGATCGATCGGCCTCAACGGCGAACCATAGGCGAGCTCGGCGGCTTCGCGCTCCGCCTTCATCGCCGACAAGCTGCGCGCCGCGACCGCCGCCTCGATGCCGGTGGCGGGAATGCCCATCATCTGCGCCTCGATGACGGCCCAGCGCCCCGTGCCCTTCTGTCCGGCGCTGTCGACGATCACGTCCGGCATAGGCCTGCCGGTCCGGGGGTCATCGGCGGCGAGTACCGCAGCGGTGATCTCGATCAGATAGGAATTGAGCGGTCCTCCGTTCCAGCGTGCGAAGACCTTGCCGATCTCCTGTGCCGGCATGCCGAGCCCGTCGCGCAGCACGCCATAGACCTCGGCGATCATCTGCATGTCGGCATATTCGATGCCGTTGTGCAGCGTCTTGACGAAATGGCCGGCGCCATCCGAACCGAGCCAGGCGGCGCAGGGCTCGCCCTTGAACCGCGCGGCGATCGCGGTCATGACGCCCTCGACGCGATTCCAGGAGTCCTTCGCCCCGCCGACCATGATCGACGGGCCATGGCGCGCACCTTCTTCGCCGCCGGAGACGCCGACGCCGAGGAACTCGATGCCGGAACCTTCCAGCTCGGAAAAGCGTCGCATCGTGTCGCGGAAATTGGCGTTGCCGGCGTCGATGACGATGTCGCCCGGCGAGAGCAGATTGCGCAGCCCGGCGATCTGCTCGTCGACCGCCTTTCCGGCCTGCACCATGATGATGATCGGCCTCGGCGGACGGATCGCGGCGACGAGGTCCTTCAGCGACGTGCAGGGGATGATGTTCTCGCGCAGTTCTTCGGCGTTCTCGAAGAACAGGCCGGTGCGAGATGCCGTGCGGTTGTAGACCGCGATCGGATGACCTTTCTCGGCGATGTTGAGCGCGAGGTTGGAGCCCATCACGCCGAGGCCGATCAATCCGATTTCAGCATGCGACATCGCTTCTTCCCTTGGGTTCTGTGGGTGCTCTTTGCGAGCTTGGAAGAATGATGGACGGGGGTGCGTCGTTCCGTCAACGCAACATGATGCATGCAAACCATGCAGAAACGCGCGACACGCGTCAGTTTTCCAGGAATTCGGCCCGCATCGGCGTGAACGTGTCGATGAGCAGTCCGGCCTCCAGCGCACGGCAGCCGTGCCACTCGTTGGTCGGCACGATGAAGCTCTGGCCCTTGTCGAGGGTTTCCGTGATGCCCGAGATCGTCACCTCGAAACGGCCTTTGGCGACATAGGTCGACTGGATGTGCGGGTGCCGATGCAGCTTGCCGACCGCACCTTCCTCGAAGGCGACCTCGACCATCATCAGCTGGTCGTTCCAGGTGAGGAGCCGCCGCTTCACGCCGGGCTCCGTCGGCGTCCAGTCGGCTTCGGAGGGGCGCACGACGTTCGGGCTGGCGGTCATCGACCCCTCCTATCGCGCCAGCCAGCCGCCGTCGACCGGCAGGATCGCGCCGTGAACATAGTTCGCCGCGTCGCTGGCGAGGTAGACGGCGGTACCGCCGATGTCCTCCGCATTGCCCCAGCGGCCCGCCGGTATGCGCTTGAGGATATCGACGGAGCGCTCCGGATCGTTGCGCAACGCCTCCGTATTGTTGGTGACGATGTAGCCGGGGGCTATGGCGTTGACGTTGATGCCCTTCGCCGCCCACTCGTTGGCCAGGATGCGGGTGAGGCCGGCGAGACCGCTCTTCGCGGCGGTATAGGAGGCGATGCGGATGCCACCCTGGAACGACAGCAGCGAGGCGATGTTGACGATCTTGCCGGTGCGACCGGCGGCGAAGACCTGCCGGGCAAAGGCCTGGCTGAGCAGGAAGACGCTCTTCAGATTGATGTCGAGAACGTCGTCCCAGTCGGCCTCGGTGAAATCGATCGCCGCGGCGCGGCGGATGATGCCGGCATTGTTGACGAGGATGTCGATCGGCCCGTGATCCTTCCACGCCGCGTCGAACATGGGCGCGACCGTCGCGGTTTTGCCGAGGTCCGCCGCGACCGCTTTCACCTTGCCACCGGCCGCGCGGATCAGATCCTCCGTCTCGGCCATCGACGAGCGGCCGACGGCAAGGACTTCGGCGCCGGCGGCGGCGAGCGAGAGAGCGATGCCCTGGCCGATGCCGGTGTTGGCGCCGGTAACCATGGCACGGCGGCCTTCGAGGCTGAAGGGGTTGCTCATCTCAAATCTCCCATCGCGACCATGTCGACATCCTTGTAGTCGACATTATCCCCGGCCATCGCCCAGATGAAGGCGTAGTTCGACGTGCCGGCGCCGGAGTGGATCGACCAGCCGGGCGACAGGATCGCCTCTTCGTTCTTGACGACGAGGTGGCGCGTCTCGGTCGGCTCGCCCATGAAGTGGAAGACGCGCGCGTCTTCGTTCAGGTCGAAGTAGAGATAGGCCTCCGAGCGCCGGTCGTGCACATGGCAGGGCATCGTGTTCCAGACCGAACCCGGCGCCAGGACCGTCATGCCGACGACGAGTTGGCAGGTCTTGAGCACGTCGGGATGGATGAACTGGTAGATCGAGCGCTCGTTAGACGTCGCCTGCGAACCGAGGTCCAGTCGGTTCGCCTCGCCGATTCGGACGAGGCGCGAAGGATAGGCATGGTGCGCCGGCGCGCTGAGCAGATAGAACTTGGCCGGGTCCGCCACGTCGTCGCTGGCAAAGGACACGTCGCCAGCGCCCATGCCGAGATAGAGCATGTCGCGATGGCCGAGCGCGTGGCTTTCGTTTCCAGCCGAGATCGTGCCCTTGCCGCCGACATTGACCGCGACGAGCTCGCGCCGGTCGAGGAAGGAGGGCGTGCCGGTGGGTTTGACCGGCTCGAGCTTCAACATGGCGCCGGTGGGCATCGCCCCGCCGACGATCAGGCGGTCAAGATGCGAATAGGTCAGCCTCACCTCGCCCCGCACGAAGAGGTTCTGGATCAGGAACTCCCCTCGAAGCTGCTCGGTACCGTAGGTCGCGGCCGCCCGCGGATCGATCGCCTGTCTCGTTTCAATATGCATTGGCTGGACTTCCCTGACTTCGATTCGTGAAACGTCCCGCTCAGCCCGCGGCCGCGGGCCCGCGTCCCGCCGTGGCGCCGTGCAGGAGGCTCTGATAGCGCCGCTGGCTGGCCGACAGGTGCCGGCGCATGGCGTCGCGCGCCGAGGTGGCGTCGCCATCCATGATGGCGTTCATTATGTCGCGATGCTCTGTCTGCAGCCGCTGCTGATAGTCGGACGAATGCAGCAGGCTGGCCGACAGGGTGGTGACGAGGTCGCGCGGGATCGTACGCCGGCCGAGCACGTCGAGAATCTCGACATAGAACGGGTTGCTGGTCGCGGCTGCGATCGCCCGATGGAAGGCGAAATCGGCGGCGCCCGTCGGCTCTCCGCGGGAGAGCTGTTCGTCGAACTCGGAGAAGGCGGCGAGGATGTCGGCCTCCTGCGATGCGGTGCGTCGCTGCGCCGCCAGCGCCGCCGCCTCGATCTCGATCGCCATGCGCACTTCGAGCACGTTGAGAACCATCGAGACCCTTCCGGTCATGTCCGTCAGCAGGGTCTCCAGCAGGGCCTCGGGCCGGTCGTTGACGAAGACGCCCGCGCCCTGACGCGCGGTGACAAGGCCGTCGGCCGCCAGCCGGGTCACGGCCTCGCGCACGACGGTCCGGCTGACGCCGTGTTCCGCGGTCATCTGTTGTTCGGTAGGAAGTCGCGCCCCTGGTTTCAGGTCGCCCGAACCGATCCTCGCGCGGATCTCGTCGACAAGCCGGTCGGCGAGCTTGGGCCTGCGCAGCGAGGTTGGCGCGGTCTCCATCACGGCCTCAGCGGAACAGTGCCGGCAGCCAGAGCGACAGCGCGGGGATATAGGTCACCAGTGCCAGCACAAGTATGCCGGCACCGTAGAACGGCCAGATCGAGCGCATGGCTTCCCAGACGCTGATCTTGCCGACGGCGCAGGCGACGAACTGCACGGCCCCGACAGGCGGGGTGTTCAGGCCGATGCCGAGATTGAGAATCATGATGACGCCGAAATGCACCGGGTCGATGCCGTAGGCCTGGGCGACGGGAAGGAAGATCGGCGTGACAATGATGATCGTCGGCCCCATGTCCATGAACGTGCCGAGCAGGAGCATGATCAGGTTGAGGAGGAGGAGGATGACCAGAGGGTTCTCCGATACCGCGTTCATCGACGCGACGAGCGCGGCCGGAACCTTCAGGAACGCCATCAGCCAGGAGAAGGCGGCCGCCATGCCGATGATCAGCAGCACCATCGCCGTCGTCCGCACCGCGCCCATCGTGGCGTGGACGAAGCCCTCCCAGGTCATCTGGCGATAGACGAAGACGGTGACGAGCAGCGCGTAGAGGACGGCGATGCAGGAGCTCTCGGTCGCGGTAAAGACGCCCGAGCGCACGCCGCCGAAGATGATCGCGATGAGGAGCAGGCCGGGTAGCGCGACGGCGAGGAGATGCAGGACCATGGCGAAGCCGGGAAACGGCTCTGTCGGATAGCCGCGACGCCGGGCGACGACATAGGCCGTGGTCATCAGCGCCAGCGCCAGCAGGATGCCGGGGATGATGCCGGCGGTGAACAGGTCGGCGATCGAGATCTGCCCGCCGGCCGAGATCGAATAGATGATCATGTTGTGCGAGGGCGGGATCAGAAGCGCGATCAGCGCCGCCATCGAGGTGACGTTGACCGCATAGTCGGTGCCATAGCCGCGCTCCTTCATTTGCGGGATCATCAGGCCGCCGACCGCCGCCGCCTCGGCCACGGCCGAGCCGGAAATTCCGCCGAACAGCGTCGCGGTGACGATGTTCACCTGGCCGAGGCCGCCGCGGACATGGCCGATCAGCGAGGCTGCGAAGGCGACGATCTTCTGGGCGATGCCGCCCCGCACCATCAGGTCGCCGGCATAGATGAAGAAGGGAATGGCGAGCAGCGAGAAGATGCTCATGCCGGAGTTCAGCCGTTGGAAGACGACGAGCGGCGGCAGGCCCATGTAGAGCACGGTGGCGAAGCTGGCGACGCCGAGGCAGAACGCGATTGGCGTGCCGATGAGCATGAGGAGCGTAAATACGCCGAAGAGGATCCACAGTTCCATCGTGTCAGGCCTTGGAATTCAAAGATACGTCGGCGTTGTCGAGTTCGGCGGCGACCTCGGCCGGAACCTCGTCCGCGACGTTGTCGATCGGCACGCCCGACAGCCGTTTGGCGATGCGCTCGGCGGCAAAGAGGCAGATCAGGATGCCGCCGCCCACAACCGGGAAATAGTCGTGCGCACCGGAGATGCCGAGCGAAGGCAGTGTCGTATTCCAGGTGAGCGCCACAAGCTGCGATCCGTACCAGATCATGCCGATGCCGAAGGCGAGGATGACGACGTCCGAGATCATGCGCAGCACGCGCTTGCCGCTCTTCGGCAGCACGTAGAGCAGCACGTCGAAGCCGAGATGATAGTTCTCCCGCACGCCGACGGCGGCGCCGAGGAAGATGAACCAGCTCATCAGCATGACGGCGCCAGGCTCAGTCCAGCTCGGCGAGTCGTTCAGCACGTAGCGGCAGAACACCTGCCAGGCGACGAAGGCGGTCATGGCGACCAGCCCTGCGCCGGCGGCCCACAGCGCCAGGCGGTTGAGAAGCGCGAGGAAGCTCACGATCCCTGATGTTCGATTGTCGGATGGAGCGGACACGTTCTGACCTCGGCTTGTGGATCAGTGAGGCCCGCCCGGCCAAAGCCGGGCGGGTATCGTTCGTTGCGGCTTACTGAACGGCCTTGACGTCCTCGACCATCTTCTGCAGCACCGGGTCGGTGACGTGCTTGGCGTAGACGGGAGCCATCGCGTCGATGAAGCCCTGCTTATCGGGCGTGGTGATCATCGAGCCGGCTTCCTCGACCTTCTTGCGCGAGACCGCGACGCTCGCTGCCCACAGCTCGCGCTGCTTGGCCACGCTCTCCTTGGCGGCCTCCTTGAAGATCGCCTGGTCTTCCGGGGTGAGCTTGTCCCAGGCCGCCTTGTTCATCACGAACACTTCCGGAAGGATCGTGTGCTCGTCGAGCGAGTAGTGCTTCGCCACTTCGAAATGCTTGGCCGTGTCGTAGCTCGGGAAGTTGTTTTCCGCGCCATCGATGACGCCGGTCTCGATGCCCGAATAGACCTCGCCATAGGGCATCGGCGTGGCATTGGCGCCGAGTGCCGCCACCATGTCGACGAAGATGTCCGACTGGATGACGCGGAACTTCAGGCCTTTCAGATCCTCGACCGAATTGATCGGCTTCGTCCGGTTGTAGAAGGAGCGCGCGCCGGCGTCGTAATAGGCAAGAACCACCAGGCCGGCCGGCTCGAACGCCGCGGCGATCTGGTCGCCGATCGCGCCGTCCATCACCTTGTGCATGTGCTCTTCCGAACGGAAGATATAGGGCAGCGCCGGCACGATCGTCTCCTTCACGGTGCCGTTGAACGGCGCCATGGAAATGCGGTTGAGTTCGATGACGCCGGAACGCACCTGCTCGATCGTGTCCTTCTCCTGGCCGAGCTGGGCCGAGTGATAGACCTCGACAGAATAGCGCCCGTTGGTGCGCTGCTTGACCAGTTCGCCGAAATACTTGACGCCCTCGACCGTCGGATATCCGTCCGGATGGGTGTCGGACGATTTCAGCACGGTCTGCGCGAGCGCGCCCGCCGTCATCAGCGCGGTGATTGCGGCGGCAGTTGCGAATTTGCGTATCAGGTTCATGAGTTCCTCCCTTGGGTTCCTGATGTTGCAGTTCAAAGTCGGTAGGCGCGCTTGGCCAGGCGGTAGGCGAGATCGTGGGCGAGGTCGGCCGCTTCGTCGTCGCGAAGCTGGCCCGCGACCACGAGGTCCGCGAGGTAGGCGCAGTCAACCCGCCGGGCGACGTCGTGCCGGGCGGGTATCGAGGGAAAGGCGCGGGTGTCGTCGTTGAAGCCGACGGTGTTGTAGAAGCCGGCGGTCTCGGTCGTCAGCTCGCGGAAGCGGCGCATGCCGGCGGGGCTGTCGAAGAACCACCAGGCCGGGCCCAGCCTGAGGCATGGATAGACGCCGGCGAGTGGCGCCAGTTCCCGCGAATAGGCGGTCTCGTCGAGCGTGAACAGGATGATCGTCAGGTTCGGCTCCAGGCCGACGGCATCGAGCAACGGCTTCAGCGCCTGGACGTAGTCGGTGCGGCCGGGGATGTCGAAGCCCTTGTCGCGGCCGAAGCGGGCGAAGATGCCGGCCGAATGGTTGCGGCGCGAGCCGGCATGGATCTGCATCACCATGCCGTCCTCGACGCTCATCTTCGCCATCTCCGTCAGCATCTGCGCACGGAAGAGACGGGCTTCCTCCGGCGTCGCTTCGCGCGAGGAGACGATCGAATAGAGCTTGGCAGCGGCTTCCGCCGAGAGGTTCGCGGTGTCGGCGCTCGGATGGCCATGATCGGTCGCTGTCGCGCCATGCTCGCGGAAGAAGGCCCGACGGCTGCGATGGGCGTCGAGATAACCCTGCCACGTGCCGGTGTCGCAGCCGGTGATCTCGCCGAAGCGGCGGAGATTGTCGCGGAAGCCCTCGAACTCCGGGTCGACGACGGAGTCAGGTCGATACGTCGTGACCACGCGGCCGTTCCAGCCGGACCGCTTGAGCTCGGCGTGCCATCTGAGGTCGTCGAGCGCGCCTTCGGTCGTCGCGATCACCTCGATGTTGAAGCGTTCGTAGAGAGCGCGGGGACGATAGTCGTCCTCCCTCAGGCGCGCATGGATCGTGTCGTAGTAATAGTCGGCGGTCGAGGCCGACAGCGGAACGTTGAGGCCGAAAAGGCGCTCGAAGGTGTGGTCGAGCCAGAGCCGCGACGGCGTGGCGCGGAACAGATGGTAGTTCTCGGCGAACAGGCGCCAGATGGTGCGGGGATCGGCCTCCACCGCGGTCCCGTCGGCGCTCGGCACGCCGAGCTTCTCCAGCGGCACGCCCTGGCTGTGAAGCATGCGGAAGATGTAGTGGTCGGGAATAACGATGAGTTGGGCCGGGTCGGGGAAGTTCTCGTTCTCGGCGAACCATCGGGGGTCGGTGTGGCCGTGCGGGCTCACGATCGGCAGGTCCTTGACCGAAACGTAGAGTTGACGCGCTAATGCGCGCGTCGCCGGATCGGCCGGAAAAAGCCTGTCGTCGCTCAGCAGGGGCACGCCGGACATTTCCTCCCGAGAAATCCTTGCGAGGAACTGGTATGGAAGTATACATGTTATGTCAACTGCGATCTGGGCGGAATTTGTATGATGAATATCGAGCGCTTGGGATTTGACCTGGAGGCCCGTCCGACGATCGCCAAGCGCATCGCGGAATCGCTGCGGGACGCGATCGTGACGCTCGAACTCAAGCCGGGCGATGCGATTTCCGAGAGCGATATCGCGTCGCGTTTCGGCGTCTCGCGCCAGCCGGTGCGCGAGGCTTTCATCCAGCTCGCCGAGCAGGGGCTCCTGCGCATCCGGCCGCAAAGATCGACCGAAGTCATCCGCATCTCGATCCGCGACGTGCTCAATGCCCGCTTCGTGCGCGAGGCGCTCGAGGTGGCGGTGGTGCGCAAGGCGGCGGCCGAGGCGGCGGATCTGCCGGACGATGTCTTCGAGGAGCTTTACCTCTCGCAGACGGCGGCCTCGGACGCCAATGACTACCGCGCCTTCCACGCCAAGGACGACGCCTTTCACCGCCTGATCGCGAAACTGTCGGGCAACGAGTTCGTGTGGAAGCTGATCGACGCGCAGAAGGTGCAGATGGACCGCGTCCGCTATCTGTCGCTCAAACTGGGCATGCCTGCGACGATCCGCGAGCATCGCGACATCGGCGAGGCGATCCTGTCGGGTAACCCCGATCTCGCCGAGGCGCACATGCGCAAGCACCTGCGCAAGATCGACACGCAGATCCACCAGATCCGCGACCTGAACAGGGAGTATTTCCAGGAGGAGTAGGCCGGCGGCTTAACAGCCTCGGCGATCGGCCGGGACTCTAGACCGCGCGGTTGTGAGTGGGCGAGCGCCCGCCGCCATCGGCGACGAGCACGGCGCCGGTCACGAAGGACGCGTCGTCCGAGGCAAGAAACAGGCAGCATGCTGCAATCTCCGCCGGTTCCGCCACCCGCCTGAGCGCTATGCGAGCGGTGAGTGCGTCGAACTCCTGCTCGGGCGTCGTGCCGCTCCGCTGCGCCGCCTCCTGCATCTCCCATTCGCTCATCGGCGTGCGAACCCAGCCTGGCGCGACGGCGTTCGCCCGGACGCCGTCAGGTCCGTGGGCATAGGCCAGCGTGCGGGTGTAGGACACCAGCGCCGCCTTGCTGGCGGAATAGGAGGCGTTGACCGGACTGCCGTTGAAGGCGCCGACCGAGGCGATGTTCACGATCGCACCCCCGCGCTGCTTCAGAAGCGGCAGGGCGGCGCGGCACACCTTCATCGTGCCCGTCGTATTGACGGCGAAGCTGCGCTCCCAGACATCGTCGGGTAGGCTTTCCGGCTCGTCCATCAGGATGATGCCGGCCGCGTTGACCAGGATGTCGAGCCGGCCGCCGCAGGCCTGGACGGCGCGGGCAACATCTTCGCCGTCGGTCACGCTGCCGTGAGCGGCCACGCCGCCGGTGGCGGCGGCCGCCTCTTCGAGCGTCTCCCCGCCCAGCCCGAACAACACCAGGGACGCGCCTTCGCGGGCGAACAGGTCCGCGGTGGCACGGCCCATGCCAGTGGCGGCACCGGTCACCAATGCGGTGCGGCCATGCAGTCGTCCCGTCATGCGAGCCCCCAGCGGTCTTCGACGGCATAGCCGGTTTCGGGGAGCGTCGATCCCCCGTCGACGACGATCGTTTGCCCGGTGGTATATCCCGCCTCGGCGGACGCGAGATAGAGCATGGCGCAGGCGATGTCGTCGGCCGCGCCCATGCGGCCCATCGGAATGTGGCGGCTGATGGCAGCCTGTTTGTCGGTCGTCGACAGCGTGCCGCGCCCCGGCTTCGCGATGAAGCCCGGCTCCACCCCGTTGACCGTGATGCCGTCTCGAGCCAACTCGAAGGCGGCCCCGCGGACGAAGGCGTTCACCCCGGCCTTGGCGGCCGAATAATGCGCGCCGCCGCCCATCGCGACGCGCGCAGACACCGAGGAGGTCACGAGCAGACGCCCATAGCCGTTGGTCCGCATGTGCGGCACGCAGGCCTGCACCAGCCAGACGAAGGCGGAAAGGTTGATGTCCAGCGCCTCGCCGAGCCTGTCGTCGTCGAGATCGTCTATCGATGCCCAGGGGCAGCCGCCGGCATTGTGGACCGCGATGTCGAGACGGCCTTCCTCGACAGCGACGCGGTCGACCATCGCGCGGATCTGGCCGCGTCCGGTTCCCGGCCAGCCGATGGTGCGTGCCGAAAAGCCGCGTTCGGAAAGGTCGCGCGCCAGTTCCTCCGCCGGCTCGGGCGTACGGTTGCAGATCGCGACGCGGGCGCCGGCTTCGGCCAGGCGAGTCGCGATGGCCGCGCCGATGCCGCGCCCGCCGCCGGTCACCAATGCGCTGCGTCCAGAAAGGTCGAACGTCATCGCCTCAGACCAACCCGTTTCCGGCGACGATCCGCGCGAACCGGCCGAACACCTCGGTGTGGCGGTCGATATCGGCATCGGCGGTCGCAGGGCACATCAGGAACATGGTGTGGAACGGCGTCACGAGGATGCCCTCGTTCATGTAGAAGGCGTGAAGCAGCGTCTCGAGGTCGCCGCGGCGGGTGGCGGCGACATCCGCGGCGTTGCGGGGCGGCAGAGGGCTGAACATGATCTCGGCACGTGCCCCGACCTGGGTGACATGCCAGGGCAGGCGATGCTGCGCGATCACCGCCCGCGCATCCGCCGCCAGCCGGCTGGCACGGGCAATCATGCTCTCATAGTTGCGGGGCGTCAGGACCTCCTCCAACACGGCGCGCATCGTCGCCACGGTCAGGGCGTTGCCGGCCAGGGTGCCGCCGATGCCGAAATGCGACGACTGACGCTGGCGGGGATTGACATAGGGAACGATACGCCAGAGCCGCTCCGCGATCTGTGTCGTGACGCCGAAGATGCCGGCCGGAATGCCGCCGGCGATCGCCTTGCCGGCGACGAAGATGTCGGGCTCCAGCCCGTGCAGCGCGGTATAGCCGCCCGGCCCGCACGAAAGCGTATGGGTCTCGTCGATGACCAGTACCGTGCCCGTTTTCCGGGTGATCTCGCGCACGACGTCGTGAAACCCGTCCGCAACCGGGATCATGCCGAAATTGGTCATCAGCGGCTCCATGACGACGCAGGCGACGTCGCCCGCCGCCAGAGCCTCCTCCAGGGCATCGACATCGTTGAACTGCACGACTTTCGAGACGCGCGAATGATCGACCCCGTTGGGATGGATCATATTGCGCATGCGGATACCGCCGTCGTGCAGCTCGACATGCGCTTCGTCGATGCCGCCGTGGTAGCAGCCGGAAAAGACCAGCACCTTGTCCCGGCCTGTGATCATGCGCGAGATGCGGATCGCCCCCCGGTTGGCGTCGGTGGCCGAGGTGGTCAAGGTCCAGTAGGGCAGGCCGAAGCGTCGGGCGAGTTCCTCGCCGACCCACAGGCTGTCCTCGGTCGGCATCATGTGGGTCGTGCCCCGCTGGAGCTGCCTCACCGCGGCGCGCGTAACCGCCTCCGGTGCGTGGCCGCACATGCCTCCGGTGTCGCCGAGGCAGAAGTCGACATAGTCGTGCCCGTCGATGTCGCGGACATGGCATCCCACCGCCTCGTCGACATAAACGGGAAACCCGCCCGCCCAGCGCCGCATCCAGTGCGAGGGGCCGCCATAGAGAAAGTGCTCGCGGCCCCGCACCCAGGCCTGCGCCGAGCGCGGACGGGCAGAAGCGAACCGAGCCTGTTCGGTATCGATCAGTTTGTTGATGGTTTCGGAAACCGTAGTGGCGGGTGCGCTGGTCATAGCGAAATCCATGCGGTCTTGAGATCGGTGAATTTGTCGAGGGCGTGCAGCGACTTGTCGTGGCCGTTGCCGGACTGGCCCACGCCGCCCAGCGGCACCGTGTTGTCGGACCCGCCGTAGGTGTTGACGTGGACCACGCCTGCCCGCACCGCGCGCACCATGCGGTGGGCTCTGGAAAGATTTGAGGTCCACACGGCCGAGGCAAGCCCGTAGACGGTCGAATTGGCGAGCCTCACCGCATCCGCCTCATCCTTGAACTTCATGACGCCGAGGACCGGCCCGAACACCTCCTCCTGCGCCAGATGCATCGTCGGCTCGATGTCGGCAAAGACCGTCGGCTGCATGTAGAAGCCGCCGGTCTCGGCGAGGATGCGGCCTCCACCCGCGACCAGCGTTCCGCCCTCGGCTTCGGCCCGGTGAACGAACTCCAGGTTCTTGAGCAGCTGGTCCTCGCTGGCAACCGCGCCGGCCTCGGTCGACAGGTCGAGCGGATCGCCGACCTTCATCCCCGCGGCGATGGCGGCGACCCTGGCGACAAATGCGTCGTGGATCGATTCCTCGACCAGCAGGCGCGAGCCGGCGACGCAGACCTGCCCGGAATTGCGGAAGATGCCGTAGGCCGCGACCTTCGACGCCTGCTCGAGATCGGGCGCATCGGCGAAGACGATGTTGGGCGATTTGCCGCCGAGTTCCAGATAGCAGCGCTTCATGTTCGACCGCGCCGAGTATTCGAGCAGCTTGCGCCCGACGAGGCCGGAGCCGGTGAAAGCCATGACATCGACGTCCATGTGGAGGCCGAGTGCCTCGCCGCACTCCGACCCCTTGCCGGTGACCACGTTGAGGACGCCTTCGGGCAGGCCGGCCTCCGCGCAGAGCTCGGCCAGGCGCAGAAGCGAAAGCGACGCGACCTCCGCAGGCTTGAGGACCACCGAGTTGCCGGCCGCCAGCGCCGGCGCAATCTTCCACGAGCCGATCATCATCGGGAAGTTCCACGGGACGATCGCCGCGACGACGCCGACCGGCTCGCGATGAATCAGGCCCAGGACATTCGACGCGGTGGGTGCGATCTCGCCGTACACCTTGTCGATCGCCTCGGCATAGTAGCGGAAGGTGCCGGCCGCGCTTCCCGGCTCGGCTTTCAAGGCCATTGAGATCTCGGTGCCGTTGTCGCGAACGCCGAGGACGGCGAGCTCCAGCGCATGCCTGTCGATCAGGTCGGCGATGCGGTGCATGACCTTCTTGCGTTCGGCTGGCGCGGCTCGCGACCATTTGCCGGCTTCGAATGCGCGCCGCGCCGCGGCGACGGCGAGATCGACATCCTCCCGGCCGCCCTCGGCGATGGTTGTGAGAATCTGTCCGTCGATCGGCGAGACCACGTCACGCCGCCGGCCGCTCGCGGAGTCGCGGAACATCCCGTCGATGAACAGGCCGCGCGGGTCGAGTTCGGAGAAGCGCAACGCATCGATGCGCGACTGGTCAAGCATTGCCGGAGACTCTCCTGCGGTCGCGCACCACGCTCACGACGTGGAGCCCGATGGCGATGACGATCATCGAGAACAGCACGAAGGCGATGGGACGATTGATGAAGTCCCAGGGCGTATCGACCCTCGCCATGGCGGTGCGAAACTTGGCCTCCATCAGGCCGCCGAGCACCATTCCCAGGATGATCGGCGATGTCGGCCAGTTCAGGCGTTTGAGAATGAACCCGAACACCCCGAAGGCGGCGGCGACGGCACAGTCCTTCAGCGAATTGCGCAGCGAGTAGACGCCGATCAGGCTGAAGGTCAGGATCATCATGCCGAGGAAGCGGTTCGGGATGAGCATCACCTTCATCAGTGAATTCGTGGCAACCAGCAGGAAGAACACGACCAGCACATTGAGAATGAACAGCGCGATGTAGAGGGCGACGACGAAGTCCATCTGATTCTGGAACAGCTGGGGTCCGGGGATGACGTTGTGGACGTAAAACACCGCCAGCATCATCGCGGTCAGTTCCTCGCCCGGAATGCCGAGGGCCAGCAGCGGGATCATCGCAGCCGCCGGCACCGAATTGTTCGCCGCCTCGGAGGCGACTATGCCTTCGGGGTTGCCCTTCCCGAACAGGTCGGGCGTCTTCGACGTTTTCTGGGCGTAGCCGTAGGAGAGGAACTGCGACATGAACTCGCCGACCCCGGGGATCATCCCGCAGATCACGCCGAAGCTCGACGCCACGGTCGCGACCCGCTTGAAGCGCAAGATTTCGGCCATCGACGAGAAGAAGCCGGCCTTCGTCATCGCCGGGAGTTCGTATTTCTGATCCCTGCCGGTCAGCAGGACGAAAGCCTGGCTCAGCGCGAACAGACCGAGCACGACGACGATCAGGTCTATGCCCGAGGCGAGCCACGTCTGTCCGAACGTGTAGCGCTGGGTGTAGCCGGCGCCTTCGAGCCCGACCGTCTTGAGGAAGATGCCGTAGCAGACCAGCATGCCGGCGGCGAGCACCTGTCCGCGATGCGTCACGACGACCAGGACGATACCGAGAAGGGCCGCAAGGAAGATCTCGCGCGCCCCGAACATCGGCGCGACGCGGGCGAGCACCGGGGCCAGCAGGATCAGACACAGGATCGAGAAGACGCCGCCAAAGAAGGACGCGGAATAGGCCAGGCTTAGCGCCCGGCGCGCCTCGCCCCGCTTGGTCATCGGGTAGCCGTCGTAAGTCGTGAGCGCGTTGACGGGCGTCCCCGGCGTGTTGATGAGGATCGCGGGAATGGCGCCGCCGAACATCGACGATCCGTAGACGCCGAGCAGCGCCGTCAATCCGACGATCGGCTCCAGGGAGAAGGTCGCCGGCAACATGATGGCGATCGCCACCGCGGCGCCGACGCCGGGCATGGCGCCGACCATGACGCCGCCGATCGACCCGATCAGCAAGGCCGCGATCACGTCCCAGCGGGCGATGATCTCCAATCCGGACAGGAGGATGTCCATTTCGCCCTCAGAAATAGCGGATCATGATGTAGCGAAGGGTGTCTGGAAGGTATTCGTAGATCGAACCGCCAGGTATCTTCACGTTGAACAGGGATTTGAACAGCAGCACCACGAACAGCGCGAATGCCGTCGCGGAGCCGTATGCCAGACTGGACCGGTATCCCGCCCTCCATGTGAGGAACAGGCAGAAGGCGAGCGTCGCCGCCAGATAGCCAACGACCGGGATCGCCGCGACGTAGAGCAGGTACCACCCGACATATTCGAGCGAACTGATCCACACCCAGACCTCCCGCCACCGGCCCGCGGTGCGGGTCGCCCTGCTGGTCGCCACCAGGTTGGCGAGGGCGAAGAGCGTCATTCCGGCCAGGCTGATGAACGGCCATGTCCGCGGCTGCGCGGCTATTCCCTTTCCGGGCAGAACCGTGGTTTGCCAGAAGATCATGGAAAGCAGGCCGGCGGCGGTGACGAGAAAGACGAGCGAATAGAACAGCTCGCCGGGTTTGCGCGCCTCCGGAAAGACGTGCGGCGTTGCGTTGTCATGTTCCATGGTCGCCGGCTCCGTTGAGCGGAATGCGCCGGGGCTTTCGGCCCCGGCCCTCGAGGAGCGTCAGTTGGCGATCATGGCGTTGATTTTGGCGATCGTCGCCTTGTCAGATTCGATCTGGCTTGCCGCTGCCTGGGTATCCTTCCAGTAGACGAGGGCACCGGTATCCGCGGAGAGCTTCCTGGCGCGCTCGGACGACATGGTCTCCTTCGCCACCGCGACGATCTTGTCACGAATGTCGGCGGGCGTGTCCTTATGGACGAAGAGGCCGTTCCACAGCGCGACGTTCAGCTCCGGCGCGATCGAGGCCAGCGTCGGCGCGTCGGGCACGACGCTGATCGGCCCGTCGGTAATCGTCGCGAGAATCTTCACCTTGTCCAGGCAGGGAAGGATTTGCTGGATCGTCGTGTTGATGACGTCGAAATCGCCCGATGCCAGCGAGTTGCAGTCAAGCGCGTCGTTCGATGCTTCGGTGCCCCACTCGAAGCCGAGTTGCTTGGCCGCGGCGAAGGTCGCCTGGGTGGGAAGCAGGAACGAGCCGAAATGGCCGAGCGCCACCTTGTTGGCCTTCGCATAGTCGGCCAGTTCCTTCAGGCTGCCGTAGGGAGCATCCGCCGACGTCGCGATCACGAAGGGGTAGGTGACGAAGATGCCGAGGGGCTCGAACGGGAACGGATTCAGAGCCGGGATGCCGACCTCGGGGCCGACGACCGGCACGTCGACGACGAAGGAGCCGACCGTGTAGCCGTCGGCCGGGGCGGCGGCCGCTTCGGCTGCGCCCGGGAACGGGCCGCCATCGCTCGGCTTGTTCACGACGGCCGCGGCGACTCCATACTTCGCCTGGAAGTCTTCCGCGATCATCCGCGACAGCACGTCTTCCAGATCCCCGGGCGGGAACGGCACGATGAAGCTGACCGGCTTCTCGGGATATTCGGCGTTGGCAACGCCGACGGAAAGGAGCGCCGTGGCGGCGCCGGCGAGCAGAATGCCCAGCAGTCTTTGCATCCGAAATCTCCTGATTGATGGGCCTTGCCCATGTTCCCCGGTTGGTTCATTATTTGAACCTTATTTTCAAATATAGACTTGCCAAAAGAGATACGGCCTGTCAAGCTTATTTTGCATCTGTCATCTCGGGGCTGGCTGGGGAGGGCCGCTTGAGTACGGTCGACAAGGCGATTTCGCTGCTTGATTTGTTCAGTTTCGAGGAACCGGAGCACGGTCTCACCGAGGTCGCGCGCCGCTCCGGCTTCGACAAGGCGACGACGCGGCGGCTCCTTCTGTCCTTGGCCCGCCACGGATTCGTCGACCAGGATCCGGAGACGCGCCAGTATCGGCTGGGTGCCGGCCTGACCCGCCTGGCTCGCATCCGTGAGGCACGCTTTCCGATCCTGCAGACGGCACTTCCGTTCATGCGCGAGTTGTCGATCGCGACGTCCGAGACCGTTCATCTGGCGGAAGCCGGAAATGGCTCGCTGCTCACGATCCATGTGGAGCATCCTGCCCGCGCTTCCCGGGTCAACGTCAATGTCGGCGTCTATCTTCCGCTTCATTCAACCGCGTCGGGCCTTGCCTATCTCGCCCGGGCGCGCGAGGACGTGGTGAAAGAGGCGCTGGGCAAGCCGCTCGCGGCCTTCACGTCCCGCACGTTGACCGACCCGGCAGCCGTTCGGGGTGAGATCGAGGCCGTGCGTGCGCGCGGCTACTCGATCATGGACCAGGGCTTCGAAGAAGGGGTCTTCAGTGTCGCCGCGGCGATCGTCGGATCAGACGGCTATGCCATCGGCACGCTGGCCATCGCAGCGCCGGTCGCGCGCATATCGAAATCGGTCGCCGTCGAGCGGGGCAGAGACGTGGCGGCTGCCGCACGTGAGATCGGCGAGCGCCTCAACGGCGAGATACCCGGTATCCGTCGCCGCTCATGATTCGAGCCGAAGCGCGCCGCCGCCGGGAGAAGCCGGCTCGGCGCGATCCTCATCTCGTCGTCTGCGAGCTGTCCCTGTCAAAGCCATGTCCGTCGGATTGAACCGTGCCGCCGAGTGAATTGGTCAGATCCATCGACCTTCGGACAATGCTCTACGCGCGCGAATTGACGGTCTTGCCCGCCAGGCGGATCATGCGTCTCAGGGAGCGCGGCGTGACCTGATAGCGGGATGCCACGTCCCCGATGCTCTCGCCGCCCTCGCCGATCGCCACGATCGCCTCGTGGAGTTGCTGATCGTTCAAGCCGCGCGGACGGCCCAGGCGCCTGCCATTGAGCTTCGCGGCCGCCATACCGGCGCGCGTGCGTTCACTGATCAGAGTTCGCTCGAATTCCGACAGAGCGGCGATCATGTGGAACAGCAAACGCCCACCCGACGAGCCGGTGTCGATGTTCTCGGTCAACGAGTAGAAATCTATTCCCCGCTTGCCGAGCTCATCCATCAACTGGACGAGTTGGATGAGCGACCTGCCGAGGCGGTCGAGACGCCAGACGACGAGCGTGTCACCGCGTTTCAGCGAATCGAGTGCCTTCTGCAGGCCGGGGCGATCGGTACTGGACCCGGAAATCCCGAAATCTGTGAATATCTGGTCGCATTTGACGTTTCGGAGCGCGTGAAGCTGAAGGTCGAGTTTTTGATCTTCAGTCGAGACCCGCGCGTAACCTATTCTTTTCATAGCTTTTTTCTAGACCCTGACGGCGTCTCCATCCTCAGTTTCCTGAAACTGCGCTGCTTTCCTTCGTCAGCGATCTGCCGGATGAAACATTGACAATAAAGGGTCCTTTTTTGCGCCTGAGACGCACCGTCCGGCGCGCCATAAAAAGCCAATGTTTTCTGAGTAAACCGTCTGTTCGGAGGTCGTTGGGAACCTTGTACGCCAAGGGACCCCTTTATGCAGGGCGGGCGGGCGAGAGCAGACGGCGGTAGGGGCGACAAAAGCCTTGATCTCCAACCGGTTAGCGATTGCACGGTCGAAGAGGCGGGCGCCCCTCGTGCCGGCGGCAGGATTCCCGGCCTCTTTCCAATTGTGGCGAAATTTGTCCCGCCGGAGGGCCAAACGCCCCTCGCGCTCCGCCCGTCAGACCCATCGGGATCCGGGGAAACAGACCGCCGATCCGACTCGGCCGGCGCGGCGCATCTTGCCCGCGGCGTCAGCCTGGCGCGCGAAGGCTATTCCCGAGGGAGGGCGGCATGACCCGTGCCCGCACCCTCTTCATCGTCATCGACAATCTCGGTGATATCGCCGCCTTCTTCGGCGAGGGGATCGCTGCACGCGTCCTGTCGGAATGCGGTCGCCGGCTCGAGCGTTGGCCGGACGCGGGCTTGCGGGTCGACGAGATCGGCGACTGGGGCATAACCGTGTCGGCGGCGTCATCCGGCGACGACGAGCGCGACCGGCTTCGCGTGGACGCGATGCTCCATGCCGCCTCCTCCTCGCCGATGGACGTGGGCGGCGTGAGTATCGTCGTGGCATTGAGCAGGAGCGATATCCGCCCTCGCCAGAACCATGTTCTGCGCATGTCCGGGCACTCCTCCTCGCTCGACTATCGCGGCGATATGAGAGCGGCCGCACTCGCGTACAGGGCGCTGTCCGTTCCGCGGATTCGATTTGCCGAACAGATCGTCTGCGGAAGCCATGAGGGTGGCGAACTGCTTTATACCGAATGCCTGACGCGGCTGAGGGACGACCGCGGCGGCCCGCTCATGCCGGGGGATTACGTTCCCGCACTCGAACGGCTCGGTCTCACACGCGGTTTCGACCGACAGATCGTGACGACTGTGGTCGAGCGGCTGTTGCGCGACCCCGACCGCGTGCTCGGCTGCAACATATCGGTGCTCTCGGCATCGGCCGATCTTTGGTGGAAGTCGGTGTTCCCGCGCCTGCTGGCATCCCCCGGGGTCGCGCAGAGGCTGGTGATCGAAGTCACGGAGTCCGCGCGTCCGCGCAGCCTCGAGGATGCCGTCAAGTTCGTCGGTCATCTGAGATCGATGGGCTGTCGGGTTGCCCTCGACGATTTCGGCGCCGGCTTCAGCTCGATCGGCTTCGCACGCGAGGCCAGATTCGACTTCATCAAGATCGACGGTTCCTACATTCGTCGCAGGGCGAACGGAGAAGACCCGGCGTCTCTCCTCGGCCACCTCGTCGTCCTCGCGAAGGAACTCGCCGGCGATGTGATCGTCGAGGGGATCGAGACCGAATCCGATTGCGACATGGCTTGCGCGGCCGGCGCCGAATGGCTGCAGGGATACCTGTTCGGCTGGTCCCGTCCGCCGGAGGAGACCGGCCCTGCGACGGGCGCGATCATTCGCCTCGCAGAACGTCGCGACCCGTCTGCAATGGGACTGTTCCCATGACGCGCCGCCACGTTACGCCGGATTCAACGCCGCGGACTGCACGGGCGCACCCCCAGGCCCGCCGCAGCGGACATAGGCGCTCGCACGGCATCGACGACACGACCCAGCGGAGGGCCGTATGACGATCTCCCAGCCTCACGCGTGGTCATTTATCGAAGCCGGCACGGTCGTCCGCTCGGCGGGATCGCTAACCGATCTCGCGATCTGCGCAGGCCCGGACCGGCGACGCGCATTGCTGCGCCGTCTCCAAGCAATGGACCCGCTTTCGGTGCCGTCCGATCATCCGCTGATGCAGCTCGACGCCTGCACGCGGGCCGCATGGCAGACCGTCTCGGAAAGCCGGTTCGGCCTTTCCGGTCTACAGGTCTATCTGCTCATTTCGGTCTACGAACACGGCCTGCGCGCCGGCTATGACGGTCTCGCCCAGCCACGACCACCTGGGCCGGCCGAGGGGTTCGCGGACGCCGAACTGGACGACGTCGCCAATTCCGCGTGGACGCACGGCAATGCGGTCAGGGAGTGGTGGCGCGCCTACGAGAACCTTGTCTCGGTGCTCTTCGACTTACCCGTTCAGGCCGAACGAGCTTCCACCCGACGTATCGGAAGCGATCGGCCGTGCTGAATCGCCGAGCGAATCCCGCACCTTCCGCAGGCGACCCCGGCCCGCACAGGCCCAGGCCGCATGCACCCTTCTGCCCGTTCGACCGCTCCCGACATCGGCGCGCGTTCGGCGCGGGCAGGCTCCTCCCCGCACTGCCCTGGGGAGGAGCGATTTTCTCGCCGCGACTGCGGCGGCAATCCTGGCCCGTACCAAGCTGAGGTTTGCCGAGTTTTCACGATCTGGAGCCGGGGGGCCCTTTGTATAGACAAGCTATAGGTTACTGGGACAGTCCAAGACACAGGCTGCTGCGCATACGGTATCAGCTGCTCGGCGGGCTGGCCTTCGCCGTTTGTCTTCCGCTTGCCCTGCGTATGGCCTCCGTTCCGGAGGTGCTTTCCAGCACCAATCATCAGGTAACCGTCGCCGCGGCGACGATCGCCCACTTGATGGGCTATGCACTCTATCGGCGGCTGGGGACTTTCCCCGGCGTCGCGGCTGCCAGCGCCATTCTGCCGACCTTCGCCCTGACCTACGGCCTCGTATTCCTGGTCATCTTCTTCTTCCGGTTCGACTACAGCCGCTTCCAGGCCGCCAGTTCCTTCCTGCTCTCGATCTCTTGGTACTTCGGCCTGAGCTTCTTCGCCGACAGGCTCGAGCCAACGCGCCTGGCGGTGGTGCCAGGCGGCGACGTCGCCGAGGTCACGTCCATAGCGGGCGTCGCCTGGCGCGTCCTGAGCTCGCCAATCGCACCGCCCGGGCGAATTCAGGGTGTCGTGGCGGACTTGCGGGCCGATCTATCGGATGGGTGGGAGCGGTTCATCGCAGATTGCGCGCTCTCCGGAACTCCCGTCTACCATGTCAAGCAGATCGTGGAATCTCTCACCGGCCGCGTCGCGATCGATCACCTCTCCGAGAACACGCTCGGCTCCCTCAATCCTAACCAGGCCTATCTGACTTTCAAATACGCCCTGGATCTCATCGGCGCGGTGGTGGTCCTCGCATTGTTGTTTCCATTCCTCCTCGTCGTCGCAGTCCTTATTCGCCTGGATACGCCCGGGCCGGCGCTGTTCTGCCAGCAGCGCGTCGGCTATCGCGGCGAGGTCTTCACCATCTACAAGTTCCGCACCATGAGCACGGCCCCGCTGCCGGAGGCCGACGAGAGAGTGCGCGCGATCACGTCCGATCGCGATCAGCGCATCACCAGGCTGGGGCGCTTCCTGCGGCGAACCCGCATCGACGAACTGCCGCAGGTCATCAACATCCTGCGCGGCGAGATGAGCTGGGTCGGGCCGCGTCCGGAAGCCGTCCCACTGTCGCGCTGGTATGAGGATCAGCTCCCTTTCTATCGTTATCGCCATATCGTCCGTCCCGGAATTACCGGATGGGCTCAAGTCAATCAAGGTCACGTCGCAGACGTGACTAATGTAAGACAGAAGCTTTATTACGATTTCTACTACATAAAGAACTTCTCACCCTGGATTGACATCATAATTTACTTGAAAACGGTCAGAACAATATTGAGCGGGTTTGGTGCGAAGTAGGAATGCCGAGAGCGTGCGATGAGACTTACCGGTAGAGCCATGGAGCTGGAATATCCGGCAGCGCGAGGGCGCGTCGTGAAGATCCGTTCGCTGGCGGCGAACACGGTCATCATGTCGCTCAGGACGGTCGCAACGATGGCGATCTCCCTCTATTCGTCCCGCGTCATTCTCGCCGAACTGGGAACAGTGGATTACGGCATCTATTTCGCCGTCGCCGGCGTGACCCTGTTGATCTCGTTCCTGAATTCATCGTTGGCAACGAGCACGCAGCGCTTCCTCAGCGTCGAAATCGCCCGGCCGGACCACGGCCGCCTGCGCGCGGTCTTCAGCGCCTCGATGCAGATCCATGTGGCGATGGCCCTGCTGGTGCTTCTGGCGTCGGAAACGCTGGGCCTATGGCTTCTCGAGACGCATATGGTTATCCCGGAGGCGCGCATGGACGCGGCAAGGGTCGTGTTCCACTTCGCGGTCTCCTCGACCGTGCTGACCATCGTCCAGGTGCCCTACACCGCGACGCTGGCCGCCTTCGAGCGGTTCACCGCCTACGCTGTCTTCGACATATTGCATGCCGTGCTGCGCCTGTTGGTGGCGGTGATGCTGACGGTGGGCAGCGGCGATCTGCTCGAGCTGTTCTCCGCGCTGATGTTCGGCGTGACGTTGACCGTCGCGATCGCCAAAGCGGCCTATTGCATGAGAGCCATCCCGGCCAGCCGATACCGTCCCAGCCGGGATGGCGCGCTGCTCTACGACATGACCGGCTTCGCCGGCTGGACCGTTCTGGGCGCCGCGTCGCTGGCGTTCAACATCCAGGGCGTGGGCATTCTGCTGAACCTGTTTTTCGGCCCCGTCGCGAACGCGGCTCAGACGATCGGCCTGCAGCTGACCAACGCGACCTCGACCCTGGCCTCCAATCTCCAGATCACCTCCAATCCCCAAATCGTCAAAGCCTACGCGGCCGACGATCGCGACAGGTTCCACGCGCTGGTCGAGCAGAGTTCCAGGCTTTCCTTCCTGCTGATGCTGACGTTGACGGCGCCGATCATCGTCGGGGTCGAGGCGATCCTCGACATCTGGCTCCAAACGGTGCCGTACCAGGCCGGAGAGATGGCGCGCCTTCTGCTGTTGGCCGCCCTGGTCAACAGCTTCTCCTTCCCGCTCATGGCGGCCGCGCAGGCTACGGGTACCATCCGCCTCTATCAGATACTGGTCAGCGGGGTGATGCTGAGCGCCCTTCCTCTGGGCTTTCTCATGTTCTCCCTGGGAGTCGGACCGTTGTCGATCTTCCAACTGCTGCTGGTCCTGTCGATCCTGGCGCTTGGCGTGCGGCTTCTCCTCCTGCGCCATCTCATCGGACTCGATCTCGGCCGCTTCATGGGCGTCGTCCTGCTGCCCGGGATCGCGGTCGGCGCCCTTGCCCTCTCCGCGGGCTGGGGAATGCGGCTTCTGTCCCCGGCTGAAGTTCCGGCCGACATGGCCGGGCTGCTGGCGACCGGCCTGGCGACACCGGTCGCAGCCTTCCTGCTGGGAATCAGCGGCGCGGAGCGGCGGCAGCTGCGGGAGACGATCCTCAAACGGCGCAACATGGAGCGGAAATGCCCATGAATGCCTTCATCTCCAACGCGGACAGACGCGATATTCGGAAATCGTTCTTCAACCGGGTCTTCTCGACACTTGAAAGCAGGCTCTGGCCGTTCCGGGTGAGCTGGGCGAAGACCGTCTATTTCAACCTGCGCAGCATGCCGTTCGCGCTCGCCGTGAAGCTGCCGGTCTACATCTATCGGCATACGCAATTCTCCAGCTTGTCCGGCCGCGTCGAGATCCGCGGACCGGTCAGGCGCG
Source organism: Mesorhizobium sp. (assembly GCF_023954305.1). Classification (NCBI taxonomy): domain Bacteria; kingdom Pseudomonadati; phylum Pseudomonadota; class Alphaproteobacteria; order Hyphomicrobiales; family Phyllobacteriaceae; genus Mesorhizobium; species Mesorhizobium sp. The sequence goes on along the minus strand of NZ_JAMLIG010000001.1, from coordinate 1,669,919 downwards.
GAATGGTCAGGATCGGCAAACGCGAGGATCGCGGCCAAGGGGTAACGAACATCCGGAACCTCGGCTGCATCGTTTTCCACGATGGGGTCAGCATCATGCAGGGCTGCGACCTCTATGTCGGGCCCAAGGGCCTCCTGGAGATCGGCGCCCGCGCCCGCATCCGCGAGAACGTCTTCATCTATGCGAGCGAACTGATCCGTATCGGCGAGCTCACCGGCATCGCCTACCAGACGACCCTGTCCGACGACGACTTCCACTATGTCCTCGATACGGACACAGGCAACGTAGCCGATTGCAAGGCGGCGATCATCATCGGCGCACGCAACTGGATCGGCAGCCGCACCGTCATCAAGAAGGGCACCGTCACACCCGACGATCTCATCGTCGCCTCCTCGTACAGCCTGCTGTCCAAGGATTACACCGCGAGCGTTCCTCCGTTTTCGGTGATCGGCGGCCTGCCCGCCCGCCTTCTGAAGACGAACGTCCGAAGGGTCTTCAACGCAGAATCGGAAGCCGCCCTGCACCGTCATTACGCAGCCGGCGGCACCTCGTTCGTGCTGGATCCCGAAAGCCGGGACACCGCCGGCTTCTGCCTGCGAGGACCCGAAAAGGAGGCCGCATGCTTGTGACGAATGTGGAGCGCAGAGTCGGCGAGACCGTCTCGGTCGCCATGGCGACCTTCAACGGCGTCGCTTATCTGGCCGAGCAGGTCGACAGCCTGTTTCGCCAGACGCGGCTGCCGGACGAGCTCGTCATCCACGACGACGCCTCGACCGACGGCACCCCGGAGCTTCTAAGGCGTATCGCCCTCGAGGCGCCGTTCCCCGTGCTTGTCCTCGAAGGCGCGAGGAATCAAGGCGTCAACGCGTCTTTCGGCTCAGCGTTGAAGCGCTGCAGCGGCGACGTCGTCTTCTTCTGCGATCAGGATGACATCTGGCTTCCGCGCAAGATCGAGACCTGCCTGCTGGCGCTATCGCGAGCGCCGGACGCCGGTTTCGCCTTCTGTGACGCCTCGCAGTTCGATTCGAGACGCGGCGAGATGGAGGTGTCGCTGTGGGAACTGGCTCGATTTTCGCCTCGCCGGCAGGCGGCGTTCCGGCGCGATCCGCTGGGCACCATGCTCGCCGGCGGAAATTTCGTCTACGGCATGGCCTCCGCCTTCCGCCGTGAAGTCCTCCAGCATTTCCTGCCGATCGAGTGCGATCCCGTGGGCATGACCCACGACACATGGTTCGCACTGCATGCGGCGGCGCTTGGCGCTCCGGGCGTCGCGGTGCCCGAGCGGCTGGTGCGCTATCGGCGCCACGCTTCGCAGGCGAGCGTCGTGCTGGGGGGCAGCGCAGCCGCCGCGGAAGACCGGTCGCGCAAGGCTCGGGCGAGAGCGGCCGGTTTGATTTCGGGCTTGAGAGCCGTCCGGCGCAACGTGGAGGGTGACGCCGAGCGGCTCGGTCGGGACGTGACGCCGTCGCTGGCCGCGTTCGACCGCAAGATCGTCTTCCTCGAGACCCGGGAGGCCCAGCGCCGCCAGCCCAGCCTGACGAGGGCACTGCGCGGAATCGTCGACCTGAACTACTGGCGTCTGGCCAGCGGCCCCGCCAGCGTTCTTCGCGACTACAGGGGGGTGTGGTGACCTTCGTTCCGCATCCTGCCCGCGCTTTGCCGTCGGGACCATTCGACGAATTCCTCGGCGACCTTGCTTCGCTGGGAGTAATGCCCGTCATCGCCGGCGGAATCGCCTATGGCATGATGCGGGCACGCACGAACGCCCGCTGGTGGCTGCTGCCGACCGCGCGCGGGCCGGCCTCCAGCGCGTCCCTGGCCATGTACCAGCCGGTCTCGGCAAGTGCACGGATGGCGCGGATGTGGGTTGCGACCGCGCTGCGGTTCGGCCTTACCTCGGGCTGGGCATCCGGCCGGATCAATTTCGACCGCCTGCCACGGCTGCCGGGCCTGATGCTGCCGAGGCTGGCGAGTTGCGCCTACTTTACCGGGACCGACGGCCCGCACCGCAAGACGGCGATCCAGCTCATGGACGGTCACGGCGGCATACTGGGCTACGCGAAGCTCAGCCGTCGCGCGGCGGTGCGGCCCTATCTGACCCACGAGGCGCGGATGCTGACCCGTGTCGGGCGGCTGGGGCTGACCACGGCCGCGATCCCCGACCTGCTTGCCTATCAGGACAGGGGCGGCGACGTGCCGGCGATCCTGGTAACGGACAGTCGCAAGACGTCCGGCGTGTCGAGCCCTCCGGATCCGGCGGGCCAGCATTTGCGCTTCCTTGCCGAGATGGTCCGGCGCACGGGCCGGAGCGGAGCCAGCCGCGCCTACCGGAGCCTGTTCGACACCTCCAACGCGCCGGGCCTTCCGAACGTGTGGCGCCGGCGGTTCCGCCTCGGATTTGAATCGCTGGCGCCATTCGCGCCGACCATGCCGGTGGCACTCGCCCACGGGGACTTCACCCCCTGGAACAGCTTCATCGAGGGCGATGGTCTCTACGTGTTCGATTGGGAATATGCCGTGGAGGACCAGCCGGTCGGATATGACCTGACCCATTACCTGCTGGCGGGGCGCGGTGCGAGAGAACCGGGCCAGACTGCCGACCGTCTCGTCGCGCGGGTCGCAGCAACCCACTTGCGGGGCGATCTGTCCGCCGCCGGCGCCTCGGTCCTGATGTCCCTTTTGCTTCATGCCGGCTTCTATCTCCGCCGGTCGATCGAGAACGGCGGGGACGGGCTCGATTGGGCCGAAGGGCCCGATCGCGGCCGCCTCGTCGACGTCCTCCTGGATCGCGTGAGGTAGGGCGATGATGAGACTCGGCGCGGTGATACTCACCCACAACAGCGACGACGACCTGGCTGCGTGTATGGCCTGCCTGCTGGCCCAGCGCGGCGTCCTGCTCGACGTCATCGTCGTCGACAACGCCTCCGCTGGCGACCGCCTGGAGCGCATGCGGGCCAGCTTCCGCGCCGCTTTTCCCGCGGGACGGCATGTCGAGGCGGGCGCAGCACCTGACGGCGCCTACCGCTGCGGTGACGGCATCTTCGTCGCCAATGGCACCAATGCCGGCTATTCGGCCGGCAACAATATCGGCGCGAGGATCGCTACCGGGCTCGGCTGCGCTGCGATCCTCATTGTCAATCCCGACGTCCGCATCGCGGCTCCCGACTATCTGGCACGTCTCTCCGACGCGTTGTTTTGCGACGACGGCAACGCCGTGGCGGGATCGGTGATCCGCAATCTGTCGGGCGCGGACGAGAACCCGATGTTCGAGCCGAGTTTCACGCAGGAACTGCTCGCCCCGCTGCGGATGGTCGCGGCCTCCCTGTCTTTCGGTCGTGGCGGCCGCCGGAGCGTTCCGGACCGGGCGCGGCCGGTCGACAAGCTGAGCGGCTGCTGCTTCCTGATCCGCTCCAGCTTCCTGCGCGACATCGGCTATTTCGACCAGAACGTCTTCCTCTATTGCGAGGAAGCAATCCTCGCCGCCCAGGTCCTCGAGGCCGGACGGAAATCGGTCTATGTCCGGGATATCGAGGCGGTCCATGCCCATCGTCCCTCTGCCAAGGGCGACCCGGTCCGGCGGCAGCGGCTGTGGAGCCGAAGCCGCAGGTACTATCATGCCCACTACCTCGGCTACGGCCGGATACGCCGCGCCGCTCTCGCGGCATCGCATGGACTTGTCGTCGGGCTGACCTGGGCGCAGGACCGCGCTTTCGGAGGGGCACGATGATGCGCGCCTCCTCCCTCGCCCTGCAACCGACCTGGCATGTCGCCGATCGGCAGCGGCGGCTGTCGCGCCAGTGGGCGGCGGCCGCGACGATCCTCGTCGTGTTCGGCACGGCGCTGTCGCCCTTCGTGCTTGGCGACCAGCGCAACCTGCTCGTCATCCTGGCGGCCGCGCTCGCGCTGCCGATGATCGTCCTGCTGCGCCTGCCGATGGCGACGGACATGGCCTGGTCCTCGGCGGCGATGGTCTATCTGATCGTGGTCGAGCTTCTCCTGAGCGGGACACGGAACGTGTCGAGCCTGGGCTATACGGGCATGTTCGTCCTGTCTTACGTTGCGTTCTGCGGGGCGCTCTCTACCGGCGCCGTGACGCGCGAGCGGCTGATCCTGCTCCTGCGGCGCCTGATCCAGGCCTTCGCCGTCGTATCGGTGGCGCAGGCAGCCTGCGCGCACCTCGGTCTTCCAATTCCCAACCAGATCCTGTCGAAGGAAGCCTGGAGCTACAATTCCCTCGGCGTCGAGCCGTCGCATGCCGCGCGCGCCCTGGCCTTCACGCTTCTGTCCTATCTGGTTCTTTCACGCCGCAACCGCCCGGCGCCCGGCCTTCGTCGCCTGTGGCGGGACGAGAAATGGACGCTTCTTGCCTTCGCCGTACCGGTCGTTCTGACCGGCAGCTCGCTCGCGGTCGCGATCCTGCCTCTCACCCTGGTGATGGCCTTGAAATGGCGCTGGCTCGCCGCCGGCGGCCTCATCCTGGTCTTTGCCTGGCCATTCCTGGCCACGGTCGAGATCGATTCAGTCCAACGGCTGGTGGCTTTTCTGACGGCCCTGCCGAGCATGGACATCATGGCCATGGTGCATGCCGACCATAGTGCCGCGCTTCGGGTGATGCCCCTCATCATCTTTCTCCAGAGCGCGACCCTGCGTGATGCTTCGGTCTGGTTCGGGGGCGGATACGAGGCGATCAGCTTCTACATCCGTGGAAACCTCGTGGGCGTTGCCGGGGATGTGGCGGCGGCCGGCTTCGTTCCGGGCTACGTCATGGTCTGCGGCATCTTCGGTACTGTGCTGTTCTGCCATGCCTATCTGTTCCGGCTTCTCAACCGGGAGACAGCGCCGCTGATGCTGTTGTGGATCCCCGTCTTCGCGAACTCGGCGTGGAACAGCCAGATCTTTTGGTACAGCCTCGTGCTCTTGCGGGCGGTGCATCACTTCAGCCGGCCGCCTTCGCCTTTCCCGCCGCGCGTCGCAGCGAGGTACGGGCGATGAAGATTCTCATATCGGCTTATGCCTGCGAGACCGGAAGAGGCGGCGAAGGAGAAATCGGCTGGCGCATGGCCCGCTACCTGGCCGCCGGAAACGACGTCTGGGTGATCACGAGGGCCAATCTCCGCGCCGCGCACGAGACGATGTTCCGCACCGAGGCGAAACCGGAACGGCTGCATTTCGTCTATTTCGACCTGCCCTGGATCTTCCGCTTCTATAAGCGCGGCAAGCGGATGTTCCTGCTTTACTACTACCTGTGGCAGATCGGTGCCGGCCTGCGCGCCCGCCGGCTGATGCGGACGCAGGCATTCGATCTCTGCCATCACCTGACCGGCGGAATGGATTGGATGCCCGCGGGGCTGGCGCTTTGCCGCGGCCCCTTGCTGTGGGGTCCGGTCGGCAGCGAGGATACCCATCCCGCATTGCGGCGCAGGCTGAGCGCGACATCGCGCCTGAAAGATCGGCTGCGCTTCGTGGTGCGCGGCGCGATGCGCCACGTCGATCCGCTCGTGCGGCTGTCGGGACGACGCGCTGTCGCGGTGCTGAGCCACACGCCGGAGACGCTGCCGGCGCGCCTTGCGGAGAAGGTGAAGCCTTTCGTGCAGACCGGTATCGAGAATATCCCTCAACTCGCCCTGCCGAAGGCGGGAATGGTGCGAGGGAGCAGCCTTCGCATTCTGTTTGCCGGCGAACTGAAGGACTGGAAGGGCGCGCTTCTGGCGCTCGAGGCAGCACTTCGCTATTTCGAGCACGACCCCTCCGCCACACTGTCAATCGTGGGCGACGGGCCCCTGCGGGCGGAAATGGAGGCGATGATCGCCGCGCATCCGCAGGGCCGCCGCGCCGTCATGGCCGGTCGCATGCCGATGGAGCAGCTGGTCGCGCTGATGCGGGAGAGTGACGTCTTCCTCTATCCGTCCTTCCATCACGGGCTGGCGACCGTGGTCCTGCAGGCCATGCTGACAGGTCTGCCGGTGATCTGCCTGGAGGGCGACGCCACCGGCCGGGTCGTCGGCCAGGTGGCCGGCATCACGGTCCCTCTGCAGCCGGGCAGCGATCCGGTGGTGGATCTCGCCGATGCGATCGACAGCCTGGCCAGCGACGAAGACCGCAGACAGACACTCGCCCGCGAAGGGCAGCGCATGGCGCGGGAACAATACACCTATGCCGCGCTGGCCGGCGCAATCGAACAAACCTACCGGCAGATCCGGAGCGCTCGCGCATGACCTCCCTGGACACCGGCTCGCCCGACTTCCCGATCACGGTCGTCGTGTGCTGCTACAACGCCGAGCGGACGGTCGCCGGGACGCTGCGGTCACTGCTCGAGCAGAGCTGGCCTGCGCGGGAAATCCTCGTGATCGACGACGGCTCGCGCGACCGTTCCGTCGAAGTCGTTTCCGCGATCGCAGCGGGCGACGGGCGCATCCGGCTGATCCGCAACCCGTCGAACCGCGGCACGGCCTATTGCCGTCACCTGGGGCTGACCCAGGCGCGGACGGATGTGCTGATGTTCTTCGACGCGGACGACCTGGCCGAGCCCCGCCTGCTCGAAAAGCAGGCGCGGGTGCTGGCCGGCGATCCGGATCTTCTGGGCGTCGGATCCTACGCCCGCTATGTCGGCGAAGCCCTCGACCGCGAGGGTCTCGGCCTTCAACGCGTCGGCCCGACCGACCGGGAGACGGCTTTGCAGCACTTCCGGCGCGGCAAGCTGATGTTCATGTCGCCCGCCACCCTGTTCTGGAAGCGCGACGCGCTGTCCGTGGGAGGCTACCGGCAGCAGATCCTGCCGAATGCCGAAGGTGTCCGCTACGAGGACTTCGCGGAGGACCTCGACCTCTGGTGCCGCATGTCCGACCTCGGCGCGCAAGGCCGCTATTTCCTCGCCATGCCCGAGCCGCTCTTCCGCTACCGCAAGCCCCCGGGATCGCTGTCGTCGCGGAACCTCAATCTGATGCAACTCAAGATGCGCTGGATCAAGGATTGTCTGCTGCGGCGGCGCAGCGGCCGGCCCGAACGCACGCTCGCGGAGTTCATCCAGTCGCGCAGCCGATCCCAGCGCTTCGATGACTGGCGCTCGGACAAGGCGGCCGGGTTCTACAAGGCGGCGGGGTTCTCCTACGCCTCGCGACGCTATGTCAGGCTGGGCGCCTTCCTGCTCCTGGCAGCCCTCGCCTCACCCAAGCTCATCCGCCAGAAACTCAAGACGCAGTCGGTGCGCCGATGAGAGCGATGTCCTCGAGGCCCGTGCCGGATACGTTCGAGCACTCGGTGCTGTCGCGTCTTTTCGGCATCCTCTCGCACGCCGCGATCGGCCATGCCGTGTTGCGCAACCACGACCATCTGCCCGTCCGGCTGGGCGCCCGGGACCTCGACCTCATCGTCCGGCCCGCGGACCTGCAGCGTGCGGTCGCCGTCATCGTCCGCGTGGCACGCGATTTCGACCTGCAGTCCGCGGATTTCTATGCGGACGAGCGCATGACGCAGCTGGCCTTCGTCGGCCGTCGCAAACAGGGACTTTTCGATCTGAAGATCGACCTCTTCACGTCGAGCCAGGTCTTCGGGATCGAACTCATGAGCGCCGAGGAGATGCTGGCGGATCTGCGCCGGCACAACGGGATCCCGGTCGTTTCCGAACACGTCCAGCTGCTCGACAAATGGCTCTTCCACCTCGCCGTGGGCAGGCCGCTCCACCGGAAGTATGATGAGCGTTTCGCCCGCATTGCACGGGAGAACAGGCCGTCATTGCTGGAGAGGCTGGCTCCGCTGCTGGGGCGGGCCGAAGCCGAGAGGCAGCTGGCCGCCGTCGCGGCGGGGGCCGCCTCGCTTCTGGCGCCGCTGCGCCCTGGCGCAAGAATCCGCATGCTCGCGAGGATGTGGGGCCGGCAGGATACGAACGGCCTGGCATCGACGGCGCGCTTCATCGGGGAGCGGTTGCGAAACCGGCTCTCGCCGCACGGGTTGCTGGTCTCGGTCAGCGGGCCGGACGGATCCGGCAAGACCACGGTGATCGATCTGGCACTGGCCGAGCTTCGGCAGATCTACGGCACCGACAGCGTCGACTACCATCATTTCCGCCCCTCGGTGCTGCCGCGCATCGCCGAGGTGGCGAGGGCGGCCGGAGGGACGGACAAGGTCGACACCGACTACGCCCGACCGCACCGTGCCCGGCCGTCCGGCGTCGCCAGCTCGCTCGCGCGGCTATCCTACTATGGCATGGACTATGTCCTCGGCTATTTCCGCGTGATCCGGCCGGCCCTGACGGACCGGCGGGTCGTCCTTTTCGACCGCTACTACCATGACATGATCTGCGATCCGGGCCGCAGCCGCGTCCGGCTGCCGCGCTGGTGCCTGCGGGCGGCGGCAAGCCTGCTGCCGCGTCCGGGAATCGCGTTCTTCGTCAAGGTAGCCCCAGAGGTCGCGTATGCCCGCAAGGCCGAACTCGCCGTCGACCAAATCGCCGACCTCAACCGGCGCTATGGCGACCTGGTCCGGCGGCGCTGGATGGTCGAGATTGGCAACCATGGCCCCGCGGAAGAGGCGGCGGCGGCGATCGTCGACCAGATCGTCGCCCTTCGCGGCAAATCGGCCTGGCGGGCGCTGGAGGCGCGAGGCCGATGATCGTCTTTTGCCACCTTCTCAACGACCGCTCCGGCAGTCCGCGCGTTCTGTGCAGCGCCATCGAGGCGCTGGCAGCGGGCGGCGCCGGCAACCTGCTCTATGTCGGCTCGCAAGGACAGGGCGTTCTGGAGACCGCCGCGGCATCGAGGCGCCGCTACTGGTACCGACGCAGCCGGTTCCGCGTCGTCACCCTGTTCACGCTGCTGCTCAGCCAGTTCCATCTCTACCGCATGCTGAGCCGGGCGAAAGACATCCCGTCCGACGCCGTCATCTATATGAATACGTTGCTGCCCTTCGGCGCGGCGATCTGGGCCAAGGTCAACCATCGGAGGCTGATCTGCCACGTCCATGAGGTGTCCCTGTCCCCGGCGCCGCTGCGCCGTTTCCTGACGGGCATCGCCGCGCGCACGGCGGATCTCCTGATCTACGTCTCGAACGATCATCTGTCGCGGCTACCGATCCCCGCGCGGCGCGCCATGGTGCTGGCCAATCCGGTAGCGCCGGCTCTGCAGGCGAAAGGCCGGTCGACGCCCTATCGCGTGCGCCGCAGCGGTGCGTTCGAGGTTCTGATGCTCGCCTCCGCTCGCGACTTCAAGGGCATACCCGAATTCCTGCGCCTGGCGCTGGCGATGGCCGATCGGTCCGACATGGCATTCACCCTGGTGCTCAACGCCGATGCCGACGAAATCGCCCGATATTTCGGACGCCGTCCGGTCCCCGCCAATGTGCGGGTCCATCCCCGCACGGACGACCCGGCGCGTTTCTACGCGACTGCCGACCTGGTGGTGAACCTGTCGCGCGTCGACATGTGGATCGAAACGTTCGGCCTGACGCTGGCCGAAGCGATGTGCTTCGGAATCCCCGTCATCGCGCCGCCGCTCGGCGGTGCGCGCGAAGTGGTGAGCGAGGGGGTGGACGGGTTCCTGATCGACTCGCGCGACCCGGAAGCTCTTGCGGCTGCCGTTAGCCGGCTTGCGGACGATCCCGATCTCTCCGCGTCGATGTCGGTTGCCGCCCGGCGAAAGGCCGAGCAGTTCAGCCAGATCGCCTTCGCCAGCGGATTGCGGAGCCAGGTCGAGGCGCTCCGCGCGGAGGCAGAATTCGCATGAAGATCGCCATTCTCGGAACCGTGGGCGTGCCCGGCCGCTACGGCGGCTTCGAAACCCTTGCCGAAAACCTGGTCCGCCAGCATCAGGCCTGCGGCTGGGCTGCGCAGCTCACCGTCTATTGCAGCGCCGAGGCCTATCCCGACCGGGCGCCCCGCTATCTCGGCGCCGATTTGCGTTACTCGCGATTCAAGGCCAACGGGCTCCAGAGCATCCTCTACGATGCGGTGACCTTGGTGGACTGCGCGCTGCGCGGCTACGACGCGGCCCTCCTGCTCGGCGTGTCGGGCGCGTTGGTCCTTCCCTTCATCCGGCTCTTCTCGCGCATGCGCATTGTGACCAATGTCGACGGAGTCGAATGGCGTCGCGACAAATGGAAGGGACCGGCACGCCATTTCCTGCGTTTGTCGGAGCGCATCGCGGTTCGGTATTCGCATGCGATCGTGGCCGACAACCAAGGCATCGCGGACCATCTGCTCGAGGCATACGGGGCGGATGCCGAAGTGATCGCCTATGGCGGAGACCACGCGTTGGAGCGCGCCGGCCAAGCAGCGGGCGACGATCGGGGCGAGCCGCTGCCTTCCGCCTATGCCCTCGCCCTTTGCAGAATCGAGCCCGAGAACAACATCGCGATGATCCTGGAGGCCTTCGCCTCGACCGGCAAGCCGCTGGTCTTCGTCGGCAACTGGGACAACAGCGAATATGGACGCAGGCTTCGAGCGAAATACCGGTCGGCGAAACGGATCCGCCTGCTGGATCCGATCTACGAAGCCGGAGCGCTCTATCGGGTGAGGGCAGGCGCCTCGCTCTACGTCCATGGTCATTCGGCGGGAGGAACCAACCCCGTGCTCGTCGAAATGATGCACTTCGGCGTGCCGATCTATGCGTTCGACTGCGTCTACAACCGCCATACGACCGAGAACCAGGCCCGCTACTTCAGCACCGCGCACGACCTCGCGCGTCTGGCGGACAGGCCGAGCGAACCGGACCTGGGAGCCAGGCTGCGAGAGATCGCCGCTCGCCGCTACAGCTGGAGCCGGATCGGACGCGACTACTTCACGTTGCTGGGCCTGCGACGCAATCGGCAATTCGAGAAGGCTCCCGGTGAAATGGCTTCCTAGTGTCCGCCCCAATCCCTCGTCCCCACATATGGAGATTTCAATGAGCAGGTTGAAAGCTGGATTGAGACTTTTCGCCGCCGCCTTGGCCCTTGCCGCCCCGCCGGCGGCGGCGCAGAGCCCATCTGTCTGCGGCTGTAGCGCCCCTCCCGGATCCTCGGGGCTGGTTCGCACGGCCCTCGGAACGGTTTTCGTCTCGCGCGAGACCGGATTTACCCCCGCGCGTCCGGATACCCCCTTCAGCCTGCCCGCGCGCGTTCTCGCCGGACCGCGATCGTCGTCCACGATCGACATAGGCAGAAGCTGCCGGATAACCCTAGCCGAAAACCAATCCCTCGACATCGGCAACGACGCGGGAGGACGGTGGTGCGTGCGGGTCGTCGAAGGCCGCCAGCCGCCGATGGTGCCCCCCTCCGCGGTGGCCGGCTTCATACCGTTCGCAGCGGCGAGCGGACTGGTCGTCGGCGCGGTCGTATTCTCGATCGCCCGCGCGGAGGACAAGGTCAGCCACTAGAGCAATGCCCGACCGATCACCCCGAATGCCGTCGGTGGCGACGGCCGAAACAAACCGGGTCTCCCCGATGAGCCTCTCGCATGATTGACGTTCATTCACACATACTCTTCGGACTGGACGACGGCGCCGACACGCTGGATACCTCCGTCGAGATGGCACGAATGGCCGTTGCCGATGGCGTGACCCACATGGCCTGCACGCCGCATGTCCTGCAGGGTCGCTATCCGAACTCGAGCGCGACGATCCTGCCGGCGATGCGATCGCTGCAAACGGTGCTGCGCGGCCTTGAGATTCCGCTGACGCTTGTTCCGGGAGCGGATGTCCACATCGGCTGGGATCTGCCCGCGAAACTGGCCCGCCACGAGATACCGACCCTCAACAGGAGCCGCTATTTCCTGCTCGAACCGCCCCATCAGGTGATTGCCCCCCGACTGGAGGAGTTCGCAAGGCTGCTTCTCGACGACGGGTTCATCCCGATCATCACCCATCCCGAGAGATTGAGGTGGGTCAGGCGGCACTATGACGTCGTGCGCCGGCTGAGCGCGTTGGGTTGTCCGCTGCAACTCACCGCGGATTCCCTGCTCGGCGGCTTCGGGCCGGTGGCGAAGGAATACGCCATCCGCATCGTGGACGACGGCATGGGCTGCATCGTCGCGAGCGATGCGCACGGTCTCCAGCGGCGCACCCCGCTTCTGTCCCCCGCCATGCGGATCGTGGAGGCGCGATGGGGAAGGGAAGCGGCGGAGAAAATGTTCGTGACGAACCCCGGAATCATCCTGGCGGACGGCGACCTTCCGCCACCGGACCCGGCGACGAAAACGCCGCGACCCGTCGCGCAGCGCGGCACCGGGATCAAGAAGCTTGTGAGGCTACTGCGTGCGGGGAATTGAGATGCTGGATTTCGGCGGCGTTGCTCGCGTTCTGACGGTCTGCGCCCTCTCCCTGTCGGCCGGTGCCTGCGGCAGTTCGTCCACGTCGCAGGCGTTGTCCGCGCACGATCCGGGCGTCGCCGCCGACAATCTTCATCTCGTCAAGACACTTCCACCGCCGCCGAACAGTTCCGGCGGCCTGGAACAGCCGCTGATGCCCAGCGATGTTCTGGCAATCGAGGTCTTCCGCGCGGACCAGCTCAGTCGAACCGTGCAGATCGACTCCGCGGGGCGGATTTCCCTTCCCCTCGTCGGGACGGTAACTGCCGCCGGCAAAACATTGCGCGGGCTGGAACAGGAGATCAAAGACCTCTACGGCGCCCGATATCTTCAGAACCCGGATGTGACGGTGTTCCTCAAGGATTCGGCGGGGCAGCGGGTCACCGTCGACGGCGAGGTGGCGAAGGCGGGTCTTTTCCCGGTTTCCGCCAATACGACCCTCTTGGACGCCATCGCGCTCGCGGGCGGCTTCCGCGAACTTGCCGATCAGAAGAAGGTCTACGTCTTCCGTCCGGTCGGCGACCACAGACTGGTAGCCAACTACGACGTCGCCGGCATTCGCAACGGGCGCGCGGAGAATCCGCCGATCTACGGCGGCGACGTGGTCGTGGTCTTCACCTCGCAAAGCCGCGTCGCGATGAACAATCTCAAAGAAGCGCTTGGCCTTTCCGCCCGTGTCGCGGCGGGGATAGCAGTCATTCCATGAACGGACACATGCATGCCTGATCGCAACGGATCGCTCGCGCCGGCCCACATGCCCCACCCGATGGACGCGGCGAGACATGGTTCCTACGGCGCCTATTACGCAACCCCCGACTTCGGCTACGACGCGGGCGAGCGCCCGGGCGGCATCGATGTCGTCGGCCTGTTCTTCCGCGTCGTCGCATATCGTTGGCTGGTGGCCGGCATCGTGACCGTGTGTCTGGTCTCGGCCGTTCTCGTCACTTTGATCCAAACCCCCAAATATCAGGCGACCGCCAAACTCGAGGTCGTGGTTCCGTCGGCACGGGTGTTTGAAGATCTGGAAATAACGACCGAGAGCGGCGACATGCGTGCTTCGCAGACCGCCCGCGAAAAGCTGAAGAGCCGGGTGTTGGCGCAGCGCGTCGTCTTTGCGCTCAACCTCGCCGAACGCGACGACTTCCTGTTTCCACGCGCGGATTTCTCGCCGGCTAATCTCTTCTACCGCGCCTTCGGCACCGAGACGGAAACGAAACCGAGCGAATTGCCGCAGGATGCCCGCGCGCGCCTCGCAACCAGCCGGATCATGGCAAACCTGAAGGTGGACCTCGTTCCCAACACGAATCTGCTGACGATCGACTATCGCGATCCAAATCCGAGATATGCGGTCGATGTCGCCAACCAGTTGGCCCAGAGCTTCATCGACCAGCGGATCGATCAGAGCAGCAAGACATCGATCCAGGCGGGCCAGTTCATCCAGGAACAGGTCGTTCAGGTCAAGGAGAAGCTGCAGGAGTCCGAGAAGGCGCTGGTGGAATACGCAAAAGCGGCCGGCATTACCGTCACGGGTAGCGACAATTCCCTGATCGGGTCCAATCTGGCCGATATCAACAAGGCACTGTCGGCGGCGATCCAGGAGAATCTCGACTATGATCGGCTGGTCCAGCAGATCGACGCCGGCCAGGGCGCAAGTCTGGAACAGTCGCTGCAAAGTCCGGCGCTCGACAAGCTGCGCAGCGCGCTGGCCGGACTGAAGGGAGAATACCAGTCGAAGCTGTTGCTGTTCAAACCCGACTTCCCCGAAATGAGGCAGCTCAAGACGCAGATTGGGGAAATCGAGAAGCAACTCGACCTCGGTGTCCGCGCCATCACGGATTCGATCCGGCTCAAACATCAGGAAACCGCGACCAAGGTTCGGGACCTTCGTAAGAAGCTCTCCGAACTGGAGGCCGACCAGGCCGCCTACCAGGACAAGAACATCCAGTACACGATCCTGAAGCGAGACGTGGATTCCAATCGCGCTCAGTATGACAGCCTGATCGGCAAGCTGAACGAGGTCGCCGTCGGCGCCGAACTGAAGACGCAGAACGCCGCGGTGGTGGATCTGGCGGTGCTCCCGACGGATCCCTATTCCCCGCGCCTGTCGATCAACCTGGCGATCGGCCTGGTCATTGCCCTGGTGCTGACGGGCGCGGCGATCTACATCTTCGAACTGGTGAACAATGCCTTCGGCAATCCAGATCAGGCCGAAAGCGAATTGGGGTTGCCCATCCTGGGCATTCTTCCGCTCGTCGACGAAAGCGATCTGGGGCCGCAACTGGCCAATCCGAAATCGGCTCTTTCGGAAGCTTACAGGTCGCTGCGAACGTCGCTGCAATTTTCCGGCGTCAACGGAGCGCCGGGCACACTGCTGGTGACGAGCGCGGAATCGTCCGAAGGCAAGTCGACCACGGTCATCAAGCTGGCGGAGGATTTCGCCTCGCTCGGAGCAAAGGTCCTGATCATCGACGCCGACATGCGCAGGCCCAGCATCCACCGGCGATTCAATGAAGACAATGCGATCGGCTTGAGCAACTTGTTGACGAACACCGCGCGCAAGGACGATCTGCCGCGACTCATCCGGCAGAGCAAGGCGCCGAATGTCTTCTTCATGTCCGCGGGCACCGTTCCGCCAAATCCGGCCGATCTGCTCTCGTCCGCTCGAATGAGCCTGATCGTGTCGAGCCTTCGAAAGCGCTACGACATGATCATCATCGATGCGCCACCGGTCATCGGGATTGCCGATGTTCCCATTCTGAGCCGGCTGACCGAGGCGACGCTGCTTATCGTTTCCACGAACAAGGTGACGCGGAAGGCCGCGATCATGGCGTTGAAGCGCCTCAAATCAGCCGGGGCCAATGTTGTCGGCGTTGCCATGACGATGTTTTCTGTCAGCAAGTACGACTATAACTATACATACGGACATCTTCGCTACAGATACTACACCTATGCCGAACCTGCCCTGCAACTGGCCGGCGCGGCGGAGAGCAAGGAAGGGCACAGGCATGTTTCGAATTGGACCTTCGATTCTGTCACTTCCAGCCTTCGTCGCCGTGTTGGCAATTTCGTCGATCGGGTTAAGTCGGCATCTTGAGTTGGACCATCCCGATCTGGCGCTCAAGTTCTTTCCGCCCAACGTCGAGGCTTTCCTGAACGGCGCCTCGAGGCGGTTCGCGCAGGGTGCCTCCGCCGGCGAGCTTGGCGACATCGCGCACCGTGCAACAAGGTTGCTCTCACTCCATCCCGGCGACGCGCGCCTCTACAGCGTCATCGGCGAGGTGGAGAGGCGCAAGGGGGCATCCGACCGCGCATTCGCGGCGTTCGGGCACGCACTCGCATTGGCACGGACGGAGGTCCATGCGCTCGAATGGCGATTGTACCGGGCGGTCCTGACAGGAAACGCATACGAGACACTGCAGCGGATCGACGCGCTGTTCCGGCGATGGCCCGATCGGATCGGCGCGTTGGCGCCCTTGATCGCGCAGGTCTTCGCGGAACCTGAGCCATACGAGATGCTGGTCCGACGCATCGCGGCCCAGCCACCCTGGCGGACGACGCTGATCAGCCGACTTGCCGGCAGCGAGGAGACGCTGGGCTTTTCGGCGCAGCTCCTCCAGGATCTCGCCGCCGAGATGCCGACCCTCAAGGTCGGAGAGATCTCGAACGTGCTCAATGGCCTGATCAATGTCGATCGATACGAGCTCGCCTACCGCACCTTTCTCCTGACGTTGTCGCCCGTGCAGCAGGAGCAAGCCGGATTCGTCTACAACGGACGGTTCCGGCTACCGCCGACCGGGCGCCCGTTCGACTGGCAGGTGCGCAGCCATCCCGGGATCGGATTCTCCTATCCGGGTGCGGACGCTGGCGGCAAGGACGCGGGACTGAGACTGGAGTTCCAGCAGGCTCCTGTCCGGGACATCCGGGTCCGGCAGTATCTGCATTTGCCCGCCGGGCGATACTCGCTCCGACTGCGCGTCTCGGCGGCGGCGGCGATCCTCCCCAAGGGGCTGTTCTGGAACGTTCGCTGCGCCGACTCCGGCACGCTGTTCACCCAAGTGGCCATGAAGAACGGGACCTACCGGGACGCCGAGCTCGACGCCGATCTGACCGTTCCCGACGCCTGTCTGCTGCAGCTCCTTCACCTGTCGACGAATGCGATTGCGGAGAACTGGAACGACCGATACGGCGGCGTGGTGACATTCGACAGCGTCATGATCGTCGAAAGCTCCTGATGCCCCACGCCGCCATCGAATGCCGCTATCTGCTGGGTGCCGTCATGCTCGCCTGCTTGACCCTGGGCGGGGGGACCGCCAGCGGACAGGCAATCGACGCGGTATTGCAGATCCTCGTCATCGCCGCTGCGACGTACACGATCGTGAGGCTGTGGCACCGGCCGGCTTCATCGCCCGGGTGGATGCTGTTTGCGCTGGTGGCGGGCGCGGGACTGGCGCAGGTCATTCCTCTGCCGACCCGCCTCGTCAGCGAATTGCGGCCGGATGCATTCCTTCCGCATCTTGCCGAACTCGGCATGGCGAACACGCATTCGACGATCAGCCTGACGACGTCGCGGACGATAGCGAGCTTGGCCGCAAGTCTCAGCTCCATTTATCTCTTCATCGCCTTCTCGAAACTGTCGACCGACGAAATACACTCCCTGCTGCCCTTTCTCATTGCGGGTGTGATCGCCAATCTTTCAGCGTTGACCTTGAATTCCGCCGGTGTCGGCGGGCATTTCGGATATGCGTCCGGCGCCGGTCTCTTCGCCAACGACAATCATCTCGCGACGCTGTTTTGCTCCGGTATTCCGCTGGTCGTCTACTATGGCTTCCGATCCAGGCGGATATATCTTTCTGCCTTCCTGACGGCACTCCTCCTCGCGGCGCTGGTTGCGATCGGCTCGAGGGCCGGAATCCTGATCGGCGCGGCCGTGGTCGCCATCTCGGCCTTCCTGCTCGTCTGGCGCACGCCCATCGGAAATCTCGTAGCGTTCGGCTTGCTCGCTCTCGCAACCGTCTACGCGTACGGCAGGTTCTTGGGACTCGAGGGGAACGATCCCGGGCCGACACCGGATCGGGGGGATTTCCTGCGCACGACCCTGCGGGGGATCGGCGACAACTGGCTTCTCGGAACCGGATACGGATCCTTCGACCTCGTCTATCCGCACTACGAACGGCTGGAAGACGTCTATGCCGCTTATGTCAACCACGCCCACAACGACTATCTGGAGATCATGCTGGAGGGGGGCGTGATCGGCTTTATCATCGTGGCTCTCTGCCTGGGCTGGCTTCTGACCCGGTTCGTGGCATGCGGGAGCAATGCCCCGCAGCGGCTGTCCTTCCTGTCCATTTGCGTCGTTCTGGTCCACTCGGGCGTCGACTACCCGCTCAGAACCACGGCGATGGCGGCGGCTTTCGCGTTCTTCAATGCCCTCTACTTCTGCGCCGATCGCGGCGCCGCCGCTGCTGATGCAGCCCCTCGGGGCGGGCGAGGGACCGGTTCAGCCGCCGACCACTCCGTCTTTCGCCAAGGCGTCGACTTCCATCAGCTTGCGGATATGGCGCCGCAGCGTCCTGGTCGTGATGCTGTTGGCCCGGGCGACCGCGTCGGTCGGATTGCCCGATGAGATCAGTTGCATGGCTTCCTGAACCTGCTGCTGCGTCAAGGACGGCTTGCGGCCAAGATGGCTCCCGCGAAAACGGGCCGCCGCCATTCCGGCGCGTGTGCGCTCGCTGATCAGGGCCCTTTCGAATTCGGCGAGTGCGCCCAGGATGTGGAATACGAGGCGGCCGCCGGAGGTCGTCGTGTCGATATTCTCGGTGACGGACTGAAACTCCGCGCCGCGCTGGCCAAGGTGATCGATGAACTGGATCAGGCGCGGGAGAGAGCGGCCCAGCCTGTCCAGCCGCCAGACAACCAAGGTGCCGCCTGGCCGAATCGACGACAAGGCCTCCGACAGGCCAGGCCGGTCGAACTCTCCGCCTGACAGGCCGAAGTCATGAAAAATCCTGACGCATCCGGCACGCCGAAGTGCCTGTACCTGCAAGTCCAGATTCTGCTCTACCGTGGAAACGCGCGCATATCCGATCTTCATCTCAAATCCATACAAATGTGTTCACTGGATACTGCAACCCAACCCACGTCCGCACCCTATCCTCCCGGCGCGGCATCGCCGGTCCCAGGCTTTGTATACAATCATCCGCCGAAGCCCGTCTTGTATGGAAATGCTCCAATCGGAGCCTGGTCGACAGAGATCGGCAGAGTGCCCGCTCGTCAGAACATGGCTATTGACACTCTCCGCATTTGCCTGGCCGAAATCCAACACTGGCGCAGGCACTCCAGGAAAGCCTGAATCTCTCAGTTGTCGAAGAAGTGATCCGAGATATCTACGCATGCGTGTCATATACAAGGCACTTGTCTATCTCGGAGCCTCCTACGCAAAAGTTAATATCATTATTATTCAAATAGTTGTGTAAGAATTGGCCGTGAACATTGCTGAATGTTTCCAAACATTGAAACTGTGCAACGAATCGTCTCTGAGCTTTGCGAAGAGATTTTCACGGCAATCGGACTCGCTGCGCCGGCGACGAGGACGTCGGCGGCACACAACCTGTTTGCCGTTCTCGCCAGCCCATGCCTTGCAAGGGTCGGGTACGCTACGCGTGGATAGGAGACGCAAAGGTTCAGCCGGTCGCTAACGACCGCTCGCCGCTGGAAGACGCGCGGCGGCTTCACAGCATTTGCCGAAACGCGTGCACCGATCTGACCTGCCCTCCGATCGCCGCCGCCATCGGCGGCGCACGGCGCGGGTAAAGGTCCGCTTGGTCCGATAGCCGAAATGCGGTTGTCACATACGAAGGGGCGTAGACTGCAGCGCGCTTTTCAACCGGGCACGACTTTGCGCTTGCCCCGCGTGGAGACGCTCTCGCTCGCGACTGTCTGCTCAGCGGGCTTGCGCCCGAGCCCCATGCTCCTGGCGAGTGCGGATCGCGCGGCGGCAAAGGCGGGAGCCACCATCGGATAATTCGCGGGGAGATCCCACCTGGCGCGGTATTCGTCGGGCGTCAGGCCGTAGCGGGTGATGAGATGGCGCTTCAACGACTTGAACTTCTTGCCGTCCTCCAGACAGACGATGTAGTCGTCCGAGACCGACTTCTTGATCGGTACGGACGGAACCAGCTTCTTTTCCCCTTCGCCCGGCTTGCTTGACCGCAGCCGATCGAGCGCGGCGTGGACGTCGGCGATCAGCGCCGTGAGGTTGGAGCGCGGCACGGAGTTGTTCGCGACATAGGCCGCGACGATATCGCAGGTTAGTGAGACGCTGACGGTCTCGTTGTTCTTGGCGACTTGGTCTGTCATCTCAGGGCTTCTCCTGGCTCGATAGCGGGTGGACGGGCTTCCTCGCCGCGGGCGAGGGGTATCCTGACAATCTGGATGAGGCCTCTCGGCCTCTTGCTGTTCGCGATCGCGATGCTTCCGCCGAATCGCTCGATGATCTCCTTGGCGATGGCGAGGCCGAGGCCCGCCCCGGGCATCGTCTTGCGCCGGGCGGCATCGACACGAAAAAAGGGCTCAAAGACGTGTTCGATCATCTCCTCCGGAATACCCGGCCCCTCGTCTCGAATCGTCACGATGGCGAAGCCGTCATCCTGGTCGAGACTGAGCCGGGCGCTCCGGCCGTGGGTCGCGGCATTGATGATGAGGTTGCGAAGCGCCCGCTTGAGCGCGAGAGGACCGGCCTCGATGGGCAGTGATATCGGCGCCGGTGGGGTGACCGCGTATCCGAGCTGGATCAGTTCTTCGGCGACCTCATGAACCAACTTGCCGAGACGAACCGTCTGGCGGCTGTCATTGCCGACCTCCTCCCGGACGAGCCTGATCGCGCTATCGGCGATCGCATCGAGCTCCTCGAGGTCCCCAAACCATTTCACGCGCTCCGCATCGTCTGGAATGAACTCGGCCCGCAGCCGCATCCGCGTCATCGGCGTGCGCAGGTCGTGTCCCGCCGCCGCGACCAGCCGCATCCGGCTTTCCATCGCCGACTTGAGCCGACTCGAGAGGGTATTGAGTGCATGCGCGGTAACGCGCACCTCTCCGGAGCCACTTTCGGGGATCGGGGGAAGCATCCCGTCGGCTCCGATGCGTCCGATCGCATCTTCCAGCAATTGCAGCGGCTTGATGATCTTGGAAGCGGCGAAGATGGAGATTGCCGTGCTGCCGAGAACGATCAGAACGATCCAGCCCGCCAGCGCCCGCAATCCGCCCGGCGCCGGCCTGAAATCCGGTATCTCGCTCACCACCCATTCCCCGGAGTCGAGCTTGACCGATGCGACGATGAGCGACGACCCGGGAACCTGGGTGACCACGGTAGTCATCGCCTTGCCCGTCCGCCCCATCGCGGCGCCGAGGAACTGGGCCATGATTGGCATCTCCGTTCCCGCAGCCGGCTTGTCCTGCAGCCTGATGCCGGCTGCGACCGCGACCTGCCGGTTTCGTTCCACCAGGTCGGCCAGGAAATGGAGCTGATGCGCCACCGGCTCCGTCGTCGCTTCCGGAGGAGGAGGCTGCAGGACGCGGCTCGCGGCAAAGGTGGCGAGGCCGACGACCGAAACGATGGCGACGATCAGGAGCAGGACGAGTCGGTTGCGCAGCGACTTCATCGCGAGGCCTGCGTCCTCACCGGCACGGTAAGCTGGTACCCGCCGTTGCGCACCGTCTTGAAGATCGGATCGGTATCGTTTTCGCCGAGCTTGCGCCGCAGCCGGCTCATCAGCACGTCGATGGATCGATCCAGCGGATCGCGGCTGCGACCTTGGGTCAGATCAAGCAACTGGTCGCGGGACAGCAGCCTGCCCGGGCGTTCGAGAAAAGCGTTGAGAAGATCAAACTCGGCACCGGTCAGATCAACAGGGGTTCCGCTCTCCCGCACGATGCGACGCAACTGCGGATCGACTTCGAATGCGCCGAAGCTGTAGGTTCTGGCCTCGGACGCCAGTTGGTCCTCGTGGCCCAGGCGACGCAGCACGGCCCTGATCCGGGCGACCAATTCGCGCGGATTGAACGGCTTGCCGAGGTAGTCGTCGGCGCCGATCTCGAGCCCTACGATACGGTCGACATCTTCCTTGAGCGCGGTCAGCAGGATCACCGGGGTGCGCGGACGGCGCTCCTGCAGGCCGCGGCAGATATCGAGGCCCGAACCATCAGGCAACATGACGTCGAGCACGACCAGATCGGGCTCACTGATGGTCAGCCGGCTCTCGCATTCCGCACGGTTCGAGGCCGCGGACACGCGAAAGCCCTGGCCGCCGAGATATCGGGCCAGCAGCGATCGTATTTCGGGATCGTCGTCGACGATCAGAATATGAATCTGGCCACTCATGCGGTCCGGCTGCTTCTCATCACCCGGCTTATATAATTCCGCCGGGCTGAATCACCGGACATTTTTGCAACGGAAGTTTGCTGCAGCGGGTGTAGCAATGTTCAGTTGCAAATTTGTCCTTCTCAGCAATAATCGGAAACAATCCGATCGAACGCTACCGCACTTGGACCTTGGCTTTCATGCGACTAGGCATCTGCAAGAAAGCAACATTGTATGAGAATCACCGCATCTGCCGGCTTTTCATTGTGTGCTGCGCCGGCGAGGGCGACAAAACGCTTTGGGAGACGTCTGACTCTGGCTATGTCCGCGACAGGCGCCCACTTGTCATGAGCACGCGTTGAATGACAACGCGCTCGGTGCCGTTGTCACCGGACGAAGGTCCGCCCTACCGCAACGCGAACAGTTCCTGGTGGAAACGCTGTTCCACCGGAAAGCCCTGCGCGGCGAAATCCCGCTTCAGCGCCTCGCCGAAGCCGGTCGGGCCGCAGAACCAGATACTCGCCTCGCGCCATTGCGGCACGGTCGCGCGGATGCGCTCGCCGGTGAGTCGGCCGTCGCGCGCATCGACGAGCCATGCAGCCGGACGTTCGCGCTCTCCGCGTCGGTGGCGAGCTTGCGGAGAGCTTCTTCATCGACGTCCATGGTCGTGTGGAAAACGTCGACCTGTTGCGACGCTGGCCAGTCGGGCGCGTCCTTCTGAAGGGCCATATGCTTCATGCGGGCGACGAGGGGCGTGACGCCGATGCCGCCGCCGACCCAGATCTGCTGTGGACAGTCGTCGTCGAAGGTAAAGCAGCCGTAGGGCCCTTCGATCCTGACCTTCTGGCCGACGCGCAGCTTGTCGCGCAGGCGGCTGGTGTGGTCGCCGAGCTCCTTGGTGATGAAGGTGATCTTGGGGTCGTCGGCGCGCCATCCCGAGGCGATGGTATAGGGATGCGCGCCTTCGGATGTGTCGGACATGGCGAAAGCGAATTGCCCGGCCTTGTGCCCCGGCCAGCCTCGCGGCACCTCGATCTCGGTCTCGAGAGCTCTGACCCCCGGGAAGAAATGCAGCGCGGCGATCGTCCCTTCGACCTGGCGTCCGGCACCGACGCGCCGCAAGAGGACGACCACTGCCGCCCACGCGCCAGCGGCGACCATCAAAGCCACCAGCCAGCTGATCGGCGAGGCCCAGTAGTCGAACTTGATCAGCACGACCGTGTGGAAGGCCAGCACCAGATAGACAACCGCCAGCAGACGGTGCGTCTTGAAAAACAGCCGATAGGGAAAGCGCTGGATGAGCGCCAGAACGATCAGCACGACCGCGGCGTAGAAGGCCCACTCGCCGAGGCCCTCGGCGATACCGCGCTGGTTCATCAAGAAAGCTTCGACCGGATCCGCGATCGGCGGTCTCTCGCCCCGCACCGGCCGTTCGATCAAGCCCCAGCCGACCGCCCATTTCGGCGCCTGTGACCAAAGCCAGTGCGTAACGGCGAAGACAAGTGCGGCGATGCCAAGCCATTTGTGCAGGCGGTACATCTTGTCGAGCCCGCCGAGCCAGACTTCCGGCCAGCGCGGCCGCAGCGCCAGGACCATTGCCAGGCTCATGCAACCGATCGCCAGGACGCCGGTCAGCTGCACCATCGAACTGCGCAGTTCGAACAAGCCGGACGATCGGAACACCGTCGGCTCCGCGACCAGCCAGAGCAGTGCCAGGACGGCCAGCGCGGCCCAGAACGCGCGTTTGAAATTCCGCATGTGATGTGTCCTTCGATGCGCCGCCCCGACCATAGGTCGGGCCCGGCGGGTCACCTTGACACGGATCAATAGCCCGCGGCTGGCCCGCCCCGACTTGCCTTCGCCGGCCTTTTCCCGCACCAGTTCGAGACAAAGAACAATGACAGGGAGGGGCTATGGGACCGCTGGCGGGCATCCGCATCATCGAGATGGCGGGCATCGGCCCGGGCCCGTTTTGCGGCATGCTGCTCGCCGATATGGGTGCCGACGTCGTCCGGGTCGACCGGCTCGCGCCGTCCGGCCTCGGCGTCACGATCCCGGTCCGCTACGACCTGTTCAACCGCAACAAGCGGTCGCTCGCCGTCGACCTGAAATCGCCGGAAGGCGTGGCGACGGTGCTGCGGCTGGCCGGGGAAGCCGACATTCTGATCGAGGGCTTTCGCCCCGGCGTGATGGAGAAGCTCGGCCTCGGGCCGGACGTCTGCCTCGCCGCCAATCCGCGCCTCGTCTACGGCCGCATGACCGGCTGGGGCCAGGACGGGCCCCTGGCCAAGGCGGCCGGCCACGACATCAACTACATCGCGCTGACCGGCGCGCTTCACGCGATCGGCCCGGCCGGCGGAGCGCCGGTGCCGCCGCTCAACCTGCTCGGCGATTTCGGCGGCGGGTCGATGTATCTGGCAATGGGCGTGCTCGCCGCCCATATCGAGGCGCTGCGCTCCGGCAGGGGACAGGTGGTGGACGCGGCGATCGTCGACGGCACCGCCGGGCTGATGACCATGTTCCACGCCTTCCGCCAGATGGGTGCGTTCCAGACCAAGCGCGGCTCGAATCTGCTCGACGGCGGCGCGCCGTTCTACGGCGTCTACGAGACCAGCGACGGCGGGCACGTGGCGATCGGCGCGCTGGAGCCGAAGTTCTACGCGGAGCTGATCGACAAACTGGGCCTCTCCGGCGAGGACCTGCCGGACCAGTACGATGCCAAAGGCTGGCCGAGGCTGAAGGCGCGCTTCGCGGAGGTCTTCGCCGCGAAGACGCGGGACGAATGGTGCGCGGTGCTGGAAGGCACAGACGCCTGCTTCGCGCCGGTGCTGCACCTCGACGAGGCGAAGGCGCATCCGCACATGGCCGCGCGAAAGATCCACCCGACGGTCGACGGCGTGACCAACACCGCGCCCGCGCCGCGCTTCAGCCGCACGCAGTCCGAGATCGCGCATCCGGCGACGGAACCGGGGGCGGACACGGCGGAGATCCTGGCGAGCTACGGCTTTGCGACGGACGAGATCGCCCGGCTGAAGGCGGCGGGCGTCACCGCCTAGGATTCTTGTCGCATGTCTTTTTCCCGAAACCGGTTCCCACTTTCGGGAGACATGCTCTGCGCCGCGGACGCGTCGGCCTGCTCCAACAGCGCGCGGGCCTGCTTCAGATGCGGCACGTCGAGCATCTTTCCGCCGAGGTTGACGACACCGGCGCCGGGTGCTGCGGCGAAGGCCTCGACCACCTGCCGCGCATGCGCGACCTCCTCGGCCGAGGGGGTGAAGGCGGCGTTGATGACGGCGACCTGGTTGGGGTGGATGGCCATTCGCCCCGAAAACCCCTCCCGCGCGGCCGCCGCGCAATCGGCCGCGAACCCCGCCGCGTCGGAGAAGTCGGTCCAGACCGTGTCGATGGCCGCGACGCCCGCGGCTTTCGCGGCGAGCAGGCAGGAGGAGCGGGCCAGCCGATAGGTGAGGTCGAGCCCGCCGTCGGGCCCGCGGTTCGCCCGCGCGCCGAGCGCGGCCGCCAGATCCTCCGCGCCCCAGGTGATGCCGGCGAGTCGCGGCACGGAGACCTGCGCATAGGCGCCGAGCGACAGCACCGCCTTCGGCGTCTCGGTGGCGATGGGGATGAGCGGGATCCTGGTCTCGACGCCGTCGCGCGCCTCCAGCGCGTCGAGCATCAGGCCGAGCGCGACGAGGTCGGACGGGCCGTCGGGCTTGGGGATGACCAGCCCGGCGGGGGCGGCGCGCACGATCGCGACGAGGTCGTCGAGCCCGCCCTGCGGCAAGGGGTTGATGCGCACCCACAGCGCCGGACCGGCACCTCGGTTGTCCCGAAGGAAGGAAGCGGCCATTTCGCGCGCCACGGCCTTGCGCTCGGGCGAGACCGAATCCTCGAGGTCGAGGATCAGCGCGTCGGCGCCGGAGGACAGGCCCTTGGCGAGCTTCCTCTCCGAATCGGCAGGCACGAAGAGCAGCGAGCGCGGGATCATGCCGGCCTCTTCTTCTGCAGCCCGGCGCGTCGGCACGAGGCGACGAGCTCGTTCTTCTGGTTGTAGGCGCGGTGGATGAAGGTGACGATGCCCTGGTCGGGCCGCGACTTCGAGGCCCTGAGTTCGGCGACTTCCGTCTCCACCCGGATCGTGTCGCCGTGGAACACGGGCTTCGGAAAGCGCACCTCGTCCCAGCCGAGATTGGCGATGGCCGTGCCGAGCGTCGTCTCGCCGACCGAGATGCCGACCATCAGCGACAGCGTGAAGCAGGAATTGACGATGCGCGTGCCGAACTCGGTCTCGGTGCGGCAATATTCCTCGTCGAGGTGGAGATAGGCCGGATTGTGGGTGATGGCCGAGAACCAGACATTGTCCGCCTCGGTGATGGTGCGGCGGATCTCGTGGCGGAAGATCTGCCCGACCTCGAGTTCGTCGAAATAGAGACCCGCCATGCCTTCCTCCGGTCCTGAGCCGCCGGAGTGATACGTCCGCTAGCGCGGCATGTCGATGGTCGTCGTGGTCTTGGCCACGCAGACGAAGCAGCAGGAGCGGCAGGCGCGATCTCCGTCCGGCCCGACGCCGTAGGAGATGCGGTCGTCGCCGTTGACCCAGGCGCCGTAGCAGATGTTTTCGCCCTCGCGGCAATCGATCATCTGCGACTTCCGCTCGCCGGGCTCGAGCAGGTAGACCCGGCCCTCGCCCGGCCACACCTGGCTGTCGCCGTGCAGTTCCAGCACCATGGCGCGCGGCGTGTCGTTCTTCATGTAGAAGGTCATGCCGCCCTCGGCATGGGCGGGGGAGCACAAGGCAAGCGCAACGAGGACGGCGGCCGGGATTCGCATGGCGCCATCATCGCCGGACTTGCTTGCGCGGGCGTTGCGGCGGGTTCGGCAGTCGGCAGTCGGCGGCAGTAGGGAGTAGGGGAATAGGGCAGTAGGGCAGTAGGGGGAGCGCCGGGACCACCCGCACGACGTCATCCTCGGGCCAGCCCTTCGGGCGTTCGATTGGCATTGCAAGGTCCACTGGACCTTGCAATTCGCCCGATGGGCGAACCGCCATCTCACCCCGAGGATCTGCTGCCGCCGGCAAGCTGGCGATACCGTCCTCGCACACCTACGAATGCTGGCAGATCCTCGGGACAAGCCCGAGGATGACGGCGCGTGGCTCAAGTGCCGGGGACAGTTTACTTTTTTCCGCGGAAAGGCCCAGCGTCTGCGAGGCAGGCGCTGGCGGAAAGAAAGTAAACTGTCCCCTGCGCCTCCCCTGCGCCTCACGACGTATCCCGCCGCTCGGTCGCCTCGAGCGCGAAATAGTGCAGGTCGCGCAGGATGTCGTCGATCTCGTGCTCGGGCCTGGGCGAGCCGGGCCGGTGGAGGGCGTAGGCGCGGCCGGGGCGCAGCGGCGCGACGCGGTGCAGGCGGCGTGCCTTGCGCAGCGCCGCGCAGCGGGCGCGCCAGCGGGCGAGCCGCATCGCCTGGCCGGGCAGGTCGGCAAGCGCCGAGGCGAGCGCGTCCAGCCGCCGGCGCAGATAGCGCGCATCGATCGGATCGTTGGGCGACGGCTCGTGCTTCGGCGCGACGGAGAAGAGCGGCGTCCAGCCGGGAACCGAGATTCGCGGCACGCCGGAGGTGCGGAGATGGAACGGCGGCGCGGTCGGGTCGGGCAGCGGGTCGAGGAGCGGGAAGGCGAGGCGGCGCGGCGGGTCCGGTTCGGCCGGAGCCGCGGCCGGCGAGGCAGGGGCGTGCGCCAGGCCGAGATTGACCTGGACCTGCCTGACCAGCGGGCCGGCGTCTGGCGGGGCGGGCGGCAGGACGGGTTCCGCCGCCTCCATGTCGCGGCCGACGACGACGATCAGCCGGCGCACGGCGGCTTCCGCCGCGCGCAGCAGGCGGTAGACCGCGCGGTGGACGCGGCGGGGGAGGGTAGGTGCAGGGGACAGTTTACTTTTTTCCGCCAGCGCCAGCCCTGCATCGTCCGCGCCCGGCCCTTCGCTAGGGCTCAGGGCGTTCGCCGCCTGAGCAAGGTCCGCCGGACCTTGCTCTTCGCCTCCGGCGAACCGGCCGCTCACCGGAAAGAAAGTAAACTGTCCCCGGGCGTCCGGTCTCCGGCCGTCCAGCCCCGCCATGACGAACAGCGTGGCGATGAGGGGGCCGAGCCGCCCGACATTGCGTTCGATGACGCTGTCCCAGTCGATCCCGCTGTCTCCGCCGCGCGCTGTGTCCCAGACACTCACCGTCGCCTCCTGTCACCGCCGACAGTGTCGCGCAGCGGCGAAAGGGGTGGATGAAAAAAGTCAATGGCGAATGGTGAATGGGAACAAGGGGTTGGCGGCGAAAGACAATTTTCGCGGGGGGCGATCGATGCACAGGGGGAGTGCCTGTCCTTCCCCCCTTGTGGGGGAAGGTGGCTCGGCCGAAGGCCGAGACGGATGAGGGGTGTTGGACGGAGCGGGGCGCGTCAGAAAGTGGTGCTGTCAGCGCTATACCCTGCGCCGTTCTCATTCCGTCCACCACCCCTCATCCGCCGCCTGATCTCGCCGCTCGCCTGCGCGAGCGGCGAGGGCGGCACCTTCCCCCACAAGGGGGGAAGGACGGGCGCTACCGCCGCCCGCCGTCCCGCGCTATGATGCCGGCATGACGTGGCAGATGCTCCTTGTGGTGGCGCAGATCGGCGTCGGCGGGGCGATGGTGGTGAGCGGGTTCCGCGTTGCCGCCGCCTATTGGCTCGCCGGGCGCGACGCCGCCCAGAAGGCGGCGCTGGAGCGCCGCGAGGGCCGCCCCCTCGTCCACCGCGAACGCACCGTGGCGCTTGCCCTGCTCGCCATCCTCGCCGGCATCGTGCTGCTGGCGACCGTGACGACGACGGCGGAGATGCTGGCGGACAGGCAGGTGGAGGCGCAGGGCTGGTGAGGGCGCGCCCTGTCCTTCCCCCCTTGTGGGGGAAGGTGGCTCGGCCGAAGGCCGAGTCGGATGAGGGGTGTTGGAAGAAATGCGGCGTCACAAGAGGGGCACTGTCAGCACTCGTTCGCTACCGCCTCACTCCGTCCAGCACCCCTCATCCGTCTTGGCCTGCGGCCGATCCACCTTCTCCCACAAGGGGAGAAGGACAGGCGCTCATCCTGCCAGCGCCTCGTAGACCTTCGCCCAGCGCTTGGCGCTAACGGCCGGAGAGGCTTTGTCGGCAGAGGTATGACCAAGTCGAGTTGACGACTCTCCTACTCACTGCTGGTTGATATAGTCAGAGTGGATAAAATGCGGCAGAAAAGACTAGCTACGATAGAATCGCGAAAGACCGGAAATTGAAGAAACCAAACAATAAGTTATTGAAATGGCATAGATATCGACGGAAGAATGAGCAACGTCGTCGCACTCTGCGCAATCGCAAATTGATGGCGCGACGTAGACAGGAATCCACCGCAGATTTCGGCATGGGAGAGTTGAAGGCTCGCCGGGCAGACCCGCCAGAGGACAACGCTGTCATGCCAAGATACGTGAAAATTCCTATTAATAATATTATAAGTCGGAATCTAATAGTGCCGCCGGAGAATTTTTCACTGAGGAATAATTACGATGAAGTAGTTAGTTTCCTGCAGCATTTTCGAAACTGGATATACAACACTCACCGAAATGGACGCGAGAGGAAAGGCGTGGATTTTCGGGCTATAAAGCGAATCACGCCAGGCGCTGCACTGATTCTGGCTGGTGAATTATTTCGATGGCAGGTTCACTCCCAACAAAAATTAGCGCCAGTGCTGAAAGAAGAATGGGATCCGGCAATCACGAGAATATTTAACGACTTCGGGCTATTTGAATTCCTAAACACTAGGTCGAGGAAGGATGAGAACATAGCTGCCCAGAATGATGACATCAAATTTATAAAATACAGACATGGAGTCGAAGTTACTCCAACAGAGTGTAGTGATCTACTCGATCATCTAACCGCTATCGTTGGCGCGATCGAGGCGGAGAAATTCATTTTTGATGGTTTGGTGGAGGCGTTGAACAATGTGAAGCACCATGCTTATCCGAAGAATTCCGGATGGCACGGAGTTTCAGCAGGCACGTGGCTCATGTGCGGCGCGTATAGCCCCCAGCTGAAGGTGCTAACGGCCGCAGTATACGATATGGGAGTAGGGATTCCGTCTACGCTGCCCCGGTCTGGTCTCTGGGAGCAGATAAAAGGAATCCTGGCTGCCTTTGGAGCTAATGACGATAGCTCGATGATTGCCGCCGCAATGCAGGCGGGCCGTTCTCGCACTGGGCTCGCGCAGCGAGGCAAAGGGCTTCCGATAATGATGCGGCTCTTTGACCACGTTCCCGGACACTTGCGCATCCTGAGTGGCCATGGTGAAGTGAGATATCGAGGTGGTGACAGTGAAATCACTCGCCTGAGCCGACCCCTCAGTTTGGGAGGCACCTTGGTGCAATGGCAAATTGACAGAGCATAGAGAGGGCGGCATGCGCACCATTAGGGTCGCAGAGGATTTTTCCCCGACGCCCGGCGGCAGATACTTAGACGACGGGCCATTTAACGGACAGCTCTTTCGAGAGACGGTCCTCGTTCCCGCACTTGAGAAAGAAGCACGCGTTACGGTTGTTCTTGACGGTACTAGAGGCTATCCCTCATCCTTCTTGGATGAGGCGTTTGCGGGCACTGCTAGAAAATTCAATTGGAATAGGAGTGAATTCCACAAGCATGTAAATCTCGTCGCTTCGGGCGAATATCAGATATACATAAATGATATTGATTACTATATAGATCTTACAAGCAAGAAAAGATGAATGAAGCTGTATCCACCTTATTTATTTCTTTCGTTGGTGGTTTGTCGGCTGCGATAATATCGCATGTCTTTTCGGCAATTGGAGAAAGGATAAGGAGGGAAAGAAAAATATCCGATGACCTATTTACTGAGGTTGAGCAAATCATTGCAAATTGCGTTGCTCAATCGATGAATGTATGGGAATCGTTCGGCGGCGAAAAGACCATAGAGGAGCGTGAGGTCGTGTGCCTCGTTCACGACATCTCAACAATTCTATCCTTTCTCAAATCTAAGGGCGCGAAAATAGAACTACGTACAATGCCTTCTTTTGCTAATTTCCGACGATCAGTATCGGGGGATAATTTTGATGTTAAAGGTCGGCAACCCGACCTTGCAAGGGTGATTCAGATACGTTCAGACGCCATCGCGTTTAAGCTGGCACTCAGGGACGTCCAATACGAAGCAAACAGACTGCTTTGACAGGTGCATGGAGAGAAAGGTGGATCGAATTGCCGGCTTGCTAAGCCGGCTTCGCCCAAGGATGACGAAGCGGCGGGGTATCGCGGCTTGCTTGCTTCGTCGCACGCCCCCTCCACCACGCTTCGCGTGGTCCCCCTCCCCCGTGAACGGGGGAGGATAGGGGCTAGTTGTCCCCCATCTTCAGCGCTTCAATAAACGCCGCCTGCGGAATATCCACCTTGCCGAACTGGCGCATGCGCTTCTTGCCCTCTTTCTGCTTGTCGAGCAGCTTGCGCTTGCGGGTGACGTCGCCGCCGTAGCATTTGGCGGTGACGTCCTTCCTGAGCGCCGAGATGGTTTCGCGGGCGACGACCTTGCCGCCGATGGCGGCCTGGATCGGGATCTTGAACATGTGCTGCGGGATCAGCTCCTTGAGCTTCTCGCACATGGCGCGGCCGCGCTTTTCGGCCGCCGTGCGGTGGACCAGCATGGACAGCGCGTCGACCGGCTCCTCGTTGACCAGGATCGACATCTTGACGAGGTCGCCCTCGCGATAGTCGGTCAGGTGGTAGTCGAACGAGGCGTAGCCCTTGGAGATCGACTTCAGCCGATCATAGAAGTCGAACACGACCTCGTTGAGCGGCAGGTCGTAGACCAGCATGGCGCGTTTGCCGACATAGGAGAGGTCGTGCTGGACGCCGCGCCGGTCCTGGCAGAGCTTGAGGATGGAGCCGAGATAGTCGTCGGGCGTGAGGATCGTGGCGCGGATCCACGGCTCCTCGATATGGTCGATGCGCACCAGGTCGGGCATGTCGGCCGGGTTGTGCAGCTCCTTGGTGGAGCCGTCGGTCATCGCCATGCGGTAGACGACGCTAGGAGCGGTGGCGATCAGGTCGAGGTCGAACTCGCGCTCCAGCCGCTCCTGGATGATTTCCAGATGGAGCAGGCCCAAGAAGCCGCAACGGAAGCCGAAGCCAAGGGCGGCCGACGTCTCCATCTCGAAGGAGAAGGAGGCGTCGTTGAGGCGCAGTTTGCCCATCGCGGCGCGCAGGTCCTCGAAATCGGCGGCGTCGACCGGGAACAGGCCGCAGAACACCACCGGCTGCGCCGGCTTGAAGCCGGGAAGGGCCGAGGCCGTCGGGCGGCGGTCCTCGGTGATCGTGTCGCCGACGCGGGTGTCGGCCACTTCCTTGATCGAGGCGGTGATGAAGCCGAACTCGCCGGGGCCGAGCTCGTCGACCTGGATCATCTTGGGCGTGAACACGCCGGTGCGCTCGACCGGATACTTCGCGCCGGTGCCCATCATGCGGATGGTCTGGCCCTTCTTCAGCGTGCCGTCGATGACGCGCACGAGCACGATGACGCCGAGATAGGCGTCGTACCAGGAGTCGACCAGCATCGCCTTCAGGGGGGCCGACGGGTCGCCCTCCTTCGGCGGCGGCAGCTGGTGGACGATGGCCTCGAGCACATCCGGAACGCCCAGCCCCGTCTTGGCCGAGATCAGCACCGCCTGGGAGGCGTCGATGCCGATCACCTCCTCCACCTGTTCGCGGATGCGCTCGGGCTCGGCCGCCGGCAGGTCGACCTTGTTGAGCACCACGACGATCTCGTGGTCGGCGTCGATCGCCTGGTAGACATTGGCGAGCGTCTGCGCCTCGACGCCCTGGGAGGCGTCGACCACCAGCA
The DNA here is from genome assembly GCF_023954305.1 of Mesorhizobium sp. Classification (NCBI taxonomy): domain Bacteria; kingdom Pseudomonadati; phylum Pseudomonadota; class Alphaproteobacteria; order Hyphomicrobiales; family Phyllobacteriaceae; genus Mesorhizobium; species Mesorhizobium sp. The sequence goes on along the minus strand of NZ_JAMLIG010000001.1, from coordinate 1,637,398 downwards.
GAGAGCCCTCGCAGGCGCGCAGGCTGCGCGACACCTCGTAGGCGAAGTCGACATGGCCGGGCGTGTCGATCAGGTTGAGGACGTAGTCCTCGCCGTTCTTGGCGCGGTAGGAGAGGCGCACGGTCTGCGCCTTGATGGTGATGCCGCGCTCGCGCTCGATGTCCATGTTGTCGAGCACCTGCTCCTTGCCCTCCATCTCGCGCGCGTCGAGCCCGCCGGTGAGCTGGATCAGCCGGTCGGCCAGCGTCGACTTGCCGTGGTCGATATGGGCGACGATCGAGAAATTGCGGATGTGGTCGAGCGGAAAGGTCATGCGCGCGCCTTTAGCAGGGAGTGGCGCGGGGGGGAAGGGCGGGGGGAAATGCATCTGCCGGGCTGGTGACGCGGCGCGCCAAATCGGCTTATGTCGCACCATGACGCCGCACGAGTTCATCAAGAAGTGGAAGGGCAACGAGCTAACCGAGCGGGCCTCGGCGCAGGAGCATTTCATCGACCTGTGCCGGCTGTTCGATCATCCGACGCCGACCGAGGCCGACCGCACCGGCGAGGACTACGCGTTCGAGAAGGGCGTGACGAAAACCGGCGGCGGCGACGGTTTCGCCGACGTCTGGAAGCGCGGCCATTTCGCCTGGGAATACAAGAAGCGCCGGCGCAACCTCGACACGGCGCTGGAACAGCTCACGCGCTATGCCTCGGCGCTGGAGAACCCGCCGCTTCACGTCGCCTGCGACACCGAGCACTTCAAGATCGTCACGGCCTGGACCAACACGGTCCCGAAGACGATCACCCTGTCGCTGGAAGACCTGCTCGACGCCGACAAGCGGGCGATCCTGCATGCCGTCTTATATGATCCGGCGAAGCTCAAGCCGCAGAAGACGCGCGCTTCGCTGACGGCGGAGGCGGCGAACCGCTTCTCTGCCATCGCCGAACGCCTCCAGCACCGCAACCCGGACCGCGAGGCGGTCGCGCACTTCGTCAACCAGCTCGTCTTCTGCTTCTTCGCCGAGGACACCAAGCTGCTGCCGGAGGACTATTTCACCAAGCTGCTCAGGTCCGCGTCGCGGCGTCCGCAGGACGCCAAGGCGATGCTCGACCAGCTTTTCGGCGCGATGGAGAAGGGCGGCTTCCACGGCGTCGAATATATCGCGCATTTCAACGGGGGCCTGTTCGACGGGCGCAGCGCGCTCGACCTGCAGCATGGCGAGATCGATCTTCTCGTGGCGCTGGGCTCGATGGAATGGGACCTGATCGACCCGACCATCTTCGGCACCCTGTTCGAGCGCTTCCTCGATCCGGACAAGCGGGCGCAGATCGGTGCGCATTACACCGACCCGGACAAGATCATGATGATCGTCGAACCGGTGGTGGTGCGGCCGCTGCTGGCGGAGTGGGCCGAGGTCAAGGCGAGAATCGAGGGACTGATGACCGGCGCGGTCAAGCCGCCGAAATCGGCGCGCACCGGCCGCGCCATGAAACCCGCCGAGGCCGCCGAGGCGGCGCGCTCGGTCTTCCTCGACCGGCTGCGCGCGGTGCGCATCCTCGATCCGGCCTGCGGCTCGGGCAACTTCCTCTATCTCGCCCTGCACGCGGTGAAGGACATCGAGAACCGGGTGGTGCTGGAGACCGAGGCGATGGGCCTGCCCAACACGCAACTTCTGGTCGGACCCGAGATCGTGCGCGGCATCGAGCTGAACCCGCTGGCGGCGGAACTCGCGCGCACGACGATCTGGATCGGCTACATCCAGTGGAAGATCAAGAATGCCATCTACGCCAAAGACGACCCGATTCTCAGGCGGCTGGACAATATCGAGTGCCGGGATGCGCTGGTGACGGAGGTTCCCTCCCCCTCGAGGGGAGGGTGGCCCGAAGGGCCGGGTGGGGTCGCCGGGGACGGGCGCGACCAGTCGCCGGCGGACCATCGGGGCGTGCCGGTGGAGATGACCCCACCCGACCAGCCTGCGGCTGGCCACCCTCCCCTCAAGGGGGAGGGAGCGCCGCCGCGCTTCGTCGAGGCCGAATGGCCGGAGGCGGAGTTCATCGTCGGAAACCCGCCGTTCCTCGGCGGCAAGAAGCTGCGCGAGGGGCTGGGCGACGACAATGTGGAGACACTGTTTGCGGTCTACGACGGCCGCGTGCCGCGCGAGGCGGACCTCGTCACCTACTGGTTCGAGAAATCGCGGATGCAGATCGCGACCGGAAAGGCTTCGGCTGCCGGTCTGGTCTCGACCAATTCGATTCGCGGCGGCGCCAACCGCAAAGTCGTCGAGCGGCTGATGCACGACGCCGACCTGTTCGACGTCTGGTCGGACGAGCCGTGGATCGTCGACGGCGCGGCGGTCAGGGTGAGCCTGGTGTGCTTTCGCGGGCGGGACGCCTCCACCTCCCCCTTGTGGGGAGGTCGCGCCGAAGGCGCGGGTGGGGGTGCCGGCGCGGACGCGGCAGAAAGCACCCCCACCCCTACCCCTCCCCACAAGGGGGAGGGGGACGCGCGCGCCTTGCCCCGCCTCAACGGCCTCGCCGTGCCGGCGATCTTCTCCGATCTGTCGGCCAGCGCCAGCGACCTGACGACGGCGAAGCGGCTGAAGGAGAATGCGGGGGTTTCTTTCCAAGGAGTCACGAAAGGTGCACCCTTTGAGGTTTCGGCTGAAGTCGCTCGCGATTGGCTACGAGCACCGCTAGGTGCGCACGGAAGACCCAATTCTGACATATTAAGGCCAATCCGAAGTGGCGGCGATATTGTTAGACGACGCGAGGCCGGCTGGGTTGTCGATTTCACTGGTATTAGCGAAGATCGGGCGGCTTATTACGAAGACCCATTCCGATACGTACAAGAGATTGTGAAGCCAGTTCGTCTCGACAACAGGCGCGAACTTTATCGCAGAAACTGGTGGCTATTTGCGGAAGCGCGCCAAGGCCTTCGGGCGGCAATCCTAGGCTTGAGTGCGTTCATCGTAACTCCAAAAGTTTCAAAGCATCGGATCTTTGCGAGATTTGAGAGCATAGAACTTGCCGACAACGTTTGCGTCGCCGTTGCACGTGACGACAACACCTCGTTCGGTATCCTTGAATCCAAATACCACAACGAATGGGCGCTTCGTAGCGGAGCGTGGCTTGGTGTTGGCAACGACCCAACCTACACGCCCACCACCACTTTCGAGACCTTCCCCTTCCCCGAAGGCCTGACGCCGAACCTGCCCGCCGCGTCCTATGCCGGCGATCCCCGCGCGCAGCGCATCGCAGAGGCGGCGAAGGCGCTGGACGAGAAGCGGCGGGCGTGGCTGAACCCGCCCGACCTTGTGGACATCGTGCCCGAAATCGTGCCGACGGCGGCGCCCGGCGAGGCGCCGGTAAGATATCCCGACCGCATCCTGCCGAAGAACGCCGACGCGGCGCGCAAGCTCAAAGAGCGGACGCTGACCAATCTCTACAACCAGCGCCCGCAATGGCTGGCCGCCCTGCACGACGATCTCGACCGCGCCGTCGCCGCCGCCTATGGCTGGCCGGAGGACATTTCCACCGACGACGCGCTGGCGCGGTTGCTGGCGCTGAACCTGGAACGGGCGGCGGCGGGGCGGTAGCGGCACGCCGCCGCAAGACGGCGCGATCCCTCCCCCTTGAGGGGAGGGTGGCAGCGAAGCGGCCGGGTGGGGTCGCCGGTGAAGTGCCCGGCGCCGCTGCCGGCGTGGCAGACGGCCGCGCGGACCCCACCCCCGGCCTGCGGCCGGACCCTCCCCTCAAGGGGGAGGGAGCCGCGCCCCGCACCCCCCCAAAAAAGCGCCGACAGGCGCCGCGCGGGCGGGCGCGGCGCCTGTCGTCGAAGACCGGGGAGCGGGCGGCAGACCCGGTCTTGCTACTCTAAAGTCAGACCACGAGGATGTAGACGACCTCGTAGGTGTTCGGCCGGACGATGACGACACGGCCATCCGCGAGCACGAAGAAGACGTAGTCGCGATATTCAGGCACGATCTCGACGAAGCGCGGCGGCAGCGGATGCAGTTCGACCGTGCGCGGCACCTCGACGCCGACGCGCAGGTCGATGTCGACGTCAACCGGCTCGACCTTGGCCTCCCGGATGATCGTGCGGATCTCGGTCTTCTGCTCGGCCGAGATGTCGATCGAGGCGGTGGTCTCGTCCGACGGCTGCTGTTCGGCCGCCTGATCCTGCTTCATCTGGCCGGGGGCGGCGTCGTTCGCGTCGGCCTCGCCCATCTTCTGCTGCTGGCCGGGGGCCGCGTCCTGCGCGTCGGCCTGGCCGGTCTTCTGCTTCTGGCCCGGCGCGAACTCGGTCGCGGCCTTGTCGTCGGGCTTCTTCTCGCCCGCCGTGGCCGCCGCATCGGCCTGGCCGTCGGTCTTCTTCATCGTATCGCCGGTGGCCTCAGCCTGACCCTCGGTCTTGACCTGGCCGGGCGCGGCTTCGGCGGCGCTGTCGACCTCGCCGGACGTCTGCTTCTGGCCGGGCGCCATCTCGGTCGCGGCCTGGCCGTCGAGCTTCTTCTGGCCGGGAGCTTCCGACTTGGCCGAAGGTGCCTTCTCGTTCTGCTGCAGACGCGGCTTGGTCGGGTCGGCCGTCTCCTGCGCGGAAACGGTGATGACGGAAAGGGCGGAGCCGGCGAGCAGGGCCGCGGCAAAGCCGAGTTTATTGAAGCGTTTCATCTGTCTTCTCCTGTCGTTGGATTGAAGATCGGGCCGGAGGATCCGGCCGTTGGTCGCTACTTCTCGATCACGTGGACGATCTTGCGCGTCTCGGGCTCGACCAGGACGGTCTTCCCGTCGACGACGACGTAGCGATAGGTGACGTCAGGCACGTCCAGGGCGTGAAGTTCCACGGTCTCGGGCAGGGTCGCACCGACCGCGATCTCCACGCCGGTGATCTCGGCGGGCGCGACGGTGTGGGTGGTCACGTATTCGCGGATCAGGGTCTCCTGCTCCGGCGCGATGACCACCGTGGTCTGCGCGAGCGCGCTGCCGGCAAGGGCGGTGCCCAAAGCGAGCGCGGCGAGTGTTGTGCGTATCATGACGCTTCCTCTCGGGTTCGTGTTTCAGAAAACTTCCGCTTCTTGGAAGCCGACCGACGAACGTGAGGGGGAGGGGAGCGTTCCGGCATGCGGGCTTCATGCCCATCGGGCGCGGACCTATGGCGGGAGAGACTGGGACTTTGGGCCTATTGCGCCGGCGCATTGGGCCGATCGAGGGAACAGGCGCGCCGCATTTGCGATTGGCAGGCCAGGTCCGCAACGACCCGTCAACACGAGGATATCGTCATGGAAAACAGCGTCTATCAGGCCCGCTGGCTGCTCGGGCCCCTGTTCGTCTTCTGCTTCGCTTTCGTCGGCGTCGGCCTGATGGCCAGCTGACGCAAAGTCCCCCGGCGCGGCCCTGTCCCTTCCCGCGTCGCGCCCGCCGGACGGAACGCGTCCGGCGGGCAATCCGTTGATGAACCGGTGCGCCGTCGTGGCGCGTGTCCAAGGGAACCGGCATGAGTCGATTTCTGCATCCAAGGAGGACTTTGACGGCGGGGGCGATCGCGGCGGCCCTCATCGCCGCGCCCTGCGCGATCCACGTGACGCCGGACGGACTGTCGGTCGAGGCCGCGGCCGCCCACGCCAAGAAGGGCGGCGGCGGCAAGGGCGGCGGGGGCAAGGGCGGTGGCAACGGAAAAGGCAATGCCGGCAAGGGCAAGGCTGCGAAGGGCAAGCCGGCCAAACCCAACGTCGCGGTGATCCTGCGGCACCGCAACGGCATCCAGGAATCGGTGCGCGGCGGCCGCTACGAGATGCGCGACGCCAAGGGCCGGCGGATCATCAACCGGCCGGCGAACGCGGCCGACTATCAGCGCCTGAAGCGCGATTGAGCGAGGCCGACCTGCCTGTCGCCCCGACGCCGTGAAAGCGCATGGCGGCCTCGGTGCGGTTGCCGGCGCCGAGCTTCGACAGGATGCGCGAGACGTGGTGCTTCACCGTCTTTTCCTGCAGGTCGAGCCGGATGGCGATTTCCTTGTTGCTCAAGCCGGCGGCGACGAGGCCGAGCACGTCTTTCTCGCGGGCGCTGAGCGAATGGACCGGATCGGTGGCGATCGGCGAGGCGCGGTCGCCCGACAGGTGCGACAGGAGACGGGCCGAGAGGCTGGGCGTCACATAGGTCTCGCCGGCGGCGATCGCCGACAGGATCTCGGCCAGCGCCCGCGAGCCGACGCCTTTCAAAAGGTAGCCCCTGGCGCCGCCGTTGAGCGCGGCGGCGAGATCCTCGGCGGTCTCGGAGACGGTCAACACGACGATGCGGGTGGCCGGATGGGCGGCAAGGATGGGCGCGATGGCGGCGAGCCCGTTGCCTGGCATCGACAGGTCGATCAGCATCAGGTCGGGCCGGGTTTCGGCCGCGATCCGCACGGCGTCGTCGCGCGAGCTGCCCTCGGCGACGATGGCGAAGCGGCCGGTCTCGCTCAGGCTCCTGACGACGCCTTCGCGAAACAGCGGATGGTCGTCGACGACGGCGACGGAGAGGCGCTCGGTCATGCCGGCGCCTCCAGGTCGAGCACCATGGCAAGCGTCGTGCCCTGGGGCGACGTGTCGAGCAGGAACGTGCCGCCGAGGCTTTCGATGCGCTCGCGGATGCCGGCGATGCCGAGGCTGTCGGGGCCGACCGCGGCCGGATCGAAGCCGGGGCCGTCGTCGCTGACCGAGATCGTGAGCCGGCCGCCGCCGGCGTCGATGGCGACGCGCTGGCTTGCGCCGCGGCAGTGGCGGTAGCCGTTGTTGAGCGCCTCCTGGACGAAACGGTAGGCGCAGATGCGCTGCGACAGCGCCACCGGCGCGTCGACGGCGTCGAAGCGGCGGGCGACATGCGAACCGGTGCGCTTCTCGTAGGCCTCGACGGCATGCGCCACGACGCCGGCCAGGTCCGAGCTCTCGATCTGCGGCAGGACGAGGCCGCGGCAGATGGCGCGGATCTCGTCCAGCGCCTCGGACAGCCGGCCGCGGATGCAGCGGATCTCCTGTTCCCGCCGCGCCGGATCGGCATCGGGGGACAGGACGAGATCGCTGTCGAGGCGCATGGCGGCGAGCGCGACGAACTGGGCGGGACCGTCGTGCAGGTCGGCGCCGAGCCGGCGCAGGTAGCTCTCGTTGAGCGCCGTCGCCTCGCGGGTGGCGCGCTGGACGCGCAGATGCAATGCACGGTTCTGCTCCAGGAGGCCGGTGAGTTCGGCGACGCGGGCGTTGAGGTCGCCGGCCTGGCGGTCGATGGTGCGGCTGCCGCGCAAGACGATCATGCTGAGCGCCAGGAAGAACAGGCAGGTGACCGCGGCGACCGCCGCCCAGCTGCGCAGCCGGGCATTGACGAGCGTCGCCTCCAGGTCCTCGGCCCGCTCGTAGAACTCGATGACCGCGACGACGTCGCCCGACCAGGGCTGGAGGATCGGATTGTAGATCTCGAGCAGAGGTCCCTCGGGCGTGATGCCGTTCCGGTCGATCGTCTCGAAGCGGTCGTAGTCGGCGACGATGTTGCCGGCGAAGGCCTGGCTGAGCTGTGGCGTCACCGGAAAGCGCCGGCCGATCAGGCTTTCGTCCTGTGCATAGAGAATGGTGCCGTCGAGCGACCAGAGCCGCATCGCGGCGAGGCGGCGGCCGAGCGCGCCCTGGCCGAGCGTCTCGTCGAGGGCGCGGCGCACGACGTCGTCGAGCACGGCGCTGGCGCGCATGTCGGGCAGGAGGGGCGCAATCACGCTGTCGACATAGAGCGCGGTGTGGGCGGCGGCGTTGCGGGTGACGGCGCGTTCGATGAGGGAGGTAACGGCGGCGCCGACCAGCAGCATCGCCAGAAGAGAGACGACACCGCCGACAGCGAGAAACTGGACGGCGAGCGACGAGGCGAGACGGTCGCGCAGGCGGCGGACGAGACCCGCCGCGCCTGTGCCCCGACCATCGGGCGCAACGCGGTCGTGAACGATGGATGTCACAGCCAACCGATGCCACTCCAACGGCGCAAAGCGTCGCGTCTGCCTACGCCGGTTCGAAAACCCCTCAGGCGGGTTGAACGAACAGGAGGTGCAGCGGTTCCGGCGGGATGCGCATATGGGCGAGATTGGGCGACGCTCGGTCGGATGTCCGCCCAAGGACATTGCAATCCCGGGGCGGGACCCGGTGCCTTCGGCACCTCCCGCCCGTCAGCCACCTCCCGTCGTGCCACTGGCACGACGAGTTGCCTTCGGCAATCGGTGGCTAACCCACCGGCGTCCAGATGATGTCGTCGATGTGGCGGGCGCCGGTGGCGAGGAGGACAAGCCGGTCGAAGCCGAGCGCCACCCCGGAGGCGTCGGGCATGATGGCAAGGGCTGAGAGGAAGTCCTCGTCGATCGGATAGCGCTCGCCATAGACGCGCTGCTTTTCATCCATCTCGGCCTCGAAGCGGCGGCGCTGCTCGGCCGCGTCGGTCAGTTCGCCGAAACCGTTGGCGAGCTCGACGCCGCAGCAAAAGAGCTCGAAGCGCTCGGCGACGCGCGGGTCGTGCGCGGTAGGCCGCGCAAGCGCCGCCTCGGCGGTCGGGTATTCGCAGAGAACGGTGGCGGCGCCGATGCCGAGATTGGGCTCGATCTTCTCGACCATGACGCGGGAGAACAGGTCGGCCCAGGTGTCGTCGGGCGCGGTGCGGATGCCGGCGGCGGTCACCCGCGCGTGGAGCACATCGCGGTCGGTCGATCCGTCGGGGCGGATCGAGGCCATCAGGTCGATGCCGGCGTGGCGGGTAAAGGCGTCGCGCACGGTGAGGCGCTCGGGCGCTGCGAAGGGGTCGGCCTCGCGGCCGCGGAAGGAGAAGCGGGAGGCGCCCGTCCGCGCTGCGGCAAGCCGCAGGAAGGCGGCGCAGTCGTCCATCAGCGTCTCGTAGGACTCGCCGGCGCGATACCACTCGACCATGGTGAATTCGGGCGAGTGCAGCGCGCCGCGCTCGCGGTTGCGGAAGACCTTTCCGAACGAATAGATGCGCCGCTCGCCCGCCGCCAAGAGCTTCTTGCAGGAGAATTCGGGCGAGGTGTGCAGGTGGAGCGGGCGGCGTTCGCCGCCGGTCGCGATCGCCTCGGTCGAGAAGGCCGACAGGTGCGCCTCGTTGCCGGGCGAGACCTGCAGGATGGCGGTGTCGACCTCGACGAAATCGCGTTGCGAGAACCAGGCGCGGATGTCGGCGGCGATGGCGTTGCGGGCGAGAAGGCGCGGCCGGCGGTCGGCATGGACGTGGGGCGTCCACCAGGGGGAGGCGGCGGTCATGGGGTGGCTCCCGGCACCGGGAACCGAGAGAAGGCCCCCTCACCCGGCCTCCGCTTCGCTCGGCCGCCCTCTCCCCGAGGGGAGAGGAGGCGATCCAATGTCGGCGCCAGTTTCCCGTGGATATTGGTCGCGACGCTCGCAAACCTCCTCTCCCCTCGGGGAGAGGGCGGCCGAGCGAAGCGGAGGCCGGGTGAGGGGGGCGCGGCGGTGGTTGTGTCCGAAATCTCCCGCCCCGGCTGGCAAGTCGGCGCAAGATGGGCTAGAGCGCGGGGAACCGCGCAGGGCGCGCCAGGACGATTTCGAGGGTTGAGCATGGTGAAGGTGATTGCGAGTTCGCTCCGCAAGGGCAATGTCGTCGAGAAGGACGGCAAGCTGTATTCGATCCTCTTCGCCGAAAACATCCATCCCGGCAAGGGCACGCCGGTGACGCAGCTCGACATGCGCCGCATCTCGGACGGGGTGAAGGTATCGGAACGCTATCGCACCACCGAGCAGGTGGAGCGCGCCCATGTCGAGGACCGGCCCTACAATTTCCTCTACCAGGACGGCGAGGGCTTCCATTTCATGCAGATGGAAACCTACGAGCAGATCGCGGTCCATCCCGACGTCGTCGGCGACCAGGCGCCCTATCTGCAGGAGGGCATGCAGGTGACGCTGTCCGTGCACGAAGGCACGGCGGTGGCGATCGAGCTGCCGCAGCGCGTGACGCTGGAAGTGGTCGAGACCGAGCCGGTGACCAAGGGCCAGACGGCGTCGTCCTCCTACAAGCCGGCGCTGCTGTCGAACGGCGTGCGCTCGGCGGTGCCCCCGCATATCCAGGTCGGCACCCGCATCGTGGTGATGACTGCCGACGGGTCCTATGTCGAGCGCGCGAAAGACTGAGACCGGTCTTCGAAGCCAGGGCGAATCTCGAAGCAGTCTCTGACTACCAGCGCAGGACGAGACGGCCGGCGAGCGCGCCGGCGAGCGTCAGCATGCCGATCGCGATCGTGTACCATGTGGCGACGAAGAGCGGCGAATCGTCGATGCAGTGCGCGGCGTAGAACGTCGCCGCGAGGCCGCCTGCCGCCAGTCCGCAGAACGCCCCGGCCAGCGTCGGCCGCGTCGGCGCTCCGTTGCGCAGCGCGGCGAGCAGAACGGCGAGCGGCAGGGCGCCGATCAGCGGAATGAAGGTCAGGCAGATGGTGGCGTTGGTGCCGATCAGGCGCGCCATCCGCTCGCCTTCCGGCACGGCGAACAGCTCCATGACGACGCCAGCGGCGACCAAGGCCGGCGCGGCGAGCAGAAGCGCGGCAGTCGGCGTCACGCGCGTTTCCGGCCGGGCAGCGGCGCGCCAGGCCAGCGCCGCCGTCCCGGCAAGCGCCAGCGTGACGACGAACTTGAACGGGAAGCGGACGGTGGCCAGCGCCTCGGCGAAATCCTCGCGCGGGCCAAGCAGGACGAAAAAGACGACGGCCGCGAGCCCGGCCGCGAGCGCGAGGCCGAGGGCGAGCCGACGGTCCAGCCGGGCGGCGCCGGCGGCGGCATCCTGCGACAGGGCGCGAATGAGGCTCTGCGTGTCCATCTAGAGCAATGTCCGATCAGGTTGAACCAGTTCTGTTTCTCCGATGGCGAGGCGATCCGCCAGGAAGGCGGTGCAGGCCGTGCTGGTGGCACGGCCCAGTCCGCATGACGCCGCGGGCGCCCGCCAGCGGGAAACCCCGTCGGTTTGCCTTCGGCAAAACCGACCATCCAAAATTGCCGGTCGTCCTTTCCCGCTGCGCAGCAGCGGGGGCGACCGGCGGGCCGGGTTAATTCGGGCCAAATCCGTCGGTCTTCGGACTTGGCCGTGCCACCAGCACGACCGCGCCGAAGACCTCGACCTTGGCCCGAATTCCCTCCGGCAGAACGGTTCAACCTGATCGGACATTGCTCTAGCGTCGTCCTCTTGCGATGGCGGCGAGGCCGCGATGCAGCGCGACGCGCACCGCCGTCTCGTTCATGTCGAAGGCCGCGGCAACCTCGCCGATCGACAGGCCCTCGACGCTTACCGCCGAAACGACCCGGCGCTGGCCGGGCGGCAGCTCGTCGAGCGCGCGCTCGACCTCGCGTGGGCTGGCCGCGTCCTTTTCCGGCTCGGCCAGTGTCTCGGCATAGTCGGCAATATCGACCTCGACGCGGCGCCCGCGCCGCCGCAGGCTGTCGACCAGCTTGTAGCGCGCGATGGCGAAGACCCACGGCCGCACCGGCGCGTCGGTGCGCCAGGTGTGGCGCTTGAGATGGATAGCCAGCAACGTTTCCTGCACGACGTCCTCGACTTCGACGCCGCTCCCGGCATTGCGTCTCGTGACGCCGCGCACCAGCGCGGCCACGCGCGCCAGGAACGCGGCATAGGCCTGCTCGTCGCCTGCAAGCGCTGCCCGGAACATGCGGGCGAGTTCCGCTTCGTCGGCTTCGCTCAAGACCTTCTCATCCCATATTCGTCGGGCGGCGGCATTTGTTACACGGGCGGCGGCAGAAATGTCACGGCCGATCTCACGCCGGCATCACGAAAGCGTGCTCGCGGGCCCGTGTAACGCCGCTGTCCCTCGCGGCGAAGTCACCGTCATGGAGCGCATGGCGCGTTCCATTCAATACCTCGCAGAGGAGTTAACAATGAACCGTCAGACAATCGCTCTCGCCCTCGCCGGCTCGCTCGCCAGCGCCTTCGCCACCGCCGCCTATGCCGCCCCGCTGCCCGCCGAGAAGATGGTGGGGATGGAGAAGTGCTACGGCATCGCGCTGAAGGGCCAGAACGACTGCGCCGCGGGCGCGGGCACCACCTGCGCCGGCACCTCGACGATGGATTACCAGGGCAATGCCTGGAAGGCCGTGCCCGCCGGCTCCTGCGTCTCGATGAATGTCGACGGCCACATGGGCTCGCTCGAGCCGAAGGCCGGCTGATGCTCCCCGGGCGGGACCGGCGGGTCGTCGGACCGCGCCGGTCCCGCCCCATGTCCCTACCCGCGACTTGCCTGAAGCGAACCGTCGAAGAAAAGCGAGATCCGTCATGCCGTACGAGCCTTTGCACGCCTCCAGGCTGCCGCCGCGCGCCGGAGTGGGCTTCAAGCCGGAGCATTATGCCGACATCGTCGCGACGAAACCGGACATCGGCTTCCTCGAAGTCCATGCCGAGAACTATATGGGCGAGGGCGGCATGCCGCATCGCATGCTGGCGGAACTGTCGGCGCGCTATGCGCTGTCGCTGCACGGCGTCGGCCTGTCGATCGGCGCGGCGCGGCCGCTCGACAAGGCGCACCTGGCGCGGCTGCGCCTCTTGATCGACCGCACCCGGCCGCAGTCCTTCTCCGAACACCTCGCCTGGTCGACCCACGAAACGGGCTTTCTGAACGACCTCCTGCCGCTGCCCTATACGCCCGAAACGCTGGCGCGCGTCGTCGACCATGTCGACGAGGTGCAGCAGGCGACCGGCCGGCAATTGCTGCTTGAAAATCCGTCGACCTATGTCCTGTTCGAGGAGAGCTCGATCGACGAGATCGAGTTTCTCGACGCGGTCGCAGAGCGCACCGGCTGCGGCCTGCTGCTCGACGTCAACAATGTGATGGTCTCGGCCGTCAATCACGGGCTCGACCCGTTCGCCTATATCGATCGTTTCCCGGTCGCCCGCGTCGGCGAGATCCATCTCGCCGGCTATGACGAGACCGTCGACGGCGCCGGCGAGCGGCTTCTGATCGACGCGCATGGATCACGGGTGCGCGAGGACGTCTTTTCGCTCTACCGCCACACGGTCGGCCGCTGCGGCCCGGTCGCGACCCTGATCGAGTGGGACAATGACGTGCCAGGCTTCGCCGTCCTCCACGACGAGGCGCGCCGGGCCGACGCGGTGCTCGCCGAAGCGGCGACGCGGCATAGCGTTTCGCCGCTGTCGAGGAGCGCATGACGATGGGCCACGCGGCGACCGAGGCGGCCTTCGCGGCGGCGATCCTCGATCCGGCGCTGCCGCCGCCGGCGGGGCTGACCACGGCGCGCGGCGCCCCGGACGAAAAGCGTTTTGCCGTCTACCGCAACAATGTCGCGGTCGGCCTGCGCAAGGCGCTGGCGACGCGCTTCCGCGTCGTCGAGCGGCTGGTCGGCGAGGAATTCTTCGCGCTGATGGCGCGCGCCTATATTGCCGGCGCGAGGCCTGCGTCGCCGCTGCTCTTCGCCTATGGCGACGACTTCGCCGATTTCGTCAACGGCTTCGCGCCGGCGGCCGCCCTGCCCTATCTCGCCGACGTGGCGCGGATCGAGGCGGCGGTGACGCGCGCCTATCATGCCGGGGACGCGGCCCCGCTCGACATCGCGCAGCTGGCCGCGCTGCCGCCCGGGCGGCTGGCGGAGACGCGGCTTGCCCCGCACCCGGCGGCGACGCTGGTGCGCTCGCGCTTTGCCGTGGGCAGCATCTGGCAGGCGCATCAGATGGAGAGCGTGGCACCGGTTTCGGCGGTGGGCGGCGAGGCCGTGCTGGTGGTGCGGCCGGGTCTCGAGGTCGGCGTGCATATCCTGCCGGCGCGCGACGCCGGCTTTGTGTCGGCGCTACTTGCCGGCGAGATGCTGGGCGACGCGGCCGCACAGGCGCTGGCCGGCGACGCGGATTTCGATTTCGGCCAGGCGCTGCTCGGTCTCACCGGGCTCGGCGCGTTTGCGGCCGCGGCAGAGTTGGGCGAAGGAGGCGAAGATGACGGAGATGACTGAGGCGGCGATGGGCGGCGGCCTGAAGCTGCTGGCGCCGCTGCGGCGCGTCGAGGGCTGGCTCGCCGCGATTCCGGCGGCGCTGCCGCTGCTGGCGCTGAGACTGGCGCTGGCGGTGCCGTTCTACAAGTCGGGGCTGACCAAGTGGGACGGGTTCCTGCAGCTGTCGGGCGGCGCGCAGTACCTGTTCGGGCAGGAGTTCAAGCTGCACATCTTCGGCGCGCAATATCCCTATCCGTTCCCGATGGCCGCGGCCTATGCGGCGGGCATCGCCGAAATCGTGCTGCCGATCCTGCTGGTGTTCGGCCTCGGCACGCGTTTTGCCGCGCTGGCGCTGCTGGCCATGACGGCGGTGATCCAGATCACGGTGCCGGAGGGCTGGGCCAATTTCCACCTGCCCTGGGCAGCGATGGCGCTGACGCTGGCCGTCTATGGCGGCGGCGCGCTGTCGCTCGACCGCTTGATCGGCCTCGGTAAAGACAGGCAGTAGGAAGCGCGCCGCCTGATCGTCGGTGCGGCGCGCCTCCGCACTCGTCAGGCCGGGATCCTGCGTTCGTAGTCCGCGTGCAGCCTCTGCCAGCCGGACCAGAACTCGGCGGCGGGCATGCCGTTGGCGCGGGCGGCGAGGATGTCGAGATGCATGTGCCAGCCGGCGGCGACCTTGAGCAGCGTGGCGCGGTCGGGCAGGCGGCGGTGGGTGACGGTCAGCATCACCTTGCCGCCCTGCCGTTCGAGGTCGAAGGAGACGTCGCCGCTGCCCTCCCATGTGAAGACGAGCCGGTTCGGCGGGTCGACCTCGACGAAGCGGCTCGCCATGCGCATTTCCTCGGAAAAGCCCTCCGGCCGCTTGCCGGGCGGATCGGACAGTTCGTCGTTGCGCCAGACGAACTCGAAGGCGGAGCCGGGCTTCATCTCCATGTCGCCGGCGGCGAGCCACTGGCGGCGCAGGCCGCTGTCGGTGAGATAGGCCCAGACGCGCTCGATCGGTCCCGGCAGCAGGCGCTGGATCGTCAGCGTGTTCGGCGCGACCAGCGTGCCGTAATCGTCGCGGAAGGCGAGGTCGTTCATCGCAGTTCTCCTTGGAGTGAGAGGATAGGTCAGGTCCGACCCGTCGAGAAGCCGGTCGAGCGCTTCGAGGCGTTCCGTCCAGAAATGCACGCTTGAGCGGCGCCAATCGGCCGACACGTGTGGGCGTGTCGTTTCCCGGCGTGGCCTGAAGGGCTTGATCTTCTCTGAAGGGTCATATTCAACCATATGGTTCACTATAAATACTCCGTAGGGAGAGTCAACCATCCGGTTTAATATTACTCCCGCCGTGCCGGTCGCCGAAACGGCCGTCGCGCGGCAATCCGCCGCGAAAGCGTTTGTTGGCGATCCGCTAACGTCCGATTGATCGACCCGAAGCCGGACGCTAGGATGCCGGCGCACAGGACGGCGGCATCATGCGACATCTCCCGTGGAAGCGCGCGATCGACAGGGCGAACGCCCTGGGCGTGCGCGTGCTCTGCGTGCTGTTCGCCATGGCCGCACTGTGCGCCACGTCGCCGGTCGGCGAACTCTTCGCTGCCGAAGGCTGCGTCCTCGAACGAAAGAACGACGCGCTGCGGGGCGACCTCCCCCTGCGCTTCGCCCTTCAAGGCGGCCTGGCGCAGGCTCCCGAAACGCTCGATCAGCCGGACGCGGCGATATCGTCGTCGCTGCTGCTGGGCGACGCGCCGGATGCGATTGCCGGCGCCGCCTCCCCCGCAGCGCAGATGCCCGGCGTGGTGCCGGCGGCTCAGCGCCTGCGCGGCGTGCCGGGCGGACCCGAAGCCAGCTTCGAAGCCCGGGCACCGCCGCGCGCCTGAGCCGATTCCCCCGCACGAGCCGATCCGCGACCGGGTCGCTCGACCTCCCGAGATCATCCACCCAGGCAGGCCGGCCCACCGGTTTCCGGACCTGCGCATATGAAAGGCAACGGCATGGCCAAGACACATCCGCTCGGCTTCCGCATCGAACGTCACCTCAAGGAAGCACTGGTGAAGGCGGCAAAGGACGACCATCGCTCGGTCTCTTCGCTGACCGAGATCCTGATCGAGAAATGGCTGAAAGAGAAAGGCTATCTGGGCGAGGACGCCGCGGAAAAGGCGACTTGACGCGCACCGCGCGTTGAGGGCGCACGGTCGTCGAAGGAGCGGGCGGTCTGTCCGCGGACTTCGTGCGGCCGTCGCCCCGCTTGCGGTTTGCAGGGGCAGGGCCGCGCGGTGCCCGGCAAAGCCGCCGAAATCGCTTTCTGCGGTGCGACGGGAGAGATAAGCTTAACTGGCATGCGCTCCACCAAGACCATCCATGTGATCTCCTGCCATGCCGAGGGCGAGGTCGGCGACGTTATCGTGGGCGGGGTTGCGCTGCCGCCGGGCGAGACGCTGTGGGAGCAGAGCCGGTTCATCCATCGCGACGCGACCTTGCGGAATTTCGTGCTGAACGAGCCGCGCGGCGGGGTGTTCCGGCACGTGAACCTGCTCGTGCCGGCGAAAGACCCGAGAGCGGCGATGGGCTTCATCATCATGGAGCCGGCCGACACGCCGCCGATGTCGGGCTCCAACTCGATCTGCGTGTCGACGGTGCTGCTCGACTCGGGCATCGTGCCGATGACGGAGCCGGTGACGCGGCTGGTGCTCGAGGCGCCGGGCGGGCTCGTCGCGGTGGAGGCCGAGTGCCGGAACGGCAAGGCGGAACGCATCACTGTCACCAACCTGCCCTCCTTCGCCGATAGGCTCGGCGTGCCGCTGGAGGTCGAGGGGCTGGGCACGCTGACGGTCGACACCGCCTATGGCGGCGACAGTTTCGTGATCGTGGACGCGGAGATGCTGGGCTTCGCGCTGGAGCCGGGCGAGGCGCGGGCGCTGGCGGAGATCGGCACGCGGATCACCAAAGCGGCAGACGAGCAGATCGGCTTTTCGCATCCCGAAAACCCGGACTGGGATCATTTCTCCTTCTGCGCCTTCGGGGGTCCGGTCAGCGGCGAGAGCGGCAGGCTGACGGGACGCTCGGCCGTGGCGATCCGGCCCGGCAAGATCGACCGTTCGCCGACCGGCACGGCGATCTCGGCGCGGATGGCGGTGATGCATGCGAGAGGGATGATGAGGCAGGGCGACACGTTCGAGGGCGTGTCACTGATCGGATCGCGCTTCACCGGCCGGATCGCCGGCGTGACGCGCGTGGGAGACAGGCCGGCGATCGTGCCGCAGATCTCGGGCCGGGCGTGGATCACCGGCACCCACCAGCTGATGCTCGACCCCGACGACCCGTGGCCGGGCGGCTACCGGCTGTCGGACACCTGGCCGGGCGCGGGCTGGCGCCCGGCGTCCTTTCTGCCCGGCATTTCTCAGAACGCCGTCAGTCCGCCGAGCGACACCAGCGCGACAAAACCGGCGCATGCGAAGAACAGGCCGTAGCTGACATAATCTCCACCCATCGGTTCCATGACGAACTCCTCCAGACTGCGATTGCAATGCGCAGACGGGTCGCCGGGTTCCGCGATCGAGAGCCGGCAGGGCGAGGAATCAATCCGTCCGCGCGAGCCGGTCGGCCGCAGTCGCCGCGATCGCCTCGGCGAGCGTCATGGCCCAGCGGCGACGCAGATAGTCGCGGAAGTCGAAGCAGGGCAGGCCGGGACAGACCTCGAATTCGATGAGGTGGACCACATCGTCCGCTTCGACGCGGAAATCCATCGAGAAGACGTCGCGCAGGCCGAGACCTTCGATGAGCCGGGCGGCGACGGCGCGGATCTTCGCCTCCGCCTTCGGCTGCGTCGCACCGACCTGTTCCAGCACCGGTTCGACATAGGCGCCCGACGCCTTCGCCGCCTCGCCGGTCTCGCCGTAGAGAGCAAGGCTGTCGTCCATCGTCTGGAAGTCGGCGCCGGCATCGACGAAAACCGAGGCAAGCACGTCGGGACCGGCTTGCCGGTCGACCGCCAGATAGCTGGCGCGCACGTTGCGTCCGGGCACGTAGGGCTGGACGACCGCATCGTCGCGATAGGCGGCGAAGATGCGGCGCGACAGATCGAGTGCGTGGTCGAGGGTCTTGGCGTGCGAATCCGCCCAGATCCCGATCTTCGAGCCGAGCCGGTTCGGTTTGACAAACCAGCCGAGCGGCGAAGGCGAAGGCTCGACGATCCAGGCTCCGTTCCGCGCCAGTCCGCAATGCGGCGTCGGCAGGCCGAGCGCGCGTAGCACCGCGCCGGAGCGGAACTTGTCTTGGCAGAGCGCGAAGAGCGAATCGTCGCTGCCGATCGTGCGCATGCCGGCGAGCCGCGCAAGCGCGGGCGCAGCACCGCCGCGAAAGTAAGCGATGCCGTCGGAGAGGGTCCAGACCAGCGTGCGCGCCGGATCGCGCGCGGCGATGGCCGCCGGGGCGCCGTCGAGCTCGACCGGCGTGAACGTCACGCCGCGGGCCGCGCAGGCGGCAGCGAAGGCGGGAAGCTCGGGCTGGATGTCGGTCGATTGCGCCAGATAGGAGGAAATCTCGTGCGCGCGCCGGTCGGAAAACCCCTGCGCGCGCAGACGGGTCCGGCAGGCCTCTTCCGGCTCGTAGACGAAGAGAAGTTCACCGAGGGAGGCGGCCGGCTTCACACGAGCACGTCCGGTTCGGCGCGGCCCTTGACCTCGACGTCGAGCAGATAGAGCCTGCCGGCACCGGGATCGGCGCGGCGCGCCGCCTCGTCCATGCCCTCGCAGGCAGTCGTGACGGCGAGACGGGAAAAGTCCTTGCCGACGAAGACCGGACAGGAGGACTGGCTGGCGGGGACCGGAACGCTGCGAAGATGCGTTCCGTCCGGAGCGTAAGCATCGACGCACGAAGAACCCCATCGGGCATTCCAGATGACGCCGTCCGCGTCGCACACCGAGCCGTCGATGCCGCCTGATTTGCCGCGATGGTCGAGAAGCACCTCAGGCTTGCCGGCGGGTAGGCCGGTCAAGGGATCGCAAGCGACGCGGAACAGGATGTTCTTGGCCGTGTCGGCGAAATAGCCGGTCGCCCCATCGGGCGAGAAGCAGATCGAGTTGGGAATGGTGATGTCTGGGAAGAGTCTGCGCACCTCACCCCGGCGGAACCAGTAGATGGCGCCGGCGTGTTTCTCGGCCTCCCTGCCCATCGTGCCGGCCCAGATCGAGCCGGAGGGATGGGCGCGGGCGTCGTTGGAACGGGTGGCGAAATTGTCGGCCTCGACGGGCGTGTGCAGCGTGAGTTTGCCGGTGGCGCGGTCGCGGAGATGGAAGCCCGTCTCGGTCCAGACGAGCTGGCGCAGCGCATCGATGCGGAACAGGGCGCTCGCCATCATGGGAAGGTCGTGGACGACGGTCGGTCCGTCCGGAAAGGGCCGCTCAAGCAGCTTCCGGCCGAGAATGTCGAACCAGTAGACGGTGTCGGCGGCCGCGTCGTAGGTCGGTCCCTCGCCGAGAGTGCAGACGATGTCGCAGAGCGTGGTGGCGGTGCTCACTGCGTCCCTCCGAACACCCTGTCATAGGCGGCGACGGCCGCCCTGGCCCGGGCCGCGACCTCGGCCGCGTCGAAACCCGGCTTGTAGAGGCTGGAGCCGAGGCCGAAGGCCGTGACGCCGGCCTTGGCGTAGGCGGCGAAATCGGTCTCCGACACGGCGCCGACGGCGCCCACCACCACCTCGCGCGGCAGCACCGCCTTGAGCGCCGAGATGCCGGCGGGGCCGAGCACGCTGGCCGGAAAGAACTTCAGCGCCGAGGCGCCGCAATGATACGCGAGGAACGCCTCGGTCGCGGTGAAGACGCCGGGCATCGTGACCATGCCGAAGCCGGCGGCGCGGGAGAGGATGCCTGGATCGACATTAGGCGAGACCAGCAGCTGGCCGCCGGCTTCGCGGAGGGATTCGACGTCGTCGGGCCTGACCACCGTGCCCGCCCCGATCAGCGCCAGGGGCAGCCGTTTCGCCAGCGTTTCGATCGAACGGAAGGGGTCTGGCGAATTGAGCGGGACTTCGATGGCGTCGATGCCTGCCGCATGGACCGCCTCGCCGATGCCGGCGATCTCGCGGGGCGTGACGCCTCGAAGGATGGCGACCAGATTGCGCTTCAGCTTCGGCCAGGGGGCGGAGGCGGTCATGCGGGGGCTCCGGAGAGATAGAGGCGGCGGCCGGCTTCGAACAAGCCCTTGCGCACCGCCGCGTCGGCGTCGACAAATTCGACGAGGAGTCCGGCGGCGGCCAGCGCCGCCGCGTAGCGCTTGGCCATGAAGCCGGACGCGACGAGTGTGACCACATGCATGCCGGGCGATGCGGACATGGCGCCGGCGATCTCGGCGCCGATCAGCAGGCCGGACAGCGTCGCCGCGGCGTCGCCGGCCGCCACGTTGGACAGCAAGCCGCCGGCGCGGATGGAAAACAGTGCCGATGTCAGGCGCTGAGGGTGGGCGAGCACGTCCTCGACGGCTTTGCGGAAGGCGGGAACCGCCGGAGCCCCGGCATCCGGCCCTTCGCCGAGCGAATGGCGCAGGATCGACTGCGTTGCGAGGAGATGGAAGAGCTCGCCGGTCATCGACGTGGTGAAGCCGGTCACGACGCCGTCCTCGACGCGCACCCATTTGGAATGGGTGCCCGGCATGCAGACGAAGCGGGTGCCACCGCCGAGACCGGCGCCGGCGATCTGGGTCTCCTCGCCGCGCATCACGTCGGGATGGGCGCCGCGCTGGGCGAGGCCGGGCAGGATGCTGACGGGGCGTCGTGCGCCCGGCGCCTCGGTCGCGGCATGGGCGAAGTCGGAGATCCGCGCCGGCACGTCGAGATAGCCTGCCTCGACCCAGCCCTGGCGCGCGCCGGCCATGCCGCAGACGATCGCCGGCAGACCGTCGGGCGCATTCATGGCCGCAAGATGCTCTTCGAGCACGTTGGCGAACCCTTTCGTCCCGGCGCTCGACATGCCTTCGCCCGACTTGCGCTCGGCGATCACCTCGCCCGCGGCGTCGAGCAGCCAGACGCGCAGATTGGACGTGCCCCAGTCGACCGCCGCAAGGACCGCCGGTGAGGTCACAGGAAGCCCCCGTCGACGATCATCGTCTGGGCCGTGAGCATGCGCGAACAGTCCGAGGCGAGGAACAGGCATGGCCCGACAATGTCGCCGGGCGTCATGACCTCGTGGATGCACTGCTTGGCGACGTGAGCGGCGAGTGCCTCCTCCGTCACCCAGAGCTCGCGCTGACGCTCGGTCATGACCCAGCCGGGGGCGATCGCGTTGACGCGGATTCCGTGCTTGCCGAGCGCGCCGGCGAGCCCCTTCGTGAGCCCGATGATGCCGGCCTTGGCGGCGGTGTAGGACGGCAGCGTGCCGAGATTGATCATGAAGGAGGTCGAGGTAAAGTTGATGATCGAGCCGGTGCCGGCCTTCTTCATGCCCTCGGCCACCGCCTGGGCGGTGAAGAAATGCGGCTTGAGATTGACCGCCTGGTTGGCGTCCCAGAACTCGGAGGTCACCTCGGCGATGTCGTGGCGGTCGTCGCGGGCGGCATTGTTGATCAGCACAAGCGCCGGGCCGTGCCTCGTCTCGGCCAGGTGGATCGCCGCCTGCAGCGCATCGATGTCGCGCAGGTCGGCCCTGAGATAGAGCGGCCGCGTGCCGGTCGCCCTCTCGAGCCGGTCGCACAGCGCCGTGCTCGGCCCGTCGGCGATATCGATGAAGGCGACCTTCGAGCCCTGGCGGACGAAACCTTCCACCAGCGCCGAACCTATGCCCGAGCCGCCGCCGGTGATCAGGACGGGCTTGCCCTCGAGGTCCGGAAAGACCGCCGTGACTGACATGTGTAAAGCTCCTTCTCCCGGCGCGAATGTATCGGGGAAAGGCGCGGCGCAGACAAGCCCTATGCGACAGCCGCCGCGACGTGTTCAACCGGCGTTGGCGCGCGGTCCGGCCACAGAGGTGCGGCGCAGATATTCCAGCGTGGCAGCGGCGTCGACGGGCCGGCCGAAGAGGTAGCCCTGGCCTCCGCCGCAGCCGAACTGGACAAGCTTGGCAACCTGCGCCTCTTCCTCGATGCCCTCGGCAACGACTTCCATGCCGAGCCCGTCGCACATGGCGAGGATGGCACGGATGATGTGCTGCGATGGCCGGTCCTCGAGGATCGAGGCGACGAAGGCGCGATCGATCTTGAGCTTGTCGAAATGGAAGTCGCGCAGGCGGCCGAGCGATGATTGGCCGGTGCCGAAATCGTCGAGCGATATGCGGATGCCGACGCCGCGCAGATCATTGACGATCTTCTCGGCCGAGATCGGGTCGGTCATCATGCCCGTCTCGGTGATCTCGATCTCCAGCAGATGCGGGTCGAAGCCGGTTTCGGCGAGGATGTCGCAGATCTGCGAGCCTGTGTTTTGGTCGACGAGCTGCGACGGCGACAGGTTGAACGAGAGGAAGAGCCGCGGCGGCCAGTCGCGAGCCGCCAGCGCCGCCTTGCGCAGCACCAGCTGCGACAGCGGGCCGATGATGCCGCGCTCTTCGGCGATCGGAATGAACACGGAAGGCGGCACGACGCCGAGATCGTCGTCGGTCCAGCGGGCGAGCGTTTCGAAACCGATGGTCTCGCGGGTTCGAAGATCGACGATCGGCTGGAAATACGGCTCGACCTCACCTGCAGCCACCGCCCGCCGCAGCGCCTGCTCGATGCGGGTGACCCGCTTGGCCGCCTCTTCCATCTGGTGGGTATAGACGACGACCCGGCCGCGGCCGGACCGCTTGGCGTGGTAGAGCGCGGTCTCCGCCTTGCTCATCAGGTCTTCGGCCGTCTGGTCGCCGTAATAGAGGGCACAGCCGACGGAGGCCGAAAGGCGCGCCGTGCGGTCACCGACGTCGTAGGGTGCCGAAAGGATCTCGATCAGCGTCTGCGCCTGCGCATGGGCCGCCTGCTCGGAAAAGGTCATCGGCAGCAGGAAACCGAATTCGTCGGCGCCGAGGCGGGTGACGGTCGAATACTGGTCCATCGCGGCCCTGAGCCGCATGCCGACCTGCATCAGGATGTGATCGCCGGCGCGGCGCCCGAACAGATCGTTGATCGGCTTGAAGCCGTCGAGATCGATGATGCCGATGGTGAACGGCGCGGGATCGTCCGCACGATCCGCCTTCAACCGCTCCACCTTGTCGACGAAGCGGCGCTGGTTGCCGAGCCCGGTCAGCGGATCCGTGTAGACGAGATCCGCCGGGTCCTTTGCCGTCTGTTTGGAGCCGGTCGATCCGGGCATGTCATCCGTGAATAGTGGTGCTTCGGAATCCACTATGCAGCAAAACAGTTGAGGAAGGGTATCGCTGATAACGATTCTGTGAACAGGTTTTCAGTCCGGCCTGACTCGATAGAGGCGCAGCGCCGCTCCCTCGCCGGTGGGCTCCAGCCAGGCGGGAACCTCGCCACGGATCAGTGCCGCCAGCAGTCCATCCGGATTCGCGTCCGCGAACATCGTCGTCTCGGTGTTTCCGGGACACAATACAATGAAATCGACATCGTGTTCGACCGCCAGTGCTTTCGCCCTGTCCGTCGGCCCCAGGAATGCGTCGAGCGCGACCAGGTTGCCGGCGACATTGCGGTGATAGGGCCCGGCAAGGACGCGATGCGGCGAATAGCGCAGGACCGGCGCACCGAGGTTCGAGACGGCGAGGAGCGTCGACCTTGGCAGGGTCGCGAGCCGGGCGAGGTCCGTTTCGCCGGTGCAGGCGCTGACCTCCGCCGTCTCCGCTTCGCTCTTGGGGTCGAGCGATGCACCGACCCAGGCCGCCCCCACCGCCCAGGTCATGTTGAAGGAGGCGAGCCACGCGAAGATCATCAGAGCCGCGGCCCGGGGACTTGCCGATGTCGCGGCAACACTGCGCGCGCGGCCGATCCATGCCGAAAGGGGCAGAACGGCGAGCACGATTGCGAGCGTGGTTCCGCGGACCTGCCATGCGCCAACCGCAAGCGTCGTCGCGAGCAGCACCGCCACCACGATGTCCTGCCGGCGCCGGGCCGGGCCAACTGCGGCGGAGACCGCGAGAACCAGTCCGAGGAGCGGTGTCACATAGCGCGCCACGACAATGCCCGGGTGCTGCGCCAGGAGCTTCGACAGCGGCTGGGCCTCTCTGACGAGGTCGAGCCAGTGCGACTTGAGACGGGGATCGAGGGAGGCATAGGGATCCGTGAGGCATTGCGGGAAGGCGGTTCCCACCAGTACGGAGACCAGCAGCCCGAGAAGGAACATCGCCAAGAGCCGGCGGGGAAGCGTGCGATGCGCCGGCCCGACGGAAGCGGCGAGCGCCATGCCCGCGCCGGCGAGCGCCGCAACCGCGAAATGCGCGATCGAATAGGAATCGCACGCCACGATACCCCAGCCCTCCGGAGGAACCGTAGCGACGAACGCAACGGCACCGGCGCCACCGAAACCCATCCCGAAGCCGCGTGCGACATCCCGATCCGCCGCGTCGCCGAATATGAACAGCAGCGCAACGAGCAGTCCGATGGCCGCCACGCAGGGAAGCGTTTCCATGCCCACAGCCATCATCAGGGCACAGGAGATGCCGGCCAGAAGTCCTGCACCCGACCGCCTGGCGGGGTCCAGGACGCCCGCGAGCGCGGCGAGCGTCAGAACCACCTGGACGTTGTGGTGGTCGAGCGTCGCCGGCTCGAAGATGGTGACGAAATAGAGCGCCCCGCATCCAATCACGAGGGCCGGGAGCATGGCGGCCTCGCCGCCATAGGCGCGTGCGGTGCGCAGGATCAGGAACAGCGACGCGACCGCCAGCAGGAACGGCCAGAGGAACAGCGCCGCCATCTCGCCGGTCCCGGCGTTGCCGCTCAATGCCGAGACGGCGAGCATGATGCCGGCGATCGGAGCGTCGACCAGCCGCGACCAATGCATGACGAAGCCGCCTTCCGGTCCCATGCGGTATTGTGTGAGATCGAACCAGCCCTGCCCGTCCAGAAGATCGCGCACCTGCACCAGCCGCAGCAGGCTGTCATTGTCGCCGCCGAGGTCGGTCAGCGTCTCGAAACCCGTCCAGGCATTGACTGCCAGCAGTGCCAGCGAACCCAGAAATGCCCATAGAAGGTCGCGACGCATGGTGGGCGGGGGCGCGGCATCCGCGGAACCGAAGGCCGTGGTGGCGGTCATGTGGCGCATCGTCCAGAAAGATGTCGTGGTACTAAACCTAGCCTTAACGGCTTCAAGAAATAGTAAAGGAGACAATCTGCGGCTTCGTCACGGGAGCCGATCGGCGGCGGAACCTCATGCCACACGAAATCGATACGACGCTCGCCGTGGCAGTGCTCCTGCCCTGCTACAATGAGGAGAAGACCATCGCCGGGGTGGTGGCCGGGTTTCGCGACGCGCTGCCCGGCGCCCGCGTCGTCGTCTTCGACAACAACTCGACCGACCTGACCGCGCTCAGGGCACGCGCCGCCGGCGCGCAGGTGGTGCGCGTGCCGCATCAGGGCAAGGGCAATGTCGTGCGCCGCATGTTCGCCGACATCGATGCCGACATCTACGTGATGGCCGACGGCGACGGCACCTATGCGCCGTCGGACGCGCCGCTCTTGATCAATACGCTTCTCACCGAGCATGCCGACATGGCCGTCGGCACCCGCCGCGGCGTCGGCGAGGATGCGGGCCGCACCGGCCATGCCTTCGGCAACCGGCTGTTCAATGCGATCTACCAGCGCCTGTTCGGCCGCGACTTCACCGACATCCTGTCGGGCTACCGGGCGTTCACCCGCCGCTACGTCAAGAGTTTCCCGGCCGTCTCGGCCGGCTTCGAGATCGAGACCGAAATGTCGGTGCATGCCTCGATGCTGAAGCTGCCGGTGGTCGAGATCGCGCTCGACTACGGCCGCCGGCCGGAGGGCTCGTCGTCGAAGCTCTCGACCTTCAGGGACGGGGCGAAGATCCTGTGGATGTTCGCCATGCTGATGAAGGAAACTCAGCCGCTGCGCTTCTTCGGCGCGATCTCCGCTCTGTGCCTGGCGGCCGGCTTCGTTCTGATGGTGCCGGTGCTCGCCGAATATTTCGCGACGGGGCTGGTGCCGCGCCTGCCGACCTGGGTGCTGGCGATCGCGCTGGTGATGATGTCGATGCTGTTCGCCATCGCCGGACTGATCCTCGATTCGGTGGCGCGCGGCCGCGCCGAGCAGAAACGCATGGTCTATCTGTCCTACGGCCCGGTGCGGTCCGAACCGGCGAAGCTGGCGGCCAGCGCGACGAAGGCCGCGGCCAAGGTGCGGGCCGTGTGAGCAGGTTCCTGCGTTTCCTGGTGATCGGCACGGTCGGCTTTGTCGCCGATGCCGGTATGCTCGGCGCCCTGCTGGTGTCGACGCCGCTCGGCGTCTATTCGGCCCGCCTCGCGTCGATCGGCTTCGCGCTTCTCGTCACCTGGCTGCTCAACCGGCTGATCACCTTCGGCCCCTCGTCGCGTCCCGTCGCGGTCGAAGGCGCGCGCTATGGCGGCGTCGGCATCGCCAGCTCGGTGATCAACTACCTCGCCTATTCGGCCTTCATCTGGGCGATGCCCGATGTGCCGATCATCGTCGCGCTGGTGCTTGCGTCCGTCGTGGCGCTGGCCTTCTCCTTCCTCGGCTATTCGCGGCTGGTCTTCGACCGCTGATCAGCGGCGCGAAACGGCCGTTCAGGAAAACGCGATCCGCTCCCGCTGGACCGTGGCGGCGGGACCGGCTAAACCGGCCTTCCCGTGTCCGGAGGGTCTTCCATGCCACTGTCCGTCGCCGTCCAGATGGACCATGTCCGCACCGTCAACATCGCCGGCGATACGAGCTTCGCGCTGTCGCTGGAGGCGCAGCGGCGCGGCCACAGGCTCTACCATTACACGCCCGATCGGCTGACCCAGGAGAACGGCCGTATCGTCGCCCGCGTCGAGGAAATGCAGGTGCGCGACATCAAGGGGGACCATTTCTCGCTCGGCGAGCCGGTGCGCACCGACCTGTCCGAGATGGACGTGATCCTGCTGCGCCAGGATCCGCCCTTCGACATGAACTACATCACCACCACCCACATGCTGGAGCGCATCCACCCGAAGACGCTGGTGGTCAACGACCCGGCCTGGGTGCGCAACTCGCCGGAGAAGATCTTCGTCACCGAATTCCCCGACCTGATGCCGGAAACGCTGATCACCCGCGACCCTGAGGAGGTGGCAGCCTTCCGCCGCGCGCATCGCGACATCATCGTCAAGCCGCTCTACGGCAATGGCGGCGCCGGCATCTTCCACATGCGCGAGGACGACCGCAATCTCGCCTCGCTGCTCGAGATGTTCGGCCAGATGTTCCGCGAGCCCTTCATCGTCCAGCGCTACCTGAAGGACGTGCGCAAGGGCGACAAGCGCATCATCCTGATCGACGGCGAGGCGGTGGGCGCCATCAACCGGGTGCCGGCCGAGCACGATTCGCGCTCCAACATGCATGTCGGCGGCCGCGCCGAAGCGACGGAACTCACCGCGCGGGAGCGCGAGATCTGCGAGCGCATCGGGCCGTCTTTGAAGGCGCGGGGCTTCATCCTCGTCGGCATCGACGTGATCGGCGACTACATGACCGAGATCAACGTCACCTCGCCGACGGGCGTGCGCGAGGTGAAGCGCTTCGGGGGCGCGGACATCGCGAGCCTGTTCTGGGACGCGGTGGAGGCGAAGCGGGGGTAGGTGAACTACTCTGCATTTTGTTCCCGTAATGTTCTTGACGCGGTCGCCGCGTTGTGCTTCGATCCGGCTGCAACCAGAAAGTGGGGACGCCGGGCGCCAGGTTGAGTGCCCGGCAGGTCGCAGCACACGGGGCGGGCCATGGTGTCGCGGGTGAGCACGGTCGCGTTCGAGGGCATCGAGGCGGTTCCCGTCGACGTCCAGGTGATGATCGCACCCGGCAAGATGAACATCCACATCGTCGGCCTGCCGGACAAGGCGGTGGCCGAAAGCCGCGAGCGGGTGCAGGCCGCGCTCCACGCGTCCGGTCTGTCGCTGCCGGTCAAGAAGGTGACGGTCAATCTGGCGCCGGCCGACCTGCCCAAGGAAGGCAGCCATTACGACCTGCCGATCGCGCTCGGGCTGATGGCGGCGCTCGGCGCCATCCCCGGCGACGCCATCGCCGACTATGTGGTGCTCGGCGAACTGTCGCTTGATGGGACGATCGCGCCGGTGGCCGGCGCGCTGCCGGCGGCGATCGGGGCCAATGCGATCGGCAAGGGCCTGATCTGTCCGCATGCGTCGGGTCCGGAGGCTGCCTGGGCGGGTGCCGACATCGACATCCTCGCCCCGCGCAGCCTGATTGCGATCGCCAACCATTTCCGCGGCACGCAGGTTCTGTCGCGCCCCGAACCGGCGGTGCGGAAGATGGCGGGCGCGGCCCTCGACCTCGCCGACATCAAGGGCCAGGAAAGCGCCAAGCGGGCGCTGGAGGTGGCGGCGGCCGGCGGGCACAATCTGCTGATGACCGGGCCGCCCGGCTCCGGCAAGTCGATGCTGGCGCAGCGCCTGCCGTCGATCCTGCCGCCGCTGTCGCCGAAGGAACTGCTCGAAGTCTCGATGATCGCCTCGATCGCCGGCGAACTCGCCGACGGCAGGCTGACTGACCGGCGCCCGTTTCGCAGCCCCCATCACTCGGCCTCGATGGCGGCGATGGTGGGCGGCGGGCTGCGCATCCGGCCGGGCGAGGCCTCGCTGGCGCACAACGGCGTGCTCTTTCTCGACGAGTTTCCCGAGTTCACGCCGCAGGTGCTCGACGCGCTGCGCCAGCCGCTGGAGAACGGCGAATGCGTCATTGCGCGCGCCAACCACCGCGTCTCCTATCCGGCGCGCGTGCAGCTCGTCGCGGCGATGAACCCGTGCCGCTGCGGGATGGCGGGCCAGCCGGGCTATCGCTGCCTGCGCGGGCCGCGCTGCCAGGCCGACTACCAGGCGCGCATTTCCGGCCCGCTGATGGACCGCATCGACATCCGCGTCGACGTGCCGGCGGTGTCGGCGGCGGACCTGATCCGGCCGTCGAAAGCCGAACCGTCCAGCGTGGTGGCGGCGCGCGTGGCGCGGGCCCGCGACATCCAGCGCGAGCGCTTCACGGCGCTCGGCCTCGCCGCGGCGACAACCAATGCGCATTGCGCCACGGCGGTGGTGGAGGACATCGCCGAGCCCGACGCGGCCGGCCTGGCGCTGCTGCGCGACGCGAGCGAGAAGCTCGGCTTTTCGGCGCGCGCCTATCATCGCGTGCTGCGGGTCGCGCGCACGCTCGCCGACCTCGACGGCGAGGCGAAGGTCGGGCGCATCCACCTGGCGGAGTCGATCTCCTACCGGATGAGCGCGGAGCGGCTGGCGCAGGCGGCGTGAGGTGGTCGCTCATATTTTGGACGGCGATCACCTTTCGCCGTACGCACCTAATTGACCCGAAAGCTGCTCACGGTAGTCAGTCAGCTTGGCGGTGATTGACGCGGCGTAGTCGTGGTCGCGCTGGCGAATGTCCCAGTCATCCAGCCACCGTCGAAAGAACATGCCGATCTCGTCGGCCACGGCTTCTGAGGTTGCCGGCTCGGTCCGCATCAGTTCTGCCAGCTTCACCAGGATTGCTTCTGTCTCCTCGAACGACAGCGGCCTCGCCAAGGCCTGGTCAATGAGCATCAGCAATGTGGAAGTATGGCTTTCACGCAATTGCATTGGGCGAGAATGACAACACCACGGCAGATAGCAACCGCTTGGCTCAGAGAAGTCTCTGATCGTCAGCTCGCGAGGAAGCTGCGCAGCAGGTCGATCTCGGCCGGGGTGGCGAGCGTCGGGGCATGGCCGACCCCGGCGAACTCGACCAGGCGGGGTTTCGGGCCGCGTTGCGTCATCCTCGCGGCGACCGGGGCGGCGAGCACATCCGACGTCTCGCCGCGCAACAGGAGCGTCGGCGCGCCGATGGCGTCATAGGCGTCCCAGACGTCGAGATCGGCCTTGTGATGGGTGAACTGGCTGACGATCGCCGGGTCGTAGTGGACGGTCACCTTGCCGGCGTCGGTGCGGCGCACGGACGTGTCGACCATGCGCTGCCAGAACGCGTCGCTGTTGTCGCCGAAGGGGGCGTAGTTGCGGCGGAGCCAGGCGTCCATCTCGGCCACCGTCTCGTAGACCGGCGGGTTGCCGACATAGGACGCGATGCGGCCGGTTCCGGCTTCCGGAATGTCCGGGCCGATGTCGTTGATGACGAGGTGCGAGATGCGGTCCTTGAGCCGGCCGGCGGCGAGCGTGACCCCGATCAGCCCGCCCATGGAGGTGCCGACCCAGCGCAGCCGGCCGATGCCGTAGTGGTCGAGCAGGCCGAGCGCGGTGTCGCCGAAGGAGCGGTAGGAATAGTCGATCTCGGGCCGCCGCGCCCAGGACGACAGACCGCGGCCGATCGTGTCGGGGCAGATGACGAAATAGGTGTCGGAGAGCGCCTCGGCCGCCTCGTCGAAGTCGCGGCCGGTGCGGGCGAGCCCGTGCCACATCACCAGCGCCGGGTTGGCCCTGTTGCCCCATTCGGTGACGTGGACCTCGAAGCCCGCGGCGGTGACGTAGGTCGAGCGGGGGCTGCTCATCGGCGCCACTCCTTGTTCATCAGCGTGCCGGCGATCCCGGCGGGGAAGAAATAGACGAGCAGGATGAAGATGACGCCGAGCCAGAGCAGCCAGCGGTCGGGTTCGAGCAGCTGGTGGACGATCGGCACGCCGGCGGTGGCGTCGGCGCCGATCTGCATCAGATCCTTCAGGTAGAACTGCGCCAGCGTCATCACGACGACGCCGATCACCGCGCCGACCATCGTGCCCATCCCGCCGATGACGACCATCAGCAGGATGTCGATCATGATGTGGAAGGAGAGCACCACGTCCGGCCCGGCATATTTGAGCCAGACCGCGCGCAGGATGCCGGCGAGCGCCGCGATCAGCGCGGCGAGGCAGAAGATCGCGGTGCGGTAGGCGACGACCTTGTAGCCGATCGCCTCGGCGCGCATCTCGTTCTCGCGGATCGCCTTCAGCACCGAGCCGAGCGGCGAGGCGACGACGCGCAGCATGAACAGGAACAGCGCCAGGCTGGTCAGGAAGACGAAGTAGTAGGCGGCGATGCGCCCGTTGAGCGGCACGCCGAACAGGCGCGCCACCTTGCCGTCGGCGTCCTCGAACAGCTTGAAGGCCGGCGCGAAGGCGCGGGGGATCTGATAGGTGATGCCGTCCTCGCCACCGGTGTAGTCCGACAGCTGCGAGGCGAGCACCAGCATGACCGAGGCAGCGGCAAGTGTGACCATGGCGAAGAAGATCGCCTTCACCCTGAGCGAGAGCAGCCCGATCAGGAGCGCCAGGACCAGGGTCGCGACGAGCCCCGCGCCGCCGCCGACCGCGATGGCGGTGAAGCTCGGCCCCATCGCCTTCAGCGCGATCGCGGTGCCGTAGGCCCCGAGGCCGAAGAACATCGTGTGCGCGAAGGAGACGATGCCGGTGTAGCCGATCAGAAGGTCGTAGCTCGCCACCAGCACGATAAAGATGCAGATCCGCGCCGCCACCTCCTGCGCCCGGACGTCGGGGAACAGGAACGGCGCGAAGGCGAGCGCCAGGCCGACGAGCAGGACCGCGCCGTAGACGGCGAGGCGGCCGGCGGGGACGCGGCGGGGGGTGGGGGGCGATGACGAAACGACAGCGGTCAAGCGCGAACCTCCACTGCTGCGACCAGACCTTCGACGGTGCGCCGCCCCTCACCCGTACCCTCTCCCCGTGAAGGACAGGGAGAGGGGGGCACCAACGTCGAGCGCCCCTGCCGACCTCGATGCCAGGCGCCAACGTGCGCGATCCCCCTCTCCCCGCCTGCGGGGAGAGGGTATGGGTGAGGGGCATTGGCGCCTGGGCGGTCGAAAGATCGCATCATCCCGCTCACCCCTTCACCGCCGGCTTCAGCCCCCAGGGCCGCCAGAGCAGGATCGCCATCATCAGCAGCATGTTGGAGGCGAGCGAAAGTTTCGGCGCGAGGAAGGCGACATAGTTGGCCATCAGCCCGACGAGGATGGCGCCGAGCAGCGAGCCCTGGATCGAACCCAGCCCGCCGATGATGACGACGATGAAGACCAGGATCATCAGCTCGCCGCCGATCGCCGGCGTGATCAGGCCCTGGTAGCCGGCCCACATCGAGCCGCCCATGGCCGCCAGCGCCGAGCCGGCCATGAACACGCCGATGAACAGCCGGTCGATGCGAAAGCCGAGCGCCTCGACCATTTCGCGGTTCTCGACGCCGGCGCGGATCAGGAGACCGAGTCGGGTGCGGTTGAGCACGAGGTAGAGCGCGGCATAGACGGCGAGCCCCAGCAGGAAGGCGAAGACGCGGTAGATCTCGATCGATACGTCGCCGAGGATGATCGAGCCGGTGAGGATCGCCGGCCGCTGCACCTGGATCGGCACGCCGCCCCAGATGGCGAGCACGAGCTGCTCGGCGACGATCAGCGCGCCCATGGTGATCAGGATCTGGCGAAGATGGTCCTTGTAGACCGGCTTGACGATGACCCGCTCGAAGGCCCATCCGGCGACCGCGCCGAAGGCGGTGGCGGCGCCAATCGCGGCGAACAGCGCGGCGAGGTTGAGGAAGGCGCTGTCGGCGACCAGCCAGCCGCCGAGCGCCGCGAGCACGGTCGCCGCGATGAAAGCGCCGAAGGAGACGAAGGCGGAGTGGCCGAAGTTCAACACGTCCATCAGGCCGAAGATCAGCGACAGGCCGGACGCCATCAGGAAGATCATCATGCCCATCGACAGGCCCGCCACCGTCAGCGTCGCCCAGCTCGACGGCTGCCCGATCAGGATGAAGGCGATCGCCGCCAGGATGACGGGCAGCACATACACGCCGCGGATGCGGTCGAGAGGGGTCATGGGTGATGCGCTCCGGAAAGGGACACCGACGTCCTCGCCCTACGGCGCCCCCCTCTGGCCTGCCGGCCATCTCCCCCACAAGGGGGGAGATCGGCAGTTCCAACGCTGCGCTCACTTCCAGCCGCAAGCGATTGGCGAAAGCCGCCGCGCCAGCCAATCTCCCCCCTCGTGGGGGAGATGGCCGGCAGGCCAGAGGGGGGCGTAAAGAAACGCGACATGAGCAGTGCGAGCTGCGCAGCCATCAATGCGCCTCCGCGGTCAGGCTGAGCAGCCGGGTCTGCAGGTCGGCGTCGGCGGCGAGGTCGGCCATCGAACCACGGTGCACGATCCGTCCGTCGTCGATGACGCCGACGCCGCGGCCGAGCGCCCTGGCAAAGTGGAAATTCTGCTCGACCAGCAGGATCGTCGTCTCCTTGCCGATCTCGCGGAAGGCGTCGATCATGTTGCGGATGATCGAGGGCGCCAGGCCCTTGGTCGGCTCGTCGATCAGGATCAGGTCGCGCTTCTCGATGATCGCACGCGAGATCGCCAGCATCTGCTTCTGTCCGCCGGACAGCGCATAGGCCTGGTTGGTCCAGAATTTCTCCATCGCGGGGAAGATCGAGAAGATGCGCGCCAGCCGGTCCTTGTCGAACGTGCCGGTGGCGGAGGCGAGCCGCAGGTTCTCCTCGACGGTCAGTCCGCCGAAGATGCCCATGTTCTCCGGCACGTAGGCGATGCCGAGCCGGGCGATGTCGGGCGTCTTCATCGCCGTGATGTCGTGGTGGCGGAAGACGATCGCGCCCTTCCGCGCCCGCCACAGGCCCATGACGGTGCGCAGGGTCGTCGTCTTGCCGGCGCCGTTGCGGCCGAGCAGCACGTGCACGCCGCCCTCCGGCACGTCGAAGGAGACGCCGTGCAGGACGTGATACTGGCCGATATCGGTGTGGACGTCGTCGAGGCGCAGGATCGCAGTCATGCCACCTCCTCCGCGCCCTGGCCGAGATAGATCTCGCGGACGATCGGCATGGCCATGACCTCGTCGGGCTTTCCGTCGGCGACGAGCTCGCCATTGTGCAGGACGATGATGCGATCGGCGAGTTTGCGCACCACGTCCATCTTGTGCTCGACGAGCAGGATGGTCTTCGACGCGTCCTTCTTGATCTCGGCGATCAGGTCGAGAATCGCGGGCGCTTCGGCGGCCGACATGCCGGCGGTCGGCTCGTCGAACATGAAGATGTCGGGCTTCATGGCGATCATCATCGCCACTTCGAGCTTGCGCTGGTCGCCGTGCGGAAGCGCCGAGGCCGGTAGGTCGGCGACGGAGGAGAGCCGGCTGGTGGCGAGGTGCTCTTCGGTCTCGGCGTTGACCGCCGAAAGCGCGGCGGCGCGGCGGAAGACGTCCGGCCCCTTGCCGGCGCGGGCCTGGACGACGAGGCGGACGTTTTCGCGCACGGAAAGCTTCGGAAACAGGTTGGTGAGCTGGAAGGCGCGGCCGACGCCCGCCTTGGCGCGGGCCGAGGGCGACAGGCGCGTGATCTCGGTCTCGCCCTTGAAGATGCGCCCCGAGGTCGGCGTCAGCTGGCCGGAAACGAGGTTGAACCAGGTCGTCTTGCCGGCGCCGTTGGGGCCGACGATGACGGTGAGCTCGCCGGGCCGGAACGATGCCGTGACATCGTTCACCGCGGCGTGCCCGCCGAAGCGGATCGTCAGGTTCTGGGTCGAGAGGGAGGGGGTCACGTCTTGCTCTGATGAAACGCCCCCTCCACCACGCTGCGCGTGGTCCCCCTCCCCCGCTTCGCAGGGGAGGATCCGCCATCGTACCGTCGCGTCCTGATCCTCCCCCGTTTACGGGGGAGGGGGACCGCCGGAAGGCGGTGGAGGGGGCGAAGTTTATCGCTACTTCGAATTATCCCGCCCGACCGGGATCTTCATCTCCTCGGGCTTGATCTCGCGCACCAGTTCCGGGATCGCCCAGTCGACCTTGTCGTCGACCTTGATCTTGAAGTGGTACATCGACTGCAGTGCCTGGTGATCTTCCGGACGGAAGGTCATCGGGCCCTTCGGCGTGTCGAAGGTCATCCCTTCCATGGTCTTGATCAGCGTCTCGGTCTCCCAGTCCGACGCGGTCTCCAGCGCCTTGGCGACCGCCATGGCGGCGGCGAAACCGCCGGCGGTGAAGAAGTCCGGCGGCGAGTTGAAGCGCTTCTGGTGCTCGGCGACGAGCCAGTCGTTCACCGGGTTCTTCGGCGCCTCGTAGTAGTAGTAGATGGCGCCTTCCATGCCGGGCACCTTCTTGTAGCCGGCAAGAGCGGGCAGGATGTTGCCGCCGGTGGAGAGTTCGATGCCATAGCGGGCCGGATCGGCGGTGACGAGCGGCGTCATCGCGTCGATGCCGGCGACGTAGATGACGATCACCTTGCGGCCCTGCTTGTCCTTGAGCGCGTTGAACAGGCGCTCGACCGGAGCGGTGAAGTCGGTGGTCTGCTGCGGCACGTATTCCTCATGCACGAGGTTGGCGCCGGTGCCCTCGAGGGCTGCCTTGAAGGCCGAAATGCCGTCGCGGCCGAACGCATAGTCCTGTGCCAGCGTGGCGACGTAAAGGTTGGCGTCCGGCTTCAGCGCCAGCGCCTGCGCCTGCATGTCCATCGACGAGTTGCGCGAGGTCTTGAAGACGTAGCGGTTGGAATCCTTGCCGGTCAGGCCGTCGGCGACGGCCGGTTCGACGAGCAGGATCTTCTCGTTTTCGGCGGCGACCGGCAGCATCGCCATCGCCACGCCCGACGAGGTGTCGCCGACGGCGAGCACGACGTCCTCGTCGGCATAAGCTTCGGCGAGCAGCGCGCGCGCGATGTCGGGCTTGAACTGGCTGTCCTTCTTCACCAGCTCGATCTTGCGGCCCTTGATCTCCATCGTGCCCTTGGTCGCGTATTCAAGACCCATCTCGAAGCCGGTATGGGTCTGCTTCGAATAGGCTTCGAGCGGCGAGCCAGAAAGGCCGTGGATCAGCGCGATCTTGGCCGGTCCGTCCTGCGCCAGGACAGGCTGTGCGGCCAGCAGCGCAGTGGCCGCAGCCAGCGCCGTCAGAAATCTCTTCATCGTTGGTTCCTCCACCAATTCGACCGGTCAGAATTCAACTGCGCGGGCTTCCCGTCGGCGGAAGCCCGGCTCGTATCCGTCGCGGAAGGAAAGACAGGCGGGCGCCCGGGCCTCGGCCCGCTTCGCCGATCGCGCAGTCTCGTCTCCTCCCGTCGCCTGCGCCCCTTGTCCATTCCGGCTTTCTGCGGCCGGTTGGCGGGATGCAACGCTTTGAATATTATCGGCGGGCACTCGCAGAAGCAGCAAGATCGTATAAATACGGGCGATGACCTCACGCGACGAGCTTGAACGGATAGCTTTCGACCACTCGCCGATCGGCATCGTGCTGACCGAGAGCCGGGTGATCCGCGCCTGCAATCCGGCGTTTGCCGAGATGTTCGGCTATGCGCGAGAAGAGCTGCTCGACCAGTCCTTCGCGATCCTCTACCCCTCGCTCGAGGAATTCGTCTCCATCCGAGACGTCGGCGTCGAGCCGCTGAAGAAAACCAATCGCTATTCCGACGAGCGCATCATGGCCCGCCGGGACGGTTCGCTGTTCTGGGTCCGCGTGCGCGGCCACTCGCTGACGCGCGAGGACGATCCGCTGCGCCGCGCCGTGTGGAGCTTCGCCGACCTGTCCGAGTTCCGGCCGGTCTCGCCGCTGACAACCCGCGAGCGGCAGATCGTCATGCATCTCGGCGAAGGCCGCACGTCGAAGGAGATCGCGCGCATGCTGACGATCTCGCCGCGCACCGTCGAGGCCTACCGCGCCCGGCTGATGAAGAAGCACAGGGCGAGCAACGTCGCCGAACTGCTGTCGCATCTGGGCGGCATGCCGCACTGACGGGTAAGACCGCGCCGCGACGGCTCAGACGTGCTGGCCGCCATTGATGTGGATCTCGCTGCCGGTGACGTAGGACGCCTGCTGCGAGCACAGGAAATAGATGATGTCGGCGACCTCGCCGGTGGCGCCCAGGCGGCGCAACGGGATCGTCTCGACGATCCTGTCGGTGCCGGGCGAGAGGATCGCGGTGTCGATCTCGCCGGGTGCGATGGCGTTGACGCGAATGCCGTGCGGCCCGAAGTCCGCCGCCATCTCGCGCGTCAGGGAGCCAAGCGCCGCCTTCGACGTCGCATAGGCGGTGCCGGCGAAGGGATGCACCCTGGTGCCGGCGATCGACGTGACGTTGACGATCGAGCCCTGGGCGGCCGCCAGTTCCTTGAACAGGCCGCGCGCGAGCATGATCGGGGCGAAGAAGTTGACCTGGAACACGTCGCGCCAGACATGCATCGGCGTGTCGAGCGAGTTCATCCGCCCGCCGTCCTTGAGCTTCGGCGAGATGCCGGCATTGTTGACGAGCGCGTGCAGCTGGCCGCCCTCCGCCTCCAGCCGATGGCGGATCTCGGCGACGGCGATGCCGACATCCTCCTGATCCGACAGGTCGACCTTGATATGGTCGTCGGGTCCCGCCGGCCAAGGGCAGTCGTCGGAGAAGGCCTGGCGCGAGCAGGTGATGACGCGCCAGCCCTCGCGGGAAAACCGCTTCACCGTCGCATGGCCGATGCCCCGGCTGGCGCCGGTCAGAACCAGGGTCTTTCGTGTCGCATCCGCCATCGGGAACAGCCTCCGACCCGCTATGTAGCGGAGCGAGGGTCGCTTAGCGAGGGGTCAGTCTGGCCAGCAGGACTTTACGCGCTCATTCCGCTTGCCTCAGACCAGCCCTTGCACGGACCGCGAATCGGACCTGCACCCTGCAGATGTCATCGACTGGGCCAAGCTGGGCCGAACCCAGTCATGCCAAGCGGATTGCGGAGAACGGAATTCGCTTCGCACGAGAGTTGGCCGAAGCAGACAGGAAGGCCGATCGGTGCGCACGTCTCACTTGTTGCTCGCGCTTCTCGTCGTCGCGATATGGGGCGTCAACTTCGCTGTCATCAAGCTCGGCCTTCGCGAGGTTTCGCCGCTGGCGCTGGGCGTCTGGCGTTTCGCGCTTGCCGTCTTCCCATGGATTTTCTTCGTCAAGAGGCCGAAGGTGCCGATGCGGCTCGTCGTCTCATACGGCTTGCTGATCTTCGCCCTGCAGTTTGGATTGCTGTTCACCGGCATGCAGATCGGCATGAGTGCCGGCCTCGCTTCGCTGATCCTGCAGTTGCAGGTTTTCTTCACCATCGGGCTTTCGGTGCTGATACTCGGCGAGCGTCCCGCCGTGTGGCAGCTCGCGGGGGCGTTGCTCGCTTTTGGCGGGGTCGTCGTCGTTGCCCTGCATGTGGGCGGAGACGTGACGATTGTCGGGCTCACGCTGCTTGTCGCCGCGGCGGCCTCCTGGGGAGCCGGCAACGTCGTCTCGAAGCTGATCTCCCGGCAGGCAGCGGCGGTAAATATGCTCGGCCTTGTTGTCTGGGGGAGCCTGGTCGCGCTTCCACCCCTGTCCGTCTGCGCACTGCTGCTGGACCGCGAGGCCTTTCTTGCAAGCTTCGTGGGCCTCGACTGGGTATCGCTCGGCTCGATCGCCTATATCGTCTATCTGTCGACGCTGTTCTGTTTTGCCGTGTGGAGCAGTCTGCTCGCCCGCTATCAGGTCTCGACCGTGGCGCCGTTCACCCTGCTCGTGCCCGTCTTCGGATTTCTCGGGTCGGCAGCGCTGCTCGGCGAGCCTTTGCAGGGCTGGAAATTCGCCGCGTCCGGACTTGTCGTCGCCGGCCTCGGCCTGAACCTGTTCGGTCCGCGCCTCTTCGCGTCGCGGCGCTAAGGGGCAACGGCGGCCGATTACCTCTCGTCGTCAGTTGCCGAGGATGACATCGAGGATCGACTTCTCGCGCCGGACAGGCGCGCCTCCGACCTCGCCCGGGGGAACCGGCCGGTTGATCGAGGAAACCTTGTCGCCCCGCGGGACAGATTCCGGCCGGGGGGCGAAGCCGCCCGCCATTTCGGGCGCGGCCTTGTCGCCGACATTCGCCGCGGGGCGGACCACGGGAACCGTCGTCGCGCCCGCGACCGGCTCCTCGCCGGTGACCGGCGGCGATGTCGGCGTGTAGAGGTCGATGCCGGGCAATTGCCTGACCAGCACGCCCTCGTGCGCAGCCTCCATGAAGGTCTTCCAGGCGATGGAGGGCAGCGAGCCGCCGGTGATGTTTTTGGTCGGCTTGCCGTCGTCATTGCCGAACCAGACGCCGGTCGTGAGGTTGGAGGTGTAGCCGACGAACCAGGCGTCGCGCGACTGCTGGCTGGTGCCGGTCTTACCGGCGGCGGGCCAGCCGAAGGCTGCCTTGCGGGCGGTGCCGATGGCCAGCGTCTCGGTCATCATCCGGTTCATCATGCCGACGATCTCAGGCTTGACCACGCGCGGCGCCTCGGCCGCCGGGTACTGGTAGAGCACCTTGCCGTTGATGTCGGTGACGCGGCTGATGAAATGCACGTCCGGCCGGTAGCCGCCATTGGCGAAGGGTATGAAGGCGGCGGTCAGCTCGAGAGGCGTCACCTCGGACGTCCCGAGCGCGATCGAGGTGTTCGCCTGCAGCTTCGATTCGACGCCGAGCCGCTGGGCGACCTCGACGACGGCCTTCGGCCCGACTTCCATGACGAGCTGGGCGGAAACGGAGTTGAGCGATTTGGCCAGTGCCTCTGTCAGCGTCACGCGGCCGAGATACTTGCCCTTGTAGTTGTCGGGGGTCCATTTGCCGATCTTCACCGGCGCGTCGTTGCGGATCGAGTCCGGGGTGCGACCGGCTTCGAGCGCGGCGAGATAGACGAAGGGCTTGAATGCCGAGCCAGGCTGGCGGCGCGCCTCCGACGCCCGGTCGAACTGGCTGTTGGCATAGTCGGCGCCGCCGACCATGGCGCGCACGGCGCCGGAATTGTCGATCGAGACGAGCGCGCCCTGGCTGACCTGCAGCTTCTGGCCGTTCTCCTCGATCAGCTTGCGGATCGAATCCTCGGCGAGCTTCTGCAGCGTCAGGTCGACGGTGGTGTCGACGATCACGTCGGTCTGGATCTCGCCGACGAGGCCCGGCAGTTCCTCCATGATCCGGTCGGCGACGTAGTTCTCCGAGCCCGTCCAGTAGGAGGCCGCCCGCGTCGCCGGCGCGCTCATGGCGAAGGCCAGCTCCTTCTGGCCGATCATGCCTTCCTCGCTCATCGCGGTGAGCACCACCTGGGCGCGCGCTTCGGCGGCCTTGGGATCGCGGGCCGGCGACAGCCGCGAGGGGGCCTTGAGCAGGCCGGCGAGGAGAGCGGCTTCGGAAAGCGTCACCTCGCGCGCGGACTTGCCGAAATAGCGCCGGGAGGCGGACTCCACGCCATAGGCGCCGGAGCCGAAATAGACCCGGTTGAGATACATCTCGAGGATCTGGTCCTTGGTGTATTCGTGCTCCAGCCAGAAGGCGAGCAAGACCTCCTGCACCTTGCGTTCGAGCGTGCGCTCCGGCTTCAGAAACAGGTTCTTGGCGAGCTGCTGCGTCAGCGTCGAGCCGCCCTGCACCAGGCGGCCCTGCAGGACGTTGGTGACCATGGCGCGGCCGAGACCGAACGGGTCGATGCCGAAATGCGAGCGGAAGCGCCGGTCCTCGATGGCGATCAGCGCCTGCGGGATGTAGGGCGACATTTCCGACAGCGACAACGCTTCGCCGCCGGTCATGCCGCGATTGGCGAGCAGCCTGTCGTCGGCCGACACGATCTTCACGTTGGGGGGACGGTCGGGCACGGTCCAGGTGATCGCGCTCGGCATGCGCGCGCCGTAGAAGGCGACGATACCGGCGAGGCCGATACCGCCCCACAGCGCCAGCACCAGCGACCAGTAGACCAGCGAACCGACCATGCCGAAGCCGCGGCGAGACCGGGAGCGTCCGCGCCGGGCGGGCTCGCGCGCGGGCTTCTTCGGCTTCCTTGCGCGCTTGGGCGAAGGTACGAGGCGGTCGTCCTCGCTCAGCGACAGTCCGCCGCCGCGCTTTGGCGCCGGGCCGTCGAAGCTCGGCTCGATCCGCGTGTCATGTCCCCGTCGTGCCATCGGCCGCCGCGCTCACCCTGTCGTTCGTGGCGTTGCGATGGACACTAAATGCGGCGCTTTAAGGGGGGGTTAAGGGATGAGGCGCGGCCGGCCCGCCGTTCAGTGCGCCGTCGGCGGGAAGATCACGCCCTTCTTCAGGATGAGGTTGCCGTAGAGGCGGGTTTCGCCGGTCTGCACGATCGCATAGGCCGCGCGCGACCGGTCGTAGAAGGCAAAGCGCTCGATCGGCTGGATCGCCGCCGGATGGTCGGCGATCTCGTCGATGGCCTGCTGGAACATCGCCACGACCGGCGGAATGGCCTCTGGATCGTCGACGACGGCCATAGAGACGGCGCGGTCCTCGACGAAGGAATCGAGCGGCATGATGCTGAGCACGGCGCGCAGGGTGCGCACCGCGTCGATGCCGTCGAGGCGGACCAGCCGTTGCGCGCAGGACTCTCCGGGGAAATTGGCATCGGCGATGACGATCTCGTCGCCATGGCCCATCGCGGCCAGGATCCGCAGCAGATCCGGCGACAGGAGCGGGTCGATGTTGCGCAGCATGTGATGGTCCCTCTCAGCGGGCAGGCTCGCCCGTTCCCGACGCTATCGCTAGGGATATCCGAGCGCCGCTTCAAGAGCGAAGCCGCGGACGGACGCTCTGACTCAGCTGCGTCGGCCATAAATTGGACGCGATCGGCTCTATTGTTGAGGCGGCGGAGGAGGAGAGGAGGTGCGTAAATGACCACACTCCCATTGGCGATCGACATCGCCGACGCAGCGCTGCGTCGCGAGTTGTGCTACGATCCCTTCGCCTTGGACGCCGTTGCCGACGAGCTGCGGATCCGGCACCCCGAAAGCTCCGCGACCTCGCGTGAAATCGCCGAGGCCCTGCGCGAGATCAGCTGCTGGAGCGGGAGACGCCGCGCGCGGCCGGCCGTCGTCGCCTGACCGGACACCCGCCTCAGACCGTCTCCCAGCCGTCATGCGTGCCGGCGCGGAAGATCGCGTCGATCAGCTTCTGGTTCTTCACCGAATCCTCCAGCGCGAAGACGGAGACATCCTCGCCCTGCGCCTTCTTCGCGAAAGCCTCGACCTCCAGCCTGTACTGCTGCGTGCCGGGGAAGCGGAAAACGGTCGCTTCGATGTGACCCTGGTTGTGCAGTTCGACCCTGTGGTGCTCGTAGAGACCCGCATTGAAAGGCGAGTGGATCTCGATGAACCCCTCGTCGCCATGGAAGACCATCAGCTGGCGCGCCGCCATCTGCGTCGACAGGTAGAAAGTCAGCTCGAAGGAACCGAAGTCGGCCTTGACCGAGGAATAGACGTCCGTGCCGAAGGTGGCGTCGCGGGCGACGCGGGCCTGGACGCGCAACGGCTCCTTGCCTGTGGCAATGCGGGTGGTGACGGTGGGGTAGACGCCGATGTCGGGCAGGGCGCCGCCGCCGAGATCGAGCCGGTTGCGCATGTTGCCGGCGTCCTTGTTGAAATAGGTGAAGGCGCCCTGAACGTGGCGCAGCCGGCCGATGCGGCCCTCTGCGATCAGCTCGCGCACCTTGGCCCATTGCGGGTGGTAGTGGACCATGAAGGCCTCGGAGACGACCACGCCGTTGCGGTCTCGCGCGGCGATGACCTGAGCGATGTCCTCGGCCTTGAGCGCCAGCGGCTTCTCGACCAGCACATGCTTGCCGGCGTCGGCCGCCTTCACCGCCCACTCGACATGCTGCGAGGTCGGCAGCGGGATGTAGACGCCGTCGACCGTGTCGGAGGCGAGCAGATCGTCGTAGGAGCCGAAGGCGTGCGGGGCGTTGAACCGGTCGGCCAGCGCCTCGGCCTTCTCCAGGTCTCGGCTCGCCACCGCGGCAAGTATGCCGTTGTCCGAATCGGCGATCGCCGGCAGCACCTGCTCGCGACCGATCTTGGCAGTTGACAGAACCCCCCAGCGGAACATGGCGCCCCCTCCGTGACCTTCGATGCGGCGCGAGGCGCGCCGCAGTCGGACCGTATTAGACAATCATAGGAGGCTGGGAAAGTCGCCACGGGATGCGACGGCAAAGTCTCAGGCGCGCATCAAGCTTCGCGATCTGGCCTCGGGCTGGGCGCGGACCTCGTCGACGAGCAGCCGCTCCGTGCCGCCGCGCGAAGTGATCAAGGTCTCATGTCCCTCGGACATTCCGAGCAGCGCCAGGCCGCGCAGCGAATGGATCGACAGGGCGAAGCCCGGCAGTTCGGGCACCTGGCTCTGGACCAGAAGGTGCGGCCCTGCCCGATGGCCGTCGATGCGGTAGGCGACCTGACTGTTCAGCGTCACGACGTCCGGAGGGATGTCGTCGCGCAGATAGATCTCGCTTGCGCGTATCTTGTGCCGCAGAAGATTTGCATAGTGCGGGCAGGATCCCCTG
Source organism: Mesorhizobium sp. (assembly GCF_023954305.1). Lineage (NCBI taxonomy): Bacteria > Pseudomonadati > Pseudomonadota > Alphaproteobacteria > Hyphomicrobiales > Phyllobacteriaceae > Mesorhizobium > Mesorhizobium sp. The sequence continues at coordinate 1,594,122 of NZ_JAMLIG010000001.1, read as the reverse complement.
TATCGGTCGAGCATGGTTTCGAGGATGGCGAGGTCCTTGGTCGTGATCCGGCACGACGATTCCGTCGGCATGGCTGATCTCCCCAGGCGGCGGGTGCGCCGCAGCGATGGTGCATGAAAATTGTGCGTGGAGAGGTCCCCCTGACCGGCGCTGCCGGCCAGGGGTCAGATGCCTGCGATCAGCGAACCCGCATGGTCGATGAACCGCCTGCGCCGCAGGGCGCGACAGTTCCGCTGCTCGCTGGAGATGTGGCGTGATGCGTCACGACGTCAGTCGGTGGCCGGGACGACGGTATCGATAGTCAGGCGGTGCGACCGGCGGTCGTTGGACGTCATCTCCATCGTCTGGCCCGCCGACAGGCCGAGCATGGCCACGCCGACGGGGGTGAGGACGGAGATACGGCCCGTGCCGACATCGGCGTCCGCCGGATAGACAAGCATCACCCGCCGCGGCTCTCCGTCGTCGAGGCGGAACTCGACCGTCCGCCCGATCTGCACGCTGTCGGCGGGGACCGCCCGCTCGTCCCTGACCTTGGCGCGTTCCAGTTCGGCGAGCAATTCGTCGGCGAGATCGGGATTGCGGTCCATCAGGCCGTTGGCGATCCGGCTGAGGCGGGTATGGTCGATGCGGTTGACGACGATCGGTGGCTTCTTCATGGCGATGGAGTCCGTGTGAATGGGCGCGCCGCGGCGGCCGCGAACGCGGCCTGCCCTGGCGCAATGTAATGCGAATGAATGTGGTGAGCGACAGCCCCAGACCCGGAGCCGTGTCCGAGCTGGGGTCAGCGTCCTGCGATGGGAACGATCCGGAAGACGGTTTTTGCCGTGCGCTTGCTCATGGCCCGAACATGGTAACTTCCGCCGCGAAGTCAAGCCGTGATGGACAATCGGGCGCTTGCCTCCCATATCCGCCAGACACGCATTGAAGGAGACGAGCGATGAACCGACGCAGGCTGGGCAGCGAACTCGAGGTCTTTCCCGTCGGCCTCGGCTGCATGGGCATGAGCCACGCCTATGGCGGTCAGGACGAGGCGGACGCGATCCGCACGCTCCACCGCGCGGTGGAACTCGGCGTCGACTTTTTCGACACGGCCGAGGTCTACGGGCCTTTCACCAACGAGGTGCTGGTGGGCAAGGGGCTTAAGCCGCTGCGCGACAAGGTGAAGATCGCCACCAAGTTCGGCTTCCGGATCGAGGAGGGTCCGGAGGGTCCGCGCCAGCTGCCCGGTCTCGACAGCCGGCCCGAGCATGTGCGCGCCGTCGCCGAGGCGTCGCTGAAGCGGCTGGGCATCGAGACGATCGACCTGTTCTACCAGCACCGCGTCGACCCGGACGTGCCGATCGAGGATACGGTCGGCGCGATGGCGGCGCTGGTAAAGGAGGGCAAGGTTAGGACGCTCGGCCTGTCCGAGGCGGGCCCGGAGACGATCCGCCGCGCGCATGCGGTGCATCCGATCGCCGCCGTGCAGAGCGAATATTCGCTGTGGACGCGCGATCCGGAAGGAGGCGTGCTCGCAACCTGCCGCGAGCTCGGCATCGGCTTCGTGCCGTTCAGCCCGCTCGGCCGCGGCTTCCTCACCGGCGCGATCACCTCGGCCAGCGCATTCGGCGCCGACGACTTCCGCCGCAAGCTGCCGCGCTTCGAGGAGGAGAACATCGCCAAGAACCTCGCCGCGGTCGAGAAGCTCAAGGCGTTCGCCGTCGGCAAGGGCGTGAGCGCGGCGCAGTTGGCGCTCGCCTGGGTGCTGGCGCAGGGCGATTTCATCGTGCCGATCCCCGGCTCGCGCAAGATCGCCAATCTGGAGGCCAACGTCGCGGCGGTCTTGCTGCCGCTGTCGGCGGACGAGGTCAAGGCGATCGGCGCGCTGATCACGCCCGCCGACGTCTCCGGCAGCCGCTATCCGGAGGAAATGGCCAGGCAGGCGGGACGGTAGCTACCAGTCCTCGACGGTCAGCTCAGGCCACAACGCCTTCGCCCGCGCGGACTTCTCCGCGTGGGTGCGGCGGTTGTCTGTGGCGCGATTGGGCACCATGCGCAGGGAGAAGACAGCGTCGAGGCCGAACGGCGCGACGATGGTGAGGCTGTCGTCCGCCTCCAGCCGGACTCCGACCGCGTGCGTCTCGGCGGCGAAGTAGCCGAGCGCGTGGGCGGAGCAGGTGAACGGCGGCACCACGCCGCCGAAGCGCTGCGTGTACCAGAGATGCACCCGCGCCTGGTTGCGGATCTCGACCGGCAGCGAGACGCCGGAAAACTGCGCCGCGCCCGTCTGGATGATGCGGTCCTCGGCCTCCCACGAGAGGTCGGACGCGTCGTGGTAGAACAGGTCGACGTCGCGGATGCCGTGGCCGGCCGGCTTGCCGGTCAGGTGGTTCCAGACCGTGTTGTAGATGGCGCCCGAGACGATCATCCAGTCGGGCAGGTCGAGAACCCGCGCGCGCTCGATCGCGGGCCAGACGACCGTATCGGCGCGCAGGATCGTGTCGAGCGCGGCTTCCTGTTCTGCCGCCGGCAGGCCGGAGAAGCGGAGATGGTCCATCGCCGGATGTGAGGACGATTCGTCATTGCCGGCAAGCGTGCGCCATGCCGGCCCTGTCACGCCGGACCGGCGGCCGGGGGCGGGGTCTCGTTGTTGTCGGGCGCCGCTTTTGTGCGTGCCGGGATGACAAGCGAAAGAACGATCGCCGACAGCCCCGCCAGCGTTATCGGCGTCGCAACGACTTGCCTGATCAGGTCAGGCAGCTGCTGGCTCGCGGCCGGGACGAGGATGACGCCAATCGAGAGGCCGAAACTGACCGCCATGATGTAGGTCCGGCGCTGGTCGATCGGCTCCGAGGCGAGGATCCGGATGCCCGCGACGGCGATTGTCCCGAACAGGACGAGCGTCGCTCCGCCGAGGACGGGTTTGGGAATCATCAGGAAGAACGCGCCGACGACCGGGAAGAGCCCCATGACGACAAGAAAGGCCGAGACCCAGTAGCCGACGTGCCGGCTGGCCACCCCCGTCATCTGGATGACCCCGTTGTTCTGCGAAAAGGTCGTGTTTGGGAACGTGTTGAAGATCGCCGCGATACCGGAATTGATGCCGTCGCCGAGAATGCCGCCCTTGATCCGCTCCAGATAGACCGGACCCTCGACCGGCTGGCCCGAAAGGATCGAGTTGGCTGTGAGGTCGCCCGACGTCTCGATCGCCGTGACGAGGTAGAGGAAGGCGATCGGGATGAAGAGGCCAAGATCGAAGTCGAGTCCGTATTTGAACGGCACCGGCACGGCGAAGAACTGCACGTTCGACAGCGGCGCCAGGCTGACCATGCCGAAGAAGCCGGAGATGACAGTGCCGGCCACCAGGCCGATCATGATGGCCGATATCCGCAGCATCGGCGGACCGGCGAAGGTCATCGTGAGGATGACTGCGATGACGATCGCTCCGATGATCAGGTTGAGGGGCGATCCGAGTGCGTCGCCCGCATTGGTCCCGCCGGCGAAGTCGGTGAAGGCCGATCCCACCAGGCTCAGTCCGATCACGGTGATGACGATGCCTGTCACCGTCGGCGTGATGATGCGCTTGAGCCTGTCGAGGAACAGCGACAGCACGATCTCGACGGCGCAGCCGACCAGGCAAAGGCCGAAGATCATCGCCAGGATATCTTCCGGCGAGCCCCCGGCGGACTTCACCGCGAAGCCCGCGGCGAGGATCGCTCCCAGGAACGCGAAGCTCGTTCCCTGGAGGCTGAGCAGGCCCGAGCCGACGGGTCCGATGCGCCGGCACTGGATGAGGGTCGCGACGCCCGAGACGAAGAAGGACATCGCAATCAGGTAGGGGACATGCTCGCCGAGCCCGAGCGCTGCCCCGATGATCAGGGAGGGGGTGGCGATGCCGACGATGGCGGCCAGCACATGCTGGATGGCCGCGAGCGCCGCCTGCGGCGGGGGAGGGATGTCCTCCAACCCGTAGACAAGATGCGTCGCATCCTGCGCCATGATCCGCCTTTCCGCCGCCAGCCCGCAATGCGCACTGTGTGCGCAATCGCTGCTGCTCAACAAGAGCGGATATCGCGGACCGGCGAAGGTGGAGGCTTTACGCCTCCTGGATCGCCGAGAGCTTCCACTCGCCGCCGCGGGGACGCACGAAGGTCCACAGTTCCGTCGTTTCGGTCAGGCGCTCGTCGCCCTCGACGACTTTGCCCGTGGCGCGGTCGCGCATGAGGTCGACGGATTCGTAGCCGAAGGCGGCAGTCGCATAGTCGGTGTCGCCCTCGCGCCACGCCTCGGAAATGTCGGCGGAGACGAGATGCACGTCGCGGACCTCGTTGCGCAGGCCGCGCTTGGCGTTGTCGGCGAGTTCCTCGGAGAAGTAGGACACCATTTCCGGCGTCGAGAGCCGGCGAAGCGCTGAATGATCCTCGTCGGAAAACGCCTTCTGCACCTCGGCGAGACGGCGCTCGAACGTGTCGAGGTCGGCCTTGTCGAGCTGGATGTCCTGCGTGGCGGGCGCTGCCGCGCCGCCGCCGATGGACGGGATGGTGAAGCCGCCGGCGTGCGGCTTTGCGTCGGACGCGTCGGTGCGGGCGTGGCCGAAGTCATTGCCGCCGCCATAAGGCGCGCCGCCGGCCGCCGCGGGCTCGCGGCGCGAGCGGAACCAGGCCAGCGCGACGGAGACGAGCAGGCCGATCAGCAGGAGCTGCACGAGGAAGCCCAGCGCGCCGGCGAGACCGCCGAAGCCGTAGCCGAGCAGCATGCCGAACAGGCCGCCGATCAGGAGGCCGCGCATCAGCGAGCCGCCGAAGCCGCTGAACATGCCGGGCCGCTGCTGCCCGACCGTCTGCTGCTGGCGCGTGGCCGCGTTCGGGCTCTGCGCAGGCGTCATCGAGCGCTCGACCGGGCCGGTGGGGCTGGGCGCGGTGCGGGTGGGCGCTGGCGCCTGCCAGGTGCGCGTGCCGCGGCTGCCGAACGAGCCGCCGCGCCGCGCCTCGGCGAAATCGGTCGAGACGAGCGTGAGGCCTACGAAAAGGCTCATGAAGAGAGCGACGAAGCGGATGCGGCCGGAGCGCGGCATGGATCGGTAACCTCCAATTGCCCGCTTCGGTTCATGCAAAGCGGGCCCAATATCAAACGGTCCGACATCGCGATCGAGTGGTTCGACCGCCAGAGGGGCCCGGCCCGCAGGGTCGCATATGGGAAGTTTCGGGGAGGCATGCAAGACGGAAGGACGATCGATCCGCTTTCCGCAACGGTTCACACCATCGCCAGCGGAACCTTGCGGCGCGGCGGAGGGAAGGCGGCGTCGAGTTCGGCGAGGTCCTGCGCGGTGAGCCTGATGTCGGCGGCGGCGCGGTTGTCGCGCACATGGCTCTCCTGCGCCGCCTTGGGGATGGCGATGACGCTTGTCCCGCGGATCGTCCAGGCGAGTGCGATCTGTGCAGGTGTAGCGTTGTGGCGCTCGGCGACAGGTTTGAGCCTGCCGTCTCGCGCGAGATCGCCCTCGCCGATCGGGCAATAGGCCATGACCGGGATTCCGCGCCCGCGCTGCCACGGGATGAGGTCGAAGTCGATGCCGCGGCTGCCGAGATGGTAGAGCACCTGGTTGGCCGCGACCGCCGTGCCGTGCGGCAGGGCCGCGAGTTCTTCCATGTCGTCGACGTCGAAATTGGAAACGCCCCAGTCGGCGATCCTGCCCTGCGCCTTCAGCGTCTCGAACGCCTCGACGGTCTCGCGAAGCGGCACGCCGCCGCGCCAGTGCAGCAGATAGAGGTCGATGCGGTCGGTGCCGAGCCGCTTCAGGCTCGCCTCGCAGGCGCGGATGGTGGCCGCGCGCGACGCGTTTGACGGCAGCACTTTCGAGACGACGAACACCTCGTGGCGCCGCCCGGCGATCGCCTCCCGCACCACCTCCTCGGCGCCGCCGTCGGCATACATTTCCGCCGTGTCGATCAGCGTCATGCCGAGCTCGATGCCGAGGCGGAGCGCGGCGACTTCCTGGGCACGGCGGTCACGCCGCTCGCCCATCTTCCACGTGCCCTGGCCGAGGACGGGGACGGAGATGCCGGAGGGGAGCGTGGTGGTGGAGAGGGGCATGGGGGGGCCGGAGGCTGGTGCTGCAGGGAAGGTCGGGCGGACGGAGGACGGTCAAGTCTTACACCGGCGGCGCGGGCCTTGTGTCTACCGGATGTTCTGCTGTTCTGGTCGGACGAAGGTAGTTATCTGTTTGGCGAACCTGACAGAGATAGGAACGATGTCTTGGTTGAGTATGAGCAAGAGCGTACAATTTTGATTGCGAGACAGGCGCGGATTACCCATAAGTTGCACTCATGCGGGTGGGACGTCTAATCAACGTGGACAAGTCGGGAGTCGCGTTCTCCGCTTGGAGCGACGAGAAACTTAGAACCCGTGACTTTCCGCTGAGTAAGAAGAGGGGAAAGGCCCACCCTCTCTCCCGGCGCTATCGGTGGCAGGTGATAACTTTCCTTGCGTTCGGCCGGAATTTCAGAGCGCTGGTAGCGTACCATACATTGGCGCCAGAGTTTATTGTCTCGCTCGGGGAGGACGTGGGTGGAGACGTTAGGATGTTGGCGAGATGGGAGTTTCACGGCACTCATCCCGGCTGGCATGTACACACAGTTTGCGATGACGTTGACAAATTGCCTGTAGGGATCGTCAAGCCGGCCGGAACTAGACGAATTCCAAGGCCTGCGTCCTATCATCGCCACATGGAATTGCTTAATCCTGGCTGTGCTATGGGTGACGAAGTCGCTACGGCGATCGGCTGTAGTCTCATCGGAATAACCCGTCAGCATGATATGCTTATAGAAGATGCGATGCCATGGGCCTGAAGGAGCAGATTTGCAGGGCGTTTTGTGAGAGCGTTCATGTGAACGCCTTCAAAGGCGGCCTTGCGATCGGCACGCCATATCAAAATTTTATCACTGGCGATCCTATTGGCATATATGCCCTCGGCCCCAAGGCTGGCATGTATCGCTTGGTTGACAATGCGCTGACGCTGTCATTTCTCGAAGCGGAGGGCGCCACGATGGACGCTGCAAGCCGCCGCGACGCGTTGACGCTGATATTAGACCAGCACGGCGCAGCGTTTGACGAGGAAATGGGCGAGATATTCCGAGACGGGGTGTCAGAGTCCGAGTTGCCCAAGGCTGTTCTAGAGTTCTCAGCGTTACTGCTGCGCCTGAATGATCTAATTCTCATGACGATCGAACGCGTTAAGAACGCGTTTGAGGACGACGTAAAGGCTGCAATACGCGAAGAGATGGATAAGCGCCATATTCAATACGTTGAAGGGCAGCCGGTGTCCCAACAGTTAGCCGACGTCACACCTGATATGGTTTTTTACCCAGAAAGCCGCGACCCAGTAGCTCTTTTCATTGCAACGAATGATGCGAAATTGTGGCAGGCAATGCTGTTGCGTGTAATCGCTGACAGCGAACGCCACGTTCCGCTATCGGTTATTGCGGTCCTGGAAACAGAAACTTCGGTCAGCCAGAAGGTTCGCTTACAGGCGGATAACCGTCTTGACGCGGCGCCTCGATATAGGAGCGGACCTCTGGACACCATCCAACGAATCACCCGCGTCGTTGTCGGTAACGAAGCCGTAACCGTCCACTGACACTGGCCGGGCCACCTGAGGCGGTGGGAACTTCTTTCGCGGATACGCGGCAAATCCTCGCCTCAAAGCCGAGGTGACGAGGCTTGAGCAGGGGGCTTGAGCGGCGAACCGCCGTCTCACCCCCGCAACACCCCGCCCGTCTGCTTCTTGACGTTCTCGACGATCTTGCCGGCCAGCGCCTCGAAATCGTCGTCCGTCAGCGTCTTCTCGACCGGCTGGATGGCGACTTCGATGGCCACGGATTTCTTGCCGTCGCCGATCGCGGCGCCCTCGAACACGTCGAAGACGTTGACGCCGGTGATGAGCTTCTTGTCGGCGCCGAGAGCCGCCTTGACCAGCGTGCCGGCCTCGACCGCGCGGTCGACGACGAAGGCGAAGTCGCGCTTCACCGCCTGGAAGGGCGAGAGGTCGAGGCGCGGCTTGGTGCGGGTGGGTTTGGTCTTGGGCTCCGGCACAGCGTCGACGAAGACCTCGAAGCCGCAGAGCGGCCCGTCGGCGTCGAGCGTCTCCAGCGTCTTCGGGTGGAACTCGCCGAAATGGCCGAGCACCGTCTTGGGGCCGAGCTTGATGACGCCCGAGCGGCCGGGATGGTACCAGCCGGGCGCGCCGGATTCGACGGTCAGCCGGTCGATCGGCGCACCGACGGCTTCGAGCGCAGCGTAGGCGTCGGCCTTGGCGTCGAATACGCCCACAATGCCGGCATGGCCCGACCACAGGCGCCCCGACCCTTCGAGCCTGGCCGTGCCGCGGCGGATGCCGGCGGCGACGCGGCGCTGCTGGTGAGCCTCGTCGCCCTCATAGGTGCCGGACACCTCGAACAGTGCGACGTCGCCGATGCCGCGATCGGCATTGCGCTGGGCGGCGGCGATCAGCCCCGGCAGAAGCGAGGGGCGCATGTCGGACATGTCGGCGGCGATCGGGTTGGCGAGCTTGAGCGACGGCTGGCCGCCGCCGAAGGCTTCGGCATGTTTCGCCGGGATGAACGACCAGGTGACGGCTTCCATCATGCCGCGCACGGCAAGCGCGCGGCGCGCGGCGCGGGTGCGGATCTGCAGCGTCGTCAGGATCCTGCCGTTGACCGCCGAGTGGCTCGCCAGCGGCTGCGGCGCGATCTGGTCGACGCCGCGCATGCGCATGACTTCCTCGACGAGGTCGGCCTTGCTGTCGATGTCCGGCCGCCAGGAGGGCTGCGTGACGTCGTAGTAGTAGCCGCCGCCGGTGACGCCGAAGCCGAGGCGCCGGAGGATCTCGGCGCTCTCCTCGCCCGGCACGTCCATGCCGGTGAGGCGCTTGACCTCCAGCACGGGGAACATGATCGGCTTGGGCGCATAGCCGGCATAGCCGACGACTTCGGCGTCGGTGGGCGTACCGCCGCAGATGTCGAGCACCAGCCGCGTCGCGAGATCGAGGCCCGGCACCATGAATTCGGGATCGACGCCGCGCTCGAAGCGGTAGCGCGCGTCGGTGACGATGCCGAGCGAGCGGCCGGTGCGGGCGATGCTGATCGGATCCCACAGCGCCGACTCGATCAGCACGTCGGTGGTGTTCTCGTCGCAGCCGGAATGCTCGCCGCCCATCACGCCGGCGATCGATTCGACGCCGTTGTCGTCGGCGATGACGCACATGTCGGGCGAAAGCTCGTATTCGAACGTGTCGAGCGCGAGCACCTTTTCTCCGGCCGCCGCCCGGCGGACGACGAGGTCGCCCGCGACTTTGGCCGCGTCGAAGACGTGCAGCGGCCGGCCGCGGTCGAAGGTCACGTAGTTGGTGATGTCGACCAGGGCGTTGATGGGGCGCAGACCGATCGCCAGCAGCCGCTGCTGCATCCATTTCGGCGAAGCGCCGTTCTTCACCCCGCGCACGAGCCTGAGCGCGAAGCCGGGGCACAGGTCCGGCGCCTCGATCGTCACCTTGACCGGGCATTCCCCCTCGCCCGCGATGGGCGCGACCGGCGGCGTCTTCAGCGTGCCGAGGCCAGAGGCCGCGAGGTCGCGGGCGATGCCGTGGATCGAGGTGGCGTCGGGGCGGTTGGGCGTCAGGTTGATGTCGATGACCGGGTCATCGAGATGCGCCCAGGTGGCGAAGCTGGTGCCGACCGGCGCGTCCTCGGGCAGGTCGATGATGCCGTCGTGGGAATCGGAAAGTTCGAGCTCGCGCTCGGAGCACATCATGCCGCGGCTCTCGACGCCCCGGATCTTGCCGACGCCCAGCGTCGTGTCGATGCCGGGAACATAGGTGCCCGGCGCGGCGAAGGCGCCGACCAGGCCGGCGCGCGCGTTGGGCGCGCCGCAGACGACCTGGATCGGATCGCCGGAGCCGGTGTCGACCATCAAGACGCGCAGCTTGTCGGCGTCGGGATGCTTCTCGGCCGAGAGCACCTTGGCGATCACGAACGGCTTCAGCGCCGCCTTGTCGTCGACATGCTCGACTTCGAGGCCGATCGAGGTGAGCCGCTCGACGATCTCGGCCAGCGAGGCGTCGGTCTCGAGGTGATCCTTGAGCCAGGAGAGGGTGAGTTTCATGGGGTTTTCTCGATTTGCGTAGTTCTAGGATTCACATCTCAAAAGGAATTTGGCCCTGTCGCTTGCCGTATACCGATTCCCTTCGTCGCCATCCTCGATATCCGTCAAATAGACGACACAGCTCCGCGGGCTTTTCTCAATGGCCACGAATTCGCCGACGTTTAACGAAAACCGCTTTCCGGCCAGCGTTATCGACACTGTGTCATCCTCTCCCCCCTCCATAGAGATGGGAGTCTTGTCCGGACCGATGAGCTTGACGACCTGATCGGCGAGTTCGAATTCGGCATCGGCGAAAACCATTGGGGTCGGCGACGATCCGGGCCTTTTCGAAACGGTGAGAGCTTCGGAAATCGCCAGTTCGAACACGTTTCGTGCGGCCTCCAAGTCTCCCTTGGCGGCAAGTTCGGTCGCTTCGTCCTTTTTTGCGCCATCGGGCAGGGAAGAGATGAAGTCAGTGGCGGTCCGAAGGGAGGCCGAAGTCTCCGCACGTCCGATCGCATTATTTCCCCACAGCCAAAGAGCAATGATGTTGACCACAAGTGTGGTGATTACCGTGGCGGCAGTGACAACCCTCCACATAGCCAAGTCCCCCTATTTGTATCAGCCGCCCCAGCGGACATTGGCGCATAAGAAGGCGTGCAGATCCGGCATGCCGCTATTCCGCAGCCACGGACGGCGCCACGGCCTTCGGATACTTCCACCCACGCAACATTCCCCGCACCGAGAGGTCTTCATCGACGTCAGGCCAGTGAACACCGTCCAACATGAGATGTACGTTATTACGTTGAGTGGGTGAGGCGTTCAGAAGCCGCGGATACCACCAGAGAGGCGTGACCACCTCCCGATCGTCGGCGAGACGCACATGGACGTGTGTAGAATCGCACCAAGCCTCAACCGGTCGCTCGTTCTCTGGGTAAGAATCAGAAGAACTCATCCCATGCCTCCAGCAACTCGTTTCTATGGTCATTCACGACTTCAAGAATACGCCGAAGATCGGACGCCTTGAAGCCTTTGTGGTCGGCAAACCGAATTGGCTCCAACCAGACCTTGGCCTGCCCACCATGTCCTTCGACATGAATGTGCGGTGGCTCGCCCATATCGGATCCGTAGAAATGGAAGCGCATGCCATACTTGCGCAAAACCGTCGGCATCGCTAGCTGCTCAGCCCTCCAAACAGCGTCGGCATATCGAGCGGCCGGAAGCCGTAGTGCTGCAGCCAGCGTACGTCGGCGTCGAAGAAGGCGCGCAGGTCCGGCATGCCGTATTTCAGCATGGCGATGCGGTCGATGCCCATGCCCCAGGCAAAACCCTGATACTCGTCGGGATCGAGCCTGCCGGCGCGCAGCACGTTGGGGTGGACCATGCCGCAGCCGAGGATCTCCATCCAGTCGTTGCCCTCGCCGAAGCGCACCTCGCCCGGCCGCGAGCGGTCGCACTGGATGTCGACTTCGAGCGACGGCTCGGTGAACGGGAAGAAGGAGGGGCGGAAGCGCATCTTGACCTGCGGCACCTCGAAGAAGGCCTTGCAGAACTCCTCCAGCACCCACTTCATGTTGGCGACGTTCGCCGTCTTGTCGATGACGAGACCCTCGACCTGGTGGAACATCGGCGAGTGGGTGGCGTCCGAATCCTGCCGGTAGGTCTTGCCCGGGATGACGATGCGGATCGGCGGCGCGCCCGCCTCCATGGTGCGGATCTGCACCGGCGAGGTGTGGGTGCGCAGCAGCTTGCGCTCGCCGTTCTCGTCCGGATGGAAGAAGAACGTGTCGTGCATCTCCCGCGCCGGATGGCCGACCGGGAAGTTGAGCGCGGTGAAGTTGTAATAGTCGGTCTCGATGTCCGGTCCTTCGGCGATCGAGAAGCCGAGATCGCCGAAGATCGCCGCGATCTCGTCGATCACCTGGCTGATCGGGTGGATGCGGCCGCGCTCGGCGGGCGACGAGCGCACCGGCAGCGTCACGTCGACCTTTTCGGCGGCGAGGCGCGCCGTGGTCGCCGCCTCCTTGAGCTCGGCCTTCCTCGAGGCCAGAGCCTCGGTCACCCGCGCCTTCAACCCGTTGATCGCGGGGCCCTTGGTCTGCCGCTCTTCGGGCGACATGGAGCCCAACGTCTTCAGGAGTTCGGAAACCGACCCCTTCTTGCCCATCGCCGAAACGCGCACGGCTTCGAGCGCCGCTTCGTCGGACGCCGCGGCGATGTCGGCCAGCAGCCCATCCTCGATCGATTCCAGTCCGGTCATCTGTTCGCTCACGGCCTATCGCCCTGTTTCGTTCGGTCTAAGCAAAGAAAAAACCCGCGCCAGCCGTGCCAGCGCGGGTTTCCCAATTGGTGTTGCCTGAAATCCTGGGAAAACGCTGGTCGTTTAAGCGACTGCGCCTTCAAACTCGTTCGGCATGCCGTCCTTGAGGTATTCGAGCGCGGTCTTCGACTTGCCCACCAGGACGACGAAAGCCTGCGGCTCGTGGATCGCCAGATCCGACAGAACCTTGCGGTCGATCTCGATGCCGGCCTTGTTCAGCCCGTCGATGAAGCGGCCGTAGGTCAGGCCATGCTCGCGGACCGCGGCGTTGATGCGCTGGATCCAGAGCGCGCGGAAGTTGCGCTTCCGGACCTTGCGGTCGCGGTAGGCATACTGCATCGACTTCTCGACCGCCTGCTTGGCGGTGCGGATGGTGTTCTTGCGGCGGCCGTAGAAGCCCTTCGCGGCGTCCAGGACCTTCTTGTGCTTGGCGTGGGCGGTAACGCCTCTCTTTACGCGTGCCATGTCATGATCTCCTTAGAGCTGTTCCGATCCGACTGGCTCAGAGGCCGTTCGGGAGAAAATTCTTGATGACCTTGACGCCATCGGGCTTGGCAAGGGTCATCGTTCCGCGGGCATCGCGGATGAACTTGTTGGAACGCTTGATCATGCCGTGGCGCTTGCCGGCGGCCTGGGCCAGCACCTTGCCGGTGCCGGTGATCTTGAACCGCTTCTTGGCGGCCGATTTGGTCTTCATCTTGGGCATTTTGCTATCCTTCTCGGTGCGCTTGATTGCGCTTGTTGTTGCTCCGGACCGACCAAAGTCCGGAAAGCATAAGAAACCGCCACGGCATGCCCTGCCGGGCGGTTCTTTGAACGGGCGCTCTATACGCGCAGGCGCGAAAAAGAGCAACACCGATTCGGCGTCGACTGGTGTGGCTGCGGGCGAGGCCGCCGAAGGGTCACTTCGGCGACAGCACCATCATCATCTGCCGGCCTTCGAGCTTGGGCTCGGCCTCGACCTTGGCGATGCCTTCGACTTCCGACCTCACCCGGTTGAGGAGCTCCATGCCGAGCTCGAGATGCGCCATCTCGCGGCCGCGGAAGCGCAGCGTCAGCTTGACCTTGTCGCCCTCGTCGAAAAAGCGGCGAACCGCCTTCATCTTGGTCTCGTAGTCGTGGTCGTCGATGTTGGGGCGCATCTTGATCTCCTTGATCTCGATGACCCTCTGGTTCTTGCGCGCCTCCGCCGCCTTCTTCTGGCTGGCATATTTCAGCTTGCCGAGATCGGTGATCTTGCAAACGGGCGGCTCGGCGTTGGGAGAGATTTCGACGAGGTCGAGGCCTGCGTCCTCGGCGATCTGCAGCGCCTCCTGGATGGAGACATTGCCGCGATTGGCGCCGGTTTCGTCGATGAGCTGCACCCGGGGAACCCGGATGTCGCGGTTGGAGCGGGGGCCTTCCTTGGTGGGGGCCGCTGCCTTGAATGGTCTGCGAATGGTCGTGATCTCCTCGGCTATTGTCACTAAGGGTGGTCCGGCGCGACATCCGCGCCGGCGGAAACGGCAGATGTGTCGCCTGCCCGGCGGGTTCAATACCACAACGCGCCGAAAAAAACAGCGGTTAGCATCGGTCCTGGTCCAATCCGGACAAGCGCCCGGCAGCTTTTCTCCCGCGTCCGCCTGTGCCAGAACGCCGGGCCTGACAGGAGCGCGTCTCATGGCCTCTCAGCCCCAATTCATCGACGTCGCCGGTGTGGCGATCGCCGTGCGCCGCCGCGAGGGCCGCGCCCCCGGTCTCGTCTGGCTCGGCGGCTACCGGTCGGACATGCTGGGAACCAAGGCGCGGGCGCTCGACGAGTGGGCAGAGCGCAACGGCCACGCCTGCCTGCGCCACGATTATTCGGGCCACGGCGAGTCGGGCGGGCGCTTCGAGGACGGCACGATTTCGCTCTGGCTCGAGCAGAGCCTGGCCGTGTTCCGCCGCTTCACGTCGGGACCGCAAATCCTCGTCGGCTCCTCGATGGGCGCCTGGATCGCGCTGCGGATGATCCAGGAACTGCGCAAGGCGGGCGAGGGAGAACGCGTGGCGGGGCTGATCCTGCTCGCTCCGGCGCCGGATTTCACGATCGAGCTGATGGAGCCGCACCTCACCGTCGTGCAGCGCCAGGAGATCGAGGAGAAAGGTTTCTTCTCCGAGCCATCCGACTATTCGGCCGAGCCGAACGTCTACACCAGGGCCCTGATTGAGGATGGCCGCCGCAACCGCGTGCTCGAAGGCATCGTCGAGACTGGCTGCCCGGTGCATATCCTGCAGGGCATGGAGGATCCGGACGTGCCCTACGCGCATGCCGAGAAGCTGCTGCGCCACTTGCCGGTCTGCGATGTGACGCTGTCGCTGATCCGCGACGGGGACCACCGCCTGTCGCGCCCGCAGGACATCGCTCTGATCCTGCGCTCGGTCGAGGGCATGGTGGCGCTCGCCGGTTGAGGATGTCCGAATGCGCCTCTCGATTCCGGCCTCGGCCTTCGTCGCGTCCATCGTCGGCTTCGGCGGCACGCTGGCCCTGATCATCGCCGCGGCCAACGCGGTGGATGCGACGACGCTGGAGACGGCGAGCATGGTCACGGCGCTGTGCCTCGCCATGACCGTCGAGACGGCATATCTGTCGTGGAAGACCAGGATGCCGGTGATCAGCGCCTGGTCGACGCCGGGCGCCGCCCTCATCGCCGCCTCGACAGGTTTCAGCATGGCCGAGGCCGTCGGGGCTTTCATAGTCGCCGCGATCCTGCTGGTCGCCACGGGCCTGTTCGGACCATTGACGCGGCTGGTTTCGCGCATTCCCGCCTCCGTTTCGTCGGGCATGCTGGCCGGCATCGTCGTCACTTTCGTTTCCGGCGCGTTCAAGACGGTGGCGCTCGATCCGCTGCTGATCCTGCCGCTGCTCGCGGCTTTCTTCGTCATTCGCCTGTTCAACCCGGCGTTCTCGGTGCTGGCGGTGCTGGTCGGCGGCGGGGTGCTGGCGGTGGCGCTGGGGCGCGTCGGCGACCTGCCCGTGCCGGAATTGTCGACGCTGACATTCGTCGCGCCGCAGTTCACCACGGCGGCGCTGGTCGGCCTGGCGATTCCGCTCTACCTCGTGACCATGGCCTCGCAGAACCTCTCCGGCCTCGCCGTGCTGAAGGCGGCGGGTTACGAGCCGCCGGCAGGCGAACTGATCGCGGCGACGGGATTCGTTTCGCTGCTCACCGCCCCCCTCGGCGCGCTGACCACCAATCTCGCCGCCATCTCGGCAGCGATCTGCACCGGCCCCGACGTCCATCCGGACCCGGCGCAACGCTGGAAGACCGGGCCGTTCTACGCGCTGTTCTACCTGATCTTCGCGCTCTTCGGCGCATCGCTGGTGGCGATCTTCGCTGTGTTGCCCCCATCGCTGATCGCCCTCGTCGCCGGGCTCGGCCTGATGGCGCCGCTGGTGAACGCTCTGGCGATCGCGCTCAAGGAAGAGGGCGAGCGCATCCCGGCGATCACGGCCTTTGCCGCGACCGCCTCGGGTCTCGTCCTCGCCGGGATCGGCTCGGCCTTCTGGGGCCTGCTGGCCGGCCTGATCGTTCTCGGCCTGCAGGGTCTGCGGCGGCGCTGATCGCAGGGATCGGCCTCGCGCGGGGGAACCCTGCGCTCCCTTCCCTGTTTCCGTAGGCAGATGCAGAATCCATTCTCGAGCCTGACTCTGTTTCTTCCGGACTGGGCCGAAACCCTCCTGGTGGTGGGTTGCGCGCTGGCCGCCGCATGGTTCGCGCACGCCTTTACCTACCGGATGCTCACGCGCCTGCTCGCCGGCCGCTCGGCCTTTCTGGACCGGCTGCTCCGCAACATGAGAGGACCGCTGAGGCTCATCGTGCTGATCGCCGCACTGTCGGCGGCCTCGACCATCGCGCCTTTGACCGACACCGAACGCGGCGTCATCCGCCATCTCCTGCTCGCCGGGCTGATCGCCACGGTCGTCTGGCTCGTGCGCATGGCGCTGAACCTGTGGGCCGGCCTGCACCTCAAGCGCTTCAAGATCGACGTCGAGGACAACATGCTGGCGCGCAAGCATGTGACCCAGTCGCGTATCCTGCTGCGGGCCGCCGACACGGTCCTGGTGGTCGTCGGCTTGGCCGCGGTGCTGATGACCTTCGATCCGGTTCGCCAATACGGCGTCAGCCTGCTGGCGTCGGCCGGGGCGGCGGGCATCGTCGTCGGCCTCGCCCTCCAGCCGATGCTGAAGAACCTGTTTGCCGGCGTCCAGCTCGCGCTGACGCAGCCGATCCGCATCGACGACGCGGTCATCGTCGAGGGCGAGTGGGGAAACATCGAAGAGATAACCGCGACCTACGTCGTCGTGCGGATCTGGGACCGGCGCCGCCTGATCGTGCCCCTCAACTACTTCATGGAGCAGCCGTTCCAGAACTGGACCCGGGAGGAGGCGCGGCTCATCGGCGCCGTGTTGATCTACCTGGACTATTCCACGCCGGTGGGGGCGGTGAGGAAGAAGGTCGAGGAGATCGTGGCCCGGTCGAGGAACTGGGATCGCGACGTCGTGGCGGTGCAGGTGACCGATTTCCGCGAAACAGTGATGGAACTGCGCATCCTGGCGAGCGCGGGCAACGCAGGCAAGGCCTTCGACCTGCGTTGCGAGATCCGGGAACATCTGGTGTCCTGGCTGGCGCAGGAATTCCCGCAGTCTCTGCCGCGCACCCGCAACGAGCTTCGCGCAGACGCCGGTTCCCGCGAGCGCATCAAGGATGCAGCGACGATCGGCCAGACATCGGGCTCAGATTAGGCGGTCAATGTCTCACCCGGCTTTTCGGCGACGCAGTGAGACACCGCTTCAGGATCCGCAGCAGCATTCGCAGCCGCTGTTCTCCTCCCGCGAGATGACGACGCGCCAAACGTCCGGCCCCTGCTCGACATAGTCCCAGCCGAACAGGCCCGGGAATCTTGCCTGGATCTGGTAATGCAGCGGCCGTGGTTCGTGGTCGCTGACGACGACGAACGATTGCCGCGGTTTCAGTGCCTCGAGCGCCGCGAATATGATCGGATGCCGTTGGACATGCGGGATCACACGCACGTCTATCTCGGGATAGTCGGCAACGTCTTCCATGCTCATGCGGTAATTCTCCGGTCACAATCAATTAGGTGCGGAGCGCGCTGGGCGATCCGTCGATAAAACCCTAGCCGCGCGCTTCCCCCGCCTCTTTGTCGAAGCGCAAACAAATGGATGGCTGCCGCAGGAGGATGGCCGGCCGAAGCCGGTGCTCACGCGGGTCGGAAAGCCTTGCAGTATCGCGGGTCGGTCTCGACGCGGCCCGCGCCGATCAGGTCCAGGCAATAGGGGATCGCCGGGAAAACCGCATTCAGGCACACATCGATCGAGGCCGGCTTGCCCGGCAGGTTGACGATCAGGGTCTTCCCGCGCAGGCCCGCCATCTGCCGCGACAGGATAGCGGTGGGCACGGTCTCCAGGCTTATACGTCGCATGAGTTCGCCGAAGCCTGGCAGCTCTCGTTCGATCACCGTCCGCACGGCCTCAGGCGTCAGGTCGCGCGGGGCGGGGCCCGTGCCGCCCGTCGTGAGGACGAGATCGGCGCGATCCTCGTCGCAAAGCTCGATCAGAGCCTTTGCCACCGGCTCTATGCCATCCGGGACGATACGCCGAAGCGGTTGCCAGAGGGAGGTGACCGTCCGTTCGAGCCAGCTTGCGATCGCGTCCCCGCTCGCGTCCGCATACTCGCCGCGGCTGGCGCGATCGGAGATGGTCAGGATGCCGATTCTAACCATGTCCGCCTTCACGAAGATATCTCACATCAGAGGATGGTTCGAACGCTGGAACTGTTTCCCGCGGAGGCACCGATCACCTGAGCGCGGCCCGGATCGCCGATCTGCATTCCACCGTCTCGGCGGCGAATGTCTGGGCCCGGTTGCGGCCGTCCTCGTCGGGCAGGCGTTCACCGAAATCCAGATAGCAGTCGAGCAACAGTTCGCACAGCGCGGCCATTCGCGCGGCCACCTCTGGCGTAACCCCGCTGCGAAGCAGGGGCGACTCCCCTAAAGGCTGGCGCGCGATGCTCGAGGCCCTCGCCCTCGCCTTCCCCGCCATCGTCTCGAGGCTGGACGAAACGGCTTCCCGGTTCCGGGCGGCCTCGGCCTCCAGATGATCCGCCAGCCGCATTTCCAAAGCGGGAATGTCGGCGGCCGGCGCCGACCGGGCCGCATCCAGCCCGGCGTGGAAGGCAAGCCTCCGCTCGCGCCTCAGCGTCGTGAGATGGCCAAGCTCTTCCCGGGCCATCTTCTCGGCGGCTTCCCGCAGCGCATCCTTGTCGGTCTGCGCCGCCACGTAGGTCCAGAAGAGGAATGCGCGCTCCTCGTTGCGCGAGGCCATTGCAAAGGCGCGATAGGCCGTCATCAGTTCGGGCGCTATCGAGCCTGCGCCCTCATCGTCGAACGTGTCGACCGGCTCCCAGCGAAGGCTTGCCAGGTCGGGTTTCCGACCGCTCAGCGCTTCGGACCAGCGCTCGACATTTCCCAGATGCTGGCTTTCCTCACCGACCAGCCGGTCGAATACCGCGACAAGGTCCGGCCGGCCTTCCCGCCGCATCATAGCGGCGAGATTCGAGTAGGCGGCGATGGCCTCCTGTTCCATGACGGAGGCGATCGCCAGGAGTTCGTCCATCGACGTGACGGCCGCGAAAGGCTCCGATTTCAGCAGCGACATCTCCGACCTCCCAGCTTGTACCGTGCCACCCTTTCTATAGCAGCTAATTCTCCGTTGTTTGTGCTGGCGCAAAGACGGCGGGTTGAAATCGGTGCCAGTGGCGGTAGCTTCCTTGTTGGGGCGAGGACAGCGGGGAACCGCTGGCCGATTTGCGGATGCGTATCTTGATCAGCAACTCCCCCACTCATGCCCTTTCACGCCGCCATGGATTTTTCCTGGCATGTGTCGCGCTGACGTTCGCCTTCATTCTCCTTGTCTTCAGCCCGGCCCAAACGTTCGCAGCTGGCAGGCTGGCAGAATTCCTCCCGAAGGCACAGCCTTCCGAGCTCTTCGAAGGAGCGGACCGTTTCGGCGAAATTCAGGGCGATCCGCCCGTTGTCCCGGTCTACCGCGGCAGCGATCTTGCCGGATATGTCTACCTCAACAGCGATTTCACCAGTTCGGTAGGCTACTCGGGAAAGCCGATCCATATTCTGGTGGGAATAGACGCGGCCGGCGTGATCCGCGGCTTCAAGCTGGTCGCGCATTCCGAGCCCATCGTCCTCATCGGCATTCCCGAGGCGAAGGTCGTCGCCGCGCTCAACTCCCTGGTCGGCAGGGATCTCGGGCGCGTCGCCGCGGGCGCGGAACGACCGCCGCAGGTCGATATCGTCGGCGGCGCGACGGTGACCGTGCTCGTCATGGGCGACAGCATCGTCCGTTCCGCGGTCAAACTCATCCGCAGCGGCCGGCTGGGCGCGGTTGCGGTCGGCGGAGCGGAGACCAAGGCGCCGGCCGCGACCAGGGAAGTGAATCCGGAATACCAGGAAGTCCGGGACTGGCAGACGCTGACCGGCGACGGTTCAGTGCGAAGCCTTCGGCTGACGGTCGGCGAGGTGACGGACGCCTTCGAGCGCGCGGGCCAGACGGAAGCGGCGAAGCATCCGGAAACCCGAAATCCCGGCGATGTCTTCATCGATCTCTACGTCGCGCCGGTCAGCGTGCCGGCGATCGGGCTCAGCCTGCTCGGCAAGGACGGCTATGAGCGCCTGCGCGGCAGGCTGAAGGACGGACAGCAGGCGATCGTCGTCGCCGGTGACGGCGCCTATTCCTTCAAAGGATCGGGCTATGTCCGCGGCGGCATCTTCGACCGGATCGAGCTTCTCCAGGGCGGCGAGGGCGTTCGCTTCCGCGACCGCAACCACACCCGGCTCGGCGATCTTGCCGCCGAAGGCGCCCCGAGGCTGCGCGAGATCGCGCTCTTCGTCGTTCCCGAAGATTTCCGCCTCGACGTCACCGCAGAGTGGGAATTGCAACTGCTCGTCCAGCGCAGCATCGGCGCGCGCGACAAGGCGACCCTGCCTTTCAACCTCGGATACTCGCTTCCCGACCGCTACGTGACCGTCACGCAAGCCCCCCCGCCCGCCCAACCAGCGGCTTCCGAGGCCGCAACGCCTCCTGTCGCCGCTGCGCCGGAGCCGCAGACGGATTCGTCGATGGCCGGCGAGGACGAGCCGCTCTGGCAGCGCATGTGGAAGATGAACACGGTTTCAATCGCGATCACGGTCGCGGCCCTCCTCGTCCTCACGGCGATCTTCTTCTTCCAGGACTCGCTGTCGCGGCGGCCGCTGCTGCGCGTCTGGGTTCGGCGCGGCTATCTCCTCTTCGCGCTGGTCTGGCTCGGCTGGTACGCCAATGCCCAGCTCTCGGTGGTGAACGTCCTGACCTTCACCAACTCGTTGATCACGAATTTCAGCTGGGAGTTCTTCCTCTCGGCGCCGCTGGTCTTCATCCTCTGGGCGGCTGTGGCAGCGGGACTTCTGTTCTGGGGTCGCGGGCCATTCTGCGGCTGGCTGTGCCCGTTCGGGGCGCTCCAGGAGCTGCTCAACAACCTCGCCCAATGGCTGAAGGTGCCGCAGCTCAAGATCCCGTTCGGCCTCCACGAGCGTTTGTGGCCGATCAAATACATCATCTTCCTCGGGCTCTTCGGCCTGTCGTTCTACTCGCTGGCGCTGTCCGAGGTGTTTGCCGAGGTCGAGCCCTTCAAGACCGCCATCGTGCTGAAATTCGCCCGCGATTGGCCGTTCGTCATCTATGCGCTCACGCTCCTGGTGGCGGGCCTCTTCGTCGAGCGGTTCTTCTGCCGCTACCTCTGCCCGCTTGGCGCTGCCCTCGCCATTCCGGGCCGCATCCGCATGTTCGAATGGTTGAAGCGGTGGCCCGAATGCGGCTCGCCCTGCCAGCGCTGCGCCAAGGAATGCCCGGTCCAGTCGATCCATCCCGAAGGGCAGATCAACGTCAACGAGTGCATCTACTGCATGCACTGCCAGGAACTCTACCACGACGACCACCGCTGCCCGCACATGATCCAGGTGCGGCTGAAGCGCGAGAAATTCGAAGCTCTCTCCTCGCCCGCCACGCGGGGCGGAGGGCCTGCGAAGCCGGTCATTTCACACAAGGGCAAGCCGGTCGACATGCCGGACACCGTGACACGACCGACCACATGAGCAACCAAAGGAGAGAAACGATGCAAACGGACGAAACAAGGAAGGGACTGAGCAGACGCCAGTTGCTGGGCAGCAGCGCAGCCGTCGCGGCCGCGGGCGCGGTCGGAGTGGGCGGAGGAATCACGTTGACGGGCGGCGCGGTCACGCCTGCCGCAGCCCAGAGCGCCTCCGCCGAAGGCAGCTATGAGGTCAAGCCCGGAGAACTCGACGAATATTACGTCTTCTTCTCCAGCGGCCAGTCGGGCGAGGTGCGCGTGGTCGGCTGCCCGTCGATGCGCGAGCTGATGCGCATTCCGGTGTTCAATCGCGACAGCGCCACCGGCTGGGGCCAGACGAATGAGAGCCGCAAGGTGCTCACCGAAGGGCTGACCCCGGAGACGGTGGAGTTCCTCAAGGACAGGGGCGGTATCCACCTCAACGGCGACCTGCACCATCCTCACCCCTCGCAGACCGACGGCACTTATGACGGCCGGTATCTCTACGCCAACGACAAGGCGAATACCCGCGTCTGCCGCATCCGGCTCGACGTGATGAAGTGCGACAAGATCATCGAGTTGCCGAACCAGCATACGGTCCACGGATTGCGCGTGCAGAAATATCCGAAGACCGGCTATGTCTTCGCAAACGGCGAAGACCGCGTGCCGATGCCGAACGACGGCAAGACCATGGGCGCGAAGGACACCTACCGCTGCATCTTCACCGCCATCGACGGCGAGACGATGAAGATCGCCTGGCAGGTGATGGTCGACGGCAATCTCGACAATGTCGACGCCGACTACCAGGGCAAATACTGCTTCGCCACCTGCTACGACTCGGAAGAGGGCTTCACGCTCGCCGAGATGATGTCGGCCGAGCAGGACTGGATCGTCATCTTCAACCTGGAAAGGATCGAGGAGGCGGTCGCCAAGGGCGACTTCCAGGAGATCAACGGCGTTCCGGTGCTCGATGGGCGCAAGGGTTCGCCCTACACGCGCTACGTTCCCGTTCCGAACAGCCCGCACGGCATCAATACGGCGCCCGACGGGATCCACGTCGTCGCCAACGGCAAGCTGTCGCCCACCGTCACGGTGTTCGACGTACGCAAGTTCGACGACCTCTTCGACGACAAGATCCAGCCACGCGACACCGTCGTCGCCGAGCCGGAACTAGGCCTTGGACCGTTGCACACCGCCTATGACGGCAAGGGCAATGCCTATACCACGCTGTTCATCGACAGCCAGGTCTGCAAGTGGAACATCGAGGACGCGAAAAGGGCATTCGCCGGCGAGCAGGTCGACCCGATCCGGCAGAAGCTCGATGTGCACTACCAGCCCGGCCACAACCACACCTCCATGGGCCAGACCAAGGAGGCGGACGGCAAATGGCTGATCTCGCTGAACAAGTTCTCCAAGGACCGGTTCCTCAATGTCGGCCCGCTCAAGCCCGAGAACGACCAGCTGATCGATATCTCAGGCGACGAGATGAAGCTGGTGCATGACGGCCCGTCCTTCGCCGAGCCGCACGACGCCACCATCGTGCACCGGTCCAAGATCAATCCGGTGCATGTGTGGAGCCGCGACGACCCGTTCTTCGCCGACGCGGTCACGCAGGCGAAGGCGGACGGCGTCGACCTGACGGCGGATTCGAAGGTCGTCCGGGACGGCAACAAGGTCCGCGTCTACATGACGTCGGTGGCGCCGGCCTTCGGGTTGGAGGAGTTCACCGTCAGGCAGGGCGACGAGGTGACAGTCTACGTCACCAACATCGACGACGTCGAAGACCTGACGCACGGCTTCTGCATCATCAACTACGGCATCAACATGGAGGTGGCGCCGCAGGCGACCGCATCGGTCACCTTCACCGCGAGCAAGCCGGGGGTCTACTGGTACTACTGTTCCTGGTTCTGCCATGCGATGCACATGGAGATGAAGGGCCGCATGCTCGTCGAGCCGCAGGGCGCCTGATGGCAGGTCGCGGCACCATCTTGGCAATGGGGACGGCGGCGCTCGCCGCCGTCCTCGGCGCGCCCGCCTTCGCGGAGACGATCCATCATCGTCCGGACGGGCTGCCGTTGCAGGCGGTGATCGACCGTTCCGCGGCGGGCGACGTCATCGTGCTGGCCGAAGGCAGGCATGCGGGCCCGATCACCCTCGACAGGACGCTGACCATCGAGGGCGAGCAGGGCGCGGTCGTCGCAGGCAACGGCAAGGGCAGCGTCATCACCGTCACCGCGGCGCAGTCCGTCGTCCGGGGCCTCGAAATCACCGGATCGGGCAAGGATCTCTCCGCGATGGATTCTGCCGTGTTCGTGGCGCAGACGGCGACCGGAACGCGGGTGGAGGACAACCGGATCACCGGCAACCTCGTCGGCATCTATCTGCACGGGGCAAAGGAGTCCGTCGCGAAGGGAAATACGATCGTCGGCATCCGAGAGGGCCGCGTCAGCGAAGCCGGCGACGGCGTTTCAGTCTGGAACGCTCCCGGCGCGAAGGTCATCGGCAACGACATCAGCTTCGGCCGCGACGGCATCTTCACCAAGACGAGCAAGCTGAACGTCTTCAGCGGCAACAGGCTCCATAACGTCCGCTTCGCCATCCATTACATGTACACGAACCAGAGCGAGATCATCGGCAACCGCTCCGAGCGCAACAATGTCGGCTACGCGATCATGTATTCCGACAGGCTCCGCGTCGTGGACAACGTCTCCGACGGGGACCGCGACCACGGGCTTCTCCTGAACTACGCCAACGCATCCGAAATCCGCGGCAACGTCGTGCGCGGAAGGCTTCAGCCCGTCGAGAGATGGACGGGAGCGGCACAGATCGGCGGCACGCACGGGGTTCCCTCGGAAAGGCAACCGGCAGGCGTCGAACGGGCAGGCATGCGGCTCGGGCCCGAGAAGTGCGTCTTCATCTACAACGCCAACCGCAATCGTTTCCTCGACAACTGGTTCGAAGGATGCGGGGTCGGAATCCATTTCACGGCGGGCTCCGAGGGCAATGCGATCTCGGGCAATGCCTTCATCCGCAATCGCCATCAGGTGAAATATGTCGGCACGCGGTATCTGGACTGGTCGGCCGAAGGTCGCGGCAACTACTGGAGCGACAACCCGGCATTCGACCTCGACGGCGACGACGTGGCGGACAATCCCTACCGGCCCAACGACCTGGTCGACCGGGTCCTGTGGACGTCGCCACAGGCCAAGGTGCTCATGAACAGCCCCGCGGTGCAGGTCATCCGTTGGGCGCAGAGCCAGTTCCCCGCCATTCTGCCGGGCGGCGTCGTCGATTCCCGCCCGATGATGGCGCCCCCGCCAGGGAGAGGGGATCTGCAATGAGCTCGCCCGCGACCGTCGAGATCACCGGCGTCACCAAGACCTACGGCAAGGTTCGCGCCGTGACCGATATCTCCTGCGTCCTGCGCGAGGGCGAGACGATCGCACTGGTCGGCCACAACGGCGCGGGAAAGACGACGCTCATCAAGCTGATGCTGGGACTGATCGGGCCGAGCGCCGGCACGGTCAGGGTGCTTGGCGAAGATCCGGCGGCGGGTCAGTTTGCGGCGCGCCGTAGGCTCGGCTATCTGCCCGAGAACGTCTCCTTCAACATGTCGCTGACAGGACGCGAGACGCTTGGCTTCTATGCCCGCCTGAAGCGGGTGCCGTTCGATTCCGTCGGCGCGCTGCTCGATCGCGTCGGGCTTGCCGGGGCCGGCGACCGGCGCATCGGCACCTATTCCAAGGGGATGCGCCAGAGGCTCGGCCTCGCCCAGGCGCTGCTCGGCCGTCCGCGGGTACTGCTTCTCGACGAGCCGACGACCGGACTGGACCCCGCCCTGCGGCGCAGCTTCTACGAGATCGTGGCGGACCTTCGGGCCGATGGCGCCACCGTCCTCTTGTCGTCGCATGCCCTGACCGAACTCGAAGGCGAGGCCGACCGGGTCATCATCGTCAACCGCGGAGTGAAGATCGCGGACGGCACGATCGAGGACCTGCGCCGGATCGCCCAGTTGCCGACCCGTATCCGGGTCCGGTTCTCCGACGCCGACGCCCTGAGGATGGACGAGTGGATCGGCAGAACCGGCGCGTGGCGGCGGATCAACGGCCACATGCTCGAAATCGAGGCCGGGCCGGAGGAGAAGCTTTCCCTGATCAGGAGTGCTGCTTCCGCCGATGCGCCGATCGCCGATCTCGACATAGTCCCGCCAACCCTGGACGAGCTCTACGCCCACTTCCTTGGCTCGGAGGCCGCGACCCGATGAAGAACGTCCTCATCATCGCCCGCAAGGAAATCCAGGAAGGTCTGCGCAACCGCTGGGTGCTCGCAACGACGCTGCTCCTTGCCGCGCTGGCGCTCACCCTGACGTTTCTCGGCAGCGCGCCGACGGGCAATGTCGGCGCAGGCGCGCTCGACGTCGTGATCGTCAGTCTTTCCAGCCTCACCATCTTCCTCGTCCCCCTGATCGCGCTGCTGATCTCGCACGACGCGATCGTCGGCGAAATGGAACGCGGCACGATGCTGCTTCTGCTCAGCTACCCGATAGGGCGCTGGCAGGTCGTCATGGGCAAGTTCATCGGTCACGTCGCGATCCTCTCCTTTGCCACGCTGCTCGGCTACGGCGCGGCAGCGGCGGCTCTCGCCGTGACCGAAGGGGCCATCGATTCGTCGAGCCTGACGGCATTCGGGTCGATGATCCTGTCGTCCATCCTCCTGGGCGGCGTGTTCGTCGCCATCGGCTACCTGATCAGCGCGCTCGTCGCGGAGCGCGGCACCGCGGGCGGGATCGCCATCGGCGTCTGGCTGCTCTGCGTTCTGATCTACGACATGGCGCTGCTCGGACTGCTCGTCGTCGACCAGGGAAAAACCGTCAGCGGCGGTCTGCTCAACGCGCTTTTGCTCGCCAACCCGACCGACGTCTACCGATTGCTGAATCTCGGTTCCGGCACCGCTGGAGCCCTGTCCGGCATGGCTGGCGTCGCGGAAAACGCGGCGCTCGGACCGGCCGCCCTGGTCGCGGCCCTCGTCGCGTGGACGCTCGTCCCCCTCACCGCCGCGGCCGTGGTGTTTTCGCGGAGGGAACTATGAAGTTGCGTCTCGCCCTGGCCATGTCCGCCCTGGTCCTGCTTGCCGCGTGCAGTGGCGAGTCGGGTCTGGAAGCCCCCAAACCTCAGACTCTGACCTCGGAGGCGATCGGGCGCTATTGCGGCATGAACGTGCTGGAGCATCCCGGCCCGAAGGGGCAGATCATGCTCGGGCAGATCCCCGAGCCGATATGGTTCTCGTCGGCCCGCGACGCGGTCGCCTTCACCATGCTTCCGGAAGAGCCGAAGGACATCTCGGCGATCTACGTCTCCGACATGGCCAGCGCCCCGAGCTGGGAGGAGCCTGGCCCGGACAACTGGATCGATGCAAAACAGGCCTTCTACGTTATCGGCAGCGCGATGCGCGGCGGCATGGGCGCGCCGGAGACGGTGCCGTTCTCGACGGAGGCCGCGGCCGCGCAGTTCGCAGGCGATAATGGCGGGCAGGTCGTGTCCTTCGCCGACATCCCCCGCGACTACGTTCTGGGCACGGGTGAGACGGGAGCGACCGGAAACCCCACGCCGGAAATCACCGGCGCAACCGAATAGGAGCGCGACATGGCCCATCTGCTCGACCGCCGCCGTTTCATCTCCATCGCCGCGTCCGCAGCCGGCATGGCGCTGCTGCCGACCGGCGCGCGCGCGCGGGACATGCAGACGGTAGTGTGGGAAGGACGTGCCTTGGGCGCGGCGGCGCGTATGACGCTCCATCATCCGGACCGGCGGGCCGCCGAGGAGCTGATCAGGCAAGCCGTCGCCGAGACGGAACGGCTCGAGCGGATCTTCAGTCTCTACCGGCCGGACTCGGCCCTGTCGGAGCTGAACCGGATCGGCGCGCTCGCAATGCCGCCGACGGAACTCGTCGCCGTCCTCGAAACGAGCCGCGACGTCTGGGATCTGACCGGCGGGGCGTTCGATCCGACCGTGCAGCCTCTCTGGACGCTGCTGGCGGACCATTTCGGCGGCGCGGAGCCTAACCCATCGGGCCCGCCGCGGGGCCGGTTCGGCGAAACTCTTCAGCGCGTCGGTCTCGACAAGGTGGCGTTCAACAGCAGCCGCATCGCCTTCGCCCGCCCGGGCATGGCTCTGACCCTCAACGGCATCGCCCAGGGCTACATCACCGATCGGATCGTCGATCTGCTGCGGCGCGGCGGCGTGACGAAGACCCTCGTCGACATGGGCGAAATCCGGACAGTCGGATCCCGGCCGGACGGCTCGCCGTGGACGGTGGGGATCGAGGACCCGCATCACGAGGATGGCCTGGCCACGGTGCTGGAGGTGGAGGACAGGGCCGTCGCGACGTCCAGCGGCGAGGGATTCCGTTTCGATGCGGCGGGCCGTTTCAACCACCTGATCGACCCCCGCAGCGGATTGGGCGCACGCCGCTACCGCAGCGTCGCGGTCGTCGCCCCGGACGCGACCGCGGCGGACGCGCTCTCGACGGCCTTCAGCCTGCTGGAGCCGGACGAGGTGCGCAGAATCGTCGAGCGGCGGCCGGGTCTGCGGGCTTACCTGTTCGACCGATCGAAACCCGTCGCTCCCCTTGTATTCGAGGCCGGATGACGGAAGCGGAGAATTTAAGCGGTCTGCCGAACGCCTCTATGTCAATCCGCCGTCGGCGAGGATCGTCCGGCCGGTGATCCAGCGGGAATCGTCGGAAACCAGGAACGCCACGATCCCGGCGATATCGTCGGGTTGGCCGATCCGGCCGAGCGGAGTCGTCGCACGGATCTGGTCGCCGCGTTCGGCGATGATGGCCGTCGTCATGTCGGTCTCGATCACGCCGGGCGCGACGGCGTTGATCGTGATCCCCTTCGCGCCCAATTCCTTGCCGTAGCCGTGCACCATGGCTGAGACCGCGGCTTTCGACGCGGCATAGACGGTGCTCGTCGGAATCGGGCTGAGAGCTAGGCGCGAGGAGACGTGGACGATCCGGCCGCCGGACGCCATCGCCGCCGCGGCCGCCTTGGTCAGCATGATCGCGCCGAGCACGTTGGTGTCGAACATCTGCCGCACATAGGCCTCGTCGACGGCGGATAGCGGCCTGTAGGGGCCGATCCCCGCCGTGTTGACGAGAATGTCGAGCCGGCCGAAACGGTCGCTGGTCTCCCGAACCATCCGCGCCGCATCGCCGTCGACGCCAATGTCGCCTCTCACCGCGAAAGCTCGCCCGCCGGCGGCCTCGATCTGGCCGACAAGCGCGTCGGCTTCTGCGGCGGCGGCGCGGTATCCGACGGCCACTGCCGCGCCGTCGGAGGCGAGCCTGCGCACGACGGCGGCTCCAATTCCCCGCGATCCGCCGGCGACCAGCGCAACCTTGCCTGCCAGTCCTGGTCCACTCATCACTGTCTCCCTATCGCTGTTGCTTCCACGCGCCGTCCGGAACCAGGTCGAGCGGCTTTGCGATGCCGAGGCTGCGGTCGACCGGCTTCGCTGCCGCGGCGAGGACGCGCCGTTCCAGTTCGTCGAGATAGGCGGCGCGTCCCGCGTCGTCGGTGCGCGGCGCCGCGTAGGCGACGAACGGCGGCTCCAGCTCGTATCCCATGTATTCGAGGCCGAGATGCTGGATCTGCCACAGAACCTGCCGTTCGAGCTCGCCATAGACAGCGTCGGCACCAAACCGGGCGGTCGTCCCGCCCGACGTCATCGACACCATCGCCCGCCGTCCCCGGAAGACGCCGGTCTGGAATCGCAGCCCGTCGGCATAGCCGAACCCGTAGGAAAAGACCCGCTCGCCCCAGCCTTTCAGGATCGCCGGCACGCCGCCCCACCACAAGGGAAACTGCAGGATGAGGAAATCGGCATCGGCCACCCGGGCCTGCTCGCGCGCGATGTCGGGTGCATAGGTGCCATGGCGGGCAGCGTGCGCCTGTTCGGTCTGGTAGTGGAAGACCTGCCCGTCGGCGACCGAAAGAAAGTCGTGCCGGCCGGCAACCGGATTGAAGCCCTCCCCATAGAGGTCCGAGACGACCACATCGTGCCCGGCCTGCGTCAGGACATCCCGGGCGCGGGCGCACATGGCAGCATTGAACGAGGCTGGCTCCGGATGGGCGTAGACGATGAGGACGTTCATGAGTGCTTCAGCCCCTCAGAACGCGACCTTGTCGGCGCCCTTGAGCTGGAGGATGTCGCGGGCTTCGGCCGGCGTGGCGATCTCGAGCCCGAGGCTCTCCACCATCTGGCGCGCGATCGTCACCTGTTCGGCATTGCTCGCCGCCAGGCGCCCTTTTCCGGCCCAGATCGAGTCCTCCAGGCCGACCCGCAGGTTGCCCCCCATCAGCACCGACTGCATCGCCACCGGCATCTGGTTGCGCCCCGCACCCAGCACCGACCATCGGTAAGCGTCGCCGAACAGACGGTCGGCGGTGCGCTTCATGTGCATCACGTCCTCCGGATGCGCGCCGATGCCGCCCAGGATGCCGAACACCGACTGGACGAAGAAGGGCGGCTTGACCAGCCCGCGGTCGACGAAATGCGCCAGCGTATAGAGATGGCCGATGTCGTAGCACTCGATCTCGAAGCGGGTGCCGTTCTCGGCGCAGGTGGTCAGGATCTTCTCGATGTCGGCAAAGGTGTTCTTGAACACGCGGTCGCGCGAGCCTTCGAGATAGGGCCTTTCCCAGTCGTGCTTGAGATCCCTGAAGCGCTCCAGCATCGGATAGAGGCCGAAATTCATCGAGCCCATGTTGAGGGAGGCCACCTCCGGCTTGAAGTTCGCCACCGGCTTCAGCCGCTCGTCGATGGTCATGGTCGAGGCGCCGCCGGTGGTGATGTTCACCACGCAGTCGGATCGCTGCTTGATCACCTTGAGGAACGGCTCGAAGGCCTCGAGCGACTGGTCGGGCAGTCCGTTGGCCGGATTGCGGGCGTGGAGATGCACAATCGCCGCCCCGGCCTCGGCCGCCCCGATCGCCGCGTCGGCGATCTCCTCGGCCGTCACCGGCAGGTGTGGCGACATCGATGGCGTGTGGATCGAACCCGTCACCGCGCAGGTGATGATGACTTTGCGACTGGCCATGGCAGGCGTCCTTGCTCTTCGCTGATCAGGCCGCCTCGGCCAGCAGGCCGGCGGCATTGGTCGAAATGATCTTGGTGATGTCGGCTTTCGGCACCTGATGATCGAGCAGGTCCGACACGATCATGCGATAGCCGTCGACCGGCTTCGGCGCCTGGGTCAGGCCGAGATCCGAACCGAGCACGGTACGGTCGACGCCCGCCACCTCCATCATGTGGATCAGGTCCTCGGTCTCGTGCTGCTTGGCGCGACCCGGGATGAACATGCAGATCGAATGTTCCATGTAGGCGCCGAGCGCGACGAGACCGCGGATGTCCTCATCCGAGCAGCCGATGATGTAGCTCGGATGGTTGACCAACATCTTCTTCACCCCGCGCTTCCTCGCCTCCTCGAACAGGATGAACAGTTCCGAGACATGCAGGTGGCCGCCCGCCAGGATGATGTCGCCTTCTGCGATCAGGTCGCAGATCTGCTTCGCCTCGTCGATCAGCCTGCCGTTGGCGTCGAGCACAGAGAGGGGAATCGGCGGCAGCATCGGTTTTGCCGTCTTGGGGAAGGACTTCGAGGCATAGGCTTCGATATGGTTCTTGGCGGCGAAGGTCGGGAACCAGACGATCTTGCCGCCGAGCTTGATGGCATGGTCCACGGCATGCGGATTGATGCCGCCGGAGGCATTGTTCAACGCCACGCCGGAGAAGAGTTCGACCTTCGAGTCCGGATAGATGTCCTTCAGCACCGCGCAGTGCGGCATGCCGACATAGTAATGGTCCTTGTAGAGCAGTGCCTTGAAGCCCGCCTCTTCCGCCATCCGGAAGGCTTCCGTGTGCCCGAGGATGCGCGGCATCGCCGCCGGCCCCGAATGGCAGTGCAGGTCGACCGCACCGACCAGAAGTTCGGCCACCTCCTCCGCGCGCCTCGGCTCCATCTCCGGAAGCGGCACGATCAGGGGATAGTTCGTCGTTGTGTCTGCCATGGTCTGTCTCCTTACTGACTCGCTTCAGGCGCTTTTGGCGCCCACGGCGGAAATGTCGGCATAGGCTTTCAGCGCCGCCTGGCGCATGAAGCCCTGGTCGGACGCGACGATGAAGGTCGTTGCGCCCATTGCGTGGAAGCGTGTCGCGTCGTCGGCATTGGCGACCATCATCGCCACCGGCTTGCCCGCCTTCTTCGCGGCGGCGATGATCGTCTCGCAGGCCGCCATGATCTGAGGCGCATCCATCGCAGGCGCGCCGAGCGCCACGGTCAGGTCGCCGCGCCCGATGAAGACGCCGTCCAGGCCCTCCGTCGCCACGATGGCGTCGATCTCGTCCAGCGCCTCGGGGTCCTCGATCATGGCGATGAACGTCACCGATGCATCCTGCGCGTCGACATGCGGCCAGACGCCGACCGCGCCGAACCGGCCGGCACGGGTCGTGTTGGAAAAGCCGCGCCGGCCGCCGCGGAACCGGCAGGCGCGCGCGATCTCCGCGGCCTTGGCGGCAGAGCTGACATGCGGCACCAGCACGCCGGTCGCCCCGTCGTCCAGCACGGCGAGGATCTTCGCCGCGCTCGGCTCCGCCACACGGACGATGCCGGCCGTGCCCGACGCACGCGCGGCCAGAAGCGCGTGATCGATCGTCACGCGGTCCCAGGGCGCATGCTCCTCGTCGATGACGACGAACTCGAACCCGGCCTGGCCGAGGATCTCCACGGGGTGGCTGGCGGGAGTCTTCACGAAAGTGCCGACGAGCGTCTCTCCGGCGATGAAACGCTGGCGGAAGCTCCGGGCGGTCGTGGGCGCGGTCATGCGTCGTCTCTCGAACTGGTCACGGCAACATTGCGTGGGGAAGGAAAAGGGTGACGGCCGGTATCGCGGCCACGAGGAAAAGAACGAGGATACAGACCCCCAGCAGCGGCATGGCCTCGCGTGAAACAGCCGTCAGCGACTGGCCTGACGCGGCGCAGACGATGAACAGCAATATGCCGACCGGCGGGGTCGCCATGCCGATGACGACGTTCAGCACGACCATGGTGCCGAACTGCACCGGATCCATGCCGACCAGCTTCACGAACTGCATCAGGATCGGCATGGTCAGGATCAGGATCGAAATCGGCTCGAGGAACATGCCGAGGATCAACAGGACGATGTTGAGCATGATCAGAACGACGAGCGGGTTTTCGCTGACCGTCAGCACCGCCTGGGCGATCGTCGTCGGAACCTGTTCGAGGGTGAAGACGAAGGCGACGATATTGGCCATCGCGGTGATGAAGAGGATCGACGAACTGACGATCGTCGTCGCGATCATCGCCTCCCACACCCGCCCAAGCGTCAGGTCGCGATAGGCGAAGCCGACAATGAGGGCGTAGATGACCGCGACGGCGGCGGCTTCCGTCGGCGTGAAGATGCCGAACTTAATGCCGACCACGATGATCAGCGGAAGGATCAGCGCCGGCAGGGTCCGGATCGTCGCAGCGCGCCGCTCGCCCCATCCCATCTTTGGCGTGACGGGAAAGCCGTCGCGCCGCGCACGATAGCCTGCATAGGCCAACAGCCCTCCCGCGAGCAGCAGTCCTGGCCCGACGCCGGCGAGGAAGAGCTGTCCGATCGACGTGCCGGACAGCACGCCGTAGATGATCATGGTGATCGACGGCGGGATGATCGGTCCCATGATCGAGCTGACGCCGACCAGCGCCGCCGCGTATGCCGGCGGAATGCCCTGCTTCTGCATGGCCGGGATCAGGATCGAGCCGAGCGCGGAAGCTTCCGCCGTCGCGCTGCCGGAAATGCCCGCGAAGAAGCCGGAGGAAATGACGGTTACCGAGGACATGCCGCCTCGGCGGTGACCGACCATGGCGCGCGCGAAGGTGACGATACGGTCGGTGATCCCGCCGACGTTCATCAGCATGCCGGCGAGCAGGAAGAGGGGGATGGTGAGCAGGATGAACTGGTCGACGCCGGCCATCATGCGCTGCGGCAGAGCGAGGATAACCGCGCCATTGCCAGACAGGAACAGATAGATCATGCCGCCGACGCCCAGCGCCAGCGCGATCGGCACGCCGGTGGCGAGCAGCAGAACAAACGAGCCGAAGAAGGCACCCATCGATCAGCCCTCCGCCTCGGTCGGCGCCGGCTTGGCCGGTGCGCCGGGAAGGGCACGCCAGTCCTGAACCAGCGCGGCGAGGATGTGGAGCCCGAGCAGCAGGCAGCCGACCGCCACCGAGACGTAGACCCAGAAGATCGACAGACCGACGCCGCGGCCGATCAGCGAGGTGAAGATATAATCCACGCCCGGGACGATCTGATGGGAGAAGCGGGTCGAGTAATCGTATCCGTTCACCATCATCAACCAGAGGAAGGCGAGGACCGGGGCCGAAACCAGTGCCTTCAGCGCGAGCCGCCATTGCGGCGACAACATCAGGGGCACGACGTCGACGGCGACCAATTCGCCCTTGGTGTAGGCGAGACCGATGAACAGGAACGTCTGCCAGATCAGGATGTAACGGCAGATTTCCTCGGCCCAGATCAGCGACCAGCCGAGGATGTAGCGGGCAAAGACCTGCGCGGTCATGATCGCCACGATCGTCAGCATCGAGAAGCCGGCGAGGAACCGCAGGGCCCGCACATACCAACCGATGGGGCCGCGCGGGCGCCCGCCTGAGGCTTGTGGATGGTGCATCGTGTTCTCGTCGCTCGATGAGTTGGCGCGGCGGGCGCCGGGCGTCCGCCGCTCCCGCTCAGCTTACGCCATGCCGCGCGCGGCGGCGACGAACTCGGCAATCAGCGGATCCTTGGCGCTCCAGGTCTCGACGATCGGCGCGACCTTGGCCTGCATCTCGGCGAGGTTCTCGAGGTCGTAGATCTCGACACCCTTGGCCTTGAGCTGCTCGCGGCCCTCGAGATCCTGCTTCTTGGTATATTCCAGCGTCGGCCCGACCGACATGCGGCCGGCCTCGCGCACCGCCTTCTGGAGCTCGGCGGGCAGGCCGTCGAACACCGCCTTGTTCATGGCGATGACGTTGTGCCACGGATAGTGGCCGGTCAGCGTGAAGTTCTTGCCGACCTCCCACAGGTTCTCTCCCAGCATCGAGGAGACGTTGATCTCGACCGCGTCGATGACCTTGGTCTCCAGCGCGCCGTAGACCTCGCCATAGGGCATGCCCACCGGCGAGACGCCGACGCCTTCCCAGATCGCCTTGTGCAGCGGCACGCCCAGAATGCGCGTTTTGAGACCGGCGAAATCGGGCACCGTCTTGACCACCTTGGTCGCGCACAGAAAGTGACGCTGTCCGATGTCAGTGGTTTGTAGGCCGACGAGGCCGGCCGGCGCCAGATCGTCCAGGACCTTCTGGCCGACGTCGCTCATCGCGACTTTGGAGAAATGGTCGTAGTCCTTGATCAGGAAGGGAAGCTGGTAGGCATCGAGCGCCTGGCGGCCGGTGACGAGCGGGAACAGAACGCCGGAGCAGCCGCACAATTCGTTGGTCCCGGCCATCGCCGATTCAAGGTTCTGCTTGTCCTCGCCGAGCTGACGGTTCGGGAAGATGGTGATGTCGATCGCGCCGGGAACGAGGGCTTCGACCGCCTTCTTGAACTCGACCGCGGCGATGTGGCCGGGATGGATCTCATTGGCCGCGTGGGCGAGGCGCATCTTGATCGGTGCGGCGCGCGAAACATGCGGCATGGCAAGCGTTGCGGCCATCGCGCCTGTCGACGCGAGGACCTGTCTACGGGTCAGCATGAACGTTTCCTCCGTTTCGTTATGCAGAACGCTGTTTCGCTAAATAGTTTATTGAACCAAATGTCCTGTCAAGCGGCATCGCTCATTTTTTGCAGTTTCCTCGCGGAGCGGCCAAGCGGGCTTGACAAGAATGGCCTGTCGAGCATTCTAATTTCAGATCTATTGTTCTGCAGAACGGAACGCGATAGGGAGAGATTGATGTACGACCCGAGTGATCCGCGCTCTCGAATGGCAAGCGCCGTTGCTGCGAAGGCCGCCGCGCCGCAGTCCTTCGCCGGAGCGGACTACGGCCTGTTCTACGAAACCCCGCCGCAGATCGTCGGCGACGGCTCAAGGACCTGGCTGACCCGCG
This sequence comes from Mesorhizobium sp., assembly GCF_023954305.1. NCBI lineage: Bacteria > Pseudomonadati > Pseudomonadota > Alphaproteobacteria > Hyphomicrobiales > Phyllobacteriaceae > Mesorhizobium > Mesorhizobium sp. Next base: position 1,558,359 of record NZ_JAMLIG010000001.1, on the reverse strand, counting down.
GGCAGAACTTCCTGGTCGGGCACAGCGAGTTGACCCCCGGTGGGTCGCTTTCCCGTTCGAACCAGCCGGACGAATATGTGCTGCTCCTTCCCGACCGGGATATGCCGGCCGTCGTCGAAGCCAATGGCGAGCGGGTGGAGGTCGACGGATACTCGCTGGTGATCGTTCCCCCTGGCGAAAGCCGTATCGCCTTGCCGAAAGGAGGCCGGGCGACCCGCATCTTCTCGACCCGGTCGGACGATCTGAACGCGGCGTGCTCCAACGCGGACTCCTATGCCGAGCCTCATCCGAACGTAGCGCTGCTGGACCCTTGGCCGGAGCCGGTGGGGGGCTTCCGCATCCGCGCCTACAGTCTGGATGTGCCGCCGACGCCCGGCCGGTTCGGCCGGATATTCCGCTGCACCACGCTGATGGTGAACTATCTCGACGCACAGCACGGGCCGCGCGACATCACCAAACTGTCGCCCCATCACCACGACGATTTCGAGCAGGGCTCATTGGCCCTGGACGGCGCCTTCACCCATCATCTGCGCTGGCCGTGGACCACCAACCTGAACGTCTGGCGCGACGACGAGCATGCACTGGTCCGTTCCCCGTCCTTGACGGTCATCCCGCCGCCGGCCATCCACACGTCGCGGGGCATGGAGGCCGGCCTCAACCAGCTGGTGGACATCTTCTCGCCGCCTCGCGTCGACTTCTCGAAGCAGGGCTGGGTCCTGAACGCGGACGAATATCCGATGCCGCCGTCCCTGGGCTGATCCGATGCGGCAGCCCTCTCCTCGTAACAGGCTTGCCGAAATCGAGAATGAAGGTAAGTCTGCGGCCACACCGGCTATCGCCGGTGCTGGGAGGGGCGATGCATTTCCGGAAAAGAAGGCGCCCATGAACGCGACGCCGCAGGGTGGATCGATTCAAGCGGTCGAATTCGCGCTCGAGATCCTGGAATACGTGGCCCGCTGCCAGACCTCCGTCGGCGTGTCCGAGATGGCGCGCGCCTTCGGCACGACCAAGAGCCGCATCCACCGCCATCTGCAGACGTTGGTGTCGGCCGGATACCTGGTCCGCAACCTGGACACGGAGCGCTATTCGATCAGCGCGCGGCTCATGGCGCTCGGGCAGGCCGTCAGCGAAAGCTTCGAACTGGCGACCGCTGCGCGCGAAATCGCCCGGGAATTGCGCGACCTCACAGGCCACGCCGTCGCCATCAGCCAGCCGGAGCAGGACGGGAACCGTATTCTCCTGATCGTCCCCAGCCGGTCGAACATCGAAATCCACGTCAAGCCAGGCTCGTTGCTCGCCTTCAATTCGAGCGCCCAGGGCAAGATTTCGCTTGCCTTCGGCGATTCGCTGCTCCTGCCGCGCGTCCTGTCCGAGCCGATGGAAATGCGCACGCCCTTCACCATTACCGATCCCGAGCGGCTGCGGCTCGAGGTCGAGGCGGCGCGCAGACAAAGGTGGGCCGTCGGTCCAAACGAGTCGATGATCGGACTCAACGCCCTGGCCGCTCCCATCTTCGACGCGCTCGGCAACTATGTCGGGGCGATCGCGCTGACCGATTCGGTGCAGTACATCCCCGAGACGCCGACGACCGATCAGGTGCGTCACCTTCAGGCCGCCGCCGCCAAGATCTCGGCCAATCTGGGCTACAGGGCCGGAAAGTGAGCCTGGACCGTTTCCCCCCGGCCATGAAACGGTCTAGCCAAGGTGCCCTGGCCAAAAATGCGGGTTCTTCTCCCGTTCGATGACCATGCGCACCGCGGGGCGCTCCATCATCTGCTCCTTATGCCGCGTGAAGCTGGCGAGGTCGCGCATCGGCAGGCCGTTGCTGGTTCCCCAGCCGTAGAACACCAGCGCATAAGGGTCGACGACACTGTAGGCGTCGCCCATCATCCATCGATTGTCCCCGATCAGCGCGTCAATCTCCTGCATGCACTCCCAGTAGCTGGACGCCGCCTTGGCGCGGACGTCGTCATACACGTCCTCGCGCTCGACGAAGCGGTGGGGCCGGAACTTCGCCCGCTGGAAGATGTGCGGCGTGTTCGAGAACCACGCCATCTGCGCAATGCAGCGCATCCGTTCGATAAGGTCTTCCGGGAGCAATTCCACGTCGGGGAAAGCCGTCGCGATCCAGGTCAGGATGGCGGTGTTCTCGGTGATCACCCTGCCATCCACCGCGAGCGCCGGCACGCGGCCGCGCGGATTGATCGCCAGGTATTCCGGTGTCTGATGCTGGTTCTTCGACAGCAGCGTTTCGACGGCTTGATAGGGACGGCCTGTCTCCTCCAGCGCGATGTGCGAGGCGAGCGAACAGGCGCCGGGGCTGTAGAAGAGTACGGGAACATCGGCGGTTTGCCCGTCGGAGATCGGAGCCGCATTGGTCATTGGATCGATCCTTCAGTCTCGCGCCGCGGCGCCTGGTCGTTGAAACCGAGGCGGTCAGCCGCCGCGCATCAGTGCTTCGATGATGCGTTCGCGCGTCAACGGCATGTCCGTGATCCGGGTGCCCAGCGCATGCGCCACCGCATTGCCGATCGCTGCCGCCGCCGGCCCTCCCGCGCATTCACCCACGCCGAGCGGATCGTGTTCGGACGCGTCGACCAGCGCGACGCGGATGTCGGGAATGTCGCGGAAGCGGATCACCGGATAGGTCTGCCAGTCGAGGCTCGCCACGCCGTCCTCGCCGAAACGCACTTCTTCGATCAGGGTCCAGCTGATCGCCTGGACGATGTTTCCCTCGACCTGGTTCACGAGACCGTCGGGGTTGATGACGAGGCCCGCATCGACCGCGCACCAGACGTCGGTGACGCGCACCGCATCCTCCACCTCGACGGCAGCGGCCACCGCCGCATAGGCCGACGAGTTCTTGTAGCGCGCGAGGCCGAGCCCCAGGCCGCGTCCGGTCCCGCCGGGAGCGCGCTCCGACCATCGTGCCATGTCGCCGACTTTCTCCAGCACCGCGCGGGCGCGGGGATCGGTCAACAGAGAGAGACGATAGGCGAGGGGATCCTCGCTGGCGCGTGCTGAGAGCTCGTCCATGAGGCCTTCGATGGCGAAGACGTTCAGCGTCGCACCCAGGCCGCGCAGCGACGAGGTGCGGACGGGCACGTCGTGGACGAGATGAAAGTCGATGCCCTTGGCCGCGATGTCGTAGAGTGGGATTGCATTGCGCGTCGCGCCACCGCCGCGCTCCTCGGGAATATCGAAGGGCTTCCGCTCCGGCGGCGGTGTTTCCAGCGCCTCGGCTCCCAGCAGATAAGCGCTGCCGACGCCCGGCCGCTGGCCATGCGCCGCGCTCCAGATCTCGGTCGTCCATCCACCGGGGCGTCCATCCGGTCCCAGTCCGGCATGGACCTCGACCGTCATGGCCGAGGAGAGGGGTTCGTAGCCGAACTCCTCCTCGCGGCTCCAGCAGAGGCGAATCGGCCGGCCTGGCAGTTCCAGCGCCACCAGCGCGGCGTCGAGGGCGGCGTCGTCCGCGCCGTTATGGCCGTAGCAGCCGGCGCCTTGCACGTGGCGGCAGACGACGCTGTCGATGGGCAATCCGAGCGTCGCGGCGATATTGGTGCGCAGCGGGTGCATCCCCTGCGCATGCGACCAGATGGACAGCACCTCGTCCTTCCACAGCGCCAGCGCGCAGGAGGGCGCGATCGACCCGTGCGACAGGAACGGCCGCGAAAAGCGCATGGACACGCGGCCGCCATCGCTCTCGGGCATCGGATCGCCGATACCACGGTCGTGCGAGGGCTGGGCGGCGATCCACGCCGGGCTCGCCTGTTCGGGGCGAAGCCGCCGCGGCTTGTCCCATACGGCAGCCGTCGCCGCGACCGCCGCGGCCCTGCGCACGGCCGTTTCGTCGTCGCCCGCGAAGGCGACGAAATTCGCCCGCCGCACGATCTGCACGCCGTCGCCGGCCGCCCGCCGGATCGCGTCTTCGTCGAGCCGCAGCAGGGTCGCGCCCCGCCCCGGCTGGCGCAGCGTGCGCGCGTGCAGCGTGCCCGGCATGTCGATATCCTGAATGAAGCCGGAGCCGGTGAGCTTTGCCGCCAGGTCGAGCCGCGGAATGGCGCGGCCGACGATCCGGTGCTCCGTAACCGGTTTCGGCGCCACGGTGCCGTTCGCTTCGACGGATAGATCGATGTCCGGGGCGACGTGCCAGTAATCCAGCCCGGTGGCGGCGCCGTCCCTGATGAACTCTCCCTCGCGAACCGAAAGCTCCTCCGGCGCGGCGTTGAGCCGAAGTGCCGCCCGCGCCAGGGCAATCGCCCTGACCTCGGCCGAGACGGCGCGGATGGCACTGCCCGAATGCTCCACCGACCAGCTCGACGCGGTGTAGCCTTCGCCCGGTCCCTCGACGCTGTCTCCCGACAGGATACGCACCTGGTCGATCCGCACGTCGAGTTCCTCGGCGGCGATCTGTGCAAGCGCGGTCAGGATGCCCTGGCCGAACTCCACCTTGCCGGTGGCCACGCGCACGGTCCGGTCGGGCTCGAAGCACAGCCAGCGGTCGAGGCGGGGATTGTCCCGCAGGCTCTGGCTAATGCCCATCGCCGGCCTCGCCGCGCATTACCGCCGCGGCGCGCGCCACGGCGCGCAGGATGCGCGGATGCGAGCCGCAGCGGCAGAGGTTGGGGTCGAGCGCCTCGACGATGTCCGCGCGCGTGGGCGACGGATTGCGGTCGAGCAGCGCCTTGGCCGCCATCAGCATGCCCGACAGGCAGTAGCCGCACTGGCCGGCCTGTTCGTCGAGGAAGGCCTGCTGCAGAGGATGAAGCGTGTCTGGACCGCCCAGCCCCTCGACCGTGAGGATAGATCGCCCCTCCAGGGTGACGGCCTCGCGACTGCACGAATAGACCGTTTCGCCATCGACAAGCACCATGCACGCGCCGCACTGCTCGAGCCCGCAGCCGTAGCGGGAGCCCTTCAGCCCCAGATGGTTGCGCAACACGTCGAGCAACGGGGTCGTGCCGGCCGCATCGATCTCGTGGACGTGGCCGTTGACGGTCAGGGTGAAATATTCGCTCATCGATTAGATATCGCCGGTCCGGCGCGCTCTTGCACAGCCGAAAGTGCGGGCCATGGCTGCGCTGGGCCCTGAAGGGAAGAAGATCGACCGCGGCGGACAATGGTCCGCCGCGGGCAACGATGGCTCAGCTCGGCTGGACCAGCCCGGCGTCGACGAGCGGGCGGATGCCGGCGATCTCGCGCTCGATCGAACCACGCATCTCGTCCGGCGTATTGACCACGGCGGTGAGACCCAGCGACTTCAGCTTTTCCTTCGCGGCGGGCGTGTCCGTCCACTCCTTGATTGCCGTGTGGATCTTGTCGACGATGTCTGCCGGCATGTCCTTCGGCCCGACCGCGCCGAACCACAAGGTCTGCTCGAAGCCGTCGAGACCCTGCTCGGCGACGGTCTTGACCTCGGGCATCTCGCTAACCCTATCGGCCGTCGTGACGGCGACGCCTATGATCTTTCCGTCCTTGATGTGCGGCAGATAGTTCGAGGGCGCGTCGAGCGCGAAGTCGATGTGTCCGCCCAACAGGTCCGCCAGAAGCGGCGGCGAGCCCTTGTAGGGAATGTGATTGATCTCGACGCCGGCCTGCATGCCGATCATCGCGGCGCAGATGTGTCCCTTGGTTCCGGCGCCCGGGTTGCCGATGTTGACCTTGCCGGGGTTCGCCTTGGCGTAGGCGATCAGCTCCTGCAGCGTCTTGGCCGGCGCGGTCGCGCTCGCGGTGAGCAGCGCGCAGCTCTCGGCGACAACGGTGATCGGCGTGAAGTCGACCTGCGGGTCATAGGCGAGGCTTTTTTGCACGACCTTGTTGGCGGCAATGGGGGCGCTGCCGGAGACCATGATCGTGTAGCCGTCGGGCGCGGAGCGGGCGAGCTTGCCGCCGGCGAGCGCACCGGCCGCGCCGGCCACGTTCTCGACCACGAACTGCTGCCCGTATTTGGCGGTCAGCAGATCGGCCACGAGGCGGGTGATGATGTCGCTGGTGCCGCCGGGCGGATAGGCGGAGATGACCGTGACCTGCTTGGTCGGCCAGTCGGCGGCGCGGGCGAAGCCGGCCGAAGCCAGAACCGCCGCCGAGCCTCCGAGCAGAATAAGTTCACGTCTGTTGATCATGGGGTCTTCCTCCCTCCCGTGGATGCAACTTGTCGTCGGGTATGGCTCACTGTAGCCCGCCTGCTCCGGCGGTCGTATGAAGGGCTTCGGTCATTTCGCCTCGCGGAATGGCCGGTCGCTTCGACCTCAGTCGGCTCCGGCCAGCCAGCGGTCCTCTCCTTCATGGAAGGCGGCCAACTCCTCCGGCCGGTCGTCGCCGAGCAGGTCCGGATTGACGACGATCCCGCGCGACTGCTGGATGCAGGCCAGGAACTTGTAGGACGGGCGAAAGGTCTCGAGGCGCGACCAGTCGACGGGCAGGCTCTGCGCCGGGTTGACCGGCTTCATGACGTCGCGCTCGAACAGGACCTCGAAGCTCATCAGCTTCCAGACGCCGCCGACGCGGACGGCCCGCGAGAAGAAGCGGCAGAAGACATGGAAATCGACCTCCACGCCGTCGAGCCGCGTGCGGCTGAAGATCATCGCCGGACTCTCGACCGTGGCGCGGTCGCGGGCGATCCGGGCAAAGGCCGGAAAGACCCAGTGCTTGCCGTTGCCCACCCTGCCCATGAACTCGCGCGTCGCCTCGACATAGGCTTCGCCGCCGCGGCCGTCGTACCAGCTCGTCCGCACATAGGCGTCAGCGTGGAAGCAGTCGCGCATCACGTCGAAGCGCCGCTGGTCGCGGGCGAAGCGCTCGCGCCGGACGAGGTCGAACAACTCCTCTCGGTCCATGAAAGCCTGCAGGCGGCCGGCGGCATCGTTCGACATGGCTGGTCCTCGCTGGTTCGGTGGCCCGGCGCGTGCCGGACACAGGCGTCGCTCAGTCCGCTTCCTGCAGGCCCTCTTCCCGGACCTTGCGGAAGTGGGGCGAAAGGATCGACATCAGCAGCAGCACGGTGATGACGAGGATGCCCAGGCTGACCGGGCTGGTGAAGAACACCGTCGCGTCGCCGTGAGAGATCAGCAGCGTGCGGCGCAGGTATTCCTCCGCCATCGGTCCCAGGATCAGCGCCAGGATGAGCGGCGCAGGCTCCGCGCCGACCTTGCGGAAGAAGAAGCCGAGCACCCCGAACAGCGCCATCAGGTAGACGTCGAAGACATTGTTGTTGATCGAGTAGACGCCGATGGCGGTGAACACGCAGATCAGCGGGAAGAGAAAGCGGTAGGGCACTGCGATCAGCCTGGCCCACATGCCGACCAGCGGCAGGTTGAGCAGCAGCAGCAGAAGGTTGCCAATCCACATCGACACGACGAGCCCCCAGAACAGCGCCGGCTGCTGCGTCAGCATTTCCGGGCCGGGCTGGACGCCCTGGACGACGAGCGCGCCGATCATCAGCGCCATCGTCGCCGTGCCGGGCAGGCCGAGCGTCAGCATCGGGATGAAGCAGGTCTGCGCCGCGGCGTTGTTGGCCGCCTCCGGCGCCGCCACGCCTTCGATCGCGCCTTTGCCGAAATCCTCTGGCCGGCGGGAGATCTTCTTCTCCATCGCGTAAGCCGAGAACGACGCAAGCAGGACGCCGGCGCCGGGCAGGATGCCGAGCGCCACCCCTATGCCGGTGCCGCGCAGGATCGGCGCCGTCATCCGCCGCCAGTCCTCCCGGGTCGGGTAGAGCCGGCTCACGGGCGCGACGCTGGCGGCGCGGGCATGCTCGTTCTGGAGGTTGGCGAGCACGTCGCCCAGGCCGAACACGCCGGTCGCGATGACCACGAAATCGAGCCCGTCGAGCAGGTTCGCCGAACCGAACGTGTAGCGCGAAAAGCCGGAATTGATATCCGTGCCGACCATGCCGAAGATCATGCCGAGCAGCGCCATGCCGAACGCCGTCAACAGCGACCCGCTGGTGAGAACCATGGAGGTGACGAGGCCGAGCACGATGAGGGAGAAATACTCGGCCGGGCCGAAGGTCAGCGCCAGCCCCGCTAGAACAGGCGCGGCGACCGCGATGAACAGAGTGCCGACCGTGCCAGCGAAGAAGCTGCCGATGGCAGCGGCCGCCAGCGCCCGTCCGGCCTTTCCCTGCTTGGCCATCTCGTGGCCGTCGAGCGTGGTGACGACCGACGAGGCTTCGCCCGGCAGGTTCATCAGGATCGCGGTGGTGGAGCCGCCATATTGCGAACCGTAGAAGATTCCGGCCAGCATGATCAGCGCCGTGTCGACCGGCAGGCCGAACGTGAACGGCAGCAGCATCGAGATCGTCGCGATGGGACCCAGCCCCGGCAAGACGCCCACGGCCGTGCCGAGGAACACGCCGAAGAAGCAATAGGTGAAGTTCGACAGCGTGGTGGCGGTCGAAAGCCCCAGCATCAGCCCGTTGAAGATGTCCATCCGCGCCCTCCCGGCGTTGCTCGGTTCAGCCTGAGAACGGCAGCCAGCTGCCGGCGAGCGGTATGGGCAGGCCCAGCACCTTGACGAAGAGAAGCGCGCAGATCGCCGAGAACGCGGCGGCGCCGGCGGCGGCTTTCCAGCTGAGTTCGAATTTGACGCTGGCCGCCGCCGTGCCGACGACGAGCAGCAACACCGCCAGCGGCAGTCCCAGCCCGTCGACCAGCAAGCCGAAGGCTGCGATCATGAGCGGTATGATGACGACCGCGCGCCACGTGACCGGCTCGACGGCGGGCGAGCCCGCGCGGTAGGCACGCAACAGCACGGCCATGCCCGTCAGCGTCATCAGCACGGAAATGATCACGGGGAAGAAGCCCGGCCCCATGCGGCTCGGCGTGCCGAACGGATAGGTGAGCGCGATCGCGCCGGCCGCGATGCCGATCGCCGCGAAGAAGACCCCGAGCGCGGCGTCCTGGGTGGCTTTCATCCGATCCTCTCCCTTGCTGGCAACAAGTCTCGCATGACGGAAGACACGAGCCGGGTGCGGGCTCCAAAGCAAGTCGTGGTCATCGATAGTCTCCTCCTGCTGCCTGTCCGCGGCTCGACAAGACCGGCGACATGTGCCGGCGCGGGCCGGCCCCCATCGCCCCGCAGCCCAGTTGGCACCTCCCCCTAGAGGTGGCGACCCTCGTCGACCGGAACGACGATTCCGGTCGAACTGGTGAGGCTGACGATACACGCTACAACCGCCCGCGCGACATCGTCCGGAACGGTGACCCGGCGGAGCGGGAACTTCTCCGCCGTCCGTTCGAGCTGTTCGCGTGTGCGGTTGGGCACGAAATCGGTGTCGACGCCGGCCGGCGAGACGGAAAAGACCCGAACCCTTGGAGCCAGGACCTTGGCAAGCGCGATCGTCAGCGAATCCAGCCCGCCCTTGGCCGCGAGATAGGCGAGGCTGCTGCCGACGCCGGTGCGCGCCGCGATCGAAGACACGTTGACGATCGCCGCGTTCCCGCCCCGCTCCAGGAGCGGGCGCATAGCCCGGATAACGGCGAATGGGCCGCGCAGGTTGAGCAGCACTGTCCGGTCGAAGATTTCGTCGGTCAGCGCATCGAGATCATTGGCCGGAACCGGCGTCGTCGCGCCGCCCGAATTCACCAGCGCGTCCAGCTGGCCGAAGCGTTCCTCGAGCGCGGCCCTTGCCGCTTCGATCGACGCGGGGTCGTCGATGGCGATGCGGATCGCGCAGTGACCTTCTCCGCGCAGTCCCGACACGACCTCCTCGGCGGCGTCCCTCCGGCTGTTGTAGCCGACCGCCACCCGGGATCCGAGTTCGGCGAGCCGCGCGGCGACGGCGCGGCCTATGCCGCCGCTGCCGCCGGTGACCAGAACCGTGCGCGGCACGGCGAGCGCGGGCACTTCGATCGCTGCCATCGATTGCGTTCCTTCCTCCCGGCGGTCTGCCGGATGATCATCTTCCGCCCGCCTTGTCGTGACGGCTTGCGTTCTACCGGCGCCGCGAACCCGACCTCAGCCGGCATAGTCCTTGATCACGGCGGCGGCCGCCGAACGGATAAAGCCATGATCGCTCGAAAAGGCCAAAGCCGTCGCTCCAAGCTCCGTTGCAAACTCGAAATCGGCCCGTCCGGTGGGTAGCATCATCAGGGGAACGTCCGCCTCCCGCGCAGCTGCCGCGACGCGCCGGCTGATGTCCGCCACCTTCGTCCCCGCGTCGGGATCCTCGCCGAAAGAGGCGGTTAGATCGCCGCGCCCGATGAAGAGCGCGTCGATGCCCTCGACCCGCGCGATGTCGCCGGCGAGATCAATCGCCTGTTGATCTTCGATCATCGCGACCACCGCCACCTGCGAATCCTGCGCGGCCATGTGAGCGACGGCACCCACGCTGCCCCAGTGGCCGGCGCGGGTGAGACCGGCAAAGCCGCGGCTGCCGCCCTTGTAGCGGGCGCTGCGCGCGATTGCCCGCGCCTTCTCGACCGAGGTCACGTGCGGAACCATGATGCCCATGGCGCCGGAATCCAGCGCGCCCAGGACAGAGGACTCCGTGAATTCGGGGATCCGCACGATCGGCGCGACGTTGGCGGCGCGCGCGGCGAAGATCATCAGGTCGGTGATGCTGCGGTCGAGCGCGGCATGCTCCTGGTCGATGATGACGAAGTCGTAGCCGATCGATCCGAGAATCTCGATGACCTGCGTCGTCGGCAGCTTGAGGAACGTCCCGATCAGCCGCTCCCTGGCCAGGAGTCTTTGACGGAAGGCGGCGAAGGCGGGGCGGTTTTCGGTCATGGCGTGTCCAACTGAATGGCCCCTTCTATCGCGTGAAAGGACAGCAAGGGTCGGAGAATAGGGTCTATTTCGCAGACCGGAACGCTCGGGGCGGCGTTTCCCGCCGCGAAACGGCCGCGCGTCGGCGTTGCCCTCGCCGCGATCCGGGTGCGAGCAAGGCGCGACACAAGCGATCTTCAGCACTGCCACGCAGAGAAAGCCTCCCCCTTGGCCAATCCGACCATCATCAGCTGCGCCGTCACCGGAAACATCACCACGCGCCAGCAGACGCCTCATCTGCCGGTCACGCCGGAGCAGATCGCCCAGTCCTGCATCAAGGCGGCACGCGCGGGCGCGGCGATCGTCCACATCCATGTGCGCCACCCGGACGGGCGCCCGAGCATGGAGCTCGCGCACTACCGCGAGGTGGTGGAGCGCCTGCGCGCCGCGGAAGAGGATGTCGTCATCAACCTGACGACGGGACCGGGCCAGCGCTTCGTGCCGAGCGAGGCCGATCCGAGTGTCGCCGCGCCGGGGACGACGCTGATGCGGCCCGAACCCCGCGTCGCGCACATCCAGGCTTTGCGGCCGGAACTGTGCAGCCTCGACCTCAACACCATGTATTCCGGCTCCTCGATCGTCATCAACACGCCGGCCAATCTCGCGATCATGGCCGAACTGATCGCCGAGGCGGGCGTGAAGCCGGAGCTGGAAGTATTCGATTCAGGCGACATCCAGCTCGGCAACCATTTCATCGAGCAGGGCCGGCTCCCCGCATCGACCCTGTTCCAGATCGTTCTCGGCGTCCGCTACGGCGCGATCGCGACCCCCGAAACGCTGATGTACATGAAGTCGCTGCTGCCGCCCGCCGCGCCTTGGAGCGCCTTCGGCGTCGGGCGTTGGGAGTTTCCGATGCTGGCGCAAAGCTGGCTGCTTGGCGGCCACGTGCGCGTCGGCCTGGAGGACAACATCTATCTCGAGAAGGGCGTGCTCGCCGAAAGCAACGCCGCCCTCGTCGCCAAGGCCGCCCGCATCGTCCGCGACCTCGGAGGCCAGATCGCCACGCCGGGTGAAGCCCGTGCGATCCTCGGCCTCAGGAAGCAGGCGCCCTTGCCCGCCTGAGCGCTTCAGCCCGCGGAACCCGAACAGATATCAGAAGGAGGCAGAGCATGTACGACCAGAGCGATCCGCGATCCACATTGGCGGGCAGTCCGAAACCGGCGCCCGCACGAGTGCACGAGAGCTTCTTCGGGTCCGAGCTCGCGCTCTTCTACGAGACGGCCCCGCAGGAAGATGACGCCAACGGCAGGACCTGGATCAGCCGCGGCCAGAACTTCGTCGTCGCCTACAGCGAGGCGAAACAGGGCGGCGTCTTCTCACGCTCGGACCAACCGGACGAATACGCCGTCATCGTGCCGGATGCGGAGACCCGCGTGGAGATCGCGACCGCCGACGGTTCGACCGTCGTGCCGGGCTACTCGGTCGCTTTCGTACCGCCGGGAAAAAGCTCCATCCGCATGCTGACCAGCGGAACGCTGGTCAGGCTGTTCACGCCGAAGTCGAAGGACATGGCGGATGCGGCTTCCAACGCGGCGGCCTTCAGCGGCCCGCATCCGAACGTGCCGCCGTTCCAGCCCTGGCCCGATCCGCCCGGCGGGTTCAAGGTGAGGTGGTACACGCTCGACGTGCCGGAGGATCCGTCCCGCTTCGGGCGCATCTATCGCTGCACCACTTTCATGATCAACTATCTAACGCCGCGGGTCGGGCCCCGCGCACGCGACAAGGTCTCGCCGCACCACCACGACGATTTCGAGCAGTGCTCGCTGGCGCTGACCGGCGCGTTCACGCATCACCTGCGCTGGCCGTGGACGACCAACATGAACGTCTGGCGCGAGGACGAGCATCTGTTCTGCGAGTCGCCCTCGATCTGCGTCATCCCGCCGCCTTCGATCCATACGACGACCGCGGAGGGGGATGGCGTCAACCAGCTCGTCGACATCTTCGCCCCGCCGCGCATGGATTTCTCGATGAAGCCCGGCTGGGTGCTGAACGAAGCCGACTACCCGATGCCCGGGAACTGAACCCGTCGAGGCGACGTATGGGCAGCGCAAGCTGCCCATACGTCATGCGGCCGCGTCAGGCCCGAGGGTGTGGGACGCTTGCCCCGAGGTCGGCATCGACGATCAGCACGACCTTGCCGATCTGCCGGTTCTCGTCGAGGATCGCGTGGGCCGCCTGCACCTGATCGAAGGGCAGGGCGGCGTGGATGCGGGTCGCGATGCGCCCGTCCTCCAGCAGCGGCCAGACGCGCTCGACCAGTTCGCGCGCGAGCCGGCCCTTGTAGTCGGCGGATCGCGGCCTCAGGGTCGAGCCGGTGACGGTCAGCCGCCGGCGGACGAGCTGGCGCATGTTGATCTCGGCGAACTCGCCCTGGTGGCTAGCGATGAAGACCAGCCGGCCGTCCTCGTTGAGGAGATCGAGCTGCCGCTGCGTGGCCGGGCCGGCCTGTCCGTCGAGGATGATGTCGACGCCCGACCCCAACAGGTGCCGGCGGATCCGAGCGTCCCAGTCGCCCCTGTAGTCGAAGGCGGCTTCGGCGCCCGCGTCGAGGCACACCGCGCGCTTCTCTTCGCTGCTGGCGGTCGCGAGCACGCGCGCGCCGAACAGCTGCCGCGCGATCTGGATGGCCGCCATGCCGACGCCGCTGGTGCCGCCGTGGACCAGCAGCGTCTCTCCAGAGGCGAGCCGGGCAAGCCAGACGATGTTGTTCCAGGCAGTGAAGAACACCTCCGGCAGGGACGCCGCCTCGATGAAGCTCAATCCTCGCGGAGCGGGCATGCATTGCACCGCCGGCACGACGCAGTAGTCGGCGTAGCCGCCGCCATTGGCCAGCGCGCAGACGGCGGCGCCGACCGCAAGGCCCCGCACGCCCGGGCCCGCCGCATGGACGATGCCGGCCACGTCGAGCCCGGGGATGTCGGTGGCGCCCGGCGGCGGCGGATAGAGGCCGCGCCGCTGCTGGATGTCGGGGCGGTTGACGCCGGCGGCCGCGACCCTGAGGAGCACCTCGCCTTCGCCCGGCTGCGGCACGCCGCGCTCGACGATGCGCAGGACCTCCGGGCCTCCCGGCCAGGCGATTTCGACGACGCGCACGGCGGCTCAGCCGCCGAGGCCGACCAGCCTGGCCGGATTGGTGGCCACCATGGTGCGCACGTCGTCGTCGCTGAACCCCAATGCCAGGCACAGCTTGATCGCCTGGCGCATGCCCTCGACCGGCGTCGGATTGTCGACCTGGCCAAGGTCGGAGCCGATGGACGAGTGCTCGACGCCGGCTGCCTCGATATGTTCCTTCAGTTCCTGCGGCGAATAGGTGTTGAAGCGGGAATCGATGTAGAGGCCGGCCGACTGCTCCACCACCGCGCCGAGGCGGGCGAGGTCGCGGATGTCGTCATAGCTGAAATGCAGCCCATACATCGGGTGGTTGATCAAGAGGCGTTTGACGCCGCGCGCGCGAGCCTCGTCGAACAGCTTCCAGATCTCCCAGACATGGAGATGGCCCGACGACAGAATCGCGTCGAATTCGGCGATGGAATCGAGGATCTGCTTGACCGGGTCGAGCACGTTGCCGAGCGGATCGAGCGGGCTGAGCAAAGGCGAGGGCTTCAGCTGGACGTTGGAGGCGAGCCGCGTCTTGCGATGCGCGCTGCGCACATGGTTGGCCGCCTGCGCGGTCGGCATCCAGATCAGCTTGGCGCCCATCTTGAGCTGGGCGTCGACGACGTAGGGATTGAAACCCCCGGTGGAATTGTTGAGCACCAGTCCGCTGAACATGGCGAAATCCGGCCGGGCGAGAACGCGGTCGAGCAAGGGGATGAAGGGCGCCACCGAATAGTGGTGATCCTTGAAGAGAACGCCGCGCATGCCGGCATCGACTGCCTCCTGGGCGGCCTGCAGGTGATCGACCTGGCGCGGCATGGTCGACGGGCCGGAATGGACGTGAAGGTCAAGCGCGCCCTTGAGCAGTCGATTGGCCCGCGCATCGTCGATCGTCGCCATCAGCGTCCGGGCCTCCTCGCGATTGCGTTTCGCCTGATCATCCGCAGCCATGCCATTCGTCCTTTTCTCTGCCGCGAAGGCATAGTGATTGACGGTCCCCCGCCTCAACCGGTAGTCCCGGCCGTTCCGTGGGACGGAATGGATCAGTCGGGAGAAGAGACCGTGGGCATCCGGGCCATCGAACGCGCCATGAACGTGCTGCAGGAGCTGAACCTTCAGCCGATCAACACGATCGCGCAGCTGCATGCGCGTACAAAGCTGCCGAAGCCGACACTGGTGCGCATCCTCAAGACGCTGGAGGATGCGGGCTATGTCGAAAACGACGTGCGGGAGGGCGGCTACAGGGTGAGCGCCCTGGTCACCTCGCTCAGCTCCGGCTTCCACAAGGGGCCGCTGGTGGTCGAGGCCGGACGCGCCTGGGCCGTCGCCATCACGCGCAAGCACAAATGGCCGACGGCGATTGCCCTGCCGGACTATGACGGCGTCATCATCCGCTTCAGCACGGTGCCCGACAGCCCGGTGTCGCCGTTCCACAGCACCGTCAACAGGCGCCTGAACCTGCTCACCCGCGGCATGGGACTCGCCTACTTCGCCTTCCTCGAAGGAGAGGAAGCCGAGCTCATCACCGACGTGCTGCGCCGCTCGGACGATCCGGAGAACGCGCTCAGCCATCATCCCGCCGAACTCGCGCGGCTGGTGCGAAAGGTCCGCGCCGACGGCTACGCCACGCGGTCCTCGCTGGTCGAGCCGCGCAACTCCAACACGATCGCGGTGCCGATCATCGCCAAGTCGGGCAAGGTGCTGGCAAGCCTCGGCCTGACCTATTTCACCTCCGCCTTCTCCTCGGAGCAGGAGGCCTGTGCCCGCTATGCGCCGGTCCTTCTCTCGGCCGCCTCGGCAATCGCAGAGGACCTGGAAAGGCTGTCCAGCAGCATATCGATTGAGGTCGACACCCCTGCCATCGTGTAACACCGGCGGCGACCCCTCATTGGAAACGGATACGAGACGGGTATTCTGTCAGGCGCGCGGCGCCGAAAATGGGTCCGCAGGTCAAAGCCGCAACGATCGCCCGATCCTCGATCGAACGGTGGGTATCAGCGTGGCGATTGGAATGTTGGATTGCTCACCGCGCCAACGCGGAGGAAGATTTGGTGGAGCCAGTCCTGAGAGAACCAGTCTCAGGAAGTGATTTCCCTGTTTTGACCTGAAGAATAGGGAAACGCCGTGCAGTTCGGCCAATACCGCAACTTCTCGCGACAAATTCGCCGTCATTTCAGCGCGTTATCTCGCCTTTCCCTGCGTTCGCCAGCAGGGTCTCAGACGGCAAAGGCAAGGAAACGCTGCCCAATATCAGGGAACGAAGCCTGGGATTCATTGTCGTTAGCCGGGAAGTGGAAATCAGATGTCTTTGACACCCGAGCCCTGAATCCGCCACCGACCAACCAGCCGGGATCATATCACCATGACGGGGGCAAAGCCGCCGCCCGGCGTCCTGAAATTGGTCGTCTGGCCTTGGTAGAGGCGCGCGGCTGCGAGCAGAACCCGGCCGCTGTAAGTGTAGAGCCGCACGTCCATCTTGCGCGGTGCGACCGCCCCATCGATCTCGATCATTCGCTGCCCGGGTGCAGCAAAAGCCTGTGCTACGTAGCCGCCTCGGGCAATCTCGGCCCACACTCCCTTGGTGACCTTGTCGCCGCGATAGACTGCCTTGCCACCATGTCCGGCGACCGGCTTGAAAAACAGCTCTTTCCTCGATTGCCAAAGCTCGTCCGCATTATCCGGCGTGACGAGCGCGGTCGTCGGAATGCCGACAAGCCTCAAACGCATGTCCTGGGATAGGCCCATGGCTTCCAGCGCCGCCGGATCGGACAGGAGCGTCAGATTGCGCTTGGCCGCAAAGAGTGCGTGATTGTGCGGATTGGGTGTGACGACCACCGCGCCGTCGCGATAGGCCACGCGGAGAGCCGTATGCTCCGGGCCGTCCAAGGCGAAGTCGACCAGGCGATTGTAGACAAGGTCGATTTCGACGCCGGCGAGCCGGAGCGAGCCACCCTCATATTGCAGCTCACCGGCATCGCCAATCACGGCGTCAAAGCCGTGCCTCATCAACAGCTGCCTGGCGAGAACGAATTCCGGGTAGAGGTATTGCTCCTCGGGCCGATCGTCGATGATAGCGATTCGTCGCGGTGAGCCGATGCCTCGCTGTCGCCGCCATTCCTCCCCGAACATCGCGACGATGCGCTCTTCGAAGTCACTCTTCTGAGTATCGATAAGACCCTGTTTCACCTCGGCGCAGCAGGCCTCCTGGGCCTTCGCCAGCAATGCATTGAGAAATGCGCCGCCGGCATTCGTGTTGACTTCAATCAGCCGGGGACCATCGTCGTCGAGGTGGAAATCATAGCCCATCAGTACTCCGGCGGGACCGAAATCCTGCTGTGCGATTTCGGGAGCCCAGGAGAGGACGGTGTCACGGTAGCCCGGCAATCTCGTCGTCGCCTCGATAGCTTCTACGATGCCCCGCATCTCCTCGACGGCGGAGCGGGAGAGGAAGACCGGGACATTGGAAAACAGATGCGGCCGTGACTCGATGAAGGTCTCGCAGAACCCGGTGTCGCCGGCTTCTTGATCCAGTGCCTCCGACAGAGCTGTGCGGTCGAGGGTTATGCAGAAGCAACTCCGGTTGAGCCGGGCCGAAATGGCCTCTGCTTGACCGCGATAGCTGAGCTCGTTCATCCCGGCCTCGTGTGCGAATTGGAAACTGCGTTCGATCACAACACCTGGGTCCATGACGGGCCAATCGGCCACGCCTCGGCATCCGCAACGCCTGCAGACCGCGCATTATGTATCATATGATATCAATACGGCTCACACCTCTTTGGACTTTGATTTGCATCAAAGAAATAGTCGCGATCGCCTATATGCTGATAATATGGAATTAACGCTGGCCCATCTCCGCGTCCTGCTCGCCGCGATCTTCGTGATCGCGGGCAGCATGCTGGCGGGCGCTGCACCTTTCGCCGGCGCGGTTGCGGCAACTTCGGGCGAAACCGGCTTGACGCGTGACTATTCAGCGCTTGCATCCCCGGGCATAGACCACGAAACAGTTGCCTCGCCGGTTGACGGCCACGCCTGCGATCAAAATGGTTGCAACCAGGACTGCCGCGCGAACTGCATTGGTTCCGCTGCGTCGGGTTGTTGCGTGCTGGCGATATCATGCGCCGGAAACAGTGTTCTCAATCTCGCTGCGGTTTCCGCAAGCGGCATCGCGAGAATTGGATTCCTGGCATCGGGCATCGATCCCGAAGCTCTTCTGAGACCTCCACAAAGCCACGTCTGAAGCCGCGCCCGCGCGATCTCTGCTTGTGACGCACTGACAGGACCAGAGGTCTGTCGGTTCGCCATCGCAGGACATGCACGGGCGTTCAGTGCCGCTCGCACACACGGTCGCACCCGACTGTGCAAACGGCTCGGACAACGCACCAATTCAGTGGAGAACTCCCATGAACAAGCAGCTGAGCACGCTTGCCGTCGGCGTCGCCCTGGGCGTCACACTCGCCCTCCTGAGCATGCTGTGCGCGCTCGCCTATGCAATCTGGCCCGGTCAAACAATCGATCTCTTCGGCGCGTTCACACACGGGCTTGATCTGAGCACGGTCAGGACAACGGCGCCGATGAGCGCGGGCCGCGTTCTCTACGGTATCGTTGGGCTTGGGCTTGTCGGACTCGCCGCGGGTGTCGTTTACGCGTCGATCTACAACGTCGTCGCCACCGGGCGCCGCTAGACGGGGCTCTGGCAGCCTCAGGCCATGCGCCTCCGTCCGCGGATCGAGGCGCATGCCCCGCATGAACCCTTCAATCTTGCAATCCCCTCCTCGGAACAGATGGAAATGATCATGAAACGCAGAGAATTCCTCAAGGCTGCTCTCGCCGGCGCCACAGCTTTCGCGGTGCCGCCAACCCTTCTTTCGGCGGCCTTCGCCGGTCAGCCGGCCGCCCAGACGTTGCTTCGGGTCGTCCGTCGCACGATCGAGGTGAACGGCAAGGCCGCCAGCGTCTTTGGACTCCAAAGTGAAAACGGCTCTCCGGGCCTGCATTTGCGGGCGGGTGAGGACTTCAACGTCTTGCTTCGCAACGAGACCGCGGAGGCGACGATCGTCCACTGGCACGGCCTGACGCCGCCATGGTCAAGCGACGGCGTCGGCGACGCACCGTTGCCGCTCATCGCCGCCGGCACCGATCGCACTTACGACTTCCCTGTGGGAAAGCCGGGCACCCATTGGATGCACGCCCACACGCTGCAGGAGCAGGCGCTTCTCGCCGCGCCGCTGATCGTTGCCGATCCGAACGACGACGACAGGGACGAACAGGAAGTCGTCATGCTCCTTCACGACTTCTCGTTCTCCTCGCCGGAGGAGTTGCTGGCTCGCCTGACCGGAGGCGAGGCGCCGATGCAGCACGGTGGCATGGCCATGTCGTCCGGGGCCATGGCGGGCATGAACCACGGCGGCATGGCCATGGATCTCAACGATATCGAGTATGACGCTTATCTCGCCAACGACCGGACGCTCGATGATCCCGAGATCGTGTCGGTGGAAGCAGGTGGACGCGTGCGGGTGCGGATCATCAATGGCGCGACCGCGACCGCGTTTACCATCGATTTCGGCGAGCTTGAGGGTGAACTGATCGCAGTCGACGGTCAGGATGTCGAGCCGGTCAAAGCCAGTCGTTTCCCGATGACGATGGGTCAGCGCATCGACGTCCGTTTGGAACTGCCGCGCGAGGTCCGTTCGTTTCCGATCCTGGCGCTGCGCGAGGGCAGCAAGGAGCGGACAGGCATCATCCTTCGCCCGGCGGGGGCGGGGGTCGCCAAGGTCGAGAAGCTGGGAGATGACGACGCTCCAGTGCTCGATCTGGCGCTCGAGGCGCGGTTGCGCGCTGTCACACCCCTGGCATCGCGACCGGTTCAGAAGAAGTTCGACATGGCGCTCACCGGCGGAATGGCGGGCTATCGTTGGGGCCTGTCTACAAACGAGGCAATCGTCGTCGATGCCGGGGACCGGGTCGAAGTCACGCTGCGCAACATGAGCATGATGGCGCATCCGATGCACTTGCACGGGCATCATTTCCAGGTCGTCGCCATCGACGGGCAGCGCTTTGCCGGAGCGGTGAGAGACACCGTGCTCGTGCCGCCGATGCGCTCCGTGACGATCGCCGTCGATGCCAGCAATCCCGGCCAATGGGCGTTTCACTGCCACCACCTCTACCACATGGCCACCGGAATGATGTCGACCTTCGGCTACCGGGCCTGAGGCCTGTCCGGGCCGCGGCGATTGCCGCGGCCCGGCACGAATGGACCGAGCAAGCAACGCCCGCGACAGGGAAGTACAGGAGCCCGACGATGAACAAGACGACGCTGGAAGTGCATGGTCTTATTGCGATGATGGATTTCGCGGCCGTCGAAAAACGTCTCGCCGCTTTGCCGGGTGTCGCCGGCGTTGCCATGAACGCCGGATCGTCGAGCGCAACGATCGCGTTCGACGAGACGCTGACAAATCCTGAGACTCTGGCCCGCGAGATCGAAGCCTGCGGCTTTCATTGCAGGGGCGAGAGCGTGCCCCGGCACGTGTGCGTTCCCGGCAGCACGACGGTACCGCCCGGGCATCCCCGCGCGCCTTCGCAACATGTGCACGGACATGCGGAGCAAGCCGTGGTCCGTATCGCACCAGGCAACCGGGAAGGTGTTGCTGCAACCAAGGTGCCGCATGACGCAATGGCCCATGAGATGGGACTCGGCGCCGGAATGGACATGCAGGACATGGTGCGCGATATGCGCAACCGTTTTCTCGTCAGCCTGGTCTTCACACTGCCGATCTTCGCGATGGAGCCGATGGGTCTCGGCGAGCCCTGGCTGCACCCGCCCTTTGGGCTCAGCGAAGATCTCGCGATGTTCTTCCTCGCCAGCGCGGCGATCCTCTATCCGGTCTGGCCATTCTTGGTCGCCGCGTGGCGCGCGGTGCGAAACGGCGTGCTCAACATGGCGGTGTTGGTGGTGCTCAGCGTCGGCACCGGCTACCTCTTCAGCGTCGGCGCGACCTTCTTTTTCGAAGGCCAGCAGTTCTACGAAGCCGCGAGCGTGCTGCTCGTCTTCATCCTGCTCGGCCACTGGCTGGAAATGCGGGCGCGGGCCGGCGCCTCCGCCGCCATCCGGGCGCTGCTCGATCTCGCGCCGCCCAAGGCCACCGTCCTGCGCGACGGCAAGGAGGTCGAGGTGGCGACTGCGGACGTCGCCCTCGGCGATATCGTCGTCCTGCGGCCTGGCAACAAGCTCCCCGTCGACGGTGAGGTGACCGAGGGTGAGTCGACCATCGACGAATCCATGCTCACCGGCGAATCCATGCCGGTCACCAAGAAGGTCGGCGATACGGTGATCGGCGCCACGATCAACAAGAGCGGCACGCTACGCTACCGCTCGACGAAGGTGGGTGCCGACACCGCCCTGGCCCAGATCGTCAAGCTGGTCCAGGAGGCACAGAACTCCAAGGCGCCGGCGCAACTGCTTGCCGATCGCGCCTCGCAGTGGCTGGTGCTGGCTGCGATCGTCATCGGGCTTGCGACCTTCGCCGTCTGGTTCTGGTGGATCGGCCAGCCGCTGCTCTTCGCGATGACGCTGACCATCACCGTTTTCGTCATCGCCTGTCCCGATGCGCTCGGCCTCGCCACGCCGATGGCCGTCATGGTCGGTACCGGTCTCGGAGCAGCTAATGGAATCCTTTTCAAGAACGCGTCGGCCCTCGAAGAGGCGACAAAGCTGGACGTGATCGTCTTCGACAAGACGGGCACGCTCACCATGGGCCAGCCCAGGGTCGTCGAAATCGTTCCCGCGCCAGATGTTTCGTCCGACGATGTTCTCAAGATCGCGGCGGCGGTGGATCAGGGGTCGGACCACCCGCTGGCCGTTGCCATCGTGGAACGGGCCAGGGACCTGGAAATCCCCAAAGTCTCCGGCTTCCTCAACATCGAAGGCAAGGGCGCCAGCGCCGTGGTCGGGGGAGACCCGGTCTTCCTCGGAAACCGGCGTCTCATGGACGAGCAGAAGATCGACCTCTTGGCGCTCGGCGACAAGGCGGAAACGCTCAAGGGCGAAGGCCGGACCGTCATCCACGTGGCGCGATCTGGAAAGCTCCTGGGACTGATCGCCATCGCCGACGCGCCGCGCCCTACCGCCATTGCGACGATCGCGAAACTGCACGAGCAAGGCGTCCGTGTCGCCATGCTTACCGGCGACAACGCCGGCACCGCGAAGCGTATCGCCGGCATCCTCGGCATCGATATCGTGCTGGCCGATGTCCTCCCGGGCCAGAAAGCCGAAAAGATCAAGGAACTGCAGGGCGAAGGCCTGAAAGTCGGCATGGTCGGCGACGGCGTCAACGACGCGCCGGCCTTGACGCAGGCCGATGTCGGATTCGCCATCGGTGCCGGCACGGATGTGGCGATCGAGAGCGCCGATATCGTGCTGATGAAGAGCGATCCCTATGACGTCGTCGGCGCCATGACCTTGTCACGGGCCACGCTGCGCAAGATGCATCAGAACCTCTGGTGGGCGGTCGGCTACAACGTCATCGCGTTCCCGCTCGCGGCAGGCGTGTTCTATCCGTTCCTTCTGAGCCCGGAGGTCGCCGCCCTGGCAATGTCGGGCAGCTCGGCGCTGGTCGCCGTCAATGCTCTTCTGCTCAAGCGAACGAGGCTGGAGGGCATTCGTCCCGCCTCATCTGCGATCGAAGGTTCCACTCACGAGCGGGAGACCGGCGCGCCGGCATCGCCCGTCCCATCGTCGGCTGCACGTTGAAGGCTCGGAGAACTCCATGCACCGAAACCCCACTCTTCAATTCCTCGGCGCCGCCGGAACCGTAACCGGATCGCGCTACCTGATCGAAACGGGCGGACAGAGAGTCCTGATCGATTGCGGCCTCTTCCAGGGCTACAAGCAGTTGCGCGATCGCAATCGCGCGGCGTTCCCGGTGCCGCCCGAGACGATCGACACCGTACTCCTGACCCACGCGCATCTTGATCACTCGGGCTATATCCCCGCGCTCGTGCGCGACGGCTTTCGCGGCAAGGTGATCTGCACTCCCGCGACCGCGGAACTCTGCTCTCTGTTGCTGCCCGACAGCGGCCACCTCCAGGAAGAAGAGGCCCGGTATGCCAGGCGGAAAGGCTTCTCCAAGCACCTCAATCCTGAGCCGCTCTACACGCTCGAAGACGCTGAGGCTTCGCTCAGGCATATCGCGACGAAGGACTTCGACAAGGAATTCGAAGTCGGCCGCGGCATTCGCGCGCGCTTCCTCCACGCGGGGCATCTGCTTGGCGCCGCACAGATCAGCGTCCATATTGCCGGACGAACCGTGCATTTCAGCGGCGACCTGGGACGCCCGCAAGATCCGCTGATGCGACCGCCCCTGCCCTTGCAGGAAGCCGACATACTCGTCTGCGAATCCACCTACGGCAACCGCAAGCACCCGCGCATCGATGCGGAAGCGGAGCTAGCGCCGGTGATCCGGCGTGTCGCCGGCCGGGGCGGAGTGATCGTCATACCGGCATTCGCCGTCGGCCGCGCTCAAGGCATCCTGCTGCAGATCGCGCGCCTTGAGCAGCGCGGCGACATCCCGGCCGTTCCGGTCTTCCTCAACAGCCCGATGGCGATCGACGCGACGGATATCTACCACCGCTTCCACGACGAGCACCATGTCAGCCTGGAAGAGTGCCGGGCGATGTATTCCATCGCGACGCTGGTGCGATCGGTGGAGGAATCGAAGGCCCTGAACCTTCGGCGCGGGCCGATGATCATCGTGTCGGCCAGCGGAATGCTCACCGGCGGACGTGTTCTGCACCACGTGCAGGCCTTCGGATCGGATGCGCGCAACGCGATCCTGCTCTCCGGCTTCCAGGCCGGTGGCACGCGCGGAGCTGCCCTGGCCGCTGGCGCCGACCATCTGCGGATGTTCGGGCAGGAGGTGCCGATCCGCGCGGAGGTCGTCCAGCTGCAGAGCTTCTCCGGTCACGCGGACGCCGACGAAATCCTCGACTGGATGGGCGGTGCCCGCCGCAAGCCGGCTATGACCTATCTCACCCACGGCGAGCCGGACTCCGCTGATACGCTGCGCGGGCGCATCAACCGCGAACTCAAATGGGAGGCGCGCGTCCCCGAGCACCTCGAGCGGATCGACCTGGAGAGGCCGGCATGAGCGAGGTTCACAGCCAGATGCGCCTCGTCCGCGCCGGCATCGATACGTACCAGCAGCCGGTTGTCTATATGCACCGAGATTGCCACGTCTGCCGGTCCGAAGGCTTCACCGCGCTGACCAGGGTACTGGTGCGTTGCGGTGACCGGGAACTCGTTGCGACGCTCAACGTGGTCGTCGACGACCATCTCGAACCCGATATCGCCGCATTGTCCGAAGTCGCCTGGACTCTGCTCCAGCCGGATCCGCAAGCCACGGCGGTGTTCAGCCATCCCGAGCCCCCGGCGTCGGCGGCGGCGCTGCGCGCCAAGGTGTTCGGACAGCGATTGAAAGACGCTGATTTCCTCGCCCTGATGCGCGACACCGTCGACAACCGGTTGTCGGACATCGAACTGACGGCGTTCGTGACCGCCTGCGCCGGTGAGCGGCTGGATGAACGGGAAACCATCGCGCTCACCAAGGCGATGTTGTCGGTGGGAGAGCGTATCGACTGGGGCAGCGGCCCCGTGCTCGACAAGCATTGCGTCGGCGGTCTTCCCGGAAACCGCACCACGCCCATCGTCGTTGCGATCGTGGCGGCGGCCGGCCATCGGATCCCGAAGACATCTTCGCGCGCCATCACATCGCCCGCCGGGACCGCGGATGCAATGGAGGTGATGGCGCCGGTGGCGCTCGATCTCGACGCCATGCGACGAGTGGTCGACCGCGAAGGGGGCTGCATCGTGTGGGGTGGGAATGTCCGGCTGAGCCCGGCCGACGACATCCTGATCCGCATCGAGCGCCCGCTCGATTTCGACAGCGACGGTCAGCTCGTCGCCAGCGTCCTCTCCAAGAAAGCCGCGGCCGGCTCCACCCATGTGCTGATCGACATTCCCGTCGGACCGACAGCCAAGGTGCGGTCTGCCGCCGCGGCTGTCTCTCTCGAAAAGAGGCTTCGGGCTACGGCCCGTGCGCTGGGTCTAGACCTCTCCGTGCTGCGCACCGATGGCAGCCAACCCGTTGGCTACGGCATCGGGCCCGCACTCGAAGCGCGAGACGTGTTGAGCGTCCTGCGCAGCGACGGGCAAGCGCCCCTGGATCTCCGCAGCCGCGCACTCGATCTTGCAGGGGCCCTGCTCGACGCAGCCCCCGGAGCCGTCGCCGGGCAGGGACGCGCACGCGCCCGCTCGCTGCTCGACAGCGGGGCAGCGTTCGCCAAGTTCCTCGCGATCTGCGAGGCGCAAGGCGGCTTTACCGAGCCGCGTATGGCGGCGCAAAGCCGTCCGCTTCTCGCCGGCGGCCCGGGCCGCGTGAGCCGCATCGACAACCGTCGCCTGGCGAAGGTCGCCAAGCTCGCCGGCGCGCCGGGCAGCCCCGCGGCCGGTGTCGAGTGCCGCGTTCGGATTGGCGACCGTGTCGAGGTCGGCGAGCCGCTGTTCCACATCCATGCCCAATCGCCGGGCGAACTGGAATATGCGCTCGCCTATGCCAGGGCGCATCCGGACATCTTCGTGACCGGAGCCATCGAATGACCCGTGTGCTGCTCCCCTTCCCGTTGCAGCGCGAGCTGGCGGCGGCGATGGCCCCGCTGCTGGCTGCGCGAACCGGGCGGCTCGACTGGCGTCATTTTCCCGACGGCGAGTCCCTCGTCGCAGTCGAGGACGACCTTGGCGGCATCGATGTCGCCATCGTAGCGAGCCTGCACAACCCCGACGAGCTCGCCCTGCCGCTGCGGTTCGCCGCCGCGACGGCGCGCGAGTTCGGCGCCCGCACCGTCGGACTGATCGCACCCTATCTGGCCTATATGCGCCAGGACAAACGGTTCAATCCGGGCGAAACGATAAGCGCGCCGCTCTTCGCGCGGTTCCTGGAAGAGAGTTTCGACTGGCTGGTGACGGTAGATCCCCATCTGCACAGGAACCCGGATCTGTCCCTTCTCTACCGCATCCCGGCGCGTCGCGTGGCGACGGCGCCGCTGATCGCCGACTGGCTGCGGGACAATATCCGCGACGCGATCCTCATCGGTCCGGACAGCGAGAGCGAACAATGGGTTGCAGATATTGCGGCGCGAGCCGGTCTTCCCCATCAGGTGCTGACCAAGATCCGCCGCGGTGACCGCGATGTCGAGGTGAGCCTTCCTTCGGTCGACGCCGCCCTGCGCCGAACGCCCGTCATCGTCGACGACATCGTCTCGTCGGGACGGACGTCGATCGAAACCCTCGGTCACCTAAAACGGCTCGCCTGCCCGCGGCCGTCAGCGTCGTGATTCATCCCGTGTTCGCGGGGGACGCCTACGCACAGCTCTTGGCAGCAGGGGCGGCGCGAGTGGTGAGCACGGATTCGATCCCTCACCCGTCGAACGCGATCTCCATCGCCGGCTTGCTGGCCACGGCCAGCGCCGAGCTCTTTGGCAGTGCTCCGTCATCCATGGGACAACCGCCCGAATGCCGGCCTGCATTGGCACAACCCGAAACCGTTAACGAGGAAAGATCATGACAACCTTGCTGAAGATATTGGCTGCGGTAGCGGTCATTCTGGTCCCCGCATTGTCCTTCGCCGAAGACGCGCATCACCCTCCCTCTACTGCGCAGGAAGCACCGGCAGAGCAGGCCGCTCCAAAACAGCCCGCACCGGACGCGATGCCAGGCCCTGGGGGCGGTATGATGGGCGGGGGCATGATGGGCGGCGATATGATGACGATGATGCAGCAGATGATGATGATGAGCAATGGCGGTATGATGGGAGGCATGATGTCCGCCGACGGAATGGCCGACGGCATTCGACAGATGATGTCGCCCGACCACGTTGAAGGCCGCATCGCCTTCCTCCACACCGAGCTCAAGGTGACGCCTGCCCAGGAGGCCCTGTGGGGAGCGGTCGCCGAAGCATTGAGAAAGAGTGCGCGCGCGTCGGAGGATATGATGCAGCCAGCGACGGGTGCACAAACGTTGCCTTCAATCCTCGCAAATAAGGAGGCGGCGCTTTCTCTGCGCCTCGAGAGCGTCCGTAGCCTCAAGGCCGCCGTCGAGCCGTTCTATTCCTCCCTCGATGACGCGCAGAAGGCGACTGCGGACAAGCTTATGATGACAATGGGCATGATGTGACGGGGCAACCGGTGAAGGCAGGTTCCGCCATGACCGAATATGCTTTCTCGGCCGAGACGCGCAG
Source organism: Mesorhizobium sp. (assembly GCF_023954305.1). Classification (NCBI taxonomy): domain Bacteria; kingdom Pseudomonadati; phylum Pseudomonadota; class Alphaproteobacteria; order Hyphomicrobiales; family Phyllobacteriaceae; genus Mesorhizobium; species Mesorhizobium sp. The sequence goes on along the minus strand of NZ_JAMLIG010000001.1, from coordinate 1,531,204 downwards.
CGGCATCGATGCGCCCCCTGACGCGGTCTTCGCGTTCCTCGACGACCACCGAAACCTCTCGGCTCATATGGAGCAGAAATCGTGGATGATGATGGGATCGAGGATGGACATCCATATCGACCAGGGAGGCGCGCGTTCCGTTGGTTCGAAATTCGGCTTCACCGGGAGCATCCTTGGCATTCCGCTGTCGGTGGAAGAGATGGTGACCGAACGCGATCCTCCGCGGCGGAAGGAGTGGGCCACCATCGTCGAGCCGACGCTCTGGGTCATCGGCCGATACCGCATGGGGTTCACGATCAGACCTAAATCCGCCTCGTCGATGCTGACGGTCTTCATCGCCTACGATCTGCCACGGTCACTGGCGATCCGATGGCTCGGTTGGCTTCTGGGCGGGTTCTACGCGAAATGGTGCACCGACCGCATGGCCAACGACGCGGCGCGGCACTTCCGTCACGCAGCCAATGAGTGACGGAGGCGTTATGGCGGAGGGCGGCAGCTGCCGGAACGCTCATGAGCTGGTCGTCATAAGGAATCGACGCGGATTCGCCGATGCCAAAGTTACTGTCCATTGCCCTTGTCTCGGCCGCGCTGATTCTGGCACAACCAGCGAAGGCGGGCGTTGAAGCCCAGCCGAGTCCGATAGTCCACCGCCGGCAGCAGGCGATGAAGGATATGGCCGTCGCAGCCAAGACGATCGCTGCGATGTTCAGCGGCGAACTCCTCTACGACAGGGCAAGACTACGGGAAGCGGCATCGGTCTTCGTTGTGCATGGCGCCGAGCTAAGCGCCTTGTTTACCGGAAAAGCCGGGACTGATAGCAAGGCCGACGACCGGAAGATCGCAGCCGAGCGTCAAGAGTTTGACAACATCGCGGCTCGGCTCCAGGAGCTAGCCGTCGTCTTCGACCGGAAAACCGCACGCGCCGGCGATGTAATCACTCCCGATATGCGCATGGGTTCTGTTCCCGGCGGCGGCAGTCTTCTGGGCGCCAGGCGGCTGCGGGCCGAGGTCGAGCCGTCCGCGATTCCGGCGGAGCACCTGTTCCACATGATGCTCGAGACCTGCGACCTGCCACAGCAAGTATCGGCTCAGCAAGTAGTCGCCTTTGGCCTGCGCTAAAAGTCGTGCACCCGCGACAGGGAGCCACTCGGTCTTGCTATCCGGTCAGCGGAGTCTCTCCGAAATCCGCTCCATCTGATCTATTTCGCGCCGTTGCGCCTCGGTGATCTCGGCGCACAGCGCGACCAGCTCGGGATCGGCGACGTTCGCCTCACGGCACATCAGGATGGCGCCTGAATGATGCGGGATCATGGAGGCGATGAACTGTCGATCGTCGATGAGGGCCTGTGCCCTCGTGGCCCACAGGGATGCCGCGGTCAGTATCGCGAAGGCGACGTAGAGAGCAGCGTTCGCCCGCTTGTTCGGGAACATGCCAGGCATCGTCGCCAGCATGAAGATGCCCATCGGAGCCCACATCGTTACCGCCATGTAGAACATGTTCAGATTGTTTCTGAAGTCGCCGGTGCCGTCGATCATCGTGAACATGACGATGTACATGACGACGAGGCCGAGGAGCATGTTTACCCAGAACATGAGATAGGGGCGGCCGTGCGGCTTTTCGGCGTGCTGAGCGTGGTCTCCAGTCATAGGGTGTCTCCTGCGTTTCGGTGGCCGATGCCGACGGGTTTGTGGATCATCCACAAGGTCATAGCGGCTCCGTCGGTTTCGCGTTGATAGAGACGAACCCCAGCGGAACATTTCAGTTCCCGCCGACACAGGCGCATTTCAGTCCGCGCTGTCGACGAAGACCGCCGTGAACACCGATACGGGTCGATCCCAAATCCCGGATAAGTCCGGTTGGCCCTTCACCCCGAATGGCCGCCGGAGGCGGCAGATCGGATCAGCGATAGCTCTGATAGACCTCGGTCGTGCCGTCCCGCCTGACGAGCAGGACATCGTAGGGGTCGGCATCATCTCCGGCTTCGCCCATGCCCGGCGAGCCATAGGGCATGTCGGGCACTGTCAGACCGATTGCGTCCGGCCGTTCGTCGAGCAGGCGCCGGATCTCGCGTGCGGGCACATGCCCCTCGATCACGTAACCGTCGATCCGTGCCGTATGGCAGGACGTCTGGCCCGGCTTCAGCCCCGCTTCGACCTTGGCGGCGTTGAGGTCCGCAAGCGGAAGGTCGGTCTCCGTCACCGCGAACCCCGCCTCGCGCATGTGCTTGCCCCAGGACGAACAGCAGCCACAGGACGCCGACTTCAACACATCCAGCGTGCCGGCCGCCCATGCGGCCTGGCTAAGCAGCAGCACCGCCGTGAACGCGGCGGCGCCCATTTTTCTGTTAAGCTTTTTCATGGCGAATTCTCCTACCGAAAGAACACGTATTTCACGAGAGCGGCAATCACGAGGGCAACGACCACCAGGCCGACAAGGCTCCATAGTCCCATGCCCCACATGCCACCCATTCCGTTCTCCATCATGGCCTCTGCCTCCCGAAGGAGGCGCGGACTCTGTGGCCCGCGCCTCGATGTCCTATTTGATGTCGGTGACCGTGATACGGCCGTTGACGCGCTCTGCGGTGAACTCGATCTTCTGGCCGACCTTGACCTCCTCGATCATGGACTCGTCGGCGACCACGAACACCATCGTCATCGCCGGCATGTCGAGGTTGGTGAGTTCCTCGTGCTTGATGGTGAGCTTCTTCTGCGCGGCATCGATCTTGGTGACTTCGCCTGCGGTATATTCCTGAGCGCCGGCTGCGACTGCGCCGAGAGCGAGGGCCGCGGCCGCGGCTATGAGGATAGGTGTCTTGTTCATGTGATCATCCTTTCAAAGTCGAGAGTTCAGTGACGGACGTTGATGTCGCCCTTCATGCCGGAATCGTAATGGCCCGGGATAAGGCAGGCGAAGCCGAAGTCGCCCGCCTTGGCGAAGGTCCAGACGATCTCGCCGGTCGCACCCGGCGCGAGCCGGATCGAGTTCGGGTCGTCATGTTCCATTTCGGGAAAACGCTCCATGAGTGCCTTGTGCTCCATGATGCCCTCGTGGACGTCCATGACGAACTCGTGGTCGAGTTTGCCCTTGTTGACGAACTTGAGGCGGAGCGTTTCGCCTTTCGCGACCCCGAGCGACGCGGGCTCGAACACCATGCCGCCGTCGTCGCGTTCCATCATTGAGATCGTCACGGTCCGGGACGCCTCGGCCTTCTTTCCGGGCTTGCCGATCGCCATCATGCCTGCCTCGCCATGACCGCCTGAATGGGTTCCTGCCGCCCACGCTCCTCCGGCGAGGGCGATGAACATGGCGAGTGTCGCAATGGATGTCTTCATGTGGGTGTCCTTGTTTTGGGGTTGAGTCACTTGATCGCGTGGCCGCCGTGGGGAGCCATCGTTCTTGCATCTCCGGCCTTGGCCGGAGACGGGGTGTCGCCCGTCCACTCGTTGGCGACCGTGCCTTCCGGATGGTCGTACCAGCCGGGGTCGGCATAATCGTTTGCTGAGATGCCCTCGCGGACCTTCACGACCGAGAACATACCGCCCATCTCGATCGCGCCGAACTGTCCCCAGCCCGTCATCATCGGGATGGTGTTGTCGGGCAGCGGCATCTCCATTTCGCCCATATCCGCCATGCCGCGGTTGCCCATGGCCATATAGTCCGGCTGGACCCGCTGGATCCGGCGCGCGACGTCGGTCTTGTCCGCGCCGATGAAGGTCGGCACGTCGTGGCCCATGGCGTTCATGGTGTGGTGCGACTTGTGGCAATGGATCGCCCAGTCGCCGAGATACTTGGCATCGAACTCGTAGGCCCGCATTGCACCGACGGGGATGTCGATCGAGACTTCCGGCCAGCGTGCCTCCGGCCTGACCCACCCGCCGTCCGTGCAGGTGACCTCGAAGTCGTAGCCATGCATGTGGATCGGATGGTTGGTCATGGTGAGATTGCCGACCCGCACGCGGACCCGATCGTCCTTGTTGACGACGAGGTGGCTGATCCCGGGGAAGACCCGGCTGTTCCAGGTCCACAGGTTGAAGTCGGTCATCTCCATGACGCGCGGCACGTAGGAGCCGGGCTCGATATCGAACGCGTTGAGGAGGAAGACGAAGTCGCGATCGACACGGTGAAGCGCAGGATCCTTCGGGTGGATGACGAAGAATCCCATCATGCCCATCGCCATCTGGACCATCTCGTCGGCGTGCGGGTGGTACATGAAGGTTCCGCTCTTCACGAGGTCGAACTCGTAGACGAAGGTCTTGCCGGGCGGGATGCCGGGCTGCGTCAGGCCCGTCACGCCGTCCATGCCGCAGGGCAGGATCATGCCGTGCCAGTGGATGGTGGTGTGCTCCGGCAGCCTGTTGGTGACGAAGATGCGGACCCGGTCGCCTTCGACGGCCTCGATGGTCGGTCCCGGCGACTGGCCGTTGTAGCCCCACAGATAGGCCGTCATGCCGGGACTGAGCTCCCGTTCGACCGGCTCGGCGACCAGATGAAACTCCTTGACCCCGCCGTTCATCCGGTGCGGCAAGGTCCAGCCGTTGAGGGTGACGACCGGCTGGTAATCCGGTCCGCTCGACGGGAAGATCGGCGGCTGCATGTCCGGCGATTCCATGACCGGGGCGTCGGGAAGCCCCATGGCCGAGGTCTTCGACCAGGCGGCGGCGCTCGCCAGGAACGCGCCGCCTCCAAGTATCTGTCTTCTGGTAATCATGTCTGGTTCTCCTGGATCAGTGTCCGCCGCCGCCGTCGTCGGCAGCCGCGGTCTCGGCGCCGCCGCTCGCGGGAGCGCTGCCGCCCCCGCCGTAGACGGCGGTCCCCAGGTTCACGTCGGCCAGCCAGAACTGGCGCTTGGCGTTGAGGGAAAGCATGATCGAGTTCACCTTGGCGCGCGTGTCGGCGAGGAGCTCGAACGTGTTGGTGATCATGCCGTTGTAGGTGAGGAGCGACTCCTCCTCGATGGTGGTGCGCAGCGGCACCACGTTCGCCCGGTAGTGGCGGGCGATGTCGAGCGTGGACCGATAGCCGTCATAGGCGCTGCGGGCTTCCGAACGGACGTTGACCGCCCGCTCCGCCAGCAGATTGGCCGCCTGCATGTAGGCGAGTTCCGCCTTGCGCATCCGGGCTCGACCGCTGTCGAAGATCGGGATGACGAATTCGAGCTCGGCATTGACGAGGACCTTGGTCTTCGTTTCGCCGTCCTCTTCCTCCTGCTCGATTTCGGCCCCGGTCATGAGTTCGAGGTCGGAGACGTAACGCGTCGCCTCCGTCAGCCCGTAGGAGAGTGCGAGGGCTTCCAGTTCGAGCTTTGCAATGTCGAGGTCGACGCGGTTCCTGAGAGCCAGCGCCTCGATGTCCTTGCGGGCGAGGGGGTTGGCGGGCAGCGAGGGAAGCGCGTTCGGCACCTGGTAGTCGATATCGTAGCCCCAGAGGCCCATCAGTCGCGTCAGCGCCTCCTTGGCCATCCGAGCCTGCATCCGCGCCTCCGCGGTTTGCCCGGCCAGCTCGGCATAGAAGACATGCTCGCGCGCCTGGCCGGTCTTGGTGAACGCTCCCGTCTGCCCGAGCTTCTCTGCAAGGGCCGACGCGGCGTCGGCGGCAGCCTGGGCGCGGTTGAGGTACCCTACCTTTTCCCAGGCGGCGACCGCCTCGATCCATGCGCGGCGCGTATCGGCCGCGAGCTTCAGCGTCGCTTCGGCGGCCTTCAACTGCGCCTGCCTGAAGCGAGCGTCGGCGACCGCCATCCGACGAGGTCTGGTAATGAGCGACAGGATATTGCCGACGACCGCGGTTTCGACGGTGCGGCCGGCGTTGATTCCCATGATCCCGACGGAAACGGTCGGATTGGTGGGCAGGGATTGCTGCCAAAGCTCCGCCGAGGACATGCCGATCTCGGCATAGGCGGCCTGCAGTCCCTTGTTGTTGAGGAGCGCGACCTGCACCGCCATATCCGGGCCGATCGTTTTGCCGCGGACCAGCGCGGACACACGTTCGCCGAGGGCGCGGGCCTCCTGGCTCGACTGCGCCCAGACGGTCTCCTTGCCTGTCACGGCCGCTGTCCTGGCGGAGACTGTCTGGAACCCTGCCAGAGGGTCGTCGAGTCCTTCGCCTGTGGTCACGCAGGCTGAAACCAGCAGCGGGGCGGCGAGTGCGGCGATACTGAAAATGCCGCGTCTCATGAACCCTGGCCCTTGCGTGCGGGGGAGAGCTCGTCGTTGAGCTTTCGCCAACCGTCGGGGCCGGTTGGCCGGCGCGGTTGATAGTCGCCGAGCACCGGGGAATAGCGCGCGTCGCGCAGTCCGGTCGCCGGGTTGGCGGGGTTGAAATGCGGCAGGATTTCGGGAAGCGGCGTCGCCGCGCAGCCTGCCACGAGGAGCGACGCTGTCAGCGCCGCGATCGACGGGATTCGCATGTGAGACCTTGAACCTGGGAAGGGAAAGGTGGCCGCGCGCGGACGCACGGGTGCCTTTGCGCCACTCGGCGCGGCGGATCAGGTCAGGTTCGGGGCGGGCGGATCAGCCTGGTCGACTCGCCAGGCAGGAACGCGGCAGAAACCGGCTGCGCAAAGACGCGGGAAAGAGATCCGACCCACGCCTGATGCTCCACCGGAACCGCGCTTGATGGTGCGCAGTGAAGATCGCAACAGACGTCCGCCGTGGCCTGATCGCCATGGTGGTCATGTGCAGAAGCGGCATCGCCCGCGAGAGCGTGTTGGTGAACCGCTTCGGTGTCGTGACCATTGTCACCGGGATGATGAGCGTGGTCATCAGCCGCGGTGGCCTCGACGCTGACCTGATGCATGGCCCCGTTCGCCATCGCCACCATGCCGGGCTGCAGCGAAGCCAGGAAAACGAGCGCGAACGCAAGCGCGGCACGTAGCCATACGCCTCTCTGCATCCGCCGCTGTTTCGAATCCGTCATGTTTTCAGCTTCGCCACAAAACGCGGGCAAAGGTCAAGGTGCGCCGCCTATTTGATCCGGATACAACAGAAATGTGATCATCCTCAGGCGCGGGGAACCCTCGTTCCGTGCAGGTGCCGCCGTGTGAGCCAGAGAACGAGCGGAGGAATGACGATCCACTGGACGAGCGGGCTCAGTCCGGTGCCGAGCGGTGGGACGAGCGGCATGAGTTCGGAGTAGGACCACCGATGGCTTATGGTCGTGTGGTAATACTCGAAACCGACCGTGAGGGCTATTCCGACTGCGATGAACACCATGAACGGGACACGCCGCTTCTCTTGAATCCATTGACGGCTGCCGGCTACGACGCTTGCCGCCCAGAACGCAATCAGGGCGAATCCCACATCCCCCAAAGTCGCCGCCGTGCAGAATTTGATGCCGTCCCAGTGTGACATTGCCGCCATTCCGGCAAATGTGGGCACCTGCAGGAACTCCCACACGAAGTGCAGAAGGAACGAGAAGAGGGCGACCGGGATCTCGGGTATCGGCGGGGCGGACCATCTTCCGGTCTCCGGTGGACCGCCGCCCGTTCCTGGTGACGTCATTCGATGAGATTCCGTTGATCGTCGCGCATGAGTTGGCGGTATATCACAACGCGATGGCTCGGAGCGGTGGTGTTTCGGACGTCAATCGACCCGGTAGCCTTCCGATACTTGAAGGTCTCGACCGCGCTGCTCTTTGATGTGGCACAACGAACGGGCGATTCCAGGGTGGTTTGGTGCTCGCAGTCCACTTGGAAGGTCATCCCGATGAAAAAACTCCGGACAAATCCGTACGTGGCCGCGGCTGCACTCCTTGGCCTCGCGGCCGGCAACGCCTGGGGCGGAGGCACGCACGAGCACCCGGCGGAGAATGGAACCGCCGAGGCGCCGCTCGATATCGCGCGCGCTGCCGATGACCTTCCTGCGCCGATCGGTCTGCGTCCGCCGCAGACGGTCAAGGTCAACCTCGAGACCGTCGAGGTAACGGGTCGGCTGGCCGATGGTGCGGCCTATCACTACTGGACCTTCGGCACCAAGGTGCCGGGTCCGTTCGTCCGGGCGAGAGTCGGAGACACGGTTGAGGTGACTCTCACCAACCGTGGCGACAGCAGCGAAAAGCACAGCGTCGACTTCCACGCGGCGACGGCACCTGGCGGAGGCCACTTCGCCACCGAAGCGGCGCCCGGTGAGACCAGGAACTTTTCCTTCAAGGCGTTGAAGCCGGGTCTATACGTCTATCACTGTGCCGTGCCTGAGGCGGCCCAGCACATCGCCAATGGCATGTATGGCCTGATCCTTGTCGAACCGGAGGCGCCGCTGCCGCCGGTCGACCGCGAGTTCTACGTGGTCCAGGGCGAAATCTACACGAAGGCTGCCTTCGGCGCCGACGGAATGCAGGGGTTCGACGTTGCCAAGATGCACGCCGAGGCCCCCGAATATTATGTCTTCAATGGTGCGGTCGGCGCTCTCCTGGACGACGGGGCCTTGAAGGCCAAGGTCGGCGAGAGCGTTCGCATCTACTTCGGGGTTGGCGGTCCAGGCCAGACCTCGAGCTTCCATGTGATCGGCGAGATCTTCGACCGGACGTACCAGCTGGCGTCGCTGTCGAGCCCGCCGCTTCTGGACGTGCAGACGGTGACGGTGCCGCCGGGTGGCGCTACCGTGGTCGACATGACGCTGGACGTTTCCGGAGAGTATGCTCTTGTCGACCATGCTCTGCCGCGCGTAGCCAAGGGGCTGATCGGTAAACTGATCGTCGAATAGTGCACCGGCGCGATTGCGATGACCTCGGTCGACCAGGTCAGCCGATATCGCTGACGCGCCGAAGTGCAAACGTGCGGTCCGCTAATACCGCTATCGTGACAACCGACGTTTGTTCGCCCGAACCTTCGATCGAATGGACTGAACGACTTTCTCGGGATGTGCGCCCGTTGCGATGGCGCCCGCGGCCTGGACAGTCGCGACCGCTTTCTCGCTTACCATCAGCCGAGCTTCGCGATGCCCCCGCTTTCCGCCGCCGGCGATCCTCATGGCCCGCAGCCACATCACCTGTTGCGCCTCAAAGCCAAGCATCGCGACGTCGATCCAGAATTTCAGCATTCGAAGCACCCGAGCTCTGCGCGTTATCATCGCTGTTAGGCTACAGCCCAAAGCGGATAAGGGGTCGCGTTGGGAGCGCGATCAACTCGCGCCCACCGAAACATTCCGAGCGCCGCGAAGTTCCGACCCGCCGACGACAGCATCGGCCTCGCGGTCGGAAACTGAGGGGCGCGGAACGCCTGCCCGTTCCAGCGCAAGCCCATCGCATGAGCCGCCCCCGATAGGGGCGACTCCATGCGTTCGGGATCAGTGCCCCGAATGCGCAGGACCAGAGGGCGCAACCTCGTGAGTGGTCTGGGCGATCGCCTCGACCGCTTTCGGGTCAGTCGAAGCAAACTGCACCTGGATCACGGCGAGCGTCACTGCGGCGGCCGAAGCCGTCGCAAGAAACGCAGTCGAGAGGCGGGACATCGCCACCTCCGTCACGCGGCATCGCGCAGGGCGGGATAGCCCGCCTCGGCAAGAATGGCCTCGATCTCGGCGCGCGCGGCCGAGGTCTCGACCTCGATCTTGCGATTCTCCGGATCGGCCGTGACCACGGCGGCCTTGTCGACCGACTGGATCGCCTTCGTCACGCTGCGGGCGCAGCCGAAGCAGGTCATGTTCTCGATGTGGAATTGCATCTTTGCCTCCTTTGTTTTGCTTGGCGACACCAGACGTGGGCGCTCCCAGCATGGGAGGGTCAAGGGCTCTCTCACGACTTTTTTCGCCCCGCTCCGAGCGGCTTTGCGCGGGCCTGCTGGCCCGATCGCCCATGAGGCGGGAGGCGATCGAAGAAAATCGAAAAACGCCGCTTGACCCTCCCAACATGGGAGATCCCATGTGTTGGCGCATCCGATGAATCCGAAGGGAATCAGCCATGAATGCGCCCGCCAATTTCACGATGGAAGCCGTCTCCCTGCCGATCGAGGGCATGACCTGCGCCTCTTGCGTCGGCCGTGTCGAACGCGCCCTCAAGAGCGTTCCCGGCGTCCGCGATGCCAGCGTCAACCTCGCAACCGAGCGTGCAGAGGTCCACCTTGCCGCGCCCGTCGCCCGCGCCGACCTGATCCGCGCGGTCGAGGACGTGGGCTACACGGTGACGGCCTCGACCATCGAACTCGCCATCGACGGCATGACCTGTGCCTCCTGCGTCGGCCGCGTCGAACGGGCGCTGCGCGCCGTGCCGGGCGTGACCGGAGCCAACGTCAATTTGGCGACCGAGCGGGCAACCGTAACGGGCAGCGCCGACGCCGCCGCGCTGATCGCGGCGGTCGCAGATGCGGGCTATGACGCCCGCCTTATCGACCGGAGCGGTGCCGCCAGCGCTGAGGCTGAGGCGCAGAAGGAGGAGGAGCGACGCGTCCTGTCGCGCGATCTTGCCCTCGCGGCGGCCCTGACGGCGCCGGTCTTCCTGCTCGAGATGGGAAGCCACGTCATCCCGGGCATGCACCACCTGATCGCCTCGACCATCGGGATGGGAGCGAGCTGGCTGTTCCAGTTCGCGCTGACGACGCTGGTGCTGGCCTTCCCCGGCCTGCGGTTCTACCGGAAGGGCATCCCGGCGCTGCTGCGTGCCGCGCCCGACATGAACAGCCTGGTCGCTGTCGGCACGCTTGCCGCCTATGCCTATTCGCTGGTCGCAACCTTCGCGCCGGTACTTCTGCCTGCGGGCACGGTGAACGTCTATTACGAGGCTGCGGCGGTGATTGTCACCCTGATCCTCCTGGGCCGGGTGCTCGAGGCGCGCGCCAAGGGTCGCACCTCCGAAGCGATCAAGCGGCTGGTCGGGCTGAAGGCCAAGACCGCCCGCGTACGGCGGGGCGGAAGTGTCTTCGAGATCGACGTCTCCGACGTCGCCCCCGGCGATATCATCGATGTGCGCCCCGGCGAGCGCGTGCCGGTGGATGGCGAGGTGATCGAGGGCGAAAGCTGGATCGACGAGTCGATGATCACCGGCGAGCCGATCCCGGTCGCCAAGGCCGCGGGCACCGCCGTCACTGGCGGCACGGTCAACCAAACTGGCGCCTTTGCCTTCCGTGCCACCGCTGTGGGCGGCCACACGATGCTGGCGCAGATCATCCGGATGGTCGAGGAAGCGCAGGGGTCGAAGCTGCCTATCCAAGGGCTTGTCGACAAGATCACCATGTGGTTCGTGCCCGCGGTGATGACACTCGCCGCGCTGACCTTCGGCGTGTGGTTCTTCGTCGGACCCGACCCGGCGCTGACCTTCGGCCTCGTCAACGCGGTGGCGGTCCTCATCATCGCCTGCCCCTGCGCGATGGGCCTGGCCACGCCGACCTCGATCATGGTGGGCACGGGCCGCGGCGCTGAACTCGGCGTGCTGTTCCGCAAGGGCGACGCGCTGCAGGGTCTTCAGGGTGCGAAGGTCGTTGCGCTCGACAAGACCGGCACGCTGACCAAAGGCAAGCCGACCCTGACCGACCTCGTGCTGACGGACGGATTCGACCGGGCCGACGTGCTGGCCAGGATTGCCGCCGTCGAGGCGAAGTCCGAGCATCCGATCGCCCGCGCCATCGTCGCAGCGGCCGAGGCCGAGGGCCTGACGATGCCGGTGCTGTCCCGGTTCGAGAGCGTGACCGGCTTTGGTGTGGCGGCCGAGGCGGGGGGTGTCCGGGTCGAGATCGGCGCCGACCGTTATATGGCGCAGCTCGGCCACGATGTGAGCGCCTTCGCGCAGACGGCCTCGCGCCTCGCCAACGACGGCAAGTCGCCGATCTATGTCGCCATCGGCGGTCGGCTGGCGGCGATCATCGCGGTGGCCGATCCGATCAAGGAATCGACCCCGGACGCGATCCGCGCGTTGCACGCTCTGGGACTCAAGGTCGCCATGATCACCGGAGACAACCGGCGCACCGCCGAGGCCATCGGCCGGCGGCTCGGGATCGACGAGGTCGTGGCCGAGGTGCTGCCCGACGGCAAGGTGGCCGCGATCCGGCGGCTGAAGGCCCACGGCCCGGTGGCCTTCGTCGGCGACGGCATCAACGACGCCCCGGCGCTGGCCGAGGCGGACGTGGGCCTTGCGATCGGGACCGGCACGGATGTAGCCATCGAGGCTGCCGACGTGGTGCTGATGTCCGGAAGCCTCAAGGGCGTGCCGAACGCCATCGCGCTGTCCCGCGCCACGATGCGCAACATCCGGCAGAACCTGTTCTGGGCTTTCGCCTACAACGCCGCCCTGATCCCGGTCGCGGCCGGGGCGCTTTGGCCGTCTACCGGCATCCTGCTCTCGCCGGTCTTCGCCGCGGGCGCGATGGCGCTGTCCTCGGTCTTCGTCCTCGGCAATGCCCTGCGTCTGCGCCGGTTCAGGGCGCCCATGGTCGAGAGTGTCCGCAGCGCCTGATCGCAACGCGTCCCCGGCACGGACGGGAACGCACCCCATTCCTTTCGACCCTGCCAAGGAGAAGAGCTATGAATGCTACCGTCACCGTTTATTCCACCCCGACATGCTCCGACTGCCGTGCGCTCAAGGCGTGGCTTGGCCGCCTCGGCATCGCCTACGCCGAACGCGACCTCACCGACCAGGCCGTGATGGACGAGGCCAAGCACCGGTTCGGCGTCCGCGTCGCCCCGATCACCGAGATCGGCGACTGGTTCACCTACGGCACCTTCTGGGATCAGAAGCCCCGGATCGAGTCCCGGCTAAGGGAAGTGGGGAAATGGCCGCTCTGACCCTTGCAGCGCCGGGCGCCGATACAGGACGCCGGTTCCTGATTCTCGGTACGCTCGGCCATACGGTCAACGATGCCTATACGGCCTTCGTGCCGGCGTTGCTGCCAATGTTTCACCTCCAGCTTGGGCTGGACGAGATGACGCTGGCTGCGCTTGTCGCGATCTTCGCGCTGTCGGCCTCGCTGCCCGGCCCGTTTCTCGGACGGCTGTCCGATCATTTCGGCGAAGTGTCGGTCACCGCCGCCAGCGTCCTGTTCAGCGCGGTGCTTCTCAGCCTGCTCGTCGTGGCCCCAAGTGTGCCGCTGCTCTTCGTCCTGGTCGCCATCGCGGGCCTTGGGTCGGCTGCCATTCACCCGGCCGGTTCGATGCTGGTACGGCGCGGAACCGCACGGCCAGAACTCGCGGTCGCTCTTTTCGCGGCCGGCGGAATGCTGGGCTACGCGGCAGGCCCTTCGCTCTTGTCGACCGCGCGCGATCTGGCCGGTGCGGCGCTACCGCTCGTCCTCGCGGCGCCCGGCATTCTCGCCGCTACGGTGATCCTGGCATGCGCCACAGGCGATCGGAAGCGCGAGGTGTCCGCCGCAAACGCGGTCCGGCGCTTCGACTGGACGCTCGTGTGGGGGCCGGTCGGCGTGGTCACGCTCGCTGCCGCCCTGGCCTTTCTTCCGGCCACCGCCGTCCTGAACGGCCTACCCCTGTTTCTGATTGAGCGGCATGGCCTGTCGGACACAGACCCCGCGATCGCCGGAACGCTCAGCACGTTCTCTCTCGCCGCAGCGGCAGGAGGGATCGGCGTCGGCCTCCTGGCGACCAGAGTTTCCCGCGCATGGCTTCTCGCGGCCGTTCTGGCGGCCAGTGTTCCGGCCTTTCTCGGGCTGCTCTGGCTTTCGCCAGCTACCGCTGGGTTCACCGTGCTACTCTCCGCCGCTGGCGCACTCAGCTACGCCGCGACCCCGATCCTCGTCGTGGCGGCGCAAGACCTTGCGCCCCGCTCAGGCGCGACGGCATCCGGGATGGTCTTCGGTATCGGCTCCGCGCTCGCCGGGCTGCTCTATTTCGGCGTCGGAGCGCTGCAGGTCCAAATCGGCATCGGCGCTGCGCTGCTGCTCGCCTTCGTGGCGCCGGTCCTGTCGGCGGTGCTGGGTCTCATGGCCTTCAACCGCATTCCCAACCGCCCGGCTGCTTCCCTCGCTGAAACGCTCTGCACCTGCGTCGCAGCAAGCGGCACCGGCATCGTCCCCTGCGCGCCGGAATGCACCCTCTCCTGCAATGGAGACTCTCGAAATGCCTGACGTCACTCTTCTCAACATCGCCTGGCCGGGCTTGCCACGCTGCATCCCGACATGACCGTGACGCCGGTCCTCTCCACGCCCTCGGCGCCGACGTCCGGCCGCACGGGGTTCGTTCATGCCGCGGTCCGAACCGACCAGACGGACCTTGACGGATGGTCCTGCTACACGGCAGGCCCTCCAGCCATGATCGAGGCCTTGCAGGAGGTCGTTCTGGTGCTTGGCTTGAGACGGCACGATCTGCACGCGGATGTTTTCTTGACACCCGACGCCACCGCCATGCACGGCGACCTCGTCGCCGCCGGCTGAGGCAAGAACAGCGAATGCAGCGCGCGTCACCCCTCGTGGCGCTTGCCCGCTGCGGTACTGGGGGACTGTCAGGGGCCTCGGTCGCCGACCCCGGGGCGTAGGACATGGAGCGGGCGGCGCGCCCCCCGCCAGAGGGTCAGCACCGCGCGATCCTCGCCGCGGCAGAACATCGCGCGCGGCGAAAGCCGGGACTCCTGCACAATAAAGGCAGCGGGCCGCTGCGCGTGAAGTCCTCGTGTTCCGCCGCCCGAGCCTCTGTGACCTGCGTCGTCCAGAAGCGGCCGTTCACGATGTGCTCTCCGACGGGCCGGGGACCGCCTTTCCGGCGGCGCTCAAATGCACGGCCCTTCAGCCGGCCACGGCAAAGCTCCGGCGGGGCGCCTTCTTGCGCTCGGCCTTGGCCGGCGCCTCGTCCGCAGCGCCAAGGCCGCTCAGGATCGGGCAGTCGGGCCGGCTGTCGCCGTGGCAGTGATGCGCGAGGTGCTGGAGCGTTCCGATCATCTCGTCGAGTTCGCGGCGGCGATGCTCCAGTTCGCGAACATGATCGAGCGCCAGCGCCTTGACATCGGCGCTGGCCCGGCTGCCGTCCTGCCATAGGTCGAGAAGCGCGGCAATCTGCTTGACCTGAAAGCCTAGGTCGCGCGCGCGGCGCACGAATAGCAGCATCGCGATGTTCTTGTCGGAATAGACGCGATAGCCCGAATAGGCCCGCAATGCCGGGCGGACGAGACCGATCTCTTCGTAGTAGCGCAGCATCTTCACCGAGATGCCGGTCGCCTTCGAGGCTTCTCCAATATTCATACCGTGGCTCCCTTCGTTTCCGGCCAGGCCGGGTTCAAATTTGTTGTGCACCCTCCCACCATTGGAGGGTCAACAGGCTTTTTGCGCAATAGCCCCGACTTCTTCCCTCGCCTTCTCCGGTCTCCCAAACAGGGATATCAAGACAAGAGACGCGCGCGATTTGCCAAACTGAAAAAGATGCACAGCCGTGTACCCTGACAAGCTGGGAGGGGTGTTGACCCTGCCATGATGGGAGGCCTGACAACGCTTTACAGCCGCACGAACTGCTGCGGTCCAACTGCAAACAGGGACCTTCTTCCATGTCACTTCAAACTCCCGATCCGAAGCGGTGGAAGGCGCTCGCACTATTGTGCGCGGCGCAGTTCATCGTCATTCTCGACACCTCGATCATCGGTGTCGCACTTCCTGCCATCCAGGCCGATCTCGGCTTTACCGACGACGGCCTGAGCTGGATCTTCAATGCTTATGTGATCGCCTTCGGCGGTCTCCTGCTGCTCGGAGGCAAGCTGGCCGACGTGTTCGGCGCGCGGCGCATTTTCCTCACCGGGTTCGGCATCCTGACCGCTTCCTCGCTGCTCGCGGGTCTGGCTGACAGCCAGGTCATGCTGCTCACAGGACGCGCGCTGCAAGGTGTCGGCGCCGCCTTGATTGCGCCTGCCGCCCTGTCGATTCTGATGCGCCTTTTCGGCGCGCAGCCCTCCGAGCTTGGTCGCGCCTTCGGCTTCTGGGGCGCCTCGGCCGCTGCGGGTGGCACCGCCGGCGTTTTTCTCGGCGGCGTGATCACCGAGTGGATGAGCTGGGAATGGACCTTTCTTGTCAACGTCCCCCTCGGGCTTGCCGTGCTGGCGCTCGGCCCGGCGGTCCTGCCGACCGTTTCGAGGTCGCGAGGCAAGATCGGCGTGGTCGATGCCGCCCTCGTTACCGGCGCGATCGTGGCCGCCGTCTATGGCATCGTCACGGCCGAACAGGTGGGCTGGTTCGCACCGCAGACGCTCCTCTGTCTTGGCGGCGCGCTGGTGATGCTGGCGCTTTTCCTGATCCAGCAGGCGACGTCGCGCGATCCGCTTTTGCCGCTGCGGCTGTTCCGCGCGCCGGGGCTTGCTGTCGGCAACCTCGTCATGGCTCTTCTGGGTGCCGCCTGGATCCCGCTGTGGTTCTTCCTCAACCTCTATCTTCAACAGGTCCTCGACCTGTCGGCATTTGGATCGGGCCTCGCCCTCTTGCCGATGACGCTCGTCATCATGGCGTTCATGGTGAAGTTCACCGGCCCCTTGATCGGCCGCATTGGCGTGAAACCTGTCATGGTGACAGGCCTGATTGCTCTCAGCGGCGCGCTTGGCCTCGCCGTCATGGTCTCGGTCGCGGCCGCGCAATTGTCCGGTGCTCCGCACGAGGCGATGGACGCGCTGTCGGGGTACCGCGCGGCCTTCCTCGGCGCTGCGGTGGTGGCTCTCCTTGCGAGTGCCGCCGCGCTGGTCTTCGTGCGGAGTAACGCCAAGAGCGCCGACGTCCCAGTCGGCTGACCCAGATACAGCCTCCGGCCTCCGGGCCGGGGGCAACTGCCAAAGATCGACCTTCGGAGGATGGAGAAGGCTCGACGTCAGGGCCAATGCCTCCCGTCCAGAGAGAAGGTTCAACCGCGACGAAGTTGGACGAACCAGGAGCGGGGCTTCCGCGAGTTCTCCCCCGAACTGCGAATTATTGTGATGGGGTGCCAGGCGATCGTCATTGGACCTTAGACGCCAACGTCCGCTTTCAGGCGAAGGCAAGTCTGCCTCGGCGTTCGCAATGGGGGCTTATTGCCGTGCGTCGGGATCGGGGCCGTAAACAGACCGACGGCTTCGAGATGGGAAGACCGCCGGCAGACATTCGATCAGGCGCCAGCTTCAACGGCGAGCCCCGCTGCCTTCCACTCCGGGAGCCCGTCCTCGAGTCTGCGCGCGGGTACGCCCTTCCGGCGGAGCGCCGCGACCGCCTCGAAGGACATCACGCACCACGGCCCCCGGCAGTAGGCGACCACTTCCCGCCCTGGTTGGAATTCGTCCAGTCTGACGGATAGATCCGCAAGCGGAACGTTGATCGCCCCGGGAAGATGGCCGAGCGAATATTCGTCCGGCGGGCGGACGTCGATGACGGTGACCGCGCCGTCGCTCATCCGGGCCGCCAATTCCTCGCGTGAGATTGGCTCCATGTCGTCCCGGCGGTCGAACCAGCCGCGCACCACCCGCTCGACCTCCGCCGAGTGCTTCTCGGCCACGGAGCGGATGGCGGCGAAGGCATCGAGCACGCCATCGTCGGCCAGGCGGTAATTGACGAACTTCCCGTCCCGCTCAGAGGTGACGAGACCAGCACGGCGCATTGCCTGGAGGTGCTGCGAAACATTGGCAACCGGAAGCGAAAGCTTCGTCGCAAGTGCCTCGACGCTGCGCGGACCTTGGGCCAAATGCTCCACGAGTTCGAGCCGCTGCGGGTTGCCGAACGCCTTGGCGACCTGTGCGAACTGCTCATAGAGCGCCTGTTTCGGATTCGAGATTGACATCGATGAAATGCCTCGATACGTCATTCAACATAATAATTGAATGTAAGACTATCATGCTACCTATCGATGGAGCAAGCCTATGCCAGCCAAGACGCTGCTGATTCTCAACGACCCGCCTTACGGAACGGAACGCAGCTACAATGGGCTACGTCTCGCCAACGCTCTCGCGAAAGCAGACCCGAACGGCCATGTCACCGTCTTCCTGATGGCCGACGCCGTCCTGACGGCGAAAGCCGGGCAGAAGACGCCCGAGGGATACTACAACCTCGAGCGGATGCTGAAGCGGCTGCTGGCGGCAAAGGGTGAACTCCTGCTGTGCGGCACCTGTATGGATGCCCGCGGCATGACTGAGCAGGAGATTGTCGAAGGAGGCCGCCGAAGCACGATGGACGAGCTCGCAGCCGCAACGCTCGCCGCCGACAAGCTGCTGGTGTTCTGATGGCGTCGCGCATGCACGCCCAGGTGCTGGTGCTGGCGAGCGCACAGGCGCTGTTCCAGACGGCCTCGGTCATGGTGATGACGGTCGGAGGGCTCGCAGGCGGATTGATCGCCTCCCGGCCCGAACTCGCGACCATGCCGATCGCGGCGATGTTTCTCGGCACGGCCGTGGCAACGTTTCCCGCGTCGATGTGGATGGCGCGGGTCGGCAGACGCGCAGGCTTCGTGGAAGGCGCGCTGCTCGGCGCATGCGGCGGACTGGCGACGGCAGGGGGCATATGGGCGGGGTCGCTCCTTCTGCTTTCGCTCGGCACCTTTATGGTTGGCGCCTACCAGGCATTCGCGCAGTTCTATCGCTTCGCCGCAGGCGAAGTGGCCGACGACGCATTCCGCCCCCGTGCCATCTCCCTGGTGCTCGCGGGAGGTATCGTCGCCGCATTCGCGGGCCCGATGGTGGGTCGCCTCGGGGCCGATCTGGTCGGGCCACCCTATGCGGGGTCTTTCGTCCTGCTGGCAATCGTCTCGGTGGTCGCAGCGGGAATCCTTCTTGCTTTGCGTATTCCCCCGGCCGCAGCACCCACCGAGGCGACGGCAGCTGCCCGTCCGCTGTCACGGATCGTGTCGCAGCCTGCCTACCTGGTCGCTCTCTTCGGGGCGGCCACCGGCTACGGAGTGATGATCCTCGCGATGACGGCTACGCCGCTGGCCATGGTGCATCACCACCATGACTTGTCGTCGGCCGCGACGGTCATCCAGCTGCACGTGCTCGGCATGTTCCTGCCGTCGTTCTTCACCGGATCGCTGATCGCCCGTTTCGGAGTGCTACGCATCATGCTGACCGGCGTTCTGGTCCTGATGGGTCATGTCGTCATGACGCTGACGGGAACCGGCTTCGGCTCGTTCGCGGGCGCCCTGATCCTGCTCGGGGTTGGTTGGAACTTCCTCTACATCGGCGGCACGACGTTGCTGACGACCACGTACGCACCCGCCGAGAAGGGCCGCGCCCAGGCGACCAACGACATGACCATCTTCGCCGTTGGCCTCGCCTGTTCGTTCGGGGCGGCGGCGCTGCTCCAGGCATTCGGCTGGCAGCTTCTCAACGTTCTGCTGCTTCCCTGGTTGACGCTCGCCGCCGGAGCGCTGGTCTGGCTGGGAGTGAGCGGGCGACAACGCGGAGGCTCGCGCGAGGTCAGTCGTGAGCGCGGTCCAGCCTGAGGAGTGATTGTTCTCTTCCCATCGACATAGGACCGAGAATAGTCAGCCAGCGCGCCATTGCGCGGCTCTCCGTTTGTCGTAACCTCACAGGCGATGAACAGCGCTTTCGACATCGCCGACCTCTTGCTGCGTGGAGGCGCGACCGCGCTCAACCTCTTCGTCGCGATTCAGTTTCTGCGGGCAACGACGCCGCGGTTCATGTCGGTATCGGGCGCCCTGTTCGCGATCGCCATCGCCGCCTACGGGCTTGCCTCCAACGAGCCCGTGACAGATGCCCTGGGAGCTTCCGTCGTGGTCCTCGTCATTCCCGCCGTGCTTGCCTCGGCGTTCTTCTGGTGGTTCGCGCTGGCGCTGTTTCGGGACGGCTCCGGCTGGCGATGGGCCTACGCCGTACCGCCTGCGCTGCTCCTCGCATTCTATGGCTTGCGGCAGTCGGGGAATGGGTCGGCTCAGACTGCGGGCGCGCTGCTGCACCAAGCCGTCGTCGTTTCCCTGCTGGTCCATATCGTCGGCCTGGCATTGATCGAATTTCGCACCGACCTGATCGACTCCCGGCGCCGGTTCCGCGTCGCCGTCGCGCTGTCCCTGCCGATCGTCGGATTCGTCATCGCTGCGACGGAGCTGTACGAGCTTCGCCAACCGCTCCCCGAATGGCTCGGATTGCGACTCGTCCAGTCGCTGACGCTGGCCGTCCTGGCATTCGCCTTCGCCTATTGGACGACCGCCGTACGGAGGGAACTCTTCGTAGCCGCGCTCTCCGCGCCACAGCCGCGGACCGATGAACTCGGCCCGGCGGAACTGCTGGAGCTTCAGCGCCTCAGGACGGCCATATCGCGCGGTGTCTGCTTCGAACCGGACCTGTCGCTTGCCTCGCTCGCGCGACAGCTCGGCGTCCCGGAACACCGGCTGCGCAAGCTCATCAACAAGGGTCTCGGCTACCGCAACTTCGCGGCCTTCCTCAACGACCACCGGATCGCGGAAGCCAGGCAGAGGCTGGCCGATCCAAAGCAGGCGCGCGAGCAGATCGCCTCCATCGCCTTCGGACTTGGCTATGCTTCCCTGGCACCGTTCAACCGGGCGTTCCGGGAACTGACGGGCGTAACCCCGACCGACTACCGCGCAGAGGCGCTCGCCCGACACGTCGCTTCCGGAAATTCCTGATCGAATCCTGAAATCGCTATGCGCGTTCTGGGCCGGAGAAGCCATCCGCACACCCTTTGGCATGCTTCGTCGGGATCTTAACCGAAGGAGCATTCTCATGGATGCCTATATCTGGAATTCGCTGGCGAGCTACGCGACCGACGTCTACCCGTTCATCCTCCAGGGAGACCTCATCCGCTACGTCGCCGGCGCGGGCGGCACCTTCCTTGTCGTCAACACGCTGCTCGCAGGACTGCTGGCGCGCCGCCAGATCCGCGACGAGCGGCCGGACTGGCCACAGATGTCGCGCGAGATCCTCGCCTCGCTGCGGACGGTCCTCATCTTCTCGCTTGTCGGCCTCGTCATCGCGCTGTCGGAGAAGCTGGGCTGGCTCGCCATCTACGACGATCCGCTCGAGCGCGGGCTGCCGTATTTCCTGATCAATCTCGTCGTGCTCATCGTCCTCCACGACGCCTGGTTCTACTGGACCCACCGGATCATGCACCGCCCCGGGCTGTTCCGGTGGTTCCATCGCCTGCACCACCGCTCGCACAATCCCTCGCCGTGGACCTCCTACGCTTTCGATGCGAGCGAGGCGGTCGTCAACGCGATCTACCTGCCGCTGGCGCTGCTGCTGATGCCGACCAGCCTGCTTGCGGCGTTCCTGTTCGTTGCCCACATGATGCTGCGCAACGCCATAGGGCATTGCGGCTACGAGATATTTCCGGCGTGCCGCGACGGCCGTCCGCTGATCGGATGGCTGACGACCGTGACGCACCACGACCTGCACCATGCGCGGCCGCGCTGGAACATGGGCCTCTACTTCACGTGGTGGGACCGACTGATGGGCACCGAGGATCCGACCTACCATGCCGCCTTTGCCCGCGCCGTCGGCAAAGCGGCTGGAGGAAGCACTGACGGCCTCCCGAAGCTGTCCGCTGCCGATACGAAGGGATGAGGAAGAACCGATGAGCTTCTATCGCGATCTGATCCTCCCGCGCCTCGTGCACGGCGCGATGCGCAATCCCGACCTTGTCCCCTACCGCAAGCGCGCCCTGGAGCAGGCCCGCGGTCGAGTCCTGGAAATCGGTATCGGGTCCGGCCTGAACTTAACCCACTACCCGAAAGCCGTGAGCGAGGTACTGGGGCTGGAGCCGTCCGCCCGTCTGGCCGAAATGGCTCGGCGGGCCGCGAGCGGCGTCGCCATCCCGGTCGAAGTCCTGGAGGAGAGCGCCGAGGCCATTCCGCTCGACAACGGCACGATCGACACCGTCGTCAGCACATGGACCCTGTGCTCGATTCCGGATGTCAGCCGGGCGCTGGTCGAGATTCGACAGGTGCTTAGGCCGGGCGGCCTGTTTCTGTTCGTCGAGCACGGCCTTTCGCCGGACGAGTCTGTCCGCACCTGGCAGCGTCGCCTGACGCCGCTATGGAAATGTTGCGCGGGCGGCTGCCATCTCAATCGCCATATCGAAGGTCTCATTGAAAGCGCGGGCTTCCAGTGCGCCGAGCTTCGGACCGGCTACGCCAAGGGACCTCGGCCGATGGCATTCATGTATGAGGGCAGCGCTCACGCTTAGCGCCCATTGAATGGCATCGGCCCGGCCGTCGGCTTTCATTCAAAGGCAAGAATTTGCCTGAACGACCGAGATTGGGGACAAACTCCGGCTTCGGCGATGTGCTGCCGGACAATTTCCGACCGGACCGTTGGCTCAAACCACGCATTGATGGTGGGGCGATGGCGATCTGCCGCTTCGTTGGTCGGATCACGAAGTGATGCTGTTAATCTAACCGCCGGACGTGTGAATCGCCACGCCGCGATCTCTCGGCTTCGATATACGGTCCCAGTGCTGCCAAGAGGCGGAAATGTCGAGGTAATTTAAAGCCAAAGCAAACCGCAGGAACGCGGAAGGATGTTTGGTGGAGCCAATCGGAATCGAACCGACGACCTCTTGAATGCCATTCAAGCGCTCTCCCAACTGAGCTATGGCCCCACGCTCCGACCTTGCGGCCGCGCCGTCTCCGGCGGAGAGCTTGGCGGGATGGGAACCCCACCAAAGATCGAGGCGGCTTCTAACCCCGCCGCCCCGCAAGATCAAGGCCTCACAGACACGAATGCCGACATTGTCGGAATCCGCCCTGCCGGACCGATACGTCAGATCTCGTCGTCGTCCTCGCCGCCGACGCCGATGATGTCGGCGACGTCGTCATCCTCTTCCTCCTCGTCGGGCAGGAAGGTGTCGTCGTCCTCGTCGTCGATCTCGACATCGTCGTCGCCGAGATCCGGAAGGTCGTCCGAGCCGCCCTTGGCCTCGTCGTCGGCCTCCTCGAGGCTGACGATTTCGGGAGCATCGTCCTCGGCGTCCAGTTCCTTCTCGACGACTTCCTCTTCCTCCTCGAGCTTGCTCAGCACGGTCGATTCGAAATAGGACCGCGGATAGCTCTTGCCGGTATAGGGCGAGACGATCGGGTCGCGGTTCAGGTCGTAGAATTTCTTGCCCGTCTCCGGGTCGATACGCTTCGTGCCAAGTTCAGGTTTCGCCACTGTGTCCGCCTCGTGGAAACAGGCCCGGGACCGCCCGGACCGCGCTGCGCGGGGGATTTCCGCCGGAGCCGCGCCGTAAAATGAGTTCGGTCCCATATCCACAAGTGACGCCCCTGTCAAAGCCTATTCCGGGCCGGATTTTGCCGCCTCCGGCGCGGCGCGGCCGGACGAAGCCCCCGGGCGGCGGGGATGACCGTCCCGCGCCCGCATGCTAGACCCCGCGCGAGAGGGGACCCCGACGCCGATGACCGATCGACCGCCATTGCTGCCAGCGACCGCCCGCCGTTCTCCCGCGCTGGCGGGCCATGTCGGTCTGCCGGGCGACAGGTCGATCTCGCACCGGGCGCTGCTGCTCGGCGGGCTTGCATCGGGCGAGACGCGGATCTCGGGCTTGTTCGAGGGCGACGACGTGCTCTATTCGGCCAAGGCGATGCGGGCCTTCGGCGCTCGGATCGACAAAGCTGGGGGCGAGTGGTTCGTACGCGGCCTCGGCAATGGCTGCCTCCTCGAGCCAGAGGGGGTGCTCGACTTCGGCAATTCGGGCACCGGCGCGCGGCTGGCGATAGGCCTGGCGGGCGTCTACGACATGACGACCTGGTTCAGGGGCGACGCATCGCTGTCCCGGCGGCCGATGGGCCGCGTGCTGGATCCGCTGCGGCTGATGGGCGTCCAGGTCGAATCGACGCCCGGCGACCGCCTGCCGCTGACGCTGCGCGGGCCCAAGACGGCGGCGCCGATCGCCTATCGCGTTCCCGTCCCGTCGGCGCAGGTCAAGTCGGCGGTGCTCCTGGCCGGCCTCAACGCGCCCGGCGTGACCACCGTCATCGAGCCCGTCCCCACCCGCGACCATACCGAGAAAATGCTGCGCGTCTTCGGCGCGGGCGTCGAAATCGAGACCGATGCCGGCGGCCTGCGGCACATCCGCGTCGAGGGGCAGGGCCGGCTCACCGGCCAGAGCGTCACCGTGCCCGGCGATCCGTCTGCGGCCGCGTTCGTCGTCGTCGCCGCGCTGATCGTTCCGGGCTCCGACGTGGTGGTGGAAAACGTCCTGATCAACCCGACCCGGAACGGCCTTTTCGACACGCTGCTGGAGATGGGCGCCTCGATCGAGATGTCCAACCGCCGCAGTTCCGGCGGCGAGGATGTGGCGGACCTGCGCGTCCGGGCCTCGCAGCTGCGAGGCGTGACGGTGCCGCCCGAGCGTGCGCCGTCGATGATCGACGAACACCCGGTGCTCGCGGTCGCGGCGGCCTTCGCCGAGGGCGAAACGCTGATGCAGGGATTGGCCGAATCGCCGCCCAGGGAATCCGACCGGCTCGCATTGGTCGCCGCCGCCCTGAGGGCCAATGGCGTCGATTGCGAGGACGGCAAGGACTGGCTGCTCGTGCGCGGGTCGCCCGAAGGCCGGGGCCTCGGCGGCAAAACAGTGGAGACGGGCCTCGACCACCGCATCGCCATGAGCTTTCTCGTCATGGGGCTTGCCGCCGAAAGCGCGACAACGGTTGATGACACGGGCATGATCTCGGCCAGTTTTCCGCAGTTCGTCGAGCTTATGCGCGGCCTCGGCGCGGAGATCGAATGACGTCCGGCGGAGAACGGGCCTGTGAGCCGCCAGCGAAAATACGGAGCAGATAATATGAGCGGACAAAAGGTCGCCCTCGTCGTCGGCGGCGGATCGGGCATGGGGGCGGCCGCCGCCCGCCGGCTCGCAGCCGACGGCTTCGCTCTCGGGATCCTGTCCTCTTCCGGCAAAGGCGAGGCGCTGGCGAAGGAGCTCGGCGGACTGGGCGTCACCGGTTCTAACCAGTCGAACGAGGATCTGAAGCGCTTCGTCGACCTGGCGCTTGCCCGCTGGGGCCGCATCGACGCGCTCGTCAACAGTGCCGGCCACGGGCCGCGCGCGCCGCTGCTCGAAATCACCGACGAGCAGTGGCACAAGGGCTTCGACGTCTATTTCATGAATGTCGTGCGGGCCGTGCGTCTCGTCGCGCCGGTCATGGCCGCTCAGGGCGGCGGCGCGATCGTCAACATCTCCACCGCCTGGGTGGCGGAGCCGAGCCCGATGTTTCCGACGTCTGCCGTGGCGCGGGCGGGGCTCGCCGCCTACACCAAGCTCTTCGCCGACGAATACGCCGCGAAGAACGTCCGCATGAACAACGTGCTGCCCGGCTGGATCGACAGCCTGCCGGCGACGGAGGAGCGGCGCGCCGGCGTGCCGATGCAGCGCTACGGCACCAGCGAGGAAATCGCGGCGACCATCGCGTTCCTGGTCTCCGACGGTGCGGCATATATCACCGGCCAGAATCTGAGGATCGACGGCGGCCTGATGCGGTCGATATCATGAAAGACAGGTGACCTTCCCGCGAGGCGCCGCTCGTGCGGGGGGGGGGGGGGACCGGATCGAAAGCGCTCAATGCGGGAGATCGAACTCAAATTCGTGCTCGCCGAGCCGCCGGCCAAGCTGTGGGCCCGGGCGAAGCACCTCGACGGATCGTTTGCCACACCGCGCACGCGAACCCTCAGAAGTCTCTACTACGACACGCCCGACCGCGCGCTGCGAGACGCCGGCATCACGTTGCGGACGCGGCGGGACGGCCGGCGGTCGCTGCAGACGGTCAAGGCCGGACGCCAGGCGCTCGGCGGTTTCACCGACGTGCAGGAATCGGAGACTGCCATTCGTCGCGGGGCACCCGACCCCACCCTCGTTCCCGACGATGCGCTGCGATCGCGTATCGTCGAGCTCTGCGACGGCAAGGAACTGGTCGTCGTCGCCGACATGCGCTTCAGGCGGTCGAGCGCCGTTCTGACCCTGCCCGGCGGCGCGAAGGTCGAGATCTCGACGGATGTCGGCACGATCTCGGCCGGCGGCGCCTCCGCCTCCTGGAACGAACTCGAGATCGAGCGGGTCGACGGCAGCCCGCGGGCATTGTTCGAGGTCGCCAACGCGCTCTATCCGCACGGCGGCCTGCGCTTGTCTCGCCTCCCAAAATCCGCCCGCGCCGAGCTTCTGGCAGCGGAAGGCCGCGTCTCGCCCCTGCCGGCCCCGCGCAACGCCATCGACGTGCCGCTGGCCGCGGATATGTCGATCGAGGCGGCGGCGCGCGACATCATGCGCGAATGCGCCGACCAGATCTGCGTCAACATGGACGTGGTTCGCGATACCGACGACATGGAAGGGCCGCACCAGCTCAGGATCGGGCTGCGCCGTCTGCGCAGCTGGTTTTCTATCTTTCAGCGTGTTGTCCGCAGCGCGGAGCTGGGCCGGCTGGCCGGGGAAGCGGCCTGGCTGGCCGGCGAGGTCGGCCGCCTGCGCGACATGGAGGTGGCGGGGCACGACATCGTCGGTGCGGAGGCGGCGCGATATCCTGACGAGTCCTCGCTCGCGGCGCTCGCCGACCTGATCGCCCGCCACTCGGCCGATGAACGCGCAAGGCTGCTCCCGCTGCTTGAGGGGTCTCGGGTGCAAGCCTTCGAGCTCGACCTGATCCGGTTCGTCGAGACCAGTGGCTGGGTCGAGGAAACAGACCTCGACCAGTCGAGGCGGCTTTCCGCCCCGGTATCGGCCTTCGCCGACGAGGCCCTGGGGAGACGCTGGAAGAAGACCCGCAAGCGCGCGCGGGGCCTGAGGAAGCTCGGCACCGGCGAACGACACGAACTGCGCAAGGAGCTGAAAAAGCTTCGCTACGCGTTCGATTTCTTCGGCTCGCTCTACGATCCGAAGCGCATGGCGCGCCTGTCTCGCCGGCTCAAGGCCCTTCAGGACGTCTTCGGCGAGGTCAACGACGCGGCGATGGTCCGGCGGCTGCTCGCCGATCCGGCTTTCGCCGCGCTGGACGATCCGCGCCTTCAGCGGGCCGCGGGCTGGATCCTTGCCGTGACGCAACTGCGTGCCGAGACCACCTGGACCGAGGCGGCAAGGCTCTGGCGCAGGCTAAGAGACTCCCGTCGGTTCTGGACGCAGGACTGACCGCGCCCCTTGCGCAAACATCCGAGACAGGCTTGATGCCTGCCATGACCAGTCTCCTCATCGCCATCGACGGGCCGGCCGCCTCGGGCAAGGGCACGCTCGCGCGCCGGCTCGCCGATTACTATCACCTGCCGCATCTCGACACCGGCCTGACCTATCGCGCCGTTGCCCACGAATTGATCGGCAGCGGCCAGCCGCTGGACGATGCCGCGCGTGCAATCGAAGCGGCGCGCCGCGTCGACCTTGCCAATCTCGACAAGCATGCGCTGTCGGCGCACCGCGTCGGCGAAGCCGCCTCGCGCGTCGCGGTCATCCCGGAACTGCGGCGCATCCTGGTCGACAAGCAGCGGCAGTTTGCTCGCCAGCCCGGCGGCGCCGTGCTCGACGGCCGCGACATCGGCACCGTCGTGACGCCCGATGCCGACGTGAAGCTCTACGTCACGGCAAGCCCGGAAGTCCGCGCGCAGCGCCGGCTGCGCGACATCGAAAACCGGGGCGGTCAGGCCGACGTCGCCGAGATTCTGGCCGACATCCGCCGCCGGGACGAGCGCGACATGGGCCGCGCCGACTCGCCCCTACGACCCGCGCCGGACGCGCACTTGCTCGACACGTCCGAAATGTCTATAGAAGCCGCGTTCCGGGCGGCCCGTGCCATCGTCGATGGCGTTCTGGCCGCGCGGAACGGGGCCTGATCCGGCGGCGAGCCGTTCCAAGCGGAAGCTCGCTTTGCCCGTCCGGCCACCGAACCAGCCTGCCAGCATTCTCATGCGCCGGAACTTGCCGCCAGAGGCGGCACCAGGGCTATTCGCCCGGAATGCCGGCAGGTCGACGCAACACTAACCACGGCGCCGCGTCCCGCGATTGCGGGACTCCCAGGAGAACACATGTCAGTTGCCATTCCCTCTCGCGACGATTTCGCGAGCATGCTCGACGAAAGCTTTTCCGAGAGCCATTCCGCCGAAGGATCGGTCGTCCGCGGCATCATCACGTCCATTGAAAAGGACATGGCCATCATCGACGTCGGCCTGAAGGTCGAAGGTCGCGTGCCGCTCAAGGAGTTCGGCTCGAAGGCCAAGGAACTCAAGGCCGGCGACACGGTCGAGGTCATGGTCGACCGCATCGAGAACGCGCTGGGCGAAGCAGTGCTTTCGCGCGAAAAGGCCCGCCGCGAAGAGAGCTGGGTCAAGCTCGAAGAGAAGTTCAACCGCAACGAGCGCGTCGAAGGCGTCATCTTCAACCAGGTCAAGGGCGGCTTCACCGTCGACCTCGACGGCGCCGTGGCCTTCCTGCCGCGTTCGCAGGTCGACATCCGCCCGATCCGCGACGTCACGCCCCTCATGCACACGCCGCAGCCCTTCGAGATCCTCAAGATGGATCGCCGCCGGGGCAACATCGTCGTGTCGCGCCGCACGGTTCTCGAAGAGTCGCGTGCCGAGCAGCGCTCCGAGATCGTCCAGAACCTCGAAGAGGGTCAGGTCGTCGAGGGCGTGGTCAAGAACATCACCGACTACGGCGCGTTCGTCGACCTCGGCGGTATCGACGGCCTGCTGCACGTCACCGACATGGCCTGGCGCCGCGTCAACCATCCGACCGAGATCCTCAACATCGGCCAGACGGTCAAGGTGCAGATCATCCGCATCAACCAGGAAACCCACCGCATCTCGCTCGGCATGAAGCAGCTCGAGTCGGATCCGTGGGGCGACATCGGCACCAAGTTCCCGATCGGCAAGAAGATCAAGGGAACGGTCACCAACATCACCGACTACGGCGCGTTCGTCGAGCTGGAGCCGGGCATCGAAGGCCTCATCCACGTCTCCGAGATGTCGTGGACCAAGAAGAACGTCCACCCCGGCAAGATCCTCTCGACCAGCCAGGACGTCGACGTCGTGGTGCTCGAGGTCGATCCGGCCAAGCGCCGCATCTCGCTCGGCCTCAAGCAGACGCTCGAGAATCCGTGGGAAGCCTTCGTGCGCAACCACCCGGTCGGCTCGACCGTGGAGGGCGAGGTCAAGAACAAGACCGAGTTCGGCCTGTTCATCGGCCTCGATGGCGACGTGGACGGCATGGTGCACCTCTCCGACCTCGACTGGACCCGTCCGGGCGAGCAGGTCATCGAGGAGTATCAGCGCGGCCAGATGGTCAAGGCGCAGGTGCTCGACATCGACGTCGACAAGGAGCGCATCTCGCTCGGCATCAAGCAGATGCAGCGTGACACGGGCGGCGACAGCGGCGAACTGCGCAAGAACGCCGTCGTCACCTGCGAGGTCACCGGCGTGAAGGATGGCGGCATCGAGGTCAGGCTCGTGGAGAGCGGTCTCGAGAGCTTCATCAAGCGCAACGACCTGTCGCGCGACCGCGACGAGCAGCGCCCCGAGCGCTTCTCGATCGGCCAGAAGCTCGACGCGCGCGTCATCGCCTACGACAAGAAGACCCGCAAGGTGCAGGTCTCGATCAAGGCGCTGGAAATCGCCGAGGAGAAGGAGGCCGTCGCCCAGTACGGTTCGACCGACTCCGGCGCCTCGCTCGGCGACATCCTGGGCGCCGCGCTCAAGAGCCGCAACTAGGCCTGGCCGCATCGGCCGCGAAACAAACCCCGCCGGAGCGATCCGGCGGGGTTTTTCGTTTTGGTCGGGAGTCGACAATGTTGCCGGCGCCCTCCGGCCGTCCTCCCGGCGGCCGGAGGCCGGCCGGAATCCATTTGTCTATGCGCTTCGCCTGCGGGCTCTGGCGCTCGTGTGGGCCAATCTCCTGGCGTCGGCGATACGCCGGTCCTTTCCTTGGAGGCAGGGCGAGGCGTCTTGGAACCTTGGCGGGGCCGTCGCGTTTCCCTGCCAGACCGGCGCCGTCGCCGGCTCGTTCAAAATCAAGGAGATGCGCCATGAATTGGAATCAGGTCGAAGGCAATTGGGAGCAGTTCAAGGGCAAGGTCCAGCAGCAGTGGGGCAAGCTCACCAACGACGACCTCGACGTCATCAAGGGCAACCGCCGCGAGCTCGCCGGCCGCCTGCAGGAGCGCTATGGCCACGCTCAGGACGCTGCCGACCGCGAAATCGATTCTTGGCTCGCGCGCCACTGATCCGCGCCGCCAGGCCTTCGGAGAACCCCGCTTCGGCGGGGTTTTTCATGTACGCGGCCATGTGGCCCGCAAACGTGCCAGGACCGCCGTGTCGACTGTCACGCCGTCACGCTCCGCCTTCGCCCGTTGGATCGCCTTCGCTTCTCCGGGCACGTGCAGCCCGAACTGGTTGGACAATCGGTCCAGATGCCGCCCCGTCCGACGCCCGAAATGCCCCGCGAACAGGCGCGGATCGATGGCGAGCACGAACAATCCGCAGCCCGGCGATTTTGCGCCTCCTTCGAAGGACGGCGCATCGAGCGACCAGTTCGCACCCGACAGGCCAGCCGAAAGCACCTCGACCATCAGCGCGATATTGGCGCCGCGCGACCCGCCGAATGCCAGAAGGGCGCCGCGCATCGCCTTGTGCGGGTCGGTCGTGGGCTCGCCGTCCGGACCGAGCGCCCAGCCTTCGGGGATGCCTTCGCCCCGCTCCGCCGCCGCCCGGATGTTCACGTAGGCGGTGGCGCTCGACGACTGGTCGATCAGCAGGGCCGGCCCGTCTTCGGTCGGCGCGGCGAACGCGATCGGATTGGTGCAGAACACCGGCTTCGTCGTGCCCGAGCCGGCAAGCAGCGCCGGGCCGTTGGCCGCCGCGAGACCGACCAGCCCGCGTTCCGCGAGGCGTCCGGCGAAATAGCCCAGCGCGCCTGCCGTATAGGCGTTCTTCTGGCTGAAGATCGCGACGCCGAACGTTTCCGCCACCGCCACCAGGTCTTCGAACGCCATGTCGAAGCCGAGATGCGCCGTTCCGCCCCCGGCATCGGACAGGATGACGGCCGGCGTCGGCCGCGAGATCAGGGGCGTCGCCGCGCCGTCGATCCGGCCCGCCTCCAGCGCGTCGAGATAGTCGACGAAATGCGCCAGCCCCAAGGCCGGCTGGCCGTCCGCCTCGGCGGCGACGGCGGCCCTGGCGATGGACTCGGCGGCGGGCGCGGATGCTCCTGCCGCGATTGCCGCATCGATGCAGAGCCGCTCCGCTTCCTCGAGCGGGATGCGTTCCGTGGCGGGCATGCTCATCCGAGCCGCACCGGTATCCGGGCCTCCATCTTCCTGAACAGGAAAATGATGATGCCCGAGATGATCAGATAGATCAGCGCCAGCAGCAGCAACGGCTCGTAGACGATGAACGTTTCCTGCCGCACCCGCGAGGCAACCGCATAGATGTCGATCACCGTGATCGTCGCCACCAGCGGCGTCGCCTTGAGTTGCAACACCGTTTCGCCGGCGAGCGTCGGCAGCGCCCGGTGCAATGCCTGCGGCAGCCAAATGCGGCGGAAGATGGTGAAGGGCCGCATGCCATAGGCGCGCGCCGCCTCGAGCTGCCCCTTGGGCACGCCGGCGAAGGCGCCGCGCATCACCTCGCCCTCGTACGCGGCAAAGGAGATCGTCAAGGACAGCACGGCATAGGGCCAAGCCTGCCTGAGATAGGGCCAGAGATCGGACTGCCGGATCCACGGGAATTGCGGAAACAGCGAGCCGAGCCCGTAATAGAGCAGCCAGAGCTGCAGCAGGAGCGGCGTGCCGCGGATCACTGTGCAGAACGCGTTGGCGGGCATCGCCAGCCAACGCGGCCCGGCGGCTTGCGCGAGTCCCAGCGGCACGGCCAGGACGATGCCGAGCACGCAGGTCACCATCAGGATCCATATCGTGCGCCATATGCCCTGCAGTGCCAGTCCGTAGTAGTTCGGCAGCCAGTCCCAGCGCATGAACAGCGCCGCCGAGATGACCAGCGCGGCGGCGATCGCCATCAGCAGGATGCGGTGCGGCTGCAGCCACGGACTGCGCGCCGCAAACTCGGCGAGGCCGGCTGTGCGACCGCTCATCGCGCACTCCCCGACACGGAGGGCATCCCTCGCCGCGACCAGCGTTCGACCCGCGCGATGACCTGGTTCGAGACCAGCGTCAGCAAAAGATAGAGCACGCCCGCGGCGACGAAGAAGGTGAAATAGGCCTTGGTCTGCCCCGCCGCGGTGCGGGTTTCCTGCGTCAGTTCGTTGAAGCCGACGATGGCGAGCAGCGCCGTGTCCTTGGTCGCGATCAGCCACAGATTGGCAAGGCCGGGAATGGCGAAGGGCAGCATCGCCGGCAGGGTGATCCGGCGCAGCATCAGCAACGGCGGCATGCCATAGGCGCGCGCCGCCTCGATCTGGCCCTGCGGGATCGACAGGATCGCGCCGCGCAGAACTTCGGTCGAGTAGGCCCCCTGCACGATCGCCAACACCCAGATGCCGGCCACCAGTCCGTTGATGTCGATGCGCGCGTAGCCCAACGCCTCCAGCACGCGGTTGATGAGGTCGGTGCCGGCGAAATAGAGGATTAGGATCAGCACCAGTTCGGGCACCGCCCGCACGATGGTGGTGTAGACCTCGAGCAGGTCGCGCAGGATCGGCCCGCCATAGAGCTTGCCATAGGCGCCGCCGATGCCGATCAGCAGGCCGAAACCGTAGGCTCCGATGGCGATGATGATCGAGTTCAACAGCCCGCGCAGCAGATTGCCGCCCCAGCCGGGAGGCTCGAGCGCGAGCAGGTCCATCGTGGACGCGGACTGGAGGAGGGGAGTGAGGAGCGTTTCCATCATGGGAGGTCGGCAGAAATCACCCCCTCACCGTCACGCTTCGCGTGCCACCTCTCCCCCTGCCCGGGGGAGAGGAGCCGCCAGTTGCGAAGGTCGCGACCCCGCAGGCACTGCGGCTCCTCGCCCCCACGCAGTGGGGGAGAGGTGGATCGGGCGAAGCCCGAGACGGTAAGGGGGCCTCACGCCTTCGCTGGCCGCTCACCCGCCATAGACGTCGAAGTCGAAGTATTTCTTGGTGATCTCGGCATATTTGCCGTTGTCGCGGATCGCCTTGATCGCGGCGTTGATCTTCGCCTTGAGCTCGGTGTCCTCCTTGCGCAGGCCGGCGCCGACGCCCGGGCCGAGGATCTCCAGGTCTTCCGCCACGTTGCCCTTGAGGTCGCAGCAGGCCATGCCCTGCTCGGATTTGAGGAAGGCGTCGAGCGCGATGGCGTCGGCCTGGGTCGCGTCGATGCGGCCGGCGGCGAGGTCCTGGTTGGCCTCGTCCTGGGTCTGGTATTCCTTGATCTCGGCGGCTTCCGTGAAGTGCTTCTTCACATAGGCCGAATGCACGGTCGACACCTGCACGCCGATGATCTTGCCCTTCATCCCGGCCGGATCGGCGGCGAAAGCTTCGCCCTTGGGCCCGGCCACCGCGGTCGGGGTGTTGTAATACTTGTCGGAGAAGTCGATCGTCTTCATGCGCTCGGCGGTGATCGACATCGAGTTCATGATCGCGTCGATCTTCTTGGTGGTGAGCGCCGGGATCAGCCCGTCCCACGGGATCGGGGTGAGTTCACAGGTGAGCTTCGCCTCGGTGCAGATGGCATCGATGATCTCGACCTCCCAGCCGCCCCACTTGCCCGAGGCGTCAGCGGACCAGAATGGCGGATAGGCTTCCGGCGAGAAGCCGACCTTGACGGTCTGCGCCGATGCGAAGCCCGCGGAGGCTGCGAGCAGGGCCGCGGCGGCGGCCAGTCTGACGATGATCTTCATTCCATTTCTCCCGTTCCTGTTCTGGTTCCCGAATATGTATCCGCCGGTCGTTCTCAGCCGACCGTTCGGATGAATTGCCTGAGCGCCTCTGTCTTCGGCGCGCCGAACAGCTGGTCCGGCGGCCCTTCCTCCTCGACGATCCCGTTGCGCAGGAAGACGACATGTGTCGCGACCTCGCGCGCGAACTTCATCTCGTGCGTAACCAGGATCATCGTGCGTCCCTCGCGGGCGAGGTCGGCGATCACCTTGAGCACCTCGCCGACCAGTTCCGGGTCGAGCGCCGAGGTCGGCTCGTCGAACAGCATGACGCGCGGCTGGATGGCGAGCGCGCGGGCGATCGCTCCGCGCTGCTGTTGACCGCCGGAGAGGAAAGCCGGATAGACGTCGCGCTTCTCGGCCAGCCCGACACGGGCGAGCAGGGCTTCCGCGGTGGCCATGGCTTCGGAGCGCGACACGCCGAGCACATGGATCGGCACCTCGATGACGTTCTCGATCAGCGTCATGTGGCTCCAGAGGTTGAAGTTCTGGAACACCATGCCGAGCTTCGAGCGGATGCGCTCGATCTGGCGTCGGTCGGCGGGCACCGTGTGGCCATGGCTGTCCGCCTTCAGCCTGATCTCCTCGGCATTGACGCGGATGATCCCGCTGGTCGGGTTCTCGAGGCAATTGATGCAGCGCAGGAGCGTCGATTTGCCGGACCCGCTGCCGCCGATGATCGCCACGACGTCGCCGTCGCGGGCGGACAGCGACACGCCCTTCAGGACGTGCAGTTCTCCGAATTTCTTATGGAGGTTCTCGACGTGAATCGCTTCGCCCGCCATTTGGCCGGAGCTCGGACGGGCGGCCGAGGCGACGCTCATCCGCGACGCCTTTCGCGGGGCATCGGATATCGTTTGCGCCGGTTTTGCTGTCCCGTCACGCTGACCAACTCTCCGTCCGAGGCCAGCATGGACCGGCAGCCGCGACGCCGTCAACCACCAGGTTGCATCGCGAAACTTGAGGCTGCACTCCGAGCCAGATCCGCATGTAATACCGAGCAGGATGTGATTTATGGTAAGAGATAATACTCTAACCAGAGAGCGCAGGCCCACAGCACCAGTGATCTGGAGTAGTTCCATTGCAGATATGCACGCGGTGCGGCGAGCGGAATCAACCCCATTTCAGCTTCTGTTGGAAATGCGGGACCGATCTCTCACTGCCGCCCGCTCGATATTTTTCTCCGAAGCGAAATCGATCGAAATGGTTTAAAGCTATCGGAATTGCGATAATCACTGCGCTCGCTTACGCAGGCATGGAGCAGTTGTATGTCTTGCGGCCCAGGGATGTTGTCCGTGCACCGTTGCCTCCGCACGTAGTCTATCCGCCGCAGTCTGCCACGAGACAAGACAATTCCGTTTCGGACCGACCCGCATCTCCGACGTCCAACTTTTGGCCGGAAGACCGCGCATGGGGAGTGGTCGACGGGTGGACCGTCTTCGCGTCCGGCGAAACCGCATGCTTTGCAAGGAAGGTTGTCTCCGCCAACGCCATCTTGGTTTTGGGCAAACTCAGAGATTCCGGCGACTTCGTGCTCGGCCTGTCGGGCAAGCTTCCCGGAACGGAAGACCGAACCCTTTCCATTGTCTTCGACGGCATCCGCACCAAGCGGCCATATGTCGAAGGAGGCTCGAGGCTTGTTACCGGTCGGTATGGCGCAGATGCCGATCTGGTTGAGGAAATTTCGCGGTCCGCAACACTTCAGGTATCGGGCAAGACATCACCGTCGCTGACCTTTCCCCTGGACGGAACCCGCGCTGCAATGGCTGCCGTGAACGATTGTGTCCGGTCAATGCTGCCTCGTGACTTTCCGGACCAAAGCCAGGACATCGTGCTGCCCGACAAGGCCCTCTGCGAAGACAAGCCGCAAAACGGACAGATACTGGCGAAACACGGAGGCCTACGGAAACGGGGGCATAAGCTGACGATCCGAAACAGTAGCCAAGGCGACGCAATCATCAAGGTGCGCCATGAGGCCAGCCGAAAACTGGCATACTCGTTCCTGGTCTATCGAAACGACGTGGCCAGCATCAGCGGAATTGCGGATGGCAGATACCGGATCCAGTTCGCCTATGGCCAGACTCTGCTGGAAAACTGCAGCGACTTCGACAAACCGCAAGCGAGCGAGTTCGAACGGAGCGTCTTGTTCGATACCAAGGTTGAGAAAACAAGAAAGTCGGTAACTACCTACACAACCGACTTTACTGCGACTCTCTATGCCGTGAAGGACGGGAATGCGCCCACCTTTACGATCGGACTGGAAGATTTTCTCAAGGATTGATCGGGCGCGTCAGCGTCCTGATGATCGAGCATAGCCCGGCAGCCTGGCGATCTTCCTTGAGCCTAGCTGCCCTCGGCGGCGACTGTGTAGACATCTTCCCAGGTCGCACATGCTTCCCTTGCGGAACGGCACTTTCGTCTGCACTCTGAATCGTCCTAATAGCCTTCGGAGTTATCGACATGTGCCACGCCTGCGTCATTGAGAACGTCAAGACGAACATGCTGTCGCGCCGCGCCCTGTTCCGCGGCGGGTTGGCCGCGACCGGAGCCGCGGTCGCCGCCGCGGCTGCGCCCGCGCCGCTTTTCGCGCAGTCGGCCGCGCCCGCCAAGGCGCACGATCTCACCCACGAACTCTACGACATGTTCCCGACCTATTTCGGCGCCCAGCAGCTGTTCATGGAGCAGAAGTTCAACTTCAAGGAGCACACGTTCAATCTTTACGAATTGCGCATCAGCGAGCATACGGGCACGCATATCGACGCTCCGCTACACTTCACCGCCGACGGCAAGTCGGTCGCGGAGCTCCCTGTCGAGGATCTCGTCGCCCCGCTCGTCGTCATCGACATCAAGGCCAAGGCGGCGGACAACTCGGATGCCCAGGTGACGCCCGAGGACATCAAGGCCTGGACCGACGCCAACGGTCCGATCCCCGACGGCGCCATCGTCGCGATGAATTCCGGCTGGGCCGCGCATGTCGCCACCGACAAGTTCCGCAATCTCGGCGCCGACGGCAAGACGATGCACTTCCCCGGCTTCCACGTCGATGCGGTGAAACAACTGCTGGAGGGCACCACCAAGGCGATCGCCGTCGATACCCTGTCGCTCGACTTCGGCCAGTCACCCGACTTCATCGTCCACAACACCTGGCTGCCGGCCGGCCGCTACGGCATCGAGGGTATCGCCAATCTCGACGCCCTCCCGGCCAAGGGTGCGACGATCGTCGTCGGCGCGCCCAAGGTCAGGGGCGGCACCGGGGGCCCGGCGCGGGTGTTTGCGATGGTGTAGGATTATCGGAGCCGCTTCGTCAGAGGCTCCAGGCGGGGATCGTCGGTGAAGAGCGAGAGTTCGAACGAAAGACGCCGCTCGGGGCGGTCGCACAACGCGATCGCCCCATATCCGGAAAAGCCGATACGCCACGTGGCGTAACGGCTCGGCGCCGGGGCAGAAAAGACCAGGCAGGACAGAAGCGCGAGGTTCGCTCCGCCTTGCGGATCGCGCACCGACCGGTATCGAATTGCCGTCACGTCCGCTTCTCGCGCGGCATCGGCAAGCGCGAGGCAGGCCGAATAGTCGCTCGGATGGGCCCAGCGTTCGTCGGCCGAGAGAGGCAAAACCGTGAGGTCGATTGCTGTCCGGGCGGCGACGGCGGTCTCGAACCCGGTGAATTCCAGCGGATTGCGCGGGAAAGGCGTCTGCGGGCTCTCCGCGAAGAAGAGCAGCCGGTAGAACACGGTTTCGGCGACCGCGGTTTCGTCCCACTCGGCCGCATAATAGACGCCTAGCGAATACCCCTCCCGACGAAAGCGCGAATTGCCGGGATAGCGACCGTAGCGGAACGGCGTCGAAAGCAGATGGTGGAGCCCGGCGCACTCCGGCGGCACGGGCGGCTTCGTCCGTTCGAGTTCCGCCTCGAGCAGCGCCTGTTCGTCAAGCGTGTCGACCAGTTTCATCGTGGAGACGCGGTGTTGTGCCTCGACGAGACGCCAGCAGCGCCCCTCGAACGGCCTGGCCTCAGACCGGAGCGCGTCGGGCGTCCAGATAGGCGAGGACATGGGCGAGCCCGTCGATGCTCTTGATGCGGGACAGCGGCTGGCCGCCAAGTGCGGAATTCTCCGACCGCACCCATTGCCGGGACGCGATGTCGTCGCCGCCCATGATGGCGTCGAGCGAGCGGTAGAGACGGATGAACATCAGCGCCAGTTCGTACGGCTTGCCGGAAAGGCGGAATGCGGCGTCGCCTCGCTTCATGCGGGAGAGGCTCGCTTCTGACACGCCGATGATCGCCGCGAGTTCCTTGCCCGAGACGTCGAGCAGCTCAGCCGCGCGCGTCACCGCCTTGGCGGCCACGGCCGAAGCGTCCGGCGAACGGTCGAGCTTGCGTGCCACTGACACGATAGTATCCTTTCCCCTGAAAGAAAATATAGCTCAAGTTTCCTTGGAAATCAATGCTTCGGGTTAGCTCCGCGCGCTCACCCTCATCGGCAGACCGCCCTCGGGCTGCGTGGTCAGCTTCTGCACCGGCCAGGGGTTTGTCTCGGCGACCGTATCGAAGCGGAAGCGCGAGAGGAGCACGGCAAGGGCGATCACCGCCTCCTGCATGGCGAAGCTGGCGCCGATGCAGATGCGCGGGCCGGCGCCGAAGGGGAGATACTGGAAGCGATCGACCCGGTCGCGGTTTTCCGGGTGGAAGCGCGACGGCATGAACGCGTCCGGCTTCTCCCACAGCTTGCGGTGCCGATGCACCGTCCAGGGCATGACCAGCACGGTCGCGCCCTCGCGCAGCACGAGGTCGCCGTAGCGGTCCTCCTCGATCGGCTGGCGGTTGATCGACGGCGCCGGCGGATAGAGGCGCATCGCCTCCTCGAAGGCCGCGCGCGTCAGCG
This sequence comes from Mesorhizobium sp., assembly GCF_023954305.1. Lineage (NCBI taxonomy): Bacteria > Pseudomonadati > Pseudomonadota > Alphaproteobacteria > Hyphomicrobiales > Phyllobacteriaceae > Mesorhizobium > Mesorhizobium sp. The sequence continues at coordinate 1,492,666 of NZ_JAMLIG010000001.1, read as the reverse complement.
GCATGGCGTCGAGCCATTTCACCGGGTCCGGTTCGCGCGCCAGCACCTGGTCGATCTCGGCCTCGATCTTCTCGCGCTCCCAGGGCGATTCCGCCAGGCAGAAGATGGTCCAGCCGAGCGCGCGGGCCGTGGTCTCGTGGCCGGCGCCGATGAAGGTGATGATGTTGTCCTCGATTTCGCCGCGCGTCAGGCCGTCCGGGCCTTCCGCCTTGAGCAGCATCGTCAGGAAATCCTGCGGGACGTTATCGGGACCCTTCTTCAGCCGCTCCTCGCGCATCGCGATCGTGGCGGCGACGATGCCGCGGAAATAGGCCATCGTCTTGCGGCCGCGGATGCGCGTGATCCTGGGCAGCCAGTCCGGCGCGCGCAGGAGGTCGAGCGGATCGACCCTGCCCATCGTCTCGAACAGGCGGTCGATCTGGCTCTCGAACGTGCCCGGCGGTGCCGCGATCTCGCCGGAAAACAACGTCTCGGCGAGGATGTCGTAGGTCAGCGTCGTCATGTCGCGCGCAACGTCCACCCTCGAGCCGGACACATAGCGGTCGGCGAAGGCCCGCGTCCGCTCCAGCATCGGCTTCGCGAAGCCGAAGATGTGCCGGGGCGTGAACACCGGCGCCATGGCCTTGCGCGAGCGCTTCCACACCTCGCCCTCGGCGGTCAGCAGCCCGTCGCGCAGGATCGGCCGCAGGATTTTCTGCCGGACGACCGACATTTTGTAGTTCTTGACGTTGTCGACGAGAATGTGCCGGATCAGGCCCGGATCATTGGCGACGACCAGCGGCCCGCCGACGCCGCCGACCGAGATCCATGGCTCGTTGTAGGACGGCTCGCCCCACAGTTCGAGCGGGTTCCTGTAGACGATCCGGATCATTTCCAGGAACGAAGGCGGCGCGGTGCGCGGCTTCGGCGCGGGCGGCACGAAGGGGGCGGGCGCTGCATCCATCTGGCCGAGGGCTCCTGTTCGCCCCTGAATCTAGTGCGGGAACAGGCATACGCAACTGCGGCATGATCGGCCGGATGTCAGGTCGAAGTGCCGCCTCGCTGGGATTTCGTAAAAATTTAACGAATTATTTCGATCGTATGACCAGCGGCGTGTTTGCACCAAGGCTGCAACCATGTGAGGGGGCTGGACGTTAACAGTCCCGGACAGGGCTGAAGTGATGAGTGGGCAGTAGAAAATGTCATGCAAAATCCTGGTGGTTGAAGACGAGATATTCGTCGCAATCGAAATCGAGCATGTCGTGACGCAGCTCGGACACATGCCGGTCGGGATCGCCGCCGACAGCATGAAGGCGGCAGAACTCGCGGCCGATGCCGAAGTAGCGCTCGTGGACCTGAACCTTCGTGACGGTCCGACCGGACCCGCGATCGGCCGGATGCTGGCGGAAAAGCACGGCGTCACCGTCGTTTTCGTGACCGCCAATCCCGCCCAGCTTGGCGACGGCGTCCCGGGTACCCTGGGTGTCATCCCCAAGCCGGTCCATGATGACGAGATGCGTCAGGCGGTCAGCTTCGCCGTCGCCCACCGGCGCCGCGAGAGCGCCTTGCCGCCGCCGTCGATGCGTCTCTTTGCCAACAACAATTCGGTTGGCCCAGGCATCGCTAGGCAGAGCGCCTGAGAGACCGCATCGGAATCCGCACCGACACCCGCAGGCCGTCACTCTCCCACGATCGGGTCAGTCTGCCGGACAGCTGGCCCTCGACCGCAAGCGCGATCAGCCGGCTGCCGAACCCTTCGCGCTCGGGCGGAACGATGGCGACGCCGCTCTCCTTCCAGTCGATGGCGAGTTCGCCGTCGGTCAGCGACATGTCTACCGACACATGGCCGGCGCGGTCCGAAAGCGCACCGTATTTCGCCGAATTCGTCGCCAGTTCATGGAACAGAAGCGCGATCGGCGTAGCGGACCGGTCGTCGATCGGCGTGTCGGCTCCCGTGATCGCAAGGCGCTCGTCGCCCTGATCCCGGTAGGGCCGCAAAAGTGTTTCGATCAGTCCCTGCACGGTCACACCAACCTTTTCGGGTCGAGACGCGGCTGAATGCGGCCTGACGAAGTCGTGGGCTACGCCGAGAGCCGATATGCGCTCCCGCAGGGTCTGGGCAAGCGGCTTCAGCTCCGGATGGCTGCGCGCCGAAAGCGAGACAATGCCGTTCAGAACCGAGAAGATGTTCTTGATGCGATGGCTGAGTTCCTGCGCGACGATCTCGCGTTCCTCGGCAGCCAGCTTGGTCGCGTGGATGTCGGTGCAGGTGCCGAACCAGCGAACGATCTGGCCGTGCGGATCGCGCACCGGCATCGCGCGACCGAGCGTCCACCTGTACTCGCCGCTATGGTGGCGCAGCCGGTACTCGATCTGGTAAGGCTCGCCCGTTTCGAGCGAGTGCCGCCAGGCCGCCCAGGCGCGGTCCTGGTCGTCGGGGTGGAACATCCCGTTCCAGCCTTCGCCGTCCGTCGACCCGGCCGGAACGCCGGTGAACTCATACCAGCGCGCGTTGTAGTAGTCGTGAAAACCGTCTGGCAGGGTGGACCAGACCATCTGCGGCATCGAATCCGCAATTGCGCGGAACTTCGCCTCGCTCTCGACCAGTCTTTCCTGTGCCGCCTTGCTGTCCGTGATGTCGACCGCGACACCGGCAAGCCGCACGGGCTCGCCGCCCGGATCGACCACGACGGTCCCGGTCGCCAGCACCCACCGGATACTCCCGTCTGCGTTCGTGAGCCGGTACTCTCCCCGATAGGGCCCTCGGGCTTCGAGGGCCGCTGCGATGCTCTCCGCAACCTGCTGTCGGTCCTGCGGATGGATGCCGTCCAGGTAAGCCTCGATGGGCACTCCCGACTCGGCCTCGTCCGGATTGACGCCGTACATCTGGGCGAACCGACGGTCGGCGGAAACCCGGTTTGCCGCGAGATCCCAATCCCACACGCCGACGATTCCCGATGCATTGAGCGCCAGTGACAGCCGCTCCTCGCTGCGGGCAAGTGCCCGCTCGGCCATGACGCGCTTCGTCGTTTCGCTGACGATGACCAGCTCGGCGATCGGCTCGCCGGCGTCGTCCAGAACGGGACTGTAGTCGAGGTCCAGCCAGACGTCTTCGAAGACGCCGGTTCGGTCGAGCGTAAGCTTCTGGTCTTCGAGCGACAGGGTCTCTCCCGCAAGCACCCGCTTGAGGATCGCGGTGTTGAACTCGGCGATCTCCGGCCATGCGATCGCGACTTCCTTGCCGAGGATTTCGGGGTGGCGACGGCCGGCGAACACGGCGTAGGCGTCGTTGTAGACCAGGACGCCCTTTTCGCCCATCAGCATCACCATGGCGACCGGGGAGGCGAGCATGATCCTCACGGTGGAGCGCAGCGATTCCGGCCAGGACCGGGTCGGCCCGACGGCTGTCGCATCCCACTTGAAGCTGTTGATGAGCGACAGCATCTCGCCCGAGCTCATGCCTTTGGGGGCATTGCCGCCGGCGCGCGGAAAGATCGTATCTGGCATGGGGACGGGATACTCTGAGCGGCGGGCGGAAGATGTTTGAATGGCAGTCTATAGGGCTAGCCCCCACAGCTGTCACGATCCCCTACGGAACCTTGATCCACTGCAACGCCCCGGCCTCGGTCCGGTTCCGCTGCCGCAACGGAGGCTGCCCCGTGGGAGAAGAGGATTCCTCGGGAAGACCCGTCGCACAAGGCCCTTTCTGCCGGCCTGAAACTTGGAATGATGGCCCTGAACACCTATATCTGGGACCTGTCGCGCGCCTGATTCGGCGCTTCCTCGGGCGTCTTACCGGCGCGGTGGAGTGAAAGCACTACATGAGTGAAAACACCGAGACTCCGGCCGCCGCCGCTTCCGGACACGAACCGGCCGAGTACGGCGCCGATTCCATCAAGGTTCTCAAGGGACTGGACGCCGTCCGCAAGCGTCCGGGCATGTATATCGGCGACACGGACGACGGCTCCGGCCTGCATCACATGGTCTACGAGGTGGTCGACAACGCCATCGACGAAGCGCTTGCCGGCCATGCCGATCTCGTCTCGGTGACGCTCAATCCCGACGGGTCCTGCACCGTCGCCGACAATGGCCGCGGCATTCCGACCGACATTCACGCCAGCGAAGGCGTTTCCGCAGCCGAGGTCATCATGACCCAGCTCCATGCCGGCGGCAAATTCGACCAGAATTCCTACAAGGTGTCCGGCGGCCTGCACGGCGTCGGCGTGTCCGTCGTCAACGCCCTGTCGGTCTGGTTGAGGCTGAAGATCCGCCGTGACGGCAAGGTTCATGAGATGAGCTTTACCCACGGCAACGCCGATGCGCCGTTGAAGGTGACAGGCGCCTACGAGCCGCGCAACGAACCCGGCACGTTCGAAGGACGCAGCGGCAGCGAAGTGACGTTCATGCCGTCGAGCGAGACTTTCACCATGGTCGAGTTCGACTACGGTACTCTCGAGCACAGGCTGCGCGAACTTGCCTTCCTCAACTCAGGCGTGCGCATCGTGCTCACCGACGCGCGCCACGCCGACGTCAAGGCGCAGGAACTCCACTACGACGGAGGCCTGATCGAGTTCGTCAGATATCTCGACCGTGCCAAGAAGCCGCTGATTTCCTCGCCGATCGCCATCAGCGCCGAACGCGACGGCATCACGGTCGAAGTGGCGATGTGGTGGAACGACAGCTACCACGAGAACGTGCTGGCCTTCACCAACAACATCCCGCAGCGTGACGGGGGCACCCATCTCGCCGGCTTCCGCGGCGCGCTGACCCGCCAGGTCACCAGCTATGCCGAATCCTCGGGCGTCGCGAAGAAGGAAAAGGTGACGCTCACCGGAGACGACAGCCGCGAAGGCCTGACTGCCGTGCTGTCGGTCAAGGTTCCCGATCCCAAATTCTCCTCGCAGACCAAGGACAAGCTGGTCTCCTCGGAAGTCCGCCCCGTGGTCGAAAGTCTCGTCAACGAGGCGCTCGGCACCTGGTTCGAGGAGCATCCCGCCGAGGCCAAGACCGTCATGGCCAAGGTGGTTCAGGCGGCGGCTGCCCGCGAGGCGGCGCGCAAGGCGCGTGAAACCGTTCGCAAGGACGTCATGAGCGTCTCGACGCTGCCCGGCAAGCTCGCCGACTGCCAGGAGAAGGATCCGGCCAAGTCGGAAATCTTCATCGTCGAGGGCGATTCCGCCGGCGGTTCGGCCAAGGGCGGCCGCTCGCGCCAGAACCAGGCGATCCTGCCGCTGCGCGGCAAGATCCTCAACGTCGAGCGCGTGCGCATGGATCGCATGCTCTCCTCCGAGATGATTGGCACGCTGATCACCGCGCTCGGCACCGGCATCGGCTCGGACGAGAACAGCCCCTACCGGTTCGACGCCGACAAGCTGCGCTACCACAAGATCATCATCATGACCGACGCCGACGTCGACGGCGCCCATATCCGCACGCTGCTGCTCACCTTCTTCTTCCGGCAGATGCCGGACCTGATCGAGCGCGGCCATCTCTACATCGCCCAGCCGCCGCTCTACAAAGTCTCGCGCGGCAAGAGCTCGCAATACCTGAAGGACGAGGCCGCCTTCGAGGAATTCCTCATCGGTTCCGGCCTCGACGAGGCGACGCTGTCGATGGGCAACGGCGAGGTCCGCGCCGGCCAGGATCTGCGCGCCGCGGTCGACGACGCACTCGCCGTGCGCAGCCTGATCAACGGCCTGCACACGCGCTACAATCGCGCCGTGGTCGAGCAGGCGGCTATCGCCCGCGGCCTCAACTCCGAGATCGCCTCCGATCCTGCCCGTGCCATCGAGATGGCGGCGCGGATCGCGGCCCGCCTCGACATGATCGCGGAAGACACCGAACGCGGCTGGCAAGGCCGAACCAGTCCGTCGAACGAAGGCCCCGGAGGCTTCATCTTCGAGCGGACGGTGCGCGGGGTGCGCGAATATGCGCATCTCGACATGGGTCTGCTCAACTCGGCCGACGCGCGTGCGCTTGACCGCTACTCGGCCCGCCTGGACGAGATCTATTCGCACTCGCCCGTGCTGCGCCGCAAGGATGTCAACGAGACGATCACCGGACCTCTGTCGCTGCTCGATGCGGTCTTCGCCGTCGGCCGCAAGGGTCTCACCATGCAGCGCTACAAGGGCCTGGGCGAGATGAACGCCGAGCAGCTCTGGGAAACCACGCTCGATCCAAACGCGCGCTCGCTGCTGCAGGTCAAGGTGACGGAGGCGAACGACGCCGACTCGCTGTTTGCCCGGCTGATGGGCGACGACGTTGAGCCGCGCCGCGAATTCATCCAGGACAACGCTCTGTCGGTCGCCAATCTGGACGTCTGACCGGCTTATCCGCGTACGCCGGCATCATCCCGCTCGATCGCGCGACGGGCAGGCGCCGGAGACTCGGCAGGTTCGTGACCGTATTCGCGGCGAACCGCGCGGCGCTGGGCGGCCTTCTCGTCCGGGCTGAGGCGCCGGCGCGTGAGAAGAGCATAGGCAATGACGCATCCCAGGACGATCGGGCCAATCACCGTCGCCCACCACCAGTTCATGATCCATTCCATCCTGACCTCCTTCGCGTACGGCCGCAGTCTTCACCCCTCTTGAAACGCAACCCGTGCCTTGGGCTTTTGTTCCGCCATTCGGCCGGCGGCGCGGAACCGCGCGGGGGCGCGCGGGTTAGCCTCTGAGCAAAGCGATGGAGGCCATCATGACCGATCGAAACAAAGGACCCGCCGGCACGACAGACCAGAGACCCCGTTGGGAAGGGCCGCCGGAAAACCGGCCGCGCGGTTACCTTCCGGCCCAGGACGACCCGGAAAGCGAGCCGGACGCCGCCGGCGAAACGCTGCCGAAATTCCCGGAAGCCGTCGACGAAGAAAGAGCCGACGATGTCGAGAAGTGATGATCACTTGGCGAGCGGGAGGCAGGCCGTGGCTTCCTCGCAACGGGTGCTCTGACCGATGTCCGCTGAAGCCACCCCGCTAACGGCCTTCGCGCTGAACTGCTCGCTAAAAAGTTCCGCCAGTTCGGAAAAGAGTTCGACTGATCGACTGATCGCCGATCTCTTCGACGCCCTGAACGCCCATGGGGTGGCCGGGACGGTGGAGCGGGCCGCAGATCGCAACATCAAGCCCGGCGTGACGTCGGATGAGGGATCGGGGGATGAATGGCCTGCCATCCGGGAGCAGATCCGCGCGGCTGACATATTTATCCTAGGTACCCCGATCTGGCTCGGGCAGCCCTCGAGCATCGCCAAGCGGGTCGTGGAGCGCATGGACGCCTTCCTCTCCGAAACAGACGGTGCAGGACGCATGCCGCCTTCCGGGAAGGTCGCGATTGTTGCGGTGGTCGGCAACGAGGACGGAGCGCACCACTGTCATGCCGCGATGTTCCAGGCCCTCAACGACGTCGGTTTCACCATTCCCGCCAATGCCGGCGTCTATTGGGTCGGCGAGGCCATGCAGTCTGTCGACTATGTCGATCTCGAAGCAATCCCCGATCCCGTACAGCAGACGATAGCCATGGCGGCGTCGAACGCGGCGCATCTCGCCCGTTGCCTCAAGCGGAACGCCTATCCGCCGCCGCAGGAGTAGTCTCGCTGACTGAGCCGCGAAAATAATCTTCGGAACTCAACACGTTCGCGCTTCCCGGCGATTGTGAACCATGCAAATGTTCACCGCGCGGCGGAGGGCCGCGCTCTTCTTTTGGGGTAGATTTCCATGAACAGCTTCATTGCACGCGGCCTGGCGGCTGCGGCATTCGCCGTGGCGGCCGTCATTGCGGCGCCATCCGTCTCGCTGGCGAGCGACGTGACCTTCGTCATGAGGAATTCGCATCCCAATGCGCTCGAGGTCGAGCTCTACAGCCAGGATCGCGACCATGTCTGGCCGGGCGGCAATCAGGTCTACTATCTCGACGACGGCGAGACCAAGACCATGCCGCTCGCCTGCGAGGAAGGCGAGACGATCTGCTATGGCGCCTGGATCTCGGGCGACAGGGGCACCTACTGGGGCGTCGGGCCGGACAATTCCGAGGACTGCGACAATTGCTGCTACACCTGCACCGGCGGCGAGACAGAGGAAATCGATCTGGTCCCGTAGGCCGAACTATCGTGGCTCGGCTTTATCGACTAAGGGGCGCTGAGATATCCGCGCCCCTTTTTTTGCGTAGCCGAGACGCCATGACGACTGCCCGACACGCTGCGCCGCTCTTCCTCGGCATCGACACCGGCGGCACCTATACCGACGCTGTCCTGTGGGCCGAAGGCGAAGGCGTTGTCGCCAAGGCCAAGGCGCTCACCACCCGGCACGACCTCGCCGAGGGCATTTCGGGCGCCGTCGACGCGGTTCTGGACAAGGCGGCGATCGACCCGTCCGCGATCAAGCTCGTGTCGATGTCGACGACGCTTGCCACCAATGCGCTCGTCGAAGGCCAGGGCGGCCGCGTCGCTCTGGTGATGATCGGCTTCTCGCCGGCAGACCTCGAACGCGACGGGCTGAAGGCTGCGCTGGGCTCGGACCCGGTCATCTACTGCCGTGGCGGCCACGACGTGCACGGCAATGCCCTGCCGCTCGACCTTGCACCGCTTGAGGCCGCGCTTCCGGAGTTCGGCCGGACCGTGTCCGGCTTCGCGGTCTGCGCCTATTTCGCCACGCGCAATCCCGCGCACGAGAACGCCGCGCGCGACCTGATCCGCGCGGCGACCCGCCTGCCGGTCACCGCCAGCCACGAGCTGACGTCGAAGCTCGGCGGGCCGCGCCGGGCGTTGACCACGCTGCTCAACGCCCGGCTGATCTCGATGATCGACCGGCTGGTGGCGGCGACCGAAGGGTTCCTTGCGCAGCGCAGCATTGCGGCGCCGCTGATGGTGGTGCGCGGCGACGGCGCGCTGGTGTCGGCCGCCTTCGCCCGCGCCCGGCCGATCGAGACGATCCTTTCGGGGCCGGCCGCCAGCCTTGTCGGGGCGCACCACATGACCGGGCTCGACGACGCCATGGTGTCCGACATCGGCGGCACCACCACGGATGTCGCCGTGCTGGACAAGGGCAAGCCGCGGCTCGATCCCGAGGGCGCTACCGTCGGCGGATACCGTACGATGGTCGAGGCGGTTGCCATGCGCACCTTCGGTCTCGGCGGCGACTCGGAGATCGCCCTCGAAGACGGCGGACTGGCCCCGCGCATCCAGCTCGGTCCGCGCCGACTGGTGCCGCTGGCGCTTGCCGGCGTGAAACACGAGGCGGTTATACGCGAGCACCTCGAGCGCCAGCTCCGCGCCCCCAATCCCGGCCGCATGGATGGCCGTTTCGCCCTGCGTACCGGCGTTCCGGAGCAGCTGGCGGCAGGCCTCACCGGACCGGAGCAGAAGCTCTACGACGCGCTGACCGATAGTCCCCAGCCGCTGGATCGCGCCCTTGCGAGCACGGCGCAACTTGCCACGCTCAACCGGCTGGTGGCACGCGGTCTGGTCCATATCTCCGGGTTCACGCCATCGGATGCCGCACATGCCCTCGGCCTGCAGGACAATTGGAACGGCGCCATCGGCCGGATGGGAGCCGATCTCTTCGCCCGCCGCCGCGACGGGCGCGGACAGCCGATCGCGGCTTCGCCGGACGAGATGTCCCGCCGCGTCCTCGACGCGCTCACCCGCCGTTCCGCCGAAGTCATCCTCGAAACCGCCTTCGCCGAGGACGGACTCGACGGCGCCGCCACCGTCGCGCACGCGCTGGTGCAGCGCGCGGTCGATGCCGATCACGGCATTGCCCGGCTCGCTGTCGCGCTCGACCGGCCGGTGATCGGACTGGGCGCGTCGGCGCCGCTGCACTATGCGGGGCTGGCCGACCTCGTCGGCAATGCCTGCGTGGTACCGCGCGACACCGACGTCGCCAATGCGCTCGGCGCCGTCGTCGGCCAGGTCCGCGTCGCGGTCGAGGCGCGCGTCAGCCAGCCGAAGGAAGGCGTGTTCCGCGTCGCGGCGGGCGACCTGATCCGCGATCTTGCCAGCGAAGCCGCGGCGCTCGACATCGCCGAAGCGGAAATCCGGGCGCTTGCTGCCGTCCGTGCCAGGGAAGCCGGCGCCGGAGAGGCGACGATCGAGGTCGCCCGCGATATCCGCGCCGCCACGGTCGAGGGCCAGCGCACCTTCATCGAGGCGATCCTTACCGCGACGGCGGCGGGCCGCCCGCGCATCGCGGCGTGAGGATCAAGCGAGATAGAGCCTGACCGGCTTGTCCGAGCGCTTGACGAGGCCCTTGGCCTCGAGGTCGAGCTGCACGCACTTGATCCACCAGCCGGCTTTCGCGCCGCCGGGAAACAGTGCTTCGGGCAGGCGCGGCACGACATGCGTCTTGACGTCGGCGACCGTCATGCCGGGCGGATCCGATGGCAGCACAGCCAGCATCGCCTCCCGCATGGCGCTGTATTTGCCCGCATCCACCCGGTAGACGTGGCCCGGACTGGCCGCGTTCTCCACCTCCACCATGGGTCCCTTGACCATCTCCGACGCCCCGTTCAGTCCGCTGCACGGCAATGGATATTCCTGACCCCGATAGATGGCCCAGCCGGCGAGCGATGCCAAGGGGTGGATAATCCGCCCGGGCATCGCTCTGGCCCGCGGATGGCGAATCCCCTAACGTGCTAAAATGCCCATCGTCTCTCCCGTCAGACAACCGAATCCGCTGGTCGACGGCCGCCAGTCCGAGCGCGCCATGCTGGTCAGGCGCGGCGTGCAACGCTTGTTTCTCGACATGGGGGCGACGCTTCTGCCCGAACTCTGCCTCGTCTCCGGCCGCCGGGCCGACCTCGTCGCGCTGATGCGGAACGGCGATATCTGGATCATCGAGGTGAAGTCGTCGGTCGAGGATTTCCGGGTCGATCGCAAATGGCCGGAATACCGGCTGTTCTCCGACAGGTTCTTCTTCGCGACGCATCCGGACGTGCCGGCGGACATCTTCCCCGACGAATGCGGCTTCATCCTCTCCGACGGCTATGGCGCGGAGATCCTGCGCGAGGCGCCGGAGCACCGGCTCGCCGCGCCGACCCGCAAGGCGCTGACGCTCAGGATGGCGCGCACCGGCGCGGCACGGCTGATGGCCGCGGAAATGGCCGGCATCGCCATCCAGCCGGTCGACGGCGAGAGCGAGTAGGCGCATCCGGGCAGGCGGCGGAAATCCACCCTCCGCGTCAATGCGTATCGAATATCTTCTGGTATTCGGCGATCTTCGCCTCGACCGCTGCGATCTCCTCCGGTGTCGGCTTGAGCGGGTCCCTCGCCGGCGGCAGCATCCCGAGCTTCATGATGCACAGCATGAGCAGGATGCGCGCCTTGACGGCGGTCAGGTTGGAGCCGGCGATGAACGGCCCGCCGCGTATGGCAAAGCCCTCCGTCGTGCCGCGCCCGGCATTGACCACCGGGAAGCCGGAATAGACGGCCTTCAGCAGGATGCGCGACTTCGAGCTGGCGGCTGCCTTGCCGTAGGGGTTCAGCCCCTCGAGCACGAAGCCGGACAGCGGCGCGTGTTTGAGCTTGTAGTCCATGAAGGCGACAGTATCGACTTCCTGCGACGGATCGCTCTCCCAATCGTCCTCGATATAGCTGGCATCCTTGACGATCGAGACCTTCGGGATGGCGGTTTCGAGCAATCGGCCGTCGGCGTCCTTCACCGCGACCTCGACGGTCTCGATGCCCGACGCGCCGGCGCGGATGCCGGTCACGCTTGTCGGCAGTTTCGAGACGCGCAGGTCCGACTGCCAGGTGTGGCGGGTCGCCGGCACGTAGCGCAGCACCGAGCCGGTGCCGCCGCCGCCGGCGCCGAGGATGCCGCCATGGCCGCCCGCCGCCGCGTAGCCGCCGGGTCGTGCGTCGACCTTCGTCACCTCGCGCGCCGCGAAGACGCGCTGGTCCTGCACCAGCACGACGCCGACCCGGTTTCGCCCGTCCTCGTCCGCCCACACCCGCGAGTAGAGCCAGTCGACGGAATCGGCGAGGTTCTTCGGGCCGTCATTGCTGATCTGGCCGTGGTAGCGCTGCGAGGCGTTGCCGCAGATCGGCACGGTGATGTCGAGCGCCAGGTTGAGCCAGTAGACGGTCTCTTCGATACGCGGACTGCCCTGCGTCCAGATCGCGCCGTCATATTTGCCCGAGCCGAGAATCTCCTGCGCCATGTTGGTGATGCGCGCCAGCGTCATACGCGGCGGCGAGGCGTTGAGGTGGGCCGGCCGGTAGGGGAAGAAGTCCCGGCCCGCTACCTCCGGCGCGATGTCGCCCTCGCCTTCGTCCGTGCGCGCCGACGCGCCCAGTCCTTTCGTGTAGCCGCCCGATGGCGCGAGCCGGTAGAAGTCGACATCCGCATAGTTCGAGATCGTGTTGCCGACGCCCATTCCGTCGACGCCCAGCCGGTCGACCTCCTCGAAGGTGCGGGCGCCGTCCGGCATGAAAGGTTGACGGCTCTTCGCGCGCTCGACTCGCGGCCCCGTGCCGTCGGTCTCCCAGGCGCTGCCGTCGGCCTGCCGGGCCATGTAGGGCAGCGGATAGTAGCCGTCCTGCGGCGCGAGCTCGACCTTGTAGACCGGCTTGTCGCCCGGCGAGCGCCGCTCGGGCGAGAAGGTGCCGTCGGCGTCGAGATAGCCGTCCGGCGCGGCGTAGAGCTCGGCGACGTCGCTCTCCAGCGGGTGCGCCGTGAACTGCTCGACATAGACCGTCGCCGCGGCCGCCAGCTTCTGCGGCCTGAGCACGTCGAAGCGCGCCGGCCGGCCTTCGACGTCGGTCAGAAGCGGCAGGCCGTGGGCCGCCCGCGCCTTGTTGGACGTCACCAGCGGCGGAGTATTCTGGATCGTGGCATTGGGACCGGCCAGATGCGCGATCCTGATCTTCCTGCCCGGTCCGGTCTTGGCTGTGGCCATGTGTCAATCCTCAATAGTGTCGTGGAGCGCGCGGCGCGCCCGGATGTCGGTCGTGTCGAGATGAAAGACGTGACGTTCGAAGCGCTCGGTCAGGGCGCCCATGTCCCTGCGCTGGGCCGCGAATTCCGGACTTGCGTCCCGCGCCGCCAGATCGGCCTGAAACGCGGTTTCGTCGGCGAAGCGGCATTCCCATCGCACGTCCGGCCCGGGGCCGCCGCGATTGACGAATATGCTTCCCTCGGGGAGGCCGAGCCGCTGGCGCAGGCGCGAGCCCTCGCGTCGCCGCTCCAGCACGGCCGCCGCCATCCCGGGCCTGGCATAGTAGTTGGTCGCCTCGACGATCATTGCGGGATCTCCGCGACGGCGGCCGCTGCCGCAGGGCGGATGGCAATCGGCATGGGCGGACCTCCGGGCTCTGGATAGGGTGGGGCGGCGACCGGAGTCGTCGGAAAGAGGGCGGGCGCACCGCTGCCGGCGCGCCCGCCTTCGCGGTCAGGGCTGGTAGTCGAGGGTCAGCACCTTGTCCGGCATGGCGGTCATGCCCATGATCTCGGGGCCGGCGGTTGCCAGCAGAACCTCGAAGGTCTTGTTCAACACCTCGGCCATGCCGGGCGTGAACGCCTTGATGAATTCCTTGGCGGCGTTGTCGCGGAACATGGCGGTGGCTTCCGGCGCCAGCTTCATGTTGGCGCCCTGTTCCATCCAGACGTCGGGATTGGAAAGGAGGATGTCGATCGCCTCCTGATAGGCCGCGACGAAGGCCTTGGCGTTCCCGGGCTTCTCCTTCGCGTAGGCCTCCCGCATGGAATACATGAGGAACGGCGCTTCCGAGAGGCCCATTTCGGCGACCACGTCGTGGATGGTCATCATCAGCTTGGCCTTGCCGGACAGGATCATGTCGGGGGTCAGCGAATTGTACATCAGCGTCGCGTCGACCTGGCCCTGTTCCAGCGAACCGCGCAGCAGCGACGGCGCACCTTCCTGGAGCGTCACCTCCTTGGCGAGATCGAAGCCGTATTTCTGCTTGGCGACGGCCTGCAGGATGATCCAGTCGAAGCCGGTCTTGGTATAGGTGCCGAGCGTCTTGCCCTTGAGGTCGGCGAGGGACTTGATCTCGGATTCCGCCGGCAGCAGCAGCGTGTTGACATAGGCGAGGAAGGGCGCGACCCCGATCACCGGGATATTCTGGTTGCGCAGGCGGGCGACCGTGATCCAGTCCTGCACCACGACCTCGATGCTTTCGCTCTGCAGCGCCGCGACGGACGCCTGCGGATTGGTGAAGGGTATGACCTCCAGGGTGAAGCCGTATTTCTTGTCGAGCTCGAATTTCTTGATGACGAACGGCGGGTAGGATTGCGTCCCCACCGGGTTGGACATCAGGCGGACCGTCCCGCCGTCGCCCATCGGCGCCCCGGCCAGGGCCGGGAATGTGAAGAGGGCCGCGCTTATCATCGCCGCGGCGGTTATCAGTCGTCGAAACAGTTTCATGCGCGTATCCCCTGTTCTGGTTTCTGGTTGATCCTCCCCTTGCCGTTCAGTTTTCCTCCGTTCGGTCTCCCACGTGCCGCTGGAGGCTTTCGACGACACGCTTGCTCTGTTCGAAGAGCGCGCTGTCCTCGTAGTCGCGCGGCCGCCTGATGTGACGGAGGCTGATCTCTTCCTTGATCTTCCCGCCCGGGCCCGGGCTCATCACCAGAACCCGGTCTCCCAGGAAGGTCGACTCGAAGGCGTTGTGGCTGACGAAAAGGATCGTGGTCCGGAAGGCGCTCCAGATGTTGAGCAGGCTCTGGCGCAGTCGGCGCGCCGTCAGCTCGTCCAGCGCGCTGAACGGCTCGTCCATCAGCAGGATGTCGGGTTCGATGGCAAAGGCGCGGGCGATCGACGCCCGCTGCTGCATGCCGCCGGAGAGCTGCAGCGGGAAGAAGTCGGCGAATTTGGAAAGTTCGACCAGGCCGAGCACCTTGTCGATGCGGCCGGCCCATTCCGAACGCGCGAAATCGGAGGCCTCCAGCACGAATTCGATGTTCTGGCGCAGCGTGCGCCAGGGCATCAGGCGCGCCTCCTGGAAGACGTAGGCGATACGAAAGCCGCGGTCGATCTGTTCGGCAATCGATCTGCCCTGGATGGTGACGGTGCCTTCGTACTGCCCGTCGAGGCCGGCCACGATGTTGAGCAAGGTCGACTTGCCGCAGCCGGACGGTCCCAGCAGGCCGACGATCTCCCCCGTCCCGATCTCGAAGGTCACCCCGTCCAGCGCCTTCCAGCCGCCCTTCCCGCCGGAGCCTGGAAACTGCTTGTGGATGTCGGTGAGGGAGATCTGGGACATCGTCGCGGCCCGCGCAGGTGGTCGGAATGGGAAATTCATGGCCGCCCCTGTCCTCAGCTCTTCTTCCAGCGGAAGATGCGGCGTTCGATCGTGCCGAGGATCGCGACCTCGATGAACAGCATCACGAAGACGAAGCTCAGCGCGTAGGCGAGCACCTCCGTCATGTTGAACATCTGGTAGTAGAACTCGATCTTGTATCCGACGCCGCTGCCGCGCCCGAGCAGCTCGACGAAGAGGACCATCTTCCAGATGAGCCCGAGTCCGAAACGTGTCGAGGCCAGCAGCATCGGCGCCACTTGCGGCGCCATCACCGAGACGATCTGCTGGCGGCGGCTGGCGCGGAAGGCGCGCGCCATGCCGATCAGCCTGGTATCGATGCCCTTGACGCCTTCGCGGATGTTGATCGCCAGCACCGGGATGACCGGCGCGGCGGCGCCCAGCACCGCGGCGGCATCATTCAGCCCGACCACCATGTAGAGTGTCAGGATCATGACCAGCGCCGGAATGGTCATGCCGCAGATGATCCACACCTGAAAGAAGACGCCGGCGGTCCTCGACAGGGCCATCGTGAAACCCAGCACCAGGGCGACCGACATGGCGATCGAAAAGGCGATCGCGATACGCCCCAGCGTGATGCCGATATCCGTCCAGATGTCTCCCTGCACGAGATTGGCGGCGAGCGCCGCGACGACGCCGTAGGGGGCGGGCAGGATGCTGGTCGGCAACGCCAGCGCTCCCAGCTGCCACAGGCCGACCAGCGTGAGCACCGAAAGGAAGCTGATCAGGGCGTTCCGGATCTTCTCCGTTCCGGCGAGCGCAGAGACGAAAGTCACCCACCGACCTGCGGCGTTCCCGTCGTAGCTCGTAACGATTGCCATGCGCTTGCCCTTTCAGATCAACTGTCGAGAAGGTTTTCGCGAAGGGTCGGGTATTTGTATTCGGTGCGGAACCGGCCCCGGCGCTGCAGCTCCGGCACCAGGAAGTCGATGACGTTGAGCAGGTCGCGGGGGACCGCCGGCGGGTGGGCGATCATGAAGCCGCCGCGTTCGCCGGTGGCGACGAACACCTCTTCCAGATAGTCGGCGACCTTGGCGGCCGAACCGACGACGGCGTGATCGTAACCGGCCGTATGGTGGCGGATCACCTCGTAGAAGTCCTTCCTGGTGATCTTTTCCTTCGGGTCGATGCCGGCCGTCATGTTGAGGAAGCCGACCGGCGACGCGTTCGCCTTGGTGATCTGCTCGTTGATCTCCTCGATCGTGAAGCAGTCCGGCAGTTTCGACAGATCGTAGCCGATCTGATGCGACATGAAGGCGCCAACGGCCTCGGGCGGCACGGCGGTCAGCAGCTGCTCGTGACGGCGCTTGGCGTCGTCGTCGGTTTCGCCGACGATTAGTACAACGTCCCAGACGATTCCCACGTTTGACGAATCCCGTCCTTGCGCGGCGAGGGCCGCGTCGAGCTGTTTCCGGTGCTTCGCCTGCTTTTCGATGCCGGGGCTGGCCGCGAACACCATATCGGCGAAATAGGCCGACGCCTGGATGCCGCGCGGCGAGGCGCCCGCCTGCACCAGGACTGGCCTGCCCTGAGGGGACGGCACGCAGGCCAGCGGACCCATGACGTTGAAGAACTTGCCGCGATGGCCGATCGGCTTCACCTTGGCGGGATCGGCCATCTGGCCGCTCTCGCGGTCCCACAGGAAGGCGTTGGGCTCGACGCTTGCCCAAAGCGCCTTGCATATGTCGATGAACTCCTCCATCCGCTCGTAGCGCTGGTCATGCTCCATGAGCTCGTCGAACCCGTAATTCGCGGCGTCCGCGCGGCGCGACGAGGCGACGACGTTGAAAGCGATGCGGCCGTTGGTGACGTGATCGAGGGAATTCAGGAGCCGCGACGTGTAGAAGGGATGCATGTAGGTCGACGAATAGGTCAGGCCGAAGCCGATCCGCGAGGTGATCTGCGACAGCGCGGCGATATAGGGGCTCATGTCCTGGCGCGGCCAGCCGACGCCCCAGCGCACGGCGTCGTCGCGATTGCCTTTCCAGGTGCTCGGGATGCCGGTGCCGTCGCCCCAGAACATGAAATCCAGCAGGCCGCGTTCGGCGATCTGGGCGAGTTCCTTGAAGATGCGGATGTCCGGGTAGACCGCATTCGTCCAGGATCCCGGCAGGCGCCAGCGCCCCTCGAGCTGCATCCAGGAAAGATCGTAGCCGATATGCATCTTGGGTTTCATCGGAAGTCCGTTCGGGCAAGATTCGGTCGTTCGGGCGCCCGGGGGCGGCCGTCAGGTTGAAACGGTGAGGTGTGGGTGCGGCGGCGGCCGCGGCGGTCGGTCAGCTCATGCGGCCACCGCCTTCTTGGCCGGTTGGTCGGCCACCACGATGTCGTGGCGGGCGAGCAGGGTCTTGAGCTTGGGCAGCACGACCGCGCCGAAGAACTTCAGGTCCTTGACGAAATCGACGAAGGTGAACTGGATGCCGTCGATGCCGCTCTCCACGATCATCCGGCAGAGCTTCTCGGCCATCGTGTCGGGCGCGCCGGTAACGGGCACGCCGGAGCCGAAGCCGACGACGTTGGGCTGACGCAGATAGGCGGTGCGGTCCTTGTAGGAATCGCGGTTGTCGCGATCGAACGACGCGATCAGGTTTTCGAGCGCCTCGGTGTCGAGCTCGCCGCGGATAGCCGCGAACTCCTGCTCGGCCGCCGCGTCGGTCTCGCCGTGCAGGAGCAGCATCGACGTCACCACCTTGACCTCGCGGCCTTCGTCGGCCGCCGCCTGGCGCATGCGTGCCACGTCTTGGCCCTTGAGGCCGACGAACTGGTAGTCCGAATGTTTCGCGGCGAACCCCATGCCCTCGGCCGACAGGCCGGCGCTGACGATCCTGGGATAGGGCTTGCTCGCCGGCTTCGGATCGGAGACGCAGTTGTCGAGCTTGAAGAACCGGCCCTGGAAGGTGCTGCGCTCCTGCGACCAGAGCATCTTCATCACGCGCAGCCACTCGTCGGCATATTCGTAGCGGTAGTCGCCGTAGCCGTCCGGGACGAGACCCATCTGCTCGAGCTCCTCGAGCGTGTTGCCCGTCACCACGTTGATGCCGAAGCGGCCGCCCGAGATGTTGTCTATGGTCGAGATCACTTTGGCCGCGACTGCCGGATGGAACAGCAGCGGGTTGATGGTGGCGAACAGCTTCAGCCGGCTGGTCAGAGGTGCGATTGCACTGGCCATCGACATCGGTTCGATGGTCTTCTCCCAGAAGCCCGTGGCGCCGCCGAAGCCCATCCACTTGCCCATCCAGAACAGGTAATCGAGGCCGATCTCCTCGGCGATCTCGGCAATGGTGCGATGCAATTCGAAAGTCGGGTGATAGCGCGGCGTGCGCTTCGACATCAGGAAGCCGTTGCTCCCGACCGGCATGAAGACCCCGAGTTCCACCTTGCGCATGGCCAGCCTTTCTCCGCAGGACCGAAATGTCACCGAGGCTCCATCTGCCGCGGGCTCCCGATGCGCCGGGCGTCGGCGACAACAGGAAGCTCAGAAGTTCCTCACACCTGACATTTCAATTACACAATCTCCGACATGTCTGTTGCTCGAAATAAGAGGAGCTTTTGCAGGGGCTGTCAATATTTTCTGCTGCGCTGCAAAACGGGCAAAGGAAAGTCTAACTATGCCTATTTTCTACGCAATCGATGTATATCTATGTAGTATATGCCTATGCACTGTGCATGGCGTGGAGAGCGCCGGAAGAGCCGGTTGTGCAGTGCAATATTTATCCGGAAGAAATTTTTTCCACTCGAACCGGGCGGTAGCGCCGCCGAACTCGTTTGATGGATATTTGGTCGGCGACGGGCCCCGGCGCCGTTCCGAAGCGGACATCCGGCCAAGCCCGCGGCGCGCGCCGTCGCCGTTTTGGGGCGGCGTGCGGCTCGATGTCCGGGGAGGGGAGTTCTATGCCGCGGCTTGCGACGACGAGGTGGCGGCAGCCATGGGATCGGCCAGCAGGAAGCGGCTGTCCGGATAATAGCCGAGAACGCCCTTGAGCAGTTGATCGATCTCCGCGAGGTCCCTCCGCTCGATCGCGTCGACGACCTTCAGGTGCTCCTGGATCTGCGCCTTGTGGCGCTCTGCCGTGGTGCGCTGGATGCCGAAGCACCAGAATCGGGCGGCATTGTTGTGCAGCCGTATGGCCGTTTCCTCGATCTGGCTGTTCTTGGAGGCGGCCGCCAGCGCGCGATGGAACATCCGGTCCATCCGCACCAGCGCACGTATGTCGCGCGCCTCGACCACGGCTTCATAGCCATCGTAGGCAGCTCGAATCGCGGCCAGATCCTGCGGCGAGGCGCGATGCGCGGCAAGTCTCGCCGCGTAGCCCTCGATGAGGAGGCGCGCCTCGAAGACATCCTGCAATTCGCGCAAGCCCAGATCGCCCACCCGCGTACCGATGCGGGCGTGACGTTCGACCAGCCCTTCGAGCGACAGGCGGAAAAGCGCGTCGCGTACCGGCGCCAGACCCAGCTTGAAATCCTTCATCAGCTGCTTTTCGTCCACGCGCGCGCCCGGTGCGAGCTCGCCCAGGATGATTGCCATCAGGATCTGGTCGTAAGCATCGTTGCGAAGAAGTTTCTTTGTCTTCGCCGGCGCACTCTTCTTGGCCATGAATACTTATTCCCCCCTTCGCTCTTGTGTCGATCGCCAGCTGGCCGCCGCGGCTTTCCGTTTCGCGAACGGGGAGTAACGGGAGCAGTTTCGCCGCTCTTAACATTTCACGAAGGGAATGAACAGCCCCGGCGCCCCGGTATCCAGCGCCGTCGGATGCAAGCAACCCGCGTCAGGCGGCCCTCGCACACCGCGCGAACGCGCCGTCGAGATAGAGGAGAGGCGCGGTCGCCTGCGGCGGCAGTCTCACCGCGACGACTTCGCCGATGAAGATCGTGTGCGACGACGCCTCGATCGAGTTCGTCACGCGGCAGTCGAAGCTGGCGATCGCGCCGTCGAGGGCCGGAGCGCCGGTTTCGAGCGCGCTCCAGCCGCCCTCGGCGAAGCGCAGATCTCGGAACTTCGACGAGCTGAAGCGTAGCGCGACCTCGTCGGCGTCCTCGGCCAGCAGGTTGACGCAGAAGACGCCCGCCTCGACCAGCACGTCGTGGCTCGACGCCGACTTGTTGATGCAGGCGAGCAGCGACGGCGGCTCCAGGCAGACCGACGTCACCGAGGTGGCGATCATGCCGTGCGGTCGGCCGCTGCCGTCGCGCGTCGTGATCAGCGAGACTCCCGCCGCAAGGCGGCGCATCCCGAGCTTGAAAAGGTCGATCCGCTCGCTCATGCCAGCACCTTTCCCTGGTAGTGGACCAGCGGCAGCCGGTCCCGGTGGTTCTCGAAGGCAACGATCCTGCCGATCACGAGATAGACGCCGTAGCGCTCGATCACCTCCTCCACGCGGCAGTCGAGCACGCCGGTGATCGCATCGAAGACAGGCGATCCGGTCGCGAGTGCCGAGACCGGAAGCCCGTCGAAGCGCGCGCTGCCTTTCGGCCCGTCGCGCATCGTGAAACGGTCGAAGATCGCCCGCCCCTCGGCCGCGAGGAAATTCACCGCGAAGGCCCCGCTGGAGATCAGGTCCTGTCCCGCGGACGTCTTCTTGTCCAGCGACACGGTGACGGTTGGCGGAGAGGCCGTCAGGTGCGTCGCCGAGAGCGCCAGGAAGCCGGCTGGGCCGTCCGCGCCGGCCACCGTGACAATGGCTGCGCCGGCCGCGCGGCAGCCGATCGCGCCCCAGAACGTCTTGGGATCGATCGTGTCCGTGGATTCTCTGACGGCGGCGTCTGACATCCGTCTTCCAGAACTGACATTTCTAATTCAACGGTAACAGACGATGCTGGAATCACAAGCTCGAAGATTCGGCAATCTGAACTCGAACCCTGTTTTTAATGCCTATTTTGACGTCATCATGCCCGATCCGGCAGCAGTCGGGTCATTCCATTGCCCCGGTGTGTCGGGAAAAAGCGATTCTCCGCGAGTCAGTTTACAGAAGCATTGAAATATGAGTTTTATCTATTTCTGAAATATCCATGATGCGCCGATGCGCCTTCCGCCGGAGACAATCGATGAAGCAGGACCCGACTGCACGGGGGCGTGAGCGCACCATCGGACTGCTGATGCTCGGCGGATTCGCCACCGGGTCCAACATCCGCCTGATGGACACCGTGCTGCCACAGATCGCAAGCGAGTTCGCCGTTTCCATTGGCCTCGCCGCGCAGATCGTCACGGCCTACGCGCTCGGCTACGGTCTCATGCAGATCGGGCTCGGCATTGCCGGCGACCGCTTCGGCAAAGTCCGGCTCGTCGCCGTCCTCTGCTTCGCCAGCGCGGCGGCCTGCCTGTTTGCGGCTGCGGCGCAGTCGCTCGGCCAGCTGACCGCCGCGCGGCTGCTGTGCGGCGCCGCCACCTCGGCGATGATCCCCGTCTCTCTCGCCTGGGTCGGCGACATGCTGCCCTACGAGGAGCGGCCGGTCGTGCTCGCCCGCTACGCCAGCGGCGGCATCTTCGGAATGATCGCGGGCCAGGTGGCCGGCGGCGTGCTGACCGAATATTGGGACTGGCGGCTGGGTCTCGTGCTCGTGGCGCTGGTCTATCTGACCGCGGCAGTCGGCCTCGTCCTGGAATTGCGCCGCAACACGCTGATCTCGGCGCGGCCGATGCAGGCGGGCGAAACGCGTCCGTCCGCGCCGGCGGCCATCCTCGCCATGCTTCGCAGACCCTGGTCGCGCATCGTCCTGGTTTCGGTGTTCCTCGAAGGTGTCAGCATCTTCGCCGCGATCACCTTCGTCGGCGCCGAATTGCATGGGCGGTTCGACGCCGGCTATGCGCTGATCGGCTGCATGCTCGCCTTCTTCGCCGTCGGCGGCATGCTGTTCATCCTGGGCATTCGCCGCCTGCTCAAGCGCTTCGTCCAGGTCCGTCTGATCGTCATGGGGGCCGTCATATCGGCGACGGGGCTGCTGGGCTTGGCGCTGACGCCGGTCCTGTGGCTCGTTCCCGTCGCGATGACGCTGGTCGGCTTCGGCGCCTATATGCTCCACAACACCCTGCAATCCTTCGCGACTCAGCTCTTGCCCGAGGCGCGCGCGACCGGCTTCTCGGTCTTCGCGACGCTGTATTTCCTGTCGCAATCGCTCGGCGTAGCCGTCGCCGCGCTGCTCATCGCCAACGTCGGTACCGGTCCGATCTTCGTCATCGCGGCGCTGGCGGCACTGCTGTTTGCCCTCTGGTTCGGCATCCGGGGCAGCAGGCTCGCACCTCTCGCGGCAGCCTGATGCGTCCGTGCCGCGGCTCGGCCTGATCTCGGTCCAGCGGTTGCGAGGCGGCCGACAGCGATCCCAGGCATCGGGAGGAAGGATCCTACATCCTGCCGTAGCGCCGCATTATCCCGACGAGCTCGTCATGCGGGAGCGCAATCGACGTTGCCCCATCCCGCCCCACCATCGTGCGGTTGGCGACCATGGAATCGACGATCGCCTCCTCCGTCGCCTCGACGACGCCCTCGTAGAGCGGGTCGATGTCGGCATTGGCGAGCACGTCCATGCGCCTCAACGTCCCGCGCGGCGCGGCGTAGCCCTCGGCATTCGCCGTCGAGAAGGCGAGGAAGATGTCGCCGGAGGAATCATGGCCGAGCGCGCCGGTGCGGGCCATGCCGAGCGCGACGCGGCGCGCCAGCTTCTTTGCCTGGTGGGCGGCGATCGGCGCGTCGGTGGCGACCACGACGATGATCGAGCCGGCCGGCTTGCCGCGCAGCAGGTCGTGGCCGATGTGCTGTCCGACCGGCACGCCGAGGACGGTGCATTCGTGCCTGCGGCCGAAATTCGACTGGACGAAGACGCCGACGGTATACGTCTCGCCCGCCGCGTTCACCCGCCGCGACGAGGTCCCCGATCCGCCCTTGAAGTCGTAGCAGATCATGCCGGTGCCGCCGCCGACCGAGCCCTGTTCCAGCGGCCCGGACGCGGCGCCGTCGAGTGCCGCGAAGACGTGCTCGTTGGTCACATGGAAGCCGTTGATGTCGTTCAGATCGCCGTCGAACGTCTCGGCCGCCACCGGCAGGCCCCAAGACTCCGAGATGCCGTCGAGGCGCGGGTAGAGCCAGCGGATGGTGGCGTCGCGCGCCACGCCGCAGGAATGCGTGTTGGTGATCGTCACCGGCATGTCGAGCTCGCCGGATTCCTCGATCCAGATCGTGCCGGTCATCTCGCCATTGCCGTTGAGCGACCAGAAGCCGGCGGCGCAGGGCACGGCGAGCCCCGTCTTGCCGCGCGGCAGGATGGCGGTGACGCCGGTGCGCACCGGACCCTGGCCGACGACCAGCGGCCCGTCGCCGCGAATGATCGTGGAGTAACCGACCTCGACGCCGGCGACGTCGGTGATGGCGTTGAACGGCCCCGGCTCTCCGGAAAAAGGCAGGCCGAGCCCGCGGGCGCGGAGAAGGCCGGAGGGCGTGCGGAGCCAGTGAGGAGAAGGGCTGTCGGTTGCCAATTGTTTGCTCCGCTGGGGTAGGTGGCAACGAAGCTTACCCCCACCCCTACCCCTCCCCACAAGGGGGAGGGGATCTCGGGCCGCTTGAGCGTGCAGCGAACGGTCCGAAGCGAAGTACGGCGATGCCGACTCCCTCTCCCTTGCGGGGAGGGGTAGGGGTGGGGGTTCGTCCAGGCGGAACTGGCCCGTTGCCCGTAGTGCCGCGCCTACCGCGGCGCGCGCTTGGCAAGTATCCGCTGCAGCGTGCGGCGGTGCATGTTGAGGCGCCGCGCCGTCTCCGACACGTTGCGGTCGCACATCTCGTAGACGCGCTGGATGTGCTCCCAGCGGACCCGGTCGGCCGACATCGGGTTTTCCGGCGGCGCGATCGGGTCGGCGCCGGTGCGGGTCAGCGCGGCGACCACGTCGTCGGCGTCCGCCGGCTTGGAGAGATAGTCGATGGCGCCGAGCTTCACCGCGGTGACGGCGGTGGCGATGTTGCCGTAGCCGGTGAGGATCACGGTCTTCGAATCGGCGCGCTTCTCGCGAATGGCGGCGACCACGTCGAGCCCGTTGCCGTCGCCCAGCCGCATGTCGACCACTGCATAGGCGGGCGGCCGCGCCTTGGCCTTGGCCACGGCCTCTTCCACGCTTTCGGCGGTCTCGACGTCGAAGCCGCGGCTTTCCATGGCACGCGCCAGGCGGGTGACGAAGGGCTTGTCGTCGTCGACGATGAGCAGGCTTGCATCCTCGCCGGGAGCCAATGCCGGTTGTGTCGTGTCTGCCGTCATGGCGCCCTGTCCCGTTCGTCTGCTTCTTCTTGTCGCACTATATAGTCGACACCCGGGGAATAATCCAAGAGTCGCACCGGCTTCAGGACACGATCTGCCCAGCTTCTTCCGGCGCGGCGCGCAGGAATATCTCGCGCGGCCAGATTACCTCCACCAGCGCGCCCTTGCCGCTCTCGCCCGCGTTGCGGAACGAGACGGTCGCGCCCGAGCGCTCGAGCAGCGTCTTGGCGATGAACAGGCCGAGGCCGAGCCCCCCGCCGGACTGGCCGCTTGCCGCGTTGCCGCCGGGCCGCGTCGTCATATAGGGCTCGCCGATCCGGTCCAGCACTTCCGCCTGGAACCCCGGCCCGTCGTCGATCACGGCGACGCGGACATTCGCCTGGTTCCAGCTCCAGCGGATGGTCACCGTCTCGCGGGCGAAGTCGACCGCGTTCTCGACCAGGTTGCCGAGGCCGTAGATCACGCCGGGATTGCGCCGCCCGACCGGCTCGGCGCCCAGCTGTTCCTCGCCTTCGAGCTGGATGCGGATGCCGAAATCGCGGTGCGGTGCGATCACCTCCTCGATCAGCGAGGACAGCGGCAGCCGCGCCATATGCTCTTCCGACGTGGATGACAGGCTGGTCAGCCGCTTGAGGATGTCGCGGCAGCGCTCGGTCTGCGTCCTGAGCAGCGTCACGTCCTCGGCGAATTTCGGGTCGGTGCCCAGCGCGCGTTCCATTTCGCGCGACACCAGCGCGATGGTGGCGAGCGGCGTGCCGAGTTCGTGTGCGGCGGCGGCGGCCAGCCCGTCCAGCGCCGAGAGATGCTGCTCGCGCTGCAGCACCAGCTCGGTGGCGGTCAGCGCGTTGGCGAGCTGTCGCGCCTCCTCCGCCACGCGCCAGGCATAGACCGCGGTGAAGACGATGGTCGACACGACCGCGATCCACAGCCCTGCGACATAGATGAAGGGGATCGGGAACTCGGTGCCGGGATACCAGGGCAGCGGCAGGTGGAAGAAGGCGAGCACCGTCGAGGCCAGGATGGCGATGACGCCGAGGCCCGTGGTCAGTTGAAGGGGCAGCGAGGTCGCCGAGACGACCACCGGGACGGCGATCAGCACGGCGAAGGGGTTGGTCATGCCGCCGGTCATGTAGAGCAGGCCGGCAAGCTGCAGCGTGTCGAACAGCAGGATGCCCATCGCGGCGTTGGGCTCGAGCCGGTGGGTCGGGGGATAGCGGAAGGCGAGCAGCAGGTTCAGCCAGGCCGAGCAGGCGATCAGCGCGAAACAGAACCCGACCGGCAGCGGGAAGCCTAGAAAGTAGGCGACCATCACCACCGCCGCGCTCTGGCCGCCGACGGCGAGCCAGCGCAGCCTGATCAGCGTGTTGAGGCGCAGCCGGCGGGAAAGTTGCGGATCGGGGGCGCGAAGGTCGAGCAGCATCGCGCTCTTATGCGCCGGCTCGGCGGCAAGGCCAAGCCTTCGGTATCGCGGACGAGGCGGGATCCTCTTTCGACCGCCGGCGCACCCCCCTCACCCGGCCTCCGCTCCGCTCGGCCACCCTCTCCCCAAGGGGAGAGGACGTCTGCTTCCGTCGCGGCCAATCTCCCTCCAGTTGGCGAAGACGCCGGAGAACCTCCTCTCCCCTCGGGGAGAGGGTGGCCGAGCGGAGCGGAGGCCGGGTGAGGGGGCCTTGGCGCCGGCGAGGCGAGAAATGCTCACGTCCCCCGCGGCTTGGCCCGCGCCGTCGGTAGGGCCTGGCGCGGGTCCTCGGGCCAGACATGGCGCGGATAGCGCCCGCGCATGTCGGAGCGCACGTCGGTCCACGAACCGCGCCAGAAGCCGGGCAGGTCGCGCGTGGTCTGGATCGGCCGGTGCGCCGGCGACAGCAGTTCGAGCGTCAGCGGCACGGTGCCGCCGGCGATCGAGGGATGCGCGTCCAGCCCGAACAGTTCCTGCACCCGCACAGCCAGCACCGGACCCTCCTCCTCATAGCGGATCGGCAGATTGTTGCCGGTCGGCACGGTGATATGGGTCGGCGCGAGATCGGCCACCTTGCGCTGCAGGTCGTAGGGCACGAGCGCCATCAGCCCTTCGATCAACACCGAGGGCGCGATACGCGCCAGCGACGCTTCGCCCTTGAGATAGGGCAAAAGCCAGTCGTCCAGCCGCGAGAGCAGCGCCTCGTCGGACATGTCCGGCCACGGCGCGCCGAGGCCCTTGTGCAGCCACGCAAGACGGCGGCGCAGTGTTTCGGCGGACTTCTCCCACGGCAGGATCGCAAGCCCGTTCTGCTTCACGGCCTCGATCACGGCGCGGTCGGCGGCGGGACCGGTCGGCGGCGGCAGCTGGCGCTCGGCGAGCTGGATCGCGCCCAGCATGACCGTCTCGCGCACGCGCACGGCACGCTTGTCGGCATCGTAGGAGGTGCTCAGCCGCTGCGCGATGCGGTCGCCCAAGGCGGCCCGTATTTCGTCCTCGGTGACGGTGGCGGCAGCGACGATCCGCGCGTTCTGCGCCTTGCCCTGCAGGTCGGCGACGACGAGGAAGGGCGCCTTCGCCAGGGGATCGGTCTCGTCGACCGTGGCGCCCCGCCCGTTGGCCAGCACGAACCGCCCCAACGCCCCCCGCGCCTTGGCGACACGGTCTGGCCAGGCGAGGAGGAGGAGGGAGCCGGGGGAGGCGGCGCCCGATCCCTCCCCCTTGAGGGGAGGGTGCCGGGCGGAGCCCGGCGGGTGGGGTCGTTCGCCGTCGAGCGCGGCGCGACGGACCCCACCCGTCCGGTCGCCTTCGGCGTCCGTCCACCCTCCCCTCAAGGGGGAGGGATCCAGCGCAGCCCTCGCCAATCTCCGCGCCAGCCCTCTTGCATTCTCCGCCCGCGGCGAGCGATCGCGCCGGAATCCCTCCAGCCGCCGCTCCAAATCCACGCTCGGCCCGCCCAGCCCGCGCTCCGTCAGCAACACCGCAAGCTCCGCCGCGGCTGCCGCTTCGCCCGCTTTCGCCGCCTCTGCCACCATGTGGGCGAGGCGCACCGGAAGGGCCAGGCCGCGCATCGCCTTGCCGGTCTCCGTCAGCCGGCCCTCGCCATCGATCGCGCCGAGGTCGCGCAGCAGGACGCAGGCCTCCTCCAGCGCCGGCTTCGGCGGCGGATCGAGGAAGGCGAGCGTCGAGAGGTCGGCGACGCCGAAGGCGGCTGCGTCCAAAACGAGGCCCGACAGGTCCGCCTCCAGGATTTCGGGCGGCGTGAAGGCCGGCAGCGCGGCGGTCTGCTCGGCGCGCCAGAGGCGTATTGCAACGCCCGGCTGGGTGCGCCCCGCACGTCCCGCCCGCTGGTCGGCCGAGGCGCGCGAGACGCGCACCGTCTCCAGCCGCGTTAGCCCCGTTGCCGGCTCGTATTTCGGCAGCCGCGACAGGCCGCTGTCGACCACGACGCGAACGCCGTCGATGGTGAGCGAGGTCTCGGCGATGGAGGTCGCCAGGACGATCTTGCGGCGGCCGGCCGGCGCCGGCCGGATCGCGGCATCCTGCGTGCGTGCGTCGAGATTGCCGTAGAGCGGCACCAGATCGGCGTTCGCCGGCACGCGACTTTCGAGCCGTTCCGCGGTGCGCTCGATTTCGCGCTGTCCGGGCAGGAAGGCGAGAATGGACCCCTCCTCCTTGGCCAGCGCGCCGCGGATCGCGCGCGCCATGGCATCCTCGACCGGTTCGTCCGGCCCGCGCTCCTCGTGGCGGATGTCGACCGGAAAGCTGCGCCCCTCGCTCTCGATCACCGGCGCGTCGCCGAGGAGGGATGCCACCCGCGCGCCGTCGATGGTGGCGGACATCACCAGCAACCTCAAATCCGGCCGCAGCGCGCCCTGCACGTCCAGCGCCAGCGCCAGGCCGAAATCGCCGTCGAGCGAGCGTTCGTGGAACTCGTCGAACAGGATCGCCGAAATGCCGGTCAGCTCCGGATCGTCGAGGATCATCCGCGCCAGCACGCCCTCGGTGACGACCAGGATGCGGGTCTTGGGGCCGACCTTGCTTTCCATGCGCATCGCGTAGCCGACCGTCCCGCCCGGCTGCTCGCCCAGCAATTCCGCCATGCGCCGCGCCGAGGCGCGCGCGGCGATGCGGCGCGGCTCCAAAAGCAGGATCTTCCCGTCGCCACGCCACGCCTCGTCCAGCATCGCCAGCGGCACCAGCGTCGTCTTGCCGGCGCCGGGCGGCGCGACCAGCACGGCCGACGAATGCTCGCGCAGCGCCGAAAGCAGCGCGGGCAGAGCCTCGGTGACGGGAAGCACAGGCAGCGCGCGCACGCTCACGCTCCGATGCGGATAACGGCGCCGCCGGCGGCGGCCGCGTCCGCCTCGTCATGGGTGACGAGGATGACCGGCAGGCCGGACGCTTTCGCCTTGCCGAACACCAGTTCGCGCATCTGCTGGCGCAACTCCGCGTCGAGCCGCGAGAACGGTTCGTCGAGCAAAAGCATGCGCGGCGCCGACACCAGCGTGCGGGCCAGCGCCACGCGCGCCTTCTGGCCGCCCGACAGCGTGTCGGGATCGCGCTCGCCAAAACCTTCCAGCCCGACGCCGGCCAGCGCCTCCTCGGCCAGTGCCCGGCGCGCCGCCCGCCCGCCGATTCCCGGCGGCAGCGCGAAGGCGACATTGCCGCGCACGCTCATGTGCGGAAACAGGAGCGCGTCCTGGAACAGCAATCCGGCATGGCGCGCCTCTGCGGGCAGGCCGGTAATGTCCACGCCGTCGACCCGGACCGCGCCGGACCCGTCGAAGGCGGGGTCAAGAAACCCGCCGACATAGGCGAGAAGGGTCGATTTGCCGGAACCCGACGGACCCATCACCGTCAGCACCTCGCCGGGCGCGATGGCGTGCGTGATCGACAGGAGCTGTCGACCGCCCAGCGCGATCGTCACGCGATCCAGGATCAGGCCTTTTTCGGACATCGGTTCCGCCGTCAGACGCGCAGCGCGCGGAAGCGCCGCCATAGCAGCGCCGGAACCAGCGTGGCAATCGCGAAGCCGATGACGGGCAACAGCATCTGGAGGAAGGCATAGACGCCGATGACGCGCCGGTTGCCGCCCGACGCGAGCGCCACCGCCTCCGTGGTGATCGTCGGCAGCCGCCCCCCGGCAATGAGAAGCGTCGGCAGGTATTGGCCCATCGACACGGCGAAGCCGACGGCGGCCGCCACCAGGATCGGCCGCGTCAGGATCGGCAGGCGGATGGAGAGGAGCGTGCGCAGCCGGCTTTTGCCGAGCCCGGCGGCGATGGCGTCGTAGCGCCGGTCATAGGCGCGCCATGGATCGGAGAGCGATAGGAAGACGTAGGGCAGGACGAAGACCAGGTGGGCGAACACGAGCGCCGGCAGGGAGGCGTTGAAGCCCGCGAGCAGGAACAGCAATTGCAGGCCGAACAGGAAGGACGCCTGCGGCACGAGCAGGGGCAGGTAGATCAGCGCCAGCGCGCCGCGGCCGCCGCTGCGCCCGGTCTCGCTTTCCCTCGCCAGGCAGAAAATCGCGACCGCCACCGCGATCGTCGTCGCGGCGGCGGCCACGGCGAGCGTCACGCCGAGCGGTCCGCCGATGCGCGGCAGCACGGTCGTCCAGGTGCGCCAGGTGAAGTCGCGCGGCAGCGCTTCGGGAAACTGCCACAGCCCGGCGACCGACCACAATGCCAGCGTGCCCAGCCCGGCGAAGACCACGGCCGCAGCGAACGACATCGCGCCAAGCCCGGCCGTCCGCGCAGCGCGGTCGCGCCGGAACCGTATCCCCATCTCGCAGACCATGTCGCGCGCCATCGCCGCCGCGCGCTCGACGCCGATCCACAGCGCCAGCGCCAGCGCCGTCACGGCGAGCTGCAGCGCCGCGCCGGCCGAGGCGAGGAAGCGCGTCGACAGCTCCGGGTCGCCCATCCAGCCGACGAGCCGCACCGCGAGCGTCGCCGGGCTGGTGGGACCGAGGATCGCCGCCACGTCGACCACCGACGTCGAAAAGGCGAGCACGGCGAAGACCGCGAGCCTGACCTGGCGATAGATGGCAGGCCATGTGCCGAACAGGAAGCCGGCCACCCGCCCATAGCCGAGCGAGGCGACCAGGGCCGCGCGCGGCGCCGGGTTCGCCTGCTGCAGCGCGGCGAGCGAGACGAGCAGCAGGAACGGAATCTCCTTGACGACGAGACCGGCCGCCAGCGACAGGCCGAGCGGATTGTTGACGATCTGAAGATCAGGCGGCTGCTCCCATCCCGTCAGGGTCGGCGAGATCAGCCGGGCGATCATTCCCGACGGCGCGATGAGGAAGGCGAGGCCAAACGCCGCCGCCGCGTGCGGAACCGAGAGCAGCGGCGAGATCAGGTGTTGCACCCGGGCGAAGGTGCGCGTGCCCGACCAGCCGGCGAGGAACAGCGCAACGACGGACACGGACGCCAGCGTCGCCGCCAGCCCGGTGCCGAGGCTGAGCATCGCCGACCGCACGATGCCCGGCTCGGCGGCAAGCTGGCGGAACGGCTCCAGCGTCAGCCTCTCGCCGCCCAGCGCCGGCAGATAGCCGAAGGCCGGCAGCAGCGTTCCCGCCAGCCCCGCCAGGATCGGCCCGGCGAGAAGCAGGATGGCGAGAGGCGGGCCGAGGCGGGTCAGCATGGCAAACTGCGGAGGTAACCCGCCCTACGGCGCCCCCCTCTGGCCTGCCGGCCATCTCCCCCACACGGGGGGAGATCGCCTGCTGAGAGGATTTCGCCAATCGCCAACGCCGATGAGTGGGCGCAGGCGCGGAAACTGCCAATCTCCCCCCTTGTGGGGGAGATGGCCGGCAGGCCAGAGGGGGGCGTGACGGAACTCGGCGTCACGAAAGATCGACCCGCCAGCTCAATTCGCCGCCCCATAGCGCCGCTTCCACTCCATTTCGATCCGCTCCATCCAGCTCGGATGCGGCTCGTCGAGTGCGGGGCCGAGCTCTTCCGGCTTCAGCGTCGCCACGCCGAGGTCGAGCGCGGCGAAGGCGGCCTTGTCCGCCTCGGGCAATTTGTCGATGCCAAGCACCGTCGGGTCGCCCCACACCTTCGGGTCCTGCTTGCGCGCTTGCGCCTCCGGCGAGATCAGGAAATCGGCGAGCACCAGCGCGCCGGCCTTGGCGGCGGCGTTGAACGGGATCGCGACGAAATGGGTGTTCGCCAGCGTGCCGCCCGGAAAGGTGAAGGAGCGGACAGTGTCCGGCAACTCCCCCGCCGCGATCGCGCTCGAGGCTTCCGACGGGTTGAAGGCGAAAATGATGTCGACCTCGTAATCGGCGAGCAGCTGCTTCATCGCCGGATAGTTCTGCGGAAAGGCCTTTCCCGAGCGCCAGAGCAGCGGGTTAAGCTGGTCGAGATAGTCGAACAGCGGCTTCGACGCCTCGGCGAAGCTCGCCTCGTCGACCGGCTTCCGCAGCAGCGCGCGGTCGGCGATCTTCTCGGCCAGCACCTGCTTGAGGAAGGACGAGCCGATGAAGTCCGGCGGCTGGGGGTAGGTGAAGCGGCCGGGATGGGCCTTGGCCCAGGCGAGCAGGTCGTCGGCCGATTTCGGCATGGCCGCCGGGTCGGTCTTCGCCGAATCGTGGAAGAAGACGAGCTTGGCCATGCCCCACGGGCTTTCCAGCCCTTCGACGGGAATGGTGAAGTCGGTGCGGATCGTCGGCTTGTTGTCGATGTCGACATAGCGCCAGTTGGGCAGCTTCTCGGCCCAGCCGGGCGACATCAGCAGCCCCTCGCGCTTCATCGAGGCAAAATTCTCGCCATTGATCCAGATGAGGTCGACGGCGCCGCCCTCGGTCCTGCCGGCGGCCTTTTCCGCCAGCACCGTGCCCACCGCCTTGGCGGCATCGTCCACCTTCACGTGGACGAGCTTGACGCCGTAACGCTTCTCGATCTCTGTGCCGGCCCACTCGATATAGGCGTTGATGTTCTCGGCCCCGCCCCAGGCGTTCCAGTAGACCGTCTCGCCCTTCGCGTCTTTCAATACCTCGTCCCACTTCGCCGGGTCCGGATCGGCGGCGAATGCGAAGCCCGACAGAGCGAGCAGCGATACGGCGGCGGACAGCAGCAACCTCAAGGCAACCTCCCGAATAGATACCCGCTTGTGCGCGCCCCGGCCGGAAAGCGTCAACGCACGTTGCTGCTGCAAAAAGTCACTTCGCCGTGTGCCGGTGGGCATCGGCGCCGCCGCTTTCGCTTAGCCGATTTATCTGTCGGCCGGCTTCCGCTTCGTCAAACTGTCATGCAAATCACCTATTTCGGCCGGTCAGGCGAGGAAATCCGATGCGTTATGCGATCTACTACACTCCGCCCGAGCACAGCGGGCTCGCGAAAAAGGCCGCCGCCTGGCTCGGCCGCGACGCCTTCACCGGCGAAAAGTCGGCGCCCGTCGCCTCGGGACCGCTCACCGCCGGTGAAGTCGCCTATCATACGGCGTCGGCGCGCCGTTACGGCTTCCACGCGACGCTGAAGGCGCCGTTCCGGCTGGCGCCCGGCGAGAGCGAACAGGGGCTGGCCGGCGCCATCGACGCGTTCGCCGCCGCCGCGACGCCGCCGGTCATCGCCCGCCTGGCGCTGAAGCAGATCGACGGCTTCTTCGCGCTGGTGCCGGCGGAACGCAGCGGCGAACTGGAAGCATTCGCGGCCGAAATCGTGCAGCATTTCGACCGCTTCCGCGCGCCTCTGTCGGACACCGACCTGGCGCGGCGCAATCCCGACGCACTGTCGCCGCGCGAACTCGGCCACCTGCAGCGCTGGGGCTACCCCTACGTGCTCGACTGCTTCCGCTTCCACATGACGCTGACCGGCCGGGTCGCCGGTCCGGACGTTGCACGGGTCCGGGAGGCGATCGAGGCGCATTTCGGCGACATCATCGGCTCGCCGCTCGCCGTCGACACGCTCGCCGTCTTCGTCGAGCCGGATTCCGGCGGGCCGTTCATCGTCTGGTCGTCCCATCCGGTCGGAACCGGCCCCGAGCGGCGCTTCGCATGACGCAGGCCGCGCCCCTGCCGCGTCTGGACGCGCAGCCGCTCGGCCCGGGCGCCTTCGTCGCGGTGATGGGTCCGAGCGGGGCGGGCAAGGATACGCTGATCGACGGGGCGCGCAGCCGCGCCGACACGGACCGCATATTCTTCGTGCGCCGGATCGTCACCCGCGCCGCCGACAGCACGGCGGAAGACCACGAGACGATGAGTCCCGAGGATTTTGCCGCGGCAGAGGCCGAGGACGCCTTTGCGCTGTGCTGGAAGGCGCACGGCCTCGACTATGGCCTGCCGGCAAGCGTCGACGTGGCGATCCGCGACGGGCGCGCGGTGGTGGCCAACGTCTCGCGCGCCGTGTTGCCGCTCCTGCGCCGCCGCTATCGCCATGTCGTCCCGGTCCATGTCTTCGCCGATCCGGACATCCTCGCCGCGCGCATCGCCCGCCGCGGCCGCGAGAGCGGCGAGGCGATCGCCGCGCGCATCTCGCGTGATCCCGGCATCAGCCTCGCGGGCAACGACATCGTGCGCATCGACAATGGCGGGGACCTTAACGCGGCCGTCGGCCGGTTCGTCGCGGCGATCAACCAGGCGCTCGCTCCGAAGCCCTGAGCTTTCGCTGCAGGCAGGACAATCGCGCATGGGTTCCGGCTCATGTCGACCCCCACTCCGTCTGCCTTCGGCAGCCACCTCTCCCCCGCTCGACGGGGGAGAGGAAATCGCGAGCGACCGATGGCAAGCTCCTTCCTCTCCCTCCGGAGGGGGGGTAGGTGGCCCGAAGGGCCGGAGTGGGGGAAGGCCGACCTCGCAGGCGATGAGTCTGCAAGGGAGTTTGTTACATCAAGCCGGCATTGGTTTCGAAATCCAACGCCGCTCTAGACCGTTTTATGGTTAGATGGAATCGCTCTGCCGGAGGGAATTCGGGCCAAGGTCGAGGTCTTCGGCGCGGTCGTGCTGGTGGCACGGCCAAGTCCGAAGACCGAAGGATTTGGCCCGAATTCACCCGGCCCGAAGGGTTTCCCGCTGGCGGGCGACCGCGGTGTCAGGCGGACTGGGCCGTGCCACCAGCACGGCCTGCACCGCCTTCCTGGCGGATCGCCTCGCCATCGAGGAAACAGAGCCGTTTCCATCTAACCATGAAACGGTCTAGGCTGCCGCCCGCACCTTGGCCGGCGTGTCGACATGCGCCCAGTCCGGGCGCTCGAACAGGAACGATCCGTAGCCGCTCCATTTGACGAGGCCGTAAAGCACGACGGGCCCCGCAACGGCCACGATCGTGACGATCAGCGAGACCGTGCCGATGTCGGCGATGAGGCCGGTCTTGAGCAGCACAACGCGCGCGGTGGCCATCGGCAGGAAGAAGGCGAGGTAGACGACGATCGAGTGCGCCCCCAGCCAGCGCAGCCATTCCGTCCAGCGCCGGCCGGAGAGCAGAACGGAGACTGCGACCACGGCGAGAAGGCCGAGCGACCCGAGCGCCAGCGACAGGAAAGGCAG
The DNA here is from genome assembly GCF_023954305.1 of Mesorhizobium sp. Classification (NCBI taxonomy): domain Bacteria; kingdom Pseudomonadati; phylum Pseudomonadota; class Alphaproteobacteria; order Hyphomicrobiales; family Phyllobacteriaceae; genus Mesorhizobium; species Mesorhizobium sp. Next base: position 1,457,729 of record NZ_JAMLIG010000001.1, on the reverse strand, counting down.
TTCGGCGAGCCCGCCCTGCGCGCCGGTGTTGCCGAGATCGGGCTGCAGATAGGCGGCAAGTGCCGCCGGCGCCGGCGTGAAGACCAGCAGCGCGTTCACCGGCGCCCAGAGCGCCAGAAGCACCACGGTCCTGGAGGGGTTGGCCGCGAACCAGTCAGCGATGCGGAAGACGTTCGCCGCCAGCGCATAGCCCGCGTAGAAATAGACGAAGCGGGCGCAGAACTCGTCGAAGACGACAGAGCCGGTGGCGACCGGCAGGATTTCGAGCCCGGCCGCCCAGGCCAGCACCAGCCAGACCGGCACGTTCCTCACCAGCCGCGTGAAGACGAAGAAGATCGGCAGCAGGTAGACGAACCACAGCGTGCCGAAGGGCTGGACGAAGGCGACGAGATAGTTCGCCAGCGCGGCCGCGAGCCCCTCCTCCATGGCCATGCCCGGCGCCTTGAAGGCGAACTGGATGGTCAGCCACAGCACGTAGAAATAGGCGAAGTGGACGACCTTGTGGTCGAGATAGCGCAGCCACGGCCGGTCGATGACGAGGCCGAGGAACAGGCCGGAGATCAGGAAGAAGTCGGGCATGCGGAACGGCCGTGCGAAGGCGACCGCATAATGCATCCAACCCCTCTCGCCGACGGCAAGTTCGACGCCGAGGGTGGCATGCACCATCACCACCATGATGATGCAGATGCCCTTGGCGACGTCGACCCAGGCGACCCGGGAGCGTTCGGCGGCAGCGCTTTGCATGCCGGCAGGATGCCCGAAAACCAATATCGGCCGGTTAACCTCGGATCACGAATATGTCAGGCGAGCCTTCAGAAGAATATTCCGCCGCGCAGCGGGCGGATGCGCGGCTTGCCGTCGGCGTCGACGAGCCCGCCCGGACAGGCCGACGCGTCGGGCGCCTCGGGCATCTCCATCGCCTCGAGCGGCATCAGCGCCGCGATGTCGGGATGGCGCGGGTGGATATGCGGCACGATGCTGGGACGAGTCTTGATCGGCGGCATCGCAGGCCCGTCCGGCCCGAAATCGACCGCCGCGCCGTGCTTAAGCGCCATCAGCCGGGCGACGCGCTCCTCGGTCGCCGGATGGGTACGCAGCACGGAAGGCACCGGGGTGCGGCTGCCAGGCAGCATCAGGCTTTCCCAATAGACGCCCTGAACCTTCTCGAGCCGGCGCAGCGCCGAGGCAAGCCCGTCAGGATCGCCGGTCAGCACCGCCGCGTGCAGGTCGGCGTCGAACTCGCGGGTCCGCGACAGGGCAAGCTGCAGCAAGCCGCCGAGGGTCGGCGCAGAGACCAGCAGCGCCACCGCCGGCCACGGCACCATCGCCTCGCCGCCGCCGGCCATGCCGAAGAGATTGAAGAACAGGGCGAAGAGGCCGAAGGTCGACCAGAGCGAGGTGAAGCGCGACACCATGTCGGCGAAGGCCATCACCTTCAGATCCTCGTTGGCGATATGGCTGATCTCGTGGGCGAGCACGCCGGCGAGTTCGCGCACGCTCAGGCCGCGGGCCAGCGCATCGGTGATGGCAATTGCCGAATCCTCCCGCCGGCCGACCGCGAAGGCGTTCATCAGCTTCGACGGCACGACATAGAGCTTGGGCGGATTGGCAAGCCCGGCGCGGCGCGCCAGCGTCTCGACGATGTCGACGCCGACCGGAAATCCGGCGCGCGACACCGGCTGCGCCTTATACATCTGCAGCACCACCTTGGGGCTGACGCGGCGGGCGAGATAGGTCGTCACCGCGCCGAAGACGATCGCGTAGACGATCCCCAGCCCACCGGCCAGCGCGTAGGCCGTGGCCGTCAGCAGCAGCAGGCTGGCCGCGCCGAGCAGCCAGGTATGGATCGTGTTGCGCGCGCTGGAGCGCAGCTGCTGGACTCGGTCGAGGCGTAGAGGTTCGTTCATGCGCTCAATATGGGGGGTGAGACGGCGGTTCGCCAAAGGCGAAATGAAAGGTCCAGTGGACCTTTCATAGCCGTCGAACGGGCGGGAGGTGCCGCAGGCACCGGGACCCGCCCCGGGCGCTGGTTCGCCAAAGGCAAACAGGAAGGTCCAGTGGACCTTTCATAGCCGTCGAACGGACGGGAGGTGCCGCAGGCACCGGGCCCGGCCCCGGGCCGTTTCGCACCCCTACACCTCCCTCATGCCGGCGGCCGGAGGCCAGCCGGTATCCATTCTTCTCTCCGGACACACGCCGAAAACGCCTGCCTCCGATGCATGACCGACTGCATTCCATTTGCCGGCGATCAATGGTTCCCGGCTGGCCTCCGGCCGCCGGGAAGACGGCCGCGAGATATCCCCCGAGGGGGAGATAGAGGCTCCCCCGTGCATCGATCGCCCCCGGAAAAAATTGCCTTTCGCCGCCAACCCTCTGTTTCCATTCACCATTCGCCAGTCGCCATTCACTTTTTTATCCACGCCCTTTCCGCCTTGCCGCATCATTGGCCGCGGTGCGACGCAAAGGAGCCGGCGGTGAGGGGAAAGGCGGAGACAGGAAGGGGACAGGAGGTGCTGGTCAGCATCGTCTCGACCCTGCTTGCGCTCGCAGCCCTCGCAGAAAAAGCCGCCGGCGACAGCCCCTGGGTCCGCTTCAGCGTGCTGTGGGCCGCCCGGCAGGCCGACGTGATCGCGCGGGAGTTCGTCGCGGGCTCGACATGGAATAGGGCCGGCCGGCTCTGGTCGCCCGCCTTGCCGAACGTCCGCTACGGCACCGGGCCGGCCGACGCGCTCGACATCGCCGCCTCGCTGCGCGCGCTGGCGGCGGTCATCAGCGGCATTGCCGCCTATCTCCGGCGCGTTGCGGCCTGGCGGCAGGATCAGGCAGTGGACGAGGCCGGTGACGAGGTCAACCCACTCCGCGGCCTCGACGCATTCGCCTGGAGGCTTCGAAACGCGGTCTTCTCGCCGGTCGAATTCCGCGACACGTCGTAGAGATCCTCAGGGGACAGTTTACTTTGTTTCCGCCCGCGCGAACCTCGCACGGGCGACGCCCTCGTGCGGAAAAAAGTAAACTGTCCCCAGCACTTAATTCCCTCAGCCGCCCGCGCAAACCTCGCACGGGCCGCGCCCTTCTGCGGAAAAAAGTAAACTGTCCCCGGCACTTAACTCCCCTCATCCGCCCCTTCGGGGCACCTTCTCCCTCAAGGGGAGAAGGACAAGTGCCCGGCAGCCGGACCTACGCCGCGCCGCGCACCTCGCGCGGTACCAGCCCGCCGTGTTCCTCGATGAAGGCGATCACCTCGTCCAGACCCTTGCCGCGCGACAGGTCTGTGAACCCGAACGGCCGCCGGCCGCGCTGCTTGCCCGCGTCGCGCTCCATCACGTCGAGATTGACGTTCACATAGGGCGCGAGGTCGGACTTGTTGATCACCAGGAAGTCGGAGCGGGTGATGCCCGGCCCGCCCTTGCGCGGGATCTCTTCGCCCTGGCAGACCGAAATGACGTAGAGGGTGAGATCGGCGAGGTCGGGCGAGAAGGTGGCGGCCAGGTTGTCGCCGCCGGATTCGATGAAGACGATGTCGAGGTCGGGGAACCTGCGGTTCATCTCGGCGATGGCCTGGAGATTGATCGAGGCGTCCTCGCGGATGGCGGTATGCGGGCAGCCGCCGGTCTCGACGCCCATGATCCGCTCTTCCGGCAGCGCCTGGAGGCGGGCCAGCATCAGCGCGTCTTCCTTGGTGTAGATGTCGTTGGTGACGACCGCGATCGAGTAGCGGTCGCTGAGCGCCTTGCAGAGCTTCTCGGTCAGCGTCGTCTTGCCGGAGCCGACGGGCCCGCCGATGCCGATGCGGAGGGGTCCGTTCTGTGAGCTCATTCGGCTGTTTCCTTTGCGAGAAGCGCCAGAAGCCCGACGCCGATGGCGAGGCTCAGCGGCGAATAGTAGCGCATGTCGAGCGCCGCGAAAGGCTGTTCCGGCGTCAGCCGGCGCCACGCGGCGGTGTAGCCGGCGATGCCGCGCGCCACGAACACCAGCGCCGCACCGAACGTGGCGGTCGTGATCGCAACGGGCGGCAGCGGCAAGCGGATCAAGCCGGCCTGAGCGAGCGCGACGATGGCGACGACGAGGATAGCCGCGGCGACCGCGAAGCATGCGGCGGGGCCCGGCATGGCGGTCGCTCCGGGAAAGCCGCCGACGGTTCGGGCGCAGGATCTGGCGTCGCTGCCCGGCCACACGCCGCCAACGCCCCAATAGGCGTGAAGCGCCGCAATCGCGAAGAGGACCACGGCAATGGCGCTTGCGAGGATCGTCGTCACGTCCTGAACAGCCTCGAATAATGCGTCTCATGCTGCATCGCAGCGATCTCCCCCATCATCGTCGCCGAGCCCAGATCGTCAAGGGAAGACTGCGCCGCGCGGGCGGCGGTCCTGGCGATCACCGGTTCGAGCGTAGCCAGCGTCGCCGTCGCGTCGGTCTGGCCGATGACGCCGAGCCGGATCGCGGCCTGGATCTGGTTGGACAAGAAGGCCTGCAGGAAGGCTGCGAGCGCCGGGCCGGGCTCGATTCCGTGCGCACTGGCGAGCGCGCCGACTGCGACGGGATAGGCGCACTCGGCGGGAAGCGCCGGCAATGCCTCGTGCGGCCATGCGGCCGCGGCCTTGAGGAATGCGGAACCCTGAAGCATCGTCTCCATGTGCCGCTCGCGCGAGCCGGCCAACGCTTCGGCAAGGTCGCAGAGCTCGGCCAGGTCGCCGGCGGCCGAAATGCGCCGGTGCGCCTCGGCGAACAGCACCGCGTCGTTCCACGCTGACCCACGCTCGACGAGGTCCACCAGCCAGCCGCGCAGGGTCGCGGCATCCTTGACGAAGTCGAGATGTGCCGCCGTCTCCAGCCCGTGGCTGTAGCTGAACGACCCGACGGGGAAGGCCGGTGACAGCCACGCAAGCAGGCGCAGAAGGCCCGCCTGGCCGTCAGGCATGGTTATGGCCGTAGTGCGGGTCGCCGGGCATGCGGCCGAACTTGTCCGGCTTGCCATCATGATGGCCGTGCCCGTGGCCATGATCGTGGTGCTCGTGGCCGTGATGGTGATGCTCGCCCGGTCCGTGGCTATGACCATAATGCGAATCGCCCGGCATCCGCCCGTAGGCGTCGGGCTGCGGGCCGTGGCCGTGCGAATGGCCGGCATAGGCGCCTCGCACGGGGTGGAACGGCTCGGACACCTCCGTCACGGTCGCGCCCAGCCCTTCCAGCATCGCCTTGATGACGTGGTCGCGCAGGATGAGGATGCGGTCTTCCTCGATCTGCGCTGCGAGATGCCGGTTGCCGATGTGCCAGGCGAGCTCGGCCAGGTGCACCGGGCTCGTTGCGCGGATGTCGTAGACGTCCTCCTCCGCCGCGATGATCTCCGCATGCCGTCCGTCGTCCAGCACCAGCACGTCGTGATTGTCGAGGTGCACCGGCTCGGCCAGATCCACCAGGATCTTGTCGCCGTGGACGAGTTCGACGACGCGCCGGCGCAGGTGCCGCTCCTCGTGGTCGAGCACGGCCAGATCGAAGGGGATGACCCGATCCGGTCCGAGATCGGCGGCGCGGACGACGCTGCCGGCGCGCGGCATCTTGGTGAAGTCCGTATTCATCGACAGTTTCATGCGGCCTGGACCTCCTGCTCGCGCTGTTTCGCCCGCGCCAGCGCCGGACGCGAGAGCACGCGCTCGAAATAGTCCGCCACGGGTTTCGACGCCACCTCGAACTTGCCGCTCTTCGCCCATTGGCCGCAATGGCCGAGGATCACATCGACCGCCGAGAAACGGTCGCCGAGCGCATAGGGTCGGCCCGCGAGCTTGGCCTCGAGCGCGTCGATCTCGATGTCGAACTCGCGTTTCACCCACGGTGCGACCTCGGCCCTGAATTCGTTCGGCAGGAGGAAGCGGTGCTTCAACTTGTTCCACATCGGCTGCTCGAACTCGGAGAGCGCGTAGAGCATCCACGACATCATCTCGGCGCGGCCCCGCAGGCCGGGCTCCGGGCCCATACCCTTGTCGGCGTGCTTTTCGCCGAGATAGGCGCAGATGGCGGCCGAATCGGTCAGCACGAAGTCGCCGTCGATCAGCGCCGGCATCTTGCCGGTCGGATTGAAGCGCTTCATCGTCTCCGAATATTGCTTGGCCCTGACGATCTCGTAGGGCTCGCCCAATTCTTCGAGCATCCAGACGACACGGGTGAGGCGCGAACCGGGTGCGCCGACAGCCTGATACATGATCTCTCTCCCCCTAGAACTCCTCCACCTTCTCCGGATGGACGATCTCGATCTTGCGAGAAACGAGATGGGGGCCGCTCGCCTCGCGCCAGGCTTTCAGGTGCGGTTGTTTCGAATGCGCCGTCAGCGCCTCGCGCGTTTCCCACTTCTCGACGAAGACGAGCTTGTCGGGATCGTCCAAGCTCTGGAACAGCTCGTAGCCGAGACAGCCCTTCTCCTTGCGGGTCTCGGCGACGCAGGCGGCGGCGGGCGCGCGAAGCGCCTCGGCTCCTCCGGGCGTGGTGGTGAGCGTGGCGACGACGTAGATCATGAGATGAGGTCCGATGCTTGCCTGGATTTCATCCGGGCGATGACCGCCCGGGCGAGGAGGACCACACCTAACGACAAGGCGAGCGTCGCGCCAAGCGATTTCAGAACCGTCCATCGCGAGGCGGCTGCGATCTGCTCGGCCGCGACCGCCTCCGGCGCGGCGGAGAGCAAGGTCGCGACCGCGGCGTTTTCGGCATAGTCCGCGACCATGCCGCCGATCGCCGCGACGACGAGCACCCCTCGCACCGCGCGCCATCCCGTCGGCGGGAGACGCAGCGCTGTCCATGTGAGCGTTGCGGCCAGCAGCGCGGGGAAGGCGAGGTCGAGCCGGTGTTGGACGGTAAGGTAGAAGGCGCGGCCGCCGTCGCTCAGGCGTTGCGCAAACTCCCGCGCTTCCGTTTCGGTGTAGCCGAGAGGCCGTAAGTCAAACGGCATCAGTCCTCCGGCCGCGTCGGAGATGCGCGGCAGCGACCAAAGAGCCATCGCGGCATAGACCGCGCCGGTCGCGGCGACCACCAGCCAGAAAAGGAGGTTACGCATCCCCGTTGGGGTAGAAGGCAGGGTCGAGGATCTGTTCGACCGTGAAGGGACAAGCGGCGGGAAACGCCTCCTCGGGCAGGCCGGTTTCGCCCCATGCCGACAGCCGTCCGATCTCGTATTCCTCGGACAGGACTTTCGCCGGGTGGCTCTTGAGGCTTGGATTCTTCCGGAGGCGGCGCGCGATGCGTGCCCGCTGTTCCAGAATCGTCGCTTTCCAGCTGTTCGACCGGCCGCCCGGCTGGAATTTCCACTTCAGCAGGTGAGCGATCAGTACACCCAGCCGGCTTTCGATCTCGTCTTCCTGGCTCCGTCCCAAGCTCTCGATCTCCTCGGCAAGGTTCTCGCGATCGAGCGCGTCGAAACGTCCCTCGCGCAGGAGCGCGGCCTGCTCGGCGCACCAACGAGCAAAATCCGACTCGTAGGACGTTAGTTTCGAAAGGCGGAAGGCCTTGTTCATAGGCGCAGTATCGCTCAACAGGCCGCAGGTTTCCAGCCGCCCGTGAGCTGGCCTCAGAACAGGAAATACCGCTGCGCCATCGGCAGCACCTTCGCCGGTTCGCAGGTCAGCAGTTCGCCGTCGGCGCGGACCTCGTAGGTCTCCGGATCGACTTCGATATGCGGCGTCGCGCTGTTCAGCACCATCGAATGCTTGCCGATGCCGCCACGCGTATTCTCGACTGCGACGAGTTCTTTCTCGACGCCGAGTTTCGCCCTGACGCCGAGATCGACGGCAGCCTTGGACACAAAGGTGACCGACGACGCCGTCATCGCCTTGCCGAAGGCGCCGAACATCGGCCGGTAGTGCACCGGCTGCGGCGTGGGAATAGAGGCGTTCGGATCGCCCATCGGCGCGGCCGCGATCATGCCGCCGACCAGCACCATGTCTGGCTTGACGCCGAAGAAGGCGGGGCTCCACATCACGAGGTCCGCACGCTTGCCCACCTCGACCGAGCCGATGTGTTTCGACAGGCCGTGCGCGATCGCCGGATTGATGGTATATTTGGCAATATAGCGCCGGACGCGGTAATTGTCGTTGTCGCCGGTTTCTTCCTTCAGCCGGCCGCGCTGGACCTTCATCTTGTGCGCGGTCTGCCAGGTGCGGATCGCCACCTCGCCGACGCGGCCCATGGCCTGGCTGTCGGACGAGATGATCGAGAAGGCGCCGATGTCGTGCAGGATGTCCTCGGCCGCGATCGTCTCCTTGCGGATGCGGCTTTCGGCGAAGGCGATGTCCTCGGGGATCGACGGTGACAGGTGATGGCAGACCATCAGCATGTCGAGATGCTCTTCCAGCGTGTTGACCGTGTAGGGCCGAGTCGGATTGGTGGAGGAGGGGATGACGTTCGGGTGGCTTGCCACCTTGATGATGTCGGGCGCGTGGCCGCCGCCGGCGCCCTCGGTGTGGAAGGCGTGGATGGTGCGGCCTTTGATGGCCGCCATGGTGTTCTCGACGAATCCGCTCTCGTTCAACGTGTCTGTGTGGATCATCACCTGCACGTCGTAGTCGTCGGCGACGGAGAGGCAGTTGTCGATCGCGGCCGGCGTCGTGCCCCAGTCCTCGTGCAGCTTGAGCGACGAAGCTCCGGCCTTTACCATTTCGACCAGCGCACCGGGCAGCGAGGCATTGCCCTTGCCGGACAGGCCGATATTGATCGGGAAGGCGTCCATCGCCTGGATCATGCGCGAAATGTGCCACGGTCCGGGCGTGCAGGTCGTCGCCAGCGTGCCGTGAGCGGGGCCGGTGCCGCCACCCAGCATAGTCGTGATGCCGCTCATCAGCGCCTCGTCGATCTGCTGCGGGCAGATGAAATGGATGTGCGCGTCGAAGCCGCCGGCGGTCAGGATTTTGCCTTCGCCGGCGATGGCCTCGGTGCCTGGGCCAATGATGATGGTCACGCCCGGTTGCGTGTCGGGATTGCCGGCCTTGCCGATTGCATGGATGCGGCCGTCCTTCAGACCGATGTCGGCCTTGTAGATGCCTGTGGCGTCGACGATCAGCGCGTTGGTGATCACCGTGTCAACGGCTCCGTCCGCGCGGGTGACCTGGGATTGACCCATGCCGTCGCGGATCACCTTGCCGCCACCGAACTTCACCTCCTCGCCATAGGTGGTCAGGTCCTTCTCGACCTCGATGATCAGGTCGGTGTCGGCAAGCCGGACTTTGTCGCCGGTCGTCGGGCCGAACATCTGGGCATAGGAGGCGCGGGAAATGCGGGCGGGCATGGGTCAGGCTCCGGAATGAGCGGGCGAATGCTGAGAAAAGTCGGATCGCGTCGGGAACCATCCGCCATGCGGGCGGTTCTTCGTGATCCGGTCATGAACAGAACGAGGTGAAGGATGTTGCGACCTACCATCGGTGTCGCCCTTGTCGCGACGGCTCTCGCGGTCGGCGGGGCATATGCCCAGGGGCTCCAGACGGAAGGCGCGATCGACGCCATCGTCGGTTCGCAAGTGCGCGAACAGGAAAGCACCGCTAGCGCCGACCACGGCAAGATCCTCAAGGCAATCGACAATGCGGCGCAGTCGGCGGAAGTCGTGCGCAAGGTCACCGACGTCAGGAGCGTCGACATCGTCTTCCTGCCGGACGCGGCGGCGACCGAAGGCGGGCCTCCGTCCGAGATCGAGGCCAGGCTCAAGGAGCGCGAGAGCGAGATCACGTCGCTGCGCCAGGAGATCGAGGGCAATGCGCTTCTGTTCCACGCCATCGACTCGCGCCAGGTGCTGATGCGCGACGTGTTGGGAATCGAGATCGACGATGACCGGCGTGTTGTGGTCTACGCGGCGGCCAAGCCGGCGAGCTGAGCCTTCGCGCTTCACAGTTTGTCCATCACCTTCTGCTGGAACCCGTAGACTTCGCGCTTTCCGCGCAACGGCACCAGCGTGACGTCGCGTTCCTGGCCCGGCTCGAAGCGCACCGCCGTACCGGCGGCGATGTCGAGCCGCATGCCGCGCGCCTTGTCGCGGTCGAAGCGCAGACCCTCATTGGTTTCGAAGAAATGGTAGTGAGAGCCGACCTGGATCGGCCGGTCGCCGGTGTTGGCGACCTTCAACGTCACCGTCGGCTGGCCGGCGTTGAGTTCGATATCGCCGGGGGCGGTGATGATCTGTCCGGGAACGAGGCCGCCGAGGATCATGGCTCAGCTCCCCGCCGCGATCCAGAGTCCGCCGAGCGCCGCGAGGCCGCCGGCGAGGCGGGTGATCCACCGCCCGGCAGGTCCGCCCGCGAGGCGTCCAAGCCCCAGTCCGATGCCGACGCCCGCCGCATGCAGCAGCGCGGTGGCCAGCGCGAAGCCTATACAGAAAGGCATCGCGCCCGCTTCGCCCAGTTCGCCGCCATGCGCATAGCCGTGGAAGAAGGCGAAGAAACCGACCATCGCCATACCGACCGGTGTCGGCACCTGCAGCGCTACCAGCGCCAGGAGGCCGATGACGACAACCGAGGCGGCGATGACAGGCTCGACGAACGGCAAGCCGAGCCCGGCCAGGGCGAGGACAAACCCTGCCAGCATGGTGCCCACGAAGGCGGTGGGCACCAGCCACACCGAACGTCCGCCGAGCAGCGCAGCCCACAGGCCGACAGCCACCATCGCCAGGATGTGGTCGAGGCCGAACAGCGGATGGGAGAAGCCGGCGGCGAAGGAGCCGTGCTCCGCGGGGTTCAGGTGGGCGAAGGCCGGCGACACGCCCAACGCCAGCGCCCAAGCGGCCATTCCAATTCGTTTCAGCACGTCAGATCCCCTCTTCGTCATTTCCCGTTAGGACAGTCAGGCCGCCTTTTCGCAGCCTTCGGCTTTGAGCACGCGTCTGGTCGACGCCGGATATTTCGCCAGCATCCCGGCCGGCCGCACGGGGCGGCGCACCAGATCGCCGCCGCAGTTCGGGCAGATGCCGGCCAGTGCGTTCGTCGCGCAGTCGCTGCAGAAAGTGCATTCGAAAGTGCAAATCATCGCGTCCGTGCTCTCCGGTGGCAGGTCGCGATCGCAGCATTCGCAATTGGGGCGCAGTTCGAGCATGGCGCTACCGGATCGGCTCGTGGACGGTGACGAGCTTGGTGCCGTCCGGAAAGGTCGCCTCGACCTGGATGTCGTGGATCATCGAGGCAACGCCGTCCATCACCTGGTCGCGGGTGAGTACGTGAGCGCCGGCCTGCATCAGGTCGGCGACCGAGCGGCCGTCGCGTGCGCCTTCGACGACGAAATCCGTGATCAGCGCGATCGCCTCCGGGTGGTTGAGCTTGACGCCGCGCTCCAGCCGCCTCCGCGCGACGATCGCCGCCATGGCGACGAGCAGCTTGTCCTTTTCCCTCGGGGTCAGATTCATGCGTCCTCCGAATAGACCGAACTGGAGTCTCTATGTTGACCAGACTTTGGGCAGCCCTGCCTTTCCATTGAGCAGGGCCAGCAAGGGAACCAGCCGCTGCCGCAAGTCGTAGCCGTCGTTTGCGGCAAGCCTCGCAAGAAGCTTGCCACTCTTTTCTCCCGCATTGCCGCCCAATCTCCAGAAGCTGGCGCCTCCGTGCGGTCCGACGATCTGGCGGACCTCGTCCAGCCGCTGTTCGGCGTCAGGCGCGATCAGAAGCACGGTCGCGACCGCCGTCGCGCCGCCAGCCACCGCCGCGCGGGAGAGTTGCGCGGCCACGTCTCCATCGAACGCAACGGTGTCGGCATGGACGAGGCGGCCGCCGATGCGGATGCGCCATATGTCGCGGAAGCTCGCGGTGCGCACGGTTTCGCCCATGGCGCGGCGGCCGAAAATGACGGATTCGACGACCAGCGCCGTCGCATCCGCTGCGAGGTTGACGTCGAGCCGGCGCTCAAGCGCCGAGCGGTCGTAGAGGATCGTCTCCTGCGGCAGCCAGGAAAGATGACCGCCTTCGGCGATCCGCGCCACGGTCCGGATGCGGGCCACGCCGGACTCGGCGCGATAAGCCTTCTCGCAGGCTTGCGTGGTCACGACCGCCGTGGCGCACGGGCCGACCTCGAACTCCCAGTCCAGCCTGTCCCCGCCGGTCATCCCGCCCGCGGTGTTGATCAGGATGGCCTCGAGCTGATCGCTGGAAGTCAGCGGCATCCTGATCTTGGCGGCGCCCTGCTGGAACAGTTGCCGCAGACGCGTCCGCCCGTCCTGCGCATCGACCGAAATCCGGCCAAGCGCCTGAACGCGCTGCATCACGGGGTCCGGCTGCGGGACGGAGGGGATCGACACATGCTTCATCGCGGGAGAACCTAGGCGCGGCCAGGTGCCGCTGTCGAGCATGACGTGTTGCCCACAGCACCTTCCCTTTCTATACAAGCAGCGATGAACCGCGTCGGGGGAGCGGAAACTGGGATGCGCCGGCAATGCACGGTTGCGTTCGGAATTGTTCTGGGGGGTTGCATGACCGACACGCTCGCGGCTGAAGTAATCGAACTGATTAAGGCGCATGCCGGGCCTGATGCCGGCGAAATCAACACCGACACCGAGCTCGACATGCTGGGTATCCATTCGCTGGAACTGACCGAGATCATTTTCGATCTGGAGGAGCGGCACGGTATCGAGATCGAGATGAACACGGTCGAAGCCTGGAACAATCTGAAGACGATCGGCGACATCGTCACCGCCGTCCGCATGCTGATCGACAAGAAGAGTTGAGATGAGCCGCCCGCGCATCGTCGTCACGGGCCTCGGCGGCCTCTGTCCGATCGGCACCGACGCTGCCGGCATCTGGAGCGCGATGCAGTCCGGCCATAGCGGCATCGGGCCGCTGGAGACGATTCCGCTCTACGACCTGAAGATCAGGTCGGGGGGCGAAATCAAGCAACTGCCCGCCCACGACATCGACCGCAAGCGGCTGGTGACGATGGACCGCTTTTCGCTGCTGGCCGTTCTGGCGGCGGGACAGGCATTGTCCCAGGCGGGACTGGCCGTGGAGCCCGGCCGCGCCGAACGGATCGGGGCGGTGGTCGGAACCGGCATCTGCGGCTGGGAAGCGATCGAGGAGAACTATCGCAACGTCTTTCTCGAGGGCAAGACGCGCGCCGGCATCTTTACGGTTCCGCGCGTGATGCCAGGGGCGCCCGCCGGACAGGTCAGCATCCAATACGGGCTCAAGGGGCCGGTCTTCGGCGTGAGTTCGGCATGTTCGTCGTCCAACCATGCCTTTTCGGCCGCTGCCGACCAGATCCGTCTGGGGCGGGCCGACGTCATGCTGGCGGGCGGAACCGATGCACCGATGGTCTACGGTATCCTCAAGGCCTGGGAGGCGCTGCGCATCCTGTCGCCCGATACCTGCCGGCCGTTCTCGGCGGATCGCCAGGGCCTCGTCCTCGGCGAGGGTGCCGGCATCGCCGTTCTGGAGAGCTACGACCACGCGATCGCGCGCGGCGCGCCGATCCTCGCCGAATTCGCCGGCGCCGGCCTGTCGGCCGATGCGGCCGACATCGTCGCACCGACCGTGGAAGGGCCCGCCGCCGCAATCCGGGCCTGCCTCGCGGATGCCGGTCTCGCGCCCGAAGAGATCGACTACGTCAACGCCCACGGCACCGGCACCAAGGCGAACGACGAGATCGAAACGGCCGCCATCCGCCACGCCTTCGGCCACCACGCCGACCGGCTCTCGGTCTCGTCGACGAAATCGATGCACGCGCATTGCCTGGGCGCCTCGGGCGCGCTGGAGATGATCGCCTGCGTCATGGCGATCCGCGACGGCGTCGTACCGCCCACCGCCAACTATCGCGAGGCGGATCCGGCCTGCGACCTCGACGTGACGCCGAACGTGGCGCGGCGGCGCACGGTGCGCGCCGCGATCAGCAACGCCTTTGCCTTCGGCGGCACGAATGCCGTCATCGCCTTGCGCGCCGCCCCGTCGATCTGACCTACCCGCGGACGCGCGGAGCCATAGCTGCGGCCGTCCCCTTCAGCGGGACCCGCCCACAAGCCGGCCGACCTACGACTTCCCGAACAATCGCCCCAGCGCCTGCTCGAGGCGCGAGCGCTCACCGGCGTCGATCGTCGGCGAGAGGATGTAGCTGTTGAGGAAGCTGCGTGCCTCTGTGGCGGTCTTGACGCTTCCGCGCCGGAGGATAGACAGCGTAGAGAGCAGTGCTGCGCTGTCGCAGGGCTCGGGCGAATAGGCCCAGTAGGCGCCCTTGTCGGAGGTCGACTTGCTCATGCCGCAGCGCTGCTCGGGCGGCGCGTCACGCCAGAAGAGAGACAGGATGTCGGTAAGCGCCGAGGGATTGTTGGCGTAGTAGCTGTGCGCCAGCATGTCCTCGCCAATCGTTGTCATGTCGATCGAATCGACGTCCGCCAGCCGCAGGATATCGTTGCCGCCCTGGCCGGCACGCGGCGAGTCGCCGTGCAACTGGCGCGACACGGCAAGCGCCCAGTCGCGGTTGGACGCGTAGAGCGTGATGCGCTGCGCCGTCGGCCGGATCGTCTTGACCATCTCGCCGAACAGGCCGGCGTCGAGGTCGGGCGCGGTGAAGAGGACCTGGTCGAAGGCCGCCGGCTTGCCCTGGTTGCGCAGGGCGTAAAGCTCCAGCGCATCGGTCAGCGCCCGGTTTCCCATCGAATGGGCGATGAGATGGATGCGCGTCGCGCCCGACTTGGCGACGATGTCCTCGAGGAACAGCGTCAGCCGCCGGCCGGAGAGATTCACCACCGCCGTGTCGGCGATGTAGCTCAGAACCGAGCCGCGCGAGGGCCACGAATAGAGGATCGGAAGGCCCTCGAAATTCATGTCGTAGGCCATCTGCGCCGTGCGCATCGCCGCCTCGTTGAACGGCACGTTGAAGCCGTGAACGAAGACGAAGGCCTCCTTCGCGGGGCTCGTGGCCATCTGCTCGCGCATCTCGGCGAAGACCGCGTCGCTGGCGTTGGGCGTGATCCTGGCGAGCACGACGTGGCGTTGTGGGTCTTCGCGGAACTCGAAGCTCCAGATCGAGGGCGCCTCGATCGCCCCCGGGCGGTGGCTGAGCGGAATGGAGACGACGGCCGTGCCCAGCTCCAGCCGGCTGTCGCGCTGGCCGCCATAGAATTCACTCGGCAGTTCGCTGCCGGAGCGGGCGCGGTCGGTCGCGTAGTAGATCTTGACTTCCTTGTAGCCCTTGTCGGGATCGCTCGTATCGCGCAGGCCGCCCGCCGCCCTGTCGGCGAAATCCTGGCGGTAGTCTGCGAAGGCTTCCAGCGCCTCGATTGCCTGGTCAGCGACGGGCCCCTCGGGGGCGTGCTCGGCGAGGCTGTCGAGCCGGGTATATAGGTGTTCGGCAACGGCGGGGTCGAGGCCCGCCGATTCGACGATTGCCAGCGCCTTCGCATAGGCGTCCACGGCAAGCGCCACTTCGCCCGACTTCTCGAATTCGGCCCCCGCCTTTTCCCAGATCGGGATCAGATCCGGAGACATGTCCTCGACACGCTTCGCGGTCTCCGCGGCGAGCCGGGCCCAGGCCTCGCCGGCTTCCCTGGCGCGGCCGGCCTCGACATAGATCAGCGCCCTGCGTCGAAGCAGATCCTCCACGATCGCCGGATCTGTTTCACCGGACAGCGACGCGTCGACTATGGCGACCGCGCCGGAGATGTCGCCAGCCCGCGTGGCCTCGGCAACGCGGACGTCGAGCATCAGGTCAAGGGCCGGCGCCGGTGCGGCACCCAACGCCAGCACCGCGGCGCACGCGGCCGCCTTCAATCCGAAGCCAAGCCCCGCGAAGTCAAGCCATCGCGCCGAGAACGCAATTCTCATGTCGAGCTCCACCCGCCTGACGCCGCGCCGATCCAACTCCAGCGAGATGACGGCGCGACGACTGTAAAGCATTCATCGACGCGATTGCGGAAACAATAGGGTGGAACGCGAAAAGCTGAACCCGGCATGCGGCCATCTCACCGGCTTTGGCCCTTCAAGCCCGCGCCGCGAGAGAAAAAATCCGCCGTTGCAGCTTTTTTGAGACTAGAGTATCATATTGATATGATCGTCTCATTTGGCGGGAAGGGCGATCGGTTGACCGCGGGAGTTTGACTGACCGACGAATCGGGCGGCGTTTGCCGGCAATTCTGGTCGGACCAGAATGCGGCACGGTGGCGCCGGCAAATTGCCTTGGCCAGCTGTGTAATCGATTGTAGGCGCCTCTTTGCGACTATCGTGATGTCGCGGAATTCGGGGAGAACGGTGGTACACGCCAGGCCTGAAGAAAGCGCTTGACCATGCGGAGGGATTGGTAATACCAGTTTAGAATAATGCCCGGTCTGGGCGGCACCCGAGCGGGAGGCTGACCGGTCATTTCACATCTGCTCGCCTCGGGAGGAGACCAGGCGGGATACGGCGGCCAGGTGCTGCCGGCTTAGGAACCGGCAAACGGGCACGCCGTGAGCACGGAGCCAATCGAGGCACGTAAGGGAGGAATGGACATGCACAGGAAAGTGACCGGCCTTCTGGCCGGATTGGGTCTGGCGCTGGCGGGCAGCGTTTCGTCGCTGCACGCGCAGGAACTGACGATCTTCTGGGCGGAGTGGGACCCGGCGAACTATCTGCAGGAACTCGTCAACGAGTACGAGAAGGAGACGGGCGTCAAGGTGACCGTCGAGACGACGCCGTGGTCGGATTTCCAGACCAAGGCGTTTACCGAGTTCAACGCGAAGGGCTCGGCCTATGACATGGTCGTCGGCGATTCGCAGTGGATCGGCGCGGCTTCGGAAGCCGGGCACTATGTCGACCTGACCGACTTCTTCAACAAGCACAAGCTTACCGAGGTGATGGCCCCGGCGACTGTGAAATACTATGCCGAATATCCGGCGAGCTCGGGCAAGTACTGGTCGATCCCGGCCGAGGGCGATGCGGTCGGCTGGTCCTATCGCAAAGACTGGTTCGAAGACCCCAAGGAGATGGAGGCGTTCAAGGCGAAATACGGCTACGACCTCGCCCCGCCGAAGACCTGGAAGGAAATGCGCGACATCGCCGAGTTCTTCCACCGTCCCGACGAGAAGCGCTACGGCATCGCGATTTACACCGACAACTCCTATGACGGCCTCGTGATGGGCGTGGAGAACGCAATCTTCTCCTTCGGTGGCGAACTCGGCGACTACGCCACCTACAAGGTCGACGGCATCATCAACTCGGAGCAGAACGTCAAGGCGCTCGAAGCCTATCGGGAACTCTACGGCTTCACGCCTCCGGGTTGGGCCAAGACCTTCTTCGTCGAGAACAACCAGGCGATCACCGAGAACCTGGCGGCGATGAGCATGAACTACTTCGCCTTCTTCCCGGCACTGGTGAACGAGGCGTCGAACCCCAACGCCAAGGGCACCGGCTTCTTCGCCAATCCGGCGGGTCCGGACGGACATCAGTTCGCGGCGCTCGGCGGCCAGGGCATCTCCGTGGTCTCCTATTCGGAGAACAAGGAAGAGTCGATGAAGTTCCTCGAATGGTTCATCAAGGACGAGACCCAGAAGCGCTGGGCCGAACTCGGCGGCTACACGGCTTCGGCCAAGGTTCTCGAATCCGAGGAGTTCCAGAACGCGACGCCGTACAACAAGGCCTTCTACGAGACCATGTTCAAGGTGAAGGACTTCTGGGCGACGCCGGAATACGCGGAGCTGCTGATCCAGATGAACCAGCGGATCTATCCGTATATCACGGCCGGCGAGGGCACCGCCAAGGAAGCGCTCGACGCGCTTGCGGCCGACTGGAACGCCACGTTCAAGAAATACAACCGGGTCAAGTAATCCCGATTTCGCCGGAGGGGGCGCGACCCGCCCCCTCCGTTTTCGTCTGGAATGCACATCGAGGAGGTGGCCGTGGCCACGGCAGTTCTGACCACGCTGGACCCCAAATCGCGCGCCGCCTCCCGCGGCCTGAGCGACATCACGATCCGCAACCTCTTCATCATCCCGACGATCGTTTTCCTGATCGTCTTCAATATCTTCCCGCTGCTCTATTCGCTGGGCTACTCGTTCACCGACTTCCGCGCCTCGGGTAGCGCTGCCGCCAACTTCGTCGGCCTGCAGAACTACCGCGACCTGCTCAACGACCCGTTCATCTGGAACAATTTCTCGATCACCGCCAAATACGTGATCGTCTCCGTGGTTGGACAGGTGGTGGTCGGCTTCGGCACGGCGCTGCTGCTCAACCGCGACATCCCGCTCAAGGGTCTGATCACGACGCTGCTGCTGTTGCCGATGATGCTGTCCATGGCCGTCGTCGGCCTGTTCTGGAAGCTGCTCTACGACCCGTCCTTCGGCATCATCAACTATGCGCTGGGGCTGGGCAATTTCGAATGGCTGTCCAACCCGGACATGGCGCTCTACGCGGTGGCGCTGACCGATATCTGGATGTGGTCCCCCTTCGTCATGCTCTTGTCGCTGGCCGGCCTGTCGGCGGTGCCGAAGCACCTCTACGAGGCCGCCGCGATCGACCGCGCCGGCTCGCTTTACACCTTCTTCCGCATCACGCTGCCGCTGGTCGCGCCGATCCTGATGATCGCGATCATCTTCCGCACGATGGAGGCGTTCAAGACCTTCGACCTCGCCTACATCCTGACCAGCCAGCCGACCACCGAGGTGATCTCGATCCGCCTCTACAAGATGGCGTTCCAGACCTGGGAGACGGGGCGGTCCTGCGCGCTCGCCTACATCATGCTGATCATGGTGCTGGCGATCACCAACATCTACGTCAAATACCTCAACAAGGTGAAGGAGCGGTGATGCAGCGGTCGCGTCGCTTACTCGGCACCCGGCAGTCGGCAGTCGGCAGTCGGACAATGCATCATTGTTCGTTCCGAACCTTGGAACTCTTCCAAAGGAACCCGATCGCCGACTGCCGACTGCCGACTGCCGGACATGGGGAGGCTTGAACAATGGCCGCCGTCACCACTTCTACAGAACGCGGTCTCAACCGGTTGGCGATCGTCGCCGTGCTGGTGGTGACGATGATCTTCCTGGCGCCGATCTACTGGATCGCCTCGACGGCCTTCAAGCCGCGCAACCTGGCCACGACGATCCCCCCGACGGTGATGTTCACGCCGGAGATCTCGCCCTTCGTCAAGCTGTTCACCAAGCGCTCGCAGTTGCGCGCGCCGCCCTCCGCCGAGGAATACGAGGCGGCGCCGTGGTGGGAGCGGCTGGTCTTCGACGGTGGCGAGAAGGTGGTTCGCTCCGGCCGCGGCGAGGTGCAGTGGTCGGGCTATCCGAGCCGCTTCATGAACTCGCTGATCATCGCCATAAGCTCGACCGTACTGGCGGTCGGCATGGGGACGCTCACCGCCTACGGCTTTTCGCGCTTCAAGGTGAAGGGCGAGGGGGACCTCCTCTTCTTCATCCTGTCGACACGCATGCTGCCGCCGGTGGTGGTGGCGATCCCGATGTTCCTGATGTATCGCGCCGTCGGCCTCAACGATACGCATTGGGGGCTGATCATTCTCTACACGGCCTTCAACCTGTCGTTCTCGGTGTGGCTGATGAAGGGCTTCATCGACGAGATCCCAAAGGAATACGAGGAAGCGGCGCTCGTCGACGGCTACACGCGCATGGAGGCCTTCTTCAAGATCGTGCTGCCGGAAGCGGCGACGGGCATCGCGGCGACAGCGGTGTTCTGCTTCATCACCGCCTGGAACGAATATGCGTTCGCGCTGATCATGACCAATCGGCGGGCGCAGACCGCGCCGCCCTTCATCCCCAGCCAGGTCGGTTCCGGCCTGCCCGACTGGACGGTGATCGCGGCGGGTACGTTCCTGTTCCTGCTGCCGGTGGCGATCTTCACCTTCCTCCTGCGCAACCACCTGCTGCGCGGCATGAGCTTCGGGGCGATCCGCAAATGATCCGTTCGACGCAACTCCAGCGGATCGCCGAGGTGGTTATGGTTTTCGGCATCGTCGCGCTGTGCCAGCCGTGGAACCTGTTCCTGCACCGCTACGGCATAACCATCGTGATCGTCGGACTCCTGACCTTCATGTTCACCAACTGGTTCGGCTCCAAGGACGCCGAGATCGTTCCCGACGACGACGAGAAGCGGCACTAGACTATGACCCAGATCGAGCTTCGCGGCGTGCAGAAATGGTTCGGCGACGTCCAGGTCGTCCGCGACATGAATCTCGCCATCGCCGACAACGAGTTCATCGTGTTGCTCGGCCAGTCGGGCTGCGGCAAGACGACGACGCTGCGCGCCATCGCCGGGCTGGAAACGATCGACGAGGGCGACATTCTCATCGACGGCAAGCCGGTGCAGCACATGAAGGCATCGGACCGGGACATCGCGATGGTGTTCCAGTCGTTCTCGCTCTACCCGCATATGAACGTCTACGAGAACATCGCTTTCCCGCTGCGCGCCACCGGCATGGACAGGGCGGGCATCGACCGCTCGGTGCGCGAGATCGCCGGCGTGCTGCGCATCACCGACCTGCTCGGCCGCAGGCCCTCGGCCCTGTCGGGCGGCGACATGCAGCGCGTGGCGATCGGTCGGGCGATGGTGCGCAAGCCCAAGGCGATGCTGATGGACGAACCGATCGGCGCGCTCGACGCCAAGCTGCGCGAGGAAATGCGGGCCGAGATCAAGCGGCTGCACCTGCAGCAGGGCTCGACCACGATCTACGTCACCCACGATCAGGTCGAGGCGATGAGCCTGGCCGACCGGATCGTTATCATGCACGAGGGGGTGCTGCAGCAGATCGGCGCGCCGGAAGAGGTGTATGCGCACCCCGCGAACCTGTTCGTCGCGCAGTTCGTCGGCAGCCCGGTGATGAATGTTTCGCCGGTCTCGGTGAAGGTCGAGAACGATGGCGCCGTCGTCACCGTCGAGGGTCAGGAAGATGGTTTCTCCTTCCCGGCCGAACTGGCCGGCAAGCTGAACGGCCATGCGGGCAGGCTCGGCGCGCTCAAGCTCGGCATCCGCCCGGAAGGCGTGCTGGTCGAGCGCGAGGCGAAGGATGGTTACCTCCGCGTCGAGGCACATATCATCGAGCCGCTCGGCGCCTACGATATCGTCGACCTGAAGGTCGGCACGCAGATGCTACGTGCGCGCACCCGCGCCGGCTTCGTGTCGCGGCCGGGCGACATGGTGCACGCCCGCATCGACCCGGCGCAGGCGCATTTCTTCGATGCCGACAGCGGCCAGAGCCTGGGGGTGAGGTTGTAAGATGTCGCATATCCGCCTCGAGAACATCACCAAGACCTTCGGCGCCCAGACGGCGCTGAAGAATCTCAACCTGGAGATCGCCGATGGCGAATTCTTCGTTCTTCTCGGCGAAACCGGCGCCGGCAAGACGACGACGCTGCGGATCATCGCCGGCCTCGAAAAGCCGACTGAGGGGCGCGTCCTCATCGACGGCACCGACGTCGCCGACTGGGGCGCGGCGGAGCGCGACGTGGCCTTGGTGCTGCAGCAATATTCGCTCTACCCGCGCTACACAGTGCGGCAGAACCTCGAATTCCCGTTGAAATCGAAGCTGAGGCGAGTTCCCGACGCGGAAATCGCCGAACGCGTCGCCAAGGCGGCGAAGACGCTGCGCATCGAGCACCTTATGGAGCGCAAGACGGACCGCCTGTCCGGTGGCGAGATGCAACGCGTCTCGATCGGCCGCGCGATCGTCAGGAAGCCGCGCGTGTTCTTGATGGACGAGCCGCTGTCGGCGCTTGACGCCAAGCTGCGCGAGGCGCTCAGGACCGAACTCAAGAACATCCAGATGAATCTCGGCCAGACCTTCCTGTTTGTCACGCACGACCAGATCGAGGCGATGTCGATGGGCGACAAGATCGGCGTGCTCAACAATGGCAGCCTTGTCCAGGTCGGCACGCCGCACGAGGTCTACTCCAATCCGAAGAACACCTTCGTTGCGCGCTCCGTCGGCTCGCCGCCGATGAACCTCGTTAATGGCCGCATTGCCTCTGGCCGCGCCATCGTCGCGCCGGGATTCGAGCTGCCGGCCGGAGCGGCCGCCTCTGCCGCCGCCGACCGCCCGTTGACCTTCGGAATCCGCCCGGAAGACATCCTGGTCGAAGCCGGCGCGCCGGTGGGCGCCAAGGTGCACGACATTGAGAATCATGGCGTCGAGAAGATCGTCACCCTGCGCGTCGGCGACAACATGCTGCGCGCGACGGTTTCGGCGCGCACCCCGCTCGCCATCGAGGACGACGTCCGCTTCGGCTGGAACCCCGACAAGCTGACGATCTTCGATCAAGCGAGCGGCGTCAGCCTCCGCCACGCCGGCTGACCGGCTCCGGGCCGGCCTCCGGCTCGGATACGGCCTTTGCTTCTTCGCGCGCCGGCCTGCGGCGGCGCTGCTCCGCGGCGCGAGTCTGGACAATGCGAACCCGCTTGACGCGGCGCGGGTCGGCGTCCAGCACGTGGAACTCGTAGCCCGGCACGGCGCGCACCACCTCGCCGCGGGCGGGTATCCGGCCCAGCGTCGAGAAGATCAGCCCGCCGATCGTATCGACATAGTCGCCGTGCTCGCCGGCGGTGAAGTCGCTGCCGATCGTTTGCGCGACCTCGTCGATCTCCGCCTTGGCGTCGACCACGAAAACGCCTTCGCCCGTCTTGGTGATCAGCGGTTCCTCGTCGTCGTCATGTTCGTCCTCGATGTCGCCGACGACCATTTCGACGATATCCTCGAGCGAGACGAGACCGTCGGTTCCGCCGTATTCGTCGATGACGAGCGCCATCTGGGTGCGCGACGCCTGCATGCGCGCCATCAGGTCGGAGGCGAGCATCGATGCGGGAACGAACAGGACAGGGCGCGTGATGCCGAGATCGCCGATCGGGCTCTTCAGATCGACCTGAGCCAGGTCGAGTTCGGGCGCACCGGGCTTGCGGGCGCCGCGGCCCTTCTTCGGGCGCGCGGTGCGGGTCAGATGGCCGACCACGTCGCGGATGTGGATCATGCCCCGCGGATCGTCCATCGTCTCGGCATAGACCGGCATGCGGGAATGCCCGGATTCCTCGAACAGTTCGAGCACCTCGCCCAGCGTGGTGCCGATCTCGACGGCCTCGATGTCGGTGCGCGGGATCATCACGTCCTCGACGCGCACTTCGCGCAGCCGCAGGATGTTGTTGAGCATGGCGCGTTCGGCCGGCGAGAAGGACGCGGCGTCGGGTGCCGCCTCGGCCAGCGCGTCGGCGAGATCGTCGCGCAGCGAGCTGCCGTTGCCGCGGGCGCGGAAGAAATGGATCAGTCCGTCGAGCAGCGAGAGGCGCGGCGCAGTCCGCGCGGAGGTACTTTGCGGGTCGCTGGAGGTTTCGGACCCGGCCTGGTCGCGGGGTCCGGCCGCCGGAGCGGCGCTATCGGATGTGTCGTTCGTGGTCATGGCTTCGATCAGGCTTCATCCGTTACCGCATAGGGGTCGGCAATGGCAAGCCTCGCGAGAATACGGCGTTCCCGTGTTTCCATCAGTTCTGCGTCGTCGTCGGTCTCATGGTCGTAACCGAGAAGATGCAGGAGGCCATGCACCACGAGATGCGTCAGATGGTGGTCGAAGGGCTTCGATTCCAGGGTTGCCTCGGTACGAACCGTTTCCGCAGCCAGGACGATGTCGCCCAGCATGGGCGGCAGCGCGTCGCCCGGCCGGACCGAAAAGGCGGGGAAAGACAGGACGTTGGTGGCCTTGTCCTTGCTTCGCCATTCGGCGTTGAGGACGCGGATGTGAGCGTCGTCGGTGAAAAGCAGGCTGAGTTCGCTGCGACCGCCTTTGACGCCGAGTTCGGCGAGCGCAGCCGCCACTGCCTTATTGCTCAGCGCCGCGAGTTCGGATTCGGACGGCCAGTCGCCGGCCTCCACCGAAAGGTCGATTTCGACCTCCGGAGAGCCGGCGGCCGATGATTTTGCAGGTTGTCGAGGCATTCTCGTCAGACGGCGCCCTTGTCGGCCCCGGCGCGATCATAGGCGCGGACGATCTCGGCGACCAGAGGATGCCGCACCACGTCGGCATCGTTGAACCGGACAGTGACGATGCCGGGCACGCCGTCGAGGATCTTCAGCGCCTCGACGAGACCGGACTTCGTGTTCGGCGGCAGGTCGACCTGCGTCGGGTCGCCGGTCACGATCATGCGCGCTCCCTCGCCGAGACGCGTCAGGAACATCTTCATCTGCATCGACGTCGTGTTTTGCGACTCGTCCAGGATGACGGCGGCATGCGCCAGCGTGCGACCGCGCATGAAGGCCAGCGGCGCGATCTCGATCACGCCCGCGGCAAGCGCCCGCTCGACCTTGTCGGCCGGCATCATGTCGTAGAGGGCGTCGTAGAGCGGGCGGAGATAGGGATCGACCTTCTCCTTCATGTCGCCGGGGAGGAAGCCCAGCCGCTCGCCCGCCTCGACGGCGGGACGCGACAGGATGATGCGCTCGACCATGCCGCGCTCGAGCATCATCGCGGCGTGCGCCACGGCGAGATAGGTCTTTCCGGTTCCTGCCGGCCCGATGCCGAAGACCAGCTCCGACCGCTCCAGCGCGCGCATATAGGCGTCCTGGTTGGGTGTGCGGGCATAGATGGTGCGTTTGCGCGTCGAGATCTGAGCGGCCGCGAGCCGCCCCTTGCGCTCCAGGGTCGGCAGTGTCAACTGATCGTCGGCCGCGACCGCCATGCGGATCGCGCCCTCGACGTCGGACGGCCCGATCTCCGCATTTTTCTGCGCCCGGTCGTAGAGATAGTCGAGCGCGCGGCGCGCCTGTTCGGCGGCAACGGTCGAGCCGCGCACCGTCAGCTGGTTGCCCTTGGAACGCAGGTCGACCCCGAGTTTCTGTTCGATCAGGGCGAGATTCTGGTCGAACTGACCGTAGATGGCGCTGGCGTGCTTGTTGTTGTCGAAGGTCAGGACGATGTGCGCCATGTCGGACGCCCCCGCGGGGGTAGTCTTCAGTTCTGCAGCGGCGTTCAAACGTCTCTCCTTGTTGGGCGCCGGCCGCCGTCAGAGCGGCTCGGCATAGAGGGTGTACCCCGTTCCCGTGATTCGCACTGTGACAATGTCACCGATTCCGCCGGCCTTTTCATCAACAATAACCGGTTGCAGCCAGGGAGAACGGCCGACCACGAGGCCGGGTTCCTTTCCGGCGCGCTCGATCAGAATTTCCACCGGCTTGCCCTTCAGATGGCGCACGAAATCGGCCTGCTGCTCGTCGAGGAGGTCCTGGAGCGCCTGGAGACGCTGGTCCTTCACGTCTTCGGGAACCTGATCCGCCATCTCGGCGCCGGGCGTGCCGGCACGAGGCGAATACTTGAACGAATAGGCCGTCGCATAGCCGACCCTGCGCACCAGATCGAGCGTCGCTTCGAAATCGGCGTCGGTTTCGCCGGGGAAGCCGACGATGAAATCGCCGGAAAGCGCGATGTCGGGGCGCCCGGCGCGGATGCGCTCGACGAGGCGGATGTAGTCCTCGGCCGTGTGCCTGCGGTTCATCGCCTTGAGGATACGGTCGGAGCCGGCCTGAACCGGCAGGTGGAGATAGGGCATCAGTTGCGGCAGATCACGATGAGCTGCGATCAGGTCCGCGTCCATGTCGCGCGGGTGGCTGGTGGTGTAGCGCAGGCGTGCGAGGCCCGGAATCCCGGCCAATCGGCGCAATAGCTCGCCGAGCCCCCAGACGCGGCCGTCCGGCCCATTCCCATGCCAGGCGTTGACGTTCTGGCCGAGCAGCGTCACCTCGCGCACGCCGGATCCGGCGAGCCGCTTCGCCTCGGCCAGGATTTGCTCGACCGGGCGGGACACCTCGGCGCCGCGCGTATAGGGCACGACGCAGAAGGTGCAGAACTTGTCGCAGCCCTCCTGTACGGTGAGGAACGCGGTGACGCCTCGGCCGCGCGTGGCGGCCGGCTTCGGCGCCGGCAGGTGGTCGAACTTGTCCTCGACCGCGTAGTCGGTCTCGATAACCTTCTCGCCCGACAGGGCGCGGCGCACCGCGGCCGGCAGTCGGTGATAGGTCTGCGGCCCTATGACCAGGTCGACCAGCGGCGCGCGGCGGATGATCTCGGCGCCCTCCGCCTGGGCGACGCAGCCGGCAACGGCGATGGTGGTCTGGCGCCCGGCCGCCTTGCGCTGCGCCTTGATCTCGCGCAGCCGCCCGACTTCGGAATAGACCTTTTCGGCCGCCTTCTCGCGGATATGACAGGTGTTGAGCAGGATGAGGTCCGCCTCGTCGGGGCGCTCCGTGGCGCTGTAGCCGTCGGCGGCGAGCGCATCGGCCATGCGCTGCGAATCATAGACGTTCATCTGGCAGCCATAGGTCTTGACGAAATAGCGCTTGCCGGCGGGCGCCTGCGCCACCTCGCCCGCGCCCGGGGCGTCAAGGGTCATCATTTCTTCGTTCATGGGCGGGCTCATAGCGCTTTTTGGCGCGGAGCGACAGATGCCCAGATGCGCGGCGTGGCGGATCAGCCCTCGCGGCGCACCGGGCCCGGCCTGGCCAGCGCGGCCGACAGCATGCGCCGTACCTCGTTCTCCGCCGCCGCGGCCACATGCTTGCGGCGGCTGTCGGAGGTAAACTCGATCGGCGTGCCGAAATGCACCTCGACGTCCATCGCGCCTTCCCTCAGCAGAGCGCCGATATGCGGAACGAGATCGCTGTCGCCGATCCAGGCGGCATGGACGCGATGCTGGCGACCCATCGGCAGGCCGTGCAGGCGGGTGTAGGCGATGGCGACGGGCTGGATGAAGACGCGTTCGCCGCCTCCGTTCGACAGCGCTACCTTGGCGGCACCGAAGAGGGTCGACTTGAACGGCATCATCTGGTTGCCGTCGCCGGTGGTGCCTTCGGCGAACAACACCATCGGGTCGCCCTTGGCGATGCGGGTGCCGATCTCATTGGCCTGTTCGCGCGATCTGCGCCTGCTGTCGCGGTTGACGAAGACGGTGCGCTGGTATTTCGCCAGAAGGCCGAGCAGCGGCCATCCGGCCATCTCCGACTTGGCGATGAAATGGACATCGGCGCTCGCGCCGAGCACCATGATGTCGGTCCAAGATATGTGGTTGGCGGCGATGAGCAGCGGGCGCTCGCGCGCAAGGTCGCCATGGACGTGAACCCGGATTCCCAGAAGCTTGAGAACGAAGCCGTGCCAGAGACGCGGCGCGGCTTTTTCGTTCCAGCCGAAGCGCATGGCGAGCGACTGCCACAGGAGCAGGACCGGCGTGACGAGGGCTGCCGCGGCAAGACCGAGCGCGATGCGGATCCAGCCGATCATGCCCGCCCGCTAGCGGAGATCGCGGCGCATCACAAGCGCACCGGTGGCGGGGGCACCCGCATGCTCGTAGTAGTTCCTGCGCCGGGCGATCTCGCGGAAGGCGAGCCGGCGGTAGAGCGCCAGCGCCGGCGCGTTGGTCTCGTCGACCTCGAGGATGAGGTGCGAGGCGCGGTCGGCGTGAAGTTGTCGCAGGACGGCGTCCATCAATTCCCGGCCGAGCCCCTCGCGGCGATGCGCCCGGGCGACGGCGACGGTCAGGATCTCGGCCTCGTCGACTGCGAGGCGCGCCAGCACGAAGCCGGCAAGCGCCTGCCTGCGGCCGACTTCACGCGCGACGAAGCCGAACACCGTCGCCTGTTCGATCAGTCCGGCGAATTCGGCCGCCGACCAGGGTCGGCTGAAGTCCTCCCGATGCAGCCTCGCAACCTCCGCCGCGTCCTCGCGCACCAGTCGTTCGATGATGTATTCGCGGCGGCGGGAAACGAAGGGCAAGCGCATCAGGAAGCCCTCCGCGGCAGGGCGAAGCCGCCCTGGGGGCGCGCATCCGGTCCTCGCAGATAAAGCGGCTTCGGCGGCGAATTGTATGTCCGGCCGGCCGCGGCGAGTCGCGCATATACGGCGATGTCGGCCGTTGCGCCTCCGCCGGCGAGGTCAAATATGGCGGGATCGGCGCCGGCCGAGACGACGACGGAGCCCGAACCGGCCAGCACCGGGCGCTCGCCATCGAGCAAGGCGGGCACATCATTCACCGCCACGATGGCCGGACCGCGACGAATGGCCCCGTCGATCGAATGGTCTTCGACATAGATCTCGTCCCGTTTTGCATCGATCGACGCGACGATGCGGCGGGCCGGCCATGTTGTTCTCGCCTCCTCGGCAATGGCCGAGAGCGTGGTGACGCCTTGTGCGGGGATGTTCAGTGCCAGCGCCAGGCCGCGCGCGGCCGAGACGCCGACGCGGATGCCCGTGAAGGAACCAGGGCCGATCGAGACGACGACGGCGCCGATATCCGCGTAGCTCTTGCCCGAGGCCCCGAGCGCGGCGGCGATGACATCCATCAGCCTTTCCGCGTGGCCTTTGCCGATGTCCTCGACCGACCGGCCAAGCTCACACCCCGCGCCGGCGTCGTAGACGCAGGCGGCGCAGAGGGTCGAGGCCGTGTCGATGGCGAGGAGGATCATTGCATCTGCCGGCACGCGGTTCGAGAAGCATCGCCCTTCGAACTCTACTCCCCCGTTCTTGTCCAGCCGTTAAGCCAACTTCTGCCGCGCCTTCAGTTCCAGCCGCCGCGCGTGCAGCACCGGCTCGGTGTAGCCGTTCGGCTGGGAGCGGCCTTTGAACACGAGGTCGCTCGCCGCCTGGAAGGCGATGGAGTCCTCGAAATGCGGCGCCATCGGCCTGTAGAGCGGGTCGCCGGCGTTCTGGCGGTCGACCACGCCCGCCATGCGCTTCATGGTCTCCGTCACCTGGTCTTCGGTACAGACCTTGTGGTGCAGCCAGTTGGCGATGTGCTGAGACGAGATGCGCAGCGTCGCGCGGTCCTCCATCAGACCGACATCGTTGATGTCGGGCACCTTGGAGCAGCCGACGCCCTGGTCGATCCAGCGCACGACATAGCCGAGGATTCCTTGGGCATTGTTGTCGAGTTCGCGCTGGATGTCCTCGGCCGTCCAGTTGGGACGGATGGCGACGGGCACGGAAAGGATGTCGTCCAGCTTCGCCCGCGACCTGCTCTTCAGCTGGTCCTGCACGGCCTTCACGTCGACCTTGTGATAGTGCGTCGCGTGCAGCGTGGCCGCTGTCGGCGACGGCACCCAGGCGGTGTTGGCGCCGGCCTTCGGATGGCCGATCTTCTGCTCCAGCATCGCCGCCATAAGATCCGGCATGGCCCACATGCCCTTGCCGATCTGGGCGCGGCCCTGCAGGCCGCAAGCAAGCCCGATGTCGACGTTCCAGTTCTCGTAGGCCTGGATCCACGCCGCCTGCTTCATGTCGCCCTTGCGGATCATCGGACCGGCTTCCATCGAGGTGTGCATCTCGTCGCCGGTGCGGTCGAGGAAGCCGGTGTTGATGAACACGACGCGGTCCTTCGCGGCGCGGATCGCCTCCTTGAGATTGACCGTCGTGCGGCGCTCCTCGTCCATGATGCCCATCTTGATCGTGTTGCGCGCCATGCCGAGCGCGTCTTCGACCCGGGCGAAGATTTCCGAGGCGAAGGCCACCTCGTCTGGACCGTGCATCTTCGGTTTCACGACATACATGGATCCCGCGCGGGAGTTCTTCCTGCGTCCGCCGGCACCGATGTCGTGCAGCGCGATCGCCGCGGTCATCATCGCATCCATGATGCCCTCCGGCACCTCCGACCCGTCTTTCAGAAGGATAGCCGGATTCGTCATCAGGTGGCCGACATTGCGCACAAGCATCAGCGACAGGCCCTTGACCTCCAGCGCCGAGCCGTCCGGCGCGGTGTAGTGGCGGTCGGGATTGAGGG
Organism: Mesorhizobium sp.; assembly: GCF_023954305.1. Classification (NCBI taxonomy): domain Bacteria; kingdom Pseudomonadati; phylum Pseudomonadota; class Alphaproteobacteria; order Hyphomicrobiales; family Phyllobacteriaceae; genus Mesorhizobium; species Mesorhizobium sp. Next base: position 1,428,063 of record NZ_JAMLIG010000001.1, on the reverse strand, counting down.
TGCGTGTGAAGGTCCTGCCGCCCTTCTCGACCTCTTCCGTCAGGTCGCCCTTCATCAGGCCGAGCCAGTTGCGGTAGACGACGACCTTGTCCTCGGCGTCGACGGCGGCAATCGAATCCTCGCAGTCCATGATCGTGGTGATGGCCGATTCCAGCCAGACGTCGGAAATGTTGGCCGGATCGTCCCTGCCGATCGCCGAGGAGGCGTCGATGATCACCTCGATCAGGAGGCCATTTTTGCGCAGCAGGAATCGCGACGGCGCCGAGGGCGAGCCGATATACCCGGCGAACTGCGCACCGTCTTTGAGGCCGGTCATGGTGCCGTCGAGGAGCGTGACGGCAAGCCGGCCCATGGCGACGTCGAAGGACTTGACCTCTGACCAGGACGCCCCGTCGAGGGGTGCGCTCTCGTCGAGAAAGGCGCGGGCCCAGGCGATCACCTTGGCGCCGCGCGCCGGATTGTAGCCCTGGCCCTTATCGGCGCCTTCGGTTTCGGGGATGGCGTCCGTGCCGTAGAGCGCGTCGTAGAGCGAGCCCCAGCGAGCATTGGCGGCATTCAGCGCGTATCGGGCGTTCATCACCGGGACGACCAGCTGCGGGCCGGCGATCGTGGCGATCTCGGGATCGACATTGGAAGTCGAGACGGAGAAGTCGGGGCCTTCCGGGAGCAGGTAGCCGATCTCGGTGAGGAAGGTCTTGTAGGCGGCTAGATCGCTCGGCGCGCCGTTGGCGCGGTGCCAGGCGTCGATCTTCGCCTGGAGTTCGTCGCGGCGGGCAAGGAGTGCACGGTTTTTCGGCGCCAGATCGTGAACGATCGCCGAGAAGTCAGACCAGAACTTCGCCGGATCGATGCCGGTTCCCGGCAGCGCCTCGCTGGCCACGAAATCGTGCAGTTCCGGCGCGATTTGCAGTCCGTCTATCTCGATGCGGTCGGTCATGCACATACTCCCAGTTTCGTCGCGCCCGCTTCAACACGGGGGTGAGAGATGCGTCAAGCTGTCCCACGGAGAATGGCGTTCGCAAAAGGCGATAAAAATACATCGCCATTGTCGAATCTTGCTCCCTCCGATCTTCTCTCGAGCGCCAGGTGCGGACATTGCTGGAATCCCGGCGGTTGGAGCCTGCGCCTGAACATCGTCCCTCATCCGTTCGTCTTCGGGGTGGCGGACCTCTTCACCAATGCGGCGGCCTGGTCACCGGGATCTCCGGCGCAGTGGCTTCTTCGACGCCGGTGAGCCTGAGCGCCATGGCCTCGACCCGCCGGTTCAACTCGTCGATCGTCCTCCAGGCCTTGGAGATCTCGGCCGACAGTTCGTGGATCGTTCGTTCCTGCTCGGCGGCGAGCAGTTCGAGCGTGGTGATGCGCTCGTCCATATCCATTCGGGTCGCTCCTCGGCGCGGCGTTTCAAATTGACAATGACGCCGCCTTTTGTCGAGACTGCGTCCAGAGGGTTCTTGGCATCGAAACCCGCCCCATGCTAGGAAATTTGACCAAACGATAAAGAGCCGGAGGGACCCGGCCGAGAAACGGGACGGCGTATGACGGACGCGGCGATCGAGCTGGTCGGGATCAACAAGAGCTTCGGCGCGGTTCGGGCAAATCGCGACATCCATCTCAAGGTCGAACCCGGCACCATCCACGGCATCATCGGCGAGAACGGGGCGGGCAAGTCGACGCTGATGTCGATCCTCTACGGCTTCTACCAGGCCGATTCCGGCGAGATCCGCATCGGCGGCAAGCCGGTGGCGATCAAGACGCCGAACGAGGCGATCGCGCACGGCATCGGCATGGTGCACCAGCACTTCATGCTGGTCGAGAATTTCACCGTGCTCGAAAACATCATTCTCGGTGCCGAGGGCGCCGCGCTTCTCAACCGGGGCATTGCCAGGGCGAGGGGCGAGCTGCAGCGGCTCGAAGATGAATACGGCCTCGAGGTCGAGCCGGACGCGGTGATCGAGGAGCTCGCCGTCGGGCTGCAGCAACGCGTGGAGATCCTCAAGGCGCTCTATCGCGGCGCCGAGATCCTCATCCTCGACGAGCCGACAGGCGTCCTGACCCCTGCCGAGGCTGACCATCTCTTTCTTATCCTGCGGAGGCTGAAGGACGAGGGAAAGACGGTCATCCTCATCACGCACAAGCTGCGCGAGATCATGGCCGTGACCGACAATGTCTCCGTCATGCGCCAGGGCCAGATGGTGGCGACGCGAAAGACCTCGGAGACCACCGTCGAGGAACTGGCCGAGCTGATGGTCGGCCGCCGCGTGCTGCTGCATGTCGAGAAGGGCGAAGCCAAGCCCGGCGAGATCAAGCTCTCGGTGCGCAACCTCACCGTCAAGGATTCGCGCGGCGTCACCATGGTCAGGGACGTGTCCTTCGACCTGCGCGCCGGCGAAATCGTCGGCATCGCCGGCGTGGCCGGCAACGGCCAGTCGGAGCTGATCGAGACCATCGCCGGCATCCGCAAGGCGGTCTCCGGCACGGTCACGCTCGACGGGCGTCCGGTCGACGTCACCGGCGCCGCGGATCCGGCCGACCTGCGCCGGCGCGGCCTCGCCCATGTCCCCGAAGACCGCCACCATATGGGATTGATCCTGCCCTTCGAGGAATATGAGAACTCGATCCTCGGCTATCACAACGATCCCGAATACCGGAACGGCGTGTTCCTCGACCTGAAAGCGGTCGAGGCGGATGCCCGCGACAAGATCGCCAAATACGACATCCGGCCTTCCGATCCCCATCTCAAGACGGCGAACTTTTCCGGCGGCAACCAGCAGAAGATCGTGCTGGCACGCGAGATGGAGCAGGACCCCGGCGTGCTGATCGTTGGTCAGCCGACGCGCGGCGTCGACGTCGGCGCCATCGAGTTCATCCACAAGCGTCTGATCGCCATGCGCGATGCCGGCAAGGCGGTGCTGCTCGTCTCCGTCGAGCTCGACGAGATCCGCTCGCTCTCCGACCGCATCCTGGTGATGTTCGACGGCCGTATCGTCGGCGAGCGCGGGCCCGATGCGACCGAAGGCGAACTCGGACTGCTCATGGCCGGCGTCGAGCAGAAGGAAGCCGCGGAATGACGACGCCCGCGCTGCTCGTGATCGACGTCCAGAACGCGATCGACGATCCGGTCTGGGGTCGCCGCGGCCAGCCGGGGATGGAAGGCAACATCTCGACGCTGCTCGACGCCTGGCGCGCCCGGCGGCTGCCGGTCGTGCATATCCGGCACGATTCGACGGACCTGGCCTCGCCTTACCGGCCCGGCACTCCGGGCAACGAATTCAAGGCCGAAGTGGCGCCGCTTCCCGGCGAACCGGTCGTCGACAAGCGGACCAACAGCGCCTTCATCGGCACCGACCTGATGGATGTTCTGGACGAGTTGCAGGTGCGCCAGTTGGTGATGACCGGCGTGCTGCTGGAGAACTCGGTGGAAGCGACCGCGCGCATGGCCGGCAATCTGGGTTTCGAAGTGGTCATCCCCGAAGACGCCGTCGCCAGCGTCGACCGCATCGACAGGCGGGGCCGTCACTGGTCGGCGGAGGACGTCCACGCGCTCACGCTCGCGATACTCGAGAACGAGTATGCGCAGATTTCCGACACGCGTACCCTGATCGAGGCCCTGCCATGAGCACGCCCTACGCCAAGATGCCGGCCTGGGCCGACTACGGTCTGATTCCGCTCATCAACCTGACCGTCGCCTTCTTCGTCGCCGGTCTCGTCGTCCTTCTGGTGGGCGAAAGCCCGTTTGAGGCGGTGCAACTGATGATCAAGGGTGCGTTCGGCTCGGGCCGCGGCATCGGCTACACGCTCTACTACGCGACGAATTTCATCTTCACCGGCCTTGCCGTCGCGGTGGCCTTCCATGCCGGCCTGTTCAACATCGGCGGCGAGGGACAGGCGTCGGTGGCGGGCGTCGGCGTCGCCATAGTCTGTCTTGCCTTCGATACCATTCTTCCCTGGTGGATCACCTTCCCGATCGCGGTCGTCGCCGCGGCGATCTTCGGCGCAGCATGGGCGCTGATCCCAGCCTGGCTGCAGGCCTATCGCGGCAGCCACATCGTCATCACGACGATCATGTTCAACTTCATCGCCGCCAGCCTGATGGTCTATCTGCTGGTCAACGTTTTCAAGGCTCCCGGACAGCAGGCGCCGGAAACCCGCACGTTCCTCGAAGGCGCCGCCATCCCGAGCCTCGAACCGCTCCTCAACATGCTGGGCATCGCAGCGCGCCGCACGCCGCTCAACATCACCTTCTTTCTGGCGCTCCTCGCCGCCTTTGGCGTCTGGCTGCTGATCTGGCGCTCGAGGCTGGGATACGAAATCCGCACCATGGGCCACAGCCCCAAGGCCGCGCGCTACGCCGGCATCGGCGAAAAGCGCATCATCATCGTCACCATGCTGATCTCGGCGGGCCTGGCCGGCCTGATGGCGCTCAATCCGATCATGGGAGCGCAGGATCGCATGCAGCTCGGTTTCGTCGGTGGCGCGGGCTTCGTCGGCATCGCGGTCGCGCTGATGGGCCGCTCCCACCCCGTCGGCATTATCCTCGCTGCGATCCTCTTCGGCATGCTCTATCAGGGCGGCGCGGAGATCGCCTTCGAGATGCCCAACATCACCCGCGAGATGATCGTCGTCATCATGGGTCTGGTGATCTTCTTCGCCGGCGCGCTGGAGCATATGTTCCGGCCCGCCGTGCAGGCGGTTCTCGCCTCGCTGAAACCATCGAGCATGGGCCTGAAACCGAAGCCGGCGGGAGACGCCTGAGATGTTCATCGACGTCCTGATTTCGGTGCTCGACCTGACCATCCGCCTCTCGGTCGCACTGCTGCTCGCCTGTCTCGCCGGCCTCTATTCGGAGCGTTCGGGCGTCTTCGACATCGGGCTCGAGGGCAAGATGCTTGCCGGCGCCTTCGCCGGCGCGGCCGCCGCAGCCGTCACCGGTTCGGCCTGGCTCGGGGTCGGCGCCGCGATCCTCGCCGCCGTCTTCTTCGCCCTCGTGCACGGTTTCGCCTCGATCACCAACCGCGGCAACCAGATCGTTTCCGGCGTGGCGATCAACTTCGTCGTCGCGGGCGCCACGATCCTGCTCGGCCAGGCCTGGTTCAAGGAAGGCGGCCGCACGCCGCAGCTCACTGGCGACGCGCGGTTCGACCCGATCACGCTGCCTTTCGCCACCGAGCTCCGCGGCGTACCGATCATCGGGCCGATTTACTACGAGCTCATCTCCGGTCATTCCGTCCTCGTCTACATCGCCTTCCTGATGGTGCCGCTCACCTGGTGGGTACTGTTCCGCACCCGCTTCGGGTTGCGGCTGAGGGCCGTGGGCGAGAACCCGGCGGCTGTCGATACGGCCGGCGTGTCGGTGACCTGGCTGCGCTATCGCGCCGTCATCGTCTGCGGCGTGCTCACGGGACTGGCGGGGGCTTATCTGTCGCTCGCCCAGAGCCCCGGCTTCGTCAAGGACATGACCGCCGGCCGCGGCTTCATCGCGCTCGCCGCCCTGATCTTCGCCAAATGGAAGCCGGTGCCGGCGATGTTCGCCTGCCTGCTGTTCGGCTTCCTCGAGGCGTTCGGCATCCGTTTCCAGGGCACCGCTTTTCCGCTCATCGGCCAGGTGCCGGTCCAGCTCATGCAGGCGCTGCCCTACATCCTGACCGTCATCCTTCTCGCCGGCTTCATCGGCAAGGCCACGCCGCCCAAGGCGGGCGGCGTCGCCTATGTGAAGGAGCGGTGATGGCGACGATTGCTTCTCCTTTGGGGGGTGCTCCGCGTTCCGACGCAAAGCACCCCCACTCCGTCCCGGCTTCGCCGGGCCACCTCTCCCCCTGCCCGGGGGAGAGGAAATGCGGCTTTGACGGTTGGCGCTTCCTCTCCCCCGTCGATCGGGGGAGAGGTGCCGCGCGAAGCGCGGCGGAGTGGGGGTCGCCCAGCCGTGCCTGATGTCACGCATGACCTCTTCCTCGCCGCGCGCGCCGCGATGGCGCGGGCCCACGCGCCCTATTCGCGCTTTCCGGTGGGGGCGGCGTTGCGCACGGCGGACGGCCGCATCTATGCCGGCGCCAATGTCGAAAACGCCTCCTATCCCGAGGGTTGGTGTGCGGAAACGACGGCGCTCGCCCATTACGTCATGGGCGGCGGCGGGGAGATTACGGATATCGTCGTGCTCGCCGAACACATGGATCGGATCACGCCCTGCGGCGGCTGCCGCCAGCGTCTGGCCGAGTTCGCTCAGCCAGAAGCGCGCCTTCATCTGTGCGACAGGAACGGCGTGGTGGAAACAGTGACGATAGGCGCTATGCTACCCCATGGCTTCTCCGGTGAGGTCCTGACATGACGACTGCCGTCGACATCCTGGTCGAGCGCCTTGCCGGCCGCACGCCGAAGGTGGGCCTCGTGCTCGGTTCCGGCCTCGGCGGCCTGGTCGACGAAGTGGCGAATGCCGTTCGCATCTCCTATGGCGACCTGCCCGGCTTTCCGAAGAGCGGCGTGACCGGTCACGCGGGCGAACTCGTCGCCGGCGACTTCAACGGCACGCCCGTCATCATGATGGCCGGCCGCGCGCATTACTACGAGCACGGCAATGCCGGCGCCATGCGCCCGGCGCTGGAGGTGCTGCAGGGCATCGGCGTCGAGACGCTGATGCTGACCAACGCCGCCGGCTCGCTGGAACCCGACATGGGGCCGGGCTCCGTGATGCTGATCACCGACCACATCAACTTCTCCGGCTCCAATCCGCTGTTCGGCGAGCCCACCGACCGCCGCTTCGTCGGTTTGACTCAGGCCTACGATGCCGACATGCGCGCGGCGCTCGAAGCCGCGGCGGCAAAGACCGGCACGCCGCTGCACAAGGGGGTCTACATGTGGTTCTCCGGCCCGTCCTTCGAGACGCCGGCCGAAATCCGCATGGCCCGTATCGTCGGCGCCAATGCGGTGGGCATGTCGACCGTGCCGGAGGTCATCCTCGCGCGCTTCCTCGGCCTGCGCGTGGCGGCCTGCTCGGTCATCACCAATTTCGCCGCCGGCATGACCGGAGGCGAACTCTCGCACCAGGAAACCAAGGACATGGCGCCGCTCGGAGGAGCACGGTTGGCGGCGATCCTGCGCGAGGCGATCGGAGGTTTCTGATGAACGCCAAGACGGAACATGCGGTGGCGTCGGGCGCGGCGCCCGTCCATCTATCCAACACGCGTCCGCGCAACGACGGCACGCCGCTGAAGGCGGAATGGTTCGAGACGATGGACGTCAATCTGTCGGCCGCCGAGCGCCGCGCCGCGACGCTGACGACGCGCCGCACGGTAAAGAAAGCCTGGCAGGCGGCGTGGCTGGTGCGTGCAATCGAGGTCATCGACCTGACGACGCTCGCCGGCGACGACACGCCCGGCCGCGTCAAGCGGCTCTGCGCCAAGGCGCGACACCCGCTGCGGGACGATCTGGTCGAGGCATTGGGCCTGACAGGCCGTCGCCTGACCACGGGCGCGGTATGTGTCTACCCGACGATGGTGCCGACGGCCGTCAAGGCGCTGGAAGGGTCGGGTATTCCCGTGGCCTCCGTCGCCACCGGCTTTCCGACCGGTCTTACGCCGCTGAAACAGCGGCTGGACGAGATCCGCTACGCCGTCGGCGAGGGTGCGGAGGAGATCGACATCGTCATCACTCGCGCGCATGTGCTCAATGCCGACTGGAATGCGCTCTACGATGAGGTCAGGCAGATGCGCGAGGCCTGTGGCGCGGCGCATCTCAAGGCGATCCTGGCGACAGGCGAGCTGAAGACGCTGACCAACGTCTACAAGGCCTCGATGGTGGCGATGCAGGCGGGTTCGGATTTCATCAAGACCTCGACCGGCACCGAGGCCGTCAACGCCACGCTGCCGGTGAGCCTCGTCATGGTGCGGGCCATCCGCGACTACCTGGAGTACACTGGTGGCGTCCATGTCGGCTTCAAGCCGGCCGGCGGCATCCGCGCCGCCAAGGACGCGCTCGCATGGCTGATCCTGATGAAGGAGGAACTCGGCGACCCGTGGCTGCAGCCCGACCTGTTCCGCATCGGCGCCTCGGGTCTCCTGAGCGACATCGAGCGCCAGCTTGAGCACTATGTCACCGGACGCTATTCGTCCACCGACCGGCACGGGTTGGCGTGAGGCGGCCATGAACCAGATCCAGGACATCCTGAAGACGATGGATTACGGACCGGCGCCGGAAGAAGACACGATCGTCCGCGACTGGCTGAAGCGCCACAAGGGCCGCTTCGGCCATTTCATCGGCGGCAAGCTTACGGCGTCGTCCGGCGACACCTTCGCCGTCCCGAACCCGGCCACCGGCGAGACGCTGGCCGAGGTCGCGATCGCCGGGAAGAAGGAGGTCGATGCCGCGGTGAAGTCCGCGACCGCCGCCTTCGCCCCATGGTCGAAGCTCTCCGGCAACCAGCGCGCCCGCCACCTCTATGCTATCGCGCGCGAGATCCAGAAGCATGCGCGCTTCCTTGCCGTGCTCGAGACGCTGGACAACGGCAAGCCGATCCGCGAGACGCGCGATATCGACATCCCGCTGGTCGCCCGCCATTTCTACCACCACGCCGGCTGGGCCGAGCTGCGCGACGAGACCTTCGCGGGCTACGAGCCGGCCGGCGTCTGCGGCCAGATCATCCCGTGGAACTTCCCGCTCCTGATGCTCGCCTGGAAAATTGCGCCGGCGCTCGCCGCCGGCTGCACGGTGGTGCTGAAGCCGGCCGAGCACACGCCGCTCACCGCGCTGGCCTTTGCGGAGATTTGCAAGGAGGCGGGCCTGCCTGCCGGCGTCGTCAACATCGTCAATGGCGGCGGCGAGACCGGCGCCCTGATCGCCGGCCATGACGGCATCGCCAAGCTGGCGTTTACCGGCTCGACCGAGGTCGGCCGCATCCTTCGCCGCCAGACGGCCGGCTCGGGCAAGAAGCTGTCGCTCGAGCTCGGCGGCAAGTCGCCATTCCTCGTCTATGCCGATGCGGACCTCGACGCGGCGGTGGAAGGCGTCGTCGACGCGATCTGGTTCAACCAGGGCGAGGTCTGCTGCGCCGGCTCGCGCGCCATCGTCCAGGAGGGCGTCGCCGATCGGTTCCATGCGAAGCTCCGCGCCCGCATGGAGAAGCTGCGCGTCGGCGATCCGCTCGACAAGTCGACCGATGTCGGCGCCGTGGTGGCGAACGTCCAGATCGAGCAGATATCGGCGCGCGTGAAGGCCGGCCTCGCCGAGGGAGGCACCATGTTCCAGCCGAGCTGGGCGCCGAAACTGCCGAGCACGGGATGCTTCTTCCCGCCGACGCTGTTTACCGACGTGATGCCCGCCTCGCGCCTGGCACAGGAGGAGATCTTCGGCCCGGTGCTGGTGTCGATGACCTTCCGCACGCCGGGCGAGGCGATCCAGCTCGCCAACAATTCGCGCTACGGCCTTGCCGCCTCGGTATGGTCGCAGAACCTCGACACGGCATTCGACGCGGCGCGGCGGCTGAAGGCCGGCGTGGTGTGGATCAACTCGACCAACCTGTTCGACGCGGCGATCCCCTTCGGCGGCTACAAGGAGAGCGGCTTCGGCCGCGAAGGCGGCAGGGAAGGCATGCACGAATATCTCGTGCCCGGCTGGCTGAAGAAGGCCAAGGCGACGGCGGTGTCCAAGCCGTTGCCGTCGGCAACGCCGCTCGATGCGGACGAGGAAAGGGCAGACGGAGCGTCGGCGCTCGACCGCACGGTGAAGCTCTACATCGGCGGCAAGCAGGCGCGGCCGGATTCGGGCTATTCCTACCCGGTCCACGACCATGCCGGAAAGTTCGTCACCGAGGCACCGCTCGGCAACCGCAAGGACATCCGCAACGCGGTGGAAGCCGCGCACAAGGCCGACGGCTGGTCGGGCATGACCGGCCACGGCCGGGCGCAGGTGCTTTATTTCCTCGCCGAGAACCTGGAGTTGCGCGCGGCCGAGTTCGCGCGCCGGCTGGTGCAGGCGACCGGCGCCAGCGCCGCGAAAGCCGCGCGGGAGGTCGAGACGACCGTCGCGCGGGTGATGTACTACGCCGCCTGGGCCGACAAATATGACGGTGCGGCGCGCGCGCCGCAGGGGCGCATGCTGTCGGTCGTCCTCAACGAGCCGTGGGACGTGATGGCGATCTCCTGTCCGGACGAGGCGCCGCTGCTCTCCTTCGTCTCGCTGGTCGCGCCGGCGATCTCGATGGGAAACCGAGTGGTGGTCACGCCCTCGCCGCGCCAGCCGCTGGCCGCACTCGACCTCTACCAGGTCTTCGACACGTCGGACGTGCCGGGGGGTGTGGTCAACATCGTCACCGGCGACCGCGACCAGCTGGCGAGCGTTCTGGCGAAGCACGACGACGTGGCGGCGCACTGGTATTTCGGCTCGAAGGAAGGCTCGGCCCTGGTCGAGAAGGAATCGGCCGGCAATCTCAAGGCGGTCTGGGCCAACCAGGGTCTCGCGCGCGACTGGTTCGACCCGGCTCAGGGACAGGGCGAGGAGTTCCTGTTCCGCGCGGTGAGGCACAAGGCGATCTGGACGCCGTTCGGGGTGTAGTGATGACGCATGCGGCGAGTTCCCTCCCCCTTGAGGGGAGGGTGGTCGGGCAAGGCCCGACCGGGTGGGGTCCTCTCCTCCGGCACGCCCTCCTCTTTGTTTCGGAATGCGCCGAGCTTGTCGCCGGCGACCCCACCCGACCGGCCTTCGGCCGGCCACCCTCCCCTCAAGGGGGAGGGATCCGCTGATGCTCCCCCAGGAATTCATCCGCCTCAAGCGCGACGGCAAGGCTCTGCCGAGGGACGCGATCGCGGAATTCGTCAGGGGCATGGTGTCCGGCGCGGTCACCGAGGGCCAGGTCGCCGCCTTCGGCATGGCGGTGTTCCTGAACGGCATGAGCCGCGACGAGGCGGTGGCGCTGACCCTCGCCATGCGCGATTCCGGCGAGGTGCTGCGCTGGGATCTTCCCGGTCCCGTGGTCGACAAGCATTCCACCGGCGGCGTCGGCGACAATGTCTCGCTGATGCTGGCGCCGATCGTCGCCGCCTGCGGCGCTTATGTGCCGATGATTTCGGGCCGGGGGCTAGGCCACACCGGCGGCACGCTCGACAAGATGGATTCCATTCCCGGCTATGTCAGCCAGCCCGACAACGCCCTGTTCCGCAAGGTCGTCCGCGACGTGGGCTGCGCCATCATCGGCCAGACCGGCGACCTGGCGCCGGCCGACAGGCGCTTCTACTCGATCCGCGACGTCACCGCGACGGTCGAGTCCATCCCGCTCATCACCGCCTCGATCCTGTCGAAGAAGCTCGCCGCGGGGCTGGGCGCGCTGGTGCTCGACGTGAAGTCCGGCAACGGCGCCTTCATGGCCCGCGCGAGAGATGCGTCAGCCTTGGCCAAGAGTCTCGTCGAGGTCGCCAACGGCGCCGGCCTGCCGACCACTGCGCTGGTGACCGACATGAACCAGCCGCTGGCGTCGGCCGCCGGCAACGCGGTCGAGGTCGCCAACGCAGTCGAATTCCTCACCGGCGACGCCCGCGACCGCCGGTTGCTGGACGTGACGCTGGCGCTCGCCGCCGAAATGCTCGTCTCGGCCGGCCTCGTGGGCAGCCGCAAGGACAGCCTGGCGACCGCCCGTCAGGCCCTGGAGAGCGGGGCGGCGGCCGAACGCTTCGGCCGAATGGTCAAGGCGCTGGGCGGGCCGGCCGATTTCGTCGAGAAATTCGCGAAGTATCTGCCGAAGGCTCCGGTCGAGTGCGCCGTGCAGGCTCTCTCGGCGGGCTTCGTCCGGGCCATCGCCACGCGTGACGTCGGCTTGGCGGTTGTTGCCCTCGGCGGTGGCCGCACGCGCCCGCAGGACGCGGTCGACCCGGCCGTCGGGCTGACGCACCTGCTGCCGGTCGGCGCCGAGGTGAAGGCCGGCGATCCGCTCTGCCGGATTCTCGCGCGAACGGACGAACAGGCCCGCCAGGCGACCGACGCGGTGATCGCGGCCTACGAAATCGGCGAGGCGAGGCCGCAGCCGGCTCCGGTCGTGCAGCGGCACATCGCGAGCTGAGCCCTATTGCTCGAGCACCAGGACCTCGTCCTTCACCTCGAAGCGAGCGAGCTGCTTCAGCAGGCTCATGCCGATCAGCGTGTTTCGCAGCGACTTGTCCTCGAGGACGACGGCATCGACGTCTTCGATGCGGATGCGGCCGATCTCGATCGTCTCGATCCGCACGACGGCGGCGCGCGCCTTGCCGTTTGCGGTGTTGACGTCGTACTTGAAATCGCTGCGGGACACGGAAACGCCGACTTTGCGCGCGGTGGTCTCGTTCATCGCGACAAGGGTCGCGCCGGTGTCGATCAGGCCCTCGATCTTGCGGCCATTGAAGCGTAGCTCCGTTCGGAAATGCCCCGTCCTGTCGGCGGGCACTGACACTTTCCGATGCGCTGTCGTGGCAGGCGCAGCAGGCTTCGCAACGGGCGCCGAAGCGACCGCGGGAGCCGTCTCGGGCTCGGGGGCGATGAGACCATGAAAAGTCTCCGGGCTTGCCTGGTAGAGGATGGGCACCGAGGCGGAGAGGCCGAGAAAGGCGCCGATCAGGATGACGTTGCGCATCAGGTGGGGTCCCGTTTGCGGGAGATGCTAACCCAGCGCGGTCACCGGAGACTTAACGGAAGGGATGAAAGTCGTTTGCCGCGGGCTGCTGTAGCGGCCGTCATTCTCGGGCTTGTCCCGAGAATCTGCCAGCTTTTGTGGGAAGGATGAAGGACGACAATCCCGACCGCCGGTCGATTCTCGGGACAAGCCCGAGAATGACGGCGCTTCGTTCTTTGCCGGCGCGCGTGGGGTTCGCGTCAGCGCGTCAAACGTCGCAGCGCCTACTTCGTGCCGTACATCCTGTCGCCGGCGTCGCCGAGGCCCGGCACGATGTAGCCTTTCTCGTTCAGCTTTTCGTCGATCGCGGCGGTGAACACCGGCACGTCGGGATGCGCCTTGGTGAAGCGCTCGATGCCTTCGGGTGCTGCCAGCAGGCACAGGAAGCGCAGATTGGTCGCGCCGCGGCCCTTCAGCTTGTCGATCGCGGCAATCGCCGAATTGGCGGTCGCGAGCATCGGGTCGACCACGATCACCAGCCGGTCGCCGAGATCGCTCGGCGCCTTGAAGAAATATTCGACCGCTTCGAGCGTGTCGTGGTCGCGGTAGAGGCCGACATGGGCGACGCGCGCGGCCGGCACCAGGTCGAGAAGACCTTCCAGCAGGCCGTTGCCGGCGCGCAGCACCGAGGCGAAGACCAGCTTCTTGCCTTCCAGGATCGGCGCGTCCATGGGCTGAAGCGGCGTTTCGATGCGCGTCGTGGTCAGTTCGAGGTCGCGGGTGACCTCGTAGCCGAGCAGCAGCGAGATCTCGCGCAGCAGCCGCCGGAACCCGGCCGTCGAGGTCTCCTTGTTGCGCATGATCGTAAGCTTGTGCTGAACGAGCGGGTGGTTGACGACGGTGACGCTCATTCGGGCAACTCCTGACGGGACGGGACAGCGCGACTTTAGCCAAGCGCTCGCACCGGCGAAACAGCCGGCGAAGGGTCAGTCACAGATTTGTCGGGCAATCGCAGGGGACGTCTTACCCCCACCCCTAGACCGTTTCATGGTTAGATGGAAACAGCTCTGTTTCCCCGATGGCGAGGCGATCCGCCAGAAAGGCTGCGAAGGCCGTATCGGGATACGGCCGAGCGGGCTGACGCCGCGGGCGCCCGCCAGCGGGAAACCCTTCGGGCCGGGTGCATTTGGCCCAAATCCTTCGGGTTCCGGCTCGGCCGTATCCCGATACGACCGTCGCCGGAACCCTCGACCTTGAGCCAAATGCCCGCCGGCAGAGCGATTCCATCTAGCCATGAAACGGTCTAGCCCCTCCCCACAAGGGGGAGGGGGACGATGTCGGGGCTGCCGCAGTCATCGTCGACTGCTTTCAAGGCAGTTGCGGGAATTTCACCAGGTTCCCCTCCCCCTTGTGGGAAGGGGTTAGGGGTGGGGGTGAATGCCGCTTGCGATAAGTCTGTAGATTAGTCGGTCGCCGACGCGTTCACCGTCCCGCCCGCACAGGCTCCTTGAGTTTCGCCAGCAACGCGGTCTTCGTCTTCCTGTCGAGAAAGGCGGCTTCGATCGCGGTGCGCGTCACAGCGGTGAGATCCCGGTCCGTCAGGCCGAAATGCTCCTTGGCGACTGCATATTCCTTGCCGATGCTGGTCCAGAAATAGGGCGGGTCGTCGGAGGACAGCGTCACCTTGCAGCCTGCGGCCCGCAGCTTCGGGAAGGGATGGTCGGCGTAGGAAGGGAAGACCTTCAGCTCGACGTTCGACACCGGGCAGACCTCCAGCACCACACCTTCGTCGGCGATGCGCTTGACGAGGTCCGGGTTCTCGATGGCGCGCACGCCATGGCCGATGCGGGAGGGGCGGATGTGGTCGAGTGCGTCGCGCACGCTCTCCCAGCCGGCAAGTTCGCCGGCATGGACGGTGATCCCCAACCCGGCTTCCCGCGCGATCTCGAAGGCGCGGACATAGTCCTCCACGTCGCCGTAGCGTTCCTCCCCCGCCATGCCGAAGCCGCTGACGAGCGGATGGCCGCATCTGGCCGCGAAACGCGCTGCCGCCTCGACCGATTGGACGCCGAAATGGCGCACGCCCGTAACGATCATCCGCCCTTCGATGCCGGTCTTGGCGTTGGCCCGCCTGATGCCTTCGCCGAGTGCGTTGGTATAGGCCGCGGGCGAAAGGCCGGATTTCACCGCATGGTCGGGCGAGGTGAAGACCTCGGAATAGATCGCGCCCTCGCGTGCGAGACTGGTGAGATAGGTTTCGGTCAGCCGCGCATAGTCCTCCTCGTCGCGGAAGAGGCTGGACGCCGCGTCGTAGGCGGCGAGAAAGCTGGTGAAATCGTGCCAGACGAAGGAGCCGTCCTTGATGAAGCCGGAGACGTCCGCGCCGTATTTCCGCGCCTGCTTCATCACCAGGTCGGGAGACGCCGCGCCCTCGACATGGCAATGGATCTCGGCTTTCAACACCATCGGCAATGCTCCGTTCGGCGCGACTTGGCCGCGTTGACCATGATTCGGTGCGCGGCGGTTCATCGCGGCCCGGACAATAGCGCCGCAGAAACGCATCGGCTATGGTCCGGCCCGAATTCGACGGGACACAATCATGTCAGAACAGCGCACCACGGCCGGCGGCGGCATGGAAACCTCCTACGGTTTCCGCAATGTCGCGCCCGGCGAAAAGCAGGGCCTCGTCAACGACGTCTTCCACAAGGTCGCCAACCGCTACGACCTGATGAACGACCTGATGTCGGCCGGCATGCACCGCGTCTGGAAAGACGCGATGGTGACCTGGCTTAACCCGCCGAAGCGCGGCGACTGGCGCTCGCTGGACGTGGCGGGCGGCACTGGCGACATCGCCTTTCGCATCGTCGAGGCCTCTCAGCGCAACGCCCATGTCACCGTGCTCGACATCAACGGCTCGATGCTCTCGGTCGGGCGAGAGCGGGCGGAAAAGCGCGGCATCGCCGGCAATGTCGACTTCATCGAGGCCAATGCCGAGGAACTGCCGTTCGCCGACGGCACGTTCGACGCCTATACGATCGCCTTCGGCATCCGTAACGTGCCGCGCATCGAGGTCGCGCTCGCGGAGGCGGCCCGCGTGCTGAAGCCCGGCGGCCGCTTCCTATGTCTGGAATTCTCCGAGGTCGACATGCCGCTGCTCGACCGCGTCTACGACGCCTGGTCGTTCAACGCCATTCCGCGCATCGGCCAGATGGTGACCGGCGACGGCGAGCCCTACCGCTATCTCGTCGAGTCGATCCGCAAGTTCCCCAACCAGCGCGATTTCGCGGCGATGATCACCGCCGCCGGCCTGTCGCGTGCGACCTGGCGCGATTTCTCCGGAGGCATCGCGGCGCTCCATTCGGCCTGGAAGATCTGACCCCTCCATGAGCACATTGGGCGCTTACTTCCGACTGGCGCGCGCGGGCTGGATCATGGTCCGCGAAGGCGTCGTCGCCGCCTTGCCCGGCGATCAGCTATGGGGTCTTCCGAAATTCGGCTGGCGGCTGGGCCGGCTGTTCTCGCGGCGGCGTTCCTCCCGCCTCGACCGGAGCGAACGGTTCTCGAAGGCCGTCACCCGGCTCGGTCCGTCCTACGTCAAGCTCGGCCAGTTCCTCGCCACCCGGCCGGACGTGGTCGGCACCGAGATCGCCAACGATCTCGCCAGACTACAGGACCAGATGGAGACCTTCCCGCGCGAGGCGTCGGTCGCCGCGATCGAGGAATCGCTCGGTCGCCCGCTCGACGATCTCTACGTGTCGCTCGGCGAGCCGGTCGCCGCGGCCTCGATCGCCCAGGTTCATCCGGCGGAAGTGCTGAAGGACGGCGTGACACGCAAGGTTGCGGTCAAGGTCATCCGGCCGGGCGTGCGCCGCCGCTTCTTCCAGGACCTCGAGAGCTATTTCCTCGCCGCCCGGCAGATGGAGCGGTTCGTCCCGGCGACGCGCCGGCTCCGTCCGGTCCAGGTGACCCGGATCCTCGAGCAGACCACCAAGATCGAGATGGATCTGCGCCTGGAGGCGGCCGCCCTGTCGGAGATCGGCGAGAACACGGCGGACGATCCGGGCTTCCGTGTCCCCGCCGTCGACTGGGAACGTACCGGCCGCGACGTGCTGACGCTCGAATGGATCGACGGTGTGAAGATGTCGGACATCGAGGGCCTGCGCGCGGCCGGCCACGACCTCGACGCGCTTGCCGCGACGCTCATCCAGTCCTTCCTGCGCCATACGCTGAGGGACGGCTTCTTCCACGCCGACATGCATCCGGGCAATCTCTTCGTCGAGGCGGACGGGACGATCGTCGCGGTCGATTTCGGCATCACCGGCCGGCTCGGCAAGAAGGAGCGCCGCTTCCTCGCCGAAATCCTCTACGGCTTCATCGTGCGCGACTACCGCCGCGTCGCCGACGTGCATTTCGAGGCAGGCTACGTGCCGCGCCGCCACGACCCCGCCTCCTTCGCGCAGGCGATCCGCGCCATCGGCGAGCCGATCCACGGCCAGCCGGCCGAGACGATCTCGATGGCGAAGCTTCTGACGCTGCTGTTCGAGGTCACCGAACTGTTCGACATGGAGGCACGGCCGGAACTGGTCATGCTGCAGAAGACGATGGTCGTCGTCGAAGGCGTCGCCCGCACGCTCAATCCCGCCTTCAACATGTGGAAGACGGCGGAGCCGGTGGTGGGAGGCTGGATCCGCGACAATCTTGGGCCGAAGGGCCTGATGATCGATGCGCGCGACGGGCTGAGCGCGCTCGTGGCGCTCGCCCGCCAGGCGCCGGAGCTCGCCGAGCGCACCGAACGCCTGACGCGCGAGATCGACCTGATGGCCGAACACGGCCTGCGCTTCGACGAGGAGACGGCGCGCCAGATCGGCAGGGCCGAGGCGCGCGGAACCCGCTGGGGCCGCGTCGCCATGTGGGTCGGCGCGCTGGCGCTGCTGTGGATTGCGTGGCAGGTGACGTGACAGCATTGACTGCATTGCAGTCATTGCAGTCATGACGCGTAAGCCATATATGAAGTCAAGGAGACATCCATGGCGCGGCTCACCGTTCGCAACGTAGAAGATGATGTCATGCAGCGCCTGCGCGAGCGCGGCGCGGCACGCGGCGTGTCGATGGAGCAGGAAGCGCGCGATGTCCTCGCCGCGTCTCTCGGTTTGCCTACCACTGAAGGTTTCGACGCGCGCGGCATCGTCCCGTGGTTTCCACCCGACAACGACAAACGCGACTCCTGACGGGAGCAAAGACGATGGGCACATTGACGATCCGGGACCTGGATGAAAGCTTGAAGCAGCGCTTGCGCGAGCAGGCTGCCACCCGAGGCCTCGCGATGGAGAAAGTGGTACGCCAAATGCTTCGCCAAGGTGTCATGCCGCGGCGCAGAAACGGCTCCATCTTCGATGAACTGACTCGACTTGGTGTGAAACCCGACGAGCCGTTTGACCAGAAGAAGTTCACCGATGCCCTTTGGGATGAAGGTCTGCTTTGAACGGCTTCGTAATCGACAGCTCGGCCCTGATCGCGATTCTTGTGGTCGAACCCGAAGCCGACAGCTTCAATCGTTTTCTGGACCTCAATCTCGCCAGCTGCATCAGTGCCGCGACCGTCCATGAGGTCTTTTCCGTTGTCGTGCGCCGCAAGTTCGTCGATGGCGTGGCGCGGCTGGAGCGGATTCTGGAGTTGATTGAACCAGAGATCGTTGCCTTCGACGCGCGACAGCTCTCGGTAGCGCGGGCCGCCTATGTCCGCTACGGACGTGGGACGGGACATCCCGCCGGACTCAATCTCGGCGATTGCTTCTCCTATGCCTTGGCCAAGTCGCGCAATCTGCCGCTGCTGTTCAAGGGCGACGATTTCCGCCATACCGACATCGAACCGGCCCTCAAGGCGGGTTGAGGCTCGAGAATGACACACACCCTCTCCGACAAGCGTATCCTGCTCATCATCGGCGGCGGCATTGCGGCCTACAAGTCGCTCGATCTCATCCGCCGGCTGCGCGAGCGCGGGGCGAAGGTGCGCTGTGTGCTGACCGTGGCGGCGCAGCATTTCGTGACGCCGCTCGCCGCCGGCGCGCTGTCGGCCGATCATGTCTTCACCGATCTCTTCGACCGGCAGGACGAGCAGGATGTCGGCCATATCAGGCTGGCGCGCGAGTGCGACGCGATCGTGGTGGCGCCGGCTACGGCCGACCTGATGGCGAAACTTGCGAACGGGCTGGCCAACGACCTTGCCTCGGCCGTGCTTCTGGCGACCGACAAGCCTGTGCTCATGGCGCCGGCGATGAATCCGAAGATGTGGTCGCATAGGGCGACTCAGCGCAACCGCGCGACGCTGGCAAAGGACGGCGTGCGCTTCGTCGGGCCGAACCGGGGCGAGATGGCCGAGAGCGGCGAGGCGGGCGAAGGCCGCATGTCGGAGCCTGTGGAGATTGCCGATGCCGTGACGCACCTGTTGGCTCCGCTTGCCGGCCCGCTTGCCGGCCGCCGCATCGTCGTCACCTCGGGACCGACCCACGAGCCGCTGGATCCGATCCGCTACATCGCCAACCGTTCGTCCGGCAAACAGGGCCATGCGATCGCGGCGGCACTCGCGAAGCTCGGCGCTGACGTGCACCTGGTGAGCGGCCCGGTCTCGCTGGCCGATCCGGCAGGCGTGACCGTCATCCATGTCGAGACCGCGCGCCAGATGCAGGCGGCGGTGGAGGCGCAGCTTCCGGCGGACGCCGGCATCTTCGTCGCCGCGGTGGCCGACTGGCGCCCGGCGGTCGAAATCGGCGAGAAGATCAAGAAGCGCGCCGGCGAAGCGCCGCCCGCCGTCGAAATGGTGGAAAACCCCGACATCCTCGCCGGCGTCGGCCACCACCGTCATCGGCCATGGCTGGTCGTCGGCTTCGCGGCCGAGACGGAGAACCTGCTCGATAACGCGGCCGCCAAGCTGAAGAAGAAGGGCGCAGACTTCATCGTCGCCAACGACGTCTCGCACGACAGCGGCGTCAACGCGCGCGGCGTCATGGGTGGCGACCGCAATCGCGTGAAGATCGTCTCCCGCGACGGTGTCGAGGAGTGGCCCGAGATGACGAAGGACGAGGTGGCCGAGCGGCTGGCAAGGCTCGTGGCCGCGCGCGTTCAGACGATCACGGTGTAACGTGACCGCATCCGTCCCCGTCATCGAGACGCCGCGCCTCGTGCTGCGTGGCTACCGGCTCGACGATTTCGACGCGCATGCGGCGCTGTGGGCGGATCCAGTCGTCACCCGCTTCATCGGCGGCGTGCCGCAGACGCGCGAGCAGGCTTGGGTGCGCCTGCTGCGGCACATGGGCATGTGGCAGGCGATAGGCTTCGGCTTCTGGGCGGTGACGGACCGCCAGACGGGCAGGCTTCTTGGCGAGGCCGGCTTTCATGATCTCAAGCGCGACCTGACGCCCAGCCTCGAAGGCACGCTCGAGGCCGGCTGGGGCTTCGTGCCGGACGTTCACGGCAAGGGTATCGCGACCGAGACGGTTTCGGCTGTCATCGCCTGGGGCGAGGCGAACCGCCCGGGCATGCGCATGACCTGCCTGATCGATCCGGCAAATACGGCATCCCTTCGCGTGGCCGAGAAAAACGGCTTTCGCGAGTTCGGACGCACCACGTATCACGGCGCGCCGACCATACTGTTCGAGCGGCATTAGGCGGCAAGGTTCGCGGGGGCGCGATCAGGCGCCGTTTGCCTCGTCCTCCTGCCGCAGCAGGCTGTCAAGGATGTCCAGCCGGTCGCCCCAGAAACGCTCGTAGCGGCGCAGCCATTCGTTGGCTTCCCTGAGGCGGGCGGCATCGAGGCTGCAATAGTGCGTCCGCCCCGAGATGCGCCGCCGCACCAAACCGGCCTGCTCGAGGACCTTCACATGCTTGGACGCGCCGGCGAAGCTCATCGCATAGGGGCGCGCCAGGTCGCTGATCGCCTTCTCGCCGCCCTCGAGCGCCTGCAGCATGCCGCGGCGGGTGCCGTCCGACAGGGCATGGAACACGGCATCCAGGCGTGCAGTTTGTTCAACCATGTAGTTTAGTTAATCCCCCGGCCCGAGAAACGCAACCTCTCGTTTCGCGTGGAGGAAAAGACCGACGCGATGCGCCGGCCTTGCTGTCAGAAACTCGCGGAGGACGGTCAGGCCGTCGGCTGCTTGGTCTTGCGCAGATAGGGCAGGATCGTCTCGTAGGAGCCGAAGCGCTTGGTCGCGTCGTCGTTGGACACGGCGGCGGTGATGATGACGTCGTCGCCCTGCTTCCAGTCGGCCGGCGTCGCCACCTGGTGCTTCGCGGTCAGCTGGATCGAATCGATGGCGCGCAGGATTTCCGCGAAGTTGCGGCCCGTCGTCATCGGGTAGCTGAGCGTCAGCTTGATCTTCTTGTCGGGGCCGACGACGAAGACGGACCGGACGGTCTGGTTGTCGGCCGGCGTGCGCCCCTCGGACGTGTCGCCGGCAGAGGCGGGCAGCATGTCGTAGAGCTTGGCGACCTCGAGGTTCTTGTCGGCGATCAGCGGATAGTCGACCGCATGGCCGGTCGCGACCTTGATGTCCTCTTTCCAGCGGTGGTGGCTTTCGACCGGGTCGACTGAGATGCCGATGATCTTGACCCCGCGCTTCTCGAACTCCGGCGCATAGCCGGCCATCGTGCCGAGTTCCGTCGTGCAGACCGGCGTGAAATCCTTCGGATGCGAGAACATGACGGCCCAGCCGTCGCCGATCCAGTCGTGGAAGCGGATCGTGCCTTGCGTGGTCTCGGCGGTGAAATCGGGCGCGACGTCGTTGATGCGCAGGCTCATGGGACTTCCTCCTTCGCTGTCTCGGGCCGCGAGAATAGGCCGGGCCGGCCCCGCCCGCGAGAGCATGAAACGCGATCGAAAGGGCCGCGACTGGAAGCCGTTTCTCGTTGACCGGCGAAATGGAGGAGAAAATTCTCCCGGCGCCATCCGGCGCGCATCGAAACGTAGATGCCGCGTCCCGGCTATCGGGGATCGGCCGCGGAGGTCTGTTCGGGGAGCGGCGGGGGAAGCGCCTTGCCCTGCGCCGCCAGGTGCTCGCGCAGCAGCCGGACATTGACGTTGTTCGCCTTGAAGAAGACGTCGAACACCGTGCCGGCGATCGGGATCGATCCGACCGCAACGTCGAGCGCCGCGTTGCCCGCCATCTGGAGGATCAGCCGCCGCGGGGCGCCGAGCCGCCAGGCCTTGTGGATGATGTGGGCCGAGATCGCACCGACCGCGAGGTCGCCTACGACCGGGAGCAGGCCAGCCACCGCGTCGATCCCGAAGCGGAAGCCGATCACCGGCACGCGCCAGCGCGAATCGAGCAGGAAGGCGAGATCGGCGAGCTCGGGGAACTCGTCGCCGACCCGCGCTGCCGCACGCGTTGCCGCTTCCTTGCTGCTGATTTTGGGTGTCATGTTCTGAGCACGGCCCTAACTGCTCATAAGGTATCGGGAGCGTTGGCAGCAAACATGCGCACTGACGGAAAGCCGCGCTATGCCGCTCTCTGCCCGTGATGCAGCACGGTGAGCTTCGACGTGTCGACGCTCCGCTCGGCATGCCAGAGGTCGTAGGCCTGCTGCATCCGGATCCAGATGCCGGGACCGTTGCCGAGCACATGACCGAGCTTGACCGCCATCTCGGCGGTAATGCCATGCTTCTCCGTGAGCAGGCCGTGCAGCATCTGACGGGAAATGCCGAGGGCGGCTGCGAACTCGGATTTGGTCATGCCCAGCGCCGGCAAAACGTCCTCGCGCAAGATCGCGCCGGGATGAGTGGGCGGGCGATTGGGGTTACGGATCGGAATATCGCGCCGGGTCATGTCATTGATGCTCAATGATAATCCTCATAGTCGACTGCCAAGGCTTCTCCCTCCTCAAATGAAAAGGTTATCCGCCAGTTTCCGCTGACCCACACAGACCAGCGATCTGGATTGAAACCGGCGAGCTTGTGCAGGCGATAGCCGGGCAACTTCATGTGCTCGACACGCAGTGACCTATCCAATGCATCCAGGATACGAGCGATCTTCGCAACGTGTTGCCGGTTTAGGCCCGTTTCGTCATCGCGTTCCCAAAACCGCTGGAGCGCTCTGCTGCGAAAGGAAACGATCATCGCAATTTCTCCAATTGAGCGACAAAAGCATGGGCATCTCCTTTTGTTGCCACAATTGGCAGGTCCTCACGATCGAGGATTTGTAAAATAATACTTGACGCGGGATCTGTCAAGTCTCACTTGACGCCGCGTCTACGCCTCCTCCCGCACCTGATAGTCCTTGATCGCCGTGAACTTGATCTGCTTCCAGCGTTCCGCTTCGTAGTTGAGGCCGAAACCGTGCTGGGCGAGGAAGACGGGGTCGCCGTCGAGGTCGCGGGCGATGTCGCCGCGATGCGCCTCCATGAAGCGCGCAAGCTCCGCCGGACTGTCGGCGTCGATCCAGCGGCAGACGGTGAAGCGGGCGATCTCGAAGTCGACCGGCAGGCCGTATTCGGCGGCGAGCCGCTCCTTCAACACGTCGAGCTGCAGCGCGCCGACGACGCCGACGATCGCCGGCGAGCCGTCCTCGGGCGAGAACAGCTGAACGACGCCCTCCTCGGCCATCTGCTGCAACGCTTCCTTGAGCTTCTTCGCCTTCATCGGATCGCCAAGGCGCACGCGGCGCAGGATTTCCGGCGCGAAGTTCGGCACACCGCGGAACAGGATCTCCTCGCCTTCGGTCAGCGTGTCGCCGATCCTCAGCGTGCCGTGATTGGGAATTCCCACAACGTCGCCGGCATAGGCCTCGTCGGCGGTGATGCGCGAGCGGGCAAAGAAGAATTGTGGCGCCGACAGCGACATCTGCTTGCCGGTGCGCACCAGCTTGGCCTTCATGCCGCGCTTCAACTCGCCCGAGCAGACCCGCACGAAGGCGATGCGGTCACGATGGTTGGGGTCCATGTTGGCCTGGATCTTGAACACGAAGGCGCTCATCTCCGGCTCCGTGGCGTGCACAACGCGCGTATCCGCCTCCTGGTCGCGCGGCGGCGGGGCAAATGCGCCCAGCGCCTCGATCAGGTCGCGCACGCCGAAATTCCTGAGCGCCGAGCCGAAATAGACCGGTGTCAGATGTCCTTCGAGGAAGGCCTGGCGGTCGAAGGGCTTGCAGGCCTCGCGGGCGAGCTCCAGCTCCTCGATGAAGGCTTCCTGCTCGTTGATCGGCAGGAGCCCCGCGACGCGGTTGGAATCCGGCCCGTTGACCGGCGTACGTTCCATCTCATCGTCGCCCTTGCGCACCGAATTGGTCGGCAGGTGGTAGGTGCCGGAGAAGGTGCGGCCCTGGCCGATCGGCCATGTCATCGGCGCGGTGTCAAGGGCGAGCTTGGCTTCGATCTCGTCGAGGATCTCGAACGTATTGCGTGCCTCGCGGTCCATCTTGTTGACGAAGGTGACGATCGGGATGTCGCGCAGGCGGCAGACCTCGAACAGCTTCAGCGTGCGCGGCTCGATGCCCTTCGCCGCGTCGATGACCATGACGGCCGAGTCCACGGCCGAAAGCGTGCGGTAGGTGTCGTCGGCGAAATCCTCGTGGCCCGGCGTGTCGAGCAGGTTGAAGACGTTGTCGCCGTATTCGAACGTCATCACCGAGGTGACGACCGAGATGCCGCGCTCGCGCTCGATCTTCATCCAGTCGGAACGGGTGTTCATCCGGTCTTTCTTGGCCTTCACCTCGCCGGCGAGCTGGATCGCGCCGCCGAAGAGCAGCAGCTTCTCCGTCAGCGTCGTCTTGCCGGCGTCCGGGTGCGCGATGATCGCGAATGTGCGGCGCCGGGCGACGGCGTCCTTGA
Source organism: Mesorhizobium sp. (assembly GCF_023954305.1). Lineage (NCBI taxonomy): Bacteria > Pseudomonadati > Pseudomonadota > Alphaproteobacteria > Hyphomicrobiales > Phyllobacteriaceae > Mesorhizobium > Mesorhizobium sp. Next base: position 1,403,679 of record NZ_JAMLIG010000001.1, on the reverse strand, counting down.
TCGTCTCGGTCATGGATGGATTTCCGTTCGGGGCCGGCTTCTAACAAAATGGTGCCGGGCTGTCGAGCAAGGCCGTCGGCGGCAGCCCGTCAGTCGGAGACAAGAGGAATGATCAGCACGACGACGATCTCTACGATCGGGATTGCCACGAAGAGGGCAAGGAACCCGGCAATCCACATCCCAATCTTGACCGGCCAGGACGGATGCGGAGTGGCCCTCCAGGCGAAGAGGGCGCACACGGCAGCAAAGCCCAATGCGGCAATGCCAATGAGCGGCGACCGCGTCATCGGGAGCATAAGATCATTGAAAACGAGAAAGATCACGCCGACAATGACCAACTGGGCCGTGAGCCCGAAGAGAAACGCTCGCTTCATCCCAAGCCTAAGGGCCGCTTTTTGCCGACATCAGGTGATATCTTTCAATGCTACGCGCGCGCATGTCCATTTCGGACAGGCTGGCTCCGCCGGAATGCTTCACGCTCTGCATAGCGGAGTTCGGAAAGGATCGCGACAGGGAGGCACCGAATTAACATGGTCGTTGTCAGTGGGGCGTATGCTGGCCTCCTTGTCAGGAGCCTGCGGCTGGACCAACCGGGACGGTTTGCCGCCGATCGTCGACGATCCTAGAATGGCCTTAGACACTAGCTCGGAGGCTGCGGTGGACGCCGAAAAGGGAGCCCGGTTCCGGGCGCTGCACGAGACGACGTTCGTCATCCCCAATCCGTGGGATATCGGCACCGCGCGGCTGCTCGTGTCGCTCGGCTATCCAGCTCTTGCGACGACGAGCGCCGGCTACGCCTTCTCGCGCGGGCTGGCCGACGGCGCGGTCGGCTTCCCCGAGATGATCGCGCATTGCAAGGAACTGGCAGCCGCCGTCGATGTGCCCGTCTCGGCCGATCTCGAGAAGGGCAAGGGCGACAGTCCCGAAAGTGCTGCCGAGACGATCTTCGCCGCCGAGGCGGCAGGTCTTGCCGGCTGCTCGATCGAGGATTCGACCGGCGACCGGGACAAGCCGATCTACGACTTCTCGCTCGCCGTGGAGCGGGTCGCGGCGGCCGTCGAGGCTGCGCGGTCGCTGAAGCGCGATTTCGTCTTCACCGCCCGGGCGGAGAATTTTCTCTGTGGGATCGAGGATCTCGACGACACGATCCGCCGCCTGCAGGCCTTCGAGAAGGCCGGCGCCGACGTGCTCTATGCGCCGGCCCTCGCCGACATCGAGACGGTGAGGACGGTCTGCGCCTCGGTGTCGCGGCCGGTCAATGTGCTGGCGATCGCGGGCTTTTCGGTCGAGGCGCTGCGCGGAGCCGGCGTGAAGCGCATTTCTGTCGGCTCGAAGCTCTCCGCCGCCGCATTCGGCGCGGTGCGCCGCGCGGCGCTCGAAATGCTGGAGCAGGGCACGTTCGACTATGCCAGGGAGGGAATGCCGTTCGGCGAGCTGCAGAAGCTGTTCGCCCCGGATGGCAATCGAACATAGTCCTGTTTCGCTTAGACCCCATCGAATGGAACCTCGAATGACATCCCGTGCGGCGGCCTTCGCCTTGTTGGCCGGCAATTTCCTCATCGGCATGTCGGTCATCGCGCCGGCCGGCATGGTCGGTCCGCTTTCCGCCGACCTCGGCGTCTCGGTGACGAGCGCGGCGCTGCTTTTGACCTTCGGCGCCGTGGTGCTGTGCATCGGTTCGCCGCTCGTCGCCTGGGGCACGGCGGCGACGGACCGCCGGTGGCTCCTAACGATCGCGCTTGCCGGGCTGTCCGCGAGCCACATCGCCTCTGCGCTCGCCCCGAATCTCGGCCTCCTAGTGGCCGTGCGCATCGTGGCGATGGCGTTTGCGGCCGTCTATACGCCACAGGCGGCGAGCGCGATCGCCATGATGGTGCCGGAGAAGGAGCGGCCCGGCGCGATTACCTTCATATTCCTCGGCTGGTCCCTGGCGGCCGCGGCCGGCCTGCCGGTTGCCGCCTGGTTCGCGTCCGAACACGGCTGGCGCGGCGTGCATTGGGGCCTGGCCCTGGTCGGATTCGCCGCGACCGCGGCGGTGGCGGTGTCAGTGCCGTCGGGCCTGAAGGGTGCGGCCATGTCGCTCAGGAGCTGGGGCAGCCTCTTTTCCGACCGGCTCGTCCTTGCGCTCCTCGCCGTCACCACCCTGTCGGCAACCGGGCAGTTCGTCGTTTTTCCGTTCTTCGGCCCGCTGCTTGCGAAGATGGCCGGAGCGACCTCGTCCGAGATCGCCATTGCCTTTGCCGTGTTCGGTATTGCGGGGTTCCTCGGCAACATCGTCGCGTCTCGCATTGTCGGCTCGCTAGGGATGTTGAGGACCTCGCTGGTCTTCTTCGGCGCGATGATGGCCGGTGCCGCCTTGTGGAGCCTGGTGGTCGACACGATCGCGCTCGTTTTGGTGGCCTCCGCGATCTGGGGCCTCGGCTTCGCAGCCTCGAACTCGATGCAGCAGGCCCGATTGGCCGGAGCCGCCCCGGCGCTCGCGGGCGCGGCGATCGCGCTCAATTCTTCCTCGATCTATGTCGGCCAGGCCGTAGGCTCGGCGCTCGGCGGCGTCATGTTCGATGCCGGCCTGCTGCGGACGATGGGCTGGATGGCTACCGCTGCGCTGATCCTTGCGCTTGCGACGGTGTGGTGGACGGGCCGGCTCGGGCGCCGCGGCTGATCGGTCTGCCTTAGCCGAACACCGACCATTCCATCTGTTCGGCGAGGCGTTCCAGCGCCAGCATGCCGAGCACCGAGTTGCCATTGTCGTCGAGGCCGGGCGACCAGGTGGCGATCGAGGCCTTGCCGGGCGCAATCGCCAGGATGCCGCCGCCGACGCCGCTCTTGGCGGGCAGTCCGGCGCGGAAGGCGAATTCGCCCGAGCCGTCATACATGCCGCAGGTCATCATCAGCGCGTTGACGCGCCGGGCGAGCCGCGCATCCTCATCGGACGCGCCGGAGCGGCTGCGCATCAGGTAGCGGCCGGCGAGAGCCAGCTGACGGCAATCGAGGCAGATCGCGCAGTTCTCGACATAGGCGCGCATGACGTCCTCGACCTTGCTCTCCAGGTTCTTGTAGCCCTTGGCGAGGCTGGCATGCGCTCGGTTGTGAAATCCCGCCGTCTCGCCGTCCGCCTCGACGATATCGCCCATGCGCCCGAGCGTTTCGCCGACCTCGTCCTCGAGCATGGCGCGGACAGTCTTCGGGCCGCCGTGGCCCTTCGGACGGGTAAGCAGAGCGTCGATCACCACCAGCGCGCCGGAATTGATGTAGGGATTTCGCGGGATGCCCTTGTGACGTTCGAGGTCGACGATGGAGTTGAACGGATCGCCCGACGGCTCGCGGCCGACCCGCTTCAGGATCGCCTCGGTGTCAGACCGGAGCGCCAGTGTGTAGGCGAAGACCTTGGAGATGCTCTGCAGGGGGAACGGATGATCCGCCTTCCCACCCGTGACAAGCGTGCCATCCGCCGTGACAACTGCGATGCCGAACTCTCCGGTCTCGAACTCGCCAAGGCCTTCGACATGGCTCGCGGCCCTGCCGAACGAGTCGACGACCTTCATCTCCGCGACGATGTCGTCGACCACGGACTGGAGCTCACGCACTCGACGCGCGCGTACCGGCTTCTTCTGTTTCGCTGCCATGTCATCCCCTTAGATCTCGCGCGCGACAACGCGCGAAGCCTGCGAAGGATGCATGTCAGCCTTCGGATTCGCCGTCTCCGGGCTTGCTCGGCGAGCGCTTCCGACACCCACCTCAGGTGGGCGCCGAGCTTGTCGAGCGATTCCGTCCAACCGGCTCCATGGCCATCGCGCACCGCCACGTTGCAGACGTCGCCCTGATGCAGCGTCAGCTTCGTCTAGCCGTCCGACGCGTCCTCGGAACTGACCGTGACGGTCGTCCGTGGCCTGTCGGTCCGCCGGTCGCCTCGGGAATGGCCATATCGCGCGAACAGCTCCACACTCGCACATATGTTCCGGCTCCGCCCCACATCCGGAACACCAGCGCGCGCGGCGCGTCGTAGATGCGCACGCTCCTCAGTTCGTGGCTGGCGGCGGGCTTGGTTCTTAGCGCAAGCGGCCTGGTTCTTCTCCTCGGTTCCGGCGCTACCGGATCACGCAGGCTGCGGGTCAACGCCGATCATCCAGGGGATGCCGAAGCGGTCGACGCAGGCGCCGAAGCGCTCGGCCCAGAAGGTCTTTTCTAGCGGCATCTGGATCTCGCCGCCCTCGGACAGCGCGGCGAACAGCCGCTCCGCCTCCGCGACGGTGGGAGCAGGGAGATAGATGTTGTAGCCCTGCGGCTTCTTGTACCAGCCCTCTGGCATGTCCGACGCCATCACGGTCGACTCGCCGATCCTCAGCGTGGCGTGCATGATATTGTCGGCGCGCGCCGGATCGTATTCCTGGCCGGGAGGGGCATCCTTGTTGGTCATCATGTCCTGGATCGTGCCGATGCCGAGCCTCTCGTAGAAGGCGAAAGCTTCGCGGCAGTTGCTGTCGAAGAAGATGTAGATATCGGCTTTCATCGGATTCCTCCTTGTGTCGGGCCAAAGGCGTGGCGCATCCCGGTTCCGGCGGTCAGATCGCCTTGAGGATTGCGTCGAGCCGCTCGAGGCTCTGGCTCCAGCCTCCCTCCATGCCGCCGACATCGGCAAGCATGCACGGCGCGGCGTAGACCATCCGCGACTGCAGAATCATGTCGGTGCGCGCGCCCCGACCGACGAGGGTCACCGTGTGGACGGTCTCGATGCCGATCGAGCCGTGTTCGTCGCAGAGCGTCGTCACGAAGACCATCCTGTTCGGCGCTTCGATCTCCTCGAAATGTCCGCCCATCGGCTGGATCGTCCCGTCCGGTGCCTGCATGTGCACGTGGAACCTCCCGCCCGGATGGGGCTCGATCGCCGCGAACGGATTGGAGAAGCCGTGCGGCCCCCACCATGCGGCGACCTGCAGCGGGTCGGTCCAGGCCTTGAAGACGAGCGCGATCGGCGCATCGAAAACACGCTTGAAAGTGAGGTCGGGCAAGCGAGCGAGAAGGGCCGATGCGCCTCCCGCACCGGTGACGTCAATGTTTGCTTCCATCGGAATCTCCTGCCTGCAGCTTGGTCAGATAGGCATCCAGGCGGTCGAGGCTCTCCTCCCAGAACCGCCTGTAGTGATCGATCCACCCCGCCGCTTCCTGCAGCGGGGCCGGATCCAGCCTGACCGGCCGCCACTGGGCCGAACGCCCCCTGCTCACCAGCCCGGCGCGCTCCAGCACCTTCAGATGCTTCGAAACCGCCGGAAGGCTCATCGAGAACGGCTCGGCGATCTCGGTCACCGATGCCTCGCCCTGAACCAAGCGCGCGAGGATGGCGCGCCGCGTAGGGTCGGCGAGCGCGGCAAAGGTGGCGGAGAGGTGGTCGGTTTCTGGCACGTATTTAGCCGATCAGTTAATTAGCTGATGGGTTAAATAAATGAGAGCCGACATGGAGTCAACCCTTCCAGGGTATGGTCAGTGCGTCGCGCGGCGATGGGTCCGTTCGGCGAGTTCGCGCACGATCCGGCTCGCGGTCGTCTCGAACAGGAAGGGCAGCAGTGCATGGATCAGAGCGGCGCCGCCGGCCAGGAACAGCCGCGACGAGAACCATGCCGCGAAGCGGAGATGGGCGAAATAGCTCTCGCCCACCGTCCCGGGGTGGCGGGTGAAGAGTTCGACGATCCGTGCGGCCATGTGTGTCTCCCGAGGGCTTGAGAGGCCAATGGATAGACTGGGCTCGGCGCGAAGATGTCCCGAATGTGATTGCGATTTCGCGAGTATTGAGACAAATATCCCATGATGAGCGCCGAAATCGATACGATTGACCGCAGGATCCTCGCCGAACTGCAGCGCGACGGCTCGCTTTCGATCGACCAGCTGTCCGACCGCGTCAATCTCTCCCGCAATGCCTGCTGGCGGCGCATGAAGCGTCTCGAGGAAGACGGCGTAATCAGCGGCCGCGTCGCGCTGGTCGAAGCGGAGAAGATCGGGCTGGGCCTATCGGTCTTCATCCTCGTGCGGACGTCGCGCCACGATCCGGATTGGCTGAAGCTGTTCCGCGACGCGGTCACGTCCCTGCCCGAGATTACCGGCGTCTATCGCATGTCCGGCGACCTGGACTATATCCTGCGTGCCCGCGTCGCCGACGTGAAAGCGTATGACCGGCTCTACCAGCGGCTGATCTCGCGCGTCCCGCTGACCGACGTGTCGGCCTCCTTTGTCATGGAGGAGATACGCGACACCACAGTCCTGCCGATGGAGATCCGCTGAGCGGCTTCGTCCGAAGCCCCGGATCGCGCTGCGATCTTGCCGTATAATCGCCAGAACCTCCAGAGATAAGGCGGCAAGCAATCAGGGAGTGGCCGATGTATCTCCATGACGATGCGGACATAGCAACGGTGGTCACCGCGACGGCCAAGGCGATCCTCGATGGTGCGCGCCATATCGCCAAGGGCGACCGGGTTCTTACCAGCGAGCAACGCGGCCAGCTCGAGACGGCGGTCAAGGAACTGCAGCGCGCCATCGAGATGAGAAAGCACTGATGGTCTGCCGAGCGTCGGTGTCCGACGCGATCTGTGAAGTGCGGCCACTGGACGATTGACGACTATCTCCCGGTGCCCGATAGACGGCCCATGTCCTCCGTGCCCGTCCTCCCGATTGTCCGTCTTCCGCATGCCGCCGGTCTGGACCTGCCGGCCTACGAAACCGAGGGCGCCGCCGGCATGGACCTTCGCGCCGCCGTCCCCTCCGACCGACCGTTGATCATCCTGCCCGGGCGCCGCGGGCTGGTGCCGACCGGACTCGTCTTCGAGCTTCCCACCGGCTTCGAGGGACAGGTGCGGCCGCGCTCGGGCCTCGCCTTCAAGCACGGCATAACCTGCCTCAACACGCCCGGCACGATCGACAGCGATTACCGCGGCGAGGTGAGGGTGCTGCTGATCAATCTCGGCGACGAGTTGTTCGAGGTGACGCGCGGCATGCGCATCGCCCAGCTGATCGTCGCCCCCGTCACGCGCGTATCGGTCGAGGAGCATAGCCTGGCGGGCTCCACGGCGCGCGGAGCGGGCGGCTTCGGATCGACCGGGACCGCGTGAGACCCGGCCTCGTCATCTTCGACTGCGACGGTGTGCTGGTCGATTCCGAGCGCCTCGGCAACCAGCGGCTGGCAGCCCTTCTCACCGAGGCAGGCTTCCCGATCTCCTACGAAGACTGCCGCCACACTTTCGTCGGCAAGCCGATGGCGGCGGTCCAGGCGCATGTCGAGGCGGCGGGCGTGATGCTCGGCACCGACTTCGTGCAACGCTGGAACGACGGTCTGCCGGAGCTGTTCAAGGACGGTCTCGATCCGATCCCGCGTGTGGAAGAAGCGGTCAGGGCGATCGCCGCGGCCGGCGTTCCGTTCTGCGTCGCCTCGTCGGGCCAGTTGCCCAAGATGCGGCTCACTCTGGGGCTGACCGGTCTCCTGCCGTTCTTCGAACATGCGCTGTTCAGCGTCAGCATGGTGTCGCGCGGCAAACCCTTCCCCGATCTCTTCCTGCATGCGGCAGCCACGATGCGCCATGCGCCCGAGAACTGCGTCGTCGTTGAGGATTCCGTCGCCGGCGTCACCGCCGCGCGGGCGGCCGGAATGCGCGCGCTCGCCTATGCGGGTGATCCGGAAGCCGAACGCGAGAGCCTCGCCGAAGCCGGCGGCGAGCTGTTCGACGACATGCGCGCGCTTCCCGGTTTGATCGGCATCGCCTGACTTGTCGCGGGCTTCCGCTGCGACAGCTTCCTGCGCGAAACCAAACCGTTGCCACGGCGTTTCCGCTCCACCAGCCACGGGTTCGGCCGCCGAGTTGCGGATCAGTCTCGCGGCCGGACGGGGCGGCGCCGGCGCCTTCCATGGCAGCCGCGCCGCCCTTGCCTTGCCTGTTTTTCACTCCTATCTCGATTGGCGTGAGCGCCGCCGCCCGGCTGCACAGGGAGAACTCCGTGATATTCGACGCCGCCCGTGCCGCAGCGAGCCGGATGTTCTCCGCGCCGTTCCGCTCGGTCCTCCTCAAGTCGATCGGACTGACATTGCTCATTCTCGTCGGTGCCTGGTTCGGCCTGCGCGAACTCTTCGACGCGCTCGCGATGCCGTGGATCGACGCGCTCCTGCCGGGCCTGCCCGCCTGGGCCGGATGGCTCGGACTTGTGGCGGCAATCCTTGCCGGCATCGGCTTCGCCATCGCGCTCGCCTTGCTGATCGCCCCGGTGACGGCTCTGGTGGCCGGCCTATTCCTCGACGACATCGCAGAAGTGGTGGAGCGGGAGGAGTTTCCGGCCGATCCGCCCGGCACTGCCGTGCCGCCGCTGCGCTCGCTGGTGCTGTCGCTGAAATTCGTCGGCATCGTCATCCTCGGCAATATCGTAGCGCTGTTCCTGCTTCTCATCCCGGGCGTGAACGTCGCCGCGTTCTTCGTGGTGAACGGCTATCTGCTCGGCCGGGAGTATTTCGAGTTCGCCGCGATGCGTTTCCGCCCCGAGGCCGACGCCAAGACGCTGCGCCGCCGCAACGGCGCTACGGTCTTCCTCGCCGGTCTCGTGATTGCCGGCTTCCTCGCGATCCCGTTGCTCAATCTCGCTACGCCGCTCTTCGCCGCGGCCATGATGGTGCATCTGCACAAGGCGATTTCGGCCCGCGAAGGCGGCAAAACCTTTCCGGTCGACAGGCGAGCGGCTCTATGAGACAGTAACTTGACACTGTAAACATTGGAGCCGCCGCCATGATGACCGACTTCCTTCTCGCCTCGCTGCACCATGTTCTCATATTCATGCTGATGGCCGCGCTCGCCGCGGAACTGGTGCTCGTGCGCCCGGGCCTCGCAGGCGTGGCGCTCGGCCGCTTGGCGCGCATCGACGGCGCCTATGGCGCGCTGTCGCTCGCGGTGCTTGTCGTCGGGGTGTGCCGCGTGATCTGGGGCGCGAAGGGCTGGGAGGCCTATTCGGGCAATGTCTGGTTCTGGCACAAGATGGCGGCCTTCCTGATCGTGGGACTGCTCTCCATCGCGCCGACGATCCGCTTCACGCGCTGGCGCAGGCAGGCGGCGGCGAACCCTTCCTTTGCCGTGAGCGATGCGGAGGTGAGGACGGCCCGCCGTTTCATGCACGCCGAGGCCGCGATTTTCCTGCTGATCCCCGTCTTCGCTGCGGCGATGGCGCGCTACGGCGCCTGATCGAGGTTCGGCGCCTCGTCGAGATCGTCGAGCGGCATCAGCGGGGCGGGGACGTCGGTCGTCTTCTCCGGCGACCTGCAGATGTCGGCGATGACGCAGCGCCAGCAGTCGGGCTTGCGCGCCTTGCAGACATAGCGCCCGTGCAGGATGAGCCAGTGATGCGCGTGGCGCATGTAGTCCGACGGAATGATCCGCACGAGCGTGTCCTCGACCTGGTCGGGCGTGTTCCCGGGCGCCAGCTTGATGCGGTTGCCGATCCGAAAGATATGGGTGTCGACCGCCATGGTCGGCTGGCCGAAGGCCATGTTGAGCACGACATTGGCCGTCTTTCGGCCGACGCCGGGGAGGCTGGTCAGGAGGTCGCGGTCGCCCGGCACCTCGCCGCCATGGTCGCGGATCAGCGCCTGTGACAGCGCGATGACGTTCTTCGCCTTGTTGCGCCATAGCCCGATCGTGCGGATGTATTCGCCCACCCGTTCCTCGCCGAGATCGACCATCTTCTGCGGCGTGTCGGCGACCGAAAACAGCGCCCGCGTCGCCTTGTTCACGCCCGCATCGGTCGCCTGGGCCGACAGCACGACGGCGACAAGCAGGGTGAAGGCGTTGACGTGTTCCAGTTCGCCCTTGGGCTCCGGCCGTTGGATCGAAAAGCGGCGGAAGATCTCGGCGATCTCGTCGCGCGAATAGGCGGTCCTGGCCGCCGGCCGGCGCTTGGGCCGCGCTCCCGCGGAGGTTGCCTTCGCGGCAGTCTCCGCGGCAATTTTCGTCTTCAGTTTTGCCATGGTCCTCCTATAGTTGGAGCCGATGGACGAGACAAACGCCCGCGACCTCGACGAGCCCTTCTTCCGCGCGCTGCTGACGCCGCACCGATCGCTTGGAAAGACCGGTTTCAGGCTGATCATGCTGGCCCTGCTCGCCGGCTGGGCCTTCACCGGCATCGTTTTCCTGTCGCAGGGCGCCTGGCCGGTGTTCGGCTTCTTCGGACTCGACGTAATCCTGGTCTACGTCGCCTTCCGGATGAACTACCGCGCAGCCAGGGCCCGCGAAATCGTCTCCGTGTCGCGCACGGCGCTCGATATACTCCAGGTCGCGCCGTCGGGCAGGACGCGGGAGCACCGCTTCAACCCGTTTTGGGCGCGCTTCTCGGTCGCCCGGCACGACGAAATCGGCATCACCTCGATGACGGTGGAAGGGCAGGGTCAGCGGGTCGCGATCGGGTCGTTCCTCAACCCGGACGACCGCGACAGTTTTGCGAAGGCCTTCGGAAACGCGCTGGCGGCGGCGAAGGCGGGTTAGGTCAGGTGTCGCCGGGAATGTCGTCGCTCGAATAGTCCAATCAGGCCGGGAAAACCCGGACGATGTTGGCGCCCAGGTCATCGACGCGATAGACAATCGTCGCCCTGCCTTCAAACGGCAGAGTCCGGATACCCGGCCCCAGATCCTCCCGAGGCTGGCCGCGACGGGCCATAAGATCCAGCTTCTCGCAGGCGACCCGGATGCGGCGCACATAGGCAAGGGCGACAGCGTCGCTCGCATGATCCGCGATGTAGAGATAGAGTCTGCGCAGATCGGCCCGTGCGGCGGGACGAAAGCGAACTCGGCGGCTCATCTGCCGACTTTCACTCGTTCATCGTGCAGCGCTTCCAGTTCGGCGAAAACCTCCTCGCCCGGAATATCCGGCCGCGGGTCGTCGAGCGACTCCTGGATCAATCGACGCCAGACTTCGTTTCGTGCCCTTTCTTCCCGCTCGAGCGCGCGCAGTCCTGCACGCACGACCTCACTGGCAGATTCGAATTCGCCGGATTCGAGCCGGCGGTCCAGAATCGCCTGCTGCTTGCCGAGCGTGACGGTGATGGGCTTGCTGCTACGCATGGGCGAACTCCTTTTTTATGACAGTGTCATACACTTTCGCGCGCGACTCGAAAAGCCTGCGCCGGCAAGTTTCGGGTGGGAAACCCGGGCGGGAGAGGCGATATTCGCGGCCAAGGAGATTTGCCATGAACGCGCAGACAGCCATCCTGACGAAAGACGTGACGCCCCTTGCCACTACGGCCGAAGGTGCCGACTACGACAAGGTCCGCAGGGTGATCGAGAAGATCAGCCTCGATTTTCGCGACCAGCCGTCGCTGGAGATGCTCGCCGAGGAGGTCGGAGAGACGCCGACGGGCCTACAGAAGCTCTTCACGCGCTGGGCAGGGCTGAGCCCCAAAGCCTTCCTGCAGGCGGTCACGCTCGACCATGCCCGGAGGCTGCTGGCGGAGGGCATGCCGCTGCTCGAAGCCTCGCTCGAGGTCGGCATGTCGGGACCCGGCCGGCTGCACGACCTGTTCGTCACCCACGAGGCGATGTCGCCGGGCGAGCATAAATCGCGGGGCGAAGGGCTCACCATCCGTTACGGCTGGCACATCTCGCCCTTCGGCCGGGCGCTGGTCATGGTCACCGACCGCGGGCTCGCCGGACTCGCCTTCAACGATCCCGGCGACGACCGCGCGGCCTTTGCCGACATGTCCGGTCGCTGGCCGAATGCGACCTATGTCGAGGACATGGCGGCGACGGCGCCCTATGCGGCACGGATCTTCGACCCGGCCCGCTGGCGGCGCGACGAGCCGCTCAGGGTGGTGCTGATCGGCACGGATTTCCAGGTCCGCGTCTGGGAGGCGCTGCTCAAGATCCCGATGGGCCGCGCCTGCACCTATTCGTCGATCGCCGAACGGATCGGCAGCCCGTCCGCGAGCCGCGCCGTGGGCGCGGCGGTGGGGGCCAACCCGGTCTCCTTTGTCGTGCCGTGCCATCGCGCGCTCGGCAAGTCCGGCGCGCTGACCGGCTACCACTGGGGTCTGACGCGCAAACGCGCGATCCTCGGCTGGGAGGCGGGCCAGACAGGTTGAGCGATCTAGCCGGAGCCGTCGGCGCTGCCCCTCACCCGTACCCTCTCCCCGCACGCGGGGAGAGGGGGTCCGCCAGCGTAGAGTCTGGTCACAAAACTGCGCGCATAGCTCTAACCCTCGCGATCCCCTCTCCCCGTCCTTCACGGGGAGAGGGTACGGGTGAGGGGCAAGCGCGATCGTCAGTTGGAACGCACGGTTCCGTTCGAGACCGTCAGGAACTGCGCGCTGTCGGCGATGCTGGAAAACAGCGCCGCGTCGGTGCCGGTCATCAGCGTCTGGCCGCCGCTTTCGCTGAGGATCGAAAACAGCGCGGCGCGGCGGCCTTCGTCGAGATGCGCGGCGATCTCGTCCAGAAGCATGATCGGCGTCATGCCGGACACCTCGGCCGTCAGCCGCGCATGCGCCAACGTCATGCCGACGAGCAGCGCCTTCTGCTCGCCCGTCGAGCAGAATTCGGCCGCCATGTCCTTCGGCCGGTGACGCACGAGGAGGTCGGAGCGGTGCGGTCCGGCGAGCGTGCGCCCGGCCGCGCGGTCGCGTCCGCGGTCCTCGGCGAGCTGGCGGATCAGGCCTTCCTCGATCTCCACGGCGGGCCGGTCTGCGATCTGCCGCTCCAGATCGCCGTCGATCGCGATGTCGGCCTTCGGGAACGGCCCGCCATCCGGAAGCTTCTCGATCATCGCGCGCATCAACTGCAGCAGTTCCATCCTTGCCGCGGCGATCGCGACGCCGGTTTCCGCCATCTGCGCCTCGATCGCCTCGAACCAGCGTCCATCGCGCGAATCTTCCGAAAGCAGCCGGTTGCGTCCCCGCATTGCCTTCTCGTAGTCGAGTGCGCGTCTGCCGTGGGCGGGGTCGATTGCGAGCACCAGCCTGTCGAGATAACGCCGCCGCTCGCCCGCGGGGCCGGTGAACAGCGCGTCCATCGCGGGCGTGAGCCAGGCGACGCGCAGACGCTCCATCAGCTCGTCGGCGGTAGCGTTGGCGCCGTTGATGCGCACCTTTCGACCGTTCTCGCCCTCGCCGCCGGCAGCTCCCGATGTGCCCGTGCCGATCTCGGTCTCGCCGTCCGGGTTTTCGACCGTGGCGTGGATGGCGAAGCCGCCGCCTCCTGCCTTGCCCTGCATGTCGGCATAGGCCGCGCGGCGCAGGCCGCGCCCGGGCGTCAGGAGTGAGACGGCTTCGAGCAGGTTGGTCTTGCCGGCGCCGTTCTCGCCGGCAAGCACCACGAGGCCCGGCTCCAGCGCGATGTCGGCCGTGGCGTAGTTGCGGAAATTGGCAAGCTTCAGCCGCGAGATCGCAACCGGGTCCGGCGCGGCGCCCTGGCTAGACACGCATCGGCATCAGCACGTAGAGCGCATGCTCGTCGCTGGTGTCCTGGATGAGGGTCGGCGAGCCCGCGTCCGCCAGCAGGAAGCGCGCATCGCTGCCGGTGAGCTGGGCGGTGACGTCGAGCAGATAGCGCGCGTTGAAGCCGATCTCCATCGGATCGGCATCGTAGTCGGCGGCGATCTCCTCCGTCGCACTGCCGGAATCCGGATTGTTGACGGTCAGCGTCACCTGCCCGTCGGCGATCGCCATCTTCACCGCGCGGCCGCGCTCGGACGAGATCGTCGACACGCGGTCGACCGCCTGGGCGAAGCTCTGCCGGTCGATGGTGAGCTTCTTGTCGTTGCCCGACGGGATGACGCGCTGGTAGTCGGGGAAGGTGCCGTCGATCAGCTTGGAGGTCAGCACGACGCTGCCGATGGTGAAGCGGATCTTGGTGTCGGAGAGCTCCACCGTCACCGCGACGTCCGGATTGTCGACCAGTTTCTGCAGTTCCGCCACCGTCTTGCGCGGCACGATGATGCCCGGCATCCCTTCCGAACCCGCCGGCGCCTCCGTATCGGCGCGGGCGAGGCGGTGGCCGTCGGTCGCCACCGAGCGCAGGCTGAGCTGCCCGCCGGACTCGATCGTGTGGAGATAGATGCCGTTGAGATAGTAGCGGGTCTCTTCGGTCGAGATCGCAAACTGGGTCTTGTCGATCAGGTGCTTCAGCACCGAGGAATCGATGCGGAAGATGTGCGAGAACGAACCCGCCGAAAGCTCCGGGAAGTCGGACTGCGGCAGGCACTGCAGGCGGAAGCTCGCCCGGCCCGAGATCACCGTCATCGAGTTGCCGTCGTCGGCGGTCTTCAGCATCACTTCCGCCCCGTCGGGCAGCTTGCGGACGATGTCGTAGAGCAGGTGTGCCGGAACGGTCGTCGCGCCGGTCCGCTCGATCTGGGCCGGCGTCGCCTCCGTCATCTCGAGGTCGAGGTCGGTCGCCTTCATCTCGAGGCTGGCGCCGGTTGCCTTCAGGAGCACGTTCGACAGGATCGGGATCGTATTGCGCCGCTCGACGACCCGATGGACGTGGTTCAGCGACTTCAGGAGGTTCGAACGCTCGAGTGTAACACGCATGACGACCGGGTCTCGCTCAAGTGAAACTGACATACGCGGGCGGGAACCACCCACGCAGGCACGCCCGGAATGGGCAGGATTCGAGCGCAAAATGACAGGAAAAGCCCTCCGAAAGCAAGCCCGCCGCTCCGGACGGGCGGCTTTCGGCGGGCTATTCGGGGGATAAAGGGAAGTGGCCTTCCGAACGCATCCGGAAGGCCGGGCAGGCGAGGCTCAGGCCTGATCGTTGATCAGGCGCCGCAAGAGTTCCAGTTCCTGCGCCAGCGTCGTGTCCGTTGCCGACTGCCCCTCGATCTTGCGTACCGCATGCAGCACCGTCGTGTGGTCGCGTCCGCCGAAGCGGCGGCCGATCTCGGGCAGAGAGCGCGGCGTCAGCACCTTCGACAGATACATCGCCACCTGCCGCGGCTTGACGATCGTGCGCGTGCGGCGGTTGGAGAGCAGCTCCGTCTTCGAGACGTTGTAATGGCGCGCCACGATGCGCTGGATGTCCTCGATCCGCACCCGTTTCGGCTCGCCGGAGCGGTAGATATGGCCGAGCAGTTCGTCGATCCGGTCGATGCTGATCTGCGGCTCGAAAGATTGACGGAAGATCAGCTGGTTGAAGGCACCTTCGAGCTCCCGGCCGCTGCCGGTGACGGTACGGGCGACGTGGTCGAGGATCTCGTCCGGAATCGATAGCGACTGGTCCTCGGCGCGCGCCACGGTCAGCTTTTGGCGCAGCATTCCGAGGCGCATCTGGTAGTCCGGCGCCGACATCTCCAGCGACACGCCGCCATTGAGCCGCGAGCGGACGCGGGGTTCCAGCGACTCGAGCTCGGAAGGCGGCCTGTCCGCCGCCACGACCACCTGCTTGGCGCTGTCGAGCAGCATGTTGATCAAGTGGCAGAACTCGTTCTGGATCGACTTGCCCTGCAGGAACTGCATGTCGTCGATAATGAGCAGGTCGATGTCGCGCAGTTGCTCCTTCAGCGTCAGCGCATTGTTGTCGCGGATCGCGGTCGCGAAGCGCCACATGAAGTATTCGGCCGTCAGGTAGACGACGCGCGATTTCGGGTCCTGGCGAAGCGCCTCCGCAGCGATAGCCTGGAGCAGGTGCGTCTTGCCCAGTCCGACCGAGGCGTGGATGAAGAGCGGATTGAATCGCACCGATCCCGGGCCGGCCTCCGCGACTGTCTTCGCTGCCGCGTAGGCGACGCGGTTTGAGGGGCCGTCGATAAACGACTGGAACGTGTAACGGGGGTCGAGCGGTGAGCCGAGGGAGCCGGGCTTCGCCTCATGTTCGGCAAACGAGGTGCGCGCCGCCGCCGGACGGTCGGCTTTGGCCGGCGTGACCATGCCGGAACCCAGTGCCGTCTCCGAGTGGCGCACCGCCTTGCGCGCCGTCGGTTGCTCAGCCATCTCCGGCTGGCCGTGACGCACCGGACTGCGCACGATCACCTCGACCTTGAGCAGCGATGGATCGACCTCGCGCCAGATCTCGCAGATCATGTCGAGATAGTGGCCGTTGATCCAGGAGCGGAGGAAGGCGGTCGGAACGGACAGGCGCACGAGGCTCTTCGAGGCTTCGGCGACTTTCATCCGGCCGAACCAGCTCGAATAGACGTCCTGACCGAGCCGTGCCCTGAGCTGCGCCTTGACGCGCTCGAAATTCGCCGTTGTCCCGTCGGTAGCGCGCGCCCCCGGCGTGCCCGCGACGGGCGCTGCCTTGTTATTATCCGAGAAGATCGGCAGTGCCTCCTCGATCTCCGGACCGATCCCGCTGTCCATTCTAGTCTTCCTTGCCTTCTCGACCATGTTGTCCGCCTTCTTCGATGCGCCCGTTGGGCGCGCATCGAACTCCGCATGTTCTTCCGCAGCACTGGTCTTCCGCCAGCTTTTCAACCGGGCCCGGCACCGTCCTCGACCGGCGCCGAACCCTTCCGAGGCATAGACGAGCCGCCCCGGCTTTTGACCAGACTCGGCACGCATACCCCATTTCGCAAAGGACGACGCAAATCCGCCGCCACGAGAGAAAACACCTCTCCTGCCACGGGTTTTATCCCGCGGTCGGTCACCATTCTTGCTGTCTTGGTATGCGGGTTTGTGCCCGCCCTCTCGATAGCCCAACACTACAAAACCGGCGGCGGGCTGGGCAAGTCCGTCGGTCACCCTTTCTTAACCTGTGGCATGCCCGGAACGGGTCGAATCCGGCCTGCGGCCGAGAGAGATTGTGGCAAAACTGTTATGAATCAATCTGTTTGGACGAGCCCGGTTTTTTAGGGCGCCGACCAAAAAGAATCTTAAAAAATTTGCTTGACATCTTTTTGTTTGGCTCCACCCACAGGTTGCGTGGACAACGTGTGGAAAACCTTCTGTAATCTATTGAAATTATTCAGAAAAAAGTGCCATGCGCGAGTTGTTGGCCGCGATGCGAAAGTCGCGAATTTGCCCGCTTGCGAGCCTGCCGGCAAACGATATCGGGTTCTTCAGGCGTAGCAATACGTTAGCCGCGAGGGGCGCGTCCGGCAAATAAAAAAGCCGGCGCGAGGCGCCGGCTACGTATCGACTTTTGGGTCGGTTCAGGCGGTCAGCGCCTTGACCCGCTGGGCGAGACGAGAGACTTTCCGCGAGGCCGTGTTGGCGTGAACGACGCCCTTGGAGGCGGCTCGCATCAGTTCCGGCTGGGCGGCGGCGAAAGCTTCCTGCGCGGCAGCCTTGTCGCCCGCGGCGAGAGCCTCCTCGACCTTGCGCACGAAGGTGCGGACGCGCGAACGGCGGTTCTTGTTGACCGCGGTGCGGCGGGCGATCTTGCGCGTGGCCTTCTTGGCCGAAGACGTATTGGCCATACTCGTCTCTCTTTCCGGTTCGCGTCCCCGGGGCACTGGAGCCGCGGCACGCCAAAAACATCGGGCGGCCGTTGGGCCGCCTCAGGTGGGCGGCTTATAGTCGAGCTTTCCCGGCCCGTCAACGACAGAGCGGCGTCAAACCGCCGCGTGGCGCGAAAAAACCAGGGCCTACCGATTGCGGAAGTTCGGCGACCGTTTCTCGACGAAGGCGGCCATGCCTTCCTTCTGGTCCTCGAGCGCGAACATTGAATGGAATACGCGCCGCTCGAAGCGCAGACCTTCGCTCAACGTGGTCTCGTAGACCCGGTTGACCGCCTCCTTGGTCATCATCACTGCCGGCAGCGAGAAGGAGGCGATTTTGGCCGCCGCCTTGAGCGCTTCCTCGATCAGGTCGGCGGCGGGCACGACGCGCGACACCAGGCCCGAACGCTCGGCCTCGGCCGCGTCCATCATCCGGCCGGTCAGGCACATGTCCATCGCCTTGGACTTGCCGACGAAACGGGTGAGGCGCTGCGATCCCCCCATGCCGGGCATGACGCCGAGCGTGATCTCCGGCTGGCCGAACTTGGCGGTATCGGAAGCGATGATGAAGTCGCACATCATGGCGAGTTCGCAGCCGCCGCCGAGCGCGTAGCCGGAGACGGCGGCGATGATCGGCTTGCGGACCCGTCCCATCGCGTCCCATCCGGCGAAGAAATCCTCCAGATACATGTCGACATAGGTCTTCGGCTGCATCTCGCGAATGTCGGCACCCGCGGCGAAGGCCTTCTCGGATCCCGTCAGGACGATCGCGCCCACGGCCGCGTCCGCCTCGAAGGTCTGCAATGCGTCGATCACCTCGTGCAGGACCGTCGAGTTGAGCGCGTTGAGCGCCTTCGGACGGTTCAGGGTCACCAGGCCGACACGGCCCCTGGTTTCGACGAGAATGGTTTCGTAGGCCATAGGATCCTCCAGATGAACGTGGCTGCGGCCTGCCTAGCGCTGGCAAGACGCACAGAAGAAGGTTGACCGGCCGGACTGGACGATGCGTTCGACCGCTCCCCCGCACCCCGGTCGGAGGCAGGGCAGTCCCTCCCGGTCATACACTGAGAAGGAATGCTGGAAATAGCCGAGCGAGCCATCGGCTTGCATATAGTCCCTCAGGCTCGATCCGCCCGCGGCGATGGCGTCCGCGATCACCTCGCGGATCGACGTGGCAAGCCGCCCGGCGCGCACGCCCGGTTTGCCGGGCAGACCGGCGATAGACCCCGCACTGCGTCGCGGCGAAAGGCCCGACCGCCAGAGGGCTTCACAGACATAGATGTTGCCGAGGCCGGCGATGAGCCGCTGGTCGAGAAGGGCGGCTTTCAGCGGCGCCTGCTTTCCGCGCAACAGAGTAGCGAGCAACTCGCCATCGAGGCTGTTCCCGGTCGGCTCGACGCCGAGGCCCGCGAGCGACGGGTGGTCGTTGAGCCCGACCTCGTCGGAGAGGAGCATGAAGCCGAAGCGGCGTGGGTCGTTGAAGACGATGCAGCCCCGTTCGCCGGAAGCCGTCAGGAGGTGGAGTATCAGATGGTCGTGTGCCGCCGCTTTCGAGCGTTCGTAGTGAAACTCGCCCGGCACGACGGCGCCGCCACCCATCTCCACCCGCCACGACCCCGACATTCCGAGATGCGAGATGACGACCGTCCCGTCGTCGAGGTGGAAGGTCAGGTATTTGGCGCGCCGGCCGATCGCGGTGACCCGCCGGCCCTTGAGGCGCCGGGGCAGGTGCTCGGGGAATGGGTATCTGAGATCAGGCCGCCTCTGCTCGACGCGCTCGATCAGCGCGCCTTCGAGATGGGGCTGCAGGCCGCGCCGGACGGTTTCGACCTCAGGCAGTTCAGGCATCGGCGCGCAGCGGGCCGTAGAACGACGTCCCGTGTCCGCCGGGAGCGATGCCCAGATGCTCCGCCACCGTCTCGCCGATGTCAGCGAATGTGGGCCGCAAGCCGACATCCACGGGCCGCAGGCCCGGTCCAGTGCCGATGATCGGCACGCGCTCGCGCGTATGGTCGGTGCCCCGCCAGGACGGATCGTTGCCGTGGTCCGCGGTCAGGATCAGCATGTCTCCCGGCCTGAGCTTGCCGAGGGCTTCGGGAATGCGCCGGTCGAATGCCTCCAGCGCGGCGGCGTAGCCGGGAATGTCGCGGCGATGGCCGAATTCGGTGTCGAAATCGACGAAGTTGGCGAAGACGAGGTCGCCGTCCTGCGCATCGTCCACGGCGCCGAGCGCGGCGTCGAACATGGCCATGTTGCCTGGTGCTTTGCGGACTTCCGAGATGCCGCGATGGGCGAAGATGTCGCCGATCTTGCCTACGCCGATCACACGCTTGCCGCTGGCTACCACCCGGTCGCAGAGCGTCGGTTCCGGCGGCGGCACGGCAAGGTCCTTGCGATTGTGCGTGCGCTGGAAGGTTTCGGCGGTTTCGCCGACGAAGGGCCGCGCGATGACCCGGCCGATGTTCAGCGGATCGACCAGTTTCCGAACGACCATGCACAGATCGTAGAGGCGCTGCAGGCCGAAATGCTGCTCGTGTGCGGCGATCTGGAGCACCGAGTCGACGGACGTGTAACAGATCGGCTTGCCCGTCCGGATATGCTCCTCGCCGAAGCGCTCGATGATCTCGGTCCCGGACGCGTGGCAATTGCCGAGGATGCCCGGAAGGTCGCCTTCGCGGATGATCGCCTCGGTCAGGTCCGCGGGAAAGGCCGGCAGCGTGTCCGGAAAGTAGCCCCACTTGAACGGCACCGGCACACCGGCGATCTCCCAATGGCCGGACGGCGTATCCTTGCCGTCGGAGACCTCCTGCGCGGCGCCGTGAAATCCGCCGGGTGATGCGACGGCCGTCATTCCGGCTGGATGCAGCCCGGCGGCTGTCCGCGCGGCCTCGCCGAGCCCGAGCTGCATCATGTACGGCAGCTGCAACGGCCCGTGCCTCAGGCCCGGCCGGTCGCCGTTGCCCGAGGCGCAGGCCGCTGCGATATGGCCGAAGGTATCCGCCCCTTCGTCGCCGAACCTCGCAGCATCGGCCGCGCCGCCGATGCCGAAGGAGTCGAGTACGAAGATGAAGGCGCGAGGCATAGGTGTCCGTCGAGGCCGCGTTGGGTCCGGCAAGACATAGGGGCGAACCGAAGTGATGGCAATCCGGGGGCCATTCGGCCAGTCGCCTTAGCGGCCGGCCGCTGTCAGCAGGTCGAGCAGTCGACTGAGTTGCTCATGCGCGGGCGGAGATAATAGGTCTCTTTCATGTTGATGTTGTCGAAGGCGGCAAGCAGCCCCGTCGACGCCTTTGCGCTGGCCGTCCAGGTGATGATGGGACGGTAGTCGAGCGAGGTCTCGACCCGGATAAGGAAGGAACCCTTGACTTTCAGCGAGTCCGGCACGGTCGTCACTGTGTCTTTCGCCGCATCCTGCGAGAATGCGCCGTTCACCATTTTCCGCGACCAGGCGACGAGTACCTTGGGCGTTGCCTCGTCGGTGATCGTGATGGCGGTGATCACGACTTTGAGCTGGGACCGGTTGTAGGGATTGAGCGTGGCTTCGCCGATCGACATGATCGCCTCGACCTCGCTCTTGCTGATGGTCTGCTGCTGGGTCACGAGGTCCGCGATCATCGAGGCGGAGCGGCCGACCTTCTTGTTGGCGTCGATTGCCGGGGCGATTTCCATCGTCACGAAATACATCGTCAGGAGCAGCGGCGCGATGAAAGCGAACTCGATCGCCGCTACACCTGTCCGGTCGGCGCCCGCGCGCCGCAGGCAGCGTATCGCCGCGGTGATCCATCCGAAGCTCGACATGGTTCTGGGTTCCTCAGCCATAGGGGCCCTAGTCGTCGAAAGGTTCGTTCTGCCAGGTCATCGAAGCGAAATGCAGCGTCTTTCCGCCTTTCAGATTGGACATCGCCTTGCGCATGAAGTCGGTCATCACCGGCCATTCGTAGAACACGCGCAGCATGTTCTTGGTCATCGACTTGCCGGGGTTGAATGCGAAATTCGTGGTCGCC
The DNA here is from genome assembly GCF_023954305.1 of Mesorhizobium sp. Lineage (NCBI taxonomy): Bacteria > Pseudomonadati > Pseudomonadota > Alphaproteobacteria > Hyphomicrobiales > Phyllobacteriaceae > Mesorhizobium > Mesorhizobium sp. The sequence goes on along the minus strand of NZ_JAMLIG010000001.1, from coordinate 1,382,290 downwards.
AGCTCTTTCTCGCTGCCGGAGCCGACATAGACGATCTTCATTGCGGCGGCGTCCTTGAAGGTCGAGTATTGCCGCAGGTCGATCTTCAGTCCCGGACATCCCGACGCGACGAGGATATCGATCTGGTCGCAGATCAACTGCTTGACAGAAGCTTCCGTCAGGCCGGCCGCCTTGACTTGCCCGGTGCGGAGCTGGCGGGCGACATTGTCGGTGGCATTCGCCAGCAACTGGGATCCCGCGAAGGAAATGCAGCTTTCGAGAATGGCAAACACAAGCAGGGAGAACGGAATCGCAAGCAGGCTGAACTCGATCGCGACATTGCCGTTGCGGTCGCGCAGGAACCGCCGCTTCCGCGTGACGGCCCGCTGCTTTGAAGCGGCCGGGACGACTGGATTGTCCGACGTGTTCATCTGCCCCTGTCTCACCTTGGAGTTCACGGGCAGCAGGCTAGACGAGAATGGTTGCAATCCGGTTTTCGCGGAGAGTAAAGATTTTCGCGCAATCTTAGCCAATCGTAACCCGCATCGGCGCGCGGCCGCGCTTACTGGCTGGCGTTCATTTCCACTTCGGACTGGCGTTCGGCATCGCTCTTGTAGGAGCTTTCGCAGCGCGGCGTACAGGACAGCGTCTGCACTTCGGACCGGCGGTAGATGCGCACCGAGCGGTCGTCCTGGCGGGACACGTAGACCTGTTCGTCGACGATCGGGGCGCCCTGCGCGTCCATGACGACGAGGTTGGTCACGCCGAACCCCTTGCCGGTCAAGACGATGGTGTTCGCGTCCTGCACCGATGCATCCGCAATCGCCGGGTTGCCGACGACGATCGTATCGGCGGGCCGTGCAAGCTTTACGATCTTCGCCTGGTTCATGACGATCTCGATGCCGGTATCGGCGGGAGCGGTGGTCGTCGCAAGCGCGACGCCGGCGATCGACAGGGCGGCAGCGATCAGCAAGCGGGCAGCGGAATGAGCCACGAAGGCCTCCTCGAATGGAAAGGTTCAACCGAAGATGAAAGAGATTGGTGAATCTTCGGTTAAGTCCATCTCGGCCCGCCATATGGCGTGGTGCGGGGCAACGATTGAATGAATCGCGCCCGCGCGAGAAGATCGCGGGATTCGCACCAATACAATTCGATGCGCCCGGTTATGCCGGGATTAACCACCGTCACCTGTCGGGCGGCGTAAGGTTTTGGTAATCCTATTCGTTAAGCCGATTTCAAGAGCTTCCCGCTAGTGTCCTCAGCATCCGATCGACACAGAAGAACCGCCGACGGAAGTGCTGTGTAACACGTGGAGTTAGGAGCTCTCATATGACCAAGCTTTTCGCACGCTTTGTGAAGAACGAGTCCGGCGCGACCGCCATCGAATACGGTCTGATCGCCGCTCTGATCGCGCTCGCCATCATGGTCGGCGCCGGTGAACTCGGCAACTCGCTCGACGCCAAGTTCAAGGACCTGGCCGATACGCTCGACAACGCCGGCTGATCCGCCTGACCGGCTTCGCGCCGAAATTCAACGGGGCCGCGCCGAAAGGCGCGGCTTCGTGCGTTGAGGGCGCCCGCTTCACCAAGAGTTAAGCCCGCGCGACTAGCATTTTGGCCTGCGAGGTTCCCATGCTTGTAGCCGCCATCTTCATCGTATTCCCATTCTGCATGGCCTATGCGGCCATTTCAGACATGCTGTCGATGACCATCGCCAACCGGGTGTCTCTGCTGCTCGTCGCCACTTTCCTCGTCCTCGCGCCGCTCACCGGCATGGACTGGTATGCTTACGGCTGGCACCTCGCCGCAGGAGCCGTTGTGCTCGCCGTCACCTTCACGTTGTTTGCGATGGGCGGCATGGGCGGCGGCGACGCCAAGTTGCTTGCCGCGACGGCGCTCTGGATGGGCTTTGGCCAGGAGCTCCTGCAGTATCTCGTTTACTCGGCCGCGCTGGGCGGTCTGTTGACGATGCTGATCCTCATGTACCGGCGCTCGCCACTATCGGTCTTTACCGGCCATAACGTCTTCCTGCGCCATCTCGCCGACCGGGATGTGGGGGTTCCGTACGGCATCGCCCTTGGACTTGGTGGTATCGCGGCCTTTCCCGGCAGCGCCCTCGCCGAGTGGGCGATTGCCCGCGCCGCGGGGATGTGAACCTCGCTAGAGTTTGAATAAACCAAGAATTAATCACGATCGTAAGCATTGCATTAACCTTGTTTTGACGATTGCCACCTCATTGTCGGTCCCGGTGAATTGGTTTGCCGTGCGTGAGGACCGACCATGGTTGCATCCCGGATAGTCATCGCAGGCGTCGCCGTCATGGCGGCCGGCGGCGCGGGATACATTGCGAAGAACATGTCAGCGCCCCCGGCGCCCCAGGTTGTCGTCAATGCGCCGGCTACCCCGGCGATCGAGACGACCGACGTGCTGGTTCTGGGTAGTGACCTGCCGATGGGCGCCGCCATCGACAGCCAGCTCGAATGGCAGGCGTGGCCGAGCGACGCGGTCAGCGAGCATTTCGTTACCCGCGACAAGGAACCAGACGCCCTGGAGCAATTGAAAGGCTCGGTCGCCCGGCTCGCCATGTATGAGGGCGAACCGCTGCGCAAGTCCAAGCTGATCGGCCAGGGCCAGAGCTTCATGTCGGCGATCCTGCCGGCGGGCAAGAGAGCGGTCGCGACCCGGATCTCGGCCGACACCTCGGCCGGCGGCTTCATCCTGCCCAACGACTACGTCGACGTCATCATGACGCGCCGCTCTGAAACCCAGGGACAGAGCAGTACTCAGGGCTACGTCACCGAGACGATTCTCAGGAATATCCGCGTTCTCGCCATCGACCAGGCCATCCAGGAGGACGAGGAGGGGCGCAAGGTCAAGGTCGGCGATACTGCGACGCTGGAGCTCACCGCACAGCAGGCAGAGATCATCACCGTGGCGCTGCAGATGGCCGACCGCCTCACGCTCGCGCTTCGTTCCGTCGCGGATGCCCAGGAGACCAATCTCGAGGAAGCCGACTATCTCGTCTCGGGCAATGGGCGTCGCGGAACGGTGCGGCTGATCAAGAACGGGGTGGTGTCGGAAGAGGGGGCTCGCAAGTGAAGATGAACTCGACTGTTTCGGCAGCCCTGAACAGGCCGCTGGTCCGCTTCCAGGCATCGCGAGTCGCGCTTGCATTGATGGCGGCCGGCACGGTTTCGCTTGCTCTGTTGGCTCCGCCGGTTGCGCCGGCGCTCGCCAAGGACGGCACGGTCAACATCCGCACGTCGGCCGCCGGCGGTCAGCACATCAAGCTCGGCCTGAACAAATCCGTGGTCATCGACCTGCCGAGCGACGCCTACGACATTCTCGTGGCAAACCCTGCTGTCGCCGATGCCGTCACCCGCACCGCGCGCCGCATCTATCTGTTCGGCAAGTCGGTCGGCCAGACCAACATCTTCGTCTTCGGCCCCAATGGCGAGCAGATCGTCAGCCTCGACCTGGCGATCGAACGGGACGTCGCCGGTCTCGAGGAATACCTGAAGCGCTTCATTCCGAACTCGGACATCACCGTCGAGCTTCTCAACGATAACGTTGTCCTGACCGGTACGGTGGAAACGCCGCTCGATGCTTCGCGCGCAGCGCGCCTCGCCCAGATCTTCGTGACCGGCGGTGAAGCGACCACCGGCCAGTATTCGCAGACTGCCGCCGGCGGCGACGCGGCCGGCGGCGTCGACATCGACAATCCGGACCAGGAACGGCAGGTCAGCCAGATCGTCAACCTGATCAAGATCATCGGCGAAGACCAGGTCACACTGAAGGTCACCGTCGCCGAGGTCAGCCGGACCGTCATGAAGCAGCTCGGCGTCAACATGATCGCCAACGGCAATTCCAACGGCATTTCCTGGGGCGCGATAACCGACAACATCACCGGCCTCGGAATTCCTATCTCGAACACCGGCTTCAGCATCGGCGGTTCGATGATCGACGCCTACATCAACGCCATGGAACAATCCGGCGTAATGAAGACGCTGGCGGAGCCAACCCTGACCGCCGTGTCGGGCGAGCAGGCGACCTTCCGGGTCGGCGGCGAGTTCAACCTCGTGTCCGGGCAGGCGGTCGACGACGAAACCGGCAACATCACCTACGACATCGAGAAGCTGGAATACGGCATCGGTCTCGAGTTCAAGCCGGTCGTTCTGTCGCCGGGGCGCATCAGCCTGAAGGTCCGTACGTCGGTCTCCGAGCCGACGACGGAAGGGTCGGTCTCACTATCGGCAGGGGTCACGCGGGGAGGCACGAACCTGCTCTCCATCCGCAAGCGGCTGGCCGATACCACGGTCGAACTGCCTTCGGGCGGGTCGATGATGATCGCAGGTCTCGTCCGCGACGACGTTCGCCAGGCGGCGAGCGGCCTGCCAGGTCTGTCAAAGATACCCGTCCTCGGAACCCTGTTCCGCAGCCGCGACTTCGTCCGCAACGAAACCGAGCTTGTCATCATCGTGACGCCCTATCTGGCACGGCCGGTTCCGCGTTCGGCCCTGGCGAAGCCGGAGGATAATTTCAATCCGCCGAGCGACGGCGCTGGCTATTTCCTCGGCCGGGTGAACCGCGTCTACGGAACCATGAAGACCGACAAGCCGAATGGCCGCTACCACGGCGTTGTCGGCTACATCTACAAGTGAGCTGGGAACCGGCACCATGACCCTTTTCGTTTCCAATTCCGCCTCGGGTTCTCCCGCGCGCCGCTTGCCGGTCCCGCTCCTCCTCGTCCTCACGGCATCGCTCGTCTCGGGGTGCGCGCTCGTAAAGCGCGACCACATCGAAGTCGGATCGATTCCCGACGACTACCGGACCAACCACCCGATCATGGTGGGCGAGGCAACGGAATCGATCGACATCGCGGTAGCGTCCGGGGACTACGGCATGACCCGTAGTCAGCGGGATGCGGTCGACGGCTTCATGTATCGCTATGACCGCTCCGCCGCCCCGCCGGTTCTGGTCATGGCACCGTCCGGATCCGCCAACGCCGCCGCGGCGACCAACGTCGCCTCCGACATTTCCCGCCACCTGCACAAGAGCGGTTTCCGCAACGTCGACGTGGTGCACTACGCGGCAAATGCGCCGGAGGTCTCGGCTCCCGTCCGCGTCACCTACAACGTGGTGAAGGCGACGACCGGCCAATGCGGCCGGTGGCCGGACGACCTGCTGGCGACATCCGAAAACAAGCATTGGGCGAACTTCGGCTGTTCCTATCAGAACAATCTGGCCGCCCAGATTGCCAATCCGAACGATCTGGTTGGTCCGCGCCAGCCGAGCGAGATCGATGCCGAGAACCGCTCGGTGGCGATCGAGCAATACCAGACCAAGAGAACCCCTTTCACGCAGAACATCGACTACTAGGCGGGGCGAGGCACGACGATGAGTAATCTTGCCTACGAGACACAGGCACTTCCGGATCGGAGCGAGACCGATCATGGGATGTTGGACGCGCTTCGCCCGCTGCCGCGAATCTCGATCCAGGCCTTCTGCGAGACCGAAGGCGTGGCGCGGCCGATAGAGCGGGCCGGCGAAGATCGTCGTATGGCAAAGACGCATCTCAAGGTGCACATGGGCGGCATCGAAACCGCCGTCGAGTTCTATAAGGCAGCGCCGACTCCGAACCTGATCCTGCTCGAATCCCGCTGCGAGCCGCGCGAGATGCTCGACAGCCTGCGCGGCCTCGCGGAAGTGTGCGACCCCACCACGAAGGTCGTCATCATCGGCCACTACAATGACGTCTGGCTCTATCGCGAACTGATACGTTCCGGGATCTCCGAATATATCGTCGCGCCGATCTCCATGGCCGACGTCCTGACGGTCATCTCCGGCATCTTCGTCAATTCGGAATCGGGGCCGCTCGGCCGCACGATCGCCTTCGTCGGCGCGAAGGGTGGCGTCGGCTCTTCTACCATCGCGCACAACGTCGCCTGGAGCATGTCGACGCTGTTCAAATCCGAGGTCGTCGTCGCGGACATGGACCTGGCTTTCGGCACCGCGAACATCAATTTCGATCAGGATCCCACCCAGGGGATCGGCGAGGCCGTCTTCTCGCCGGAACGGATAGACGAAACATACCTCGATCGACTGCTCGCGCAATGCGCGGAGAATCTATCGCTGCTTGCCGCTCCTTCGACGCTTGACCGGATCTACGATTTCGATCCCGAGGCTTTCACACAGATCATCGATGTCGCTCAGCGCAGCGCGCCGACCGTCGTGCTCGACGTTCCCCATCTTTGGACCGGATGGGCCAAGACCACGCTGATGCAGGCCGACGAGATCGTCATCACGGCAACTCCGGAACTGGCCAATCTGCGAAATGCCAAGAACCTCGTCGACATGCTGAGAAAGCTGCGCCCCAACGATGCCCTGCCGAAACTGGTGATCAACCAGGCCGGGGTGCCGAAACGGCCAGAGATCACCCCGGCGGACTTTTCGGAACCGCTCGGCATAACGCCGATGGCCGTCATCCCGTTCGATCCTCTTTTCTTCGGCAACGCCGCCAACAACGGTCGCATGCTGGGCGAGATGGATGCCAAGAGCCCGATCGTGGGAATGATCAACGAGGTGGCACACATCGTGACAGGACGCGCCGAGATCAAGTCGAAGAAGAAGCCCGGCATCGAGCAACTGCTCGGCCGCCTCAAGCTGGGCAAGAAGAAGTAAGTCCTCAAGCAGAACGGATCTCGTCGAATGTTTGGGAAAAGGGGCAGTGACGGCGGCTTTGGCGGAGTGGACACGCGTCCGCCGGCGCCCGCGCCGACGACCTTCAAGAGCGAGGCGGCCCCAGCGCCCCGGCCTGCGCCGCCCCCGCCCGCGCCGGTGGCGGCGGCACCAGCCCCGGCCCCAAAACGGTTCGATACCGCTCCCCCGCCGCCACCCGTGCGCAGTGCGGCGACGCGCGAGCGCAGCGAGGCCTACTACGATACCAAGAGCCAGGTCTTCTCGGCGCTGATCGACACGATAGACCTGTCGCAGCTGGCCAAGCTTGCCCCCGACGCCGCGCGCGAGGAAATCCGCGACATCGTCAACGACATCATTGCGATCAAGAACTTTGCGATGTCGATTGCCGAGCAGGAAGACCTGCTCGAGGACATCTGCAACGACGTCCTTGGCTACGGCCCGCTCGAACCCTTGCTCGCTCGCGACGACATCGCCGACATCATGGTCAATGGCGCCAAGCAGGTGTTCATCGAGGTGAACGGCAAGGTCGAGCAGACCTCGATCCGCTTCCGCGACAACCAGCAGCTCCTGAACATCTGCCAGCGCATCGTCAGCCAGGTCGGTCGCCGCGTCGACGAGAGTTCCCCGATCTGCGACGCGCGCCTGCCCGACGGTTCCCGCGTCAACGTGATCGCGCCGCCGCTTTCGATCGACGGGGCCGCGCTGACCATCCGCAAGTTCAAGAAGGACAAGCTGACGCTCGACCAGCTGGTGAAGTTCGGTGCGATTTCGCCGGAAGGCGCCGAAGTCCTGAAAATCATCGGTCGCGTGCGGTGCAACGTCATCATTTCGGGCGGCACCGGTTCGGGCAAGACGACCCTGCTGAACTGCCTGACCAACTACGTCGATCGCGACGAGCGCGTGATCACCTGCGAGGACTCTGCCGAACTCCAACTGCAGCAGCCGCACGTGGTCCGCCTCGAGACGCGCCCGCCCAATCTTGAAGGCGAAGGCGAAATCACCATGCGCGATCTCGTCAAGAACTGCCTGCGCATGCGCCCCGAGCGCATCATCGTCGGCGAGGTTCGTGGTCCGGAAGTGTTCGATCTGCTGCAGGCGATGAATACCGGCCACGACGGCTCGATGGGCACGATCCACTCCAACAGCCCGCGCGAATGCCTCAACCGTGTCGAATCGATGATCGCGATGGGCGGTTTCTCGCTGCCGCAGAAGACGGTGCGCGAGATTATCGTCGGTTCAGTTGACGTCATCATCCAGGCCGCGCGCCTGCGCGACGGCTCGCGCCGCATCACCCACATCACCGAGGTGATCGGCATGGAAGGCGACGTGATCATCACCCAGGACATCGTGCTCTACAAGCTGAAGGGTGAGGATCAGAACGGACGGCTGATAGGCGAACACGTTTCGACGGGCGTCGGGCGCCCCAAATTCTGGGAACGCGCGCGCTACTTCAACGAGGAACAGCGTCTCGCCAAGGCGCTCGAAGCCATGGAAAAACAGGCAGACTGAGCGCAGTCCCTGCCCGGGAGCGGCATGACATGTTCGGCATAGACACCACACTCCTCGCCTTCATCGCGCTTGCCGGCGTGAGTGCGGGCGCGGTCGCCTATGCGTTGATGTACAAGCGCATCCAGAACGAGGAGAATACCGGCAAGCGGCTCGATTCGATCAAGCGGGCCGAGACCGACCGCAGCGTCATCGCCGCCGCCCGCGACCGTACGGCGGAGGTCGCCAAGCGGCGAAAATCGATTCAGGACTCGCTCAAGGATCTCGAGAACAAGCAGAAATCGCGCGACCAGATCATCAAGAAGCCGCCTCTGAGGGTCCAGATCCGCCAGGCGGGCATGACGGTGACGATGGAGCGGTTCTATCTGTATTCCCTGGTCACCGGGGTGGTCCTCGCCGCGTTGGCCTACATCGGTGGCGCTCCGCTCTGGGCTGTGCCGGGCGCGCTGGTCGCCGGGGCTCTCGGTCTCCCTCGCTGGTTCGTGTCCTTCCGGCGCGCAAGGCGAGTCAAGGCGTTCCTCAACGAGTTCCCGAACGCACTCGACGTCATCGTCCGCGCGGTGAAGTCGGGCCTTCCGCTCAACGACGGTATCCGGCTGATTGCCAACGAAGCGCAGGAACCGGTGAAGTCCGAGTTTCGCCGCATCGTCGAGTCGCAGCAGTTGGGCCTCTCCATCCCGGAAGCCGCGATGCGGATGACCGAGACGATGCCTTGTCCGGAGGCCGGCTTCTTCGGCATCGTCATCCAGATCCAGCAACAGGCCGGCGGCAACCTGTCCGAGGCGCTCGGCAATCTGTCGCGCGTCCTGCGCGACCGCAAGAAGATGAAGGCGAAGGTGCAAGCACTGTCGATGGAGGCCAAGGCCTCGGCCGTCATCATCGGTGCGCTGCCCTTTATCGTGGCGTTCCTGGTCTACCTCTCCTCGCCCAACTACATCATGCCCCTCTTCACGACACCGCAAGGCCACATGATCCTAGGCTTCTCCGCTGTCTGGATGTCCATCGGTATCTTCGTGATGCGGAAGATGATGAATTTCGAGGTCTAGGTCCGGCATGTTCACCCAACTCTCCAAGTCGATCTCGGATCCGGCCTTTCTCATCGCCGTGTTCGTCGGTATCGCCGTCTTCGCGACCCTCTTCACGCTGATGCCGTCTTTCGCCGGCAACACTTTGAAGTCGCGCATGCAGACCGTCGCGATCGAACGCGAAGAGCTGCGCGCCAAGCAGCGCGCACGCCTCGCGGCGGAGTCGGACAAGCGTCGTCGCGGCCTGCGCGAAGAACAGTCGACCGGCATGAAACATATTGTCGAGCGGCTCGACCTGCGTCGCGCTCTGGCCGACGAATCGACCATGACGAAACTCCGGCTTGCCGGCTTTCGCGGCCAGAACCCGCTGACGAAGTTCCTGTTCTTCCGACTGGTGCTGCCCTTCGTCGGGTTTGCCCTCGCCGCCGCCTATGTGTTCGTTCTCGGCGGGCTCCCCCAGCAACCGACATTCGTCAAGCTGTTCGTCTGCATTCTCGTCGCCTATGCCGGCTTCTACGCGCCCGTCCTCTACGTCTCGAACCTTGCGACCAAACGCAGGGCCTCGATCCAGAGGGCCTGGCCGGACGCGCTCGATCTGATGCTGATCTGCGTGGAATCGGGCATGTCGATCGAAGCCGCCATGCGCAAGGTCGCCGACGAGATCGGCGCCCAGTCGGTCGAGCTCGCCGAGGAGTTCGTCCTCACCAATGCCGAACTGTCCTTCCTCCAGGAACGGCGACAGGCCTATGAGAACCTTGCCAACCGCACCGGCCTCGAGAGCGTCAAGGGCGTCGCCCAGGCCCTTATCCAGGCCGAGCGCTACGGCACGCCGATCGCCACTGCGCTGCGTGTCCTTGCCAACGAAAGCCGGGAAATGCGGTTGAACGAGGCCGAGAAGAAGGCTGCCGCCCTGCCGCCCAAGCTGACCGTGCCGATGATCCTGTTCTTCCTGCCGGTGCTCTTTTGCGTCATCCTCGGCCCGGCCGGCATCCAGGTCTCCGAGCGCGGCATCTTCGGCGACAAGAACCAGTCGAGCAGCGAGTAGGTCCAACCCAGATTCGGGATGCGCGGCGCCGCGTTCTATCGCCCGCTCTCGAGGTCGGCGATCAGCGCCTCCATCTCGGCGGTTTCCCGGCGTTGTGCCTCGATGATCTTCGCTGCCAGATCTCTGACGCGGGGATCTGCGAGTTGAGCGCGCTCGCTGGTCAGGATGGCGATGGAATGGTGCGGTATCATCGCCTTCATCCATGATGAATCCTCGACCGCTGCCTGGCTGCGAACGAGATAGAGCGATCCCGCGAAGATCAGCGCGGAGACCGCCATGATCGCGACATTCGCGAGACGGACCTTATACATGTGGAGCATAAAGGACAGCATGACGACGGCCATCGCCGAGCCCATGATCAGGGCCATGTAGACCCTTGTTTCGCTCCAGCGAATATGGCTGCTCTGGTAGACGTTCAGGTAGGTCAGCGAGTACATGACTGCGGTCGAGACCGCGATCATGACACCAAAACGGACATAGGGGTACATCAGGCTCTCCCTTGGTTCGGACGGTTGTCAACCAAGGGCGCGGTTGCTTGTTCCCCGCGCGCGGTGCGCGGAGGTCAGTTGGTGTTCTTCGCTTCCTTCTTGTCCTTCAGCTCGCTCCAGGCGTTCTGCTGGGCGAGCATCGAGCGGAGATAGGCGACGTTGGCCTTTGCCTGCTCGGGAGAGAGCTCCTGGCGGGCGATCTGCTCGGCCTCCTCGAAGCGGCCCTGGAGGCCGACGACGAGCGCGAGGTTCTGGCGCACGCGGCTGTCGGCGCCGGCTTTCTGCGAGGCCGAGCGCATATGCATCTCGGCGGTCTTGAGATCGCCTTCGAGCACGTAGGACATGCCGAGATTGGACAGGATGGTGGGCTCGTCGGGGCGCAGGTCAAGAGCCTTGCGATAGAGCTGGCGCGCGCTCGCGGCCTGTCCCAGCTGGTCGAGGATCGCGGCTTCCGCCGACAGCAGTTTCCAATCCGGATATTCCGGCGTCTGCGCGCGACGCACCGCATCGAGTGCCTGTTCGAACTGGCCGACGGCGGCGAGCGACTTGCCGTAGGCGGCAAGCACCTCACGGTCGGTCGGATGCGCGATCGCCAGCATGCGCATCACGGCAAGCGACTGGTCGGCGCGGCCGTTCATCTGCAAGACGGTCGAGTAGGCGAGAGCCGTCGCCTTGTCCTTCGGATTCTTGGCGTAGTCGCGCCCGAGCCGGTCGGCGGCACCCTCGAGTTCGCCCGTGGACATCTGGTCGATCGACTTGCCGTACGACTTGTTGACCGAGCCGGTGGTCATGCTGCTCTTCGAGGCGCAGCCGCCGAGCGCGGCCGCCATCATCATGATGCTGGCCGCCGTCGCGAGCTTTCGTCCGAAACGGGTCGCGGAACGGGCTGCTGACATGGGGCCTCCGGCAGGATTCTTCTGGGGCCGACCAAACGGCCTCCCTGCTCCCGAGAAATATTCCGTTAACCCTAACGGACGGTTAACACTCAATGATTGACATGCACGTAGAAATTGAGGCAGTTCTGCATTGCACGGATAAAGCAGGCGGGCGCTGATGTTTGTACTGATCGTCACGATCTTCGTCTCGGGAGCGGACGGCAAGGCCTTGTCCGCGAGCGGATTTTCGGCCGGACCATTTGCAACTCTGGCTGCATGCGAGAGCGCGAGAGGGCCGTTCACGGGCACGCAGAGCAACGTCCGGTACCAAAGCGGGTGCGCCAGACTTCAGTGATCTGCGCGTCGCTGCGAATTGCGGCGCGTCGGCCTGGCGGCTAGCTTGGCGACTCAGTTTCGTCGGGATTCCTCGGACCAGCCATGCCTGTCACCCTTCTTCCAGAGCGCTCTGCATCGTCGCATCCGGTCCATCTGATCGCTAAGGGAGGGCTCGACGGAGCGGGCCTTCCGACGCAGGTCCTCGCCTGGGCCAAGGCGAATTCCTTTACCGGCGAAGAAGGACGGACGCTTCTCCTGGCAGACACCGAGGGAAACGTGTCGGGAGCGCTGTTTGGCTTGGGCGACCAGTCCGGCGGCCACCTGCCGATGCTGCCCGGCGCGCTGGCCCGCACCCTGCCCGAAGGTGACTGGCATTTCGCGACGCCGCCCGCCGATCCCGACAATGCCGCCCTCGGGCTCCTGCTCGGCGGCTATGCCTTCACCGCCTATGGCCGCAAGCCACATCGCGACATCCGCTTCGCCCTGCCGCGAGGCGCTGACAAGGCGGGTGCGGAGAGGCTCGCCGAGGGTGTGTTCCTTGCGCGCGACCTCATCAACACGCCAACCAACGACATGGGCCCGGACGACGTCGAGGCGGCCGCACGAAAGCTCGCCAATGCGCACGGTGCCGAAATGACGGTGATCGGTGGCGACGACCTGCTGGCACGCAATTTCCCGATGATCCACGCGGTAGGCCGCGCCGCCGCCGAAGCGCCGCGGCTCATCGATATCCGCTGGGGGAACAGCGATGCTCCGAAGGTAACGCTGGTAGGAAAAGGCGTCTGCTTCGACACCGGCGGCCTCGACATCAAGCCGGCCTCCAGCATGCTCCTGATGAAGAAGGATATGGGCGGCGCCGCTAATGTGATGGGCTTGGCACATATGGTCATGTCAGCGAGGCTTCCGGTCCGGCTTCGCGTTCTCCTGCCTGTCGTCGAGAATTCGATCGCCGGCAATGCCTTCCGTCCGAGCGACATCCTGCGCAGCCGCAAGGGCCTGACCGTCGAAGTGGGCAATACTGACGCCGAGGGGCGCCTGATCCTCGCCGACGCGCTTGCCTATGGCGACGAGGAGGAGCCTGAACTGATGATCGACATGGCGACGCTGACAGGCGCCGCACGTGTTGCGCTCGGCCCCGACCTCCCGCCGTTCTTCACCGACGATGAGGCGCTGGCCGCCGATCTGATGCAAGCTTCCGTCACCGCGGCCGACCCGCTCTGGCGCATGCCGCTCTGGATGCCCTACGACGGCAAGTATTCCTCCAAGGTGGCCGACATCAACAACGTCAACACGGACGGCTTCGCCGGGTCGATCATCGCGGCGCTGTTTCTCAAGCGCTTCGTCGGCAGGGCGAAAGCGTGGGCGCATTTCGACGTGTTCGGCTGGTCGCCCTCCGACCGCCCGCACGGCATCGCCGGCGGCGAGGCGCAGGCCATTCGCGCGATCGAGCGGGTGATTTCGTCTCGTTATCGGGCATAGGACCTTGTGTTTCAGCTTGTCCGGGCATTGAATGGAACGGGTCCGAAACAATAACAGGTCAGGTCCCAATCGATGGCGGTCAACCTGCGACCCAGTCAGGCTTTGCGGCTGTGGCAGGGCGTGTGTCTTTCCGAGGTCAATGCCGGAATGCCCGACCTGTCGCACAGGCAGCTGGCGCTCCTTCTCACGATCTATCTCGATCCTCCGCCCCACACAGTTCGCGGTCTCGCCGCTGCGCTCAACGTCACCAAGCCAGTGGTGACCCGGGCGCTCGACACCATGGGAGCGTTGAAGCTCGTCACGCGCCATCGCGACGAGGACGACAAGCGCAACGTGCTGGTGAAGCGCACCATCGAGGGTGCGCTCTTTCTCGAACGCTTCGGCGACGTTATCATCGCAAAGGCGAAGGAGTTGCCGATTTGACCGTGCTGGACCGACGGCTGAACGCGTTTCGCGAAGATCTGGCCGACAAGCGGCTGGAGGGCCGGGTTGAAGCGCCGAGCTTCGTCGCCGGCAGCCCGGCCCATGTCCGCGTGCCGGTGCTCGACATGCGCCGCACTCCGAGTCTCGAAGCCGGGATCGACACGCAGCTCCTGTCCGGTCAGGACGTGCTCGTCTTCGACGAGAACGAGGGCTTTGCCTGGATCCAGTCGGTATCGGACGGGTATGTGGGCTATGTCGGCTCGAACGGGCTCGCCGAAGGCGCATCGAAAGCGACCCATCTCGTCTCTGCAGCCCGCACCTTCGTCTACCCGGCACCCGACCTGAAAAGCGCTCCCACGTCCGCGCTGTCGATGGGGTCGCTGGTTCAGGTAGTAGGCTTCGAAGAGCGGCGGGGGACGAACTATGCCGTCCTTCCCTCGGGCGAGGCGGTCATTGCGGGTCACCTGCGCGATGTCGCGCAGCGGGACCCGGACTATGTCGCCGTGGCCGAACGACTGATTCATACGCCGTATCTCTGGGGCGGAGCGTCTGCCTTCGGGATCGATTGCTCGGGCTTGGTGCAACTGTCGATGCGCATGTCGGGCAAGACGGTCCTCCGCGATTCCGACATGCAGGCCGCGACGATCGGCGATCCAATCGGGCCGGACCAATTGAAGCGCGGAGACCTCGCCTTCTGGAAGGGCCATGTGGCGATCGTGACCGACCCCGAGACCATCATCCATGCCAATGGGCACACGATGACGGTCGCGCTCGAACCGCTCGCGAACGCGGTGTCGCGGATAAGTTATCTCTACGGCCAGCCGACCGGCTACCGTCGGCCCTGACGGTCAGTATCCAGCGTCGCGGTCGACCAGGTTCCGGAGCGGCTCGCCGCGGTCGCAACCGTCCATCTGGTCGAGCATCGGCCCGGCAAGGTGTGCCGGATCGGAGGTCGCGGCCGCGTGCGGCGTGACGAAAACACGCGGGTGCTCCCACAGCGGGCTGGCCGTCGGCAGCGGTTCCTGCTCGAACACGTCGAGGCTCGCCTCCTTCAGCGTGCCGTCCTCCAGCGCGCGCAGGATGTCCGCTTCCTTCTGCAGTTTTCCGCGGCCCGCATTGATCAGAAAGGCGCCGCCGAGCCCATTGTCTCGTCGCAGCCGGCGCAGCACCGAATAGTCGACGATGCCGTGCGTCGCGGGCGTATAGGGCAGGAGCACGACCAGCATGTCGGTGGCATTGAGAAAGGGCGTCAACCCGGCCTCGCCGTCGAAACACCTCACGCCGTCCATCTGCTGCGGCTTGCGCGACCAGCCGTTGACGGCAAACCCCAGCGAAAGCAGCGCCTTCGCACTGGCGCGACCCAGATTGCCAAGACCCATGATGCCGACGCAGACCTCGTTGGCGGGGGGTTGGAACGGCTCATGCCATACCATCTTCGCTTGCTGAGTGCGGTAGAGGCGTCCCTGTCGGTGGTGGTCCAGAACACGCCAGGCGACATATTCGGTCATGTATTGCGTCAGGTTGTCGGCCACGACCCGCACGATCGGCACCTGCGGCAGGCCGGGATCGGTGAACAGATGGTCGACCCCCGCGCCGACCGAGAAGATCGCCTTGAGATTGGGCAGTTTTTCGAGAATGCGCGGCCGCTGTTTCCAGACGACTGCGTATTCGATGGCGGGATCGTCCGGTGCGGCAGGTTCGAGGACCACGTGTCGCCGGGTCGACAGGAGCTCCATCCATTGATGCGGGCTGAAGCCGGTGACGGCGAGCAGGACTTTTCCGCTCGGTTTGCTGGCTGTCATCGGCAGGGTCCTACTCGTTCACCGCATGCTGCTTGGCGGTCTCGATGTTGAAGGCCGCGGCGATCAGCGCCTTGGTGTAGTCGGTCTCGGGCGCGGCGAAGATCCGCTCCGAAGGCCCTTTCTCCACCACGACGCCGTTGCGCATCACGATCACCTCGTTTGCCAGTGCCCTGACGACCCTCAGATCGTGGCTGATGAAGAGGTAGGCGAGGCCATGCTTCTGTTGCAGCGTGCGCAACAGGTCCACCACCTGCGCCTGCACGCTCATGTCGAGCGCCGATGTCGGCTCGTCCAGCATGACGAATTTCGGCTTGAGGACCATGGCGCGGGCAATCGCGATACGCTGCCTCTGCCCGCCGGAGAATTCGTGCGGGTAGCGGAAGCGGGTCTCCGGATCGAGCCCGACCTCGTTGAGCACGTCGACCACCGCCTTGTCGCGCTGGGCGGGCGTCTGCTCGGGCTCGTGGATCTTCAGCCCCTCCTCGATGATCTCGGACACCGACATGCGCGGGCTGAGCGAACCGAACGGATCCTGGAAGACGATCTGCAGTTCGCGCCTGAGCGGCCGCATCTGCTTGAACGAATAGGTGTTGATGTCGCGCCCGCCGAAATCGATGCGCCCCTTCGACGATATCATGCGGGCAAGCGCCAGCCCCAGCGTCGTCTTGCCAGACCCGGATTCGCCGACGATGCCGATGGTCTGGCCGGCCCGCACAGATATGTCGATGCCGTCCACCGCCTTCACATTGTCGACCGTCTTGCGGAAGAAACCCTTCTTGATCGGGAACCAGACGCGGATCTGTTCGCCGCGCATGACTTCCGGCTTGGTGGCGTCGGCGACCGGCGGCTTGCCGCGCGGTTCGGCCGCCAGCAGGTGGCGGGTGTATTCGTGCTGCGGATGGGCAAAGACCTCCGCCGTCGGCCCGGTCTCAACGATGCGGCCGTGTGTCATGACGCAGATGCGGTCGGCGATCTTGCGCACGATGCCGAGGTCGTGGGTGATGAACAGCATCGACATGCCGCGCTCGGCCTTGAGCTTCGCCAGCAGTTCCAGGATCTGCGCCTGGACGGTGACGTCGAGCGCCGTCGTCGGCTCGTCGGCGATCAGCAGCTGCGGCTGGTTGGCGAGAGCCATCGCGATCATCACGCGTTGGCGCTGCCCGCCGGAGAGCTGGTGCGGATAGGCGCCGAGACGCTTCTCCGGATCGCGGATGCCGACCTCCTGCAAAAGCTCCAGCGTGCGGGCGCGGGCATGAGCGTCGTTCATGCCCTGATGTACTTTCAGCACCTCGCCGACCTGCCGCTCGATCGTGTGAAGCGGGTTGAGCGAGGTCATCGGCTCCTGGAAGATCATGGTGATGTCGCGGCCGCGCACCTTGCGCAATTCGTTCTCGCCCTTGGCGAGCAGGTCGACGCCGTTGAACAGGATCTGGCCTGACGGATGGCTCGCGGCCGGATAGGCGAGCAGCTTGAGCACCGACAGCGCCGTGACCGACTTGCCCGAGCCGGATTCGCCGACGAGCGCGACCGTTTCCCCCTTGCCGATGTCGAACGACACGCGGTCGACCGCGAGCGTCTCCTTGCCACCCTGCGAGAACGCGACGGAAAGATCGCGGATGGAGACGAGGGGAGCGGTCAAATCACGGCCTCGACGTCGGTCAGGCGGAAATCGTCGCCCTTGAACAGCAGCGGCTCGCCGCGCGCCTTGGACAGGGCGTAGGCGAAACAGTCGCCGAGATTAAGCTTGGCCGGGTGGTTGCCCTTGCCGTAGGTCTTGTAGGCTTGGCGGGCACGGAAAGCCTGATCTTCGGTGATCGGGACCAAGGTGATGCCCGCAGACTGCATGAACCGATCGAACGTTTCGGACTTGGCTTCGGATTTCAGACGGTCCACCCGAACCGCCGCCTCCAGAAAGTTCATTGGCGACATGACAAGTTCATCGACAGTCCTCACGATGATATCCTCGATCTGGCGTCCCTCAGGCTCTTCCAGCAGCACGGCCAGCACGGCCGACGCATCGACAATCATTTCGGCAGGCCCCATTCGTCATAGAGGTCGGAATGGTCGCTCGTGACGCCCTCCGGGACGGGACCGAAGCTTTCTACGATCTCCCTGATCCTGCGCCTGCGTTCCTCGATATCCCGGTTGCGATGCAGACGCGCCAGCCGCTCTTCGAGAGCCACCTGAATGGCTCCAGTCAGCGTCTCGCCGGTCTCGCCGGCAACCTCCTTGGCCAGCTTTTCCACCCGTTCGTTCTTGATGTTGATGCCCATCACGCGTCTCCGATGGTAGAAATGTGATCTGTTTCTACCACGTTTTCGACCTCATCGGAACGTCTTGCGCGGGTCGAAGGCGTCGCGGACGGCCTCGCCGATGAAGATCAGCAGCGACAGCATCAGCGCTATGGTGAAGAACCCGGTCAGACCCAGCCAGGGCGCCGACAGGTTGCGCTGTCCCTGTTTCAGGAGTTCGCCGAGCGAGGCGGACCCCGGCGGGAGGCCGAGTCCGAGGAAGTCGAGCGAGGTGAGCGTCGAGATCGCGCCGTTGAGGATGAAGGGCAGGAAGGTCAGCGTCGCCACCATCGCGTTGGGCAGCAGATGGCGGTACATGATCGTCCGGTCCGGCACGCCGAGCGCGCGGGCGGCATTGACATATTCGAAGTTGCGGGCGCGCAGGAACTCGGCCCGCACCACGCCGACGAAGCCGACCCAGGAGAAAAGCAGCATGATTCCGAGCAGGATGAAGAAGCCCGGCGGCAGCACGGCGGACATGATGAGGATCAGGTAGAGGACGGGGATCGACGACCAGATCTCGATGACGCGCTGGAGGACGAGGTCGGTCCAGCCGCCGAAATAGCCCTGCACCGCTCCGGCGGTTACGCCGATGACGGCGGAAGCGCCGGTGAGGATCAGCCCGAACAGGACCGAGACCCGGAAGCCGTAGATGACGCGGGCGAGCACATCGCGGGTCTGGTCGTCCGTGCCCAGCCAGTTCCAGTTGCCGATCGTGCAGTTGGGATCGTCGACGCCCAGCGGGTAGCGCTGGCATCGGAATTCCTTGTCGTAGAGCCAGGACGGCTTGGCCGGCGCCGCCTCCGGGATGTCGTTGTTGACCGTGCGATAGGAATAGCGGATCGGCGGCCAGATCAGCCAGCCGTTCGCCTCGATCTCGTCCGAGATCACCGGATCGCGGTAATCCGTCACCGCGTAGAATCCGCCGAATTTCTCTTCCGGATAGTCCACCAGTACCGGAACCAGCAGCTCGCCCTTGTAGTAGGCGAGGACCGGCTTGTCGTTGGCGATGAACTCGGAGCCGAGCGACAGCACGAACAGGACGAGGAAGATCCAGAACGACCAGTAGCCGCGCCGGTTCGCCTTGAAGTTCTGCCAGCGCCTCTGGTTGAGCGGTGACAGCCGGGGGCGTCTTGCGGCGCGGTGAGTCTCGACGGCGGTCTTGTGGACGATGTCGGACATCAGACGTCGCGCCTCTCGAAATCGATGCGCGGGTCGATCCAGGTGTAGGTGAGGTCGGAGATGAGGCCCGTGATCAGGCCGATCAGACCGAAGATGTAGAGGCTGGCGAAGACGACGGGATAGTCGCGGTCGAGGATAGACTGGAAGGACAGGAGGCCGAGTCCATCGAGCGAGAAGATGTTCTCGATGAGCAACGAGCCGGTGAAGAACACCGAGATGAAGGCCGCCGGAAAGCCGGCGATGACGATCAGCATCGCGTTGCGGAAGACGTGGCGGTAGAGAACCTGGCGTTCGGTCAGACCCTTGGCCCGCGCGGTCACCACGTACTGCTTGCGGATTTCCTCGAGGAAGGAGTTCTTGGTCAGCAGTGTCGTCGTGGCGAAGGCGGAGAGCACCATCGCCGTCAGCGGCAGCGTCAGGTGCCAGAAATAGTCGACGACCTTGCCCCACAGCGACAGCTGGTCCCAGTTCTCGGACGTCAGGCCGCGCAGTGGGAAGCAATCGCAGCCCAGCCGGAAGCCATAGAACTGGTCGCCCGAGGTGAAACCGATCGGGAAGGAATTGCCGCCGGCGAACAGGATCATCAGCAGGATGGCAAAGAGGAAGCCGGGGATGGCATAGCCGATGATGACCACACCGCTCGTCCAGACGTCGAAAGCCGAGCCGTCGCTGACCGCCTTGCGGATGCCGAGCGGGATCGAGATCAGGTAAGAGATCAGCGTGATCCACAGCCCGAGCGAGATCGATACCGGCATCTTCTCCAGGATCAGGTCGATGACGCGGATGTCGCGGAAGAAACTCTCGCCGAAATCGAAGCGGGCGTAGTCCCAGATCATTTTGCCGAAGCGTTCGAGCGGCGGCTTGTCGAAGCCGAACTGCTTCTCGAGCTCCTTGATGAATTCCGGATCCAGACCCTGCGCGCCGCGGTATTTCGACGAGGATTCCGAGCCGAAATTCTCGACGTTCTGCGCGCCCGCGTCCGCGCCGCCGCCTGACAGGCGATCGGACCCGTCGCTGGTGCCGCTGATCCGCGCAATGACCTGCTCCACCGGCCCGCCCGGCGCGAACTGGATCAGGATGAAGGAAATAGCCAGAATCCCGAGCAGCGTCGGGATCATCAAGAGCAGGCGGCGGGCGATATAGGCGCCCATCAGGCGCCCGTCATGCAGGTTTGGCCGGTCGTCCGGTCAGAGTTTGCCAATTGCCCTCGCCTTGTCCGCCTCGAACCACCACAGCGTCTCCACCGGGAAGCCGTAATCCGGCTTCGGCTCCCTGAAGCCGTAGATGTTCCAGTAGGCCGCCCGGTGATTCGCCGCATGCCAATTTGGAATCCAGTCTCGCCGCGCGCGCAAGACCCGGTCGAGCGCGCGGATCGCCGCAACGAGCGAGGGCCGGTCCGCGGCCTTCGCGACCGCGCCAAGCAGCGTATCGACGGCCGGATCGGCCGTGCCGGGCAGGTTGCGGCTGCCGGATACCTGCGCCGAGCTCGAGTGGAAGAACTGCTCCAGGTCGTCGAACGTGGGCGTGGCGGAGAGAGTGGCGGCCATCGAGATCATGTCGAAGTCGAAATCCGACTGGCGCACCGTGTATTGCGCGGCGTCGACCAGCCGAATCGAGGCATCGATGCCGATCGTCTTCATGTTCTCGACGAACGGCGAGTCGATGCGGATGAAGACCTCGTCGTTGACGAGAATCTCGAGCACAAGCCGCTCGCCCTTGTCGTTGGCGACAAAGGCCGAGCCTTGCGGCTTGCGCCATCCTGCCTGCGCCAGAAGGTCGATGCCGCGCCGCAGGAGCTTGCGGTCGCGGCCCGAGCCGTCGCTGATCGGCTGCATCGCCGGTTCGCCATAGACCTCTTCCGGGATCTGGCCGCGCAGCGGATCGAGCAGCGCCATCTCCTCTTCGCTCGGCATACCGTGCGCGACGAATTCCGAATTCTCGAACAGCGAATGGGAGCGTTCGTAGGCGTCGTAGAACAGGTTGCGCTTCGTCCACTCGAAGTCGAAGCAGAGGCCGATCGCCTCGCGCACCCGCACATCCTCGAAACGCTCCCGCCGCTGGTTTATCGCCCAGGCCTGCAGCGAGGGCTGCAGTTCGCGCGGGAACTCGCGCTTCACGACCTTGCCTTCCGTGATCGCGGGGAAATCGTAGCCCGTCGCCCAGGTCCGGGAGGTGAACTCCTGCCGGTAGAGCACGTTGCCCTTCTTGAACGCCTCGAACGCGGCCTGGCGGTCGCGGTAGAACTCGACGCGGATGCGGTCGAAATGGCTTTGGCCGCGATTGACGCCGAGATCCTTGCCCCAGTAATCCGCGACGCGGTCGTATTCGATGAATTGGCCAGGGCGGAATGCGCCGACCTTGTAGGCGCCGCAGCCGAGCGGCGGGTTGAGTTGCGACCCGTCGAACGGATTGGCCTCGAAGAATGCCTTCGAGATGATCGGATAGGTCACGACCGACAAGATCGTTCGGTCGGACTGCTCTCCCGAGAACGTCAGCCTGAAGGTCCGGGCGTCGACCGCCACCGCCTCCGTCATGCGCCCGAGCGGCAGGCGCAGGTTCGGGTGGGCTTTCTGCTTGAAGAGGGTGTAGGTGTAGGCAACATCTTCGGCGGTGAGCGGCGTACCGTCGTGAAAGCGCGCCCCCGGCCGCAGCTTGAACTCGAACGTGTTGCGGTCGTCGTGGATCGTGACGCTCTCCGCCAATAGCCCGTAGACTGCGTCGGGCTCGTCCAGCGCCCGCGTCATCAGAGAATCGAAACAGAGCTCCATCCGCGGCGGTGCATCACCGTTTGGCACCAGGCAGTTCAGCGTGTTGAACGTGTCCGGGTTCTGGTTCCACAGCCAGTTGGGCGGCGAGAAATTGAACGTCCCGCCCTGCGGCGCATCGGGGTTGGCATAGTCGAAATGGCCGAAGTCGGGCGGGTATTTGAGGTCGCCGAAGGCGGAGAGGCCGTGGAGGGCGACGCCGGTCGGCGTCGCGGCGAACAGGTTTGACGGCAGGGCAGGAAGGATTGCCGCCGCGCCAGCGGCGCTGAGAAACCAGCGTCGGGAGAGTTCCGTCCTCAATTCGCTATCCCGAACTTGGCGTTCAGTGCCTTTTCCTTCTCGGCGTCTATCCAGAAGGATTCGATGTCCACGCCGAGCACCTTGGAGGGCTGTGTGTCCGGCATGCCGAATTTGTCCCAATAGGCCAGCCAGACGACCGGCCGGTGATATTGCGGAACCACATAGTAGCCCCACAGCAGCACGCGATCGAGGGCATGGGTCGCGACCACCTGGTCCTCGCGACTCTTGGCGAAGATGACCCGTTCGATCAGCGCGTCGATGACGGGGTCCTTGATCCCTGAGAAATTGCGTGAGCCTGGCCTGTCTGCGTCCTTCGATCCCCAGTAGGTGCGCTGTTCGTTGCCAGGCGACTGCGATTGCGGCAAGACGCCGATCAGCATGTCGTAGTCGAAGTTGTTCTGCCGGGCGATAAACTGGCTGACGTCCACCATGCGGACCGGCGCGTCGATGCCG
Source organism: Mesorhizobium sp. (assembly GCF_023954305.1). Taxonomy (NCBI): domain Bacteria; kingdom Pseudomonadati; phylum Pseudomonadota; class Alphaproteobacteria; order Hyphomicrobiales; family Phyllobacteriaceae; genus Mesorhizobium; species Mesorhizobium sp. Next base: position 1,359,643 of record NZ_JAMLIG010000001.1, on the reverse strand, counting down.
AGCTTGCGCATGTTGATGATCAGGGGCATGCCGATGAATTCCTGATAGTCGCTGGCAATGAGCAGTTCCGCCCGGAATTGCTGTCCCGTCTGGGAATTCACCAGCTTGCCGTCCTTGATCACCCACCCTGCGTCGGCGAACAGTTTCACGGCCTCGCGAAGATGGGTGCGTTCCGACTGCGGCGTGTCGTAGACGGGCAGCTTGAATTCCTGCGTGAAGAGTTCCGGCGGCAGCTTGTCCCGATAGGGTTCGAGGATCTCCAGCTCGGCGCCCTGCGGTATGCCGGAGGAGGCCAGTTCCTGACCGACGAAGTAGCTGTTGGTGCGCTTGTTGAGATTGAAGGTGCGCGTCTTGTTGAAGGTCTCGAAATCGTAGAGCAGCGTCAGAGCCTGGCGCACGCGCCGATCCTTGAACTGATCGCGCCGCATGTTCATCACGTAACCCTGCATCGGTTCGCCGGATTCGTCCTTGAACTCCTTCTTGATCACCTGTCCCGACTGAGCCGCGGGGAAGTCATAGCCCTTCACCCAGCGCGGCGGCTGGTTCTCGATGCGAAGGTCCTCATAGCCGCCCCTGATGAAAGCCTGCCATTCGGCCGTCTGGTCGAGGACGTAACGGAAACGTTGACGGTCGAAATTGTAGCGGCCGACATTGATGGGCAGGTCGCGCGCCCAATAGTCCTCGACGCGTGCCCAGACGATATCGGTTCCCGGCTTGAAGCTCTCGATCCTGTAGGCGCCGGAGCCGAGTGGCGCCTCCAGGGTCGGGCGGGTGATGTCCCGCTTCTCACCCTTGGCGTTGGTCCCCTCCCACCAGTGCTTCGGCAGGACCACCAGATCGCCCATGATCATCGGGAGTTCGCGGTTACCGCCCTGGTCGAACTCGAATCTCACCTCCCGGTCGTTCATCTTCACGGCCTGTTTGACATTGCCGAAATAGCTGACGAAGTCAGGGCTGATCTTCTTGAGGGTGTCGAACGACCAGATCACGTCGTCGACCGTGATCGGCTGGCCGTCATGCCATCTGGCTTTCGGGTTGAGCCTATAGGTCGCACTGGAAAAATCATCCGGATAGGAGAATGCCTCCGCGATGAAGGCGTGGTTCGTCGTCGGCTCGTCGACCGACTTTGCCATCAACGTGTCCCACAAGAGCCCGCCCTGGAAATTAACCCCGGCTGCCGGCGTGCCGATCGCGATGAACGGGTTGAAGCTGTCGAATGTGCCGACCGCGACGGAGTTCAGCGTGCCGCCCTTCGGCGCGTTCGGGTTCACGTGGTCGTAGTGTGTGAACGTGTCGCCGTACCGCGATGGCTCGCCCATTCTGTCCGAGGTGCGCCATTCCTGCGCCTGCGCGCCGGACATAGCCAGAAATGCGCCGAAGACGGCGCCGGCCAGAATTGATCGCATCGTCACTCCCTGTTCTTCCGCCGTTTCCCGGCATCCTTAACGTTCAGAGTAACAAAAAAGCCGGGCGGAACCCGGCTTTTTCGTGATGTCGATCTGAAAATGTCGTTACTGAGCCGGCGCCGGCGTGGCGGGCGCGGCCGGAGCCGCCGGCTCGGCAGCGGGCGCAGCCGGTGCTGCGGGCTGGGCCGTTTCCGTCGCGGGCTCGGTCGTTGCGCCTGCGGCGGGCGCGGGAACCGCATCGGCCGCCGGCAGCGGCTTGGGCGCGTCGGACAGCGTGTGCAGATAGGCGATCAGGTTGGCCCGGTCGCTGATCGCCTTCAGGCCGGGGAAGTTCATCGCGGTCCCCTTCACGACAGCCTTCGGCGCGGCGATGAAGTCGCTCAGGTGCTCGTAGTCCCAAGTTGGGCGCTCGCCGGCATGGGCCTTCATGGCCGCCGAATAGGAGTAGCCTTCATGCGACGCCACGGGGCGTTCGACGATGTCCCATAGGTTCGGTCCGATCTTGTTGGCGCCGCCCTTCTCTGGCGTGTGGCAGGCCGCGCAACGCTTGAAGAGCGCTTCTCCCGCACCGACATCCGCGCTCGCGAGCAGCGGACCCACGGGCTCCGGGGCGGCCGGTCCTGCATCCTCGCCTCCGGCGCCCGCCTCCGGTTCCAGCGCCGCGATCTCGTAGCCGGCCTTCTCGGGCGCATGCGTCGCGAACAGCGAATCCGAGATCAGGCTGAGCGAAAAGACGACGAAGACGGTGCCGAGGATCGCCCCGATGATCTTGTTGAATTCGAACGAGTTCATGCCTCTCCGTGCTCCCGTCGCGGTTCGGGCTGGAGCGACCCGCCGTCCGCCCATGTCCCAATAAGCAATGGCCGGCTGGGGGCCGGCTAAAATCGGGCGGAAACTAGGTCTTTTGCGAACAGATCGCAACACCTATAAGGGCCTTCCCGCGTGAGACGTTTTGCCACCTCCGTTCTCGAAAACCCAAGCCCGATGAATGCGCTGATCCTCATTCCCGCCCGCCTGGCCGCGACGCGCCTGCCCGGCAAGCCGCTCGCCGACATCAATGGCGTGCCGATGATCGTCCATGTCGCCCGCCGCGCGGCGGAGGCGGGCCTCGGGCGCGCCGTGGTCGCGACGGATTCCGCCGAGGTGGCCAAGGCGGTCGTGACTGCCGGTTTCGAGGTCGCGATGACCCGGGCGGACCATCAGTCGGGGTCAGACCGCATTTTTGAGGCGCTGTCGGATCTCGACCCTGACGGAAAAGTCGACACCGTCGTCAACCTGCAGGGCGACCTGCCGACGATCGATCCGGCTTCGATCCGCGCCGCGCTCGCCCCGCTTGCCGATCGCGCCGTGGACATCGCGACGCTTGGGGTCGAGATCGCGCGGGAGGAGGAGAAGACCAACCCCAACGTCGTCAAGATCGTCGGTTCGCCGCTGTCGGCAACCCGCCTGCGCGCGCTCTATTTCACCCGTGCGACCGCGCCGTGGGGCGAGGGACCGCTCTATCACCATGTCGGTATCTACGCCTACCGGCGCGCCGCGCTGGCGCGTTTCGTCGCCCTGCCGCAATCGGCGCTTGAACGGCGCGAGAAACTGGAGCAGTTGCGGGCGCTGGAAGCCGGAATGCGCATCGATGCCGCGATCGTGGACACCGTGCCGCTCGGCGTCGACACTCCGGAAGACCTCGAGCGCGCCCGCGCGATGCTCGCATAAGCAGGACGAAACGCATGCCGCCCAAGACCAACCGCATCTCCTTCCAGGGGGAACCAGGCGCGAACTCGGACACGGCGTGCCGCGACATGTTTCCGGCGATGGAGCCGATGCCGTGCGCCACATTCGAGGACGCGTTCAACGCGGTCGAGTCGGGCAAGGCGGATCTGGCGATGATCCCGATCGAGAACACGATCGCCGGCCGCGTCGCCGACATCCACCACCTGCTGCCGGAATCGAAGCTGCACATCGTCGGCGAGTATTTTCTGCCCATCCACTTCCAGCTCATGGTTCTACCGGGCGTCGCCCGCTCCGAGATCAAGACGGTCCATAGCCATATCCACGCGCTCGGCCAGTGCCGCAAATACATCCGTAGGAACGGCTGGAAAGGCGTGATCGCAGGGGATACCGCGGGCGCGGCGAAACTCGTATCAGAGACGAAGGATCGGTCGATGGCCGCGCTCGCCCCGCGACTGGCCGCCAAGCTCTATGGTCTCGAAATCCTCGAGGAGGACGTGGAGGACGCGGCCACCAATGTGACCCGCTTCGTCGTGCTGACCAAGGGCAAGGAATGGGTGGAACGCCCGACGCCCGATGCGCCGATGATGACGACGTTCATGTTTCGTGTCCGCAACGTGCCTGCCGCCCTCTACAAGGCGATGGGCGGCTTCGCCACCAATGGCGTCAACATGACTAAGCTGGAAAGCTACCAGCTCGGCGCCTTCACGGCGACGCTGTTCTATGCCGACATCGAGGGCCACCCCGACGATCCGGGAGTGAAGAACGCACTGGAAGAGCTGAAGTTCTTTTCGCGGGAGGTGCGAATCCTGGGCGTCTATCCGCGCAGCCCTTCGCGCGAGGAGTGGAAGCTGGCGGACTGACGAGGAGCGTCGGTCGGGAGGTACTTTCAGCCGCGCGTCACGCTTGGCGCAATCGCTCTCCGATCGCAGCGCTGCGGCCAATGCTCCGCTGCAGGCGTTCCCTCCATTTCGGCCCGCGCTGCAGCGCGTCCTCGTAGGCTTCCTGCAGATCGGACGGCCGATCCTCCGCCAGCACGGTGACGAGAAGTTCCGCCTGCCTGAGGTCCTTCCGAGCCTTGGCGCTGTCCGGCCCGTCCAGGCGCCGGTCCGCCACGATCATCTTGTGGACGGCGAACCGTTCCGGTCTCGGGATGCGGACAAGCAGGCCTTCCCGGTAGACTGCCGCCGCATGCAGCGGCTCGGCGATCAGGTAGTTCAGGAAATGCAGCGATTGGGCGCTCACGCCCAGCGCCGGCAGCTCGCGCAGCGACTCTTCTTCGTCGAACGAAGGGGTCAGGAACTCGACCAGCGTTTCTCCGGGCGACTGCTTCCATCGCCACACCTTGTCGTTCCTGAGGCTTGGCACGGGGGCGAAGTCCAGCTCCGCCAGCGCCTCGCCGATGGTGGGTGCGGCGGTGTCGCCGATAGCCAGCGAGAGCTTCTCGAAACTCGCCACGTCGATGTCGTTGGTCATGGCGAGTTCGTCGAGAGAGAGTCTCAGCCCCAGTTCGCCTTCGTAGAGACGGAAGGCGACAGTACCGACGAGCACGCCACCGAGACGGAAGACACCGGTCCGTGCCAGCGCTGCGATGAGGCTTCCCGTAGCGCCGTCAAGTCCGAGAAAGCGTTCGCTGCGCAGCAGTCGAACGAGCCGTCCTCGCTCGCGCAGCCGCAGCCGCCGTTCCTCGCCCAGAGCTCGGTGTCTGTCGATGCGGCGGGCCAACTCGGGGGTGTCTTCTCCGAGATACCGCTCGTGGGTCTCAGTTCCGATACGGTAGCGGTCATACCAGTAGCGCCGCCCGTTTCGCTCCCGCGCGGTTGGGGAACCGCGGATGTCCGAGACCGCGTCGTCCAGCAAAAGGGAGACGAGATCTTGATAGGCCGCGTGCGCGGTTGCGCTATGCCGTCTGATCCGGGTCATTTGCCACGCGCGGATTTTCCTGTGTGGCAATAGCATCGAAGATTTTGCCACGCAAGAAAATCCTTGTGTGGCAAAGTTTGTTGCCGACCGCTATGCGCCTTCCGCCCATGTCCGGATCAGCAGGTTCGCGATCGCGGCGCGCGGCGGCGTCTTGATGCCTTCCGGCGATCGGCCGGCGATGATCTCGTGGACCTCTGCGCGGCTGAACCAGCGCACGTCCTCCAGTTCGGTCCTGTCCGCCACGATCTCTTCGTTCAGCGCCTCGCCGAAGCAGCCGATCATCAGCGAATAGGGGAATGGCCAGGGCTGGCTGGCATGGTAGGCGACGCGGCCGAGCCTTATGCCGGCTTCCTCGAAGGTCTCGCGGCGCACCGCATCCTCGATCGTCTCGCCCGGCTCGATGAAGCCGGCGAGGCAGGAATACATTCCCGGCGGGAAATGCGGGCTACGGCCCATCAGGCAGCGCTCCTGAGTCACCGCCAGCATGATGGCGACCGGGTCGGTGCGCGGGAAATGCTCGGCCGTGCAGTTGCGGCACGCCCGCTTGTAGCCGCCGGCACGAATCTCAGTCTCGTGGCCGCATCGGCCGCAAAATCGGTGCGTGCCGTGCCAGGCGAGCAGCGCGCCTGCCTGGGCCACGGCGCCAAGATCGGGCTCGGCAAGCAAGCCCTGGACGTTGACCGAGCGGAAATCGATCGCCTTGACCCCGTCGGGCAGTTCCTCCGGGTCCAGCCCCGCCGGTGCCGCGAGGACCGGGCCCCTCGCATCCCAGCCGAGCAGGATCGCCTCCGAGACGATCGCGCCGAGCGACGCAGCGGCGAACGGTCTGTACCAGGGATCGAAGCCGTCCCGTCCTTCCTTAAGGTAGACCCGTCCCGCCTTGATCAGCATCAGTCTTGCGGCGGGATCGTCCAGCGCCCGTGCAGTGGAATCGTCGCTTCTCTGCTCCGAGCGTCTGTCGATAAGATTGCCGGAAAAGCCGACCATCTTGCTGGGTTCGCGCGCCGGCGCATCGAAGAGGCTGAAAGTCATGGGGCTCCGTGGTCAGGAATGTGAGCCGAGCGCGGCGTTCATCCGTTCGGCGAAGGCATGTCTGTCTTCCGGTCGATAGGGTTCGCGGGTGCCATGGCCCCAGACTGGTCCGGGCCAGCCCGGATCGCCGATATTGCGGGCGACGATATGCACGTGCAACTGTCGCACGACATTGCCCAGCGCACCTGTGTTGATCTTCGTGCAACCGGTCTCAGTCTTCAGCGCCTGCGCCACCAGATTTGTCTCGAAAGTGAGCATCGCCTGATCGAGCGGCGTCAGGTCGTGCACCTCGACGATCCCCGGCCGGCGCGGCACGAGGATCAGCCAGGGCCAGCGCCGGTCGTCCATGAGTCGGAGTTGGCACAAGCCGAGCCACATCAGCGGGACGCTGTCAGCATCCAGCCGGCGGTCAAGCTCGAATCCCGGCCGCGCGCCAGGCATCATGGGCATCCTCCGATATTCGACGAAAGGCTATGATGCCCCCTTTCCGACCGCAACTGTCCCGTGGTCGAATTCGTCCGGCGCCGGACGCGGCGAGGAGTATTGCCGTTCAACGCCGCCTTCCGCGTCTGCGACCATTCCAGCCTTGCATTTCCCTCGCCGATTGCCGATATGCAGGATGGGAGGTTGGTGGTGGACGGGCCACTCGCCAACCGGGTCAGGTCCGGAAGGAAGCAGCCCTAACGAGCCAGGAACGGGTCATTGTTCCAGCCTCCCGCCTTCCCCTCCGCTACGGCATGCGCGCGGCCCGCGACGGGCCGTTGACGCCGCGCGACGGGTGGGCTGAACTGAGACCCGGAACGGAGCGGACGAGGCGGATGAACCCAGCCGGAACCGACGCGAAAGGCGGCGCCTACCGTGTCCTGGCACGGAAGTATCGTCCGCGGGACTTCTCCGGCCTCATCGGCCAGGAGCCGATGGTCCGGACTCTCACCAATGCATTCGGCACGGGACGCATCGCGCAGGCCTGGATGCTGACCGGCGTGCGCGGCGTCGGCAAGACCACGACAGCCCGCATCCTTGCCCGCGCGCTGAACTACAAGACCGCCGATACCGACCAGCCGACCATCTTGATGGATGCGATCGGCGAACACTGCCAGGCGATCCTCGAAGGCCGTCATGTCGACGTGATCGAGATGGACGCCGCTTCGCACACCGGCATCGACGACATCCGCGAGATCATCGAGCAGGTTCGCTATGCGCCAGTCTCGGCGCGCTACAAGGTCTACATCATCGATGAGGTGCACATGCTCTCGACGCAGGCCTTCAACGGTCTGCTGAAGACGCTGGAAGAGCCGCCGCCGCATGTGAAGTTCATCTTCGCCACCACAGAGATCCGCAAGGTGCCGATCACGGTACTGTCGCGCTGCCAGCGCTTCGACCTGCGCCGCATCGACGCCGCCCTGATCAAGGCGCACCTCGCCCATATCGGCGGACTGGAAGGTGTCGAGGCGGAGGACGATGCGCTGGCAATGATCGCGCGCGCGGCCGAAGGCTCGATGCGCGACGCCCAATCGATCTTCGACCAGGCGATCGCGCATGGCGGCGAAAACGTCACCGCCGAGGCCGTCCGCTCGATGCTCGGGCTTTCCGACCGCAACCGCATCATCGATCTGTTCGAACATCTGATGAAGGGCGACATCGCCGCGGCACTCGCCGAATATCGCGCCCAGTACGACACGGGCGCGGACCCGGCGGTAGTGCTGACCGATCTCGCCGAGTTCAACCATCTGGTGACCCGCCTGCGCTTCATCCCCGAGGCGGCGTCCGACGCGTCGCTGACCGAGGACGAGCGTCGCCGCGGAGCCGACTTCGCCGAGAAGCTTTCGGTCAAGGTGCTCTCGCGCTCCTGGCAGATGCTCCTGAAAGGCATCCCCGAGGTGCAGGGCGCTTCGCGGCCGGTGTCGGCCGGCGAGATGGTGCTGATCCGCATTGCGCATGCTGCCAGCCTGCCCACGCTCGACGAGGCATTGAAGATGCTCGATGGTGACACGCTGCCGTCGAACGGGTCGCAGCCGAATTCGCCGCGCCCTTCGGGTGGCCCTAACGGCAACGGCGTGAGCGCGGTCGGGCAGGCGCGCGTGTCCGGCGGACCGGGCGGGACACAGACGATGCGCCTGGTGCAGCGGGAGGATGCGCCGCCCGCATTGCAACCCGCTCCCGCCCCGATCGTGGATGACGAGACGGTGCCGGTGCGCTCGCTGCACGACATCGCGGCGCTTGCGACCTCCAACCGGGACGTTGCCTTCAAGGCGCTGCTCAGGCGCTGCGTGCGGCCCGTGCGGATCGAGCCCGGTAACCTGCAGATCGGCCTGACCGACGATGCGCCGCGTGACCTTGCAGGGCAGATCGGCGCCAAGCTGCAGGCGTGGACCGGCCGGCGCTGGATGGTGTCGGTCGCGCGCGAGGGCGGCGGGCCGACGCTGGCCGAAGAAGAGGCCAACAAGCGCGAGACCGCGTTCACGGACGCGAAGTCGGACCCGGCCGTTGCCGCCATCCTGGCGAAATTTCCCGGCGCGAAGATCATCGACGTGCGCATTCCTGACGCGCCCGGGGAGACGGATGCCCCTGTCGAACTCGCGCCCGACCCGGGCATCGAGCCCGCGCTCGATCCAGATGACGACGATTTCTGAGAGAAAGGAACCCCTGCGATGAAAGACCTGCTCGGACTGATGGGCAAAGCCAAGGAAATGCAGGCCAAGTTCCAGGCCATGCAAGAAGAGCTGACCCAGGTCGAGGCATCCGGCCAGTCCGGCGGCGGGCTCGTCACCGTCACGCTGTCCGGCAAGGGCGAGATGAAGGCGCTGCGCATCGATCCGTCGCTGGCGAAGCCGGAGGAGACCGAGATTCTCGAAGACCTGATCGTCGCCGCGCATAACGACGCGAAGACGAAGGTCGAGGCGATCATGCAAGAAAAGACGCGCGAACTGACCGCCGGCCTGCCGATCCCGCCCGGCATGAAACTGCCGTTCTAAGGCGGGTGCGGCGGCACCCTAGAACTGCGTCACTACACTGATCCCATGGCTGTCGAACCGGTCCATCCGCGTGAGGGCGACGGCCGCTTCGTCCAAGCTGATCCGGTTGCCGATCAGCTTCTGCGGCGCAAGCTTGCCGGCCTCGATCATCGCGAGCATGGCCGGATAGCGGAAGGCCTGCATGCCGTGGCTTCCCCTGATCTCCAGTTCATGGGCGATGACCCGGTCCATCGGGATCGACGGATGCGCGTGGTCGCCGAGCATCAGGCCGACCTGCACGTGACGCCCGCGCCGGCGCAGGCAGGCGATCGAGTTGAAGCAGGTGGACGGGTGGCCGAGCGCGTCCATCGAGACGTGCGCTCCGCCCTTGGTGATCTCCCTGATGGCGCCGGCGACATCCGGCGCGGTTGCGCCGTTGACCGTCGCGACGGCCCCGATCTCTCGGGCGAAGGCGAGCTTGTCCTCGGCAATTTCGACCGCGACGACATTTGCGCCCATCGCATTGGCGATCATGATCGCCGACAGGCCGACGCCGCCGCAGCCATGGACCGCGACCCACTCGCCGGGCTTGACCCGCGCCTGGTCGGCGATGCCACGGAACGAGGTGACGAAACGGCAGCCGAGGCTCGCGGCGGTGGCGAAATCGAGTGTTTCCGGCAGCCGCACGAGATTGGTGTCGGCGAAGTCGATCGCGACATACTCGGCGAATGAGCCCCAGGCCGTGAAGCCGGGCTGGAACTGGTTCTCGCAGACCTGATGGTTGCCCGAATTGCATTCGGCGCAATGGCCGCAACCGCCGACGAAGGGCACGGTGACCCGGTCGCCCTCGCGCCACCGGGTCACCTGTTTGCCGACGGCGCTGACCGTGCCGGCGAGCTCGTGGCCGGGCACGTGCGGCAGCACGATGTCGGGATCGTGCCCCATCCAGCCGTGCCAGTCGCTGCGGCAGAGCCCCGTTGCCTCAACCTTGATCACCACACCATCCGGCGCCGGGTCAGGATCGGGCACGTTCCGGACCGTCGGAAGCTGCTGGAACTGCTCGTAATATACGGCTCTCATCGGAAACCTCTTGCGAATCCCACCAGTCAGCGGTCGCTGCTGCCGGTTCGACACACCCTATATCCAGTCGGCCGCGAATCTTCTTGGGCCGCTTCAATCGAGACGCAACTCCATCTCGATCGCCGGCAGGGCGACGCCCGGCGCCATAACAACCTCGATGGCGCGGACCTTGCTGAATCCGGCCGACGCATAGAATTTTTGCGCCGGTAGCGTGGACTGGCTTTTGATCAGCGTCACGCCTGCAGCGCGCGCCTCGTCGAGACAGCGCCGCAACAGCGCCTGCGCGACGCCCTTGCGCAGATGATCGGGATGCGTGGCGAAGTGGCGGATGTGCCCGACGCCCGGTTCCACCGTCCCCGTCCCGGGGGCTTCGAGGGTCCAGCCGCCGCAGCCGGCAGGGATGCCGTTCGACATGGCGACGAAATACGTGCCGCTCTTGAGCAGCCGGGGATTTGCGCTGGACATCAGCGGCAGCGCATCCGACAGGCGTTCCCCGTCGTAGGATCCGTCGTCGAGCCTCGCATAGGCGGCGGCGAGGATGTCCGTGACGAGATCGTGATCCCCCGGCAGGGCAACGCGAATGGCGACAGCCGAATTCTCCATGTCTCCTCCGTGCCCACCCGCCGCTGACTATAGCGGGCCGCGTTCGTCACGCTACCCATTTGCCCGCGCAGGCCTTACATCTTCGCCCATGTCCTCCAAGCGAATCGCCGGCCCCGAGATCGAACGCCTGATCCAGCTTCTGGCCAAGGTGCCGGGGCTGGGGCCGCGTTCGGCGCGCCGGGCGGCCCTGCATCTCATCAAGAAGAAGGAGCAGCTACTCGGCCCGTTGGCGCACGCGATGGCGGACGCGGTCGACAAGGTGCGCGTCTGTTCGGTTTGCGGCAATGTCGACACGTCGGATCCGTGCATGATCTGCTCCGATCCGCGCCGCGACGATTCCACGATCGTCGTGGTCGAGGATGTGTCCGATCTCTGGGCGCTGGAACGGGCCGGCGTGCAGAACGCGCGCTTCCACGTGCTCGGCGGCACGCTGTCACCACTGGATGGAATCGGGCCGGACGACCTGACCATCGCCAGGCTCGTCAGCCGTGTGGCGGCGGGCGGCGTGGCGGAGGTCATCATCGCCGTCAACGCCACGATCGAGGGCCAGACGACGGCTCACTACATCACCGACCAGCTGGCGGGCCTGGGCGTCAAGGTCACGCGGCTGGCGCATGGCGTGCCGGTCGGCGGCGAGCTCGACTATCTCGACGAGGGCACGCTCACGGCGGCGCTCAAGTCGCGGACGGCGTTCTAGGTCATTTCGGCTGATTGGCCTCCACCCAGGTGCGGAACACCCCAATCACCGAACGGAGGTTGCGAGCGCCGCACACAGCATGAAACTCGCGTGCGTCTCGCCAGCATCGCCACCAAAAGACCTCGTCATCGTAGTTATGCAGAACTTCTTCAAAGGGAATATTCTCGAGGCTGGTCCCGGTAAGATCGACCTTCAGTGTCCAGCCGGGATTGTCGATGTTTCCGATGTCGATGCCGTTCTGATGTTCCCAATCACCGTCGCACTGGTCCGAATACCAATCTTCCAACCATTTCAGCGCGTCATCCGTCATAATTGTGCTCCGAACCTGATGTCCAACCGGTCAGAATAGGCGAGAAGGGGTAGGGATGGGAAGATCGATACTCGGCGCATGGTTCGGCACGGCCCTCGCGATCATCACGTCGGCATCTCCGTCCTTCGCCGCCTCCATCCCCGACCAGTTCCGCGCCTGGCTCGAGGCCGACCTCTGGCCTGACGCCAAGGCGCAGGGCGTGTCCCGCAAGACCTTCGATGCGGCCTTCGATGGCGTCTCGCCCAACCTCAAACTGCCCGACCTCGTCATGCCCGGCGAGAAGCCGAAGCCGCCGAAGAAGCAGCACCAGGCGGAATTCGGCTCGCCCGGCAATTATTTCGCCGAGAAGACGATCGGCGCGGTGACGGCGGGCGGGCGTTCGCGTGCCGGACGCGTCGGACAGACGCTGGCCGCGGTCGAGAAGCGCTACGGCGTGCCGGGCGAAATCGTGCTGGCGATCTGGGGTCGCGAATCGGGCTTCGGCGCGGCGAAGATCCCCTACGATGCTTTCGAGGTGCTCGGCACTAAGGCCTTCATGGCGACGCGCAAGGACATGTTCCGCAAGGAGGTGCTGGCCGCGCTGACGATTCTCGAGAAGGGCTTTGCCACGCGAGCCATGATGAAGACCTCGTGGGCCGGCGCGATGGGCCAGCCGCAGTTCCTGCCGACCTCGTTCCGAGACCATGCGGTCGACGCCGACGGCGACGGGATCCGTAACATATGGACATCCACGCCGGATACGCTGGCCTCGATCGCGAATTACCTCAGGCACTACGGCTGGGTAAGCGGTCGCGACTGGGGTTTCGAGGTGGTCGTGCCGGACAGTGTGTCCTGCGCGCTCGAAGGGCCGGACAGGGGCAGGCGGATTTCCGAGTGGGCCTCGATGGGCATCACGCGCGTCAGCGGCAAGCCGTTTCCGGCGCACGAGGCGAAGGCCGAGGGCTATCTGCTGATGCCGGCCGGCCGCGCCGGCCCGGCCTTCATCGTCACGCCCAATTTCTACGTGCTCAAGGAATACAACGAGAGCGACCTCTACGCGCTTTTCGTCGGCCATGCGGCCGACAGGATCGCCGGCGGCGACCGCACCTTCTCCGGCGCCTGGGGCAAGGTCGGCGGCCTCATGCGCTCCGACATCGCAAGGATGCAGGAGCGGCTGGAGGCCAACGGCTTCGATGTCGGCGGCGCCGACGGGCTTCCTGGCTACAAGACGCGCCGCTCGATCGGCGAATGGCAGGCAAAGAACGGACAGGCCCAGACCTGCTTTCCGAGCGCAGCGCTTCTCAGGTCGATTCCATGACCGGGTCGGTCGGTTCGACCGCCTGATGCGCCGCCAGGAAATTGCCGATCGACCGCAATTCGTCGAAGTGGTCGCAGAACACCTTCACGATCACCAGGATCGGAACGGCGATAAGTGCGCCGGCGAAACCCCACAACCATGACCAGAATGCCACCGCGATGAACACGGCGACCGCATTCAGCTCCAGACGTCGGCCGACCGTGACCGGCGTGACCACCTGTCCCTCGATGATGTTGCAGAGCAGGACGTAGAACGGGGGTATCAGGACCATCGCCAGCGTATCGAACGTCACGAGAGAGACGGCGGCCACACCGATGAGCACGATCGCCGCGCCGATATAGGGCAGGAAGTTGAGCAGGCCCGCCGCGACGCCCCAGACAAAGGGCATAGGCATGCCGATCGCCCACAGGCCGAGCCCGACGGCGATGCCGAGACATGTGTTGATGATGGCGACAGTCAGCAGGTAGCGCGAAATTTCCTTCTCGACGTCATAGACGATCCTGAGTGCCCGCTTCTTGTCGCTGAGCGTGCTGAACGACTGGATGATCTTCTCGTAGAACAGCGTTCCCGAGGCGAGCAGGAACACCGTCAGCACCAGCGTGATTGCGATCGTCGTCCCGGCGCTGAGCAGGTTCCCGGCCGCGCGGGACACGATTCCCGGTTGTTGGACAACGACGCGCTGCGTATCCGCCGCGGCTACATTGTCCGTCGCCTCGTCGATGTCCCGCGAGATGCGCAGAAGGCGGTCGATCGGCCCGCGCAGCTCGGCCAGCTTTTCCCGGAGCTCGTATCCGATCTTCGGCGCCTCGTTGACGAGGTCTGTGACGGGTCCGCTCAACACATAGCCGGTGATCGCAATGCCGCTGGCAATGACGAAAACCAGCAGCGTGGCTGAGAGCGGGGAGGGGATGCCGCGCTTGCGGAGAAAACGCACGATCGGCGTCAGCGTCAGCGCGAACAGGAATGCCAGGATGACCGGCATGAAGAATTCGCGCGCGAAATAGAGCGACGCAAACAGCAGGATGACGAATATGCCGAGGGCGAGGCCCCGCAAGCTCGGCCATTTCTGATCGTCGGCCTTGGTGGCGACGACGAGTTCGATCGGCTCCCCGGCATTCATCTTCCGAATTCCCCCTTGGCCGGACGATCTCCGGCCGCCCGCTTGCGCGGCATCGGTATGAATTCGTCAAAGGGGGGAAAGTTCCGGGCGATGCGGCAGGCGTGGCCTCAGGCGGCGCGGGCGACGCCTGCGTGGGCCTCGGCGAGGATCTCGTAGGACCTTTTTCGCGCCGCGTGGTCGAAGATCTGTGCGGTGACCATCAGTTCATCCGCGCCTGTGCGCTCCACGAACGCGTCCACACCGCGCCGCACCGTCTCGGGCGAGCCGACCACGGCCTGCGACAGCGTCTGGTCCAGGATGGCGCGCGACATCGGCTCGAGGCTCTCGTAATAGCCTTCAACCGGCGGCTTGAGCTTGCCGCGCGTGTTGGTGCGGATCGCGACGAAGGCCTGCTGCATCGAGGAGAACAGGAGCCGCGCTTCGGCATCGGTATCGGCGGCGGTGATGTTGATGCCCAGCATGACGTAGGGCCTGTCGAGGAACTGCGAGGGCTCGAAGCGCGAACGGTAGATCTCGAGTGCGTGGTCGAGTTCGGCCGGCGCGAAATGCGAGGCGAAGGCGTAGGGCAGGCCGAGCATCGCCGCCAGCTGCGCTCCATAGGTGGACGAGCCGAGGATCCACACCGGAACCTGCTGTCCCTCGCCGGGATAGGCGTGCACGCGCTGGTCGGGCGTTGCCGGCGCGAAATAGTTGATCAGCTCGACCACGTCTTGCGGGAAATTGTCGGCACCGGCTTCGAGGTTGCGCCGGAGGGCGCGCGCGGTTGCCATGTCGGTTCCGGGCGCGCGGCCGAGGCCGAGGTCGATCCGCCCGGGGTGGAGTGCCGCCAGCGTGCCGAACTGCTCGGCGATCACCAGCGGCGAGTGGTTCGGCAGCATGACCCCGCCGGCGCCGACGCGGATGGTCGACGTTCCGCCGGCAATGTGGGCGATGACGACGGAGGTCGCCGCGCTCGCGATCCCCGGCATGTTGTGGTGCTCGGCAAGCCAGTATCGCTTGTAGCCAAACGCCTCGACATGACGCGCAAGATCGAGACTGTTCGCCAGCGATTGCGAGACAGTGCTGCCTTCGGTGACGGGGGCGAGGTCGAGGACGGACAGAAGAGCCATTGCCGCCATATAGGAATCCGCGGCGACGACCGACAACCCCTCGAATGTCGATGCTCTTTTATGAAGACGAATCGGACCCGGAAGGTTAGGGTCGGCATCGGGAATTGCATGGAGGAGCCGCCGCATGCGTGTCGCGACAATCGTTCGAAATTTCGCGATCCTGACGCTCGCGGCCTTGGCCGGCTGCGTCGTGGTGGAGGGGCCTATCGAGCCGGACCCCCAATACTGCACGCGAGAATACGCGCCCGTCTGTGCCCGCCGCGGCGACGACCGCCGCACCTTCCCGAACGAGTGCGAGGCGGATAGGGCCGGATACTACGTCATCCGCGACGGTGAATGCCGGCGCGACCGTCCGGATTACCCCGACGAGCCGCGCCCGCCGCGTCCCGACCGCCCGCAGGCTTGCCCCATGATATACGCGCCCGTCTGCGCACGCCGCGGCAACGACCGCCAGACCTTCGACAGCGCCTGCCATGCCAACGCGGCCGGCTACGACGTCATTCGCAACGGGGCATGCGGCGGCGGGCAGTTGCAGCCTCCCGGACAGCCGGGAACCATCCCGGGGGGGCCGGGCGCGGCCCCTGGCAACCCAGGCGCCTCATCCCCGGGCGGACAGCCGGGGGCGAGCGGGCCGGGAGACGGCGGCCAGACCATGTGCACCCAGGAATACGCGCCCGTGTGCGGCGTCGTCGGCGGTTCCCGGCAGACCTTTTCGAACGAATGCGTAGCGCGTGCTCAAGGTGCGCGCCGCATCCGTCCCGGGGAGTGCTGACGGGAGGGGTTGCCTGTCGGTTTTCGACGTTCCATTGGGCTTGCGCAGCGCGCTGAAACGCCGCGCTGGCATAAAATCTGTCGAATCCGTCGCGTAGCGGGTTGAACTCCGGCCGTTCCTGCGTATGTAAGCGGCGCACGCGTATGAGTATCGACGCAGACGCAAGAGAGACGGACTCAGTGGCAATTTACAGAGAGAAAGACTTCGCGGAGCGGCGCAATGCCGCCCTTGAAGCGAAGAAGGCGTTGCTTGACCGGTTCAAGTCGCGCCCTTCGGAAGACGACCCCGAGGTGATCGCCCGCAGGCAGGAGCGAGAGGCCATTCTGGCCGCCCGCGCCATCCGCGACCAGGAGCGGGAAAAGGCCCGGCAGGAAAAGCTCGCCCGCGAGGCGGCCGAGAAGGCCGAACGCGAGCGGCTTGCCGAGATCGCCCGCAAGGAAGCCGAGGAACAGGCCCGCCTCGAGGCCGAGGCTCGTGCCGCCGAAGAGCGGGAGCGCCTGGCGCGCCGGCTCGCCGAGGAGGCCGAGCAGAAGGCACGGCGCGACGCGCGCTATGCGGCGCGCAAATCGCGCGTCGGCACCCGCCGCACGGCCTGACCTCGTTCGGGCAAGACCCGGCGAAGCCAACCAATCCGAAATCAGCGGACCCGAGAGGATCGGGCCCGCTTTTCGGCGTTTGTTGACCTATTTGTCCTTTTTCGGCTTGGTGATGCGGGCCGGCTCGACCTTGGCGAAAGGCGTCGGCGCGGCAGCTGGCTTCTTTGCATCCTTCTTGGGCTTGCGGGCTTCCTTGCCCGGCCTCATCGCACCCTTTGCCATGTCGTCCTCCGCGCTCGGTGGTGCCGTTACTGAATCGCAATCTGCTTTCCCGATCAAGGCTAAGTGCTATTAATATCATTGAGCCGTTGGGGAGGGGCGGGAAGCGGTCAAGACAGCCGCCTCTCGTGGGGGGAAGATGTCATGGCAAAGAGTGCTGATGGCGTTGGTCTGATAATCAGATCCTGCACGGTGAGGATCGTGCAAGTGCCGCTGAATTTCCCGCTCGGCACGAGCGCCGCAACCGTCACCAAGGTGCCGCTCGTCCTGCTCGATCTCGACATGGAAGAAGGCGTCACCGGCCGCGCTTACGTTTTCGGCTACACGCCCGCCGGGGCTGTCTCGATTGCCCGCGCGACGTCTGAGGCAGTTGATCTGGCAAAGGGAACGGCGGCATCGCCTCTCCAACTGCAGCTGCGCCTCGGGCGGCGCTATGCCCTGCTTGGTGTGACGGGAACCGTCCGCATGGCTTTGTCTCTGCTCGACATGGCCGTGTGGGACGCGCTGGGGAGAGCCGTGGGCTTGCCCGTCGCGCGGCTGCTCGGCGGCGCACCGGGCACCTTGGCAGCCTACGACAGCCGCGGGCTGGGGCTTGCTCCGCCTGCCGAACTCGGCAGGCAGGCCGAGCGGCTGCTGGAACTGGACCTGGGAGCAATCAAGCTCCGACTTGGCTATCCGACTCTTGCCGAGGATCTGGATGCCGTCGACGTCGTCCGCTCGCTGACCGACCGGCCATTGATGGTCGACTACAATCAGGCGCTGTCATTGGTCGAAACCCGGGCGCGCGGACGCGCGCTGGAGGAGAAGGGCGTACTCTGGCTCGAGGAGCCGATCCGGCACGACGACTATGCCGGTGCGGCGGCGCTTTCTCGCGAGCTCGATCTGCCGATCCAGATCGGTGAGAATTTCAACGGCTGCGAGGCGATGCTGCAGGCCGTACAGGCGAACGCGTGCGACCTGGCCATGCCCGATATCTCGCGGATCGGCGGCGTGACGGGCTGGATGCAGGCCGCAGGGGTCGCCGCGGCCGCCGGTATCCCGATTTCGACGCACCTCATGCCAGAGATGAGCGGCCATGCCCTCGCCGCCAGTGCCACCTCGCATTGGCTCGAGTATGTCGATTGGGCCAATGCGATCCTGCGCGAGCCGCTGGAGATAAGGGACGGCCGGGCAATCGTGCCCGATCGTCCGGGCTTCGGCCTGGAATGGGACGAGAAGCGCATTTCGGCCCTGTCGCAGTGAAGCTCCCGGAGGGCTTCACTCGTCGCCGTCGACAACCCTCAATTTCAGCTGGCCGGTTCGAGATGCGACTGACGGTTCCGGGGCGAGCTTCTCCTCGGAGCCGCCCGCCTCGCCGAACTCAAGCGCCTCGATCTTCTGGCCGCGCTTCGCGAGCTTGTCGGCCGAGGTGACGATCTGGTCGATGTCCTTCGCCGTCAGCGCGAAATGTCCCTGCAGCTTGCGCACCCGGTCGTCGAGACGCGACAAATCCTCCATCAGCCGCACCACCTCGCCCTGGATCAGATGCGCCTGCTCGCGCATCCGCGCATCCTTGAGCACCGACTGGATCACCTGGATCGACAGCATCAGCAGCGACGGCGAGACGATGACGATGCGGGCGCGGTGGGCGCGCTGGACCAGCGCCTCGAAGTTTTCGTGGATCTCCGCGAAGATCGATTCCGACGGCACGAACATGAACGCCGTGTCCTGCGTCTCGCCGGTCAGCAGGTATTTCTCCGAAATCGCCCGGATATGCACCTCCACGTCGCGCCGGAAGGCCTGGGCGGCGGCCTTGGGTCCGTCGCCGGGGTTTTCGGCAGCCTCCGCCGCTCGGATCGCGTTCCACGCCTCGAGGGGGAACTTCGCGTCGATGACCAGCGGCGGCGTGCCGTTCGGCATCCTCACCAGGCAGTCCGGCCGGCTGCCGTTCGACAGCGTCGCTTGGAACTCGTAGGCGCCGGCGGGGAGTCCGTCCGCGACGATCGCCTCCATGCGCGACTGGCCGAAGGCGCCGCGCGTCTGTTTGTTGGACAGGATCGCCTGCAGCTGCACCACCTGGCCGGCGAGCGACTGGATGTTGCCCTGCGCAGTGTCGATCACCGCCAGGCGCTCCTGCAGCTTGGCGAGGCTTTCGTGCGTCGAGCGGGTCTGCTCGGTCATCGTCTGCCCAATCCGCCCGGTCATGGCGTCCAGCCGTTGGCCGAGCGACTGGTTGAGTTCCGCCTGTCGCGCTGTCAGTGCTTCGTTCATCTGGCCCATGCGGCCCTGCATCTCGACCTGCTGGCGCACGATTTCGGCCATGCGCATCTCGGCGTCGCGGGCGAGCTGGGCGGCTTCGGCGGCGGCGGCTGCGCGCGCGCTCGCCGACCGCCAGAGCGCGACGGCAAGGAGGATGACCAGCAGGACGACGACGCCGGCGGCGGCGATAAGGGCCTGACCCAGCGTGACAATCGATGCCCCGAGTTGAAGAACCGGCTGGTCGAGCAGGGCAGAGAATTCGTTCATCCAATCAGTCTATGCGATTCGGCGGCTCACGTCAGATCAAAACGGGAACAGCGGCATTGCCGATGTTGACGCTGCCGGACGTAGGTCTTAGGTGAGCCGCATGTCGATCAAGCCGCTCATCATCCTGCCCGATCCGCTGCTCCGCCAGGTGTCGAAGCCGGTGGAGCGCGTCGATTCGCGTATGCTGAAGTTCGCCGGCGACATGCTGGACACGATGTACGATGCGCCGGGCATCGGCCTTGCGGCGATCCAGGTCGGCGAGCCGTTGCGTCTCGTGGTCATAGACATCGCCAAGGAAGGCGAGCCGCCGGCACCTCAGATCTTCTTCAACCCCGAGATCGTCGCGACCGGCGACGGGACGAACGTTCATGAGGAAGGCTGCCTGTCGATCCCGGACTATTATGCAGAGGTCGAGCGTCCGGACACGGTGACGGTGCGCTATGTCGACAAGGACGGCAAACAGCAGGAAATGGCGGCCGACGGCCTGATGGCCACCTGTCTGCAGCACGAGATCGACCATCTGAACGGGGTGCTGTTCATCGACCATATCTCGAAGCTGAAGCGCGACATGGTTATGCGCAAGTTCAAGAAGCTGGCCCGCACCGCCTGAGGGCAGCCCGGGCTTTCCGGAGAATTCCGCAAAGCCCGGGCCCGGCTGCCGGTTCGCGAACGCCCAACCGCCCCGGCAGGCGTCGCGCAGATACGGATGTGGTTGGGGAAAATACCCCGAGATCGAGCGCCCGGATGCAGAAAAGCCCGCCGAAGCGGGCCTTGCCGTTGTGTCAGGGTCTCATTCCGCCGGTGTTGGCTTCTTCTTGAACATTCCGACGAGATTGTCCCAGAGTTCGATCTTGGCGCCCTGGCGCTTCATGATGACGCCCTGCTGCAGGATCGACAGGAAGTTGTTCCACGCCCAGTAGATGACGAGGCCCGCCGGGAACGAGGCCAGCATGAAGGTGAAGATCACCGGCATCCAGGTGAAGATCATCGCCTGGGTCGGGTCCGGCGGCGTCGGGTTCATGCGCATCTGCAGGAACATTGTGATGCCCATGATCAACGGCCACACGCCCACAAGCAGGAATGCGGGAACCGCGAAGGGCAGAAGGCCGAACAGGTTGAAGATCGAGGTCGGGTCCGGGGCTGCGAGGTCCTGGATCCAGCCGAAGAACGGCGCATGCCGCATCTCGATCGTCACATAGAGAACCTTGTAGAGGGCGAAGAAGACCGGGATCTGGATCAGGATCGGCCAGCAGCCGGCCAGCGGATTGATCTTCTCCGTCTTGTAGAGTTCCATCATCGCCTGCTGCTGCTTCATCTTGTCGTCCGCGTATTTCTCGCGGATCTCGAGCATCTTCGGCTGCACCTTCTTCATGTTCGCCATCGAGGCGTAGCTCTTGTTGGCGAGCGGGAAGAAGACGGCCTTGACGATGACGGTGGTCGCGAGGATCGCCAGGCCGAAATTGCCGAGCAGCTTGTAGAGATGGTCGATCAGCCAGAACATCGGCTTGGTGATGAAATAGAACCACCCCCAGTCGATCAACAGGTCGAACTGGCGGATCTGACGCTCGGCCTCGTAGGCCTGGATCTTGTTGACTTCCTTGGCGCCGGCGAAGACGAGCGTCTCGACATTGGCGGAGGCGCCGGGCGCGAGCTGGATCGGATCGGTTAGGTAGTCGGCCTGGAACCGGGGCCGTCCGTCGTCGAACCAGGAGAAGTTCGGCTGGAAGGCCTGGGCGCCCGAGGGGACCAGCGCGACGGCCCAGTATTTATCGGTGATGCCGAGCCAGCCGTCAGTCGACTTGCCCGGCGTGACGCGCTTGTCTTCCTCGAGCGTGGAATAGCTGATCTCCTGCAGCCCTTCCTCGCCGGTCACGCCGATCAGGCCCTCGTGAATGACGTAGACGCTGGCATGCGCGGGTTTGTCGAAGCGGGTAACGCGTCCGTAGTTCTGGATCGACACGGCGGCCGTTCCGGTGTTGTCGACCTTGTCGCTGACCGTGAACATATAGTTCGCGTCCACGGCGATCGTCCGGGTGAAGGTGACGCCCTTGTCGTTGGTGAAGGTGAGATTGACTGGCGTGGACGGCGTGAGCGTTGCGTTCGCGGGTGCGGTCCAGACCGTGTCCGGTCCCGGCATCGCGCCGGCATCGGGGCTGCCGACATAGCCGATCTCGGCATACTGGCCGTTCGGAAGCGATGCGGGATTGAGAAGCTCGATGTTGGGCGAGGTCTTGTCGACCTCGGTGTGGTAGGCCTTCAGCTTGACGTCGTCGATGCGCGCGCCCATCAGGTTGATCGACCCGGCAATAGCAGGCGTGTCGATCCTGACGCGGCTGCCGGTGGCGACGGTCGCGGCGCGATCGGCCTGGACCGGAGCAGTCGCCTGGGCGGGCACGTTTGCTTGCGGGGTTCCGGGCACCGAGGTTCCGGCAGGCTGCCCGGGTGCTACAGTCGTGGGCCCCGATTCCGCCGCAATCCGCTCCTGTTCGATCCGCGCGGCTTCGCGCTGGGCCTCGATCCGCGGCTGCATGAAGAACACCTGCCAGACGGTGAGGATGACGACCGACAGCACGATCGTGATGAGCAGGTTGCGATTGTTGTCGGTCATCAGTCGGTTCCGCGGATACGCCGGGCAAGCTCGGCCTTCAATGTGCTGAACGGTGCGGCGAGCACGTCGCGCCGCGCGACGATCACATAGTCGCTCCCCGCCGCCATGTCATCAGCGGCATGGACGCGCATCGCTTCCTTGAGACGGCGCCGGATGCGGTTGCGCACCGCAGCGTTGCCCACCTTCTTGGTCACGGTCACGCCGAAGCGCGGCGCGCCTTCGTCGCCGCGATCGAGAGCTTCCACGAGGAAAAGCCGCCCGCGGCGCTTCTCGCCCGCTCGGACGGCCAGGAATTGCGCACGCTTGCGCAGCCGCTCGGGAGGCCGGTTCTTCACCGGCTCGTGGCCCGGTTAGGCCGACAGCCGCTTGCGGCCGCGGTTGCGACGGGCCGCGACGACCGCACGGCCGCTCTTGGTGGCCATGCGCGCGCGGAAACCATGGCGGCGCTTGCGAACGAGCTTGGAAGGTTGATAGGTGCGCTTCATTTATTTGATACCGCGGTGTGCGGCCCTTCTTGGTTCTGTCTTGTGAACAGGAGCGATTGCCGGGCAGGCATCGGCGCAACAACAATTGCGCCGGGGGTCGACCCGAGCGTGCGCGGGCTTTTAAGTCAAGATACGCGCCAGAGTCAATCGCGGGCGGCGTCCGTTTGACAGCGTGCGTTTGGCAGCGACCCAGACGCCTGATACACCCTCCTCTCGATTCGCGGGGACGGGAAACGCGTATGGAGCGGTTGGCCGGCAGGGTCATTCTGCTGTGGGGATGGAGGCGCGCCCTCGTGGCGTTCGCCGCCGGCGCATTGGCGACGCTCTCTCAGGCGCCGGTCGATTTCTTCGCGGTCTGCCTTGTCTCCTTTCCGGTCCTCGTCTGGCTGATCGATGGAGCTGTGGTGGAGGGCCGCGCGCACTTTCTCGGCCGGCTCAGGCCAGCCTTCTCCGTCGGCTGGTGGTTCGGTTTCGGCTATTTCCTCGCCGGGCTCTGGTGGGTGGGAAATGCGCTTCTCGTGGAGGCCGAGAGCTTCGCCTGGGCACTGCCGTTGGCGATCATCGTGCTGCCGGCCGGTCTGGCGGTTTTCTACGGGCTGGCCACTTCACTCGCGCGCTCGTTCTGGTCGAACGGGATAGGACGCATCTTCGCACTCGCCTTCGGCTTCGGCGTGGCGGAATGGCTGCGGGCGGTCGTGCTGACCGGGTTTCCTTGGAATGCGATCGGCTACGCGGCGATGCCGACTCCATTCCTGATGCAGCCGGTGTCGGTGACGGGCCTTTACGGCATGAACGCGCTGGCCGTCTTCGTATTTGCCATGCCGGCGCTGCTCGCCTCGCGACTGCATCTGCGGATCGGCCTGCTCCTGGCTACGTCGCTCGTCATCGCTGATATCGCCTTCGGCCTGCTCCGCCCCGCCCCTGTGGCAGACGGCAGCAAGATCGCAGTGCGGGTTGTACAGCCGTCCATCGATCAGTCCGAGAAATGGGATCCGTCCATCCGAGATCGGATCTTCAAGACCTATCTGGACATGACGATCGCGCCGCCGGCGGAGGGAAAGCAGCGTCCGTCAGTGATCGTCTGGCCGGAGACCGCGGTTCCCTTCCTGTTCACCGATCGGCCTGACGCACTCGCGGCGCTGGGCGCGGCGCTGCAAGACGGCCAACTTCTTCTTGCGGGCGCGGTCCGCTCCGAGTCCGGCGCGGGCGACAACGACGAGTCGCGCTATTACAACTCGATTGTCGCGATCGACAGCCGCGGCGAGATCATCGGCGCCTCCGACAAGATGCATCTCGTTCCCTTCGGAGAATATCTGCCTTTCGAGGATCTGCTCACGCGCCTGGGAATGAAGAAGATCGTCTCGACGCCGCTGAGTTTCTCGGAAGGGAGCGAACGCCGGCTGCTCGACCTTCCCGGTGGGATCAGGGCGCTGCCGCTGATCTGCTACGAGGCGATATTCCCGGCAGAAGTCGGCCGGGACATCGCGAATGCCGATATCATCCTCAATGTGACGAATGATGCCTGGTACGGTGATACGCCCGGACCATACCAGCATTTCCGGCAGGCGCAGCTGCGTGCCGTCGAATACGGACGGCCGCTGATCCGCGCGGCCAACAACGGCATTTCAGCAGTCGTAGACCCCGAAGGTCGGATACTCGATGGATTCGCGCTCGACGGCGTAGGCAATCTGGACGTCGAACTGAAACTTTCTAGGCGGCCTCCTGCGCTAGGTTCTCCAGATATTAACGGTCTCTTGATTGTCGGCTTTTTCGCAATCTGCGCGTGTGCTATGTATTTGCTGGGACGGATACGCTCGAATTGACAAGTGTCGAAGACTATTCACATTGTGAATCGCCAGTCGGGGATTGGTTCTTTCGGGCATGAATATTGGGGCCTTGTCCCGAGAGAACAGGGAGGTTGGCAAGAAAATCACCAAACGGCCGTGTAAAGCGGCGAGGACAAAATGGCAGAGAACAAGAAAAAACCAAACCCGATCGACATACACGTTGGAAGCAGGATACGACTGCGCCGAAACATGCTTGGAATGAGCCAGGAGAAACTTGGCGAGAGCCTGGGAATAACCTTTCAGCAGATTCAGAAATATGAGAAAGGCACAAATCGCGTCGGCGCCAGCAGGCTCCAGGCGATCGCGTCGATTCTCAGTGTACCGGTCTCCTTCTTCTTCGAGGATGCTCCGGGGCAGGACGGCGGACCGGCGGCGGGCTTCGCGGAGGATACAGCCACC
The DNA here is from genome assembly GCF_023954305.1 of Mesorhizobium sp. Taxonomy (NCBI): domain Bacteria; kingdom Pseudomonadati; phylum Pseudomonadota; class Alphaproteobacteria; order Hyphomicrobiales; family Phyllobacteriaceae; genus Mesorhizobium; species Mesorhizobium sp. The sequence goes on along the minus strand of NZ_JAMLIG010000001.1, from coordinate 1,334,956 downwards.
AGTTACGTCGTCGATTTTCTGAACAGCGCCGAAGGTATCCAGCTCAATCGAGCATTCGCGAGGATCGCGGACGTGCGGGTTCGCCGCAAGATCATCGATCTCGTGAAGGCGCTGGCTTCCGACGACGACTGATCGTCGAGCAAGCGGGTACATTCAGGTGGCCGTCGGCACTTTCGACGGCAGAACCGGATTCTTGTCGATTCCGGCGCGAATGAGCCATTGTGTCCGGCTTGACGATTCCCCGCCGCTTTTCTAACAGAGGCGCCGACCGTGCGGGCGATCGTGTCGAGCCGGCATTTCCAGAGGGGACACCCGTGGCGCGTCTAAACTATCTCTTCACCAGCGAATCCGTTTCCGAAGGCCATCCCGACAAGGTCTGCGACCGTATCTCCGACGAGATCGTCGATCTGGTCTACCGTGAGGCGAAGAAGTCCGGCATGAACCCGTGGGACGTTCGCGTCGCCTGCGAAACGCTTGCAACCACCAACCGCGTTGTCATCGCCGGTGAAGTCCGCGTGCCCAATTCGCTGCTGAAGAAGAACAAGGACGGCTCGATCATGCACGACGCCGCCGATTTCCCGGTCATCAATCCAGCGAAGTTCAAGTCCGTTGCCCGCAAGGCGATCCGCGACATCGGCTACGAGCAGAACGGCTTCCATTGGAAGACCGCCAAGATCGATGTCCTGCTGCACGGCCAGTCGGCAGATATCGCGCAAGGCGTCGACAATGCCGCCGACAAGCAGGGCGAGGAGGGGGCGGGCGACCAGGGCATCATGTTCGGCTATGCCTGCAACGAGACGCCTGACCTGATGCCGGCGCCAATCTACTACAGCCACAAGATTCTCGAGCTCCTTGCCGCCGCCCGCCACAAGGGCGAAGGCGATGCCGGCAAGCTCGGCCCCGACGCCAAGAGCCAGGTGACGGTCCGCTACGAGAACGGCAAGGCGGCGGAGGTGACCTCGATCGTCCTGTCGACCCAGCATCTGGATGGGAGCTGGGATTCCAAGAAGGTGCGCAAGGTCGTCGAGCCCTATATCCGCCAAGCGCTGGGCGACCTTACGATTGCCGACGACTGCAACTGGTACATCAACCCGACCGGCAAGTTTGTCATCGGCGGTCCGGACGGCGACGCGGGTCTCACTGGCCGCAAGATCATCGTCGACACGTACGGCGGCGCGGCCCCGCACGGCGGCGGCGCGTTCTCCGGCAAGGACACCACCAAGGTCGACCGCTCGGCCGCCTACGCCGCCCGCTACCTGGCGAAGAACGTGGTCGCCGCCAAGCTTGCCGACCGTTGTACGATCCAACTCTCCTACGCCATCGGCGTGGCTCAGCCGCTGTCGATCTACGTCGACCTGCACGGGACGGCCAAGGCCGGTGTCGACGAGGAAAAGGTCGAAGCGGCTATCCGTAAACTGATGGATCTGTCGCCGAGCGGAATCCGCAAACATCTCGACCTCAACAAGCCGATCTATGCGCGCACCTCGTCCTACGGCCATTTCGGCCGCAAGCCCGGCCGCGACGGTTCCTTCTCCTGGGAGAAGACCGACCTGGTCAAGGCGCTCAAGGAGGCGGTCGCCGCCTGATTCCCGCGATGTCGGAACGCCCCACGCGCGCGGCGGAGGCGTTCTTCGGCCGCCGTCACGGCAAGACGCTGCGCCCGATGCAGGCAACGGCGCTGGCCGAGGTTCTGCCCCGGCTGAAAGTGGACCTGTCGACCGCGCCGCCGGACGACCTGCGGACCCTTTTTCCGGTCCCGGTCGACCAGATCGTTCTGGAAGTTGGTTTCGGCGGCGGCGAGCACCTGCATCACGCCTCCGGCGCCCATCCATCCACGGGCTTTTTCGGAGTCGAGCCCTTCGTCAACGGCATGGCGAGCCTGCTGCGCCTGCTTGAGCGCGAACCGCGGGCCAACATCCGACTTTACGACGACGACGCGACGGCCCTGCTCGACTGGCTGCCGGCAGGTTCGCTCGACCGTATCGATCTTTTCTATCCGGATCCCTGGCCGAAGAAGAAGCACTGGAAGCGGCGCTTCGTGAACCGGGCGAATCTCGATCGGTTCGCCCGCGCGTTGAAGTCCGGCGGAATATTCCGCTTCGCCTCCGACATCGACCACTATGTCAATTGGACGCTGCTCGAAGCCGAGCGACAAGGAGACTTCGTCTGGCAGGCAAGGACGCCCGACGACTGGCGCATGCCTTATCCCGACTGGCCGGGAACGCGCTACGAGGCCAAGGCCCTGCGCGAGGGCAGGACGCCGGCCTATCTCAGATTTGCAAGGCGCTGACGCGCATCAGAACCGGTTGATCTCGCGGAAGCGTTCCGGATCGATGCCCAGACGCTGCAGATCGCGGGGGTCCGGCGTGCGGCGGCTGCGGGTCGCTGCGGCGACCGACACGGCGCTGCCGAAAACGTCGAGAAGGCCGAGCAGCCTTCCGGAGAAGATGCCACGGGTCATGGGAGTTACCTATCTCTCTTGTTGATACGCCGTTGATATAGGCGTTTGCCTAGCCAGGAAGCAGATCGCGCGGTGCATTTCAGCCATGCGCCTCACGCATTGGTGGCAGAATCGCCTCCTGTCCTCGCATTCGCTTGCATCGGATGCCGAAATCGCCTATCTCATGCCTAAATTCTTGGTCGGTATGACGAAGAGTGGGTCCACCCGGTCCCGCTCTTTTTTGTTAGCTGCGCCGGGAATCCGCCTGGAGCAGCAATGATCGACAGCACAGCAACGACCGGAGGCGACGACCGCATCATCCGCGAAAGCGGCATCGATGCGCGCATTGCGCTGATTGTCGGGCCGGTGCTTTCCGCCATCGGCTATCGCCTGGTTCGCGTGCGGCTGACCGGCCAGAACGGCCTGACGCTGCAGATCATGGCCGAGCGCCCCGATGGCACCATGACCGTCGAGGATTGCGAGACGGTGAGCAGGGCGGTGTCGCCGGCGCTCGATGTCGACGATCCGATCGACAAGGCGTATCATCTCGAAGTCTCGTCGCCGGGGATCGACCGCCCGCTGGTGCGCAAGTCCGACTTCGCCAACTGGCAGGGTCATCTGGTGAAGCTCGAGACCTCGGTGATGGTCGCCGAGCGCAAGCGCTTCCGTGGCCGGATCGCGTCCGCCGACGATACGGGTGTCACGATCGATCGCGATGCACCCGGCTATGGCGAACAGCCGAGCGTGCGGGTTCCTTTCGACGCGATTTCGGAGGCGCGGCTGATCCTGACCGACGACCTGATCCGCGACGCGCTGTCGAAGGACAACCAGGCGAAGAAGCAGGCCCGCAAGAAGCGCGGCGACGATGAATCCGAAACCGGCGGGCACGAGCCGGCCAACGACAACTGACAAGTAGCCGCGGCCGGTGGCCGCGAGGGAGATCACAATGGCAGTCAGCGCCAACAGATTGGAACTTCTGCAGATCGCCGACGCGGTTGCGCGCGAGAAGTCGATCGACAAGTCCATCGTCATCGACGCGATGGCCGACGCCATCCAGAAGGCCGCGCGCTCGCGCTATGGCCAGGAGACGAACATCCGCGCCGACATCAACCACTCGACCGGCGAGATGAAGCTGCAGCGGCTGATGGAGGTCGTGGAGCAGGTCGAAGACTACGCCAAGGAGATTTCGCTGAAGGATGCTCGCCTGCGCAATCCCGACGCACAGGTCGGCGATTTCATTGCCGAGCAGCTTCCGCCGATGGATTTCGGCCGCATCGCGGCGCAGTCGGCCAAGCAGGTCATCGTTCAGAAGGTGCGCGAAGCCGAGCGCGACCGTCAGTTTGACGAGTACAAGGACCGCATCGGCGAGATCGTCAACGGCACCGTCAAGCGGGTCGAATACGGCAACGTCATCGTCGATCTCGGCCGCGGCGAGGCGATCATCCGCCGCGACGAACTGATTCCGCGCGAGAACTTCAAATATGGCGACCGCGTCCGCGCCTATGTCTACGACGTGCGCCGCGAACAGCGCGGCCCGCAGATATTCCTGTCGCGCACGCACCCGCAGTTCATGGCCAAGCTCTTCACCATGGAAGTGCCGGAGATCTATGACGGCATCATCGAGATCAAGTCGGTTGCCCGCGATCCGGGCTCCCGCGCCAAGATCGCCGTGATCAGCCGCGATTCCTCGATCGACCCGGTCGGCGCCTGCGTCGGCATGCGCGGCTCGCGCGTCCAGGCCGTCGTCGGCGAGCTGCAGGGCGAAAAGATCGACATCATTCCGTGGTCGCAGGACGCCGCCTCCTTCATCGTCAACGCGCTGCAGCCGGCGGAAGTCGCCAAGGTCGTGCTCGACGAGGATGCGGAGCGTATCGAGGTCGTGGTGCCCGACGACCAGCTGTCGCTGGCGATCGGCCGCCGGGGTCAGAACGTGCGCCTCGCCTCGCAGCTGACCGGCTGGGACATCGACATCCTGACCGAGCAGGAGGAGAGCGAGCGTCGGCAGAAGGAGTTCGTCGAGCGGTCCAAGCTGTTCATGGAAGCTCTCGACGTCGACGAGATGGTCGGCCAGGTGCTGGCCTCCGAAGGCTTCACCTCGGTCGAGGAAGTGGCCTATGTCGACGCCGACGAGATCTCCTCGATCGACGGCTTCGACGAAGACACCGCCACCGAGATCCAGACGCGCGCGCGCGAATATCTGGAGCGTATCGAGGCCGAGCACGACGCCGAGCGCGTCAAGCTGGGCGTCGCCGACGAACTTCGCGATCTGCCCGGCATGACGACCGCGATGATGGTCGCGGTCGGCAAGGACGGCGTGAAGTCGATCGAGGATTTCGCCGGCTACGCGGTCGACGACCTTGTCGGCTGGAAGGAGCGCAAGGACGGCGAGACCAAGACTTTTGCCGGTGTGCTGGGCGAGTTCGGCGTCAGCCGAGCAGAGGCCGAGCAGATGGTGCTGGCTGCCCGGCTTCATGCCGGCTGGATCAGCGAAGACGACCTCGCCGGCGAGGCCGTCGAAGAAGACGCCGAAGCAACGGCCTGACGGACATGTCGGGGCCTGGAGCGACACTTGGACGAAATGAACGACCGCACCTGCATCGTGACTCGGCAAGCGGGAGAGCCTGAAGGGCTCATCCGCTTCGTCGTGGGTCCCGACGCGTCCGTCGTTCCCGACATCAAGAGAAAGCTTCCCGGCCGCGGCTGCTGGGTGACCGCCGATCGCCGCCGTGTTGACGAGGCGGCGCGGAAGAACCTGTTCCGCCGCGCCTTCAAATCGGAGGTTTCGGTGTCTCCGGATCTCGGCGAGATGGTCGATCGCATCCTGGTCCAGAACGCGTTGGGAGCGCTGGGTCTCGCCCGCAAGGCCGGGGTCGTCGCGCTCGGTGCGGCCAAGGTCGAGGCCTCGGTGCGCAGCGGCGAGGCGGCGGCTGTGCTTCACGCGTACGAGGCGCAGGCCGACGGCGTGCGCAAGATCACCCAGGCGCGGCGGGCGACGGTTCATCTCGGCGGACCGGATATCCCTGCCTACAAACTCTTTTCGGAAGCCGAATTGGGTTTGGCATTGGGGGGGGCAAATGTGATACATGCAGCCGTGCTCGCCGGGGACGCGGGCAAGGCGGCGCTGAAGCGCGTGGTAGCGCTTGACCGGTACCGGGGCGGTTCCCCGGAAGACGGCCTCGGTTCGGCGACCATCGAATCCGTCGATGGCGCATCTAAGGATATGGAATGAGCGATACGAAATCTGGTGACGACAAGACGCTGAGCGTCAATGTGAAGAAGACCTTGAGCCTGAAGCCGGCCGGCGTGACGCAGGGCACGGTTCGGCAGAACTTCTCGCATGGCCGCACGAAGCAGGTCGTCGTCGAGACCAAGAAGCGGAAGTTCCCGCTGCCTGGCGAGAAGCCGGCGCAGGCAGCACCCGTGCTTGTGCCGAAGGCGCCCGTCGCTCCGGCGGTTGCCAAGCCGGTCGTTGTCGAGCCTCCCCGGCCGAGGCCCGCGCCCGCCCCGGATCGCTCGGGCGTGGTCCTGAACGAACTGTCGCGCGAGGAGATGGAAGCGCGCCGTCGTGCGCTCGAGGGGTCGAAAGCCCGCGAGGCCGACGATCGCCAGCGCGCGATCGAGGAAGCGCGCCGCCGCGCAGAGGAAGAGGAGCGCCGCAAGAAGGAGCGCGAAGAATCCGCGCGCCGCCAGGCCGAGGAGGAAGCCCGCCTCAAGCGCGAGGCCGAGGCCCGCAAGCGTGCCGAGGAAGAAGCACGCCGCCGTGCGCCGGCCGCTACCGCCGATGCGATGGTTCCGGACGACGACGAGCCGGCGCGTCCGCGCGGTCGGGTCGGGGGCGCTCCGGCCAGCCTGCCGCCGCGCCGCATCGCGACGCCCGAGGTCGCCCGTCCGGCCAAGGGCAAGACCGACGAGGAGCGCCGCCGCGGCAAGCTGACGGTCACCGCGGCGCTGACCGACGGCGACGGCCGCGGGCGCTCGCTGTCGGCGATGCGCCGCCGCCAGGAGAAGTTCAAGCGCGGCATGCAGAACGAGCCGCGCGAGAAGGTCATGCGTGAAGTGGTGCTGCCCGAGACGATCACCGTCCAGGACCTGGCCCAGCGCATGTCGGAACGCGCCGTCGACGTCATCAAATATTTCATGAAGCAGGGCCAGATGCTGAAGCCCGGCGACCTGATCGATGCCGACACGGCCGAACTGGTCGCGGTCGATTTCGGCCACACGGTCAAGCGCGTGGCCGAGTCCGACATCGAAGGCGGCATCTTCAGCGTCGAGGACAAGCCGGAGAACATGCGGCCGCGTCCGCCGGTCGTCACCATCATGGGCCACGTCGACCACGGCAAGACGTCGCTGCTCGATGCGATCCGCAATGCCAAGGTGGCCGCCGGCGAAGCCGGCGGTATCACCCAGCACATCGGCGCCTACCAGATCGAGAAGGACGGCCAGGAGATCACGTTCCTCGACACGCCGGGCCATGAGGCGTTCACCGCCATGCGCGCCCGCGGCGCCCAGGCGACGGACATCGCCGTGCTGGTGGTTGCCGCCGACGACAGCGTGATGCCGCAGACCATCGAGTCCATCAATCACGCCAAGGCGGCCGGCGTGCCGATCATCGTGGCGATCAACAAGATCGACAAGCCGTCGGCCAACGCGCAGAAGGTGCGCACCGAACTGCTCCGGCACGAGGTGTTCGTCGAATCGATGGGCGGCGAGGTGCTGGACGTCGAGGTGTCGGCGACCAAGGGTACCAATATCGACAAGCTGCTCGAGGCGATCCTGCTGCAGTCCGAAGTTCTCGACTTGAAGGCCGATCCGGATCGCACCGCCGAAGGCGTGGTCATCGAGGCACGTCTCGACAGGGGCCGCGGCCCGGTCGCGACCGTCCTGGTGCAGACCGGAACGCTGATGCCCGGCGACATCATCGTCGTCGGCAACGAGTGGGGCCGTGTCCGCGCTCTGGTCAACGATCGCGGCGAGACGGTCGAGGAAGCCGGTCCATCGATGCCGGTCGAGGTTCTCGGCCTGCAGGGCGTGCCTCGTGCGGGCGACCATTTCGGCACCGCCGAGAACGAGGCCAAGGCACGTGAGATCAGCGAATACCGTCAGCGGCTCGCCCGCGACAAGGCGGTGGCCAAGCATGCCGGCCAGCGCGGTTCGCTGGAGCAGATGATGACTCAGCTCCAGACGGTTGGCGTGAAGGAATTCCCGCTGATCATCAAGGGCGACGTGCAGGGCTCGATCGAGGCGATCGCCTCGGCGCTGGAGAAGCTCGGAACGGACGAAGTGCGTGCGCGCATCGTCCACTCGGGCGCGGGCGCCATCACGGAGAGCGACATCTCGCTCGCCGAGACGTCGGGCGCCGCGATCATCGGCTTCAACGTGCGTGCGAATCCGCAGGCCCGCCAGGCGGCCGAACAGGCAGGCATCGAGATCCGCTACTACAACATCATCTACAACCTGGTGGATGACGTGAAGCAGGCGATGTCGGGTCTCCTGTCGCCGGAGCGTCGCGAGACGTTCCTGGGCAATGCGGAGATCCTCGAGGTTTTCGACATCACGAAGGTCGGCAAGATCGCCGGCTGCCGTGTCACCGAGGGCCGTGTCGAGCGCGGTGCGGGCGTTCGCCTGATCCGCGACAACATCGTCATCCACGAAGGCACGCTGAAGACGCTGAAGCGCTTCAAGGACGAGGTCTCCGAGGTTCCCGTCGGTCAGGAATGCGGCATGGCGTTCCAGAACTACGAGAACATCCAGGTCGGCGACATCATCGAATGCTTCCGCGTGGAGATGGTGACGCGGACGCTGTGACCCGTCGGCAAGAGAGCCGATGAACGAGGAATCGCAGATTCCCATCCGCACGCTTGCCTACGAGGTGACGCGTGCGGATGCCTTGGCCTTTACGATGCTTCGGCACGAGCTGAGCGGGTGGGACAAACTGAGGCTCATCGTTCTGATCGGCGTAGCAGGCCTTCTCGCCGGATTGGTTCCGCATGAGATCGGGCGGCTGTTCTGGTGGATTGCAGTCGGGGCTATCCTCAGCGCAGCCGGGATTGCGGCTATCGTTTGGACCAATCTGGATGTCCGGCGAAAGGCCGCATCGCTACCCGTGCCGGGCGGACGGGTGAGGCTCGAACAGTGGGACGACCATCTCGAAGAGCATCACGCGGCCGGGGTTCGAAGGGTGGACTATGACAGGATTTCTCACGCGGTCTTGACGCAAGATCACGTGTTCATTCGCGGCGAAGCGGTCCCGGTCATCGTGCCGCGGGGAGCGTTCGAGACGATGGAAGACATGCAGGCCTTCGCGGCGGATATCGACAAACGGTCGAGTCGCTCCGCGTCATAGGCCGGAAAAGGCGGGTAGAACCATGACTGGAACCAGCGGTCCGTCACAGCGCATGCTGCGCGTCGGCGAACAGGTGCGGCACGCGCTCGCCGAGGTGCTGGCGCGCGGCGAGGTTCGCGACGACATCATCGAGCGGACCGTCATCTCCGTTTCGGAAGTGCGGATGTCGCCCGACCTCAAGATCGCGACCGCCTTCGTCGCGCCGCTTGCTGCCAAGGACAATGACGCGGTGATCAAGGCGCTGGCCCACAACGCGAAGTTCATCCGCGGCAGGGTCTCCGGCGCGCTGCGCCAGATGAAATACATGCCCGAATTCCGGTTCCGCCTGGATACCAGTTTCGACAACATGGCGAAGATCGATCAGTTGCTCCGCTCTCCGGAAGTGGCGCGCGATCTCGGCAAGGAAGGCGACGAGTGAGCAAGCCGCGCAGGAAGAAAGGCCGCAACGTGTCCGGCTGGGTCGTGCTCGACAAGCCGGCGGGCATGGGCTCGACCGAGGCCGTGTCGAAGGTGAAATGGCTATACCGCGCCGAAAAGGCGGGCCATGCCGGAACGCTCGATCCGCTCGCGTCCGGCATGCTGCCGATCGCGCTGGGCGAGGCCACGAAGACCGTTCCCTACGTGATGGACGGCGCCAAGATCTACCGTTTCACCGTCGCCTGGGGTGAGGAACGCTCGACCGACGATCTCGAGGGCAGCGCCACCGCGACGTCGCCGGATCGCCCGACCGAGGGGCAGATCCGCGCGCTTCTGCCCAAATATACCGGCGTGATCATGCAGGTGCCGCCGCAGTTCTCCGCCATCAAGATCGACGGGGAGCGTGCCTACGACATCGCGCGGGCGGGCGAGACGGTCGAGATCGCCGCGCGCGAGATCGAGATCGGCCGGCTGGATATCGTTGCCATGCCGGATCCGGGCCATACCGATTTCGAGGTTGAATGCGGCAAGGGTACCTATGTCCGCTCTCTCGCGCGCGACATGGGACGCGACCTCGGCTGCTACGGCCATGTCAGCGACCTGCGACGGGAGCTGGTCGAGCCTTTCGAGGTCGAGGATCTCGTCACCGTCGCCGAACTCGAGCAGGCGGCGGGTATCGTCCGCACGCCGGAGGGCGGTGAATCCCGGCCCGATCCGGACGAAGTGCCCGACGCCTTCGCGGCGCTGGACGACCTGCTGGTCGACACGATCGTGGCGCTCGATGCGCTTCCCTCGATCCCGCTCGGCGACGATGCGGCGCAGAAGGTGCGGCTCGGCAATCCGGTGATCGTGCGCGGCCGCGACGCCCCGGCCGAGGCCGCCGACGCCTACGCCACCCAGCGCGGCAAGCTCGTCGCAATCGGCTCGGTGGAAGCGGGCATGTTCAAGCCGCGGCGCGTCTTCACCGTCTGATCGTCTGTCGCTTTGTCCGCGAACTTGCTATCCCGAAAGGGAGCAGGACTGGGATCATGGCGGCAACCAACTCTTCGATATCCTCGGCGAAGCGCGTCCGGCACAAGCGGTCTCCGGTCGGTGCGCCGCCCGGCACCCTGGTCGCCGATCCGGCCGCGCCGCAGCCGGCCCTGACGCTGACCGGCATTTCGCCAGACAGTTCGATGCTGTTCGAGAACGCCAGCATAGCCACGATCCGCAACTGCCGGAGGGAATGGCCGCTCATCTGGATCGATTGCGTCGGACTTGGCGATGTCGACCTGATCCGCGAACTGGGCACGATCTTCGGGCTGCATCCTCTGGCGCTCGAAGACACCATCAATACCAGCCAGCGCCCGAAAGCCGACTTCTACGACGACCATGCCTATGTCGTCGTCCGCATGATCGACGACACCGCCTCCCGGCGCTGGGAACAGATCTCGATCTTCTTCGGCGACACTTTCGTCATCACCTTCCAGGAGCGTGCCGGCGATCCCTTCGAACCGGTGCGCAAGCGCATCCAGGCGCCGATGCCGAACCGGCTGCGAACGCGCAAGGCCGACTACCTCGCCTATGCGCTCGTCGACGCCATCGTCGACAGCTACTTCGTGCCGATCGAGACCATCGGCGAGGCGATCGACCGGATCGAGGACGAGATGCTCGCCCAGCCGGCGAAGAGCCACCTTCGCGAGCTCCACCGCCTGCGCCGCGAGGTCGTGTCCCTGAAGCGCGCGCTGTGGCCGCTGCGCGACGCGCTGGCCGCGCTGACGCGCTCCGACGTGCCCTATGTCCACAAGGAGACCATGGTGTATCTCGCCGATACGCTCGACCACTCAGTCAGGCTGATCGACACGGTCGATACGGACCGGGAACTGCTGACAGACCTTCTGGACACGCACAACTCGATGTCGCAGGCAAGGGTCAGCGAGGTCATCTCGATCCTCACCATCGTCTCGGCGATCTTCATCCCGCTGACGTTCCTGGTCGGCGTCTGGGGCATGAATTTCGACACCGCGGTTTCGCCGTGGAACATGCCGGAGCTCGAATGGCGCTACGGCTATCCCGCCGCGCTGGGCTTCATGTTCTTCGTCGCGCTGTCGCTGCTCGGCTATTTCAAGTGGCGGAAATGGCTGTGACGCGCTCCGGCGCGACACGGAGGATACACTCCTCGTGCAGTGTCCTTGCCGAAACAGGAGACATCGCATGCGCCGGATCGCCCTTGCCCTCGCCTTCAACCTCGCCGGTCTCGCGGCCTTTGCCTGCGACGGCCCTCCGGTCTGCACCGTGGTCGACCCCACCGGCACGCCACTCAACGTCCGCGCCGGGCCGAACGGCGCGATCCTGTCGACGCTGAAGCGCGGCGCCAAGGTCGAGGTGGTCGAGCACAAGGATCACGACGGCAAGCGCTGGGCGCTCGTCGGCAAGTATTCCGAAGCCTGGGGCTACGTCTTCGGCGCCTATCTGAAATGCGAGGGCGAGGACGAGATGGGCAGGATCTGCACCGTCGCGGACCCGACGGGCACGCCGCTCAACATCCGCGAGGAGCCGAACGGCAAGATCCTCGGCACCTGGGAGAACGGCGTGCGCGTCCGCCCCTACGAGGAGACGACGCTGAACGGCAAGGTCTGGTATGCGGTCGAGCGGTTGGCCGACGACAATGCGATCGGCTGGGTGTTCGATCCGTATTTGAAGTGCGAGGAAGACGAGGGTCACTGAGCAACGTCAAGCCATCCGCAAACCCCGGATCGACTGTATCTGGAGCCATTTCAGCCCCGGTTGAATAGGGCTGGCTTTTCCGTCCGACATAGATTATACGCGCCGCAGCAAAGACCTTATCCGGCTTTGCGAACCGGCCCCTGCTGGACGACATCCTGGCTGAGGGCATCCCGTTTCCTAGAAAAGAACAGAAAGGAAAAGCGCGATGTCGCTGACTGCAGAGCGTAAGACTGAACTGATGAAGGAATTCGCGACCAAGCCCGGCGACACGGGTTCGCCCGAGGTGCAGGTCGCCATCTATTCCGAACGGATCAAGAACCTCACCGAACACTTCAAGGACCACAAGAAGGACAACCACTCCCGTCGTGGCCTTCTCGCCCTTGTTTCCCAGCGCCGCCGCCTGCTCGACTACCTGAAGGGCAAGGATGAGGCGCGCTACAACGCGCTGATCGAGAAGCTCGGCCTGCGCCGCTGACGAATTCGCCGCCGGATCCGGAAACGGGTCCGGCGGCGCTGCAATGGGCCGCCGTCCGCGGTGGGCCCGCCGGTTCCGGACCTGGACCAACTACGCATGAATCCGGAACCGCCCATGAACAGGTCATGGGGCAGGATTGCCGGATGCTTGTTGCGCATCGAAGCGCGAGAACGCAAAGCCTCCCGTTGTCTTGCCCATGGCTCGTTCGACACGAAGCCAGGGACTGCAAGGCGCTCCGGATGGACCGGAGTCGCCCGTCCCGCATTTGAAGGACAAGACATGTTCAATCACCACAAGGTGGAGATCGAGTGGGGCGGCCGTCCGCTCATCCTCGAAACCGGAAAGATCGCGCGCCAGGCCGATGGCGCCGTCGTCGCGACCTACGGCGAAACCGTCGTTCTCGCCACCGTCGTCTCCATGAAGGAGCCGAAGCCCGGCCAGGACTTCTTCCCGCTCACCGTCAATTACCAGGAAAAGACCTATGCCGCCGGCAAGATCCCGGGCGGCTATTTCAAGCGCGAGGGACGTCCGAGCGAAAAAGAGACGCTGGTCTCCCGCCTGATCGACCGCCCGATCCGCCCGCTCTTCCCCGACGGCTACAAGAACGACACCCAGGTCGTCGTCACCGTCATGCAGCACGATCTGGAGAACGATCCGGACATCCTGTCGATGGTCGCGGCCTCTGCCGCGCTGACGCTGTCGGGCGTCCCGTTCATGGGTCCGGTGGGCGGCGCCCGCGTCGGCTTCATCGAGGGCCAGTACGTGCTCAACCCGCATGTCGACGAAATGCCGGAATCCAAGCTGGACCTGGTCGTCGCCGGCACGTCCGACGCGGTGCTGATGGTGGAGTCTGAGGCCCAGGAACTCGACGAGCAGACCATGCTCGGCGCAGTCATGTTCGGGCACAAGGCATTCCAGCCGGTGATCGACGCGATCATCAAGCTGGCCGAGGTCGCCGCCAAGGAGCCGCGCGACTTTACGCCGGACGATCTTTCCGGCCTCGAGACCGAGATGCTGGCGATCGTCGGTGACGAACTGCGTGAGGCCTACAAGAACGTCGACAAGCAGAAGCGCTACGCCGCGGTCGACGCCGTCAAGGCCAAGGTGAAGGCGGCCTTCGCCCCCGTCGGCGACGAGCCGGCCAAATACGCGGCCGACAAGGTCGCGTCCGTGTTCAAGGAGCTCCAGGCCAAGGTCGTGCGCTGGAACATCCTGGACACCAAGAGCCGCATCGACGGCCGCGACCTCTCGACGGTCCGCAAGATCGTCTCCGAGGTCGGCGTCCTGCCGCGCACCCACGGTTCGGCGCTGTTCACTCGCGGCGAGACGCAGGCGATCGTCGTCGCCACGCTCGGCACCGGCGAGGACGAGCAGTATGTCGATAGCCTGACGGGCATGTACAAGGAGAAGTTCCTCCTTCACTACAACTTCCCGCCCTACTCTGTCGGCGAGACCGGCCGCATGGGTTCGCCCGGCCGCCGCGAGATCGGCCACGGCAAGCTCGCCTGGCGCGCCATCCGTCCGATGCTCCCGGCCGCGGAAGCCTTCCCCTACACGATCCGCGTCGTCTCCGAGATCACCGAATCGAACGGCTCGTCCTCGATGGCGACCGTTTGCGGCACCTCGCTCGCCCTGATGGACGCCGGCGTTCCGCTGGCCAAGCCGGTGGCGGGCATCGCCATGGGCCTGATCAAGGAGGACGACCGTTTCGCGGTTCTCTCCGACATCCTCGGCGACGAGGATCACCTCGGCGACATGGACTTCAAGGTTGCCGGCACCGCCTACGGCATCACCTCGCTCCAGATGGACATCAAGATCGAGGGCATCACCGAGGAGATCATGAAGATCGCCCTCGACCAGGCCAAGGACGGCCGTATCCACATCCTCGGCGAGATGTCGAAGGCCCTGTCCGGCGCCCGCGCCGAGCTCGGCGAGTTCGCCCCGCGCATCGAGGTGATGCACGTTCCGACCGACAAGATCCGCGACGTGATCGGCTCGGGCGGCAAGGTCATCCGCGAGATCGTCGAGAAGACCGGCGCCAAGATCAACATCGAGGACGACGGCACGGTGAAGATCGCGTCGTCGAACGCCAAGGAGATCGAGGCGGCGAAGAAGTGGATCCACTCGATCGTGGCCGAGCCGGAAGTCGGCGAGATCTACGAGGGCACGGTCGTCAAGACCGCCGACTTCGGCGCTTTCGTCAACTTCTTCGGCCCGAAGGACGGCTTGGTCCACATCTCGCAGCTTGCCAACGACCGCGTCCAGAAGACGACCGACGTCGTCAAGGAAGGCCAGAAGGTCTTCGTCAAGCTGATGGGCTTCGACGAGCGCGGCAAGGTGCGGCTGTCCATGAAGGTCGTCGACCAGACGACCGGCAAGGAAATCCCGAAGGCCGAGAAGAAGGCCGAAGGCGCGGAAGACGCCGCCTGAGCCGGCGATTTCGTCTGACATCCGAGGGCGCGGAGCAATCCGCGCCCTTTTGCTTTGCGGTGGGTCTCTCTCCGCTCGCGGGGGAAAAGGTAACCAACGGGCGGATGAGGACCAGGACGCTACGCAGTCGCGCGAGAGGTCGAGCCTTTGCCGCTGAGGCGTCATTCTCGGGCCAGCCCTTCGGGCGTTCGCGTCCTTTGCAAGGTCCGCTGGACCTTTGCAATTCGCCCGATGGGCTGGCCGGAGGATGACGGCGGAAGAGGGTAAGTGCCGGGGACAGTTTACTTTTTTCCGCACGAGGGCGTCGCCCGTGCAAGGCTTGCGCGGGCGGAAACAAAGTAAACTGTCCCCTGCGGATCTCTACGACGTGTCGCAAAACTCGACCGGCGAGAAGGCCTCCCGAAGCCTCCGGGCGAACGCGTCGAGCCCGTGGAGCGGGTTGGCCTCGTCGCCGGCCTCGTCCACTGCCTGATCCTGCCGCCAGACCGCAACGCGCCGGAGATAGGCGGCCATGCCGCTGATGACCATCGCCAGCGCGCGCAGCGAGGCGGCGATGTCGAGCGCGTCGGCCGGCCCGGTGCCGTAGCGGACGTTGGGCAGAGCGGGCGACCAGAGCCGGCCGGCCGCGTTCCAGGTCGAGCCGGCGACGTAGTCGCGGGCGATGAGGTCGGCCTGCCGGGCGGCCCACAGCACGCTGAAGCGGACCCAAGGCGTGTCGCCGGCGGCGCGTTCTGCGAGGGCTGCGAGCGCAAGCAGGGTCGAGACGATGCTGCAAAGCACCTCCTGTCCCCTTCCTGTCTTCGCCTTCCAACTCACCGTCGGCTCCTTTGCGTCGCACCGGGACCAATGATGCGGCAGGGCGGAAAGGGCGTGGATAAAAAAAGTGAATGGTGACGGGCGAATGGTGAATGGGAACAAGAGGTTGTCGGCGAAAACTTTCTTCCGCCGGGGGCGATCGATGCACAGGGGCGCGTCCGGAGAACTGCTCCGTGGGCCTGCGACCGCCCCCTCCACCGCCTTCGGCGGTCCCCCTCCCCCGCTTCGCAGGGGAGGATATGCCGGCCGCGCGGTCGCGCCCTGATCATCCCCCGTTTACGGGGGAGGGGGACCATGCGCAGCATAGTGGAGGGGGCTCCGGTGTAGAGAGGGGAACCCGAAGGCGGTGGAGGGACTGGCGGAACGGGGAGTGCACAGCATCGGCCACAGGTCTGCCATGCGAGGGATCGTCCGCAACGCAAGACGATGAGGCGTTCAAATCCGACAGAGTTGATGACGACGGGGACGTGGGGACCTATGTATGGAAATGCGCCGGTGTCCGGCGGTGTGAGCACATGATGAGCAAGGCAATGACATTGGAAGCGAGCGAAGCGCCGGCCATCGGGCGCTTCGACAATTCTTATGCGCGCCTGCCGGCCGGTTTTCACGTTGCCGCCGAGCCTGCGCGGGCAGCGCGTCCGTGTCTGGTGAAATTCAACCGGAGACTGGCTGAGGAGCTGGGACTCGACGTCGGCGACATCGACGACGCGACGCTGGCCGAGATCTTTTCCGGCAACACGATCCCCGAGGGGGCGGAGCCGGTCGCGCTCGCCTATGCCGGCCACCAGTTCGGCCATTTCGTGCCGCAGCTCGGCGACGGCCGCGCCATCCTGCTGGGCGAGGTGGTCGGTGAGAAGGGCCGCCGGGACATCCAGCTCAAGGGCGCGGGACCCACCCATTTCTCGCG
The DNA here is from genome assembly GCF_023954305.1 of Mesorhizobium sp. Lineage (NCBI taxonomy): Bacteria > Pseudomonadati > Pseudomonadota > Alphaproteobacteria > Hyphomicrobiales > Phyllobacteriaceae > Mesorhizobium > Mesorhizobium sp. The sequence goes on along the minus strand of NZ_JAMLIG010000001.1, from coordinate 1,318,422 downwards.
CCGGGGCGACGGGCTGGCGGCGATCGGTCCGGTCCTGCGCGAATACCTCGTCTCGGAGGCGATGGCCGCGCTTGGCGTGCCGACCACGCGATCCCTCGCCGCGGTAACCACCGGCAATTCGGTCTATCGCGAGACGCGCCTTCCCGGCGCGGTGGTGACGCGCGTTGCGGCGAGCCACATCCGCGTCGGCACCTTCCAGTTCTTCGCCGCCCGCAGCGATGTCGATTCGATCCGCAGGCTCGCGGACTATGTCATCGAGCGGCACTTTCCCGAGACCGCGACGGCCGCGAACCGCTATCTCGCCCTCTACCAGGCGGTGGTCGCGCGCCAGGCCGCGCTGATCGCCAGGTGGATGCAGCTCGGCTTCATCCATGGCGTGATGAACACCGACAACATGGCGATCTCGGGCGAGACGATCGACTACGGTCCTTGCGCCTTCATGGACGAATACCACCCCGCCAAGGTGTTCTCCTCCATCGACCAGCACGGGCGCTACGCGTTCTCCAACCAGCCGCACATCGCGCAGTGGAACCTGGCGCGGCTGGCCGAGTGCCTGTTGCCGCTGCTGCACGACGACCCGGAGCAGGCGGTGCCGGTGGCGCAGACGGCGCTGGGCGCCTTCATGCCGCAGTTCGAGGAGAAGCTGGTCGAGGGGTTCCGCGCCAAGCTCGGCCTGACCTCTGCGCGCGACGAGGACAAGGCGCTGGTGAAAGGCCTTCTCGAAACGATGGCCGCGGGCGGCGCCGATTTCACGCTGACCTTCCGCACGCTGGCCGAGGATGTAGCACTTGCGCCGGAAGAAGCCGTGCTGTCGACGGGGAGACTTTTCGCCGATCCCGCCGGCTTCGATGCCTGGGCGCGGCTGTGGCTGGAGCGCCTGGCGCTGGAGGATGTCTCGGCCGGGGCGCGGGCTGCGCTGATGAAGCGGGCCAACCCGAAGTTCATCCCGCGCAATCACCTAGTCGAGGAGGTCATCGCCGCAGCCATCGAACGCGACGATTTCGGCCCTTTCCATGAAATGCTGGCGGTGGTCACGCATCCTTACGACGAGCAACCGGGCAGGGAACGCTACGCCGAGCCGCCGCGGCCGGACGAGCGCGTGCTGCAGACGTTTTGCGGGACGTGAGCATCCGCATGGCAGCCGGCGACGACGCCCAGCGAACCCTCTTCCATCCCTTCGAGACCGGCGACCTCGATCCGCCGGGCAAGGGCGCGCGGGTTCTTTTTCTCGGCGCCCAGCCGGGCTTCCGGCTGCCGGACGGCTTTGGCGCCGACCTGACGCTGGTGCAGGGGTTCAGGCCGGATTTCCTGAAGCTGAAGGCCGGCAAGCATAAGGTCGTGCCCGAGCCGGAAGGGGAGGGGTATGGTCTCGTTCTCGTCCTGGCGGGCAAGCACAAGGGGCTGAACGAGATCCTGATCGTCGAGGCGATGCGGCGCGGTTCACCTGCGGCCGTCATCCTCGTGGCCGGCAGCAAGGACGACGGCATCGCCAGCCTGCGCAAGCGGCTGGAGGCTCTGACCCCTTTGGGGGGAAGCCTGTCCAAGTTCCATGGCCAGGCTTTCTGGTTCGAGAAGCCGGCTGATGCCCGCTCGCTGGCGACGATGCTCGAGGCGCCGCATCGCGAGGCGCTGATCGGCGGCCGCTACCGCGCGACGCCCGGCATGTTCTCCCATGACCGCATCGATGCCGGCTCGCGGCTCTTGGCGCAGCACATCCCGGCCGATCTCTCGGGCGCCGTGGCGGATTTCTGCGCCGGCTGGGGCTATCTGGCCGCCGAAGTCCTGGAACGATGCGCGGGCGTCGCCTCGCTCGACGTGTTCGAGGCTGACTTCGCGTCGCTGGAAGCGGCGAAGACCAATCTAGCCGAGGCGCGCGTGCCGGTCGGCTACCATTGGACCGATCTGGCCGGCGAACCCGTTCCTCGCACATTCGATGCGATCGTCATGAACCCGCCCTTCCATCAGGGCCGGGCGGCGGAGCCGGGCATCGGCCACGCGATGATCCGCGCCGCGAGCGCCGCGCTGAAGCCCAGCGGCCGCCTCTTCATGGTCGCCAATCGCGGGCTGCCCTACGAGGCGGCTCTGTCGGCCGGTTTCCGGCAGTCCGGCGAACTCGTCCGCGACCAGACCTACAAGGTGCTCTGGGCGAAGCGCTGACCTCGTCCGGTCTTGTCAGTCCCGCCCCAGGCGGGAATGCTCGAAGGCGAGGATCACCACGATCGCGATCATGAACGGCACGATCAGGTAGAGCAGCCGGAACACGACCAGCGCGGCGATCACGTCGGCGGGATCCATTTCGGACAGCGCATGCACGAAGACAAGTTCGAGCACGCCGAGTCCTCCCGGGGCGTGCGACAGCAGCGCCACCGAGAACGAGATCAGGAAGATGCCGAGAATGACGAGGTAGCCGGGGTTTCCGGCTTCCGGCAGCGCGAAGTAGACGATGCCTGCCGCGCCGATGATCTCGATCGGGCCGATGATGAGTTGCCGTGCAACGATCGGCAGCGACGGATAGCGCAGCTCAAAACCGCGGATCGTCAGCGGCGGCAGCCTGAACAGGCTTCCGGCGACATAGAGCCCGATGACCGCGAGCAGCAGGTAGCCCGTTCCGCGCGAGAAATCGGTCGGCAGGATGTCGACGAACCTGTCGACGATCTCCGGCTCGATGACGAAGACGAGCCCGGTCAGGAACAGCACCCCGATGGCAAAGGTGAAGGAGCAGAAGGCGACCAGAACGCCGACCTCCGCCATGGTCAGTCCCTTGGACGCATAGGCCCGGTAGCGCACGACCGCGCCGGACAGCACCGAAGCCCCGATATTGTGAGAGATCGCATAGGTGGTGAAGGAGCCGATGGTGATGAACAGCCACGGCACCTTCCGGTTCAGATATTTGAGGGCGATGTTGTCGTATCCGGCGAGTGCGCCGTAGGCCACGAAGGTGGAGAGGACCGCCAGCAGCCAGCTGTGCAGCGAAATCCGTGCGAAGCTGGTTTTCATCTCCTCGAAAGAGACGCCTCGCAATTCGTGATAGAGCAGCCAGATCGAGAAGATGACGGCTGCGCTGCCGACGATCGGCCAAAAGAACTTCCTGAGCTTCATCCCGCCCGGCGCCACCCCACCGAATTGCACTGGAGCCCGCGATCCCCCCGCGAACGACGAATGTCAGGTGATGGACGCTCCGGTACCCTTGGTCAAGGCAAATTGCCTTGAGCGGTGCCTGGGTCAGTGAACCGCCGCGGCGAGCGGAGCCGGCTCGGTGGTCAGCCCGACCACCGCGAGCGGACCGGGCCGGCCATAGAGATAGCCCTGAACCACCTCGCAGCCGGCGGCACGCAGCAGCGTCGCCTGGGTTTCGGTCTCCACGCCTTCCGCGATCGTACTGACGCCGAGGGCGCGCGAAAGGCCGACGATGGTGGAGACGACTGCGCCGCCATTGTCCTTGTCGATCCGTTCGACGAAAGAACGGTCGATCTTCAGCTTCCGGAACGGGAAGTCGATCAGATAGCTGAGGTTTGAATAGCCCGTGCCGAAATCGTCGACGGCGACGGAGATGCCCATCTCGGTCAGCTGGCGCATCACCTGGGCCGCGCGTTCGCGGTCCTGCATCATCGCAGTCTCCGTCACTTCCAGTTCGAGACGCGCGGGGTTCACGCCGCTCTCCGCCACCACGGCCCGGACGCGCTGGATGAAATCCTTCGTCATCATCTGGACAGGCGAGATGTTGACGGCGATGAACAGATTCTCGGGCAGCGTCTTGAGATCATGACACGCCTTGCGCAGCACCCATTCGCCGATCGGGACCACCATGCCGGTCTCTTCGGCCACCGGGACGAATTCCGACGGGGCGATCATGCCGCGCTTCGGGTGCCGCCAGCGCAGCAACGCTTCGTATCCGACGATCTTGCCGGTCGCGAGGTCGTGCTGCGGCTGGTAGTGCAGGTCGAAATTGCCGCGCTGGAACGCCGCGTGCAGTTCGGATTCGATCCACTGGCGGTATTCCGCGAGCTTGCCCATCTCGGGGTGGTAGACGGACCAGTTGCCGATGCCGCTCATCCGCGCGTTCTGCAGCGCGAGGTTGGACCGGCGCAGGAGAACGATAGGGTCGCGGCCGTCCTTGGGCATTGCCACCAGGCCCACCGACAGGTTCACCGACTGCAGATGCGTCGTCAGCCGGTAGGGCTCGATCATCTTCTCGATCAGCTTTTCGACCATCCGGTCGATCGAGGTGGCCCGGCCATCCCGAACCAGGATTGCAAACTCGCCGGCGCCGATGCGGCCGATCTCGGAGCCGGGCGGGACATGGTCGCGAAGACGCGCCGCGAAGGCGCGGATCAGTTCGTCTCCCTGCGTATAGCCGATGGCGTCGTTGATCTGCTTGAAGCGGTCGATGTCGATGTCGATCAGGAAGACCGGCTTTCCGTCCTGCACGGTCGCCGCGGCCGCGGCCGCGATCCGGCCGATCATGGCCTGACGCGAATGCAGGCCGGTCAGCTTGTCAATCTGGGTCTCGTTGTAGACGTAGCTCGCGGATTCGTCGACGCCGGCGAAGAAGGACAGAGAAGCGCCCGCTGCCGAAAGCGCGCAGAGCGAGGCGATGATCCCGCCCAACACCTGCGCCGACATTCCGCCGAGCTGGTCGCCGAAGCCGTAGCGGATCCCCCACAGGCCGAGCACGAAGCTCGACATGCCCGCGGCAGCGATCGTGATCAGCCGGAACAGCGGGCTACGCCTCGGATTTGTATAGGCCTGCATACGCAAAACACCCCTTCTGGAGCGATGCCTACAGGAAATCCCCTTAAAATCAGTTTCGCTGGATCATTCGATTTGTTCGAACTCGCGGAATCGTAGGTCAGGCCCCGTCGTCCATCCGCTTCAATTCGTCCAGGGTTGGCATCGACACGATGTGGTACCCGGAATCGACATAGTGGATCTCTCCGGTCACGCCGCCGGACAGCGTCGAGAGAAGATAGAGCGCGGAGCCGCCCACGTCCTCGAGCGTGATCGAGCGCCTGAGCGGCGAATTGCGGGCCTGGTAGGAGAACATGTGGCGGGCATCCGCGATGCCGGCCCCGGCGAGCGTGCGGACCGGCCCCGCCGAAATCGCGTTGACGCGGATGTCGCGCGGTCCGAAATCATTGGCGAGATAGCGGACGCTGGCTTCCAGCCCGGCCTTGGCAACGCCCATGACGTTGTAGTTCGGCATCACCCGCACCGAGCCGGCATAGGTGAGCGTGATCATCGATCCGCCGTCGTTCATCATCGCGGCGGCCTTGCGTGCGACCTCTGTGAACGAGTAGCAGGAGATCACCATCGTGCGAACGAAGTTCTCCTTGCTGGTGTCCGAATAGAGACCCTTCAGCTCGTTCTTGTCGGAGAAGCCGATGGCATGGACGATGAAGTCGATCGTCCCCCACTCGGCCTTCATGGCATCGAAGACCGAGTCGATCGAAGCGCTGTCCTCGACATCGCAGGGCAGGACGAGCCTTGCCCCGACTTTCTCGGCGAGCGGCCTCACGCGTCGGCCGAAAGCCTCCCCCTGATAGGTGAATGCCATCTCCGCGCCATGCGCGTAGAGCGTCTGGGCGATGCCCCAGGCGATCGAATGATCGTTCGCGACACCCATGATCAGGCCGCGTTTGCCCTTCATCAGTCCGTGCATGGGTGAGTTGCCCTCAATCTGCCAGGCGCTGGAAGACCAGCGTCGCATTGGTGCCGCCGAAGCCGAACGAGTTCGAAAGCACCGTATCGATCCTGGCATTGTCGATCCGCTTGCGCAGGACCGGCATGCCGTCGAACTCCGGGTCGAAATTCTCGATATGGGCGCTCTCGCCGAGGAAGCCGGCTTGCATCATCAGGATCGAGTAGATCGATTCCTGCACGCCGGCCGCGCCCAGCGAATGGCCGGTGAGCGACTTGGTCGACGAGATATGGGGGATCCGGTCGCCGAAGACCTCGCGGATCGCACCCATCTCCTTGGAATCGCCGACAGGCGTCGATGTGCCGTGCGTGTTGATGTAGTCGACCGGCCCTTTGACGGTGGCGAGCGCCTGGCGCATGCAGCGCACCGCGCCTTCGCCGGACGGGGCGACCATGTCGTAGCCGTCCGACGTCGCGCCGTAGCCGACGAGCTCGCAGTAGATCTTCGCGCCGCGCGCCTTGGCCCGCTCGAGTTCCTCGAGCACCACCACCCCGGCGCCGCCGGCGATCACGAACCCGTCGCGGTCGGCGTCATAGGCACGCGAGGCAACGGTCGGACGGTCGTTGAATTTCGACGACATGGCGCCCATCGCGTCGAACAGGTTCGACATGGTCCAGTCGAGATCCTCGTGGCCGCCGGCGAACATCACGTCCTGCTTGCCCCACTGGATCATTTCCGCGGCATTGCCGATGCAGTGCGCCGAGGTCGAGCAGGCCGACGAGATCGAATAGTTGACGCCGTGAATCTTGAACCAGGTCGCGAGTGTCGCCGAAGCGGTCGACGACATCGCCTTCGGCACCGCGAACGGTCCGATCCGCTTCGGGCTGTTGTTCTTGATCGTGATTTCGGCCGCCTCGACGATGGTACGCGTCGACGGACCGCCCGAGCCCATGACAATGCCGGTGCGCTCGTTGGTGATGTCGTTTTCTTCCAGCCCGGCATCCGCGATGGCCTGCTGCATGGCGACGTGGTTCCATGCCCCGCCCTTGTGCAGGAAGCGCATGGCGCGCCGGTCGACGAGACTCGTTGGATCGAGTGTCGGCGCGCCCCAGACCTGGCAGCGGAAGCCGTGCTCGGCGAATTCCGGCGAGAAGCTGATACCCGACTTCGCCTGGCGCAGCGATTCGCGCACCTCGTCCGCATTGTTGCCGATGGACGATACGATGCCGAGACCGGTGACGACGACACGCCTCATGCGATGCTCCTTCTGCGCTGTGCCGCGGGTCTAGGCGGCGGACGCGTCCTGTTTGGCGAGGCCGACGCGAAGATCGGTAGCCGTGTAGATCTGTTCCCCGTCCGCCTTCAGCCATCCGTCGGCGATGCCGAGGACCAGGCGTCCGCGCATCACGCGCTTGAAGTCGACGCCATATTCGACGAGCTTCGTTTTCGGTGTGACCATTCCCTTGAACTTGACCTCGCCCGTCGAGAGCGCCATGCCCTTGCCCGGTTCGCCCAGCCAGCCGAGGTAGAATCCGGTCAGCTGCCACAGCGCATCGAGACCGAGGCAACCTGGCATGATCGGATTGTCGATAAAATGGCAGGGGAAGAACCAGAGATCGCGGTGGATCGCGAAATCGGCGCGGATGAAGCCCTTGTCGAACGCCCCGCCGGTCTCGCTGATCTCGGTGATGCGATCGAACATCAGCATCGGCGGATAGGGAAGCTGGGCATTGCCGGGGCCGAACAGATCCCCTTTTGCGCAAGCCAGGAGGTCTTCGTAGCCAAAGCTGCTCTTCTTCTCGGCCATGTCTGCTCCCGTCGAGGCTTCCTGTCGAAGCACATTCTTCTATCTGCACGCGGATGCTCGCCCGGCTCCCGGCGGAAACGAGCTGCCGGCTTCGATTAGCTTGCCGGGTCGGAGCGGTCAATGTGCCGCTATTGATCGGCGACTTCCGCCGGAATATATGCTGGATCACGTAATGACCGGAAATCTCTTTGCGGCAAGCGGTAGGCCGCGCATCCGGAACATTGGAACGAGATGGAAAAGGCAACCAACAGCGCTGGACGGGATGTGGAGACGCGTGTGCGCGACGCCGGCCTTCGCCCGACGCGCCAGCGGATCTCGCTGGCCTCGCTGCTGTTCGCCAAGGGCGATCGCCACCTGACGGCCGAGGAATTGCACGAGGAAGCCCAAGGCGCAGGCGTCGCGGTCTCGCTGGCCACTGTCTACAATACGCTGCACCAGTTCACCGATGCCGGAATGCTGCGCATCCTGGCGGTCGAGGGGGCGAAAACATATTTTGACACCAATACGTCGGACCATCACCATTTCTACGTCGAGGGCGAGAACAAGGTGCTCGACATCGATGCGGGTCCGGTGACGGTGGGCAACGTGCCGGAACCGCCGCCCGGCATGGAAATCGCCAATATCGACATAGTCATCCGGCTTCGCCCCAAGCGGGGCTGACCTCATCCTGGCCGAGCGTCAGTCGTCGATCGTCTCGTTCGGATACGCGCCCCAGAGCAGGTTCTGGGGCACCCAACCCTTGTAGCTGTCGAAACGCATCCGGCACCATGTGCCGTTGCAGGTTTCAATTTCGCCCATGGCGCCGGGTTCGATCGATGCCACCAGCCGCGCGTCCTCGGCCGGCTGTGCGCGCATCGGCACGGCTGTCTCCTTGCCTTTGAACCAGGGCGCCGCGATGCCGCTGCGCTTGCCCGAAAGCAGCGACTGGTTGATCCAGCCTTCCGTGCCTTCGGAATCACGCACTCGCCGCCAATTGTCGAACTCCTGAATGACTTCGACGGGCAGTCCGGATTTCAGGTACATCCACTCGACCGGATAGTTGCGGCCAGGCCCGATGCGCAGGTTCACCCGTCCCGACTTCAAGGTGACGAATCGGGGCAGCGGCAGGCCGCTCTTGTTCGGTCCGACAGCCTGGGCGTGCGCCTGGCCGATCGACAGCGAGACGGGAGCAGCATTGAACGCGAAACCCGCCAGCCCCAAGCACAGAGCCAGCCGAAGCGACAGAAAACGCGACACGGTCCACTCCTGACACCGAAGGCCGCCGCGTGCCCGCGCGCAGCCTTTTTCTTTGTCATCCCCCGCGCGGCTTGTTAGAGAGAGGCCGGGCGGACGCCGGCTTCAAATGTCGCCGGTCTTGGTTAAAGAGGTCTCAACAGGACCCGGGATGTCGCCCGCGAAGAGGAAATAATGCCGGGGAAGAAGAAGCCTCTCGTCGTCATCACCCGCAAATTGCCCGATCCGGTGGAAACCCGGATGCGCGAGCTGTTCGACGCGCGGCTCAACCTCGACGACCACCCGATGAGCCAGCCCGAACTGGTCGCCGCGATCCGCGAAGCGGACGTGCTGGTCCCGACCGTGACGGACCGTATCGACGCGGCGCTGATCGCGCAGGCCGGCCCCAACCTCAAGCTCATCGCCAATTTCGGCAACGGCGTCGACAATATCGACATCGCCGCGGCGCAGAAGCAGGGCATCACCGTCACCAATACGCCGAACGTCCTCAACGAGGACACCGCGGACATGACCATGGCGCTAATGCTCGCGGTGCCGCGCCGCCTCGTCGAGGGCGCGAACGTCCTGCAGGGCGAGGCCGGATCCTGGCAGGGCTGGTCGCCGACCTGGATGCTCGGCCGACGCATCTGGGGAAAACGTCTGGGCATCGTCGGCATGGGTCGCATCGGCACCGCGGTGGCCCGGCGGGCGAAGGCCTTCGGCCTTTCGATCCACTACCACAACCGCAAACGCGTTTCCCCCGCGGTCGAGGAAGAGCTCGAGGCAACCTATTGGGAGAGCCTCGACCAGATGCTGGCGCGGATGGACATCGTCTCCGTCAACTGCCCCTCGACCCCTGCCACCTATCACCTGCTGTCGGCGCGTCGGTTGGCGCTGATGCAGCCCACCGCCTATGTCGTGAACATCGCCCGCGGCGAGATCGTCGACGAGGACGCGCTGGTCAAGATGATCGAGCAGGGGAAGCTTGCAGGCGCCGGCCTCGACGTCTTCGCCCATGAGCCGGCGGTGAGCCCCAAGCTCGTCAAACTCGCCAAGAAAGGCAAGGTCGTGATCCTGCCGCACATGGGCTCGGCCACGCTCGAAGGCCGCATCGACATGGGCGAGAAGGTGATCATCAACATCCGCACCTTCTTCGACGGCCACCGGCCGCCGGACAGGGTGCTGCCGTCCAGGGGCTGACCGCTGCCACGCTTCAGGGTGCGATCTGGACCAGCGGCATGAAGCGGCGCATGGCGGCCTTCTCGACTTCCAGGATCACCATGAGCAGGATGCCGATCCCGATGATCGGCAATCCGTCCTTCAGCGCGATCGGCGCGGTCCCGAACAGTGCCTGCATGAACGGCGCGTAGGTGAATGCCAGCTGGGCGGTCACGACCGCGGCGATCGCCAGCAGCACGGCGCGCGTGCCCATGGCGCCGATCAGGCTGAACGAGGTCATGTGCATGTAGCGCACATTGAAAAGGTAGAAGATCTCCATCACCACGATCGTGTTGACCACCATCGTGCGCGCGACGTCCTCCCCCAGCCCCTGCCGTATCGCGTATTCGAAGATGACGAAAACGCCGGCGGTGAACAACAGCGACACGAGCACCACCCGCCAGACGAGGAACCTGGACAGGATGGGTTCGTCCCGTTTGCGTGGGGGCCGGCGCATGGTGTCTGGTTCGGAGGGCTCGAAGGCCAGAACGAGTCCAAGCGTGACTTCGAGGACCAGGTTGATCCAGAGCATCTGAATGGCGGTCATCGGAAGGGCGAGGCCAAACGCGATGGCGATGATGACGCACAGCATCTCTCCGCCATTGGTGGGGAGCGTCCAGGCGATGACCTTGCGGATGTTGTCGTAGACCGTCCGTCCTTCCTGCACCGCGGCGACGATCGAGGCGAAATTGTCGTCGACCAGCACCATTTCGGCCGCCTCCTTGGCCGCTTCCGTGCCCTTTCTCCCCATGGCGACGCCGACATCTGCCTGCTTCAGCGCCGGCGCATCGTTGACGCCGTCGCCGGTCATTGCAACGATGTGGCCGTTGGCCTGCAGCGCGCGCACGATCCTGATCTTGTGTTCGGGCGTGGTGCGGGCGAACACGCTGACGCGCGAGACGACCTCTCGCAGTGCCTCGTCGGTGATCGCATCGATCTCCCGCCCCTCGACCGCGACGGGGTCGCCATCGATGATGAGCTGGCGGGCGATCGTCGCCGCGGTCCCGGCATGGTCGCCGGTGATCATCTTGATGGCGATGCCGGCCGAACGGCAGGAAGCAACGGCGTCCATCGCTTCGTCCCGCGGCGGATCGATCAGTCCGACGACACCGAGGAGGACGAGGTCTCCGGCCTCCACCGCCTCGAATGACAACCTTTCCGAATCCGCGCCGGCTTCCTTCGCCGCAAAAGCGAGGACGCGTTCGCCCCGGCCGGCGGCTTCGGCAACCGTGCCGATCCAGTATTCGAGGTCCAGTGGCATCGTCAGGCCGTCCAGCGCCTGCGCGCCGCACATTCCGATCACCCGCTCGGGAGCGCCCTTGACGAAGATGCGCCGCTCGCCGGACGGGCTCTCGTTGAGCGTTGCCATGAAGCGATGCTGCGCGTCGAACGGAATCTCGTCGACACGTTTCCAGAGTTCGCGCGCGGTCTCGACGTGGAATCCCGCCTTGATGGCCAATGTGACGAGGGCGCCTTCCATCGGGTCGCCGACGACGCTCCACTGCCCGTGCTTTTCGACGATCTCGGCATCGTTGCACAGCAGGGCCGCGAGCAGGAGACCGTCGCGGGCCTCGTCCGACGGAGCCTTCGCGCCGTCGATCCTGATCGATCCCTCGGGGGCATAGCCGGATCCGGAAACGATCGATTCGCCGGAGACGGTGGCGATGCGGCGCGCGGTCATTTCGTTTCGCGTCAGGGTTCCGGTCTTGTCGGAGCAGATGACCGAGGTCGCGCCGAGTGTCTCGACGGCGGGAAGGCGCCGCACGACCGCGTTGCGGGCGGCCATGCGCTGGACGCCCACCGCCAGCGTGATGGTGATGACGGCCGGCAGGCCTTCCGGGACGACGCCGACGGCGAGCGCCACGACGACCATGAGCGCGTCGACCCAGGGATAGGCGCGGACCAGTGTGGCGAAGACGAAGACCGCCGCGGCGATAACGAGCGCGAACCACGTGAGCAGCCGGCCGAACTTGTCGATCTGCTGCAGGAGGGGCGTGGTAAGCGGCCTGACGCGCCCGATCATCGTCGAAATGCCGCCGATCTCGGTGCCGGCTCCCGTCGCCACGACGACGCCGAGTGCCTGGCCGGTGGCCACCAGCGTGCCCGAATAGAGCATGCAGAAGCGGTCGCCGAGTGGCGCGTCCGCCGCCACCGGTTCCTCCCGCTTCTCGGCGGGCACGGATTCTCCGGTGAGGATCGCTTCGTCGGCGAGCAGCCTGCATGCATGGACGATGCGCATGTCGGCCGGCACCTTGTCGCCGGCCTCGACCGCGACGATGTCGCCCGGCACGATCTCGCGCGCATCGACGACGTGGCGCTCGCCGTCCCGAAGCACGGTGGCCTGCGGCGCGATCATGTCGCGGATCGCGTCGAGCGCGCGCTCCGCGCGCCCTTCCTGGACGAAGCCGACCAGGGCGTTGACCACGACCACGATGACGATGACGGCCGCGTCGACCATGTGCTCCAGCACGGCCGCCGCAACGCCTGCCGCAAGCAGGAAGTAGATCAGCGAGTTGTTGAACTGGCGCAGGAAGCGCAGCACCGGATGGACGCGGGGCGGCGCCGGAAGCTCGTTCGGCCCGATGCTCGCGAGACGGCTCGACGCCTCAGCCGTATCGAGCCCGTCCAGGTGGGTGGCAAATGCCTCGACGACCGCCTGGTGCGGCTCGGCATGCCAAGTGGGTCTGGCGGACAAGGTCGAATTGTTGCTGTCCGCCACGGCGATGCTCATCCGGTCATTTCCTCGGCTGAACCGTTAATGCGCCGTGTAGCCGCCGTCGACCAGATGATAGCTGCCGGTGATGAAACTCGCGGCATCGGACAGCAGGAAGCACGTCAGGGCCGACACTTCTTCAGACCGGCCGATGCGTCCGACGGGATGGAGACCGGCGAGCTGGCCGAGCGTCTCCGCGTCGAGATTGTTCGACAAAAGCGGCGTGTCGATATAGCCCGGACCGACGGCGACGACGCGGATGCCCTGCTGCGCATATTCGAGCGCCGCGGTCTTCGTCAGGCCGAGCAGCGCATGCTTGGCGGACACGTAGGCGCTCGAACCGGGCGTGCCGACCGAGCCCAGGATGGAGGCCATGTTGACGATCGCGCCGCCGCCGGACTTCAGCATCGCCGCGATCTCGTATTTGAGGCAGTAGAAGACGCCGTTCAGGTTGATGTCGATCACCGACTTCCAGCCGTCCAGCGGGTAGTCGGCGACGGGGGCGATCGGCCCGCCGATCCCGGCATTGTTGACCGCCAGATGCAGCGCTCCATAGGTGTCGACGGCAAACGCGACCATCCGCTCGACCGCCTGCGCATCGGCCATATCGGCGGCAAAGCCGACGGCGGTGCCGCCGGAAGCCTTGATCTCCGCGGCCACCTTGTCGGCGTGCTCCTTGTTCAGGTCGGCGACGATCACCTTCGCGCCGCCTTTGGCCAGATCCCGCGCGATTGCCTCGCCGATCCCCGACGCGCCGCCGGTGACGATCGCAACCTTGCCCTTGAAGTCGTTCATCATTCCGTCTCCTTGATCGGCCTGCGTCTTCGCCGGATGGGCAAAAGGCCTGGCCGCGAATGCCGGACGGACCATCCATCGTGCGGCTTGTCGCCGCCTTGATCGGCGTCAAGGATCCGGGTCGATGGGCGGGCTGCTCAGGCTGAAGTCGACATGGAGACGGTGCCGCCGGCGTCGATCGTGGCCGATCGTCCGCGCCAGTCATCGAAGCGGCGACGCCCCAGCCGCACCGCCACCGGCGTCTCCCAGCCCATCTCCTTTGCCACGATCAGGCCCAGCAGCAGGATCGCGTCGGGTTCGTGCATGACCAGCGCGGCCGGCGCGTGGCCGTTGCGCACGAGTTCGAGCAGGACCGCCGACGCGGACGAGGAACCGATCGTGCCGGGCAGGAACAGCACCTTGCCGGCGATCGATTCGCCATGCTGCGGATGACGCACATCGGCGATGCGGCCGGTCTTCGGATCGACGCCGCCCCAGAAGCTGATCGGCTCGTCGAGCACCAGCGCCTCGCCGTGCCCGGCGCGTCCGGCGACGAGGATTTCGGCCTGAAGCGCGGTCATCCCGTCAGGCCCGGAAGAAGCGGGCGGCCCGCGACCGCGCTTTCGACGCAGTCGGCGAGCGAGCCGTAGATGACGGCATAGCCGGTATTGCCGGGCGCATAGTGGGCGAACTTGCCGGAATTTGTCATCAGCACGCCGCCGCCGATCTCCTCCATGATCGGCGTGACCACGACGCAGGTGTCGGCGACGATCGTCACGCCGGACGCCTCGAGTCCCCTGCGCAATCCGCATTTGTCGAGATGGGCGAGGGCGTGGCGCCCGGTGCAGGCATAGAACGGGACGGCGAGCCTGCGCCCGCCGATCAGCCGCGCCAGCTCCTCGAACTCGCGCGGCGACAGGTGCGGACTGCCGATCGCCACCGCGTCGATTCGATCGACCGGCCCTGCGGTGCTCAGCCGCAACTGCGCCTTCCGTGCCATTTCGGCCGTCACCACGATCGTCCGCTCCGGTTCTTCGCCGCCCAGGGCCGTCGAAAGATCGGGCGCTTCAGGCGTGACGCCCGCGAGGTGGAACAGCCCGACGGCGCCTGACGATGCCGCGGCCGCGCCGAAGGCTTTGAGCGCGTCCTCGCCGGGATGGCGGGCGACGCCTGTCACGACGCCGACATCGTTGCCCGCCTCGCGTCCGTAGAGGCTGCCCAGCACCGGCCAGGCGATTTCGGAGGCGAGGAAGGAGGGCGCGAGAGCCGAGACGTCGAAGACGAAGCGCGCCCGGCGGCTCTCCGGACGGTGCAGGCCATAGTCGGGCGCATGTCCGGCGATCGCGCAGGCGATGTCGAGGAAGTCGCCGTAACGGTTGGTCCGCGCGCCGAGCACCGAATTGCAGAACACGACGGCGTTGGATTCGCCCCACGCGACATCGGTGCCCTGCGCCGGACGATGCCCCGCCTGGTAGGGCGCGCAGGTCCAGCTCGGCTCGCAGCCGAGCGTGCGGTAGGCCTCCATCATCCGCCGCGCCATGCCGCGCTCGTGCCCGGGCAGGCGGTCGCGGGAGCAGCCGGTCAGGTCGAGCGCGCCGACGTTCAGCGTGGCACGGACTGCGACTTTCGCGCCGCCATCGACCAGCTTTTCGGCGAACAGCGTGCCGGAATCGCCGTGATAGAGCGCGCCGTCGATATGCGCCGAGGCGATCGGGATCAGCCGCGGCGCGCCGAGCAGCTCCGCCGTCTTCGCCACGATCCGCATCGCCATGGCGGCGCCTTCGCCCCGCTCGCCGGACGCCATGGCACGCTGTTCGTCGGTGAGGGCGAGTGCCAAACTATGTCTCGTCCTTTGATGCCGAGTATCGGATCGTGTCGAACCGGGCGCCGAGCGAATCGTAGAGCAAGAGCCGCCCGAGGAGCGGCTCGCCGGCTCCGGTGATGAGCTTGATCGCCTCCATCGCCTGCAGCGTGCCGATGACGCCGGTGAGCGCACCGACGACGCCGGCCACCGCGCAGCTCGGCACCATGCCGGGCGGCGGCGCTTCGGGATAGAGGTCGCGATAGGTCGGGTTCGGCCGGCCCTTTTCGTCATGCTCCCACGGGATCAGTACGGTCAGCGAGCCGTCGAACCGGCCGACGGCGCCCGAGACGAGCGGCTTTCGCGCCGCCGCGCAGGCGTCCGCCAGCACATAGCGGGTGTCGAAATTGTCCGACCCGTCGATGACGATGTCATAAGCGGCGACGAGGCCCTCCGCGTTGTCGGCGTCGAGACGGAGCACATGCGGCTCGATCTCCACATGCGGGTTGATGCGCCCGACCGTCGTGGCCGCGCTGTCGACTTTCGTGCGGCCGACCGCCGCCGTGTCGTGGATCACCTGCCGCTGCAGGTTGGACAGCGAGACGGTGTCGTCGTCGACGATGCCGAGCGTGCCGACGCCGGCGGCGGCGAGATAGAGCAGCACAGGTGCGCCCAGCCCGCCGGCACCGACCACCAGCACCCGCGCCCGCTTCAGCTTCTGCTGGCCCGGCCCGCCGACTTCCGCCAGCACGATGTGGCGGGCATAGCGCTCCAGTTCGAGGTCCGAGAGAGTCGCGTCAGCCATGCGAAGCCCTCTGAATGAATTCCGCCACCGACTTCGCCGCGATGTCGAGATTGCCGTCGAAGGTGGCGCCGGAGGCCTTGCGCGGCTTCAAGTCGTGGTCGCCGTCGGTCAGCCATTCGACCGCGATCTTCGGCGACAGCGGGTAGGAGGCGACCTCCTCCCGCGTGCCGAACGGGTCGCGCTCGCCCTGGCAGATCAGGGTCGGACAGGCGAGATTTTCCAGATGGTCGGTTCGCAGCTTCTCGGGCTGGCCGGGCGGATGGAAGGGGTAGCCGAGGCAGACGAGGCCGGCGATCACACCGTCCTTGAACTGCTTGTCGGCGATCATCGAGGCCATGCGGCCGCCGAGCGACTTGCCGCCGATGAAGAGCGGCCCGCTGCGCTCGACGCTGCCGATCGCACCGACATACTCGCCGATCAGCTTGTTGGCCGGCGAGGGCGGCGGGCGATTGCCGGCACGCCTCGCCGCCATGTAGCCGAACTCGAACCGCGCGACGCGGATGCCGTGGCCGGCGATCTTCGCCGCGATAGTGTTCATCCAGTCGGAATCCATCGGCGCGCCCGCGCCATGCGCGAGCAGGAGCGTGGCCTTCGCCGTCGGGGCGCCGTCATAGACGAATCGGTCATGCCCGGAAGCTATCGCCGGCCGGGGATCACCGCAATGCATGCCGGCTAGGGCCGCCTGACCTCTTGCAATCAACTGCCATGGGAGGCATGAGCGGGCCTCCGCAGGAAAGGATCGTCATGGCCGTCGTCTCCAAGAACATCCCCGCGCCCGACCTCGTCGCCGTCAGCCGCGCACTGATCTCGGTGTCGGACAAGACCGGCCTGATCGATTTCGTCAGGGCTCTGACGAAACATGGCGTCGAGATCGTGTCGACCGGCGGCACCCGCAAGGCGATCGCCGAGGCCGGCATCGCTGTGACGGACGTCTCGGACGTCACCGGCTTTCCCGAGATCATGGACGGGCGCGTCAAGACCCTGCACCCGCTGGTGCATGGCGGGCTGCTCGCGGTGCGCGGCGACCAGGAGCATCAGAAGGCGATGCACGACCACGGCATCCGCCCCTTCGATCTGGTCGTGATCAACCTCTACCCGTTCGAGGAGGTGCGCCGCGCCGGCGGCGACTATGCCGCGACCGTCGAGAACATCGACATCGGCGGCCCGGCGATGGTGCGCGCCTCGGCGAAGAACCATGCCTATGTCGGCATCGTCACCGACCCGACCGACTATCCGCTGGTGCTGGAGGCGCTGGAGGAGAACGCCGGCAGCCTGTCCTACCAGTTCCGCCAGCGGCTCGCGGCCAAGGCCTTTGCCCGCACCGCCGCCTATGACGCTGCGATCTCCGGCTGGTTCGCGGAAACGCTGGCCATCGAGCACCCCGTCTGGCGCGCTTTCGGCGGCAGGCTGGAACAGGTGATGCGCTATGGCGAGAACCCGCATCAGGACGCGGCCTTCTACGTCAACGGCGACCCGCGCCCGGGCGTGGCCACGGCGCGTCAGCTTCAGGGCAAGCAGCTCTCCTACAACAACATCAACGATACGGATGCGGCCTACGAACTCGTCTCCGAGTTCGATCCGGCCCGCACCGCCGCCGTCGCCATCATCAAGCATGCGAATCCCTGCGGCGTGTCCGAAGGCGCGACGCTGAAGGACGCCTATCTCAAGGCGCTGGCCTGCGATCCGGTCTCGGCCTTCGGCGGCATCGTCGCCCTCAACCGCACGCTCGACGCGGAAGCGGCGGAAGAGATCGTCAGGATCTTCACCGAGGTGATCATCGCGCCCGCCGCGACGGACGAGGCCATCGCCATCGTCGCCGCCAAGAAGAACCTGCGCCTGCTCATCGCCGGCTCGCTCCCCGATCCGCGCTCGAAGGGCCTGACCGTGAAATCGGTCGCCGGCGGCCTGCTCGTCCAGTCGCGCGACTCGGGCGTGGTGGACGATCTCGAGCTCAAGGTGGTGACGAAGCGCGCGCCGACCGACCGCGAACTGGCCGATCTGAAGTTCGCTTTCCGCGTCGCCAAGCACGTCAAGTCTAACGCGATCGTCTATGTCCGCGACGGCGCGACCGTCGGCATCGGTGCCGGCCAGATGAGCCGGGTGGACTCCTCCCGCATCGCCGCGCGCAAGGCGGCGGACGCGGCCGAGGCTGAGGGCCTGAAGGAGCCGATGACGATCGGCTCTGTCGTCGCTTCAGACGCCTTCTTCCCCTTCGCCGACGGACTGCTGTCGGCCGTCGAAGCGGGTGCGACGGCCGTCATCCAGCCGGGCGGCTCGGTCAACGACCACGCGGTGATCGATGCCGCGGACGCGGCCGGCATCGCGATGGTGTTTACCGGGATGCGGCATTTCCGGCACTGAGGGCAGGCTGCCCGGATGCGGCTACGCCGCGTCCGCTGTCACCTCGAGCTGAACGCCGGTCGCCTTCTGCAAGGAGGAGATGACCGTAAACAGGCTCGCAGCCGTCGGATTTCCCTTCGGGCCGAACATGCGCATCAGGCTCTTTGCCGGAATGCCAGAGCGCGCGGCCAGTTCCTCGAAGCCGACGGTCGCGTTGAGGAAGCTGCGCAGTACAGCTTTCCCTGTGTCGATATCGCCGGACAGCAGCTGTTCCACCGCCTCGGACAGCAGGGCGGCACGAAAGGCGGGATCGGCATCCGCCCTGGCCTTCAGTGTCACCTTGAAATCGCGTGTCAGCACCATGGCCACTCTATAGAATGGTAACGTAAAAGATACCATTCTACAAAGCCGCGTCGTCACGCCGCCGCCAGCTTGTAGTCCCTGCTCTTCACCCAGGGCAGCAGCACCAGCCCGATCGCGAACAACGCCACGATCGGCGTGACGCCGAGCCGCTGCGCATCCACGGTCGAGAGGCCGAACGCCTCCGAGGCGAACCAGGCGGTGGCGAAGGCGATGGCGAAGGGCGCGAGGAACGACGTCGCCCGGCCCGAGAGCGCGTAGAGTCCGAAGGCTTCGGTCACCTTGTCGCCCTCGACCTGATCGACGAGCAGCGTGCGCGAGGCGGCCTGGATCGAGCCGCCGGCAGCACCGATGAAGGCCCCCGCGATATAGAAGACGATGTCCGGGAGGCTCGACTGCGTGCCCTCCGGCGCGACCGTCATGAACAGGACCTGTGTCGGGGTCGTCGAGATCACCGTCACGCAGCACAGAATGAGCACCAGGATCGACACGCTGATCACCGGCTTCGGCCCAAAGCGCTGGTCGGCGCGTCCGCCGATCCAGGCGCCGACGGCGCCGGTCAGGTTCGCCAGGATGCCGAAGATGCCGATCTTGACGATCGGCCAGCCGAGCACGCCCGCCGCGTAGATGCCGCCGAACGAATAGAGCGCGTTGAGCGCGTCGCGGTAGAACATCGACGACAAAAGGAAGGAGAAGTAGCTGCGCTGGGCGGGCAGGGTGCGCACCGTCTCCCAGAGCTCCGAGAGGCCTTTGCGGATCGCTCCGATGGCCGATTCCCGGCGCCTCACGTCCGGCGTCCACAGGAACATCGGCAGCACGAAGACGAGATACCAGAGCGAGGTGAGCGGACCGGACGCCCGATCGCCCGCATGCGTCGCCGGGTCGAGACCGAACAGCGGCGGGATGCCGATCAGCGTCTTGCCGGTCTCGGGGCTGGCCGAGAGGAAGCCGAGCACGATGACCAGCGAGATCAGCCCGCCGACATAGCCGAGGCCCCAGGCCGAGCCCGACAGCCGGCCGAGTTCAGCGCGCGGCACCAGCGTCGGCATCATGGCGTTGTTGAAGACGGCAGCATATTCCATGCCGACCAGCGCCAGCACGATCGCCAGCATCGCAAAGCCGAGATTGCCCATGCCGGGCATCGCATACCAGAGCATCCAGCAGCCGATGAAGCCGATGATGGAGAACAGCAAGATCCACGGCTTGCGAGGCCCGGTCGCATCCGCGATGGCGCCCAGGATCGGCGAGGTGAGCGCGATGATCGCGCCGCCGATGCCTGCCGCGTAGCCCCAGTACTCCTGCCCCTCGGCCGGGTTGGACGCCACCTGGGCCGCGAAATAGGGCGCGAAGACGAAGGTGATGATCAGCGTATGGAACGGCTGCTGTGCGAAATCGAACAGCATCCAGCCCCAGATGCCGCGCTTCGGCGCGCGCGTTGCGACCGGTTCGGTCATGCCCCCACTCCTTCCGGTCACATGCCGGCCAGATCGTTCATCAGTCCGGCCGCGACGGCCAGCCGCGACAGCGTGATTTCGCCGCTTTCGGTCAGACCCTGCAGCCTCTCCCGCGCGCGCTCGATGCGCTGGCCGCCCGCCTGCACCCACGCCGCGACGGGGTCGTCGGCCTTGCCGTGCGTGCGCAGCGCTGCCACGGCCATCCCCCGCCGGGCGGTCGCGATCATGTCATGCGCCCGCGAAAGAGCAAGGCCGTCATAATAGTCGCTTGGCATGATCGTGCGCGCTGCATCCTCGATCCGGCCGATCCGGAACAGGGCGTTGAGCGACAGGATCGCCTTGGCAGCGTCGTCCGGAGAGGCCTCGCCGAGCCGCGCGACGAGCGCCATTTCCGGCACGAGTTCCGACAGCGACAGTCCGGCTAGCCGCTCCGCGAGCCTGGCGGGCGCGCCGGACTGGGTCAGCGCCTCGACGCGGGCGCTGTGCCGCGCTTTCACGTCCGTCGGCAGCCACGACGTCAGCTTCGGCTCGATCGCCTTGCGCGCGGCCTGCAATGCCGCGACCCGCTCGCCGAGCCCGGCGTTATCCGGGTTGCGGACAAACCATGTGGTCTGACCGTGCACGAGACGGCCGACGGTCTGGTAGAGCTGCAGCTGCGCCTGGCCGTCCATCTTCGCATCCAGCGCGTCGATCTCGCCGTAGAGTCCGGGCAGGCCGAACCCGTCGCGCACCAGCACGTAAGCCTCGACGATCTCGCTCGCCGGCGCGCCGGTGGCATCCTGCAGGCGGCTGACGAAAGTCGGTCCGCCGCGGTTGATCGCATCGTTCGCCAGCTGCGTCGCGATGATCTCGCGCCGCAGCCGGTGGCCGCCGATCTCGGCTCGGTATTTCTTCGCCATCCGGTCCGGGAAGTAGTCGAGCAGGTCGCGTTCCAGATAGGGCTCGTCAGGCAGCGGACTCGCCACCAGATCGTCGAGCAGCACCATTTTGGCATAGGCGAGCAGCACGCCGATTTCGGCTCGCGTCAGCGGCTCGTTGCGGGCTGCCCGCTCGGCCAGTGCCGCGTCGGACGGCAGGAGCTCGACCTTGCGGTCCAAGAGCCTGCGTGCCTCGAGAGCGGCCATGAAACGCTGCTGGTGCGGGATCTCGGCCGTGCCGCGCAACTGCGCCAGCGAGATGGCGAGCGTCTGGTGGTAGTTGTTGGCGAGCACCAGCCCCGCCACCTCGTCGGTCATCGAGGCCAAAAGCTTGTTGCGCGCCGGCCGCGTGAGGCTGCCCGAGCGCATCGCCGTCGCCAGCGCGATCTTGATGTTGACCTCGACGTCGGACGAGTTCACCCCGCCGGAATTGTCGATCGCGTCCGAATTGCAGCGTCCGCCCGCGAGCCCGTATTCGATGCGCCCGCGCTGGGTGACGCCGAGATTGGCGCCCTCGCCGATCACCTTGGCCCGCACCTCCGCGCCGGTGATGCGGATCGCGTCGTTGGCCCGGTCGCCGACCTCCGGGTTGGTCTCGGTCGAGCCGCGCACATAGGTGCCGATGCCGCCGAACCAGAGAAGATCGGCCGGTGCCTTGAGGATCGCGTTCATGATCTCCGCCGGCGAGGCGACCGTCTTGTCGAGCCCGATCGCGGCCGCCGCGACCGGGCTCAGCACGATCGACTTGAGCGAGCGCGGGAAGATGCCGCCGCCGGCCGACAGCTTGCTCTTGTCGTAGTCCTGCCAGGACGAGCGGGGGAGCGCGAAGAGCCGCTCGCGCTCGGCGAAGGAGGCCGCGGCGTCCGGTTCCGGGTCGATGAAGATGTCGCGGTGGTCGAACGCCGCGATCAGCCGGATCTCCTTCGACAGCAGCATGCCGTTGCCGAACACGTCGCCCGACATGTCTCCGACGCCGACCACGGTGAAGGGCTCGGTCTGGATGTCGCGGTTCATCTCGCGGAAGTGCCGCTTCACCGCTTCCCACGCCCCGCGCGCGGTGATGCCCATCTTCTTGTGGTCGTAGCCGGCCGACCCGCCCGAGGCGAAGGCGTCGTCCAGCCAGAAGTCGTGGGCCTGGCTGATCGCGTTGGCGGTGTCGGAGAAGGTCGCGGTGCCCTTGTCGGCTGCGACGACGAAATAGGGATCGTCCGTATCATGCCGCACGACATCCGCAGGCGGCACGACGCCCCTGGCGTCCAGATTGTCGGTGATCGACAGCAGCGAGGAGACGAAGTTGACATAGGCGCTGGTGCCGGCCGCGAACACCGCGTCGCGGCTGCCGCCGGCGGGCAGGAGTTTCGGGAAGAAGCCGCCCTTGGCGCCGACCGGCACGATCACGGCATTCTTCACTTGCTGCGCCTTGACGAGACCGAGCACTTCGGTGCGGTAGTCCTGCGCCCGGTCCGACCACCTGAGGCCGCCGCGGGCCACCGGCCCGAAGCGCAAATGCACGCCCTCGACCTCGGGTCCGTAGACGAAGATCTCGCGCCACGGCTTCGGCTCCGGCAGGCCGGACACGCTCTTCGAGTCGAGCTTGATCGCCAGCGACACGCCGGGCTTCGCCGGCGCGAAATGATTGGTCCGGAGCGAGGAGTCGATCAGGTTGAGATAGCGGCGGATGATCGTGTCGTCGTCGAGGCTCGGCACTTCGGCCAACGCGTCGCGGATGGCCGACTTCAGGTGCTTGCTCTCGACCTCCCAGTCGTGAGTCCTTGCCGGATCGAAGCGGGCGACGAACAGGCTGTGCAGGGCTCGCGCGATCTGCGGGTAGCGGTTGAGCACGCCGGCGATGAACTCCTGGCTCTGCGGAATGCCCGCCTGCTGCAGGTAGCGGCCGTAGGCGCGCAGGATCAGGATCGCGCGCGGGTCGAGCCCGGCGGTCTGGGCGAGCGCGTTGTAGCCGTCATTGTCGGCCTCGCCGCGCCACACCGACAGGAAGACGCTTTCGAACAGCGCGCCGCCGTCCTTCAGGTCGATCGGCGCGCCGAAGGCATTCTCGATCTCCATGTCGTGCAGGAAGATCGTGTCCCCCTCGCCGTCGGAGACTTCGAACGTGCGTTCGCTGATGACCCGGAAACCCATGTTCTCCAGCAGCGGCACCCGCCGCGACAGCGATACCGGCCGGCCGAAATGATGGATCTTGAGCGCCGCCTGGTGCGGCGCCTGGTCATTCTGGCGGTAGTAATCGATGGCGATCGGGCTGTCGGCACCGACGCGAGCGACGCGGCGGGCATCATGCAACGCTTCCGCCGCGCTGAAGCTGCCGCGATAGCTTTCCGGAAAGCGCTGCGCGATCGCTGCGAATTCGCCTTCGATGCCGAGCGTTTCCGCAGTTTCGGCGATCGCGTCGTCCCAGGTGCGGACAATGTCGCGCACGCCGCCCTCGAGATCCGCCGGATCGATCTTCGGCGTCTTGCCGCCGGAGCGGCCGATGATGAAATGGACACGCGCCAGCCCGCTGTCGGGGAAAGCCGGGTAGTAGGCCGAGAGGCGGCCTTCGAATGCCGTCTTTAGATAGGCGCCGATCCGCTCTCTCGCGCGGCTGTCGTAGCGGTCGCGCGGAACGAAGACGATGATCGAGACGAAGCGGTCGAAGCGGTCGACGCGCACCAGCACCCGGATGCGGGGCCGCTCGCCCAGCGCCAGGATCGTCGCCGCATGCTTGCGCAGAAGCGGCACGTCGATCTGGAACAGCTCATCGCGCGGATAGGATTCGAGCACGTTGATCAGCGCCTTGCCGGAATGGTCGGTCGCCTCGAAGCCGGACTTGGCGATGACCTGCTGCGCCTTCGAGCGCAGGTAGGGGATCGTCATCACCGAACGCGTGTAGGCGGTCGAGGTGAACAGGCCGACGATGCGCAGTTCGCCGAGCAGCTTTCCCCTGGCGTCGAAGGTCTTCACGCCGATGTAGTCGAGATAGATGCGGCGGTGGACGACCGACTTGGTGTTCGCCTTGGTAACGATCAGCGGATCCGGACCGTTCAGGAAGGCGCGGATCTCGGGCGTCGTCGTCACCGCTTCGGTGCCGCTGCGCAACACCAGCGTGTTCGGGTCGGCCAACAGGCCGAGGCCGGCCTGGCCGCTGCGCTCCAGCGTCCCGGTTTTCTCGTTGCCCTTGTAGAGATAATCGCGCATGCCGAGGAAGGTGAAATTGTCGTCCCGCAGCCATTCGAGAAACGCCACCGCTTCCTCGACGGCCTCCTTCTTCAGCGGCACGTCGGCATAGCGAAAACTGGAGATGGCCTGCTCCAGCCGTGCGAGCATCGGCTTCCAGCCGACCACGGACGAGCGGACCGCGTCGAGCACGCGTTGCAGCCCGGCCTCGAGCGCTTTCGCCTTCGTCTCGGTCAGCAGCGGCAGGTGGACGTGGATCAGGCTGACACGGTCGACGGCCGGGTCGTGCCGTCCGGGACCCGCTTCGCCGACGAGGCCGGTGACGCCCGTCCTGCCGTGGGTGACCTGCAGCACAGGATGCATGACCAGCAGGGGTTCGCCGGCGTTTTCGGTTACCTCGCCGATGACGGAATCGAACAGGAAGGGCATGTTGTCGTTGACGAGCGTGACGACCGACACTTTGCGGCCCTGCCGCGTTATGCCCGGATCGCGATCGATGGCGATGACGCTGTCGCCCTTGCGGTGGCGCTTCAGCGCCGCATAGGCAAGCTGGACCGAGCGCCGGATCGCGTCGTCATCGTAGACCGAGACGTCCTCGCTGGGCGCGCGGGCGAGGAGATGGCCGGCGAGTTCCGATGCGCTTCCCTTGTGGTCGGCCGCTGCTGCGGCTGCCGGAAGTTTTTTCCCCGTCGGCATGCCGAATCCCCTCCCGCTTCTGCTTTTTCAGTTATCGTATCAGAGAAAATCGCGCCGCGACGGCTCAAATCGTGGGCAATCTGCGAAAAGCATGTGAATGGAGGATGACGTGACTGGCGAGAAGATCACCGCGCTCGACCTGCGGCAGGCGGAGTTGAGCGAACCGACGAAGGCCTACTTCGCCAAAGCAAAGGACAAACTCGGACTGATTCCCAACGTGCTGCTCGCCTACGCCTTCGACGAGAAGAAGCTGCGCGCCTTCACCGACATGTACAACGATCTGATGCTCGGCGAGTCCGGACTGACGAAGCTCGAGCGCGAGATGATCGCGGTGGTCGTCTCCTCGGTGAACCACTGCTACTACTGCCTGACCGCCCACGGCGCAGCGGTACGCCAGCTCTCCGGCGATCCGGCGCTGGGCGAGATGATGGTGATGAACTACCGCGCCGCGAACCTCTCGCCGAGACAGAAGGCGATGCTCGATTTCGCGGCCAAGCTGACCGAAACGCCGGCCAAGATCGAGGAGGCGGACCGGGCGGCCCTGCGCGCCGCCGGCTTCTCCGACCGCGATATCTGGGACATCGCCTCGACGGTCGGCTTCTTCAACATGTCGAACCGGGTGGCTGCTGCGACCGACATGCGGCCGAACCCGGAGTATCACGGGATGGCGAGGTAGCTCAGTACGGCAGTCAGGCAGGCGAGAGATCAGTAGCCTGCTTCTTTCTGATGTCGAACAGCGAGGATGTAGACCGCGTCTTCGCTCGGCTCATGCCGATAGAGTGCGACATACCCAGAGTCGCCAAACGGAATGAGCAGTTCCCGAAGATGCGGCCGATCCACATCGGGTCGACCGATCTGGGGGTGAGTTTCCAGCAACAGGAACTGCTTCGCGATCGCTTCGGCCGCGCGATTGGCTGCACGGGGGTTCTTTGCGGCGAGGAATCGGCGGCAGCGTTCGAGGCCGGCGACTGCGCCGGCGGTGACGATCACTCGTGGCATTGCGGAGGAGCGTCTGCCTCGGCGGCAGTTCCCCATGTCGCGAGCCAAGTCCTCGTTTCATCGCCGGTGAGATGAAGCCCGTCAGCCCCATAGGCGGCCCAAGACGCCTCGGCTTCCCGCTGGAAACCGAGCCGGGCCTCCTCTCTCTCCACATACTGTTCGATTGCTTCACGCATGACCCAATGTGCAGAGCGTCGGCGCGAAGCGGCAACCGACTGAATTCGGGCTTTCAGGTCATCATCAAGCTTTATCGACGAGGCCATGTTCATCACCAGGTAGTACCAGTCGATAACTTAGTCGAGGTATCGCGCTGCCGCAACGCTTGATCGGTCTGTGCTAGCCCCGCGCCGCGATAGCCGCCGCGGCGCCAGCCATCGTTCCGGCGCTGATGCGGTTGGCGATCCGGACCGCGCGCGGGCTCTTGAGCAGCCTGCGCGCCTGGGCCGCGGCGAAGGCCCAGCCGCAATCGACCGCCATCAGCACGGCAAACATGGTGAGCGTCAGCTCCGCCCAGCCTGTGACCGTGACGGCGGCGAGGTCGACGATCGTCGGCAGCAGCGCCAGGTAGAACATCATGATCTTGGGATTGCCGAGCGTCACCGCCATGCCGGCCAGGAACAGCTTGAGCGGTGCATCGGCCTTCGGCAGGTCGCCCTCGGCGACCTCCGCCGGCGCTGTCCACATCTTCCAGGCGAGGAAGGCGAGGTAGGCCACGCCCGCCCATTTCAGGACGACGAAGGCAAGATGAAACGTCTGCGCAACGTAGGCGAGGCCGAACACGGCGAGCGACAGCCAGATGGCCTCGCCGATCCACATCGCAAGCAGGAAGGGCAGGACGCCGGAGATGCCGCGCGTGATGACGCGCGAGACGAGGGCTGCGATCGACGGTCCGGGCGAGCCGGACGCGACAAGCAATGCGCCCGCGAAGATGAAAAGCGATGCGATATCCATGGTCGTCCTCCGGGGCGTTGTATAGCGCAGGTTCGGGAGCGCCGGAAGGCGGCGATCCCTGCAGGCTACACCGTCGCCTCGATCGGCTCCGCCAGCTTGGGGTTGGAGCGCGCCGCAACGAGGCAGCCGGTGATGATGAGCAAGGCGCCGGCCAGCGTCGTCCAGGAAACGGCCTCGCCGAAGAAGAACCAGCCGAGCCCGATCGCCCAGACGAAGGCGGTGTATTCGGTCGGGATCAGATATTGCGCCTCGGCCCTCCCGTAGGCCCAGCTCATCAAAAGCTGTCCCGACAGCGATAGGGCGGTGACCCCGGCGATCGGCAGCCAGAGCTCGCGAGGCAGAGCCACCGCGAGCCACGGCGCCGCGGACCCGAGGATTACCGCCAGCACGAGGTTCTGGAAGAAGGTGACTTCCAGGGGCCTGGCGACCAAGGCTTGCCGGCGCATCAGAACGAGGTTGTAGGCATAGAACACCGTGGAGCAGAGCACCGACGCGGTTCCCGCCAGGGCAGTCTGCGTGTAGGCGGTGTGCCCGAACTGCCCCGCCATGATGATGGCGACTCCGGCAGTGCCCGCCAGCGAGCCCCAGATCGCCGCACGCCGAATCTTCTCTCCAAGCGTCACGGCCGCGAGGAACAGCGCGATCAGCGGCGCAACGAAACTCAAGGCGATCGCCGCGGCGAGGGGCAGCCGCGCCAGCCCCCAGAAGAACGAGATCAGCATGATGCCGATCACGACCGCGCGCAGGACGTGCAGCCGCAGCACGCTTGTCGGCGGGAGGGTCCGTGTGGTGGTCGACCAGACGCTGCCGGCGACAACGGTGGCCAGCAGGCTGCGCCACAGGACGGTGTTGTAGACGCCGATCGCGAGCACGAGGCCTTTCATGGCGGCGTCCATCGCCGACAGGAGAAAGATCGCAAAAGTGCAGACCAGCACCGGAAACATCGGCGAAGCGGCATCGGACGGCTTGGGGGAATGCACGGCGGGCTCACGAAGCGGGACTGGGCGGCGATAGCCCCAGGTGGCGCGCTGCGCCAGATGCAGATGCGCCGGAGGGCAAGTCCAGGAAGCCGGCGGCTAGGCGGAGTGCGGGTCGTTGTCCGCGTTCATCCGCTTGGCGACAAGCCAGGCGCCGACGAGCGCGACCGTAACCGGAATTCCCTCCGTCACCAGCACCTTCCAGGGCTGGGCAAGCTGGAACGGTCTGGAAAACTCGATCACGAACCAGGCCATCAGGTAGACGCAGCCAAGCGTCAGCAGCACGCCGACGACCTTCAGCGGCAGGGACAGCGGCCTCTCCACATAGCCCGGAGTGCGGCGCTGCAACTCCTTGAACACTACCATCGCCAACGCAACCAGCGCCGTTATGGCGCCGAATGAGGGACCAATGACGAACATGAGCCCCATCGCCATGCCGCCGTCCCTGTCGATGACATTGAGCGCCTCGGCATAGCGGAAGCCTGCCGCAGCGGACACGCCCCAGCCGACGGCGTAGCCGAGAATGAGAGCGAGAATGCTTCGCAGCAGAAGTTGCATAGCCAGGTCCAGTTTCGCGAGAAACTAAACTGATTTCGCCGGGGATTGAAACGTCTGCCGTCTCCATCCCCAGCGAAGTTTCGGGGGCGGACGCGGTCGGCCTGGACTCAGGCCGCACCCGCCACCTTCGCCGACTTTTCGAAGCGCTTGCGGTCGTTGGGGTCGAGATAGAGCTTGCGCAGGCGGATCGATTTCGGCGTCACCTCGACCAGTTCGTCGTCCTGGATCCAGGCCAGCGCGCGCTCCAGCGTCATGCGGATCGGCGGCGTCAGCTTCACCGCCTCGTCCTTGCCGGCGGCGCGGATGTTGGTCAGCTTCTTGCCCTTGAGCACGTTGACCTCGAGGTCGTTGTCACGGCTGTGGATGCCGATGATCATCCCCTGGTAGACCTTGACGCCGGCGTCGATGACCATCGGGCCGCGGTCTTCCAGGTTCCACATCGCATAGGCGACGGACTCGCCCTGCTCGTTGGAGATCAGCACCCCGTTGGTGCGGCCGGGCAACTCGCCCTTGTAGGGCTCGTAGGCATGGAACAGCCGGTTCATCACGGCGGTGCCGCGCGTGTCGGTCAACAGTTCCGACTGGTAGCCGATCAGGCCGCGGGTCGGGGCGTGGAAGACGAGGCGCTGGCGGTTGCCGCCGGAGGGGCGCAGCTCGACCATCTCGGCCTTGCGCTCGCTCATCTTCTGCACGACGACGCCGGCATGCTCCTCGTCGACGTCGATGACGACTTCCTCGACAGGCTCGAGCAGGTTGCCATGCTCGTCCTTCTGCATGACGACGCGCGGACGCGACACGGCGAGTTCGAAGCCCTCGCGGCGCATGGTTTCGATCAGCACCGCGAGCTGCAGTTCGCCGCGGCCGGAGACGTAGAAGGAATCCTTGTCGGCGGATTCCTCGATCTTGAGAGCGACGTTGCCCTCCGCCTCGCGCATCAGACGGTCGCGGATGACGCGGCTCGTCACCTTGTCGCCCTCGGTGCCGGCCAGCGGGCTGTCGTTGACCAGGAACGACATGGTGACCGTCGGCGGATCGATCGGCTGTGCCTGCAGCGGCTCGGTGACGGCCGGATCGCAGAACGTGTCGGCGACCGTGCCCTTCGGCAGGCCGGCGATGGCGACGATGTCGCCCGCCTGGGCCTCTTCGATCGGCTGGCGCTCGAGACCGCGGAAGGCAAGGATTTTCGACACACGGCCCGTTTCGACCAGCGAGCCGTCGCGCGCCAGGACCTTGACCGCCTGGTTGGGCTTCAGGCTGCCGCTCTCGATGCGGCCGGTGATGATGCGGCCGAGGAAGGGGTTCGCCTCCAGCAGCGTGCCGATCATGCGGAACGGACCGGGATGGACGGTCGGAGCCGGCACGTGCTTGACGATCAGGTCGAACAGGGGCGCGAGCTTCTGCTCCTTCGGACCTTCCGGGTTCTCGGAGACCCAGCCGTCGCGGCCCGAACCGTAGAGGATCGGGAAGTCGAGCTGCTCGTCGGTGGCGTCGAGCGCCGCGAACAGGTCGAACACCTCGTTGACGACCTCGACGTGGCGCGCGTCCGGACGGTCGATCTTGTTGATCACCACGATCGGCTTGAGGCCGACCTTGAGCGCCTTGCCGACGACGAACTTCGTCTGCGGCATCGGCCCTTCGGCGGCGTCCACCAGCACGATCGCCGAATCCACCATCGACAGGATGCGCTCAACCTCGCCGCCGAAATCGGCGTGGCCGGGGGTGTCGACGATGTTGATGCGGGTATCCTTCCATTCGACCGAGGTGGCCTTGGCCAGGATGGTGATGCCGCGTTCCTTTTCGAGGTCGTTCGAATCCATCGCGCGCTCGGCGACGCGCTGGTTCTCGCGGAACGAGCCGGCCTGTTTGAGAAGTTCGTCGACCAGCGTGGTCTTGCCATGGTCGACGTGCGCGATGATCGCGATATTGCGAAGGTTCATGATGCGTCCAGGGAATCGAGGGCGGGCCAGCGCTGCGGCCGGCCGATGTTGGCGCGCTCTTACAGGTTTTTTCGCAGATGCGAAAGGGGCGCGCACCAATCGCATGGCCGCCATGTCGACAGGTCAGGTCTGGCTTATCTCGATGCCATGCCGGGCGACTACGTCGGGCTGGATCATGCGGGCATGATGGGCGAGCAGCACGATGTCGGCGTCGAGGCCCGATCCGTGAGCGAGAGCCGCGTCGATGCGGCGCATCGCATCCTCGATGGCCGCCTCGCCGTTCGCCTGCGCGAAGCCATCGGCCCCCAGCGCGCAGTAGGCGAACAGGGCCGCCGCCGGCGCATAGGCGCTTTCCGGCGGCTCGCTCTCTCCGTGACGGTCCTTGAGCAGGTTGACCAGCGCGAGCTTGACGCCTTCCGGCACCAGCGCCGGATGCAGGTCGCAGGCGCGCAGCGCGCCGTCGAGGCTTCGCAGATCCTCCGAGCGGCCGAACCGGCCCATGAATCCGAACGACGAACCGCGTCTCGGCATCGATCCTCCCAGGCGAGTAGCGCCCTTTCGCCACGGATATGGATATTCTAACCTCCGCCGCCAAATCAGCGGGGGAAGATTTCTTGATCACCGTCATTGGCTCCATCAATCTCGACCTCATCGCCACGGTCGGACGCCTGCCCTCGCCGGGCGAGACTGTGCCGGGCACCGGCTTCCGCTCGGCCCCGGGCGGCAAGGGCGCGAACCAGGCGCTGGCGGCGCGGCGCGCCGGCTCGGCGGTGCGGATGGTCGGCGCTGTCGGCAGGGACGCATTTGCCGCCGAAGCGCTGGCGCTGCTGAAGGAGGGCGGTGTCGACCTCTCGCTCGTTGCCGAAACCGGTGCGCCGACCGGCACCGCGCTGATCCTGGTCGGCGGCGACGGCGAGAACATGATCGCGGTCGTGCCCGGCGCCAACGGCGAGGTCGTCCCGGCCGCGCTGAACGGGCTCTCCCTTGCCCAGGGCGAACATGTCCTCCTGCAGCATGAGATCCCCCTCGAAACCGTCGCCGCGGCGCTGAAAGCCGCGCGCGCCGCCGGCGCGGTCTCGATCCTCAACACCGCGCCGTTCCGCAAAGAAGCGGCGGGCCTTGTCGCCGACGCCGACTATCTCGTCGCCAACGAGACCGAATTCGATTTTTACGCCAAGGAACTCGACCTTTCCGGCGTCTCACGGGAAGAGAAGCTGGAGGCCTATGTGGGAAGGACAGGTCGCACGGTGATCGTCACGCTCGGAGCCGACGGTGTCGTCGCGGCCGGCCGGGCCGGCTCGCTTTCGGTCCCGGCGATGAAGATCACCCCGGTCGACACGGTCGGCGCCGGCGACACCTTCTGCGGCTATCTCGGCGACGGGCTGGCACGGGGTCTTCCGCTCGAGGCCGCGATCCGCCGCGCCTCGGTCGCCGGCTCGCTCGCCTGCCTCAAGCCCGGCGCCCAGCCGTCGATCCCGCTGGATGCGGAGGTCGCCGCGTGTCTGTGACGCCCGCCGTCCGCTTCGCCAGGCGGTTTTCCGGCCTGCTGCCGCTGGTCATCGTCGCGGCCCTCTTCGCCGCACCGGTCATCATCTGGATCGTCAAGGACGACGGGCCGGCCATCGTCACCGAACGGCTGAAGGCCCGCATCCTGTCCGTCGGCCCGGCCGAAAAGGAACGCCGGATCGTGGTCAGCCTGGAAGACGGGATGACGGTCGTGATCCGCACCGACAAGGTGCCGGCGGACGCAAAGTCCGGCGACGACATCGAGGTGCTGCGGTCCAAACAGCCGACGGGCGAGATCGATTACGACCTGGATGGGTAAGCCTACAGCCACCCCAGCCGCTCCACGAGCAGGTCGAAGAAGCCGTCATGGTCGATGTCGCGCATGACCAGCGCGTTCTTCGGCCGTTTCGTCACGCCCCACCAGTCGATGACGGTCATGCCCATCGTCAGCTCCGAACCGGTCTCCACCGCGACGTTGCATTCGCGGCCGGAGAAGAGCTCGGGCTTCAGCAGGTAGGCGATCACGCAGGGGTCGTGCAGCGGTCCGCCATCCGAGCCATATTTCTGTTCGTCGAAGCGCTCGAAGAACTCCAGCATCTCGGCAGTGGCGATGCCGACGCGGGTGCCGAGCTTGCGGAACTTCTCGACCCGGCTCGCCTTGGTCAGCGCCTTGTGGGTCACGTCGAGCGGCATCATCACGATCGGCACGCCGGAATGCAGCACCACGTCGGCCGCCTGCGGATCGACATAGATGTTGAACTCCGCAGCCGGCGTGACGTTGCCGCCCTCGAAGAAGCCGCCGCCCATCAGCACGATCTGCTTGATGCGCTTCGCGATCCTCGGCTCGCGAATCAGCGCCAGAGCGATGTTGGTCAAGGGCCCCAGCGGGCAGAGCGTCACCGTGTGCGCGTCCTCCTTCATCAGGGTCTCGACGATGAAATCGACCGCATACTGGTCCTGGAGCTTCATCTTCGGCTCGGGCAGGTCGGGGCCGTTGAGGCCGGTCTGGCCGTGCACTTCCTCGGCCGTCACCAGCCTGCGCGCCAGCGGGCGGATCGCACCGGCGAACACCTTTGTCTCGGGCTTGCCGGCCAGTTCGCAGATCTTGCGGGCGTTCTTTTCCGTCAGCTTCAGGGGCACGTTGCCGGCGACGGCGGTGATGCCGAGAATGTCGAGTTCGGGGCTGGCAAGCGCGAGAAGGATGGCGACGGCGTCGTCCTGGCCGGGATCCGTGTCGATGATGATCTTCTGCCTGTCTGCCATGCTATGCCTTCTCTTGTCCCTGGACGTCTTTGTGGCGCCTTGAACTGCGGCGCGGCGCGGACCATATCAGAGGCACGCGCCGGAATGCCATCCGGGTTCAGGCGCTTTTCACGTCGCTCACAAGAGGACATGACATGTCGCGTATGACGCCCTTCTCGAACCCGCTGATGCTGGGCTTCGAGGCCATGGAGAAGACCCTGGAGCGTGTCGCCAAGTCGGGCGACGGCTATCCGCCCTACAATATCGAGCGGATCCGGACCGGCGAAGGCGGCTCCGAACGGCTGCGGATCACTCTCGCGGTCGCGGGCTTCGCCGAAGCCGATCTCGACGTCTCGATCGAGGAGAACCAGCTCTGGGTCAGGGGCAGGCAGCAGGACGAGGAACCGCGCGAGTTTCTTCACCGCGGAATCGCGGCGCGGCAGTTCCAGCGCACCTTTCTCCTGGCGGATGGAATGCGCGTGGTGGGCGCGGAGCTCAAGAACGGGCTTCTCGCGATCGACCTCGACCGGCCGGAGCCCGAGCGGCTGGTACGGAAAATCAATATCTCGGTGAAAGACTGACCGGGTCGAACCGCATGACGCGGAACCGGAAGCTCTAACGCGGGTTGGTCCGATGAAGGACGCCCGCCTTTAGGAGGCTGACATGACGAACGAAAAGATCAACATGACGCAGGCCGAACTCGCCCATGTCGGCGAAGGCGCTCTCGCCTATCTCCGCGAGATCGAGAGCGACGAGCTGACGGCGCGGTTTCCGGGCATGCCCGAACTGCAGTCGGGACTGAAGCTGTGGGCGCTGTTTGCCGCCAACGGCCAGCCGATTCTGTTGAGCGACGCCCGCGACACGGCTCTGGCCGGCGCGTTCCAGAACGACCTGACCCCCGTCAGCCTTCACTGAGCGGGCAGGCGGCTTCTCACGCGGCGTGGGAGGCCGGCGTCTCCGAGAGGAAGGAGTGGATGGCGGCGGGATCCGCCGTGGCGCGGATCTTCGCGACGGTATCGCCATCCCTGAGCACCCTGGCGATGCGCGACAGCGCCTTCAGATGATCCGCTCCTGCGCCTTCCGGCGCGAGGAGCAGAAAGACCAGATCGACGGGCTGGTCGTCGAGCGCCTCGAATTCCACGGGTTGCTCCAGCCGGCCGAACAGCCCGGTGATCTTCTTCACCCCGGCGAGTTTCCCGTGCGGAATGGCGATGCCGTTGCCGACTCCGGTCGAGCCGAGCCGCTCGCGCTGCAGGATCGTGTCGAACACTTCCCGTTCGGGCAGGCCGGTCATTTCGGCGGCCTTCTCGGCCAGCAGCTGCAGCAGCTGCTTCTTCGAATTCGCTCGTAGCGAGGGCATGATCGCCTTCTGGTCGATCAGGTCGCTCA
Organism: Mesorhizobium sp.; assembly: GCF_023954305.1. Lineage (NCBI taxonomy): Bacteria > Pseudomonadati > Pseudomonadota > Alphaproteobacteria > Hyphomicrobiales > Phyllobacteriaceae > Mesorhizobium > Mesorhizobium sp. Next base: position 1,283,954 of record NZ_JAMLIG010000001.1, on the reverse strand, counting down.
GATCCATTGTTCTTCCCCTGCTTCCGCTTCGGGCAGCCGCGAAAATCGCACCATCGGCCCCGGAGAGCGCGTCGATTAGGTGCCGCGGGTCTGCAGCGACGGGTCGATCCAGCCGATGTTTCCATCCGGCCGGCGGTAGACGATGTTCAACTGGTCGCTTCCGGAGTTGCGGAAGACGAAGACGGGACTGTCCTTGGCGTCGAGCTCGATCACCGCGGAGGCGACCGACATGGAGCGAAGCGAGAGCACGCTCTCGGCGACGATCGCCGGCGCGTAGTCGGCCGGGATCTCCTCGTCTTCGTGGGGGAGCGCCTCCATGACGCGATACGACATGTCTATCGCTTCGCCGTTCGACGTGCCGGCGCTATGCGATTTGAGCCGGCGCTTGTAGCGGCGCAGGCGCTTCTCGATCCGCTCGGCCGCCGCGTCGAAGGCAGGCAGGGGGTCCTGCCCCTGGCCGGTGGCCTGCAGGGTGAGGCCGGTGTCGAGATGGACCACGCAGTCGGCGTCGAATCGCGATCCCTGCTTCTCGACCGTCACATGTCCCGAGAACCCGCCGTCGAAATATTTGGCAACCGCGTCTCTGATGCGCTCCTGGATGCGCCCGCGGAACGCATCGCCGATTTCCATCTGTTTGCCCGAAATTCGCAGGTTCATTGAGAACTGACCTCTTCTGACCGGTTTCGAACTGGATGAATCTTATACCTGTGGCAGCGGCGCACAAGGTTTGTATCGGCTCTTTCAGCCGGAGTTCGACATTGGGTCCCGCATTGGGCCGGATCGCTTCCTGCTCGCGGCAGTGCCCGGAACCGGCCACCCGTTCCATGCGGCCGGGCTTCTAGAGATTCCGCTTCCGGATGTCAACGAAGGCCGGGTCGTCAGGTTGCCTGCTTGTCCGGCGAAACGCCGTCAGGCATTGGCGTGGGCCATTGCGCGCTTCTCCCGCCGGCGCTGGACCGAAGAGGGAATGTTCATGCCCTCCCGGTATTTGGCGACAGTGCGGCGAGCGATGTCGATGCCGGTTTTCCTCAGGATATCCACAATCGCGTCGTCGGAGAGCACGTCGGCCGACTGCTCCTGGTCGATCAGGCTGCGAATACGGTGCCGCACCGCCTCGGAGGAATGCGCGTCGCCGCCCTCGGCCGAAGCGATCGACGCCGTGAAGAAATAGCGCAGTTCGAACACGCCGCGCGGCGTCAGCATGTATTTGTTCGAGGTCACCCGCGAGACGGTCGATTCGTGCATGCCGATCGCATCCGCCACCGTGCGCAGGTTGAGCGGCCGCAGATGGTTGACGCCATGCACCAGAAAGCCGTCCTGCTGGCGCACGATCTCCGCCGTCACCTTGAGGATGGTCCTGGCCCGCTGGTCGAGGCTGCGGGTCAGCCAGTTGGCGTTCTGCAGACACTCGGCGAGGAAATCCTTGTCGCCGGCGGTCTTTGCGACGGCGTTCACCCTCGTGTAGTAGGCCTGGTCGACGAGCACGCGCGGCAGCGTTTCCGGATTGAGCTCGATCGCCCAGCTGCCGTCGGGCGCGGGCTTGACGATCACATCGGCCACGATGCTCGTGGTCGGCCCAGTGGCGAAGGCAAGTCCCGGCCTGGGATCGAGCGCGCGGATCTCAGCCAGCATGTCGACCAGATCTTCCTCGTCGACGCCGCAGATGCGGCGCAACGACTGGAAGTCGCGCCGCGCCAGAAGCTCGAGATGCCGGAGAAGCTTTTCCATCGCCGGGTCGAGGCGGTCCCTGGCGCGAAACTGCAGCGACAGGCACTCCGCCAGATCGCGGGCGAAGATGCCGACCGGATCGAAGGACTGGCAGGTCTTGAGTACGCGTTCGACCAGGGCGAGGGGGATCCCGAGCCGGTCCGCCGTTTCGGCGACGTCTCCGCGGAAGTAGCCCGCCTCGTCCAGGGAATCCGCGAGGTCCGCGGCGATCAGTCGCTCGGCCGGATCGACGAAGGCGAAGGAGATCTGCTCTGTGACATGGTCGCGCAGCGTAACGGGATGTGCCGCGACCAAGTCCAGGTCGAAGCTTTCGCCGGCCGGGAGGTTGCCGCCGAGGTTGGATTTCCACTGCGCGGCGAGATCCGGGCCCAGCCGGTCCATCGTCCCCGGTTCGTCTGGAAAGACGTTGTCGAGCGGGCTGTCGAGCTTGTCGGAAATGCTCTCGGCGCTCCACTCGAGTTCAGGCTCGAGCCAATCCGACGATCCTTCTTCCGAGGCCGCCGGAGATTCCGGCGCATCGCCGCTTCCCGAATCCTCGTCCGAACTGCGCTCGAGCAGGGGGTTGCGCTCGATCTCCTCGTCGATGAAGCGTTCCAGTTCGGCGTGCGTGTATTGCAGCAGGCGAATCGATTGCATCAGCTGAGGCGTCATGACGAGCGCCTGCGACTGCCGCATCTGAAGCTTGGCTGCTAACGCCATCGACCGGACTCGACCCCACCCCACACGTCCCGCGCCCCGACGCTCCGCGCGGCTCGGACTTGCCGGACATGAAACTGGCCCGGCTCTTGCTTGTCAAGGCTATCGAGTCGGTGTTCCTAAAGGGTAAAGCCTTCGCCGAGATAGAGACGGCGAACATCCGGGTTGTTGATGATGTCGGCGGCACGGCCGTGGGTCAGCACTTCGCCCGCGTGCAGGATATAGGCGCGGTCGATCAGCCCCAGCGTTTCGCGCACATTATGGTCGGTGATCAGCACGCCGATGCCCCGGCTGGTCAGATGCCGCACCAACTGCTGGATGTCGGCGACGGCGATCGGGTCGATGCCCGCGAACGGCTCGTCGAGCAGCATGAAATTGGGGCGGCTGGCGAGCGCGCGGGCGATTTCCAGGCGCCTGCGCTCGCCGCCGGACAGCGCGATCGACGGCGCCTTGCGCAGGTGCGAGATATGGAATTCCTCGAGCAGGGCGTCGAGCGATCGCTCGCGCTCCGCCTTGTTCTTCTCGACCACTTCGAGCACGGCGCGGATGTTGTTCTCGACCGAGAGGCCGCGAAAGATCGAGGCTTCCTGCGGCAGATAGCCGATGCCGAGCCGCGCGCGGCGGTACATCGGCATGCTGGTTACGTCGAACCCGTCCAGTTCGATCGTGCCCTTGTCGACGGGCACGAGGCCGGTGACCATGTAGAAGCAGGTCGTCTTGCCCGCGCCGTTGGGTCCGAGAAGGCCGACGGCTTCGCCGGCCCGCACGCCGATCGATACGCCGCGCACGACATCGCGGCCCTTGTAGCTCTTGGTCAGGCCGCGGGCGATGAGCGTGCCCTTGCTGCGCGCGGTGTCGGCAACGCCTGCCGGGCGCGGCGCGGATGCGGCCTTCATGCCCTTCTTCGGGTCCGGCATCGAATTCAAGCGCTACTGGCCCTGTTTCTGGGGCGTGAGCAGCATCTTCACCCGGCCCGATCCGCTGCCGCAGCCGTCCAGCTTCGCGGCGCCCGTCTTCATCTCGACGGTGAGCTTGCAGCCGACGATGACGTTCGGTCCCTCGGTCAGCACGACCTCCTCACCCGTGAGCGTCATGATTTCGGTCGCCATGTCGAACGTCCCGCGATCGCCGGTCGCGACCTGGGTCTTCGATTTCACGTAGACCTTGCCGTCCACCTCCATCCGCTCGATGTTGCCGCCCCCGGGCATCGTGGCGGCGGCCGCGTCCGCGCCCTCCTTCTTCTTGTAGTGCACGGTCATCTTGCCGGACTTCAGCAGCGTGTCTCCCTGGACGACGCTGACGTTGCCGGTGAAGATCGCCATGCTCTCGCCGTCGCGTACCTCGAGCTTGTCGCTTTCGATCTGGATCGGCTTGTCGCCCTGCAACTGCAAGCCCGTGAAGCTGCTGCTCCGCTCCTGCGCCACCGCTGCCGACGCCGCGAGGGCGAGACTGGCGCATAGGCCGACGGAAATCCTAATTAACCGCATTTTTGTCCCCGCTCGCCGCCTTTTCCGGAGATGTCCTGGGTTCGATGTCGACGCGGACCCGATTCTCGAACACGATCACGCGGCCGTTGTCCGCCATGTTCATCGACAGAGCGGTAATCTTCGAACCGTTGAGAAGGATCTCGACGGGATCGCTCGTCGACATGGAGCCGGCGTTCATGTCGAGACTGGCAGAATTCAACCGGGCCGTCATGCCGTCCGTCGTCGTTATGGTCATCGGACTGTCGAATACCATCGTATTCTTGCCATTGTCGTAGACGCCGCTCTTGGCGACGACCTTGGCCGTGTTCTTCGGATCGACCGGAAGCCTGGCGTCGATATCCTCGAGCCGGACCAAGCTGGTGTCCTTCAGGTCCTGCACCGCGCGCTGTGCCGTCATCGTGTAGGGCAGCTTGTCCTTGGTGAAGCCGTCGAGTTTCGGATTGGCCATCACCAGCTTGCCGTCGCTGATCGCAGCCCCTTCGATGTCGATGCCGGCCACTGTTGGGATCGACAAATAGGACCAGCCGATGAAGCCGATCACTCCGGCAAAGGCAAGGCCCGGCAGCCAGACCTTCAGCCACCGCACCCGGCGCGAGTGACGCTGCGCGCGGACAAACACATCGTCCGTGCGCGCGCCCGGTGCAAGAGGCTGCGTCTGGGCATTGTCGATGCCTGTCGTCCTCGCTGCCGTCATCCTGTGGCTGGTACTCCGGTCTGCCTGATTGTGCGCCGCAACAACGCACATGGAAATAGGTCCGCTTTCCGGCGGCGGAGCTGTACCAGCCGGTTACATCCCAATATGGTTATTTTTGGATAAAAGGACAGGGGGCAGCCAGGCGAAGACAGGCGCACCGGCGATATTGTGCCGCGCGACAAGACGTTACGGCCGGATGTTCAGGGTGGCGGCGCGTTTCGCCATGCTCTAGAAACGGTGAGCCGACAAGACTGCAAATCGCCAGGAGCGAAATCCGACATGGCGCAGAGAGCCGATGAGATGATCGACCGCCGCCGTCTGCGGCGGAAACTGACATTCTGGCGTGTCGCCGCCATCCTGGTCGCGGCCGCCGCGATCGCCGCCACGACGGGCTGGGCCATGCGCGACAGCCTCGGCGGCGTCGCGGTCGCCCATATCGCCAAGGTGAAGATCGAGGGAACGATCACCGAGGACGAGGAGCTGCTCAAACGGCTGAAGGACGTCGCCGAGTCCGATTCGGTCAAGGGCGTCATCCTGTCGATCGATTCGCCGGGAGGCACCACCGCCGGCGGGGAGGCGATCTACGAGGCCGTCCGCAAGCTCGCCACCGCCAAGCCGACCGTCGCCCAGGTGGGCACGCTCGCCGCTTCGGCCGGGTACATGATCGCCAGCGCGTCCGATCACATCGTGGCGCGCCAATCCTCCATCGTAGGATCGATCGGCGTGCTGATCCAGTTTCCGAACTTCAGCGGGCTGATGGACAAGATCGGCATCACGCTCGACGAGGTGAAGTCCTCGCCCTTGAAGGCCGAGCCTTCGCCTTTCAACGTCACCACCGACGAGGAGAAGGTGATGCTGCGGGCCCTCATCATGGACTCCTACGACTGGTTCGTCGGCCTCGTGGACGAGCGGCGGCCGCTGACGCGTGCCGAAGTGCTGGCAGTGGCCGACGGGTCGATCTTCACCGGCCGCCAGGCGCTCGCAAGGAAGCTGGTCGACGAGCTCGGCGGCGAGGAAAAGGCCAAGGACTGGCTGTTCACCAAGGGAGTCGACGCCAAGCTCGATGTCGTCGAATGGAAGCCGCGCAAGTCGACGGCCGATTTCTTCCTCTCGAGCGCTTTGGGCCAGCGCGTCGCGGCTTTCCTGGGCTTGCCGGGTCTCGACGCGGATCTGCTGGAGAAGATCGGCGCCGACCGCATCTTTCTTGACGGTATGCTGTCGCTCTGGCACCCTGATATGGCGACCGTCCCGGACTAAGTGACGGATTTTCAAGCATCGTTCCTTTGCAGTCATAAGTTTTTCGAAGGGGGAAGCCGTCGCATGATCAAGTCCGAACTGGTTCAGCTTATCGCCAACCGCAACCCGCATCTCTTCCTGCGCGACGTCGAGAACATCGTGAACGCGATCTTCGAGGAGATCACCGATTCGCTCGCGGCCGGGAACCGGGTCGAGCTCCGCGGCTTCGGCGCGTTTTCGGTGAAGAACCGGCCCGCACGCACCGGCCGCAATCCGCGCACCGGCGAATCCGTCGAGGTCGAGGAGAAATGGGTGCCCTTCTTCAAGACCGGGAAGGAGTTGCGCGAGCGGCTCAACCTCGAGGATTGACGCCGGCAACCGCGCTGTTATGTCAGGCAGGCCATGCTGAACCGCGTCCTCATCGTCGTTGTCCTGGTGCCGCTCGCGGTCATCCTCATCGCGCTGGCGGTCGCCAACCGCATGCCAGTGGCCTTCACGCTCGATCCGTTCAATCCGGGCAATCCGGGTCTGACCCTTCAGCTTCCGCTGTTCGTGATGCTCTTCCTCGCGCTCGGCCTCGGCCTGCTCCTCGGCAGTTTCGCGACCTGGTGGAAGCAGGGGCGCTACCGCAAGGAGGCTCGGAACAAATCCCGCGAAGTGCAGTCGCTGATCAAGGAGATCAGCCAGCGCAAGCCGGCGCCCCCCGCGCCGGCGGCCCAGCCGACCGGCGGCTCGCTTCCAGCGACGCGGCACTGAACCTCGCTCCGGGGATCGGCCCATGCGCGTGATCGAGGCCGCCGACATCGACCGGGCACTCGATTTCGCCGGCCTGGTCGAAACGCTCCGCACGGCGTTCCGCGACGGCGCGGTGCAGCCGGTCCGACACCACCATACGATCGAGCGTCCGGACGGAACGAACCCGACGCTGCTGCTGATGCCGGCCTGGACCGATCTGATGCGCGCCGGCACGTCGGATGGCGGCCACATCGGCGTGAAGATCGTCACCGTCTCTCCCGACAACAATGCGATCGGCAAGCCGGCCGTGATGGGCCTCTACCTTCTGCTCGACGCGGCGACCGGCGCGCCGCAGGCGCTGCTCGACGGTCCGCGGCTGACGCAATGGCGCACCGCCTGCGCTTCCGCCCTCGCAGCGACCTATCTGGCGCGGGAGGACGCCTCCAGACTGCTAATCATCGGCGCCGGCGCGCTGTCGCGCTTTCTGGCCGGCGCGCATTCGGCGGTGCGGCCGATCCGCGAAATTCGCATCTGGAACCGCACGCCTGCCAACGCCGAGACCGCGGCGGCCGATCTGCGCCGGTCGGGGCTGAATGCATCGGTGGCGCCGGTCCTCGACGAGGCGCTGGGCTGGGCCGACATCGTTTCGGCCGCGACGATTTCCAGCGCGCCTTTGGTGAAGGGCGCGCTCCTGTCGCCGGGAACCCACGTCGATCTGGTCGGCGGTTTCACGCCGACGATGCGCGAGGCGGACGACGAGACGATCCGCCGCGCCCGCGTCTTTGTCGACACCCGGGCCGGCGCGACCAAGGAAGCCGGCGACATCGTCCAGCCTCTCGCCTCGGGCGTGTTGACGAACGATGCCATCGTCGGCGACCTGCATGAACTCACCCGCGGCGAGAAGCCGGGCCGCGGCGCGCCGGACGAGATCACGCTGTTCAAGTCGGTCGGCGCGGCGCTGGAAGACCTCGCGGCGGGGATAGCCGTCTACGACGCGAGGAAACGCCTCGATATCTGACACGTCCTGATCTGGGGAGCCGTCACATGCGCCATGTTGTTCCGGCAATGATGCTGTTCGCCGCCGCTGCGACCCCGGCAGGGGCGGCGGAAAAATGGAAATGCAGTGCTTCCGGGCTGATCGCAGCCACCTACACGGGAGGCGCCACAGCCTACATTCATCTGTCTCCGTTTGCCTATGGCGGCAACTACAAAGTGACCAAGAAGGGCAGCAAGGCGACGGGCGTCACCGCCAATGGCACCCGGTTTACCTGCAGCAAGGTCGCCAATTGACGCCGGGTGACGCGGCGGACGCGTCTGACCTCGGTTGCGGCTCCACCTTCGCTGTGGCAGAAGCCGCCAACGCTCAACGGGTGATCGGACAGGCTTGAAACCGCCGCGCGACAAACGTCGGCCTTCGAAGGCAAGACCGGGACAGCCGGCGCAGGCGCCGTTCCGGCCGCTGCCCGGCGGGGCGACTCCACGGCTGAAATCCGGCCCGACCGAGACCGCACAGCCGAGACACGCCGCCGAGGCGCCGGCCATGAAGCGTTCTCCGGTGCCGCGCCGGCCCGGCGCGCTGCCGGCGGAGAACCTGCCGCTCATCCTCGAAGTCCTGCCCAATGCCGACTATGCGCTGCTCGATTCGGGCGACGGCGAGAAGCTGGAACAGTATGGCCCCTACCGGATCGTGCGTCCGGAAGGCCAGGCGATCTGGCGCCGCGCGCTGCCGGAGCGCGACTGGGCCGAGGTCGATGCCGTTTTCACCGGCGACACCGACGAAGAGGGCATCGGCCGTTGGCGCTTTCCGAGAGAGCCCCTCGGCGAGACCTGGCCGATGACCTATGACGGGCTGTCCTATCTCGGCCGCTTCACCTCCTTCCGCCATGTCGGGGTGTTTCCCGAACAGGCGCCGCACTGGAGCCACATGGAAGGACTGATCCGCGCCGCGAACCGTCCGGTGAAGGTGCTGAACCTGTTCGGCTATACCGGCCTCGCCTCGCTGGTGGCAGCCCGTGCAGGCGCCGAGGTGACCCATGTCGACGCCTCGAAGAAGGCGATCGGCTGGGCAAGGGAAAACCAGGAACTGGCGCGCCTGTCGGACCGGCCGATCCGCTGGATCTGCGACGACGCGATGAAGTTCGTCGAGCGGGAAGTCCGCCGCGACAGCCGCTACGATCTGATCCTGTTCGATCCGCCCGCCTATGGCCGCGGCCCAAAGGGCGAAGTCTGGCAATTGTTCGAGGATCTTCCGGCCATGGCGGATCTCTGCCGCCAGATCCTGACGCCGAGGCCGCTGGCCGTGGTTCTGACGGCCTACTCGATCCGCGCCTCCTTCTTTGCCATCCATGCGTTGATGCGCGACACCTTCGCCGGCATGGGCGGCAGGGTCGAGTCCGGCGAACTGGTCATCCGGGAGAAATCGGCCGGCCGGGCGCTTTCCACCTCCCTCTTCTCGCGATGGGTGGCGAAATGACCGAGCGCCGCGCCGTCGGACAGGTGAAGGAAGTCACCAGCCTCGCCAACCCGATCGTCAAGGACATCAAGTCGCTGGCGATGAAGAAATTCCGCGACCAGCGCAACGCCTTCATGGCCGAGGGACTGAAGCTGGTCATCGACGCGCTCGACCTCGGGTGGACCATCGACACGCTGGTCTTCGCCAAGTCCGCCAAGGGCAATCCCTCGGTCGAGAAGGCCGCCGCCCGCACCGTAGCATCGGGCGGCCTGGTGCTGGAAGTGACGGAAAAGGTGCTGTCCGCCATCACCCGCCGCGACAACCCGCAGATGGTGGTGGGCGTCTTCCGCCAGCGCTGGAAGCCGCTGGCCGAGGTGCGTCCGGCCGCCGGCGACGTCTGGGTCGCGCTCGACCGGGTGCGCGATCCGGGCAATCTCGGCACGGTGATCCGCACCGCCGACGCGGTCGGCGCCAAGGGCGTCATTCTCGTCGGCGACACCACCGATCCGTTCGCGGTCGAGACCGTGCGGGCGACGATGGGCTCTGTCTTCGCGGTTCCTGTGGCCAAGGCGAGCGAGCAGGAATTCCTCGCCTGGCGCAAGGGCTTCGGCGGCCTGCTCGTCGGCACCCATCTGAAGGGCGCGGTCGACTACCGGACGGTTCCCTATGCCGGCAAGCCGGTGGTGCTCCTGATGGGCAACGAGCAGCAGGGCTTGCCGGAAACGCTCGCCGCCGCCTGCGACAAGCTGGTGCTGATCCCGCAGGCAGGCCGGGCGGATTCGCTCAACCTCGCGGTCGCGACCGGCGTCATGCTGTTCGAGATCCGCCGCGATGCGTTGAAGGTGGCGGTCCGCTGATGACGAGACGCAGCCTTGCCATATACGGGCTGATCGCGCTGGCCGCAGCCGCGCTCGACCAATGGGTCAAGCGCCTGGTGGTTGCCAACATGGAGCTGTACGAGCGCATCGACGTCGCGCCGATGCTATCGCTCTATCACACCCGAAACACCGGCATCGCCTTCTCCTTCCTCTCGGGCTTCAATGACACTGCCATGGTGGCGCTGACCGGCGCCGTCATGCTGTTCATCGGCTGGCTCGCGCTTCGCGCCGAACATCACCAGCACCTGGCGCGCGCAGGCTTCGCACTGATCCTCGGCGGCGCGCTCGGCAACATCGTCGACCGGGCGACGCTGGGCTACGTCGTCGACTACATCCTGTTCCACACCGAGACATGGTCCTTCGCCGTATTCAATCTGGCCGATGCGTTCATCTCGGTGGGGGCGGCGATGGTGGTTTTGCAGGAAGTGCTCGATTGGCGCGGGCGCGACGACCCTGGTGGAAAAGGCCCGTCCTCGGACGCTTGAACGGCCGCCGCGGAAGCCGCAAGATCATGACGACACCCGGAGGAACTGCCATGACCGATCGTTTCAAAGCCATCCTCATCTCGCGCGACGAGGAGAAACGGCAGTCCGTCGCGGTCACCGAACTGACCGAGGCCGACCTGATGGACGGCGACGTGACGGTCGCCGTCGAAGCCTCGACGATAAACTACAAGGACGGTCTGGCGATCACCGGCAAATCCCCGGTCGTGCGGCGTTTCCCGCTCGTTCCCGGCATCGACTTCGCCGGCACCGTCATCAGGTCGTCGCATCCCGACTGGAAGGCCGGCGACAAGGTCATCCTCAACGGCTGGGGCACCGGCGAGACCCACCATGGCGCCTTCGCCGGCCGCTCGCGCGTCAAGGGCGACTGGCTGGTGCCGCTGCCGGAAGGAATGAGCGTCTTTGATGCCATGGCGGTCGGGACCGCCGGCTACACCGCGATGCTCGCCGTGATGGCGCTGGAACGCCACGGTATCATGCCCGCCCGCGGGCCCGTCGTCGTGACCGGTGCCGCCGGCGGGGTCGGGTCGGTCGCGATCGCGATCCTCTCCAAGCTTGGCTACCACGTCATCGCCTCGACCGGACGGGTCTCCGAGGAGGCCTATCTCAGGGACCTCGGCGCCGCCGAGATCATCTCGCGCGAGGAGCTTTCCGGACCGGCAAAGCCACTCGCCAAGGAGCGCTGGGCGGGCGGCGTCGACGCCGTCGGCAGCCACACCCTCGCCAACGTCCTGTCGATGACCTCCTATGGCGGCGCCATCGCCGCCTGCGGCCTGGCGCAAGGGATGGACCTGCCGTCGAGCGTCGCCCCCTTCATCCTGCGCGGCGTCTCGCTGCTGGGCATCGATTCGGTGATGGCGCCAAAGGCCTTGCGGCTGGAGGCGTGGCGGCGCATCGGGACCGATCTCGATCACGCGAAACTCTCCGCCATCGCCACGAAGATCGACTTCGACGGCATCCTCGACGCCGCCAAGGCGATCGTCGAGGGCCGCATCCGCGGCCGGGTCGTAGTCGATATGGCGGGCGCCAAGTAGTCGGGCGAGCAGGCATTTTCGGCTGCTCGCTAAAGTTTTAATCTTCGGCCAAAAGCTTTTTCCATCGCTGCCGGACTACGGTTCGGCCCATGACGGACGATCTGCACCACAAGTCTGGCGAGCTTTCGCCCGGGCCGATCCCGGCGAAGCGCACGAGCGGACGTCTGGCATTCAGACTGCTGGTCACGATCAGCGTCTGCGTCATGCTGCTCGGCTTCGTCTCGCGGCTGACGGGCGCCCCGCTGTTCCTGGCGGTCGCGCTGGTCTGCGCCGGTCTCGCCGGATTGGGCGCGGCGCGCTGGGCGGAGGCGCAGCTGGCGCGCGCCAAGGCCAGCGAAGCCGACGCCGCCGCCCGCAGCCATGCCGAGATCGAGACGCTCTCCGACCGCATGTGGGAGATGCAGGAGAGCGAGGAACGCTTCCACGGCCTGATCGACGCGCTCGGCGACCTCGTCGTCCACCGTGACCGCGCCGGCCGGATCGTCTACGTCAACTCCGTCTTCGCCTCGCTGTTCGACACCAATCCGCGCGATCTCGCCGGCCGGACGCTGGCCGAACTCGGCATCGAGGTCGGGCTGGTTCCCGATGCGTCCTTTGCCGAGGGTGAGTGCCTGAGTTCCACCGACGTGCCGATCCATACCGGCGGCGGCACGCGCTGGTTTTCCTGGATCGAGCTGTCTGTGCGCGACAAGTCGAACGGAGCGGTGTCGCATCGCGCCATCGCCCGCGACATCACCAACCGCAAGCGAGCCGAGAAGTCGATGTCGGCGGCCAAGGCGCGCGCCGAGGAGGCGAGCCGCGCCAAGTCGCAGTTCCTCGCCACGGTGAGCCATGAGATCCGCACGCCGATGAACGGCATCATGGGCATGGCCAAGCTTCTGGCCGATACCGAACTCACGGCCGAGCAGCGCACCTATGTCGGCGCCGTCTCGACCTCGGCCTCCGCCCTGCTCGCCCTGATCGACGATCTGCTCGACTTCTCCAAGATCGAGGCCGGCCGCTTCGAACTCGAGCCCCAGCCGATCTCCATTCGCGAACTGGTCGAGAACGTGGTCGAACTTCTCGCCGCCCGCGCCTACGGCAAGCATATCGGGCTCGGCTGCCATGTCTCGCCGGACGTTCCGGCCATGGTGCTCGCCGACCCGGGCCGCCTGCGCCAGGTGCTGCTCAATCTGGTCGGCAATGCGATCAAGTTCACCGATGACGGCGGCGTTCTGGTCTCGGTGAACGCTTCCGGAACGGGCGCGGCGCGGCGTATCGCCTTCGCGGTGGCGGACACCGGCCCCGGGCTGAAGGGGGAGGATTTCGAGCGTATCTTCCGCGAATTCGAGCAGGCCGACGGCACCTCGACCCGCCGGCACGGTGGCGCCGGGCTCGGACTTGCCATCTCCAGACGCATTGCCGAGGCGATGGGCGGGCGCATCGCCGTCGACTCCACGGAGGGCGAGGGATCCGTCTTCACGCTGGAAGTGCCCGCTCCGGCCGAGGCCGATGCGGACCCGGCGCCGTCGCGTTCGCTCGCCGGCTTCGGCGCCGTCATCGTCTCGCACAACCTCATCGAAGCCGAGGCGATCGCGCTGACCGTCGGCGCCCATGGCGGCCACGCGGCGATCGCCCGCACGGCGGAGGAGGCGATCGTTCGCCTGCGCGACGGCGATGCCAGCGCCGTGCTGATCGATGCCGCGCTGGAAAGCGGCGACGGCCGCTTGCTGGCGACGATCCGCGCCGGTGTCGAACGCGGGCTGGCGGCGCTCACCCTGATCGCGCCGACGGACCGCGGCCGCCTCGCGGAATTCCGCGCCAACGGATACGAGACGTTTCTCGCCCGGCCGGTGCGGGGCGAGACGCTGGTGCGCCTGCTGCTCCAGCGCGACATCTCCGCCCCCGGAACGTCCGGCGGCGCCACCGGAACGATTGCCCGGCGTCGCGGCGGCGACCGGCTGAACGTGCTGCTGGCGGAAGACAACGAGATCAACGCGCTGCTTGCCCGCGTCGCGCTTCAAAAGGCCGGTCACAAGGTCGACGTCGTCGGCAATGGCAAGGCGGCCGTCGACGCGATCGTCGAAAGCGCCGGCGCGCACCGCTACGATGCGGTGCTGATGGACCTTCACATGCCGGTTATGGACGGCCTCGACGCGATCGCCATGATCAGGCAGTTCGAAGAGGAGAAGGGTCTGCCGGCGATGCCGATCATGGTGCTCACGGCCGACAGCCAGGAAGCCACCCGCCACGGCGTGCTCGCCCATGGCGCCTCCGGTTTCATCACCAAACCGCTCGATCCGGCGCAGCTGATCGCGGCGATCGAGGAGAAGGCGGCAGCCGCCTGAATTCCTGCCCGCGGCCTCCCCCGGGCGAGGCCATCTTGCCGACACGGTTCCGTCATGCTCCTGTTGCACGACGCAACTATGCCGCTGGCAACGGTGGCATTCGGAGGTCAAGCGATGCACACGACGCTGGAGCGCGGGCGCACCACTTTTCCACTCCCGCTGGCGGCCGGTCAGGCCGTCATCCCCGCGGGAGCGTTGCTTGGCCGCATCGGCCAGCTCGAAGTGCGGCTCGCCCGCAATATTTCCGAGATCGCCGCGGCCCAGGAGGTGCGCTTCCGGGTCTTCTACGACGAGCTCGGCGCCAAGCGCGACTTCGTCCACGAGCTCGAGGCGCGCGACGCCGACCGGTTCGATTCGATCTGCGACCATCTCGTCGTCTTCGACACGGCGATCGGCGGACCCGACCACCGTCAGATCGTCGGAACCTACCGCCTGCTGCGCCAGGAGGCGGCGCTCGACGGCGGCGGCTTCTATTCGTCCGGCGAATTCGAGATGGACGTTCTCGTCGCCCGCCATCCCGGCCGCCGGTTCCTGGAACTCGGCCGCTCCTGCGTCCTGCCCGAATACCGGACCAGGCGCACGGTGGAACTGCTCTGGCAGGGCGTATGGGCCTATGCGCGGCGCCACGGCGTCGATGTCATGACCGGCTGCGCCTCCTTCCACGGGATCATCCCGGCGGCGCATGCCGAGGCGCTCTCCTTCCTCGCCCACCATTGCCAGGCGGACGCCGAATGGCGCACGCGGGCGATCCCGTCCCGCTTCCATACGATGGACCTGATGCCCGTCGAGGCGGTGGACCCGAAAGCCGCGCTGCTGGCCATGCCGCCGCTGATCAAGGGCTATCTCAGGCTCGGCGCGCGCTTCGGCGAGGGCTGCGTCGTCGACCGCGATTTTGGCACCACCGACGTCTTCGTCATCCTGCCGGTCGAGCAGATCGCCGAACGCTACATCAACTACTACGGCGCCGACGCGACCCGGTTCGCCGCCTGACCCGGCGGACGGTCCGTCCGCGCAGGAAATCGTGCCCGGGCCGGCCTCCGGTTGATCTCTGTCAAGGCGCGCCGTCGCGCGCGCGATAGCCATCTTCCATCCAACAGATGGAGGAACCAATGGCCACCGATTCCATGATTGTCGTCGCCGGCGTGCTTGCCGCCTTCGCCTTCTTCAGCATCGTCCTGCTCTTCGTCGACATGACCTCCGCGGAGAAATAGAGCCGTCGTTCCCCTCGAGGCGCGGCGTTCCCCCCTTATTTCCTCCGCGTTTCGGACCGGCCATCCGCACGCACCCGCGGGTGGCCGGTTTTTCGCGGAACGCCGGCGCACGTGGGTGGCGGGCTCCCCTATGCGGCGAATCTGCGCGCGCCCGCCACGCAGGCGATGACGGCGACGGTGACGACAAGCATCGCCGGCGACACCGCCTCGCCGAGCAGGGTGGCGGCGAGCGCCAGGCCGAAGAAGGGCTGCAGAAGTTGCAGCTGGCCGACCGCCGCGATGCCGCCCTGCGCCAGGCCCCGATACCAGAAGACGAAGCCGATCAGCATCGAGAACAGCGAGACATAGGCGAGGCCGAGCCAAGCCGGCGTGCCGATGCCGGCGAAGCTGGACGGCAGGGTGAGCGCCATCAGCGCGGCCATGACCGGCAGCGACAGCACCAGCGCCCAGGAGATGACCTGCCAGCCGCCGAGGCTGCGCGACAGGCGCGCGCCCTCGGCGTAGCCCAGCCCGCAGACGAGGATGGCTGCGAGCATCAGCCCGTCGCCGGCAAGCGACGCCTCGGCGCCCTGGGTGAGCGCGAAGCCGGCCACCAACGCGCTGCCGGCAAGCGAGAAAGCCCAGAAGGCGGGCTTCGGCCGCTCGCCGCCGCGCAATACGCCGAAGATCGCCGTGGCGAGCGGCAGAAGGCCGATGAAGACGATCGAGCGCGCCGAGGTGATGTGCTGCAGGGCCAGCGCGGTCAAGAGCGGAAAGCCGACGACGACGCCGAGCGCGACGAGGGCCAGCGAGGCGAGGTCGCGGCGCGCCGGCCGGCTCTCGCGGAAAGCCAGAAGCAGCGCCAGCGCCAGCACGCCGGCGATCGCCGCCCGCGCCACGGTGAGGAAGATCGGGTCGAAATCCTGCACGGCGACGCGCGTCGCCGGCAGCGAAGCGGAGAAGATCACCACCCCGATCAGCCCGTTGATCCATGCCATCGTCGTGCGGTCCATCCGTCCGTCCTCTCGGCGCCCCCGGCGCGGCGCGGACCATGCGTCATTGCTGGCCCAAGATATTGGGCCAGTAGGGGCGGGTTGGAGGGGCAGGAGGCAAGAGGGGGTTAGGCAGTAGGGGAATAGGGGAATAGGGGAATAGGGGAATAGGAGTAGGGAGTCGGGAGTAGGGCAGTAGGGGGAGCGCCGGGACCACCCGCACGCCGTCATCCTCGGGCCAGCCCTTCGGGCGTTCGATTGGCTTTGCAAGGTCCACTGGACCTTGCAATTCGCCCGATGGGCGAACCGCCATCTCACCCCGAGGATCTGCTGCCGCCGGCAAGCTGGCGATACCGTCCTCGCACACCTACGAACGCTGGCAGATCCTCGGGACAAGCCCGAGGATGACGGCGCGCGTGGGCTCAAGTGCCGGGGACAGTTTACTTTTTTCCGCGGAAAGGCCCAGCGTCTGCGAGGCAGGCGCTGGCGGAAAGAAAGTAAACTGTCCCCTGCGCCTCCCCTGCGCCTCACGACGTATCGCGCCGCTCGGTTGCCTCGAGCGCGAAATAATGCAGGTCGCGCAGGATGTCGTCGATCTCGTGCTCGGGCCTGGGCGAGCCGGGCCGGTGGATCCCGTAGGCGCGGCCGGGGCGCAGCGGCGCGACGCGGTGCAGGCGGCGTGCCTTGCGCAGCGCCGCGCAGCGGGCGCGCCAGCGGGCGAGCCGCATCGCCTGGCCGGGCAGGTCGGCGAGCGCCGAGGCCAGCGCGTCCAGCCGCAGGCGCAGATAGCACGCATCGATCGGGTCGTTGGGCGACGGCTCGTGTTTCGGCGCGACGGAAAACAGCGGCGTCCAGCCCGGGACGGAAATGCGCGGCACGCCGGACGTGCGCAGGAGGAACGGCGGCGCGGTCGGGTCGGGCAGCGGGTCGAGGAGGGGGAAGGCGAGTGCGCGCGGGGCGGCAGGTTCGGCCGGAGCTTGCGTTTCTGCGGCAGGGGCATGCGCCAGGCCGAGATCGACCTCAATCTGCCTGACCAGCGGGCCGGAGTCTTGCGGCAGCGGCGGCAGGACGGGTTCCGCCGCGACCATGTCGCGGCCGACGACGACGATCAGCCGGCGCACGGCGGCTTCGGCGGCGCGCAGCAGCCGATAGACGGCGCGGTGGACGCGGCGGGGGAGGGTGGGTGCGGGGGACAGTCTGCTTTTTTCCGCCAGCGCCAGCCTTGCATCGTCCGCGCCCGGCCCTTCGCTATGGCTCAGGGCGTTCGCCGCCTGAGCAAGGTCCACCGGACCTTGCTCTTCGCCTCCGGCGAACCGGCCGCTCACCGGAAAGAAAGTAAACTGTCCCCGGGCGTCCGGTCTCTGGGCGCTCAGCCCCGCCATGACGCACAGCGTGGCGACGAGGGGGCCGAGCCGCCCGACATTGCGTTCGATGACAAGGTCCCAGTCGATTCCGCTGTCTCCGCCGCGCGCTGTGTCCCAAACACTCACCTTCCGCCTCCTGTCATCGCCGACAGTGTCGCGCAGCGGCGAAAGGGGGTGGATGAAAAATGTCAATGGTGAATGGTGAATGGTGAATGGGAACAAGGGGTTGGCGGCGAAAGACAATTTTCGCGGGGGGCGATCGATGCACAGGGGGAGTGCCGGTCCTTCCCCCCTTGTGGGGTGAGAGCCCGGTTCGTCGCAGGCGAATTCATCGTGCCGGTGGCACGATGAAAGGACTCGAACGGGCGGGGGCTGCCGCAGGCAGCGGGCCCCGCCCAGGCAAGGTGGCTCGGCCGAAGGCCGAGACGGATGAGGGGTGTTGGACGGAGCGGGGCGCGTCAGAAAGTGGTGCTGTCAGCGCTATGCCCTGCGCCGCCTCACTCCGGCTAGCCCTCCGCTATGGCTGCGGGCGTTCGCACCCTTTGGAAGGTCCACCGGACCTTCCAATTCGCCTCTGGCGAACCGGGTCGCTCACCCCCTCATCCGCCGCCTGATCTCACCGCTCGCCTGCGCGAGCGGTGAGGGCGGCACCTTCTCCCACAAGGGGAGAAGGACAGGTGCGCGCTTGCCGGCTTCTCACTCGCCCGCATACGGGACGGATGGAGCGCGGACGGCCGGAACAAGGTGAAGCCGGCGGCGTTGAGTAGGCTTGGCAAGGAGTATCCGGCGTGGTCAAGCCCAGGGCGCAGTGGAAGGGACACCTCAAACTCGACGAGATCAGCTGCCAGGTGGCGCTCTATTCGGGTGCCTCCACGGCCGATCGGACGCGCTTCCACACGATCAACAAGGCCACCGGCAATCGCGTCAAGCGGGAGTTCGTCGACGAGAAGTCGGGCAAGCCGGTCGCGCGCGACGATCAGGTCAAGGGCTACGAGACCGATCGCGGAGACTACGTGATCCTCGAGCAGGAGGAGATCGACGCCGCTGTTCCCCAAGGCGACAAGACCATCCGCATCGAGGCCTTCGTTCCCTGCCGCGAGGTCGACACCGTCTACTTCGACAAGCCCTATTATCTGGCACCGGTTGACAAGGCCGCCGAGGAGGCGTTCGACCTGCTGCGCGAGGGGATGGCGCAGAAGAAGGTGGCGGCGCTCGGCTCGGCGGTGCTGTTCCGCCGTGCCCGCAAGCTGATGATCCGGCCCTATGGCAAGGGGATCGTCGCCAACACGCTCAATTTCGACTACGAGGTGCGCTCCGCCGAGGAGGCCTTCGACGACATTCCGGCGGTGAAGATCAAGAAGGACATGCTCGACCTCGCCGGTCACATCATCGGCACGATGGAAGGGGAGTTCGACCCGAGCACCTTCGACGACCGCTACGATGCCGCACTTGCCGAGCTGGTGCGCGCCAAGATCGAGGGACGTCCGGTCAAGGCGCCGAGGAAGCCGAAACCGGGCAAGGTTGTCGATCTGATGGACGCGCTGCGCGAAAGCGCCAAGCTGGCAGGCAAGAAGCCGTCGAAGCCGTCGGCCAAATCGACCGGCAAGAAGGCGGCGTAGCCATGGCACGCAACGCCTTCTGGAAGGGCTATCTCAAGCTGTCGCTGGTCAACTGCCCGGTGACGCTGACGCCGGCGACGACCGAGAGCGAGAAGATCCGCTTCCACACGATCAACCGCAAGAGCGGCCGGCGCGTGCGCAGCCAGTATGTCGACGCCGAGACCGGCAAGCCGGTGAAGGACGAGATCAAGGGCTACGAGACGGCGGAGGGGCAGTTCGTCACCCTAGAGGACGAGGAACTCGAGGCGGTCGCGCTGGTGAGCGTCCGCACTATCGACATCGACACCTTCGTTCCGGCCGACACGATTTCCTGGATCTGGTACGACAGCCCCTATTACGTCGCGCCCTCCGACAAGGTGGGCGAGGAGGCCTTCGCCGTGATCCGCGAGGCAATGCGCGACAAGGGCGTGGTCGGCATCTCGCGGCTGGTGATGAACCGGCGCGAGCGGGCGGTTCTCTTGGAGCCGCGCGGCAAGGGCATCGTCCTGTGGACCCTGCGCTACGGCGACGAGGTGCGCGATCCGGACGACTACTTCAAGGATGTCGATCCGGCCCGCAACGACGCCAAACTGGTCAAGATGGTCGGCGAACTGATCGAGGAACGGTCGAAGGCCTGGGACCCCCACATGGTCGAGGATCCCGTGCAGGAGAAGCTGCACGAGATCATCGCCGCGAAGAAGAAGGGCGGCGCGAGGTCGAAGCCGAAGCCCGAGCCCGACGGGGAAAGCGGTTCGGCGTCGAACGTGATCAGCCTGATGGACGCGCTGAAGAAGAGCCTCGAGAACAAGCCGGCGGGTGCCAAGAAGGGGTCGTCGCGCAGCAAGGGGTGAGGGGTCCTTCGCCTCCCCGCGGTCACTCCGACAGCCGGTACAGCAGGCGCGGGATCGGTTCCGAGGGAGGCCACCCGTCGACGAGAAGCTGCCAGGCCGCGAAGGCCAGTACATGCGAGATCAGGAGGACGAACAGGATCGATCCTGACAGCCGTGTCATCTTCGCTATGCCCCAAAGCGTCCAGGTAGATTGACCTGTCCTGGCGGTACCTGATGCCTGCTTTTTCCCGCCAGTCGAGACTTTTCGCTATGCCACCGGCATGGCCATGCGCAAACCGGCTTTGTCCTGAACCATCACTCCGGCGTTGGCGCGCTTTGACAGGCGCAGGGGACCTACCAACAGGTCCGCGGCGCCGGCTCCCGGGGCGGGGCCCGCTGCCCGCGGCAGCTCGTTCGGCCCTTCAAGAGGTCCACCGGACCTTTCGATCGCCCTTTGGGCGACCGGGCCTCACCGTTCGGAGCCCACGGCGTACCGGTTCCTCACGCCCCCGCGGTATAGGCCGCGATGGCCGCCATGTTGACGATGTCGGAGTCCTTGGCGCTTAGGCCGACGATCTGCACCGGCTTGTTGAGCCCCACCAGCAGCGGGCCGATGACGGTGCAGCCGCCGAGTTCCTGCAGCATCTTGGTCGAGATCGAAGCGGAGTGGAAGGCGGGCATGACCAGCACGTTGGCCGGGCCGGAGAGCCGGCAGAACGGGTAGCGCTGCTGCATCAGCCGGTGGTCGAGCGCGACGTCGGCCGCCATCTCGCCGTCATATTCGAAATCGACGCGGCGCTTGTCGAGGATCTTCACCGCCTCCTGCACGCGCTCCGAGCGCTCGCCGGCCGGGTGGCCGAAGGTCGAGTAGGCGAGCATCGCCACGCGCGGCTCGTAGCCCATGCGCCGCGCGAAGCCCGCGGTCTCCTCGGCGATGTCGGCAAGCTCCTCGGCGCCGGGCATGTCGTGGACGGCGGTGTCGGCGACGATGACGGTGCGGCCGCGGCAGAGCGCCAGCGACACGCCGACGACGCGGTGGCCGGGCTTGGCGTCGATGACGCGGCGCACGTCTTCGAGCGCGGTGGAATAGTTGCGGGTCACGCCCGTGACCATGGCGTCGGCGTCGCCGAGCGACACCATGCAGGCGGCGAAATGGTTGCGGTCGTTGTTGATCAGCCGCTGGCAGTCGCGCAGCAGGAAGCCCTTGCGCTGCATCTTCTCGTACAAATGGTCGGCATAGATGGCGTTGCGCCGCGACAGGCGGGCATTGATGATCTCGATGCCCTGTTTGCCGAGGTCGACGCCGGCATTGCGCGCGTTTTCCTTGATCACTTCCTCGCGGCCGACGAGGATGGCGGTGCCGAGCTTCTGGTTGACGTAGGAGACGGCGGCGCGCATCACCTGCTCCTCCTCGCCCTCGGCGAAGACGGTGCGCTTGGGCTGGCGCCGCACGCGGTCGTAGATGCGCTGCAGCGTCGACGCGATCGGGTCGCGGCGGGCGGAGAGCTCCTGGGCATAGCGCTCGAAATCGAGGATCGGCCGGCCGGCGACGCCCGAATCCATCGCCGCCTTGGCGACCGCGACGGGGATAGCGGAGATCAGCCGCGGGTCGAAGGGCACGGGGATGATGTAGTTGGGGCCGAATTTCGGCCGGTTGCCCTGGTAGGCGGCGGCGACGTCGTCGGGCACGTCCTGGCGGGCGAGTGCGGCGATGGCATGCGCGGCGGCGATCTTCATCGGCTCGTTGATGGTGGTGGCGCGGACATCGAGCGCGCCGCGGAAGATATAGGGGAAGCCGAGCACGTTGTTGACCTGGTTCGGATAGTCCGAGCGGCCGGTCGCCATGATCGCGTCGGTGCGGATCTCGGCGACTTCTTCCGGCGTGATCTCCGGGTCCGGATTGGCCATGGCGAAGATGATCGGGTTCTTGGCCATCGACTTGATCATCGCCGGGGTCAGCGCGCCCTTGGCCGACAGGCCGAAGACGATGTCGGCGCCGTCCATCGCGTCGGCCAGCGTGCGCGCCTCGGTCTTTGCCGCATGCGCCGATTTCCACTGGTTCATGCCCTCGGTGCGGCCCTGGTAGACGACGCCCTTGGTGTCGCAGAGGATGACGTTGTCGGGGGTGAACCCCATCGACTTGATCAGCTCGATGCAGGCGATGCCGGCGGAGCCCGCGCCGTTGCAGACGAGCCTGGCCGTCTTCATGTCGCGGCCGGTGATTTCCAGCGCGTTGATCAGGCCGGCCGCCGCAATGATGGCGGTGCCGTGCTGGTCGTCGTGGAAGACGGGGATGTTCATCAGTTCGCGCAGCCGCTGCTCGATGATGAAGCACTCCGGCGCCTTGATGTCTTCCAGGTTGATGCCGCCGAAGGAGGGGCCGAGCAGCTTGACGCAGTTGATGAAGGCGTCGGCATCCTCCGTGTCGACTTCCAGATCGATGGAATCGACGTCGGCGAAGCGCTTGAACAGCACCGCCTTGCCTTCCATGACCGGCTTGGAGGCGAGCGCGCCGAGATTGCCCAGCCCCAGGATCGCCGTGCCGTTGGTGATGACGGCGACCATGTTGCCGCGCGTCGTGTAGTCGTAGGCCCTGCTCGGATCTTCGGCGATGGCTTTGACGGGAACCGCGACGCCGGGCGAATAGGCGAGCGACAGATCGCGCTGGGTGGCCATCGGCTTGGTCGGCGAGATCTCCAGCTTGCCGGGCCGGCCCGTGGCGTGGAAGTCGAGCGCTTCCTGCGCGGACACCTGCGGTCCGCCCTCGTTCCTGTCCCTCGGTGCCATGCGTGTTCCTGCCCTGAAGCCGTTTCTTTTTGTGGAGCGTTCGGGATTAAGGCTACACTTCGCCTTCGTAAAGCGACAAGGACGGTCTGGAGAAAAAAGTCCTCCTCCCCCTTGTGGGGAGGGGTTAGGGGTGGGGGTTGTCGACCCCTCTCTCAGACATGGAAGCCGTGATGGAGTGGCAGACAGATCATACCCCCACCCCTAACCCCTCCCCACAAGGGGGAGGGGGTGACGCTTTCGCCTCGCCGATGCCGGCCGCCGCAGGCGCCACGCCGATGATGGAGCAGTATATCGAGATCAAGGCGGCGAACCCGGACTCGATCCTGTTCTACCGCATGGGCGATTTCTACGAGATGTTCTTCGCCGATGCGGAGATCGCGTCCCGCGCGCTCGGCATCACCCTGACCAAACGGGGAAAGCATGCCGGCGAGGACATCCCGATGTGCGGCGTGCCGGTGCACGCGGCCGACGACTACCTGCAGAAGCTGATCGGCCTCGGCCATCGCGTTGCGGTCTGCGAGCAGATCGAGGACCCGGCCGAGGCGAAGAAGCGCGGCTCGAAATCGGTGGTCCGCCGCGACGTGGTGCGCTTGGTGACGCCCGGCACGATCACCGAGGAGAAACTGCTCGACGCGAACGAGGCGAGCTACCTGATGGCGCTGGGGCGGGTGCGGGGCGAGGAGGCAAGGAGCGGGGAGCGCGGCGGCGCGACGGGGAACCAGGGAAGTCTCGCCCTGGCCTGGATCGATATTTCGACCGGCGCCTTCCGCGTGGCGGAGACGGCGGCCGACCGGCTGCTCGCCGACATCCTGCGCGTCGATCCGCGCGAGCTGATCCTGGCCGACCCGGTGTTCCACGATCCGGCGCTCAGGCCCGTGCTCGACGTCGTCGGCCGGCGGGCCAGCCCGCAGCCGCCGAGCCTGTTCGACACCTCGACCGCCGAGAGCCGCGTGGCGCGCTATTTCGGCGTCGCGACGCTCGACGGCTTCGGCAGGTTCTCGCGGGCCGAACTGTCGGCGATCGCAGGCGCCATTGCCTATGTCGAGAAGACGCAGAAGGCCGAGCGGCCGCCGCTGGCGCGGCCCGAACGCGAGGAGGCAGGCGCGGCCCTGTTCATCGACGCGGCGACGCGGGCGAATCTCGAGCTGCTGAGGACGCTGTCGGGAAGCCGCGACGGCAGCCTGGTCAGGGCGGTGGACAGGACGGTGACGGGCGGCGGCGCGCGGCTGCTGGCAGAGCGCATCATGTCGCCGCTGACCGACCCCGATGCGATCAATGCGCGACTGGATTCGGTCTCCTTCTTCCGCGCCGAGCCGAGGCTGTGCGAGGCGGTCCGGCAGGCGCTGAAGGGCGCGCCGGACATGCCGCGGGCGCTGTCGCGGCTGGCGCTCAACCGCGGCGGACCGCGCGACATGGGCGCGCTGGCGGCGGGGCTCACGGCGGCGCGCGAGATCGCGGCCCTGTTCCGGGGCAAGCCGCTGCCGCACGAGATCGCGGAGGCGGTCGCGGCGGCGCAGGCGTTGCCCGAGGCACTCGGCGCGCATCTCGACCGGGCGCTCGCCGACGAACTGCCGCTGTTGAAGCGCGACGGCGGCTTCGTCAGGGCAGGCTACGACGGCGAACTCGACGAGATGCGGGCGCTGCGCGACCAGTCGCGCCGGGTGATCGCCGGCATGGAGCGCGACCTGGTCGAGGAGACCGGCATCCGCTCGCTCAAGATCCGGCACAACAACGTGCTGGGCTACTACATCGAGGTGACGGCCAACCATTCCGAGATCATGGCGGGATCGGACGCGGCCAAGGCCCGCTTCATTCACCGCCAGACCATGGCGAGCGCGATGCGCTTCACCACGACGGAACTGGCAGGTCTTGAGACCAGGATCGCGAACGCCGCCGACCGGGCGCTGACGATCGAGCTCGCCGTGTTCGACCGGCTGCTGGCCGAGATCGTCGCGGAAGCGGATGCGATCCGCGCCGGGTCGGAAGCGCTCGCCCTGCTCGACGTGTCGACAGCCTTCGCCTATCTGGCGGAACGCGAGGACTACGCGCGGCCGCTGGTCGACGGCTCGCTCGCCTTCCGCGTCGAGGGCGGGCGCCACCCGGTGGTGGAACAGGCGCTCCGCCGGCAGGCAGGCGATCCATTCGTCGCCAACGACGCCGACCTTTCCCCGCTCGGCAATGACCGTCACGGCGCGATCTGGCTTTTGACCGGCCCGAACATGGGCGGCAAGTCGACCTTCCTGCGCCAGAACGCGCTGATCGCCATCCTTGCGCAGGCAGGCTCCTTCGTGCCGGCGAAAGCCGCGCATATCGGCGTGGTCGACCGGCTGTTCAGCCGTGTCGGCGCCTCCGACGACCTGGCGCGCGGCCGCTCCACCTTCATGGTCGAGATGGTCGAGACCTCCGCCATCCTCAACCAGGCGGGCGAGCGGGCGCTGGTGATCCTCGACGAGATCGGGCGGGGCACGGCCACCTATGACGGCCTGTCGATCGCCTGGGCGGCGGTGGAATACCTGCACGAGAAGAACCGCTGCCGCGCCATCTTCGCCACGCATTTTCATGAACTGACCGCGCTCGCCGGCAAGCTGCCGCGCCTGCACAACGTGACCATGCGGGTGAAGGAATGGGAGGGCGACGTCGTCTTCCTGCACGAGGTCGGCAAGGGCGCGGCCGACCGCTCCTACGGCGTCCAGGTCGCCCGCCTTGCCGGCCTGCCGGACGCGGTCGTGGAGCGCGCCCGCGAGGTGCTTGCGGAACTCGAAGCCGGCGAAACCTCCGGCAAGGCCTCGCGGCTTGCCGACGACCTGCCCCTGTTCAGCGCCGCCGTCCGCCGCGAGCCGGCGCCGAGAGCGTCGAAGCAGGACGACGCGGCACGCCCGCTGGTCGACGCGCTCGCCGCGCTGCATCCGGACGAGATGACGCCGCGCGAGGCGCTGGAAGCGATCTACCAACTCAAGGGTTTGCTGCCGCGCTGATGCCGGCCCCCCCCCGACCGGGATGTCGTCGGTATTTCTAGCATTTCATTAAGTTTCGGCTGTCATGGTCCCGGGGAGGGAGCGCAAGGCAAGCCTTTATGGCGCGTTCTCCGCAGGCGTGTGTGAGACGATCGCGGGAGACGAGCGGTAGCAGACCGCCCGCAACGACATCCGACGTCTCGAAGGGATAAGGCGTGGCGTCCGACGGATGCCACGGCGAGGGGGCGCTCGAGAGGTCGCGGTTGGATTTCGAACGCGAAACGGCCAAGGCGCGTTACACACCGGGCAAGCTGGTCGGGGTCGTCTGGCCTTTCGTCGCGGTCGTGCTTGCACAGACTCTGATCGCCTCTCTTTCGATCTACACGCTCTCTGCCGTGCGCAGCTATGTCGGGGGCGAGAGCTTCTGGTCGAAAGGCTACAAGCAGGCCATTCATTCGCTCGAGCACTACGCCGCCCATGGCGATCCGGAGATGCTTCGCCTCTTCCATCAGGCGATTTCCGTGCCTCTGGGCGACAGGAAGGCGCGGCTGGCCCTGAATGCCGTACCGCCGGACAAGAAGGCGGCGCGCGACGGCCTGACCGCCGGCGGCAATCATCCTTCCGACATCGCCAGCATGATCTGGCTCTACAGCTATTTCAGCCGCGTCCCCTATCTGGCCGAGGCCATCGACCACTGGGCGGTTGCGGACGTGAAGATCCTCGAGCTCGCCGCGCTCGGCAAGCGGATCGAGGCGGAACGCGCGCGGGTTCCGTCGCCTGTCCGGTTGCAGATCGAATTCTGGATAAGGCAGATCGACCGCCTCGACGCCGAGATCAAACCCTTGACGGTTGCCTATTCGCAATCGCTCGGACGCGGCTCCCGCGCCATCACCGCGATCCTGTTCGGCGTCAACATCGCCTCCGCCCTGCTGCTCATCCTGCTCGCCACCTTGCGCACGCGGTCCCTGCTGAAGGAGCGGGCCGACTTCGAGGTTGCGCTGATCGCCGAACGCAAGCGGGCCGGGATCACCCTGGGCTCAATCGGACAGGCGGTGCTGACGACGGACAATGAAGGCCGCCTCGACTACCTCAACCGCTTCGCCGAGACGCTGCTCGGCGTCGGGCCGACCGAAGCGATCCATGCGCGGCTTGCCGACCTCTTCACTTTCGACGACGACAGCGGCGCTCCTTCGATGCATAGGATTCTCGAGAGGCTCTTGGACGGAGAAAGCGTCTCGTCGACATCCGCGCCGCGCGTGCTGGTGCGCCGCGACGGAAGCCGCGTCCCCGTGGCGATGGTCGCCGCCCCGCTGAAGATGGACGGAAAGGTCTCCGGCGCGGTCATCGTGCTGCACGACATGACGCGCGAGAACGAGTTCATCAACCGCCTCTCTCACCAGGCGACGCACGACGCGCTGACCGAGACCCCGAACCGGCGGGCATTCGAGACCAAATTGGGTCAACTCATCGCCGGTCTTGCCGACGCTCCCGGATCGCACGCGATGATGTTCCTCGACCTCGACCAGTTCAAAATCGTCAACGACACCTGCGGCCATGTCGCCGGCGACGAACTGCTGCGTCAGATGGCGCGGACGCTGCAGCAGGAAGTCGGGCCCGGGGACATGGTCGCCCGCATCGGCGGCGACGAATTCGGCATCATCCTTCCCGAGCGTTCGCTCGAAAAGGCCACCGAAGTTGCCGAACGGCTGCGCGTATCGGTCCAGGACCTGGGCTTCCGCTGGAATTCGCGCGCCTTCGCGGTGAGCGTCAGCATCGGCCTGATCGAGGTGTCCGACCCGAGCATGTCGCTCGAAGAGGCGCTCCAGGCCGCCGACGTGGCCTGCTATCTCGCCAAGGAAAAGGGCCGAAACCGGATCCAGATCCACATTTCGGGCGACGCCGAGCTGGAAGCGCGAATTGGCGAGATGGCCTGGGTGCAGCGGATCCGCCGGGCGATCGACGAGGACAGGTTCGTGCTGTTCGCGCAGGAAATCGTGCAGGTGTCGGGCGAGCCCGCCGACCGCCACGTCGAACTGCTGCTGCGCCTCGCCGACACCGGCAGCGGGCTGGTGTCGCCCGGCGCGTTCATGCCCTCGGCCGAACGGTTCGGCCTGATGCCGCAGATCGACCGCTGGGTCGTCGCCCATGCCTTCGCGGCGATCGGAGCGCACCTTGCCGACCGGGACGCCCCGCCGATCTCGACCTGGGCGATCAACCTCTCCGGCCACACGATCGGCGATCCGGCCTTCTGCGACTTCGTGCGCGACGAGTTCCGCCGCCATGGCGTGCCGCACGACCTCGTGTGCTTCGAGATCACCGAGACAAGTGCCATCGCCAACCTGGCGACCGCGCGCTCCTTCATCGAGGCGATGAAGGCCCTCGGGTGCTGCTTCTCGCTCGACGATTTCGGCGCCGGCATGTCTTCCTTCGGCTATCTCAAGAACCTGCCGGTCGACTATCTCAAAATCGACGGCAGCTTCGTGAAGGACATCGTGGAGGATCCGATCGATCGCGCCATGGTCGAGGCGATCCACCGCATCGGCCGCATCACCGGCAAGAAGACGGTGGCCGAATTCGTCGAGAACGAGGCGATCCTGAACGCCTTGCGGGAGATCGGCGTCGACTATGCGCAAGGCTATGGAGTGGCCCCGCCGCGGCCCCTGGCCGATTTCCGCGCCGCTGCCTCCGGCGAAGGGACGTCGCTGCGGCGGGCGGTGTAAGACCAGCCCGCCAGGCGAGGCCGCCATCGCCTCCTGACATCGATGTGTCAGGATGCGGCGCGATGAATGCCGGCGTGGCTGGCAGCCGGCGGCCGGCGCGGCTATAACGCGCCTCCCTTTGGGCCAGATCCATGCAGCTCCGCGTCCCCGCCCGCCGATCCGCCATCGGCTTCATCCTCGTCGTGGCGATCCTCGACATCGTCGCGATGGGCATCGTCATTCCGGTCCTGCCGCCGCTGATCGAGGAATTCGCCGGCTCGACCTCCGATGCCGGCTGGATCAACGGCGTCTTCGTGGCGCTGTGGGCGCTGATGCAGTTCGTCGCCTCGCCGGTGATCGGCTCGCTCTCCGACCGCTACGGCCGGCGGCCGGTGATCCTCATCTCGGCTGCCGGGCTCTCTGCCGACTACGTGCTGATGGCGGTCGCGCCGAACCTGTGGTGGCTGGCGCTCGGCCGGGTCGTCGCCGGCATCACCACGTCGTCCTTCACCACGGTCTACGCCTACATGGCCGACGTGACGCCGCCGGAAGGCAGGGCGAAAGCCTACGGGCTGATCGGCGCGGCCTTCGGCGGCGGCTTCGTGCTCGGACCGCTGATGGGCGGCGTGCTGGGCGAGATCTCGCCGCGCGCGCCGTTCTGGTTCGCCGCCGCGCTGAGCGGCGTGGTGTTCGTCTACGGCGTCTTCGTCATGCCGGAATCGCTGGCGCCGGAAAAGCGCATGGCGTTCTCGTGGCGGCGGGCGAACCCGTTCGGCGCGCTGATGCTCTTGAAGTCGCACCGCGAACTGTCGGGCCTCGCGACCGTCAACTTCCTGCTGCACTTCTCCCATCACGTCTTCTCGGCGGTCTGGGTGCTCTATGCCGGGAGCCAGTTCGGCTTGACCACCTCCCAGGTCGGCATGCTGCTCGCGGCTGCCGGCGGACTGGACATGGTCGTGCAGGGCCTCCTCGTCGGGCCGGCGACGAAGCGGCTGGGCGAGCGCGCGACGATGATCCTCGGCCTGTGCGGCGGCTCGGTCGGCCTGGCGGCGATGGGGCTGGCGCCGGACGCACTGTGGTTCGCCCTGGCGCTGCTGCCCAATGCCTTCTGGGGGCTCGCCATGCCCACTCTGCAGTCGCTGATGACCAAGCTCGTCTCGGAAAGCGAGCAGGGGCAACTGCAGGGCGCCAATATGAGCGTCGCCTCGATCGCGGGCGTCGCCTCGCCGCTGTTCTTCGGCTGGGTCTATTCGCTGACGGTTGCGGACAACACCACGCTGCCGTTTCCGGGCGCCGCGTTCGCGATCGCGGCGGCGATCCTGGCCCTAGGAGCGTGCCTCGGCTGGGCCGTTGCCCGAAGGGCGTCGCGGACGATATACAGCGCCGCAATCCCGGGAGAGCCGTCTTGACCGACATCGCCGCGCCCGCGCCGCGCATGAATGCCAATACCACCGTCTTCGGCGTGCTCTTCGCGGTGAGCGGCTGCCACCTGCTCAACGACATGATGCAGTCGCTGCTGGCGGCGCTCTATCCGATGCTCAAGGCGGATTACGGGCTGGCTTTCTGGCAGGTCGGGCTCCTGACCTTCGCCTTCCAGGTGACGGCTTCGCTGCTGCAGCCGGTGGTCGGGCTCTACACCGACAAGCGGCCGATGCCCTATTCGCTGCCCTTCGGCAGCGCCTCGACCTTGTTGGGGCTGCTGCTGCTGGCGACCTCGTCGACCTATCCGCTGCTGGTGCTGGGCGCCTCCTTCATCGGCATCGGCTCGGCGATCTTCCATCCCGAATCCTCGCGCATCGCCCGCCTCGCCTCGGGCGGCCGCTACGGCCTGGCGCAATCGGTGTTCCAGGTCGGCGGCAATTTCGGCACGGCGATCGGCCCGCTGCTCGCCGCCTTCATCGTCGTGCCGCGCGGCCAGGGCAGCGTCGCCTGGTTCACGGTCGCGGCGCTCCTGTCGATGGTGATCCTCTATCAGGTCGGCGCCTGGTACAGCCGCTACCGCGCCAATGCGGCGAAGCGTCCGGCCGGCGCCGAGCCGATGCGCCTGCCACGCAACACGGTGATGGTGGCGCTGGTGGTGCTGGCGCTTCTGACCTTCTCCAAGAACATCTACATGGTCAGCCTGTCGAGCTACTACACCTTCTACGTCATCGAGAAATTCGGCGTCTCGGTGCAGCACTCGCAGGTGATGCTGTTCATCTTCCTCGGCGCGGCGGCGGTGGGCACGATCCTCGGCGGGCCGATCGGCGACCGCTTCGGCGCGCGCACCGTGATCTGGTTCTCGATCCTCGGGGCGCTGCCGTTCACGTTGCTGATGCCCTATGCCGACCTGTTCTGGACGCAGGTCCTGTCGGCGGTCATCGGCCTGGTGCTGGCCTCCGCCTTCCCGGCGATCGTCGTCTTCGCGCAGGAACTGGTTCCCGGCCGCGTCGGCCTGATCGCCGGCGTATTCTTCGGCTTCGCCTTCGGCATCGCGGGAATAGCGGCTGCGGTGCTGGGCGTCGTCGCCGACGCCAAGGGCATCGAGTTCGTCTATGCGATCTGCTCCTATCTGCCGCTGCTCGGCCTGCTGACCATCTTCCTGCCCAACATGCGCCGGCTCAGCCGGACGGCGCACTGAGCCACCCATTCCAAAGCGGGGTCAAATCAGGCTATAGACCCCGCCGATGGCGAAAATTCCCCTGAAGCTCGAGAAGATGATCGATGGCGAGGCGCTGCGCCGCGAGTTGACGGCGCTGACCGCGCCGACCGGCGGCGACGGCTCGGGCAAGGCCGTCAGGCAGCAGGCGGTCGAGCTGTTGAAGCGCACCATCGTGGCGGGCCGCAAGGAAGCGGAGGCGATGCTCTTGCAGGACGGCGGCGGCTCCGCCTGCGCCGAGCGCCTGTCGCATCTGATGGACGAGGTGATCCGCGCCCTTTACGATTTCGCGACCGTCCACGTCTACCGCTCCAAGAACCGCTCCGCCGCCGAACGGATGGCGGTCATCGCGGTCGGCGGCTACGGCCGCGGTACGCTGGCCCCCGGCTCCGACATCGACCTCCTGTTCGTGCTGCCCTACAAGCAGACGCCGTGGGGCGAGCAGGTCGCCGAATACATGCTGTACGTGCTGTGGGACCTCGGCCTCAAGGTCGGCCATGCGACGCGCAACATCGATGAATGCATCCGCCTGTCGCGCGGCGACATCACCATCCGCACCTCGATTCTCGAAGCCCGCTTCCTGTGGGGCGACGAGAAGCTGTTCGACGACCTCGTCGCTCGATTCGACAACGAGGTGGTGAAGGACACCGGCCCCGAATATGTGCAGGCCAAGCTCGCCGAACGCGACGAGCGCCACCGCAAGGCCGGCGAGAGCCGCTATCTGGTCGAGCCCAACATCAAGGACGGCAAGGGCGGCCTGCGCGACCTGCACACGCTGTTCTGGATCGGCAAATATTTCTACCGCGTGCGGACCGCGGCCGAACTGGTGGAGAAGGGCGTCTTCACCATCGCCGAACTCCGCCTGTTCCAGAAGGCCGAGGACTTTCTCTGGGCGGTGCGCTGCCACATGCATTTCGCCACCGGCAAGGCCGAGGAGCGGCTGCATTTCGACATCCAGCGCGAGATCGCCCAGCGCCTCGGCTATACCAGCCATCCGGGCCTGTCGGCGGTCGAGCGCTTCATGAAGCACTATTTCCTGGTCGCCAAGGACGTCGGCGACCTGACCCGCATCTTCTGCGCCGCGCTCGAGGAAGAGCAGGCGAAGCACGTGCCGGGCTTCAACCGCCTCTTCCTTTCGTTCTCGCGCCGCAGGAAGAAGCTGCCCGGCACCAGCGACTTCTTCGTCGACAACAGCCGCATCACCATCGCCGCCGCCGAGATCTTCGAAAAGGATCCGGTCAACCTGCTCAGGCTGTTCTGGCTGGCCGACCGCCACGGGCTCGAATACCACCCGGACGCGCTGAAGCTGGTGACGCGCTCGCTCGGCCTCATCGACCGCAGCCTGCGCCGCGACGAGGAGGCCAACCGCCTTTTCATGGACATCCTGACGTCGGACCGGAACCCGGAACTCAACATGCGCCGGATGAACGAGGCGGGCGTGCTCGGGCGCCTGATCCCTGATTTCGGCAAGATCGTCGCGATGATGCAGTTCAACATGTATCACCACTACACGGTGGACGAGCACCTGATCCGCTGCATCGGCGTGCTGTCGGAACTGGAGCACGGCGACGGCGAGAAGCTGCATCCGCTGTCGCACAAGCTGATGCCCGGCCTGAAGGCCCAGCGCGAGCTGCTCTATACCGCCGTGCTGCTGCACGATATCGCCAAGGGCCGGCCGGAGGACCACTCGGAAGCCGGCGGCAGGATCGCGCGGCGGCTCTGCCCGCACATGGGCTTCAATCCGTCGGAGACCGACACGATCGCCTGGCTGGTCGAGAACCACCTGGTGATGTCGCTGACGGCGCAGACGCGGGATCTCAACGACCGCAAGACGATCGAGGACTTTGCCGCGATCGTGCAGTCGGTCGAGCGGCTTAAGATGCTTTTGGTGCTCACCGTCTGCGACATCCGCGGCGTCGGGCCGGGGGTCTGGAACGGCTGGAAGGGCCAGCTGCTGCGCACGCTCTATTACGAGACGGAGCTGCTTCTGACCGGCGGCTTCTCCGAGGTCGCGCGCGAAACCCGCGCCGCCGCCGCTCGCGAGCGGCTGCTGGAGGCGCTGCCCGGCTGGAGCGAGCGCGACGCCCGGCGCCTCGTCAAGCTGCACTACGACAACTACCTGCTGACCGTCGACCTCGCCGACCAGCTGCGGCATGCCGATTTCATCCGCCAGGCCGACCAGGGGAAGAAGAGCCTGGCGACGATGGTCAAGACGCATCAATTCGAGGCGGTGACCGAGATCACCGTGCTCGCGCCCGACCATCCGCGCCTGCTCTCCGTCATCGCCGGCGCCTGTGCCGCGGCCGGGGGCAACATCGTCGACGCCCAGATCTTCACCACGACCGACGGGCGGGCGCTGGACACGATCCTGATCAGCCGCGAATTCGACATGGACGAGGACGAACGCCGCCGCGGCGAGCGGGTCGGCAAACTGATCGAGGACGTGCTGTCGGGCCGCACCTGGCTGCCCGAAATGATCGAAAAGCGGACCAAGCCGAAGCGCGGCGCCAAGGCGTTCACCATCGAGCCCTTCGCCGAAATCCGCAACGCGCTGTCCAACCGCTTTTCCGTCATCGAGGTCGAGGGGCTCGACCGGCCGGGCCTCCTGTCGGAGATCACCGGCGCGATCTCGGATCTGTCGCTGGACATCGCCTCGGCCCACATCACCACCTTCGGCGAGAAGGTGATCGACACGTTCTACGTGACCGACCTGACCGGGCAGAAGATCGAGAACCCAACGCGCCAGGCGGCAATCCGCGAGCGGCTGATCGCGACGCTGCAGGGCGGCGAGCCGCGGCCGCAGCGGACGAAGGCGGCGGAAGCGGTGGCTGCGAAGTGAGAAGGCTGTTTCACCATGGTCCCGGCGCTTTGTCGCGCCCGCCTCTGCCCTGCCGGGCATCTCCCCCACAGGGGCGGAGATCAGCTGTCGTCCAGGGCTTCGCCAATCGCCGCCGCTACCGGACGCGCGCCGTCGTCGGAACTGCCGATCTCCCCCTGGGTGGGGGAGATGGCCGGCAGGCCAGAGGGGGCCGCGAAGGGTCGCTGTCCGCAGGCCCGGCAAGGGCACGGCATCCATGAGCCTCGTCAAGAAATTCGCGACCGTCGGTTCGGGAACGATGGCGAGCCGCATCCTCGGCTTCGCCCGCGAGATGCTGATGGCGGCCGCCGTCGGTACCGGTCCGGTCGCGGAAGCCTTCTACGCCGCGTTCCTGTTTCCCAACACGTTCCGCCGACTGTTCGCCGAAGGCGCGTTCAACGCCGCCTTCGTGCCGCTCTTCGCGCGCGAGATCGAGGCCAACGGCGTGGAAGGGGCGAAGACGTTCTCCGAAGAAGTGTTCGGGGTCCTCTTCACCATCCTGATCGTGCTGACGATCGCCATGGAACTGGCGATGCCCTTCGTCATCCGCCATGCGATCGCTCCGGGCTTCGCCGACGATCCGGCCAAGCTGGACATGACGGTGACGCTGGCGATGATCATGTTTCCGTACCTGATCTGCATGTCGCTCGCCGCGATGATGGCCGGCATGCTCAATTCGCTGCACAAGTATTTCGCGGCCGCGATCGCGCCGGTGTTCCTGAACGTCATCCTGGTCGGCATCCTGGCGGCGGTCTGGTATCGCGGCGCCGAGGGACAGGCGGTCGGCGAGACGCTCGCCTGGGGCGTGCTGGCGGCGGGGCTGGTGCAGCTCGCCATCGTCTGGTTCGCGGTGCGGCGGGCGGGCGTCCATATCGGCCTTCGCCGGCCGCGGCTGACGCCGAACGTCAGGCGCCTCCTCTGGCTGGCGCTGCCGGCGGCGATCACCGGCGGCATCACCCAGATCAACACGCTGATCGGCACCGCCATCGCCTCGGGCCGCGATGGTGCCGTGCCCTCGCTCAACCTCGCCGACCGGGTTTACCAGCTGCCGCTTGGGGTGGTCGGCGTCGCGGTCGGCGTGGTCCTCCTGCCCGAACTGGCGCGAGCACTCCGCGCCGGCCATCTGAAGGACGCGGCCAATCTGCAGAACCGGTCGGTCGAGTTCACGCTCTTCCTGACCCTCCCGGCGGCCGCCGCGCTGATGGTGATTGCCGAGCCGATCGTGCGCGTGCTCTACGAGCGCGGCGCCTTCACGCCGCAGGATACGGCCATCGTCGCCGAAGTGCTGGCGATCTTCGGCATTGGGCTGCCGGCCTTCGTGCTGATCAAGGCCTTCACGCCGGGATTCTTCGCGCGCGAAGACACGCGAACGCCGATGATCTTCGCGGCGATCTCGGTGGCCCTGAACATCACGGTCGCCCTGACCCTGTTCCCGTCGATGGGCGCGCCCGGGATCGCGACCGCGTCCGCCGTCTCCGGCTGGACCAACGCGGCGTTGCTGTTCGGCACGCTGGTGTGGCGGGGACACTGGGGCAGCGACCGACCGCTGCTGCTGCGGCTGCCGCGCATCCTTCTGAGCGCGGGCGTGATGGCCGGGTTTCTCTGGTTCGCGGCCGACTGGTTCGCAGCCTGGCTCACGCACGATGCGCTCTTCGTGCACCAGGCCGCTGCTCTCGGTGTGCTCGTCCTCGGCGCGATGGCGATCTATTTCGCCCTCGCTTTCGCGACCGGCGGCGCCGATGTCGGGATGATCAGGCGCAACGTGCGCAGGGGCGAACGCAATCCGCCGACGCCGCCGGAATAGTCCCGCTTCGGTCACTTGATTGTCGTCCCGCCATCCGCCATAAGCCCGGCTCGTTTCGCCTGCCCCGAACGGGATCGTCCCGGGGGCTTGGGCCCTCCACCAGCCACGGAACCGATCATGTCGTTCAAGAAACTCGTCTTCTCCGGCGTCCAGCCGACCGGAAACCTCCACCTCGGCAACTATCTCGGCGCGATCCGCAAGTTCGTCGCGCTGCAGGAGCAGTCCGACTGCATCTACTGCGTCGTCGACATGCACGCGATCACCATGTGGCAGGAGCCGGCGGAGCTCGAGAAGTCGACGCGCGAGGTGACGGCGGCGTTCCTGGCGTCGGGCATCGATCCCAATGCGCATATCGTCTTCAACCAGTCGCGCGTCATGCAGCACGCGGAGCTCGCCTGGGTGTTCAACTGCGTCGCCCGCATGGGCTGGCTGAACAAGATGACCCAGTTCAAGGACAAGGCCGGCAAGGACCGCGAGAACGCATCCGTCGGCCTGTTCGCCTATCCGAACCTGATGGCGGCAGACATCCTGGTCTACCGCGCCACGCATGTGCCGGTGGGCGACGACCAGAAGCAACATCTGGAGCTGACCCGCGAGATCGCGCAGAAGTTCAACCACGATTATTCGGACCGCATCCGCGACCTCGGCGCCGGCGTCGAGATGAAGTCGGGCGAGGAGACCGTGCACGGCTTCTTCCCGATCACCGAGCCGGTGATCGAGGGCGAGGCGACCAGGGTGATGAGCCTGCGCGACGGCACCAAGAAGATGTCGAAGTCGGACCCGTCCGATCTCTCGCGCATCAACCTCACCGACGACGCCGACACGATCGCCAAGAAGATCCGCAAGGCCAAGACCGACCCGCAGCCGCTGCCTTCCGAGGTGGAGGGGCTGAAGGAGCGGCCCGACGCCGACAATCTCGTCGGCATCTACGCCGCTCTCGCCGAAACCACGCGCGAGGCGGTTCTCGGCCAGTTCGGCGGCCAGCAGTTCTCGGTGTTCAAGCCCGCACTCGCCGACCTCGCGGTCGACAAGCTGGCGCCGATCGCCTCGGAGATGCGCCGCATCTCGGCCGACCAGGCCTATGTCGACGCGGTGCTGAAGGACGGCGGCGAGCGCGCCTCGGCGCTGGCCGAGGCGACGATGAAGGACGTGCGCAGGATCATCGGCTGGCTGGGCAACTGACCTGCCCATGAGGCCTCCTTGCCGCCGGGCGCGCCCGGTGGCAGATTGCCGCTCGACAACCGGGACATCTGAATGGTTTCCAAGCGCCTGATCCGCGAAGCCGGCCACCGCCGGAAATTCCTGGCGGTGATCGACGAAACGCCGGAGTGCGAGCGCGCGGTCGCCTATGCCTCGCGCCGCGCCAAGAGCACGGGCGGGGCGCTGGTGCTGCTCTTCGTCATCGAATCGGGCGATTTCCAGCATTTCCTCGGCGTCGAGGCGGTGATGCGCCAGGAGGCGACCGCGACGGCTCAGTCGGCGCTCGACGGCGCCGCGCGCGTGGTGCGCGAGAAGCACGGCATCGAGCCGGAACTGGTGATCCGCGAAGGCAACAAGACCACCGAGATCCACAAGCTGATCGAGGAGGACCAGGACATCGCGATCCTGGTGCTGGCCGCGGGCGCGGCGAAGGAGGGTCCGGGCCCGCTGGTGGCCTCGATCGCGGGCAAGGCGGCCGCCTTCCCGATTCCGGTGACGATCGTGCCCTACAACCTCACCGACGAGGACATCGACAGCCTCGCATGAGAGACTGTTTGGAAATTCTACTCTGGCGGCCATCTGGTGGCGTTTTCTGCGCTTCCGGTGCTCACGGACTCAAATGTCCGCTCCGCTCCGGGTCTCGAAACCACCCCCATCTGACTCACCAGAGCGAATTTCGAAACAGTCTCTGGGCGGGAAATGTCGCTTGAACTGGGCTCGATAGGGGCCTATTTTAGAACAATTCCAAAATCGACCCTTGACGTCGACGAAGCGGAGACGGCCATGTTCATCCAGACTGAAGCGACACCCAATCCGGCGACGCTCAAATTCCTGCCCGGCGTCGTCGTTCTTGCCGACGGCACGGCCGATTTCCGCGACCGCGCCACCGCGGGCGAGGCGTCGCCGCTGGCCGAGGCACTGTTTTCCGTGCCCGGCGTCACCGGCGTCTTCTTCGGCTACGACTTCGTCACCGTGACCAAGGACGGCCCCGACTGGCAGCATCTCAAGCCTGCGATTCTCGGCGCCATCATGGAGCATTTCATGGCCGGCCGGCCGGTGATGAACTCCGGCTCGCAGGCGGCGGCCGACACGGCGGAAATCGACGGCGAGTTCTATGACAAGGCCGACGAGGAGATCGTCGTCACCATCAAGGAACTGCTCGACACGCGGGTGCGCCCGGCCGTCGCCCAGGACGGCGGCGACATCACCTTCCGCGGCTACGAGAACGGCACCGTGTTCCTCAACATGAAGGGCGCCTGCGCCGGCTGCCCGTCCTCGACGGCGACGCTCAAGCACGGCATCCAGAACCTGCTCAAGCATTTCGTGCCCGAAGTGCAGCAGGTCGAGCAGGTGGCGTAACTGGGCGAATGGCGAACGGGGAGTGGCGAATGGGGAAAGGTCGCTTACCTCCCACTCGCCACTCGCCACTCGCCACTCGCCACTCGCCACTCGCTCAAACGAAAAAGCCGGATCCCCCGATCCGGCTTTTCCTTAGGCGCCCCCGCCCATGAAACTGAAGCGTCTTACTTGACGATCACCTTGGCGCCGACCTCGACGCGATTGTAGAGATCGATGACGTCCTGGTTGATCAGGCGGATGCAGCCCGACGACATCGCCTTGCCGATCGACCACCATTCGGGCGTGCCGTGCAGACGGTAGCCGGTGTCGCCGCTCTTGTTGAACAGATACATCGCACGCGCGCCGAGCGCGTTGTCGAGGCCGGGATCCATGCCGCCGCGATACTTGGCGAGGTCGGGGCGGCGCTTGATCATCGCCGCTGGCGGCGTCCACACCGGCCATTCCTTCTTCATCGCGACGCGCGAGGTGCCCTTCCACTCGAAGCCCTCGCGGCCGACGCCGATGCCGTAGCGCATCGCCTTGCCGCCACCCATGACGAAATAGAGATGCTTGGCCTTGGTGTCGACGACCACCGTGCCCGGCTTCTCCGACGTGTCGTAGCTGACCACCTGACGGCGGTACTGCTGCGGAACCTTGGCGATCGGGATCGCAGGCAGCTGGTAGCCCGCATCCTTCTTGCCGCCGTAGGAATTGCTGAAGATCGACGCGCCGTCTGTGGCGCAGCCCGAGATTGCAGTGGCGGCCGCGAGCAGGCCGGCAACGAGCAGTGACCTGAATTTCATGTCCTATCCCGTAGACGAGGCAGTAACAATCCAGCCCGATTCGGGCCGTATTTTCGTCATCATTACTAGGCGGCATGTCGCGCGCTTGCCAAGCGATTGCGCCACACTTCGGCACGACCTCGTGTCGCGAGGGAGCGTCTATGGCATTTCTGCAACAGGAATCCCATCTGTCCG
The DNA here is from genome assembly GCF_023954305.1 of Mesorhizobium sp. Classification (NCBI taxonomy): domain Bacteria; kingdom Pseudomonadati; phylum Pseudomonadota; class Alphaproteobacteria; order Hyphomicrobiales; family Phyllobacteriaceae; genus Mesorhizobium; species Mesorhizobium sp. The sequence goes on along the minus strand of NZ_JAMLIG010000001.1, from coordinate 1,244,956 downwards.
GCATTGCGAAGTGCATGAAAGGGAAGGACGATCGGCAATGAACATCGGACGCGCATCCGAACTCTCCGGCCTCCCGGCCAAGACCATTCGCTATTATGAGGACATCGGCCTGATCAGCGCCGACCGCGCCAGCAACGGCTATCGCGACTATTCGCAGGCCGACATCCACCGGCTCTCCTTCCTGCACCGGGCACGCACATTGGGTTTCTCGATCGAGGACTGCCGGCAGCTGCTCGATCTCTACCGCGACCGCAACCGGGCAAGCCACGACGTGCGCGAGATCGCCAAGTCCCACGTCACGGCGATCGACGAGAAGCTGAACGAGCTGCAGGCCATGCGGGCGACTCTCACCCGCCTCATCCACGCCTGCCACGGCGACGACCGGCCGGACTGTCCGATCCTGGAGGACATCGCGGGGGAGGTTAGGCAGTAGGCAGTAGGCAGTAGGCAGTAGGTGCATCCCTCCTAAGCCCTACTGCCTACTCACTACTGCCTCTGCTCCAAACGAAAACCGCCGGCCAGAGGCCGGCGGTTCGCAAGGCGTGATCGTTCAGGCGATCAGTAGGGGCACTTGTTGTCGGTGCGGTAGTCGTGCACCTGGATCGTGCCGGCGATGATGTCGGCCTTGGCCTTCTCGACCGCGGTCTTCATTTCCGGCGTGATCAGCGGCGCGTTGTGCTCGTCCATCGCGTAGTCGATGCCGCCGTCGGCGACGCCGAGAACATTGATGCCGCCGGTGAACTTGCCTTCCTTGGCATCGTTGAACGAGTTGTAGACCGCGACGTCGACGCGCTTGAGCATCGAGGTCAGCACCTTGCCCGGGAACAGGTAGTTCTGGTTGGAATCGACGCCGATGGCGAGCTTGCCGGCGTCGGCCGCCGCCTCGAGCGCGCCCAGACCCGCACCGCCGGCCGCGGCGTAGATGACGTCCGCACCCTGGTCGATCTGGGTCTTGGCGATTTCGGTCGCCTTCGGCTTGTTGCCCCACGCCTCCGGCGTGTCGCCGATCATGTTTTCGAACACGTCGGTCGCGCCGGCGGCCTTGGCGCCCCCGACATAGCCGCAGCCAAACGCCGAGATCAGCGGGATGTTCATGCCGCCGACGAAGCCGACCTTCTTGGTGGTCGAGGCCATGCCGGCCAGCACGCCGACGAGGTAGGAGCCTTCCTGTTCCTTGAACACCACCGAGCGGACGTTCGGCGCTTCCGCCACGCCGTCGATGATGGTGAAGCTGATGTCCGGATATTCCGGCGCGATCGCGGCGAGCGGCGTGGCCCACGAGAAGCCGGCCATCACGATCGGGTTGTTGCCGTCGTCGGCGAAGCGGCGCAGCGCCTGCTCACGCTCCTCCTCGCCCTTGATCTCGTATTCGCGGTACTCGATGCCGGTGTCCTTCTTGAACTTCTCCGCGCCGTTGAACGACGACTCGTTGAAGGATTTGTCGAATTTGCCGCCGAGATCGAACAGCAGCGCCGGCTTGACCTCGGCCGCATGGGCCGAGAAGGACATTGCGGTGGCGGCCATCAGGCCGAGAATTGTACGCTTCATGTGATCCACACCCTGTTGGTTTTCTCTTCCGGTCGCCGTCCTACGGGTCGTTCCCCTGCCCGTGGCGTCTCCCACGCAGGCGCGAAGACGCCCGCTCGAATTCAATCTCGCATGGCGTCGCGGAAAATTCACGCGGAATCTTTGACCGTCTGGAAAAGGCGGCAAAATGCAAAGAAGCCCGGGAAACGGTGACATTTCCCGGGCTTCCGGTTCGAAAACGGCCGCAATCCGGTCAGGCGACAACGCCTGCCGGCACCGCGCATTCGACGCCGGTGCCCCTGAGCCCGCAATAGCCGTAGGGGTTCTTGGCCAGGTATTGCTGGTGATCCTCCTCGGCATAGTAGAACTCCGGCGCCGGACGGATTTCGGTGGTGATCTTCTCGCGACCGGCTTTCGTCAGCGCCGCGGCATAGGCGTCGCGCGAGGCGATCGCCGCGTCGAGTTGGCCGGCCGTGGTGGTGTAGATCGCCGAACGGTAGGTCGTGCCCACGTCGTTGCCCTGGCGCATGCCTTGGGTCGGGTCGTGGCTTTCCCAGAACAGCTTGAGCAGCGCCGAGAGGCCGACCTGCGCGGGATCGTAGGTCACCTTCACCACTTCCGCATGGCCGGTCATGCCGGTACAGGTCTCCTGATAGGTCGGGTTGGGCGTCTCGCCGCCGGCATAGCCGGCCGCGGTCATCCACACGCCCGGCGTCTGCCAGAACAGCCTTTCGGCTCCCCAGAAGCAGCCCATGCCGAAATAGATGGTCTCGAACCCTTCGGGCGCGGCGTCCTTGAGCGGACGCTTGAAGACGTGGTGGCGCGAGGCGGTCGGGATCGCGCGCTCGCGTCCCGGCAGCGCTTCGCCGGGCTTGGGCAACTGGATCTTCTTGTTCATGATGTCGCTCAGGAAGAACATGCTTGCTTTCCTTTCGAAAGAGGTCAGCGACCGACGGCGAAGGTGCGCGCGGACGGCTGCGGCTTGTGCCCGATGGCATAGAGGAGGAGCGCCAGCGCCGCGAAGAAGACGAAGCCAGGCACCTTCAGCAGCGTCAGCATCGCCGGATCCCACAGGAAGCCGGCGATACCCGTCAGCAGCGCCTGCAGCCCGGTCAAGGACGACGGCGCGTGCTCGTACCACAGCGCGCCGAGCGGCGTCGGATCGAACTTCGACAGCGCGATCGAGCGCGTCGCATCCATCACCGCCAGGATCACCGAGAGCGCGAGGGAGACGGCCGCCAGAAGTCTGAAGAGGAACCTCACCATCCGATTCGTTCGCCATGTCGCTTGGAATGACGCATATGTATGGTCTGCCGCCCCTGTCATCAATCCGGGCACGGGAAATTGACGCCCTGTGAAGGTCAGGCCGGCTTGCGCCGCGTGCGCAGGACGGCGAAGACGGGGCCCGCGATCGCCCCGATTATCAGGCCGAGCAGGCCGATCGCCGCGGCCGCATAGCCGCAGCCTCCCTCGAAGCAGGAGACGTCGAGCCAGTCGACGATGACCGAGCCGGCCAGAAGGCCGATGCCGAGACCCGCCGCGCCGCCGAGGACCAGACCCAAGAGGGCATGGAGGATGACGACGCCTGCCGGCGCGGGTCCGGCCGTCGTCGCCGGAGCCGCCAGTGTCGCCGCCGCCGGCCGCCGCACGAGCATGATGGTCCACGCCGAGAGGGCGACCGAGACGAGGGCGATGAGCCACGGCATCCAGGTCTGTGCGAACGGCTCGATGAACAGCGTCGCCATCAGCAAGCCGACGTCCGCGACGATCGCGAACACCGCCCAGAGCGTGAACCAGAAGGGGAAACGCGGCGATTTGCGCCAGGCGAGGCCGAGCACATAGAGGCCGAGGAGGATCTGCACGATACCGGCCGCCATGCTGGCATGGACATAGTCGGCAACAGCGTCCGGCAGGTCGTAGGCGAACAGGGTGGGCCAGCCCTGCCAGAGGCCGCGCGCCGAGAGGAGCAGATTGGCGCTGAGCCAGACGACGGGCGCGGCCGCGGCGACGTCCTGGCCGAAACTGTTGCCGCCGCGCATTGGCTCGTTGCCTGTCGTCATCGTCTGGCCCCATCCGCCGTCGCCCCGCGCCTTGTGGCGCTGTCGGTGTAGCGACGGACTAGCGCCATCATGTAACCGGCGGGTGCTGGGCGGAAGCCGGCTTGTAATTATGCTGCGCCGCTTAGCCCAAAAGGCTTGGCATCGGCGGACCGATCGACTAGATGGAGGCCGCATTCGCGGCCCGCCCGCGATCGCGGAGGGGTGGCCGAGTGGTTGAAGGCGCACGCCTGGAAAGTGTGTATACGGGAAACCGTATCGGGGGTTCGAATCCCCCTCCCTCCGCCAGTTCCTTTGTTGTCTCGCGACGGTTCGCTTCGCTCACGGCTCCGACGGGGCGGGCGAAAGCCCGGGTCGCAGTCGCGGTCTGAGGCTCCGGGCTCGGACTTCGTCCTTCCTCTTCGCCAGTTCGCAGGTTTTAGCGACACCTCGCTCGGCTGTCGGCGGTGCACGATACGCTCGCAGAGCTTCGAAAAGCCACGCCCGGGCAAATGTCTAAATCGAAAAGTGTCGAAGGCCCTTTCATGGCCGACATCAAAACTGTTCGCGAATGCGCCGATCCCGGATAAGAGTGTAGTATTGCCGCCAATGAAAGCGTGAGCCGTGTCCCGCCTTCACCGTCATCCGGAAAGCCATCTCGTCTCGCGCATCGGCTGGCTGAGGGCGGCCGTGCTGGGCGCCAATGACGGGATCGTCTCGACGGCCAGCCTGATCGTCGGCGTCGCCGCGGCGTCGGCCGCCGTCTCCGACGTCCTGGTCGCCGGCGTCGCCGGCCTCGTCGCGGGAGCCATGTCGATGGCGGCCGGCGAATATGTTTCCGTCAGTTCCCAGTCCGACACCGAACAGGCGGACCTGGCGCGCGAACGCGCCGAGCTTGCAAGCCAGCCGGAGTTCGAACGCGAGGAACTGGCGCGCATCTATGCCGAGCGGGGCGTCGACCCCGAGCTTGCACGGACGGTTGCCGACCAGCTGATGGCGAAGGACGCGCTCGGCGCGCATGCGCGCGACGAGCTCGGCATTTCCGAGGTCACCGCGGCGCGGCCGATCCAGGCGGCCCTTACCTCGGCTGCGACCTTCGCCGTCGGCGCCGCGCTGCCGCTCCTGATGGTGCTTGTCCTGCCCGCCTCTCTGCTGGTGCTCGGCGTCTCCGTCGCCTCGCTGCTGTTTCTCGCGCTTCTTGGCGCGATCGGGGCCCGGGCCGGCGGCGCGAACGTGCTCAAGGCGACGCTCCGCGTCACCTTCTGGGGCGCGCTCGCCATGGCCCTGACGGCCGGGATCGGCGCGCTGTTCGGGGTCGCGGCATGAAGGCCGCCTGCCTAAGCTGGCGACACCCCAGTCTTCCGGGGGCGCGGGATGGCGCACGGCAATCCTGATCCGGGACCTGGAGCATGGATGCCAGCGCGCTCGCGGCGCGGCTGGAGAGGAGCATTCCACGTCGCCGGATTCGCGGCGAGGACGGTCTCATGAGCGAACGACCGGCTCCCTGGCGTCTGGCGCTCGATGTCTGGCGCGCCCAGCGTGGCGGTCCGGATGGGATCGCCCGTCGTCGCCAACGGCGCCTGACCGAACTCGTGGCCTACGCGCGGTCGCGTTCCCCGTTCTACCACCAGCTCTACGCCTCGCTTCCGGAGGGCCCCGTCGCGCCGGAGCACCTGCCGCCCGTCAGCAAACCGCAGCTGATGGCCGCCTTTGACGACTGGCTTACCGTTCCGGGTCTTGGCCGCGCCGGCGTCGAGGAGATTCTGGCCCATTCGGCGACGACCGGCGTTCCGTATCGCGACGGGCTGTTCGTCTGCACCAGTTCGGGAACCACCGGCCGGCCCGGCATCTTCGTCCATGACCGGGCCGCGGTCGACGTATACCGCGTTCTCAACGCGATCCGATTGAGCTTCGCCTGGCTCAGTGCGCGGGACTGGCTGCGGCTCGGCCGGCAGGGCATCCGCTGGGGCGCCGTCATGGCCGCCGGAGGGCCGTTCATCGGCGCCGGGTGGATGGAGCTGGAACGGCGCCGCAACGCCTGGAAATCGCGGGCCTACCGGGTCTTTCCGATAGAGATGCCGTTTGGCCAGCTCGTTGCGGAGATCGGCGCCTTCGATCCGACGATCCTGTCCGGCTATCCAAGCGCGCTCGACCTTTTGGCCGAAGAGCAGCTTGCCGGACGTCTTCACCTGCGCCCCATCCTTGTGGAAAGCGCCGGAGAGTCCATAACCGAAGCGTCTCGCTCGCATATCGAGGCGGCCTTCGGCGTTCCGGTTCATGTCGCCTACGGTGCATCCGAGTTCCTGGCACTGGGTGTCGCCTGCCCCCATGGATGGATCCATATCAACAGCGACTGGGCGATCCTCGAGCCCGTCGACGCGAACTTCCGCCCGACGCCGCCCGGCGAGCCATCCTACACGGCTTTGCTGACAAACCTTGCCAACCGGGTCCAGCCGATCATCCGCTACGATCTGGGCGACTCCGTCCTCGTCCGACCGGACCGGTGTCCATGCGGAAGTCCTCTTCAGGCCGTGCGTGTTGCAGGCAGGAGCGACGATATCCTGCATCTTCGCGCCGCGGACGGCCGCAGCATTGCCGTGCTTCCCCTGGCGATCGGATCGGTGGCGGAGGAGGTGCCGGGTCTCCATCGCAGCCAGTTTGTGCAGACCGGGCCCGGATCGCTCCGGGTCAGGCTCGAACCGAGACCGGGCGCCGACACCGAAGCAATCTGGCGCGACGTGACCGCACGGCTGCGCGCCTTCCTGACAAGGCAGGGCCTTGCACAGGTCGAGATCATTCGGGCCGTCGAACCGCCGGAACAAAGCGCCAGAAGCGGAAAATTCCGCCAGGTGATGCGGGCGACAGGACCATGACGGCGATGCGTCATTCTTGGCCGTCTCGCGAGTGCTCGATGGCCGCGAGACTGTGAGCAGGGCGACGTCAGATGTCCGCGCGAGCCCAGCCGGCCGCGCGCCAGCAATCTCTGGCCCGGGTAGGGGTGAAGACGGTCCGCCCGCGATCTGCGGTCGATCAGCTATTCGCGCCAGACGCGGCATCCGACCGGCGAGGTCGGAAGCGGCGAAGGCGGGCGGGCCATGTCCCCACCGTCAGGCTCTGAACAGGTCGCGCGGCACGCCGGCGGCCTGGAAGATGAAGTCGCGGCTGGCCTCCAGCTCGCGCCTCAGCTTGGCGATGTCGACGTCCAGCAGCTTGCCTTTGTACTTGCGCAGCTTGCCCGCGACGAAGACCGTGTCGACGTTGGAGCGTTCCATCAGCGTCACCACGGCGCCGGGCACGTGATTGAGCGGCGTCACGTTGATGGCGGTCGCGTCGAGCAAGATGACGTCCGCCTCCTTGCCGGGCGTCAGGCTGCCGGTCTTCCTGTCGAGCTTGAGGCCTTTCGCGCCTTCCAGCGTGGCGTAGCGGATCACGTCGCGCGAGGTCACAAGGGGAGGGAGATCCTTCTCGCCCGCCAGCGCCCTCTCGTTGACGAAGGCGCGCTGCAGCGTCATCGTCGAGCGCATCAGTGTGAACGGGTCGGCCGTCATCGTGCATTCAACGTCGGACGACAGCGACGGCTGCATGCCGAGATCGAGCGCGGTCTGGATCGGCGGCATTCCGTGGCGCATCTGCATCTCGATCGGCACGGCGAGTGAGAGATGCGCGCCGGCGTCGGCCGCCTTCTTCCAGGCCGTCTCGCTCATGCCGGTCATGTGGATGAAGATGTTGTCGGGGCCGAACTGGCCGGCTTCCGCGAGCTGGTCGAACAAGGGGCTTAGCCCGAATGTGCCGACCACGTGCAGCGCGATCGGCACCGCAAGCTCGCGGCCGAGTTTCCAGGCGTTCTCGTAGCCCGGAAGGAGGATCTCGCCGCCCATGACCATCGACAGAAGGCCGTCGTCAGAGGAGAAATAGGTCGTCTTGAGCCGCGTTGCGTCGCCCGGATACTTCGCCCCGTCGGCCCTGCCTTCGAAGTAGCCGAACGCCGCGCGGCGACCTGCATCCTTGAGCGCCTCGATCACCGCGTCGGAATGTTCCGGCGAATGGTGGATCTGTGAAACGTCCATCACCGTCGTCACGCCGGCATCGAGCTGCGCCAGCGAGCCGAAAAGCTCGTTGATGTACACGTCCTGCGGCCGGTAGACTGTCGAGAACTTCTGCAGGATGTATTCGTAATAGTTGATGGCGTTCGCCGGCAAACCGTCATTCACCAGGATGCCGTCGGCGAGGAACGAGCGCAGCGCCGTCTCGAACTGGTGATGGTGGGTGTCGATGAAGCCGGGCATGACGATCATGCCGGCGGCGTCGATGACCCCCGCACCGCCCGCGTCGAGATTGGGTCCGACTGCCTCGATCAGCTTGCCGTTGATCAGCACGTCAGCCTGTTCGAAGTCTCCGACGGACGGGTCCAGGCTGAGCACGTGGCCGCCCTTGATCAGGACGCGGCGTCCGGCCGTGCCAGTGCCTGCAGGCGCCTCCTGGGCATGGGCCGATCCAGGCATGAAACCGGATGCCGCGGACGCCGCGCCGACCAGCATCGACGTCTTGAGAAGATCGCGACGCGTCCCTCCGGCCCAGAGCGGGTGCCCGGATTCACAATAAATGCACATAATCTCTCCTTCCCAAAGAAAATGTTGCGCGGCCGTCGCAAGACGTTGTAGCTGAGCGAGAAATTTATAATATCCAGATAATGATATATTTGTATAGAAAAATTATCGTAAAATTCACGCGAGCGTTGCGCCCCTGTTGATCTCAACCGCAAAGGAGAGCAGCAACGTCCCTCCCGCTGTCGTCGGGACGTCCTGCGCCGTTCGTGACGCGATGGCTGGCGAATTTTCTCTCTCGTGGACGGGGTTGCAGGGCTCCCCCGCGACAGACGCGACGAACCTGCCGCCTGTCGAGGCGAGCCATCCGACCCCGCGGGCGAGAACCCCGCGCGCTCAGTTGTCGTCGAGGATCGCGACCGCGCGGCACCAGCCGGCCGAAGCCTTTTCGATCTTGACGGGGAAACAGCTCAGCATGAAGCCCGTCGACGGCAGGTCTTCGAGCCGGTGCAGCTTCTCGATGTGGCAGTAGCCGGTGTGGCGGCCGGCCTTGTGGCCTTCCCAGATCAGCGAGGCGTCTTTCGTCTCGGCATATTTCTTCGCCGTGTGGATGAAGGGCGCGTCCCAGCTCCAGCCGTCGGTACCGGTGACGCGCACGCCGCGGTCGAGCAGATACATCGTCGCCTCGTAGCCCATGCCGCAGCCGCTGGCGACATAATCGGGCCGGCCGAATTTCGCGCCGGCCGAGGTGTTGACCACGACGATCTCCAGCGGCCTCAACTCGTGGCCGATGCGCTTCAGCTCGGCCTCGACGTCGGCGGCGGTCGCGACATAGCCGTCCGGGAAGTGGCGGAAGTCGAGCTTGACGCCGGGCTGATAGCACCAGTCGAGCGGCACGTCGTCGATGCGCCAGGCCGGCTCGCCATGGTTCATCGTCGGGTGATAGTGCCAGGGGGCGTCGAGATGCGTGCCGTTGTGCGTCGACAGCGCGACGCGCTCGACCGCCCAGCCGGCCCCGTCGGGCAGGTCTTCCGCCTTCAGCCCGGGGAAGAAGGACAGGATCTGGGCGAGGCTCTGCGAGTGGTCGATATATTCGATCGACGGAACCTGGATCGGCGGATCGGCCGGAATGTGGTTGGCGATGGGGATCGACAGGTCGATGATGCGGCGGGCCATTCTTTCCTCCGGATGCGCACAGATCCGCTGCGCGACTCGGCGATGCGGCCGAGCCGTGTCAGCTCCATCCTCGACCTGAGCGCGGCGCGGCGCCAATTGCAACACCGGACGGGGGCTTGCGAAGGCGCCGCGGACGGCAGCGTCCCCCGCCTAGGTGTTCAACAAGAATCAGTGCGCCAGGAGAAGCGGCAGCGGCGGCTGTTCCAGCATCGACCGCGTGACGCCGCCGAAAATGCGCTGGCGCAGCCGCGAATGGCCGTAGGCGCCCATCACCAGCATTCCGGCCGAGACGTCGCTCGCATGGCGCGTCAGCACCGCTTCCGGGGCCAGCCCCATGCCAGAGAGGCGGTCGACCGAGACGGAATAGCCCTTCCTTGCCAGATACGCGGCGATATCGGCGCCCGGCTCCTCGCCGCCGTCGGCCTCGGATGCCTTCGGATCGACCATTGCGATGCGGATCTCGCGCAGCTTCGGCAGCAGCGCGATCGCGGCGTGCAGCGCCCGGGCGGATTCGAAGGTCGAGTTCCAGCCCGCCACGATGCGCTCGCAGGAGAGATCGGCCGGCGCGCCGGCCGGCGATACGATGACGGGAGCGCCCGTCTCGAACAGAGCCGCTTCCACCGCCGCGGAGCCCAACGCTGTATCCTTGCGCAGGTCGGAACCGATGAAGATCGCATCGGCGCAGCGCCCCCGGCGTCCGACTTCGTCGGCGATGCCGCCGACCTCGACATAGGCTTCGCTGACATCGCCGTTGATGGCGTCGTCGGCAAGGCGGGTTTCGAGCCGCTGCGCCCGCGCCGCGAGCGCCTGTTCCTCCGCCGCGCGGGTCTCGAGCCAGACCGAGGAAAGCGCCGCGGCCGCTCCTACCTCGCCGATCGGCGGGCTGGGCGCGACCGCCATGGCGACGACCGCGAGGTGGGCGTCGATGGATCTGGCAACCGCGATCGCTTCGTCCAGATCCCTGTCGGTTGTCGAGCCCAGAATGGTCAAGAGGGTGGTGCCGGCCATGATCGGTTTCCTTCAGCATGATTTCCTGTCGGGCAATACTAGCACCCGCAGCGCCGCCCGCCTCCTTGTCCTGGATCAAATTCCCGCAACGAGCGTTCCATCCGAGGCGGCGCGACGGACGGGAACGCGGTGGATTTCGCTTTGACCCGGCCCGGGCTATACTGGCGTCGTCGCCGCGCGCCGGGAGGAGTACCGATGTTCGGACAGCCTAAGGAAGACATGCGGGTCGCCGACTACGTGCTCGGCCTGATGGATGCCGAGGAGGCCGCGTTCTTCGAGCGCGAGATGCGGCATGACCCGGCGCTTGCGGCACGTGTCGAGGACTGGCGCGAGCGTCTCGCCAAGATGGACCAGAGCGAGCCCGACACGCCGCACGCCGAAATGCGGCGACGTATCGAGGAGGGCCTGCGCCGGAGGGGCGACAACATCGTCCTGCACCCATCTGCCTACCAGGACAGGGACGCACCGCAGCCGGACCTCACCGGCTGGCTGCTGGTAGGCACGGCCTGTTTCGCCGCCGGCATCCTGCTCGGCGGCATCGTCGCGTGGCTGTTCCTGATGTGAGAGGTCCGCCTCATGTCGCAGGGCGGGCCCGCCTCAAAATATGAATGCTATTGACAAGTTTAGCCGGTGCCGTATGGATGCGCCCGGCAACCGCAGGCCATGCGTTCGTCAACGGTATCGACTTTTCCGCCGCCGATCGCCATCTAAGCGGGGCCGCGCCCGATCCTGCCCTCGGGCGACGTCCATCGAAGTCCTGGCGATTGCGCCGTTCGAACGAAGTCTCATGATCGTCTGTCACTGCAATCTGATCACCGAGAAGGAAATCGAGCGGACCATTCTGAGCCTGCTGGAGGCCGATCCGTGGCAGCTTATCGTGCCGGCGAAAGTCTATCATACGCTGGCCAAGCGAGGTCGCTGTTGCGGCTGCTTCCCGAATGTGGTGGAAACGATCATCCGCGTGACCGAGGCATATCACTCCAAGAGCGATACCGGCCAGGCGGAAATCGTGTCGTACCTAGACCGCGTGCGCGGATTGCGCGGTCAATACGGGAGCAGGAGTCATGAAGGGCGAACAACAGGTCATCGAGCGGCTTAACGAGGCGCTTTTCCTCGAGCTCGGCGCCGTCAACCAGTACTGGCTGCACTACAGGCTTCTCGACGACTGGGGATTCCAGAAGCTTGCCAAGAAGGAGCGGGCGGAATCGATCGAGGAGATGCAGCACGCCGACAAGCTCGTCGCCCGCATCATCTTCCTGGAAGGCCATCCGAACCTGCAGTCGGTGGCGCCGCTGCGCATCGGCCAGAACGTCAAGGAAGTGCTGGAAGCCGACCTCGCCGGCGAATACGACGCCCGCACCGCCTACAAGAAATCGCGCGAGATCTGCCAGCAGATCGGCGACTACGTGTCCATGCATCTGTTCGAGGAGCTGCTGCAGGACGAGGAAGGCCACATCGACTTCCTCGAGACCCAGCTGCAACTGCTGAACTCGATCGGCGAGGAGCGCTACGGACAGCTCAACGCCGAGCCGGCCAACGAGGCGGAATAATCAGCCGCTTCCTGTGCCTCAGCTGTGGGCGAAGATGTCCTCTTCGTCCCAGCCCATCAGGTCGAGCTTCGCCCGCGTCGGCAGGAACTTGAAGCAGGCCGCGGCCTCGGCCGAACGCCCGTCGCGATCGAGGCGATAGACCAGCGCATCGCGCAGCCGGTGCAGATAGAGCACGTCGGACGCAGCGTATTCGAGCTGCTCCGGCGAGAGCTTCTCCGCCGCCCAGTCGGACGATTGCTGCACCTTCGACAGGCTGACGCCCAGAAGCTCGTTGCAGATGTCCTTCAGCCCGTGCCGGTCGGTATAGGTCCGCGTCAGCCGCGAGGCGATCTTGGTGCAGAACACCGGCTCCGGCATGACGCCGAAGGCCTGGTAGAGCACGGCGAGATCGAAGCGGCCGAAGTGGAAAAGCTTGGTGATCTTCCTGTTTCTCAAAAGCGAGACCAGGTTCGGCGCGCGCTTCTGGCCGGCGGCGATCTGGATGACGTCGGCGGTGCCGTCGCCGGGCGAAATCTGCACCACGCAGAGCCGGTCGCGGTGCGGATTGAGACCGAGCGTCTCGGTGTCGATGGCGATCGCGTCGACGTCGTATTTCGACAGGTCGGCAAGGTCGCCAGTGTGGAAGCGGATGGTCATCGTTGATCCTAGCGTGACAGGGCGTCGAGAATGCGCGCCCAGGAACGCTGTCCCTTGTGGAACGAGGACAGCTCATATTTCTCGTTGGGCGAATGGATGCGGTCGTCGGACAGGCCGTAGCCGACGAGCAGCGATTCCATGCCGAGCAGGTTCTGGAAGTCGCCGACGATCGGGATCGATCCGCCCATGGCGATCATCACCGCCGGCTTCGGCCACTCGTCGGACAGCGCCTCCTTTGCCTTCGACAGGAAGGGCGAGTCGTAGGAGAGCTGGATCGCCGGCGAGCCGCCATGCGGCTGGAATTCGACCGTGCAGTCGGCCGGGATGCGCTCGCGGACGAAGGCGCGGAAGGCGTCGCGGATCTTCGCCGGGTCCTGCTTGTGGACGAGCCGGAACGAGACCTTGGCGAAGGCTTCCGCCGCGATCACCGTCTTGAAGCCCTTGCCGGTATAGCCGCCGGAAATGCCGTTGAACTCGGCGGTCGGGCGCGCCCAGACCAGTTCGAGCACGGAACGGCCCTTCTCGCCCGCGGGTACAGACAGTCCGACTTCGCCGAGGAACTCCTCCGCCGTCAGTCCAAGGCCTTCCCACTGCCTGAGGATCTGGGCGGGGGTCTCCTCGACGCCGTCGTAGAAGCCGGGAATGGTGACGCGGCCATCGTCGTCGTGCACCGCTGCCAGCACCTTGGCCAGCACCCTCACCGGATTGGCCGCCGCGCCGCCGAACTCGCCGGAATGCAGGTCGCGATCAGCCGCCCGGATGATCACTTCCTCGCCGACGAGACCGCGCAGCGCGGTCGAGATCGCCGGCGTATCGCGGTCCCACATGCCGGTGTCGCAGACCAGGGCGAAATCGGCCTTCAGCTCCTTCGCATTGGCTTCGAGGAAGGGCTTGAGCGACGGCGAGCCGGATTCCTCCTCGCCCTCGAACAGGATCGTGACGCGGCAGGGCAGGGCGCCGCGGGACTGCTTGTAGGCGCGGCAGGCTTCGACGAAGGTCATCAGCTGGCCCTTGTCGTCGGCGGTGCCGCGGCCGGTCAGCACCTTGCGTCCGGGAGCCAGCTCCTTCACCTTCATGTCGAACGGATCGTCGTGCCAGAGGTTCAGCGGATCGACCGGCTGCACGTCGTAATGACCATAAAACAGCACATGCGGCGACCCCGCCGGCCCGTCATGATGGGCGACCACCATCGGATGGCCGGGCGTGTCGCGGACGCTCGCGCTGAAGCCGATCGTCGTCAGGTCGTCCACCAGCCATTCGGCGGCGCGGCGGCACTCGGCCGCATAGGCGGGATCGGTCGAGATCGACGGAATGCGGATGAGGTCGGCGAGACGGGCGATGCTGGCGTCGAGACCGGCGTCGAGCGCATCGAGAACGGGGGCAAGCGAAGTCATCAGGAAGGCCTTTCGAATCTCGGGCGCGACACTAGAGCAATGTCCGACCAGTTTGAACCAGTTCTGTTTCCTCGATGGCGAGGCGATCCGCCAGGGTCCGCAGGACGGTGCCGGCCGTGCTGGCGGCACGGCCAAGTCCGCCTGACAAAGCGGGCGCCCGCCAGCGGGAAACCCCGTCGGTTTGCCTTCGGCAAAACCGACCATCCGAAGTTGCCGGTCGTCCTTTTCCGCTGCGCAGCAGCGGGGGCGACCGGCGGGCCGGGTGAAATTCGGGCCAAATCCGTCGGTCTTCGGACTTGGCCGTGCCACCAGCACGACCGCGCCGAAGACCTCGACCTTGACCCGAATTCCCTCCGGCAGAACGGCTCAACCTGATCGGACATTGCTCTAGAGCCAGACGGGGCGCGAGGAAACCGCTCCTGAGACGGAAAAAAGGTCGGACCAGGGGCGGCTCGGCTCCAATTCGAACCCGTCACGAAGCGGTGAGGGCATAGCGTCGGCCTTCTCAACACATGGTGAGAGCCCCGCGAGACGCTTGCGCTCGCCGCCGCCCGGGTCGATTGCTGTGGAATGACCCGCGCCGCGAATTCCGTTTCGGCGTCCGCCAGGACGAAAAGCTCTGCGCGGCGCGGGGAACCAGCATCCAATCTGGCCGGGACGCGCTATGAGTCCCATCCCGAAAACCGAGGGACGGACGAAGGGACGATGGGGGAGGAGGTCCGGACTGCTTCATGGCGCGCCGTCGCCTGGCGCTTCGCGCCGATCCTGCTCGTGCTCGCCGGTCTCGCTTTGGGCTACGCGATGGGCTGGCAGCGTTTTCTGTCGCTGGCCTTCCTTGCCGAGAGCCGAGAGGCGCTCAAGGCCTATGTCGCACAGAACCATCTGCTTTCGATCGTCTTCTTCGCCGCGGTCTACGTGCTTGCGGTGGCGTTCTCCTTCCCTGCCGCGTCGATCCTGACCATATTCGGCGGGTTCCTGTTCGGCTGGCTGGTCGGCGGAGCTGTCGTGGTCCTCGCCGCGACGACCGGGGCGACGCTGCTGTTCGTCGCCGCGCGCTCCGCCTTCGGCAACGTCCTGCGCGACAAGGTCGGCGGCTGGGCGGCGAAGCTGGCCGACGGCTTCGAGGAAAGCGCCTTCGGCTATCTGCTCGCCCTGCGGCTGGCGCCGGTGTTTCCCTTCTTCGTCGTCAACATTGCGCCCGCGCTGTTCAACGTCGGCGTGAGAACCTATGTCGCGGCCACCTTTCTCGGCATCCTTCCCGCCACCTTCGCCTTTGCCTATCTCGGCGAAGGCGTCGACAGCGTTCTCCTCGCCGCGCTGCAGGCGGGGCGCGAACCGTCGGTCCACGATCTCGTCACCGCCAAGATCGTCATCGCTTTCGCCCTGCTCGCGCTTGTCGCGCTCATCCCGACCGTCGTAAGGAAATGGCGGCGGGGCAGGGCGTGACACGGTCTGCGCCGCGCCACGCCGGCCAGCCCTCCCGGCTTTCGAGGAAAGCTAATCCATGACCAAGCTCCTGACGCCGGACATCTGCGTCATCGGCGCCGGTTCGGCCGGATTGTCGGTGGCCGCCGCCGCCGCCGCCTTCGGCGTGCCCGTCGTGCTGGTCGAGAAGGGCAGGATGGGCGGCGACTGCCTCAACTACGGCTGCGTGCCGTCCAAGGCGCTGATTGCCGCCGGCAAGCGGGCGCAGGCGATGCGCGAGGCGGCGAAGTTCGGCATCGCCGCCGCCGAGCCGGAGATCGATTTCCGCAAGGTGAACGCCCATGTCCACGATGTGATCGCGTCGATCGCGCCGAACGATTCGGTCGAGCGCTTCACCGCGCTCGGCGTGCGCGTCATCAAGGCCGAAGCCCGGTTCAGGGACCGCCGGACGCTGATCGCGGGCGAGTTCGAGATCCGCGCCCGCCGCTTCGTCGTCGCCACCGGGTCCCGGCCGGTCATCCCGGCGATTCCCGGCATCGACGGCGTCGACGTGCTGACCAACGAGTCGATCTTCGAGCTCACCCGCCGGCCGGGCCATCTCGTCGTCATCGGCGGCGGACCGATCGGCGTCGAACTCGCCCAGGCCCACCGCCGGCTCGGCTGCGACGTGACGATTGTCGAGGCCGGGCGCGCGCTCGGCCGGGAGGATCCGGAAATGTCCGGCTTCGTCGTGCGGGCGCTGCGCGAGGAAGGCGTCGTCATCCACGAGAAGGCGGCGGTCGCCGCCGTCGAGCGGCGCGGCAAGACCGGCGTGCGCGTGCTCGTCGAGACGGAGCATGCCCGTTTCGCCGTCGACGGCACCCACCTCCTGGTCGCAGCCGGCCGCGCCGCGAATGTCGAAGGCCTCGACCTTGCCGCCGCGCGCATTGCCTTCTCCGACAGGGGCATCAAGGTCAACGACCGCCTGCGCACCGCCAACCGCCGCGTCTACGCGATCGGCGACGTGGCCGGCGGCCCGCAGTTCACCCATGTCGCCGGCTACCATGCGAGCCTGGTTCTTCGGCCGCTGCTGTTCAGGCTTTCCGCCCGCGTCGATCCGTCGATCATCCCGCGCGTCACCTACGCGGATCCGGAGCTCGCCCATGTCGGCATGAGCGAGGAGGAGGCGCTCAAGGCGCACAAGGGCGTGCGCATCCTGCGCTGGCCGCTGTCGGAGAACGACCGCGCCCAGACCGAGCGCGAAACGACGGGACTGGTCAAGCTGATCGCCAGCTCGAAAGGCAGGATTCTCGGCGTCTCGATCGTCGGCGCCAATGCCGGCGAGATGATCAGTCTCTATGGCCTTGCGATCGCCAGGGGGACGGGCATGCGCGAGCTGGCGTCGTGGCTGCCGCCCTATCCCACGGTGGGCGAAATTGGCAAACGCGCCGCGATCACCTATTTTGCCGGGGTGACCCGCAAGCCGGGGATTCGCGCGCTGATCCGTTTCCTGCGCATCTTCGGCTAAGGGGCACCCGGCGCGCGGCCTTCGCCGGCGCCGTGCGGCCGCTGGCGCGGCGGGGATTTTTGGCATGCCTGACAAGACCATCGAGAGCCTTCTGCTCGCCCCGGCCGACGCCCGCATTCCGTGGCTGAAGCGGCTGTCGACCAAGCTCCTGATCCTGACGATCGTCTCCGTCCTCGTGGCCGAAATCCTAATCTTCATCCCTTCCGTCGCGAACTTCCGCCTGCGCTGGCTGGAGGAGCGGCTGAACACCGCAGCGGCGACCGCCGTCACGCTCATCGGCACCGACAGCCTGTCGCTGCCGCGCAACGTCCAGGACGACGTGCTGAAGGCGTTGGGCGCCAAGGCCGTGGCGGTGCGTTCCGGCGGCGATTCGCGCCTGCTGGTCGTTTCCGAAGTGCCGCCCGAGGTGGACGAGCATATCGAGCCGTCGGCGGTCGGGCCGCTGCCGGCGATCGTCGGTGCGCTCGATACGATGGTCTATGGAGGACAGCGCACGCTGCGCGTCTTCGGCAAGGTCGGCGACAGCGACAAGGAATTCGAACTGATCATTGCCGACCAGGGGCTGCGCAAGGCGATGCTCGTCTATGCGCGCAACGTCGCGATCCTGTCGCTGATTATCTCCTTCATCACCGCGGCCCTCGTCTTCGGCGCGCTCGACCAGATCATGGTCCGGCCGGTGCGGGCGCTGCGCGCCGCCATGCTCCGCTTCGCCGAGGCGCCGGACGATCCCTCCCGCATCATCCGCCCCGGCGACCGCGACGACGAACTGGGAGCTGCGGCGCGCGAGCTCGCCAGCGTTCAGACCCAGCTGCAGCGGACGCTGGCCGAACGGACGCATCTCGCCAATCTCGGCCTGGCCGTCTCCAAGATCAATCACGACCTGCGCAACATCCTCGCGTCCGCCCAGCTCATTTCCGACCGCCTGCGCATGGTCAAGGACCCTTCCGTCCAGGCCTTTGCGCCGAAGCTGGTGCGCACCCTCGACCGCGCCGTCGGCTATACCGAGAGCGTGCTCTCCTACGGCCGCGCCCAGGAGGCGCCGCCGTCGCGCCGCAAGGTCCGGCTGCGCCAGCTGGTGGAGGAGGTCGAAGGACTGCTCGGCATCGATCCCGAGGCGGGAATAGAATTCGAGAACGCGATCGACCACGCCTTCGAGATGGATGCCGATGCCGAACAGATGTTCCGCGTGCTCTCCAATCTCTGCCGCAACGCGGTGCAGGCGATGAGCGGCGACACCGACGGTTCGGTGGTGCGCCGCCTGACCATCTCGGCCGAGCGCCAGGGATCGGTCAGCCGCGTCATCGTCATGGATACCGGTCCGGGCCTGCCGCCCAAGGCGCGCGAGAACCTGTTCGCCGCCTTCCGCGGCGCGGCGCGCAGCGGCGGCACCGGGCTCGGTCTCGCCATCGCCCACGAGCTGGTCCGCGCCCATGGCGGCACGCTGGAACTTGTCGAGAGCGCCGGCGGCCGCACCGTCTTCGCGCTGTCCGTGCCCGACCAGCCGGTGGTGCTGGAGGAGGCGCGCCACGCCCTGCGCCGGCCGGCGTAATTTCTGTGCCGGCACGCTTGCAATTCGCGCGGCCAGCGTTTAGTTACGCGGCTCTTCCGGCCGAAAGGCAGGAATGATGCGGCTTGGCACATGCAGGCCGCCAGCGCGCCCGTAGCTCAGCTGGATAGAGCACCAGACTACGAATCTGGGGGTCAGGAGTTCGAATCTCTTCGGGCGCGCCATCTCGATATCTAAGACCACACGATATTCTGCTTCTGGTGCGACGGCACGCGAGAAGAGAACGCAGCTTTGGTCCGGGCAGAGATGCTTCGCGTTTTGCCGCAGAAGCGCAGGCGTCGCATGTCCCGGCCTTCTCCCCGCTCTCGATCGTTTCGCGTCAACCCTCTTGAGAAACTCCGCGGCGGCGGAATAAATGGGTCGTACGGCGCGACATTTGGCGAAGCCGGCCCGCCCAGAGGGTCGCGATCGCCGGAACGCGCTGACGACCGCAGGGCGGGCAAGGGAAGACGCGATGGAAATGACGGACACCATGTCCAGCGACATGCTGGCGAAGGCCGAAGTGACCACGGCCTTCCTCAAGAGCCTGTCGCATCCCGCGCGGCTGGTGCTCCTTTGCCGGCTGTGCGAAGGCCATGCGACCGTGGGCGAACTCGAAGAGTTCGTTGATCTGCCGCAATCGGAAGTATCGAAGCATCTGGCGCGGTTGCGCGCCGACAACCTTGTCGTCTCCGAGCGGCAGGGGCGCAGCATCAGCTACGCCCTTGCCGAGGAACGGACGGCGCGCGTCGTGCGCCTGCTGCACAAGGAGTTCTGCTGACCTCAGCCGGTGTGGCGGATGGTGAAGACGTAGGTGCCGCCGTCGACGCGGCTATCCACCAGCTCGTTTCCCGTCGTGCGGCAGAAGGCCTCGAAATCCTTCACGGAGCCGGGGTCCGTCGCCAGGATCTCCAGCGTCTTGCCGGTCGGCAGCTCCTTGAGCGCCTTCTTCGCGCGCAGGATCGGCAAGGGGCAGTTCAACCCCTTCGCGTCGAGTGTCAGGTCGGCCATTTGTCCTCCTTCGGGCCTGAGCCCATGCTTCATTGATTTCCGACCGCCCCGGGACGCGTGCGTCCGGCCGCGAGCCGCGGAGCGGGCAACTCGGTCCCGACCGTTCAGATGTAGAGATTGATGTCGCTCTTGCCCGCGACCTCGATGTAGCTCGCCGCTCCGCCCAGCGTCGGGCCGTCGATCATGTCCTCGCGCTTGTATTCGAACAGATCCATGGTCATCTGGCAGGCGATCATTTTGACGTCCGCCTCGATGGCGAGATCGCGCAGTTCCTCGATCGAGGCGACGCCCTTCTTCTTGATCAGGTTCTTCATCATCGCGGTCGCCATGCCGTCGACGCCCGGCAGCGCGCTGACGATGTTGGGCATCGCCATGTGCATGCCCATCATCGGCATCTCCATCGCCGGATTGCCGAGAGTGCTGATCTTGAGGTTGAGGTCCTTCTTGAGCAGCGTCAGCCCGTAGAAGGTGAAGAACATCGTCACCTCCAGGCCCATGGCCGCGGCCGTGGTTGCGAGGATGAAGGGAGGATAGGCCCAGTCGAGCGTGCCCTTCGTCACGATGATCGACATCGACTTCGCATTGCTATCGTTTGGCATTTAAACCCCTCCCTTTGAACCGCCGCGCTTCCCCGTCGAGGGAGGCATTCGGCGCCGGCGCGACCTTGCGCGTCCTCAAGCGCCGCCCGTTCCGCCGGGCAGCAGGCACGTCGTCAGTCAAGCGGCACAACCGGCGAAATTGTCCGCGCTCATCTTCTGCTCGTAGGGCGCGGCCACCGCCGAGCCCGGCACCAGCACCGCCGAGGCGGCCGCGGCGTCCACCGGCTTGACCCGCACCATCCAGCCCTGGCCGTAGGTATCGGTGTTGGCGAGTTTGGGATTGGCCGTCAGGTTGTCGTTGACGGCGACGATCTCGACATCGAAGCCGATCTTCGCCGGGCCGACCCACTTGCCGCTCTCGACGGTGGCGACCGACTTGCCGCCCTCGATCGTCTTGCCGACCTTCTTGGCGGTGAAGGCGACCAGCGCGCCGGCCATGCCGGTCGCGATCATGGTCATGCCGACGGTGTAGGTTCCGTCGGCTTCGGGCCGGTACCAGAGATTGTTCGGCACGTCGTAGAGAAGGTCGTCAGGCAGGTTGCATCCGCGTACCATCGGCATGGTGTTTCTCCTTTCAGGCGGCGCCCGCCTCGCGAAGCGGGCGCGATGAACAACAGAAGTCGCCGAGGCCGGCCTCGGCCAGCTTGCCTCCGACGAACAAGGCGAGGTGCCTGACCGTCATCGCCATCAGGCGCGTCTCGCTCGCGGCGGCAGCGGAACCGGCCTCGCCGAGAACGACGACGTTGCGGCGGAACACGATTTCGCGGCAGGTCTCGCGGCAGGCATTGAAGGAGGGCGTTCCCCTGCAGCCCTGGCGATGGAGGGCGAGCAGTCGGAAGCCCTCGACCGTCTCGCCGTCGGGCGCTTCCCCGCGTGCGGCGAGCCACGCCACGACCACTTCCTCGGCCATCGCCAGAAGCGTGTCGGCGGAGGGCATCGGCGCCTCGCCGTCGAGAGCCGCGTCGATCGCGGGCAGGATTTCGGGGAACAGGTCCATCAGCCGAGGCCCTTGAGGCGCAGGAATTCGGACGGATCCGACAGGTTCTCCTGCACCCCAACCTTCTTCGCCGACAGCCCGAGCGCCATGCCGAGCAGCTGGGTGAAGTAGAGGATCTTCACGCTGGTCTTGCGGCCGAGCACCTTTTCGGCGCGCACCTGGTGCATTTCGAGGCCGGAATGGCAGGTCGGGCATTCGGTCGCGATGACCTCGGCGCCGCAGGCTTCGGCCGTGGTCAGGATGTTGAGCACCAGCTTGGTGGAGATGTCGCTGTCGGACAGCGAGTGGGCGCCGCCGCAGCAGGCCGTCTTGAGAGGGAACTCGACATTCTCGGCCCCGGCCGCGGCGAGGATGTCGTCCATGAAATGCGGCTTGGAGGTCGATTCCGATCCGGGACCCCGGTCCTTCTCGGGGAAGATATGGCGCGGCCTCGTGTACATGCAGCCGTAGTAGTTGGCGACCTTGAGGCCGGCGAGCTTGCCCTTCGCCCTTTGCCTGAGCTCCGCCTCGCCGACGCCGTGCTTGATCCAGTCGAGCGCATGGATGGTCTCGACGCCGCCGGGCTCGTAGGCCTTGTGGCCGGCCTTTTTCGAGATGCGCTCCGTCACCTGCGCCGCCTGCGGATTGTGGGCGAGGTCGTATTCGGCCTTCTTGAGATTGTGGTAGCAGCCGTTGCAGGGCGCCATCACCGTGTCGAAGCCCATGTCCTGCGCGATCGCGAGGTTGCGCGCCGACAGGTAGGTCTGGACCTGCGGGTCGACGTTCTTGACCTCCATCGCGCCGCAGCAGTTCCAGTTCTTCAGCTCGACGAGGTCGAGGCCGAGAGCCTTGCCGACCTCCTTGGTCGAGCGGTTGTAGGAATGTCCGGTGCCTTCCAGCGCGCAGCCGGGATAGTATGCCACCTTCTTGAGATCGCCGGCCATCAGTGGCTTCCCTTGGTTTCGAGACCGAGCGCCTTTGCCTGCTCGGCGCGGCGCTCGCTGACATATTCCTCGATGGCGCGGCCGGTGCGGCGCCAGTTCGAGGTGCGCGGGCGGAAGACCGTGCTCCAGCCCATGCGGACCAGGTATCCGAGCGGGAAACGCTTCACGAGACCGCCGACGAGCGCCACCAGCCAGGGCTGGTTGAGCGGCTGTCCGGTGCGCTGGAAGAACGTGCGCAGCACGCGGCCTTCCTCGATCCTGCCCGTGGCGAGGATGCTCTCGGTGAAGCCCTCGTCGAAATGCGTCGATGGGCTCTTCGGCGTGTGTCCCTTGAGCTCGAGCCAGTGGGCGGTCGCCTTCATCACCCCCTCCGGCACCACGTCGCGCGGGCAGGCATAGGTGCACTTATTGCAGCTCACGCACTGCCAGATGATGTCCTTGTCGCGCAGCAGCTCCTCTTCGAGCCCCTGGCGGATGAGGTAGATCCAGTAGCGCGGGTTGAAGTCGGGGTTCACGGCATTGACGGTGCAGGCATTGGTGCAGGATCCGCACTGCCAGCAGCGATGGATGTTCTCGCCGCCGGGGAGGGCGGAAATCTCGTCCTCCATGGCCTCGTTGTAGTCCGTGATCGTGCGGCTCTTGATGAAGGTTGACCAGTGGCCGGACACATCCACCCCGTCGATCACCAGACTGTCGTTGGTGATCAGGTTCTCGGGCCGGATCAGCGATTTCTCATGGATTGGCATGGCGATCCTCGGCGGAGAAGAGATCGAGGCGGGCCCTCAGGCTGCCGCCGAATTCGTGGGCGCTGCCGTCGACCAGCCTGAGCCGCGTGCGGCCCGTCTCGGTGTCCACGGCGTCGAGGCCGAGCATCCGGCGCGTGTGCTGCATCGGGTCGCCCTCGACGGTGAAGTCGTTGCGCAGATACTGGCCGCCGCGGTCGTTGATGTAGCCGGCATAGACGTGGCTGATCAGCAGGTCGGCGTACCAGACGCGGTCGCGGAAGACGCCTTCGCCGGCTAGGAAGCTGTCGATCTCCGCGCGCAGCACGAGGAAGGTCGCGAGATCGTCCTCGACCATGATCTGGGCGGCGTCGACGTCGGGGGCGTGCCAGATTTCGCGCAGCGCGCCGGTGCCGACACGCGCGTCCCAGACCCAGCGCGTCATCAGCGGGATCGCGTCCGGATCGGTGAAATGCAGGATTTCCGCGCCGAGGTCCCTGACCCAGCGCATATCCTTGCCGGTCGGGAACGCCTCGACGAAGGCGGCGAGCCGCGCGTCCGCCGGCTCGCCTGGACGCAAAAGCGCATCGAGGCGCGCGCGCATCCACTCGATCCCCAACCGGTCGAAAACGGGACCGATGCGGCGACGCACCGGGGCGATGAAGGCGGCGAGGTCGAGGAACTCGGTCGCGGTCAATCCGGCGGCGCCGTCGGCGAGCAGCTCGCGGAACAGGGAGGATTTCAAATGCAGCGCGGTGACATAGCGCTCGACACCGCCGGTCGGACCGGCCGCCGTGGCGAGATCGGCGAGCGCTCGACGCAGCCGGTCGCCCGAGAGGTCCAGGACCGGACCCGCGGGGACGATCGTCGCCGATTTGCGCCGCAGGCCGAACATCATTCGGCCGCCTGTGCCAGGCCGACACCGGCGAGCGTCATCGCCGCCACCGCCGCGGCCTGCCCCTGCGCGATCGAATCGTCGATCGTCTCGGGCCCGGTCGCAGCGCCGCAGACATAGACGCCCGGCCGCGTGGTCTGCGCGAGACCGGCATAGGTCGAAGCCTTGTCGATATAACCATAGCGGTTCAGCCCGACGCCGAAGACGGCCGACAGCGTCATGTTGTCGACGCTGGGATCCATGCCGATGGCATGGACGACCATGTCGAACGGGATGGTGATCGGGCGCTTGACCAGCGTGTCCTCGCCCTTGACGACGAGCCGCTTGCCGTCCGACGTCACCTCGGCGATACGGGCCTTGATGTATTTGACCCGCGCTTCCTCCTGGCTCTTCCAGTAGTATTCGCCCTCGTAGAGCCCGAAGGTGCGGATATCCATGTAGTAGATGTAGACATTGGTCTTCGGCGACAGTTCGCGGATTTCCATCGCGATGTTGGCGCTGACGGTGCAGCAGATCTTGGAGCACCATTCGCGGCCGATCTGGCGGTCGCGCGAGCCGACGCACAAGAGGATCGCCACGCGGTCTGGCACACGGCCGTCGGACGGGCAGCGGATGCCCTGGCCGGAGGAGATCATCTGCTCGACCTGGACCGTGGTGACGACATCGGGATAGGTGCCGAAGCCCCATTCGGGCTTGTTCAGGCTGTCGAAATGCGTGAAGCCGGTGGCCAGGATCGCGGCCTTCGCCTCGACCCTCGTGCCGTCCTTCAGCATGGCGACGAAACTGCCGGGATTGCCGGCGAAGGACTGCACCTCGGTGCCGGTCCTGACCGTCACGTTGGGGTTCTGCCGGACGCGGTCGACCATGCCGCCGATCGCGTCCTTCGCCCATTCGTGGCTGGGGACGAGCTTGGCATAACCCTGCAGGATCGGCGCGCCGCCGAGGCGGTCGGCCTTGTCGACGAGCACCGCCTTGCGGCCGGAGGCGGCCACCGCGTGCGCCGCCGACAGGCCGGCCGGGCCGCCGCCGACGATGAGGATGGGCGTGTCTCGCATGGTCAGGCTCCCAGGACGGCCTTGGCCGGCTTGACGTAGCCGGGGCCGGAGGTGATGGCGCGCTTCGGGTCGTAGAGCGTCTCGACGCGGCCGGCCTTCACCTCCTCGAGATAGGCCTCGAACTCCGCCTTCGACTTCTCCCAGTCGATGCCCATCTTCTCGAGCAATTGCTCGAACGGGCTCGCATGCCAGTGGAGCTGCGCCAGCTTGTAGGGGTGCGCGCCCATGGTAAGGGCCGCGAACTGGCAGTCGGCCATCACCGGCAGGGCGAAGACCTTGTCGACCGCCTTGCCGATCCACTGGTTCTTGTCGAGCGTGGTGATGCAGCCGGTGTCGTGGCCGATCATCACGTCGGAGCGCGCCTCCTCGACCGCCACCCTGATCTTGCGGTCGATGGCGAAGCTGCGGGTGAATTCGCGCTCGCCGATGATGTGGCGGAAGCCGAAGCCGCAGCAGTCGTACCAGGTGGAGTAGTCGATGACCTGGGTGCCGAGCGTCTGGAGCAGTCCGGTCGTCACGGCGACGCGGTCGCCGTTCAGCACCGTGTCGTCGTAGATCACGTCCTCGGGAACCATCTTGTAGACGTGGCAGGCCGGATGGACGGTCGCACGGATGCTGGAGACGTCGATGGTCTGCCGCTCCCGAATCCGGTGGCGCATGACGTGCAGCCATTCGGAATAATGGACGATCTCTTCGGGTATCAGCAGCTTCCCGTCGACGAGGCGGCCGAGCTTGCCGAGTATCTTGCGCACCTCCTCGCGCAGTTCCGCCGAGTGCAGGAGGAAGCCGCGGATTTCCTTGTAGTTGCCGAAGGACGTGCCGCAATGGACGAGCGGATAGTAGGTCCCGACCGGCAGGCCCTGCGCTCTGGACGAGACATAGGCCTGATGGAAGTTGCGCAGGAAGACCGCCGCCAGCGAGACGACGTTGCCGATGCCGGATCCGTGGTAGTTCCAGGCGGTGCAGGAAGTCTGGTCGGTTTCGTCGAGATAGGAGAGGCCGAGCTGGTTCTGGATCCACAGCACCGACGACGGATAGCCCGGGATGTTGCCGCACTGGCCGCAGGACTTGTGGTGCCAGAGATTGTTCGTCGGGATCTTCTTGTCCCAGCCGTAGAGCGTCTTGGCGATGACCGGCTCGTTGTGGTCGGCGACCCGGTGGACGACGATCTCGCCTTCCCTCTCGAGCTGCCACATGATGTCGCGGACGTCCTCCTTCCGGTCCTTGCCGGTCAGCAGGAAGCGCTTGTCGATCTTCGCCTCGACCCATTCGGTCGCGCGGCGGGCCTCGGTCTCGGTCAGGCTGGTCGGCGTCCAGTCGGCGCCGAAGCCGTTGTAGGCGCCTTTCGCTCCGGGTCCGGTGGTCGTGTCGGTCATGTCGCGGTCCTTTCTGGCGTCTGAGGTTGGGAACCTCCGGTCCTCAGTCCTCGTCGTCGCCGTCGTCCTCGTTGTCTTCGAGCCACTCCTCCCACTCGTCGCGCTTCTCCTCCATCACGTCGGAGACGACGTCGAACAGGTTCTCGTCCACGGATTCGAGCTGCTTGAGCACGCCGGTCGCCTCCCAGATCGTGTAGAGTTCGACCGAGGTGCGCAGATTGACCTCCCAGGCCGTGTCCAGCGTGTGCATGGTCGGCATCGGAATCGCCTTGCGCAGCACCATCAGCGGCGCGTCGACCTTGGCGACGTTCGGACCCCAGTCGGGAAAGGCTTCCTTGGTGATCATGTTGGGCGCGAGCTGGTTGCCGGTCGACACGACCTTGAGCAGCACGCGGCTGAACGGGCGCAGCACGTCCTTGACCGCGGGGAGCTCGTGCTTGATCGCCACCTCGCGCATGATCATGACCAGGCCGCCCGGCGAGTTCTCGAAGGGGCAGCGCGCGGCGCAGGTGTAGCACTGGGCGCAGGCCCAGATCTTCTCCTGCATCGCGTCGTAGATGCCTTCGAGATTCTCGGTCCAGAGCAGCTGGACGATCTCGCGCGGCGAATAGTCGTAGTACTGGGCAGACGGACACGTCGCGGTGCAGATGCCGCAGTTGAGGCAGCCGTGGATCTCGTGATCGTAGAGCGGGTGGCCGCGAATGTCGTCGAAGACTTCCTCGAGCTTCTCGTAGCTGACGGCCGGAAGGTCCGAGACCGGATCGGCGATCGGCGGCACTGGCGGTCTGGTATGCATTGTCATCGCTTGCCCTCCTCCGGGGCTGGCTTGACCGGCTGGACGGGCGTGGTCGCTAGTAGGTGAGCACCTTCGCGTCGTCGTCTTCCATGATGTCCTCGATCACCTTGGCACCGCCGACGATGCCCTCGCATTCGGGGATGAGGTCGTCGGCCGTCATGTCGAACAGGTCGAGGTTGGGAGAGCAGCAGTAGAACTTGGCGCCGGCCTCGTGCGCGTCCTTGATGAAGTCGTAGACCGTCTTCGGGCTGCCCGGCTTGACCACCAGCTTCTCGGCCACGCCCTTTTTCATCAGCTGGCCCGCGGTGGCGGTGCAGACGACGTCGACCTCGTAGTCCATGGCCGCGGCGACCGTTGCCTGGAAGAACGGCGCGCCCAGTTCCTCGCCGTTGCGCGGATCCGTGTTCACCATCACGATGATCAGTTTCTTGGCCAAGCCTACCTCCCTTGCAACGGACGACCTCCTCCGCCCATTACATTCTAAAAATGTGATATGTTATTTTTGGGATGTCAACGACATTCGGTGCCGCAGTGCAGCAGGCTCACATCCAGCCTGTGTGCCGGATCAGCGCGACCATGAAGGGGTGCAGCGCCTCGGCGATGGCCACTTGCGCGGCGGCGAGCCGTTCCAGGCCCGTCAGCGTGTCCGCCGGCGTCTCGGCGAATTCCATGATCAGATCCTCGGCCATTCCGCGCTTCATGCCCGGATTGCCGAGGAGACCGAAGCTGTTTGCGCCGACCGTGAAACCGAGCGTCTCGCCGCCGGGACCGGTGGCGACGGATGTCATGCCGGGACCGAGGTACGGCGCGTCCCGGCCGTAGACGGCGAGCGGCATATGGCGAGGCGCAGCATCGTTCCATCCGGTGATCGTCGTGTCCACGACGTCGAACCGCAGCGGCGCTTCCTCCGCGCCGCCTCCGCCGGCCGAAAGCAGAATCAGCGCGCCGAGGCCGAAACCGACCACCGGCAGGCCGGCTCCGAGAAAGGCCCGCACCAGGCGCAGTTCCGGGCCGAGCGATGGCAGAATGTGGCCGGAGACGATGCCGTAGGGTCCGCCGCCGAGCAGGATCAGCCCGTCGGACGCGCCCGGCGTATCGGGAATTGTGCCACCGGCGGCGAAGGGGCGCAGATAGCGGAAGCGCAGATTGCGTCCCTCGAAATGGTCCTCCATCAGCCCGAGATACTCGGCTTCCGTGTGCTGGACGACCCAGATCGTCTTCATGCCCGGTGCGGCGCCGCCGTCAGGATCGCAGCGGCAATGTCCCTCGCGGTGATGCCGGGAATGTCCAGGCCGAGCCGGACGATATCCGCGGCGACCGCCTCCGTCAGCGGCTCCTCTTCGAGAGGCGTGCCGACGAGGGCCGCGGCAAGCTGGTCGATGCCCTCCGGAGGCAGGCAGGTGAAGTCCCCCGACACGACGAGGTCGGCGATGCGCCCCTCGCGCTCGAGCAGGTTCACGCGGATCAGCCCGCCCGGCGCCTTGTGGGCGGCCTCGGTCAGATGGGTGTCGGCCGCGATCTTGACCCCGAGCGCCACCAGCTTGCGGTGCTGGGTATTTATCCATTCGGGATCGGAAAGCTCCGCCTCGGCTCGTTCGATCGCGGCAATCTCCGCGGCCGTTGGCTGCGATTCGACCACTTCGACGCCCAGCACGTCGGCGCAGTGGCGCAGGAAGCGCGCCTTGATCTCGGCGCGGTCGGGGACGTGTCCCAGTTCGCGCACCATTGTGGTCATGTAGTCGTCGAGTGTCTGTCGCAGCTTGTCGCGGAACTTTTCAGACGGAACCTTGAGGCACTTCGCCATGGTCGCGGTGTCGAAGTCGAGCATGAAGCTGCCGACCATCACCGTCGCCCCGCCGATCGAAGCCGCGCCGGTGCCGCCGATCTTGCGGCCGTTGACATGGATGTCGTTGACAGGACGCCACTGCGCCTGGATGCCCATGTCCCGATAGGTGCGCACGACGGGCTCGATAAACAGCGGGTAGAGCTGGTCGGCGCGCTCGGGCGCACGGTTCGCCGGAAAGACGAAGTGGGTGAAGAGCTGGTTGCGGTCGAGATAGACCGCACCGCCGCCGACGTGCCGCCGCCAGATCGGCAGGCCGTGCGCCGCGCAGAACTCGGTGTCGACCTCCTTCTCGATGTCCTGGTGCATGCCGACGCAGACATAGGGCGTCTCGGGCGAAGCCAGCGACAGGACGGCGTCGGTGCCCTCTCCGACCGTTTCCGCCAGGCCGTGATAGACCGCCTGACTGCGCAAGGCAGAAACCAGGCCGAAATCGATAACCCTGAGGCGCATGTCGTTTCCTCCTGGCGATCAAAAGATCACTTTTTTGGAATGTGTCAACCGACTGGCAAGACGAGCCATCGCCCGAGCGGCTCGAGGCGTCGGAATCAATCGATTTCATCGATCTTTTTGTTCGAAACGTTCCGTTCGATTTGTTCAATGAAGGTGGGGTATCCGGCCAGAGCTTTCACCGGAAACGCTCATGTCCGCCTTTGACCCGCCCGTTGCTACCGCCCGCCCCGCTTCGATCCTGCCGGGGCTGCTTCTCACCGCGGCCGTCGTGGCGCTGGCCTTCCTGCTGCGCGAGAACCGCTGGCTCGCGGTTCTCAGTCCGCTGATTCTGGCGATCCTGATTGGCGTCGCCATACGCAACACGGTCGGGGTTCCCGCCGCGGCGCTGCCGGGGATGCAGTTTGCGCTCCGCCGGCTGCTGAGGCTCGGCATCGTCGCACTCGGGCTGCAGCTCACGCTCGGGCAGGTGCTGCAGGTCGGCGCCTACGGGCTCGCGACCATCGTGATCGGCCTGGCATCGACCTATGCGTTCACCGTGGCAGCGGGGCGGTGGCTGGGCGTCGAGCCTGGACTGTCGCGGTTGATCGCCACCGGCACCGCGATCTGCGGCGCCTCGGCCGTGCTCGCCGCCAATGCGGTCAAACCGCAAAAGGACGAGGACATCGCCTATGCCGTTGCGGCGGTGACGATCTTCGGCACCCTGGCGATGGTGCTGTTCCCGATGCTCGGCGCCAGCCTTGCGCCGCGGGACTATGGTCTGTGGACAGGCGCCTCCATCCATGAAGTGGCGCAGGTCGTGGCGGCGGGCGCGCAGGGCGGGGCGGAGGCGGCGGCGTTCGCCACGATCGCCAAGCTGACGCGCGTCGCGCTGCTCGCGCCGATGATTCTCCTGATGGCGGCCGGTGGCGGCGGGGCGGGCCGGGCGCCGTTTCCGTGGTTCGTCCTCGGTTTCCTGGCGATGGTCGCACTCGCCTCGTCGGGTCTCGTCCCGCACGAGATGACGAAGGCCTCGGTCCCGTTGACGCAGGCTCTGCTGGCGGCCGGGCTGGCCGCGATGGGACTGCAGACCGACCTCGGGCAGATGAAGGCAAAGGGGCTGCGGCCGCTGCTGCTCGGCGCGCTGGCATCGATCTTCATCGCCGCCATTACATTGGCTCTGGTCTTGCTCGAGGCGACCTTCTAGCGTCCGGACATGACGCTCGAACAACTCCGGATCTTCGTCGCCGTCGCCGAGCACGAGCACGTCACGCGCGCCGCCTATGCTCTGAACCTGACGCAATCGGCCACCTCGGCGGCGGTTTCGGCGCTCGAGGCGCGTCACGGCACCCGGCTGTTCGACCGAATCGGGCGCGGAATTCGGCTCACCGACGCCGGGCGCGTCTTCCTGCCCGAGGCGCGCGCCGTGCTCGCCCGCGCCACCTCGGCGGAGAGGGTGCTGACGGACCTCGCCGGCCTCGGGCGCGGGTCGCTGCGGATCGCCGCCAGCCAGACGCTCGCCGCCTACTGGCTCCCGCCGCTCGCCGTGCGCTTCCACGCGGCCTATCCGGGCATCGAACTGGAACTCCAGCCCGGCAATTCGGAGGCCGTGACCCGCGAGATCGAGGCGCTGCAGGCCGATCTCGGCTTCATCGAGGGAGGCGAGGCGACCGAAGGGCTGATCGACCTGCCGATCGGCGAGGACGAACTGTTCTTCGTTGTCGCAGCCGAGCACCCGTGGGTCCGGACCGCACCGGGTCCGGAGGACCTTGTCCGTGGGCCCTGGATCATGCGTGAGAAAGGTTCGGGCACGCGGGAGCGTATGGACAAGGCGCTTGCCGAGATCGGCGTCGCCGCCCCGGACAGCTGTCTCGAACTGCGCTCCAACGAGGCAGTCCGGGCAGCTGTGCTGGCAGGAGGCGGCGCCACGTTGCTCTCCAGGCTGGTGGTCGGCGCGGATCTCGACGCCGGGCGGCTGGTGCGGCTGCCGGGACCGCCCGCGGCACGGCAGTTCCGCCTATTGCGCCATCCCGGGCGGCATCTGACCGCGGCCGCGCGCGCCTTCCTGCGCCTCGCCCTGCCGGATATCGATCCGAGCCTCGGCCAACGCGGACCGGCGGCATAGGGTGCGCGGCGAGTTCGCTCCCTGCGCCAATGTCGTGACCCGTGTCCGGCGAAACGACATGCCGCAGATAGCTCCGCCTGACCTCGCGCGTTGCCGCCGGCTGCGACGTCGATCCCGGGTCAGTGACCTCCCGAGGCCTCGCGGGCGATCTCGTCGAGCAATGCGTTCACTTCGTCGCGGCCCGGCCCGTCGGGCAGGCGCCTGAAGCCGACGGTGACCTTGCCCGGCTCGGCGTCCGTTTCGTAGGCGAAGAGGACGTAGGGACAGTAAGCGATGTTACCGACGTCGGCCTCCATCGCCTTGCGCGACAGTACGGCCGAGCAGAACTGGAAGAACTCGGCATTGCGGTAAAGCGGCTTGCTGGCGCCGACATCGTCCGCTGTTCGCTGCAACATGTCACCGATGTGGCCGCGATAGTCGACGACGTAGCCGCGGTTGACGATCGCGTCTTCGAGATTCGCCGCGACCTCGGTGAAAGGCGCCTCGCTGACATGCCGCGTGACGTCGTCGGCGGCGAGCGCGGCGGTCGAGACCGCCGAGAAGAGGGCAAGCGATGCGAGAAGTTTGCGAAGCATGAAATCCTCCATCTGCCCGTCTTCGTTGCGGGCCAGATTGCAAGGCTAGTCGGTCGCGGCAAAATATGCAAAAAATAAAATATGTGAATGGGAGGAGATATGATGGCGAACATTTGCGACGGCGGCCTTGCGATCGGGCGGCGATCGTTGCTGCTGGGACTGGGAGCAGCGGGACTCCTGGCAGGCTTCGTGCCCGGCGCGCTGCGGCAAGCGCGCGCGCAGACAGTCTCGACGGGCAGCGCCGAGCTGACCGTCCTCAGCGACGGATCGCTGACCCTGCCGATGGGATTCGTCTTCCCTGATGTGCCGCAGGACGAACTGGCGCGGCTCCTCGCCGACAACGGCATGGCGACGGACGCGCTGCGGCCCGATTGCAACGTCACGCTGGTCCGGACGGGCGACAGGCTCGCGATCTTCGACGTCGGCGCCGGCTCCAACTTCATGCCGACGGCCGGAAAGCTCGCCGACAGTCTTGGCGCCGCCGGCATAGATCCGGCCGAGGTGACGGACGTCGTCATCACCCATGCCCATCCGGACCACATCTGGGGTCTGACCGATGACTTCGACGAACTGGTCTTCGCCAACGCGCAGCATCATATCGGCAAGGCCGAATGGGACTTCTGGTCGTCGCCGGAAACGATTTCGAAGGTCCCGGAGGACCGGCAAACCTTCGTCGTGGGTGCGCAGAATCGCTTCGCCGCGATCGCCGAGACGGTGCGGTTCCTGGCGGACGGCGAAGAGGTCCTGCCGGGTGTCGAAGCCGTCGCGACGCCGGGCCATACGCCCGGGCATCTGTCCTTCATGGTGCATGGAACCGAACCGGTCCTCATTATCGGCGACGCGATCTCGAATTCCGTCCTTTCCTTCGAACGGCCGGACTGGCCGACCGCGAGCGACCAGGACCCGGTCCTCGGCGCTGAGACGCGCCGGAAGCTGCTCGATCGCCTCGCAGGCGACAAGGTGCGCGCGATCGGGTTCCATTTCCCCTATCCCGGCGCGGGGATGGTCGAGAGGAAGGACGGCTCGTACCGATACGTCCCGGCGTGACCTATTCGGCCGGCTGCCTGGAGAGGGACCGGAAGGCCCCGAAAGCCGAGCCCTCGATGAGATAGGCCAGGCCCATCCGTGCGCCGAGGAAGATCGACAGCATCACCACGGGCGCCGAGATCGCGAGGGCAGAAACCGCGGTGACGCCCTGGCCGATCGTGCATCCCATGGCAAAGACGCCGCCGATCCCCATCAGGACGCCGCCGGCGATATGGCGGCTGAGCTCCCGCGCATCGTCGCAAGCCTCCCAGCGCACGTCGCGCTGCCGCCAGGCGCGCGCCGCGGCACCCGCGACGACGCCCAGCACGAGGCCGATGCCATAGTCGGGAAGGACGCCCGTGAAGGTGATTATCTGAAGGATCGTGTCGGCCACAGGCACGACAAACGAGCCGGCCTCGATCTGGACGACATCGAAGGAGTTGGCGGCGGCGTAGCTCGTTGCCCACCAGCCGAATGCGATCACCAGACCGACGGTCGCACCGGCCGCAATCGAACCGAACTCGCGCCGGTAGCGCGCGTCGAAGAAGACCCAGCCCAGCAGAGCGAGAGCGACTGCCCCGGCAACGATGATCGATATGTCCGTGCCTGCGATCGACGAGAGAATGCCGCCAAGCGATTGTCCGCCCCGCTCGGAGAGATCAATGGCAAAATTGTCGGAAAGTACGACCCGCGCCTGCGCGACGAGTCCTTTCTGGGCGGACATCGCAGCGAGACCGAGCACCAACAGCACGATGAGGGAGCGAAGGCTGCCGCCGCCGAGCCGCACGAGCGCGCCGAAGCCGCAGGTGCCGACGAGGGCCATGCCGAAACCGAAGGCGATGCCGCCCGCGATGGCCCCGACCCAGGGGAAATCGGACCGGATGTAGAAGCTCTCGCCGATGTCGACCAGTCCGAGCGCCTGCATGGTCTGGGTGGCGACGAGGGCGACCGCGGCAGCCAGCACCCACGTCCGCAGACCGCGACTGTCGCCCGCGTACCAATGTCGCTCCAGGGCGGACATCGTGCAGAAGCGGTTGGCACGCGCGGCATAGCCCAGCACGAAGCCGGCACACAGACCCGCAAGCGCCAGGAACCATGGCGACGTGGCCAAGTCCATCTTCTCCTCCCGCGGGCTAGGCCCGCCGCCGGCGCTCGCCGGCAAGTGAACGGCGCCGCCGTTCGGCGCTCCGATCTACTTCTTCGCGTCGGCCCCCCGCACCGGCGCGCAGAAGAGAGTGTAAAGGGTCTCGATGACCGAGGAAACCTCGTCGCTGGCGATCGAGTAATAGATGGTGCGGCCCTCGCGGCGCGTATTCACCAGCCGGTCGAAACGGAGGCGCGCGAGCTGTTGGGAGACGGCTGCCTGCGGCAGTCTCATGGCATCCTCCAGTTCGGACACCGACCTCTCTCCTTCCGCCAGAAGGCAGAGGATCAGCAGGCGACCCTCATGCGACAACGCTTTCAGCAACTCGCTCGCCTTGCGCGCCTGATCGAGAAGCAAATTGAAATCTTCCGGTGTCCGGGCGTCGTTGATCTTGGGGAGACTCATGTCCGTGTGGCTCAGTCAGGTTTGGTCGAAGACTCGGGAAGGAGGGCGATCAATTCGCCGATACGGTACCAGAAAAACTCGTCACCCACATAGCCTCGAATTCGGCCAATCTCTCGTCCCTGGTCCATCAGCACGAAAGTCGGCGTGAACCGCTCCTTCTGGACGTGCTTGAGATCGTCGGGCCACGGCTCGGTAATGTCGACCCGCCTCAGCGGCGCGAGGCGACCTTCGTCGGTGTTGGGCCATGCCGGTGCGATCTCGGAATTGAACCTTGCGCACCAGACGCAGCCGGGCTGCTCCATCATGACGAGTTCGGCCGCATGGACCGGCAATGCCGAGCACAGGACGTGTGCGGCAAGAGCCAATCGCGCCACGCCGGCAAAAGTCATGGACCACCTCACGAAACGTTGTATGTAAATATAGCATTTTATGCATGCTTCTGCCAAGGTCACCGGGACCCAGGCGTCAGGGAGGAAAGATGCTGGACGTCAGTGTCGGCGGTGCATTGCTCGCGGGACTCCTGTCCTTCGTGTCGCCTTGCGTGTTGCCCATCGTGCCGCCTTATCTGGCCTGGCTCGCCGGCGTAAGCTTCGAAGAACTGAAGGACGACGCGCCGGGAGCCAGGCAACGCCGGCGGGTGGTCGTGGCGGCCATCGCCTTCGTGCTCGGCTTCACCACCGTCTTCGTCGCGCTGGGAGCGACGGCGAGCGTCATCGGCAAGACCATCGCGCAGTATTTCGACACGCTTTCGGTCATCGCCGGCATCATCATCATCGTCATGGGCCTGCACTTTCTCGGCGTATTCCGTATCGCGGCGCTCTATCGCGAGGCCCGGGTGCAGGTGGACCGCAAGCCGGCAGGGCCACTCGGCGCCTATGTGATCGGTCTGGCCTTCGCCTTTGGCTGGACGCCCTGCGTCGGACCGGTGCTCGCCGCCATTCTCTTCGTCGCCGGAAGCGAGGGCAGTGCAGTGCGCGGGGCTGTTCTTCTAGCCGTCTATTCGCTCGGGATCGGCATTCCGTTCATCCTCGCGGCGCTGTTCGCGAGCCGGTTCCTCGCCTGGGCATCGAGATTCAAACGGCACATGCACAAGGTGGAGATGGCGATGGGCGGACTGCTCGTGATCACCGGCATCCTGTTCATCACTGGTCAGATGTCGACGATCTCGCTGTGGCTGCTCGACACGTTCCCGATTTTCCAGACCCTAGGCTAGGAGGATGCCATGACCCGCCTTGTCACTGCCCTGTGGCTGTCGCTGCTGGTTCTCGCCATTCCCGGAGCGGCGGGGGGCGTCGAGATCGGCGAGGACGGACTGCACAAGCAGCCGTGGTTCACGATCACGTTCCGCGACATCGCCGAGGACATCGCTCAGGCGAAGGCCGAGGGCAAGCGGCTTGCCATAACGATCGAGCAGCGCGGCTGCATCTACTGTCGCCAGATGCATGAGGAACTGCTCGCGGACCCGGAGGTGGCCGACTACATCCGCGAGCACTTCATGGTCGTGCAGTACAACATGTTCGGCGACGAGGAAGTGACGGACCTCGACGGCGAGGTGCTGACCGAGAAGACCGCGGCACGGAAATGGGGCTACGTGTTCACACCGACGATCGTCTTCCTCCCGGAGGAGGCGCCGGAGGACAAGACGGTGGCGGAGGCCGCGGTCGCGACCATGCCGGGCGCATTCGGCAAGTGGACCTTCCTCAACATGTTCCGATGGGTGAACGAAAAGGGCTACGCCTCGGGGGAGCATTTTCAGCATTACCACGCGCGCATCATCAACGAACTGCGCGCCGCTGGGCGGCTCGGCGACGGCGAAGATTGATACATGCAGAAATTCATATTTTTATATTGAATGCCTATCGCTGGCGAGATAACGTTACAGATGAGGAGTCGGTCGTGCAGACCGAAATGCACGGAGGAGCATCGAGATGGAGCGGTTCATGGCCGCGTTGGCGATCGCTGTCGCGTTCGCCGGCGGAGCGTCTGCGGGAGAGATCGCCCCTGGCGAGGTAAAATTCGAAGACATGAAGGTAACGGCGTCGCTCACGGGCACGCCGGGCAATCCGGAAGAGGGCGCCAAGACGCTCGTAAACCGGGGTCTCGGCAACTGTCTCGCCTGCCACGCCGTCAAGTCGCTTTCCAAAGAACAGTTTCACGGCGACGTCGCGCCGGCGCTGGACGGTGCCGCCGACCGCTGGTCGGTTGAACAGCTGCGGGCGATCGTCGTCGATTCAAAGCAGGCGCTCAACCCCGACACCATGATGCCGGGCTTCTACAGCCTGAACGTCGGCAAGAATCCGCGCAAGGATCTGGTCGGCAAGACCATCCTCACGGCGCAGCAGGTCGAAGACGTGGTCGCGTATCTCGCGACCCTCAAGGAATAGAAGAGATGGAGGTTCGCATGACGCTGACGAGACGCCGGGCGCTTGCCTTGTTTGCCGGGGCGGCGGCGCTTCCGGCGCTGCAGCTGCTTCCCCGGGCGGCATTCGCCGCTGCGGAAGACACGGCCAAGCTGATCGCCGACTTCTCCGGCGGCAAAGAGCCTCAGGCCGGCAAGATCAAGCTGACGGCGCCGGATATCGCCGAGAACGGCAACACGGTTCCGATCGCGATCAATGTCGAGAGTGCCATGACGGACGGCGATATGGTGGCCTCGGTGATGATCCTGGCCGACGGCAATCCGCGTCCCGAGGTGGCGACGTTCCATTTCACGGCTTTGTCGGGAACCGCCGCGGCGACCACCCGGATGCGGCTGGCGAAGACGCAGAACGTCATTGCGCTGGCCAAGATGGCGGACGGCTCCGTCTACATGGACAAGAAGGAAGTCAAGGTGACGATCGGCGGCTGCGGCGGCTGATCTGACCTTCGACCCAATCGGACAAGGGAAATAGACAATGGCAACGACCCCGAAGCCACGCGTAAAGGTCCCCAAGTCGGCGAAGGCCGGCGAGGTGATCGTCCTGAAGACGCTGATCAGCCACGACATGGAATCTGGCCAGCGGAAGGACAAGGAAGGCAAGCCGATCCCTCGCAAGATCATCAACAAGTTCAGCTGCGAGTTCAATGGGCAGCCGGTGTTCTCCTGCGATCTCGACCCGGCGATTTCGGCCAATCCTTATTTCGAGTTCAGCGCGAAGGTGCCGGAGACCGGCACGTTCAAGTTCACCTGGGTGGACGATGACGGCTCGATCTACACCGACGAGCAGAAGATCGAAGTGAAGTGAGCCAGGTCCGCGACGGAGCGGTCGCGATCCAGCCGGGAGGACGAGCGTGGAAAGACTGAAGCTGCTTACGGGAACCGCCGCCTGCGTGATCCTCACGGGACTCGCCTTCGCCACGGCGATGGCCGATCCCGTCGACGATACGCTTGAGATCGACGGAGTGCCTATGATCACCAAGGCGCCGGCGCCGGAGGGGCATCCCTTCGAGGAGGTGCTTTCGGGCTGGTTGTTCCGCGAGGCGGAGACGCGTGCGACCGAGGCGGAATCGTTCGCCAATCCGGGCATGTTCGCCGTCGAGCGCGGCGCGGAGATCTGGGACACGGTCGAGGGAACGATGGGCAAGTCGTGCGCATCCTGCCACAACGATGCGTCCGAGAGTATGAAGGGCGTCGGCGCCAGCTATCCCAAATGGGATGCGAAATCGAACAAGCCGTTGAACGTCGAGCTTCAGATCGACAAGTGCCGTGTCGAGAACATGGGGGCCGAGCCGTACAAGTTCGACGATGCGGACCAGGTTGCGCTGACCACCTATATCAAGCATCAGTCGCTCGGCACGCCGGTCAAGATCGACCTGTCGCAAGGCGACATGCAGACCTGGTGGGACAAGGGCAAGGAAGCCTACTACACCCGCACCGGGCAGCTGAACTTCGCTTGCGCCTCCTGCCACGAGGGCGCGATGGGCAAATATATCCGCGCCGACCATCTCAGCCAGGGCCAGGTCAACGGCTTCCCGACCTATCGCTTCAACACCGCCGGAATGGTGTCGCTGCACAACCGGTTCCGCGGCTGCATCCGCGACACGAGGGCTGAGATGCCCAAGGCGTTTTCGGACGAACTGATGGCGCTCGAGGTCTACGTGACCTGGCGCGGAACCGGTCTTTCCGTCGAGACACCGTCGGTGCGCCAGTAGGGTCAAGCGAGATGGTCGTGTCGACGGCCGGCGGCGGCGAGCCGCCGGCCGGATTTCTGCGCCCTACCTAATCGCGGAGTTCGCAACATGAGCTATACGAGACGGGATTTCCTTCAGTTCGCGGTGAATGCTGGCGCCGTGTTTGGCGCGGCCGGGCTGCTGGGAAGTCCCTCCCGTGCGCTCGCACAGCAGAAGCTGACCCAGGAGGACCTTCTCAGGTTCGACTCGAAGGGTCAGATTACGCTGCTGCATTTCACCGACGTGCATGCGCAGCTCAAACCGGTCTATTTCCGTCCGCCGGACACCAATATCGGCGTCGGAGCCTTCGCCGGCATCCCGCCGCATCTCGTCGGCGAGGAGTTCCTGAAGACGTTCGGTATCGAGCGCGGCTCCCCCTATGCCTACGCCCACACTTTCCTCGACTATGTCGATCTGGCCAAGGCCTACGGCCGCCTCGGCGGTCTCGACCGGACGGCCACGCTCGTCAAGGCGATCCGCGCCGAGCGCGGGGAAGACAAGGTGCTCTTCCTCGACGGCGGCGACACCTGGCAGGGATCCTACACGGCGTTGAAAACGAACGGCCAGGACATGGTCGACTGCATGAAGCTCCTGCGCCCCGACGCCATGACCGGGCATTGGGAGTTCACGCTCGGCGAGGCGAGGTTTCTCGAAATCACGGAAAGCCTCGGATATCCCTTCCTCGCCTCGAACATCTTCGATTCGGAGTGGGACGAACCGGCATTCGACAACACGGCCATGTTCGAGAAGGGCGGCGTCAAGGTCGCGGTCATTGGCCAGGCGATGCCTTACACGCCGATCGCCAATCCGCGCTGGATGTTTCCGAAATGGTCGTTCGGCATCCGCCCCGACGTGCTGCAGGCGAATGTCGACGCCGCGCGCGCCGACGGCGCGGAGGTCGTGGTGCTGATCTCGCACAACGGCTTCGACGTCGACCGCAAGCTCTCCACGGTCGTGAAGGGGATCGACGTGATCCTTACCGGCCATACCCACGACGCGGTGCCGCGCGCGGTTCAGGTGGAGAACACGCTGATCCTGTCGTCGGGTTCGCACGGCAAGTATCTCGGACGCATCGACCTCGAAATCTCCGGCGGAAAGGTCACGGGCTACAGTTCGAACCTGATACCGGTCTTTTCCGACGTGATCGAGCCCGATGCCGAAATGGCGGCCAAGATCGACGCAGTGAGGGCGCCGTACAAGGACGAGATCTCGCGCGTGATCGGCCGGACGGACACGCTGCTCTATCGCCGCGGCAACTTCAACGGCACCTGGGACGACCTGATCTGCCAGGGGATCATCGAGGAGCGGGACACCCAGATCGCCCTGTCGCCAGGCTTCCGCTGGGGGACCACCTTGCTGCCGGGGCAGGACATCACCATCGACGATCTCTATACCGAGACGTCGATGAGCTATCCGGCGGTCTACCGCAACGAGATGACGGGCGCGCAGCTGAAGGACGTTCTCGAGGACGTCTGCGACAACCTGTTCAACCCGGATCCCTTCCTCCAGCAGGGCGGCGACATGGTGCGTGTCGGGGGAATGACCTACACCTGCTCCGTCAATGCACGCATAGGCAGCCGCATCTCCGACATGAAGCTGACCGCAACCGGCGAAGCGATCGATCCGGCCAAAACCTATGTCGTCGGCGGTTGGGCGTCCGTGAGCGAGGGGGTGGAGGGACCTGCGATCTACGATCTGATGGAAGGCTACATATCCGGCAAGCAGTCGGTCGCCGTGCCGGACGAGCGGACGGTCAAGATCATCCTCTGACCGCCTCTGTTCGGCGGGAATTTGCACCCGG
Source organism: Mesorhizobium sp. (assembly GCF_023954305.1). Lineage (NCBI taxonomy): Bacteria > Pseudomonadati > Pseudomonadota > Alphaproteobacteria > Hyphomicrobiales > Phyllobacteriaceae > Mesorhizobium > Mesorhizobium sp. The sequence goes on along the minus strand of NZ_JAMLIG010000001.1, from coordinate 1,204,736 downwards.
CTGATTAAGCGGTTGACTGAGAGTCTGATACATATAAGAATTCATATATAATGATTGATCGGAGTCTCGGGAGGAGCCGATGACGAGTTCTGTGCGACCTGGTGCCGCTTCAAGGCGCGCCTTTCTCAAGGGCGGACTGGCCACCGGCGCCGCCCTTGCGGCGGCCAGCGCCTCGGCCGGCGAGCCGATCATCACCGAGGTGCAGGACTGGAACCGCTATCCCGGTGAGGGCGTCGATGCGCGGCCGTATGGGACGCCGTCCCAGTTCGAGGCCCATATCGTGCGGAAGAACGTCCCGTGGCTCACCTCGGACGTCGTGTCTTCCATCAACTTCACGCCGCTTCACGAGCTCGACGGGATCATCACCCCGAGCGGGCTGTGTTTCGAGCGTCACCACGCCGGCATCGCCGAGATCGACCCGAAGGATCACCGCCTGATGATCAACGGCATGGTCGAGAAGCCTCTCGTCTTCACCATGGCCGACATCAAGCGCTTCCCCCGCGAGAACAAGGTCTACTTCCTCGAATGCGCAGCCAATTCCGGCATGGAATGGCGCGGCGCGCAGCTCAACGGCTGCCAGTTCACCCACGGCATGCTGCATTGCGTGATGTATACCGGCGTGCGGCTCAAGACCCTGCTCGAGGAGGCCGGCGTGAAGCCGGAAGGCAAGTGGCTGCTCGCGGAAGGCGCCGACGCGTCTTCGATGACGCGGTCGATACCTCTCGACAAGGCCCTCGACGATTGCATGGTCGCCTTCGGCATGAACGGCGAGGCGCTGCGGCCCGAACAGGGCTATCCGTTGCGCCTGGTCGTGCCGGGCTTCGAAGGCAATATGTGGATCAAGTGGCTGCGCCGGCTCGAGATCGGCGATCAGCCTTGGCAGCAGCGCGAGGAGACGTCGAAATACACCGATCTGCTGCCGAGCGGCAAGGCGCGCAGGTTCACCTTCGCCATGGACGTCAAGTCGGTGATCACGAATCCCAGTCCGCAGGCGCCGATCACGCATGGCAGGGGCCCGCTCGTCGTCGCCGGGCTGGCATGGTCCGGAAACGGCACCATCAAGCGGGTCGACGTGTCGATCGATGGCGGCCGCAACTGGCAGACCGCGCGGATCGACGGCCCGAGCCTGCCGAAGGCTCTCCATCGCTTCTACTACGAGTTCGACTGGGACGGTTCCGAGCTGTTCCTTCAGTCCCGCGCGATCGATTCCGAAGGGATCGTCCAGCCGACCAAGGACGAGCTGCGCGCCGCCCGCGGGTCGAACTCCATCTACCACAACAATGGCATACAGACCTGGCACGTGAACAAGGACGGGGTGATCGAGAATGTCGAGATTTCCTGAAGCGGGGATCCTCGCGGCGCTCGTCACGGTTGTCGCGCTCGGCACCGCATCTGCCCAGGATGCCGCCCTCGGCGAGGCTTCGTTCGCCAAGTGCAAGGCCTGCCATGCGATCGGCGCCGATGCCAAGAACAAGATCGGGCCGCAGCTGAACGGCATCGTCGGGCGCTTGGCCGGCTCGGCCGAGGGATTCAAATATTCGACGGCAATGGCGGCGAAGGGGGCCGAGGGACTGGTCTGGAACGAGTCGACGCTCGCTCCCTACCTTGCCGACCCTAAGGGTTTTGTGAAGGGCACCAAGATGGCGTTCGCCGGGCTGAAGAAGCCCGAGGAGGTTTCGAACCTCGTCGCCTACCTTGCGACGTTCGCGCTGGACGGCAGCAAGAAGTCCGTGGACGCCGGCGCCGCCGCGCCGGCGGAGCAAAAGGCAGACGCGTCGGCGCAAACACCCGCGGGTTCTCAGACGCCGACCCCGCCAGCGCCTGCCGCCGCCCGCGGCGACGGGCTCAAGTTCGGGCTCGGACGCCTGGCCGCCGAGGACGAAATCGCGGCGTGGGACATTGACGTGCGCCCCGACGGCAAGGGTCTTCCCGTGGGCCGCGGCACGGTCGCGGCCGGCATGGGCATCTATGACGAGAACTGCGCCTCCTGCCACGGCGATTTCGGCGAAGCGGTCGATCGCTGGCCGGTGCTTGCAGGCGGGCAGGGGACACTCCAGGCGGACCGTCCCCAGAAGACGATCGGCTCCTACTGGCCGTATCTCTCGACGGTCTACGACTATGTCCGCCGCGCCATGCCATTCGGCAATGCGCGTTCGCTGTCCAACGACGACATCTATGCCCTGACCGCCTACATCCTCTATCTGAACGATGTCGTCGACGACGAGGAATTCGAGCTTTCGAACGAAAACCTGGCCTCGATCAGGCTGCCCAACGAGGCGAATTTCATCGAGGACGACCGGTCCTCCGAGCCGCACAGCCGGCCGGGCCTGGAGCCGTGCATGAAGGACTGCAAGCCCGGAAAGGCCGAGATCACGATGCACGCCGCAGTCTTGGACGTCACGCCCGAAGACTCGGAGAACGACGAGGCGCCTGCGGCCGGCATTGAATAGCTCCACATGAGCGCCCCGGAAGCAGTCTGCCCCGAAACGGGCAGATCCAGTGCCCGGTCATGGACGCCTCGCTTGCCGCGGGGCGCGGTCGGTGTCCGGAGAGCTTACAGCTTCGTCCAGGCCGCGTTCTTCTTCGACGATCGTACGCAGGCCTCGACGAAGGCCACGCCTTCTACGCCATCGTGGATGGTCGGATAGACGACGTCCTTGCCCGGCTTGCCGTTTTTCTTGCGCGCCGCGCGGATCGCCCGCGCGGCTTCGGCATAGATCGTGGCGAAACCCTCCAGATAGCCTTCCGGATGGCCCGAGGGCACGCGGCTGACCCGGGCAGCGGCGGGACCGGCGCCGGCGCCGGCGCGGGTGATCAGCTGCTTCGGCTCGCCGAAGGGCGTGAACCAGAGATGGTTCGGCTGCTCCTGGCTCCATTCGATGCCGCCCTTGGTACCGTAGACGCGAAGTTTGAGCGCGTTCTCGTTGCCCGGCGCCACCTGGCTCGCCCACAGCATGCCCTTCGCGCCGCCCTTGAAGCGCAGCATGACATGCGCGTTGTCGTCGAGCAGACGGCCTTTGACGAAGGCGTTGAGGTCGGCCGACAGGCTGTCGAGTTCGAGGCCGGAGACGAAGCGGGCAAGGTTGTAGGCGTGCGTGCCAATGTCGCCGGTCGCCCCGCCCGCGCCCGACTGTTTCGGGTCCGTGCGCCATACCGCCTGCTTGGCGCCGGTGTCCTCGACCTTCGTCGTCAGCCAGTCCTGCGGATACTCTGCCTGGATCACGCGGATCTCGCCGAGCTGGCCCTTCTGAACCATCTCGCGGGCGTGCCGGATCATCGGATAGCCGGTATAGTTGTGCGTCAGCACGAAAACCTTACCCGACTTCTCCACCAGTGCCGCCAGCTTCTTCGCGTCCGCCAGGTTCGACGTCAGCGGCTTGTCGCAGATGACGTGGATGCCCGCGTCGAGAAAGGCCTTGGCCGCCGGCCAATGCATGTGGTTCGGCGTGACGATCGACACCGCCTCGATGCCGTCGGCGCGTTTCGACTCGGCCTTCGCCATTTCCTGGAACGAGCCGTAGCTGCGCGAGGGATCAAGGCCAAGCTCGGCGGCGGACGCCTTGGCCTTCTCGGGGCTCGACGACAGCGCGCCGGCAACCAGCTGGAACTCGCCGTCGATGCGCGCCGCGATGCGGTGCACCCCGCCGATGAAGGCGCCCTGGCCGCCACCCACCATGCCGAGCCGGATCGGCCCGCTGCCGGATTCGATCGTCTTGCCGCTGACCATGTACTGATCCTCCCTGTATCGGCAGTAGGCGTTGTCTATCGGCAGTAGGCAGTCGGCAGGTAGGCAGTCGAGGGTCGTGGGGGATCTCTCGGGAGGAGCCGCCTTGATCCGATTGCCGACTGCCGCCCTATATCCCCATCAATTTCCGCAGCGCGCCCTTGTCGGGCTTGGCGCCGGCGAAGTCGTCGAAGGCCCTTTCGGTGACGCGGATGATATGGCTCTCGATGAATGGGGCGCCCTCGGCCGCGCCGTCCTCGGGGTGCTTCAGGCAGCATTCCCACTCCAGCACCGCCCACGAGTCGTAGTCGTACTGCGCGAGCTTGGAGAAGATGCCGGAGAAGTCGACCTGGCCGTCGCCGAGCGAGCGGAACCGGCCGGCGCGCTGGACCCAGCCCTGGTAGCCCGAATAGACGCCCTGGCGGCCGTCCGGGTTGAACTCGGCGTCCTTCACGTGGAACGCCTTGATGCGCTCGTGGTAGATGTCGATGAATGCGAGATAATCCAGCTGTTGCAGCAGGAAGTGCGACGGGTCGTAGTTGATGTTGGCCCGCTTGTGGCCGCCGACCGCGTCGACAAACATCTCGAAGGTGGCGCCGTCGAACACGTCCTCGCCCGGATGGATCTCGTAGCAGACGTCGACGCCGGCCTCGTCATAGGCGTCGAGGATCGGCTTCCAGCGCTTGCCGAGTTCGGCGAAGGCCTCCTCGATCAGGCCGGCAGGGCGCTGCGGCCACGGATAGAGGTAAGGGAAAGCGAGCGCCCCGGTGAAGGAGACGGACGCGGTCAACCCGAGGTTCTTCGACGCCTTGGCGGCGTATTTCATCTGCTCGACGGCCCATTTCTGCCGCGCCTTGGGATTGTTGTGCACCTCAGCCGGCGCGAAGCCGTCGAACATAGAGTCATAGGCCGGGTGGACCGCCACGAGCTGGCCCTGCAGGTGGGTCGACAATTCGGTGATCTCGACGCCGGCCTCGGCGCAGATGCCCTTGACCTCGTCGCAATAGGATTTGGAGGTCGCCGCCTTCTTCAGGTCGAACAGCCGGCCGTCCCATGACGGAATCTGCACGCCCTTGTAGCCGAGTCCGGCCGCCCATTTGGTGATCGCCGGCAGCGAATTGAACGGCGCGGCATCGCCTCCGAACTGCGCCAGGAAGATCCCCGGCCCCTTCATGGTCTTCGGCATGTCCTTGTCCTCCCAGACAATCTTTTTAGAAGGCCGTGCCGCGGGCGCGCAACCGAAATGCGCACGGACTAAGGCCGGGGGCGTCGTCCGCACTGGTATGACCAATGAAAGCGCTGCGGTCAAGACCTCGACACGCGCCGACCGGGCCATCTTCTGCTGAAATCACCTCTCCAGCGGCCCTATTTCAGCACTTTGACCGACGTAGACGCCCGGATTGCCGCCACGCTTGCGGGGCCAGCGGAAATGAGTTACTCGTCGCGAAGCCAGAATTTGGTCGAACCAGTTTTCAAACGGTTCGTGCCTGGGAGGAATTCGGGCGCAGGAGAGGATGCGCATTTCGCAAGCCCTGCCGTCCCCGACATACAGAGAGGAGACATCATGCATCTTTCGACACACAACTGGATGCGCGCCGAGCCGCTGGAGACGACGCTGAGGCGGATCAAGAAATTCGGCTACGAGTCGATCGAGATCTCCGGCGAACCGGAGCAGTACAAGACCAAAGAGACGCGCGCCCTGCTGAAGGAGCACGGCATTCGCTGCTGGGGTTCGGTGACCCTGATGCTGGGCGAGCGCAATCTCGCTGCCAAGGACCAGGGCCAGCGCGAGCGCTCGGTGCAATATGTCAAGGACGTGCTGACAATGGTCAGCGAACTGGACGGCGAGATCATCACCCTCGTGCCTGCCACGGTCGGCAAGGTCGTGCCGGACGGCACCGAGGAGGAGGAATGGAAATGGGTGGTCGACGCCACCCGCGAATGCTTCGCCCACGCCAAGAAGGTCGGCGTGCGGGTCGCGGTCGAGCCGCTCAACCGCTTCGAGACCTATCTGTTCAATCGCGGCGAACAGGCGCTGGCGCTCGCCGATGCGGTGTCGCCCGAATGCGGCGTCTGCCTCGACGCCTATCACATCCACATGGAGGAATTCGACGTCGAGGAGGCGATCCGCAAGGCGGGCAAGCGTTTGTTCGACTTCCACGTCGCCGACAACAACCGCTTCGCCGCCGGCCTCGGCACGATCGACTGGAAGAAGCTGGTCGGCATTCTCAAGGATATCGGCTATGACGGCGCGCTCACCAACGAGTTCGTCGCACCGGTCGACCGTACGCCCGCCAATCGTTACCCGGACATGGTCGAGCGCCATCCCGTCGACATCTCGCCGGAGCAGCTGAAGTTCATCCAGGACCACGGCTCCTCGGTTCTCACCGAGAAATTCTACACCGACCAGATGCGCATCACGGCTGAGACGCTTCTGCCGCTGATCAAGTAGGGGCGAACGGTGTTCACACTTAGCCCATCAGAGAGCAGTCGGTCGCCGGTCGCGGGCCGTTCTTCGTCCGCGCGTGGGCACCGTCCTGGCTGTTTCGTTCCCGATGGACGGCTGACGCTCGACGGCCGACCCTATGCTACGACGAGCGGCCGATGCGCATAGCCAGAGTCCAGGCATGGTGGGTGAGGATCCCGATCGACGCCGCGCAGCAGCACAGAAGCGACTTTGGTCAGATCGCCACGTTCGACGCGGCGATCGTGAGGATCGAAACCGAGTCCGGCATTGTCGGTTGGGGTGAGGGCAAGAACGCCGCGGGGAGCGCCGGCACCTACGGCGCGCTGGTCTCGCTGATCAACGACGAGATCGCGCCGGCGATCCGCGGCCGCGACGCGCGCGACATCAACGGCATCTGGGACATGCTCTACAATGGCGTGCGCCACCAGACGGCGGCCGTGTCAGGCCATGTCATGCCGGTCCTGGCGCGCCGCGGCCTCACGATCGCCGCGATCAGCGCCGTCGACATCGCGCTTTGGGACATCCTCGGCAAGTCGCTCGGCGTGCCGGTCTGGCGACTGCTCGGCGGGCGCAAATCCGAGCGCATGCCCGCCTATGCATCGGGCGGCTGGGCTCCGGCAGAGGCGATCGGCGCCCAGCTCAAATCTTATATCGACAAGGGCGGCTTCCGGGCGGTCAAGATGCGCGTCGGATCGATGGACGGGTCGCCGCACGTCTCCTCCGAGCGCGTCCATGCCGCCCGCGCCGCGCTCGGCGCCTCGGTCTCGATCATGGTCGACGCCCACGGCACCTACACCGTCGCCGACGCCAAGCGCTTCGCCCACATGGTGCGCGACTGCGACCTCGCCTGGTTCGAGGAGCCGGTGACGGCCGACGACCGGCAGGGCATCGCCGAGGTGCGCGCGGCCTGCGGCATCCCGATCGCGGTGGGCGAGAGCGAGGCGACGCGGTTCGACTTCCGCGACCTGGCGCTGGCGCGGGCGGCGGATGTGTTCCAGCCGGATCTCGGCTTCTGCGGCGGCATCTCGGAGGCGATGAAGATCGGCGCTATCGCCTCGGCCTTCAACATCCGCCTTGCGCCGCATCTGTGGGCAGGTGCGCCGGCCTTCTATGCCGGGCTGCACGTCTGCGCGGCGTCGTCGGCGAGCTTCGTGCTCGAATATTCGCTCGGCGCCAACCCGATGCTGCACGATCTGGTGGTGGAGAAGCTCGACGTTGCCGACGGAACCATTGCAATTCCCGACGCGCCGGGTCTAGGCATCACAGTCGACGAGGATTTTCTGAGAGCCTACTCGATGGGTGGCTGAAACGAATGGCGGAAAAAGACCTGTTGCCGCATCTCGCGGCCTACCTGATCGCGAAATCGGACGCGGAGAGCCACCGCACCCCGTCCGAGCGGGAACTTGCGGAACATTTCCAGGTGTCGCGCGGCCAGATCAGGGAGGCGCTCGCCATCCTCGAGGCGATGCGGCTGGTCGAGCGCCGCGCCAAATCCGGCATCTATCTCACCAAGCGCGAGGCGAGCGTCGAGGCGATGGCGCTGTTCGCCCGCGCCGGCCTCCCCCTCGACCCGGTGCAGATCTACGAGACGGTTGAACTGAGGAAGATCCACGAGATCAAGGCGGCCGAACTCGCCTGCAGCCGCGCCACCGAGGAAAACTACGAAGCGCTGCGCGAAATCCTGCGCGCCTCCGAGGCGAAGATCGCGGCCGGCGAGCCGATCCATGTCGAGGACAAGGATTTCCACCTCGAGATCGTGCGCGCGACCAAGAACAGCGTCTTCTACCGCATCTGCACGCTCTACTACGTCATGGGCGAGGGCCGGCTGCCGGTCTATTTCAACGATCCCGAGCGCTGCCGCAAATCGCACGCGGAGCATCTGCAGATCTTCGAGGCGCTGCTGCGCCGCGACGGCAATCTGGCCCAGGCGCTGATGAATGCGCACCTCCAGGGCGCGGAAAGCTACTGGAAGGGGCTGATCAGCGAGCTCGACCAGAAGGAAAACGCCCGGCTCGAACATGCCTGAGGCGGATCTGCCGGTCGTCTACTCGACCCACGGCCTTCATCCGGCCGCCGTGGCCGCACTCGGAGACACCTGCCGGCTCAAGGTCGCGAGCGCGCTCGACGCGGCAACCCTGATCGCGGAATCGCGCGATGCCGCCGCCATCATCGTGCGCGCGCCGCTGCCGGAGGCGATCTTCGAGGACGCGCCCCTCCTGCGCGCGGCGGTACGCCACGGCGCCGGCCTCGACATGATCCCGATGCGGGCGGCGACGGCGGCCGGCGTGCTTGTCGCCAACGTGCCGGCGGTGAACGCGCGCTCGGTCGCCGAGCATGTCTTCTTCGTGACCATGGCGCTGCTGCGCCGGTTCCGCATGATGGACCGCGACCTGCGCGGCCAAGGCTGGCTCGCCGGGCGGGCGCATGCCGAGCGCACCAACGAACTGTCCGGCCGAATGATCGGTATCGTCGGCTACGGCGCCGTCGGCCGGCAGGTCCACGCCATCGCGGCGCAGGGTTTCGGTCTAGAGGTCGCGGTCAGCAGCCGCAGCCGGCCCGCCGACCTGTCGGACGCTGCCTTCCTCGATCTGGATGCGCTCATCGCGCAGAGCGACGTTCTCGTGCTCTGCTGCCCGCTGACGGAAGAGACGCGCGGCCTGATCGATGCGCGCCGGATCGGCCTGATGAGGCCCGGCGCGCTCATCGTCAACGTCTCGCGCGGACCCGTCATCGTCGACGAAGCGCTGATCGAGGCGTTGCGCGAGGGTCGCATCAGTGGAGCCGCACTCGACGTTTTCACGACCCAGCCGCTGCCATCGGACCATGCCTATCTCTCCTTCGACAATGTGATCGTCACCCCGCACATGGCGGGCATCACGGAAGAGAGCATGATGCGGATGGGCACCGGCGCGGCCGGCGAAGTCGTCCGCATCCTTTCCGGCCAACTGCCCATCAACCTTCGCAATCCCGAGGTCCTTCCGGCCTATCGCACCCGTTTCGGTTGAGCGGCTTTGTCCGGACTCGCCTGACGCGATGTGACAGGTCGACTCTATTCGTTAACTCCTCGCCACGTCAGGGCCGCATTCCCTCCACATTCCGCCCCGCTTTCGCCCCTAGCGCCAAAATCAGGTTCAACGGCAAAGGGTGCCTCAGGAATGCAGAACGGTTTCGGTGTTGTCTTGGCAGTGGCCATCGCGGGGGCGACGTTTTCGACGAGTTCGGCCTTCGCGCAGTGCGGGCGCGCATCGTGGTATGCGCTTCACTCCAAGACGGCATCGGGCGAGCGGATGAACCCGTCCGCCATGACCGCCGCGCACCGCTCGCTTCCCTTCGGCACCAAAGTGCGTGTCACCAACAAGCACAACGGCAAGAGCGTGGTCGTGCGTATCAACGATCGCGGTCCGTTCATCAAGGGCCGCGTGATCGACCTCTCCAAGGCCGCGGCGAAGCAGATCGGCATGATCTCGCGCGGCCACGCCTCGATCTGCATGGACAGAATCTGACGCAAGGGGTCCCGGCGAACGCTCCGCGGCGCGTCGCTTCCGGGCAATCGTTCCGTCACCGCCTATTAGCGTCGATGATGAGCACGCGCGTGACGCTGAGGATCTATCGTCCCGATGGGGGGTACGTGCGATAGCCCGGCTTTCGCTTTCCTCGGAACGAATCCAGTCCCTCGGCGAGGTCCGGATGCGAAACATGATCGAGCCATCGAGCGAGTTCCCGGCGTATCCGCTCGGACCGCGCCGGATCACGGGACGACGGGCGCGATAGGAGCTTGATCTCGCGGATCGTTTCGGGGCTGTTCTCGCATATTTCCAAAGCGAGCTCGCGGGCGCGGTCCATGAGGCGATCTCGCGGCACCACCTCGTTCACCAGACCCCAAGCCGCGAGAGTCTCTGCGCCGACCGCCGAAGCGGTGTAAAAGAGCTGCGCGGCCTGCGACGGCGACAGTCGTTCGCGCAGACGCACCGTTGCGCCGCCGGCTGGCACGATCCCGTAGCGGGCATGCCCGTCGCCGATCCTGGCGTCTTCACCGGCGAGGACGATGTCGCAGCAGAGCAGCAGTTCCAGCCCGCCGGCGATGGTCGTGCCGTTCGCCGCCGCGATCACTGGCACGGCGATGTCCTCGACGCGCTGCAGCACATCCTGATTGTAGCGCAGCGCGTCGATCAGCCTGGTGCCGCCCGCGGCGAGAGCTTCCGCGAACTCCTTCAGATCGCCACCGGCCGAGAAGGCGCGGCCCGCGCCGGTGATGATCACCACCCTCAGTCCCGGCAGCCGTTCGATCTCGTCGAGCCGCCCGTCGAGCGAGCGCATCATCCTGGCCGACATCGCGTTGAGGCTGTCCGGGCGGTTCAAGGTGAGGGTGGCGATCCCGTCCTCGCAGGAGAGTTCGACGCAATTCTCGTCCATGTCAGCCCTCCGCCGCCCGGATAAGGTAGATCTGCGGCAGAGGCGTCAGCGCCGCTTCGAGTGTTGCGAGTGCGGCCGCGTCCGCGCCGGAGACTGCCACGTCCACCACTGTCCGCTTGCGCTCGTCCAGGCCGATTTCGACCTCCACCGTTGCCGCCGGGCCGCACGCCGCTTCCGTCTCCAGCCTGACCTTCTCGCGGATCGCCAGGTCGCGCAGCGCCGGCTTGAAGATCTTGCCGACCGCCGTCACCGGCAGCGCATCGATCACCAGCACGCTGCGCGGCCGCGCCGGCGGCTCCTGCACCGTCGTTTCGAGATGGTCTTTCAACGCCCGCGGATCGATGAGTACGCCGGGTGCAGGTACCACGAACAGCGCCGGCACCTCGCCGGCATACTGGTCCGGCATCCCGACCGCTGCGCTGATCTCGACGCCGGGGAAGCGGTCGGCGGCATCCTCGATCGCGGCCGGATCGATGTTGTGGCCGCTGCGCACGATGAGGTCCTTCTCGCGCCCCGTCAGCACCAGCCTCTCGTCGGAGGTCAGGTAGCCGACATCGCCGGTGGTGAGCCACCCGTCAGCCGCGAGCGTCCCGGCATTGTGCGCCGGATCGACATAGCCGGGAAAGACCTGGCGTCCCCTCACCTGCACCAGCCCGCTTTCCTCCGTTCCGCAAAGGGCATCTTCGCTCCCGATCCGCACGACGCGGGTCTGCGAATAGGGCGCCCGGAAGCCGACGCTGCCAGCGACCGGCGTCCCGCGAGCCGGATTGAAGGCGATCGCCGCCGCAGTCTCCGTCATGCCGTAGGTCTCGTAGAGGCGAATCCCGGTCGTCGCCTCGAAACGCGCGCCGACGGCGGCCGGCAGCACCGCACCACCGGTGAGCGCCATGCGCACGCTCGATACGTCCGATCCCTCGACCCAGCTGTTGGTGATCGCGGCGATCGAGGTCGGCACGCCGCCGATCACGGTCGCCCGGAACGCCTTCACCAGCGCCCAGTAGCGCTCGACGGTTTGCGGCATGCGCATGCCGTATGGTGACGGCACCACCACATGCCCGCCCGCCGCGAGCACTGACAGGCCGACGGTCATCGTCCCGCCGACATGAAAGAACGGGAAACCGTTGAATACGGTGTCGTGCTCGTTGTAGCCGAACACCTGCCCGAAGCCGAACGCGGCGTGGATCTGGTTGCCGTGCGTGAGCTGGACGAGCTTCGGCCGGCCGGTCGTGCCGCCTGTGTGGAACAGCGCGCAGACCGTGTCGCGGTCCTGCGACGGCGTGAAGTCGAGACGGTCCGCGCTGCATGCATCCAGCGCCTCATTGACGGCGCTGTGGCGCGGCGGCAGCGCGCCCGTCGCGCCGATCACAAGCACGCCGGTCAGCGTCGGCACGTCGGCCATCACGCCTTCCACCTTCGCCCAGCAGGTCTCGTCAAGTTCGCGCGCGGGGATGACGAGGATCGTGGCCTTTTCCGCGTTGAGGAGATCGACGATCGCGTCGCGGCTGAGCAGGTAGTTGATCGAACTCGCCACACCCGCGACCTGCGCGCCGAGCAGCAGCGCCGGCAGTTGGGGCAGAGTGGGCGAGAGGAAGGCGGCCAAACCGCGCCCGGGAACAAGTCCCAGCGCGCGGAAGAGGTTCGCCGCGCGCGTGACCTCGCCCAGCAGGTCACGGTGCGTCAGCGCAATACCCACGTCGGCCGGGTCCGGCGCGTTGAGCACCGTTATCGCCCTGCGCTCGCCGCAATGCTGCGCGGTGGCGAGCAGGAGGTCGTGGAGGTTCCGCGCCGTGACCAGCTCGTCGTAGGGCCGCGCTTCGATCGCTTCGATATCCTCGATGGTGCGCACGTCGAGGACAGGCCGAGTCGTCTTGAGGACGCGGTCCATCAGTGGACCGCCGCATACATGATCGTCTCCTCGTCGGCGGTGTGGCCGTCGAACTCCTCGACGATCCGTCCCTGCCGGCAGACAAGGATACGGTCCGACAGCTGCAGGACCTCGGGCAGGTAGGAGGAGATCACCATCACGGCGATACCGTCGTCGGCCAGGCGGTTGATCAGCTGGTGGATCTCGGCGATCGCACCGACGTCGACGCCGCGCGTCGGTTCGTCGAAGATGATCAGCCGCGGCTTCTGCACCAGCGCCTTGGCGACCACGACCTTCTGCTGGTTGCCGCCCGACAGCTCGATCACCTTGGCGTCGGCGTTGATCGCCTTGACGTTGAGCGCTTTGATCCACTCCTGCGCCATCCTGCGCATCTCGTCGAGGCTGACGCTCGCCGACTTCGTTTGTCCGCCTGCCAGTGCGCCGAGATAGATGTTTTCGGCAATGGACATGGTCTCGAAGAAGCCTTCGATCTTGCGGTCCTCGGTGACGTAGATGACACCGTCGCGCACGGCCGGTCGCGGCACCCGGTAGCGCACCGGCCGACCGCCGAGCCGCACTTGGCCACCGTGGAACAGATCGCGCTTGAGCACGCCGGCCACCACCTTCGCAGTCTCGGTGCGCCCCGATCCAATCAGCCCGAACACGCCGGTGATCTGTCCCGCAAAGATCGAGAAGGACGTGTTGCGCACCATGCTGCCCATCGACAGGTTCTGGACGCTGAGCACCTTGTCGCCCGCAGGGCGGGTTTTGCGGCCTTCCTGCGAGCCGTAGATTTCGCTGCTGAGGGTCCTGCCGACCATCGCGCGCACGATCTTCTCGCGGTCGAAGGCCGAGGCGGCATCGGTCGCGACATGCTCGCCGTCGCGCATGATGGTGATGCGGTCGGCGATCGCCAGCGCCTCCTCCAGCGCATGGCTGATGAAGATGATCGACACGCCGCGTTGCTTGAGCCGTTCCACCAGCGAAAAGAACTGGTGCTTCTCCTCCGGCGTCAGCGTCGCCGTCGGCTCGTCGAAGATGATCACCTGTGCATTGTGATGCACGGCACGGGCGATCTCCACCATCTGCTTTTGCCCGGCACCCAGCGCCGAGACCATCGCGGTCGGATCGACGTGGAAATTCAGAGACTGCAGGAACTGCTGCCCGGCGATGTAGATGCCCCTCAGGCGGTGGAATCGCTTCGCGTCGGTGAGGTAGATGTTCTGGGCCACGGTCAGCGACGGCACCAGGCTCGTCTCCTGGTAGACCATCGCGATGCCGCGGCCAAGCGCCTGCGAGGGCGAACTGAGCTCGGCCTTCGCGCCGTCGATCCAGATCTCGCCCTCGGTCGGCTCAACCACGCCGGCGATCATCTTCGTCAGCGTCGACTTGCCCGCGCCGTTCTCGCCGAGCAGGGCATGCACCTCGCCGCGCTGGAGCGTGAACGAGACATTTCTTACAGCCGGGACGCCGCGATATTCCTTGGTGGCGTTCTTGACCTCGACGATTGGTGTCATGCCGAGCCTCCGGCGGCGCTGGGTTGGGCAGGGGGCGAAAAGCGCACGACGAGACCGTCGCCGCGGGCGGCGGCGAACGACATGCCGTCGTGCTCGATCACGCTGGTGATGCCATGAGTGTTGCCGTCCGCCCGGCTCTGGAGGCTGAGCCGCGGCTTGAACGCCGGGTCGAGCCCGACACACATTCCGAACGACATGGTCGGCGCCCAGGGTTTCAAGAGGCCGAGATGCTTCACGCCGCCGCCCTGCAGCGGCTCGTAGTAGCTGCGCCCGGACTTGAGTTTGGGCGCGATCCAGTAGTCGGGCGGCACCTCGGCCATCATGCGCTTGCGATAGGCAGGTTCGCGCAGCACGAACTCGATGAGCTGGCTGCGCGGTGCGAACATCGCCATCCACCAGCCGCCCGTCCGGTGAGACAGGCGTCCCGGATAGCCCGGCAGATCGACCTGGACCGGCTCGGTCTGCCCCCGTCCGCTGATCCGCACAAGTCGATGCTTCCAGGCTTCCGACACGACGAGCGACTGGCCGTCGAGCGCAAGCCCGGCCGGCCACGCGAGGCCGCCTGCAATCCGCCTGCTCTCGCCGTTGGCGAGATCGATCCGCCACACGCTTCCCGATGCGTTGCGCTCGAGCAGGTCTTTCTGCCAGTCGCCGGCAGCATTGGTTGCGGACCCGTTGGCGATGAACAGCCCTCCGTCGCCAGCTGCCATCGCGGTGATGCAGCGGGCAGTCCCGTCCGCGCGATAATGCCGTCCGTCGAATGCACCGCCCTCGATGGTGATCTCGCCGTCCTCCTTCGCCACCGCCAGTGCGTCCGGCCCCAACGCAGCGATGCAGGCGATGGAGCCGCCAAGCTTCTTGCGCGGCGACCAGCGCCCGTCCGCACCCAGCGTGTGCAGGCTTTGTCCGGCAGAGGCGACGACTACGCCTGCCTGCACCGCCAGACAGTCCACATCCGCCAGCGGCGAGCGCCACTCCGCCTCGTCCAGCGCGCGGTTGGGCCGCATCGTGCCGTCGAGCGGCGGCACCGTGACGGCGGCGTCGCCGCGGCCGAACACGTTGTCGAATACGCGCGAAAGCGAGCCGATCATGTCCGCCTCCAGTATGAGTCAATGCCGCTCCAGGCGGGGTCCATGCCATCGAGTTTCAGGCGCCCGACGCGGTTGTTCAGGATGCCGCCGATGTAGAGATGGCCCTTGTGCTCGCGCATCGAGGTGATCATCGGGTGGTTTTCCCCACCGAAGTCCCACAGTGTCTCTATGATGCGGCCCGTCTCGTCGAAGCGGACCACGCAGCCGGTGTTGATGTTGGGATAGAGCCACTCGTCCGGCGCGATGCGCCGCGCCATGCGGCGGCGGAATCCGGGCATCTTCAGCGCGAGGTCGAGCGAGGGCGTGCGGATCCCGACCAGCGCCAGCCAGTAGGTGCCGTCCGACGCCCGGTTGATGTTGTCCGGATAGCCGGGCAGGTCGCCGATGACGACCTCGACCGTGCCTTTCTTCGGCCCGTCGAACCAGTAGCGGCTAACCCGGCAGGCCCATGTCTCCGCGAACAGGAACGACTGGCCGTCGTGCATCATGCAGATGCCGTTCGGGAACAGGAGGTTCTTGATGATCGTGCGTGTGATGCCGGTGTTTGGATCGTAGCAGATGATGCGGCCGTTGCCGCGCGATTCCAGGCAGTCGACCGGCCATTCGTGCATCTCGTAGCGCACAGTCGCCTCGCTGAAGAACACGCGGCCGTCGGGCGCGATGTCGAGGTCGTCGGCGAGTTTCAGCCGCGAATCGTCGATCACGGAGAACCAGGACCGGTTGGTCTCGTCGGTGAGCTTCCTGATCGAGCGGTCCCGGCCAATCGAATAGAGGCCCATGCCGCCGATGCAGACCAGCAGCGATCCGCCCTTGGCAAACGCCATTCCGAGCGGTCGTCCGCCGACATGGACGAACACCTCCTGGCGCGTGTAGTCGGGTGCGAGGAAGCGCACGATGTCGCCGGTGCGGTTGCCGACGTAGATATGGTCGTCGTCGTCCAGGATGACGTCCTCCGGCCCATCGATCTGGCCGAGCCCGATGGCTTCCACCGTCCGCAGCCTGTCGTTCAGCGCATAGGGAGAGGAACCCGATGTCGCGGGCGCTGCGGGCAGTTCCGAATAGGTCGGCGAGACGTAGACCTTCGACAGGAACTTGTGCCGGTTCTTCAGCCAACGGACGTCGATCGCCACCGCGGCCAACAGCACCATGCCGAGCAGGAGCGAGCTGCCGCCTCTCGTCACCCCGATCCGGACCAGCCCGTTGACCATGATCATGACGATGATCGCGCCGATGATGGCCTTGGCGGCCGACCCTCTGCCGCCGCCGAGGCTGTTGCCGCCGAGCACGGCGGCCGTCAGCGCGGCGATCTCGAGA
This sequence comes from Mesorhizobium sp., assembly GCF_023954305.1. Lineage (NCBI taxonomy): Bacteria > Pseudomonadati > Pseudomonadota > Alphaproteobacteria > Hyphomicrobiales > Phyllobacteriaceae > Mesorhizobium > Mesorhizobium sp. The sequence goes on along the minus strand of NZ_JAMLIG010000001.1, from coordinate 1,188,346 downwards.
CCCACGCCGGTATCTGCCCCCGCGCCGCCGAGGCGCGAGGCGAAGAGCACGCCGGAAAGCGCGGCGAGCGTCCCCGAGACGACATAGGTCAGGCAGATGACGCGCCGCACCGGAATGCCGACATTGTGCGCCGAGCGGCGCGAGCCGCCGACCGCGAGCACATGCCAGCCGGCGCGGCTGCGGCTCAGCACCAGATGCGCCACCAGCGCGAGCAGGAGCGCCGTCGCGACGCTGAACGGCACGCCGAGCACGTCGCCCTCGCCGAAATAGTACCAGAGATCGGAGTCGACGAAGCCGGCCGCGATCGCCACCGAATATTTGAGCAGCATCATGTCGACGATGGCGCGCACGATGATCAGCGTCACCAGCGTCGTGAGGAACGCGCGCAGCCGCAGGTAGCCGACCAACACACCGTTGACGAGGCCAACCAGCGCGCCGCAGGCGAGTGTCGCCCCGATCACCGCCGGCACCGACCATCCGGCCACGGTGACGAGGGTCAGCGCGACGATGTTGCCGAGCGCGAAGGTCGAGCCGACGCTGAGGTCGATGCCGCCCGCCACCATGACGATCATCAGCGCGAGCGCAATCAGGGTGAACTCGCCCCACTGCCGCATCAGGCTTGAAATGCCGGCCGCGGAAAAGAAGTCTGGGATAAGCGAGCCGAAGACGGCGGCCACGATGGCCAGGATCAAAACCGGAATCGCATTGTCGACCCAGCGCTTCGTCAGGATCTCGCCGAGGAGATGTTCGGGCACGAGGCGGTAGCGCCAGCGCACCATCCGGTCGGATAAGGCCATGGTTGTCTGCCTGATTCAGGGGGAAGCGGGCGGCCGTGGCCGCCCGCGTTAGGTGTCAGCCCTTGGTGGGCATGTCCCAGCACGATGCTGCCGTCATGTTGTCCTTGCGCAGGAAGGTCAGCGGCGTGAACAGCGTCGTCTTGGTTGTGCCGGCGGGCTGCTTCAGCTGCAGCAGTTGCTTGATCATGGTCGCCATGTCGCGCGCCTGGCCGGGCACGAAATAGACGACGGATTCCGAATAGGTGCCGTTGGCGAGGCCGTCGCACACCATCCGGTTTCCGCCGCCCTGCGTCAGCAGGTAGACGTTCTTGCCCGATTCCTTGATAGCAGCCGCCGTGCCAACATCCATCACGTCCCAGAAGCCGGTGATGGCGCAGAGATCGGGATGCTGCTGGATCACGGTCGCGGCGATGTTCTTGGCCTTGGTCGCGTCCCAGTCGGCAGCCTGGTTGGAGACGAGCTGGATTTCCGGGTGCTTCGAGAGGACATTGTTGATGCCCTGCATCTGGTAGATCGAGGCTGCGGCCGTCAGCACGCCCTGCGTGATCGCGACCTTGCCCGAACCGCCCTTGGACGGCGAGCAGACCTCGACCAGCCGCTCGCCGATCTGCTGGCCCATGCCGACATAGTCGGCGCCCACGAACACGTCGGTCGAATAGCTCGACCGCATGTTCACCTGCACAACGTAGATGCCGGCTTCCTCGGCCTTCTTGAGAAGGCGGGCATAGGACTGGACGTCCGGATTGTGCACCACGATGACGTCCGGCTTCTCGGCGATCAGCGTCGTGATCGCCTGCGCGCCCGCATCCGTCGACCAGTTCGGATCGCGGATGTCGAAGGTCACGCCCAGCGGTTCCAGCGCTTCCTTGAGGCCGGCGGCCCAGCCCTCGGTCAGGTCGAAGCCCATCGCCACCGGAACGTAGGCGACCTTCTTGCCGGTGAAGGACTCGTAATATGGCGCACGGGTCGGGTCGTCGATACCCTCCTGCGCGTGCAGGCTGGTGACGCAGAGCGCGAGCGCCGCGGCCAGTGTGGCTCTCTTGATCAGTCGCATGGTCTTCCTCCCATTGTTGACATAGCTCTAGATGTCGCCCTGCTGAGCGGTCTGCTCGTCGCGGGGGTTCAGGATCGTGTCGATGACGATCGCGGTGAGCAGGATCGCGCCCTTGATCACGTTCTGGACCGTGTACTGGATGTCCATGATCGTCATGCCGTTGAGCAGAACGCCGATCAGCAGCGTGCCGACGATGACGTTGCGGATGCCGCCCCTGCCGCCGGACAGGCCTATGCCGCCGAGCACCACCACCAGGATGACGTCGTAGACATAGGTCGAAATCGCCACACGCGTGTTCATGGAGGCGACAGAGGCTGCCGTGATGATGCCGGCGAGATAGCCGATCAGCGAGGAGAGTACGTACTGCATCACCACGGTCGGCCGTGTCGGCACGCCGGTGATGCGCGCGGCGAGCATGTTGTCGCCGACGGCGCGAAGATAGCGTCCGGACTTGGCGAAGCGCAGAAAGGCATGGCCCGCCAGGCACACTGCGGCGAACAGGTAGATCGGCACCGGAACGCCGAGAACCGTCCCTTGCCCCAGCCACAGCAGCGGACCGCCCGAAGGCGGCATGTAGACGACGTCGAGGTCGAACAGGAAATAGCGCCCGAACCCGTAGACAAGGGTCCCCATCGCGAGTGTCGCAAAGATTGCCGGGATTTCGACATAGGCTACGAACCAGCCGTTGAGCGCGCCGATGGCCAGGCTGAAGCCCAGGCCGATGGCGATCGCCTGCGCCAACGGCATCCCGCCGGCGATCATCGACAGTGTCCAGGCGACCGAGATGGCCATCAGCGCCACAAGCGACAGGTCGATGCCGCGGCCAATGACGACGAGCCCCATCGCCACGCCGAGAATGCCGAGGATCGAGACGCTACGCACCAGGTTGAGCACGTTGTTCGCGGTCAGAAAGCCGGGCAGGGCCACGGCGAATCCGACGCACAGCAGCAGCGACAGGCCGAAGACGATCTGCTCCTGACTCAGCCGGCCGAACACCTGCATATCCGCTCCTCCCAAAGACGGCGCCGACGGTTGGCACCGCTGGACGGTCGGGAAGCTAGCGGCGCTTCAGGGCCGCTTCTTTCATCTCCGCGCAAAGATTTTTTCTGAGAGCGCAGACGCCGCGAACCCGCTGGACGATCCCGCGGGCGGGGAATAAGCTCCCTGCATCGACAGCGACTGCCGCGGCTCGGGGGGAGCCCCAGCCGTCGCGGCCCTCGCTGGATGTCGGTCACGGGTGGAGAGGCCCTTGGACCTGATCTTCGATACTGAAAGCCTGCCACAGAGAGAGCGCTACGCCGCCTGGCGCGACGCCATTTGCGATTTCTACGTCCATGTCGACGTGGCGGCGACGCGGCCCGAGGACTATCGCGGATTCATCCGAGAGGCGAAGTTCGGCGAGGTGGTGATGACCGACATTCTCCTGTCGGAGCAGCGCATCCGCCGCGACCGCCAGCACATCGCCCAGCTCGACAAGGACTGCTACTACATTCAGCTCATCCACAGCGGCAATCTCACCGTCCTTCAACGCGGCTCGTCCTTGCGGTCGAACGCAGCGCGCGGTGCCATCTTCAGTGCCAGCGAACTCTACGAGCTGCAGTGTCACGGCGAGGTACGTTCCTTCTATCTCGAGCTTCCCCGCGACGATTTCGCCAGCCGCTTCGACAAGGACAGGATTCCGGTCTCCGCTCTCATCAACACCACCCAGGGCCTCGGCCGCATCGTGACGGAATTCTGCGCCTCACTCGCGGCCGAAGGTTCGAATCTGGGCGCCGGCGTGCGTGCCGGACTCGGGGACCGGCTGATGGACGTGCTGGCGCTGACGCTCCAGTCGGCCCCCGAAGACCAGCCGTCGATGGACGGCGCAGTCAGGAAGGCGCGACTGATGTCGGTGCAGAGCTGGATCGAGGCCCATATCGGCGAGCATGACCTGACGCTGGAGCGGATCGCCGTCGTCAACGGAGTGTCGCTGCGCCATCTCCATCTGCTGTTCGAGGGCAGCGAGATGACGGCGTCGGAATGGATTTGGAACCGTCGCCTTCAACTGGCCTACGACCGGATCGCACGCGGGGACGGCCGGTCGATTACCATGATCGCCTACGATCTGGGCTTCAACAGCTCAGCCCACTTCTCGACGCTGTTCAGGCGCAAGTACGGGATATCTCCGCGCGACCTGCTGAGCAGGTAACGTTGACGCGAGGCTGGACCCGACACGGCCGGGATCACGTCGGGATGGCGGGGAACAGGCAGATCGCCCCGACAGGTCGGACACTATCGAGGCGAATGCTCTATCGGACCCGCCGGCCATGGGCGTCGATCACCACCTCGCCGTCGTCCTTGGTAAAGGGGCCGATCTCGGGATTCGGCAAGATGTCCAGAACGGTCTCGGAGGGGCGGCAAAGTCTGGTGCCGACGGGCGTCTCCACGATCGGTCGATTGATCAGGATCGGGTAGGCCAGCATCATGTCGATCAGCTGGCCGTCGCTCCACTTCGGGTCGGCAAGGCCGAGTTCGGCATAGGGGGTTCCCTTTTCGCGCAAGAGATCGCGCGGCGTGATGCCCATGGCCGAGATGAGCTGGATCAGCCGATCGCGCGACGGCGGCGTCTTCAGATATTCGATGACCACGGGCTCTTCCCCGGACTGTCGGATCATGGCGAGCGTGTTGCGGGAGGTCCCGCAGTCGGGGTTGTGGTAGATCGTGATCGTCATCGTCAGCCTTTCGGGAACCAGTGCTGCGTACGGTTGGCGAAGGCGACCAGCGACAGCATCACCGGCACCTCGACCAGCACGCCGACGACCGTTGCGAGGGCCGCGCCGGAATTGAGCCCGAACAGGCTGATCGCGACCGCGACGGCGAGTTCGAAGAAGTTGGACGTTCCGATCAGCGCGCAGGGCGCGGCGACGTTGAACGGCACCTTCCACGCCTTGGCCGCCGCATAGGTGATTGCGAAGATGCCGTAGGACTGGAGCACCAGCGGCACCGCGATCAGCACGATCAGCAGGGGGTTGGCCAAGATGACATTGCCCTGGAAGCCGAACAGCAGCACCACGGTCGCCAGCAGCCCGATGACCGAGACCGGCTTGAGGCGTGCGGTAAAATCAGACACCGCCTGCTCGGCGCTCTCGTCTCTCCCCGCGCGTCCGACCAGCCAGTTGCGGGTGATCGCGCCGGCGGCCAGCGGGATGAGCACGTAGAGCACCGTGGACAGAATGAGCGTCGCCCAGGGCACTACGATGTCGGTCACGCCCAGCAGCAGCGCCACGATCGGCGCGAAGGCGAAGATCATGATGACGTCGTTTACCGACACCTGCACAAGCGTGTAGGTCGCGTCGCCGCGTGTCATCTGGCTCCACACGAAGACCATCGCGGTGCAGGGCGCGGCCCCGAGAAGGATCAGGCCGGCGATGTATTGCTGAGCGTCGGACGGCGCGATCCAGGGCGCGAAGACATATTTGAAGAACAGCACGCCGAGCGCGGCCATGGTGAACGGCTTGACCAGCCAGTTGACGACGATCGTCAGCACGAGGCCCTTGGGTCGGTCGCCGATGTGGCGCAGGCTGGCGAAGTCGACATTGACCATCATCGGGAAGACCATCGCCCAAATGAGGACGGCGACGACGAGGTTCACGGACGCGTATTCCAGTCCCGCGAGGAAGCTGAAGAGTGCCGGAATCAGGGTGCCGAACGCAATGCCGGCGACGATGCAGAGTGCTACCCAGACAGAGAGCCATTTCTCGAAGAAGCCGATTCCGGCGGGTGCCGGGGCGCCCGTCTTGAATGTCGTGTCGGTCATGGTCGTGTCCTTCAGCCGGCCTTCGGCAGGTTGCGGCCGATCTCGTCCAGCCGCTTCTGCAGCGCAAGCCTGTCAAGCGTCGCCATCGGCAGGCTGGTGAAGATCGAGATGCGGTTGTTGAGCATGCGGTAGGCGTCGGCGAAAGCGAGACGCCTTTCGGCTTCCGAGCCCTCGGCCGCTGCCGGATCCGGCACGCCCAAGTGCGCCGTCATCGGCTGCCCGGGCCAGATCGGGCAGGATTCGTTGGCGGCGTTATCGCAAACGGTAAAGACGAAGTTCATCTCCGGCGCCCTCGGGCCCGCGAACTCGTCCCAGCTCTTCGAGCGGGCGAAGGAGATGTCGTGGTTGAGGCTCTTCAGCAGGTCGAGCGCGTAAGGATGAACTGTGCCCTTCGGCTGCGAACCGGCGGAGAACGCCTTGAACCTGCCGTGTCCAACGCGATTCAGGATCGCCTCGGCGAGGATCGAACGGGCGGAGTTGCCCGTGCAGAGGAAGAGAACATTGTAGGGGGGCTCGGACATGGCGGTTCCTAGCAATCGCAGGTGACGGCGTTGATGACGGGGCGGCAAAGTTCCGGAGAACCGTTGCAGCAGTCCTCCATCAGGTAGGCGAGCAGGTCACGGAAACCGGTCATGTCGGCGACGTAGCGGACGATGCGTCCGTCGCGCTCGGGACGGATCAGGCCGGCATGGGTGAGGATCTTCAGATGCGAGGACGTCGTGTTCTGCACCGCGCCCACACCGGCTGCGATCTCGCCCGCGGGGACACCCTCAGCCCCCGCCCGGACCAGGAGGCGGAATATGTCGAGCCTCGTCTCCTGCCCGAGCGCGGCAAGCGCGGCAAGCGACAGCTTCTTGTCCATGCATCTGCCTTTCTCGATAAATCGACTTATCGGCGGATAGCATGACAGGACGATGACGGAAAGAGATCAGTATGAAGTCCTGAACCGTCTCAAAGGCCAAACGAAATCCACGGCTATATCCGGTCCGCGTCCGACGGCAGCGGCGCCATTCCTCCGGCCCGCGCAATTACCCGAAGGCGGAGGAGCCGCGGCCAAGAACAGCCGGTCCCGTCTATCCGTCCGAACCTTCCGGCCCGGGCAGCGAGCAGTTGCCCGCCATTGCGGCCGGTCGAGACCCGTCAGGAGGCGCGGAAGCCGCGCTCGATGCCGCAGGCCTTGCAATAGGCGTCATGCACAGGGCCGCGCCCGAGATGGTGCCGGAACCCCTTCATCTCGGTGAAATAGGGGATCGGCGGGCGAACGGGGCGTTCGGGTGCATCGTCGAAATCGTCGAACAGCGTCTGGATGGTGACGACGACGCGCTCGGCGTCGTTCCAGTCGCGATATTCGCCGAGGTCAATCTTGTACGAGGCTTCCAGATAGTCCATGCCCTGTTCCCAGAGCGGGCGCGATTTGTCCGTGACATATTGCAGATAGTCGCGCATCCGGCGCACATCGTCCTTGGTCGAGATCGGGCCGTGGCCGGCGACGACGGTTTCCACGTCCATGTCGAGGACCATGTCGCAGACGTTGATCCAGCGGTAGACCGGCCCGTACCAGGCGATCGGCGTGCCTTCTGTGAAGAGGATGTCGCCGGTGAAGAGAACCTTGTCGTCGGGCACGTAGACCAGTGCGTCGCCGAGCGAATGCGAGGGGCCGACTTCGATCAGCTGCACCTTCTTGTCGCCGACCATGATGTCCAACGTGCCGGAGAAGACATCCGTTGGCGGGGTGAGCACGATGCCGGAGAAGTCGAACGGCCGGAAGCACTCCTGCATGAACACGCCGGCGCTGCCGAACTGTTCGGGATTGAGGTTGACCTTTTGAAGGATGGCCGGGTCGAAGCGCATGAAGTCGTCGACCGTGCCCTGCGTGCCGATGATGCGTGCGCCTTCGACCAGCTGGTTGCCGAAAGTGTGGTCGCCGTCGGCATGGGTGTTGACCAGCGTGCCGATCTGCTTCGCGGCAGGCACCGCGTCGCGATAGGTGGCGAGCATCTCGGCGGTGAGCTTGAGGTCGAACAGCGTATCGACCATCAATGTCGCGTCGCCGTCGACGATCAGCCCGGCATTCGACCAGCCCCAGCTGCCGTCGGGCAGCAGATAGGCATAGCAGCCGTTGCCGAGGTCGTGGATACCTTTGGTGAATTTCCATTTGGACATGCGAACTTCCCTGCAAGCTAGAGTAATTCCGGTGAGCGTTGGGTCACTCTGTTTCTCCGATGGCGAGGCGAACCGCCAGGAAGGCGGTGCAGGTCGTGCTGGTGGCACGGCCAAGTCCGCCTGACGCCGCGGGCGCCCGCCAGCGGGAAACCCTTCGGGCCGGGTGAATTCGGGCCAAATCCTTCGGTCTTCGGACTTGGCCGTGCCACCAGCACGACCGCGCCGAAGACCTCGACCTTGGCTCGAATTCCCTCCGGCAGAGTGACTCAACGCTCACCGGAATTGCTCTAGACAAGCGCCGTGGCGAGCCACGGGAACAGAAACACGAGGATGAGGACGAAGAGCATCATCGCGGCGAAGGGGGCCGCGCCGGCAAATATCTCGCCGAGCGTGATCTTGCTGTCGGGTCCGAGCGTTGCCTTGACGACGAAGACGGCGATGCCGAAGGGCGGGGTGAGCAGTCCGACCTCGACGGCGAGTACCATCAGCACGCCGAGCCAGATCAGGTCGACATTCATGCCGGTGAGGATGGGGATCGCGATCGGCAGGGTCAGAAGCATGATCGAGGCGGAGTCGAGAATGGTGCCGAGCGCGATGACGACGAGGAGGAGGGCAAGGACGATGCCGGTGACGCCCAGGCCGGACTCGACGACGCCGGTACCTAGCCAGCCGGGCATGCCGGACATGGCGAGCATGCGCGAGTAGAGGCTGGCGCCGACGATGAGAAAGCAGATCGAGGACGTGGTATGCCCGGTCTGCACCAAAACCTGCCAGAAGCTCGCCCAGGTCAGCCGCCGCTTGGCGAGGGAGATGACCAGCGCTCCGAGTGCGCCGGCTGCGCCCGCCTCGGTCGGGGTGAAAAAGCCGCCGTAGATGCCGCCGAGCACGAGACCGATCAGGATGACGATCGGCGCGAGCTTGTTGGCCATCTCGGCCACGCTCATGTCGTTCGCCGTATCGTAGCTGTCTGCCTTGCGCCCGCCGATGAAGGACGGCCACCAGCGCCCCATCGAGACGATGCCGATGCAGTAGACGAGGGAGAGCAGGATGCCCGGGATGACGCCGGCGATGAACAGCGAGCCGACGGATTGTTCGGTGAGCACGCCGTAAAGGATGAAGAGCAGGCTTGGCGGGATCAGCATGCCGAGCACGGAGGAACCTGCGACCACGCCGACCGAGAAACGCGGGGTGTAGCCGTGGCGCATCATCTCCGGCACGGCGACCTTGGTGAAGACCGCGGCCGAGGCGATGGAAATGCCGGTAATCGCGGCGAAGACGGCGTTGGCGGCGACGGTTGCGATGCCGAGGCCGCCGAGAACGCGACGGAACAGCTGCGCGGCGACCTCGAACGTGTCGCGCCCTATTCCGGCGACGGCGACCAAAAGGCCCATCAGCACGAAGAGCGGGACCACGCCGAACAGATAGTCGCTGATGGAATCCTTGAAGGCGATCACCAGCATGTTCGAGGCGATGTCGAAATTGCCGCGCAGCACCCAGACGCCGCAGAACGACAGCAGGATCAGCGCAATGGCGACGTGCATGCCGCAATAGATCAGGACCAGCATGGCCGCGATGGAGAGGAAGGCGATGCCGACGCCGCTCATCGCGCGGCTTCCCGCGTGGAACGGAGGTTGTGCCAGGCCATCAGCATGAACTGGATCGCAGTTGCGGCGATGCCGAGGAACACGAGGATAAACAACGGCCATTGCGGGATGGTGAAGAATCCCGGATTGCCCATGAAGTTCCTCTCCGGGTGCTGCCAGGCGGCAACGACGCTCGGCCAGTATTTCCATGCGATCATCAGCATCAGTGCCCCGCCAACGAGATGGAAGGCCGCCAGCAATGCGAAGCGGGCGCGCGGCGCGTGACGATCGAGGACGCCGAGCAGCACGTCGGAGCGCGTCATCGCGCCGGACCGCAGCGTATGGGCGAGCTGCAGGAAGACGATGCCGACGATCGAGAAGGAGACGAGCTCAGGCACGCCGGCGATCGGGCTGGACAGGAAGCTGCGGCCGAAGATGTCGGCATTGATGAGCACCATCAACAGGATGATCCAGACCGTGCCGAGCGCGTTCATGACGCCGATGACCCGCGCGAAGGGGCCGCCGGGTGCTGCGGGCGGCGTCTCGCCGTCAACGGGAATCGCGGTCTCGCCCGCCATGGCGTTACCTCCTGTGCGTCTTCTTCATCGGGAGTGTCGGATCCCCTTCGCCAGACGAAGGGGATCCGCTTGCCCGGCCGGAGCCGGGCGGGAGGATCACTCCGCCAAGTAGTCGCGTTCGAAGCTGAAGCCGGACGCCTTCAGATTGTCGCGATAGGCTTCGAGCACCTTCTTGGCCGGCTCGCCGCGGGCCTCGGCCGCCTTTGCCCAGGCCGCGGTCGGGTTCGGCAAAGCCTTGATCCAGGCCGACCGCTCGGCTGGATCGAACTCGACGATCTTGCCGCCGGCATCGACCAGCGTCTTCTTGGCCGCCTCGTAGCGCGCCTCCTGCTCGTCGAAGTAAGCCTTGGTATAGGTCGCGGCCGCCGTCTTGAACGCCGCCTTGGTCTCGTCGGAGAACGTGTCCCAGATCGGCTTCGAAACGCCCATGCCGCCGATATACATCGCGCCGAAATGGGTCTGGTTCCAGTTCGGCGCGACCTCGTAGAGCTTGGCCGGCACGTTTGCGGTCATCCAGCCGATATTGCCGTCGTACACGCCGGTCTTGATGTCGTTGTAGAACGAGACGTAGCTGCCCTGCACGCCGACAGCCCCGGTGCCGGCGAGCCAGGCGAGATTGGGGCCCGCGCCGCCGATCTTGACGCCGTTCATGTCGGCGATCTTCGACAGTTCCTTGGTCGAGGCGATGTTGTAGTCGTCGATGGCAATGCCGCCTCCTATGTAGACGACGCCGGTTGCCTCCTCGAGCTTCGCCAGCGCACCCTCTGTCTCTGTCAGCGCCTTCTCGACGGCGGCGGTGACGCCGCGTGCGTCGGGCGGGCCGAAGGGCATGGCATAGGTCAGGTTGAGAAGACCCATCGTGGCCGGATTGAAGACGCCGCTCATCTGGCCGACGTCGATGATGCCCTGCTGGAAGGCGTCGACTTCCGAACCGAGCTTGACGATTGTGCCGCCATAGCCCTGGGTCCAGTTGATCTTGACCTTTCCGGTCTTGGCGAGTTCGGCGTCGACCGTGGGTACGAATGTTTCCTTGAGGTGTTTCACCCACAGGAACACCTCGGGATGACCTGCCGCGATGATCAGATTCAGCGTTTCCTGCGACAGCGCCGGCGTCGAGCCGAGCGCGACGGCAATGGCGGCCGCGCCGCCCAGCAATGCTTTGCGATACATGCACTTCCTCCCTGTTCAGACGGCGGCTCTCCCTGCCGAACCCGTCGTTGAGGGAACGGTAGCATATTTGAACAAGTTGACAAGAACTTTGATATGCCGTTCAATTCGACACCGGCGGGGGAGAAACGTGGGGTCCGCCATGGCCGATGACGAAGATGGCACGAACAGCTAAAACCGAGCCGGATCATAGGGTTGGAGGGGCGGAGACGGTCCATCGCAATGCCGCCGCGACGCGGAGCCGAATCCTCATGGCGGCCGAGGCGGAGTTCGCCGATCACGGTTTCGACGGCGTTTCGGTCCGCCAGATCGCGCTCCGGGCGGACGTGCCAGTCGCGCTGATCAACTATCACTACGGCAGCAAGGAAGGTCTCTATCGCGCCATCTTCGAGATGCGCGCGCCGATGATCATCGACCAGCGCCTGGCCGGCCTTCGCCTGGCGGAGATGGAGCCCGACCAGGAGCGCAAGGTCGAGATGATCGTCAAGGCGGTTCTGGTTCCCAACCTGCACATGCGCAGTACCGAGAAGAACTCGAGCTATGCCCGGATCCTGGCGCGCGAGGTGGCGGACCCGAAATCGCACCAGCGCAAGGTCATCCAGGAGTTCTTCGACCCCGTCGCCTACAGGGTGACCGAAGCGTTGCACAAGGCGATGCCCGACCGCACGGTCGAGGAGATCCACTGGGGCTACCAGGCGATGCTGGGCGTGATGGTCTACACGATGGCCGATACCGGACGCATCAGCCGTCTCTCCGCCGGGCGCTGCGATCCGGAGGACGAGATGACCACCTCGACCCATCTGGTGGCGCTGATGAAGGCGGCGCTGCTCCATGGCCGGGTGCCGAAGAAAGAATGACGGCGCGGCCGTACAGAAAAGGCTCAACGGGAGGAGACCAATGAAGCTCGTAACCTATGAACGGAAGGGCAAGCCGCGCGCCGGCGCCTTCGTTGACGGCGACCGCAAGATCGTTGACCTGGCGGAGGCGCACAAGGAGGCCTTCGGCAAGAGCTATTCGGCTTTCGCCTCCGTGCAGGCGATGATCGAGGCCGGCGACGCCGCGCTCGATCGGGCCTACGAGACCGTGAAGAAGGGGCGCAAGGGCGCCTTCGCGCGCAAAGACGTGCGGCTGCTCGCGCCGGTGCCGGTGCCGGTCCAGATGCGCGACTGCCTCTGCTTCGAGACCCACCTCAAGCAGGCCTTCGACGCTGCCCGTCGCGTGCGCGCCAACGCGACCCCGGATCCCGAGGCGACGATGAAGGAATTCGAGCGCACCGGCGTGCTGTCGATCCCCAAGACCTTCTACGAGCAGCCGATCTACTACAAGGCCAACCGCTTCTCGGTGATCGGCACCGACCAGGACGTGCTGTGGCCGAGCTATTCGAAGCTGATGGATTTCGAGCTGGAGTTCGGCTTCTACGTGCGCAAGAAAGGTGTCGACATCGCGCGCGACAAGGCACGCGACTACATCTATGGCTACACCATCTTCAACGACTTCTCGGCGCGCGACGCCCAGACGCAGGAGATGGGCGGGCAGCTCGGTCCGGCCAAGGGCAAGGACTTCGACTTCGGCAATGCGATGGGACCCTGCCTCGTCACCGCCGACGAGATGAAGGATCCCTACAAGCTCACCATGATCGCGCGCGTCAACGGCGAGGAGTGGGGCCGCGGCAACTCGTCGTCGATGCACTGGAAGTTCGAGGACCTGATCGCGCACGTGTCGCAGGCGGAGACGATCTATCCGGGCGAGTTCTTCGGCTCCGGCACGGTCGGCAACGGCTGCGGCCTCGAGCATATGAAGTTCCTGAAGCACGGCGACGTGGTCGAACTGGAGGTCGAGGGCATCGGCATCCTTCGCAACCGCGTGCTGACCCGGTCGAACTAAGGGGAGGAGACGATGTCGATCAGCAGGATCAAGCGCTACGTCACCGGCCATAACAAGGACGGCAAGGCGATCGTCACCTATGACGACTTTGTGCCGAACGCCGTGCCGCTGAAAGGCTGGCCGGGCGCAGGGGTGACCGAAATCTGGGTGACCGGCGAGATGCCGGTCAACAACATGGGCGAGAGCGACCAGTCGCTGCGTCCGCTGCAGCACGACCCGACGCCCAACGGCACGATCTTCCGCGTGGTCGAGATTCCGCCGGAGAGCAAGTCGGCCATCGACACCGAGGCAACCTTCGCGCAGCTCGGATCCGGCAACAAGCCGTCGGACGAGGACCGGGCCAAGCACCCGACCATGCACAAGACCAATTCGGTCGACTATCTCGTCGTCATTTCCGGCGAGATGTGGATGATCATGGAGGAAGGCGAAGTGCTCTTGAAGGCGGGCGACTGCATCGTCCAGCGCGGCACCAACCACGCCTGGAAGAACACCAGCGACAAGCCCTGCCTGCTTGCCGCGGTGCTGGTGGACGCGCACCCGGCGCCCTAGGCCGGGGAGCCTGAGTCGCGCGATGCGATAGCCCGGTGGAGGGGAAGCGAAGTTCGATGAACGTCTACACGATGCTTGCCGACGCGATCCGGCGGCGCAAGGACGAGATCGCTGTATCGTATGGTAAGATAAGCCTTACATACAGCGTATTCGACCGCACCTGCGCCGCGCTCGGCGAATGGCTTGCCCAGCAAGGTTGCATCCGCGGCGACCGGGTGCTGCTGTTCCTGAAGAACGGCTTCGAGTTCCCCGTCCTGCTCATGGCGATCATGCGCGCGGGGCTCGTCGTGGTTCCCGTCAACGCCAAGCTGCACCCGCGCGAGGTCGCCTGGATCGCCGGCGACGCCGGGCCGAAGCTCATCTTCACGCATGGCGAGCATGTCGAAGCGCTGGAAGCGTCTCTGGAAGGGGACGCGAAACCGCGCATCATCGCGATCGAGGATTTCGCCTTGCCTACGCCCTTGTCTCATGCGCCGGAGGCGACCGTGGTCGAACCCGACGACTCGGCTTGGATCTTCTACACGTCCGGCACGACGGGAAAGCCGAAGGGCGCGACGCTGTCGCATCGCAACCTGATCGCCGCCTCGGTCAACTGCCTCGCCGACGTGTTCGACTTCCATGAAAGCGACCGCGTGCTGCATGTCGCGCCGCTGTCGCACGGCAGCGGGCTATACCTGATCCCCTCGTTGGCGCGCGGCGCCCGCAACCTCATCTACGACCGCGCGAATTTCCGCCCGGACGAGGTGTTCGACACGGTCGCGCGGGAGGGCATCACGGCAATCGCCTTCGTCGCGCCGACGATGATCGTGCGCTTCCTGGACGCCGCGCCGCGTGAAGACATCGGAACCCTGCGCGGCGTCATCTATGGCGGAGCGACGATCCATCTCGAGCATATCCGCGCCGCGGTCGCGCGCTTCGGTCCGATCTTCCACCAGCTCTACGGGCAGGGCGAGGCGCCGATGACGATCTCCTACCTGCCGGGCGAGGCGCATCTCGGGGCCGACGACGAGACGCTGGTGTCGGCCGGCTATGTGCGCAGCGGCGTCGAAGTGCGGCTCGTCGACGAGGAGGATCGCGACGTGCCGCCCGGCGGCGACGGCGAGATCTGCGTGCGCGGCGACGTGGTGATGAAGGGCTACTGGCGCAATCCGGAGGCCACCGCGAAGGCGCTCAAGGGCGGCTGGCTGCACACCGGCGACATCGGCCATTTCGATTCGGGCGGTCGGCTGCGCGTGCTCGACCGGCGACACGACACGATCATCTCGGGCGGCACCAACATCTATCCGAAGGAGATCGAGGACGTGCTCGCCGCGCATCCTTCCGTGCGCGAGGTCATCGCCTTCGGCCTGCCCGACAGCGAATGGGGGGAGAGTGTCGGGGTCGCGGTCGTTACCGACGATCCGGCGCTCGACGACGCGGCCCTGCTCGCCTTCTCCAAGCAGCACCTCGCCAGCTTCAAGAAGCCGAAGCATGTCTTCGTCGTGCCGGAACTGCCGAAGAACGCCTATGGGAAAGTGTTGCGTCGGGAACTCCGGGAAAGATTCGCTCGATAGGAAACGGCCCGTCCGAGCCCTTTGATCGCCGTGCTGCCGGCCGGCGCCAGTTCGGTCTGCGGGGCAGGCACGGCTTGACGACGACGCGCGTTCGGTTTCGATTCCCTTCATGGATTCGACGTCTCGGCGCGACAGGCTGCGAACAGCCTTCGAAATCGGCAGGCATCCGCTTGCTCCGACGTCGCGGCAGGTCGAAACGGGTGACGGTTATGCGGTCGAGCGCCTGGGTTTCGTCACCGCCGACGGCGAGGCGGTGCGCGGCGTGCTGACCCGGCCCATCGCGGCCGGACGCTGGCCGAGCCTCCTCTACATCCATGCGCATGGGGCGCGCTACGACATCGGCGCCGGCGAACTGCTCGACGGCCGGCCGGCGCTGCTGGCGCCGCTCGGTCCGGAATTCGCCCGCCGCGGTTTCGTCACGCTGATGATCGAGATGCCTTCTTTCGGCACCCGGGCGGAACCGAACGAAAGCGCCCGCACCAAAGCCTGCCTCTGGCGGGGCCGGTCGCTCGCGGGCCAGATGATGGGCGAGCAGCAGTCGGCATTCGAATGGCTGGCCGCGCGGGAGGATGTCGCGGCCGACAGGTTCGGCGTGTTCGGCCTGTCGATGGGAGCGACCCTCGGCTATTGGCTCGCCGCCGTCGAGCCGCGCATCGCCTGCGTCGCGCATCTGTGCTGCTACGCCGATTTCGCCACGCTGATCGAGACCGGGGGGCACGATCTGCATGGCATCTACCTGACGGTTCCGGGCCTGCTGGAGATCGCCTCCAACGGTATCATCGCCGGCATGGTCGCGCCGCGGCCGCAGCTGATCGCCATCGGCGACGAGGACCCGCTGACGCCGCCGCCCGCCGTCGACCGCGCGCTCGCCGAGACGCGGGCGGCCTACGCGCGAGCGGGCGTGGCCCACCGCCTGACGGTGTTGCGCGAGCCGCGTAGCGGCCATGTCGAGACGCCGGCGATGCGTGCCGCCGTGTTTTCCTTTCTCGAGCGCTACCTCGCCAGCTGAGCGTCGGGAACGCGCGCGCCGTCCTTGTCGAAGACGTGCATCCGGCCGCGATCGAGCGCGAGCGGCAGGCTCCCGCCGGAAGCGGCGACGTCCTGGCCGGCGAGCACCGCGACCAGCTTCGTCGCATCGGGCAGGCTGGCATGGACCACGGTTTCGGGACCGAGCGCCTCGATCAGCGTTACCGTGGCCTCGACCCCTCCGTCCGCGGCGACGGCGATGTCGTGCGGGCGCACCCCGAGCGTCGCCTTGTCGCCGGCCGCCAGGCGCGATCCGTCCGCGGGGCAGGTGGCGACGAAGCCGGGTCCCTCGACGGTGACCGAGGCGGGACCGGCCGCCTTTACCCTGACCTCCATCAAATTCATCCGAGGCGCACCGATGAAGCCCGCGACGAACAGGTTCGCCGGCGAATTGTAGAGGTCGAGCGGGCGGCCGACCTGCTCGATGCGGCCGGAACGCATGACGACGATGCGGTCCGCCAGTGTCATCGCCTCGATCTGGTCGTGGGTCACGTAGATCATCGTGGTCTTCAGCCGCTCGTGCAGCGCGGCGAGCTCGGCCCGCGTCGAGATGCGCAATTCGGCGTCGAGGTTGGACAAGGGCTCGTCGAGCAGGAAGGCGGTCGGGTTGCGCACCACGGCGCGGCCGATCGCGACGCGCTGCTTTTGGCCGCCGGACAGCTGGCCCGGTCGCCGGTCGAGATAGGGCTCGATCTCCAGCATGCGGGCGGCTTCAGCGATACGGCTCGCGATCTCCTCCTTCGCCATCCGCTGGTTTTCCAGGCCGAAGGCGAGGTTCTGTCGCACCGTCATGTGCGGGTAGAGCGCGTAGGACTGGAACACCATGGCGAGACCGCGCTGGGCGGCCGAGACCTTAGTCGCGTCCTTGCCGTCGATCTCGATCGTGCCGCCCGTCGGCTGGTCGAGCCCAGCAATGAGGCGCAGAAGAGTTGACTTGCCGCAGCCGGAGGGGCCGACCAGAACGACGAACTCGCCGTCCTCGATGGCGAGGCTGATGCCGTGCAGGATCTTCAGCTTGCCATAGGCGCGGTCGATGTCGGTGAGCCTAATCTGTCCCATGATCGTGCCTATTTCAGACCGCTGCCGGCGATGCCGGAGGTGATGAATCGTTGCAGGAAGACGAAGACGAGCACGACGGGGATCATCGTCACGACCGTCATGGCCAGGATGTAGTGCCATTGCACGTTGAGCTCGCCCGCATAGGTGTTGAGGCCGACCTGCAGCGTGTAGAGCTCCTTTCGGGACAGCACTACCAGCGGCCACAGGAAGTCGTTCCAGCGCCAGACGACCGAGAAGATGGCGAGGACGGCGAGCGCCGGCGCCGCCAGCGGCAGGACGATGCGCCAGTAGATCTGCCACTCCGACGCATTGTCCATGCGTGCCGCGTCGAGCAGCTCGTCGGGGATGGTCAGCATATACTGGCGCAGCAGGAACACGCCGGTGGGCGTCGCCACCGTCGGCAGGATGATTCCCCACAGCGAATCGTAGAGACCGACCGCGCTGACCACGGAATAGAGCGGCACCAGCACGACCGACAGCGGCACCATCAGCGTGCCGACGATGAGCAGCATCACCGCGTTGCGTCCGGGGAAGCGGTATTTCGACAGCGCGAAGGCCGCCATCGAGTTGGTGAGCAACGTGATGATCGTCGCCATGAAGGTGACGAAGACCGAGTTGCGCAGGTAGAGCAGGAAATCGTTTTGCTCCAGCGGGACGACGTAGTTCTCGGTCGCCAGGCCGACCTCGCGCACCGGCGTGCGGTCGGCGATGTTGACCTTGACGATCTCGCCGGGCGCGGCCGGGTCGACCATCTGCGAGACGATGCCGACGCGCCGCACTTCGGCGAGCACCCGGCTCGTCCCGTCCGGCATCTTCACCGTGTAGAGGGTCAGAGGCTTGTCGTAGCCTTCGACCGTCGCCTGCTGGCCGACATAGGGCAGGATCGTCGGCGGAAACTCGGCGAGCTGCGCCGGTGTCTTGAAGGAGGAGGCGATCAGCCAGACCGCCGGGCCGAACATGACGATCAGGCCGCCGACGAGCCACACCCAGGTGACGACGTCCGTCCAGTGCCAGCCCTTGCCGCCGCGCCGGCGGGTGAGGAAGGAGACGACGGCGCTCATTCGCGTGCTCCCTTCTTTTCGCCACGCCGACCGAGCTGAAGCTGGACCAGCGTCAGCACCACCAGGACGGCGCCCATCAGGATCGAGGCGGCCGCGGCGAGGCCGGGATTGCGCAGCAGCGAGGCGAAGCCGACCTCGTAGATGTATTGCGTGAGATAGAGTGTCGAGGTGCCCGGTCCGCCGCCGGTAAGCACGTAGACCTCGTCGAAGATCTGGACCGCGCGGATGAGCGTGAGGATGACGACGACCAGCAGGCTCGGCATCAGAAGCGGCAGGGTGATGCGCCAGAAGACACGCGCCGGCCGCGTGCCGTCCATCTCCGCCGCCTCGTAGAGGTCGCGCGGAATGGCCTGCAGGCCGGCCAGAAGGATCAGCGTATAGAAGCCCATATGCGCCCAGACCGAGACGGTGACGGCGGCGGTGAAGGCCGAGCCGCGTTCGATCAGCCAGTCGTGCGGTTCGAGCCCCACGGAGTAGAGCATGTAGTTGAGCAGGCCCTGCCGCTGCAGGATCCAGCGCCAGATCAGGCCGACAACGACCGGCGACAGCAACACCGGAAAGAAGAAGACGGCGCGCCAGAAGCTGCGCGCGGCGATCTCGCGGTTGAGGATCAGCGCCGTGATGATGGACACGACCGTCATCAGCGCGACCTGCAGGACGACGAAGAGGCCGGTGTTCTGCACCGCCTTCCAGAACAGGTCCTCCCGGCAGGTCGAGGGGTCGAGATAGCTGGCGCAATCGAACAGCCGCTCGTACTGCTCGGTCCCCACGAACGTGCGGTCTCCGAGGAAGAAGGCGTTCCCCGAAGTCGCCGAATAGAAGAAATTGATCACGAACGGCGTCAGCACGAACACCCCGAAGATCGCCATGTTCGGGGCGAGGAAGAACGCGGCCATGCCGTTGGTGCCGGTCGCCCTCTGCCACGCCTTGAGCGGCGGGTTGACGGCCGACGCCAGCCAGCTGACCGGCGCCGCCACCGCGGCGCCGAGTGCCTTTCCGACCGGGGCGAACATCGTCACTTCGCCTGGGCGACCTTGTCGGCGATGTCCTGATCGATCTTGGCCCAGGCGTCGTCGAGCGACATTTCCCCGGCCATGACCTGACTGATGCGGGTGACGAGGGCGCCGTAATAGGCGGACGCCCACTTCCACGCCGGCAGCGCGTCGGAGGCCGGAAGCGTCTCGGCGGACGACTTCACGAAAGCGTCGAGCGCGGGGCCGACATTCTTGTCCTGCGTAACCCAGCTCAGGCCGCCCTTCTCCACGACGGCCTTGTGGGCTGGCAGGAACAGGGTCCGCTCGGAGAACTCCTTCACCACCGCCTCGCTGGCGAGATATTCCATCACCTTCGCCACGTCGGCCGGGTTCTTGGTGTATTTGATGGCGACGAGGGCGGCGCCGCCCTTGAGGCCGGAGCAACCCGCCGTGCCGCAGGGCGAACCCGTCGCCACCCAGTCGAAGCTGTCGCCGATCTTGGTCGACAGGTTGGCGACCTGCCAGCTGCCCGAATAGTAGAACGGGATCTGCGCGTTGATGAAATCGTCGGCGGCGGCCCGGTAGGTCGAGCCGGCGGCCGAGACCCAGGTCTCCTTCAGCATCAGGCCCTGCGCGGTCCAGTCGACCAGCCGGGTGGCGAAGGCCTTGGTGCCGTCGTCCACCTTGGCGGGCTTGCCGTCGGCGCCGATGTAGTTGGCCCCGTAGGAGACGTTCGGGCCCGAGATGCGATGGCCGGACCGGTCGATGCCGAAGGCGGCCGCGGTCTGCTGGCTCTTCATCACCTCGGCCGACGCCTTGACCCAGTCGTCCCAGGTGGCCTTGTCGCCGGGCAGGGCGACGCCCGCCTGTTCGAACAGGGTCTTGTTGGCGAAGCCGCCGGTGAGCGTTAGCTGCGTCATGAAGCCAGTGATCGCGTCGGAGCCGTCCGGGCGCATCCAGTCGGCCTGGCCGCCGAAATTGTCCTCCCAGTATTTGGCGTCGGCGAGGTGCGGGCGCAGGTCGAGCCAGTGCTGTGCCAGCTCCTTGAGATTGGTGACGCGCGCGATGTCGGGGCCCTGTCCGGATTCGAGCTGGATCGGCAGCTGCTCCTGGATGACCTTGTAGGCGACGTTGTCGAGCGTCACCTTGATGTCCGGGTTGTCCTTCATGAAGCGGTTGAGCAGGTCCTGGATGACCTCGCCCTCGACGCCGTCGGAATACCACATGACCCTGATCTCGCCGGCGAGCGCGCTGGTAGCCAGCAGGCTCGCGGCCATGGCCGCCAGAACGGTTCCTGTCTTTCTCATTTCAGTCTCCTCCCAAAACGCGGGTCGTTCCCGCTGACCAGTTGTGTCGTCTCGCCCGGCCCGCATTCCTCCCGCGGGCCAGTTTCAAGAACTCCTATCCGAGGCGCGTCGCCCGACCTTGCACCGTCCATTGTGACGGGTCGACGACCCTGTCCTGCGCGCGCGCGCTGCCATCGGCGCCAAAGCGCACGAGGCCGTATTCCGGATCCTCGACCAGAAGCGCTCCGCCCTCGCCGGCGACGACGTCGAGCGTCGAGAACGAGGCATGGAATGCGTCGAGAGAGCCGGCTGCAGCGCGGCTGCCCAGCCTGACGATCCAGGTCGCCTGCCTTCCGGCCACGCGCAGCTCGTTGCCGGCCGTCGGCCCGCTGACAACCTGTGCGAGGGGAGCAGTCGACTTCAGCATGACGAAGGCGTTGCCGGCCTCGGCCAGTGCCAGATTGCCGGCGACACGCGTCGTGTCGAAGGCGCTCTGCGGGAGCCAGGCATGGGTAAAATCCGGCTGCTCGTCGGAGCAGTCGAAGCGGATGACAGCCAGGTCGCGATACTGGTGCACCCGGGGCAGGGTGCCGCTGCCGCCCCAGTAGGACGGACGCCCATAGCCGGACTGCAATACTTCGCCGGGGTGGTTGATCCAGATCTGTGCATCGGGATTGTCGCCGAGACGGATGTGGATCACCGTCTCCTGATAGCCCCACTGGTTCCAGCGGTAGCCGGCGGCGCTGCCCATGGCGTGGTCGCGGGTCTTGTGGTGATAGAGCCGCGCGAACCGGTCCTGCCCCTGTGCGAAGCACCATTCCCAGGCGCTGTCGTCTTCGACCGAGGCGATCGCCGCGAGGTCGCCGGGCACAACGAGCCGATGGTCGCGCAGGCACAGCGCCAGCTGCGGCAGGGCATGGAAGCGCATGCCGTAATTGCCCTTGCCCCAGACCATGCGGCTGATGCCCGACAGTTCGAGCGAACGCGACGCGCGAAGCGTGTGTTCGTAGGAGCGGCCCTGCGCCCCGGTCAGGATGCCATGATGGGCCGAGCGCGCCACGACCTCCAGCAGTCGCAGGATCCCCGCGCCGGCGCGGGCGGAAATGTCGGCGTCGGGTGCCAGCGCGTAGAGGGCGCAGAGACCCTTGAGGTCGATCGGGAAATAGGGCGCCGAGTTGAACTCGGCCATTTCCCAGGCTTCGAAATGATCGAGCCAGGCGCGCACGCGGGCGGCTCCCACCGCCGACTGCTCCCGTCCCAAACGCCCGGATCGAACAAAGCGGGCGTCGGGCAGGATGTGGCCGGCAAGATACGCTGCGGTGTGAAACAGCAGCGCGTGGTTTTCCGAGAAATACCACTGCACGTCGTTGCCGGGCTCGTCCATCCAGTAACGGTAGCCGAGGATGGCGCGGTCTATCCGCTCGCAAAGCGCGGGATCGAGAGAGCCGGCATAGGCCTTCCGCGACCACAGCAGAGGCACCAGGATGAAGTCGGCGCAGTCGTGGCAGTCCTCGATCATCGGCAGCGCGCCGGCGATCATCGCCTCCGTCTCGGCACCCCGGCGTCCGATGGCGAGCCGCGCCAGCGCCCGCACCGTGTCGGCTTCGGCATGATCGGCGACCTCCGCCAGGGCCTCGTCGATGCGCGCCTTCAGCGTCGCCGGGGCCTCCCCTTGGCGGCGGGCATGGCAGATCTCGACGCCGTAGGTCCGTGCCGCGGCGAAATCGCCGGTCGAGAGCGTCACCTTGAAATGACGGAAATCCGCAGGCAGTGCCTCGGTGTCGGCCACCGCGATGCGCGTTGCGCCGGCCGGCAGTCCGATGTCGAAGCGCACCGGCGCCTCGATCGACATGAAGTCGCCCTCGATCTGGACCGCGACTCCGACGTCGACCGGCAGCGGCCGGTCGAGCAGCAGCGCCACCTCGCCGTCGGAATAGGCCGGCCGCTCGAAATGCATGCCCTCCAGCGCCGCTTCGATTGCATCGGCGAGAGCCGCATCGACCGGGACGGGTAGCGCGTGCGCCACGGCAGGGCCGGAAAGATAATCGAGCTGGAAGTAATAGCGGGCGTCGCGTTCGGCGAGGTCGTCGAACCAGATGCGGATCTCGTTGGCGCCGGCGCGCAGCGCCACCTCGAACTCCTCGGACGATTCGAGGTTGCGGCCGTAGGGCGCCATCCAGCCGGCTTCCTGTCCGTTGACGAGGATGATCGCCCCGCCGCACGTGCGCAGGCGCAGGCGTGCCGCTCCCTCAGCCTGCGCTTCGATCGTGGTCTCGGCCCAGGTGCCGAGGACGGTCGGGCGGAACCAGAAACCGGACAGGTCGACGCGCGGCGAGGCGAAGGGCAGCCAGACCCGGTGCGCGGCGGCTTCGACCGTCGGCGTCGGGCGCTTGCCACGGCGCTCGGCCGCGAACTGGGTGCGGCAGGGATATTCGTGCGGGATGAAGTTCTTGTGCTTGGTCAGGAAGAAGAAGGGGTCCATCTCGCCCTTCATCGGCTGGTCGGCAACGTCGTAGCGCGCTTCCTGCGTCGAGCCGAGTCGCCAGTATACGATCGGCTGGCCCACGCCGAGAGGACGGCGGAGCGCTGAGCTTGCGGAGAGGGTGCGGGCGGCCATGTTCATCGAAGGTCCTTCACGGCCACCGGATCGACATCGGTATAGGCCTGGTTCTCACCGGTCATGCCCCACACGAAAGCATAGGGTCCCGTGCCCGATCCCATATGGATCGACCAGGCCGGCGAGATCAGCGCGTTGCCGTTGGCGACGATGAGGTGGCGGGTGTTGTCGGGGCGGCCCATGAGGTGGATCACCCGGTCTTCCTCGGCGAGGTCGAAATAGCAGTAGGCTTCCATGCGCCGCTCGTGCAGATGCGGCGGCATGGTGTTCCAGACGCTGCCAGGCGCGAGGTCGGTGATGCCCATCAGGAGCAGGCAGGACGGCGCCACCTCGGGATGGATATACATCACCAGCCGGCGCTTGTTGGCGCGGGCGGCGTCGCCGAGGTCGAGCGCCTTGCCCTCAGCCCTCGTGATCAGCCGGTGAGGGATGTCGGCGCCGGCCGGCACCGAGTTCATGTAGAAGCGGGCGGGCCTGGCCGCGTCGTCGCTTTCCAGCGTCACCGACCCTGCGCCGCGGCCGACATAGACGATGTCGCGGTTGGCGACCGCATAACGCACGCCGTCGATGGTGACGCTGCCCGCGCCGCCGAGATTGGCGATGCCCATCTCGCGGGCGGTGAAGAACAGGTCGGTGCCAACCTCCTTGCCGTCGCCGAACGCGAGGGGCTGGCCGAGCGGCACCGCGCCACCTAGGATCATGCGGTCGACATGGGTGTAGACGAAGACGAGTTGGCCGGCCGAAAACAGATCCTCCACCAGGAACTCGGCCCGGAGCCGGTCGGTGTCCATGGCGGCGATGTCGGCCGGCGAGGTGCCGTAGAGCACGCGCATCACGCGGCCTCCGTCATTTCGTTCGGGTTCTCCAGCCCTTCGGCGAGGCACAGGATTGCGAGCGCCTGTCCGTAGCCGGTCGGCTGGAGGGGGATGTCGCGGTAGAATTGCAGATCGTAGCCCATGCGCGTGCCGTAGGACACGTTGGCCACGACGCCGTCTTCGCCCACATTGGCCAGCACCGCCGCCAGCGCCTTCAGGCCGGCCTTGCGCCATTCGGCGGGTCCAAGGCCGATGCGCGCGGCCTTCATCAGTCCATAGCCGAACCCGGCCGTGGCTGAGATTTCCTCGTAGGACGCCGGATCGTCGAGCAGGGTGCGCCACGCTCCGGACGGCGCCTGCAGCTTCAACAGCGCCGCGATCTGCGTCTCCAGCACGCCGAGCAGATAGGCGCGCACCGAGGGCGAAATCTCGGCCATGTCGACAAGGTCGAGAATGCCGACCGTGATCCACGAATTGCCGCGACCCCACAGCGCGCGGGCGAAATTGTGCCGGCCGCCGAAGGTCCAGCCGTGGAACCACAGGCCAGAACGTGTGTCGGCGAGATAGCGCGCATGGACGAGGAACTGGCGCTCCGCCTCGTCGACATAGCGGCGCTCGCCCGACGCCTCGCCGAAGGAGGCGAGGAACAGCGCGACCATGAACAGGGTGTCGTCCCACAGTTCGTCGTCGTTGATGCGGTCGGAGACATTGTGCTGGAAGCCGCCCTCCGGCGTGCGCGGCATGGTCTCGACGACACGGCGCGCCCAGTCGCGCAGCACCGGCTCGAAGCGGGGCTGGCGCTGGCGACGCCACAGCTCGGAAAGCGCAAGCATCGGCGCGGTCGTGTTGACGTTCATCGCGGGCAGGCCGGCGGCGATGCGGCGGTCGTACCAGTCCTCGATGGTGGCGAGCAGGCTCGCGTCGCCGGTCCGCGCCCACAGCTTGACGAGGCCATAGAGGCCGACGCCCTGCGGCCATTCCCAGCTGTCGAAGCTGACATAGTCGCCCGGCGTGCCGTCGAGGTTCGGCTCGTCGAAGCGACCGTCGGCGCGCAGGCCGGTCATGCCGGCGACCAGCCTGTCGAGGGCCGTGCGAACGTGCGCGGCTGATACAGCCATAACTCCTCCCGGTGGCGCCCTTTGTCGGCCGCCTTGCCGGGAAACCTTCCACAACAATTTTTCTTGCGCAATCTGAAAATTTTTTGCAGCATGGCGGCAAGCACGGGGGAGGTCATCATCGCGCAGGCCAAGAGGGGGCGGCCAAACCGTCGTATCCGACTTGAGGAAGTGGCCAGACGCTGCGGCGTGTCGGTCAGCACGGCCTCGCGCGCCCTGGCAGGCGCCGTTGGCGTGCGCGATCAGCTTCGCGCGGAGATCATCGAGGCGGCGCGGGCGCTGCACTATGCGATCCCGGCCTCGATCGCCGATCGCAAGGTGATCCTGGCGGCCAGCAGCGTCGCGATGATCGACCATTCCCGCAACCAGTTCACCTTCCACGTGCTCGACGGGCTGAAGGAGCGCGCGCAGGCGCTTGGCGTCGAACTGGTCACGCGGCCCGTTGCGACCCCCGATGACGAGGTCGCTCTGCTGCGCGAGGCGAGCGAGGACGCGTCGGTCGCGGGCTGCCTGTTCCTGACGCTCGACGATGACGACGTGTTGACGCTGACCGAGGGCTTCGGCAAGCCGATCGTCCTGGTCAATGGCGACGATCCGGCGATGCGCCATTCGAGTGTCACGCCCTGCAACCGCTCCGCCGCGCAGTTCGCCGCCCAGCACCTGCTGTCGCTCGGCCATCGGCGCATCCTGTTCCTGATGCGGCGTGGCCGGCGCACCATCGAGCGCCGCTTCGAGGGCTGGCGCGACGCGCTCACCGCGAAGGGCGTTGCCGGGATCGAGGATCTCGTCGTCGAGGTGCCGGACTGGCTGCCGGAGCTCGCCGAGGAGGCGATCGCCGCCCGCATTAGGGATCGCGGCCTCGACTTCACCGCCGTCCTGACGGCTGGCGACAGCCTGGCCTACGGCGCGATCCGCGGCGTCGAGCGCGCGGGCTTCAACGTGCCCGCCGACGTGTCGGTGGTCGGCATGGACGACCTGCCGCTCTCCGCCTTCTGCAGCCCGCCGCTGACGACGATGCATATCCCGATGCGCGAGATCGGCGCGGCGGCGCTGAGCCTCCTTCTCGACGATCTGTCTCTCGCGACCATGCCGCCGCGCCGCATCGAACTCGCCTGCAACCTGGTGCTGCGGCAGTCGACGGCTTCGGCGAGGGCCGTGGGTCATGAGGCGAACGCCGCCAGCGTCCCGTAGCGCCCGGCGGCGAAGACGAGCGGCTCGCCGTCGGACGTCTCCATGGCGCGCACGTGGCCGATCAGCACGAGATGGTCGCCGCAGTCCATCCGACTGACGATCTCGCATTCCAGCAACGCCAGCGCGCCGTCGATGAGCGGGACGTCGCCGACACCGGGTCTTGTGCCGAGGCCGGAGAAATCCCGGCCGTCGCGAAAGAAGCGGCGGCACAGGTCCATCTGGTCTGCGCTGAGAATGTGGATCGCCTGGAACGGCGCACGGGCGAAGGCGTCGAAGCGCCGCGAGGAACGGGCAATCGACCAAAGCACCAGCGGTGGATCGAGTGAAACCGAGGAGAAGCTGTTGGCGGTGATGCCGACGGGCCCATCCTCCGAGGCCGCGGTGACGACGGTCAGCCCCGTCGCAAACCGGCCGAAGGCGCCGCGCAGTGTCGTCGGATCAAAGCGGGGCGATGCGGCGCCGGGACCGCCGTCTACTTCGGCGAACATCGAGTTGCGCGACATGGTCAGGGCGGGCGTGAGGGCGACCCGTTCCATCAGCGTCGCTCCCCTGTGCCGAGGGGCGTGGCGGGCGTTACATCCGGCACGCGTCCGTAGGCGTGCGGCAGCGAGCAGGTTTTCAATTCCGGCAGCA
The DNA here is from genome assembly GCF_023954305.1 of Mesorhizobium sp. Taxonomy (NCBI): domain Bacteria; kingdom Pseudomonadati; phylum Pseudomonadota; class Alphaproteobacteria; order Hyphomicrobiales; family Phyllobacteriaceae; genus Mesorhizobium; species Mesorhizobium sp. The sequence goes on along the minus strand of NZ_JAMLIG010000001.1, from coordinate 1,161,445 downwards.
CCTTCGTGCCGAAGTGACGGCATTCGTCGAGATGGGGGTAGCCGGAGAAGATGAAGGCGCGGATGCCCATCTTCCGGTAGGCCTCGATCTCCGACAGCACCTGGTCGGCCGAGCCGACAAGCGCCGCCCCGCAGCCCGAGCGCGCCCGGCCGATGCCGGTCCACAGATGCGGCTCGACATAGCCTTCGTCGTCGGCGATCTCGCGGTTTTTCGCCTGGTGCGAGACGCCGAGCGAGCGCGCGTCGTGGGCGCGTTCGCGGATCGCCTTGCCCTGTTCGTCGTCGAGCCTGGAGACGAGTTCACGCGCATAGTCGCGCGCCTCGGCCTCGGTGTCGCGCACGATCATGTGGACCCTCAGACCATAGTCGAGTGTGCGCCCGTGCGCGGCGGCGCGCTCGTGGACCGCCTTCATGCGTCCGGCGAGTTCTTCCTTCGTCTCCGGCCACATCAGGTAGACGTCGCATTGCGCGCCGCAGAGCTCGAGCGCGTCCGGCGAATAGCCGCCGAAATAGAGCAGTGGTCCGCCGTTTTGCTGATAGGGCTTCGCCGGGTCGGTCGTGAGACCCTTGAAGCTGTAGATCTCGCCCTCGAAATCGATCCGGTCGCGCGTCCAGGCCTGGCGCAGGATTTCGACCACCTCGTGCGAGCGGCGGTAGCGATAGGCGCTATCCTCGCTCTGGCCGGGAAAATCCGACGAGATGACGTTGAGGGTCAGCCGGCCCTCGAGCATGTGGTCGAGCGTCGCCACCGTGCGGGCGAGCATGATCGGATGCAACTCGCCGCAGCGGATCGCCGCCAGGAAATTGATCCGCGAGGTGATCGGCGCGCAGCCGGCGACGAAGGAGAGCGTGTCCTGGCCGACCTGATAGGAGGAGGGGCACAGGATGTTGCGGAAGCCTTGCGCCTCCGCCTCCTTCACGATGTCCGAACAGTGTTCCCAGCTCGAGCGCAACGCGCCGTCGGGCACGCCGAGATAGCGGTAGTCGTCGGAGCACAGCGCCGAAAACCACGACACTTCCGCCGCGTCGAGGTCTGGCGAGGTGATGGGAACGATCGTCATGGCGTCCTTCCTCCGGCCCGTGGGCATCTCGCTCCGGCCGCGCATTTTTATCTTGCGTAGCATCCGCATTGATGTAGATCAATGCTGTATCAATTTTTCCGAGGCGGCGCGGACGTGTTTCAGGTGAGGCGGGTGGAGCCCGGGCGAAGGTCGACGCAGATGCGCGGGCCGCTGCCGGTGCACATGCAGATAGGCGAGATGCTGATCCGCGAGATCGCGGCCGGGCGGCTGGCCGATGGCGCGCGCCTGCCGCCCGAGCGCGACATGGCGGCCGAACTCGGCATCGCCGTCGGCACGCTCAGGAGGGCGCTGGCCGATCTCACGCAGCGGGGGCTGCTCGAACGGATCCACGGTTCCGGCAACTATGTCCGCGCGCGCGGCGATCTGCAGGGCGTCTACGCTTTCTTCCGGCTGGAGCGGATCGCCGGCGGCGGTCTGCCGACGGCCGACCTGATTTCCGTCGAGAGCATGGAGAAGCCAGAAGATCTCCCCGTCTTCGGTTCTTCCAAGGCGGCGCACAGGATCAGGCGCCTGCGGCGGCTGGATGGGTTACCGGCCGCGATCGAGGAGATCTGGCTCGACGGGTCGAAGGCGCAGGCCCTGTCGCCGGACGATCTGTCGGAATCGCTCTACCTTCACTACCGCGTCGCCCTCGGCTTCTCGATCGCCCGCATCGAGGACCGCGTCTCGGTCGCGCCGGCGCCGGATTGGGCGCCCGATGCGTTCGCCGCGCAACCGCCGGCGCCCTGCGGCCTGATCGAGCGCATCGCCTGGGCGGGCGACGGCGACAGCGTCGAGTTCTCGCGCTCGTGGTTCGATCCAGGCGTCGCCCGCTACGTGTCACGGTTCAGATAATTCGGGGAACACCAGCTTGGCCAGGACATCGATCGGGTACGGCATCATCGGCAGCGGCATGATGGGCCAGGAGCACATCCGCAACATCGCCTTGCTCGGCGACGCGCATGTGGCGGCGATCTTCGAGCCGGACCCCGGCATGCTGGCGAAATCGCTGGCGCTGGCGCCTGGAGCCCGGGCGTTGGGTTCGATCGCCGAGCTTCTCGCCGCTCCGGACGTCGACTGCGTGCTGATCGCCAGCCCCAACCATCGCCATGTCGAGCAGCTCGAGGAGATCGCGCGCGTCAGGCCGCTGCCTGTGCTGGTCGAGAAGCCGCTCTTCACCACGGCCGAGGACGAGCAGCGCGCGGCCGCGGTCGGCAGGCGCCTGCCGCTGCTTTGGGTCGCGATGGAATATCGCTACATGCCCCCGGTCGCCCGCTTCATCGCCGAGGCCGGCCGGGCGACCGGCGGCATCCGCATGCTGACCGTCCGCGAGCACCGCTATCCCTTCCTCGACAAGGTCGGCGCGTGGAACCGGTTCGAACGCACCAGCGGCGGCACGTTCGTGGAGAAATGCTGCCACTTCTTCGACCTGATGCGGCTGATCCTGAAGGCCGATCCGGTGCGCGTCATGGCCAGCGGCGGCAGCGCGATCAACCATCGCGACGAGCGCTATGGCGGCGAGGTGCCCGACATCTGGGACCACGGCTACGCGCTGGTCGATTTCGACAATGGCGCGCGCGCCATGCTCGAACTGTGCATGTTCGCAGAGGGCAGCCGCTACCAGGAAGAGATTTCGGCAGTCGGTGCGGCCGGCAAGATCGAATGCCTGGTGCCCGGCCCCACCCGCTTCTGGCCGGAACACCTGGGCGCGCCGCCGGTGGCACAGGTCGTCGTCAGCCCGCGCGATCCAGCCGGCCCGCGCGTCCTCGACATACCCGTCGACCCGGCACTGCTCGCGGCAGGCGATCACAACGGCTCGACCTTTTACCAGCATCGCCGCTTCGTCGATGCGGTGCGTGGAAAAGGTCCGGTCGAGGTATCGCTGGACGACGGCCGCTGGGCTGTCCTGATGGGCCTCGCCGCCCAGCGCTCGGCGCGCGAAGGTCGGGCAATCGATTTGCCTCGGGGCGCCGGCAACTGAGCCTAAGGAATCGCCGGGCAAGTGGAACCCGGGCACACGTCGAGCGTTTCCTCCCGTTGAAGCCGCGTCACGGGAGGACGTCATGCAACCGGTCTTGCGAAGCTTCCTGGCCGAGCTGTCGGCCAGCTGGCTGAGGCGTACCAAGCTCGAGCCCTATCGGGGCGCGACGGATGGCATCGAGCCGAAGCCGCGTGGGCCGGCGGACGAGGCGCGTCAGCGGCGCGACCGCGCCGAATCGCAGGTCCGGTGCTACAAACCGCCGCCGCCACGCTGCGACGATATCGCCTCGAACATGTAGGACGCTTCGATGCAGGCCACGCGTCGCGCACGAGGCGTTGCGTCGAATAGGTGACTGTCGCGGGCGATATCCGCACGAACCGACTGTCGCGCCTATGTAATCGATTTCACAGACTCAAGTCTTTCCCTCGAAATATAAGCTCTGCATCGCGCCGGATTGAGGCCAAACTGTTTTCGACCGCTGGCGTCCAAGTAACGCGTCGTGGGGGAACAGTTATGGATGCAGTTCGCCGCTCTCAATTGCAGGATCGTGCCGTCATCGAGGAATTGTTGCGGGGCGACCTGCTTCGCCGCGCCAGTCGCGCTTCGACATCCGAATTTCCTTACGCCGAAGGTGCCGCCGGCTCGCGCGGCATGTCGATGGCCGAGGCGGTCGAGCGGGTCAAATCCGATCGCATCGATCCGCTCAATCCGTCGTTCGCCGAGGCGATTATCATGCGCGAGGGCTATCCGTCCTTGCTGGTGAAGGATGGAGACTACGAGGAACCCCAGCTTGAGGTCTGGCGCACCCGGCTCAATCCGCATCGCGCGATCATACGGAGCGCGATCGCCTCCGTCGGTCGCGTCGAGCTGGATGGCCACCCGCAATACAAATGGGTCGGCACAGGCTGGGTGATCGATGACGACGTCATCGTCACCAACCGCCACGTCGCCGAAGTGTTCGTCGATCCCTCCACGGACAACCGTTCCTTCGAGCGTGGCGTCGTGCCGTCAGTCGACTTCGTCGAGGAGCACGGCCTGGCGCGGGAATTGATCGCGGCGATCCGCGACATCGTTCACGTCGAGCGGCCCGACGGCCCTGATATGGCGATTCTCAAGGTCGAGCGCGGCCGCCTCGCGGCGCTCGGCATCCAGCCGCTGGCGATCGCCCAGGACGGGCCGGGGGACGGCTTTCTCGGCGTCATCGGCTACCCCGCCTTCGATGGCCGCAACAATGCCGACGACCAGTCCCGCATTTTCCGCGACATCTACGACAAGAAGCGATTTGCGCCCGGCAAGGTGATGAACGTCTCGGAGTCCGCGTTCACCTTCTCGCACAATTGTACGACCCTGGGGGGAAATTCCGGGTCGGCGGTGATCCAGATTGAGACCGGCGCGGTTGCCGGACTCCACTTCGGCGGTCGCGAAGGCGATCGCAATCATGCTGTCAACGCCCGCACCATTCGCGACATCGCGAGCCGCCATGGCGTGCGGGTACGTGGCGTTTCGGGTCTTTCCGGCGGCGCCGGTGGCGGGTCTCACCAGGCAGCCGAGGCCGCGGGCGACCTGTCGGGCCGCAAGGGCTACGATCCCGCCTTCCTGGATCCGGCAGCCAAGTTCGCCGTTCCGCTGCCGCGTCTCAACGCGCTGCAGCTGCGCCAGGTAGCCAAGCTGAAAGCCGGCGGCGGCATGGAGCTCAAATACACGCATTTCTCGGTGGTGATGAACGGGCCCCGTCGCCTCGCTTTCCTCAGCGCGGTCAACATCGACGGCACCAGTCTGTGGCACAATCCTCGCGGCAGGGACAACTGGCTCCTCGACCCGCGGATCGACGAGATCGAACAGGTCGACAATGCGCTCTATCAGCGCAACGATTTCGACCGCGGCCATCTCGTGCGGCGGCTCGACCCTGTCTGGGGTTCGCGTGAAGAAGCGGCGCAGGCGGAAGCCGACACCTTTTTTTACACGAATGCCGCCCCGCAACATAAGGATCTCAACCAGAAGATCTGGCTCGACCTCGAGAATCACGTGCTCGGGGGAACCGACGAGCGCGACGCTCGCATCAACGTGTTCGCCGGCCCGGTCTTCGGTTCGGCCGATCCGCGCTCGCGACGCACCGGCCTGGAGGAGGTGGGTATTCCTCTGGGCTTCTGGAAGGTGACCACCTCTATCGGCCGCACGCGCGGCGATCGTCGCGCCCTCCAGGCTCAGGCCTTCGTGATCTGGCAATGGGACATGTTCGGCGACCGCGATCTCGAACTGGTTTTCGGGCGCGGCTTCGAGACCTACCAGCTGCCGGTTTCCGACCTGGAACGCCTGACTGGCCTCGATTTCGGCGAGGGCGTGCGTGCTGCGGATACGTTCGGCGAGACGGACGCCGACGACGGGACCGAATCCGCGGCCGGCGTCTTGCGGATACGCCGCGAGCCGATCCGCAAGCCGGGCGACATCGTCAGATGACGGAAATCGCAGAGGCTGCGAGGCTGCCATGAATGATGCCATCCGCCGCGTCATCGACGCGCAGGTGGACCTGCCCGATGCGCGCGACCTGATGTTCAGGCCGAGCCTTGCCGGCGTGAGACCCTTGCTCGATCCAAGGCACGAGAAGGGTTGGTGGTCGCAGCGCCGGGTGCGCGATCAGGGCCAGGATCCGTCCTGCACCGGACACGCCGTGGCGGCGGCGATCGATCATCTCCTTGCAATCGACCGCATCTCGAACGGGGTGTCGGACGGTTTCGAACCCTCGCTCGATCGTCTCGCCGCACCCTATGCAAGTGCGATCATGCTCTACGGCAATGCTCGGCTCCACGACGAATGGAACGGCGAGGGCTACAGCGGCTCGTCGCTGCGTGGCGCGATCAAGGGGTTCAGGCATAACGGCGTTTGCTCGATCGAGCATTCGACGGATCTGCTTGAGAAGTATCGGCGGCAGGCGGACAAGAAGTCTTGGGCTTGGCACATGAACGCCGATATTGCCGAAAGCGCGCGCAAGGTCCTTCTCGGCGCCTACTATCGGGTGCGACCGCTGCTCATCGACATGCATTGCGCGCTGAACGAGGCGGAACTGTGTGTATGTACCGCCCGAATTCACGATGGCTGGTTCGAGCCGGCGAAGGGATCGATCCAGTTCGACAGCACGACACCGAGCGACCGCGGCTACCATGCATTCCTGGTTGTCGGCTATACGAAAACGGGATTCATCGTCCAGAACTCGTGGGGGCCGGACTGGGGGGATCGCGGCTGTGCGGTCTGGAGCTACCAGGACTGGGCGCGCAACGTGGCCGACGCCTGGGTGATGCGGCTGGCGGCCCCCTTCGACGGCATCGGCCGCTATTGCGTGGCTCCGCAGGGCGTCTCAGCTATTGCCGCCAGCCAGGAGGAGGGCTATTCGCCCACCGGCCCGATCCGCATCGACGTGCTCGGCCACCTGCTGCCGATCGTGCAGGGTCGGCTGGAGCGCCACGGCACCTACCAGCACGACCCCGCGACGATCGAAGAATCCATCGACATCATCCGCAGGCGGCAGTCTGACGCGCTCCAAAAGAAGACTGGGCAGCGCTTCGTCTCGGACCAGCTCTCCGACCGCCAATTGTCGGCGAGGCCCGGCACGGACTTCAAGTATCGTCATGTGCTGATCCAGGTACTCGCGGTCGGGCGCAGCGAAGACGAGGCCGCCCGCTTCGTGCGCGGGACGCGGGCGGTCTACAAGGAAAACGGTATCTACCCGATCTATTTCCTGTGGGAATGCGAATTGTTCGAGGAACTACGGCGCCAGATCGAGAACCACATTGCCGACCTGCGCGAGCGCACCACCGCGGTCGGCCGCGATCGCGATTCCCTCGTCGCCCGGCTGCTCGAGATCGAAGCCGGCGGGCTTCCGGCGCGGCTTTTGCGCGAGATCGAGCGGTCCTTCCGCCGCTTTTTCTATTTTCCGGAAGCGGACGCAGCCAGGAAGGATGCCGGACGGCCAAGGGACAAGGCCGGCAAAGCCGTCCAGCAGACCCTTCGCCGCGCCAATGGCGTCAGGGAGATGCTCCTGCTGTTCAGCAAGCTGTCCGGTCGGCACCGGGCCGGGAGCATCAGCTATCACCTCGCCGCCCATGACCTCGGCGCGCGTTTCGTTGCCGAGCTTCTCGATGGCCGCTTCGCCATGCGCGGGCCAGGATGCCCCGTCTTCAGCACGCTCCACCTGATCGCGCCTCTGCTCGAGAAGGACGCGTTCCTTACACATGTCGCGCCTTTCATCCGTCGGCAGGGCGAAGGCACCCCGCATCGGCGGGCGGCCCGCGACGTCCCTGTCGTGGAGAAGGCGTGGCTCTGGCACCTGGAGCAGGATGCGGCGCGGCGCGACATCTTCAATCCGGACTATCCCGGCGACTGGCCCGGCCTCTGGTCGCGAATCCTCGGCGGGGTGATCAGCCGCGAGGCGGAGGAAACCGCGGAGGAGCAGGGCGGGGCGGCCCAGTTCGTCGATCTCTATTTCGATAAAGAAACGCAGATGAGCTTGACCCGGACGCTCGCCGTTGAGCGCTTTGCAAAGGAAGCAGTGTCCGAGGCGGGGGATTGCGACCTCGTGCGAAAGCCGATTGCCGGAGGCGACGACGATCCCGAGCCAACGCATTTCGGGCTCGACGGCCGAGTGTCGCTTCTCAACGAAATGCTGGAAACGATTCTGGGGAAAGGCGCAATCGTCAGAAGCTTCACCAGCCAGGACGTGGAGGCGGCCCGGTAGGGCTGGCCATCTCGCCGCCTTACGCCTCGCCGAGCTTTTGCCCGACGCGGTTTCGGCCCTCCGCGATGACCACCTCGACGGCGGCGGCCGCCTTCGCCTCGTCCTTGAGCTCAATCGCCTGCGCGATCCGGCGATGGTTCTCCGCCGATAGCGACTGTCTTGCCGCCTCGCCGAAGGGCGAACTGAGGCGAAAGCTGGTGACGAGCGCGGCCTCCACGAGCGCGCCGACGGAATACATGAACGGGTTCTTCGACGCCTCGGCGAGCGCCATGTGGAAGGCGAGGTCGGCGAGCGCGAAGCCCTCCTGCGAGGTGGCCTTCTCCATCGCGTCGGCATGCGCGAGCATCTGCTCGATATCCCTCGCCGTGGCGTGGCGGCAGGCGAGACGCGCGGCATAGGGTTCGAAGGCGAGACGCATCTCGGCCAGGTGCGTCATGAACCGGCTGTCGGCGCCCTGCTCGAGATGCCAGCGCAGGATGTCGGCATCAAAATAGTTCCAGGTGGACTTGTCGGTGACGCGGGTGCCGATGCGCGCCTTGGCGACGATCATTCCCTTGGCGGCAAGCGTCTTCATCGCCTCGCGCAGCACCGTGCGGGACACGCCGAAACGGCTCTCGAGTTCGATGTCGCCAGGCAGCGTCGAACCGCGCGGATAGTCGCCGCCGACGATCGCCTTGCCAAGTGCGTCGACCACCAGCGCGTGACTGTTCCTGACCCTCTCGCCGGAGATCGCCGTCTTCAGCATCGTCACGTCGTTCCGCTTGCCCTCAGCGACCGGCGGCGGTCGGCGAGGCTGAGCAACCCTTTCTGAAGGACGATGAAGACGAGGAGAAGAACGCCGATGACGATCTTCGTCCACCAGCTCGACAGCGTGCCGTCGAAGATGATGTAGGTCTGGATCAGCCCCATGATCAAAACGCCTATCAGTGTTCCCGCGACGAAGCCGCTGCCGCCCGTCAGAAGCGTCCCGCCGATGACCACGGCTGCGATCGCGTCGAGTTCGACGCCCACCGCCGCAAGCGAGTAGCCGGCCGACGTATAGAGCGAAAAGACGATACCGGACAGTCCCGCGAGAAAGCCGGACAGCGCATAAATGGCAACGGTCGTGCGCGCCACCGGAACGCCCATCAGCCGCGCCGTCTGGACGCCGCCGCCGAGCGCGAAGACGTTGGCGCCAAAGCGGGTGCGGTGGGCGATGAGGATGCCGAACGCGAAGACGAGAAGCATCAGGCCGCCGATCAGCGTCAGCCGCCCCTTGCCGGGCAGGAGCCAGTAGAGGCTCTGCATCCACTCGTAGAACGGATGCGAAATCGGGACGGAGTCCACCGACAGGATGTAGGCCAGCCCGCGCGCCAGGAACATGCCGGCCAGCGTGACGATGAAGGGCGGCATCCGAAGCACGTGGATGACCGTCCCCATTGCCGCGCCGAACAGCGTGGTGAGTGCGAGCAGGGCGGCGAAGACGGCGAGCGGATGCAGACCCGTGTCCCGAAGCATGACGGCGATGAAGACGCCGGCGAAGGCGATGACCGAGCCGACCGACAGGTCGATGCCGCCGGACAGGATGACGAACGTCATGCCGACCGCGGCGATGCCGAGGAAGGCATTGTCGGTCAAGAGGTTGCCGATCACGCGGGTCGACAGCATCGCCGGGAACTGGACGTAGCAGACGGCGTAGGCGACGACGAAGATCAGCACGGTCGCGGCGAGCGGGAGGAGCCGGGGGTTCATGGCTGGCCCTTTGCGCGGGAGAACAGCATCGCCGCGCCCTGCAGCGCCGGCGACTGCAGGACGAGGATCGCCAGCACGATTGCCGCCTTGATCACGAGGTTGAACTCGGGCGGGAAGCCGGCGACGAGGATGCCGGTGTTGATCGCCTGGATGATCATCGCGCCGATCAGCGAGGCGATCAGCGAGAAGTGCCCGCCGAGCAGCGAGGTGCCGCCGACGACGACGGCGAGGATGGCGTCGAGTTCGAGGAACAGGCCGGCATTGTTGGCGTCGGCGCCGCGGATGTCCGCCGTGACGATGATGCCGGCCATCGCCGCGCACAGGCCCGACACGATGTAGACGGTGACCAGCAGCAGGCGGGCATTGACGCCGGCCAGCATCGAGGCGCGGCGGTTGATGCCGACCGCCTCGATCAGCATGCCGAGCGCGGTGCGCCGCACCACCAGCGTCGCCAGGATGCCGGCGCAGAGCCAGATGACCACGGGCGTCGGCAGCCAGAGCAGATTCCCCGAACCGAGCGAGGCGAGGCCGTCGTGGCTGAAGGTCCGGATCATGCCCTCGGTCACGAGCTGGGCGATGCCGCGTCCCGCCACCATCAGGATCAGCGTCGCGACGATCGGCTGGATGCCGAGCACCGCGACAAGCAGCCCGTTCCAGAGGCCGCACAGCAGCCCGGCGCCCAGCGACAGCGCCAGCGTGGCGGGCAGGCCGTAACCTTCCGAGATCAGGGTCGCGGCGATCGCGCCGCAGATCGCCATCACCGCGCCGACGGAGAGGTCGATGCCGCCGGTGGCAATGACCAGCGTCATGCCGATGGCGAGCAGCGCGACGGGCGCGCCGCGATTGAGGATGTCGATCGGGCTGCCGTAAAGGCGGCCGTTGGCGACGGAAATGTCGAAGAAACCCGGAAAGACGATGGCGATCATCGCCACGACGACGGCAAGCGTGATCAGCTGCGGGCCGATCCTGCGCCCGAAGCGTAGGAGCGTTCCGTTCATGTGCCGGCCTCCTGGATGGGCGAGGGTTTGGCGATTGCCGCGACGATGCTGTCGGTGGCGATCTCCTCGCCGATCAGTTCGGCGACGTGCACCCGGTCCCGCACGACGACGACCCGGTGGCTGTAGGTGACGAGTTCATCGAGCTCGGAGGAGATGACGAGCAGCGACATGCCGCTCTCGCACAGGTTCTCGATCATGCGGATGATCTCGGCATGGGCGCCGACGTCGATGCCGCGCGTCGGCTCGTCGAGGATCAGGAACTCCGGATTGGTGGCGAGCCAGCGGGCGAGCAGCGCCTTCTGCTGGTTGCCGCCCGACAGCTGGCCGATCGGCTTCTCGGCGTCCGGCGTGCGGATGTCGAGCCGGCGGATATAGTCGTCCGCCATCTCGCGCTGGCGGCGAAGCGGCACTGGCCGCATCCAGCCCTGGCGGGCCTGCAGCGCCAAGACGATGTTCTCGCGCACGCTCATGTCGCCGATGATGCCGCTGGTCTTGCGGTCCTCCGGCGAGAAGCCGAAGCCGGCGGCGATCGCGTCGCGCGGGGAGGCGAGTTTTATCGGCTTGCCGTCCTTGCTGACCGTGCCGCCGTCGCGGGGTGCGGCTGCGAACATCAGCTCCGCGGTCTCAGTGCGCCCGGAGCCGAGCAGGCCGGCCATGCCGACCACCTCGCCGCGATGGATGGCGAGGTCGAAGGGCGCGATCACACCGGCCCGGCCGGTGCCCTTGAAGGAGATGCGCGGCAGCGCGGCGTAGTCGAAGCCGCCGCGGCCGCGGTCTCGGGTTTCCTCCGACAGTTCGCGGCCGAGCATCATGTTGATGAGTTGGGTCCGATCGAGCGTCGCCGCGTCGCGCACGCCGACGAGCCTGCCGTTGCGCAGCACGGTGATGCGGTCGGAGATCTCGAAGACCTGGTCGAGGAAGTGCGAGATGAAGACGATGCCGAGGCCTTCGGCGCGTAGCGAGCGGACGACGTCGAAGAGCATGCGTACCTCGTCGCGGTCGAGGCTCGCCGTCGGCTCGTCGAGGATCAGCACCTTGCCCGACAGCGAGACGGCGCGGGCGATGGCGACGATCTGCTGGATGGCGACGGAATAGGTGTCGAGCGAACGCGACACGTCGATGGTGAGCCCGTAGCGCGACAGCATCTCGCGCGCCGCCCGGTTGGTCTCGCGGCGCGAGACGAGGCCGAAGCGCCGCGGCTGGCGACCGAGCAGCAGATTGTCGGCGACGGTGAGGTTGGGCAGGAGGTTGACCTCCTGGTAGACGGTGCCAATGCCGAGCCGCTGCGCCTCCTGCGTGTCGCGCGGATCGATCGACTGGCCATCGAGCAGGATATCGCCGCCGTCGCGGCGGTAGGCGCCGGTCAGGCATTTGATGAGGGTGGATTTGCCGGCGCCGTTCTCGCCGAGCAACGCATGCACCTCGCCGGCCCGCAGGTCGAAATCGACGCCGTCGAGCGCCCGCGTGCCGGGAAATGTCTTGCTGAGGCCGACTGCGGCGAGCAGCGGCTGGCTCTGGCTTGCGACCACGGTCATTGTTCCGGAATAAGAATCCCCCGGCCGACGCTGAACGGCGGCCGGCGGGATCGTGCCAGCGAGGTGGCCGGCGGGCAAGCCGCCGGCCAGGCGGCAGATCAGTAGCCGAGGCCCTTTCTGGCTTCGTATTCCTTCGCCGGGTCGTCCTTCTGCGTATAGAGCTTCGACTCGGTCTGGATGAACTTCGGCGGAACGGTACCGTTCTCCATGTACGCCTTGAGCGCGTCGAAGGCGGGGCCGGCCATGTTGGGCGTCAGCTCGACGGTGGCGTTCGCCTCGCCGGCGGCCATCGCCTGGAAAATGTCCGGCACCGCGTCGATCGACACCACCAGGATGTCGGTGCCGGGCTTGAGACCCGCTTCCTTGATGGCCTGGATGGCACCGACGGCCATGTCGTCGTTATGGGCATAGAGCGCGCAGATGTTCTTGCCGCCGTTCTCGGCCTTGAGGAAGCTTTCCATCACTTCCTTGCCCTTGGCGCGGGTGAAGTCGCCGGTCTGGCTGCGGATGATCTTGATGTTGGCGGCACCCGCGATCGCCTGCTCGAAGCCCTTCTTGCGGTCGATCGCCGGTGACGAGCCGGTCGTGCCCTGAAGCTCGACGACATTGCAGTCCTTGCCTGCCGCCGTGTCGACCAGCCACTTGCCGGCGACCGAGCCCTCGTGGACCAGATCCGAGCCGACCGCGGTCAGATAGAGGTCCTTGTCGGAATCGACCATGCGGTCGAGCAGGACGACCGGGATCTCTGCCTCCTTGGCTTCCTTCAGGACGGCGTCCCAGCCGGTGGCGACGACCGGCGCGACCAGGATGGCGTCGACGCCCTGGGCGATGAAGCTGCGCAGCGCCTTGATCTGGTTTTCCTGCTTCTGCTGCGCATCGGAGAACTTGAGATCGATGCCGCGCTTCTCGGCTTCCTGCTTGGTCAGCGTGGTTTCGGCGGCGCGCCAGCCGGATTCGGATCCGATCTGCGAGAAGCCGATCGTCTGCGAGAGCGCAGCGGACGACAGAAAGGTCATGGACGCGAGCAGGCTCGCGCCAAGTAGGGTCTTGGCAAACATGGATTTCCTCCCATTACGAGGGCGCATCGGCGGCCCGCGAAGAGAAAAATCATATAATAATACTTTTGTAAACCGCAGAATCCGATATATGGCTGCATCAGAAAAACGGCCGAGACCGTTTGCAGGAGGATGCGTCGCATGTGGCTTTCGCAGATCGGCAACCCGGACGGGTCGATCACCGTCGTCGCCCGGGAGGGCGAGCAGGCCTATGCGGTCAGGGGGGCGCGCAGCACCTACGATCTTGTGCTGGACTGCATCCGCGCCGGCGGCTCCGATCTGGCCGCGCATGTCGGGGCTCTGGGCCGAGGCCCCTCGGTCGATCTCGCCGCCGCGCTGGAGGAGGGCAGGGTGCTCGCGCCGATCACTCATCCGGACCCGGCGCACCTGCATCTGACCGGCACCGGGCTGACGCATCTGGGCTCCGCCGCGACGCGCGATGCCATGCACCAGAAGGCGGGCGCGGCGGAGGAGACCCTGACGGACTCCATGAAGATGTTCCGGATGGGGCTTGAGGGCGGCAAGCCGGCGAATGGTTTGCCGGGCGTGCAGCCGGAATGGTTCTACAAGGGCAATGGCACCAACCTCGCGCTTCCCGGCGGGCCGCTCACCTCGCCCTTCTTCGCCGAGGACGGCGGCGAAGAACCCGAGATCGCCGGCATCTACGTCATCGGCGACGACGGCACGCCGTTCAGGGTCGGCTTCGCCATATCGAATGAGTTTTCCGACCATGTGATGGAGCGGCGGAACTATCTCTATCTCGCCCATTCGAAGCTGCGCCCGGCCTCGTTCGGCCCCGAAATCCGGATCGGCGCGCCGCCGGCCGACATCCGCGGCACGTCGCGGATCCGCCGCGACGGCAAGGTGATCTTCGAGAAGCCTTTCCTGTCGGGGGAGGAGAACATGTCGCATTCCTTTGCCAATCTCGAGCATCATCACTTCAAGTATGCGCTCTTTCGCGTACCTGGGGACATCCACGTCCACATGTTCGGCACCGCGACCCTGTCCTTCGCCGACGGGGTGCGGACGGAGCCCGGCGACGAGTTCGAGATCGAGGCGACCGGGTTCGGACTGCCGCTGCGCAACCGGCTGGTGGTCGAAGCCGCGCCGGCCGCCCGGCGCGTCGACGTGCGCGTGCTGTGAGAGGGTGAGATCATGACGTTCAAGAAGGCCGAATGGCCACGCAAGCTGAGGTCGCAGCACTGGTACGGCGGCAATTCTCGCGACGCGATCTATCATCGCGGCTGGCTGAAGAACCAAGGCCACCCGCACGACCTGTTCGACGGGCGGCCGGTGATCGGCATCCTCAACACCTGGTCGGACCTGACCCCCTGCAACGGCCATCTGCGGGAGCTCGCCGAGAAGGTGAAGGCGGGCGTGTGGGAAGCCGGTGGCTTCCCGGTCGAGGTGCCGGTGTTCTCGGCCTCCGAAAACACCTTCCGGCCCACCGCGATGATGTTCCGCAACCTCGCCGCGATGGCGGTCGAGGAGGCGATGCGCGGCCAGCCGATCGACGGCGCGGTGCTGATGGTCGGCTGCGACAAGACCACGCCGTCGCTGCTGATGGCCGCCGCCTCGACCGACATCCCCTCGATCGTCGTCACCGGCGGGCCGATGCTGAACGGCTATTTCCGCGGCGAGCGCGTCGGCTCCGGCACGCATCTGTGGATCTTCTCGGAAGCGGTGAAGGCCGGCGAGATGACGCAGGAAGAGTTCCTCGAGGCCGAGGCCTCGATGAGCCGCTCGTCGGGCACCTGCAACACGATGGGCACGGCCTCCACCATGGCCTCGATGGCCGAGGCGCTGGGCATGGCTCTGTCGGGCAACGCCGCGATCCCGGCGGTCGACTCGCGCCGCAGGGTGATGGCGCAGATGTCGGGCCGGCGCATCGTCGACATGGTCAAGGATGACCTCAAGCCCTCCGACATCCTGACCCGCCAGGCCTTCGAGAACGCCATCCGCACCAATGCGGCGATCGGCGGCTCGACCAATGCGGTGATCCATCTCCTGGCGATCGCCGGCCGCGTCGGCGTCGACCTCACGCTCGACGACTGGGACCGGCTGGGCCGCGACGTGCCGACGATCGTCAACCTGATGCCGTCGGGCAAATACCTGATGGAGGAGTTCTTCTACGCCGGCGGACTTCCGGTCGTGCTGAAGCGCCTCGGCGAGGCCGGCGTCCTGCACAAGGACGCGCTCACCGTCTCCGGCGCGGCGATCTGGGACGAGGTCAGGAACGTCGTCAACTGGAACGAGGACGTCATCCTCCCGGCCGAAAACGCACTGACCCAATCCGGCGGCATCGTCGTGCTGAGGGGCAATCTTGCGCCGAAGGGCGCGGTGCTGAAGCCGTCGGCGGCGACGCCGGAACTGATGGTCCATCGCGGCCGGGCGGTGGTGTTCGAGGACATCGACGACTACAAGGCCAGGATCGAGGACGAGACGCTCGACATCGACGAGACCTGCGTGATGGTCTTGAAGAACTGCGGACCGAAGGGCTATCCGGGCATGGCCGAGGTTGGCAATATGGGCTTGCCGCCGAAAGTGCTGAGGAAGGGCATCACCGACATGGTGCGCATCTCCGACGCCCGCATGTCGGGCACCGCCTATGGCACCGTCGTGCTGCATACCTCGCCGGAGGCGGCGGCCGGCGGGCCGCTGGCGGTGGTGCGCGACGGCGACATGATCTCGCTCGACGTGCCGAACCGGTCGCTGACCGTTGAAATCTCCGACGACGAACTGGCGGCGCGCTTGGCCGCCTGGACGCCGTCGCACGACATACCGGCATCGGGCTATGCCTGGCTGCACCAGACGCATGTCGAGGGCGCCGACACCGGCGCGGATCTCGATTTCCTCAAGGGCTGCCGTGGCCGTGAGGTCGGCAGGGATTCGCACTGATGCCCGCACCCCTGAAAGTTGCCCTCGTCGGCATCGGCAAGATAGCGCTCGACCAGCACGTGCCGGCAATCAATGCGTCGCCGGACTGGGAGCTCGCCGCGACCTGCTCGCGCCACGGCTCGGTCGAGGGCGTTCCCGCGTTCACCGACTTCGCCACGCTGCTCGCCCGGCGGCCGGACATTCCGGTCGTCTCGCTCTGCCTGCCGCCGGTGCCGCGCTTCGACTATGCCGCCGCGGCGCTGAAGGCCGGCCGGCACGTGATGCTGGAAAAGCCGCCGGGCGCGACGCTGGCCGAGGTGCACGAACTGCAGGCACTGGCCAAAGCGCGGCAGCTCACGCTCTTCGCCACCTGGCACTCGCGCATGGCGCATGCCGTGGCGCCGGCCAGGGCCTGGCTGGCGGACAGGGCGGTGACGAGGGCGCACATCACCTGGCGCGAGGACGTGCGCAAATGGCACCCCGGCCAGGACTGGGTGTTCGAGCCGGGCGGCATGGGCGTGTTCGATCCGGGCATCAACGCCCTGTCGATCCTGACCGAGATCCTGCCGCGGCCGGTCCACCTGACCGGCGCCGAGCTGGAATTCCCGGCCAACCGCCAGACGCCGATCGCAGCCAAGCTCAGCTTCACCGGCAATGTCACCGCAGATTTCGACTGGCGCCAGGAAGGCCCGCAAACCTGGGATATCGAGATCGACACCGATGCCGGGCCGCTCGCACTCAGGATGGGCGGCAACGTGCTGGAGATCGCCGGGAAGGCGGCGGGCGGCGAGAATACGATCATGGGCGAATATCCGGCGCTCTATGCGCGGATGGCCGGCCTTGTGCGCATGGGGCAGTCCGACGTAGACCTCGCCCCGATGGTGCACGTCGCCGATGCCCTGACGCTCGGCCGTCGCATCGTCGTCGACGCTTTCGAGTTCTGACCTGTAGAAGGACCTGACCATGACCTGGACCCCGACGGGCCGACATCTCATCGCCGGCGAATGGGTGGAGGGCGGCGCCACCTTCGCATCCGATCCGGCGCGGGGAGCGCCCGCACGCTATGCCGTCGGCACCGCCGCCGAGGTCGACCGCGCGGCGAAGGCGGCCGAGGAAGCGTTCTGGTCCTACGGCTATTCCTCGCGCGACAACCGCGCCGCCTTTCTCGATGCCATCGCCGACGCGATCGACGCGCGGGGGGCGGTGATCACGGAGATCGGTTCGGCCGAGACCGGCCTCCCGGAGGCGCGGCTGGAGGGCGAGCGCGGCCGCACCACCTTCCAGCTCCGCCTGTTCGCCAAGCACATCCGCGACGGCGCCTATCTCGACCGCCGCCACGACGCGGCACTGCCCGACCGCAAGCCCGCGCCGCGGCCCGACCTCAAGCTCGTGCAGCGGCCGATCGGCCCGGTCGGCGTATTCGGCGCGTCGAACTTCCCGCTCGCCTTCTCGACCGCCGGCGGCGACACGGCCTCGGCGCTCGCGGCCGGCTGCCCGGTGGTGGTGAAGGGCCATTCCGGCCATCCCGGCACCGGCGAGATCGTCGCCCAGGCGATCTCCGAGGCGATCGAAAGGACCGGCCAGCATCCAGGCGTCTTCTCCCTGGTGCAGTCGAACAATCGCGAGGCGGGCCAGTCGCTGGTCACCCATCCGCTGATCAAGGCGGTCGGCTTCACCGGATCGCTCGGCGGCGGGCGAGCCCTGTTCGATCTGGCCGCCGGCCGGCCCGAGCCGATCCCCTTCTTCGGCGAGCTGGGCTCGGTCAATCCGGTCTTCGTGCTGCCGGAGGCGGCGAAAGCGCGCGCCGCCGACATCGCCAAAGGCTGGGCGGCGTCGCTGACGCTCGGCGTCGGCCAGTTCTGCACCAATCCGGGTGTGCTGGTGATCGCCGACGGCGCGCCGGCCGACGCGTTCGAGGCGGAAGCCTCCGCCGCGCTCGGCGCCACCGGGCCGGCGACGATGCTGACCACCGGCATCGCCGAGGCTTTCGGCCGCGGCGCGGCGAAGATGGCGGCGGGCAACGCGGTGCGCACGGTGACGCGCGGCGTGTGCGAGCTGCGCAGTGTCGCGCCGGCGCTCTTTGCCACCGACGGCGACACGTTTGTCGCCAATCCGGACCTCGGCGAGGAGGTCTTCGGCCCGCTCGGCATGATCATCAGGGCGCGCGACGTCGAGCAGATGATCGAGATCGCAAAAGGCCTGCACGGCCAGCTCACCGTGACCTTGCAGCTGGACGAGGCCGACACGGAACTGGCCCAGCGGATGATGCCGGTGCTGGAACGCAAGGCCGGCCGGTTGCTCGCTAACGGCTTCCCGACGGGGGTCGAGGTGGCGGACGCGATGATGCATGGCGGACCTTATCCGGCGAGCACCTATGCCTCGGCGACGTCGGTCGGCACGCTCGCGATACGGCGGTTTCTCAGGCCGGTGTCGTTCCAGAACATGCCGGAGGCACTGCTGCCGCAGGATTTGCGTTAGGCGGCGAAGCAGGGCGCATTCCTTCCCTCCGCTCACCGGGCAAGAGAGACGCAGCCCTCCGGCCGCGCGAATGCGTCGACCGCGGCGACGCTCCGCGGAAGGAAGACGAACGGGCCTCGCGGGCGCAAGCGCCGGGGACGGTTGCATTTTGCCGCGCGGAGGCGTCGGCAGCACAGGACAACCGCCGTCATCCTCGGGCTTGTCCTTCGGGCGTTCGCGTCCTTTGCAAGGTCCGCTGGACCTTGCAATTCGCCCGATGGGCTGGCCCGAGGATGACGGCGGAAGAGGGTAAGTGCCGGGGACAGTTTACTTTTTTCCGCAGAAGGGCGCGGCCCGTGCGAGGTTTGCGCGGGCGGAAACAAAGTAAACTGTCCCCTGCGGATCTCTATGACGTGTCGCGGAATTCGACCGGCGAGCCGGCTTCCCGAAGTCTGCGCAGGAACGCGTCGAGGCCGTGGAGCGGGGCGCCGTCGAAGCCGGCCTCGCCCACTACCTGATCCTGCCGCCAGACCGACACGCGGCGGAGATAGGCGGCAATGCCGCTGATGACCGCCGCCAGCGCGCGCAGCGAGGCGGCGATGTCGAGCGCGTCGGCCGGCCCGGTGCCATAGCGGACATGGGGCAAGGCGGGCGACCAGAGCCGGCCGGCGCTATTCCATGTCGAGCCGGCGACGTAGTCGCGGGCGATCAGGTCGGCCTGCCGGGCGGCCCACAGCACGCAGAAGCGCACCCAGGGGCTATCGCCGGCGGCTTTTTCTGCGAGGGTTGCGAGCGCAAGCAGGGTCGCGACGATGCTGCAAAGCACCTCCTGCCCCCTCCCTGTCTTCGCCTTCCAACTCACTGCCGGCTCCTTTCCGTCGCACCGGGACCAATGATGCGGCAGGGCGGAAAGGGCGTGGATAAAAAAGTGAATGGTAAATGGTGAATGGTGAATGGAAACAGAGGGTTGGCGGCGAAAGACAATTTTTCCCGGGGGCGATCGATGCACGGGAAAGCCTCTATTTCCCCCCTCCAGGGGGGAGATCGCCCGCGCTTCGTCATCCCGGCGGCCGGAGGCCAGCCGGGAACCATTGATCGCTGGGAGGAAGGCGCCGTCGGCGTGTATCCGGAGAGAAGAATGGATACCGGCTGGCCTTCGGCCGCCGGCATGACGGAGGTGTGAAGTCGAAGGTGCTGGAGGTCGCGCAAATAGCCGTTCGCGAGGCGTCAGCCGCCCTTGGGGGTTAGCGGCGCTTGGGGGTAGCCGTCTTCTTCGGCTCCTCGTCGTCGATCAGGATGCGTTCGCCGGCGCCGTCGAGGTCTTCGTACTGGCCGCTGCGTAGCGCCCACAGGAAGGCGACGAGGCTGATGCCGCCGAGGAACAGCGCGACAGGGATGAGATAGAGGAGCGTGCTCATGCCGGCCTCGTCGCGCGGACCACGGTCGCCGCCGGCGCGGTCTCGGCCTTGACCTCCCGCGACGGCGACAGGCGCAACGCATTGGCAATGACGATGATCGACGAGCCGGACATGGCGATGGCGGCGATCAGCGGCGTCACGTAGCCGAGGATCGCCACCGGCACGGCGATGGCGTTGTAGACGATCGCGATGGCGATGTTCTGCCGGATCAGCCGCCCGGCGCGCACCGCGATGTCGCGGGCGAGCGGCACGGCTTCGAGGCTTTCGCGCAGGAAGACGAAATCGGCGGCGTTGCGGCCGATCTCGGCAGCGCTTGCCGGCGCCATCGAGACATGCGCGGCACCCAGCGCGGGAGCGTCGTTGAGCCCGTCGCCGACCATCAGCACCCGATGGCCCGACAGCGACAATTCGGTGAGACGCGCAACCTTGTCGGCGGGCAGCATGCCCGACCTGTAGCGCTCGATGCCAAGTGCCGAAGCGACCCGCGCGCAGGCGCTCGCCCCGTCGCCGGACAGCATTTCGACGGGCCCGATGGCTTGGTCGGCCTCGGCGACCGTGTCGCGTGCGCCGGCGCGCAGCCGGTCCTCGAACTCGAAGCGGGCGACCTCGACGCCGTCGCGGGCGAGAACCGTGCCGTCCCCTTTTGCCCCGGTCGCCCAGGCGGCGCGGCCGAGCCGCCAGACATGACCATCGCGCCGGCCCTCGACGCCGTAGCCCGGCTGTTCGGTGACGTCGTCGAAACGGGTGGAATCGCCGCTCGCCTCGGCGGCGATCGCGAGCGACAGAGGATGGCGCGAATGCGAGGCGAGCGATCCGGCAAGGCCAAGCACGGCCGGGTCGATCCGCTCGGCGCCGACCAGGCGCGGGCGGCCAAGCGTCAGCGTGCCGGTCTTGTCGAAGACGACGGCGTCGGCCTCGGCGAGCCGTTCCATGGCGGAGCCGTCCTTGACCATGACGCCTGCTTCGAACAGCCGCCGCGCGGCGACGACCTGGACGATCGGCACGGCCAGCCCGAGCGCGCAGGGGCAGGTGATGATGAGGACGGCAATGGCGATGGTCAGCGCCTGGTGCCAGTCGCCGCCCAAGACCATCCAGCCGAGGAAGGTGCCGAAGGCGGTCAAGTGGACGACCGGCGCATAGAGCGCCGAGACGCGCTCGGCGATGCGGCGGTAGCGGGCGCGGCCGCCCTCGGCCGCCTCCAGCATGCGGATCATCTCGGCGAGGAAGGAGGAGGTGGCGCTCGACGTCGCCTCAAGCGTCAGCGGACCGGTCAGGTTGAGCGTGCCGGCCTGGACCATGTCGCCCTTGGCGATCATGACCGGCGCGCTCTCGCCGGTGACCACCGACCGGTCGAGATCGGAGCGTCCGTCGAGGACGCGCCCGTCGACGGGGATGCGCTCGCCCGCGGCGATCAGGACGCGCATGCCGGGCTGGATCTCCTCGACGGGGCGGTAGTCGCGCGCGCCGTCGGACGAAACCACCAGCGCGCCGCGCGGGGCGAGCCGGGCAAGACCGATGACGGCCTCGCGGGCGCGGTCGCGCATCATGTGGTCGAGCGTGCGGCCGATCAAAAGGAAGAACAGCAGCGTCACCGAGGCGTCGAAATAGGCGTGGGAGCCGTGGTTGATCGTCTCGTAGAGGCTCATCGCATAGGCAAGCGTCACGCCGATGGCGATCGGCACGTCCATGTTCATGCGGCCGTGGCTGAGTGCGCTCCAGGCGGAACGGTAGTAGATGCGGCCAGCGAAGAACAGCGCCGGCAGCGCGATCAGCGCCGACACCCAGTGGAACAGATCGCGCGTGGCCCCTTCCGCTCCCGACCAGACCGAGACGGACAGCAGCATAATGTTGCCGGCGGCGAAGCCCGACACAGCGACGGCGCGGATGAGTTCGGACATCGTGCCGTCGCGTCCGGCGATCGTCTCGTCGAACAGGTTGGGCGCGTAGCCGAGCCGGGTCAGCGTAGAGGTGATGGGCGGAAGCCGGCCGTCCCGCCATTTGACCGAGACGCGCTTGGTGGACAGGTTGACGCGCGCCGCCTCGACGCCGGGAAGCTCGCAGAGGGCGTGCTCGACGGTCTGGATGCAGGCGGCGCAGTGGACTGCCGGCAGCGAGAGTTCGACCTGGCGTGCGCCGTTGCCGAGGCTGCGGCTGGCGAGCAGCAGTTCCTCGTCCGAAGGAACCGCGGCCTCGGTCGCGTCGAACTCGGCGCCGGGGGCGCAGCAGCTCATTTGAGTTCTCCGTCGCGGATGACGATGCGGCGCATGTCGCGCCAGGGATGCTCGCGCCCGATATCGGCGGTGAGTTCCATGATCCACACGCCGTCGGTCAGATCCTCCGTGCCGCGCGCGGTGCCGTCGTGGCCGATCGTGAAGGCGACATGCGTGTCCTCGCGGGTGGTGACGGGCCGGTGGAAGCTCGCGGAGGCGGCAGCGATCACTATTCGCCGGCCGTCCTTGTCGGCGATCGCGTAGCTGATGGCGTCGCCATCGATCCGCAGGGTCGGCACGTAGGCGAGCGCCGCCTGGGCGCGCTCCTCTGCCGCCTTCTCGTTGAACTCCTGGCTTGCCACGTAGCTGTTCTTGACGACGAGGCCGGTCCAGGAGGCACGCGCGAACATCGCCATGGTGACGTTGACCGCGATGATCACCCCGAAGAAGGCCAGCATGATCGCCAGCATGTGGCGTCCCGTGAATTCCTTCTCGGTGCTGTTCATTCGAATTCCTCCGGTGCGTCGAACTGGGCGTCGTAACTGTCGCTCTCGTAGCTCGACTTGTCCTCGATGACGAAGCGGAACGACTGCACCTTGCCCTCGATCGCCTCCGCCGGCTGGCGGACATAGACCTTGAGCGTGGCAAGCCGGTCGGGCTCGACGCGGACGGCGAAGGAGCGGTCGGCCGGCTGGTCGATGCCGACGACGCTCATCTCCGCGCCTTTCAGCCCCTGCAGCGTGACGATGATGGTGCGCGGCTCGGGGATCTTGTTCAGGAGCTTGACCGTGTAGCCGTTGCGGATGGCGCCGTCGGAGAGCGTCACGTAGAGCGGATTGCGGTCGTGCAGGACGTTGACCTCGAGCCGGTCGCGGGTAAGCAGCGCGTAGAGCAGGCCGACGCCGACGAGCGACCAGGCGGCGAAATAGATCAGCGTGCGGGCGCGGAAGATCTTGGCGATGTGGAAATGCGCCAGCCTGTCGGAGAGCTTGCCGTCCTGGTCGCGCACCAGCGCCGGCTGGATCGGCAAGGTGCCGCCCGCGGTGGCGATCGCCATGTTCGCATTGTAGTCGGCAAGCGTGGCATAGGAGATCAGCCCGCGCTCGCGGCCGAGCTTGTCCATGACACCGTCGCAGGCGTCGATGCAGAGCGCGCAGGTGATGCATTCGAGCTGCTGGCCGTCGCGGATGTCGATGCCCATCGGGCAGACGGCCACGCAGGCATTGCAGTCGACGCAGTCGCCGACCGCCTGGCCTGCGGCCGCCACCTTCTTGGCGTGGCGCGAGCGCGGCTCCCCGCGCCAGTCGTTGTAGGTGACGGTGAGCGAGTTCTCGTCGAGCATCGCCGCCTGGATGCGCGGCCACGGGCACATGTAGGTGCAGACCTGCTCGCGCATGATGCCGCCGAACGTGTAGGTGGTAGCGGTCAGCACGGCAACGGTGATGTAGGCGATGGGGGCTGCCTGGCCGGTGAAGAAATCGACGAACAGCGACGGGGCGTCGGCGAAATAGAAGATCCACGCACCGCCCGTGGCGACCGCGATCGCCAGCCAGATCGTGTGCTTGACGGTGCGCTTGGCGATCTTGTTCGCCGTCCACGGGCCCGAGTCGAGCTTCATGCGGGCGTTGCGGTCGCCTTCGACCCAGCGCTCGACGACCAGGAACAGGTCGACCCAGACCGTCTGCGGGCAGGTGTAGCCGCACCAGGCGCGGCCGACCGCCGAGGTGATGAGGAACAGGCCGAAGCCGGCCATGACCAGCAGGCCGGCGACGATGAAGAACTCCTGCGGCCAGATCTCGATGAAGAAGAAATAGAAGCGGCGGTTGGCCATGTCGATGAGCACCGCCTGATCGGGCGCGAACGGCCCGCGATCCCAGCGGATCCAGGGCGTCAGGTAGTAGATGCCGAGCGTGATCAGCATCACGAGCCACTTGAAGCGGCGGAAGGCGCCTGTCGCGCGCTTGGGGAAAATCTTCTTGCGCGCGGCATAGAGCGGCTGGCGGACCTTGGCGGAATTCACCGCGGCGGCTTCGAGGCGCTCGATCTCGGTCTCCGGATCGGGCTTGGCAATCACATTCATGACGTTCACGCGAGCGAGGGCAAATTCTGCGAGTCTCAGTCGCATGCGTCAGGCGCCGCGGCCTTGATCCTGATCAAGGATGTTTGGCGATGGACAGGCCGGCAAGACTCCCGCACTCTGCGCATGGGAGGGTCATACATTCTCTAACGAGGGGTGACACATGACGTCCGTGATCGGTTTCCTGAATACCGTCTTCTGGGGCTACGTGCTCATATACGGCCTGCTGGCGGTCGGACTGTTCTTCACGATCAGGCTGAAATTCATTCAATTCGTGCATTTCGGCGAGATGTTCCGCGCGGTGCGCGGCTCCAACACCGCCGACAAGTCGGGCATCACGCCGTTCCAGGCGCTGTGCACCAGCCTCGCCTCGCGGGTGGGAACCGGCAATATCGCGGGTGTGGCGGTGGCGCTCTATCTCGGCGGGCCGGGCGCGATCTTCTGGATGTGGATGGTGGCGCTGGTCGGCATGGCGACGGCCTATTCGGAATCGACGCTGGCGCAGCTCTACAAGATCCGCAACGAGGAGGGTCAGTATCGCGGCGGCCCGGCCTTCTACATCGCCCACGGGCTGGGCGCCGGCTGGGCGGGCGCGATCTTCTCCGTCTGCCTGATCCTCGCCTTCGGCCTTGTTTTCAACGCGGTTCAGGCAAACTCCATCGCCGATGCGATGGAAGGCGCCTTCGGCCTGCCGAAGCTGGCCACCGGCATCGCGGTCGCGGCGGTCACCGGCGTCGTCATCTTCGGCGGCATCCGCCAGATCGCGCGGGTCGCCGAGATCGTCGTGCCGTTCATGGCCATCGTCTACCTGCTGATGGCGATCTACGTGCTGATCGTCCATGTCACCGACATCCCGGGGGTCATCGGGCTCATCCTGTCCAGCGCCTTCGGCATCGGCGAAGCGGCGGCCGGCTTCACCGGCGGGCTCGCCGCCGCCATGCTCAACGGCGTCAAGCGGGGACTGTTCTCCAACGAGGCCGGCATGGGCTCGGCGCCGAACATCGCGGCGGTCGCGACGCCCGATCCGCACCATCCGTCCTCGCAGGGCTTCGTGCAGGCGCTGGGCGTGTTCATCGACACGATCCTGATCTGCACCGCCACAGCCGTGATGATCCTCCTGTCGGGCGCGCTCGTGCCGGACTCCGGCCTGACCGGCACCCAGCTCACCCAGGCGGCGATGCAGGCCCATATCGGCTCGGCCGGCGTCGCCTTCATCGCGGTGGCGATCTTCTTCTTCGCCTTCACCTCGATCATCGGCAACTACTCGTATTCGGAGAATGCGATGACGTTCCTCGGCGTCGGAACCGGCATGCCGATCACCATCCTGCGCGCGGCGGTGCTGGCCATGGTCCTGTGGGGCTCGCTGCAGACCGTGGCGACCGTGTTCGACGCCGCGGATGCCTCGATGGGCCTGATGGCGACGATCAACCTGATCGCGATCGTACTGCTGTCGGGCACGGTGGCAAAGCTGACGAAGGACTATTTCGACCAGAAGAAGGCCGGCAAGCAGCCGACCTTCGACGCGGCGAGCTATCCGGAACTGAAGGGCAAGATCGACGCCGACATCTGGTCGGCAAGGCCCTGAAACAGCAAAAGGCCCGGCAAGGGGTTGCCGGGCCTCTGCGCTGTGCGGACTTGTCGGAAGGCAATCGCCCTCACAATGCCTTCAGACGGCTATTCGCCGCCGCCCAGCGAATGCACGTAGACGGTGAGTTCCTTCACCGTCGCCTCGCCCAGCCTGCCGGCCCAGGCCGGCATGATGCCGTGCTTGGGTGCGGCGATCTGGGCCGCGATCGCCGCCTCGCCGCTGCCGCGCAGCCAGATCGCGTCGGTCAGGTTCGGCGCGCCGAAATCGCGCAGCCCCTTGGCGTCCTCGCCGTGGCAGGCGGCGCAGTTCTCGGCGAACAGCGCCTTGCCGGCTTCGACGAGCGAGGGGTTCTGCGGCGTTCCGCTGAGGCTGACGACATAGGACGCGACCTGGGCGGTCTGATCCTTGTCGAGCACGTCGGCGAAAGCCGGCATCTCGGAGAACCGCGTGGCGTCGTCGGAGGCGAAGCGGATGCCGTGGCTGATCGTGGTCAGGATGTCCTCCGCCTTGCCGCCCCAAAGCCATTCGTCGTCGTTGAGGTTCGGATAGCCCGGCGAACCCGCCGCGCCCGACCCGTGGCACTGCACGCAGTTGACCTTGAAGGCGGCCGCACCCGCCGAGATGGCGAAGGTGCGCAGCTTCTCGTCGGCGAGGATCTCGTCGACGGGCTTGGCCGCGACCGCCGCGGCATATTCGCCCTTGGCGGCGACCGCCGCCGCCAGCTCGGCCTTGACGTCGTTGCGGCTCGAATAGCCGAGCACGCCCGTCGTCGCCGAGCTGAGCATCGGCCAGGCCGGGTAGAAGATCGTGTAGGCGAGCGCCCAGACGATCGTCGCGTAGAAGGTCCACACCCACCACCGGGGCAGCGGATTGTTGAGCTCCTTGATGCCGTCCCACTCATGTCCGGTCGTATCGACACCGGAGAGTTCGTCTATCTGCTTCTCGCTCATGTCAGTCGTCCTTGAGAGGGATTTGTGCGGCCTCCTCGGCGCCCTTCCGGCTTCCGGGGCGGAAGGCGAAGATCACCACGCCGACGAAGAATGCGGTCATAAGCGCCAGCGCCCAGCTGTCCGCGAATTCACGCATGGCTGTGTAGGTTTCCATGATCGCCTCCTATCTCGCGCCGGCGGTGTCGTCGTAGGTCGAGAAGTCGACCAGCGTGCCGAGCATCTGCAGATAGGCCACCAGCGCGTCCATCTCGGTGACCGCGCCGGGGTTGCCGTCGAAATCGCCCACCTTCGCCTTGGGATACCGCTCCAGCAGCGCGGACGTATCCGCGTTCGGATCGGACTGGGCGAGGAGGTCCGCCTGGGCGTTTTCGATCATGGCCTCGGTGTAGGGCACTCCGACGCGCGTGTTGGCCACCAGATGCGTCGAGATCTGCGACGGATCGATCGTTGCCGAGGCCAGGAACGAATAGCTCGGCATGATCGATTCCGGCACCACCGAGCGCGGCTCGTTCAGGTGCTGGACGTGCCACTCGTTGGAGTAGCGGTCGCCGACCCGGGCGAGATCCGGTCCCGAGCGCTTCGAGCCCCACTGGAACGGATGGTCGTACATCGACTCCGCCGCCAGGCTGTAGTGGCCGTAGCGCTCGACCTCGTCGCGGAAGGGCCGGATCATCTGGCTGTGGCAGACATAGCAGCCCTCGCGAATGTAGATGTTGCGTCCGGCCAGCTCCAGCGGCGAGTAGGGCCGCATCCCCTCCACCTTCTCGATGGTATTCTCGAGGTAGAAGAGCGGTGCGATCTCGACGATGCCGCCGACGGTGACCACCGCGAGTGAAGCCACGAGCAGGAGCGTCGCGTTCTTCTCGAGGATGGCATGCTTTTCAATCAGTGCCATGGTCGGCTCCTATTCGGCAGGCTGGAGGGCAGGCGAAGGTGAGCGACCGCCGATCGGCTCCTCCTCGCGCTGACGACCGAGGATGGTCATCGTGATGTTGAAGGCCATGATCAGGGCCCCCACGAGGTAGAGAGAACCGCCCACCGCGCGCATCACGTAGTAGGGATGCATGGCGGCGACCGTCTCCGCGAACGAGTAGACCAGGAAGCCCTGATCGTCGTATTCGCGCCACATCAGGCCCTGCATGATGCCCGACACCCACATGACCGCCGCGTAGACGACGATGCCGAGGGTGGCCAGCCAGAAGTGCCAGGTCACGAGGCGCAGGGAATAGAGGCGCTCGCGGCCCCACAGCTTCGGCACCATGTAGTAGATCGCGGCGAAGGAGATCATGCCGACCCAACCCAGCGCGCCGGAATGCACGTGGCCGATGGTCCAATCAGTGTAGTGGCTGAGCGAGTTGACCGCCTTGATCGACATCATCGGGCCTTCGAAGGTCGACATGCCGTAGAAGGCGATGGCCATGACCATCATGCGGATGATCGGATCGGTGCGGATCTTGTCCCAGGCGCCCGAGAGCGTCATCAGGCCGTTGATCATGCCGCCCCAGGAAGGCATCCACAGCATGATCGAGAACACCATGCCCAGCGTCTGCGCCCAGTCGGGCAGAGCCGTGTAGTGGAGGTGATGCGGGCCGGCCCAGATGTAGAGGAAGATCAGCGCCCAGAAGTGGATGATCGACAGCCGGTAGGAATAGACCGGCCGGTTGGCCTGCTTGGGCACGAAATAGTACATCATGCCGAGGAAGCCGGCGGTGAGGAAGAAGCCGACCGCGTTGTGTCCGTACCACCACTGCGTCAGCGCGTCCTGCACGCCGGCGAAGGCCGAGTAGCTCTTGATGCCGGTCAGCGAGACCGGGATCGCCAGATTGTTGACCACGTGCAGCATCGCGATGGTCACGATGAAGGACAGGTAGAACCAGTTGGCGACGTAGATATGGGGTTCCTTGCGCTTCAGGATCGTGCCGAGGAAGACCAGCAGATAGGCGACCCAGACGATGGTGAGCCAGAGATCGACATACCATTCGGGTTCGGCATATTCGCGGCTCTGGGTGATGCCGAGCAGGTAGCCGGTGGCGGCCATCACGATGAACAGCTGATAGCCCCAGAAGACGAACCAGGCGAGGTCTCCGCCGAACAGTCGCGCCCGGCTGGTGCGCTGGACAACGTAGAAGGACGTCGCGATGAGCGCGTTGCCGCCGAAGGCGAAGATGACCGCCGAAGTGTGCAACGGGCGCATGCGTCCGAAATTGAACCACGGCTCGATGTTGAGATCCGGGTAGGCGAGCTGCAGGGCGACGACGACGCCGACCAGGAATCCGACCACACCCCAGAACATGGTGGCGATCGCGCCGTAGCGGATCGGCCCGTCCATATAGGCGGAGGGATCGGCGGGCGTGGCCGGCGAAAGCGCCGTCGTGCGCATCAGCACGATCGTGCTCGCGCCGAGCACGAAGAACAGCACCCACATGTGCTGTGCGAAGAGATTGTCGGTGGCAAACGCCGCACCGAGCAGCGCGACGAAGGCGAAGAGCCCTACGCCTATAATGTGTGGTCCGTATCTCATGGAAGGTCCCCGAGTGCTGCGTGGGTCGTGGTCCACGCTTCGCGAAGCTAATTCGCGCGGAGGGCGCCGAGGCGCCTTGATCCAGGTCAAGGCGATGGCCCGGTGAAGCGGCAGATTCTCGGAACCGCTCACGCACCAGCCGGAGTCCGCAATGAACATTACGAGGTCGAAGCCCGTGGAGGCATGCGATACCTCGCCGTCGTGTCCGCTTTCCGCGGCCTGCGCCCCGGATCAGGCGGCGCCCTGCGAGGACATGTCGCGGATCCATGAAGAGAAGCTGAGCCTGTGCGACGCACTGGAGGCCATCGCCGATTCGCTGCCCGGCAATGTCGACCGCTTCGAATGCCTGCGCGTCGGCTCGGTCCTCGCGCCCGCCATGCGCCGCAGCCACCAGTTCGAGGAGACCAGGATATTCCCTGCCTTCGAAAGGAGTCCGGCGGTTCCGGGACGGGCGGTTTCGGTGGCGCGGCTCAAGTCGGAGCACCTGGCCGACGAATGCGCGGCCGCCGACGTTTCGGAAGAACTGCTGCGCATCGGCCATGGCGAGGAAATCGGAAATCCCGAAGCGCTGGGCTTCATGCTGCGCGCGCTGTTCGAGGCGATGCGCCGCCACATCGCGTTCGAGCGCGAGCATGTCATGCCGGCGATACGGTCGAACTAGATGGCAGCGGTCGCGTCAGATCGCGCCGGCCGCGAGCCTCGCCCGCCACTCGCCGGCTTTGGCGCGCAGCACCTTGTCGGCGATGAAGCCGAGTGTCTCTTCGTCCACCAGTTCCACAGGCTCGAGCGTGAAGGCAGCTTCGCCGTCGCGGTTCCACGCCTCCTGGAGTGTCCGGTTCATGTGGCCGCCGCTGCGCAGCGTGAACCAGATCCGGTTGCGGATCGTATCGATGTCGGGCGTGTGGCCGACCCACGACTCGCCGGACGCCGCCGAACGCACGACGTAGATGCCGGCGACGCTCTCCTTCTTCTTATAGGCCGCGACGGCGGCCCGCCTGGCCTGATGGTCCATGGTCGAGTTCCTCTCAAGCAGCAGCGATTAGTCGGATGACAGCCATGAGTCAATATTACCCGGATAAATTTGACCGAGACAGAGCGCGGGGCTATGAGGGAGCGGGCGGGAGACAGGCGATGAGTGAACCGCAGGTGCTGACGGTATTCGAGCAGGGACGGATCGCCGCGGCCGGAGCCGACTGCGAGGTGGCCGCCTGGGTGCGTCGAGCCGCCAAGACGGATCCCTCCCGCGGCTATCTCGTCATCGACGACGCCACCGGCCGCGTCGTCGATATCGACCTGCGCGAGCCGGCGGCGCCGCCGCCGCCGCGTGGCCGCGGCCGGCCGCGGCTGGGCGTGTCGTCGCGCGAGATCACTCTCCTGCCGCGCCACTGGGAATGGCTCGCCGCCCAGCCGGGCGGCGCCTCCGTCACGCTGCGCCGTCTGGTCGAGCAGGCACGCCGGACCGATGCAGGCGCGGTTCATGCGACACGCGAGACGGCCTATCGCGCGATGACGACGCTGGCGGGAGATCTCCCCGGCTATGAAGAAGCCGTGCGGGCGCTTTATGCCGGCGACACCTATCGGTTCTGCGAGCTGACCGAGCCGTGGCCGACCGACATCAGGAATTATGTGCGCCGCCTCGCCTCGATGGCGTGAGGCCGGTCGACTAGGAGCCGGCGCGGTTTCCGAGCCGCTCGACGTCGGGGACGAAGACGTGCCGGTTGTTCTCGAGCACGATGACGCCGTCGGTGCGCAGCCTGGTGATCTGCCGGCTCACCGTCTCGATCGTGAGGCCGAGAAAATCGGCGATGTCGGCGCGCGTCATCGGCAGGTCGAACGTGGCGGACGTGCCGTCGGGACACGCCTCGGGGTCGATGTGGCGGGCGATCATCAGCAGGTAGCTCGCGACCTTCTCGGCCGCGGTCTTGCGGCCGAGCGTCACCATCCAGTCGCGCGCCTCGTCGAGCTCCTTCAGCGTCTGCTCCAGCAGCTTGTGCTCCAGGCCGGGCGATTCCCGGATCATCCGGTCGATCACCGATTTCGGGAACGAGCAGAGCGACACGGTCGTTGCCGCCTGCGCGGTGATCTCGCTGTCCGCCTTGAAGGGACGGCCGAGGAAATCCGGGGCGAACTGCAGTCCGACGATCTGCTGGCGCCCGTCGGCCAGCGTCTTGGTGAGCTTCACGACGCCGGACAGGATGTTGGAATAGCTCTCGACCCTCTCGGCTTCGCCGACCAGTTCATGGCCCTCGGACAATTTGTGCTTGTAGGAGGTCTTCGACAGCGTCGTCAGCTGCTCGGGCGTCAGCGCGCCGCAGACGCCGCGGTGCCTTGCCTCGCAGGACAGACAGACCACCGGCGTGCCGTCTGTATGGACGTCTCTTCTCACGTTCTGCGTGTTCATCGTCTGCCTCGCAGGCTGAACTAGCACCTATGGCGACATATTGCGCTGCGGCAGACTGTCAGACCCGCATGGTCTTTGATCCACGTCAACGTCGGGTTGCGGTGGTTCGGGCATGGAAGCGGCAACAGAGGATGAAACCGTGACGTCACCCGACCGCCGCCTTGCCGAGACCGCCCCCCGCTACACCAGCTACCCGACCGCGCCGCATTTCCACCCCGGCGTGGACGAAACCGCCGTCGCGCGCTGGATCGACGCCATTCCGGATGGCGACGCGGTGTCGCTCTACCTGCATATCCCCTATTGCGACCGGCTGTGCTGGTTCTGCGCCTGCCACACCAAGCAGACGCATCGCTACGAGCCGGTGGCGCGATACCTCAGGTCCCTGCATGCCGAGATCGAGACGGTCGCCGCGAGTATCGGCAGCCGCACCCGCGTCGCCGCGATCCATTTCGGCGGCGGCTCGCCGACCATGCTCGAGCCCGCCGATTTCCGCGAACTGGTGGCCCGGCTGCGGGCCGCGTTCAAGGGGGCGGACACCGCCGAACTGTCCGTCGAGATCGATCCGAACGACATGAACGAACGCAAGCTCGACGTTCTGGCCGGCGCCGGGCTGACCCGCGCCAGCCTGGGCGTCCAGGATTTCGACCCGAAGGTGCAGCGGGCGATCAACCGCGAGCAGTCCTTCGAGCTGACCCATTTCGTCGTGGAGGGGCTGCGCCGGCGCGGCGTCCGCTCGCTCAACCTCGATCTCCTCTACGGCCTGCCGCACCAGACAGTCGACAGCGTCGCGTCAACCGTCGCACAGGCGCTGACGCTGCGCCCCGACCGGATCGCGCTGTTCGGCTACGCCCACGTGCCCTGGTTCAAGAAGCACCAGACGATGATCGACGATGCCTGGCTGCCCGACGGTCCGGCGCGCCTGGAACAGTCGCTGGCGGCGGCCAAGCTGATCGTGGAGGCCGGCTACGTGCCGATCGGGATCGACCATTTCGCCCTGCCGAGCGACAGCCTGACTAAGGCCGCGGCCG
This sequence comes from Mesorhizobium sp., assembly GCF_023954305.1. Classification (NCBI taxonomy): domain Bacteria; kingdom Pseudomonadati; phylum Pseudomonadota; class Alphaproteobacteria; order Hyphomicrobiales; family Phyllobacteriaceae; genus Mesorhizobium; species Mesorhizobium sp. Next base: position 1,128,829 of record NZ_JAMLIG010000001.1, on the reverse strand, counting down.
CCGGCCGCCTGCACCGCAACTTCCAGGGCTATACCGACGACCCGTGCGAGACGCTGATCGGGCTCGGACCATCCTCGGTCAGCCGCTACCGGCAGGGCTATGCCCAGAACATCACCGCGACGCTCGACTACCAGCGCCAGGTCGACACCGGTCATCTGGCGATCGCCCGCGGCGTCGAGCTGTCGGAGGACGACAGGGTGCGCTCCTGGGTGATCGAGCGGCTGATGTGCGACTTCGGCTTTTCTGCCGACGAGGCGCTGTCGCGCTTCGGCCATTCCTGCGCGCCGGTCCTGTCGGAGGCCGCCGTGCTCGCCCAGACCGAGCGGGACGCGCTCTACGCCAGCGGCGACCGCTACGTCGTTCCCGCCGAAGCCAGGCCCTATGTGCGCACCATCGCCGCCCGCTTCGACGCCTATCTCGGCAACGGCGCGGGCCGGCATTCGCTGGCGGTGTGACGGGATCCGTTGCGAACAAGCCGTGAACGGTGCTTGATGGCGGGATGATTCTCGCCGTCCGTGATTCGAATTCCGCGCAGGCGTCCGCAGCGCAATTGCAGGCACCTGAGACCAGGGACCATCTCGCCCGCCTGAACGAGGCGCAGCGCGCGGCGGTGGAGCATGGCGGCGGCGAGGTCGCGGCCCCCTTGCTGATCATCGCCGGGGCGGGATCGGGCAAGACCAACACGCTGGCGCACCGCGTCGCGCACCTGATCGTCAAGGGCGCCGACCCGCGCAGAATCCTCCTGATGACATTTTCGCGCCGGGCGGCATCCGAGATGACCCGGCGCGTCGAGCGGATCGCGGCGGAGGTGATGGGCGACAGGGCGGCGGTGTTGACGGAAGGCCTCACCTGGGCCGGCACGTTCCACTCGGTCGGCGCGCGTCTCTTGCGCGACTATGCGCTGGAGATTGGCCTCGATCCGGCCTTCACCATCCACGACCGCGAGGATTCGGCAGACCTGATGAACCTCGTGCGCCACGAGATCGGCCTGTCGAAGACCGAAAGCCGGTTCCCGGCCAAGGCGACGTGCCTCTCGATCTATTCGCGCGCGGTGAACGGACAGGCGGAGCTGGAGCAGGTGCTGGGGAAATATTTCCCGTGGTGCATCGGCTGGGCGGACGAGCTGAAGCAGCTCTTCGCGGCCTATGTCGACGCCAAGCAGGCGCAGAACGTGCTCGACTACGACGATCTGCTGCTGTGGTGGGCGCAGATGTGCGCCGAGCCGGCGATCGCCGAGCATCTGGGCTCGCGCTTCGACCACGTGCTGGTCGACGAATACCAGGACACCAACCGGCTGCAGGCCTCGATCCTGACCGCGATGAAACCAGACGGGCGCGGGCTGACCGTGGTCGGCGACGACGCGCAGTCGATCTACTCGTTCCGCGCGGCGGAGGTGCGCAACATCCTCGACTTCCCGAAACTGTTTGCCGAGCCGGCGCAAATCGTCACGCTCGACCGCAACTACCGCTCGACCGACGCGATCCTGTCGGCGGCGAATGCGGTGATCGGCGAAGCGTCGGAACGCTTCACCAAGAATTTGTGGACCGAACGGCGCTCGGCCGAAAAGCCGCAACTGGTCACCGTGCGCGACGAGGCCGAGCAGGCGAACCATGTCTGCGAAGAAGTGCTGGCCGCGCGCGAGGAAGGCATTGCCCTGAAGAACCAGGCGGTGCTGTTCCGCGCCTCGCACCATTCCGGCCCGCTGGAAGTGGAACTGACCCGCCGCAACATCCCCTTCGTCAAGTTCGGCGGCCTGAAATTCCTCGATTCGGCGCATGTGAAGGATCTCTTGGCACTGCTGCGCTTTGCCGAAAACCCGCGCGACAGGGTGGCGGGCTTTCGCGTGCTGCAGCTGATGCCGGGCATCGGACCCTCGGCGGCTGCCAATGCGATGGAGGCGATGGAGCGGGCGCTCGACGTCGGCCTCGGGCTGCAATTCTTCAAGCCGCCGGCGCGGGCCGAGACGGACTTTCCCGACTTCGTCACGCTGTTCACCGGCCTGCGCCAGAAATCGTCCTGGCCGGGCGACCTCGAACGCGCCCGGCTCTGGTACGAGCCGCATCTGGAACGGATGCACGAGGACGCCGCCATGCGCCGCGCCGACCTCATGCAGCTCGAGCAGATCGCCGCCGGCTATCCGTCGCGCGAGCGCTTCCTGACCGACCTGACGCTCGACCCGCCGGACGCGACCAGCGACGAGGCCGGCCCGCCGCATCTCGACGAGGACTACCTGATCCTGTCCACCATCCATTCGGCCAAGGGGCAGGAATGGACCAAGGTCTTCGTGCTCAACGCCGTCGACGGCTGCATCCCCTCCGACCTCGCGGTGGGCGAGAAGGAGGAGATCGAGGAAGAGCGCCGCCTGCTCTACGTGGCGATGACAAGGGCGAAGGATTCGCTGCATCTCGTGACGCCGCAGGGCTTCTTCGTGCACGGCCAGGCGGCGCGCGGCGACCGCCACGTCTACGCCGCGCGCACGCGCTTCATCCCGGACCATATCCTCGGCAATTTCGCCCGCACCTCCTGGCCGCCGCCGTCGGCGGCTCAGGGCAGAGGGCCGCAGCCCGACGTGCGGGTGGATCTCAAGGCGAAGATGCGCGGCATGTGGCGGTAGCGAATGCTCTAGAATGAAAATAATTGACAGGTGAGTAAGCGTCATAAAATACTATATCTCCATCTCTTGCCTTTGTGGGAAGAATTGATTGACGCGCGCTCTCCATGTAATAGCAGACTACGTTGGCCAACATCCGCGTGGTGTTACCGCGCTCGGTGCCCCTGGCGCTTTCCGATCAGAATGTTGGGCTTTCCTCGGTGATGACATTGAGCGGCTAAACGGTGGCTGGCTGTATCTTCACGAAACCAGCGACACCCCTTCCTATCTCGGAGGGAAAGTAACCAGAGGATTGCTATGTGTCAGGCCCAATGCGGCAATCGAGCGAGGGATCGCATTTGATTTTTTAGTTAGGCCGGAGGCCCGTGGAATCGCGTGGCGAGGCAACGTTCCACCCCGGCAAGGTCATGGTGGTTACGTAGAAGCAGAACTTCCCCACGAGGCAGAGTGACTTCCCCTACATCACCGCCCCGATCTTTCAGGGCAAGAATTCGTTGTCGCTATAGCCGAGTTCCTTGGACTTTGATTTTTCAGGCGACAACCAGGGGTTTGCCGAAAGTCTGCCTCTCCCTGGCGGCGACGCCGATGCCGGCGAAGATGCGCGGCATGTGAGGGTAGCCTACCGCTCGCGCGGCCTGCCGCTTGCCGCCGCGATCACCGCGATGATGATCGCCCCGGTCAGCACCAGCCTCACGCCGGCGCCGAGCCCGAACGTGTTGAGCATGGTGACCAGCAGGAACATCAGCATCGCCGCGCCCCAGAGGCCCGGCAGGTTGGCGAAGCCGCCGGCGACCGACGTGCCGCCGATGACGACGACGGCGATCGAGGCGAGCAGGTATTCGGCGCCCATGTTGAGCGCGGCACCCCCGGAGAAGCCGGACAGCAGGTAGCCGGTCAGGCCCGCGAAGACGCCGCACATGACGTAGGTGAGAAACCGTACGCGGTCGACCGGCAGGCCGGCGAGCCTGGCGGCGCGCGGGTTCTGGCCGATGGCCGTGACGGTGCGACCGAAGATCGTGCGGTGCAGCACCACGCTCATCGCCGCCGTCAGCAGCACCGCGCAGGCGGCCATCACCGGAACGCCCCAGACGACGGCGGTGGCGAAGTCGGCGAGCAGCGGCGGCGGCTTGATGCGGATGCCGCGGCTGTAGGAGATCGCGGCCGACAGCACGATGAAGCTGGACGACAGCGTCGCGATGATCGGCGGAATGCGCAGCAGCCTGATCAGGCCGTAATTGGCGGTGCCGACGGCCGCGCCGCAGCCGAGCGCGATGGCAAGGCCAGGCAGGATCATCGGGTCGGCCGTGTCCATGACCTTCATCGACACCGCGCCGGCGAGCGTGATCGTCGCCGGGATGGAAAGGTCGACGTTTCCCGGCCCGAGCGTGATGACATACATCTGGCCGATCGCCACGAGAACCGAGAAGGTGGCAAAGGACAGCGCCGCGGTCAGCACCTCGCCGGAGCCGGTGCCGCCGGTATACGCCGCCGTCGCGAGCCAGATCGCCAGCGCGCCGACATAGGACCAGAGCCATGGCTTCGCCGCGAGGGCGGAGAGGGTGCGGCTCATGTCCTCCCCTCCGCCCGGGTGATCAGCACGCGCAGCGCCAGCACCAGGATCAGGATCGCCCCCTGCGCGCCGATTTGCCAGTCCGGGTCGAGCCTGAGGAAGGAAAGGAACGAGCCGGCGAGCGTCAGCGTCATGGCGCCGAGCACGGCGCCGGTCGGCGAGACGCGGCCGCCGGTGAACTCGCCGCCGCCGAGGATGACGCCGGCGATCGACAGCAGCGTATAACGCAGCGCGATGTTGGCATCCCCCGAGGTGGTGAGCCCGACCAGCGCCAGGCCGGACAGCACGCCGAAGAAGCCGGCGAGCGCGAACATGGTCATCTTGACCTTGAGCAGCGACCAGCCGGCGCGCTGCACCGAGGCCGGGTTGCCGCCGGCGCCGCGCAGCACCGCGCCATAGGCGGTGCGCATCAGCCCGACATGGACGACGAGCGCCAGCGCTGCGGAGGCGAAAAGCGTCATTGGCAACAGCGGCGTCTTGAATGTCATCGCCGCGCGCAGCCAGTCCGGCGCCTTTCCGCCCGGCGTCGGCAGGACCAGGATGGCGAGACCGAGCCAGACGAAGGACATGCCGAGCGTCACCACGATCGACGGCAGGTTGCGCAGGTGGATCAGCGCCCCGACCGCCGCGTACACCGCTATGGCGCCGGCCAGCACGGCGATCCCGAGGAGCGGGTCGTCGCGCAGCCAGGTCGCGCCGACACAGGCGACGAAGCCGACGAAAGCGCCGATCGACAGGTCGAGGTCGTTGACGGTGATGACCAGCATCTGCGCGATGGTGGCGAAGGCGATGGGAAGAGCGAGGTTGAGCAGGAGGTTGAGCCCGATATAGCTCATCGCCCGCGGCTGCAGCCAGAAGATCGCGACCAGCAACAGCGCCAGCGACAGGGCGGGCAGGGCCATCCTCAGATGTGCGACGGTCAGTCCCTTCATCTCAGGCGGCCGCCTCGAAAGAGGATTGCAGCACCTTTCTCTCGCTGAGTTCGGCGCGCGGCAGGTCGATCACGATCGCGCCGTCGCGGAACACGTAGACGTGGTCGCACTGCTTCAGTTCGTCGAGCTCGGTCGTATACCACAGGAAGGTGCGCCCCCGCGCCGCCTCGTCATGCAGCATCGAGTAGACTTCCTGCTTGGTGCCAATGTCCACCCCCCGCATCGGATCGTCCATCAGGATGATCTCGGCGTCGGAGCCGAGCGCGCGGGCGAACAGCACTTTCTGCTGGTTGCCGCCCGAGAGCGACAGGATGGGGTTGCCGACGTCGGGCGTGCGGATGGCGATCCGCGCCTTCCAGTCCTCGGCCATTGCCGCCTCGGCGGCGGGATCGATCAGCCAGCGCCGCAGCATCCGCGGCAGCGATCCGATCGTCATGTTCTTCTCGATCGACCAGAGCGGGAAGACGCCGTCGCTCTGGCGGTCGCCGGCGACCAAGGCGACCGCCCCGCCGACGCGGACGTCGGCAATGGCGGCGGACGCGCCGGAGAAGATACGGATCAGCATCTCCGTTTGTCCGTGGCCGCCGAGGCCGGCGAGCCCGACGATCTCGCCGCGATGCGCGACCAGACGGCGCCCGTCGCCCTGCCGATTCGGCGCGGCATCCACCTGCACCGTGCCGGCGCGAAGCGAGGCATGGTCCGCGATCGCCTCCTCGCGCACGACGTTGCCCATCGCCTCGACGAGCGTGGTGCGGGTGAAGTCGCCCGCCGGCCGGTCGGCGACGATGCCGCCGTCGCGCATCACGACGATCCGGTTCGCGGTGGACAGGATCTCGCCCAGCAGGTGCGAAATCAGCACGACGGCGCCGCCCCCGGCGCAGAAGGCGCGGACATGGGCAAGCAACTGCCCGGCCAGCACCGAGTCGAGCGAGGAGGTCGGCTCGTCGAGGATGACGACGCGGGCCGGCGTGTCGGTGACGGTGAAGGCTCGGGCGATCTCAACCATCTGGCGCCGGGCGATCGACAGATCGCCGACGATCGCCGAGGGATCGATGCCGTGGCCGGGGAAGATCGTGTCGAGGCGGTCGAGGATGAGGCCGGCGGCGCGCCGGCGCCAGCCGAAGCCGCGGAGCGCCGGATGCATGATGCGGGCGTTCTCCGCCACCGAGAGATTGGGGCAGAGCGACAGTTCCTGGAAGACGCAGCGTATGCCCTGGGAATGCGCGGCGGCGACGCCGTAGCGGCCGGCCCGATCGAGCCCCCCGGCGACGACGCGGCCGCTCGACGGCGAAAGCGTACCGGCGAGGATGTTCATCAGCGTCGACTTGCCGGCGCCGTTGTGGCCGACCAGGCCGAGGCACTGGCCGGCCTCGATATCGAGACTGACGCTGGCGAGCGCCCGCACGGCGCCGAACGACTTGGCGACGCCGTCGAGCTGGACGAGGGGGTCAGGCACTAGATCCTCCATCCGCTGGACGCGCGCGGAAGCATTGTGCTCCTTCACGCCCCCCTCTGTCCTGCCGGACATCTCCCCCACACGGGGGGAGATTGGCTGTCACGGATGGTCTCGCCAACTGGGGACGTCGCAGAATGGGCGGCTTCAAGGAAACTGCCGATCTCCCCCCTTGTGGGGGAGATGTCCGGCAGGACAGAGGGGGGCGTGAAGGAATGCCAACTCTCATCAACGCCGCTCTCCAGCCTGCCGATGCCACTTACTTGCCGGCGATCACCTGCTGCGCTTCCTCGAGCGTATATTCCTTGTTGGCCACGCCGCCCTTCTCGGTCGTCTCGAGGCTGGCTTCAAGCGTGTCCTGGTCGATGCGCAGGAACGGTACCGTCAGATCCTTCGGCACGTCCTTGCCATCAAGGATCTGCTGCGCCACCCAGAAGGCGAGCGTCGAGACGCCGGGTGCGATCGACACCGACATCGTCTCGTAGCCATTGGCGTCCTTCTGCTCCTTCCACCAGGCGAGTTCGTCCTGACGGTTGCCCATGATGATCAGCGGGGTGGGGCGGTTCGCCGCCTTGAACGCCTGCGCCGCGCCGTAGCCGTCGCCGCCTTGCGTCACCACCGCCTTGATCTCGGGCAGCGAGGGCAGGATGCCCGCGACCGCCTTCTGGGCGACATCCTGCGCCCAGTCGCCGTGCACGGAGCCGACGATCTTGAATTGCGGGTTCTCGGCGACGCCCTCGTGGATGCCCTTCGAGATCTCGTCGTCGACGAACACGCCCGCGAGGCCGCGGATTTCGAGCAGATTGCCGCCCTCGGGCATCTTCTTGGCGAGGTAGAGCACCTCGTCCTTGCCCATCTGCTTGAAGTCGACCGCGATGCGCCAGGCGCAGGGCTCGGTGACGATGCCGTCGAAGGAGACGACGGTGATGCCGGCGTCGCAGGCTTCCTTGACCGCGCCGTTCAGCGCGTCCGGCGAGGCGGCATTGACGACGATCGCGTCGTAGCCCTGCAGGATCATGTTCTGGATCTGGGCCGCCTGCTCCGTCACCTGGTTTTCGGCGGTGGTGAAGGCGTCGGCCGCGGCGACGATCTTGTCCTCGACGGCCTTCTTCGTCACCTTGTCCCAGCTCTTCAGCATCGCCTGCCGCCAGGAATTTCCGGCGTAGTTGTTGGACAGGGCGATCTTCTTGTCGGACGTGTCGGCGAAGGCCGAGCCGGCCGAAAGCGCGACGACGATGGCCAGCGCGCTGGCATAAGTTCCAGTCTTCATCACTTCCTCCCAAGAGGCGTCATTGCCTCGTCTGCCTTTGTTGCACTCTCCCCGCGGTCTCCTCCCCCGGGGCCTTCCACGTTCCCTGGCGCTACATCACGGCGCCGATCTGCCAGGGCACGAATTCATTGTCGCCGTAGCCGAGTTCCTCCGATTTCGTCTTCTTTCCCGACGCCACCGCCAGGATCTCGTCGAAGATCTGCCGGCCCTTTTCGGCGACGCCCACGCCGTCGAGGATGTCGCCGCAATTGATGTCCATGTCGTCGACCATGCGCTCGTACATCGGCGTGTTGGTGGCGAGCTTGATCGACGGCGCGGGCTTGCAGCCATAGGCCGAGCCGCGGCCGGTGGTGAAGCAGATGATGTTGGCGCCGCCCGCCACCTGGCCCGTCGCCGAAACCGGGTCGTAGCCGGGCGTATCCATGAACACGAAGCCCTTCTCGGTGACCGGCTCGGCATATTCGTAGACGGCGTTGAGCGTGGTCGAGCCGCCCTTGGCGGCGGCGCCCAGCGACTTCTCCAGGATCGTGGTCAGACCGCCCGCCTTGTTGCCGGGCGAGGGATTGTTGTTCATCTCTCCGCCCAGCCGCGCGGTGTATTCCTCCCACCAGTGGATGCGCTCGACCAGCTTCTCGCCGACCTCGCGCGTCCGCGCGCGGCGGGTCAGCAGATGTTCCGCCCCGTAGATCTCGGGCGTCTCCGACAGGATCGCGGTGCCGCCGTTCTTGACCAGAATGTCGGCGGCGACGCCGAGCGCCGGATTGGCGGTGATGCCGGAATAGCCGTCGGAGCCGCCGCATTGCAGCGCCAGCGTCAGCTGCGAGGCGGGCAATGTTTCGCGCTTCGCCGCATTGACCGCCGGCAGCATTTCGCGGATGCGGGCAAGGCCCTGTTCGATGGTCTTCTTCGTGCCGCCCGTGTCCTGGATCGTCATGGTGCGGAAGGTCTCGCCCTCCGCCATGCCGTAAGTCGACTTCATCCGGCCGATCTGGAACACCTCGCAGCCGAGGCCGACGAGGAGAACCGCGCCGAGATTGGGATTGCCGGCATAGCCCCATTGCGTGCGCTGCAGGATGTCGAAGCCTTCGCCGGACCCCGCCATGCCGCAGCCGGTGCCGTGGGTGAAGGAAACGACGCCGTCCACATTGGGGAAATCGTCGAGCATGCCGGAGCGTTCCGCCGCCTCGGCCATGAAGCGGGCGACCGAGGCCGAGCAGTTCACGCTGGTCAGGATGCCGAGATAGTTGCGCGTGCCGGCGCGACCGTTGGCGCGGCGGAAGCCCTGGAAGGTCGCCTGCTGCTCGACCGGCAGCACGTTCTCCGGCCGCGCGTCGGCGCAGAACTGATAGTCGCGCTCGAAATCGTGCATGAAGACATTGTGCTCGTGCACCCAGTCGCCTTTTTCGATCGGCTGGCTGGCGAAGCCGATGATCTGGCCGAACTTGCGCACCGGCTCGCCCATCGGGATCGGCCGGCTCGCCATCTTGTGGCCGAAGGGGATGCGCGCTCGCGCAGCGATGCCGTCGCTGATCGCGCCCGCCTCGATCCGTTCGACGGCGATGATGACGTTGTCGTCGGCGGCGAGGCGCAAGGTCCTCGCGGTCGTGTGCTTTCCCATGGCGCCCCTAGTGTCCGGCTCGCCCGAGATGGCTGTCGCGTCCCGGTTCACAGCATGATATTGACATGTTAGCATGCGTGGCAAGTCAGAATCGTGTGCAAGGCGCATGTCCCGCATCGAACTCCTCGAAAGCCGCGCCGGGTGATGGAAAAGAACCTGTCACGGTCGGCGCCCATCGACCTGAGGCCAGCGACGGATCGCGTGGTCGAGGCGCTTCGCACTGCGATCGTCACGTTGCAGATCGCGCCCGGCGCCGTGCTGGACAAGGCCGAGCTGACGGCGCGATTCGGCGTCTCGCGATTTCCCATCGCCGAGGCGCTGAACCGCCTTAAGAGCGAGGGGCTGGTCGACATCAAGCCGCAGAGCGGTTCGACAGTGTCGCTCGTCCGCCTCGCCGACGCGCGCGAGAACATGTTCCTGCGCCGCGCGCTGGAGGCCGAGACGGCGGCGCATCTCGCGGTAAACCGCAGCGCGGCGCTGCTGACGGAGCTCGATCGCAATCTGCGCTACCAGAAGGCGGCGATCGAGGCGGACGACAGGCCGGGCTTCCACGAACTCGACCTCGCCTTCCACGACCTGCTGGTCGGGGCCGTCGGCTACCGACGCATGCGCTCCATCGTCGAGAGCGCCCGTCTCGTTCTCGACCGCGTGCGCAGGCTCTTGATCTCGCCGCGCCGGCACGCCGTCTCCTACGGCGAGCATTGCGCGATCGTCGAGGCGATCCGGGCGGGCGACCCGGAGGCCGCACGCGTGGCGATGGCGGCGCATATCGATTCCGTGATGATCGAACTAGAGGCGTTCTCGCAGGAGCATCCGGAAGTGTTCGCCGACAGGCCGTGAGCCGGCGGAGCGGGAGCCGCTCCCGGCCCGCGCCCCCGATGATGGTCAATCGGCCGGTGGCCTAGAGACGCGGCTGGCTGGCTTCGCATTTGCCGTCGCCGAGGTCGGTTTCGCGACATTTCGTTGAGTTCCGACTTGCCAACATCGGCGCGAATCCTGGTGCAGCGGCGATGGCGACGCAGGTCCAACACCCGATCTGGCTTCCCGCCGTCAGGACACCCGGCGCGCGCACCTTCGCGCTGCTCTACGCGGTGGAATCCTTCGCCCGCGCCTCGGTGGCGAGCGTCATCCCGATCCAGGCCTACGAACTGCTGAACGACAAGCAGGCGGTGTCGCTGCTCTATACGCTGGTGGCGCTGAGCGGGCTGTCGGTGACGCTGTTCATGCCGATGCTGATCGTGCGCTTCGCCCGGCGCCGGGTCTACACGGCAGGCGTAGTGTCGCTGGTGCTCGGCGCGGCGATGTTCCTGACCGACACGCTGGCCGGCCAGCTGCTCGGCATGCTGTTGCGCGTGATGGGTGCGAGCGCGCTGTCGATCACGCTCAACCTCTACATCATGGACCATATCGCCAAGACCAAGTTCATCGAGGCGGAATCGCTGCGCATGGCCTGGTCGACGCTGGCATGGACCGGCGGGCCGACCATCGGCGTGTTGCTCTACGGCCATTTCGGCCTGTGGGCGGCGCACGGCATCGTCGTGGTCTTCTGCGCGATCCTGCTCGCGCTCTTCTGGTATTTCCGTCTGAGCGACGACAAGGCGATCCGGCCGGGGATGACGCGGCCGTCCAATCCGCTCGCCAATATCGGCCGTTTCGTCGCGCAGCCGCGGCTGAGGCTCGCCTGGCTGATCGCCTTCGGCCGCTCCTGCTTCTGGACGACCTTCTTCGTCTACGGGCCGATCCTGATGGTGGCGACCGGCCAGGGCAGCCTCGCCGGCGGCCTGCTGGTGTCGGGCGGCAATGCGCTCCTCTTCTTCGCGATCCTGTGGGGCAAGGCCGGAAAGCGCTTCGGCGCGCGGGCCACGATGGCCTTTGCCTTCCTGGGCATGACCGTAATGCTGGCGGGCGCCGCGCTCTTCGGAGAGGCCGTTCCACTGGCGGCCGGCGGCTTCCTCCTGGCCACGGCCTTCTTCGCAGTGGCTCTCGATTCGCTGGGCTCCACCGCCTTCATGCGCGCGGTGCGCGTGCACGAGCGGCCGCAGATGTCGGCGGTCTACCGCACCTATCTCGACCTGTCGGAACTCTTGCCGCCGCTGGTCTATTCGGTCGTGCTGGCCTTCACCGGCCTCGGCGGGGTGTTTGCGACTCTCGGCCTGTTCCTCGCATTCTGCGGCTGGCTGACCTGGAAATTCCTGCCGAAACGCCTGTGAGTGTCGGCCGCGCAGGCGTTTCTCCCGGCTCGCGGTTGACAATGCCCTCCCGACGACCGATGCGGGGCGGAAAGGAGCTGCGATCGTGACCACACGGGACAGGGCGGAACTGACGGGAGGCGAGGGGCTGTTCGCGCGGCCGTGGATCTTCATCCGCGGCGTGCCGTCGATGAAGTTCCTGCCGCCGGAGGGACCGCCGGAGATCGCCTTTGCCGGCCGCTCCAATGTCGGCAAGTCGTCGCTGATCAACGCGCTCGTTGGCCAGAAGGGCCTGGCGCGCACCTCCAACACGCCCGGCCGCACGCAGGAACTGAACTACTTCGTGCCCGACGGCTATTCGGGCGAAGCGGGCGACCTTCCGCCGATGGCGCTGGTCGACATGCCGGGCTACGGCTTCGCCCAGGCGCCGAAGGCTCAGGTGGACGCCTGGACCAAGCTGGTCTTCGACTATCTGAAGGGCCGGGTCACGCTGAAGCGCGTCTACGTGCTGATCGATTCGCGCCACGGGGTGAAGACGATCGACGACGAGGTCCTGTCGCTGCTCGACAAGGCGGCGGTGTCCTACCAGATCGTGCTGACCAAGACCGACAAGATCAAGCCGCCGGCCGTGCAGAAGCTGGTGGCCGAGACGCTGGACAAGATCCGCAAGCGCCCCGCCGCCTTTCCCGAGATCATCGCCACCTCGTCGGAGAAGGGTGACGGCATGGCAGAATTGCGCGATGCGATCCTGCTCGCGGCCAGGGGCGGCTAGGCGCCGCCCCGATTACTTCGCCGCTAGGTTCGCTCCCTCTGCCCGCGCCTTGAGCGCCGCGTTCATGCGCTCGAAGTCGGCGCGGAAGCGATTGGTGTCGATCGCCCAGAGGAGCACGCCCGTGAACGTTTCGCCGTGGACGAGGCGGGTTCCCTCGGCCGTCTGTTCCAGCAGGAAATAGTGCTCTCCATCGAAGATGCGCGGGACAAACAACCGGCCGAGCCAGCGAAATTCGCGCCCCTCATCGGCAACGAGCACGGTCGGACGGAAGGTCATGGCGCTGCCGCCCTCGGGCTGCATCGTGTTTTCGAGCGTTTCGCCCACGACCGGCTTGCCCTTCATGGCGACGATGAACGGGTTCCATTCGTGGTAGGCCGCGCCGTCTGTCAGCACCGACCAGACTTTTGACGGCGGAGCGGCGATGTTGACCTCGGTGCGGACATCGTTGCGGGGGGCGAGGGCGAAAGCGGCCCCGAGCGCGGCGATCACGGCGGCGGCGGAGAGGAGAAGCGTCTTCATGATAGATTCCTTCGGGGTCGATCCAGGGGATGGGCTTCATCTGTGCGCGAAATCTACGAGGACGCAGGCGATACGGAAATTGCGGAAACTCGTTTGGATGATATACAAAAACGCATGACACCTCCCGATCCCGGCTGGGAACTCTGGCGCAGCTTCCTCGCAGTTGCCGAAACGGGTTCGCTGTCGGCCGCGGCCCGGTCGCTGCGCCTGACGCAGCCGACGCTCGGCCGCCATATCGATGCGCTGGAGGCGGCACTCGCCGCGCCGCTGTTCACCCGTTCGCAGCACGGGCTCCGACCGACCGCGCTGGCGCTGTCGCTCGTGCCGCACGCCGGGGCCATGGCGGTTGCCGCCGACAGCCTGCTGCGGACCGCCTCCGGCGAGGCGGAGGGCGAGCGGGGGACGATCCGGCTGGCTGCCAGCGAGATCGTCGGCATCGAGGTCCTGCCGGGGATGCTGGCGCGGTTTCGCGAGGTCCATCCCGGCATCGTGCTCGAACTGGCGCTGTCGAACCGCAACGAGGATCTATTGCGGCGCGACGCCGACCTTGCGGTCAGGATGGTGCGGCCGCAGCAGGCGGCGCTCGTGGCGCGCCGCATCGGGGCGGTCGGCATCGGTCTCTACGCGAAACGCGCCTATCTCGCGCGGCACGGCATGCCTGAGACCGCGGCAGAACTCGCTTCGCATACGGTGGTCGGTGTCGATCGCAACAATGCCGCCTTGGAGGCGATCCGCATCGGCGGCGAGCCAGTGTCGCGGGATCTGTTCTCCTATCGCTGTGACAGCGATATCGGCCAGCTCGCGGCGGTGCGCGCCGGCGTCGGTATCGGCATCTGCCAGCATGGCGTCGCGGCGCGGGACCCGGATCTGGTGCCCGTGCTGCCGGACCTGTTCGATTTCAGCCTCGACATGTGGCTGGCCATGCACGAGGACCTGCGCCAGTCGCGGCGCGTGCGCGTGCTGTTCGACCACCTGGCGGTCGAGCTCGGCGCCTACGCGGCGACGGGACGCCCGAGGTCGGTCGCCGGGGCGTCGTCGTCTGAAAGGCCTTAGGCGGCACCCGCCGGCCTGAACGTCAGAGCCAGGCCGTTGATGCAGTGGCGAAGTCCCGTCGGCGGCGGCCCGTCGTCGAAGATGTGGCCGAGATGGCCGCCGCAGCGGCGGCAATGGCACTCGGTGCGCGTCATGAAGAAGGAACTGTCTTCGCGTGTGCCGATCGCGTTGGGCAGCGCTTCCCAGAAGCTCGGCCAGCCGGTGCCGGAGTCGTATTTGGCTTCCGACGCATAGAGCGGCAGGTCGCAGCCGGCGCAGTGGAAAGTGCCCTTGCGCTTCTCGTTGTTCAGCGGGCTGGAGCCGGCGCGTTCGGTCGCCTCGTGCCGCAGCACCTGATAGACGTCCTCCGGCAGTTGCGCCTTCCATTCCGCGTCTGTCTTCGTGATCTCGAATTCGGCGGCGATTGCATCGCCGCGGCCGCGGAACAGGCTGCCTGCCGCGGCGAGAGCGCCGGCGCCGGCTGTCAGGAACAGGACATCGCGTCGTTTCATGATCGTTCTCCTCGTCCGTCCTTTCTAGCGGGTAGGCCGCGTCACGGCGAAATCAACTCGCCTTGAGCCGAAACTGCGGCTTCTGAGGAAAAGCGGCGCCCCGTCTGCGAGGAAGGGGGTCGAGACGGAGCGCCGATGCGTGCTGCCGATCAAGCCTTCGGCAGCAGCACCTTGTCGATGACGTGGATGACGCCGTTCGACTGGTCGACGTCGGCGATGGTGACGGTCGCCACGCCGCCGGTCTCGTCGGTCAGCGTGATCTTGTCGCCGTCCATCTTGGCCTGCAGCGTGCAGCCGCCGACGGTAGCGACCGGATGCGTGCCGCCGTCGTCCGCGATCATCTTGCCGATCGCCTCGGACATGGCATCCGCGGCCACGACGTGGCAGGTCAGCACCTTGGTCAGCATTTCCTTGTTCTCGGGCTTGAGCAGGTTGTCGACGGTGCCGGCCGGCAGCGCGGCAAACGCGTCGTTGACCGGCGCGAAGACGGTGAACGGGCCGGGGCCGGACAGCGTCTCGACGAGGCCGGCGGCCTTGACCGCGGCGACGAGCGTGGTGTGGTCCTTCGAATTGACCGCGTTCTCGACGATGGTCTTGTCGGCATACATGGCCGCGCCGCCAACCATCGGGTTTTCGGCCTGCGCGACGCCGGCGAAGGCTGCGAGGGCGACGGAACCGGCGAACAGGGCAGAGGTGATCTTGCGCATGGTGTGACTCTCCTTGGTTGTTCCCCGAGGGCGGGGATGCAGGGAGCTACGGCAGGCGGCGGGGAGAGTTTCGGGCGGGCCGATCAAGCCGTTGTCACGGTGGTGTGAACGGCACCTCGCAGATCGAGCGGCGGAAGTCGGCTTATTTCAAGCGGCGTGGCGCGTCAGTCGCGAGACCCTCCCGACCCTGCCAGCCGCTTCATTCCGTCCCGTTCGTCCGCGGTCGGCTCGGACTCCATCCATTCCTGAACCGCGTCGAATTCCCGCTGGCCGACGATTATGCCGGTCGGATCGCCAGTCTCTTTCCAGACCTGCTCACTGGAGACGGGCGTAAATGGTGAGGCCAGGCGCGTCCGGACCGCGTAGAAGTCCTCAAGTTCCTCGAGGCGTTCGACAATCGCGTCGCGCATGAGTTTGCCGGAATCCAGTCCGTTCCGCTGGGACAACGCGTCCCAGCGAGCCATGACGTCTGCGTCTAGGCGAAGGCTGATAATTTTCGTGGCGGAAGGCGACATGTCGCATGCATAGCACATGCGACAAGGCCATCCAAACGATGGAGTACCTTCAGATATCCCGCAGATCGCCCGACGCCACGACCGGTCCCGTCGGTTCGCCGGTGGCGGAACCGCCTTTGGGCTCCATCGTGATGGCGAAGATGGCGCCCGAGGCGATCTTATCCTGTATCTCCTGCGACACGGCGAGATGCACGTTCGACCCGACGGGGATGACGCCGAGCGAGCGGGGCGACTGGTTGTTCTCGATCACCCAGAGCTCGAAATCGCGGTCCGGCGCACGGGCGCCGGTGACGTGCGACAGGCCGATATCCTTCGTCCGGGCGTCGTAGACGACGAAATAATGCACGTCGCTTTGCTGCGGCGCGAGCGAGGCGACCAGCCGTTCGGCGGGCGCGGCCGGAGGCGGCGGCGAAAGCAGCGGCACCGCGATGTAGAGCGCCAGCGCGGCGAAGGCCGCGACCGTCAGCCCGCGCCAGAAGGCCAGGCTTGACCAGATTCCGGCCTTCTCCACCGTCCGCGCGGCGCTGCTCGCGAACAGGCGGCGGTCGATCGCCTGCTTGACCGAGGCGGGAGGTTCGACGGAGCCGTAGGCGTTGGCCATCGGGGCGAGCGTGACTTCCCAGCGGTCGACGAGTTGCGCGAAGCCGGCGTCGGCGTCGATGCGGCGCGCGACGGCGGCCCGCTCGTCGGAATCGAGCGCGCCGAGAACGTATTCGGCGGCGACGGCGTCGTCGCCTCCGAGTCCTCTCTCGCTGTCTTCGGTGCCGTTCATCGTTCCAGGCATTCCCTGAGTTTCAACAGGCTGCGCCGCAGCCATGTCCGCATCGTGTTGAGCGGAACCTTGTACCTCTCAGCAAGGTCCGCATAGCTCTCGCCGCTGATATAGGCGCCGCGTACCGCGGCGGCCTTGTCCCGGTCCAGTTCCTCGAGACACGAGAATATCCTCTCGCGCTCGCCGCCGGCCACCGCCAGCGCCTCGGGTCCGGGCGTCGGATCGGCGACGTCCAGGGCCTCGTCCAGGTCCGCCGCGGGGCGCCGCCGCTGGCGGATGCGGTCGATCGAATGGTTGCGCGCCACCGCCACCAGCCAGGAGATCGGGCTCAGGTCGGATACGGCGAAACGGTCGGCCTTGGTCCATATCTTGACGAAGACCTCCTGCAGCGCCTCCTCGGCCTCCGTCCGGTCGTTCAAGACACGCAGGCAGACGCCGAAGAGTTTCGCGCTCGTCTGCCTGTAGAGCAGATCGAACGCGGCGCGATCCTTCATCGAGGTGCGCACGATCAGCTTGGTAATGTCCTGCGGCGTCATCGCGGCCAAGTTAGGACTTCGCGGCGAATTTGCAACGGGCCACGATGCGCGCACGGCGCGGAAGTCTGACGCTTCATTGCCAACCCGGCAGATGGTCGGGTAGCGTTCGCAGGGGAACGGGGGACGCGCCATGTCGGCCGAGCAGGTTCTGTGGGAATACGACGCGGTCGGGCAGGCCGACCTGGTGCGGAAGGGCGAGATCTCGCCGATCGAACTCGTCGAGGCGGCGATCGCCCGGCTGGAGAAGGTCAACCCGCAGATCAATTGCGTGGTCGAGAAGACCTATGATCGGGCGCGGACGGCGGCGAAGACGGTCGACCGCAACGCGCCGTTCGCCGGCGTGCCCTTCGCCATCAAGGACCTCGGCATTGCCCAGAAAGGCATCGCCACCCATGCCGGCAGCCGCGCACCGGTGTTCGTGCCCGATTTCGATTCCGTGCTGGCCGAGCGCTATCGCGCCGCCGGGCTGATCCCGATCGCGACGACCACCTCGCCGGAATACGGCCTGCGGCTGATGACGGAATCGGCCGCCTTCGGCATCACCCGCAATCCGTGGAACCCCGGCCACACGACGGGCGGTTCGTCGGGCGGTGCGTCGGCGATCGTCGCGGCGGGCGTCGTGGCAGCCGCGCACGCGTCCGACGGCGGCGGCTCGATCCGCGTGCCGTCCGCCTGCACCGGCCTCGTCGGCATGAAGACCTCGCGCGGCCGCGTGCCGCTGTCGCCGCTGGTCAGCGAAAGCTGGTACGGCTTCGTCGTCGACCATGCGGTCAGCCGCACCGTGCGCGACAGCGCCACCCTGCTCGACCTGACGCACGGACCAGATCCGCTGGCGCCCTATGCCGCCCGCCCGGCGAGGACCACTTTCGCCGCGGCCGCCATGCGTGATCCGGGCAGGCTGCAACTCGCTGTCTACCGCAAATCGCCGCTCGGGCTGGAGATTTCGGCGGAGACGCAGGCCGCGCTCGACACGGCGGTCGCGCTCGCCAGGGAAGGCGGCCATTCGGTCGAGGAGATCGACCTGCCCTATGTCGACCGCGACTTCATGGCCGATTTCGCCGGCAGCGTCGCCTCGGCCGTCGCCGGTCTGTTGCGCATGGAGCGCGTCCGCAATGGCCGCGACATCTCGGGTGACATTGAGCGCGCGTCGCGGGTGCTGGCCAGGTATGGCGAGCAGCTCTCGGCCGGCGAGACCTATGCGGCGCTGGAGCGCCTGCATGCGGCCTCGCGGCAGTTGATCACCGAGACCGCGCGCTTCGACGCGGTGCTGATGCCGGTCATCGCCCACCCGCCGCTCGCCGTCGGCACGATGGATCCGAAAGGCGCCGACGAGTTCATCGAGAACCTGCTCGACAAGCTGCGACTCACCTGGCTGCTCAAGTTCCCGCAATTCTTCGGCCAGCTTCTGGACAAAAGCCTCTGGTTCACCCATTGGCCGGCGATCCAGAACGTCTCAGGCCAGCCCTCCGTTGCCCTTCCGGTCCACGTGACGGCGGCCGGCCTGCCTCTCGGCATCCAGGCGGCGGGGCGTCCGGGCGACGAGGAGACGCTCTACAGTCTCGCGGGGCAACTGGAGAAGATTTCCGGCTGGGACAAGCGCCGCGCGCCGTTTCATGTGCCGGCGTGACGTCGTCCGTTTCCTGGACCGGGCTACCCTGTTCATCCGCCAGCCGGAATGGATCGATGCGCAAATAATGTGCAGCCGAAAGGCGTGATGCGTCAATTTGCGGCCCCCGGGCGGCGATCGCTTCCGCAAAGGCGACTGCGTTGCCGCTCTACTTGTATGGCACGTGCCTTGCTTGCTCTTCGATCATCATTCGAGACGGAGAACTGAGCATGCTTCGCAGACATTTCCTTGCAGTCATCGGCGCGGCGGCGCTGTCGGTCGGTGTGCTTGGCACCGGCGATCACGCAGCCGCCGATGCGCTGTCCGACATCGCGTCGCGCGGTGTGCTGCGGGTCGCCGTCCCGCAGGACTTTCCGCCCTTCGGCAGCGTCGGTGCGGACATGTCTGCGCAGGGCTCCGACATCGACATGGCGAACCTGATCGCAGACAAACTCGGCGTGAAGGTCGAGTTGGTCCCGGTCACGAGCGCCAACCGCATCCCCTATCTGCAGACGAACAAGGTCGACCTGGTCATTTCGAGCCTCGGCAAGAACGCCGAACGGGAAGCGGTCATCGACTTCACGATGGCCTACGCGCCGTTCTTCAACGGTGTTTTTGCTCCGGCGGATGTCGCGATCACGAAGGCGGAAGACCTCGCCGGCAAGACCGTCGGCGTCACCCGTGGGGCGATCGAGGATCTCGAACTGACGAAGATCGCGCCGGCGGATACCGACATCAAGCGCTATGAAGACAACAACGGTACGATCTCGGCCTTCCTGTCCGGGCAGGCGGAAGTCATTGCGACCGGCAACGTCGTTGCAGCCGCGATCATCGCGAAGAATCCGCCGAAGCGCCCGGAAATGAAGTTCCTCATCAAGAACTCTCCCTGCTACATCGGCCTCAACAAGAATGAGCCGGCCCTGCTGGCCAAGGTCAACGAGATCGTCACCGCCGCCAGGACAGACGGGACGCTCAACTCCATCGCCCAGAAGTGGCTCGGCGCCGACCTGCCGGCGGACCTCTAGCCGGGCATGGGGCGTGAGCTACGCGTTCGACTTCGGCTGGCTGGCCGAATACTACCCGGTCTTCCTGAAGGGCATCGCGATCACGGTGGAACTCACCGTGGTCGGGGGGCTGCTTGGCATCCTGGTTGGGCTCGCCTGCGCCTGGACGCGGGCGCTCGGGCCCGCCTGGGCCCGGCCGGTCGTGGCGGCCTATGTCGAGCTCATCCGCAATACGCCCTTCCTGATCCAGCTGTTCTTCGTCTTCTTCGGACTGCCGCAACTCGGACTGCGGCTCGGCGAACTCGAGGCGGCGAACCTGGCAATGGTCGTCAATCTCGGCGCCTACAGTTGCGAAATCATCCGTGCCGGCATCCAGGCGACCCCGCGCGGACAGTTCGAAGCGGGAGCAAGCCTCGCCATGTCGCCATGGGAGACGTTCCGGCATGTCGTTCTGGTGCCGGCGCTGCAGCGAATCTGGCCCGCATTGTCGTCTCAGGTCGTGATCGTCATGCTGGGATCGGCAGTCGTCTCCCAGATCGCGGCCGAAGATCTGACCTATGCCGCGAACTTCATCCAGTCCCGCACGTTCCGCGCTTTCGAGGCCTATTTCATCACGACCGCGATCTATCTGCTGCTGGCCGTTCTGCTGCGGCAGGCCCTGGCTCTGATCGGCGCTACGATCTTTCCACGCAAAGGCGCACGATGATCGAGTTCACGACCTGGGATATCCTGCGGAACCTTTTGCTCGCGACCCGATGGACAATTGTCCTGTCGCTGGTCTCGTTCGTCGGCGGCGGGCTCGTGGGGCTGGCCATCCTGTTCATGCGAATCGGCAGAACCCGCTTTGGTCGCCTGGCGAGCCGGGGCTATATCGAGCTGTTCCAGGGCACGCCGCTGCTCATGCAACTTTTCCTTGCCTTTTTCGGGCTCGGGCTGTTCGGCATCGACGTCCCGGCGTGGCTTGCGGCGGGGCTCGCGCTCGTTCTCTGGACGGCAGCCTTTCTCGCCGAGATATGGCGCGGCTGCGTCGAGGCGATCGCGAAAGGGCAATGGGAAGCCTCTGCAAGCCTCGGCATGGGCTATCTGCAGCAGATGCGCTACGTGATCCTGCCGCAGGCGCTGCGGATAGCGGTTCCTCCGACGGTCGGCTTCTCCGTCCAGGTAGTCAAGGGCACGGCGCTCACCTCGATCATAGGATTCGTCGAGCTGTCGAAGGCCGGCACCGTCGTCACCAACGCCACCTTCCTGCCCTTTACCGTCTACGGGATGGTCGCCCTCATCTATTTCGCGCTGTGCTGGCCGCTGTCCAAGTCGAGCCAGATTCTGGAGAACAGGCTCAATGTCGCTCATCGAAATCACTGAGGTGAGGAAGAGCTTCGGCGCCAACGAGGTGCTGAAGGGCATAGACCTCGACGTCGAGCCCGGCGAGGTTATCGCCATCATCGGCAAATCCGGATCCGGCAAGTCGACCCTGCTGCGTTGCATCAACGGGCTGGAATCGATCGACGGCGGTTCCATTTCCGTGGCCGGGGTCCAGCTCCTGCCCGACGAACTGCACCTGAAGGCGCTGCGGCTCAAGGTCGGCATGATCTTCCAGCAGTTCAACCTGTTCCCGCACCTGACCGCCGGCGGCAACGTCGTTCTCTCGCAGACGGTCGTGAGGAAGACGCCGAAGTCCGAAGCCGAGGCGATGGCGCGCAAGATGCTCGAGCGGGTCGGCCTCGGGCACAAGTTCGACGCCTATCCGGACGAACTCTCCGGCGGTCAGCAGCAGCGCGTCGCGATCGCCCGGGCGCTTGCCATGCAGCCGATCGCGCTGCTTTGCGACGAGATCACCTCGGCGCTGGACCCCGAGCTGGTTGCGGAGGTTCTGGCCGTGGTCCGCGAACTGGCGGCCGAGGGCATGACCCTGCTGATGGTCACCCACGAGATGAAGTTCGCCCGCGACGTCTGCTCCCGCGTCGTATTCATGCATCAGGGCAGGGTGCATGAGATCGGCCCGCCGGCAGACGTCTTCGCCGCGCCGAAAACGGCCGAGCTGAAACAGTTCCTCGGCGTTCTCTGACGGCGGGCGCGGGACGCTCCCGGCCCTTTGATCCGCACTCGAACTGAGCTATGACGCCGCTAATTTCCTCAGCCGGATCCTGCTCAGAATGACGACCGACACTGCCGAAATCGCCGAGATGCAGGCGCGCCTGCTGTCCAATGCGCTGCCCTACATGCAGCGCTACGAGAACAAGACGGTGGTGGTGAAATATGGCGGCCACGCCATGGGCGACGCCGCGCTTGGCCAGGCTTTCGCGCGCGACATCGCGCTCTTGAAGCAGTCGGGGGTAAACCCGATCGTCGTCCACGGCGGCGGGCCGCAGATCGGCGCGATGCTCGCCAAGATGGGCATCGAATCGAAGTTCGAGGGCGGCCTACGCGTCACCGACCAGAAGACGGTCGAGATCGTCGAGATGGTGCTGGCCGGCTCGATCAACAAGGAGATCGTCGCGCTCATCAACGCCGAGGGCGAATGGGCGATCGGGCTCTGCGGCAAGGACGGCAACATGGTCTTCGCCGAGAAGGCCAAGAAGACAATGATCGACCCTGATTCGAACATCGAGCGCGTGCTCGATCTCGGCTTCGTCGGCGAGCCGGTCGAGGTCGACCGCACCCTGCTCGACCTTCTGGCCCGTTCGGAGATGATTCCGGTCCTGGCGCCGGTGGCGCCCGGCCGCGACGGCCACACCTACAACATCAACGCCGACACGTTCGCCGGCGCCATAGCCGGCGCGCTCAACGCGACGCGCCTGCTGTTCCTGACCGACGTTCCCGGCGTCATGGACAAGGACAAGAAGGTGATCGCCGAGCTGACGGTCGCCCAGGCCAAGGCGCTGATCCGCGACGGCACGATCTCGGGCGGCATGATCCCGAAGGTCGAGACCTGCATCGAGGCGATCGAGCGCGGCGTCGAGGGCGTCGTCATCCTCAACGGCAAGACGCCGCACGCGGTGCTGCTCGAACTGTTCACCCAGCACGGTGCCGGCACGCTCATCGTGCCGTAGTGCGATGCCGCTCGTCTTCAGCCACCGCGGGTTCCGGTTCCACTTCTATTCGAACGAAGGGATCCCCCGGGAGCCGGTGCACGTCCATGTCGAGAAGGACGGAATCGACGCCAAGTTTTGGCTTTGGCCCGACGTGGTTGTCGCTTACAATGACGGCTTCAACGCGCGGACACTTAGAGATCTAACCGAACTCGTCACCAATCGCAGGCAGCACATAACCAATGTCTGGAACGAATTCTTTGGTCAGGCCGACTAGGGCGTGGTGCGACGAGGACAGCCTGTGGGTCGACCTCTCCGACGGTCGCACGCTCGGTGCGCCCCTGGCATGGTTTCCCCGTCTCTTGTCTGGCACAGCAGAGCAGCGCGCAAAAGTCAGGCTTTCGACGCGCGGGCTGCATTGGGAAGAACTCGACGAGGACATTTCGGTCCAAGGCCTGCTGGCCGGACGGGGCGACATGACGAAACCGCGCCCGAACCCGAAAGCCGCCTGACAGGCTCGGTCGAAACGTTCCTACGACGCCACCGTCCGCGTTAGATGATCCCCCAGCCTCAGCGACAGCGCGGTGATGGTCGTGGTCGGCGTGCACTGGCCGGCCGTCGTGAACACCGAGGAGCCGGCGACGTAGAGATTCTCCATGCCGTGGACCTTGCTGTCAGCATCCACGACGCTCGTCGACGGGTCGGTGCCCATGCGGGTGCCGCCCATGTGGTGGTTGCCGGCGAGTTCCATATCGGTCGGCCAGTCCTCGCCGTTGAGCACCCAGTCGCTGATGTGCAGGCGGCCGATGTCCTTGAGCGCGATGTCTTCGCCGAACATGCGCATGCTTTCGACGAGCGTCTTGCGGTCGAGGTCGCCCTTCTTCCAGTGGAGCTCCATGCGCGGCACGCCGGCCGCGTCGCGTTCGGTTGCCGACAGCGCCACATGGTTCGACTCCTCCGGCGGCTGCTCCCAGTCGATATGGACGCGAGCACTGCACTGCAGGCGCAGGCCGATCGCGTTCGAGACCCATTCCGTGAAACGCGGAGCGTAGCACGCCATGTCGGCGATCATCTGCTTGGTCCCGTGATAGGGCATTGTCTCGAGTTGGATGTGGAAGTTGGCGATACCGCGGTCGGCAAGGGCTTGCGGCGTCGGGATCATGAAGCACTCGCCCTCCTCGTCGAACTCCAGTGCGTCCCGGTTGGAGATGAAGGCATTGCCGGCCCAGTACATCGGATGTTCCATCCAGTAGCGGCCGAGGGCTTGCGCGTTCGGTACCACCGCGCCGTTCGACCGCGCGTTCGACCACAGGAGCAGGCGAGAGTTTTCGAGACCGCCGGTGGCCACCACGAAGTAAGGTGCCGTGAAATCCCCTGCCGGCGCGCCCGCCGAGAACAGCTTCGCGCCGGTGACGGCCTTGCCGTCGCCGCTGAGCTCCAGAACGGTGGTGTTCAGCACCACGGCCACGTTGCGGCTGGCCTCCAGGCCCTCCCGGAACTGCGTCCCAAAGCGGACAGCGTCGCTCTTGATCAGGTCCATCCGGCCGAAATTATCGGTCAGGGGGCGCGTCTCCCTGAACTCGCGCAGGCCCAGGATCGCGCGGGTCTCGTCAAGGAAGGGCTCGATGTCGGCGCGACGGATCGGCCAGCCCGTGTCCGGAATCCAGGACTTCGGCTCGAAGTCGTAGGCGTCGAGCACCCGGCACCAGCCGGCCCAATGGTTGGACGAGCCGCCCAGATAGCGCAGGCGCGTCATGTCGAGATCGAAATACTGGTCGCCGACGGTGCGGCCTTTGTAGAAGTCCTGCGACTCCTCGGTGATATCCTCGCCGCCCGCCTCGAAGAGCACGCACGCGATGCCGCGCTGGTCGAGCTTGCGCGCGATCGTGATTCCTGCCACGCCGCCGCCGACGATGGCGACGCGCGGCGAATGGCTCGCCGCCCGGTAGGCGCCCATATCCTGGAAGATCATGTCAGGTCGCTCCGCTTCAGGATCCAGCCGTCGATCTCGACGATGTCATCGTGCCGGGTCGGGCGGATACGTTTGAAGAGGGCGATGGCGGGCAGGGCGAGGAGGAGCGCCTTGAGGAAGCGGCGGCGGCTCGCCTTGGGCTGGAGTGACTCGGATCGTGTCATCGGTGCGGTCCCGGGTTGAATGGCAGGGCGAAGCCGGCTCAATCCGGTACGCCCGCATCTGTTCAAGCCAAAAGCATGCCATCATCTCCGGCTGAGCGGGTTTCTTCCCATATTGATGCGTGGCGTGGTTTCCGAATCCTTACCACGGCGGTGCAGGCCCCACGATCACCCTTTGTCGACGAGCAAAAGCAGCAGGATTCCGCCGACGATCAGCGCGCAGCCTGCGGTCTCGAGCCGGTTGATGCGCTCCTTGAAGAAGAAGACCGACGAGGCGAAGGTGAAGATCATCTCGACCTGGGCCAGCGCCTTGACGATCGCCGCCTGCTGCAGGGTCATCGCCATGAACCAGCCGAACGAGGCCGTGGCGCCGGCGAAGCCGACGAAAAGCGACGGCTTCCAGGCATGGGCGATGCGGGACAGTTCGTCACGGTCGCGCGCCAGCATCCACGCGGCCATGATCAGCGTCTGGAACGCGATCACCACCAAAAGCGTGACCGCCGCCTGCATGGTGAAATTGGGGCCGCCGAGCGACAGCGATGCGGCGCGATAGGCGACCGCCGACACGCCGAAACAGGTGCCCGAGGCAAGCCCGATCAGCGCCGTGCGCGAGAAGGTCGTGGCGACGAGGTTGCGCGCGGTGAGCGTCGTATGCGCCACCGAGATCAGCATCACGCCGAACACCGATACCGCGATCGCCATCAGCGTGCCCGCCGTCACCGTCTCGGCGAGAAACACCAGACCGAAAAGCGCCGCCTGCGCCGGTTCCGTGCGCGAATAGGCGGTACCGACTGCGAAGTTGCGGAACGAGAACAGGTGGACGAGCAGGAAGGTGGCGGTGATCTGCCCCAGGCCGCCGACGACGGCCCAGCCGAAGAACTCCGCGGGCATGGCGGGGAACGCGTATCCCGCTGCGCGGTTGAGGATGGCGACGTAGACCGCGGCGAAAGGCAGCCCGAAGCCGAAGCGGACGAAGGTCGCCCCCGTGGTGCCCATCACGCCCTTCAGATGCTTCTGGCCGACCGAGCGCAGGTTCTGCAGGAAGGCGGCCGCGATCGTGATGGGTATCCACAGTTCCAAGCGCGCCCCCGGGCGAATGTCCGCCGCGGGTCTTAGTCCGTCGAGGACGAGTCGCGCAACGGGCGAGAAGGCCGTTCAGGCGGCGAGCTGCTTTTCCGTCTCGAAGACGACGCGGTTGCGCCCGGCATTCTTGGCCCGGTAGAGCTGGCGGTCGGCCTGGCGCATCAACTCGGAGGTCTTCGCATCCGACCAGCAGACAGTTCCGCCCACGCTGATGGTGAGCTTGAACGTCGTTCCCTGCGCCGGCATGAAGCTGATTGCCTCGACCTCCGCCCGGATGCGTTCGGCCGCGCTCTCGCCCTCTTCCCGGTTCGCACCGATCAGGAACACGGCGAACTCCTCGCCGCCGATCCGCCCCACGATATCCGTGGCGCTCGTGGCGCGGCGGATAGCGGCTGCGATTTCGAGCAGCGCGTCGTCGCCGACGAGATGGCCGAAACCGTCGTTGATGCGCTTGAAGTGGTCGGCATCGACGAGCAGCAGACAGCCGCGGTTCTGTCTGCGCCGCGTCGCCTCAAGCGCGGCGAAGAACGCCTCGCGGTTGAGGAAGCCGGTCATGGCGTCGCGTCTCGTCTTCTCGACCAGCCTGGCATTGCCCTGTTCCAGCGCGGCATGGGCGGCCCGCAACTGTTCGTTGAGAAGGCGCAGCCGCTCCTGCTGCCAGTAGGTGAACAGGCTTGCCGGGAAGGCGATGAACAGCGGGCATAGAATGGGCAACCACAGCGCGGCGCCCGAGATTTCGATGCCCATGATCGCGACCACGGCGAACGATCCGATGATCGATACGAGTGTTGCGAGAACGCCTTTGATGACGATCGGGATTGCGCTGGGTCTCATGGGCGGCACGGATCGCACGGGTGTCTGAATTTCGGGTTCAGCCGCTCGGTAAAGTTTTCACTAATTCGCTGCGACCGATCCGCGATTGCCGCTTTTCCACCGCCTTCGCCCTGAAGTATGGAGCAGCATGACCAACAGTCCCGCCCCCGCGCAATTCGCCCATGTCACCGACTGGGTCTTCGACCTCGACAACACGCTCTATCCGCACCATTCGAACCTGTTCGCGCAGATCGACGTAAAGATGACGGCCTATGTGGCGGAGCTGCTGCAGCTGCCGCGCGACGAGGCACGCAAGCTGCAGAAGGAACTCTACCTCGAATACGGCACGACGCTGAACGGATTGATGGAGCGGCATCGCATCGATCCGGACGACTTCCTGCAGAAGGTGCACGACATCGACTATTCCTGGGTGAAGCCGAACCCGGAGCTCGGCCAGGCGATCAAGGCGCTGCCCGGCCGCAAATTCATCTTCACCAATGGCGACCGCGGCCACGCGGAGCGCACGGCCCGCCAGCTCGGCGTGCTCGACGAGTTCGACGACATCTTCGACATCGTCGCGGCGGGGCTGACGCCCAAGCCGGCGCGGGGCACCTACGAGAAGTTCGTCGACCTGCACAAGATAGCCGGTCCGAATGCCGTCATGTTCGAGGACCTGGCGCGCAACCTCGTCGTGCCGAAGGCGCTGGGCATGACGACGGTGCTGATCGTGCCCAACAATTTCGAGCCGACCTTTTCCGAGATCTGGGAGCGCGACCCGGCGCTCGACGACGAGGTCGACTACGTCACCGACGACCTGACGTCCTTCCTGCGCACCATTCTGGGACAGGCCGCCGCTTGAAGCGCTTCACCTCCGTCGAGGCGCGGATCGATGCGGCCGCCCACCGGGTGCTCGACCGGCTGCCGCAGGGCGGCGTTTCGGGAGCGCTCGTCGAGTTCGTCGTCTTCGGCCTGAAACAGGCCTGGGCCTGCCTGTTCGGCGGCGCGCTGCTGGGAATCATGATCCTGACGGCCGTGCTGTGGCCGCAAAACGCGCCGATCGAGCGCTACGATTTCCTATTCCTCGCCGCGCTGTCGATCCAGGCCGCGCTGCTCGCCTTCAGGCTGGAGACGCCGCGCGAGGCGGTGGTCATTCTCGTCTTCCATCTGGTCGGCACGGCGATGGAACTGTTCAAGACCAGCGCCGGCTCGTGGACCTATCCGGAGGAGGCTTTCTTCCGGATCATGGGCGTGCCGCTGTTTTCGGGCTTCATGTACGCCGCCGTCGGCTCCTACATCGCCCGCATCACGCGCATCTTCGACATGCGCTACACGGACTACCCGTCGCTCGCGGCGACGGTGGTGCTGGCGGTGGCGATCTACGTCAACTTCTTCACGCATCACTTCGTCTTCGATGCGCGCTGGGGCCTGTTCGCTTTTGCCTTTGTGCTGTTCCGCAAGACCCGCGTCCACTACCGCGTCTTTCGCAACACGCACCGGATGCGGCTCTTGGTCGGCTTCCTGCTGGTGGCGCTGTTCATCTGGTTCGCCGAGAACATCGCCACCTGGTCGCGGGCGTGGATCTACCCTTCGCAGGCGAACGGCTGGACGCCGGTTTCGCTGTCGAAGCTGGGCGCCTGGTATCTGCTGATGATCATTTCCTTCGTGCTGGTGAGCCTCGTCCACCGGCCGGCCGCACCGGACCGGGAACCGGAGACGGTTCCCGGGAGGCGCGACGCGGACGAGGTCCGCTGACCGAGGTCAGTGCGCGTGGCTGTCGGAAGCCGCCTTGACCGGCAGCTGCAACTCGATCTTGCCGGCCTTCTCGAATTCGAGCGTGACGGCAACCGTCGCGCCCTCCTTGAACGGCTCCTTCACCTGCATGAACATCAGGTGCAGCCCGCCCGGCTTCAGCTCGACGGTCTGGCCGGCCGGGATCTCGATGCCGCCCTCGACGGGACGCATGACCATCACGTCGTTCTTGATCTCCATCGTGTGCATCTCGGACTTGCCGGCAGCGGTGGTCGAGACGCCGATCATCCGGTCCTGCGACGAGCCGCCATTGGCGATCGTCACGAAGCCGCCGCCCGCCGGCTGGCCCGGCAGCATGGCGCGCAGCCAGCCGCCGGTGAGCGTCAGGTCGCCGACCTTGACCGCATCGGATGCCATGTGGCCGCCATGGCCGTCATCGGCCGCCGCCGCGATGGTCACGAAGGGAGCGGGATGCTTGAGCGAATGCGGATCCTGGCCTTCGGCCGCGATCTCGTTCCAGGCGACCTGGCCGTCCTTGCACAGCTGCGTGACGATGAAGGGCAGTTTGGCGCCGGCCTCGGCCGACAGCGAGCCATTGACGACGAATTCCTCGTAGTAGTCGTCCGGCAGGTCGCCGCCGCTCCAGGTGACCGACTTGAGCCCCGACGAGACGTCGCGTCCATGCAGCTTGTAGGTTTTGGCGTAGTCGCCCTTTTCGGTGGCGACCTGCCAGCCGGCCTTGGGCATCGGCTTGGCGCCGATAAAGCCTTCGGGCAGATCGATCTTCACTGTGTGGGTGGCCTGGCCGTCGCAGCCGTGCGGGATGCGCAGCACGGCCTTGTAGGAGCCGGCCGGCGCTTCCGCCTTCTCGAGCGTGGAGTGGGCGAAAGCGGTGACGATGGAAACGGCCGTGAGCGCGCAGGCGGCGGCCAGAGGAAGAACGTAACGACGCATGATGATCTCCTATGACGTCTGAAATGACATGACGAGCCGCGCGGAATTGCGCGGTCGACCGGTGTTTCAGGCGAAGGAGGGAGGTGCGCGGATACCCGGCGGCCGTTCGGGCGGCAGGGACTGAGGGCTGATCGTGTCGCGTGGAGCCGGCGGCGCCTCGGCGACGGCGAGGACCGGCTCCCAGGCTGCGACGGCAACGACGATCGCCTTGGCGAGCGTCTTCAGGCCGCAGGCGCCGACGACGCATTCGCCGCAGCCGTCGTGGTGGACCGGCGTGCCGTCGGGCAGCGGTTCAGCGCCGATCGCCGAGCAGATGACGAGATGACCGTTGGTACTCGCCTGGGCGACCGCCAGCGGCTGCAGCGTGTGGGCGAAGAGCAAAAGCAGGGCGAGCGCGGCGAACAGGCGCTGGTCGCGCCTCAGCCTTGCAAACCACGACGGTTTCGCCGAACTCCTCATGCCGTAGCCATAGCCTGACGGCCTGGCGGGCGCCAGTGCGTCAAACTGGCTGGCCGATCTCGTAGAAGGCGCGGATGACGTCCCAGGCGTCCTCGGCGGTGTCGGCATAGCTGATGATGTGCTGGTCGCCGGGCGAGATCGTGCCCTGTTCGGCGAGGAAGTCGAGGTCGAGGGCGCGATGCCAGAAGTCGCTGCCGAACAGGATGACCGGCACCCGCTCCATGCGGCCGGTCTGGATCAGGGTCAGCGTCTCGAAGAACTCGTCCATCGTGCCGAAGCCGCCGGGGAAGATCGCGACCGCCTTGGCGCGCATGATGAAGTGCATCTTGCGGATCGCGAAATAGTGGAAGTTGAAGCACAGTTCCGGCGTGACGTAGAGATTGGGTGCCTGCTCGTGCGGCAGGACGATGTTGAGGCCGATCGACGGTGCGCCGACGTCCGCCGCGCCCCGATTGCCTGCCTCCATGACGCCCGGCCCGCCGCCGGTGACGACGACGAACTCGCGGTGATAGGACCCGGCCGAATGTTCGGAGCAGAGGCGGGCGAACTTGCGCGCCTCGTCGTAATATTTGCTGTTGGCCTTGAGGTTCTTCTCCTGCGTCGCGTTCTTGGCCGCCCAGGCCGGCCCGCCGGGCTCCGGGATGCGCGCGCCGCCGAACAGGATGACGGTCGAGCGGATGCCTCGCTCCGTCAGGATCAGCTCCGGCTTCATCAGTTCGAGCTGCAGGCGCACCGCGCGCATCTCGCGTCGCGTCAGGAAGTCCTCGTCGTTCCAGGCAAGCCGGTAGGTGGACGCGCGGGTCTGCGGCGTATCGGGGACGGATCGCGCCCGCTCCAGATCCTCGTCGGAATGAGGCAGCGGCGTCCAGCCGTTCTTCTCCATCGGATTCATCGCAAGTTCCCCTGTCCCGACCGCATTTCTTCCGTTCGCGGGAGGGCCGGATACCGAGCGTCTCCGGCGGTCGAAGCGCGATTGACCCATGCCAATGTCGATGACATAGGTTCCGCGCTGTTCTAGCCTACCCGTCCCGACGTTAACGGAGCGTTATCCATGTCGAAGCCCGACCTGTCGTCCCTCGAGAAGTCGGTGGAGGCCGCGTTCGAGGCGCGCGACGGCATCAGTGCCGCGACCAAGGGCGAGCCGCGCGAAGCGGTGGAAACAACGCTCGACCTTCTCGACAAGGGCCAGATCCGCGTCGCCGAGCGCGGCGCCGACGGCAGCTGGCATGTCAACCAGTGGATGAAGAAGGCGGTGCTTCTGTCGTTTCGCCTGAGTCCGATGGCGATCATCGAGGGCGGACCGGGCGAGAGCGCCTGGTGGGACAAGGTCCCCTCCAAGTTCGACGGCTGGGGCGCGGCCGATTTCGAGCAAGCCGGCTTCCGTGCGGTGCCGAACTGCGTCGTGCGCCGCTCGGCGTACATTGCGCCGAACGCGATCCTGATGCCGTCCTTCGTCAATCTCGGCGCCTATGTCGGCGAGGGAACGATGGTCGACACCTGGGTCACCGTGGGGTCCTGCGCCCAGATCGGCAGGCATGTGCATCTGTCCGGCGGCGTCGGCATAGGCGGGGTGCTTGAGCCGCTGCAGGCCGGACCGACGATCATCGAGGACAATTGCTTCATCGGCGCCCGCTCCGAGGTGGTCGAGGGCTGCATCGTGCGGGAAGGCGCCGTACTCGGCATGGGCGTCTTCATCGGCAAGTCGACCAAGATCGTCGACCGCGCCACCGGCGAGGTGATGTATGGCGAGGTGCCGCCCTATTCGGTGGTCGTCGCGGGCACGATGCCGGGCGGCACGATGGGCAACGGACAACCGGGTCCCGGCCTCTACTGCGCCGTGATCGTCAAGCGCGTCGACGAGAGGACTCGCTCGAAGACGTCGATCAATGAGTTGCTGCGGGACTGACGGGGCGATTGACCGATGATCGACGTCACGCAGCTCGTCTGGCTCTTCCTGCGGCTCAATGGCCGCATCAGCCGCGCCGCCTACCTGCTCGCCGGTCTGCTCGCGAACCTCGTTCCGCTGTTCCTGCTCTACCGCTTCACCCTGGTGCCGGAGGGTAGCCAGGAATCGACGTTCTGGGCGCTGGCCTTCACCCTGATCGGCGTCGTCTCGATCTGGGCCATCTTTGCGCTGAGCGTGAAGCGCGTGCACGATCTCGGCAAGCCGGGCGCCTATGCGCTTGCCCTGTTCATTCCGCTCGTCTCCTACGTCGCCTTCATCGTCCTGTGTGTGGTGCCGGGTGAGCCGGGCCCCAACCGGTACGCCGCCGCGACAAACAGTCCGGCGTGACGCCATGCCGTCCGGTCCCGACACTTCGGCGCGCTACCGGACCATTGACGCCGACCGCGTCATCGCGACGGCCGTGTTGCTCGAGGCGCGCATCGCCGACCGGTTCCCCGAATCGGGACTGCGCGGGGTCGCCGTCGAGCTGATTTCCCTCGGGCGCGACATTGCGCACGAAGCTCGCGCGCTGGAGGCGCCGATACGCTGGCTGCGCGTTATGACGGTAGCGACGATCGCGGTCGGCATACTGGTGATCGCCTTCGTCATGACGATCCTCTCTTTCGACCGCATCGACACCGGGGCCTTCGATTTCGTCCAGGGCATCGAGGCGACGCTGAACACGATCCTGCTGGTCGGCCTCGGCATGATCACGCTGACGCAGATGGAGATCCGGCTCAAGCGCCGCAAAGTGTTTGCCGGGCTGCATTCGCTGCGCTCGATGATCCACGTCATCGACATGCATCAGCTGACCAAGGATCCGGCGGCGCTGTCGCAGCACTTCACGCCCGCCACGCACTCGCCGAAACGCAACCTGAGTTCCGCCGAGCTGACGCGTTATCTCGACTATTGCACCGAGATGCTCTCGATCACCGGCAAGCTCGCCGCCCTCTATGCCCAGTCGGTCAACGACGACGTCGTCGTCCGTGCCGTCAACGATGTCGAGACCCTGGGCAGCAATCTGGCCCGCAAGATCTGGCAGAAGATCATCATCATCGCCGAGCAGTCCGCCTTGCCCCGCCGCAAGGAGTGAGGCCCGGCCGATCAGGCGAGGTCGGTGTGTGCGAAATCGCGCCCGACGTAAAGCAGCGGCACGCCTGCGGCCTTCGCGCAGGCATAGGAGAAGCAGTCGCCGAAATTGAGCTGGACGGGATGGCCGCGTCCCTTGCCGTAGCGCGCCATGGCGGAGATCGCGAGTTCGCCGATCTCGGGGGTGATGGACAGGTTGATGGCGCCGACGAACTGGACAAAGCGTGAAACGATCCGCCGAGCATCGCTCACGTTGATCTGCTGCCTGGAAGCAAGCACGCTTGTCGCTTCTTAGATCGCCAGCGGGGAAATCGAGAGCGGTGTCTCGGCCGCTTCGATTATTGCGAAGACGTCGGCAGCCTGAGGGCCATCGTTCAAATATTCGACGACGGCAGATGTCTCAAGAAACAATCAGTCGCCCCACATCATGTCAGTATAGGCTTTTTCGTCAAAATTGGGATCCGGGTTGCCGATCCTGCGCACCTCCGCCTGAAGCGCTTCCAGATTCCTGCGAAGCTCCGCCTTCTTGTCCGGCTGCTCCAGCGCCTTCTTCAGCGCAATCTTGACAGCCTCGGTCTTGGTCTTCACGCCGTAGGCGGCCCGAACTTCCTCGGCCAGACGGTCGACTTCCTTGTCCTTGACTAGAGCGCCATGGGATATTCTCGATCCAAAATAAGGATATCCCGAAAACGCCCGGCCATCAATGTCCGGTCGATGTTCGCTCAGGCAGCGATATCCGAGCCGTAGCGCGTGATGTCGACGCGATCGCGCCCGGCATTCTTGGCGGCGTAAAGGCGCTCGTCGGCCGCCCGATAGAGGGCGGCAAACGTCGCGGGCGGGTAGAAGGTCGCGCCGCCGACGCTGACGGAAAGCTCGTGTCTGCGGCCATGCGGCGCGAAGGGGGCTGTGCGCACCGCGGCCCGGATGCGGTCGGCGACGATTGCGGTGCGGGCGGGATCCGAACTCGGAAGGAAAACCGCGAACTCCTCGCCGCCGAGACGCCCCACCAGATCGATGTCGCGTACCGTCGACTTGATCGTGCCGGCGATGAGTTTCAGCGCCTCGTCGCCGGTCTCGTGGCCGAAATTGTCGTTGACCGCCTTGAAGTGGTCGACGTCGAGCACGAGCAGGGCGCCGCCGGAGAGATCCTGCTGCTTTTCAACGCGCTCGAGATATCCATCGACGAGGGCTGTGAAGGCGCGGCGGTTCAGGCAGGAGGTGAGCGCGTCGGTGGACGCCACGTTCATGAGTTCGTGGTGGGCGATGGAGAGTTCGCGCAGCTTGCTCAGCAGGAAGAAGAAGAAGGGCGGCGCCAGGACCAGGGGGATGACCAGATTGTTGATGGGATTTGCACCCCAGCGCCAGGTTCCGGTCTCGAACGAATAGCTGTCGATCGCGAAGGCCGCGACGATGCAGAACAGCGTGCCGAGGATCGTTCCGACATATACCCGCGCCTTGCCGCGCGCGGACAGGTCAAGCCGACCGAAGGCCATATCCTCTCTACTCCCATTTTGAGCGGCGATACTCTCATTGGCCGGTTAAGGCATGATAAAGGCTCTTTCTCGGCGTGGCGCCTGACCGGTCGCAGGATATCGCAGACATCGTGACAGAGGCCGAGCTTTGGACTAACCCTCACGCGATGAACCTGCCTACCGATCCCGTCGCCAACCTTGCCGCCCTGATTCGCTGTCCTTCGGTCACGCCGGCCGAGGGCGGCGCCTTGAGCGCGCTGGGCGCGATGCTTACGCCTCTGGGATTTGTCGTCGAGCGGCCGGTCTTTGCCGAGGAGGGCACGGCGGACGTCGAGAACCTCTATGCCCGGCTCTCGGGCAATGGCCCGCATCTGATGTTCGCCGGCCATACCGACGTCGCGCCGCCGGGCGACGAGCGGGACTGGACGCATCCGCCCTTCGCCGCCGAGATCGCCAACGGTCAGATGTATGGCCGCGGCGCCGTCGACATGAAAGGCGGCATCGCCTGTTTCGTAGCCGCACTTGCCCGCCATGTCGGGGCGCGCGGCGCGCCGAAGGGATCCGTCTCGCTGTTGATCACGGGCGACGAGGAGGGACCGTCGATCAACGGTACCTCGAAGCTGCTCGAATGGGCCGCCGCGAAGGGCGAGACCTGGGACGCCTCGATCGTCGGCGAGCCGACCAACCCCGAACGGCTGGGCGACGCGATCAAGGTCGGCCGGCGCGGCTCGATCTCCGGCACTGTCGTCGTGCGCGGCGTGCAGGGCCATGCCGCTTATCCGCACCTCGCCGACAATCCCGTGCGCGGCCTCGTCGCGCTCGTCGAGGCCCTACTTCACCCTGCGCTCGATGAGGGCACGGCCGATTTCCAGCCGACGAATCTCGAAGTCACGACGATCGACGTCGGCAATCCGGCGACCAACGTCATCCCCGGCCGCGCGACGGCTTCGTTCAACATCCGCTTCAACGACAACTGGACCGCTGAGACGATCCAGGCCGAGATCCACAACCGCCTCGATCGCGCGTCGCGCAAGTCGAAGCTCAGGC
The DNA here is from genome assembly GCF_023954305.1 of Mesorhizobium sp. NCBI lineage: Bacteria > Pseudomonadati > Pseudomonadota > Alphaproteobacteria > Hyphomicrobiales > Phyllobacteriaceae > Mesorhizobium > Mesorhizobium sp. The sequence goes on along the minus strand of NZ_JAMLIG010000001.1, from coordinate 1,093,438 downwards.
CCGGCAAGAACGGACCGGTCGACTACGAGCTCATCTGGCGCGACCGGCCGAGCCCGGTGTTTTTGACGCATGACGACAAGCTGATCCGCACCTTGAGCGGCTCGGTCGAGGCGGTGACGGGACGATATCCCGCGCTCTCGACATCCGGGGGAACGTCCGACGCGCGCTTCATCAAGGATTATTGCCCGGTGGTCGAGTTTGGCCTCGTCGGCAAGACGATGCACATGGTCGACGAGCGCGTGCCGCTCGACGATCTTGAGATGCTGACGCGCATCTACCAGCGCTTCCTTGCGGACTGGTTCGCCTGAGATGCCGAGCGGCGACGAGATCCAGACCTATCTTGCCGGCGCCTGGCGGCTGATGATGGGCAAGCCGGACGGCGTGCGCCTGCTCGACGTCTCGGCCGACGGGTTCTGGAACTCGTTCTTCGCGATCATCGTGGCGATCCCGGCTCTCAGCGTCAGCTGGGCCGGCCTCGCGGCCGAGCTCTCCGCGGAAGGACTCGGCAGCCGACTTTCGATCCTGCTGCGCCTCGCGGTCATCGACGTGACCGCCTGGGTTCTGCCGCTGCTCGTTCTCGGCCTGGTCGCGCGGCCGGCCGGCATCCTCGACCGCTATCCGCACTTCGTCGTGGCCAGCAACTGGGCGTCTGCGCTGCTGGCGTGGGTAATGCTGCCGGCCGGCCTGCTCAGCCTGTTTGTGCCGGACGCCGACGAAATCAACGGCGCGATCTCGCTGATCATCTTCCTTGTCGCACTCGTTCTGAGCTGGCGGCTGACGAATGCCGTCCTGGTGAAGGGCGCCGCCGTGGCGAGCGCCGTTTTCGCCGGAATGGTCTTTTCAGGGATATTCCTGATCTTCTTCCTCCAGGGATTGTTCGGCCTGGAGGGGGCTCAGGTTCCGGCGGGGTAGTCGACGCCGACGAGATAGAGACCGTCCGGCGGCGCGACCGGACCACAGCGCGAGCGGTCGGCGGCGGCGAGCGCGTCCTTGACGTCCTGCGCCGTCCATGCGCCCTCGCCGACGCGCTTCAGCGTGCCGGCCATGGAGCGGACCTGGTTGTGCAGGAAGGATCGCGCCGAGGCGCGGATCTCGATCACTTCGCCCACGCGGGTGACGTCGAGCCGGTCGAGTGTGCGCAGCGGGCTGTTCGCCTGGCAGTGTGCCGAGCGGAACGTGGTGAAGTCGTGCTTGCCGAGGAGGTTCCGCCCCGCCTCGTGCATGGCTTCCGCGTCGAGCCGCTTGGGCACCCACCAGGCGCGCCCAGTCTCCAGTGCGAGCCGTGCGCGTCGGTTGACGATCCGGTACAGATAGTGCCGCGCGATGGCTGAGAAGCGGGCGTCGAACTCGACTTCGACCTGCCGCGCGGCGAGGATCGCGACGGCGTCGCCGGCAAGACCGAGATGAGCATTGACCGCGTCGCGAACCGTGTCGCCAGGCCAGTCCTTCGCGAGATCGACATGCGCCACCTGACCTGTCGCATGAACGCCGGCATCTGTGCGCCCGGCGCCGCGGATCGAAGCGTCTTCGCCGCTGAACGCCTTGATTGCGTCCTCGATCGCCTCCTGGATCGAACGCTGCCCCGCCTGCCGCTGCCAGCCGGCGAAGGCGCTGCCGTCATATTCGATGTCGAGCCGGTAGCGCGGCATCTCAGAGATCCGAAAAGGCGTTGGCGTAGACCAGCCGCCCGCTCGTCGGAGCATCGCCCCAGGCGAGCGCTTGCAGCGCCTCGCACTGATAGTCGCTGGCAAAGCCGGCGGCGCGCTCGTGCGCGTAGCCGAAGCGGCTGTAGTAGGCGGGCTCGCCGAGAACGATGGAAAGCGTCTCGCCGGCATCTTTGAGCAGCGAATGGGCGGCTTCGACGAGCGCCGTTCCGATGCCGCTGTCCTGGAGCTTCGGCCTGACCGCGAGAGGCGCCAGCGCCGCCGCCGCAAAATGGCGGTCGCCGTCCTCCACGAAAAGGCGGGAGAACAGGACGTGGCCGACGATGTCGCCTTCCTGCATCGCGACCAGTTCGAGGACCGTGTCGCCGCCCTCCGCCAGCGCGTCGACAAGGTTCGCCTCCGCCGGCTGGCCGAAGGCTGCGGTCACGAGGTGCCGTATCGCCGCGCGGTCGGCGGGCTCCGCAGGACGGATGTCGAGGCCTCGGATCATGACAGACGGTCTCCTCTGGCAAGACGGACGCCGCGCAGGAAGTCCTGCGCCGTCATCGGTCTGCCTCCGGCCCGCTGGACTTCGAGAAGACGGACCGCGCCGTCGCCGCAGGCGATCGAAAGTGCGTCGTCCAGCACCTCCCCGGGCTCTCCCGGACCTTCCGCCCGTGTCGTGCGCAGCACCTTCAGCCGCTCTGGCTTGCCGTTGACGGAAATCTCGCACCATGCCCCGGGAAAGGGCGACAGCGCACGGACCGTGTCGTGCACCTCGCGCGCCGGGCGCGTCCAGTCGATGCGGGTTTCGGCCTTGTCGATCTTCCTGGCGTAGGTCACGCCTTCCGCGGGCTGCGGCGTGAGCGTCAGCTCGCCGCGCTCGAGCTTCGCCATCGCCTCGACCATCAGCGCCGCGCCCGCCGCGCTCAGGCGATCATGCAGTTCGCCGCCGGTCATGTCGGGACCGATCGCGATTTGCTTGGTCAAAGCGACGGGGCCGGTGTCGAGACCCACGTCCATCTTCATGACCATCATGCCCGTTTCGTCGTCCCCTGCCATGATCGCGCGCTGGATGGGTGCCGCACCTCGCCACCGTGGCAGCAGCGAGGCGTGGCCGTTGAAGCAGCCCAGCCGCGTGCCCTCGAGGATCGGTCGCGGCAGGAGAAGACCGTAGGCGACGACGATCGCCGCGTCGGCGCCGAGCGCGCGGAACGCCTCCTGCTCGGTCTCGCCTTTGAACGAGACGGGCGTGCGCACCTCGACGCCGAGGTCCTCGGCCGCGCGATGGACCGGGGAGGGGGTGAGTTCCAGTCCGCGGCGGCCCGCAGGACGCGGCGGCTGCGAGTAGACGGCCGCGATCTCGTGCCCCGCGGCGGCGAGCGCGCGCAGCGTCGGCACGGAGAAGTCCGGCGTGCCCATGAAGATCAGTCGCAACGTCATGCTGGTCGGTTCACCTCGTCTGCGCGGCTTGAACAGCCTCGGCGCGCCGAGGTCAACCCGTCCGGGAAGTCAGCCCCTGACCGCGGCGACGTGGCGGTCGAATTGAGGCGTCTCCATCAACGCCTTGCAGCGAGCGAAGCGGTTGTCGGCATAGGCGCGGAAGTCGTCGGCCGGATTGCCGTTGGCGAGCTGGATCAGGCCCCAAAGCGTCCAGAGCAGGTCGCACATCGCCTTGTAGATGACGACGCGGCCGCGGTCGTTGGCCGACGGTTCGCCGCCGAAATACGCCCGCAGCATCTCGTCGTCCTGGCGCTCGTCGAACCCCCCTTCGACCGAGAGGTCGCCGAGATCCCACATCGGGTCGTTCATGCCGGAATATTCCCAGTCGACGATCCACATCCGCTCGCCCGTGTCGAGGAAGTTCTCGCACAGCGGATCGCAATGGCAGGCGACGAGCGGCAGCGGATGTGCCGCAAGTGCCGCGCGCACCGTCCCGTCCGCCTCGCGCACGACATCGTGGTAGCCCGCGGGCAGGGCGACATCCTTGGTTGAGAGCACCTTCAGATAATCGTCGATCATCGCGAACAGCTCGAACCGGAACGGGAACACCGCGCCCGACGTGTGGAGCGCCCGAAACGCCTCTCCGGCACGAGCGGGACTGCCGCGCCGGTTGCGGAAGGTCTCCGGCGACATCGTCACTGCGCCGTCGACGAAGCGCGTCACCATCACTCCGGTGGCCTCGTCGAAATGGAGAACCGGCGGCGAAACGCCGGCCCGTGCCGCTTCCCGCGCGGCGATCGCTTCGTTGGCCCGATTGATGTATTCCTCGGTGCCCTTGCCGGGAATGCGCAGGCAGAACTCGCCGGCGCGGTAGACCCGGTTGGTCAGTCCGCCCATGCGCAGCAGCGGGCCATGATGGCCGGCAAGCGCCGGGATGGCGTCGATGACGGCGCGAACGTCGGCGAGGTCTTCGGTCATGAGCGGAATCCGGCTTGGCACTCCGGCACCCTAGACCGTTTCCATCTAACCATGAAACGGTCTAGCCCGAGACCCACCCCCGTTCACAAGAGCCAAGCTGAAGCGGTCGACAAAGATCGCTTCAGCCGATTGCCGCAGCAATCAATATCCGCCCGGAGGAAGCCAGGTCAGGGCGGCGCGCATATTCACGGTGCAGCCCGGGATGCCGACATTGTTGGCGACGCCGGTCATTGTCACATACAGCGAAGTGGCCGCCACGGCGGAAATGGTGAAGGCGGCCGACGTCGCCGGTATGTTGATCGGCTGAGTGAGAACGTTGCCGGTTATCGACACCTGGCCCGCGCCGCGCAGCGAGGGCGTGCCGTCGATGCTTGTCAGCAGCAGCGAGCCGTTGGTCGACATGATCGAAATTCGTTCGGGCGTCTTCTCGGCACCGGTGTTCGCGCGGTATTCGATGATGAAGGACTCCGCAACATCGAATTCCGCAACGCAAGGCGCAATGTTGGTTCGGGCGGTAATGACTGCAATTCCCTTGAACAGTCTGGCTGCATAGGCCTGGCTTGCGGAGCCGATGGCTGTAGCCAGGACGATGGAAACAATGACGGATTTGCGACCGGTGGACATCTGACGCACTCCTGCTTCGAAGTTGATGGATGGATGCTTCGGGGCGACATAAGCTTCCCCTGCGGAAACAATCGCTTGGACGGTGTAAGAAGTCGAGGGTTTTCTTACGGCTATTCGCGCATTCGGGCGGCCGCCCAGATCATTCCCCGGCTCTTCCATATCATCCTCGAATGGGCGTCGCCGACGCATTGGACACGATGCTGCGCGACGGCGATCTTTTTCTACGAAACGCGCTTGCGTTCCCTGTGACCGACCGGATTATGCTCGCTCTGCTCAGAAGCGCGAGGACACCATGACGGACGGACATCACGAAGGGGCGCTGGGGCAGGTCTACAGCGCCAAGAAGCCGGAGGAAGTGGCGGCCCTCTACGACCGCTGGGCGGACACCTATGACGCGGAGATGGCCGCGGCCGGCTATCGTCACCCGTCGATCGCGCTGGCGCTTCTGGCGCGCCATTTGCCGCGCGGGGCGACCCCCGTGCTCGACGCCGGCTGCGGCACCGGACTGGTGGGCGAGTGGCTCGGCATCGTCGGCTATCCCGACATCGAAGGCCTCGACATCTCTGCGGGCATGCTCGAACGGGCCAAGGCGAAGGGCGCCTATGTGCGGCTGCACAATCTGGCGCTCGGCGGTCCCTTGCCCTTCGCCGACGGCCATTTCGCCGGCATCGTGTCCGCCGGCGTCTTCACCACCGGCCATGTCGGCGCCGAGGGGCTGGACGAACTGATCCGCATCTGCCGCAAGGGCGGAGCGATCGTGCTGACGGTGAAGAATACGCTATGGGACGACGGCTTTTCCGCGCGGATCGCGGACCTGGAGGCAAAGGGCATCGTTACCCGTGTCGAGGAGACGGAACCCTACGTCTCGATGCCGGGCGAAGTGGGGACGGTGCCGAGCCGGGCGGTGGTGTTGAGACGATAGCCGGTCCCGGCTCAAGCCGACTTGGGTTCCGGGGCGGCCGCAACATAGCGCGCGACGTTGATCTCGCCCTCGCGTTTGCGGGCGACGGCGATGTCGTAGCTGTTCTGCATGCGCATCAGCGTATCCATGCTGATGCCGAAGGCCTTCTCGAGACGCAGTGCCATTTCGGGCGACAATGCCGCGCGCTCGTTGAGCAGGGCAGACAGGGCGGGGCGCGTCACGCCTAGAACCTCAGCCGCCGCCGTGACCGACAGTTCCGCCGGTTCCAGAATCTCCGCGCGCACGAAGCCACCGGGATGCGGCGGGCTCTTCAGGCGTAAGCTCGGATTTGCGGTTATGGTCTACGCAGCCTCGTTCATCGAGCTGGTCGGGCTGACCGCGGCGACCACGGCATCAGTTGACCAGTCCACGAAGGTGGGATCGGCGCGAAGTGCGTCTAGGCTACGCGGACGGGGTGCGCCGCCCGGCCAGTCTTCGAGGGCGAAGGCCAATGCCACCGAGGCTTCGCGTAGCGCATCGTCCAATGTATCAGCAACCGTGGTCACGCCGAGTAGATCGGGGAAGGACACGCCGTAGCCGCTATCCTTCTCCTTGTGGATCAGGGCGATGTAATGCGAAGCCATCTTGCTCAATCCCTGGGCTATTTCGCCCCTTCGTAGATCGACCGCACGGTTCCGACCGGAATGTCCTTGCGCGGATGAGCCACGATGACCGTGCGGCCGTCCGCGTGCCGGAATTTATGGTGCGAACCACGCACGGATGCGAGTTGGAAGCCGTCCGACCTAAGTCGTTTGATGATATCGCGGCTGTCTCTCAGCATCAATGATAGTCGCCCGCCTCATCCAAGCCCCGGGATTGCCGCACTTCACCCCTTCACCCGTTCCGCCCCCACATCGTACAGCGGCCCCGTATGTAACTTCGCCGGCACCGTCTCCATGGCTACCACCAATTCGTAGCGTCCGGTCGCCAGGAACTCGTCTGACACGCCATCCGCATTGCGCACGTAGCCGTAGCCGATATTCTTGCCGACCGTGTAGCCGTAGCCGCCGGAGGTGAGGTAGCCGACCGGCTGGCCGTCGCGCAGGATGGTTTCGCGGCCGAGGAGCACGACGGCCGGGTCGTCGACGGTGAAGCAGGCTAGCCGCTTCTTCAGCGGCTGGCCGGCGACGGCCTCCAGCGCGCGGCGGCCGTTGAAGTCTGTGTTCTTGCGGAGCTTCACCGCCCAGCCGAGCCCCGCTTCGAACGGCGTGTCGTTGGGCGTGATGTCCGAGCCCCAGGCGCGATAGCCCTTTTCCAGCCGCAGCGATTCGAGCGTGCGGTAGCCGACCGGGCGGATGCCGTGCGGCTCGCCGGCCGCCATCAGCGCGTCGAACACCTCGCCGGTCGCGCCGATCGGAACGTGCAGCTCCCAGCCGAGCTCGCCGACATAGGTGACGCGCAGCGCCCGCACGATTGCGCCGGCAATCGCGATTTCGCGCACATGGCCGAAGGGGAAGGCGGTATTCGATACATCGGCGTCGGTGACGGCGGCCAGAACGTCGCGGGCACGCGGCCCCATCAGCGACAGCGTGCCGAACCGTTCGGTCACGTCGGTGAGCCGGGCGTCGAGCCCCGCGCCGATGTGGTCCTCGATCCAGGAGAGGTCGTGGGTGCGGAAGCCGGTGCCGGTGACGATGTAGAACCGGTCCTCGGCCAGCCGCGCCACCGTCAGGTCGGCCTCGATTCCGCCGCGCGAGTTGAGAAGCTGCGTGTAGGTTAGCCGCCCGACCGGCTTCGACACGTCGTTGGCGCAGATCCAGTCGAGCGCTTTCTGCGCATCCGCGCCGGCAAGCTCGTATTTGGCGAAGGAGGACTGGTCGAAGATGCCGACCTTCTCGCGCACCAGCCGGTGCTCGTCGCCGACCGGGCCGAACCAGTTCTGCCGGCCCATCGAATAGACGTCCGCCGGCTCAACCCCTTGCGGCGCGAACCAGTTCGGCCGCTCCCAGCCGAGCTTGGAGCCGAACACGGCGCGATGTTTCTTCAGACGCTGGTAGAGCGGCGAGACGATCAGCGGCCGGCCGCTCTCGTATTCCTCGTGCGGGAAAGCGACGGTGTAGTGCTTGCCGTAGGCCTCGAGCGTCCGGTCGCGCACCCAGTCGCGGCTGCGGTGCATGTCCGCGAAGCGCCTTATGTCGACGACCCAGAGGTCGAGCGGCGCCTCGCCGTCGACCGCCCATTGCGCCAGCACCCAGCCCGCGCCGCCGCCCGACGCGATGCCGAAGGCGTTGAAGCCGGCGCCGACGAACATGTTCACGCATTCCGGCGCGGCGCCCAGGATGAAATTGCCGTCGGGCGTGAAGCTCTCCGGCCCGTTGATCATCTGCTTGATGCCCACGGTTTCGAGCGCCGGAATGCGGGCGATCGCCTCGACCATATGCTGCTCGAAATGGTCGTAGTCGTCGTCGAACAGGCGGAACTGCCAGTCGTTCGGCACGTCTCCGGTGGTCCAGGGCTGCGGGTTGGGCTCGTAGCCGCCGAAGACGAGTCCGCCCACCTCCTCCTTGAAATAGGTGCGCCGGTCGGGATCGCGGATGGTCGGGGCGTCGGTGGCGAGGCCCGCGATCTTCTCGGTGATGACATACTGGTGCCTGACCGGCTGCAGCGGCACGTTGATGCCGGCGAGCGCGCCGACCTGCCGCGCCCACTGGCCGGCGCAGTTGACGACGGTCTCGCAGGCGATGTCGCCCCGGTCGGTTTTCACCGCGACGATGCGCCGATCCTTCATCTCGAACCCGGTGACGCGGACGTTCTCGAACAGCTTCGCGCCATGCATGCGCGCGCCCTTGGCTAGCGACTGGGTGATGTCCGACGGGCTCGCCTGCCCGTCGGTCGGCAGCCACGACGCGCCGACGAGGTCGGCGACGTCCATCAGCGGGAACATCGCCTTGGTCTCGGCCGGCGAGAGCAGATGCATGTCCATGCCGAAGCTCTTCGCCGTGGTCGCCGTGCGCTTGAACTCTGTCCAGCGGTCCTGGTTGGTGGCGAGCCTGAGACAGCCGGTCATCTTCCAGCCGGTCGCAAGCCCGGTCTCGGCCTCCAGCCCCTTGTAGAGCTCGACTGAGTATTTCAGCACCCTCGTGATCGAGGCCGACGAACGCAACTGGCCGACGAGACCGGCGGCATGCCAGGTCGAGCCGGAGGTGATCTGGCCCATTTCGAGCAGAACCACGTCGGCCTTGTGGTCGCGGGCGAGGTGGTAGGCGGTGGAGCAGCCGATGATGCCGCCGCCGATGACGACGACCTGCGCGTGGCTGGGCAAGGTCATGGCGTCAGCCTCCCGAACCTGGACTGGTAACGCTCGAGCGCGGCCTCGAGCCGCTGCAGGTTCTCCTCGGTGTAAGCCTCGTAGTCCGCGCCGGGCGCGTCGAGGTGCAGTTCCGACACCATCGACCACATCGCCTCGCGCAGCAGCGAGGCGCATTGCATGGCGGCATGGGCGCGCACGATCACGGGCGACGGCTTTTCGCCGAAGTAGCGCGCGAGAAGCTCCTGCGACTGCTCGCCCGAGAAACCGGCATTGGAAGCGAGGCCGGCGAGGTCGAACATCGCCGTCGAGAATCCTGCATATTCGAAATCGATCAGCCACAGCCGCTCGCCGTCGTCGAGGATATTGGCCGGCAGGAAGTCATTGTGGCCGAAGATGATCGGCAGCGGCGGCTGGGTCTTCTCCAGGTCGGCGGCGAGCTGGAGGAACTCCGCCAGACGGTCGCTCATGCGGCTCTCGCCCTCGCGCAGCGTGCGGGCATAGTCGCGGATGACGTGGAAGACGAGGAAGGCGAAGCCCGTGCCGCTGATCTGGCTGGGCATCTCGGTGTGGAACCGCTTCACGATGTCGGCGACGCGGCCGATATTCGCGGTGACGTCGGCGGGCGCGTAGGTCTTGCCTTCGACGAAGCGCGACACCATCACGCCGGGCCCTGTGTAGACGACCTCGGGCGCGAAACCGCTGGCATGCGCGGCCCGCGCGGTCATGATCTCGCGGCTGCGGAAGACGTGGTGGAACGGATAGTCCTGGCCGAAACGCACGACATATTTGCGGCCGGCGTCCTCGACCGTGTAGCTCTTGTTCGACAGCCCGCCCTTCAGCGGCTTCGGATCGACGGGACCCGACCAGATCGGCAGCACCCAGATACGGGCGTTCATTTCCATCAAGATGCACTTCCTCCAGTATCGGCGAGTCCGAGCCTCGCTCTGGTTCTTGCGGCTCCCGCCGAGATCAGCCGGTCGGCGATGATCGCGATCGCCGCCACTGCCAGGCCGGCGACGAGGCCGCGGCCGGTATCTGCCTTGGTCAGCGCGATATAGACCTCCTGGCCGAGGTCGCGCGTGCCGACCAGCGCGGTGATGACCAGCATCGACAGCGCGAACATGATCGTCTGGTTGATGCCGAGCATGATCTCGGGCAGCGCCAGCTTCAGCCGGATGCGCGTCAGGATCTGGCCGCGCGTCGCACCCATCGCCCGCCCGGCCTCGACCACGCGCGGGTCGACGCGGGCGAGCCCGAGCACGGTGTAGCGGATGGCCGGCACGACGGCATAGGCGACGACCGCGATCATGGCGGAGAAATCGCCGACCCTGAACAGCATCACGACGGGCATCAGGTAGACGAAGGAGGGCAGCGTCTGCAGCGTGTCGATGACGAGTGACACGACGCGCCAGACGCGGTCGTTTTCGGCACACAGGATTCCGATGGGAATGCCGATGAGGGCGGCGAAGAGCACGGAGATGCCGCACAGATAGACCGTCACCATCGCCTTCTCCCATTGGCCCGTCGCCGCGATGAGGAAGGAGAGGATCGCGACCGTCGCCATCAGCCGCAGCCCGCCGAGCCGCCAGCCGGCAACCGCGAGCAATCCGGTCACGCCGAGCCAGGGCAGGTCGCCGAGCAGGCGCTTGAAGGGTATCAGCACGTTGAGCAGTACCGCGTTCTTCGCCGCCTCGAACGTGTCGAAGAAGTTGACGTTGATCCACTTCACCATCTCGGAGAGGTATGCGCCGGTGGAGATCTCCCACGCCTCGGGCCAGGTCCGGAATGCGGGCAGGAGGAGGCCGAGCAGATAGGTTGCGACGACAAGCGCCAGCCCGGCCGCGATGTACGGATGGCGCGCGGGCCAGGACGAGCCCCGGTCGGTCAGTGCCCTGGCCTCGCGCTGCGCGAATGCCTGGCTCAGCCGGTCGAGCGCGACGGCAAGCGCGACGATGGCAAGCCCGGCCTCCAGCCCGGCGCCGATATCCAGCCGGCGCAGCGCCGCCAGCACGTCGAAGCCCAGCCCGCCGGCGCCGATCATCGAGGCGATGATGACCATATTGAGCGACAGCATGATCACCTGGTTGACGCCGACCATCAGGCTGTCGCGCGCCGAAGGCACCAGCACGCGCCACGTCATCTGGCGACGCGTCGCGCCGACCATGCGTCCGAGGTCGCGGATCTCGGGCGCCACCTGGCGCAGCGACAATGCCGTGATGCGCGCCATCGGCGGCAGCGCGTAGATGACGGTCGCGACGATCGCCGCCGTCGGGCCGAAGCCGAACAGGAACAGGATCGGCACGAGATAGGCGAAGGCCGGGATCGTCTGCATCATGTCGAGCACCGGCGTCAGCGCCCGCTCGAAGCGCGGATGCCGGTAGGCGGCGATGCCGAGAAGCAGCCCGCCGGCGATGCCGATGGGCACGGCGACCAGCACCGAGGCGAGCGTCGCCATGGCGCTCTGCCACTGGCCGAAGACGAGGACGAACGCAAAGCAGGCGAAGACGAGCAGCGCGAGCGCTCGCCCGCCGGCGGCGTGGCCCATCAGCGCCGCGATGCCGATCACGGCGACCCACGACAGGGGCGGCGCGACCTGCACCGCGCTCGACCCCTGGCCGGAGAGGAAGCCGGTGGCAAGCAGGCTCATCGCCAGCCGGTACGGCGCCTCGATGATCGAGGCGAGGAACCGGGTGAACTCGGTGAAGGTGAAGAGGCCGAAGCTGGCTTCGTTGACCAGCCACTTCATCGCCGCCGAGATCCAGCCGGCGGCGGGGATTTCCCAGGCCTTCGGATAGACGTCGATCCACGCGGGCACCGGCGCCAGCCAGAGGAGGGCGAAGACGGCGAGCGCGACGAGCCAGGGCAGCGAGACGTTGCCCGTGGCCATGCGCGGAGCGATCGGGCGGCGTGTTTCGATGGCGGGGAGGCTCACGAGTGCCTCCGCATATCATTTCCTTCGGCGGCGCCGTCCCCCTCACCCGGCCTCCGCTTCGCTCGGCCACCCTCTCCCCGAGGGGAGAGGAGGTTCGTCAGCGTCTCCGACATATTGAGGGAGATTGGCCGCGGCGGTCGTAGACCTCCTCTCCCCTCGGGGAGAGGGTGGCCGAGCGAAGCGGAGGCCGGGTGAGGGGGCTGCTGTGACCGTTGCACGCTCACCCCCTCAGCATCAGGTCGGCGACGTCGCGGCGTTCGAGCCGGCCGACCGGCGCGCCGGCAGCATCGACCACCTCCAGCGTCTCGCCGTCGCTAAACAGTCGCGCCGCCTCGGAGATGCGCGCCGACACCGCGACGCGCGGCCGGCCGGATGCGTCGCCCGGCTGCATCAGGCGGCCGACCCGCACCACCTTGGACTGTGCCACGTCGCGGGTGAATTCGCGCACATAGTCCGTCCCCGGGTTGAGCACGAGATCTTCCGGCGTGCCGGTCTGGACGATCTCGCCGTCCTTCATGATGGCGATGCGGTCGGCGAGCCTGATCGCCTCGTCGAAATCGTGGGTGATGAAGACGATCGTCTTCTTGAGCTTGGACTGGAGGCGCACGAACTCGTCCTGCATCTCGCGCCGGATCAGCGGATCGAGCGCCGAGAAGGGCTCGTCGAGGAACCACAGCTCCGGCTCGACGGCGAGCGAGCGGGCAATGCCGATGCGCTGCTGCTGGCCGCCGGACAGCTGGCGCGGGTAGAAGGCCTCGCGGCCGGTCAGGCCGACGAGGTCGATCATCTCGCGCGCCCGGGCTTCGCGGGCGGCGCGGTCCATGCCCTGGATCGACAGCGGAAAGGCGACGTTGTCGAGCACGGAAAGATGCGGCAGCAGCGCGAAATGCTGGAACACCATGCCCATCCGGTGGCGGCGGATCTCGATCATCCGCTTCTCGTCGGCGGCGAGCAGGTTCTCGCCGTTGAACAGGATCTCGCCGGCGGTCGGCTCGATCAGGCGCGAGAGACACCGCACCAGCGTCGACTTGCCGGAGCCGGAGAGGCCCATGATGACGAAGATCTCCCCCTCGGCGACGTCGAGATTGACGTCACGCACCGCGCCGACGAGGTTGCGCGCCGACAGAGCCGCCGCGTCGGGAGAGGGCGTGTCGGCGAGAAACGCCTTCGCGCCCTCGCCGAACAGTTTCCACACGTGCCGGCAGGAGAGTTTCGCGGTCATGCGGCGCGGCGAGGAAAGAAGCGTTCGGGGGCGCGAAGGAACACGACCTATCTCATATTGTCCAAACGATACGCTACTTCTTGATCCACTCCGACCAGCGGGCCTCGTTGGCGCCCATCCATTCGGCGACGACGTCGGGGATCTTCTTGCCGTCGAGGTCGACGGCGGTGATCATCTTGCCCATCTCGTCATTGTCGATCGAAAATGCCTTGATCGCCTTGTAGGCGCCCGGCCACTTGTCCTTCACGCCGGCCCAGCCGACCTTCCAGATCTCGCCGAACGGCTTGCCGCAGTCGTAGAGCGCGTCGGGGTTCGAGCCCCATTTCGGATCAGTGTAGCATTCCTTGGTATATTCGGGGAATTCGATCCACTCGCCCTTGTATTTCGCCGGCGCCCAGTGCGGCGCGTAGATCCAGAGCAGGATCGGCGCCTGCCGCTGGTAGGCGCTCTCGAGTTCGGCGAAGAGCGCGGCGTCCGTGCCGGCGTGGATCACCTCGAAGGGCAGGCCGAGCGCTTCCACGCGCTCGTCGTCGAAGCCGCCCCAGGTGACGGGACCGCCGAGATAGCGGCCCTTCGGCGCGGTTTCGGCGGTCGAGAACATCTCGGCGCATTTCTCGTCCTTCAGCGCTTCCCAATTGGGCAGGCCCGGGCATTTTTCCTTCATGTATTCGGGGAACCACCACTCTTCCTTGGCCTTCATGCCGGTCGGCCCGAACACCTCGGTCTTTCCGGTCGCGGTCGACGCATCCATCGCGTCGCGGCCGGTGGTCTCCCACATCTCCATCGCCACATGCAGATCGCCGGCCTCCAGCCCTGCGAACTGGGCGAGGTAGTCGGCCTGGACGTATTCGACGCTGTAGCCGGCCTTCTTCAGCACCTCGCCCATCAGCTCGGTGGTGATCAGCTGGCCGGTCCAGTCGTGCAGCGTGAGCTTGATCGGGTCGGTCGATTCCTGCGCGACGGCTGCGCCGCCGAAGGAGAGAGCGGCGGTCAGTGCGAGGGTCGCGCAGGCCGTCTTCAATGCATGGCACGTGGCAATCATGTCCGAAACTCCTGTGAAAGTGTTCGCCCCGCCTCCGGTCGGGCCAACCCCGCAGGAGGTCTTCGTATTGATCCGCCAATGTCACGCGGCGGCAGCCGCCTTGTCAACGAGGCATGTGGTGTTTTATGGCTTCCTGACCGAATTTTGTCACGAAGCGGGCAGGAGCGGTCAAGAATGCCGTCAAAGCGGGCAATTGGGTCGATCATGTCCACCGCAATACTCTCGAAGCGTCACGCCGAGATCCTGCGCATGCTGCGCGAGGAGGGCACGATGTCGATCGCCGACCTGGCGGACCGTCTCGGCGTCTCGCTGGAGACGGTGCGCCGCGACGTGAAGCCGCTCAGCGGCGACGGATCGGTGGTCAGGATGCACGGCGCGGTCGGGCTGGCCGGGCAGGGCGGCGAGGCGCCGTTCGAGCGGCGCATGCGCGAGAACGCCGCCGCCAAGCGCGCCATTGCCCGGCATGTCGCGGCGACCATCGGCGACGGCGAGTCGATCATGCTCGACACCGGAACGACGACGAGCTTCCTTGCCCGAGAACTTCTCGGCCACCGCCGGCTGACTGTCGTGACCAACTCATCCGACATCGCCCGCACGCTGGCCACCGTCAACGGCAACAAGGTCTACATGGCCGGCGGCGAACTCCGCAGCGATTCCGGCGCGGCCTTCGGCGTCTCGGCAATCGAGTTCATCAGCCGTTTCTCGGTCGACCACGCCGTCATCTCGGTCGGCGCGGTCGATGCCGAGGGATTGATGGACTACGATCTGGAGGAATCCGAGTTCGCCCGCACAGTGCTCGCCTGCGGCAGCCGCCGCCTCGTCGTCACCGACCATTCCAAGTTCGGCCGGCGCGGACTGGTGCGCGTTTGCGCGATGGAGGGCGTCACGGGTCTGGTCACCGACCGCCCTCCGCCCGCCGACATTGCCGAGGCGCTCGCCGCCGCCGGAGTGCGGCTCGACGTGGCCGACCATCCCGCGCGTGTTGACGGGGCCGGCGAAGCGCACTAGCGATCGAAAACCCCGTAACAGCCGGCCGCAAGGACCATCAGCTTCCGGTGATGGCGCCGGCGATGGTGCGGATGTTGTAGCGCATCAGGTCGACATAGGTGGAGGCCGGGCCGTCCGCCGCCGACAGCGCGTCCGAATAGAGCGCGCCGCCCACTGTCAGTCCGGTCTCTTTGGCGATCTGCTCGATCAGTCGGGGATTGCTGACGTTCTCGACGAAGACCGCGGACGCGCTGTCCTCGCGCACCTGGTCGATCAGCTTGGCGACGTCCGCCGCCGAGGCCTCCGCCTCGGTCGAGATGCCTTCGGGCGCCAGGAACGTGATGCCGTACTCCTTCGCGAAATAGCCGAAAGCGTCGTGCGAGGTGATGATGGTGCGCTTGCCTTGAGGGATCGCGGCGACCTCGGCGCGCAGCTCCGCGTCGAGCGCATTCAGCGTCTCGGTATAGGACGCGGCGTTGGCCCTGTAGATGTCGCAGCCGTCCGCATCGGCCGCGCAGAACGCGTCCGCGATGTTGGCGACGTAGATGATCGCATTGGGGATCGACTGGAACGCGTGCGGGTCGAAGGCGCCGTGGTCGTGACCTTCGTGGCCGGCCTCGGCCTTGTCTTCGGCGTCGTGGTCTTCCTCGCCCTCGTGGGCGGCCTCTCCGTGGCCATGTTCATCCTCCCCGGCCTCGATCGGCGTCACGCCCTTCGTCAGTTCGACGATCGGCGCCCTGGTGCCGCTCGCCTCGACGACGCGGTCGATGAAGCCCTCGAACTTCAGGCCGTTGGCCAGCACGACCTCGGCCTCGCCGATGCGCGCCGCGTCCTGCGGCTTGGGCTCGTAGACATGCGCGTCGCCGTTCGGCCCGACGAGGACGGTGAGGTCGATACGGTCGCCGCCGACATGCCTCGCCATGTCGCCGATGATCGAGAAGGTGGCGACGACCTTGAGCGGCTCGGCCGTAGCCGCGGCGGGAAGGGCCGCGAGTGCGGTGGCGGCGAGCAGGGCGCGCGCGAGAAGGGTTCGCATGATGAGTCTCCTAGGCTGTGCGGTGACGATGGGGACGGACGCGGCTCCTGAGCGCGCCGCGCGGGGCGGCGACGATGGAGGCGGCATAGGCGACGCCCGCCGACAGGATGATCGCCGGGCCGGAGGGCAGCTCGGCGTGATAGGAGAGGAGCAGGCCGGCGATTGACGACGCGATGCCGACGGCAATCGCCACGGCCACCATCGGCCCGACCCGCGACGTCCAGAACCGCGCGGTTGCGGCCGGCAGCATCATCAGCCCGACGGCGAGCAGCGTGCCCAGCGCCTGGAAGCCGCCGACGAGGTTGAGCACGACCAGCGCCAGAAAGACGAAATGCGTCGGCGTGCCGAGCCGGCTGACGGAGCGCAGGAACAGCGGATCGAGGCATTCCGCCACCAGCGCCCGCCAGAACACGGTGACCGTCACGGCGGTGACGACCGCCACCGAGGCGATCAGCCACAGCGCGTCGTCGGTGAGCGCCAGTACGGTGCCGAACAGGACATGCATCAGGTCGACGGACGAGCCGCGCATCGACACGAGCAGCACGCCGAGCGCCAGCGAGATCAGGTAGAAGGCCGCCATCGACGCATCCTCGCGCTGCACGGTCAGCCGCGACACCGCACCGGCGCCGAGCGCCACGACCATTCCGGCGACCAGCCCGCCGATGGTCATCGGCACGATCTCCAGCCCGTAGAGCAGGAAGCCGACAGCGGCGCCGGGGAGGATGGCATGCGCCATCGCGTCGCCCGTCAGGCTCATCCGCCGCAGCATCAGGAACACGCCGACCGGACAGGACGACAGCGATAGGAGCACCGAGCCGGCCAGCGCCCGCTGCATGAAGGCGTAGTCGACGAACGGCGCCAGCAGGAAATCGTAGAGCGCGTTCATGCCGCCCTCGGACCGTGGTCGTGACCGTGATCGTGGGCATGGTGGTGCCCGTGGCCGTGATCATGGGCGTGATCGTGCTCCGGCTCGCACCAGGGCGCGTCCTCGCTCCACGCTTCGGTGAAGCGCCGCGCCTTGAGCAGGTTTTCCGGGCGCAGCACCTCGGCGGTTTCGCCCCAGGCGACGGGCTGGCGCGCCAGCAACAGCGTCTGCGGGAAATTCTCGCGCACCAGGTCCATGTCGTGACTGACGACGATGACCGTGCGCTTCTCGCCGTGCCAGCGCCGGATCAGCGCGACGAGGTCGGCCACGGTGCGCGCGTCGATGGCGTTGAACGGCTCGTCGAGCAGGATGAGCTCGGCGTCCTGCACCAGCACGCGGGCAAAGAGGGCGCGCTGCAACTGGCCGCCTGACAGCGTGTCGATCGGCCGGTTCTCGAAGCCTTCGAGCCCGACCGCCGACAGCGCACGCGCCACGGTCGCGCGATCCTCGCCGGTGAAGCGGCCGAGCAGGCCGCGCTTCGGCCACAGGCCAAGCTGGACCAGGTCGACCACACGGGCCGGAAAGCCGCGGTCGATCTCCGACTGCTGCGGCAGGTAGGCGATGCGGGCGGAGGGATCGCGCACGAACTCGCCCGACATCGGGCTCAGCATGCCGGCGATGCCCTTGAGCAGCGTCGACTTGCCCGATCCGTTGGCGCCGACGATGGCGGTCAGTGATCCGCGTGCGACCGTGCCGCTCAGATGATGGACGGCCGGATGGCTGTCATAGCCGAGCGTCAGATCGCGGAAGGTGAGGCAGGCCTGGGTCATGGTCTATCCGCCAGCGGCCGCAGCCGCGCGAGGCGCTCTTCCTATGTTATGTTATTACATTCGTCAATCACGAATGCCGCAAATGCAAACCGGCGACTTGACGCGGCGGCGCTTCCGCGCTTTGTCCAGCCTTGAACAATAGGGAGCGAGCCATGACCGCAGATCCGATCGTCATCACCGCGGCAAGGCGCACGCCGATGGGCGGGTTCCAGGGCGTCTTCAAGGACCGCGCGGCGCCTGAGCTCGGCAAGGTCGCCATCGCAGCCGCGCTCGTCCAGGCGGGCCTCGCGGCGGAAGAGGTGGACGAGGTGATCATGGGTTGCGTCCTGCCGGCGGGCCTCGGCCAGGCGCCAGCCCGCCAGGCGGCGCTCGGCGCCGGCCTGCCTCAGTCGGTGCCCTGCACCACCGTCAACAAGATGTGCGGCTCGGGCATGAAGGCGGCCATGCTCGGCTACGATTCCATCGCGGCCGGCTCCGCCCGCATCGTCGTCGCCGGCGGCATGGAGAGCATGACCAATGCGCCGTATCTGCTGGAGAAGGCGCGCGCGGGCATGCGGCTCGGCCATGGCCGCGTCATGGACCACATGTTCCTCGACGGGCTGGAAGACGCCTACGACAAGGGCCGCCTGATGGGCACCTTCGCCGAGGACACCGCGCGCGAGCTGCAGTTTACCCGCGAGGCGCAGGACGAGTTCGCGCTCGCCTCGCTCGACCGCGCGCGCCGCGCCATCGCCGAGGGCCGCTTCCACCTCGAGGTGGCGCCTGTCGGCGACGTCGTCGAAGACGAGCAGCCGGGAAAAGCGCGGCCCGAAAAGATCCCGACGCTGAAGCCGGCCTTCCGCGCCGACGGAACGGTGACCGCCGCGAACTCGTCCTCGATCTCGGACGGCGCCGCGGCCCTCGTGCTGATGCGCATGTCCGAGGCCGACCGTCGCGGCATCGCGCCGCTGGCCATCGTGCGCGCCCATGCCAGCCACGCCCAGGCGCCGGCCTGGTTTACCACCGCGCCGATCGGCGCCATCAACAAGGTGCTGGACAAGACCGGCTGGTCCGCGGACGACGTCGACCTCTACGAGATCAACGAGGCCTTCGCCGTGGTGGCGCTGGCGGCGATGCGCGAGCTCGGGCTGCCGCACGACAAGGTTAACGTCAATGGCGGCGCCTGCGCGCTCGGCCACCCGATTGGCGCTTCAGGCGCGCGCATCCTCGCCACGCTGCTGGCAGAGATGGATGCCCGCGACGTCAAGCGCGGCGTCGCCTCGCTCTGCATCGGCGGCGGCGAAGCGACCGCGATGGCGGTGGAGCGGGTATAGCCGCGACCTCCTCGGAACGCGCCCACCCCCGAGCTTCTCTCCGCCGCCCTTCTGCGCTAATGTGACGCAGGGGAAGGCCCGGGGGCGAAATGGCGCCCCTCAGCCGGTCTCCGGCATGCCACCAGATCGTCGCAGTCATGAGATTTGCTCGCGGGAGGCAATCATGAGCGCTTTCAACGTCGTACGCTTCAAGATCAAGCCTGGCATGGAAGACGCATTTCTCGATGCTCACCGGACGGTTGTCGCGGCCTGGCCTGGCCTGCGGCATGCCAACATCATCGCCGCCGGCGAGGGCCGCTATTGCATCATCGCCGAATGGGACAGCATGGATGCGCTGGCGGCTGCGAGGCCGCAGATGATCGCGACGCTCGACAGCTTCAGGCACACGCTTCTCGATCTCGGCAGCGGATTAGGCGTCACGGATCCGATTTCGGGCACGGTGGTCCTGGCGCTCAAATAGCCGGCTCGCCAGCAACAACGGTTCGGCTGTAGGACAGGTCGATGTCGATGGTGCGCCTGTGTGCTTGGGCATTCGAGCGCCGCACACGACGCCGTGTCCGCCACCCGGTGGACAAAATGAATGCGGTGAGACGGGTCAATTGTCGACCATTAGGATTCCGTACGGGATCAGACCTTGATTTTCAGGCCTAGTATCTCACCATTGCACCCGAACGGGAGCAATTCTCGGGGTGATTTTGTTCCCGCTCGGGAGCAATTGGCCTTGAAAGCGCTGAAATCTCAGCTATGTTCCCGCTCGGGAGCAAAGCCATGTTCAAAAAGCCGATCAGCAGCGGGATGACTGCGAAGGAACTCGCGCGGGTGGGGGCGCAGTCGAATTCGGACTTAGCATCTAGCCAGACAACGGCGACAAGGCTGGTGCCTGCGGCTTCAGCTGGCAGTGGCCAGGCTGCGAACAAATTCACGGGTGTCGAAGGACGCCCGATAAACCTGAAACTGTCGGTCGACAGCCACATTGTAGCCGCCTCTCTGCCTCGGCCGCTCCTGATCGACCTTTCCCTGGCGGATGCAAGCAACCCGCCGACCGCGAAGGGTCCCACCCGCATCGAGATCGCATCGCCGGCCGATCTGGGCCGGCTCGTCCGCAAGGCGCGCGAAGCGAGCAACCTGTCCCAGCAGAGCTTTGCGGATCTGGCAGGCGTCGGCCGCCGGTTCGTCTCCGAAATCGAGAACGGCAAGCCCACGCTCGAACTCGGCAAGGTGCTCAAGGTCGCCGCGGCGGCGGGCATATCGCTGTTTGCGCAGGAACGTCGAGGTGGATGAGCTCTCGTTGGACGTCCGCCTGGATGGTCATGCCGACCCCGTAGGCGTCCTCGTTCGCGACAGGAACGGCGGCCTCGCCTTCGCCTACCGGCCGGACTATCTGTCCGATCCGGACGCAACGCTGATTTCGATGTCCCTACCGCTCACCCCCGAGCCTTTCGGAGACGAACAGACCCGCCCGTTCTTCGACAATCTGCTCCAGGAGCGCGACGGGGCGCTCGCCGACATCATGGCGCGGGAAGGTATAGCCCGCGATGACGTTGCCGGGCTGCTCTTTCATCTCGGCAAGGATTGTGCCGGAGCACTCTCAATTCTTCCGCGAGGGAGCCCACCGGTAAGAATCCCAGGCGACTATGCTCGCGACTACATCCCCCTCGAGCCGGAGCGACTGAGGGCTATCGTCGCCTCCCTCCATACGCGCGGCCGCCTTCCGGAGGACATGAGGGACCCTTCCCCGCTTGCGGGCGTGCAGAGCAAGATCGCCCTGACCTTGCTGCCGGACGGACGACTTGCCGAACCTCTGCCGGGCTCTGGCGCGCCGACGACGCATATCCTGAAAGTCCCCGACCAGACGCATCTGCGCGACGCACGGCTTGAAGCCGAGGCGATGGAATTGTCCCGAAGCCTTGGTATTGATACCGCCGACACCGTCGTAGTCCCCGTGGCGGGAATAGATGCGTTGCTCGCGACACGCTTCGACCGGGCGCTCGACCGGGATGGCAGGATCGTCCGCGTTCATCAGGAAGACTTCGCCCAGGCGCTCGGTTTGCCGCCGTCGCTGAAATACGAGCGACGCGGGACGGAGGAGCGCCGCTTCGATACGCGGGCTATCAGGAGGGTTCTCGAGGCGACGTCCGATCCGGCGTTCGAGAAGGACAGGTTCATCCGCGCTACCTTGTTCGACCTGCTCGTCGGCAATGCGGACGGACACGCGAAGAACTTCGC
This sequence comes from Mesorhizobium sp., assembly GCF_023954305.1. Lineage (NCBI taxonomy): Bacteria > Pseudomonadati > Pseudomonadota > Alphaproteobacteria > Hyphomicrobiales > Phyllobacteriaceae > Mesorhizobium > Mesorhizobium sp. The sequence continues at coordinate 1,072,086 of NZ_JAMLIG010000001.1, read as the reverse complement.
CCTGCTCTTCGAAGGACGAAGGCGGATTCGAATGGCGCCACGCTACGACATTCTGCCGACCCGTCTAGACCCCAATTTGACCGACGAACTCGCCTATCGCATCGGCGACGCTCGGACGATCGGGGAAGTGACGGTCGAGAACTTCGACCGCTTCCTGCATGCGCTTGGAATTGAAAGCGCGGCAGCGAAAAGGCGCATCCGTTCACAACATATGCGCGAGATGACAAGCGCGCTGGCCGATCGATTGGAAAGCCTCGGCCGGTCCGGAATGAAGCCATTCGCCGATCTCGTCGCGTCAAATATCAGGCTTCTCGCCGGCAATCTCGCCGTGCCTGTGCCCGACGCTGCAAAAGAACGTGATGCCTATGTTGGGCGCGCAGGCGGCTGGCTCTTGAGCTGATCCAGGTGCGCCGAGCCCGTCGGGCCTCACACCCTCAGCCCGATCTCGGCCTGGCCTTCTGTGCCGAAGATCTTCAGGTAGCGCTCGATCTCCGACCTGTCGCCTGTCGCCTTCAACGGATTGTCGGAGAGTTTGACCGCGGGGCGGCCATTGGCCTCGGTGACCTTGCAGACGAGCGAAATCGCATTGAGATTGGCGATCTCGCGCGGCGCGCAGCCTTCGAAATCGTTGGTGAGGTTGGTGCCCCAGCCGAAGGCCATGCGCACGCGGCCGCGGAAATGGTGGTAGGCGGCGACGATCGTATCGACGTCGAGACCGTCCGAGAAGATCAGGAGCTTTTCGCGCGGATCGCGGCCTTTCTCTTTCCACCAGTTGATGATCCGCTCGCCGCCCTCGATCGCCGGCGCGCTGTCGGGACGGAAGCCGGTCCAGTCCGCGACCCAATCGGGCGCCTCGCGCAGGAACGAGGCGGTGCCGAACGTGTCCGGCAGCACGATCAGCAGATTGCCGCCGTAATATTTCTTCCAGTCCTTCAGCACCTGGTAGGGCGCCTTCTTCAGCTCCGCCTCGCTGTCGGCAAGGGCTGCCAGCACCATCGGCAGTTCATGCGCGTTGGTGCCGACGGCTTCGAGATCGTTGTCCATGGCCAAAAGCACGTTGGACGAACCGGTAAAGGCGCTGCCGAGCCCCTCCTTCAGCGCCTCGACGCACCAGCGATGCCACAGGAAGGAATGGCGGCGGCGCGTGCCGAAATCGGAGATGCGCAGGTCGGGCAATTGCTTCAATCGCTCAACCTTGTCCCAGAGCTTCGCCTTGGCGCGGGCATAGAGGACGTCGAGGGAGAAGGGGCCGAGCGACTTCATCGCCGCCCGCGATCTGAGCTCGTTGATGATCGCCAGCGCCGGGATCTCCCACATCGACGTATACATCCACGGGCCGGGGAAGGAGAGCTCGAACTGGCCGTCCTTCTTGCTCAGTTCGTATGCCGGGAGCTGGAAGTCCTTCAGCCAGTCGAGGAATTCCGGCGAGAAGATCTGCTTGCGGCCGTAGAACGTGTTGCCGGCGAGCCAGATCATCTCTTTCTTCTTGAAGCGCAGCGTGCGGGCGTGGTCGAGCTGGTCGCGCAACTCCTCGATGTCGATCTCGTCGGCGAGCCTGTAGCGGGTGGCGCGGTTGATCAGGTCGAAGGTGGCGTCGACCTTCGGATAAACGCCCCAGATCATCTGCAGCATCAACAGCTTGTAGAAATCGGTGTCGAGCAGGCTGCGCACGATCGGGTCGAGCTTCCAGGTGTGGTTGTAGACCCGGCGCGCGATGTCAGTCTTGGTGGCCATGCTCTTCCCTCTCTCCGCCAAGCTTCCTAGGCGCTGCAGGGGGGAAAATCCAGACGGCGAAACGGCGGTGCGGTATCGGGCTTGCACAGAATCTGGGGAGCTGCGCTACAGTGCGCGCGATGTCCTGTACCTTCGCGCGCCCCTCTGGCCTGCCAGCCATCTCCCCCACAAGGGGGGAGATTGGCAGCTCCGGTGATGCGCGCAATCTCCCCCCTTGTGGGGGAGATGGCTGGCAGGCCAGAGGGGGGCGCGACAAAGCGAGGGGCCAGGAAATTGAACGGTCCGATGCGCCAACGGTCCGGATCGCATCGCTGGCCGCCCTTTCGACCCTCCTCTTCCCGACCGCCGCCTTCGCACATGCGTCGGACCGGGGCCACGTCCTGCTGCTGCCGACCGGACATTATATCCTCGGCGGAGCCTTGGCCGTCGCCGCCAGTTTCGCGGTGCTGTGGCTGGTGCCGCCCGGTGCGCTCGAGCGGCTTGCTTCGCGTCGGGCGACGCTCGCCGGCCAGATGCCGGACCTGCGAATGGCGACGAATTGGGCATCGCTGGCCGTGCTCGCGATTCTCGTCGCCGCGGGCTGGCTCGGCAGCCGCGATCCGCTGTCGAACCCGCTGCCGCTCGCGGTCTGGACGCTATTCTGGATCGGCCTGACGATGGCGAGCGGAGTGTTCGGCGATCTGTTCGACTGGCTCGATCCGTGGCGGGGACCGGCGCGCCTCTTCGGCAGGGCGGGAAAGTGGCCGGCGCCGGCTTGGCTCGGGCGGCTCGGATATCTGCCGGCGATCGTCCAGTTCGCCGCTTTCGCCTGGTTCGAGCTTGTCTATCCCGCGCCCGACGATCCGGCCCGGCTCGCCTGGGCCGTCTCGATCTACTGGCTGGTGAACTTCGCCGGCGTCCTTGCCGTCGGCCACGATCCGTGGACGCGGCGTTGCGAACCGTTCTCCATCTTTTTCCGCATCGTCTCGAAACTGGCGGTCCTGGAGCGCAAAGAGGGCCGCGTGCGTCTTTGCCTGCCGGGAGGAAAGCTCGCCGGTGCCGAACCGCTGCCACTTTCCGGAGCGCTGTTTCTGCTGTTTGTGCTCGGTTCTGTCTCCTTCGATGGGCTGATGCGCACCTTCGTCTGGCTCGGGGCGATCGGCGTCAATCCGCTGGAGTTCCCGGGCCGCTCGGCGGTGATGGTCGAGAACACCGTGGGGCTTTTGTTGGTGCCAGCGGCATTCGCGGCCGCCTTCTTCGTCGCGGTATGGATGGGGGAGAAGCTCTCGGGCGAGCGGGTGCCGCCCGCCCGAGCGGCCGGAACGCTGGTGTGGTCGATCGCGCCGATCGCTCTCGCCTACCATTTCGCCCACTATCTGATCGCGCTGCTGGTCAACGGGCAATATGCGCTGGTCGCGCTCTCCGATCCGTTCTCGCGCGGCTGGAACCTGTTCGGCACCGCCGACAACTACGTCTCGGCCGGGCTGGTCATGGGCCCAGGCGCGGCCTGGGTTCTTTGGAACTGCCAGGCGGCGGCGATCGTCGGCGCGCATGTACTTGCGGTCGTGCTTGCGCACATGCAGTCGGAAAAGTTGCACGGCGGTTCGAAGGCGGCTGTCCGCAGTCAGATTCCGCTGACAATCCTGATGGTCGCGTATACGGTGTTCGGACTGTGGCTGCTTTCGACGCCGACCGGAGCCTGATGCCGGAGCGCGTCGCTTGCCTGCCCGGAGGATTGATGATCTAGTTTGCATACGTTCGACTTTCGCGTCGGCGAAACAACCGGAACGCGCGTTTTCTGGCGTATGCGACAAACAAAGGGGAACCGTCATGAGCGATGAACAGGCAAAAATCAGCTTTCTCAGGAAGAGCATCACACGCCGTTCGGCGCTGAAGGGGATTGGCGCTGCCGCCGGCCTGGCGGCGGGACCGGGCTTCGTCCGCTACGCGCAGGCGCAGTCGTCGGCGCCGATCAAGATCGGCTTCCAGGCACATCGCACCGGCATCGGCGCCTCCTACGGCCGCTGGTACGAGAAGACCACGATGGCAGCGGTCAAGGCGATCAACGCCGCCGGCGGCATCAACGGCCGACCCGTCGAGATCGTCACCGAGGATGACGGCACCGACGCCAAGCGCGGACCGGAAGTGGTCGAGAAGTTTGCCAACCAGCACAAGGTCGACGTGGTCTACGGCACGCTGTTCAGCCATGTGGTGATCGCGTCCTCTCCGGCGGCCGGCGAACTGAAGATTCCGTACTACGTCGTCTCCGAGGGCCACCACGTCGCTTCGACCAAGATGAACCGCTACGTCTTCCAGCCGGGCATCACCGACGTGAAGAGCCAGATCCAGTCGATGGCGCCGTGGATCGCCGGCAATGTCGGCAAGAAGGTCACGCAGATCTTCCCGGACTTCGCCTTCGGCCACGACCATCGCGACTATCTCCCGCCGGCGCTGAAGGCGCAGGGCGCCGACGTGATCGCGCAGATCGCGATCCCGCCGACGGAAACCTCCTTCACCAAATATTTCCCGCAGATCCCGGCCGAGACCGAAGTGATCTACCACGTGATGGTAGGTCCGGCGGTGCTGACCTTCGTCAAGGAGCTCGGCGAGTTCTACGGTTCGAACCGGCCGCAGCTCTTCGGCTTCATCGACAGTCTCGAAGCGGTCGACATCAACTCGCCCGGCCTCGAATTCCTCGACGGCAGCCATTTCTGGGAAGGCTCGCCGCGCTACGCCCAGGCTGACGATTCGGAGGCGCAGAAAGCCTATCGCGCTGCCGTCGGCATCGACGACAACGGCGCCTCGGTCGACGACCCGAAGGACATCTCGACCGCCGCGCACATGTTCGGCTGCTGGGAGACGCTCTACGTCATCAAGCAGGCGATGGAGGCGGCGGCCTACCAGGGTCCGCAGGACCGCGCCAAGCTGGTCGAAGCCACCGAGGCGCTGACGGAGTTCCCCGAAGGGCCGGAGCACCCGCAGGGGCCGAAGACCTTCAACGGCAAGATCCACCAGGTGTTCGGCATCCAGAACATATCGAAAGTCGAAGGCGGCAAGCTCAAGGTCATCCACAAGACATCGATCAACGACGGTGTCTACGAGCCGGAGGGCGACTACACGACCATGCCGCTCTGACGACGGTTCCGGTTGAAAGGTAATGACGAGGTATATACCTTGTCATTACCTTCGATCGGAGTGCTCGCCATGGCCAAGGAAGCCGTCTTCACGATGAAACTGGAGCCCGAGCTGCGCGACGCCTTCATGGCGGCGGCGAAGCATGATGGCAGGTCCGCGTCTCAAATCGTGCGCGGGCTGATGCGAGCCTTTGTCAATCAGGATCGGGAGTATGTCTCCTGGCTGCAAGGCAAGGTGGATGAGGCCCAAGCAGACATCGAGGCCGGCCGGATCTACACGCAGGAGGAAGTCGAGGCGCACATGGACAGGCTGTTCGCGGACCTCGAGCGCAAGGGTCGCGAGGCTGCGGAGTGAGGCTTGTCTGGACGGACTCCGCGAAGCGCGACCTTGGCGAGATCGTCACCTACATTTGGTTTGAAAATCCGGCCGCGGCGAAGCGGATCCGCCAGCGAATCGAGGCAACGACGCGCTATCTGAAGGCTCAACCCTATATGGGAAGAGTCGGAGAACTGCTTAACACGCGCGAGGCGTTTTCGCCCCGGAGCTACCGGATCGTCCATAAGGTCTCGGACCGAACGGTCTCGGTTCTCCGCGTCCTCCACACCTCCCGCCAATGGCCCCCGGCCGACGACGACGAGACCCCCTGAATGGCCTTCGGACCGCATCTTCTTCTCGCCACTCTCGAAGGCCTCGTCATGGCGGCGGTGCTCGCGCTGATGGCGCTTGGGCTGTCGCTGGTCTTCGGGGTGATGCGCGTGGTCAACGTCGCCCATGGCGAGTTCTTCATGCTGGGCGCGGTGCTGGCCTGGTATTTTTCGACGCTGGTATCGGGACATCCGGCGATCGGGTTCCTGCTGGCGCTGGTGCTCTCGCCGCTGGTCGTCGGCGCGATCGCGTTCGCGGCCGAGCGGCTGGTGCTGCGACGAATCCACTATAATCCGGAAGCGACCATCGTCGCGACGATCGGTCTGCTCTACGTGCTGCAGCAGGCCGCGCTCACCTTCTACGGTCCCGACGCCAACCCGGTCGTCGCGCCCTTCAACTACCGCGTTCTGCTGCCCTGGTTCGGCTATTCCGGTTACAAGCTGGCCGTGATCGGCGCGTCGATCCTGCTCATCACCCTGACCTGGCTGGTGCTCACGCGCACCAGGATCGGCCTCGTCATGCGCGCGACGCAGTATGACCGCGAGACGGCGCAGGCCTTCGGCATTCCCGTCGACCGCGTCTATGCCGGCGTCTTCGCGCTGGGCGCCATGCTCGCCGCGGTCGCGGCGGTGCTGATCGTGCCGATCCAGCAGGCGCATTACCTGATGGGCACCGATCCGCTGCTGCTGTCCTTCATCGTCGTCATCATCGGCGGTCTCGGCTCGCTGCGCGGCACAGTCGTAGCGGCGCTGCTGATCGGAGTGTCCGACGGTGTCATCTCCGTCTTCTTCTCGCCGACGCTGGCCAAGATGCTGGCGACGCTGCTCGTTGCGATGGTTCTCGTCTTCCGCCCGCAGGGCCTGTTCGGAACGGCGGTGCGATGAGCGGCCATCTCACCGTCCGCGACGATGCCCGGGTATGGGGCTTGCACTTCGCCGTGATCGTCGGCCTGTTCGCGGCGCAATACGTGCTGCCCGACTACCACAACGGCGTCATGGCGCGCGTCATGGTCCTGGCGCTCTTCGCCATGGGCTACAATGTCCTGTTCGGCTACACCGGCCTTCTGTCGCTCGGTCACTCGATGTTCTTCGCCGCTGGGCTCTACGGCGCCGGCCTGCCCATCTACCACTTCGGCGTCCATCCGCTGCCCGCCTTCGCCATCGGCATCGGCTGCGGCGCAGCGCTCGCGCTTCTGGTCGGCGCGCTGGCGCTCAGGACCACCGGCGTCGCCTTCATGATCGTGACGCTGATGTTCGCGCAGGTCGCCTACCTGATGTCGCTCTGGCTTGGCGAATGGACGCGCGGCGACGAGGGACTGACGCTCTCGCGCGCCGAACGCATCATCGAGATCGGTCCGATATTCCTCGACATGACGAACCGCGACACCCGCTACGTCATCGCCTGGGCGCTGTTCGCGCTCGGCCTCGGCGTGACGCTCCTGATCGCGCGTTCGCGCTTTGGCCGCGTGCTGGTGGCAATCCGCGAAAACGAGGAGCGCACGCGGATGCTGGGCTTCGACACATTCGCCAACAAGCTCGCCTCCGTGGCGATCTCCGGCACGATTTCGGCAATTGCGGGAGCGGCTTATGTCTTCCTCTTCGGCTACATGGGTTCGACCTTCGCCTCGATCCAGTATTCGATCCTGCCGCTGCTCTGGGTGCTGCTCGGGGGGGCTGCGACGACGCTCGGCCCCTTCTTCGGCACGCTCCTGATGTTCTATCTCGCCGAAATGTCGAACGATGCGCTCAACGCCTGGTTTCCCGACGCCCGGCTCAACCAGATCGGCATCGTCGGCGTGGCGCTCATCCTGCTTGTCCTGTTCTTCCCCAAGGGCCTGCTCGGCTCGATTCGCGAACGGTGGCTGAAATGGCTGCCGTGAGCCCGCTCCTCGTCGTCGAAGACCTGCACCGCTCCTTCGGCGGGCTGAAGGCCGTCGACGGCGTCGACCTGACGGTGATGCCGGGCGAGGTGCGGGCGATCATCGGCCCGAACGGCGCCGGCAAGTCGACGCTGGTCGGGCTGATCTGCGGCCGCATGGAGCCGAGTTCCGGATCGATCCGCTTCGACGGGCGGGACATCACCTCGATGCCTGCGCATCGGCGGGTGAGACAAGGGATCGCCTATACGTTCCAGATCACCTCGATCTTTCCGAACCTGACCGTGTTCGACAATGTCGCGCTGCCGGTGCAGCGAAGCCAGCACCACAGCATTGGCGCCGAGCGTCTGCGCCGCGGCGTGGTCGAGGCGCTGGAGCGGGTCGGACTCGCGGATCGTGCCGATCAGCCGGCAGGGGAACTTGCCTACGGGCACCAGCGCCTCCTCGAAGTGGCGATGGGACTGTCGCTGAAGCCTCGGCTGCTGATCCTCGACGAGCCGACACAGGGGCTTTCGGACGGCGAGATCGACGGGTTCATCGGTCTGGTGCGCGAGATCGCCCGGGACGCCACGGTGATGCTGATCGAGCACAACATGGCGGTGGTGATGAACCTCGCGCATCGCATCACCGTGCTCGATTCCGGCAAGGTGCTGGCCGAAGGCACGCCGGAGGAGATCCGCGCCGACGCCCATGTCCAGGCGGCCTATCTGGGGACGCAGGTCGATGACTGACGTTCTGACGATCCAGGGTCTCGACTGCGCCTATGGCGAGGTGCAGGTGCTCTATGGCGTATCGCTGGCGCTGCGCAGGGGAGAAGTGCTCTGCTTGCTCGGCCGCAACGGCGCCGGCAAGACGACGCTGCTCAAGGCGATTATGGGGCTGGTGCCGGCCCGCGCCGGTTCGATCCGCCTCGGCGACACCGAACTGACCGCCCTGCCTGCCTGGCAGGTCCCGCGGGAGGGTGTCGCCTATGTGCCGCAGGGCCGCCGCCTCTTCGCCGAGATGACGGTCGCCGAGAACATCGACATCGGACTGATGACCAGGGGCAGGGGACTGGCGACGCGCGACGCCGTCCTCGACCTGTTTCCCCTGCTGCGCGAGCGGCTGAGACAGCGCTCGGGCACGCTCTCCGGCGGCGAGCAGCAGATGCTGGCAATGGCCCGGGCGCTGTGCCTGGAACCGGAGGTGCTCCTGCTCGACGAGCCGACCGAGGGCCTGATGCCGTCGATGATCGCGAAGATTCGCGAGACGGTGGTGGAACTGCGCCGCCGCGGCGTTTCCACCATCCTGGTCGAGCAGCGCGTCGATGCCGTGCTCTCCGTCGCCGACCGCGTGGCGTTTCTCGAAAACGGCCACACCCGCGAGACGGTCGATGTCTCGGTGCTCCGGGCCGATCCGGAAATGGTCAAGCGCTACGTGGGGGTGGGGTAGAGCGTTTCCGCGCGGCACCCCCTCACCCGGCCTCCGCTTCGCTCGGCCACCCTCTCCCCAAGGGGAGAGGAGGCCTGCGACCTTCGCAGCTAGTCTCCCTCCGGTCATAGAAGACGTTGGTAAACCTCCTCTCCCCTTGGGGAGAGGGTGGCCGAGCGAAGCGGAGGCCGGGTGAGGGGGTGGTGCCGATCAGGCGAGGATAACCCCCGCCTCCCGCATCCGATCCGTCATCGCGGCAAGCGAGCCGCCTAGGTCGATGGCGCGGCACGCGTCCATCCTCACCGTCACGTCGAGCCCGTGCCTGCGCGCATCGAGCGCGGAAAAGGCGACGCAATAGTCGGTGGCGAGGCCGGCCATCGTCAGCTTCGAGAAACCGCGCTCCTTCAGATAGCCGCCGAGGCCCGTCGGTGTGGCATGGTCGTTCTCGTAGAAGGCGGAATAGGAATCGATCGCCTTGCGGAAGCCCTTGCGGATGACCAGTTCCGCCTTGGTCCAGACGAGATCGGGATGGAACTCGGCGCCCTTTGTTCCCTGCACGCAATGGTCCGGCCAGAGCGTCTGCGGACCATAGTCCATCGCGATCGTCTCGAACGGCGCTCTGCCGAGGTGGCTCGACGCGAAGCTCGAATGACCGGCCGGATGCCAGTCCTGCGTGAGCACGACGTGGTCGTAGGAGGCGATGAGCCCATTGACCATCGGCACGATCTCGTCGCCGCCCGCGACCGCCAGCGCGCCGCCCGGGCAGAAATCGTTCTGGACATCGATCACCACCAGCGCTTCCATGGCCTTCTCCATATGCAGCTCCGCGGGCTCGTAGTTCGCCCGCAGAGCCTTGTTGCGTCAATGGCCGCCCGCCGCGCAAGGGCTTTGACAAGAGGAGTTGCCGGTGTATCATTTGTATGCAAACGAATATCCCGCGCAGGGAACCTAGTCCGGGCATGACCCAGCAGCTCTACGCCAGGCCGGACACGATCGAGGAAGCCGTGTCGCTTCTCTCGGCCGGCAGCTGGCGGCTGCTTTCCGGCGGCACAGATTTCTATCCGGCGCAGGGCAACCGGCCAATCCGCGACAATATCCTCGACCTGAACGGAATTGCCGCGCTGCGCGGCATCGCGCGCTCGGAGGCAGGCATCCGCATCGGCGCGCGCGCCAGCTGGACCGACATCGTCCGCGCCGACCTGCCGCCGGCGTTCGAGGGGCTGAAGCTCGCGGCACGCGAGGTCGGCTCCGTGCAGATCCAGAACACCGGCACCGTGGCCGGCAATCTGTGCAACGCCTCGCCCGCCGCCGACGGCGTGCCGCCGCTTCTGACGCTCGACGCCGCCGTGGAGCTCCGCTCGGCGAGCCGCATGCGGGTCCTGCCGCTGACGGACTTCATTCTCGGCAACCGCCGTACCGCGCTTCATCCGGGAGAACTCGTCACCGCCGTGGTGATCCCCTCCGCCGCGATGGCTGGCCGCTCCACCTTCCTCAAGCTCGGCGCGCGGCGCTACCTCGTCATCTCGATCGCCATGGTCGCGGCGCGTCTCGCGGTCGAAGGCGGGCGTGTCGCGCAGGCGGCGGTCGCTGTGGGGTCCTGCTCGGCGGTGGCGAAGCGGCTGACCGCGCTTGAAGCCGAGCTCGTCGGTCGAAGGGCGGACACACTGCTCGCGGATGTCGTCGAGGTCCGCCATCTGGACGAGCTTTCTCCGATCGACGACGTGCGCGCCAGCGCCGCCTATCGCCGGCATGCGGCGCGCGAGATCGTGGCGCGGGCGATTGCGCGATTGGCCGGCACGGCGCAGGACATGGCCGCATGAGCCTCGCCGGCAAAGATATTGCCTTCGAAGTGAACGGCAGCCGCGCCGCCGTGACGGTCTCGCCCGTAGCGCGGCTGTCGGCCGTGCTGCGCGACGAGCTCGGCCTGACCGGAACCAAGGTCGGCTGCGACGCCGGCGATTGCGGCGCCTGCACCGTCCTCCTCGACGGCGAACCGGTCTGTTCCTGCCTCGTCCCCGCCGCCCAGGCGGAGGGATCGTCGGTGACGACGGTGGAGGGGCTCGCCGACGGCCAGCTGTCGTCGCTGCAGAAATCCTTTCTCGCCCATGGCGCGGCCCAGTGCGGCATCTGCACGCCCGGCCTGCTGGTCTCCGCCGCCGCTTTGCTGGAGCGCACGGCCCATCCCACCGAGACAGAAGTGGCGGACGCTTTGGGCGGCGTTCTGTGCCGCTGCACGGGCTACCGCAAGATCGTCGAGGCGGTGATTGCAGCCTCGCGCTTTCACAACCTGCCCGACGACATGCCGGCGAGCGGCCAAGCGGTCGGCGCCTCGCCGATCCGGCTCGACGGCGTTCCCAAGGTGAACGGGACCGAGCGCTTCGGCGCGGACGAGACGCCGGACGGCGCGCTCGCGGTCGTTGCAATCCGCTCGCCGCACTGGCACGCCTCTTTTGAATTCGGCGATCTCGATGCCTTTGTCGCGGCGCATCCGGGTCTCGCCTGCGTGTTCACGGCGAAGGACATCCCCGGCCGCAACCGCTTTGGCGTGATCGCCGCTTTCGCCGACCAGCCGGCATTGGCCGAGGGTTTCGCCCGCTTCCGCGGCGAAGCGGTGGCGCTCGTCGCCGGCGAGAAGGCAGCGATCGAAAACCTCGACCTCGCCGGCTTTCCGGTGGAGTGGACCGTGCTGCCGCACATGCTGGATCCGGCCGATGCCCGCTCTGAGCGCGCCGCCCTGATCCATGCGGCCCGGCCCGGCAACATCCTTACACAGGGCCTGGTGGAGCGCGGCGACCCGCAGGCGGCGCTTGCCGCGGCCGCCGTGACCGTTTCGGGCGAGATCGAGACCTCCTTCGTGGAGCATGCCTATATCGAGCCGGAAGCCGGCTCCGCCTGGATGGACGGCGACACGCTCGTCATCCGCGCCTGCACCCAGAGCGCGGCCATCGACCGCGACGACACCGCCGCCGTGCTCGGCCTGCCGCTCGACCGCATCCGCATCATCCCGACCGCCACCGGGGGCGGCTTCGGCTCCAAGCTCGACGTCTCGGTGCAGCCGCTCATCGGCCTCGTCGCCCTGAAGACCGGCCGCCCGGCCCGGATGGTCTATTCCCGCTCCGAATCGATGATGTCGACGACCAAGCGGCACCCGGCGAGAATGCGGGCAACGATCGGCGCGGATGCCTCCGGCCGGATCGCCGGCATGGTCTTCGATGGCGACTTCGATACCGGCGCCTATGCCAGCTGGGGACCGACGGTCGCCAACCGCGTGCCCGTGCACGCTTCCGGTCCGTATCGGACGCCCAACTACCGCGCCGTCGGACGCGCGGTGCACACCAACGGCCCGGTCGCCGGCGCCTTCCGCGGCTTCGGCGTGCCGCAGGCGACGATCATGCAGGAAACGCTCTATGATGAACTGGCGGGAAAGCTCGGCATCGACCGGCTCGACTTCCGCCTGCGCAACGCCCTGCGCGACGGCGATCCCACCGTCACCGGCCAGGTTTTACCCTCGGGCGTCGGCATCACGGCCTGCCTCGAGGCGCTCGAGGCGCACTGGCGCCGGGCGCTCGCCGATGCCCGCGCCGCCAATGCGACAGACAGCCATATCCGCCGCGGTGTCGGCATCGCCTCCTGCTGGTACGGCTGCGGCAACACATCGCTGCCCAACCCGTCGACCATCCGCATCGGCATTTCGGCCGAGGGGGCCGTCGTGCTGCATCAGGGGGCGATCGACATCGGTCAGGGCTCGAACACGGTGATCGCCCAGATCGCCGCGGATGCGCTCGGTCTGCCGCTGGCCAGGTTCCGCCTCGTCGGCGCCGACACGGCGCTCACTCCCGATGCCGGCAAGACCTCCGCGTCGCGCCAGACCTTCGTCTCGGGCAAGGCGGCGCAGAAGGCAGCGACCGCCCTGCGCGAGGCGATCCTGCGCTTCGCCAACGTCTCGGCGGCGGGCAGCCTCCGACTTGACGGCGCCGTGCTGACGGTCAGCGAGGGCGAGGCGACGCGACGGATCGATCTCGCGGCCCTTCCCCGCGACGCTCGCGGCTACGTCTTTTCCGCCGAGGAGAGCTACGACCCGCCGACCCTGCCGCTCGACGCGAAGGGGCAGGGCAATCCCTATGCGGTCTATGGCTACGGCGCGCAGCTGGTCGAGCTCGCGGTCGATACGAGGCTGGGCACCGTCAGGCTGGTCAAGATCACGGCCGCGCACGATGTCGGCCGCGCGGTCAATCCCCTGCTCGTCGAGGGCCAGGTCGAAGGCGGCATCGCTCAGGGGATCGGTCTTGCGCTGATGGAGGAATATGTTCCCGGCCGAACCGAGAACCTGCACGACTACCTGATCCCGACCATCGGCGACGTCCCGCCGATCGAGACGATCATCGTCGAGGTGCCGGACCCGGAAGGCCCTTTCGGTGCCAAGGGGCTGGGCGAGCATGTGCTCATCCCGACCGCGCCGGCCATCCTGAACGCCATCCGGGACGCAACCGGCGTGCTGGTCGCCAAGGTGCCGGCGACTCCGGCCAGGGTGCTGGCGGCGATCCGGGGAAGGGAGGCCGGGCGATGAACGAGCTGGTCGAACGCTTCGAAACCCATCAGATGGAAGGGAAGAAGACGAACGAGAAGCTGCGCTGCGATGCCTGCCCGGTCATGTGCTACATCGCCGAAGGCCGCACCGGCGCTTGCGACCGCTACGGCAATTTCGGCGGACGGATCGTTCGCTGCGACCCGGTGACCATCCTGGAGCACGCGGTCGAGGCGGGCCGGCCGCTGGTGCCCTTCGATGAAGACGGGGCGTGGAGCGGCAATCCCGTCAATGCCGGCCGGCGTTTCGTCAGCGCCATCGGCGCCGGCACCACCTATCCGGACTACAAGCCCGCCCCCTTCATCGTCAGCCAGGAGGTCGAGGGCGTCGACCTCGTCACCGTGGTGACGGAGGGGATCTTCTCCTATTGCGGGGTCAAGGTGAAGATCGACACCGACCGCCATATCGGGCCAGAGGCCGCGACGGTTCGCGTTGCGGGCGAGGCCGTAGGCCACGTCACGACCGCCGAATACGGCTCGCAGATGCTGTCGCTCGGCGGCGTGCATCATCTGACCGGCGGGTCGAAGGCCGAAGGCCGCGTCACCTGCGAGGCGATGCTCGCATTGTGCAACAGGCAGCCGGTCGAACTGACCATCGACGGCGGCGAGACGCTGATCGTCCAGGCAGGCCAGCCGCCGGTCATCGGCGGCGCGGTGGAGAGCCGAATGCGCGTCGGCTGCGGCTCGGCGACGATCGGCATGTTCGCCAGCCAGTGGCGCGGGCTGGTCGACGAGGTTGTCGTCGTCGACGACCACATCACCGGCGTCGTCTCGGAACACCAGGCCGGCAAGGTGATCGGCTGGGAAGACACCGGCATCAAGATCGTCGGCCGGCGCTCGACCCCCGGCCGCTACTTCAAGGTGGCGGAACCGGGCACGGGCTGGGGCGGCACCCTGCTCGAAAATCCGCTCGACATTCTCGGCGCCTGGAACCCGGCCAAGGGCGCCCGGCCCGGCCTGTCGATCCTGATGGTGTCGACCACTGGCGAGCACTACGGCTACTACGAGCTGGACGAGTCCCTGATGCCGGTCGAGAAGCCGTTTCCGGACCGGCTGCGCAAATCGGTCGAGCTGATCGCCGACAATTGCGAGCCTGCACTCTGTTCCGTGCTGTTCGTCGGCGGGGCGGGCGGCAGCCTCAGGGCCGGGGTCACCGAGAACCCGGTCAACCTGACCCGCTCTGTCCACCGGCTCCAGACCTATGTCACTTGCGGCGGCGCGCCCGTCTACATCTGGCCGGGTGGCGGCATTACGCTGATGGTCGACGTCACCCGGCTCCCGGACAACGCCTTCGGCTATGTGCCGACGCCGGCGCTGGTCGCGCCGATCGAATTCACGCTGCGGCGCGACCACTACGAGCAGCTCGGCGGCCATGTGTCCGAGATCCGCACGGTCGACGACGTGCTGGCCAGAGGCGGGGAATACCTCAACCCGCGCGTCGTCGCCCCGGCGCCGGCGGGCAATGACTGGCCGCCGCTTGCCCAACTGCGGTTCGGGCAGTGACGGCCGGACCGCAGATCGGCTGGCTGCCCGACGGCCGGCGGCTGCACATGAATCACGGCCCGATCGACCTGATCGTGGAGGCATGGGGGGAACCGGGGGAGGTTGCCCGCGCCTATGGCCAGGCCGCCGACCGTTTCGGCACGATCCTCACGGAACTCGTTGCCGAGTTGCCCGAACTGCGCCGCCCGGCCGGCTCGGTCCCCCGTCCGTTCGAGGGGCCGACGGCCCGGCGGATGGAGCGCGCCGCCTGCCTGTTCTCCGCGCGCTTCATCACGCCGATGGCCGCGGTCGCGGGGGCCGTCGCCGACGAAATGCTGGCTGCCCTCGTCGCCGGGCGGACGCTGCGCAAGGCCTATGTCAACGACGGCGGTGACATAGCGCTCCACTTCGCGCCCGGTGAAACGCTTCGGCTCGCGGTCGCGGGCACCGGCCACGGCTTCGAAGACCGGCTGGCCATTCACGCATCGTCGGCGGTGCGCGGGATTGCGACCAGCGGCTGGCGCGGCCGCTCCTTCTCGCTCGGCATCGCCGACGCGGTGACCGTGCTCGGCCGCGATGCCGCGACGGCCGACGCCGCGGCGACCCTCATTGCCAATGCTGTGGATCTTCCGGGTCACCCGGCCATCGCGCGGACGCCGGCATCGTCGTTGCAGCCGGACAGCGATCTCGGCGAAAGGCTGGTCACGACGGGGGTGGGGACGCTCACCCTCGCGGAAATCGAGGACGCCCTGGCCAGGGGATTGGCGGAGGCGAGCGATTTCTTCGTGCGCGGCCTGATCGAATGCGCCGGGCTGTTTCTGGCGGGCATGGCGAGGATCGCCGGTTCCGCCTTGCCCATCGAGGACGAAGGTCCGCCCGAATAGCGCCGCACTGCTTGCCTGGGGCCGAAGTCCGCCTGTATCTCTTCAGGTGGAGAAGATGCAGGCTCCTCTTTTCGTCTTCCCAACATATGGAACCGGTCAGCGATGCCAGACTTCCCGATCCGCAAAATCTCCATTCTCAGCGAGGAAATCTTTCACGACGGCGGTCCGCCTTCGGTCCTTCCGCGTCGGCGAGCCGCGGCGCTTGCGCTGGTTCGAAATCCGTTCGCCGGCCGCTACGAGCCGGACCTGCAGCCGGCGATGGACGATCTGAAGCCTCTTGGCGCGCTCCTGACCGAGAAGCTGATCGCCGCGCTCGGCGGCGATGTCGCCGCCATCGACGGTTACGGCAAGGGCGCGATCGTCGGCTCGTCCGGCGAGATCGAGCATGGCGCGCTATGGCACGTGCCCGGCGGCTATGCGATGCGGGAGCGGTTGTCCGCGACCAAGGCGATCGTTCCGTCGGCAATGAAGGTCGCGGGACTGGGAAGTTCTTTGGACATTCCCCTCGGCCACACCAACGCGGCCTATGTCCGCAGTCATTTCGATGCTATGACAGTAAGTATTCCAGATGGCCCGCGCCATGACGAGATCTTATACTGCATCGCCATGTCCTGCGGTCCCCGGATTCACAGTCGTATGGGCGGGCTCGAAGCCTCTCATGTGAAGGGAGAGGATGGCTTGCGGTGATGGCCGATACTGAATCGCAGGCGTTCGATGGAGACGACGAGACCTGCGCCTACCGTGTCCAGGAGCAAATCGGCTATATACTGCGCAAGGCACATCAGCGGCATGTCGCCATCTTCTCGTCGCAGATCGAAGAGCTGACCCCGCCGCAGTTCGCCGCGCTCTCTAAGCTCGGCGACCTCGGCGAATGTTCGCAGAACCAGCTCGGCCAGCTCGTCGCCATGGACGCCGCGACCGTCAAGGGCGTCGTCGACCGCTTGAAGCTGCGCGGGCTGGTGGCGGTGGCCGAGGACAATGAAGACCGCCGCCGCATCGTTGTTTCCCTGACGCCGCTCGGACGGGACATGCTCGTTCAGCTCGTTCCTGTCGCGGTCAAGATCACCCGCGACACGCTGCAACCGCTGACGAAACGCGAATCGCAGACCCTGCTCAAACTGCTCAACAAGATCAGCTGAAGGGTCCGAAGCGTGCTTCGGCGTCGTGTCGCGTGTAGTAGCCCATCGCCACGTCATGGGCGACCAGCGCCCGGTCGCGTTGGCGCGGATCGCCGTAGCCGCCGCCGCCTGGCGTCTTCACCTGCACCCGGTCGCCGGCGGAAAGCGGAATGTCCTGCTCTTTCGACAGATGCGGCGGGACGTGCTCGTGGCCGCCCCGGATGACCTTGACCCGGTTGACGCCGCCGTCCTCGCCGCCCAGCGCGCCGAGCGGACCGGTGCGGCCGTGGTCCATGACGAAGGAGGCGCGGGCCTGGCCGCGCAGCAATTCGATCTCGTAGGCAAGGCCGAAACCGCCGCGATGACGGCCGGCGCCGCCCGAGCCCTCGTGCAGGGCGTAGTGCCGGTAGAGCACCGGAAACGCCTGTTCCATCACTTCGACCGGCGGCGACTTGGAGATGCCGATCGTCGAGCAGCCGTTGGACAGACCGTCGGCCGCCGCACTCCCGCCATAGCCGCCGCCGGAGATCAGGTACATGACGAAGTCGCGGCCGCGCGCCGGGTCGTGGCCGCCGAGCGCGAAATTGCCGCTCGATCCCGCCGGTGCTGCCGTGACCTTGTCCGGAAGCGCCTGGACCATCGCGGCGAAGACGGCCTCGGCGATGCGCTGCGAGACCTCCGCCGCGCAGCCCGAGACCGGGCGCGGGTAGCGCGCGTCGAGGAACGTCCCCTCGGGACGCCTGACGATCAGCGGCTCGAACGCGCCGGCCGACAGCGGCACGTCCGGGAAGACGTGGCGGATCGCCAGATAGACCGAAGACAGCGTGGTCGCCAGCACGCTGTTCATCGGGCCGGCGCAGGGCGGGCTGGAGCCGTCGAAGTCGAAGGTCAGCGTGTCGCCGGTCTTCTCGATCGCCAGCGCGATGGTCAGTGGCTCGTCGACCACGCCGTCGGAATCGACGAAGGCCTTCGACCGGAAGACGCCGTCCGGCATTTCGGCTATGCGCGCCCGCATCTGTTCGCTGGCACGGCGCCGCAATTCCGCGATCGCGTCGGTGACGGTCTTGTCGCCATAGCGGTCGAGCAGTTCGTAGAGCCGGTCCTGCCCGACCATCAGGGCGGCCGCCTGGGCCTTGATGTCGCCGATGCGCTGGTCGGCGACGCGGATGTTCGAGGCGATGATGGCGTGGATCTCCGGATCCATCACGCCCTTCTTGAACAGCTTGACCGGCGGCAGGCGCAGGCCCTCCTGCTCCACAGCCGTCGCCGAGGCAGAGAACCCGCCCGGCACTGCGCCGCCGATGTCGGGCCAGTGACCGGTGTTGGACAGCCAGCAAAAGATTTTGCCGTTGCGCCAGACCGGCTTGACGAAGCGCACATCCATGAGGTGCGTTCCGCCGAGATAGGGGTCGTTGACAATGTAGATGTCGCCCGGCTCCGGCTTGAGCGCCTTGCCGTCCCGGATCATCTCGATCAGCATCCGCGTCGAATACTGCATGACGCCGACGAACACCGGCAGCCCGCCGATGCCTTGCGCGATCAGCGACCCGTCCTCGGCCGAGTAGATTCCGTCGGAGCGGTCGTTGGCCTCTGCGATCACGGGCGAAAACGCGGCGCGCGAGAAGGTCAGGTCCATCTCGTCGCAGACCTGCTGCAGGCCTGCCTGGATGACCGAGAGCGTGATGGCGTCCAGCGTGGTCATGCGATGGTCTCGCTCCGCTGAGTGGAGCGACCCCCACCCCTTACCCCTCCCCACAAGGGGGAGGGGGATTCTGAGAACTTGCCTCTCACCTCGCTCGACTCCGGGGATCGAATGGCGCGACGAGCCAGTCTCCCTCCCCCTTGTGGGGAGGGGTAGGGGTGGGGGTTCTCGTAAGGCCCAGCACGTTCGAGATGCCCGCTCATCCCCGTCTCACCTCGATCACGATGTTGCCTTCCCCATCCGACGAACATCGGTCGCCGGGCTCGACGACCGTCGTCGCGTCGAGCTGTTCGAGGATGGCCGGTCCTTCGAAGGCAGCGTCGAGCGGCAGCTTCTCGCGGGCATAGACAGGCGTGTCGAGCCACTTGCCGTCGAACCAGACGGGGCGCGTCTCTATGAGTGCTCCGGCGAGGCTGTCCGCGCGCCCGGCGGGATCGATCAGCGTCGACAGGTCGAGCTCGCTCCGAACGCCGATCACCGACGTGTTCAGGTTGACGAGCGCTGCCCTGATCTCCGGCAGCTGCACCCGGAAGCGGGCGTAATAGGCTTTCTCGAAGATGTCCTGCAATTGGACGCGTGTGACCTCGGCGGAGGGCAGGGGGACGTTCAGGAGATGCGTCTGGCCGACGAACTGCATGTCGGCCGAATGCACGATGCGGATCGTCTGCGGCCTCACCGCTTCCTTGGCGATCAGCTCGCGGCCTTCCGCCGCGTGGCGGGCGAGGATTTCGCGCGCCTTCGCCTCATCCAGCGCGGCGACGGGCTGGTTCAGCGTGTTGACGAAGTCGTGCCGCATGTCGGCGACGACGCAGCCGAGCGCATTGGTGATGCCTGGCCGCGCGGGGACGAGCACCTTGGGGATGCCGAGCTCGCGGGCCAGCGCGGTCGCATGCAGCGGCCCGGCGCCGCCGAAGGCGAACAGTGCGAAGTCGCGCGGGTCGTGCCCCTTGGAGATCGACACCATGCGGATCGCGCCCGCCATCTTGAGATTGGCGATGCGCAGCACGGCGCCCGCGGCCTCCGCGCCGCCGACGCCGATACGGCCGCCGAGCTTTTCGGCGAAGATCGCCTCGATATCGGGCACGCTGACCGGGGAATCGACCGCGAGCAGCCGCTTCGGATTTAGCCGGCCGAGGATCAGGTTGGCGTCGGAAATCGTCGGCTCGGTGCCGCCCCGGCCGTAGCAGATCGGCCCCGGGCTCGCACCCGCGCTTTCCGGCCCGACGCGGATCAGGCCCGCATCGTCGATCCGCGCGATCGAGCCGCCGCCGGCGCCGACCGTGTGCACGTCGACCATCGGCACGTGGATCGGCATGGCGTATTCGATCTCGATCTCGTTCGAGACAGCCGGCTGCGCGCCGCGGATCAGCGCCACGTCGGTCGAGGTTCCGCCCATGTCGTAGGTGACGAGGTTGGGGAACCCGGCGCGCCGCCCGGTATAGGCGGCTGCCATAACGCCGGAGGCAGGGCCGGACATCACCGTCTTGGCGGCTTCGTTCGTCACGTAGCGGGCCGAGATCATGCCGCCATTGCCGTTCATCATCAGGAAGTCGCGGCTGTAGCCGCGCTCGGCGAGTTCGCCGCGCAGCCGCTCGACATAGCGCTTCAGGATCGGCTGCACCGAGGCGTTGACCGCCGCCGTGACCCCGCGCTCGAACTCGCGCGCCTCCGACAGGAGCGAATGGCCGGTGGTGATGTGGTCGTTGGGCCAGAGCTCGGCGGCGATCTCCGCGGCCCGCTTCTCATGCGCCGGGTTGGCATAGGCGTGCAGGAAATGGATCACCAGCGATTCGCAGCCGGCGTCGATCAGCTGGCGCACCGCGGCACGCACCGCCGCCTCGTCGAGCGGCACGCGGACCGCGCCCGAGGCCTCGACCCGCTCTGGAACCTCGAGCCGCAGGTTGCGGGGAATGACGGGCACGAAAGTCCCCGTCATTCCGTACGGATTGGGCCTGGTCCTGCGTCCGAGCTCCAGCACGTCGCGGAAGCCTTGCGTGGTGATCATCCCGGTCCGGGCCAGGCGCCGCTCGAGCACGGCGTTGGTCGTCGTCGTCGTGCCGTGCACGATCAGGTCGATCCGTCCGATCGGGAATCCGGTCGCGCCGAGCGCCGAGACCACGCCGTAGGCCTGGTTGTCGACCGTCGTCGGCGTCTTGGCGACATAGACCTTTCCGCCCGCGGAGCCGTCGATCAGGATGAGGTCGGTGAACGTGCCGCCGACATCGATCCCGGCGACCACATATTCATTGCCTGCGGCCACTTTCTCTGCCATCGACTGAATCCGGAATGATGAACTGGCTCCCGGGCGCATTTTGGAACATGCGACTATTGCTCCGTCTTGACCCGAAAATCATTGGTATACTAATAATTCGCGCAGGCAAGGTGGCGTCGATCATCCCCCGCGCGCGCCGGCCGTTTCACATATCCGGCGCCTGCCTGCTATACTCTCCGGGCGCAAGCCTGTGACAAGGACCGACCGAATGCAAGATGCCGCCGTCAGTCAGGACGCGATCGCTGCTGCGCTTCGCTTTCCGATTCCCGCCAACGTCCACGCGGAGCGCGTGGTGTCGGTAAGGCATTATACGGACAGGCTGTTCTCGTTCCGCATCACCCGCCCGCAGAGCTTCCGCTTCCGCTCCGGCGAGTTCGTGATGATCGGCCTGCCCAACGCCGAGAAGCCGGTCTTTCGCGCCTATTCGATCGCAAGCCCGGCCTGGGACGACGAGCTCGAATTCTATTCGATCAAGGTGCCCGACGGGCCGCTGACGCAGCATCTGCAGAAGATCCAGCCGGGCGACATCGTGCTGATGCGTCCGAAGCCGACCGGCACGCTGGTGCTCGACGCGCTGACGCCGGGCAAGCGCGTGTTCATGATCGCCACCGGCACCGGCATGGCCCCCTTCGCCAGCCTGATCCGCGATCCGGAGACCTACGAGAAGTTCGACCAGGTGATCCTGACCAACACCTGCCGCGACGTGGCCGACCTGCAATACGGCAACGAACTGGCGGCGCTGGCGAGCGATGATCCGCTGATCGGCGAGATGGCCGGCGGCAAGCTCACCTACTATGCCTCGACCACGCGCCAGGACAGCCCGCACATGGGCCGCCTGACGACGCTGATCGAAAACGGCAAACTGTTCTCCGATCTCGGCATCCCGCCGCTCGACCCGGCCACCGACCGGGCCATGCTGTGCGGCTCGATGGCGATGATCAAGGACGTCGCCGCACTGCTCGAAGCCCGCGGCTTCACCGAAGGCTCCAACTCGGCGCCCGCGGAGTTCGTGCTGGAGAGGGCGTTTGTGGGGTGAGACGCCGGTTCGCCGGAGGCGAATTCATCGTGCCGGTGGCACGATGAAAGGCGTCGAACGGGCGGGAGCTGCCGGAGGCAGCGGGCCCCGCCCCGGGGCGCCAGTCGTCATATCCACAATACTATCTTGCGCCCTCGGCGCTCCCCCTCATCGCCCTGCCGGGCACTTTTCCCCGTAAGAACGGGGAGAAGAACGAAGCTCAAACGCCGGCGACCCCCTCTCCCCGTCCTTCACGGGGAGAGGGTATGGGTGAGGGGCGGTGCGGACCTCGGAGGTCTGAGCTCTATACGAGCCTACCCCCCATCCTCCCCCGTCGGCGTCCCGCATAGCTTCGGCCGACGGTCGCGGAATAGGCCCCAGGCCGCGCGCGTGTTGCCCATCATCGCGCGGTCGAACGTCGCCAGCAACGGCTCCTCCCTTTGACGACGCCGAGCGTGACTTTGTTGACCTCGTCCATCACGCGTCCTCGAAGCCGGTCAGCACCCCCACCGCGTTGACGCCGATCTCCTCCACCGCATAGCCGCCCTCCATCACGATCAGCGTCGGCAGACCGAGCTTGGCGATGCGCCGCCCGATCTTCGGATAGTCCTCCGTCCTCAGCTTGAACTTCGAGATCGGGTCCTTCTCGAACGTGTCGACGCCGAGCGAAACCACGAGCGCGTCCGGCGCATAGTCGGCGACCTTGCGGCAGCCCGCTTCCAGCGCCTCGGCCCACGCGTCCCAGGCCGTGCCGAACGGCATCGGATAGTTGACGTTGAAGCCTTCGCCCGGCCCTTCGCCGCGCTCGTCGGCATGGCCGAGGAAGAACGGATATTCCACCATCGGGTCGGCGTGCAGGTTGACCACCAGCACGTCGTTGCGAGGATAGAAGATCTCCTGCGTGCCGTTGCCGTGGTGGTAGTCGACATCGAGGATGGCGACGCGCTTGGCGCCCTGGTCGAGGAACCACTGCGCCGCGCTCGCGGCATTGTTGATGAAACAGTAGCCGCCGGCGAAACCCGCGCCCGCATGGTGCCCCGGCGGGCGGCAGAGCGCGAAGGCGGCGCGCTCGCCGGCCTTCACCAGTCCGGCGGCTGTGATTGCCACGTCGTGCGACGACTTGATCGCATCCCACGTGCCCGCGACGAAGGTGGCGCCGGCATCGAAGGAATAATAGCCCAGCAGCGCGTCGATGCCCTGCGGCCGCACGTCGCCGCGCAGGCCGCGCGTCGGCCAGGTGTACGGCATGGCGGTTCCGTCGCGCCCCGACTCGCGCCACATCGGCCAGACAGCGGGCAGGAAGTCGATGAAGTCGGCGCGATGCACGCGCTTGGCGATGGCGATGTCGTGTTCGTCGGGCGCGAGGATCGGCCCGAGCTTCACGGCCTCGACGCGCGCGCGGACAAATTCCGCCCGCGACGGCATCTCGAACGCGGGCACCACGACGCCGGCGCCAAGCTCGACATTGCCGGCATGGCCGTGGTGGCGGGGCGAATAGACGGTCTTCATGCCTGAATGTCTCCCTTTGGCGCCAGCATAGCGCCTCGCGGGCGCCGGGCAGGATCGGCGATCGCGACAATTCACCGGAATCGCGCTTGCATCCGATTGCGGCAGGCGCGTTTTCTGCTTAGATTTTGTCCAAACGATAAAAAATCGCGGGACGGATCGGCCGGACCCGCAAGCCAGAGGTGGATCATGACAAAACCCAGCAATCTCTTCGTCTCGCGCCGCCAGATCCTGAAGGCGACCGGCGCCGGCGCGGCACTCGCATTTGCGCCCGGCCTCGTCGGCCGGGCCTTCGCCCAGGAAAAGCTGAAGGTGGCGGCGATCTACACCGTGCCTTTCGAGCAGCAGTGGGTGTCGCGCATCCACCAGGCGGCGCTGAAGGCCAAGGAGCGCGGCGACATCGACTACACGGCCACCGAGAACGTCTCCAACACCGACTACGAGCGCGTCATGCGCGAATATGCCGAGGCCGGCAACAAGCTGATCGTCGGCGAGGTGTTCGGTGTCGAGGAGGCCGCGCGTACCGTGGCCGCCGACTATCCGGATACCGCTTTCCTGATGGGCTCGTCCTTCAAGCCGGACGATGCCGTGCCCAACTTCGCGCCCTTCGACAACTACATCCAGGACGCGTCCTACCTGACCGGCATCATCGCCGGCGCCATGACCAAGTCGAAGAACATCGGTATGGTCGGCGGCTTCCCGATCCCCGAGGTCAACCGCCTGATGCACGCCTTCATGGCCGGCGTGAAGGAGACGGCGCCCGACGCCAAGTTCCAGGTCGCCTTCATCGGCTCCTGGTTCGATCCGCCCAAGGCCAAGGAGACGGCGTTTGCCCAGATCGATGCCGGCGCCGACGTCATGTATGCCGAGCGCTTCGGCGTTTCCGACGCGGCGAAGGAAAAGGGCGTGCTGGCGATCGGCAATGTCATCGATACCCAGAAAGACTATCCCGACACCGTCGTCGCTTCCGCGCTCTGGCACTTCGAGCCGACGCTCGACAAGGCGATCGCCGAGGTCAAGGCCGGCACTTTCAAGGCCGCCGACTACGGCGTGTATTCCTTCATGAAGGAAGGCGGCTGCTCGATCGCGCCGCTCGGCACTTTCGAGGGCAAGGTGCCCGCCGAGGTGATGGCCAAGGTCGCCGAGAAGGAAAAGGCGATCAAGGACGGCTCCTTCACCGTCGAGATCAACGACACGGAGCCGAAGTCGAGCTGAGCGTGATCCCTCCCCCTTGAGGGGAGGGTGGCCGGCTGAAAGCCGGTCGGGTGGGGTCGCCGATCGGGTGACTCCGCCCTGGATCAGCAAACAGAGGACGTCGAGCCCTGCCGCAGCACCCCCACCCGGCGGCTGCGCCGCCACCCTCCCCTCAAAGGGGAGGGAACGTCGGCGCCCCCGTCCTCCGCCTCGCTTCCATCACCAAGCGGTTCGGGCCGCTCGTCGCCAACGACGCGATCTCGCTCGACCTTGCGCGCGGCGAGGTCGTGGCGCTTCTGGGCGAAAACGGCGCCGGCAAGACGACGCTGATGAACATCCTCTTCGGCCACTACGTCGCCGACGAGGGCATGGTGGAAGCATTCGGCCGCGAACTGCCGCCGGGCGACCCGCGCGCCGCGCTCGATGCCGGCATCGGCATGGTCCACCAGCATTTCACCCTCGCCGACAACATGACGGTGCTGGAAAACATCGCGCTCGGCACCGAGCCGC
The DNA here is from genome assembly GCF_023954305.1 of Mesorhizobium sp. Taxonomy (NCBI): domain Bacteria; kingdom Pseudomonadati; phylum Pseudomonadota; class Alphaproteobacteria; order Hyphomicrobiales; family Phyllobacteriaceae; genus Mesorhizobium; species Mesorhizobium sp. The sequence goes on along the minus strand of NZ_JAMLIG010000001.1, from coordinate 1,047,040 downwards.
TGTTTTCCCCTCGCTTCTCCCGCCAGTCCGCGCGCGAGAAGATCAGGAGACTCTCCGCCGATTTCGGCCTCGAAGTGCACCCCGGCCGCATGGTCTCCGCGCTCACCGTCGGCGAGCGCCAGCGCGTCGAGATTCTCAAGGCGCTCTACCGCGACGCCCGCATCCTGATTCTCGACGAGCCGACCGCGGTGCTCACCCCGCTCGAGACCGACGCGCTGTTCGCCACGCTGCGCAAGCTCGTCGCCGAGGGCCTGTCGATCATCTTCATCTCGCACAAGCTCAACGAGGTGATGGCGATCTCCGACCGCGTCGTCGTGCTGCGCGCCGGCAAGGCGGCGGGCGAACGCCGCACCGCCGAGACGAACCGGAAGGAGCTCGCCGCGCTGATGGTCGGCCAGGACCTCGTGCCGCCTCCCGTTCCGCCCGCCGTCACCGGGCCGGCTTTGCTGGTCCTGGAGAACGTCTCAACCCCGCGCCGGGGCACCGGCACTCCGCTTTCCGGCGTGACGCTTTCCTTGCACAGCGGCGAGATCACCGGCGTCGCCGGCGTGTCGGGCAACGGGCAGGCGGCACTTGCCGGCCTTCTGTCGGGCCTGGAGACGCCCCAGTCCGGCTCGATGACCGTGCAGGGTCACGCGCCGGACAACTGGTCGCCGGTCGCCGCCCTCGAATCCGGCATCGCCCGCATCCCCGAGGACCGCCACGCCGTCGGCGCCATCGCCGACATGAGCGTCATGGAGAACGTCATCTCCGAGCGCTACCGCTCGCCACGCTTCTCGAAGCATGGCTTCATGGACTGGAAGGCCGCCCGCAATTTCGCGGAAGAGATCATCCGCGATTATGACGTCAAATGCCCCGGTCCCGATGCGCGCATCCGCCTGCTCTCCGGCGGCAACATGCAGAAGCTGATCCTCGGCCGCGCCCTCGACCCCGAGCCTGTCATCATCCTCGCCAACCAGCCCACCCGCGGCCTCGACGTCGGCGCCATCGCCTATGTCCACGGGAGGCTGCTCGAAGCGCGGGCGAGGGGCGCGGCGGTGCTGCTGATCTCCGAGGACCTCGACGAGATCCTGACGCTCGCCGACCGCATCGTGGTGATCTCGGGCGGGCGGCTGTCGGCGCCGTCCGGGCGCGGCGAGCGGACGGTTCGGGAGCTCGGCGAGCTGATGGCCGGCCATGCGGAGGCGGCGGCGTGAGGGAAGTCGCGCTCCGATCCCTTCCCCTTGAGGGGAGGGTGGCCGGGCGAAGCCCGGTCGGGTGGGGTCATCTTCACCGGCACGCCCTCGTGTCGGCGTCCCCCTCACCGTCACGCTTCGCGTGCCACCTCTCCCCCATTTCATGGGGGCGAGGAGTGGCAGCTTCGGCGATTGGCTCCTCCTCTCCCCCGGGCAGGGGGAGAGGTGGCTGCCAAAGGCAGTCGGTGAGGGGGTGCTCCGCGACCTCGCCGACCTCCGGCTCCGTGCAGAAGGTGCATCCCCATGCGCCTTGAACCCAAGCCCGCCCCCTCGCTTGGCACGACGCTGCTCTACCCGGTGGGCGCCATTGCCGCGACCGTCGTCATCGCCTCGCTCCTCGTGCTCGCCGCCGGCGCCAACCCGTTCGCCGTCTTCGGCCTGGTGCTGAAGGGCGCTGCCGGTTCGCAGTTCGCGCTGATGGAGACGCTGACGCGCGCCACGCCGCTGGTCTTCATCGGGCTGGCCGTCGCGGTCGCCTTCCGCGCCAAGCTGTGGAACATCGGCGCCGAGGCGCAGCTCTATGCCGGCGCGATCCTCACCGTGGTGCTCGGCACCGGCGCCCTGCCGCTGCCGGCGTTCATCCTCCTGCCGCTGATTGCGGTCTTCGCCGCGCTCGCCGGCGCCATGCTGCTGCTCGGTCCGGCGGTGCTCAAGGTCCGCTTCGGCGTCGACGAGGTGGTGACGACGCTGCTGCTCAACTTCGTCATGCTGCTCTTCGTCTCGATGCTGCTGGAAGGCGTGTTGAAGGATCCGACGGGCCTCGGCTGGCCGCAGTCGCAAAAGCTTATCGCTGAGGCCCGCCTGCCGCGCATCGTCACCGGCCGGCGCCTCCACTACGGCTTCGTCCTCGCGCTCGTCTCGGCGATTGCCGTCTGGATCGTCATGAAGAAGACGACGCTCGGCTACGAGATGCGCGCCGTCGGCCACAATCCCGAGGCCGCGCGCTTCTCCGGCATGCCGGTCAACTGGATCCTCCTCAAGACGGCGCTGATTTCGGGCGGGCTGGCGGCCCTCGGCGGCTTCTCCGAGGTCGCGGGGCTGAAGGGCAACCTGACGCTCGATCTGTCGCCCGGCTTCGGCTATTCGGGCATCGTGGTGGCCATGCTTGCCATGCTCAACCCGCTCGGCGTCATTGTCGCCGCGATCTTCGTCGCCGGCATCTTCGTCGGCGCCGACGCCATGAGCCGCACCGCCGGCGTCCCCTCCTACATCGCCAACGTCATGGTCGCCACCGCGCTGCTCACCATGGTCACGGCGATCATGCTGACGCGGTTCCGGGTGAGGTGGAGGTGATGGTGCAGAAGCACCCCCTCACCGTCACGCTTCGCGTGCCACCTCTCCCCCTGCCCGGGGGAGAGGAGACGCTGATCTCGAAGGGCGGCGACCTTCGCAGGCTTGGGCTCCTCTCCCCCGGGCAGGGGGAGAGGTGGACCGGCGAAGCCGGGACGGTGAGGGGGTGCTTTGCCCCCGCTCCACGCCGCAAAGCTCTGCGGAAGCGCTTCTCGTCCGATCTGAGAGCCACCTCATGACCGAAGCCTTCGACATCCTCCTGCAGACCTCCTTCTGGGTCGCCGCCATCCGCATCGCCTCGCCGCTGATCTTCGCCACGATGGGCGAGCTGATCTGCGAGCGGGCAGGGGTGCTGAACCTCGGCATCGAGGGCATCATGGTGGCCGGCGCCTTCGCCGGCTGGTTCACCGTCTATTCCGGCGGCGACCTCTGGGCCGGCGTCGTGGTCGCGGCCCTCACCGGTGCCGCCTTCGGCCTGGCTCACTCGACCCTCACCGTCCCGCTCGGCCTGTCTCAGCACGTGGTCGGCATCGGCGTCACGCTGCTCGCCACCTCGCTCACCTATTTCACCTACCGTCTGGCATTGCCCGAGGTCACCTCGCCGCCGAAGATCGAGGCCTTCCAGCCGCTGCCGGTCCCGCTTCTCTCCGACATTCCGCTCATCGGCCCCGCGCTCTTCGCCCAGACCCCGCTCACCTATCTCGCCTACGTCACGGTCGCGGTCGTCGGCTGGGCGCTCTACCGCACGCCGCTCGGCCTCGCCGTCCGCGCCGCCGGCGAGAACCCGTCCGCCGTCGAGGCGCAAGGCATCTCCGTCACGGCGATCCGCATGGGCGCTGTCATGGTCGGCTCGGCGCTGATGGCCGTCGGCGGCGCCTTCCTCACGATGTCGGCCTTCAACTCCTTCTTCTTCGAAATGGTCAACGGCCGCGGCTGGATCTGCATCGCGCTGGTCGTCTTCGGCTCCTGGCGGCCCGGCAAGGCGCTCCTCGGCGCCATCCTCTTCGCCGCCTTCGACGCCTATCAGGTCCGCCTACAACAGGTCACCGGCGGAGTTGTGCCCTACCAGCTCTTCCTGATGCTGCCCTATCTCCTGTCCATCCTCGCCCTCGTCCTCGTCGCCCGCCGCGCCACCTATCCCAAGGCGCTGATGGTGCCCTATCAGAAGGGGGAAAGGTGAGTACCGGGGACAGTTTACTTTTTTCGGCCCGCGCCCACCTCCGGAGGGCGGAGCCTTTCTGCCGAAAGAAAGTAAACTGTCCCCAGCGCCTCCCTTCGCCTAGGAACTTCTGCCCATGACCTTCGATCTCCTCGTCCGCGGCGGCATCCTCCCCGACGGCACCCGCGCCGACATCGGCATTGCCGGCGAGACCATCGCCGCCATCGCACCGAACCTTCCCACGAACGGCGCCCCCATCGTCGACGCGGAAAACTGTCTCGTCTCGCCGCCCTTCGTCGATCCGCATTTCCACATGGATGCGACGCTCAGCTACGGCATTCCGCGCGTCAACGCGTCCGGCACGCTGCTGGAGGGCATCGCGCTGTGGGGCGAGCTGAAGCCGCTCCTCACGCATGAGGCGGTGATGGAGAGGGCGCTGGCCTATTGCGATTGGGCGGTGTCGATGGGCCTGCTCGCCATCCGCACCCACGTCGACACCTGCGACGACCGCCTGCTGGCCGTCGAAGCCTTGCTCGAGGTGAAGAAGGAGATCGCGCCCTATATCGATCTCCAGCTCGTTGCCTTCCCGCAGGACGGGCTCTACCGCGACCCGACGGCGCGGGCCAACACCATTCGTGCGCTCGACATGGGCGTCGACGTCGTCGGCGGCATCCCGCATTTCGAGCGCACCATGGCCGACGGCACCCGCTCCGTCACCGACCTGTGCGAGATCGCGGCCGAGCGCGGCCTGCTGGTCGACATGCATTGCGACGAGACCGACGACCCGCTGTCGCGCCATATCGAGCAGCTCGCCTACGAAACGCAGCGGCTGGGTCTCCAAGGCCGCGTCACCGGCTCGCACCTCACCTCGATGCATTCGATGGACAATTACTACGTCTCCAAACTCCTGCCGCTGATGGCGGAGGCTGAGGTCTCCGCCATCCCCAACCCGCTCATCAACATCATGCTGCAGGGCCGCCACGACACGTTCCCGAAGCGCCGCGGCCTCACCCGCGTGAAGGAAATGCTGGCGCTCGGCATCCGCGTCGGCTTCGGCCAGGACTGCTGCCTCGACCCCTGGTATTCGCTCGGCACCGCCGACATGCTCGACGTCGCCTTCATGGGCCTCCACGTCGCCCAGATGTCGCACCCGGCCGAGATGGCGAAATGCTTCGACATGGTGACGACGGAGAGTGCCGCGATCATGCATCTCGACCACTACGGCCTGGCGGTGGGCAAGCGCGCCAGCCTCGTCGTGCTTGACGCGGGGAACCCTACCGAGGCCGTGCGGCTGCGCGCGGAGCGGCTGGCGGTCGTGGCGCGCGGCAAGGTCGTGGCCGAGCGCCCGCGCCGCGACACGGCGCTGAACCTGCCGGGGAGGCCGGCCAGCGTGAACAGACGGCACCAGACGCCGCGCCGGGACGATTGACGTTAGGGAACTTTGATTGCGGCGCGGCAGGATAAGGACTACCGTGGCGCCATGCGCGCCTTTGCCGTCTTTCTGCTTGTCGGCGCCGCGGCTACAGGTCCGGCGAGTGCGTTCAATGACGTCGAGTTCGTCCCCGCCTATGTCAAGGAATGTCCGACCCTGGCGCTGAACGCAAAGCGCTACGAAGAGGTCCTGACCGCGACCCTGGCTCTCAGCAGCAACAGCATCAAGGGAAGCGGCGAGACCAGGAGCCGGATGCTCCCACAGATCTACATCGAGCCCGGGCAAAGGGGAGCCTTCTGCCGCGAGGTCTTGGCCGACTACGGACCGAACGGGCGTAAGGTGAAGGGTCTCGTCCGGAAGCAGTGAGGCCCGCCGTCGCGATTGCCAGCGGGCCGTTTCGGAGAAATCGGAGCGATCTTCGCCTTCGCGGTCAAGCGGCATAGAGGTGTGGAGATCAGTCGTCCATCCCCCCTTGGCCCAATTTCCCCCGCCCGACGCCCCCTCCACCGCCTTCGGCGGTCCCCCTCCCCCGCTTCGCAGGGGAGGATATGCCGGCCGCGCCGCCGCGCCCTTATCCTCCCCCGTTTACGGGGGAGGGGGACCACGTAGTGGTGGAGGGGGCGGAAGTGGCATAGGGCGTCGGAAGCATGGATGCGCCCTCCCGCTCTCGCCTGTCCCGCGCACCCCGCATCGTCATCCCGCCGGCCGGAGGCCAGCCGGTATCCATTCTTCTCTCCGGATACACGCAGGAAACGCCTGCCTCCGCGGCATTTCCGGCAGTGCCCAGTTGCCGGCGATCAATGGTTCCCGGCTGGCCTCCGGCCGCCGGGATGACGGCGCGCGGGCGGCTTGCGCCGGCTTGCACGGTCAGGCTTGAGTGCCTCCCCTGTGCATCGATCGCCCCCGGCGAAAAAATTCTTTCGCCGCCAACCTCTTGTTCCCATTCACCATTCACCAGTCACCATTCACTTTTTTCATCCACGCCCTTTTCGCCCTGCCGCATCATGGGCCCGGTGCGACGCAAAGGAGCGGGCGGTGAGGGGAAGGGCGAAGACAGGAAGGGGACAGGAGGTGCTTTGCAGCATCGTCTCGACCCTGCTTGCGCTCGCCGCCCTCGCAGAGCGGGCTGCCGGCGACAGCCCCTGGGTTCGCTTCAGCGTGCTGTGGGCCGCCCGGCAGGCCGACCTGATCGCCCGCGACTACGTCGCCGGCTCGACATGGAATAGGGCCGGCCGGCTCTGGTCGCCCGCTCTGCCCAATGTCCGCTACGGCACCGGGCCGGCCGACGCGCTCGACATCGCCGCCTCGCTGCGCGCTCTGGCGGCGGTCATCAGCGGCATCGCCGCATACCTCCGGCGCGTGTCGGTCTGGCGGCAGGATCAGGCAGTGGACGAGGCCGGTGACGAGGTCAACCCGCTCCACGGGCTCGATGCCTTCGCCCGTAGGCTTCGAAACGCAGTCTTCTCGCCACCCGAGTTCCGCGACACGTCGTAGAGATCCTCAGGGGACAGTTTACTTTCTTTCCGCCCGCGCAAACCTCGCACGGGCCGCGCCCTTCTGCGGAAAAAAGTAAACTGTCCCCGGACGTGCGCCCACGAAGTCCGTTCTAGAGCCGTCCGCGCAAGCCTCGCACGGGCGACGCCTTCGCGCGCGACAAAGTGGACCAGTCCCGGCGCGGCCGACTGCTTGGTTCGCGCCCCCATCTGCACTATGTGAGCGGCACGACCGAAACCCTGCGAGTCCGACATGGCCATTTCCAAGGAAACAGTCCTCGAGAAGCTCCGCACCATCAAGGGGCCGGACTTCGAGGGCGATATCGTCTCGCTGGGGCTGGTGTCGGAGATCTTCATCGCCGACGCCAAGGTGTTCTTCTCGATCACCGTGCCGGCCGCCCGTGCCCAGGAACTCCAGCCGCTGCGCTCCGCCGCCGAACGCGCGGTCAAGGCGCTCCCCGGCGTGGCGGGCGCGGTTGTCGCGCTGACAGCCGAGAAGAAGGGGGGTGGCATGGAGGCTGCGCCGCCTCGTCCGGTTCCCCCGCGCCCGGCGCCGGCCCGGCCCGCGCCGCCGGCGGCTCCTCCCTCCACCCAGTCAGGCAAGCGCGGCGTGCCCGGCGTCGAGGCCATCATCGCCGTCGCCTCCGGCAAGGGCGGCGTCGGCAAGTCCACCACCGCGGTCAATCTCGCGCTCGGGCTTTCCGCGCTCGGGCTGAAGGTCGGCATCCTCGACGCCGACATTTACGGCCCCTCCATGCCGAAGCTCCTGGGCATCAAGGGCAAGCCCACCACCATCGACGGCAAGATCCTGAAGCCGATGGAGAAATACGGCCTCAAGGTGATGTCCATGGGCTTCCTCGTCGAGGAGGAGACGCCGATGATCTGGCGCGGACCGATGGTGATGTCGGCGCTGACCCAGATGCTGCGCGAGGTCGAGTGGGGTGCGCTCGACGTGCTCGTCGTCGACATGCCTCCCGGCACCGGCGACGCGCAGCTGACGATGGCCCAGCAGGTGCCGCTTGCCGGCGCCGTCATCGTCTCGACGCCGCAGGATCTTGCGCTCATCGACGCGCGCAAGGGCCTCAACATGTTCAGGAAGGTCGACGTGCCGCTGCTCGGCATCATCGAGAACATGAGCTACTTCATCGCTCCAGACACGGGTAAGCGCTACGACATTTTCGGCCATGGCGGCGCCCGCAAGGAGGCGGAGCGGCTCGGCGTCGCTTTCCTCGGCGAGGTGCCGATCGAGATGGCCATCCGCGAGAATTCCGATGCCGGAACGCCCGTCGTGGTCGCCGATCCGACGGGTCCGATCGCCGGAGTCTACCGCGATGTCGCGGCGAGGGTGAAAGATCGCATGCGCGCCGAGACGGCCTCGGCCTCGGGTCCTTCGATCGTTTTCGAGTAGCGACGGCTCCGCTCCAATTCCGCCCTTTCATACGATCGTCCGGTTGCCGTGGGTGGAAACCTCGCATAACATGTCAGTCAGTCGAGGTTTTGTGATGAGACAAAGCGCGACCCAGCGGCCGGTGGAACACAGACGGGAACGAACCCGCGGCACGTCGATCCGGACACTCCGCAAGGCAGTGCTCTGAACGTTGGGGCATGATATTGAAGCGGCATTCAGATGTCTGACGTGCAGTTCACACGTCAGCTGGCGACGATCATTTCCGTGGATGCCGTCGGCTTCTCCCGAGCCATCGGCCGCAATGCCGATGCGGCGGTGAGGGCGTTCGAGGAGCGCGCGGCGGTCATCCGCGAGACCTGCCGCGCCCATGGCGGCGAGATCTTCGGCGCGGCGGGCGACAGTTTCATGGCCGAGTTCGGCCTGCCGGCTCAGGCGCTGCTCGCTGCGCTGGCGTTTCAGCGGCGTATCGTCGAGCTCAATACCGGCGCGTCCGAGGGGGCGCGCATGGCGTTCCGTGTGGGGATCAACACCGGCGACGTGATCGTGCGCGACGCCAACCGTTACGGCGACGACGTGAACATCGCGGCGCGGCTGCAGGAATCGGCTCCCGAAAGCGGCATCGTCATTTCCGAGACGACATTCAACCATATCCAGCGGCTCTCGATCGCACGCTGCAGCGACATGGGCGAAAAGCGGTTCAAGAACATCCTTTACCCGGTGCGCAGCTACCTGGTTCTGTCGGGAACGGGAGCGAGGAGCCTGGAACCCGAAGCTCCTGTCTCGCCCCGCGCCGACCCCTCCCGTTTTTCCGGAATGCCGCCCGGGCCTCCCGCGCTGGCGGTATTGCCGTTCCGCGCGGCCGGACCGGGTACCGATGCGGAAGCCATGGCCGACGGCCTTGCCGACGATATCATCATCGGCCTGTCGAACGTGCGCTGGCTGCCGGTGATCTCGCGCAGCTCGAGCTTCCAGTTCCGCAACGGCGCACAGGCCGCGATCGCGGGCCTGGCGCTTGGCGCGCGCTATGTCGTGTCCGGTACGGTCTCGGTCGCCGGCCCCTCGATCAGGGTCAAGGCCATGCTTGAGGATGCCGTCGAGGCAAGCACGATCTGGGCGGGCACGTTCGATGCCGATGTGGCGGGGGTGCCCTCGATTCCGGACGAGATCGGCGGCGAGATCGTCGTGGCGCTGGCCAAGGAGGTCGACCGCGTCGAGCAGGAGCGCTCCTTCCGCCTGCCGGTCGAAAGCATGGACACTTGGCAGCTTATCAGGCGCGGGCGCTGGCATATGGGGCGCCGCACCCACGACGACACCGAACTGGCGCTCGGCTTCTTCGAGCGCGCGCTCGACCGCTCGCCCAATTCGACCAGCGCGCTCAACGAACTGGCCTGGTGGTATTTCTGGCGCTCGTGGCTGCGGTTCGGCGCGCCGCACGACTATGAAGCCGACCTCGTGCAGGTGGTTGCCTATGCGAGGAAGGCGCTGGCGATCGATCCGCACGACGCGCGTCCGCACTGCTATCTCGGCATCGCTGACATCATGCGCGGCCGGCCCGGAGCGGCGCTCAAGCACCTGGACGCGGCGCTTGCCATCAATCCCAGCTTTTCCTTCGCCCATTCCGCCAAGGGCAGCGCCCACAACCTGCTGGGCGAGGCGACCAAGGCCATCCCCTCCCATCTTCAGGCCGAGAAGCTCAGCCCCTTCGATCTCTACCGCTTCCACAATCTCGGCGAGCTCGCCGCGGCCTATGCCTTCGTCGGCGATTTCGAGGCCTCGGCGGAGGCCGGGAAGGCGTCGCTCGAACTATCCCCCGCCTATTGGTATTCCGGGCTGATCCGGGTGGGATCGCTGTTCCGCGCAGGCCGGGAGGCGGAAGCCGCCGCCGATCTCACCGCTTTCAGGCTGCGCCATCCCGGGTTCAGGATGCGCCGCGCCGAGCTGGTTCCCTATGTCGATCCGGCGCTCAACCGGTTCCTGATCGGCAATTTCCAGGCGGCCGAGGAGAAACTGGCCGCTCCTGTCCAATAGGCGCTCTATTGATCATGTTCGTCGGCGGGCGGCAGTCCGGCACTGGCGCGCAGCCGGGTCTCGTCGAGGATCCGGATGCCGCCGCGCCGGATGTCGATGATACGGGCTTCGCGCCATTGTTTGAGGTTCTTGTTGACCGACTCCCGCGTCGCCCCGAGGAAATCCGCCAGGTCCGACTGCGAGATGGCCACCCAGCCGTCGCCATCGGCAAAGCCCGACGACATGAACAGCAGCCGCTTGGCAAGCCGGGCATCGACCTTCAGCATCACCTGATCGCCGAATTCGCCGTTGATCCACCGGATGCGCTTGCATAGCAGCGCGATCATGGCGGCCGAGAGCGACGGAATACGCGTCACCCGCTCGAGAAACTGGGCGCGAGGGATCGAGTAGATCTCGCAGTCTCCCACGCAGGTCGCGGTGGCCGTGCGCGTGCCGCCGTCGAGCGCGCCGATCTCGCCGACCAGACTGTTCGGCATTTCCATATTGGCGACGATCTTGCGCCCGTCGGGGGAATAGAGCGAGATCTCGACGGCCCCGGAAACGATGCCGAACACTCGGTCCGGCGGATCGTCCTGCAGGAACAGCTCGTCGCCGTCCGCCCAGCGTTCGATCGGATGCCCTGCGAACAGGGTCATGAACAGATCCGGCGACAGCTGGCCGCCCTGCGGCGGGCGCAGGTGCGGCATCACGCGCCGCTTCATCGGAATTCACCGATGTGAACATCCGAAGCGTGCGCTTCGGCAATTTGAATGTGTCTGGCCGGCATGCGATGAAGTCCCCGGAAGAAAACTAACCCAAGGAAGTCAGGATGACCAGCGACGCCGTCCTCCACGAAAAGTTCGATGGCTATGCCAGGGTGACGCTGAACCGCCCGCAGCGGCTGAACGCGTTCAACGAGGAGCAGCACCTCAAGCTGCGCGCCGCGCTGGAGGACTGCGCCGCCCACCCCGACTGCCGCGCGGTGATCCTGACCGGAGCCGGCCGCGGCTTCTGCGCGGGACAGGACCTGTCCGACCGCGATCCGACCCTGGGCGGACCCCGGCCCGATCTCGGCCTGACGCTGGAGACCTATTACAATCCGCTGATCCGCCAGATGCGCGCGCTGGCCAAGCCGATCATCTGCGCGGTGAACGGCGTGGCCGCCGGCGCCGGCGCCAACATCGCGCTCGCCGCCGACATCGTCATCGCCGCGCGTTCGGCCACGTTTATCCAGGCCTTCTCGAAGATCGGGCTGGTGCCGGACGCCGGCGGCACCTGGTGGCTGACCAGGCATCTCGGCGAGGCGCGCGCCAAGGCGCTGGCGCTGACCGCCGAACCGCTGCCGGCGCAGACAGCGGCCGACTGGGGGCTGATCTGGAAATGCGTCGACGACGGCGAGCTGCAGGGGCAGGCGGAAGCGCTCGCCCGGCATTTCGCCAACGGGCCCGCCACCGCCTACGCGCTGACCAAGCAGCTGATCCACGCCGCATCGACGAACTCGCTGGACGAGCAGCTCGACATGGAGCGCGGCTTCCAGCGCGAGGCGGGCTGGTCCGACGACTACCGCGAGGGCGTCGCCGCCTTTCTGGAGAAGCGCAAGGCGGAGTTCCGGCGGTCGTAGCGACGCGGCACGAGCCGGGCGACTGCGGCCCCGGCCGCGAAACCGGGCGCATCGGTCCGCCCGGCCGGGGCGGGCGGGCGCCGGTTCGGTTTCCGCGCCAACTGGTCCGCCGCACCTAGCCCGGGCCGTTCCGGCAGGCATTTGCGAGGGTATGGGCGGGATTCGCGTCCCCTCCCCCTTGTGGGGAGGGGTTGGGGGTGGGGTAAGGCCTCGCGAACTCCATATGCGATTGCCCTGAGAAATCGGAGCCCTCGGCTTGAATTCCGCCGCCATTGCCGATATGACGCGCACCACGCTGCACCGCCTTGCGGAGAGCGCCGGATTGCCGCTTTAGCTCAGTCGGTAGAGCACATCATTCGTAATGATGGGGTCGCGTGTTCGAGTCACGCAAGCGGCACCAAAATTCTCTGAGCTCAGGTCATTCGAGGCCGCCGCCGGTTGCGGGGGCAGCCGCGGAGGGCACGCCATCGCCCGGCAGACACACCGAATAGGCCGGCAGGCATCCAGGAACCTGCCCGGCTCATCGCATTGACCTGTCGGCGCCGCGCTCGGGGGCGGCATCACGCGTCGCCCGGAACCTTGTCCATCGTCAGCGGCGGCCGGTTCCTGTAGCCGATACCGTGCTCGCCGGTGACGGCGCCCGCCGGCGAAGCATCTCGAACGTCCGGTCTTTGGACACATACGTCAACCCGCTCGGCTTCATCCGGATCGGTCGGATCGAACGCGAGACACGGACGGAAGTTGTCGTCGCCGGCATGCCCGCCAGCCGCGAGCAGGTTGCCGGTGGTGGAATAGGTGTAGGTTTCCGACAGCGCGGCGTTGCCGGCATTGGTGGCACTAAGCAGCCAGTCGAGATTGTTGTAGGTATAAGTCCAGTCCTCCACTGTCCCGATACCGTCGATCGACAGGATGCGGCCGGCCGCATGAAGGCGAGTTCGGGACGGCCTGCCCGAAACCACCAAGCCGCAGGAGGAAAACAAGCCAGCCAGATAAGTCGCCTGACACTACCCGCTTAAAGCAGAGCTCCAGCCGATTACGCTCCCTATACATGTGGATACACCGAAACATTCACATGAAACTCATTTCGTACTGTTAGTTTCACGTTCCGCAGCAGCTATCGCAACCTGGACCGATACGAATAGCAAGACAAATGTTGCTGCGGGTATAGCTGTGACCCATTCGCGCCATCCATATTTCATACCGCTCATGACCGCTAACATGAACGTAAGGGAATAGCTCAGTGGTGGCATGCCTCCTATGTGAGAGATTTTTGCCCTTAGCGTTTCTATACCGTCAGACAATGGCCGCCAGTGTCCAATCCTCTTCTTTGCCTCTTGCTTTTTTAATAACCTATGCAAATAGATAACTCGATCTTTCAAAGAGAAAGATCCCGCTATCAAGAGCGCGGAGATCAGCAGTGCGATATCAATTCGTCTATAATATAATACAGATATCCAATATGCAATATTCAAAGTCAGACATCCAGAGACATATATCTTCTCTATCTTAGTCATCAGATTCGGGACCATTGTCGCTTTTTGCGTCATTTTCATTCTCCGATTTCTGCGGAGACGGATTGTCATCGACTTCGTCAGAGAACCATCCCTTTACTGTGTTTATCACTCCTCGGGCAGAAATGCCGATGTGACCAGTTGGACCTGCCGAGACTTGCACACCTCCCTTCAGACTCGGTGTTGGTGCAGTTGGCGCAGCCTTGTTGGGGGACCTTGCGCCTCCTGCCATAGTAGATCCACTACCCGCGATCGCTACGGAACCAGTTATACCACCTAGCGGCCCTGACAATGCAGCGTCCACGGTTACGCCCACCGAGACCGCCTCGGCTTCTTCAGCAGATTTTTTGCTCGTACCTGGGCCGAATCCCCCATAAATACCCGTGGCATTTGCAACACCGAGTCTACCCCCGACGCTGGCCGATACTGCCGCATCAAAAGTGTCATCATCATCTATCCCGAAGTATGAGCCCGGAACTGAAAAGCTTACCTGCACCGAGCCAAAGACACCGATACCTGGCGTGTATTCAGCGAATAAGCCGCCGGTAAAGCCGATATGCCCATTCTTATCACTCTTGTTCACCGGATCATTCCCGGCATAGGCATATCTGTTCGTCCCCACGCCCTCGATCACCGGGTCCCAATCATCCGGCGAGATGAACCGTCCGAAGGCAGGGTCCATGTAGCGTGCGTTGAGGTAGAGGAGGCCGGTCTCGGGGTCGTAGCGCTCGCCGATGTAGCCTTTCTGTGTGTCGAAACTGGCATTGGTGCGCTCGCCGTAGGCGGCGTAGGCGGTGGTTTCGTGCACCGCGCCGGCCGAATTGGTGACGGTTCGCACCGAGGACAGATGATCGCGGTGGAGGAAGAAGACGCTGTAGCCGACGATCTTCACGTCCATGTGCGGATAGCGGGTGTAGGCGTCGGACGTCGCCAGCGTGTCGTCGATCTCGACGTCGGCCGACGGATAGAGCGTCGCGCCGAATTGATGCGTCTTCTTCGCCCGGGCGCCGTCCGGCCCGTAGGGTGAGCCGCCGGTCCGCAGGATCGGTCATGCCGGTGGCATGACCGAAGGCGGCGAACGCCCGGGAGCTGCCGCAGGCAGCGGGTCCCGGGCCGGAAGCTGCGCGCGCCCAGCGTCAGCGGCGCATGCGGCTGCCCAGCGTCAGCGGCGCATGGGGCCGCGCCGCCTGAGTGCCCGGATAGGGTGAGCGGCCGGTTCCGCGCAAGGCGCGGAAGACCTGATGCCGGTGGCATCAGGTCAGGCCGGCGAACGCCGGGCCTGCGAAGCAGCGGTGACCCGTCCGGATGCGCCTGAAAGCCGCGTGCGGGTGAGCAGGTTGCCGGTGGCGGAATAGGTGAAGGTTTCCGACAGCGCGGCATTGCCGGCGTTGGTGGCACTAAGCAGCCAGTCGAGATTGTTGTAGCTATAGGTCCAGTCCTCCACTGTCCCGATACCGTCGATCGACAGGATGCGGCCGGCCGCGTCGCGGGTGTAGCTGTTGTCGATGATCTTGGTGCCGTTCGGCCGGGTTGTGACGATCCGCGTCAGCCAGCGCCGCGTCGGCGAATAGGTGAAGGTGGTGGTGACTCCGTTCGCATAGTCGATGCGCTTCGTCTGGCCGTCGGCTTCATATTCGATCGAGGCGATGGTGCCGGGGATCGAATAAAGGTCGCCGCTGACGGTGTAGGTCCATCGACAAACCTACTGGTTCAAGGGGTCCTATTACAAACCGAAATTTGAGATCCGTCTGAAAGCATGTGTTTTGTCAATTTAACAATACTTCCCGGTGGAAACTCCCATTTTTCGTCGTCGGGATCATAGAATTTTTCTTGCACAACAAATATGCCGTCGCTTAGACGTTCTAATTGTACCGGACGATACACGTCTGTTCCCTCCCCTAACAGTCGGACATAAGCAGAAATTTCTTCTGTCATTAGTATTTATACCCTTCCTTGCCAACATGCAGAATTTGCTTCGTCACGTCATCAATCACGACAGATTTTTGAGTTGTCGGATGTGAATATCGTGACGCCGCGTTTTGTGGATTAACATTGTTTACCGCCGGCACGCGCGACTTGGTGTTCTGCAACGCCTCATCGATTTGAGCCTTTGTCCAGCCGCGTTGCTCCATCTGATTCGCCCATTTGGCGTCAGTCTTATGGCTTCCAAAGGTCCAGCCGGGTTCTTTTTCTTTATCTTTGTTATCATCCTCCGGGTCGGGTGGCGTCGCGGACAATCCGGACGTATCGGGCGACGCTGGTCCCGCGGGCCCATTCGTTGAACTGACCATGGGATTGCAGGCACCGCCGTCGCACGTCCCCGGCGCGACCTGCGTGGGCGCGAACACCGCGATCGCTATCCCTATCGGGACCGACGCTGCCTTTATTCCGATGCCTACAAATGCCTCACGTGCTGCCGTTAGCGCCGGCGCGAGGGTCTGTGCAAGAGCTTCCGCAAGGCTCTTACTGTCGTCTGTATCGGCATCGTCGCCCGATCGCTCGCCTGATGCCCATTCTTATCGCTCTTGTTCACCGGGTCGTTCTGTGCATAGGCATACCTGTTCGTCCCCACCCCCTCCAGCACCGGGTCCCAGTCGTCGGGTGAGATGAACCGTCCGAAGGCCGGGTCCATGTAGCGGGCGTTGAGGTAGAGGAGGCCGGTCTCGGGGTCGTAGCGCTCGCCGATATAGCCCTTCTGCGTGTCGAAGCTGGCATTGGTGCGCTCGCCATAGGCGGCGTAGGCGGTGGTTTCGTGCACGGCGCCGGCCGAGTTGGTGACATAGCGCACCGAAGAGAGACGATCGCGGTGGAGGAAGAAGACGCTGTAGCCGACGATCTTCACGTCCATGTGCGGATAGCGGGTGTAGGCGTCCGACGTCGCCAGCGTGTCGTCGATCTCGACGTCGGCCGACGGATAGAGCGTCGCGCCGAACTGGTGCGTCTTCCTGGCGCGTGCGCCATCCGGCCCGTAGGGTGAGCCGCCGGTCCGCAGGATCGGTCATGCCGGTGGCATGACCGAAGGCGGCGAACGCCCGGGAGTTGCGAAGCAGCGGGACCCGGGCCGGCCGGTCGATCACCTGGCTGGTCTGCATCGTCACCCGCGCCAGCCGGTTGGCCTCGTCCCAGACGAGTGCGCGGTGGCCGTCATAGGTGGTGTTGCCGTTGGCGTCGTAGGGTGAGCCGCCGGTCCGCAGGATCGGTCATGCCGGTGGCATGACCGAAGGCGGGCGAACGCCCGGGAGCTGCCGCAGGCAGCGGGACCCGGGCCGGAAGCTGCGCGCGCTGAGCGTCAGCGGCGCATGCGGCCGCGCCGCCTGAGTGCCCGGATAGGTGAAGGCGCCGGAAAGCCGCGTGCGGGTGAGCAGGTTGCCGGTGGCGGAATAGGTGTAGGTTTCCGACAGCGCCGCGTTGCCGGCATTGGTGGCACTAAGCAGCCAGTCGAGATTGTTGTAGCTATAGGTCCAGTCCTCCACTGTCCCGATACCGTCGATCGACAGCTTGCTGCTCCGTCCGCATGGAGGCGAGTGCGGGACCGCCTGGCCCAGAACCACGAACTAGAAGGAGGATAACAAGCCAGCCAGCAAAGCCGCCTGACACCGCCCGCTCAACGCGCAACTGTCAGCCGATTACCCTCGTTGTACAGTAATTTAGCCGGGGATGGATGACTATCAGGCTATTTCTTCTGCAATGACGATGATCGGGTTGATCACCGGTTCCCTACGTCTCTACGAATCTCAACCCTTTTAGTTTATTTTCTTCATAAAATTTCTTGAATCTATTATGACATATAAGCTCATATCTCATCTCCCGTTCGTCGTTAAGGCGAAAAAGATCGACATCTGTCTTAAAGTCATCGACTAAATTCAATCTCTTGATTCGCCGAACTCGATTTCTCGGGGGAGGGAGCTCATATCTTTCGTACTTTGATCCGACGTAATCGAAACCGCTTCTCTCTTCATTGATCGCAACCAAATATAACTTTTTATCCTCTATTATCCCATTGTATATGTATGAGTGGCACGAAAAGAATCCTTCACAACGACGGTATGCATATTCATCCAATAACATAACGGGATGATAAGCACTTGGAAAGAAATTAGGAAAGGGGAGGCCGGAATCTATGTCGTACTCAAAAACAAGAGTGTTCTCTTCTATTTTTGCAGCCTCACTATCTAGTCGTAAGAAATCGCTTGCGCTGTATGGTATCCTGTGTCCAATAGCAGAAGAATAATTCTTAATATTAGGCAGCACTCTCCAATATAATGTCATTAAGAATTCTCACATTAATCATACTGATCATTTGCCCAGCCAGTTACCGCAGATTTTTCCGATCTATCACCTCGAGATATCTGTGCGTCAACGGATTTTTGCTCTCGACCGATTGCTTGCAACTCCGCGATAACCTCCTCCCGGCTTTTCTTCGCTCGATCAATCCTTGAGATTACAGCGTTTGTTGCAGCGGCTGGGTGAGGGCCTGGGTGATTTGTCAAACCTACCCCATTCACTGGATCGTTTAAATCGATTCCCCACTTCGACAAAACATCTCTTGCTGGCTGTGCATTTGGGTTGGTGATCTCGACTATATGATGAGCCTTTTGACCGGGTCCCAATTTTCCGGCTGCCTGCAAAGAAACGGCAAAAGCCTTTTGGGCTATTCTTGATCTTGATATTGCGAACAGACTGCCCGCTAGGTGAGATGCTGTTACGACGCCTTTCGCTATGCCTTTTGCGGGTGCGGTTGCCGGACTGGCCGGCACAGACATCTCAATTCCTGTAATTGCGTCATCGTACGGTTCAAGAGCTGCGAAAAACCCTATTGCAGGATTAATTGCGGAGTTTGCGGCAGAAACCAACGAGTTAAGGCCAATATCAAGTGACCTTACTCCCGTATCGGCAGGGCCAATGGGTCCGGGTCCCCAGTAACCCGGATCGCCTTCAGCATGCCCATTCTTATCACTCTTATTGACCGGATCATTCCCGGCATAGGCATACCGGTTCGTCCCCACGCCCTCGATCACCGGATCCCAGTCATCCGCTGAGATGAAGCGTCCGAAGGCCGGATCCATGTATCTGGCGTTGAGGTAGAGCAGGCCGGTCTCGGGGTCGTAGCGCTCGCCGATATAGCCTTTCTGCGTGTCGAAGCTGGCGTTGGTGCGCTCGCCATAGGCGGCATAGGCGGTGGTTTCGTGCACGGCGCCGGCCGAGTTGGTGACGGTGCGGACGGACGAGAGATGATCGCGGTGCAGGAAGAAGACGGTGTAGCCGACGATCTTCACGTCCATGTGCGGATAGCGGGTGTAGGCGTCCGACGTCGCCAGCGTGTCGTCGATCTCGACGTCGGCCGACGGATAGAGCGTCGCGCCGAAGGGGTGCGTCTTCCTGGCGCGTGCGCCGTCCGGCCCGTAGACGTAGTCGATCACCTGGCTGGTCTGCATCGTCACCCGCGCCAGCCGGTTGGCCTCGTCCCAGACGAGCGCGCGGTGGCCGTCATAGGTGGTGTTGCCGTTGGCGTCGTAGGTGAAGGTCCGGCTGCCCAGCGTCAGCGGCGCATGCGGCCGCGCGGCCTGCGTGCCCGGATAGGTGAATGCGCCGGAAAGCCGCGTGCGGGTGAGCAGGTTGCCGGTGGCGGAATAGGTGAAGGTTTCCGACAGCGCGGCATTGCCGGCGTTGGTGGCACTAAGCAGCCAGTCGAGATTGTTGTAGCTATAGGTCCAGTCCTCCACTGTCCCGATACCGTCGATCGACAGGATGCGGCCGGCCGCGTCGCGGGTGTAGCTGTTGTCGATGATCTTGGTGCCGGTCGGCCTTGTGGTCACGATCCGCGTCAGCCAGCGGCGCGTCGGCGAATAGGTGAAGGTGGTATAGACGCCGTTCGCATAATCGATGCGCTTCGTCTGGCCGTCGGCTTCATATTCGATCGAGGCGATGGTGCCGGGGATCGACTGGAGCTCGCCGCTGACGGTGTAGGTCCACGGGTTCGCCGCGTCGCCGATGTTGAGCGTGTAGGGGCCGTAGGCCATGCGGATCGGCTTGTGCGAGCGGTCCTCGGTGCGCGAGGTGGTGTTCGACTTGCCCGCGATCGTCGAGATGCGCCGCACCTCGTTGCCCGAGGCGCGCCAGTCGATCTGGTGCGTCGCTGCCCCGTTGGTCGAGGTCGTCAGCTGGCCGACATTATGATAGCCGGCGCGCGCCTGGTCGTAGGTGTTGGCGGCCAGCACGGGGTTGGCGATCACCGGCGAGGTGACGCGCCGCTCCGTCAGCCGGCCGAGCTGGTCGTAGCTCATCGCGGTGACCACGCCGCGCGCGTCGGTCTGCTCCGTCATGCGCGAGGCGGCGTCGTAGACATAGGACCATGAGCCCATGTCGGGGTCGGTGGCCGAGACGCGGTTGCCGAGATTGTCGTAGGCGTAGGACCAGGTGGCGAGGCCGTTGTCGCGCACCTGGGTGAGCTTGCCGAACGGATCCCAGGAACGGAACTCGTAGCGCCAGGTGGCATCCTCCATCTGGCGGGCGATGCGGATCACCTGGCCCTGGCTCGACGAATAGGTCTGCGAGGCGCGGCCGAGCTCGTCGACCGTGCGGACGTAGCCGAGCGGCAGGTTCGAGGTGTAGCCGAGCGTCGCGGCGAGATAGTAGAAGTTGGTGCGCGAGGCGCCGTCGGGATGGGTGACCGTGATCGGCCGGTCGTTCCAGTCGTAGGTCGTCTCGGTATATTGCGGCGTCTCGCCGTTGAAGTAGGGGTGGCTCTTCCGCGCCACGTTGTTGCGCGCGTCGTAGATGGTCTGCGTGCGCCTGACCGGTGTCGACGCCGTCTCCCCGCGCTTCTGCTCCAGCCAGACCCGGCCGCGGCCGTCATAATAGCTGGCGAGGTAGGACGATCCTGCCGCGTTCGGCAGCGGCTCGTAGACCACCCAGGACTGGTTCGCCGGAGCGCCGTCGTTGAAATAGGAGATCAGCCGGTAGAAGTTGGTCCCGGTGTTGCGGTAGTCGATCAGCCGGCAGAAGGCGTCGTAGGCGTAGGTGTGGGTGACGTCGTTCAGGTCGACGCGGGTCAGCGGCTGCTGGCAGACATCGTCGAAGCTGGCGCTGGTCGCATGGCGGGTATCGGCAGGGAGCGATCCGTTGGCAAAATAGCGCGGGCTGCGCTCGGCGACCGCGAACAGATGCCGCGTCGCGTCATAGGTCCATTCGGTGCGGTTGCCGGCGCCGTCGAGCGCCGAGAGCTTGTTGCCCCAGCTGTCATAGGTGAAGTTCTCGTAGATGATCTGGCCGAGCGCGTGCGACTTCCTGATCTGCTTCCTGGTCACGTCGCCCTTGACCGGCGGCGAGGTGTAGGCGGCCTGGCCGTCGTAATAATAGACCGTGCCGCGCAGGGTGAGCGATGCCGAATCGAAATTGTCGCGGATCGCCTCCGAGGTCGGCGCCGAGACGATGTAGGCGCTGGTGTTCGGGTTGAAGCTGCGCGATGTCCAGACCTCGTCGCCGGCGATATCGCTGCCGGCACCCGCCTCGCCCGGCGGCACGACACGGCCGTAGTTCTTCTCGCTGGTGATGTTGGAGTAGGCGTCGAAGACGCGGTCGATGCGCGTGGCGAGACTGATGTTTTGCGTCAGCACCGTGGTGGTGGAGGTGTTGAGCGCCGTGTAGGGCTTTGCCGTCGCATTGACTGTCCAGGTCTCGATCACCGACTTGCGGACGACCCCCGCGCCGTCCTTGAAGTCGGCGCGCTGGACGAGCCCGTGGCTGGCGACATCCTGCCGATACGTGGTCTCGATCTTCGGCCGCGCCGTCTCGCCATTGGCCAGCGGCTTGGTCTCGATCACCTTCCTGAAGCCCAAAAACTTGTTCGACGGATGGTCGAACAGCCCGCCGGAATAGGTGAAGTCGGTGACCGCGCTCTGCCCGCGCCCGTCCGACACCGTCAGCTTCGTCACCGTCTGCACCGGATAGGGCAGATAATCGTTGGCCCAGACCGTCGAGGGCCGGTATTCGAACGAGGCCGTGCCGCCGAGCTGGTTGGTGACGGAGGTGAGAAGGTTGGTCGGCACCGGAGGAGCGACGGAGAGCTGAAGCGTGTAGCTCTTCGAGGGCATACCGTCCGAGTTCGTCATAACCGTCGAAGTCAGAAGATCCGTCAGTCCATCCCCATTCAAATCACCTGTCCCACTCCCGGCCATCGTGAGCCCGGAGACGAGCTGGAAATTGGAATCTGAGTCGCCACCTGCGTTGCCATTCGGCAGGTGGCTCTGAAACGAAAGAACTTTCCGAGAAGAGGCAACGGATGAATTGTTCGGGAAGCGACCCCACTCAAGGTAGTGCATTTGCGTGATTGGATCGATGCTGGACGTCAAAAGCTCTGACCTGCCATCACCATCGATATCCGTGAGCGAGGTGTCCTGGGCATTCGTGAAGCCACCGTACCCAAGGCCGGTGTTTACTTTGATGAACCGGTCGCCAGTGCCAAGGTATATGCTCAATAGTACTTCAGGAGAACAGCTGTTGAGGCTGCAAAACCAATAGTTTGTTCCTATATTGGTGAAATCATCGACGCCATCGCCGTTAATATCGCCGACAATGCAGTTCAGCATCACCTTTGGTTCTGAGCTAAGGCAATTGCGAGGCGCAGCGGCACCGAGCCGGTCTACCATCGCGAGAGGAGTCTGGGACCAAACAGTACCGCTGCGGCTATGAAGGAACAACTGACTGGCAGTATTGCCGGGACCCAGAATGCGATCGATAGCGTCACCCAGCACGTCACTCGGCGGTGCGCCGAAGGGCTGAGCACTGCCACCGGTCGTCGTTGGTTTCACGAACTCATCGATGCCATTGCCCCTCACGTCAGCGACGACCCTGCCGCCGAATGCCGGTCCCTCAGCGATGTTTTCACATACCACAAGCATCGCCGGCTCGCTGGCGGCGGAGCAGGAGACGAATGAAGCGGCGAGGTTAGCTGCAAATTCAACATAACCACCCGAACTCGTAGAGCTTGGCACGAGCCATTGCTTGGTGATCTGGTCACCGATAAACCGTCCGGACAGATCGCTGAGCAGGTTGCTGGGGAGAGGATGCACCGCAACGGCGTTCGCAGATGATACGCTCCTTAGCCTCGCGCCTTCGGACTCATGATGATACGTGACCAATTCCTGTCTGCCGTCATTGTTCACGTCGTCGACGGCTACGGTTTGCAAGCCAAGCTGTGAACCGCCGCTGCTCCAGGGAGCTACGAAATAACCAGAGAAGCCCGAGGCGTAGTTTCCATACGCCATCACCGTCTGCGGCCGCTCGGTCCCGCCGCTGATCACGCCGGACGCGTTCACCGCGGCATCCCGCCCGAACTGCCGGATCTTGACGAGCCGCGAGGCGCCTGACACCGGCGCCTGGTCGTATTCGAGGCCATAGGCCGCGCGCAGCACGCCCCCCGTCAGCACCGCGATGGTGCGGACGCGGGTGGCAATCGTCGACAGCGTCCGGCCATTGGCAACCAGCAGGTAGTCCGGCCGCGCCTCGCGGTAGAAGCGGATCGTCGAGCCGTTGTAGGTGATAGTGTTCGGATAGCAGGTCGGCAGTGCGGGGCAGACATAGGTATAGGTGACGACATTGTCGTGCGTGTCCGTCACCGAGGTCACCAGCCAGCGATACTGGTAGGCCAGGTTGTACGCTTCGGTGCCCGGGGTCAGCGTGCCGGCATTGGCGATCGTGCCGACGGCGGAGAGCGTCGTCACCGTGCCGGCGCGGTCGGTGATCTCCCATTGGAGCGTGCTCGCAAGATATTTGATGCGGTTGTAGCTCTCGTTCTCCGTCGCATGCGTGCCGCCCGTGGAACAGGACGGACTCACCATGCCCGAAACGCAGGCCACCAGTTCGGTGCCGTTCAGCACATAGACGTCGTTGGCGTTGTACGCCGGCACGCCGCCGCGTGGCCGGGCGCGCTCGATCACCGCGATGCCGTCGACGCCCCAGCCGTAGCCGAGCCAGCCCTGATAGGTGCCGCCGGTCTTGGTCTTGCGCGACGAGAGATAGGTCAGCGCGATCTCCGGCTCGAGGCCGCGGAAATCCGGTGCGTCGATGGCGAAGGAATAGCCGAGGCTGCCATTGCCCTTGGCTTCGGGGAAATTCGAAGTCGGCGCCTTGATCTCGGGGATCAGGCCTGCCTCAGGTGCGGGGGTCGCGGCGGGCGCGACCTCCGCCTCGGCGGCCTTCTCGTCTCCGTCCTTGCTTTCGACCTCCGCCGGCTCGACGTCCACTTTCTCCGAAGGCGGCGCGACCTTCTCGTCCGGCGTCTCTTCCTTCAGCCCAGGACCGTCATTGCCGAGCACCCGCGACGAATTGCCGATCGCCGGGCTGCCGGCCTTCGCCGCGACATCCGGGTGCGGCGCTGTCTCCGCAAGACCATCGAGAGAGAACAGGCCGATCGCCAGAACCAGCCCGAGCCGCGCGAACGCCGTCTTCAAGACCCCACCCCCATCCCGCAAAAACAACGTCAGATTGCCACAACCATTGCAATCGTCAATTGTAGTCCTCGATCTTTTCAACAGGATGACCGGCGGGCGGGGCTCTGGTCGGGCCGCGGATCGTGCCCATCTGCCGGGCCCGGTGCGCTCGACGCCGCGAGGTACCTTGACAATCCGTCGCATACTCTTCTCTTATTGGTCGGACGACCAACCCAGATAGAGGATGCATGACCGCCGACGATACGCCGAACAGGGCCTGCCGCGCCGGCCCGCGTCCGTCTGCTGGCGACGGCGGGAGAGGCCCATGCCGGTGAATCCGCTCGCGGGCTGGACCGTCGACCGGTCCGCCATCCGCTATGTCGGCACGGGCCTCGAGCGGCCCGAATGCATTCTCGCCGAGCCCGACGGAACGCTGTGGAGCGCCGACGGCCGCGGCGGCGTCGTGCGCATCGCGCCGGACGGCACGCAACAGCTGATCCTCCAGTCGACCGTCGCGGCGAAAGGCGGCTCGTCCTTCGAGGACCGATACGTGAACACGATGGGCAGCCTGCCGAACGGGCTCGCTTTCGACGCCGACGGCAATCTGCTCATCGCGAACTTCGGCACCGATGCCCTCGAACTGACGAGCCGCGACGGGCGGACGACCACGCTCGTCGACAGGATCGACGGCCGGCCCGTGGGCAAGGCCAACTTCGTCACGCGCGACTCGCGCGGCCGGCTCTGGCTGACCGTTACCACCCGGATGGTGCCATGGACCCGCCACGTCGAGACCATGAGCCATGACGGCTACATCGCGCTGATCGACGAGAGGGGCGCGCGCATTGTCGCCGACGGGCTGTGCGGCACCAACGAGCTGCGCTTCGATCCGGCGGAGGACTATCTCTACGTCGCCGAGACGACGGCGCGGCGCGTCTCGCGCTTCCGCGTCCTGCCGGAGGGGGTGCTGGGCGCCCGCGAGACCTACGGCCCGGACAATGTCGGCGGCTTCTGCGACGGGATCGCGTTCGACGTCTACGGCAACCTCTGGAGCACGCTGATCATGGCCGACCGGCTGATCGCGATCACGCCGCAGGGCGAACTGCTGACGCTGCTCGACGACGGCGTCGCAGACGCCACCGCCGCCCTCGACGCGGCATGGCGCGAGAACCGTGTCACGCCGGCGCTGATGGCTGCCGCGACCGGAACGATCGCGCCGTGGATGGCGAGCCTGACCTTCGGCGGGCCGGATCTCAAGACCGTCTATCTCGGTAGCCTCCGCGGCGACCGGATCCCCTGCTTCCGCTCGCCGGTCGCAGGACTGCCGCTGATCCATTGGAACGAGCGCCGCGCGACTGTGCCGTCGCGCTGAATGCCGCGCGTCCCGGTCGCGGAAGGGCGCCGCGGAGGTTACGCCGGCAAGCCACGGCCCAGGCTCGCCGTCGGTGCGCTTGTCTCTCCGTCGAATCCGGGGATAGTCGGGGCAGGGAGATCAGAGGTGGTCAAGGCTTTGGAGGACGTGGCGAGGGTCGAAGGAGGCGGGCGGCGCAAGTCTTCCGGCTCCGGCGACAACACGCGCGACAAGATTCTCGACGCGGCCGAGGCGCTGTTCGGCGAACGGACCTTCGACACCGTTTCGCTGCGCGACATCACGCAGCGCGCGGACGTGACGCTTGCCCTCGCTTCATATCATTTCGGCACCAAGGACCGTCTGTTCGCCGACATCGTCGCCCGCCGTGCCAGCATCCTGTCGGACATGCGGCGCAAACGTCTCGCCGCGCTCGAGGCCGCCGGGCATCCAACGACGGAGGCGATCCTCGACGCATTCATGCGGCCGCTGTTCGAGAAAATGACGCAGGCCAGCGAAGGCTGGCCGTCCTATCTCCTGATCCTGGCTCAGCTCGGCCAGAGCAATCGCTGGCTCCATCTGCTGCGCGACAATTTCGACCCGACGGCAGAACTCTTCCTCGACAAGCTGGCCGCGGCGCTTCCCGACATACCCCGCGGCCTCCTGATGCGGGGCTTCTCGCTCGCTCTCGTCGGGATGCTGCAGACGCTGTCGCGCAACCGGCGCCTCGATTCGCTCTCGGGCGGCAAGGTGACGGCCGACGACCTCGATGAAGCCTACAAGGTGCTGCTCAGGTTCTCTGTCCGCGGCATCGAGGGCCTCGCCGGATTGGCCAGGCCGAGGGCTACGCCGAAGATCCGCGGCATTTGACGGTCGGCGCGCGCCTGCGTACCTGGATTGGTCGAGCGGCCGATCAAAAATATCTCATGACCGGATGCCTTTTCGGCTTGACCGGCAAGTCGGCGTTGATCAGCGGGGCGAGTTCGGCCCATCCGGTCGCGTCGTCCGCCCGCGCCTTCGTCACCGCTCGCAGTCTCGTTGTAGACGGTGGAAGGCGGATCTCCGACCGTCCCCGCTCAGAACGTGACAGGCGCGAACATGTTGGCGTAGTGCTTCACCGAGGGCGGCTCTGCGAAGAAAGGTCCGACCAGCGCGCGCCACTCGGCAAACAGCGGCGAACCGCGGAAGCCGACCGTATGGTCCTCCAGCGTCTTCCAGCGGATGACCACGTCGTAATGCGACGGGTCCTCCACGCAGCGGGTGAGCACGAGGCCGAGGCAGCCGTCGGCGCGCCGGAAGACATCGACGGCCTTGCCGACCGCCGCCTCGAATTCGGCTTCGAGCCCGTCTTTCACCCGGATCGTCGCGACTTCGATGATCATGCTCTCTTCCTTCCGCTGGTGCGCCGCCATCGACACGATAGTCGGGAGCAGTGACATAAGTCGATTCGCCGGAAGCGAGAAAGCCCGCTCGCCGGTTACCCGCTCGCGTCAGCCTGCGCGTCGCTTCACCTGACCACGTGGCCGGCGGATCGGCTCAAATCGCGCTTGCGGTCTGCGGTGCGATTGCGAGGCCAAGGGCGCGGGCGACGAGCGTCGGGGCATCCCCGTCATGGCAAAAGCCCAGCCGGTCGGCGATCGGCGTGGCGAGCGGCGGATATGCACCAAATTGCGCCTCGAGCGCGGCATCCGGTTCGAAGCGCACCCGGCCGCCGGCCGACTGGCCGAAATGCGCCTCGGCGCCGGCGATCAGTTCCGCCATGGAGAGGTGCAGCGCGGGCAGATTGAACGCGCGGCGGGGAAGGTCCGCACTGCGTGGCAGGGAGGCCGCGTGCAGGAGATTGCCGACGCAGCAGGCACGCGACATGAACCAGCCGGTCGCCTGGCGCGAGACGGGACAGAGGAATTCCTCGCCCGCCGCCATGGCATGCAGGATGTCGCTCATATAGGCGGACAGATGGCCGCCCATGACCCGCGGCCGGGCGATGATGCCCGGCAGGCGCGGCGCCAGCCCGTCGACCAGCCCGCGTCGCGCATAGTCGGCGATCAACGTCTCGCCGATCAGCTTGTGGGCGCCGTAGCTCATCGTCGGCAGCGGCAGCGTGTCGTCGTCGACCTTGTCCGCCGGCAGCGGCCCGCCGAAAACGCCGATCGACGAGGAGAACACCAGCCGGGCCGGCGCCTTCTGCGCTGCCAGGCCGTCGAGCAGGGCCAGGGTCGACTCGACATTGACCCGCCAGCCAAGACCCGGATCGCGCGTTGTGGCGCCGCCGGGAATCGCGGCGATGTGGAACATGGTGTCGAAGGGTTCTTCCAGCAGGCCGGCCCGGAAGACAGGATCCGCCAGGTCGCCTTCGGCGCAAACGACGCGCGCATCGTCATAGTCCGGCAATGCCGTGTCGACGGCGACGAGTTGCCTCAGATGAGGCAGGCCGCGTCCGCCTTCCGGCTCGAGCAGGGCAGCGACCAGCGCGCTGCCGACGAACCCGCCGGCTCCCGTCACCGCCACGCGCACGCAACCCTCCCTCGTCCGGCGCCCGGCTTCGGGCACGAAATTGGTTGGTTGACCAAATAACGCTATGAAGGCCGACCGTCAACCGCCGGGTTTGGCCGCGGGGTGCCCTCAGGCCGCCTTCGCGGCCTTGCGGGCGAGCCGCGCCTTGATGCTGGCGACGTCGGCGCGCGGGGTCGCTGCAAACAGGGTCTTGGTGTAGCTGTGTTTGGGATCGGAGAAGACCTCGTCGCGCGGGCCGTATTCCACCGCCTCGCCGAAATACATCACCATCACGTCGTCGGCGATGTAGCGCACCACGGAAAGGTCGTGGCTGATGAAGACATAGGTGAGCTGGAACTCGTCCTGCAGATCGGCGAGCAGGTTCAGCACCTGCGCCTGGACGGACAGGTCGAGCGCCGAAACCGGCTCGTCGAGCACCAGCAGGCTCGGATTGAGCATCAGCGCGCGCGCGATCGCGATGCGCTGGCGCTGGCCGCCGGAGAACATGTGCGGATAGCGGTTGAAGTGTTCGGGGCCGAGGCCGACCTTGATGAGCATCTGCATGGCCCGCTCGCGCCGTTCATCGGCCGATGCGCCGGTGTTGATCAGCAGCGGCTCGCCCAGCACGTC
Organism: Mesorhizobium sp.; assembly: GCF_023954305.1. NCBI lineage: Bacteria > Pseudomonadati > Pseudomonadota > Alphaproteobacteria > Hyphomicrobiales > Phyllobacteriaceae > Mesorhizobium > Mesorhizobium sp. The sequence goes on along the minus strand of NZ_JAMLIG010000001.1, from coordinate 1,018,986 downwards.
GCCGACCTTCTGGCGCGGATTGAGCGATCCGTAGGGGTTCTGGAAGACGATCTGCACCTTGCGGCGCAGTTCCGGCGTCAGGTCGCCCTTGGCGATGTCGACCTTCTGGCCGTCGATGAACAGTTCTCCGGCCGTCGCTGCGTCGATCATGGTGATGATGCGCGCCAGCGTCGACTTCCCGCAACCGCTCTCGCCGACGATGGCGAGCGTCTTGCCCTTTTCCACCTTGAACGAGACGCCCTTGACGGCATGCACCACGCGGGCGGGCGAAAACAGCCCCCCGGGAATACGATAGTCGCGGACGATGTCGCGGCCTTCGAGGACGACGGTGCTCATAGCGGGCCCTCCAGCGGCGGTGTGACGACGGCGGGCGCCGCCTGTTCGAAGATGAGGTCGGAGACGGTCGGCAACCTGTCGCCGGTGGCGTTGTCGGGCAGCGCCGAGAGCAGGGCGCGCGTGTAGTTGCTCTTCGGGTTCTCGAAGAGGGTGAGCACGTCGGCTTCTTCCATCTTGCGGCCCTTGTACTGCACAATGACCCGGTCCGCCGTTTCCGCCACGACCCCCATATTGTGGGTGATCATGATCAGGCCCATGCCGTATTTCTCCTGCAGGGAAACCAGCAGGTCGAGGATCTGCTTTTGGATCGTCACGTCGAGCGCCGTGGTCGGCTCGTCGGCGATGAGCAGCTTGGGATTGCAGGCGATCGCCATCGCGATCATCACGCGCTGGCACTGACCGCCCGACATCTGGTGCGGGTAGGACTCCAGCCGCTCCGCCGGATCGGGGATGCCGACGAGCCGCAAGAGCTCCGTCGCCCGCTCGCGGCGCTGCCGCTTGTCCATGTTCATGTGCAGCTTCAGGACTTCCTCGATCTGGAATCCCACCGTGAAGGACGGGTTGAGGCTCGCCATCGGCTCCTGGAAGATCATCGCCATGTCCTTGCCGATGATCTTGCGGCGCTCGGCATCGTCCAGCTTCAGCAGATCCGTGCCGGCGAAGCTCATCTTGTCGGCGCTCACCTTCGCGGTCCAGGGGAGAAGCCCCATCACCGCCAGCATCGACACCGACTTGCCCGAGCCGGATTCGCCGACGATCGCCAGCACCTCGCGCTCGTCGACCTTGAGCGATACGCCGTCGACCGCCCGGAACGGCCCTTGCGCGGTGTCGAACTCGACGACGAGGTTCTCGATTTCAAGCAGTGCCATCGTCACGACCTCTTCAGCTTCGGGTCGAGCGCGTCGCGCAGACCGTCGCCCATCAGGTTGATTGCCAGCACCGTGATGAGAATGGCGAGGCCGGGCAGGGTCACCACCCACCAGGCGCGCAGGATGAACTCGCGCGCCTCGGCGAGCATGGTGCCCCATTCCGGCGTCGGAGGTTGCGCGCCCATGCCGAGGAAGCCAAGCGCCGCGGCGTCGAGGATCGCCGTCGAAAAGGACAGCGTCGCCTGCACGATCAGCGGCGCCATGCAGTTGGGCAGGATCGTCTTGAACATCAGCCTGAGCGGTTTGGCGCCAGCGACCTTGGCCGCGACGACGTAGTCGCGGGTCTTTTCCGACATTACCGCCGCGCGCGTCAGCCGCACGAAATGCGGCTGCAGCACGAGCGCGATGGCAATCATCGCATTGATCAGGCCGGGCCCCAGCACCGCGACGAGGACCAGCGCCAGCAGCAGCGACGGGAAGGCGAGGATCACGTCCATGATGCGCATGATGAACGTGTCGGTCTTGCCGCCGACATAGCCGGCGATAACGCCGAAGAAGATGCCGACCGTCAACGACAGCGTCGTCACGATGACGCCAATGAACAGCGAGAAGCGCGCGCCGTAGAGGAGACGCGAGAGGATGTCGCGCCCGACCGCGTCGGTGCCGAGCAGGTAGGCGGAGCGTCCGGCCTCCTGCCAGACCGGCGGAACGAGGATCGCGTCGCGGTACTGCTGCTGCGGGAGGTGCGGCGCAATCAGCGGCGCCAGCAGGGCGAGCACGACGAGGATCACGAAGACCCACAGGCCGATGACGGCGCCGCGGTTCTCCGAGAAATAGTACCAGAATTCCGAGAGCCGCTGGCCGAGCGTGACCGCATGGCGGTCGGCTTCCTGGAGGGCGTGGGGTGTGGTGGTTGCCATGACGCCCTCCTCAGTGCCGGATGCGCGGGTTGATGAGACCGTAGAGCAGGTCCACGATCAGGTTCACCAGCATGATGATCGAGGCGATGATCAGCAGACCGCCCTGGATGACGGGATAGTCGCGCTTGAACACCGAATCGACCATCCACTTGCCGATGCCCGGCCAGGAGAAGATGGATTCGGTGAGGATCGCGCCGGCGAGCATCACGCCGACCTGAAGGCCGATCGTGGTGACGACCGGGATCATCGCGTTGCGCAGGGCGTGCACGCCGATGACGCGCAGCGGCGGCAGGCCCTTGGCGCGGGCCGTGCGCACATAATCCTCGCCCAGGACCTCGAGCATCGCCGAGCGGGTCTGCCGCGCGATCACCGCGAGCGGGATCGTGCCGAGCACGATCGTGGGCAGGATCAGGTGCGAGACTGCCGACTTGAACGCGCCTTTCTGGCCCGAGATCAGCGAGTCGATCAGCATGAAGCCGGTGACCGGCTGGAAGAAGTAGGAGAACGAGATGCGCCCGGACACGGGCGTCCATTGCAGCATGCCGGAGAACAGGATGATGAGCAGCAGCCCCCACCAGAAGATCGGCATCGAATAGCCGATGAGGGCCGTGCCCATGACCGATTGATCTATGAAGGATCCTCGTCGGATCGCGGCGATGATGCCGGCCGGGATGCCGAGGACGACAGCGAAAATGATGGCGCAGAGCGACAGTTCGAGTGTGGCCGGGAACAGCTTGGCGAAGATCGAGAGGACGGGTTCCTTGGTGGTGATCGACCGGCCGAAGTCGCCGGTGAGCACATTGCCGAGATAGTCGAAATACTGGATGACGACGGGCCGATCGTAGCCAAGCTCGTGCGAGATCTTCTCGTAGCGCTCCGGCGACATGACCCGCTCGCCCGACATCAGCATCACCGGGTCGCCCGGCAGCAGCCGGATGAAGGCGAAGGCGACGATCGAGACGCCGATGAATGTCGGGATCAGGACGGCGAGGCGTCCGAGGAAAAAGCGCAGCATGGCCCACCCATAAATCCGTGCCGGCGTCGCGGCGGGTAAGGGCGATAGGCGCCCGCGGCCCGCAAATGCCGGCAACCACATAGCACAAGGGGGTGCCCGTCACCGGACACCCCCCTAAGAGGTGCTATGTCAGCTTACTCGGCAATGTCGACGCCGCTGAAGGCGTGATGGCCGAGCGGGCTCATCACGTAGCCGGACACTTTCTTCGACATCGGCATCACGACCGTGGAGTGATCGAGCGTGACCCACGGTGCCTCGCGCTTGAAGACCACCTGGGCTTCCTCGTAGAGCTTCGTGCGCTCCGCCTGGTCGGTCGACCGCTTGGCATCGTTCACCAGCTTGTCGAACTCCTCGTTGCACCACTGCGCGCGGTTGTTGCCGCCGACCGCGTCGCAGCCGAGCAGTGTGTGCAGGAAGTTATCGGGGTCGCCGTTGTCGCCGGTCCAGCCGAGGATCACCGCGCCGTCGCGGTCCTTGGCCTTCGAACGGTCGAGATACTCGGCCCATTCGTAGGTGACGATCTCGGCCGTCACGCCGATGGCGGCGAGATCTGCCTGGATCACTTCCGCGGCGCGGCGCGCGTCGAGCATGTAGGGCCGTGCGACGGGCATCGCCCAGACCTTCATCGACAGGCCGGTGACGCCGGCAGCTTCGAGCGCGGCCTTGGCCGCCGCCGGGTCGTACTTGTCGTCCTCGATCGCGTCGTTGTAGCCCCACATGGTCGGCGGCATCGGGTTCTTGGCCACCTGGGCGGCACCCTGGAACACCGCGTCGACGATCGCCTGCTTGTTGATCGCCTGCGCGATCGCCTTGCGGACCTCGGTCTTGTCGAACGGAGGCTGCAGGGTATTGAAGGCGAGATAGGCGACGTTCAGGCCTGCCTCTTCCATCACCTGCAGGTTCGGATCAGCCTTCATCGCGGCGACGTCGGCGGCCGCCGGATAGGGCATGACGTGGCATTCGCCGGCCTGCAGCTTCTGGTAGCGCACCGAAGCTTCCTTGGTGATGGCGAAGACGAGGTCGTCGATCTTCTCGCGGCCCTTCCAGTAGCCGTCATGCGCCTTGTACTGGATGCGGGCATCGAGCTGGTAGTCGACGAACTGGAACGGACCCGTGCCGACCGGCTTCTGGTTCAGCTGTTCCTTGGTGTTCGCCTCGGCGAGCTTGTCGGCATATTCCTTCGAGACGATCGACCCGAAGTCCATGCCGAGATTGGACAGGAAGGGGGCTTCCTTCTGCTTCAGCACGAACTTGACAGTCATGTCGTCGACCTTCTCGATCGACGAGATCAGGTCGGGCATACCCATGCCGGCGAAGTATTCCCACGCGCCGCCGGTCACGTACTGGTTGTACGGATTGTCGGCCTTGAGCTGGCGCTCGAAGGAGAAGATTACGTCGTCCGCGTTCATGTCGCGGGTCGGCGTGAAATAGTCGGTGGTGTGGAATTTGACGCCCGGGCGCAGCTTGAACGTGTACTGCAAACCGTCGTCCGAAATTTCGTAACTCTCGGCGAGGCCGGGTTCGATTTCCGTGGTGCCGGGCTTGAATTCCACAAGGCGGTTGTAGACCGGACGCGACGAGGCGTCGAAGGTAGTGCCGGCGGTATAGAGGGCAGGGTCGAATCCCTCTGGTGAACCTTCCGAGCAGTAGACCAGTGTCTTTGCGCTGGCCACGCCGCTCAGGACGGTTGCAGCCAGCAATGCGGCCGCAAAACTAAGTTTCTTCATGTATGCGCTCCCTTTTTTTATCGTCAAAGCCCCTCTAACAGGCTCGCGAAGCTGCATATAAGCATCGAATTCGGGCCATTGGAACTCCTTCCCGAGCGCCGTAGGGGAATGTTTGAAATTTGCAGGTGCGGACCGGCGGGAGGCGAGAATCGCGGTACTTGCGCCTGTCGGTGATCTCACCATAGATAAGCCCGGCATGGGCATGGCGCGCGTCCAGCGCAGTATCCGATACGAACGACAAGAACCACGCGGCTAATCTGCGCGGCGACGAGGAGGGACCGGGAATGGCAAAGACACCAGGCAAATCGGAAGCGGGCAAGTGGACCGCCAAGGCGGCGAAGGCCGGGACGCCGGTGAGCGGGCTTGCGGCCCGCACCAAGCCGTCCGACATGAAGAAGCCGGCAGCGAAGACCGCCGCGGCGCCGAAGAGCGCTTCCAGGCCCGCCCCCGCCAAGGCGCCCGCTGCCGAAAAGCCAGCCGCCAAGAAACCCGCGACAAAGGCGGCCGCTGCGCCGGCATCACCGGCTGCCAAGCCGAAGGCGGCAGAGCCTGCCGCGCCCGCCAGGGCGGCAAAAGCCCCAGCCGCGAAGTCCTCCGCCGCGAAGCCGGCGGCTGCGAAGGCGACGGCGAAGGCCGCAGCGGCTGCGAAACCCGCCGCTGCCACCGCAACGAAATCCGTCGCCGCGAAGCGGGCGGCTGCAAAGGCGGCTTCGCCGGAAACCGCCGCCGCCCCGAAGGCGAAATCAACAGGCAAGCCGACGTCTGCTTCGAAGCCCTGGCTGAGGAGCTATCCCGACATCATCCCGCCCGAGATCGGGCCGCTCGCCTATCGGTCGATCGGGGACCTGCTCGCCGACAGCGTCAAGAAATTCTCCACCCGTCCTGCCTTCACCTGCATGGACAAGACGCTGACCTATGCGCAGATCGGCGAGATGGCACAGTCCTTTGCCGCCTTCCTTCAGTCGAAGGGACTGCAGAAGGGCGCGCGCGTCGCGATCATGATGCCCAACGTGCTGCAATATCCGATCGTGATGATGGCGGTGCTGCGCGCGGGATATACGGTGGTCAACGTCAACCCGCTCTACACGCCCCGCGAACTCGAGCATCAGCTCAAGGATTCCGGCGCCGAGGCGATCATCATTCTCGAGAACTTCGCCCATACGCTGCAGGCGATCGTCGGCAAGACCAAGGTCAAGCATGTCGTCGTGGCGACGATGGGCGATCTCCTCGGCCTCAAGGGTCACATCGTCAACTTCGTCGTGCGCCGCGTGAAGAAACTTGTGCCCGCCTGGTCGCTGCCCGGCCATATCAAATTCAACGACGCGCTGAAGGCAGGCAGCCGCGCCACCTTCAAGCCGGCGAAGGTCGAGCCGGACGACGTAGCGTTCCTGCAGTACACCGGCGGCACGACAGGCGTGTCGAAGGGCGCCACGCTGCTCCACCGCAACGTCCTCGCCAACGTCGCCCAGAATGACGTCTGGGTGAAGACGGCTTACATCAAGCGTCCGGAGCCGGACCGACTTGTCTATGTCTGTGCGCTGCCGCTTTACCACATCTATGCGCTCACCGTGAACGCGCTGATGGGCATGCAGCAGGGGGCGCAGAACATCCTGATCCCCAATCCGCGCGACATCCCTTCCTTCGTGAAAGAGCTGCAGAAATATCCGGTGAACATTTTCCCGGGCCTCAACACGCTGTTCAACGCGCTCCTCAACAATCCGGACTTCCAGAAGCTCGACTTCAAGCCGCTGCTGCTCACCTTCGCAGGCGGCATGGCTGCGCAGAAGGCGGTGTCGGAACGCTGGCAGAAACTGACAGGCTGCGTCATTTCCGAGGGTTACGGCCTGTCGGAGACGTCGCCGGTGGCGACCGCAAACCGCTTCGACGCCTCGGAATTCACCGGTACGATCGGCATTCCGATCCCGTCGACCGAGATCACGATCCGCGACGACGACGGCAACGACCTGCCGCTCGGTGATGTCGGCGAGATCTGCATCAGGGGGCCGCAGGTAATGGCGGGGTACTGGCAGCGTCCCGACGAGACGGCCAAGGTGATGACGTCGGATGGCTTCTTCAAGTCGGGCGACATGGGCTTCATGGACACGCGCGGCTACATCAAGATCGTCGACCGCAAGAAGGACATGATCCTCGTCTCCGGTTTCAACGTCTATCCGAACGAGATCGAGGATGTGGCCGCCACCCATCCGGGCGTTCTGGAATGCGCCGCGATCGGCGTTCCGGACGAGAAGTCGGGCGAGACCCCGAAGCTGTTCGTGGTCAAGAAAGACCCGTCGCTTACGGCGGAAGCCTTGCAGAAGTATCTGCGCGAAAACCTGACCGCCTACAAGGTGCCGAAATATGTCGAGTTCCGCACCGATCTGCCGAAGACGAACGTCGGCAAGATCTTGCGCCGCGAACTGAGAAGCTGATCGCTGCTCACACCGGACCGCTGTCCCGGTCTTGCGCTGGGTCAATGCGCCGCCGCCGAAGTCCCGTCATGGTTCCGTCCGTGACGGGATAACGACGTGAAGATCAATAAACAATGGCACGCGGCGCACCGCCTCCCGCGCAACGCGTCCTTCGAGCAACGTCTCGAATGGCACAAGGCGCATGCGGAGAAGTGCGGTTGTCGGCAATTGCCGGAGAACATCCGGCTCGAACTCGAACGGCGCGGCATGCTGCCACTTCATAAGTCGGACGGGGAGGGGTAGTTATGCCGTCCCGCCGGGCCTTTCTTTTCGGCGCGGCCGCCATCGGCACGCTGGCGGGCGGCGGACTGGCCACCGTATCGTTCCGCAGGTCGCTCGCCGCCGCGGAGAATCGGGTTTCCGTCGGCAGTTCCTCATTCGAGGCCAGCTACGGCACGATGGAATGGGCCGAGGCGGGAACAGGCATACCACTCCTGATGATCCATGGAACGGGCGGCGGCTTCGACCAGGGCCTCGCCTTCTGTCGTCGCCTCAGCGCTGGCGGCTTTCGCGTCATCGCGCCGTCCCGGTTCGGCTACCTGCGCAGCGACTATCCCGACGATCCGAGTTCCGCGCGGCAAGCCGACGCTTTCGTCGAGCTTCTCGACCATCTCGGCATCGACAGGATTCCGATTGCCGGCGGCTCGGCCGGCGCCCTGTCGGCGATCGAGTTCGCCATCCGCCACCCCGACCGTTGCAGCGGGCTCGTCGCCATCGTGCCGGCCACCTACGCACCGGCTCGGCCGAGCCTATGGCGCATGAGAGCCTGGCAGGAACGGCTGATGCGGGCGATGCTGGACTGGGACTGGCTGTTCTGGGCCGCGCTCAACCTCTCGCCCGATACGATGATCGGAACGATGCTTGCGACGGATCCCGCGCTGGTCGCAGCGGCTTCGGCTGAAGAGAAGGCGCGTGTCTATGAGATCTTGTCCAACATCCTTCCCGTGAGCCGGCGCAGCCGCGGTCTCCTGAACGATGCGCGTCTCGCTTCCGACCCCGCTCCGTCGCAGCTGCACCTCATTACGTCACCGACGCTTGCCATTTCCGTCGAGGACGACCGTTTCGGTACTGCCGACTCGGCCCGTCACCTCGCACGCGAGGTCGCAGGCGCGCGCCTGGTCATCTATCCGCAGGGCGGCCATGTCTGGGTCGGCCACGACGAGGAGCTTTTCGCGGAGGTCGCGGCCTTCGTTCGTGGCTCTGACATCGCTCTATCCCCCCATGCCTGAGCGCGGCAGGAGGATGTTGGCGAACCTCGCTCGCAGCTGATCGTCCAGAGATCGCGGAATGTGGTTGGGAAAGACGCTCGACAGGATGCGCTTCTTCTCGGAGATCGCCCGCTGCAGGATGTCCGGCCTGCCCTTCTCGTTCCATTCCTTCGGGCTGAAGCGGTCGGCGATCGCCGGATAGAAATATTCGGTCTGCATCAGTTTCAACGTCTGGCCGTGGCCGAGATAGTGGCCGGGACCGTTGATGCAGACATCCGTGATGACGTCGACCGACAGAGCGGCGTCGGAGACGTCGATGCCGCGCACGCAGCGCAGGCACTGGCCCAGCATGTCGTTGTCGATGATCAGGCTTTCCAGGCAGAAGCCGAGCAGCGAGGCGTGCATGCCGGCCGACTCGTAAATAAGATTGAGGCCGGACAGGCCGGCGAGCACATTGGTGATGCCCTTCTCGTAGCCGGACTGGATGTCTGGGAGCTTGGAATCGGCCATGCCTGCGGCGGAGCCGCCGGGAAGATCGTAGAACTGCGCCATCTGCGCACAGGCGGCCGTCAACAGCGCCTGCTCGGCCGAACCGCCCGACATGGCGCCGGTGCGCAGGTCGGACACGAAGGGCCAGGTGCCGAAGATGCAGGGATGCCCCGGTTTCAGCGCGTTGACGTAGACGAGGCCGACCAGAACCTCGGCCACCGCCTGGACCACCGCGCCGGCGATCGCGGCAGGAGCGGTCGCGCCGGCCTGCCCGGCAGAGAGCAGCAGTATGGGTATGCCGCCCTTCACGCAGGCTTCCAGCACACCGCAGGCATCCTCGGCGAACTTCATCGGCGGCACGACGAAGCAGTTGGAATTGGAGACGAAGGGCCGGGCGCGGAAATTCTCCTCCCCACCGGCGATCGCGTAGAGCATCTCGAGCGCCGGGCCGACATTGTCGGCGACGGTAAAGGACGTGCCGACATGCTTCGTTGTCCCGCTCACGCAGGCGTAGAGCGTGTTCAGATCCATGTCGAAGGGGTCAACGACGTCGCGCGGCACCATCGGCCGCTGGAAGAAATGGATATTGTCCATCGTCTCGACGATGCGTGCGGCATCGTAGATATCCTGCAGCAGCGACTCGCGGTATTCGCGCTTCTCGACGTCCACGAGATGAACCGCGGCGCCCGCTGTGCCGTAGTGAACGCGCTTGCCCTGCACCACCATGTCGTGTCGCGGCTCCTGGCCGCACAGCGTGAACTTGCGCGCGGCGATCCGGATCGTGTGCTCGACCAGTCCCCGCGGGAAGCGCAGCCGGCCGTCCTCGCCAAGCGTCGCGCCCGCCTTCGTGCAGGCCTCGATACAGGACGGGATGGCGTTGGCGAAGCCGACGGTTTCCAGGAGCGTCAGGACGGCTTCGTGGATGCGCTCCAGATCATGCGCGGCGAGCGGCGCATAGCGGCCGCCTTCCATGCCCGGCCGGATCGGCCGCACGTCCTCGGCCAGCGGTGCCGCTCGCATGGCGCGGCGTGCTTCTCGTCCGCCCGACCGGCGCATGCGACCGGCATCGCCCGAATCCTGCTCCTGCAAGATTGCGCTCATGGCATATCCCCGATTTCCCGCGGCGCCGGCTTGTCTCCGCCGTGCTGCCGTCCGTTCACATGGGGGCCAGTCTTGCGCTGCCCGGCGAAGGCCGGGAAGCCCCGATTTTATGCCACAGGTCGGCGCAGATTGATCCAGATCAGGCGGCGGCAGGACGCCGGCCGGCGGCTGTTGCCAATTCGCGGATACCCGGCTCGATATGCTGCAGCGCGATCGACGAGAAACCGAGACGCAGGAAATTCGTCGGCCGAGAGGGACCATCGAAGAAGCGTTCGCCCGACTCGATCAGCACGCTGCGCGCCGCAGCCATCTCGGCAAGCGCCGATGCGTTCACGCCCGCTGGTCCTTCCAGCCATAGCGAGGTGCCGCCTGTCGCCGGCGACGATTTCCATTCGGGCAGGAAGGCCGACACCGCCTGAACGAGGCGCTTGCGGCGCTCGCTGAAAGCGCCGGAAAGCTTGCGCACGAGCGCCTCGTGGTGGCCGAGCGACAGGAACAGCGCCACCGCCCGCTGGTTGTTGGCTGGAGGATGCCGCAACATGAAGCGGCGCAGCGCCCGCAGCTCCGAGATCAAATCGGCGGACGCGACGATGTAGCCGAGGCGCAGACCGGGCGCGAGCGTCTTCGACATCGATCCGACATAGACAACACGTCCCGAACGATCGATGCTCTTGAGCGCCTGCTGCGGCGCCTCGTCGACGAGCTGGCTGTCGTAGCCGTCTTCAATGATGATCTGGTTGTTGCGCGTCGCGTCCGCAAGAAGCTGGGCGCGGCGTTCCGGACTGAGCGACACCATCGTGGGACAGTGGTGGCTGGGTGTGGTGAAGACGAAGCCGCAATCCGCCGGGATCTGGCCGACCTTCAGCCCGTCCTTGTCGACGGGCACCGGCACGATCTCGGCGCCGGCCAGGCTGAAGACGCTGCGCGCGTCCGGATAGCCGGGATTCTCCATCGCCACCCTCGTGCCCTTCGACATCAGCAGCGTCGCCAGCATGTAGAGCGCGTTCTGGGCGCCGAGCGTGATGATGATTTCGTCGGGATTGGCGAAGATGCCGCGCCGCGGCAGGAGCCGCGCCTGGATCTGCTCGATCAGCGCCGGATCGTCCTGGTCGACCATGTCGGCCGCCCAGTTGCGGATTTCCAGCACGGCCAGGGCCATCCGGTTGCATTCGCGCCACTCGGCTGTCGGAAACAGCGCCGGGTCGAACTGACCGTAGACGAACGGATAGGACGACTTGATCCAGTTGTTCTGCTTGCTGGGCTTCGGAAGCTCGCTGGGCGCGATCTTGCGGCGGGCCTTCCAATCCACCCCGTCCTGGTTGTCGGCATGCTTGTGCGGGCCGCGGGCCGGCATGGCGAGCACTTCCGGATTGACGAAATGGCCGCGTCGCTCGCGTGCGATCAGGAAACCTTGGTCGACCAGCTGCTGGAAGGCGAGCACCACCGTGCCGCGGGCGACACCCAGTTTTTCCGCCAGAATCCGGCAGGACGGCAGCGGCATCGAGGCCGCGATCTGTCGGTCCAGGATGGCGGCGACGATCGCCTGGCGGATCTGCGCCTGGAGCGTCTGGCCGGATTCGGCCGAGATGGTGAACAGGCCGGACCAGATGGCGGCATCATTTCGCGACGACATGGCTGACTTCCTCTTTATGGGCAAGCCTAGCCTGGGACTAACATGTCAGCAAGCCTGGCACAATCACTTACGCCACATTTTCGTTTTGTATTGTGACAATTGGGCCAGCCTGCGAAGTGGAATAGCGGCTCGTAGCGCGCTAGCTTGCCGCCGACCACACCAGAGCGGGGGATGAGTTGGCACGAACGGCCCTTTCCGAGACGATCGAGGCGCTTCGCCGCCATCATGCGGGCGGCGCCCGGAGCGACATGCGGGAAGCGTTTCGTGCCGACCCCGGCCGATTCGGCGCGTTTTCGCTGACTTTGGACGACCTGCTTCTCGACTGGTCGAAATGCGCGGTCGACGCGAGGACCATGGTCCTGCTCGAACAGGCGGCAGAGGCCGCCGATCTCGAAGGCAAGCGCGCGGCGATGTTCGCCGGCGAGCCGATCAATCTCACCGAAGGCCGCGCGGTCCTCCATGTGGCGCTTCGCGGCGCCGCGGCCGGCGTGGCGGACGGACGCTCGAAGGAGGCGGCCGAGGTCTTGCAGGTGCTCGACGCCCTCTTCGCCTTTGCTGACAGTGTCCGATCCGGTCGCACGAAGGGCGCGACCGGCAGGAAGATCACCGATGTCGTCAATATCGGCATCGGCGGCTCCGATCTCGGTCCGCAGATGGCGGTGCTGGCGTTGGCCCCGTTCCACGACGGGCCACGCCTGCATTTCGTCTCCAATGTCGACGGCGCGCACATCTCCGACGTGCTGAAACCGCTCGATCCCGAGACGACGTTCTTCATCATCGCCTCCAAGACCTTCACCACCATCGAGACGATGACCAATGCGCTGACGGCCAAGGCCTGGGTGCAGGCGGCGATCGGGGGCGACCTGGCTTCGCTCCACTTCGCGGCCGTCTCGACGGCGGTCGACAAGGCGGCCGCCTTCGGCATCCCCGCGAACCGTGTGTTCGGCTTCTGGGACTGGGTTGGCGGGCGCTATTCGCTTTGGTCGGCGATCGGCCTGCCGATCGTGATCGCCATCGGCCCGGAGAATTTCCGCGCCTTCCTCGCCGGCGCGCATGCGATGGACGAGCATTTCCGCACCGCGCCGCTCTCCGAGAACCTGCCTGCCATGCTCGGTCTCCTTGGCTGGTGGCATCGCGTCGTCTGCGGTTACCCGGCCCGTGCGGTCATTCCCTACGACCAGCGCCTCCTGCGGCTGCCGGCCTACCTGCAACAGCTCGATATGGAATCGAACGGCAAGGGTGTTGCGATCGACGGCAAGTCGGTCACGACGCCGACCGGGCCGCTGGTGTTCGGCGAACCCGGGACCAACGGCCAGCACGCATTCTTCCAGCTGCTGCATCAGGGCACCGACGTCATTCCGGTCGAGTTCATCGTCGCGGCACAGGGATTCGAACCGGAGCTCGCGCATCACCACGATCTTCTCGTGGCGAACTGTCTCGCCCAGTCCGAGGCGCTGATGCGCGGCCGGACACTTGACGAAGCGCGCGCGCAACTGCTGCAGGCGGGAATGGACAAGGCGAGGGCGGAGACGATCGCGCCGCACCGCGTGTTTTCTGGCAATCGACCGTCGATGACCATCGTCTACGGCAAACTCGATCCGTTCGCACTCGGCCGCCTCGTGGCGCTCTACGAGCATCGCGTATTCGTGGAGGCGACCTTGTTCGGCATCAACGCCTTCGATCAATGGGGCGTCGAACTCGGCAAGGAGCTCGCCACGGGGCTGTTGCCGGTCGTGGAAGGCAAAGCGTCCGCGGCGGGGCGGGACGCATCGACCGCCGGCCTCGTCGCGCATATCCATGCCTTGACGGCCGAGGAGTAGACCGTGCCGCACATCCGGGGGATCCTCTTCGACAAGGACGGTACGCTGGTCGACTTCGACCGCACCTGGTTCGCGATCGGCGACATGCTGGCGCTGGAAGCGGCCGGCGGCGACCGTCTCAAGGCCGACCGCCTGATGGCGCAGGCGGGCTACGATTTCAGGGCGAAGCACTTCGTCCCGGATTCGGTCTTCGCCGCAGGCACGAATGCCGACGTCGTGGCGCTCTGGTATCCCGACACCGAACCGACCCTGCGCAACGAACTCGTAACGCGTTTCAACGGCATCACTGCGGTGAACGGCGCGGCCAAGGCGGTGGCAGTCGCCGGCGTCAGGGACGCGCTCGCAGCGTTGCATCAGGGCGGCTACCGGATGGGCGTCGCCACCAACGACTCGACGGCAGGCGCCCAGCAGACGATCCTGATGCTCGGCATTGCGAGCATGTTCGACGCCGCCTATGGCTACGACGCTGTCGCGCGGCCGAAGCCGGCGCCCGATACGGTGCTCGCCTTCTGCGACCTCACAGGTCTCTCGCCCTCGGAGATCGCTATCATCGGCGACAACGGACACGACATCGAGATGGCGCACAATGCCGGCTGCGGGCTCGCGATCGGCGTGTTGTCGGGCACGGGAACGCAGGAGACGTTCAAGCGCGCCCGCGCGGACGCCGTCCTCGGGTCAGTTGCGGAACTTCCGGCCTTCCTCGCCTCTGCCTAGGCCGTTTCCGGTAAGCATAGGATCACTCCGTGCCCCGCCGGCGGGGTGTGTCAGGCCGCCATCGCCCGAGGCGAGAGGCCCAGCCTTTCCCGCGCGGCGTCGTATTCGCGCACGAGCCGGTCGACCAGATCGGCGGCCGGCACGATCTCCTTGACCGCGCCGATGCCCTGGCCGCAGCCCCAGATTTCCTTCCACGCCTTGGCCGAGCCGAAATCCATCTTGGACGGGTCCGACTCCGGCAAGTTGTTCGGGTCCATTCCCTGTGCGGCGATCGAGCCCTTCAGATAATTGCCGTGCACTCCGGTGAAGAGGTTCGAATAGACGATGTCGGCGGCATTCGAGTCGACGATCATCTGCTTGTAGGCGTCGACGGCGCGTGCCTCGGTGGTGGCGATGAAGGGCGAGCCGATATAGGCCATGTCGGCGCCCATCGCCTGCGCGGCGAGGATCGCACCGCCATTGGCGATGGCGCCCGATAGGAGCAGCGGACCGTCGAACCACTGGCGGATCTCCTGCACCAGCGCAAACGGGGAAAGCGTGCCGGCATGTCCGCCTGCGCCGGCCGCCACCGCGATCAGGCCGTCCGCGCCCTTCTCGATCGCCTTGCGGGCGTGCCGGTCGTGGATGATGTCGTGCAGCACGATGCCGCCGTAGGAATGCACCGCCTGGTTCACCTCCGGGACGGCGCCCAGCGAGGTGATGACGATCGGCACCTTGTATTTGACGCACATCGCCAAGTCGTGTTCGAGGCGTGTATTGGATTTGTGCACGATCTGGTTGACGGCGAACGGAGCGGCCGGCCGGTCGGGGTGGGCGCGGTCGTGGGCGGCGAGTTTCTCGCTGATCTCGGCTAGCCATTCGTCAAGCTGGGCCTCGGGCCGCGCATTGAGTGCCGGAAACGAGCCGACAATGCCTGCCGTGCACTGCGCCAACACCAGGGGCGGGTGTGAGATGATGAACAGCGGCGAGCCGACAACCGGAAGTCTGAGGTTCTTCTTCAGGATCTCCGGCAGCGCCATTCCCATTCCTCCAGCGATTGACGTGAGCGTAAACGTAATGCTGTCTAGCAGAACGGCGGCCGCACGCAACCGTCGCATCCTCCCTGCGTTGCTGGTGGACAACCGGCCAAGCCCGGCCGGCCGTGCGCGGGGCAGGTTGATTGCCGCCGGGCCAGAGGTTAACGATTGCCGGCAGGGCATTGCCCGCAAGGGGGACACGCCGCTTGGATCCGATCGAACAGGCGATCAGAAACGCATTCTCGAAGGGCAATCCCGAGGATCCTGCCTTCCGCGAGAAGGTATATCGGTCCGCCAATGCCGCGCTCGAAAAGGCGCTTCAGGCGAACCCGTCGATCTCGCCCGACGCAGCCGAGCGCCGTCGCAAGAGCCTCTTCGCAGCGGTCACGAGTATCGAATCCGAATTCGTACCCGCCGTCGAGCCCGTGGCCCCGCCCGACTCGTCCCCGCCACCGATGGCAGCGCCCCCGGTCGACACGCCGGCCCCGCCTGTTGACCGGGTCGCCCCGCCGCCGGAGGTGAACGTCTCGGCAACCACGCCGCCCGACCGGCAGGAACCGTCGCTTTTCTCCGAACCCGAGCGCGCCGAGCCGGCGCGAAAGGAGCGGGTATCGGAATGGCCGGCGGCACCCTCGGTGGAACGGCCGTTGCTTGCCGGCGACGCTCCATCGGAACCTGCGCCAGACCGCGCCGTGGAGCGATCTGCCGGAAGGTCGAGACGCAAGGGCGGAGCTTGGGGAACGATCGCGGGATTGTTCTCATTCCTCATCATCGTCGGGCTGGCAATTTGGATCGCGGCGGAATCCGGCTTGCTCAACCTCCCCGGCGGCGCCGAGACCCAATCGATCGGTACGCAGCAAACCCCGGCCGGTTCGGGAACGGAAGGGGAGCCGCGCAAGCCTGGAGAAGAAGAGGCTCTGGAGAACTGGATCGTGGTGTTCTCGCCGGACGATCCGACGACGGTCGCCGCGAGGGCCGGCGCGGCGGCGGAAGTGGTGGAGGGTGGCGGCGAGAAGGCTCTCCGGATTTCGTCCGGTTCCTCCGGTGCCGTTGTCCGTTTCGATGTCGGACAGGGCACCCTGGAGCGGATCGCCGGCAAGCACGCGGTCTTCGACATCGTGGCACGGACCGGTGATGGTCCCGAGACGCAGATGTCGGTCTCCTGCGATTTCGGCGCGCTCGGCGATTGCGGGCGCAATCGTTACGTCGTCGGCCCGCAGCGTTCGGAATATCTCTTCCAGATCGATGTGCCTTCGGCCACCCCCGGCGGCGCCGGCGTCATCGAGATTCAGTCCGACGTCGGGAATTCGGGGAAGTCGGTCGAGATCTTGCAGATCAGGGTCAGCACGGGCGCGCCCTGATCAATCGGGCAGCAATGCCTGCAACGTCTCCAGCCTGTCGGCCTCCGCCGTCGGCTTGTCCCATCTCAGCCGCGAAATCCGCGGAAAGCGCATCGCGACGCCCGAGCGGTGCCGCGTCGAGCGGTTGAGGCCTTCGAACGCGATCTCCAGGACAAGCCCGCTCTTCAGGTCGGCGCGGACCGAACGCACCGGCCCGAAGCGCTCGACCGTGTTGTCGCGCACGAATTTGTCGATTTGCCTGAGCTCCTCGTCGGTGAAGCCGAAATAGGCTTTTCCCACCGGCACGAGTTCCGGCGCGGCCTCGTCGCCCGCCCAGACGCCGAACGTGTAATCGGAATAGAAGCTCGACCGCTTGCCGTGTCCGCGCTGCGCATACATCAGCACCGCGTCGACGGTGAACGGGTCGCGCTTCCACTTGAACCACGGTCCCTTCGGCCGGCCGGGAACGTAGGGCGAATCGTGCCGCTTCAGCATGACACCTTCGATCACCGGGTGCGGCGGCGCCACCCGTCTGGCATTCAACTCATCCCAGCTCTCGAACGGCACCAGCGGCGACAGATCGAAGCGCTCCGGGTCGAGCAAGGCCATCAGCGCCTCCAGTCTGGCGCGGCGTTCGAGGAAGGGCAGGGGTCGCAGGTCCTCGTCGCCGACCTGCAGGAGATCGTAGCAGCGCATGAAGGCGGGATATTTCGCCGCGAGCTTGGCGGACACGGTCTTGCGGTTGAGCCGCTGCTGGAGGTCGGAGAAGCTGCCGGTGGCCGAGGGCGAACCGACGAGAAGTTCGCCGTCGATCGCGGCCTCGAAATCCATCGCCTCGAGCAGGTCCGGGAACGCCGCCGCGACGTCGTCGCCGGTACGCGAATAGAGCCGGCACACGCCGCCTTCGCCGATCGCCTGCACGCGGATGCCGTCCCATTTCCACTCCGCCGCGTAGTCGGCCGGATCGGCCTTCTCGAGGTCGCGGTCCTCGACCGGATGGGCCAGCATCACCGGCCTGAACATGGCAAGCGCGGCCGAAGCCGGCTTCTCGGAACGGCCCTCCAGCCAGGCGAAGAGCGGGACGTAGGGCGGCTTCAGCCCGTGCCACAGTTCTTCGATCTCGTTGGCTTCCTTGTTCCCGAGTTCCGCCAGAGCCTGCTTGGCCAGCCGCGCCGAGACGCCGATGCGCAGCCCTCCCGTCGCCAGCTTGATCAGAGCGAAGCGGGCGGGGATGTCGAGCCGGTCGAGCAGGTCGGCGAAGATGCGCGGACCCTCGGCCCGGCCGGCGCGCTGCAGCGTCGCGACGATCTCGGAGAGGCGGGGGTCGTGCGTCTCGTCCGGCCGGGGCGTCTCCGGCCAGACGAGCGAGATCGTCTCCGCCAGGTCGCCGACGTAGTCGTAGGAATAGCCGAACAGCACCGGGTCCATGCGCTCGGTCACCAGCGTCCTGAGCATGGCCGGCTTGACGGAGGGAATGTCGAGATCGCCCGTCAGCACGGCGAGCGCCAGGCCGCGGTCCGGATCGGGCGTGGCGGCGAAATAGTCGACGAGCAGCGTCAGCTTGCCGTTGCGCGACGGCGTAAGCACGAGTCGGTCGAGGAGTTCGGCGAAGTGTTTCATGACGCGGACACGTTTGAAAGACGTCCAAGTCCCTTCGCGCCCCCCTCTGTCCTGCCGGACATCTCCCCCACGAGGGGGGAGATTGGCAGTTTCAGCTGCGCGACCTCACCTTCAACTTCGATAATTGGCGGAAGCAGTCGGGCCAACTGATCTCCCCCCTTGTGGGGGAGATATCCGGCAGGACAGAGGGGGGCGCTGTCCCGCCAGACCTTCGGAATATGAGAGACGTTCCGAACTGACATCAATCCCCCTCGTCCTCGTAGCCGATGAGGTGCAGCGGCTGGGCGGCGATGCCGTTTAGCCCGCACCAGCGCACCAGCGCCTCCTCGCGGCCGTGCGTCACCCAGACTTCCGAGGCACCGGTCTCGGTGATGGTCGCGGTGAGTTCGTCCCAATCGGAATGGTCCGACAGGATCAGCGGCAGTTCGACGCCGCGCTGCTTGGCGCGCTGGCGGATGCGCATCCAGCCGGAGGCGAAGCAGGCGACGGGATCGGGAAAGCGCCGCGCCCAGCGGTCGGCGAAGGCCGACGGCGTGCCGACGACGATCGCGCCGGCGAACTGATCCTTCGCGCCCGTCTCGATGGTGGCGGGCGCCAGCGGCCCGAGATCGATGCCCTGCGAGACGTAGTAGTCGCAGAGCCTCGCCAGCGCGCCGTGGATGTAGATCGTCTCGCCGTATCCGGCATCGCGCAGCAGCCGGATCACCCGCTGCGCCTTGCCGAGCGCATAGGCGCCGACGAGGTGGGCGCGCTCGGGAAACTGCCGGACCGACTCCAGGAGCCGGGCGATCTCCTCGGCGGACTCCGGATGGCGGAAAACGGGCAGGCCGAAGGTCGCCTCGGTGATGAACACGTCGCAGGCGATCGGTTCGAAGGCGGCGCAGGTGGGGTCGGTCCGTCGCTTGTAGTCGCCCGAGGCAACGATCCGCATGCCGTCCATCTCCACCGCGATCTGCGCCGACCCGAGGACGTGGCCGGCGGGGTGGAAGGTGACGCGCGCTGCGCCGATCTGCATCGGCTCGCCCAGCCGGGCGACCTGCGCGGAGCCGGCAAATCCGTCGCCATAGCGGATGGCCATGATGTCCAGCGTCTCGCGCGTCGCCAGCACCTTGGCGTTGCCCGGGCGGGCGTGGTCGGCATGGCCGTGCGTGATGAGCGCCCGCTCGACCGGCCGCACCGGATCAATGAAGAAATCGCCGGGCGGGCAGTAGAGCCCCTCGGGCCGGGTGTGGAGGAGGTCGCGGGCGCGCATGGCCTAGACATAGGCTATCGGCGCGCGCAGGGAAGCCTCTTGCGCCGAGCGATTGGCAGGAGCATAAGCGCGCGCCGTCGGCCGGCGGTGCCAGTCATATCGTCATGAAACCCTTCGATCCGTCTTCCGGCGATGCCCTCGCCGACAGGCGCGCCGACTTCGCCGACATGCTTCTGCAGTCCGGCGACGCGGCGGCCGCCGCCGAACTGATGTTGCAGGCGCTTGAGAAGGCGCCGGGCTGGGCCTATGGCTGGTTCCGGCTCGGCGAGATGCATGAGGCCGCGGGCGCCGTCGCGCCGGCCGCGGAAGCCTTCCGCATGGCGCTGAAGCTCGATCCGGAGGACCGCGCCGGCGCGGTGCTCAAGCTTCATCTCGCAGGTGTCGCAGAAGACCCCGAGGCGATGCCGGCCGCCTTCGTCGAGACGCTGTTCGACCAGTATGCCGGCAAGTTCGAGACCTCGCTGGTCGGCAAACTCGGCTATCGCGCGCCGGAGCTGCTGTTCGACGCTGTGGAGGCGGCCCATCCCGGGCGCTTCGCCTGCGCGGTCGATCTCGGCTGCGGCACCGGGCTGATGGGCGAGCGCCTGCATCAGGTATGCGACCGGCTCGAAGGCTACGACCTGTCGACCGGCATGCTCAAGGTCGCGCGCGCCAAGGGCATCTACGACGTGCTGGAACAGGCGGACCTCGCCGTCCTCTCCTTCGACACGCCGCGCGCCGATCTCGCCGTTGCGGCGGACGTCTACATGTATGTCGGGGCGCTGGAGACGGCCTTCGCCAACGCCCGGACCATGCTCGTGCCGGGCGGCCTCTTTGCGTTCTCCGTCGAGAAGCTCGACGAGGCCGACGGCTTCGCGCTGCGCGAGACGCGCCGCTACGCCCATTCGCAGGCATATGTCGAAAGATGCCTCTCGGACGCCGGCTTCCGGCTGCTGTCGCTGTTGGAGGCGACGATCCGCAGGGATCGGGAGCAGGCGGTGACGGGGATGATCGTGGTGGCTTGCGTGATATAACCCAATGGGTTATATGAAGGCATGCAAACGGTCGCTGAGACGGCGTTGTTTACAAAACAGGCGGAGAAGCTCTTTTCCCCTGATGAGAAATCTAACGTTATAGATCTGCTCGCGTCCGACCCCTCGGTGGGCGACGAAATACCCGGTACGGGTGGCGTCCGAAAAGTGCGCGTGGCTGCTGGCGGGAAAGGTAAGCGGGGCGGCGCGCGGGTCATATATTATTGGTACAGCGAAGCTGCGCCGATCTATGCGCTAATGGTCTACGGCAAGGGCACGAAGACAGATCTTACTCCTCAGGATGCCAAGATCGTGTCCGAGTTTGCAGCGGCGACCAAAGCGTTGGAACGCAGGAGACGAAGATGAAGGGATCGACGAAATTCGGTCGCGATTTAATTCAGGCGATGTCCGAAGTTCTCGCCCACGCCAAGGGCGAGGACGTGCCTGGGATGCGCATCCATCACGTTGACGTCGAGAAGGTCGACGCCAAGGCGGTAAGACATAAGCTCAAGCTGACGCAGGACCGCATGGCCATGCTGCTCGGCACGAGCACGTCGGGCTATCGCAAGTGGGAGCAGGGGCAGCGGGTGCCCAGTGGTGCTGCGCGGACACTCCTCAAGGTGATGGACAAGGAGCCCGACGCGGTCCTGCGTGCCCTCAATGCACTCTGATCTCTGCCGAAGAGGCTGAGCGCCGCTGAACGCAAGATGCCTCTTGGCTCTGCGCATGTTCTGCATTAGTTCTGGTTGCGGTGACGCAACAGACGACCATCCGCTCGCAAGCTTCGCCCGCGCATCTCCCCGAACCGTTCCTGGATTGGTTCGCGAAGCGCGGCTGGTCGCCGCGCGCCCATCAGATCGAGTTGTTGTCCAGGTCGCAGGCCGGCAGGTCCGTCCTGCTTATCGCCCCGACCGGGGCGGGCAAGACGCTGGCCGGCTTCCTGCCGTCGCTGGTCGACCTGGCCGAGAGGCCGAAGCGCAAACCGGGCGAGGGCTTTCGCGGCATCCATACGCTCTACATCTCGCCGCTCAAGGCGCTCGCCGTCGACATCGAGCGCAACCTCGGCAAGCCGGTCGGGGAGATGCGGCTGCCGGTGACGATTGAGACACGCACCGGCGACACGCCGACCCACAAGCGCCAGCGCCAGAAGCTCGACCCGCCCGACATCCTGCTGACCACGCCCGAACAGCTGGCCTTGCTGATCTCGGGCAAGGATGCGAAGCGGTTCTTCTCCGGCCTGCGCTATGTGGTGCTGGACGAACTGCACTCGCTGGTCACCTCCAAGCGCGGCCACCTCCTGTCGCTTGGCCTTGCCCGCCTGCGCCGTCTTGCGCCGCGGCTGCAGACGGTGGGCCTCTCTGCCACTGTCGCGGAACCGGACGAGTTGAGGCGGTGGCTGGTGGCGCAAAACCATACAGGTTTGCTCGGCTCACCCCCACCACTGACTCCTTCCCACAAGGGGGAGGGGGACGGCAACGGCCCCGCCGCGCTTACCGAGGCAGATACGAATGCGAGCGCACGGATGTCCCCCTCCCCCTTGTGGGGAGGAGTCAGGGGTGGGGGTAATGAGACCGAGACGCCGGATGAGTATCTCGCCGACCTGATCACGGTCGAAGGCGGTGCCAAGCCCGTCATCACCATCCTCGAGAGCGACGAGCGCGTGCCGTGGGCCGGGCACTCCGCACGATATGCCATTCCCGCCGTCTACGACGAGATCCGGAGGCACAGGACGACATTGCTCTTCGTCAACACGCGCAGCCAGGCCGAGATGCTGTTCCAGGAGCTGTGGCGGATCAACGACGACTCGCTGCCGATCGCGCTGCATCACGGATCGCTCGACGTGGCCCAGCGGCGCAAGGTCGAAAAGGCGATGGAAGCGGGCTCGCTGCGCGCCATCGTCGCGACCTCGACGCTCGATCTCGGCATCGACTGGGGCGATGTCGACCTCGTCGTCCATGTCGGCGCGCCGAAGGGGGCGAGCCGTCTGGCGCAGCGCATCGGCCGCTCCAACCACCGCATGGACGAGCCGTCGCGCGCAATTCTGGTACCGGCCAACCGCTTCGAGGTGATGGAATGCCGCGCCGCGCTCGAAGCCAACTATCTCGGCGCGCAGGACACGCCGCCGCTGGTTGACGGCGCGCTCGACGTGCTTGCTCAGCATATCCTGGGCTGCGCCTGCGCCGAACCGTTTCGGGCGGACGACCTTTACGACGAGATCCGCTCCGCCGCACCCTATGCCCGCCTCGACCGGCAGACATTCGACCAGGCGGTCGATTTCGTCGCCACCGGCGGTTATGCGCTGCGCACCTACGAGCGCTACGCCCGCATCCGGCTGACCAAGGACGGCACATGGCGCGTCAGCCATCCGCGTGTCGCCCAGCAGTACAGGCTGAATGTCGGCACCATCGTCGAGGCCGCCTATCTCAACGTGCGCTACGTCCGCTCCGGCAGAGGTGCGGCAGGGCGCGGCGGGCCGGTGCTGGGCAAGATCGAAGAAGGTTTTCTCGAAACCATCGCACCGGGCGACACCTTCCTTTTCGCCGGCAAAGTGCTGAAGTTCGAGGGCATCCGCGAGAACGAGTGCTTCGTCTCCAACGCGACCGGGCTGGACGCCCGCATCCCGGTCTATGCCGGCGGTAAGTTCCCGCTCTCGACCTACCTCGCCGACGAGGTGCGCGGCATGCTGGCCGATCCGAAGCGCTGGCAGAGCCTGCCGGATCAGGTGTCGGACTGGCTGCGTCTCCAACGCGACAAGTCGGTCTTGCCCCGGCGCAGCGACCTGCTGGTCGAGACCTTTCCGCGCGGCAACCGGTTCTACATGGTCGCCTATCCGTTCGAGGGCAGGCTGGCGCACCAGACGCTCGGCATGCTGCTGACGCGGCGGATGGAGCGCATGGGCGTCCAGCCGCTCGGCTTCGTGGCGTCTGACTATGCGATTGCGGTGTGGTCCATGCGCGATGTGGGCGAGATGGTGGACACGCGCCGCGTCGCGCTCGCCGACCTCTTCGACGAGGACATGCTGGGCGACGATCTGGAAGCCTGGCTGGCGGAGAGCTGGCTACTCAAGCGCACCTTCCGCAACTGCGCCGTGATCTCGGGCCTGATCGAGAAACGTCATCCTGGCCAGGAGAAGACGGGACGCCAGGTGACCGTCTCGGCCGACCTTATTTACGACGTGCTGCGTGCTCACGAGCCCGATCACATCCTGCTCAAGGCGACGCGGGCGGACGCCGCCACCGGCCTGCTCGACATTCACCGCCTCGCCGAAATGCTGTCGCGCGTGAAGGGTCGAATCGTGCATAAGCATCTGGAGCGCATTTCGCCGCTCGCCGTGCCGATCATGCTCGACATCGGCAAGGAGCGCGTGAACGGCGGCGCGGCCGACGCGCTGCTGCAAGACACCGAAGACGATTTGATCGAAGAGGCAATGGGCTGATGCTGGCGCGACGATACGAGGCGGAGACGTTTTCCGCGGGCGTCGCGATCGCTGGCGAGGAAGCGTTCTGCGAGCGGCGCGGCGCGCTGTTCTTTCCGGACCATGGTCTTCTCGCCGTGTCCGACCTGCATCTCGAGAAAGGCTCCGCCTATGCCCGGCGCGGCGTCTTCCTCCCGCCCTATGACACGGCCGAAACGCTGACGAAGCTCGAATCGGTGATCGCGGATTTCGACCCCCGTGTCGTCGTCAGCCTCGGCGACAGCTTTCACGACCGGGTCGGCTCGTCGCACATGCCGTCGATCTTCCGCGATCGGTTGGAGCGGATGATGCGCGGCCGCGACTGGCTCTGGGTCACCGGCAATCACGATCCCGACGCGCCCGAAAATCTTTCGGGGACGAGCGTCACCGAGGTCGCTCTCGGTGGCTTGAGATTCCGCCACGAGCCGACCGCCGGCCGAAGCGCCGGCGAGATCGCCGGCCATCTCCACCCGGGCGCCCGCATCGTGCGGCAGGGCAAGTCCGTCCGGCGGCCATGTTTCGCCAGCGACGGGCTGCGCATGATCATGCCGGCCTTCGGCGCCTTGACCGGCTCGCTCAACGTGCTGGACCGCGCCTATGCCGGCCTGTTCGACTGGCGCTCCTTCCGGGCGCACGTCCTCGGCGCCGAGCGCGTCTATGCGCTCAACCGATCGGTCCTGTTTCCCGGTTAGGCCGTCGCCAGAAACGCTGCGACCATGATGGCGACGACGAGAGCCGTCAGCGGCACGCGCATCCGACCGAACCAGGCCGGTGCGGCGCCGCGATGGGCCGCGATGCTGTCCCAGGCGCCCTGCGCGGCGAATGCGACCGCGAGCAAGGCGAACGAGCCCGGTTCGCCAAGGACGACGGCGATCCAGGCGAGCGCCAGCGGGACGGCCGTGGCAGCCAGCGCCAGGCGTTGGCCTTTCTCGTCCTTGGCAACCGCCAAACCGAACCGGATACCGCCTAGAAAGGATGCCACCAGGGCGGCATATGTCTTGAGCAGGACGATCGTGTCGGTCCGCCAGACATGGTCCTGCGGGATGGAAACCAGCCAGAGGGTCAGCACGAGGAGCGGAACGCAGCCCGCCAGCGAGAGCTTCATCGCCGGGCCTCGCAGGACGTGTTCCGGTCCGCCTTCGCTTTCCATCATCAGTCCTTGCGGAAGATCAGCCGGCCCATCCAGCCGGTCAGCATCGCGATCGCCACGGCGAGCAGGCCGTAGAGGAAGCTCTGCTCGTGCGCTGTGCGATACACCGTCTGCTCGAAACCTGCCTTGACTATGGCGAGGCTGGACGAGGTTTCCTTCATGAACTCGCCGTTGCGGAACAGGAACGCGCGCGCCTTGTGGGTTCCCACCGGAACGTTGGGCGGCAGGTTGAGCGTGGCACGGAAGAGCGTCTGGGAGAGGAACTGAACGCCGCCGATATTCTCGCTGTAGAGACCGGCCGCGAGCTTCCGCTCACGCAGGGCCGCGGTGAACTCGGCAATGGTGGCCGGGTTGCCGGCGCGGTCCTCCGGTTGCAGGTAGATATAGGAGGCGCCGAGCGACAGGCGCCTGTAGCTGTCGGGGTTGGTGATATCCTGCGGCGCGCGCGTCGTCGCCACAGAATAGGACAGCGGCACGTTGACGAAGCTCTGCGACTGGGCATTGACCCAGACTCCGAGGATACGTGCCCGCCGCCAGATCACCAGCGGCTGCGCCGGGCCCTCGAGGACCACGATGACGTCATAGCCGCCCTGGCGGCTGATCTGCGGATCCGAATTGTCGATTGCGCCGAAGATCGTCAGGTCCGCGCCAGAGAAGTCCGAGGTGATCGTGACGCGATTGGTCGACAGGCCGATCTGGATATTCTCCGGCACCTGGGCGGGCACTTCCTGCTGGGCGAGTGCTTGCAGCGGCGCGGCGGACAAGGCCGGCGCCAAGCCCAGCATCATGCCGACAAGGAGCGCGGCGCGGCGCATTGCTAGCTTCCGTCCGGCGAGGCGATGAGGTAGACGCTGCCGGGCGCCGCGAACATATCGAAGGCGAGACGCAGTGCGACCGCCAGAACCAGCGCAGCCAGAAGCGCGCGCAACTGGTCCCCGCGCAGCCGCTGGCCCATCTTCGCGCCGTATTGCGCGCCGGCAACGCCGCCCACCATCAGCAGGAAAGCGAGCACGATGTCGACGGTCTGGTTAAGCGTCGACTGCACCAGCGTCGTGTAGGCTGTGGTGAACATGATGTGGAACAGCGACGTGCCGATGACCACGTTTGTAGGCACCTTCAACAGGTAGATCAGCGCCGGCACCATGATGAAGCCGCCGCCGACGCCCATGATGGCGGCGAGGAAACCAATGCCTGCGCCCAGTCCCAGAACGGGTATGACGCTGACGAACAGTTTGGAGGCGCGAAAGCGCATCTTGAGCGGCAGGCGCAGGATCCAGTTGTGCTGTCCGGATTTCTTCAGCGCCGGCGCGGCACCCGCGCGCGCCTGGCGGATCGCGTTCAGGCTCTCGATCAACATCAGGCCGCCGACGGTCCCGAGGAAGACGACGTAGAGCAGGGAGATCGCCAGATCCAGCTGGCCGAACGACCGCAGGATCGCGAAGACATAGGCGCCGATGGACGAGCCGACGATGCCGCCGGCAAGCAGAACGAGGCCGAGTTTGATGTCCACCGTGCCACGCTTCAGGTGCGCGAGCGTGCCGGAGAAGGACGAGGCGATGACCTGATTGGCCCCTGTTGCGACCGCGATCGCCGGCGGAATGTTGTAGAAGATCAGCAGCGGCGTGATCAGAAAACCGCCGCCGACGCCGAACATGCCCGACAGAAATCCGACTGCCGCGCCCATCGCCAGCAGGACGAATACATTGACCGACATCTCGGCGATGGGGAGATAGATACCCACCCGTCAGACCTGACTGATAATTGCCCTAAGCGCCCGTACCCGCACGCGATTTCCCGTCCCAGCGTGAGAGGCTCTAGACCGCTCTTGCGCCGACATTGCGGCGAAGTCAAACCGCAATCGCCCCGCGGGCGAATATTCGGCCGAGTTTCGGAAATGAAGGTTAAGCCAGCGGGATGCGGAGACTACTTCTTCGCAAGGAGCGCCCGGACCAGCTCTTCCGTCACCTTACCCGTAGGCTGCATCCCGTTGTCTTTCTGGAACCTCGTGATCGCCTCGGTCGTCTTCGCGCCCATCACGCCGTCGGCACCGCCCGCGTCATATCCGTTCTTGTTCAGGATGAGCTGGATGTTGCGAACAGCCTGTTTCATGTCGATGCTGGCGGTCTTCGACGGGCTCTCCGTCCACGCGTCCGGGATGGTGATGTCGTTGGACTCGAGGTCGAGCTCCTTTGGCTTCCAGAGCTCGGCCGAAGCGCGGGCGCGCTGCAGCTGTTCGGGCCGGAGCGCATTCGCCACCTCGTCGCGCTTCTGGGCAGCATCCTTGTCGCCGCTCTTGGCCACGAGCGCGAACCATTTATAGGACTCTTCCAGGTTCTGCGGCACGCCGACCCCTTTGGCGGAAAGAATGCCGAGGTTGAACTGACTGTCCTTCACGCCGAGCTCGGCGGCTTTGGTGAACCAGCGCCCGGCGGACTCGTTGTCGGTCGTGCCGTCGGCCCCCATTGCGAACAGGACGGCAAGATTGTGCATGGCGCTCGCATTTCCCTGTTCGGCGGCCATCTGGTACCAAGTCTTGGCTTTGGCGACGTCGCGGGCGACGCCGGTTCCTTTTTCGTAGAAATTGCCGATGCGATACTGCGCCGGAGCAAAGCCGGCGTCTGCGGCGCGCTCGTACCATTTCGCCGCTTCCGCCAGATCGGCCTTGGTGCCACGGCCCTCGGCGTAGCGGCCGCCGATCTCGAACAGCGCCTTGGGGTCGCCTGCCTCGGCGGCTTCCCGCAACGGTAGCGGGCCGGCGTCGGCCGGGACGACGATCGGTTCCGGCGCCGCAGCCTCGGCGACCTCCTCTTCGGCCGCGACCGGCGCTGCGGTATCGGGCGGCAAGGAAGAGGTCGCCTCCGGATCCTTCACATCCTCGGCAACGGCCGGGACCGCCTCGGCGATGGGTTCCGACGGCTCGACGGTGCGGGGAACGGCGGCAACGTCGGCGCCTGCTTTCGTTTCGAGCTCATCGCCGATCGGGCCGGAACTTGCGACCTGCGGGGTGGAGGTGTCCGACACCGCCATCGGTTCCCCATCCGCAAGGAAGGCCTTGCCGAGCTGCAATCCCGCCAGCGCGAGCACGACACCGCCGGCGGCCATCAGAGCGGTCTTGCGATGGTTCCTGAAGATGCCGCCGAGGCCCGCCGATGTCGTCACACCGGTGATGGCGATACCCTTCTTGCGGGTCTCGGCCTCAGCCGCCGCGGCCTGCGCCGCGCGCCGGGCGGCAGCGATGAAGTCGGACTTGGCCGCCTCGGTATCGCTCGGCTGCAGCGATTTGCCTCGCTCATCGCGGACCCGCTTCATGATCATGCTCAAGTCGGGAGCGCCGGATCCGGGCTCCAGCGGCCGGTTGGCCGCTTTCGGATCGATCGGCTCGTCGAGATCGACCTCGGGAGCGACTGGCTGGAGAGGAGGCTCGCCCGCCGTCGATACCGCGGCCGCCTTGGCTGCATCCTTGCGGCCAGCGAAGGCGCGCGCAAGCCCGCTCAACATAGAGCGCTTCGCGGCCGTCTCGGTGCGCGGCTCCGCGTCGATCTCATCGTCGATCGCGGCGGACGCGGCTGCTGCCGCGGCTTCGGCCGGGGTCCACGTCCTGGCCGGCGGAGCGGTGGGAGGACCCATGGCATCGAGGCTGTCGGCTGGTTCGAGCGGCGGTGTCTCCGCCAGCGACTGGAAGGCGGGCGTGGGGGCCACCTTGCCGGACTCGAGCGTGCCGAGACGGTCGACGATCTTCAACAGCGTGTCGTGGATTGCCTCGAAGGTGCGGGCATTCCGCTCGTCCGACCGGCGTGCGAGGTTGTCGAGCGCGCGCAGATCCTGCGACAGCGCCGCCACGGCCGGCGTGTCCATATTGCCGGCGATCTGCCGTATCGTATTCTCGGCAACCGCGCGGGCCGACTCGAGGATCGCCTCGCGGCTCCCGGCGATCGATTTCTCAATCTGCTCCAGGCGTGGCCCGATGTCTTCAAATTCGGGCAGCGCGGCCTGCGGCTTGCGCAGGTGGTCGGACAGGCCGGCGACCTGGTTCTCGAGGCTGCGGATCAGGTCGGGATCGATGCTTGCGACCTCTCGCGAGGACTGTTCCAGCCTCGTCGAAATGTCCTCGAGGCGCGCTTCCAGGCCGCTGATCGCCGACCGGTCCTGGGACGCGACAGACTGGTCGAAGCGACGCGACAGTTCTTCGAAGCGGGCGTCGATCGCCTCCATGATGGCGTCGCCTTGCGGCTGGTCGAAGCGGGCGGCGAGTTCCTCCAGCCGGCTTTCAAGCTCGCGGAATATCGTCTGGCCACGCGTCGTTGCCTCGCTTTGCGTCTGCAGCATGTCCGAGAGCGCGGTGAAACGGCCCTCGAGCCCGCGGACGACGCGTTCGGCTTCCTGTGGCGCGAAACCGGAATCGACCTTCTCGGCGATCGAGGCGACCTGACGAGCGAGTTGGTCCAGCGCGGCGTCGGGCATGACGGCGCGTCTCGCCATTTCGTCGACGCGAAGCGACAGCATATTGATGCGGTCGATGATCTCGCCGCTCGGCCGATCGTCATTCAGCTCGTCGATCTGCCGGGCCAGCGAGGCGATGCGTGCCTCGATGCGCTCGAACTGCTCGACCTGGGGGGCTTGCGACTGGACGGCCACCGACGATGCCACGATGGCGCGCGAAATCTCGTCGAGACGTTCCTCGATCAGCGCGAACGAGTCCGGACCGGCACCGTGCTGCTGGCGTGCGAACTGCTCGACCGCTCCGGCCAGCGTTCGCACCTTGTCTTCCATCGTGCGCAGGGACAGCGACTCGGGCAGGTTGTTGACCGCCTCGCTGATCTGTTCCAGCCGCGCGGTGAGTGCTTCGATTGCAGGATCCGACCCGCGCATCTCCCCGCTCGCGGAGACGCGCTCCTCGAACGCGTCGAAGCGGCGGTCGAATTCGTCCCAGCGGCGCTCCACAGCGTGGACCGACTCCTCGCGCGCCAGCCGATCCATCGTCTCCCGCACCTGGTCGAGCTCCGCCCTGAGCATGCCGATGCCGCGATCGTCGCTGCGCCGGGCCAGCGCCCCGATCGCGTCGGACAACCGCTCCAGTTCGCCCGTCAGGTCGACGCCCTGCGGGCCCGTGGCCGCGTTCGCATAAGTTCGCTCGATATCGGCCCGTAGCGCCTCGAATTCACGGCGCAGACCTCCCGAAAGCTGCTGGCGCAGTTCCTCGCGCACGCCCTCGAGCTCCGAGGCAATCCTCGAAATCGAGGCGATGCCCTCTTCCTGACGTCGGCTGCTCTCCATGGTGCGGGCGAGATCCTGCATCGAGGTCTCCAGTCCGGCCCGGTAGTGCGGCGAGCGTCCACGGGAAAGCAGATCGTCCTGGTAGGGCGGATGGTGACCGGCCGGCCAGGATGCATTGCGATCCGTCGCGCGCAGCTGCGGTCTGGGCTCGTCCTTCGTCCGGTCGAGGCGGGCCCCGATCGCATCGAGCGTGCGCCCGATTTCCTCGATCGTGGAGCTCGTGCGCCTTTGCCGCCCGGCATTCAGGGACTCGAGATAGGACCGCTTGCTGCTCATGGTCGCGCCTGTTTCAACCTGTGCCGGCGTCGCCGCCGGCGCTCCGATAAAGGCTCCTTGCGGATTCGTTAACGGCTCAGGCCTGTGCGAAGCTGGCCTCTGCGCGTCCGATTCCGCCGGGTCCGGTGACGGTGAACACGCGAGACAGGATAACCACTGTGTTCCGGCGAGCGCACATTCCGCCGGATATGGTAAACAACGCGTTAACCAAAATTACCAAATTGAATGCGAGGTCTGCGCCTGGCGCATGGCCGATGCGTCATTGCGCCACTTGATTGGCCGACGAAGCGTCAGTATATGATTGACGTAAACGTAAGAACGCCACATTTACCGCGCTCTTTACTCTTATCGTCAAACCGAGGATGATTCGCCGGCCGCGGCGACGTCCCTTCGTGCGTCGCCGCGACGACGCCGATGCGCCCCTAGCAACGGACACAAGAACAATGATGAAACTGGTCCTGGCGGGCGATCCCGCCGTCAATGCGTTTGAAAATGGCTCCCACGAGGCGTCCTCCGAAACAGGCGAGGATTTCGCCCGCATCGGCGACATGGCCAAAGAGTTCGGCGTCACGCTGCGCACTCTGCGCTTCTATGAGGACAAAGGTCTTCTCAATCCGAAGCGTGAAGGCACGACGCGCCTCTATACGCGCCGCGACCGTGCCCGTCTCCGCCTCATCCTTCTCGGACGCAAGATCGGTTTCACTCTTCGCGACGTGAAGCAGATGATCGACCTCTACGATCCGAACGGCTCCAACGTCAAGCAGCTCAAAGTCGTTCTCGACAAGTCCGAAAAGCAGATGGGCAGATTGGTCAAGCAGCGTCAGGAACTGGACGAGGCGATCGATGATCTGACGAAAGTGATCGAGAGCGCCCGCGCGACCCTGGCCAACCGCCAGCCGGTCGCCGCCAACGGCTGACCCTTTCCTCCTCCGACCCTGCAGACTACTCTGGCGGCCGCCCTTCGGGGCGGCCGTTCGATTTCTGCGGTTGGGCAAATATTGACGTTTACGCAAACGTCAATATTTGCTATAGGGCCGCCGACGAGTGATCCGGCCTTCGGCTTGCGGGCCCGGCCGGACTTGGATCTGTTGTTGGAGGGATTTCATGCCGATCTACCGCGCGCCGGTGCAGGATACGCTTTTCGTATTGAACGAGGTGCTCGGCTACGAGCGGTATTCCAACCTTCCGGGTTTTTCCGATGCGACGCCGGACGTTCTGGAGGCGATTCTCGCCGAGGGCGCGAAGCTCGCGGAGAACGTGATGCATCCGTTGAACCGCGTCGGCGATGAAGAGGGCTGCACGCGCCACGACGACGGAACGGTCTCGACGCCGAAGGGCTTCAAGGAAGGCTACGATGCCTATCGGGAGGGCGGCTGGCTGAGCCTCGCCATCCCGACCGAGTATGGCGGACAGGGATTGCCCTACACCGTCCACTCGGCCGTTGGCGAATACATCTCCTCTGCCAATATGGCGCTGATGATGTATCCCGGCCTGACCCAGGGCGCGATCGCAGCCATACTTGCCCATGGCTCGGAAGAGCAGAAGCAGACTTACGTGCCGAAGATGGCCGAGGGCATCTGGACCGGCACGATGAACCTGACCGAGCCGCATTGCGGCACGGATCTCGGCCTGCTGCGCACCAAGGCGGTTCCGAACGGCGACGGCTCCTATGCCATATCCGGGCAGAAGATCTTCATCTCGGCCGGCGAGCACGACATGGCCGAGAACATCATCCACCTGGTCCTCGCCCGCATCGAAGGGGCACCGGAGGGCACGAAGGGCATCTCGCTGTTCATCGTGCCGAAGTTCAACCTCGGCACCGACGGCTCCATCGGCGAGCGCAACGCCGTCTCCTGCGGCTCTATCGAGGAGAAGATGGGCATCCACGGCAATTCGACCTGCGTCATGAACTATGACGGGGCGAAAGGCTTCCTCATCGGCGAGGAGAACGGGGGCCTGAAAGCCATGTTCGTGATGATGAACGAGGCGCGCCTCGGCGTCGGCCTGCAGGGTCTGTCCATTTCTGAAATCGCCTACCAGAACGCGGTCAACTACGCCAAGGAGCGTATCCAGGGCCGCGCGCTGACCGGCGCCAAGGCCAAGGACAAGAAAGCCGATCCGATTATCGTCCATCCTGACATCCGCCGTGTCTTGTTGACGATGAAGTCGTTCAACGAGGCCGGCCGCGCCCTGATCCTGTGGACGGCGCTGAAGTCGGATGTGGCGCATCGCTCGGGCGACGATGCCGATCGCCAGGCGGCCGACGATCACATGGGCCTGATGACCCCGATCATCAAGGGCGTCTTGACCGACAAGGGTTTCGACCACGCCGTGATGGCCCAGCAGGTCTATGGCGGCCACGGCTACATCGAAGAGCACGGCATGAGCCAGTTCGTGCGCGATGCCCGCATCGCGATGATCTACGAGGGCGCCAACGGCATCCAGGCGCTCGACCTCGTCGGCCGCAAGCTCGGCCTCAACGGCGGACGCGCCGTGCAGGCGTTCTTCAAGGAAGTGGGAGAGTTCTGCGAGACCAACCGCTCAGACGAGAAGATGGCGCCCTACACCAAGGCGCTGAAGAAGGGCCTGAACGACTTGCAGGCGGCGACCATGTGGCTGGTGCAGAACGGCATGTCCAACCCCGACAATGCGGGCGCGGCATCGACCGACTACATGCATCTCTTCGGCCTCGTCGCTCTCGGCTACATGTGGGGCCAGATGGCCAAATCGGCGCAGTCGAAGCTGGCCGACGGCGCCAACGGCGACGCGTCCTTCTACGAGGCCAAGCTCGTCACAGGTCGCTATTTCATGGAGCGCGTCATGCCGGAATCGTCGGCGCATCTCGCGCGGATCTCGACGGGCGCCGACACGCTCATGAAACTTCCGGCGGAGGCGTTCTAGGCGGCCGATGCCGCTTGCTTATGTTCAAGCTTGAACTATAAGACCTGCTGCACGGAGGAACCAGAATGGCGGATCCCGCAACCGTACTCGATCTCCCCAAACCGGGCTGGATGAGCGACGACGTATCCATGCTGTATGACATGGCGACGCGCTTCCTTTCCGACGAGATCGCGCCGCGGTACGACGAGTTCGAGAAAGCGGAGATTTTCGATCGGCAGAGCTGGGTGAAGGCCGGTGAGGCGGGCCTGCTCTGCGCGTCGATGCCCGAGGAATACGGTGGCTCCGGCGGGACTTTCGCGCATGAGAGCGCAATCATCGAGGCGATCAGCCATATCGGCGTCGACGGTTTCGGCATCGCGCTGCACAACTCGATCGTCGCGCCCTACATCCTCCACTACGGTTCCGAGGAACAGAAGAAGCGCTGGCTGCCGAAAATGGCGACCGGCGAACTGATCGGCGCGATCGCCATGACCGAGCCGGGCGCGGGGTCCGACCTCCAGGGCGTCAAGACCCGGGCCGACCGAGACGGCAACCAGTACCGGATCAACGGCTCCAAGACCTTCATCACCAATGGCCAGCTGGCCAACCTGATCGTCGTCGTCACCAAGACCGATCCGTCCAAGGGCGCCAAGGGCACCTCGTTGATCGTCGTGGAGACCGACGAGGTCGAGGGTTTCGAGCGCGGCCGCAACCTCGACAAGATCGGCCTCAAGTCCAATGATACGTCGGAACTGTTCTTCAACGACGTCCGCGTGCCGACGTCCAACCTGCTCGGCCACGAGGAAGGGCAGGGGTTTGTCCAGCTCATGCAGCAATTGCCGCAGGAGCGGCTCCAGATCGGGGCCACTGCGATCGCGGTGATCGAACGCGCGCTTGCGCTCACGATCGACTACGTCAAGGAGCGCAAAGCCTTCGGCAAGTCGATCCTGGAGTTCCAGAACACCCAGTTCAAGCTGGCGGAACTCAAGACGGAGGCCACTGTGGGCCGCGTCTTCTACAACAACTGCGTCGACCGCCACATCAATGGCGGGCTCGACCCTGTCACCGCCTCGATGGCAAAATACTGGCTGTCCGATCTGCAGGGCAAGGTCGTCGATCAGTGCCTGCAGCTGTTCGGCGGCTACGGCTACATGAACGAATATCCGATCGCCCGCATGTATCGCGACGCCCGGGTGCAGCGTATCTATGGCGGCACCAACGAAATCATGAAGGTTCTGATCGCGCGGAGCCTGTGAGGCCGACATGTCGAAGCACACAGCCACGCTACGCTGGAGCCAGGACGAGGGCGACCACTTCTCCCTCGGCCGCTACACGCGGGTGCATGAGATCGTCTTCGACGGCGGCACCACCGTGATGGGATCGCCTTCACCGACGATCGTGCGCGAACCCTTCTCCAATCCGGTCGGTGTCGATCCGGAGGAAATGTTCGTCGCCTCGATCGCCTCCTGCCACATGCTGTGGTTTCTGGATTTTGCCCGACGCGCCAAGGTTGAGGTCTTGTCCTACGAGGACAATGCCGAAGGCCTTCTCGAAAACACCGCTGACGGGCGGACCTGGATCACGAAGGTGACTCTGCGCCCGAAGGTCGAGATATCCGGCGACGCCGGCGACCTCGACGCGATCCACCATCAGGCGCACGAGGCCTGTTTCATCGCCAATTCGGTGAAGACCGAGATTACCGTCGAGCCGGCCGCCTGATCCGCCAGCCGATGCAATGCCTGCCGCCGCCCGGTGCGGCGCAATGAGAAAACTGGAGCAAGGAAATGGCTGAGGTTTATGTCTACGACGCCGTCCGCACCCCGCGCGGACGAGGCAAGAAGGACGGGTCGCTGCATGAGGTGCCGGCAGTGCGTCTGGCGGCCAAGGTTCTGGAAGCCGTGCGCGACCGCAACGGGCTCGACACCGGCACCGTCGACGACATCGTCTTCGGCTGCGTCGATCCGGTCGGCGAAGCTGGCTCCGTCATTCCGCGCGCCGCGACGTTCGAGGCCGGCTATGACACCAAGGCGCCCGGCATCCAGCTGTCGCGCTTCTGCGCCTCCGGCCTCGACGCCATCAATCTGGGGTCTGCGAAGATCGCAGCCGGACAGGACGATATCGTCATCGCCGGCGGCGTCGAATCCATGTCGCGCGTCGGCATGGGCATGTCGGGCGGCGCCTGGTTCATGGACCCCTCGGTCGGCCTGCCGTCCTACTTCGTTCCGCAGGGCGTCTCGGCCGACGTGATCGCGACGAAATACGGTTTCTCGCGCGACGATGTCGACGCCTATGCCGTCGAGAGCCAGAAGCGCGCCGCTAAAGCCTGGGAGAAGGGCTACTTCAAGAACTCGGTCGTGCCTATCAAGGACCAGAACGGCCTGACGATCCTCGACCACGACGAGCATATGCGCCCCGCGACCGACATGCAGTCGCTCGCATCGCTCAATCCGTCCTTCACCATTCCCGGCGAGATGGGCGGCTTCGATGCCGTGGCCATCCAGCGCTATCCGGAGCTGGAGGAGGTCAACCACGTCCACCACGCCGGCAATTCGAGCGGTATCGTCGACGGCGCCGCCGCCGTGCTGCTGGGCTCGAAAAAAGCCGGAAAGTCGATGGGGCTGAAGCCGCGCGCGCGTATCCGCGCCTTCACCAACATCGGCTCCGAGCCGGCGATCATGCTGACTGGCCCTGTGGACGTGACCGAGAAGCTCCTGAAGCAGGCCAAGATGAAGATTTCCGACATCGGCCTGTTCGAGCTCAACGAGGCCTTCGCCTCGGTGGTGCTGCGCTACATGCAAGCCTTCGACGTCGACCACGCCAAGATGAACGTCAACGGCGGCGCGATCGCCATGGGTCATCCGTTGGGTGCTACCGGCGCGATGATTTTCGGCACCGTGCTCGACGAACTCGAGCGCCGCGACCTGAACACCGCGCTCATCACGCTGTGCATCGGTGCCGGCATGGGCACCGCGACGATCATCGAGCGCGTCTGATTTCGACCCGAGGAGAACGACAATGGCTAACTACACCAACTTCAAGGTCGAAACCGATTCCGACGGAATCGCGCTCGTCACCTGGGACATGCCCGGCCGCTCGATGAACGTGTTCACCGAAGAGGTGATGCGCGAACTCGACAAGATCGTCGATCAGGTCGCCGGCGACGCCGCAATCAAGGGCGCGGTCGTCACCTCCGGCAAGGACAGCTTCTCCGGCGGCGCCGACCTGACCATGCTGCAGCGCATGCTCGGCGTCTTCGCCAAGGAGAAGCTGAAGGACGCGGACAAGGCGACGAAAGACCTGTTCGACAATGCCGGCTACATGAGCAAGCTGTTCCGCAAGCTCGAGACCTGCGGCAAGCCGTGGGTCTCGGCGATCAACGGCACCTGCATGGGCGGCGCGTTCGAGCTGTCGCTGTCCTGTCACGCCCGCGTCGCCGCTGACTCGGACAAGGTCAAGATGGCGCTGCCGGAGATCAAGGTCGGCCTCTTCCCGGGCGCGGGCGGCACCCAGCGCGTGCCGCGGCTTGCGGACACCCAGGCCGCTCTGCAGATGCTGACCTCAGGCCAGAACCTGTCGCCCGCCAAGGCGAAGGCGATGAACCTGATCACGGCCGTCGCTCCGGCCGACAAGCTCATCGAAACCGCCAAGGACCTGATCAAGGGCGGGCTCAAGCCGGTCCAGCCCTGGGACGAGAAGGGCTTCAAGCTGCCCGGCGGACCGGTCTATTCGGCCGCCGGCGCGAACCTGTGGCCGCCGGCCATCGCCATCTTGCGCCGCGAGACCTACGGCAACTATCCGGCGGCGTCCGCCATCCTGAAATGCGTCTACGAGGGGCTGCTCGTGCCCTTCGACACGGGGCTCAGGATCGAGCAGCGCTACTTCACCGAGATCATGCAGACGACCGAGGCGGCGATGATGATCCGCTCGCTGTTCGTGTCGCTGCAGGAGCTCAACAAGGGCGCGCGCCGTCCCGAAGGCGTGCCCGAGACGAAGTTCAAGAAGATCGGCGTCCTCGGCGCCGGCTTCATGGGCGCCGGCATCGCCTATGTCACCGCGCAGGCCGGCATTCCGGTCGTGCTGATCGACCGCGACGTTCCCGCGGCCGAGAAGGGCAAGGCGCATTCGGCCGGGCTGATGGACGGACTGATCAAGAAGGGCCGCGCCACGCCGGAGAAGAAGGAGCAGCTGCTTTCGCTGATCACGGCGACCGACGACTATTCGCTGCTCGACGGCTGCGACATGGTGGTCGAGGCGGTGTTCGAAGACTCCGAGATCAAGAAGGGCGTGACCGAGAAGGCCGAGGCCGTGCTGAAGCCCGCCGCGATCTTCGCCTCCAACACCTCGACCATCCCGATCACGTCGCTGGCGCAGAACTCCAAGCGGCCGAAGAATTTCGTCGGCATCCACTTCTTCTCGCCGGTCGACAAGATGATGCTGGTCGAGATCATCCTCGGCAAGAAGACGGGCGACAAGGCCGTTGCCATGGCGATCGACTATGTGCGCGCCATCAAGAAGACGCCGATCGTGGTCAACGACACGCGCGGTTTCTACGTCAACCGCTGCGTGCTGCGCTACATGTCGGAAAGCTACCAGATGCTCATCGAGGGCGTGCCGCCGGCGATGATCGAGAACGCGGCGAAGATGGCCGGCATGCCGGTCGGACCGCTGGCGCTCACCGACGAGACGGCGGTCGACCTTGCGCAGAAGATCATGAAGCAGACCATCCGCGATCTTGGCGAGAAGGCCGTCGATCAGGAGCAGTTCGCGCTGATCAACACGATGGTCGACACGCACGGACGCTTCGGACGCAAGAACGGCAAGGGCTTCTACGATTATCCGGCGAAGCCCGCGAAGAAGAAGCTGTGGCCCGGCCTGAAGGATCTCTACAAGCAGCAGGACCCGGACAAGATCGACGTCGAGGTGCTGAAGCAGCGCTTCCTCGTGACGATCGCGCTGGAAGCGGCCCGCGTGATGGAGGAGGGCATCGTCGTCGATCCCCGCGAGGCGGATGTCGGCTCGATCCTTGCATTCGGCTTCGCGCCCTATACGGGTGGCGCGCTGTCCTATATCGACGGCATGGGCGCGAAGGCCTTCGTCAAGCTCGCCAGGGACCTGCAGAAGCAGTACGGCAAGCAGTTCAAGGCGCCGAAGCTGCTCGTAGATATGGCCGAAAAGGGCGAAACCTTCTACGACCGCTTCAACCCCTATAAGAGCGAAGCGAAGAAGGCGGCCTAGCTTTCGATCCCTCCCTTTTATGGGGAGGGTGGACAATCGCCGAAGGCGATTGGCCGGGTGGGGTTGTAGCGGCAGCGCGCGGCATCGACCGACCCCACCCGCCTCGCTTTTCTCGGCACCCTCCCCTCAAAGGGGGAGGGACGAGGAGTTTATCCATGTATGTCTGGGGCCGCATGGCGCGGATGGTTTTGACCGCGAAGTCACGGGGGCCCTATCGCATGAATGGCGAGAGCCGGCTGTCCTTCCGTTGCCTTCCCAGCGACATCGACACCAACCTGCATCTCAACAATGCGCGCTACATGATGCTGGCCGATGTCGGCCGCATCGACATCTTCCTGCGCTCCGGCCTCATCAAGCTCGCCCGAGAGCGGCGCTGGGCGCCGATGATGGGCGGATTGCAGGCCGTTTACCTCCGCGAGATCAGGCTGTGGAAGCGCTTCGAGGTCGTCTCGACCGTCGACACCTGGGAAGGCACCCAGGTCATCGGCAGCCACCGTTTCGTGCTGGAGGACGGCCAGACCGCCGCACTGGTGATGACGACCGCCGGTGTCTACGATCCGGCTGCGCGGCGCTTCGTCCCGATCGACGAGATCGTCGGTCTTCTCGGCCGCGGCATAATCCCCCGCCCGCCGACGGACGAGGAGCGCATCTTCATGGTGTCCCATGCCCGCTTGCGCGCGCTGGCGAAAGGTTGATCGCGGGCCATGGCAGCATCTAGTGTGCATGCCATTCGCAGTTGACGGGGATTCGCCACTTATGCCGACCATCGATTACTATCTGACCTGCATTTCGCCGTGGACCTATCTCGGCCACCGGCTCGTCCAGGACGTGGCCCGGCGGCATGGCGCGAAACTGGTCGTGAAGCCGGTCAACCTCGGCGAGATGTTCAAGGTGTCGGGACAGGTGGCACTCGGCGAGCGGCCGGCGGTACGCCAGCGCTACCGCTTCATCGAGCTTCAGCGCTTCGCCGAGATGCGCGGCCGCCCGCTCAATCCGAAGCCGAAATTCTTCCCGGTCAATCCCACGCTCGCGGACCATACGATTATTGCTATCCTGGAAGCGGGCCGCGACCCGCTGGCCTATATGGACGCTGTCTTCAGCGCCGTCTGGGCGGAGGAAAAGGATATCTCCGACGAGATGACTCTGGCCTCGCTGCTGAGCACCGCCGGTTTCGACGCGGCGGCGATACTGGCGAAGGCGAAGGGGCCGGAGGTGGCCGCGATCCGTGCCCGCAATACGCAGGATGCGGTCACCGTCGATGCAACGGGCGTTCCCTCCTACGTACTCAACGGCGAACCGTTCTGGGGGCAGGACCGTATCGATCTGCTCGACCGCGCTCTCTCGTCGGGCCGTGCTCCGTTCAAGCCGCTGTGAGTTCTCCTTCTCATGGCTGGACACCATGGGGCGAGGGGACTACATACGGGGCAAAGGTATTTTTTCCTGTTCGCGGGCGAGTCTATGCTTTCGCATGATCGTGTCTGGGCGGCGATCGACGCCCTCGCCGAGCGCTACTCGCTCTCGGCCTCCGGGCTCGCCAAGCGAGCCGGCCTCGACTCGACGGCGTTCAACAAGTCGAAACGGCAGTCGGTCGACGGCCGTCCGCGCTGGCCTTCGACTGAATCGCTGGCCAAGGTAATGGAGGCGACCGGCGCGTCGTTGGACGAGTTCCTGATGCTCGTGAAGCGGCCGACGACGTCCGATCGATTGCCATCGCAATCCTCGTCCGTGCCGCTCATCGGCTTCGCGCAGGCGGGCGCCGGTGGCTTCTTCGACGATGCCGGATTCCCGGCCGGGCAAGGGTGGGATCTGGTCGAGATTCCGGCGAGCGCCCGCGACGGCGCCTATGCGCTGCAGGTCCAGGGCGATTCCATGCTGCCGCTGTACCGCGACGGCGATCGCCTCGTCGTCGATCCGAATGCCAGTATCCGCCGCGGAGATCGCGTTGTGGTCAAGACGCAGAGCGGCGAGGTGATGGCCAAGGTGCTCGAGCGCCGCACCAGTCGGACCATCGAACTGATGTCGCTCAACCCCGAACATCCGGTCCGCACGATTCCGGTGACGGATGTCGCCTGGGTGGCGCGCATCGTCTGGGCCAGCCAGTAGCCGGTGCGGAGCCTCGCCCTCCTCATCTCCGCGACGGGACTGGCCGGAACCATGGCAGCCTTGGCCGTCACGGCCTACAGTCTCGACCGACAGGACCAGGACCGGGACCCGGCCAGCGAGATCCGCATGTCCGCGCCCGAGCCAACGGCGAAGCGCGCCGAGGCGTCGATCCCCGACCGGCATTCCGTTCCGGTCCCCGCGCCTGCGATCGCTGAACCGGCCACGCCGGCACAGGCCGCGGAACCGGGCCCGCCAGCCGCCGCCGTTCCGGTGCCGCGTGCGGTCGCCCCGTCGATCATTGCCATCCCGCCGGTCGATCCCGGCTCGCTCGAACGCGTCGAGCCGCGTCCTCCGCTGAGCACGATCGCTCCCGCCGCGCCGCCGAAGCCGCCGCCGCCGAAGCCGTTGCTGTTCAAGCCCGTCGCCGAAGCGGCGGGCGTCATCGTCGCCGACGGGCGCAGGATCCGGATTTCGGATGTCGATGTCGTGGCAGACAGTGAGGCATGTGCACGCCCCGAAGGAGGGGAGTGGCCGTGCGGCCGGGCCGCGCGCACGGCGTTTCGTTCCTTCCTGCGCGGCCGCGCCGTCACCTGCGACTTTCCCGAAGGCGAGGTTCCAGACGACCTGTCGACGACCTGCCGGGTGGGCCCCCATGACATAGGCGCCTGGCTCGTGGAGAACGGCTGGGCGCGCGCCGCCGGCGAAAAATACGAGGACCTCGCCAAGACTGCCAGGCATGCCGGGCGAGGCGTATACGGCAAGGGGCCCGCCGCCTTGCCTCCGGATCCGGGCTTGTCGGCCGACGGCCCGGAAACCGGTTCCTCACAAGGGTCGCCGAGTTTCGAGGATATCTCGATTTTGCCACGGGAGACCGACACCGCCCCGGCCGAAGGCGAGACCGGCAGCCTGCCCGGTGCGTCGCCGGCCGGAAGCGCCGACGCCTCGCCTGGCGTCAGCCCGCTGCCGCCGCCGTCGTCGCCGCTCCGCTGAGTTCGCCCGCGAGTGCCCTGTCGATCAGCGTTGCGGTCTCGCGAGCGCCGTAAAGCGCCGCGAACGAGCCGAAGCGCGGACCACGCTCCTGGCCGATCACCACCTGGTAGATCATCTGGAAGAAGGCGCCGGACACGCCGGGGCCGCCGCTTGGGCTCTTCTTCTCGTGATCCTGATAGCGCTCGATCTCACGTGCCACGTCGAGCGCGGCGCTCTGGATCGCCTCTCCGTCGCTGCCCGAAGGCAGGGCGCGCAGCTTGCCGGCGAGTTCCGCCAGCGCGGCGCGCTCGACATCGTCCGGCGCGCGGTAGACTTTCGACGGCTTCACGAAGTCGTCGTAGTAGCGGATGGCATAGTCCGCCAGCCGGTCGAGTTCCGGATGCGTCTGCGCCGTGACGCCGGGCGCGTAGCGCGAGATGAAGCCCCAGAGCACGTTGCGGTCATGCGCATTCGAGGCGCTGACCAGGTTCAGGAGGAGCGCAAAGGTCACCGGCAGGTCGATCGCAGGGGGCTGGCCGTCATGCATGTGCCAGACCGGATTGCCGAGGCGTT
Source organism: Mesorhizobium sp. (assembly GCF_023954305.1). NCBI lineage: Bacteria > Pseudomonadati > Pseudomonadota > Alphaproteobacteria > Hyphomicrobiales > Phyllobacteriaceae > Mesorhizobium > Mesorhizobium sp. The sequence goes on along the minus strand of NZ_JAMLIG010000001.1, from coordinate 976,534 downwards.
CCTTCCAGTCCTGGCGCGGATAGGCTGAGAGGAAGGAGTAATACTCGTCGACCGCCTTCGGGATGACGTCGAAATAGAGCTTCTTGGCCTGTCGCGGCCGCTGGAACATGTAGAGGCCGAGGCTCTCGGTCGGCGCGTAGGTCAACCATTCGTCGATCGTCAAGCCGTTGCCCTTCGACTTCGATATCTTCTGGCCGACCTCGTCCAGGAAGAGCTCGTAGACGAAATGCTCGGGCGCGCGGCCGCCCAGGATCACGCAGATCCTGTCGTAGATCGCGGCGTTGGTCTGGTGGTCCTTGCCGAACATCTCGAAGTCGACGCCGAGCGCCGCCCAGCGCATGCCGAAATCAGGCTTCCACTGCAGCTTCACTGCACCCCCCGTGACCGGCAGCGTCGTCTCCGTGCCGTCCTCGTCGGAGAAGGTTACGGTGCCGGCCTTCGCATCCACATGCTTCATCGGCACGTAGAGCACGCGACCCGACTTGGGCGAGATCGGCAGGAAGGGGCTGTAGGTCGCCTGCCGTTCGGGACCGAGGGTCGGCAGCATCACCTTCATGATGTCGTCGTAGCGCTCCGCCGCCCGCAGCAACACCTCGTCGAACCGGCCGGACTTGTAGTAGTCCGTCGCGCTGGCGAATTCGTAGTCGAACCCAAACGTGTCGAGGAAGCGGCGTAGCATCGCATTGTTGTGATGCCCGAAGCTCGCATAGTCGCCGCCGAACGGGTTCGGAACAGCCGTCAGCGGCATGTGAAGGTAGGGCTCGAGGAACGAACGGTCGGGCACGTTGTCCGGAATCTTGCGCATGCCGTCCATGTCGTCGGAGAAGCAGAGAAGCCGTGTCGGCACCTTGTCTTCGGTCAGCACGCGAAACGCGTGCCGCACCATCGTGGTCCGCGCGACCTCGCCGAACGTACCGATATGCGGCAGGCCCGACGGCCCGTATCCGGTCTCGAACAGAATCTGTGCCGGCCAGTCGCGGCCCTTGTAGCGGGCAACGATCTTCTTCGCCTCCTCGAAGGGCCAGGCTTTGCTCTCATGCGCCGCGGCGACGATCTCGGGCGTGATGAGGGGGGCGGAGATGGTCATGTGCTTGATCCTGGTCGCCGGTGTCGGCGCGGCTTGCTAGGTGCAATCCTTGCGGAGTGTCAAGGAAAAGACGCGCCAGTCCCAGAACTGGTGTGTTGCCCAGGGTCTGTACCGGGCCTATCCTGATATGTATCTGCGAAGGAGCGGAATCGCCCTATGAAGAGAACTTTCCGTGTGACCGCCGTGTGGGATGACGAGGCAAGAGCTTATATCGCCCATAGTGACATAATCGGCTTGCATATCGAAGCGCCTTCGGTGGACGAGTTCGAGGAGATCCTGCTCGATGTCGCCCCCGAACTCATCGTCGCAAACCACATGACGGCGGAAGACATCGCAAGCAAACCGTATAAAGAGCTGGTTCCTGCCATTCTCTGGACCCGGCCTGACGACAAGCGTGCTGCGTGACCCATGCCCTATGGCTTCTACAAGGAAGTCACGGCCGAACTGGCAAAATCAGGTTTTGTATTCTGGAAACCTGCCAAGGGCTCGCATGAGAAATGGCGGCACCCAGAAAGTGGAGTGATCTTGATCGTCCCGCACAATTTGGGAAGCAGACACACTGCGAATGCGATCCTCAAGGATGCCGGGAGTGCCCGCCGGGTGTGAATGCGCGCCGATTCCCAAGAAGACATGTTGCGCTCACCCGCTGTCGCTCATAGGTGATGCGTAGAGTGACGGGGAGAATAATTTTGCCAAAACCTACCGCCCACGAAGCCCTGATCTACCTGATGGTGGTCACGTCCGCGTCGGACAGGGAGATGAACGACGTTGAACTCGCCCATATCGGCGATTCCGTGCGCACCTGGCCGATCTTCATGGACTACGATCCTGAAAAGCTGGTCGAGGCCGCGCGCGACTGCCAGAAGTTGCTGCAGGAGGACGGAGGGCTCGACAAGGTCTTCGGCCTCGTCCTCGAAAATGTGCCGCTACGCCTCCACGATACCGCCTATGCTGCAGCTGTCGAGGTGGCGGTCGTGGATCGGGAAATGCGGCTGGAGGAGCGGCGGGTGCTGGAACGTCTGCGGTCGTGGCTGGCGATCGATGCGGATACCGCGCGCGCGATCGAGATTTCGGCAAAGGCGCGCTACCGCACGCTGACCTGAACCATGGAAACGCTGCCGTCCGAAAGTGTCGTACGTCTTGTGGCTTTTCTCGCGATTTTCGGCGGCATGGCAATCCTCGAACTCCTCTCGCCACGGCTCGAGCGCGCCGAAATGGCGGGTGCGCTGAAGACCCAGCGCTGGTTCACCAACCTGTCGATGGTGATCCTGTCCTCCATCCTGCTGCGGCTTGTCTTTCCGGCCGCGGCCGTTGGCGCGGCCGTCTGGGCCGAGGCAAATAGCTGGGGCCTGTTCCGCGTCCTGGGACTCGATCCGGTCGCGGCCGGCATCGCGGCCTTCGTCCTTCTCGACCTGGCGGTCTGGCTCGAACACGTGGCGAGCCACAAGATCCCGCTTCTCTGGCGCATCCACCGCATGCATCACGCCGACACCGGTTTCGACGTGACGACGGGGCTGCGCTTCCACCCGCTCGAAATCCTCCTCTCCATGATCTGGAAGGCAGCGATTGTCGTCCTGTTGGGACCGCCGGTCGTCGCTGTCCTCGTCTTCGAGATCGTCCTCAACGGCACCGCGATGTTCAACCATTCGAACTTTCGGTTGCCGCTCGGCTTCGACCGCGTGCTTAGGCGGTTCGTCGTCACGCCGGACATGCACCGCGTCCACCATTCCACCATCAGGCGCGAGACGGACTCGAACTACGGTTTCAATTTTCCCTTCTGGGACAGGCTGTTCGGCACCTACAATGACCAGCCGGCGAAGGGCCACGATGCAATCGACATCGGGCTCAACGAGTGGCGCGGGCGCGAGCCGGCGTCCCTTGCGTGGTCGCTGCGCCTGCCGTTCCGGCGCCAGTGATCAATAGAAGCTGACCGGGAAATAGCGCAGGTAGAGTTCGGCGAATGTGCCTTTTGCCTGCAATTCGCGCAGTGCGAAATTAAAGGCGTCGGCCAGTGTTGCGTCCGCCGGCTTGACCGCGATCGCCAGTCCGAGGCCGAGATATTCAGGCGCGAGATAGGGTCCGCCGACGAACCGGCAGCAGCCGGCGGAATCGGAGCCGACAAGCCAGAACGACAGCCGCATACCGTCGCCGAAAACACCGTCGATCTTGCCGGCGCGGAGATCCTGGTAGAGCCATTCCGCCTTGCTGTAGGTGACAGGCTTCACCTCCGCGAAATAGGCGCGCAGCATCTTCTCGTGTGCCGATCCCGCGATAACTCCGACGCGTTTGCCCGAGAGCGCCACGTGCAGCGGCTCGGACACGGTATTCGCCTTCTGCATGACGAAGCGGGCAGCGAACTGGAGATAAGGCCGGGTGAACACGTACGTCTCTCGCGTCGCGGCTGTGATCGCGAGACCGGCGAGGATCGCCTCGCCATCTCCCTTCGCCAGTGTGTCGTCGAGTTCGGCCCATGGCAGCGCCTGGATCTGGCATCTGTCGGTGACACCGAGTTCGTCGCAGATGCGCCGGGCCAGATCGATATGAAACCCGGCCAGCCGCCCTTCGGAATCGATGTAGTTGAACGGCGGGAAGTCGACAGTGGTCAGGAAGCGAAGCCGCTGCAGGCCGTCGAGTTGGGGTTTCGGCAAGCGTTCCTTCAGATCCCAGAAATTTGGAATCTGGGGCTCTGCCGCTGCCGCGGGGCTGCACAGCGCGACAATGAAGGCCAGTGCTGCCAGCAGACGTTTCACGAAGCTCTCCGACTCCCGCCACCGGACAAGGCGGCACATTGCGGCGGCATAGCATGACGACGGGGCTCGGCAAATATCGCCGCGCCTCCTTCGGTTCGGAGCGTTGACGCGAAGGTGCATATTTGCAAGAGTTCAACCCATTGGGGAAATCGGTCGAGCTGGGGGCAGGCGACCGGTCGTCTTGGAATTTCCGATATTGGTTGAAAGCGGCATGCGCGCCGGCGTGCATGTGCCTGCGTTGCGTTGTGGGGGCGCACGATGTCCGTCGCGAGGGCATGGGATGGCAGCGGCGGCGCGGCTGCGCCCGTGGCGATCGACGCGCGCGCGCCCGACGTGCTCACGCCCCGGCAGCGCGCCGAGCTCGATGAATGGTCCGCCTTGCTCCGGCGTCTCGCTATCCCGCGCCGACAGGCAGTGACACTTGCCCGCGCGGCCGAGCGGTGCGGGACGAGCCTGCCTGAAGAACTGCTCGCATCGGGCGCCGTCAGTGAATCGGAACTCTATCGACAGATCGCAATCAAGCTTGGCCTGCCCTTCCAACCGAGGATTTCGCCCCGCGAACTCAGGGTCGACACCAGCGATGCACCCGCCCTGCTGCGGTCGCCCCGGTCCTGTCTGGTCCAGATGATCGGGTCAGACGGCCTCGTCTCCTATGTTTCGGCTCCGAGGCCGGCGGATTGCGCGCCGATGAGGCGCCTTCTCAGGCAATCGCCGGGACTTGCCCGCCGCATCAGCATATCGCCGCCTTCGGAACTGCGCCGGGCTCTGGTCGAGGTTGCGAAGCCTCGCCTGACGGAAGCGGCGCGGGACGGGCTCTTCGTCGCCGAGCCGCGCTTCTCGGCACGCCTGGTGACGAATGGCTGGCAGGGAGCGATGTTCGGCGGCCTGGGAGTAGGCCTGCCCATGGCGTTTTTCATGTGGCCTTCTCTCGCGCTCCTCGGCCTGCATCTGTGCGCAACTTTCTTCTTCCTGCAGTGCGTGGCGATCCGGCTCGCCGCCACCTTCGCAAGACTGCCGCGGAAGCGCGGATCGGACGCGGCTGTCGATCCTGCGAAGCTACCTGTGTACTCGATCCTCATCGCCCTGCGCGACGAAGCTGAGATCCTGCCGGACCTGTTGTCCGCGCTCGGGCGGATCGTATGGCCGAGAGCCCGGCTGGAGGTGAAGTTCGTCTGCGAGGACGACGATCGAACCACGATCGACGCGCTGCGCGCTCATGGCTTGAGGCCATGGGCGGAAATCGTCGAAGTACCGCGCGGCATGCCCGGCACCAAGCCCAATGCGCTGACCTATGCGCTCCCGCTCACCCGGGGCGAACTTATCGCGGTCTATGACGCCGAGGATCGCCCGCATCCTCACCAACTTCTGGAAGCCTGGAAGCGCTTCAGCCGGGAGGACGAGGACCTCGCCTGCCTCCAGGCGCCTCTTGATATCGACAACGCCGCCGCCGGCATCCTGCCGCGCATGTTTGCGCTCGAATACGCGGCCCTGTTCCGCCGCTTCCTGCCTTATCTGGCGCACAGGGGCCTATTCCTTCCGCTCGGTGGTACGTCCAACCACTTCAGACGCAAGGCACTCGAAGAGGTCGGTGCGTGGGATCCATACAACGTTACCGAGGACGCAGACCTGGGCGTTCGCCTCGCGCGCCACGGCTACCGGACGGGAGTGATCTTCCTGCCAACGGGAGAGGACGCGCCCGAGCGGCCCGTGGTCTGGCTGAAACAGCGCACGCGATGGCTGAAAGGCTGGGCGCAGACCTGGCTGGTACATATGCGCGACCCGGTCGAACTCGCGTCTGAGCTCGGGTTTCGCTCCTTCGTAGCTGTCCAGATCCTACTTGCCGGTCTGTTGCTCTCGTCCCTGTTTCACCCTCTTTTGCTCGCCACGGGCGTCGGTCTGGCGGCGAAGGCTGTCGTGGCCGGAGGGTTGACGCCGTTCCAGTTCTTCCTGTTCGCGCTCGACGGCTTCAACCTCGTCCTGGGCTACGGTGCCTTTCTGCTTCTCGGCTGGCGTGCGAGCCCGCCCAAACAGCGGCGCGGCTTCTGGAAGCTCGCGCTGTTCACGCCGGTCTACTGGATGATGATGTCGGCTGCCGCGTGGCGGGCGGCCTTTCATTTGTATGCGCGCCCGCATCACTGGGAGAAGACCCCGCATGCCAGGCGGCGTACCTTACCCCGGTCGCCCTCCGCCAGCGCGACCTACAGCCCGAGAAAGCCCGGACCGTCACCGATGATCTTCGGGTCTTCCGCGCCGATGACCGCCATGTCGCGCCCGGCATAGGGTATAGACAGCAGCAGCCGCTGCATCACGGCGATGCGTGCGCGCCGCTTGTCGTTGGCCTTGACGATGGTCCACGGGGCGTGGCTGCTGTGGGTCCTTCTCAGCATGGTGTCGCGCGCCGTCGTATATTGGTCCCATAGCTTCATGCCGGAAACATCGATCGGCGAGAACTTCCATTTCTTCAGTGGCGAATGCCGCCGGTCGTGGAAACGCTTGAGCTGCATCTCCTGGCCGATATTCAGCCAGAATTTGAAGAAGCGTATGCCGTCCCTCGCAATGCGTTCCTCGAAATGCGGCGTCTCGTCGAGGAACCTCTCGTGCTGCTCTGGCGTGCAGAAGCCCATGACCGGCTCGACACCCCCGCGGTTGTACCAGGAACGGTCGAACGTGACGAACTCGCCGCTCGTCGGGAAATGTGTCACATATCGCTGATAGTACCACTGCCCGCGCTCAGTCTCGGTTGGCTTGGTGAGCGCGACGTTGCGCGCCGTGCGGGGGTTCATGAATTGCCGGACTACGAAGATCGTACCGCCTTTGCCGGCGGCGTCGCGCCCCTCGAAGATCACCATCGTCCGCTCGCCCGTCTCCAGCATCCAGTGCTGAAGTTTGACGAGCTCGATTTGCAGCGCCTCGACCTTTGCCTCGTATTCCTTCTCCGGCAGCTTGGCGGTGTAGGGATAATCCCCCGACTTCAGGGCATTCTTGTCGATCCACTCCGGAAGCTTCGGATCGCCGACGTCGAAGATCCGCTCCTTTCCGCCGACTTTGAGCGTCACCTTTTCGGAAGGCTTGTCGTTGTCCTTGGCCATGCTGCGCGCACCTTTCCCTTGCTGCAACTCATGCTATTGGGAGGGGCAGAGCGCGTAAAGCGCCGAGTCGTACGCGCATGAGGGTCGCGGGCGACGGGGTTGGTGGCCATACCGGTGGCCAAACTGCCGAGGCGCAGATGGACATTCACGGTGCGGGTGACGGTGTGAGGCAGCGCCTCCTTGCGTCCCGCTGGTTGCTGGTCGCTGCTCTCGCCGGAATAGCTCTCGTCGCCATCGAAGCCGGGGCGGACTATCGGCTCGCGACCGGCGCGGCGGCGGCGGTTGTCGTCGTGGCGGCATTCGCGCCGCGCCGCAGCCTGCGCGAGCGCCGCGCCGAACGCGAGGCCGAAGCCAACAAGCCGGCGCTGGGTTCGATCACCGCCGAGGCACTTGCGGCCGCCGTCAGCGATCCGCTGGTGATCTTCGACAGCCATGGCGCTGTCATTCACGTCAACGGCGCCTGCGCGATCGCGTTTCCGGGCCTTTCGGTCGGCACGTCGCTGCAGTTGCGCTTCCGGGCGCCGGAAATGCAGGAGATGATCGCCAAGGCGCTGGCGCAAGGCCGGCCCGTTTCGATCGACTATTCCGAGAAGGTGCCGGTCGAACGCTTCTTCCGAGTCAACGTGTCTCCCGTGGGCGAGGACGGCGAACGGTTCGTGATGATTTTCAGGGACCAGAGCGAGATCCGCCGCATCGACCGCATGCGGGCGGATTTCATCGCCAACGCCAGCCACGAACTGCGCACGCCGCTCGCGTCTGTCTCCGGTTTCATCGAGACGCTGCGCGGGCCCGCGAAGAACGATCCGGCGGCGCGCGAGCAGTTTCTGCAGATCATGCAGGCGCAGACCGCGCGCATGGCGCGCCTGATCGACGATCTGCTTTCTCTGTCGCGGCTCGAGATGAAGCCCTATCTCAACCCGGCGGACCGGGTCGATCTCAAGCCGCTGATAGAGGGCGTCATCGATGCGCTCGACCCGCTTGCCGAAGACTCCGGAGTGCGGATCCATGCGGATCTGGGCGACGCTCCGCTTCTGGTCCCCGGTAACCGCGACGAGCTTATCCAGGTCTTCGAGAACCTGCTCGAGAACGCCTGCAAATACGGCCGCAGCGGCGGGCTGGTCGAGGTTTTGGTCAATCGCACCGGCCAGCAGAACGGTATAGACGTGTCGGTGCGCGACCATGGTCCCGGCATCCCCGAGGAGCACATCCCCCGTCTCACCGAGCGCTTCTACCGCGTCGACGTCGAGACCAGCCGCGGCCAGAAGGGAACCGGTCTCGGCCTGGCGATCGTCAAGCACATTCTCACCCGCCATAAGGCGCGCATGAGCGTGAGTTCGCGACCTGGTGAAGGCGCGACCTTTACGGTTCATTTCCCGCCCGCGGTCGGCTGAGACTGCCCCCGGTTCTTTTTTCCGTCATGCCGTTGCTCTACGGTGTTGATTCAACGTGGGTGGAGGCTTGCCAGCGCATGATGCAGACGCAGCACATCGTTCGATCCTATGATGCCGACCTGAAATATCTGGCGAGCCGCATCGCCGCGATGGGTGGCCATGCCGAGAGGATGGTCGAACAGGCGGTCCAGGCGCTCGTGACCTCGGATCTCGGCCTCGCGCGAAAGGTCGTCGAGGACGATGCAGTGCTGGACGAGGGGCAGCGCGAGGTCGACGAGAAGGCGATTGTCGTTATCGCCAAGCGGCAGCCGATGGCCGACGATCTGCGCGAAATCATCGGGGCGATCCGCATCTCGGGCGACCTCGAGCGCGTCGGCGATCTGGGCAAGAACATCGCCAAGCGCGTGGTTGCCGTTACCGAGACGCAGCAGCCGCTGCGGCTGTTCCGCGGACTGGAAGCCCTCGCTGAGCTCGCGCTGACGCAGTTGAAGGAGGTGCTCGACACCTATGCATCGCGCTCGACCGACCGCATCCAGTTCGTCCGTGACCGCGACGATCAGATCGATGCGATGTACACGTCGCTGTTCCGCGAACTCCTGACCTACATGATGGAGGACCCGCGCAATATCACCGCCTGCACCCATCTCCTGTTTTGCGCGAAGAACATCGAGCGGATCGGCGACCATGCGACGAACATCGCCGAGACTGTCTATTACATCGTCACAGGCCTGCAGATGCCGCCGGACCGCCCGAAGGAGGACAAGAGCCACAAGGTGATGCTCGAGGATCTGGTCGACGACTGACCCGGCCGGACATAGGCGCGAAAGGCGGCACTTGGCCGCCTTTCGTCACGGATGCGATTGCGCGCAGGCGTCAGCGGCTGCGGCGCCGCTCGGCGGCAGGCTGGAACGCGAGTTTCGCGTGATATTTGCAATAGGGTCCGGTCTCTGCCGCGTCCGTCCCGCAGAAGCTGAAATCCTCGCTGAGCGGATCGCCGTTCGGCCACTTGCAGGTGCGCTCGGTCAGTTCGACCAGTCGCAGCCGACGGGAGATCGGCACGACGACATTGTCGTGTACCGGACGGACATATGTCTGCGCGACAGGTTCGGCGTCGAACTGCACCTGCAGCGCCGTGGCACCGATCGACGTGGGCATCGAGCGCGTCGGGCTCGACACGCGACCCATGGACTTGGCGGTGCCGGTGGCAGCCGCCACGACCTTAGGCGCCTTCTTCTGTCGCGCCGGCGCGGCGGTTGCCCGCCCCCGGCTCGAAAGCTTCAAACGGTGAACCTTGCCGATCACCGCGTTGCGGCTGACGCCTCCCAGACTGGCCGCGATCTGGCTTGCGCTCAGTCCTTCGCTCCAAAGCTTCTTGAGGAGTTCGACGCGTTCGTCATTCCAGTTCATCTATCACGGTCCTCGCGACGACATGCGATTGTCGGAATCCAAATCGTCCCGGCAAAGCCGGTCCAACACCACATCTGCTGGGGTTATTTGGTCCGCCGCACGAAATCTGGTATTTCGTCGTTACTAAACTACCGGTCGGCTGACTCCGTGACAAGAGTCCGGGGCGCAACACGAATCGGATTTTTCGGTTTTCCCCAACTTGGGGCAGGAAGATCAGCCGGCTTGCGCCGATCGTCGGGCAATCGCCCGCCTGCCGCTCCCTGCATTGACAATGCGGGCGAAAAAACCAATATTCCGCCTGCAGGCCGCCCCTCGGGCGGCTTTTTTGATTTGGGGTCTGAATTCGGCGAAAACAAGGTCCCGGCCGGATGCCGGGCCACAATGCCGCGGATGGTGATGATGAACAGTGGAGCCCTATTCGAGACGTTTTCCCGCGCGCCGCTGGCTTTCGAGCGAGGCGAGGGCAGCTGGCTCTATACGGCGAACGGCGATGCCTATCTCGATTTTGCCGGCGGCATCGCCGTCAATTCGCTTGGCCATTGTCATCCGCATCTCGTCGCGGCGCTGACCGAGCAGGCCGGCAAGCTGTGGCACGTCTCCAACCTCTACAACGTGACGGGCCAGCAGCGGTTGGCAGAGCGCCTCGTCGAGAACAGCTTCGCCGACCGTGCGTTCTTCACCAATTCCGGCGCCGAGGCGCTGGAATGCGCCATCAAGACGGCGCGGCGCTATCATTTCGTCAACGGCCGGCCGGAGCGCTTCCGCATCATCACGTTCGAAGGTGCCTTCCACGGGCGCACGCTGGCCACTATCGCCGCCGGCGGGCAGAAGAAGTACCTGGAAGGCTTCGGCCCCAAGGTCGAAGGCTTCGACCAGGTGCCGTTCTTCGATCTCGACGCGGTCAAGGCCGCGATAGGACCGGAAACGGCCGCGATCCTCGTCGAGCCCTTGCAAGGAGAGGGGGGCATCCGCGAACTGCCGCAGGGCGGGCTCGCGGCGCTGCGCAGGCTGTGCGACGAGCACGGTCTGCTGCTGGTCCTCGACGAAGTCCAGACCGGCGTCGGCCGCACCGGCAAACTGTTCGCCTACGAGTGGACGGGTATCGAGCCCGATGTCGTTGCCATCGCGAAGGGCATCGGAGGTGGTTTCCCGATGGGCGCCTGCCTTGCGACAGACGCGGCTGCTGCCGGCATGACCGCCGGCACCCACGGCACGACCTTCGGCGGCAACCCGCTGGCGATGGCGGTCGGCAATGCCGTGCTCGACGTCGTTCTGGCTGCGGGGTTCCTTGAAGACGTGAGCCGCAAGGGGCTGCTGCTCAAGCAGGGGCTCGCCGGCATCGCGGACGATTTCCCGCAGGTGATCGAAGGCATTCGCGGCGTCGGCCTGATGGCCGGTCTCAAATGCGGGCTGCCGAACACCGAGGTCAACAAGGCGCTACGCGCCCAGCACCTGCTGGCAGCGCCGGCGGGCGACAATGTCGTTCGCCTTCTGCCGCCGCTCACCGCCGACGACGACGAGATACGCCTCGCCGTGGACCGCATCCGCGCTGCCGCGGCTGGCCTCGCCGCGACGATCGAAGACGCGGCCTGAGGTCGGGAAAGCCAGCGATGACCGTTCAGCCACGTCACTTTACCGACCTGTCCTCCGTCAGTGCCGAGGATCTGCGCCGCATCCTGGATGATGCCAAGGTTCGCAAGGCGGCCCAGAAGGCGGGCACTGCCGAGCAGCCCTTCGCCGGCAAGGTGCTGGCGATGATCTTCGACAAGCCGTCCACGCGCACCCGCGTGTCGTTCGACGTGGCGATGCGCCAACTGGGTGGCTCGACGATCATGCTCACGGGTGCCGAGATGCAGCTCGGCCGCTCAGAATCGATCGCCGATACCGCGCGTGTGCTGTCGCGTTATGTCGATGCCATCATGATCCGCACCACCGCGCATGAACGCATGACCGAGCTGGCGGACAATGCGACCGTTCCCGTCATCAACGGGCTGACCGACGACACCCATCCCTGCCAGATCATGGCCGACGTGATGACCTTCGAAGAGCATCGCGGCGCCGTGAAGGATCGCGTCATCGCCTGGTCGGGCGACGGCAACAACGTGCTGCACTCGCTGATCGAGGGTTCTGCCCGCTTTGGCTACAAGCTTAACATGGCGGTGCCGGAAGGCAGCGAGCCGCAGCAGCGCTACGTCGACTGGGCGCAGCGAAACGGCGGCCGGCTGACGCTCGGGCGTTCGCCGGAAGAGGCCGTGGCGGGCGCCGACGCGGTCGTCACCGACTGCTGGGTATCGATGAACCAGGAGCATCGGGCGCGGGGCCACAACGTGTTTCTTCCCTATCAGGTCAATACGGATCTGATGGCGAAAGCCAAGCCCGACGCCCTATTCATGCATTGCCTGCCCGCGCACCGCGGTGAGGAGGTCACCGACGAAGTGATCGACGGACCGAACTCGGTCGTCTTCGACGAAGCCGAGAACCGCCTGCACGCGCAGAAAGCGGTGCTTGCCTGGTGCCTGTCCGGAGCCGTCTGACGTGAAGGAACCGAAGCTCGGCGAATTCGGCTTCGCCGGAGACGATCACGTCGTGCCGTTCGAAGTGGCCCCGCTCGATGTTCGCGGCCGGATCGTTCAGCTTGGGCCGACGCTGAACCACATCCTCGCCCGTCATGACTATCCCGAACCGGTCGCTCGCCTATTGGCCGAGGCGATGGTGCTGACGGTTCTGCTGGGCACCGCGCTGAAGTTCGAAGGCAAGTTTATCCTGCAGACTCGTTCCGAAGGGCCTGTCGACATGCTGGTGGTGGACTTCGCCACGCCGTCTGCCATGCGCGCCTATGCCCGCTTCGACGCCAACCGGCTTGCCGATTACATTGCGGCCGGGGCGACGTCCCCGCCGGATCTCCTCGGCTCGGGTGTGCTCGCCATGACGGTGGACCAGGGCGAATACATGCAGCGCTATCAGGGCATCGTGGAACTTGCCGGCCAGTCGCTCGACGAAGTAGCCCGGACCTACTTCCGCCAGTCCGAGCAGATCCCGACCGACGTGCGCATGGCGGTGGCGCGCCACGTCGTGCCGGGCGAATACGGACCCGACGAGCGCTGGCGCGCCGGCGGGATGCTGATCCAGTTCCTGCCGGAGGCGCCGGAGCGGCTGCGCCTGCCCGATCTGCCGGGCGGCGACGGGGATCCCGGACATGACTTCTCCGATATCGTCGACGGCTCCTGGAACGAGGCGCTGGCGCTGCTCTCGACGGTCGAGCCGTCCGAGCTGCTCGACCCAACGGTCGAGCCCGAACGACTTCTCTACCGGCTCTTCCACGAGCATGGGGTGCGCGTTTTCGAGGGCGTGCCTGTCCTCGACCAATGTTCGTGCTCGCGCGAGCGCATCCGCGGCATTCTGGACGGGTTCACCGCCGAGGAGATCACGGATTCCATCGAGGACGGCGTGATCAAGGTGTCGTGCGAATTCTGCTCGAAGCGCTACGAGTTCGATCCGGCGGAGTTCGTCGAGCCTAATTAACCGTCCTCAGCATGTCGGGAAGGTCGAGCGCGAAGGCGGGGATTTCCACGTCGAACAATGCGCCGGCCTCGTCGCGCATCGTATAGTGGCCGGCCATGAAGCCGGTCGGGGTGGTGAGCGGGCAGCCGGACGTGTACTGGTAGGTGTCGCCCGGGTTGAGTTCGGGCTGATCGCCCACGACGCCCGGCCCGCGCACTTCTTCGACCTTTCCATTCCCGTCGACGATGCGCCAGTAGCGGGTCAGCAGTTGCACGAACCCGTCCGAATTGTTGGCGATGGTGACGCGGTAGGCCCAGACGTAGCGGCTCTGCTCCGGATCGGATCGTTCCGGCAGGTAGATCGGTTCCACCTCGACTTCGATGTTGCGCGTCACGGCGCGGTACATGATGGTTTCCCGCAATTGCGCCCAACTGTCGCCGAGCGTCTATCCGCGGTCAACAGGCAAGGCCATCGAGGAGATCAGTCAATGCTCGACGGGTGGGCGCGCAAGCGCCTCGATCCTGCGCTCGACCGGGTCGCGGCGGCGCTGCACACGGCCGGGATATCGGCCAATGCGATAACACTGTCGGCTTTCGCCATCGGCGCCGCGGCTGCTCTGGCCATCGCTCTCGGCGCGCTTTGGATCGGTGTGATCCTTATCCTCATATCGCGACTCTGCGATGGCCTCGACGGGGCCGTGGCAAAGCGGGCCGGGCGGACCGACCTCGGCGGTTACCTCGACATTGTGCTGGACTTTGCATTCTATGGCATGATCCCGCTTGCCTTCGTCATCCTCGACCCTGCGGCGAACGGCATTCCCGGCGCGCTGCTGATCGCCGTCTTCTATGCCAATGGCGCGAGTTTCCTCGCCTTCGCGGCCATCGCCGAGAAGCGCGGCCTGGCGGGTGATGCGCGCGGTCCGAAATCGCTATTCTTCACCACGGGTCTCGCAGAGGCGACGGAGACGATTGCCGTGTTTGCCGCCTTCTGCCTGTTTCCGGACAGGTTTCCGCTTCTGGCCTATGCATTCGCCGCACTGACCGCCTATACAGCCCTCTCCCGCGTCGTCCTGGCGTGGCGTCAGTTCGGAGGGTCGGATGGAGCGTAGAGCCGTCAGTTCAGGGTCCTATCTGGAACCTATTCTCGGCTTCACCCGTGCGGTGCGCGTCGGCCCGCATATCGCCGTCGCCGGCACCGCGCCGATCCTGGCGGAGGGCGGCACGGCCGCGAAGGGCGACGTCTACGGACAGACGATCCGCTGCCTCGAGATCATCGAAAAGGCGATCGTCGACGCCGGCGGGGCTCTCTCGGACGTGGTCCGCACCCGCATCATGCTGACCGATATGACGCACTGGCGCGAGGCGGCGCGGGCGCACGGCGAATATTTCGCCGACATCCGCCCGGTCACCACCGTCGTTCAGGTCGTCGGCTTCATCGACCCCGATTGGCTGGTCGAATTGGAAGCCGACGCGATCGTGTCCTAGCCGGCCGCCTTCAGCGCCCGGTCCAGATCCTCGATCAGGTCGTCGACGTCCTCGAGGCCGACCGACAGCCTCAGGGTGCCCGGACCGATGCCGAGTTCCGCCCGCGCCTCGTCGGTGAGGTTCTTGTGCGTCGTCGTCGCCGGATGGGTGATCAGGCTCTTGGCATCGCCGAGATTGTTGGAAATCTTGACGATCTCCAGCGCATTGGACAGCGCGAAGGCCGCCTGCTTGCCGCCCTTTGCGTCAAGACACACCAGCGTCGAGCCACCTTTCATCTGCCGGGCAACGATGTCGGCCTGCGGATGGTCCTTGCGGCCCGGATAGATCACGCGCGAGATGCCGGAATGCTCCGCCAGCCAGTCGGCGATCCGCCCGGCGCTTTCGGTCTGCTGCCTGACCCGGAGCGGCAGCGTCTCCAGCCCCTTCAAGAGCGTCCAGGCGTTGAACGGCGACAGCGAGGGACCGGTGTGACGGAAATAGTCGTGCAGGTTCTTGTCGATCCATTCCTTGTCGGAGAGGATCACGCCGCCGAGGCAGCGGCCCTGGCCGTCTATATGTTTGGTCGCCGAATAGACGACGACATGGGCGCCGAGCTCCAGCGGCTTCTGCTGCAGCGGCGTCGCAAACACGTTGTCCACCACGACGCGGGCGCCGATCGAATTGGCGATCAGAGCGACCGCCGCGATGTCGACCACCTCAAGCGTCGGGTTGGTCGGGCTTTCGAGGAAGAACAGTTTGGTGTTCGGGCGCACCGCGGCCTGCCACTGGTCCATTTTCGTGCCGTCGACGAGCGTCGTCTCGATGCCGTATTTCGGCATCAGCGTTTCCACGATCCAGCGGCAGGAGCCGAACAGCGCACGCGCCGCCACGACATGGTCGCCGGCCTTGACCGAACAGAGAAGGGCGGCCGAAACGGCGGCCATGCCCGACGCGGTTGCCCGCGCATCCTCGGCGCCTTCGAGGGCACACATGCGCTTCTCGAACATGTCGACGGTGGGGTTGGCGTAGCGCGAATAGATGAAGCCCGGCTCGTCGCCCTTGAAACGGGCCTCCGCGCTCTCGGCCGTGTCGTAGATATAGCCTTGCGTGAGGTAGATCGCTTCAGAGGTCTCGCCGTGGTGCGAGCGAAGCGTCCCGCCATGCACGAGAGCCGTTTGCGGCCGCCAAGTCCTGTTCGCCATGTTCCAAAGCCCCAACAACAAAAAACCGGCCGCGAGAAGTCGCAACCGGTCCACAGAGCCTTGCGGCCACTCGGTCCTTTAGCGACTTGTTTAACGTGGCTGCAAGCCGACCGGCCAAATCACCACGGGATAAGTGCCTCATAGACCCGCGCCCGGCTTGCGTCAATCCGGGTGATTGATAGACGTCGGAGGCTCCTCACTGCGCTGAAGCGAAATGGCCCACCGAACGACAGGCATCCTTCCAGACAGAGACATCGCAGCGCTGTTTTCACTCGGCGCGCTGACGAGTGCGCGCCCGCTCGACGCCGACCAGATCCAGCCGGCGAGCCTCGATCTGCGCCTGGGCGAGAAGGCGTGGCGCGTGCGGGCGAGCTTTATGCCGGGCCGCAACGCGACTGTCGAGGACAAGCTGGCGCGGCTCAAGCTGCACGAGATCGACCTGCGCGACGGCGCCGTTCTCGAGACGGGCTGCGTCTACATCGTGCCATTGCTCGAACGGCTGGCACTGCCGGCGGATGTGTCTGCCTCGGCCAATCCGAAGAGCTCCACCGGACGGCTCGACATCTTCACCCGCGTCATGGCCGACTTCGCGCAGGAGTTCGACAAGATCCCGGCGGGCTATTCGGGCCCGCTCTATATGGAGGTCAGTCCGCGCACCTTCCCCATCGTCGCGCGCACCGGCTCGCGCCTGTCGCAGATCCGCTTCCGCAAGGGCCATTCGCTGCTGTCGGAGGCCGAACTCCTGGATCTGCATGCCCGCGAGATGCTGGTGGCGACCGATGAGCCGAACATTTCCGGCGGCGGCGTCGCGTTGTCGATCGATCTCAGGGGCGATGCGAACGGGCTGATCGGCTATCGCGGCAAGCGCCATTCCTCTCTGGTCGACGTCGACAGGCGCGCCGCGCACGACATACTCGACTTCTGGGAGCCGCTGCACGACCGCGGAGCCGGCGAACTGATCCTTGATCCCAACGAGTTCTACATTCTGGTCAGTCGCGAAGCGGTGCACGTGCCGCCCGACGTCGCCGCCGAGATGACGCCCTTCGATCCGCTCGTCGGCGAATTCCGGGTCCACTATGCCGGCTTCTTCGATCCCGGATTCGGCCATAGACAGGCCGGCGGAGCGGGCAGCCGCGCGGTGCTCGAGGTGCGCAGCCACGAAGTGCCGTTCATCCTCGAGCACGGCCAGGTGGTCGGGCGCCTGGTCTACGAGCACATGCTGTCACGTCCGAAGGCGCTCTACGGCGCGGACCTGAAGTCCAACTACCAGGCGCAGGGCCTGAAACTGTCGAAACATTTCAGGTAGCAGCTTCGGCGCGTTTCAGTGCCCTGACTTCCTCCCGCAGCGCCCTGATCTCGCGCAGGATTAAGTCCTGGTCTTCCTGCAGCGCCTCGCGTTCGGCGCTTTCCTCCGCCTCGTGCTCTTCCTCCATTGCCGAGACGATGACGCCGATGAAGAGGTTGAGCACGGTGAAGGAGGTAGCGACGATGAAGGGGATGAAGAACAGCCACGCGGTCGGATAGACCTCCATCACAGGCCGCACGACACCGTCCGACCAGCCTTCCAGCGTCATCACCTGGAACAGCGTGTAGAGCGACGCGCCCAGGTCGCCGAATCGGTCCGGGAAGGCGGTGCCGTAGAGCTTGGTCGCCATCACGGCGAAAACATAGAACACCAGCGACAGCAAGAGGATGATCGAACCCATACCCGGCAACGCGGTGATGAAACCGGTGACGACGCGCCTGAGCGACGGCACGATCGAGATCAGCCGGAGCACCCGCAATATGCGCAGCGCGCGCAGCACTGACAGGCTGCCGGTGGCCGGGATCAACGCAACGCCCACGACCAGAAGGTCGAAGATACGCCAGGGGTCGCGGAAGAAGGATAGCCGGTACACGGCCATCCGCGCGAGGAGTTCGAGGACGAAGACCGCGAGGATCGCGCTGTCGGCAAACGCCAGCGCGCCGCCGAACGCCGCCACGGCTGTCGCCGACGTTTCCAACCCGAGCGTCACCGCATTGATGAAGATCATCGCGGTGATGAAGGCTTCGAAACGGCGTGATTCGATGAGCGACTTGAGGGCGGCCACGACGGACTCCGGCGGAGATTGGAATTTGCAGACAGATGCGGCCTGCGCCGAAGGCCGTCAAGCGCGATCGTCGCGCTGCCGCCGGCGCGACCCGTCCCTATTCCGGCAGGTTCTCCAGAAGGAAGCGCACCTGGTTGCCGCCCATGACGGCGGCGATGTCGTCGTCGCTCATGCCGCCCTTCATCAGCGCCTCGGTGATCTTGACCATGCCCGTCGCGTCGAAGGGGACAAGTACTGCTCCGTCGAAGTCGGAGCCGAGGCCGACATGCGGCGCGCCGACGAGATTTGCCGTGTAGGCCTGCGCGGCGGCGATCGCGTCGGCGGCGCGCCCGCAGGTGGCCACGTCCCAGAAGCCGATGCCGACGAGCCCACCCTTGGCGGCGATCACGCGCAACTGGTCGTCGGTCAGGTTGCGGCCGTTGTCGCAGGTGCCCCGCACGCCGGTGTGCGAGACCACGATGGGCCGCGTCGACATTTGAAGCACGTCGTCGATCTGCGCCATCGAGCCATGCGACACGTCGACGATCATGCGCTTCGCCTCCATCCGCTCGATCATCTCGCGGCCTGCTTCGGTCAATCCGCCCTTCTTCACGCCGTGGGCTGATCCCGCCATTTCGTTGTCGAAGAAGTGCGTCGGCGACATCATCCGGTAGCCCGCGTCGAACAGCACGTCGACGTTGGCCGGATCGCCTTCGAGAACCTGAGCGCCTTCCAGCGCCAGCAGCCCCGCGACGATGCCGGGCTCGCTCCTGCGCCTCTCGAGGAAGCGCTCCAGGTCGCCGCGGCTGTAGATCATCGTCAGCTTGCCGTCGGACTGCGCGGCGAATGCCTTCAGCCGTTCGGCCTGGTAAAGCGCGCGCTCCTTCAGGCTCGTCCAGGTCTTCACCGGCCAGCGCTGGGCAATCGCAAGCAGGGTGATGTTGTCCGTGTCCGGTGTGTTCCTCTCGATGTTCAGGCCCCTCGGGGTCTTCGATACCACCGCGAACACCTGCACCGCGACATTTCCCTCGATCAGGCGCGGCACGTCCACCTGCGCCCGCGAACCCTTCTTGAGGAGATCGCGGCCCCACAGGAGGGAATCGGCATGGAGATCGGCAACCGTCAGCGTCTTGTGCAGCGCGGCTGCTCGCTCGGAGACGGTGTAGGGCGGGGGTTCGATCACGCCGTTCATCGCCCGCTCGACCTCGGCCGGCGCGATGAAGAAGAAGACGGCGAGCCCCACCGCGACAAGCACCGCCAGTATCCCAAGCACACGCTTCAGCAATCGCGGCATCGTTCCCCCCTCCCTCGGACGTTAGACAGGTGCGCGCGGCCAAGTTCCGCGTCAAGCGCCAGGCGCCGGGTCGTGATAGGACAAGCGGCTTGACATCGCCCCGTCCGATCGCGGATGACTGTCGCCGTTGCGGGTGTAGCTCAATGGTAGAGCAGCAGCTTCCCAAGCTGAATACGAGGGTTCGATTCCCTTCACCCGCTCCATCGGCCCATATGACGCAGCTGCGCCTTGCCCCCCAGTGGCCGTCGACCGTTCGCGGCGATCTCTTTACTTCGCCTCATAGAATTCCGCGATTTGATCGTCCAGCCGGATGAATCGAGAATAAGACTTGGGACATGTAAAAATCCGCCTAACATGTAAGTATATTACAGAAAAATAGAGTTTATCAGGTTCGTATTAGTCAAAAATCATTCGGAGAATTTTTTTGAGTGATAACGACATATACTGATAAAGATTCGAGTGAAATCGACACATGAATTCAGTATACGTGAGGATTTTGCTTGCCATGTGCAAGGGCGTCGGTATTTTCCGGCCGTTATAAATTGAATCCTGGAGGTTTAGGATGACGGGTTTGTCTCACGCTGCCAAATTCGCTTCGATCGCGGTTGGGGCCATCATGCTCGCGGGGCCGAGCAGCGCGCAGATAGGAAACGGAGCGCAGACGATCGAGGCTTTTCCCTCGTCCCGTTCTTCCGCCGCGGGCCCGGTCGGTCCCGGACTAAGCCGCCTGCCGTCCACGACGCCTGCGGTGATGCCGTACGCATCCACCGGTGGGTCGATACCGGCCGGACAGGTGGCGGGCGCGGTAGGCGACACCGGGGTCGGCAGCGCCGCCTACGGCGTGAACGACAGCTACAAGTGGCCGTATACCATCGCCCGGGTGGCGGTGACGGGCGCGCCTTTCAACACGACAAATGGCGCCCTGGTGCCGGTCGCCAGCCGCCCGTATCGCTTCTCGGGCAAGCTGTGGATGCGCTTCGGCTCGAGCTGGTATGTCTGCACGGCGTCGCTGGTGAAGAAGGGGGTGCTGATCACGGCCGCCCACTGCGTTCATAATTACGGGCAGGGCGCCGGCGGCTTTGCCGACGAGGTCCGCTGGTATCCGGCGAACTGGGCCGCCGGCGGCGGACCCTGGGGATATTATGCGGGGCATTCGTGGCGCGTACCTGCTCCCTACGTCAACGGCACCGACACCTGCCAGACGGGTGCGATCGGAGTCGTCTGCAACAACGACATCGCGACGGTTCGTCTGGTTCCGAAAAACGGCGCCCATGCCGGAACCGCGCTCGGCGGCTGGTACGGCTACGGCTGGAACGGCTACAGCTTCATCGCGACGCCGATCTTCGGCAATGCGCGGGTCGCCCACATTACCCAGATCGGCTATCCGGTCGCGATCGACAACGGCTATCAGATGCTGCGCGGCGATTCGTTCGGCAAATTCATTGCCCAGACCGGCGCGAACGGCAAACAACTGAGGAACACCCAGCTCGGCTCGGCCATGACGGGCGGTTCCTCGGGCGGACCTTGGCTGGTCAACTTCGGCACCTCCCCGGTCGTCACCGGCGGCGCTTCGCTCGGTAGGGCCGGCACTGTCGCCCGCAACACGGTCGTCGGCACGACGAGCTGGGGCTATACCTCGGTCGGCATCAACGTCCAGGGCGCGTCCTATTTCGGCCAGAACGCCGAGTTCCCCAACGCCGCCTACGGCAGCTACGGTGCGGGCAACATCGGCAAGCTGATGTACGACACCTGCACCACGGCGCCGGCTTACTGCTGAGCCTATTCGAAAGGGGCGCCGCGATTGCTCGGCGCCCCTCACCGTAGACTGCCGGTGAATCGATGCCGTCACCGTCTGGACACCTGGCCGCTCTTCCTCGAAGGACGCCTGCGGCAGAATGGCCCTATGGTTGCCGGAAATGCCCTTGTCGCTGATCTCGTCGGCGACGGCTCCGCTCCGATCACCCGACCTCGCTCCGAATCCACACGCTCGCTGCGCACCCGCGCGCAGGAGGCCGGCTTTGCCTCGGTAACGCGTTCACCTACCGTAACGGCATGTTTCTACTTCGCTGAAAAGAAAATATCCGCTTTGAATCCGACGGATCCGAAAAAAGGATGCGCTGATTTGGAAGAGAGTCTGTCAGATTTCTTGAAATATGTTTTGTAGCAAATGCCACAGGACGATTTCTTTTTAAACTCAAATTGATTGTGAAGAAGCTTGCGCTATTTAACATGTAATCCAAAGTAACTCGAGGAAAAATGCCCGTTTATACAATATACTGAGATTTTCTTCTTGTCATCACGTGGTGTGACGGTATGTTTGGTTCCGTTACAAATATCGAACCCAGGAGGGCAGGATGACGAGGTTGTCGCGACCAACCAAGATCGCCTCGATGGCGATAGGGGCCGTGTTGTTGCTGGCGGAGGCGGGCAGTGCACAGATTGGAAACGCGCCGCAGACCGTTGAGGGAGCGCCATCCGGCCGGATGTCGGCATCCGGCCCGGTCGGTCCGGGATTGAGCCGTCTTCCGACCACGAAGCCCAGCGTCATGCCGTTCGCATCCACAGGCGGTTCGCCGCCGGCGGGGTTGGTGGCCGGCTCGACCGGCGACACCGGATTTGGCAGCGACGCCTATGGCCTCAGCAACAGCTTCAAATGGCCCTACACCATCGCCCGCGTCGCCGTGACGGGGGCGCCCTTCAACACGACCAACGGCGCTTTGGTGCCGGTCGCCAGCCGCCCGTATCGCTTCTCGGGCAAGCTGTGGATGCGCTTCGGCTCGAGCTGGTATGTCTGCACGGCGTCGCTGGTGAAAAAGGGCATCCTCGTGACTGCGGCCCACTGCGTGCACAACTATGGCCAGCGTGCGGCCGGCTGGGCCAACGAGGTTCGCTGGTATCCGGCGAATTGGGCTGCAGGCGGCGGGCCGTGGGGTTACTATTCCGCCCAGACCTGGCGCATCCCGGCACCGTACTACAACGGCACGGACACCTGCCAGTCGGGTGCCATCGGCATCGTCTGCAACAACGACATCGCGACGGTCCGTCTGGCGCCGAAGGGCGGCGTCCACGCGGGGACCACATTGGGTGGCTGGTACGGCTACGGCTGGAATGGCTACAGCTTCATCGTCACGCCGATCTTCGGCAATGCGCGGGTCGCCCAGATCACCCAGATCGGCTATCCCGTCGCAATCGACTACGGGCGCCAGATGCTGCGCGGCGAGTCCTTCGGCAAATACATCGCCCTGACCGGCGCGAACGGCAAACAACTGAGGAACACCCAGCTCGGCTCGGCCATGACCGGCGGTTCGTCAGGTGGCCCATGGCTGGTGAATTTCGGCACCCCTCCGGTTGTTACCGGCAGCGCTTCGCTTGGTAGGGCTGGCACCACCGCCCGCAACATCGTCGTCGGCACCACGAGCTGGGGCTATACCTCGGTCGGCATCAACGTCCAGGGCGCGTCCTGGTTCGGCCAGAACGCGGAGTTCCCGCTGGCCAACTATGGCGGCCGCGGTGCCGGCAATATCGGCAAGCTGATGTATGATACGTGCGTATCGGCGCCCGCCTATTGCTGATCTGAACCCGAAGGGCCTTCGGCGCGGTCCGGAGGCCCTTCCTCAGAAGCCAGCGTGCCGCGTGTTGCTGAACGCTGGCTTCGCTCCCGCTTCGGCAATGCGATAGCTTCGCTTTGACTCTTTCCAGTCTTGTCTGCGGCTCGCAGGCGTGATCAGTGGTTCGCCATGAGAACACTGAACATGATACGCCATGTGCGCAACTGGCCGTCGTACCTCGTGCATAAGGTATTCAGCCCGAAGACGGAATTCACGTTCAAAACGAAGAGGGGGAAAATATGTGTTCCTCCAATGCTTATGCACACGTTCAAAGAATGCTTTTTCGAATCGAGATATTTTTTCTTCGTCCCGAAAGAATGCATCGACAAGGAGAATCCAGTCATCGTCGATGTGGGAGCGAACGTTGGCTATTTCTCGCTATTCGTTCTCAATGAACTGCGCTCTCCCCGCGTATACTCGTACGAGCCCATCGGCAGAAATTTCTCGTTGATGAAGCGATATGCGGACGAACTCGGCGACCGCAGGTGGCACATCGAGAACAAGGCGGTTGCTGGCGAAACCGGCTATTTGGATTTGCACTTCGAGGACGCGGACGCTTTCACCACATCGGCCAGTGTCCTGGGGCATCGGCAGGGAACCGGGCTGGAGCGCGTCGAATGCGAAACGCTGGAGCAGGTGATGGATCGCTTCGGGCTCGATGCGATCGACTTGCTGAAGCTGGACTGCGAGGGCGCCGAATACGAGATTCTCTATAGGGCCCCGGCCGCTGTCCTGAAGAAGATCCGCTCCATCGCAATGGAAACCCATCGCGGAAAGGATCCCGCGCAGAACAGGGCGGCGCTGGAGAAATATCTGGCAGAGAACGGCTTCCGGACCCGCATCGACCGGGGTGATTTCCTGTGGGCCTGGCGATTGGACTGATCGCCCTTGGGAAAGCGCGCCACTCAGCGCGAGCCCCTTCCGAGGTAGCCATTGTCCGGTTGCGTCATTCGTTCGCATCGCCCGCTTGATCTCCCCGCGCCGCGTGCGTATCTGCCAGCGGTAACGGAGACTTGCTCATGTCGGACGGCGTGAATCGCATCCTCGGCGACAGCCCGCTGCGCCTGCTGGTGAAGCTCGCCGTCGCGTCCTTCATCGTCGGCATGATCATGGCGTCGCTTGGCCTCTCGCCCTGGGACATTCTGATCGGCGTGCGCGATTTCTTCGTCCGGCTCTGGAACATGGGATTCGCCGCGATCGACCAGTTCCTGGGTTACATCCTGCTCGGCGCGGCGGTCGTGGTCCCGGTATGGTTCGTCCTCCGGCTGCTGAGCTTCCGGCGCCGCTGATCAGACCAAAAGCGCCGCTTCCTCGAAAAGGATGGCGTGGCGCTCCGCCAGCGCAGGCACGTCGTTCGAATAGCCGCCGCCGATGACGCCGCATACCGGCACGCCGCGCGAACGGAAGAAGGTCATCGCCATACGGTCGCGCAGTCTCAATCCTTCGTCGGTGAGCATCAGTTTGCCGAGCTTGTCGTCGCGGTGTGGATCGACGCCGGCATTGTAGAAAACGATGTCCGGGCGCGAATATTCAAGAAGCACCGGCAGCACCGCCGCCAGCCGCTGCAGGTAGGCCTCGTCCCCCGTCCCGTCCGCGAGCGCCAGGTCGAGGTCGGACGGAACCTTCTGCGCCGGATAGTTTGAGCGCGCATGCATCGAGAACGTGAAGACCCGAGGGTCGTCGGCGAAGATCTCGGCGGTGCCGTCTCCCTGGTGCACGTCGACATCCACGACGAGGATCCGCAGCACCTTGCCCTCCTTCAGGAGTAACCTTGCCGCGACAGCGACATCGTTGAATGTGCAGAAGCCTGCGCCGTGCGCGCGGCGCGCATGATGGCTGCCTCCGGCCGTGTTGCAGGCGATGCCGTGCGTCAGCGCCAGCCGTGCGGCGAGCACGGTTCCGGCGACGGCCATCTGGGCACGCCGGGAGACGCTTTCGGAAATGGGAAAGCCGATTTCCTTCTCGATTGCGGGGGGAACGGTGCTGGACAGCACCTGGTCGACATAGTCGGGCGCGTGGGCGAGCTTCAGCCAGGACGTTTCCGGGGCAGCTGGCGTGCGAAGATGCGCGTCTGTCGCAAGTCCGCGGCTGGCGAGCGCCTCCATCAGGAGGCGGTATTTGCCCATCGGGAAGCGGTGATGAGCGGGAAACTGGGCGTCGTAGTCGGGATGATGGACAATCGGCAGCGGCATTGCCGGGAGTATAGGGCGCGCATGGCAGGACGAAAGGGCTACGCGACGTGGCCCTTGCGCATTCCGCGGCAGCCGGGCAGATCCCGCCCATGCCGCACGACATTCATCATCCGGAAAGGTCCGCAACCCCCAGGATCGAGGTGACGAACACGCTCGTCCTGTCGATCGCCCTGCCGATGATGCTGGCCTATCTCACGACCCCGCTGCTGGGTCTGGTCGACACAGCCGTCATCGGCCAGTTCGGCGATGCGGCGATGCTCGGTGGTCTCGCCGCGGGCGCTATCGTCTTCGATCTGGTCTTCGCCACCTTCAACTTCCTGCGCTCGGGCACGACCGGGCTGGTGGCACAGGCTTTCGGCCGCGGCGACATTGCGGACGAGCAGGTCCATTTCTGGCGCGCCGCCGTATTGGCGATCCTGGCTGGGCTTACTCTGCTCGCCGCCGCGCCGCTGGTTGCCGCCGCGGGCGGCCGCTTCATCGGCGGCGAGCCGGCCGTGACGCAGGCCATGGCCTCCTATGTCACGGTCCGGCTGGTCTCGGCTCCATTGGCGCTCGCCAACTATGCCATCCTCGGCTATCTGCTCGGACGCGGCGAGGCCGGCCTCAGCCTCGCGCTGCAGCTCCTGCTCAACGGCATCAACATCGCGATGTCGATCTGGCTCGGCCTGATGCTCGAATGGGGCGTGGCCGGTGTGGCCTGGGGCACGGTGCTCGGCGAGACGATCGCCTTCCTCGCCGGGATGGCGTTCCTCGTCCGGCGCTTTGCCGGCCAGCCGCGCATGCGCCTGGCACATTTGCTGGCGCTGTCGCCGATCCTGCGCACACTGGCGCTCAACCTAGACATCATGATTCGTTCCTTCGTGCTGGTCGGCGCCTTTGCATTGTTGACCCGGCAAGGTGCGCAGCTCGGAACGCTGACGCTCGCGGCCAATGCCGTGCTGATGAACTTTTTCCTGGTCGCGGGCTACTTTCTCGACGGATTTGCCACCGCCGCCGAGCAGCTCACCGGCCGCTCGATCGGCGCGCGCCAGGAGCCGGCGTTGCGGCGCACCTTATGGCTCACCGCTACCTGGGGCTTCGGCACCGCCGCCGTCGTCGCGCTGCTGTTCCTTGCGTTTGGCGACCGCATCATCGCGGTCATCACGACCGCGCCCGACGTCCGCGCCGTGGCGGCGCTCTATCTCCCCTGGGCCGCGCTGACGGCGCTGACCGGCGTGCTCGCCTTCCAGATGGACGGCGTCTACATCGGGGCGACCTGGTCGAACGCCATGCGCAACATGATGCTCCTGTCGTTCGCCGCTTTTCTCGCGGCTCTGCTGGTGCTGCCGCAATTTTTCGGCAATCACGGCCTGTGGATCGCGCTGCACATCTTCCTGCTGGTGCGCGGGATCAGCCTGCTGGCGCTGCTGCCGGGCCGAGTGGCCGGGGCGTTCGCCTAGTCGATGTCGGTCGAGGCCCAGCGCTCGGTGCCACTGTCACGGATGTCGCGGATCGAGGCGAGACCCTCTTTCGCGACGAACCGCGACAATCCCCTGACGATCTCGCCCGGCAGGCCCGGGCCGGCATAGACCATGCCCGTGTAGAGCTGCAGCAGATCGGCTCCGGCGCGGATCTTATCCAGCGCGGATTCAAGCGAATCGACGCCGCCGACGCCGATCAGCGGGAAATCGCGGCCGAGCCGCGTCCGCATCCGCGCGAGCATAGCGGTCGAACGGCGGAAGAGGGGGCGTCCCGACAGGCCGCCGGCTTCCTGCGCAGTCCGCCTGTCCTGCAGCCCAGCGCGCGACAGCGTCGTGTTGGACACGATCAGGCCGTCGAGTTTCTGGGTCAGCAGCTCGGCTGCGATGTCGTCGAGATCCGCATCGACGAGGTCGGGCGCGATCTTGAGGAAGATCGGAACCGCCGAACCGGTTTCCGAGCGCGCCGCGAGCACGCGCGCTAAAAGCTCGGCCAGCGCTTCCCGGCCCTGCAGCGCCCGCAGGCCGGGCGTGTTGGGCGAGGAGATGTTGACGGTAAGGTAGGATGCCGTCTTTGCAAAGATGCGGACGCCTGCCTCGTAGTCGGCGATCCGGTCGGACGAATCCTTGTTCGCGCCGATGTTCACGCCGACGATCCCGCCACCCCGCCGTTTCGCCAGCCTTTCTGCCAGGGCGACATGCCCTTCATTGTTGAAGCCCAGACGGTTGATCACGGCGCGATCGCTCATCAGGCGGAAGATGCGCGGCTTCGGATTGCCCGGCTGCGGCAAGGGTGTCACCGTGCCGACTTCGGCGAAACCGAAGCCGAGCCGCAGCAACGCGTCGGGCACCTCGCCGTTCTTGTCGTAGCCGGCAGCCATGCCGAGCGGATTGGGGAAACGCAGCCCGGCGAGGTCGACCGCGAGCTTCGGGTCGGCTTTCGGACAGGGTGTCAGCGGAACGCCCGCCCTTAGCGCCGCGATCGAGACGTGATGCGCTCGCTCCGGATCGAGCGCGAAGAGCAGCGGCTGGCCGAGCTTGAGAAGCGAGAACATCAGGTGCCGTCCGGGAATATGTGGCTGCCGTCGGGACCGAGCGGCAGGTTCTTGACCCACAGCGCAGCCGACACCGGCAGGGGCGCGTAGAGATGCGGAAACAGCGCGCCGCCGCGCGAGACCTCGTAGCGCATGGCATCGCCGAAGGCGCCGTCGTCCACGGCGATCAGCAGGAGATCGGACTGGCCGGCGAAATGCCTCGCCGCCGTTTCGCGCACCTGTTCGCCGGTCGAGAAGTGGATGAAGCCGTCGGCGAGGTCGATCGGCGCACCTTCGAAGACGCCGGTTTCGACCGCCTGGTCCCAAAGCGTTCTTGGCGCGATCTTGTAGATGATTTGTGACATGGCCGGGCTATAGACGAGGCGTTGGCGGACCGGAAGACGTGTCAGGTCGGCCGCCCGCCTGTCCACCGCATTTCCGGCGCAAAGACGTGAATCAATGGCGAACCGAGCAGGAGGAGCGCATGCGCATTGTCCGACTTGCAGCACTTGTTCTCGCGGCCACGGTTCCGGCCAGTTTCGCGCAGGAGACCGAGACCCGCTATACGCTCGAGAAGACGCCGCAGGGTTATGTCCGAATGGACACCCGCAGCGGCGAGATGTCGCTCTGCAGCGAGCGAGCCGGACAGCTCGTTTGCCGTCTCGCTGCCGACGAGCGCAGCGCGTGGCAGGACGAGCTCGATCGGCTTGCGCGTCGTCTCGACGAGGTCGAAAAGCGGCTGGCCGTTCTCGAAAACTCGCCGCCCCAGGATGCTCTTCCGACCGACGAGCAGTTCGAGCAGAGTCTGTCCTTCATGGAGAAGTTCTTCCGCCGCTTCATCGACATCGTGAAAGACCTCGAAGAGGAGTCCGCTGCGCCCAAGACGGATAGTCCATCGCCCGGGAAGACCTGACGCGACGGGGATTGTCAGCCTGCCGGGACTGAATAGGGCTCCAGACCCGCCAGCTGAAGCATCACGGATGCGGCGAAGAAGCCGACCGCGATGCCTAGCGTGATCTGCGCGTAGCGCGCATAGACTTCGCGCATGACGGTTGCGAAAATCAGCTTGGCATGCGCTTCCGCGGGCCGGCTGTTTTCGTCCAGATAAAGCCAGACTTCGCTGTGCTTGGGATTGCGTCCCGCCGCGGTCATGGCCCGCCACAAAAGCACCAGCGCCATCAGCAACCCGAGGACGGCGCCCGACCGGAACGACGACACGGGGGCGAAAGAAAACCCGACCATCACGCATCCGATGGCCAGCCAGCCGAACATCACGGCACGTCCGACACATTCGACCGCAATCTGCCTGATCCGTTCCATCAGGGGTCTCCGACACGCCGCTCGATGACTGTGAAGGCACACGAGGCTGCTCTGCAAATCACATTGCAGGGAAGACGCATCGGGCGGCGATTTGTTCCGGAAGTGTCGGACCTTTGCCGATCCTCATCAGATCTGCGTGCCGCCGCCACGGCTGGCGGCAGCCGGGAGATAGCGCTGGATCAGCTCCTGGACATGGGCGTTGCGGCCATTGGCGCTCTCGCCGCCCATGACGGTGACGACCAGGCGTTTGCCGTTGCGGTTGACCGAGGTGACGATATTAAATCCGGACGCTCGGATGTAGCCCGTCTTGATGCCGTCGACCCCACCGGTCTCGAGCAGCTTGTTGTGGCCACGCACGATCTTTCCGCCATAGGCGAATTCGCGCGTTGAGAAGTAGGCGTAGTGGTGCGGGAAGCGCTGCCGCAGCGCCATTCCAAGCAGCGCCATGTCGCGCGCGCAGGTCTGCTGGCCGGCATCAGGCAAGCCGGACGCGTTCCTGAATGTCGTCTTGGACATACCGAGCGCGCGGGCTTTGGCCGTCATGTTCGCCGCGAACTGCGCTTCGGAGCCGCCGAGATATTCGCCGACCGCGGCGGCGATGTCATTGGCCGATCTAACCACCAACGCCCGTATGGCACTGTCGACGTCGATCGAACCGCCGGGTTTGATGCCCATCTTCGTCGGTGGGCGTGATGCCGCGTAGGCCGAGATGGGAATCTGGGTCGATTTGCTGATCCGACCCGAATCCAGCGCCTCGAACAGCATGTAGATGGTCATCATCTTGGTGAGCGAGGCAGGATAGCGGATCTGGTCGGCGGAGGCCGAATAAAGCGTGCGGCCGGTGTTCGCGTCGACGACGATCGCCGCGTATTTCTCCGACTTGATCGGCTGGATCTGCAGAACCCTGGTCGGCGAGCCTGTCGTGCAGGCCGAAATCACGAGTACAACGGCCGCCGCCAGCGCCAGCCGCAAGATCGGTCGCATGTTCATTCCGGTCGCCGCCAACCCTCATTCCCCGCCGAAGCGGCGGGCGATCTGCCCCTCGGCGCAACCTGTCGCGCCATCGCACCGTCGCGTCAACTCCTGTGCGATCCGCGCGGCGCAAATCCGTGTGAGCATGGCGGCGGGTGTTGCATTTGCGCCAGAGGGGATCAGGCACCCATCCGTCCTGCGGCACCCTTCCAGTCGTCCGGCGAGGGCGACCCGGTGTCCCAGATCGAATTGCGCCGCAGCAGCGCCTTTTCCCAGTCGAGCGAGGTCTGCGCGATCGTGTCGAGATCGTCATATCGCGGCACCCAGCCGAGCGTCGACTTGAGCAATGCCGGGTCGGCGATCACGCAGGGCATGTCGCCTTCCCGGCGCGGCCCGAGATGGACCTCGATGCTGCGCGCGTTCGCCCGCTGTACCGCCTCTATGAGGTCGAGCACGGAATAGCCGTGACCGTAGCCGCAGTTCGCGACCAGATTGCCGCCGCCAGCGCGCAGGTGTCCGAGCGCCAGGCGATGCGCCGCGACCAGGTCGCTGACGTGGATGAAGTCGCGGATACAGGTGCCGTCATGGGTCGGATAGTCGGTGCCGAACACCTCGATGCGGCTGCGCTTGCCGAGCGCTGTTTCGACCGCGACCTTGACGAGATGCGTCGCGCCCTTCGTCGACTGACCGGTGCGGCCGCGCGGGTCGGAGCCGGCCACGTTGAAATAGCGGAGCGCCGCATAGTTGAACTCATGCGCGCGCGCCGTGTCGCGCAGCATCCATTCGGTCATCAGTTTCGATACGCCGTAGGGCGTTTCGGGCGCGAGCGGGTGGCTCTCCGGCACAGGATCCGAACTGGTCATGCCGTAGACGGCCGCCGTGGAGGAAAAGATCAGGTTCTTCACTCCCCCGCGCACGGCTGCCTGGATGAGGGCGCGCGATTTGCAGGTATTGTTTTCGTAGTAGGCAAGCGGGTCGGCCAGCGATTCCGGCACCACCACGGATCCGGCGAAATGAATGATCGAGTCGATCGAATGGCGGTGCAGCAGCGTCTTGACCAGATCCTGGTCGGCTACGTCACCGATGACCAGCCGCGCCTCGCGCGGAACCGCCCAGCTGAAGCCCGTCGAAAGACGGTCCAATACCACGACCTCCTCGCCGTGATCGAGCAGTTCCCAGACCATGTGGCTGCCGATGTAGCCGGCGCCCCCCGTGACAAGTACAGCCATACCCAACACCCTTTGGCCGTCCCGGACCGGCTTGATGCAGCCGCCACCGGAATACCCGGTGCAGAAAGACTAGTGTGAAAGACTTAAGGAACTGTACGCGCGTATCCGGGGCCGACAACGTTTGATCCAGGACAAGGCGATATGGGGCCGAAACCGGCATCCGGGAATAGCTGCAGGACTGACAGCGTTTGCCGTGGCAATATGACCAAGAGCGGCGAATGGATTCCCCCCGCGTCCGGGACTATGTTCCGGCCAAACCGCAGGATCGAGGCATGAATTACCAGCGTTTTTTCCAGGAAGCGATCGATCAGCTCCACGCCGAGCGCCGCTATCGCGTCTTCGCTGACATCGAGCGGATTGTCGGATCGTTTCCCAGGGCGATCTGGCGCTCCGGCGCGGAGGCCAAGGAGATTACCGTCTGGTGTTCGAACGATTACCTCGGCATGGGCCAGCATCCAGGTGTGATCGCCGCCTCGCAGGAAGCGGCTGGGCGCATGGGCTCCGGCGCTGGCGGCACCCGCAACATCTCCGGCACCAACCATCCGCTGGTGGAGCTCGAGGCCGAACTCGCCGACCTGCACGGCAAGGAGGCCGGCCTGGTCTTCACCTCCGGCTTCGTCTCAAATGAGGCGGCAATCTCGACCATCGGTCGACTGCTGCCGAACTGCCTGATCCTGTCGGACGAACTCAACCACTCCTCGATGATCGAAGGCGTGCGCCGCTCGGGTGCCGAGAAGAAGGTGTTCCGCCACAACGACGTGAAGCACCTCGAATCGCTGCTCCAGGCCGCCGGGCGCGAGCGGGCCAAGGTAATCGTGTTCGAATCCGTCTATTCGATGGATGGCGACATTTCGCCGATCGCCGAAATCGCCGATCTGGCACAGCGCTACAACGCGATGACCTATATCGACGAGGTCCATGCGGTCGGCATGTATGGCGCCCACGGCGGCGGCATCACCGAACGTGAGGGGCTCGCGCACCGGATCGACGTGATCGAGGGAACACTTGCCAAGGCCTTCGGTACGCTCGGTGGCTACATTACCGGCACCAGGGCGATCATCGACGCCGTGCGCTCCTACGCGCCCGGCTTCATCTTCACCACGGCGCTGCCGCCGTCGATCGCGGCCGCCGCCACCGCTTCCATCCGCCATCTCAAGACGTCTTCGGTCGAGCGCGAGGCGCAGCAGCGCCAGGCGGCCCGGACCAAGGAGGTTCTGTCCGCGGCGGGCCTGCCGGTGATGCCGTCCGAGACCCACATTGTGCCGGTCCTGGTCGGCGATCCGGAGCTGTGCAAGCTCGCCAGCGACCGCCTGCTCGGCGTCCACGGCATCTACATCCAGCCGATCAACTACCCGACGGTGCCGCGGGGCACCGAGCGCCTGCGCATCACGCCGACGCCGTTCCATTCGGACGGCCTGATCGATGGACTGAAGGAAGCGCTGGTCGAGACCTGGACGGCGCTCGGTATCCCCTTCAGCGACACCCGCAGGCCAGGCGTCGAGAAGACCGAGCGGATCATTCCGCTGGTGGTTCCGTCCGCCGGCGGCTGATCGGGCCGGCTCTCAGCGCTCCCTGATCCACTTCGCCAGCCGGTTGGCCGATTCTTCGACCTGATCGAGCCGGCGATGGAAGCAGATGCGGAAGAACCCGGCACCATCCTTTTCGAACGCGGTGCCGGGCGCCAGTCCGACATTGGCCTGATCGACGATGTCGAAGGCCGCCTGGCGCACATCGGTGATCCCGTCGATGGAAAAGTAGAGGTAGAATGCCCCGGCCGGCACGCTGAAGCGCGCGCGGCCGGTCTCCCCCAGGATTTTGCAGACGATGTCGCGCGCCTTGTGGGCCCGTTCCACCTGCGAGGCAATGAACGCGTCGCCCTGGTCGAGCGCGGCCACCGCGCCGCGCTGCATGAACTGTGCGACGCCCGAGGTCGAATACTGGATGAGGTTCTCGAACACGTCCTGCAGGTCGGGATGAACCTTGAGCCAGCCGACTCGCCAGCCTGTCATCGCCCAGTTCTTCGAGAAGCTGTTCACGAAGAGGATGCGATCTTCCGGCTCCATGACGTCCATGAAGGAGGGCGCCCTTCGCCCGCCGTAGTAGAACAGCGCGTAGATCTCGTCGGCGATGAGCCATAGTCCCCTTTCGCGGGCGAGCGAGAGCAGTGCCTTCAGCGTCTCGATGTCGGCGGTCCAACCGGTCGGGTTCGATGGCGTGTTGACGAACAGCGCCCGCGTGCGTGGCGAAATCGCTGCGGCCACCTTGTCGATGTCGCAGCTCCAGCCATTGTCCGACCAGTCGTGACGGACAGGGACCGGCGTCACGCCGGCCACGCCCGCAGCCGCAGCGAGGTTCGGCCAGGCCGGCGAGAGGTAGACGACCTCGTCTCCGGCGCCGGCGACGGCATCGATCGCGAGCTGGATCGACTGCATGCCGGAGCCGGTGACGAGGAACTCCTCGGCGGCGAAGTCGTGGCCGAAATGGCGATGGTGATAGCGCGCCAGTGCTTCGCGCAGTTCGGGTATGCCGCGCTGCCAGGTGTAGAACGTCTCGCCGGCGGCGAGCGCCTCCATCGCGGCACGTGTGATGAAATCGGGCGTCGGCAGATCGCCTTCGCCCGCCCAGAGCGGGATCAGGCCCTCCTTGCCGCGACCGTGATTCATCACGGCGACGATGCCGCTTTCCGGCGCCAGGCGCGCTTCGGGGCGAAGGTAGGAGACGATAGACGCTTGCACGGGAAAGTGTCCGATTGGGGAAAGGCAATGCCTTTAGCCGCTTTCGCGGCCGGACAAAACAGAAATCCCCGGCCGCAGGGAGGCCGGGGATGGCTCTGCCGACCTCTCCTGACTTAAGCCTTCCTGGCCAGAAGGTCGCGAATTTCGGTCAGCAACTGCACGTCCGCCGGCGGCGGGGCGGCGGGCGCGGCCGGCTTCTCCTTCTCGAGGCGCTTGCGCAGGTTGTTCACCGCCTTGACCATCAGGAAGATGATCCAGGCGAGGATCAGGAAATTGATCAGTACGGTGACGAAGTTTCCGTAGGCAAACACCGCGCCCTGCTTGCGCGCCTCTTCCAGCGAGTCCGCGGTCACGGCCGACGACAGCGGCAGGAAATAGTTCGAGAAGTCGAAGCCGCCGAAGATCGCGCCGACGATCGGCATGATGATGTCGGCCACGAGCGACGAGACGATCAATCCGAACGCGCCGCCGATGATCACGCCGACGGCAAGGTCCATGACATTGCCCTTCGAGATGAACTCCTGAAATTCCTTGAGCATCTGGTCCCTCCAAAGAAGCCGGTTTGACGGACAGCCGCACCGGCTACCCGATGCGGCGACCATAGCGGAATTCGTGGCGTCGATCAGGCGAAATCCGACAGGATTCGCCGCCGCCCGAAGCGTATTGCCGCCCGCGAGCCTCGCCGCCCTTGATCGCCGCGGCCGGAATGCGCAATGGTCAGGCGGCGGCGCGCGACATGGGAGGATTTTGCGGCGTGCAGGGTTGGGTCATCGTCATCATCGCGATCGCCTACGTCACGCTGCTTTTCGGCGTGGCGAGCCTCGGCGACCGCAGGGCGGCGCGCCTCGGATCGGGCCATTCGCGACCCTACATCTACGCGGCAAGCCTGGCGATCTATTGCACCTCATGGACCTTCTTCGGCTCGGTCGGCCTCGCTTCCGAGCGCGGGCTGGAGTTCCTTGCGATCTATATCGGGCCGGCCCTCGTCTTCATCTTCGGCTTTCCGCTGCTGCGTCGCCTCGTCCGTCTCGCCAAGTCCGAGAAGATAACCTCGGTGGCCGATTTTCTCGCGGCCCGATACGG
Source organism: Mesorhizobium sp. (assembly GCF_023954305.1). Taxonomy (NCBI): domain Bacteria; kingdom Pseudomonadati; phylum Pseudomonadota; class Alphaproteobacteria; order Hyphomicrobiales; family Phyllobacteriaceae; genus Mesorhizobium; species Mesorhizobium sp. Next base: position 941,651 of record NZ_JAMLIG010000001.1, on the reverse strand, counting down.
CAAGAGCTTCGCCGTCGCCTCGATCGCCACGATCATCGCGACCGTCGGCGCGATCCCCTACATCGCACTGCAGCTCAAGGCGATCTCGGGCTCGGTGAGCCTGATGGTCGAACACTACAACGGCGCGCCGCCCTCCTTCGACTTCTTCATCGGCGACGTGTCGCTTGCGGTCGCCTTCCTGCTCGCCGTCTTCGCGGTTCTGTTCGGCACGCGTCACGCCGATGCCACCGAGCATCAGGACGGGCTGGTTCTGGCGGTGGCGGTCGAATCGATCGTCAAGCTTGCCTCGTTTCTGGCGATCGGCCTCGCAACCACCTTCCTGTTCCTCGGCGGCGTCGAAGGCTTCATCGCGGCTACGTCGGCGAACGTCCAGGTGGCGGAATCCGCCAACTACCAGACGTCGCCATCGACCTGGCTCGTCCTGACGATGCTGAGCGGATTCGCGATCGTGCTTCTCCCGCGCCAGTTCTACGTCACCATCGTCGAGAACCGCAGCGAGGGCGAACTGCGCACGGCGACCTGGCTCTTCCCGCTTTATCTCGTCCTCATCAACCTGTTCGTCCTGCCGATCGCCTTTGCCGGGCTGACCATCGTCGGCAGCGAGACCTCTGCCGACCTCTACGTCCTCTCCGTCCCCCTGCTGGCGGGGCACGACTTCCTGGCGCTGGCCGCCTTCATCGGCGGGCTGTCGGCGGCCACCGCGATGGTCATCGTCGAGAGCGTGGCGCTCTCGATCATGATCTCCAACGACCTGGTGATTCCGATCCTGGCCCGCGGCATGCTGCGCCCGACCGACCGGCGGCGGGAAGACCTGTCGAGAGTCATCCTCAATATCCGCCGCGCCGCCATCTTCATCGTCCTGTTCGTCGCCTTCCTCTATTATCGCGAGGCGACCACCAATACCCGGCTGGCCTCGATCGGCCTGATGTCATTCGCCGCCATCGCCCAGTTCGCGCCTGCCTTCGTCGGCGGGTTGGTCTGGCGCGGTGCCAACTCGCGCGGCGCCATCCTCGGCATGGTCGCCGGCTTCGCCGTTTGGACCTACACGCTCCTGGTCCCGTCGCTCATGGGGCCGGAGACCGATTTCGTCTCCAAAGGCCTGTTCGGCATCGCAGCGCTCCGCCCTCAGGCGCTGTTCGGTACGGTCGGCGAGTCGCTGAATCACGGCGTCCTGTGGAGCCTTGCGATCAATACCCTGTTCTTCGTGCTGGGCTCGCTGTCGCGGGCGTCGAAGCCGCTGGAGCGCATCCAGGCTGCGCTGTTCGTCCCTCGCGACCAGAACCCGATGCCGAACCTGCGCCGCTTCCGCACCGCGGTCACCGCCAACGACCTGCGCGAGACGATCTCGCGCTATCTCGGCGTCGAGCGCACCGAGCGGTCCTTCGAGACCTTCGAAAAACAGTCCGGCGCGCGCATCGTCGGATCCGAACCGGCGAACACGGCGCTCATCCGCTATTCCGAGCAGTTGCTGACCAGCGCCGTCGGCTCCTCCTCGGCGCGGCTGATCCTGTCGCTGCTGTTCCAGCGCAACGACAAGTCCGCGCGCGACGCCTTCCGCCTGCTCGACGACGCGTCGGAAGCGCTCCAGCAGAACCGCGACCTGCTGCAGATTGCTCTCGACCAGATGGCGCAGGGCATAACGGTGTTCGACCGCGATTTCCGGCTGACCTGCTGGAACCGCCAGTATCGTGCACTTTTCGATCTGCCGGAGGAGCTTGGCCAGGTCGGCGTCTCGCTCGGCCAGATCCTCGACCTTCTCGTCCAGCGCGGCGATCTCGACCCCGGCTCGGAAACGATGTTCCTCAACCGTCTGTCGACGTTCGACCACCCCTGGCAGATCGAACTGAAGACCAGCGGACGAACCGTCGAGTTGCGATCGAACCCGATGCCGGACGGGGGCATGGTCGCGACCTATGCCGACATCACCGCGCGCGTCCAGGCCGACAACGCGCTGAAGATCGCCAACGAATCTTTGGAGCAGCGCGTTGCCAGCCGCACGGCCGAGCTCACTCGCGTCAACCGCGAACTTGCCCAGGCACAGATGCTGGCCGAGGAAGCCAATATCGGCAAGACGCGCTTCCTGGCGGCCGTCGGACACGACATTCTTCAGCCGCTCAACGCGGCCCGCCTCTATTGCGCGTCGCTGATCGAGCGCACCCAGCGGAGGGCGGAGAGAGAGGCGGCTGCCAACATCGATTCGGCGCTCGATTCGGTCGAGGCGATCCTCGGCGCGGTACTCGACATCTCCCGCCTGGACGCGGGCGCCATGAAGCCGCAGGCGACCGTGTTCAGCCTCGGCGGGCTGCTGCGCCAGATCGGCACTGATTTTCAGCCTCTGGCGCGCGAGAAGAACCTCCGGCTGCGAATCGTGCCGTCCAGCATCGCGGTCATGACCGACCGCAATCTTTTCCGGCGCCTGCTGCAGAACCTCGTTTCCAACGCCATCAAATACACCCGCACCGGCAGCGTGCTGATCGGTGCGCGGCGTCGTGGCTCCCTCGTCGAGATTCAGGTCATCGATACCGGCATTGGCATTCCCCCGGACAAGCTGAACAGCGTCTTTCAGGAATTCCTCCGACTGGACGAGGGGGCGAGGGAAGCTCAGGGACTGGGGCTTGGCCTGTCGATCGTCGACCGCATCGCCCGCGTCCTGCGTCTGGAACTGCGAATCGGATCGACCGGCAGGGGCTCGACCTTCTCCGTCCTCCTGCCCGTTTCTGCGGCACAGGAACTCCCGGTTCCGGAGCGTGGTCGGATCGAAAGGCAGGGAGCATTCTCGGTCGACGGCATGACCGTCTACTGCATCGACAATGACGAGCGGATTCTGGAAGGAATGCGCCAGCTTCTCGAAGGGTGGGGATGTCGGGCGGTGACCATTTCGGGCACCGCGGCGCTCGACGCCATGGATGTGAAGGACCTGCCGCATCCCGACATCGTGTTTGCCGACTACCATCTCGACGACGAAACCGGTTTCGACCTGATCGCCAGCCTGCGTTTGCGTTTTGGCGCCGAGGTGCCCGCCGTACTGGTCACGGCCGACCGCTCCGCCGACGTGCGCCAGCAGGCTGCCAACCTCGACATCCCGATCCTCAACAAACCGGTAAAGCCCGCGGCGCTGCGCTCGATGCTCGCACGCCACCAACACGCCGCCGCGGCCGAATAGGCCGACGCCCGGATGGTCAAACCGTGGGAAGAGGTTCGGCGCCGATCTTGGAGAGCTGGATCACCGCCTGGGTTCGGCTGTCGACGCCGAGCTTCTGCAGCACGGCCGAGACATGCGCCTTGATCGTCGCCTCCGAGACGCCGAGTTCATAGGCGATCTGCTTGTTCAGCAGGCCTTCCGCCAGCATTGACAGGACCCGCGACTGCTGAGGAGTCAACGACTGCAGCCGCTGGATGAGATCCGAGATCTCCGGATCAGCTTCGACGCCGAGATCGATGTCGTCCGGCGACCAGATGCCGCCCGCGAGCACCGTGCCGATCGCCTCGCGGATATGTTCCATGCTCGACGATTTGGAGATGAAGCCGGAAGCACCGAGGCTGAGCGCACGACGGATCGTCTCGGGATTGTCATGTGCCGATACGATGACCACCGGCACGCCGGCCTGAATGCCGCGCAGCGCGACAAGACCGGACAGTCCGCTCACCCCCGGCATGGCGAGATCGAGCAGGATGAGATCGAGATCGTCATTGGCAGCGACGATGGAACGCGCGGTTTCGAAATCGCCGGCCTCGAGTATCTCCGGATCGCCGCCGATCCCGGCGAGCGCCTGCTTCAGCGCCCCGCGAAACAGGGGATGATCGTCGGCGATCATGAATCTGACGCCTGCTGCCACCCGATCCTCCTGGTTTCCCCGATGGTCTGTCGCCAACGGTATGCAGCGACTTTATGCTGTCGGCGAAGCAATTCAAGCGCCGCTTGCCCTCTTGGACCAGAGACTGGTGAGTGTCGTCCATGGCCAGCCAAGCGAAGGGTTGCTCCCTCAATAGGGCGACAGCGCGAGCTCCGCGAGCAGCCAATCTCTGAAAGCGCGAATCTTCGGCACGTTGCGGCGGGCCGACTGATACACCAGCCAATAGGAGTGGCCGTCATGGCCGAGGAGGTCGAAAGGCTGGATCAGGCTGCCGGCTGCGAGTTCCTGGCTGAACATGGCCGGCGTGAGGATGCCGACGCCGAGGCCCGCGACGGCAGCGCGACCTTCGTAGCTCTGGGACCCGAACTGGCTGCGCGGACGCGCTGAAAGTTCGGATGCTGCATCGACGCCTGCCAGGCCAAACCATGTCGTCCACCAATGATCGCCGGAAGCGATGATGGGAAGCTTGAGCAGGTCGGCTGGCTCATGCACGCCGCCGATGCTCGCCGCGAGCGCCGGGCTGAGCATCGGCGTGAACGTTTCCCGAAACAGGAAGTGGGACTCCAGTCCGGCCCATTCGCCGACCGAGCTCGACCGGATGGCGACATCGATATTGTCGCGCGCCAGGTCGACGAGAAGATCCGTGGTCTCGATCCTGACCGCGATCTTCGGATTGTCCATCTGGAAGGCGCCGAGATGCAGCGCCAGCCAGTTTGCCGCAAAGGTCGGGATGGTGCTGATCGAGAGCGTGCCCTGACCGCCGGTCCGCGCGGTCTCGTAGGCTTCCGCGATTCTTCTGAATGCATCGGTCGATGCGGCCGCGAGAGCCTGCCCCGTCTCGGTCAGCAATACCTGTCTCGGCTTGCGCACGAACAGCGCCGACCCGACCCGCTCTTCCAGGACCTTGACCTGATAGCTCACCGCCGCCTGGGTCATGGCGAGTTCCTCGGCCGCCCGGGTGAAGCTCAGGTGCCGGGCCGCCGCTTCGAAGGCGCGAAGGGCCGACAAGGGCGGAAGGCGCGTCGACATGCATAAGTTCCTTTAATCCACGCTACGCCACGTTCGATTGGTCGGCAAGGCACGTTGCGCCCATGTAGACGGCATCGAATTTGCCGGAAAGGGATTCACATGCTGGTCGAAACCGTCCGATCCGTCTTCGCCCACTTTGTCGATGCCGTGGAGATCGTGATGCTCGACCGCGCCAGAAAGCGCGCCAAGGCAATGGCTGTCCGCCATATCGAGGATCTGCCGGCCTACCTGCGCCGCGACATCGGCATCCGGGATGATGCCGATATCGTCGAGGTGGTCGAACACGGCCTTGCGCGACGCCCAGCCGGCAAGGAGATCCGCCACGGCGACCCCATCCTGCCCCATGCGATATAAAGGGGGCTAGGGTATCTTAAAAAGGGCCTGCGCCGTCGCGTTCGCGAGGGCAAGCGAGACGAGACGCTGCGCCGACTGGCGCAAGACGCCCGGCTTGGCCGAGATCTGGTCCTGCGTATTGCCCGGGACATGCTCGTGCCAAGCGGCGCGGGCCGGATCGTCGAGCTTCGGATTGGTCGCGGCTTGCCGATGGGATTCAGCGAAGGGCGCCAGGGCCGTTGGGCACCAAGCGGCAACTGCCCACGTTCCGCCCACTCGCTGCCGCTTCTTTGGACTTGCGGCGCGCTCGCTTCAAAAATAAGCTTTGTCATACAAAATTCGATCGTCATACAATTCGCGATGCCGACGCAGACGGCTGAGCATTCAGATAGGGGCACACGACATGACCATCTTCCGCACCGCAATCCTGGCAGCCGCTTCGACACTGGCGCTGTCCGTGGCGTCCGCCGAGGCAAAAACACTGACGATCTCGTGGTGGGGCTTCAATGGCGAGAAGCTCGACCAGTTCATCGTCAAGCCGTTCCAGGAGAAATGCGGCTGCGAACTGGTGTTCGAGACCGGCAACAATGCCGACCGCCTCAACAAGATCAAGATTCGTGGCGGGGCGGGCGTCGACGTCGCCTATTTCACCGATTCCTATTCGCAGATCGGCATCGAGGAAGGCCTGTTCCAGAAGGTCGACCCGGCCAAGATCCCGAACCTTGCCGGACTATACGACCTGGCCAAGGACCCGCAGGGCGGTTACGGCCCGGCCTATACGATCGGCCGCGTCGGCATCATGTATGACGAGGCGAAGGTGAAGCCCATCACCAGCTGGGCCGACCTCTGGCGCGAAGACCTCAAGTCCTCTCTGTCGCTGCCCGGCATCACCACCACGGCCGGCCCGATGGTTATCGTTCTGGCCGGCGAGAAGGCTGGCACCGACGCGTTTGAAAACGCCGATCCGGCCTTTGCCGAGATCGAGAAGATCAAGCCGAACGTGGTCAAGAACTACAACACCGGCTCGGAGCTGGTGAACCTGTTCTCGACCGGCGAGGTCACCGCCTCCCTGTCGCAGGACTTCGTCCTCGGCCAGCTCAAGAAGGCGGTCCCGACGATCAAGTGGGCCGATCTGCCGGATGCGATCGCGACGCTGAACACCGTCAACATCCCCAAGGGCGCCGCCGAGCCGGAGCTGGCGCACGAGTTCATCAACTTCATCCTCGATCCGGCATTGCAGCAGACCCTTGCCGAGAACGGCGTCGACGCGCCGGTCGCGACATCCGTGACGCTGACGCCGGAACAGGCGGTGCAGTGGACCTACGGCGCCGATATGGTCAACAATCTCAAGCGGATCGACTATTCCAAGCTCAACGCCGCCAAGGGCGCCTGGATCGAGCGGTGGAACGAGATTTTCGGTGGGTGAGCAACCGGTTCGCGAAGCGAGTTCATCGTGCCGGTCGGACGATGAACGGTTGCGAACGCCGGGGGCTGCCGAAGACTGCGGACCCCCGGCCGGGCGACCGGTTCGCATCAAGCGTCCCAATCCCGTGATGGGACTCCTACTCCTCTCGTCGGCGGCATTCCCATGCTGAAACGCCATATCGGCTGGTGGCTGGCGCTGCCGGCGACCCTGCTCGTCGCGCTGTTCCTCATCCTCCCGGTTGCGGCCACGATCGGCTCGACCTTCGGCGAGGGCGGCGGCCCGCTCGCACCGTACATCTCGTTCTTGTCCAGCGGCTTCCGCCGAACGGTGCTGTGGCGGACGCTGGAAATCTCGCTGGCGACCACCGCCATCTCGCTCGTGCTCGGCTTCCTCACCGCCTATGTGGTCTCGCGCGCGCCCCGCAACCTGAAGAGCCTGCTGATCATCGCCGCCGTCTTTCCGCTGCTCACCGGCGTCGTCGTCCGCTCCTTCGCCTGGCTGATCATCCTCGGCAAGAACGGCATACTCAACAACGCGCTGATGGCGCTCGGCATCACGTCTGAGCCCTTCGCCATGCTCTATACGCAGGGGTCGGTCATCGTTGCGATGGTCTACCTCTTCACGCCGCTGATGATCCTGACGCTGGTCGGCGTGCTGGAGAACATCCCGGACGACCTGATCCAGGCCTCGGCGTCGCTCGGCGCGAGCCCGGGCGCGACCTTCCGCCAGGTCGTCTTCCCGCTCGCCGTGCCCGGCCTGATCGTCGGCGCGGTGCTGGTGTTCACCGGCTCCTTCACCTCCTACGCGACGCCGCAGCTGCTCGGCGGCGAGAAGCAGATGGTGATGGGCACGCTGATGTACCAGCAGGCGATGGTGAACTTCGACTGGGTCAGCGCCTCGACCATTGCCACGATCATGGTGGTGATCACCATCGCGATCGTCCTTCTGATGACCCGACTGGCCAAGCGCCTTAACCCGATGGCGACGTGATGGCCACCAAGATCCCGCTGCCGCTGATTCTGCTGACCATCGCGGTCTACATTTTCCTCGTCGGTCCGCTGATCATCGTGCTCGGCGCCTCGGTGTCCGACACGACCTATCTCACCTTCCCGCCGCAGGGGCTGACGCTCGTCTGGTTCGAGCGGATCTTCGAGATCGGCGCCTTCCGCCGGACCATCGTGACCAGCCTGCAACTGGCCGTTCTGGCGACGGCGTTGGCCTTGATCGTCGGCATCCCCGCCGCCTATGCGCTCAACCGGTATCGGGTCCGGTTGCCGACGTGGCTGTCGACCGTCTTCGTGCTGCCGATCCTGGTTCCGGAGATCGTGCTCGGCTTCTCGCTGTTGAAATCAGTCGCCGTCGGCGCGTCGCTGCCCATCTTCCCGACGCTGCTGATCGGCCACACGCTTCTGGTTCTGCCCTATGCGGTACGGGTGATCTCGGCGAGCCTTGCCTCGTTCGACTTCTCGATCGAGGAGGCGGCGATCAGCCTCGGCAGCCCGCCGGCGAAGACCTTCTTCACCATCGTGCTGCCGAACGTCCGTTCCGGCGTGATCGCGGCCTTCATCCTCGCCTTCATCACCTCGATCAACGACGTCTCGACCTCGCTGTTCCTGACGGGACCCGGCATCTCCACCCTGCCGATCCAGATCCTCGCCCATGTCGAGCAGTTCTTCGATCCCGTCATCGCCTCCGTCTCGGTTCTTCTGATGCTGCTCACCGTCGCGGTGATGGCAATCGTCGAGCGGACGCTCGGCCTGACCTTCCTTACGAAGTAATTCCATGACCCAGCCGCTTTCCGTCCGCAACGTCACCGCCCACTACGGCACCACCAAGGTGCTGGAAGACCTGTCGCTCGACGTGGCGGAAGGCGAACTCGTCTCTCTGCTCGGTGCGTCCGGCTGCGGCAAGACGACGACGCTGCGGCTCATCGCCGGCTTCCTCGAGCCGACCTCGGGCACGATCACGCTCGGCGGGCGCGACCTGACTCGCCTTCCGGCCTACAAGCGCGACATCGGCCTCGTCTTCCAGAACTATGCGCTGTTCCCGCATCTGACGGTGTTGGAGAACGTCGCCTTCGGCCTCAAGCAGCGTGGCGTCGCCGGGCCGGAGCGGGAGAAGCGGGCACGCGCCATGCTGGAACGTGTCGGCCTGTCGCCGCTCGCCGACCGGCTGCCCGGCGCGCTGTCCGGCGGCCAGCGGCAGCGCGTGGCGCTGGCGCGCGCCCTGGTCATCGAGCCGCCGCTGCTGATGTTCGACGAGCCGCTGTCCAACCTCGATGCCAAGCTCCGCATCGACATGCGCGTCGAAATCCGCCAGCTGCAGCGTGCCAACCGCACCACCGCCGTCTACGTGACGCACGACCAGGAGGAAGCCTTCTCGATCTCGGACCGCGTGGCGATCATGAACGCCGGCCGCATCATGCAGTTCGATACGCCCGAGACGCTCTACCAGCGTCCGGCCAATTCCTTCGTCGCCCGATTTGTCGGCTTCGAGAACCTGATCCCGATGAAGGTTGTCGCCCGCGACGGCGCGAGCGTCACTGCCGAGGCGGCCGGCGGGGCGAGGCTCACGCTCTCGCGCGAGCGCTTCGGCGAGATTCCGGACAGCTTCGTGTTCGCCGCCCGCGCCGACGGGTTGAATGTCACGCCGGGCGGGGGCGAGGGGATCCCGGCCACCACCGGGCTGCGCACCTATCTCGGCCGCGCCTACCAGTACCAGTGCGACACGGCCGCCGGCCCGATCGTCGCCAACGGCGCGCTGTCGCAGCCGCTGGAACCGGGCTCGGCCGCGACGCTTGTGCCTGTGCCCGACCAGTGCTGCGTGCTGAAGGCGGAGTAGGGGTTTGCGGATCGTAGCGGAAAGTATCGTTCCTACGCGCCCCCCTCTGTCCTGCCGGACATCTCCCCCACACGGGGGGAGATCGGCTGTCGTCAGCGGTTTCGCCAACCTTCGGCGTCGCAAGGCGCACGGTAATGCTGGAACTGCCAATCTCCCCCCGTGTGGGGGAGATGTCCGGCAGGACAGGGGGGGGCGCCATAGGGCGACCACCGACGCGATTGCCGGGGGCACCCCATGACCCTCCTCCTGACCAACGCCCTTCTCCTTCCCTGCACCCCCGACATGCCCGTCATCGAGAACGGCTGGGTGCAGGTCGACGGCGAGACGATCACGGCAACCGGCGCCGGCGCGCCGCCACAGATCCCCGGCGCCGAGACGATCGACCTTTCCGGCGACATCCTGATGCCCGGCATGGTCAACCCGCATTGCCACATCGCCATGACGCTGTTCCGGGGGCTGGGCGAAGACGTGGACGACCGGCTCTACCGCTACGTGCTGCCGATGGAGCGCAAGTTCGTCACGCCGGAGATGGTTCGCGCCGGCACGGCGCTGGGCGTCTACGAGATGATCAGTTCCGGCGTCACCGCCGTGGCGGACATGTACTACTTCGAGACCGAGGTCGGCCGCGTGATCGACCAGGCCGGCATGCGCGGCGTCGTCGGCCAGACGATTGCCGACTTCAATCCGCCCGATCACAAGACCATCGACGAAGGCTTCGCGCTGACCGAGGAACTCGTCGCCGAGTTCCGCGGCCATTCGTGCGTGACGCCCTCCATTGCCCCGCACGCGCCCTATTCGACGGACATCGCGGTGATGAACCGCATCGCGCGGTGGGCCGACGACAATCCCGACGTGCCGGTGCAGATCCACCTCGCCGAAATGGATTCGGAGATGGAGTGGTGCGCGAAGACCCACGGGCTGCGGCCGGTCGAGGTGGTCGAGAAGGCGGGCCTGCTGCGCCAGGGGCTGATCTGCGCCCACTGCCTGCATGTCAACGAGAGCGACATCGAGAAGATGGCGCATGCCCGCGTCTGCGTCGCCCACAATGCCCGCTCCAACGCCAAGGCGGGCAGGGGCATCGCGCCGGTCGAGGCCATGCGCAGGGCGGGGCTGCCGGTCGGCATCGGCACCGACGGCCCGATGAGCGGCAACGGGCTCGACCTGTTCGCGCAGCTCGGACCGGTGACCATGTTCCAGAAGCTCGCCGGCCATTCGCGCAAGCCGATGCCGGTGGTCGAGGTGATCCGCATGGCGACGATCGAGGGGGCCAAGGTGCTGGGGCTGGACGACCGGATCGGCTCGCTCGAAGGCGGCAAGCAGGCGGACCTGGTGCGCATCGACCTCTCCGCGCCGCGCCTCCAGCCGATCTACGACCCTTACGCGACGCTGGTCTATTCGACGCTGGCCGACGACGTGCGCGACGTCATGGTCGCCGGCCGCTGGCTGATGCGCGACCGCGAGGTCCTGACGCTGGAGCGACAGAAGGTGATGCGCGACGCGCTGCAGGTGGCGTCGGCGTTCAAGGCGGAGATGAAGCGGATCGATGCGGGTGCGTGAGCTGGCTGCGGCGTACGTGGCTCCGTCCGCGCTCGCGCTCGGGTCGGCCGGTTTTCCCAAAGGCAAGTGCCGATTTAAGTGCCGGGGACAGTTTGCTTTTTTCCGCATGAGGGCGTCGCCCGTGCAAGCTTTGCGCGGGCGGAAACAAAGTAGACTGTCCCCTGAGCCTGCCTCACGACGTGTCGCGCAGTTCGGGCGGAAGGAAGGTCCCGAGCTTGCGGAACAATACGTCCAGGTCGAGGTTGCAGCCGCGGTTCCCGCCCGCCCCCTCGGGATGCAGGAACGAGATACGGCGGATCTGCTCGGCCATCGCCTGCACGATCTGCGCCAAGGCGCGGAGGGAGGCGGCGAGCGCGTGGGCGTCGGCCGGTTCGGTCCCGTAGCGCACTATCGGCAGCGATGGGGTCCAGAGCCTGCCGGCCGGGTTCCAGGTCGAGCCGGCGACGAACTCCCGGATGATGGCATCGGCCTGGCACAGGCTCCACAGCACGCAGAAGCGGACCCAGGGGGAGCGGCAGGCCGCCCTTTCGCCGAGATCGGCGAGCGACAGCAGACGGGCGTTGATGCTGTCAAGCACCCGCTCGTCCCTTCCTGTCTTCGCCTTCCAAGTCATCGCCGGCTCCTTTCATCGCCGACAGTGTCATGCACGCTCGAAAGGGTGTGGATGGAAAAGTGAATGGTGAATGGTGAATGGCGAATGGGAACAAGGGGTTGGCGGAATCGCTTTTTTTTTGACGGCGGCGATCGATGCACGTGGCGGACGATGTCCGGCCGCCGGTACACTCATGCGCGACGTCATCCCGGCGGCCGGAGGCCAGCCGGGAACTATCGATCGCCGGGAGGAAGGCGCTGCCGAACTTGCCACGGAGGCAGGTGTTTTCGGCGTGTAACTGCAGAGAAGAATGGATACTGGATGGCCTTCGGCCTCCGGTATGACGATGGAGGGGCGCTACGCTTCCCCTATGACGCCGCGCGGAATGGACGCGGCGTGGCAGACTGATGGAGAATATTGCGTGACCGAACCAAGTGCCCACCTCCCCGCCGTCCTCGCCCACGCCGAGGCCGGTCTCGATGCCTCGCTCGGGCGCCTGTTCGAGCTGGTCCGCATCCCTTCCGTCTCGACCGATCCGGCCTACAAGGCCGAGTGCCTGCGTTGCGCCGAATGGCTGGCGGCCGATCTTGCCGGCATGGGATTCGATGCCTCGGTGCGCCTCACCACCGGGCATCCGATGGTCGTCGCCCATGATCATTCGGGGGAGGGGGCGCATGTGCTGTTCTACGGCCACTACGACGTCCAGCCTGTCGATCCACTGAACCTGTGGAATTCCGATCCGTTCGAGCCGGTGCTGGTGCCGCAGCCGAACGGCGATATGCATATCGTCGCCCGCGGCACATCCGACGACAAGGGCGCGCTGTTCACCTTCCTCGAAGCCTGCCGCGCCTGGAAGGACGTGACCGGCAAGCTGCCGATCCGCGTGTCGGTGCTGCTCGAAGGCGAGGAGGAGTCCGGCAGCCCAAGCCTGCCGGCCTTCCTCGACGCGGCCGCCGGGGAACTGAAGGCCGACGTCATGCTCGTCTGCGACACCGACATGTGGGACGACGAGACCCCGGCGATCACCACGATGCTGCGCGGCATCGTCAAGGAGGAGTTCCGGGTGCGCTGCGCCGACCGCGACCTGCATTCAGGCATCTACGGCAATGCGGCGCGCAATCCGATCCAGCTCGTCGCCGACATCATCTCCAGCCTGCGCAATCCGGACGGGAGCGTGGCGCTGGCGGGCTTCTATGACGGCGTGAAGGACCTGCCGCCCGAACTCGCCGAGCGCTGGCTGAAGGAGCCGTTCGACGAGGCGAAATTCCTCGGCGACATCGGCCTGTCGATCCCCGCGGGCGAGAAGCGGCGCACGGTTCTGGAGCAGGTCTGGTCTCGTCCGTCCTTCGACGTCAGCGGCATTTCCGGCGGCTATGCCGGCGAGGGGTTCAAGGCGGTCATCCCGGCGGAGGCGAACGTGAAGCTCTCCTTCCGCCTGGTCGAGGGGCAGGATCCCGCGAAGATCCAAAAGGCCTTCCGCGACCATGTCCGCGCCATGATACCCGCCGACTGCAGCGTCGAGTTCCGCAACCACGGTTCGAGTTCGGCGACGGTCATGCCGGTCGACAGCCCGCTCCTGCGCAAGGCGCTGGGGGCGCTCAAGGATGAATGGGGCCGCTCGGCCATCGCCGGTACGGGCGGGTCGATCCCGATCGCCACCGTCTTCCAGGAGCGGCTGGGGATGAATTCGCTGCTGGTCGGCTTCGCCCGCTTCGACAATCGCATCCACAGTCCCAACGAGAAATACGACCTGTCGAGCTTCCGAAAGGGCATCCGCTCCTGGGTCCGCGTCCTGGCGGCCTTCGCCGAATGACGCGCAAGGTCGTCATCGACACCGATCCCGGCATAGACGATGCGGTGGCGATCCTGTTCGCTCTGGCGTCGCCGGCCTTCGACGTGCTGGGCATCACCACGGTCGCGGGCAATATCGGCCTGACGACGGTGACGCGGAACGCCGGCCGCATCCTGGCGCTGGCGGGAAGGCCGGACATTCCGGTGATCGCGGGGGCCGCCGCGCCGCTGGCGCGAAAGGGCTTCGACACGACGGAGATCCACGGCGACGACGGGCTGGGCGGGGTCGCGTTCCCCGAGCCCGATGCGAAGGCTCCGCTATGGGACGGCGCGCCGCTCTGGCTGGCCGAGACGCTGCTGCGCCACCCCTTCGGCAGCGTCGACATCCTGGCGCTCGGGCCGCTGACCAACATCGCCCGCCTGGCGACCGATCATCCCGCCGCCGCGGGTCGGCTCCGCCGCATTGTCGCCATGGGCGGCGCGATCGACGAGCGCGGCAATATCGGCCCGCATTCCGAGTTCAACCTGGCTGCCGACCCCGAGGCAGCCGACATCGTATTCCGAGCCGGACTGCCGCTGGTGCTGATCCCGCTCGACGTGACGCGCAAGGTGCGCGCGACGCGCGACTATCTAGCACTTCTGCGCCAGTCGGAGAGACCGTCGGCGCGCGTCTCGGCCGATCTGATCGATGCCTATTTCCAGTCGACAACCGGCGGAGAGAGCCGGCCGCTGCACGATCCCTGCGTCATGCTTCTTGCCGAACGGCCGGACCTGTTCGGTCTCGAACGCTCCAAGCTCTTGGTCGACCTCGGCGACGGCGTGGATGCCGGAGCGCTGATGAAGGACGAGGGACGCGGCGCACCGGTCGACGTTGCGATGAGGGTGGATGCGGCCGCCGCGCTCGACCTTCTCGCGGATCGCCTGACGACAGGCTGACTCAGGCCGCCCGCAGTTCCTGCGCCACCAGCGTCGTCCAGAACCGGACGCCGTGGACGAGTGCGTCATCGTTGAAGTCGTAGCGGCTGTTGTGATGCAGCGCGCCGTCCTCGGCCGGGCCATTTCCGAGCCAGACATAGGCGCCCGGCACCCGCGCCGAAAAGACCGCGAAGTCGTCGCCGGCGGTCGACGGCGGAAACTCCGTGATGATGTTGCGCGCGCCGAGTGCTGCCTGCGCTGCCGCCGCCGCGCGCCGCGTCGTGTCGCCGTCATTGATCACCGGCGGCATCAGCCGGAAGAATTCATAATCCGCCGCAATGCCGTTCGCCCGGGCGATGCCGTCTGCGACCCGGCCGATCTCCGCCTCGAGACGGTCGCGCGTCGCGTGGGAATAGGCGCGCGCGGTTCCGCCGATGCGGACATCGTCCGGGATCACGTTCAACGCCTCGAAATCCCCAGCCGCAATAGCACATGCGCTGATCACCGCGGTCTGAATCGGATCGATGCTGCGCGAGACGATGGTCTGCAGCGACGACAGGAACTGCCCCGCGGCCACGATCGGGTCGCGGCCGAGATGCGGCTTGCCGCCATGCGTGCCAATGCCGCGGAAAGTAGTGTGCCAGCGGTCGGAGGAAGCGAGTTGGGCGCCGGGCACGACGGCCATGTGGCCGACCGGAATCCCCGGCATGTTGTGCAGCCCGTAGAAGCGGTCGATGCGGAAGCGCTCGAACAGGCCGTCGTCGACCATCGCCTGGGCGCCGCCGCGGCCCTCTTCCGCGGGCTGGAAGACGAAGTGCACTGTGCCGGCGAGATCGTTGCGCCGGGCCAGCGTCCGCGCCGCACCGAGCAGCATCGCGGTGTGGCCATCATGGCCGCAGCCATGCATCTTGCCCGGCACCGTCGAGCGATGGGGGCGATCCGCCGTTTCGGGCATGGCGAGAGCATCCATGTCGGCCCGCAGCGCGATCGACGGTCCGTCGCCCTTGCCCCGCAGCGTGCCGACCACGCCGGTCCGGCCGATGCCGTCCCGCACCTCGATGCCGCACTCCGCGAGGAAGGCCTTGACGATGCCGCTGGTGCGCTCCTCCTCGAAGCCGAGTTCGGGATGCGCGTGCAGGTCGCGCCGGAGCGCAACCAGCGTGGCAATTTCGCCGGGATCGGGAGACATGTCGGACACGGCTGGACTCATGCTGCGGCAGGAGGGAAAACGCAATCTGGTCCTGCAAATGATTTCGGCAAGGGGGCGGAGTCAATGTCGTACGAATCCCATGCCTATTGGCAGGAGATCCGGGCCGCGGGCGGATTCTCCGGCGAGGTCGCGGGCGGGCTTTCGCATCTCTTCGCCGCATCGCTGCCGGACGGACGCGAGATCGCGCTGCCGATCCGCGTGCTGCCCTCGGGCGACCGGGCCGTGGCCTCGCTGATCGTCAACCAGGCGAGTTTCGCGGTGGAGGATGCTCTCGCGGAGGCGATGGCGCATGCCGCGCTCGATTTCGCGCCGGACGTCGTGGTCGGCGTGCCGACGCTGGGGCTGCCGCTTGCGGCCAATGTCGCGCGCCGGCTCGGTCATCCGCGCATGGTCGCGCTCGGCACCTCGCGGAAGTTCTGGTACGACGAAAGCCTGTCCGAGCCGCTGCGCTCGATCACCAGCCCGGGCGACGGCAAGCGCATCTATCTCGATCCGCGCATGCTGCCCTTGCTCGAAGGCCGGCGTTTCGTCCTGGTCGACGACGTGATCAGCACCGGCACGTCGATCCTCGCGGTGCTGCGCATGCTGGAGAAGGCCAAGCTTCGCCCGCACGCGATCGTCGTGGCCATGCGGCAGGGCGAGACCTGGCGCGGCGCGCTCGATGCCTCTTCCTTCGCGGATATTCCGGTGCGATCGGCGATCGCGACACCGCTGCTGGCGCCGGGAACGGACGGCGCGTGGCATCCGTCGTAAGCCAATTCCGGCGCTGAAACGCGCTACGGGGTCCGGCCCTGAGGACCGGCCCCGACGCGTCCCTTCATTGCATGGCCCGCCTTACAGGACGGGCTGGTAGAAGCAGGGCTTCGCCTTCGCCTGGTACATCGTCGTTCCGCCGGCATTGACCGGGGTCACGGTCTTGTTCTTGGCGCCGACCCAGTGGGCCCACTTGGTGCCGAACTTGGCAGCCACGGACTGAGTCCACAGCGTCTGGGCGTGATGCGAGCTCGAGCCCATGACGGTTTCGAAACTGTTCTTGCAGTCGCCGTTGGCATAGCCGGACGGGCCGGACTTCACGACCGCGCCGGCGTTGAACGTCAGCGAGCCGAGGATGATCGCGGCGGAAACCGCGGCGATGGCACCGGTTCTCAAAAGCATGTCATTTCTCCTTCGTGTGGCCGGCGGGATTGCCGGCTGGATGTCGTCGTGGACGACACGAGGAGAATCGGGGAGGCCGCCTTCGGGTTGATTTCGCCCGCGGTTCGCGACTGTTTCAGGTGTTTCGGGATTGTTTCAGCGCCCGCTCGGCGAGCAGGGCCGAGACGTGCCGGATCAACTCGTCCGGTGCGAAGGGCTTCTCCATCACCGGCCGCCCGCTCGCCGCCAGGAACCGTCCCGCCGTCGGGCCCAGCGAATCGCCGGTCATGAACAGCGTGCTGTCGGCGAGGGCCGGTCGCTCCCGGCGCAGCCAGTCGAAGAATGCGCTGCCGTCCATCCGCGGCATTCTTAGATCCGAAATGACGATGTCGAATGCCTCGCCCGCGGCCTCGATCCGCGCGCGTGCCTCGCCGCCGTTCCCGGCCGTCGCGCAGTCGATGCCGGCGCGCTCGAGGATCTCGGCCACCAGTTCGCAGATGTCGGCCTCGTCGTCGATGATGATGGCCCGCGCCCGCGCGGCGGGCGTGGCGGAATTGTCGTTCGCCCCGGTGTCGCCGGTCGCGTCCCGCGCCTCGTTGATCGGCAGGCGCAGTTCGAAACAGGCGCCTTCCGCGCTGTCCAGAAGATCGAGCGAGCCGCCCTGCGCCTGTGCCAGGTTGCGCGAGATCGACAGGCCGATTCCGGTCCCGGCGCCTTCCGGCTTGGTGGTGAAGAAGGCTTCGAAGATGCGGTCACGGTTCTCCGGCCGGATGCCTGGTCCGTTGTCGGCGACGACCAGCGAGAGCATGTCGCCGTCGCGCCGGCCGCGGACCGTTATGCGCCGCTCGCCCTGGATGCGTTCGAGCGCCTGCGCGGCATTGACCAGAAGGTTGACGACGACGTTCTGCACCTGGTCGGGATCGGCGAAAGCCGGCGGCAGGTCAGGGTCGATGTCGCAGTTGAGGACGACGCCGTTGGCGCGGATGCCGTAGAGGATCAGCTCGATGGAGGCTTCGACCAGCGGGGCGAGCTCGGTCGCGCGCTTCTCGGCCTTGCGCTGCCGGGCGATGGCGAGAAAGGTGCGGATGATGCGGGCGCAGCGCTGGGCGGCGGTCTCGATCCGCGCGGCGCGGTCCGCCGAGGCGGGCGTCGGACGGCCCGAGGCGAGCTCCTCGCGCAGGATGCCGGACTGGCCGACGACGATCGACAGCGGATTGTTGAGTTCGTGGGCGATACCGGCGAGCAGCGAGCCGATCGCCGACATCTTCTCGCTCTGGTAAAGGGCCTCGCGCTGGCGCTCGATCTCGGCGGCCGCCGCGCGCGCAGCCGACAGGTCGCGCAGATTGGCGGTGAACAGGCGGCCGCCGGGCAGGTTCACTTCGGTGATCGCCAGTTCGACGGGAATGATCTTGCCGTCCTTGCACTTGGCGTCCATCTCGACGCGACGTCCAAGCACGCGCGGCGCGCTGGTGGCCCGGTAGCGGGCCATGCCGCTGTCATGGGCGGCCTTGAGGTGATCGGGCACGATGAGGTCGGAAATCTCGCGGCCGACCGCCTCTTCCCTGGCATAGCCGAACGTGGCTTCGGCTGCCGGATTGATCGAGACGACGACGCCCCGCTCATCCACCACCACCACCGAATCGAGCGCCGAATCGATGACGGCCGCATAGACGAGGGCGTGCTCCTCGTGCGTGCTGAGCTGCCGGGCGGTACTGTTCGCGGCGTCGCCGCTTGGTTTCGTCATGCAGGGGCGGGCTTCGGAACGTAGATGTAGCCGGCTCCACGCACTGTCCGGATGATCCTCGGACAGTGCGGGTCTGCCTCGATCTTCTTTCGGATGCGGGTTACCCTAATGTCAACTGCCCGGTCGAGCGGGCAGGGTGCATCCGGCGTGACCGGGGCGGCGAGGCGATCCCTCGACAGCACGCGATTGGGGAAGCGCAGGAAGGTTTCGACCATGTCGAACTCGGTCGGCGTGAGCGTCACCAACTCGCCGTCGCGGCCGATGAGCGTGCGGTCGGAGATGCTGAGCATGGCTTCGCCGAAGGGTACGAGGTCCGCCGAAGCGGTCGCCGCCGCCGGGGGCTCCGGCTGGCGGACGGCCCGGTCGCCCCGCCTCAGCACGGCCCGGACCCGGGCGCGCAGTTCGCGGACGTCGAACGGCTTGGCGATGTAGTCGTCCGCTCCGACCTCCAGCCCGACGATGCGGTCGACGGTGTCGCCCAGCGCCGACAGCATGATGATCGGCGTCGTGCGCGAGGCCTTGACGCGCCGGGCGATCGACAGGCCGTCCTCTCCCGGCATGGCGACGTCGAGCAGGATCAGGTCGGGTTCGCCGGCGGCGAGCGCGTCGTCCAGTTCGGCGCCGCCCGACGCCGCCCCGACGACATAGCCTTCATGGGCGAGGAAGTCGGCGAGCATGCCACGGATCTCGGGCTCGTCGTCGACGATCATCAGTCTCGATGGACCTTCGTGGCGCATGGTCTCAGCCTCGTCCGGAACGCGGATGGGTGGCTTCTGTCAACATTTGGCTCGGATGCCGCCATGCCCCGCCGGCAACCGAACCTTGACCGTCATAAATTAATGGATAAATATATCCACGAAAATACGCATCTGTCAAATACACGCCATCTCATGCCCAGAACCTATCGCATGCACAAACGCGCCCGCTCCAGCGAAGAGACGCGGGAACGCATCGTCCGGGCGACGATGATGGTGCATGACGAGAAGGGCATCGGGCCCGCGACCATGTCCGAGATCGCGGAGCGGGCGGGCGTCGGCCTCGCCACGGTGCTGCGTCATTTCCCGACCTACGGCCAACTGGTGCGCACCTGCGGCATGCATGTCTGGCAGGAGTTGCGGCCGCCCGTGCCCGACGCCGCGGCTGCGGTCTTCGAAGGGCTGGAAGAACGGTCGGCGCGGCTGGCGCGGCTGGTCGAGGAGCTGGACGGGTTCTTCGCGCGCGGAGCGCTCAGGCTCCGGATCGCCGGACGGGACCGCGACACCGTTCCGGAGGTCGCCGCCTTTTTCGCCGCCGTGGAAGCGGGGATCGCAGCCTATGTCGCCGAGGCGCTGCGCCCGGACGATCTGCCAGCGGAGAAGCTCGCGCTCGCGACCGCGATCATGGGATTCGCGGTGTGGTCCGCGCTGGAGCAGGCTGGCGTGTCCGGAGACAGCCTGGCCGAGACGCGTCTGCGCCTCCTCTCCTGCGTGATCGCGCCCGAGCAATCGTAAACGAAAAGTGTAACGGCCCGACCTGCGGGGAAGGCGTCCTGCTTTCAGGCGATCGCTGCAAAGCTTCGCTCATTCGGGCAGAATTCGGCGGCGTGGTCGCGCGCGGTACCGGCCGCGAGTTCGCGACGGCAGCGGCTCTTGTCTCCGCATTTGGAACAGGAGATCGATATCTCCCGGATGAAGGCGGGCGCCTCCTCGGCAAGTTTCCGCGTATCGATGCCGAAGGCCTCCATCATCCGATACATAAGCCTGTCGGCATCGGCGCCCTTGGCGACGACTTCCCGCAGGTCCGCCACGTCGATCCCGGCCTCGCGGGCGATTTCGCCGACCACCGAGGAATCCATCTCGTCGAGTTCGGCGAGGGCAGCGCGCGTCGATCTGTGCATCTGCCACTTCTCCGCCAGCCGGTTGAAAACCTCTCGCGCGGCAAGTCCGGTCATCGTCTCTCTCCCGAATGCACTGGTTCGGGGGAAGCTAGCAGCCTGCCCGGAGCGCCAGCTTGATCTCGATCAAGCGGAGACGGGTGGCGGCGAACCTCACATATGTGAAACAAGCCTGTTTCCTCGCTGCTGCGCGGCGATACCAGTCCGCACGGCGAGGCGGACCGGTCGCCATGATGACGCCACGCTGATACGGTTTTTCGGCGGAGGCGGAAGGGGCTTGCTGTGGCGCACGGTGCATTGGCGTTGGGATGGAGATTCGCGGGATGGATATTGTCCGTCCTGACGATGCTCGTTCTCGTTTCGCCGGCGATCGCCCAGAATACCCCGCTCAAGGGCATAGCCCTCGTCGTCGCGCAGTCGGATTACGAGAACCTGCCCGACCTCGCCAACACCGCCAACGACGCGCGCGAGATCCAGAAACTGCTCGCCGACCTCGGCTTCGAGGTGCAGACGGTCAACGACGGCGACCGCAAGCGGCTGGACCGCCAGCTCGAGCGCTTCGTCGAGGATGCGGAGGAGGCGGATGTCGCGCTTCTCTACTATTCCGGCCACGGCATCGAGGCCGGCGGCCAGAACTTCCTCGTTCCCGTCGATGCCGATCTCTCGGCCCTCGACGCAGCGGATGCCAGGCTGGTGCCGCTCGGCGTGCATCTGGAAACCTTGCGCGGCACCGTGCCGATCTCGATCGTGCTGCTCGATGCCTGCCGCACCAATCCTTTCCCGCCGGGCGCGTTGCTGAAGACCGCCGATGCGCAGGAAGGCCTCCCCGTCACACCGGCCGGTCTCGGCCAGCCGCGCAGCGTCACGCCTTTCGCGGCGCGCTCCGGCGCGAAGGAAGAGACCTTCGGCAGCGTCATCGGCTACGCGGCCGAGCCCGGCCAGGTGGCGCTCGACGGCGAGCCGGGCGGCAATTCACCTTATGCCGACGCGCTGGTCAGGCATCTTTCCGCCATGGCGGGCGAGGAGTTCGGCCTGGTGCTGCGCATGGTCGCGGAAGAGGTCTATCTGAAGACGCGCGGCGCCCAGCGGCCCTGGGTCAACGAAAGCCTGCGCCGTCTCCTCTATCTCGGCGCGGCACCCGACGAGCCCGAGGGTCCGGAGGGCGATATCCTGCACGAGCGGCGCAAGCTGCTGGTGACGATCTCGACGCTTCCCGACAAGTCGCGGCGAGAGGTGGAAGCGATCTCCGCGACCGACAGCGTGCCGATGGACGCCATCTACGCCATGCTCGCCTCGCTCGGCGAAAACGCCCCCAAGGATCCGGGCGAACTCGACCGCCTGCTTCGCTCGCAGGCCGAGAAGTTGAGGCAGATGCGCGCCGAGCGCGACGCGGTGAGTACCAGCGACCCCGAGATCGGCCGGCTGACCGACCTTGCGAACAAGGCGGTCGACGAAGGCGCGATCACCTCGGCCATATCGCTGCACGAGCTGATCAAGGCACGCATCGGCGAACTGTCCGAGCGCATCGATACGGTCGAGGCGAATCTCAAGGCGAGGCGGCTGGAATTTGCCGCCGCCTATGCGCGCAGCGCCGAGACGCTCAATCTCTCCTTCGACTACGTGGGAGCTGCCCGCGACTATCACTCGGCCTTCGAGGAGGTGAAGCGCTGGGACAGCGCGCTGGCCTGGGAATACCGGCTCAACGAAGGCCTGGCGCTGTGGAACCACGGCGACCAGCGTGGCGACAGCGCCTCGATTCGCAAGGCGATCGAGGTCTACCGCGACGCCCTCGAATACAAGACCAACGACCCGGGCGACCACCCGCTGACGCTCAACAATATCGGCGTGGCGTTCACCGAGCTGGGCACCCGGCTGGGAGACCCTGCGATGCTGCGCGAGGCTGCCGCCGCGCATCGCAAGGCGCTCGAAGTCTACACGCGCGACTTCGACAAGGGACAATGGGCCTGGACTCAGTCGCTGCTCGCCAATGCGCTTCTGATGGCGTCGGAATACCATACCGACCAGCAGCTCTTCGAGGAGGCGATCACCGCCTACCGGGCCGCGCTCGAAGTGCGCACCCGCGAGGACACGCCGATCGACTGGGCCCGCGTCAACCAGAACATGGGCATCGCCTATCTTGGGGTGGCGCGGCGCGAAGACAGCGTCGCGGCGGCCGACGACGCCATCGCCTCGTTCAAACGCGCACTGGAGATTTTTACCCGCGACCGCATTCCGGCCGAGTGGATCAATACCCAGACCAATCTCGCCGCCGCGTTGCGGCTGAAGGCCGGCCTCGCCAAGGACACGAATCTCCTGCGTGAGGCCAGCGCGCTCTATCGCGAAGTCCTGGCAGCCGTCGACCGCGACGCGTATCCGCTGCAATGGGCCAATGCCTACAACAACCTCGCCAACGTCTTCCGCGACTTCGGCATGGAGACGAAGGATGCGAGCTTCCTGGAAGCCGCGCTCGACATCTACGACGAAGTGCTCAAGGTCAATTCGCTGGAGCACACGCCCCTGTCCTGGGCCCAGAGCCACGGCAACCGCGCCTCGACGCTCCGCGACCTCGCCCGCATGAAGGACGGCGACACGGCGCTTCTCGAACAGGCAGTGGCCGAATACCGCGTGGCGCTGAAGGCCTATACGCGAGAGACCGCGCCGGCCGACTGGGCGGCCACCACCCTGGCGCTCGGCGAGCTCCTTGACGAACTGGCCGTCAAGACGGGCAACGAGGCAGCCAGGCGCGAGGCCGGCGAGGCGCTGCGGGCAGCACTTTCCGGCTATGACAGAACCCGCGCTCCGGCCGCCTGGGCCTATGCCCGCGACCGTTTGGCGCGCTACGAATACGATCTGGGCTCGAAGAATGGGGATGCCGCACTGCTGCGCAGCGCGGCGGAAGGCTATCGCGAAGCGAGTTCCTCGTCGCGCAGCCGCACCGCGGAGTCGGACGCAGGTACCGATTACAATATCGGGCTCGCCTTCGTCGAACTCGCCAAGCTCACCGGTTCGGCGGACGACCGCCGCGCCGCCGTTGCCGCCTTCCGCCAGGCCGCCAGGGCCTACGAAACATCGGGGAATATGGAGGATCTGGCGAAGACCCGGCACTTCATGGGCATGGAACTTCTCGAATTGTCCCTCGCCGAAGGCTCGATCGAACTGGCGACGGAGGCTGCCGCCGTTCTGAGGCAGAGGCTGGAAAAAGCGCCCGCGGGCCTGGCCGATCCAGACCCGGCGATCGCCTGGAACGAACTGGGCCGCGCCTTGCAGCACTCCGCCGATCTGCGGTCGGCGGCCGACGGCCTGCCAGAGGCGGCGGAGGCTTTCCTCGAAGCATCGCGGCTCTTTTCCGCCGGAAACAATGCGGTCGACACCGCCATCTCCCTTCAGAATGCCGGGCTGGTGGAACTGTCCCTCGGTGAGCGGACCGACGCCAAGGCGGAGAACTTCGACCGCGCCATCGCGCATCTGAGACAGGCCGCGGATGCTTTCGCAAGGACGGGCGAGGCTGGTTCGGCCAACCAGGCCCGTTACAACCTGGCCCGCGCGCTCGACGCCAAAGCCGTCCTGCTCGGCGACGTCGCGATGCTGTCGGAGGCGATCGACCTCTACCGGGGCACGCTCGACGGCTGGCCGGACGACGGTTCGAGATCGATCGACTGGGCGTTCAACCAGACCCAGCTCGGCCACGCGCTGCAGGCACGGGCGGGCCTGACGGGACCGCAGGGGCGGGCGGACTATCTCGCGGCGATCGAGGCATTCGCCGCGGCGGAACAAGCCTACCCCGAAGCGACCGCGCCCGTCGATTTCGCGGCGGTGCGCAATTCGGTCGCCTTTGCCCGTATCCTCCTGGCCGAATCCACCCGAGACGCCGCCGGTTTCGAAACCGCCGTCGCCGATGCGCGCCGGGCGCTGTCGGTGCAGATGGCGAGTGGCGACACGGGAAATCTGCCCTATATCCGCGACACGCTCTGCCGCGCCCTGACCGGCCTCGGCGAGGAGCGCGGGGACCGCGCTGCCCTCGCGGAAGCGATCGCAAACTGCGAGCAGGCGGTGGGCGAATTCAAGGCGGCCGACGCGGCCGAGTTCGTCGCGGAAACCGAGGGCAATCTCGCCCGGGCCCGCAAGGCGCTGTCGGCGCTGCAATAGGCCGGCGTTGACATCGCACCGCCGCCAATTCTACCAGCGGCCCACGAATACGAACGGAATGCAGCCGATGACCAATGTCGCACTCACGGGCCTCGCGCGCGAGCTGTCGCGCCGCGCGGATGAAGGCCGGCCGGTGCGCATCGGCGTCATCGGCTCCGGCGAGATGGGCACCGATCTCGTCACGCAATGCATGCTGATGAAGGGGGTCGAACTCTCCGCCATGGCGACGCGACGCCCGCATACGGCGAAGCACGCGATCGAGCTCGCCTACGGCGAGACGTCGAAATTCGCCGAGGTCGACACCCAGTCGCAGGTGTCGGCGGCTATAGAGCAGGGTCGCATCGCCGTGACTTCGGTCGAGACGATGGTGACCAATCCGCTGATCGACGTGATCGTCGATGCCACCGGCAAGCCCGGCGTCGCCGCCGACTTCAACCTGATCGCCATGGAGCACGGCAAGCACCTGGTGATGATGAATGTCGAGGCGGACGTCACCATCGGCGTCTATCTGAAGAAGCAGGCCGAGCGGCTGGGTGTTGTCTACACCGTCGGCGCCGGCGACGAGCCGTCCTCCTGCATGGAGCTGATCGAGTTCGCCTCGGCGCTCGGCTACACGATCGTGTCGGCCGGCAAGGGCAAGAACAACCCGCTCAATCACGATGCCGTGCCCGACGACTACCGCGAGGAGGCCGAGCGACGGAACATGAACCCGCGCATGCTGGTCGAGTTCGTCGACGGCTCCAAGACGATGGTGGAGATGTGCGCCATCGCCAACGCCACCGGCCTGGTGCCGGACGTGCCCGGCATGCACGGGCCGCGGGCCGGGCGCGACGAACTGGCGAAGATCCTGATCCCGAAAGAACATGGCGGCGTGCTGTCGCGGAAGGGCGTCGTCGACTACACGATAGGCAAGGGCGTGGCACCGGGCGTGTTCGTGGTGGTCGAGGCGACGCATCCGCGCATCATCGAGCGCATGGACGACCTGCATGTCGGCACGGGGCCTTACTATTCCTTCCACAGGCCCTATCACCTGACCTCGCTCGAAGTGCCGCTGACCTGCGCGCGCACGGTCCTGTTCGGCAAGCCGGACATGGTGCCGCTGGATAGGCCGGTGGCGGAGGTCTGCGCGGTCGCCAAACGCGACCTGAAGCCGGGCGAACGGCTCGATTCGATCGGCGAGACGATGTACCGGTCGTGGACGATGACGGTGCCGGACGCGCGCGCGGCGAGGGCCATTCCCTGCGGCCTGCTGGAGGGCGGCAAGGTGACTGCGCCAGTGCGCAAGGGCGAGTTGCTGACCTATGCCAACGCGGAGCCGGACCGCACGACGAAGCTCTATGCGATGCGGCAGAAGCAGGAAGCGATGATCGGGTAGGGTGGCGCCCCGCGCAATTTCCCGTTGGCGAGCCAGATCGCGTAACGCGCCGTCTCAGAATTGCGTCTATATCCTAAAACATGACTTTATTTATCTAGTTAGATTGTGCAATATCTGCACTGTCGAAGCGACGACGCCGAAAGCCGGCATCGCCGTGTCCAGGGAAAGAATCTCATGAAAATCAGCACCTTGTCCGCCGCGCTCTGCGCTCTCGTGGGTTTGTCGGCATCCGCGCTTGCCGTCGAGCCTGCGGCAATCGTCAAGACCTATTCCGACGTTGCGCTTGCGGGCTACGAGGACAGCCTGACGACGGCGAAGGCGCTCGACGCCGCTGTGGATGCCCTGGTCGCGAAGCCCTCGGAAGACACGCTGGCGGCGGCGCGAAAAGCCTGGATCGCCGCGCGCGTGCCCTATCAGCAGACCGAGGCGTTCCGCTTCGGCAATGCGATCGTCGACGAGTGGGAAGGCCGCGTCAACGCCTGGCCGCTGGACGAGGGGCTGATCGACTATGTCGACGCCGGCTACGGCACTGAATCCGATTCCAACCCGTTCTACGCCGCCAACGTGATCGCCAACGCCAAGATCAGCGCCGGCGGCGACGAGGTCGACGCTGCGGAGATCACCCCGGCGGTGATCCAGTCGCTGCAGGAGATCGGCGGCTCGGAGGCCAACGTCGCCTCGGGCTATCATGCGATCGAGTTCCTGCTCTGGGGACAGGATCTGAACGGCACGGGTGCAGGCGCGGGCAACCGGCCGGCGACGGATTTCGATACGGCGAACTGCAGCGGCGGCCATTGCGACCGGCGCGCCGAATACCTGAAGGCGGCGTCCGATCTGCTGGTCGCGGATCTCGAGGAGATGGTCGCCAACTGGAAGGAAGGCGGCGAGGCGCGCAAGGCGGTCGAGGGCGATCCGAAGGCGGGCCTGTCGACGATCCTGACGGGTCTCGGCTCGCTCTCCTACGGCGAGCTTGCCGGCGAGCGCATGAAGCTCGGCCTGCTGCTGCACGATCCCGAGGAGGAGCATGATTGCTTCTCCGACAACACGCACAATTCGCACTACAACGACATCGTCGGCATCAACAATGTCTACCACGGCCGCTATGTGCGCGTGGACGGCTCGGTTGTGGAAGGCCCCAGCCTCGCCGCGTTTGTGCGTGAGAAGGATGCAGCGGTTGCGGACGAAATGGACGCAAAGCTCGCCGCCACGCTGAAGGCGGCCGAGGCGATGAAGGCGCGCGCGGAGACGAAGGAGGCCTACGACCAGATGATCGGCGAGGGCAATGCCGAGGGCAACGCGGTGGTCCAGGCGGTGATCGACGGACTGGTCGCGCAGACCCGCTCGCTCGAGCGCGTCATTGCGTCACTCAACCTGGGCGACGTGACCATCGAGGGATCCGACAGCCTCGACAATCCGGACGCGGTGTTCCAATAGGAGCCGCCCGCCGGCCGAGCCGCGGACCCGGTGTACGAGCCATGAAGCTGCGCCTCACGATTCTCCTGCTCATGGCGGCGACCGCGGTCGCCGCGGGCGGGTCGCGCGACGATCTCTCGCCGACGGATCTCGAGCGGGTTCGCGCGATCACGCGGCCGGCCAGCGATTTTTCGAAGCCCGAAAAGTTCGAGAAGATGCAGGGAGGTGCCGCGACGACGCCCAAGGTCGGCGACGCCAATGCGCTGTCGCAGCCCTCGGCCAACCTCAGCTTCGCCGACAGGGAGCGCTTCTTCCTCGGCAACGGCATCTTCCGCAAGGACTGGGTCTCCTCGCCGTCGTCGACGCAGGCGTCGGACGGGCTCGGGCCGCTGTTCAATTCGCGCAATTGCCAAGCCTGCCACATCAAGGACGGGCGCGGGCATGCACCGCCGTCGCCGGGAGCCGATGCGGTTTCCTATCTGGTTCGTCTCTCCGTGCCGCCGGACGAGCAACAGGCGGCGCAGATCACCGCCGGTCTGATCCCGGCCGTGCCCGACCCGGTCTACGGCCTGCAATTGCAGGATCATGCCATCGCCGGCCTCGCTCCCGAAGGCGAAATTCATATCGAGTATGAAGACGTTCCGGTTACGCTCGCGGCCGGCGAGACGGTCACGTTGCGCAAGCCGGCGCTCAGCATCGACAAGCCGGGCTTCGGGCCCTTCGCAACGGGCCTGATGGTGTCGGGCCGCCTCGCGCCGGCCATGTCCGGCATGGGGCTGCTCGAGGCGATCCACGACGCCGACATCATGGCCAGGTCCGACCCCGATGACAGGGATGGGGACGGCATTTCCGGCCGTCCGAACCTGATCGCCGACGGCAAGGGCGGCCTCGTGATCGGCCGCTTCGGCTGGAAGGCCGCCCAGCCCTCCGTCGAGCAACAGACCGTGCACGCCTTCTCTGGCGACATGGGCCTGTCGACGCCGATCCTGCCGGACAATGCCGGCGACTGCACCGCCGCCCAGCCGGACTGCCGCGCCATGCCGCACGGCGCGCAGGAGCGCTATGGCGACACCGAGGTGCCGCGCGACGTGCTCGATTTGGTCGTGTTCTATTCGCAGAATCTCGCGCCGCCGGTGCGGCGCGGCTTCGACGAGCCGGACGTGCTTGCCGGCAAGGCGGCGTTCTACCAGGCCGGCTGCCCCGCCTGCCACGTGCCGAAATACGTCACCAGCCGCATCGTCGCGCATGAGGCGCAGCGCTTCCAGTTGATCTGGCCGTACACCGACCTCCTGCTGCACGACATGGGCCCGGGCCTTGCCGACGGACGCGGCGAGGGGTTGGCGGACGGCACCGAATGGCGCACGGCTCCGCTCTGGGGGATCGGCCTGGCGCACAAGGTCAGTGCCGAGGCCGGCTTCCTGCACGACGGCCGCGCCCGCACGCTCCAGGAAGCGATCCTGTGGCATGGCGGCGAGGCGCAGAGTGCCCGCGACGCCTACGCCGCGCTGCCGAAGGCGGAGCGGGACGCGCTGGTGACATTCCTGGAGTCGCTGTGATGCGGGCCGTGTGGGCGGCAGCGATTGTCCTCGCCTCGATTCTCCCGGCGTCCGCCGACGGCGTGGGAAGGAATGTCATCGACGGCTTCGTCGCACCATCTACGGCCGCTTTCGCGCGCTCGACAACGGAGCTGGCGGCTTCGGTCGAGGCGCTGTGCGCCAAGCCGGGCGACGAGACAGTGTCCGCCTCCCGCACGGCTTTCGCAGCGGCGCTCGAGAATTGGGGCCACATCTCCGTCCTGCGCTTCGGGCCGCTTGCCGCCGATGGCCGCTTCGAAAAGCTCTTCTTCTGGCCGGACGCGCGCGGCATCGGGCTGAAGCAGGTGCAGGGCCTCCTCGCCGCCGAGGATCCGGGCGAGATTTCTCCCGGAATGGCCGGCAAAAGCGCGGCCCTCCAGGGGTTTCCCGCGCTCGAATTCACGCTCTACGGAGCGGGCTCCGAGAAACTCGCGGCGGGCGATCGGTGGCGCTGCTCGGTCGCGTCGGCCATCGCATCGAACATCGCCGCGATTGCCGCGACGGTCGCAAGGGAATGGGACGCGAACAGTCCCTTCGCCGCCTCTTTCACCGGGCCCGCCGATGGCAAGGAACCCTACCGCACCGAGGCCGAAGTCCACGGCGAGATCGTCAAGGCGCTCGCCACGACGCTGCAGTTCATCCGCTCCGCCGAGCTTGTCCCGCCGCTCGGCGAGATGACGGAAAAAGCCAATGGGAAGCGGGCGCCGATGTGGCGCAGCCGGCTGACAGCCGCGCTGATCATGGCTCAGGCCGACGGCGTGAGGCAGCTGCTGGCCGCGGCCGGCTACGAGCAGTGGCTGCCTCAGGACAGCCGCTACATCGCCTCCTCCATCCGCTTCGAACTCGACAACGCGATCCGGACCCTGGGACAGGTCGAGGGTCCCGTCGAACAGACCTTTGGGACCGAGCCCGATCGCGGCCGTTTCGTCTTCGCCGAACTCGCGCTGCACCACGCAAGCGAACTGGTTTCGCGCGACCTTTCCGCCGCGCTCGGACTGACCATGGGGTTCAATGCGCTCGATGGAGATTGACCGCCGCACATTCCTTTCCCTGCTCGGAGCCGCCGCGGTGGCGCCCGCCGGCGCGCTCGCATCGGACGAGCAGCTCTACCTCGCCGCGCGCGCCCGGGGAGGCCAGCACGAGGTGGCGGTGCTCGACGCGCGGGGCGTCGACCGCCTCGTGCTCCCGATCGAGGATCGCGGTCATTCCTTCGCCATCGACCATGTCCGCCGCACGGCCGTCGCCTTCGCGCGTGCGCCCGGCCGCTATGCGGTCGGCTTCGACATCGGGGGCAAGGGGTTGCCGCAGCCGCTGGTCGCCGCACCCGGCCGGCATTTCTTCGGCCACGGCATCTTCTCGGCGGACGGCCGGCTGATGTTTGCCTCCGAGAACGACTACGAAGCGGGGAGAGGCGTGACCGGCATCTACGACGTCGGCAGGGGCTTCGCGCGGCTCGGCGAATTCGACTGCGGCGGCGTCGGTCCGCATGACGTGGTGCTGATGCCGGACGGGAAAACCGCCTGCGTCGCCAATGGCGGTATCCTCACCCATCCCGACTACGACAAGCTGAAGCTCAACATCGACACGATGGCGAAGAGCCTCGCTTATCTCGATATCGCCAGCGGCGACATCGTCGAGCAGGTGGCGCTGCCGAAGGACCTGCATAAGCTGTCGATCCGCCACTTGATCGTCGACGCCCATGGCGCCGTCTGGTTCGGCTGCCAGTACGAGGGCGAGGCGTCCGACCGCCCGCCGCTGGTCGGCCGCCACCGGCGCGGCCGCGAGCCGGAACTGTTCGCCGGGCCTTCGGATCTGCTGCGCCGCATGGACAATTATGTCGGCTCTGTCTCCGCCGACGCGTCGGGCGAGGTCGTGGCGACGTCGTCCCCGCTGGGCGGCCTCGTCGCCTTCTGGGATGCCGCGACGGGGCGCTATCTCGGCGAGCAGAGCATGGCCGACGTCAGCGGCGTGGCGCCGCTGAAGCCCGGCCACGTGCTGGCAACCACCGGACGGGGGGCCGTCGACGACATGTCACCCTCGGCGCGCGCGGCGATCCTGGAGGAGTCAGCGGCCAATCCGGCCTGGGACAACCACTTGCGGCGGGTGTGAATGGACCGTTGAAGGGGGCGCCGCGCGGATATACATTCTAAGATGGATGTCGATCCGAAGGAGGCGATCCGATGCGTGTCTCGAAATGGGGGAACAGCCTCGCGGTTCGCATTCCGATTGCCGTGGCCGAGGCTGTGGACTTGAAGGAAGGCGACGAGGTCGAACTGAAACCTAGCGGCAGCGCCAGCTTCGAGGTGGTGCGCAAGCGTGACCGTCAGGAGATTTTGAAGGAACTGCATAAGTTCCACGGCTTGTTACCGGCGGATTTCAAGTTCGACCGGGAAGAGGCGAATGCCCGCTGACCGCGAGCCTCTTTTCTATGATACCAATGTTCTGCTCTATCTGCTCTTGCCGCAGAGCGAGAAGGCGAGGCGCCTCGATCCATATATGGTACGAGGAGGCGTGGTCAGCGTTCAGGTCTTGAACGAGTTCACCAACGTGGCCAGACGCAAGAACGGCCTTGATGTCATCGAAATCGTGCCATTCCTGAAAGTGCTACGTGACGCTTTCGAGGTCGTGCCTGTGACGGTCGATGTCCATGATAGGGCATTGGACATCATTCAAAGATATCGTCTCTCGACATATGATGCGACGATTGTTGCCTGTGCGTTGATCGAAGGCTGCACGACGCTTCTTTCCGAAGACTTGCACCATGGCCTCGTCGTCGACGGCAAGCTGAAAGTGGTGAACCCTTTCCGGGACTGACCCTTACCCTAACTCCACGCTACGCCTGCGCGCCGCTTCCACCGCTTCGGTCAACAGGTTCTTCATCCGCTCCTCGCCCATTAGCACGGACAGCGCCGCCGCCGTCGTGCCGTTCGGGCTCGTCACCTGTTCGCGCAGGCGGGTGGGCGTTTCGCTGCTTTCCTTCGCAAGGCAGGCCGCGCCATAGACGGTCTGAATCGCGAGCAGTTTCGCCGTCTCAGCCGGCAGACCCGCGCTTTCGGCAGCCGCCGTCAGGCATTCGATGAAATGGAAGATGTAGGCGGGGCCGGAGCCCGACACGGCCGTCACCGCATCCATCAGGTCTTCGTCGGCGATCGAGGCGACCTCGCCCGATGCAGACAGGAGATCGGCAACGAAGGCATTCGCTTCCTTGGTCACGTTTGGATTGGCGAAGGTCACCATCATGCCCTTGCCGACCGCCGCCGGGGTGTTGGGCATGCAGCGCACGACCGCCGCGGCTGCGCCGAGAATCTCCTCGAACACGGCTGTCCGCGTTCCGGCCGCGATGCTGAGATAGGTCGCGCCCATGTTGGCGAAGCGCTGATAGGCAGGGACTACGTCGCGCATCACCTGCGGCTTGACGGCGAAGATCACCAGCGTGGGTGCCGTCTCCGGCGGCACCTCCGCCGCGCTTGCGCCGGCCAGCGCGCCGAGCTCCGCCGCGCGCGCCCTCAGGGCTTCGTTCGGCTCGACCACGAACACCTCGTGCGGCTTGAGCTTGCCCGATGTCAGCCAGCCCGACAGCATGGCGTGGCCCATATTGCCGCAGCCGACGAGAACAACCAGAACCGACATTGTCCATTCTCCCGTTTGAGGGAGGGAATGGACCGCGGGGCCGTTTGTTTCAAGGGGCCGGATGGTCGGCGATGCGCGTCGCGACTGGAAAACGCGCAACCAGCCTGAGCCCCAAGGTCGCCATGACGAAGAACAGCCAGACCGGATCGGCGCGGCGGAAGAAGAAGGATTCGAGGAAGGCGTTGAGCGCGGTGAACAGGAGCATCATCATGAACATGTCCGCGAGCAGCACGTTTTCCCGCCGCGGTCCGCTGCGCAGATAGTCGGCGAGCGGCACGACGAGGAAGGCGATCGCCGCGGCCACGAGCGCCGGCACACCCATGATCACGGCGATGTCGAGATAGCCGTTGTGGCCATGCACGATGCCGCGGATGTCCCAGTCGCGGTCGAAAGGCTGGTCCATGTTCATCAGGAACGGCGTTCCCCAGAAGCTCTCGAAGCCGTAGCCGGCCCACGGCTTCTTCGCGATCATTTCGCCGGAAAACTCCCAGAGCGCGGTGCGGCCCGTATAGGTGAGGCCTGGAAACTGTTCGGCGGCGAACTGCTTCAGCGTATCGATGAAGACGATACCCAGCGTGCCCAGCGCGGTACCGATGATCGCCAGCGCGAAGATCAGCGGCACGGTCCTCCTCAAACCGATGAGACCCGGCAGCATCACCAGCAGGATCGCCAGCGGAACGAGCCCGGCGGTCGTCTTCGAGCCGGTGTTGATCATGAAGGTCATGGCCGCTGCGAACAGCACCAAGCCGAGGCCCCGCCATCCCCTGCGCCAGAGATAGAGACCGGCGAAGGAGAAGCAGGCCATCACCGGTCCGGCGACGTTCTTGTGGCTGAACGAGCCGCGCCAGAAGCCGGCATGCTGAGGCTCGAGCGAATCCGCACCGTGGATCGCCTCGGTCGGGAAGGCGACAAGGCCGAAATAGCAGAGACCGACCGTCACCAGCCCGGCGAAGGCCAGCACGGTCGAGAAGGAATCGGCGTCGCGCGGCAGGGCGAGCACGGCCGCGATCGTCAGCATGCCGATGACTGTGAACATCGCGGCGCGAAACGCCGACGGCGGGTCGGTCGCGTGCAGAACCGAAAGGGCGAGGAATCCGAGAAGCACCAGCCACCAGGGGCTGAGCAGCCGGGCCAGCACGCGGCGGTCGACGTAGCAGGCGAGCGACAGGATCGCGAGGCCGCCGAGCGAGCCGAAACCAAGCTGATTGACGATGTCGCCGCCCTCCTGCGTGCCGGGCGCGGGCGCAGGCTGAAAGGGCTTGAATGAAACGATGACGACCGTCAGCAGCAGCGACGCGAGAATCGTCGCGATGCGCCTTGCCGGAAAGGCGTCGGCGATGCGGCCGAGATCAATTCTTCTCGGGAGTGCGGTACTGTTCATTGGCATAGCCGAATTCGGCGCCGACCCGGCCCAACGCCACGTATACGGGGTAGAGCGCGACCGACGCGGACCCGGTCTTGGCGTAGCGCGCCGCGGCGCGCAGCGGCGACGCGCCGAGCAGCGCCAGGCTCCTGGCCAGCACCTTGGCCCGCCCGAACGGCTCCGCCGTCCGTTTGCGCTTCTCGACCAGCGTCGAGATCACGCCATTGCGAAGCGCCCGCGCCCGGATCCAGTCCGCCTCGACCCGCCGCTCGGGCACTGCCTCGTAGACCGGAGCCTCGGCGCACCAGCCCAGCCTGAACCCGGCAGCGGCCGAGCGCGAGAGGAAGTCGCTGTCGCCGCCGCCCATGAAGTTGAAGCGCAGATCGAGGAAGGGCGATCCCATCTTTTCCAGAACGTGCCGCCCGATCAAAAGATTGCCTGAGGAATAGAGCGCGGCCACGCGGCCGCTCGTCTGGTACGGCGGAGAGAACACCGGATGGTTCTCCCAGGCCTGGTGCGCGGGATTGTCGAACACCGGAACCTGCGGCCCGCCGACGATGTCGGCCGGCAATGTCTCGCTCGCCGCGCACATGCGTTCCAGCCAGTCAGGATCCGCGATCTCGTCGTCGTCGATGACGAGCAGGTGGCGGAACGCCGGAAAATGAATCAGCGCCGTCAGCCAGCCGGCATTGTAGGCGCTGCAGTTGCCGCGATCATGCGCGATGATCAGCAGGCCGGGGATCCGTCCTGTCTCGAACCAGGGCGCGGCGGCCGCCACACCTTCGCGGCCGTCTGCGTCGTTTTCCATCACGATCACCGCGAAGCGCCGCTGCGTGCGCTGCCGCTCCAGAGAGGCCAGCGTTTCCAGCACCTGCTTCGGACGACGGAAGGTCGGCATCGTCACCACCACGTCCACGGCCTGTGCATCGAGGCCGGGCGAGCGCGCGATCAGCGAGATCGCCGGATCGGAAGGGCGGGGGTTCATGTCGGCGCAATGCGTCCGTTTGAAAACCATTTCGGTATCGCAGAGCGTCATTAAGGAGCCGTAAAGAGACGCTGTACCCTGGCAAGTGCATAAGACGCTATGAAGGCGATTAAGGGGCCGTTAATCACTTTCCCATTGGAAGCCGGGACAGGGGCCTTTTCCGGGCCGAAAACGTATTTGGCCGCATCCGCTTAACTCCTGTTTCGGCGACTTCTGCTAGTGCCTCGGGGCAACAGGACGCCGCAATGCATCTCGTTCTCGCCACCTCCATAGTCCCGACCGGAACCGCAACGACCGGCTACGAGATCGCCAATGCCGCGATCGTCGATGCCTTGCGCCGCGCCGGGGTGAAGGTCACGGTCCTGGGCTTCATCTGGCCCGGTGCCGCGCCGGCGGATCCGGAACACACAGTCGTGCTCGGCGAGGTGGATGTTCGCACCGACAATGCGTCGGGACTGCAGAAAGCGAGCTGGCTCTTGAAGGCGGTGTCGATGGGGCTGACCTTCTCTTCGGTCAAGCTCAGGGCCGCGACACCCGAACAGGTGCGCGCCGCCTTGTCCTCGATCGAGCCCTATGACGGCTACATCCTCAACGCGGCCCAGTTCGCCGGCGCGTTCGAGGAGGTTTTTCGCGATCGGCCGTCGATCTTCGTCGCCCACAATGTCGAATACCGTTCGGCGGAAGAAAACGCGGCCGCCGCGCGCGGGCTGATGCAGAAGGTGCTCTACGCGCGCGAGGCCGGCCTGCTGCGGGGCATCGAGCGTCGCCTGTGCGACCGCGCCGCCTTCGTCTGGACGCTGGCGGACGACGACCGCCCTCTGCTCGGCGTTGACGGCGACGATCGGTCGTCGTCCCTGCCGCTCGTCACCCGGCTCCACCCGCCGCAACCCGGCGGCAGCCGCGCCACGGGCTGCGACGCCGCCCTGATCGGCACCTGGACCTGGCAGCCGAACCGCATCGGCCTCGAATGGTTCCTGGACGAGGTCGTCCCGCATCTGCCGCCGGAGTTCACCGTCAGGATCGCCGGCAAGACACCGTCCGACCTCGCCAGCTCCCATCCGGGCGTCGAATTCGTCGGCTTCGTGCCGGACGCGACCGACTTTGTCCGCTCGGCGCGAGTCATCCCGCTCGCCAGCCGTGCCGGCACCGGTGTCCAGTTGAAGACCATCGAAACGTTCGAGCTTGGTCTGCCCTCGGTAGCGACGACCCGGTCGCTGCGCGGCATCGCCAATGTCCCGGACAATTGCGTCGTCGCCGATGACCCGGCGGACTTCGCCCGCGCCCTCGTCGAGGCGGCGCGCAATCCGAAGACCGACGCCGACGGCCGGCTCTTCTACGCCGCGCAGCGCGCAGCACTCGACCGCGAGATCGCCCGCGGCCTGGCACACCTTGGCAAGGGCACCAGACACGAGGCGGCGGCATGACCCTGCAGCCTGCCCCGCAGGTCGCCTCGCGCCTTCCGTCGATGGAAATCCTCGCCGTGCCGGTGGCCGCGATCGGCTGGCAGGAGGCGCTCGACGTGCTTGGCGGCTATCTGCGCGACCAGCGCTTCACGCCGGTCGGCTTCCTCAACGCGCACAATGCGAACGTCGCCTGTTTGGACGACGAATTCACCCGGGCGCTGAGACGTTTCCTCGTGCTCCCGGACGGTGTAGGCGTCGACATCGCTGCCAAATGGCTGCACGGGCGTCCTTTCCCGGCAAACCTCAACGGCACGGATTTTGTGCCGGCGCTGATCGCGTCCGTGCCGACGCGGCTCAAGGTGGCACTGCTCGGCGCGACGCAAGAGAATGCGGGTGGTGCCGCCGAACATCTCTCCATCCTGGCGCCCCAGCACGAATACCGCGTCATCCACGACGGTTACTTCGCCAAGGCGCAGGAGCCGGACATCATCGCCGACATCGCCGACTACCGGCCCGACATCCTGCTCGTCGCCATGGGCGTGCCGCGCCAGGAGCTTTGGATCGAGCGCAACCTGACGCCGCTCCATTGCACGATGCCGATCGCTGTCGGGGCCCTGCTCGATTTCCTCTCGGGGCGCATGCCGCGCGCGCCGCTGTGGATACGCCGGCTCAGGCTCGAATGGCTGTTCCGGCTGTGGGTCGAACCCGGACGGCTGTGGCGCCGCTACATCGTCGGTAATCCGCTCTTCCTGGCGCGGGTCGTGGCACAAAAGTTTGGCGGCTATCGCGCCGGCAGGGAGCGCATGCGCGATGCATGACGCGATCCGCCGCGGCGCAGCGCTGGTGACTGCCAGCTACAAGCCCGACCTCGAACGGTGCCGGCTCCTGTGTGAGACCGTCGACCGCTTCGTCACCGGCCACTCGCATCACTATCTGCTGGTCGCCTCGGAAGACGTCGCGCTGTTCAGGCAGCTCGAGGGACCGACTCGGACCGTGGTCGACGAGCGGGACCTGCTCCCGTCGTGGCTCAGATCCTTTCCCGATCCGTTCTTCCGCTTTCGCAAGCGGGTCTGGCTATCGGCCCGCACCATGCCGTTGCGCGGCTGGCACGTCCAGCAGCTGCGCCGCATTGCCATCGCGCACCGTGTCGCGGAAGACGCCTTCCTCTACTGCGATTCCGATGTTGCCTTCCTTCGCCCTTTCGACTGCCGCACGCTGTGGCAAGGCGGCGATCTGCGGCTCTTTCGCCGCGACGACGGTCTGGCGCGCGCCGGACTGGAGCAGCAGCGCCGCTGGGCGATCAATGCCGGAACCGTGCTCGGTCTAAGGGCTCCGCCACGGCACGATTATATTGCGACCGTCATTGCCTGGCGCCGCGACGCGACAGTGGCGATGTGCAAGCGCATCGAGGAGGTGACCGGCAAGCACTGGGTGTCCGGGATTGCCGCGAACCGGCATTTTTCGGAGTGCATGCTGTACGGCCGTTTCGCCGACGAGGTGATGGAAGGGCAGGGCCATTTCCACGCCTCCAGCGAACTCTGCCGCGTCTATTGGACCGGGCCGGCGCTGTCCGACGACCAGTTCCGGGAATTCGTCGGGGCGATGAGCCAGGACCAGGTCGCGATCGGCATGCAATCCTTCATCGGCACCGACATCGGGCGGATCCGGCGGCTGATCGAGGCTTGATCAAGCCGCCTTCGCCGGCAGTCGCATCGCCGTATAGGTCAAAAGAGCCGAGGCGAGATAGAGCGCGGCGAAGACCGCGTTGAGCCACAGGACCAGCTGATCGACCTCAAGCGACTGCACCAGGAGCAGTGCGAGCAGCACGGCCTTCAGCCCCGCCAGGAGGGCGAGGTTTATCGCCCGCAAAAGCGTCTGGCCGCGCGCGAACAGCAGCTCCGCCTGGTATTCGACCAGATTGCGCAGCCCCGGCACGAACAGGGCGAGCCCGAGGAGCGGTGCGGCCTCTGCGACGTTCTTTCCGAGGAGGGTCGGGAAGAAATGCAGGATCACCGCGAGGGCTGCCAGCGCCACCGTCGAGGTCGCGAAGACGGCGGCTTCCAGCCCGATCCGGCGGATCGTGCGCGCCAGGAGTTCCGGCGCGCGCATCAGGCGCTGCACGAGCATCATCGTGAAGGTGCGGATGGGGATCGCGGTCAGGTCCACGAGCCGCATGATCATCGCATAGATGCCGGCGAGATGCGGTCCCCCCAGCGCGAGCACCAGGAGCTTGTCCATCTCCATCTGCAGATAGAACAGGATCTCGGCGCCGGCGACGTAAAGCGAATCAGGCAGACGGCGCAAGTAGAGCCGCGGCATGAGCCTGAGCCGGCAGGAGGGGTAGAAGAACGCAGCTGCAACAAGCAGCGAAACCGCATTCGCCCCGAGATAGAGGAAGCTCCAGGTCGGCAGGTCTCGCATCGGCAGGAACACGAAGGCTCCGGCCGCGGCGGCCCGCAGAACCGTGCCGAGGATGACGAGCACCGCGGCGCGGCCGAAGCGCCCCATGCCGTTGTTGACGATCACGACCGCCTCGACCGGGCGCCACAACAGCGCTTCCGCCGCGATGACGGTGAGGAAGACCGACAGTGCCATCTCGTTGCCGAAGAAGACCGCATGCGCGCCGAGGCTTGACAGTCCCAGAACCGGCAGCGAGACGACCGCCATCAGCATGAACCCGGCCGTGAACACGCCGATCAGGGCAGGGCGGACGGTTGCCGTGCGGTAAAGCGCCGTAATGTAGCCGAAGGCGAGAATGCGCGACAGCATGACGCCCGTTGCCGAGGCGGTGGCGAACAGGCCGAAATCCGCGATCGACAATGTATTCGCCAGGGCGACGAAGTAGATGAGCGAGAAGACCAGCCGCCCGGCCGAGCCGCTGATCGCGGAGGCGTAGTCGCGCACGAGGCCGAGCCGCCCACGCAGCGCCGCGCGAAGGGAAGGTTTCGGGCTGGTTTTTTCGCCGCTCGGCGTGACGCTGGACACGTGCGAACCGGTAGCAAAGAAAGTTTAACGCGTCGTTCGGATTGGCGCACGCCAAGGTGGAGGCTCGCCCCCGCGGCTCGCGAAAAATGTGGTGTTCGCCGGTCCTCTTAACGACAAAATTAACCTTTTGTTTTCCATGGCTCTTTAGCGTGCCTTAACGATTGGACCCACCCACTCGATCGACACGACCCGAAAAAAGGCGGCACGGGCGAATGTTCAACCCGGACAAACGTGACCAGGGCAAGCCCCCGCGCTCCCTGCTCTCCTTCGGGCAGCAGCGGGCGAAGCCGTCCGCGGCCGCCCCGTCGCCCGCCTCTCTCACCTCCTACGTGCCCGAAGGCCTGTCGCCGGCGGAGCGTCATCGGCTCGCCCGCTCGCGCCGCGAGGCCAAGTCGACCCCCCTGCTCGATGCGCTGGCGGCACGGCCGGAAGCCGAACCGGCGGCCCGAAACGCCGCCCCGCCTGATGCTCCCGTCTCCCCTCCCGCGGTGTCGGCCGCCGTCGGATCCGCGCCCCGCCCGGCGTCCCAGCCCGGGCTGGCGAATACGGGCTCGGCCCCGCAGCCGGCTCCCGCTGCGGCGGAAGGCGAGGTGTGGCGCCCGCTGATCGATCCGCTGAAGATCTGGAGCGGCATCGTCCGGTCGCGCTGGATCATCCTCGCCACCACCGTGGCAGGTGCCGCGCTCGGCGTCGTCATCGCCTTGTCGACTCCGAAGAAATACGAATCGGTCGCCGAACTGCTCGTCGACCCGCGCGACATCAAGATCTCCGACCGCAACGTCACCGAGGGCGGATTGCCCAACGACGCCACGCTGGCCATCGTCGAGAACCAGGTAAAGGTGCTGACCTCCGGCAACGTCCTGGCCAAGGTCGTCGACAAGCTGAACCTCGCCGCCGATCCGGAATTCAACGGCCAGGAAAGGAGCTTCGGTCTCAAGACGCTGATCTCCGAACTGCGCTCCATCTTCTCGCGCAGCGAAAAGAACGAGGGCGATTTGCGCCGCGCGCTCGCCATCCAGGGCCTTGCCGAAAGCCTGGACGTCGAGCGCGGCGGCAAGACCTTCGTTGTCTCGATCTCCGCTGTCACGCAGAGCGCCGAGAAGTCGGCGCTGATCGCCAACACGCTGACCCAGACCTTTCTCGAATCCTACGGCGACATCCAGTCGGACACGGCCGGCCGCGCCTCCGACGAGCTGACCTCGCGGCTTGCCGAAATGCAGAAGGGCGTCGAGGAGGCCGAGCGCAAGGTCGAGGCTTACAGGACCGAACGGGACCTGTTCGATGCCCAGGGCCGGCTCATCTCCGACGACGAGATGGTCAAGCTCAACGAGCAGTTGACGATCGCCCGCGCCCGCACGATCGAGCTCAATGCGCGTGCCGCCTCGATCCGCGACCTCAATCCCGACGCGATCGTGGGCGGCAGCCTGCCGGAGCAGATCAGCTCTCCGGTCATGGCCGAACTGCGCACCCAGTACGCGACCTCCAAGCAGGAGGTCGAGCGTCTGTCGGTCAGGCTCGGGCCGCGCCACCCGGAGCGTCTCGCCGCCGAAGCCCAGCTCGCCGGCGCTCGCGAATCGCTCGCCTCCGAACTGCGGCGCATCAACTCCTCGATCCAGGTCGATCTGAAGCGCGCCGTCCAGCTCGAGCAGGATCTCGCCAGCCGGCTCGCCCAGCTTAAGTCGCGCCAGGCCCAGGTCAGCGAGGACCTCGTCACCGTGCGTGAACTGGAACGCGAAGCGGCGGCCAAGCGCGCCGTTTACGAATCCTTCCTCTTGCGGGCGCGAGAGACGAGCGAGCAGCGCGGCATCAATACGGCCAATATGAGCGTCATCTCCGTGGCTCAGCCGCCGCTGGAGGCGCTCGGCCCGTCGCGCTCGATGATGGTGATTGCAGCCACCATACTCGGCTTCATGGCCGGCATCGGCATCGGCGGCGTCCGCGGGGCGGTCGACAGCCTGCGCACCGGAGGCGGCGGCAGCCCCGCCGTTCCGCCCGCGCCGCGCCGTGCCCCGGCCCGCGCCCGCCCCGAGCCGGAAGACGAGATCGACCGCATCATGCGTTCGGCAGCGGGGGAGTGGACGTTCGATCCGCCGCCTTCCCCCAAGCCGTCGCGCGCGGCCCGCACCGCTGGTCCCGCCACGACAGACGCTCAGAAAGCCGCGCCGGCCGGTGGCGCCGACGCTCCCAAACCCTCCACGCTCTCCGACGACGGCAAGAAGGATTCGCCGATGAACCCCGCCCACGCCTATCCGTTTGCCCCACCGCCCGGCTATCCCGCACAGGCGGCACCGATGCAGCAACCCGTTCCGCCGCAACCCTGGTGGGACCAGCAGGCCGCCTATGCGGCGCAGCAGCAGGCGGCCTACCAGGCCTGGCTCGCCGCCAGACCGCCGCAGCCGGCCTACCCGCCGCAGCCGGCCGCGCCGCAGTGGGCGTCCTGGCCGCAGCCGGGCTACGCCCAGTCCGCCTATCCCGTCCAGCCGGTCTATCCCTTGCCGCACCTGCCGCTCAACATGCAGGCGCCGCAGCCCTGGCCCGCCCAACCGCAATATGCGCCGCCGACGGGCTGGTCTCCGCCGCAGGAGTCGGCTCCGCCTCCGCAGCCGCAATCCTTCCAGCATCAGCAGGCAAGGGCCGAAAACAACGCGATCGACGAAATCCGTGAGAGCCTGCGCGAATTCCGGGACGCGGTGCGCGATCTCGCCGTCAACCGCGCGCGCAGCCGGGCCTGACATAGGAATTGCGGCATCGTGTGCCGCATTGCCCGGTAGGACTCGACGGCATTTCGTGGCATGACCGCGCCATCCGAACGGGGGAGGGCGCGCCATGGCGGAAATCATCGATGGCAAAAAGGCGGGCGAGGACGTCGCCGCGACGGTGGCGAAGGCGACCGTCGAGCTGGTCGCGAAGACCGGCGTAAGGCCGGGCCTGGCCGTGGTCATCGTCGGCGAGGATCCCGCCAGCCAGGTTTACGTCGCCTCGAAGTCGAAAAAGGCGCGCGAGTGCGGCTTCCATTCGGTGCAGCACACGCTCAAGGCCGATACGCCGGAGACGGATCTGCTTGCGCTGATCGACGATCTCAATGCCGATCCCGCCATCCACGGCATTCTCGTCCAGCTGCCGCTGCCGGCCCATATCGATTCCGGCAAGGTTATCCAGGCGATCTCGCCGGACAAGGACGCGGACGGCTTCCACTTCATCAATGTCGGCAAGCTCGGCGCCGGCGTTCTTGATACCGCCTTCGTGCCCTGCACTCCCGCCGGGTCGATGCTGCTGATCGAGCGCGTGCGCGGCCGCGATCTAGCCGGCCTCAACGCGGTCGTCGTCGGCCGTTCGAACATCGTTGGCAAACCGATGGCGAATCTCCTGCTCGCCGCCAACGCGACCGTCACCATCGCGCATTCGAAGACGAAGGATCTTGCCGGGCTCTGCCGCACCGCCGACATCCTCGTCGCGGCGGTGGGCAGGCCCGAAATGATCAAGGGCGACTGGGTGAAGTCCGGTGCCACGGTGATCGACGTCGGCATCAACCGCATCCCGGCACCCGAGAAGGGCGAGGGAAAATCCCGCCTGGTCGGCGACGTCGCGTTCGCGGGCGCCGCGGAACGCGCCGGCGCGATCACGCCCGTCCCCGGCGGGGTCGGGCCGATGACCATCGCCATGCTTATGGCCAACACGCTGGTCGCCGCCTGCCGGGCGGCGGGGGTCGAAGCGCCGAAGTTCTGAGGCAGTAGGCAGTAGGGCTTAGGCAGTAGGGCTTGGGCAGTAAGGAAGCCGAATTCTGTTGGTGCCTCCTGCCTGGATGGGTAATCCTCCTACTGCCTAAGCCCTACTGCCTACTGCCCACCGCCCACCGCCTTACTCCCCCTCCTTCCCGCTTCTCCCGCGATCCTGTAGAACGCCGCCATGCCCGAACCTTCCGCTTCCGGCCGGCAATTCGCCTTTCTGCTGGTCGACAAGTTTTCCATGTTCTCGCTGGCGGCCGCGATCGACACCGTTCGTTCGGCCAACCGCATGCTCGGGCGCGATTTCTATTCCTGGAAGACGGTTTCGGCTGACGGCGACGCGGTCATGGCCTCCAACGGCCTGCCGCTGAAGATCGATTATGCGATTGCCGACCTGCCGCCGGTCGACATCCTGTTCGTCTGCGTCGGACTGTCGATCGACTTTCCCGGCAAGTCGAAGGTGCTGTCGGGTCTGCGCAATCTTGGCCGGCGGGGCGCAGCGCTCGGCGCGCTGTCCGTGGGTTCCTACCTGCTCGCGGAGGCCGGCCAGCTCGAGGGGCACCGCTGCACCATCCACTGGGAGAACCGCGCCGGCTTTCGCGAGCGTTTCCCCGAGATCGACTGCACGGGCAACGTCTTCGAGATAGATCGCAAGCGCTATACCTGCGCCGGGGGCACCACCTCGATCGACCTGATGCTGGAGATCGTCCGTTCGGATTTCGGCGCCGGCCTGGCCAACGAGGTCGCCAACCAGTTCCAGCACGAGCGCATCCGCTCGGCCGGCGACCGCCAGCGTGTCGGCCCGGAGCGCGACCTGACTGGCAAGTCGGAGAAGCTGCGCAAGATCGTCGAACTGATGGCCGACAATCTCGACGAGCCTTTCTCGGCGGTGCAGCTGGCCAAATCCGCCGGCCTGTCGGTGCGCCAGGTGGAGCGGCTGTTCCTGCGCCATCTCAACATGACGCCCGGCCGCTATTACATGCGCCTGCGCCTCGAGCGCGCCCGCGAACTGCTGCGCCAGACCAACATGCCGATCCTCGACGTGGCGATTGCAACCGGCTTCACCTCGCACTCCTACTTCGCCCAGTCCTACCGGCTGCAGTTCGGTCGCCCGCCAAGCGAAGAACGGCGGACGACCTATTGACGGCGCGCGCCGCGGCCAGCCTGGCGCAAGGGATGCGGCACAAGATGAAAAAATCCCGCCGGCGCGCGGAACCATTTCGCGCCGGCGCCGTTCTTTCGACGCTTGTCGAGGAGTGTGCGCAATGTCGGTCGAACAGACGTTCCACGAGCCGGTTGTCCTGAAGGCCGGAGACGGCAAAACCGCTGAAATCCGCACGCTCGACCAGGCCCTCGATCTACTGCGCGAAGGCTGGCCCGAAACGCGCGGCAAATGGTACTATGCCGCACATCGCGCCTGCGACGACGCCGCCAGCGGTCGCACCTCCGTCCATATCGCCAGGCGCATCTTCGTCTACGCCGTCGAGGAATCCCGTCTCAGCGCCTGATCAGGAAAAAGACGCTGGCGCCCGCCTCCGCGCGCCCGGCCAAGGCGCGGAAGGCCGTGAACAATTCGCGTCCCATCCCGAAGCTGTTGGCTGAGAGATCGGCGGTCGCGCAGCTTCGCGCCGCGATCTCTTCCGCCGACAGGAAGACTTCGAGCGTGCCTTCCTCGCCGTCGAGGCGGATCAGGTCGCCGTCGCGGATCTTGCCGATCACGCCGCCGTCCAGTGCCTCCGGGGTGACGTGGATCGCCGACGGCACCTTGCCGGATGCGCCGGACATGCGCCCGTCGGTCACCAGCGCCACCTTGAAGCCGCGGTCCTGCAGGATGCCCAGCACCGTCGTCAGCTTGTGCAGTTCCGGCATGCCGTTGGCTTTCGGCCCCTGGAAGCGCAGCACGGCGACGAAATCCCTTTCGAGCTGGCCCGCCTTGAAGGCGGCGTTCATCTCCTCCTGGCTGT
Source organism: Mesorhizobium sp. (assembly GCF_023954305.1). Lineage (NCBI taxonomy): Bacteria > Pseudomonadati > Pseudomonadota > Alphaproteobacteria > Hyphomicrobiales > Phyllobacteriaceae > Mesorhizobium > Mesorhizobium sp. The sequence goes on along the minus strand of NZ_JAMLIG010000001.1, from coordinate 896,789 downwards.
GGAAGACGATGGCCGGCGCCTCGACCCGCCGCCGCTCCGGTTTCACGGCCGACGTCTTGGCGATCGCTGCGCCGATGTTCCCCTTCAGCACCTTCAGTCCGCCGGTCGGCTGGAAGGGCTTCGCCGCGGTCGCCAGCACCTTGTCGTCGCCGCTGACCGCCGGCGCCGGCTCGCGCACCACCGTTCCGTCCGCGCCGAGCTTCGCCTCGATCGCGTAGTCCGCCAGCCCTTCGCCCCAGATCGTGCGCACGTCGTCGTGGAGATAGCCGCCGGACAGAAGCTCGCGGATGAGGAAACCCATGCCGCCGGCGGCATGGAAATGGTTCACGTCGGCGAGCCCGTTCGGATAGACCCGCGCCAGCAGCGGCACGATGTCCGACAGGTCGGAGATGTCCTGCCAGGTGAGGCGGATACCCGCCGCCTGCGCCATCGCGATGAGGTGGATCGTGTGGTTGGTCGAGCCCCCGGTCGCGTGCAGGCCGACGACGCCGTTGACGATCGAGCGCTCGTCGATCATCCGGCCGACAGGCGTGTAGGCATTGCCGAGATGGGTGAGGCTGAGCGCCAGCTTCGTCGCCTCGCGGGTCAGCGCGTCGCGCAGCGGCGTGCCGGGATTGACGAAGGAGGCGCCAGGCGTGTGCAGGCCCATGATCTCCATCAGCATCTGATTGGAATTGGCCGTGCCGTAGAAGGTGCAGGTGCCCGGGCCGTGGTAGGATTTCGATTCCGCCTCGAGCAATTCGGCGCGGCCCACCTTGCCCTCGGCATAGAGCTGACGCACCCGCGCCTTCTCGTCGTTGGGCAGCCCCGTCGTCATCGGTCCGGCCGGGATGAACACCGCCGGCAGGTGGCCGAAGGTCAGCGCGCCGATGACCAGGCCCGGCACGATCTTGTCGCAGACGCCGAGATAGACCGCCGCGTCGAACATGTTGTGCGACAGGCCGATCGCCGTCGCCATGGCGATCACGTCGCGCGAGAAAAGTGACAGCTCCATGCCGGGCTGGCCCTGGGTGACGCCGTCGCACATGGCAGGCACGCCGCCCGCCACCTGCGCGATGCCGCCCGCCTCGCGCGCCGCCTGCTTGATCAGCTGGGGGAAGGTCTCGAACGGCTGATGTGCCGACAGCATGTCGTTGTAGGAGGTGATGATGCCGAGATTGGGCACGACATCGCCCCCCAGCGCCACCTTCTCCTGGGGCCCGCAGGCGGCGAAACCGTGCGCGAGGTTGCCGCAGGAGAGTACGGCGCGGTTGGCGCGTGTACCGGCAGCGGCGTCGACCCGCTCGAGATAGATTTCGCGGCCGGGCAGCGAGCGTTCCCGGATGCGGTCGGTGATGGCTTCGATGGCTTTCAGGGCGGACATGGCGGATCTCCTATGGAGCCCAGTAGACGTCGATCGGCGAAGGTGCGGCGTCGAAGACGCGCGCAATCGGAAGGCGGGGCGGCGCATGAGCAAGCGCCGCCTCAAGCACCTTGCGCTTCGCTTCTCCCTCGATGTGAAGCAGGAGAAGCCGTGCGTCGACGATGAGAGGCAGCGTCAGGGTGATGCGCGGCTCGCCGCCCGATGGGGCGTCGACTGCCAGTACGCGCCGCTTCTGCGCAACGTCGGTCAAAGCGTCGAGGTTCGGTGCGTCGGGAAAGAACGAGGCGGTGTGCCCGTCGGTTCCCATGCCAAGAACGACGAGATCGAGCACCGGACCGAGCAACGACAGGCCTGCCTCGGCCTGTCGGGCCGCGGCCTCGACGTCCGGTACATCCGAATAAAGCCCGACGAATCGAGCCAGCCGCGCCTCGTTCCGCAACAATGTCTCGCGCACAAGCCGTTCGTTGGAGCGCTCCGAGGAGGGCGGCACAAAACGTTCGTCCACGAGCGTGACGATCACCTTCGCCCAATCCAGATCCTTGTGCGAAAGCGCCTCGAAAAGCAGCGCGGGCGTCGTGCCGCCCGACACCGCGAGTGTCGCGCCGCCTTTCTCCTCGATCGCCGCACGCAGCCGGTCGGCAACGGTAGCGGCAAGCTGCGCGGCGAGATCTTCGCGCGTCGCCAACGTCCTCCACCGTGCCGAGGCCGCCATCACGTGCTCTCGTGCCAGGTGCGGCCATCGCGTTCGATCAGGGCGATGGCCGACGAAGGTCCCCAGGTGCCGGCGGTGTAGCCCTGCGCGTCCTGCCGGTTCTCGCCCCAGGCGCCCTGGATCGGATCGATCCATTTCCATGCGGCCTCCACCTCGTCGCGGCGCATGAAGAGCGTCTGGTTGCCGCGCACCACATCCATGACGAGCCGTTCATAGGCGTCCGGGTTCCGCTCCTGGAAGGAATCCGCGAAGCTCATGTCGAGCGCCACGTTGCGCAGGCGCATGCCGCCGGGACCGGGATCCTTAATCATGATCCACTGCTTCACCCCCTCGTCGGGCTGCAGCCGGATGACCAACTGGTTGGCGAGGATGCGGCCTGCGTTCTCGCCGAAGATCGAATGCGGGATGTGCTTGAACTCGATGACGATCTCCGACACGCGGGTGGCCAGCCGCTTGCCGGTGCGCAGGTAGAAGGGCACGCCGGCCCAACGCCAGTTGTTGATCTCGGCCTTGATCGCGACGAAGGTTTCGGTCGTACTCTCGGAGCCTAGCTCTTCCTGGTAGCCCTTGACCGCGCCGCCCGACGACGCGCCGGCGCGATACTGCCCGCGCACCGTCATCTTTGGCGCCTCCTGGCCGTTGATGCGCCTGAGCGAACGCAGCACCTTCAGCTTCTCGTCGCGCACCGCGTCGGCGTCCATGGAGGACGGAGCCTCCATCGCCACCAGACAGAGCAGCTGCAGGATGTGGTTCTGCACCATGTCGCGCAGCGCGCCGGCCTTGTCATAGTAGCCGATGCGGTCCTCAAGCCCCACCGTCTCGGCGACGGTGATCTGGACATGGTCGATATGCGCCGAGTTCCACAGCGGCTCGTAGAGCATGTTGGCGAAGCGCAGCGCCATCAGGTTCTGCACCGTCTCCTTGCCGAGATAGTGGTCGATGCGGAAGATCTGCTGTTCGTCGAAATAGGAGCCGATCTGGTCGTTGAGCGTCTGTGCCGAGGCGAGATCGCGTCCGATGGGCTTCTCGACGACGATACGGCTTTTCTGGCTGATCAGGTCGTTGGCTTTCAGATGCTTGGCGATGTCGCCGAACAGGCCCGGCGCGACGGCCATGTAGAAGACGCGGATCCGGTCGCTTTCGCCGACCTGCTTCTTGATCGCGTCGAAGCCTTCGCCGGACTTGCCGTCGGCCGACACGTAGTGCAGCCGACCGAGGAAGGTCTGGAGCTCCTCGGGATCGATCTCGGCGGCCTTGACGTGGTCGCTGATCGCCTTCCTGGCGAACTCGCGATACTCTTTGTGGCTCATCTTGGCGCGCGACGTGCCGATGATCCGCGTCGGCTCGCAGAATTGGCCGGCGCGCTGCCGCTGGTAGAGCGCGGGCAGAAGCTTGCGTTCGGCGAGATCGCCGGTGCCGCCGAAGGCGATGAAATCGAAGGGTTCCACCGGGATGATCTGGCTCGTCATTTCCTGTCCGATGCTTGTTCCGGAACGGTCCGGACCCGTATAATCTAATCGATTTAAAATGCATAGTCCCGCTGCGACGCTGCTACAGCTTGACACATGCGCGGAGGCCGGGCTTTTCCTGCGATGACCGCGGCGCGACGCTGTTGCAGTGCAGCATATCGTGCGCCCGGTGAAAAGCGGAAAGGAGCCGGCATGGGCACGCATCTGTCTCGAACCGTCGCCGAAGGCATCGCCTTCATGCAGATCATCGACGGAAAGCCTGCCGACGCGCTCTCCGGCGCCCGGATCGACGTGGCTTCCCCCTCCGACGGAAAGGTCTTCGCCTCGATTCCCGCATCGGGCGCGGCGGATGTCGACCGGGCGGTCCGCTCCGCGCGCAAGGCGTTCGATGAAGGCCCTTGGGGCCGCATGCCGGCGGTCGAGCGCGGCCGTTGCCTGACGCGCCTGTTCCATCTGGTGGAAAGCCACGGGACCGAACTTGCCGCGCTCGAATCGCGCGACACCGGCAAGCCGATCCGGCAGGGCAGGGCGGATATCACCGCCACCATGCGCTACTACGAATTCTACGGCGGCGCGGGCGACAAGATCCACGGCGACACCATTCCCTTCCTGCCCGGCTATACCGCTTTGACCCTGCGCGAGCCGCACGGCGTCGTGGCCGGCATCATCCCCTGGAACTATCCGCTGCAAATCCTGGCGCGCGTGCTGGGGGCTGCCCTTGCGATGGGCAACACGCTGGTTGCCAAGCCGGCCGAGGACGCCTCGCTCTCCGCCATCCGCATCGCCGAACTCTGCCTGGAAGCCGGCATTCCCGAGGGCGTCGTCAACGTCGTCACCGGCTACGGCCGGGAGGCGGGTGCGGCGCTCTCGGCGCATCCCGGCGTCGACTATGTCACCTTCACGGGCTCGCCCATGACCGGCACCGCGATCCAGCAGGCAGCCGCGATCAACAATCGCGGCGTCACCATGGAACTCGGCGGCAAGTCGCCGCAGATCGTCTTCGCCGATGCCGATCTCGAGGCGGCGGTTCCCGTGCTCGTCAACGCCATTATCCAGAACGGCGGCCAGACCTGCTCGGCGGGGAGCCGCGTGCTGGTCCAGCGCCCCGTCTACGAGCAGGTCGCCGCGGCGCTGGCAGACCGCTTCTCCAGGCTCGTCGCCGGCCCGCACGATGCCGACCTCGACCTCGGCGCGCTGATCAACCCGAAGCAGCGCGACCGCGTCGCTGGCATGGTCGCGGCCGCCGAGGAGGCGGGAATTCCGATTCTCGCCCGCGGCTCGGTCGCCGCCGATGCGCCCGCCGGCGGCTGGTACCAGGCGCCGGTCTTGTTCGGCTCGGTCGATCCGGCCGCCGCGATCGCGCAGGAGGAAGTCTTCGGTCCCGTGCTGGCGATTACGCCGTTCGACGACGAGGAGGACGCCGTCCGCATCGCCAACGGCACCGAATTCGGCCTCGTGGCCGGTGTCTGGACGAAGGACGGCTCGCGCCAGCACCGCGTCGCCAAGCGGGTTCGCGCCGGCCAGGTCTTCGTCAACGGCTATGGCGCGGGCGGCGGCGTCGAACTTCCGTTCGGCGGTTTCAAGAAATCGGGCCACGGCCGCGAAAAGGGTTTCGAGGCGCTCTACGACATGAGTGCGACCAAGACGATCGTGTTCAATCACGGGTAATCCCGCCGACCTGAATCCGGCCTGCAATCGTTTGGGCTGTTTGAACGCGCCCGGAAATGCTAATGGGCGCTGATCTAACCTGACAGGGAGCGGAGCGGCTTGCTGAAGATCGATTTCGAACGCGAGGACGACGGTCGATGGATCGCCGAGATTGTCTCTCTGCCGGGTGTCATGGCTTATGGCGCGACCCGCGAAGAGGCGCGCGGACGGGTTGAGGCTCTGGCGCTGCGCACGCTCGCCGATCGGCTCGATCACGGCGAGGAAGTCCCCGAAGTCGGCCAGTTATTCGTCGCCGCATGAGCCATTGGCCGTCGGTTCGGCGAGACGCGTGCTCTCGGCTCTGGAGCGTATCGGCTGGACGATCAAGCGGCAGACGGGTTCCCACCGGGTTCTTGCCAGGGACGGATGGACAAACGTCGTCTTTGCGTTCCACGACCGGGAAGAAATCGGCCCGAAGATGCTGGCGAGGATCGCTCGCCAGACGGGGCTGAAGCCCGAAGACCTCTAACCTAAGCTCCCAACATGTCTGCAGCATCGCATCGCCTCGACAACAAAGTCGCCATCGTCACCGGCGCCGCTTCCGGCTTCGGCGAGGGCATGGCGCGGCGTTTCGCCGAGGAGGGCGCCAACGTCGTCGTTGCCGACCTCAACGCCCGCGAGGCCGAACGCGTGGCCGACGAGATCGGCGCCAATGCTATCTTCACCGCGACGGACGTGACCAACCGCTCGCAGATCGACGCGATGGTCTATGCCGCGATGCAGGCCTTCGGCCGCATCGACGTCATGGTCAACAATGCCGGCTTCACCCACCGCAGCGGCGACCTGCTCGAGGTCGACGAGGGGACGTTCGACCTCATCGCCGACGTCAACATGAAATCGATCTATTTCTCGACGCTCGCGGTCGTGCCGATCATGGAGCGCCAGGGCGGCGGCTCGATCATCACGACCGCGTCCACCTCCGGGATCAGACCGCAGGCCGGCTTTACCTGGTACAATGCATCGAAGGGCTGGGCGATCACCGCGACCAAATCGATGGCGCTGGACCTCGCGCCGAAGAAGATCCGGGTCAACTGCCTGTGCCCGGTCTCGGGCGACACGCCGATGCTCGCCCGCTTCATGGGCGCCGACACGCCTGAAATCCGCGACCAGATTCGCGCGGCGATTCCGCTCGGCCGGCTGTCGACACCGCTCGACGTGGCGAATGCCGCGCTCTGGCTGGCGTCCGACGAAGCCGCCTTCATCACCGGCATCGCGCTCGAGGTCGATGGCGGCTTCGATATCTGACGGCAGGAGCCGTCAGCCCTCGACGGCGGTATCCGGCCGGTCGCCGCCGGGCTCGTGTTCGGTGCGCCATGCGCCCGACGCGTCCTGATACTCGATGTCGGCGTCGCGTCCGCCCAGCCGATGCTCGTTGGCGGCGGCGAGTGCCGCGTTGCGGGCGCTATCGTGGTCGGGAAAGGTCTCCGAGAAGACGTCGCCGACCTTGTAAGCCCATCCTCCGTCGTGCTCGACGACGCGGTAGATGACACGGGTTTCACTTTGTCCGTTCATGTCGAGGCTCCTTTGCTTCGATGCAAAAGTCATCCGCCCCCGCACGGTTCCGTCTCGTTATCACAACTCGTCTCCGAGAGGGCAGGCGAACGCCTCAATCGCCGCGCTGGTTTCTTTGCCGGCGGCCGCTATGATCGCCGAAAAACCGGGAATCACGGGAAACGCGCATGCACAGGGTTGCCATCACCGGCACGGGCATCTTCACGCCCGAAGAGGTCATCACCAATGCCGAACTGGTGGCTTCGTACAACGAATACGCAAACCGGCAGAACGCGCGGCATGCCGAGGAGATCGCGGCCGGGACGCGCGCGGCCCTGCCGATGTCGAGCGAGGAGTTCATCGTCAAGGCATCGGGCATCGAACGCCGCCATGTGATGAACAAGTCGGGCGTGCTCGATCCCGACCGGATGATGCCGAAGTTGAGACCTCGCGCCGACGAGGAGCTTTCGATCATGGCCGAGATCGCCGTCGACGCCGCCAACAAGGCTCTGGCGCAGGCCGGGCGCACGGCGGGCGAGGTCGACGCCGTCATCTGCGCCGCGTCCAATCACGAGCGCGCCTATCCGGCGATCGCGGTGGAAATCCAGCAGGCGCTGGGCATCAAGGGGTTCGCCTTCGACATGAACGTCGCCTGCTCGTCGGCGACCTTCGGCATACAGGCGGCCGCCGACATGATCCGCTCGGGCTCGGCACGCGCCATCCTGATGGTCAATCCGGAGATCACCTCGGGCCATCAGGAGTGGCGCGACCGCGACTGCCATTTCATCTTCGGCGACGTCTGCACGGCCGTGCTCATGGAGCGGATCGACGGCGAGGTCGACGGCGCCTGGGAGATCCTCTCCACCCGCCTGCTCACCGAATTCTCCAACAATATCCGCAACAACAACGGTTTCCTGCGCCGCACGCACGACCAGATGGGCGAACGCCGCGACATGCAGTTCATGCAGGAGGGCCGCAAGGTCTTCAAGCAGGTCGTGCCGATGGTGGCGGAGCTGATGCTCACCCATCTCACGGACGAGGGCATGAAGCCCTCGGATCTAAGCCGCATGTGGCTGCATCAGGCCAACAAGAGCATGAACGACTTCATCGGCCAGAAGGTGCTCGGCCGGGAGCCGACGCGGGAAGAACAGCCGAACGTGCTGCAGGATTATGCCAACACCTCCTCGGCTGGTTCGATCATCGCCTTCTCGAAATTCTCCGACGACCTTCCCGCCGGCAGCCTCGGCGTCATCTGCTCCTTCGGCGCCGGCTACTCGGCCGGCAGCGTCATCGTGCGGCGGATGTAGCCGGCCGTTTCGGCGTTTGATTTCCGTCAAGGTGCTCGCTCGTCCGGACCGCGATAGTTTCGCAACGGCCCGTCAGCGGGCGTTTCGCAGGGGAGTGCGGAGCAATGGCGAGCGAAGAGCAACCCGCGGCGTCGCAGGCCTACGTCATGCCGCGTGTCAACGCACTGACGACCGCCGACATCAGGGCGGCGCTGATGGAGGGTCTGTCCGATTTCGCCCGCGCGCCGCTGTTCGGCCTGTTCTTCGGCGGCATCTTTGCCGTTGCCGGCATCCTCATCGTCCTGGCCCTGACGGTCTGGGACAAGTCGTGGATGATCTATCCGGTCGCTATCGGATTCCCGCTGGTCGGCCCTTTCGCGGCCGTTGGGCTTTACGAGGTCAGCCGCAGGCTGGAGGCCGGGCGGCCCCTGATCTGGAGCGAAGTGCTCTCGGTCGTCTGGGCCCAGCGGCTCAGGGAACTGTCCTGGATGGCTTTCGTCATGCTCTTCGTCTTCTGGATCTGGATGTATCAGGTCCGGCTGCTGGTCGCGATCTTGCTCGGGCGAATGTCCTTCTCGACGCTGGAGAAGTTCCTGACCCTGGTTCTGTCGACCGGGCAGGGATGGCTGTTCCTGGCGGTTGGGCATGTGGTCGGCGCCGCCCTGGCGCTGATCCTGTTCTCCATCACGGTCATCTCGATTCCGCTGCTGATGGAACGCGAGGTCGATTTCATCACGGCGATGATCACCAGCGTGCGCACCGTGGTGGCGAGCCCGGTGGCGATGCTGTCATGGGGGCTGGTCGTCACGCTGTGCGTGATCCTCGCCTGCCTGCCCTTCTTCCTCGGTCTTCTGGTGATCCTGCCGGTGCTCGGCCACGCCACATGGCATCTCTACCGTCGCGCGGTCGTGCCGTTGGCCCGGACCTGAACCGGATCAGCGCGCGACGATCAGCGACCAGTAGCGCCGGTCGCCTTCGCCCTTGGCAGAGGCGAGGCCGAAGCGCGAGAAGCGCGGGTCGAGCATGTTCCTCCGATGTCCGGGCGAGTTGGCCCAGGCGGAAAACAGCTCGTCGAGTCCGAAGCGGCCATAAGCAATGTTCTCGGCGGCGGCGCCTTCGATGCCGTTGCCGCGCACCCGCGTGAGGAAGTCCTTCCCGCGCCCGGTCGTATGCTTCATCCGGCCGGACGCCGCCATCAGTTCGGCCTGCTGCCGCGCGGCCTTTTCCAGTTGCGCGTCGGGGGCAAGCGGCGAGAGCCCCGCGCTCTTGCGGATCGCGGCGAGGTGCTCCTCCGCGCTCGCATTGGCGCCCGCGCCCTCGATCCTCAACAGCGAGATCGACTGGCAGCCCGAGAGTGCCAGCACCATCAAGAGCGCGGCGATCGTGATGCCGAGCGGCCAGAAGATTTTCGCGACGGTCTTGGTCAAGCGTGTCCCCGCACCTGGATAGACGGCCTCAAGAGCGCCTGATCGTGGCTTTTTGCAGACTTGAGGCGCTGGGCAGGCGAGGCCGGCGGACGTCCGCTTTTCAAAACCGGTCGCGCAGCGCGAACCATGACAGCGCTAGGAAGAGCATCGGCGAGCGGAACCGGCGTCCGCCAGGGAAAGCGGGGATCTTCAGCTCCTCGAACAGCTTCAGCCGGTCGCGGTTGCCCGCCACCGTCTCGGCGTAGAGCTTGCCGACGAAATTCGCCAGCATCACACCGTGGCCGGAATAGCCGCCGGCCGAGATGACGTTGGGCATCACCTCGCGCACGAACGGCTTGCGCGGCACGGTGATGCCGACATAGCCGCCCCAGCCGTGGGTGATCTCGACATCTTTCAGCGCCGGATAGATTTCCCTGATCTGCCGCCGGATGTGGACGTGGATGTCCTTCGGATCCTTGACGGCGTAGATCTCGCGGCCGCCGAACAAGAGTTCGCCGCTCGGGGCCCGGCGGAAATAGCGCACGACGAAACGGGAATCGGAGACGGACTCGCCGCCGGGAAGCACCGGGCTGTCGGCTCCGAGCGGCACTGTCGCGCCGATGAAGGAGCCGATCGGCATGATGTGGGCAGCGCTCGCCGGTTCGAGGTCGTTGCCGTAGGCATTGGTCGCAACGAGGCATTTGTCGGCGGTGATCGTTCCGCGCGGTGTCGTGACCCTGACCTTGCCGGACGTTGCGGCAATACCAGTCGCCGGCGTCTTCTCGTGCAATCGTGCGCCCGCCTCGGCCGCCACCCGCGCCGTGCCGACGAGCAGCTTCATGGGATGGATGTGGCCCGCGCCGGCGTCGCGGACGCCGCCGACATAGTGCGTCGAGCCGATCCGTTCGGCGGTCTCGGCGGCGTCCATCAGGGAGATGTGAGGGTAGCCGAAGCGCGCCGCCGCCTCTGCGTATTTGATGAAGTCGGGCAGTTCGCGCGCCTTGTGCGTGACGTTCAGGTGGCCCGGGCGGAAGTCGATCTCTATTCCGTGGGTCGACGCGAATTCGAGCAGATGCGCCTTGGCTTCCTCGGCGAGGTCGAACAGTGCCTTGGCGCGGGTGAAGCCCAGTTCCTGCTCCATCTCCTCGGGGCCGGCGCGCTGGCCGGTGCCCAACTGGCCGCCGTTGCGCCCCGACGCGCCGTCGCCGAAGCGATGCGCCTCGATCAGCACGACATTGGTGCCGGCCTTGGCGAGATGCACGGCGGCGGAAAGGCCGGTATAGCCGCCGCCGATGATGACGACGTCGGACGAGACATCGCCGTCGAGCGCGGGATACTCGGGCCGCTCGCCGACAGTCGCCTCATACCAGGAATAGCCAGGGGAGATGGGGGAGGTGTAGGTCATAGCGCTTCGCGGAGGCAGTAGGGCAGTAGGGGAGTAGGGGAGTAGGGGAGTAGGGGAGTAGGGTGTGCTACGTCGCTGCTAGCTTTCTGATCAGCAATCTCAGAAGCTTCCCGACACTTTCGATCATTTGCAGGATTGGCGCCAGCGACCGATTGCCGGCAACACCGACGCGGTCGGCAATGAATATGTGCGTTTCCAACTCCTTGAGTGAGCCCTGCGCAATTCGAAGGAATTGGAGATATGACCCGCGATGTTCGCGCCCGTAGCCTTCCGCGATGTTTGCTGGCACTGAGGTGGCCGCGCGCCGAGCTTGGCTTGTCAGTCCGTACATCTCTTCCTTTGGCCAGGTCTTCGTTGTTTCATACACGGCGACTGCCAAGTCCATAGCCTGTTGCCAGACGACGAGCTCTTGATACGAGCCGCCTCGATCAGACATCTCCCCTACTCCCCTACTCCCCTAAACATTCAGCAGCAAAAACTCCCGCTCCCACGGACTGATCACTTCCATGAAGGTCTCGAACTCGGCCTTCTTGATCGCCGCATAGGTCGACACGAACACATCGCCCAGCATGTCCCGCAATGGCTGGTCGTTCTCGAACAATTCCACGGCTTCGAGCAGGCCGCGGGGCAGGTCGATCTCGTCCTCGTTCGCCGTCGTGCCGACCGGCGCGTCCGGCCGGATCTTCTGCTGGATGCCGATCAGGCCGCAGGCGAGCGAGGCGGCCAGCGCCAGATACGGGTTGGCGTCGGACGAGGGGATGCGGTTCTCGACGCGGCGCGCGCCCGGATCCGAGCGCGGCACGCGGAAGGCGGTCGTGCGGTTGTCGTAGCCCCACTTGGTATTGACCGGGGCGGACGCCGCCTGGGTGAGCCGCCGGTAGGAGTTCACATAGGGGGCGAACATTACCAGAGCGGCCGGCACGTGCTTCTGCATGCCGCCGATGAAATGGCCGAACGCCTCCGTTTCCGAGCCGTCCTCGGCGGTGAAGACGTTCTTGCCGGTCTTCTTGTCGACGATCGACTGGTGGATATGCATCGCCGAGCCGGGCTGGCCCTGGATCGGCTTGGCCATGAAAGTCGCATACATGTCGTGCTTGAGCGCCGCCTCGCGGATCGTGCGCTTGAACATGAACACCTGATCGGCGAGTTCGACCGGGTCGCCGTGGCGCAGGTTGATCTCGAGCTGCCCGGCACCTTCCTCGTGGATCAGCGTGTCGATCTCGAGTCCCTGGCTCGCCGAGAAGTGGTAGATGTCGTCGATCAGCTCGTCGAACTCGTTGACGCCGGCGATCGAGTAGCCGGATCCGCCGGCGATCGGCCGTCCCGAACGCCCGACTGGTGGCGCCAGCGGATAGTCCGGGTCGGGGTTCTTGCGCACCAGATAGAACTCGATCTCGGGCGCGACGACGGGCTTCAGTCCCATCCTCGTGTATTCGCCGAGCACGCGGCGAAGGACGTTGCGCGGCGTGAACTCGACCAGCCGGCCGTCCTGGTGGACGAGGTCGCAGATGACCTGCGCGGTCGGGTCCGTCTCCCACGGCACCAGCGACAGCGTCGACAGATCGGGCATCAGCTTCAGGTCGCCGTCGTCCTCCGGATAGGCGAAGCCGTTGCCGTCTTCGGGATAGTCGCCGGAGATGGTCATCATGAACGGGGCGGACGGCAGGGCGAGCGACGTGTTGGAGGTGAACTTGGTCGACGGCATCATCTTGCCGCGCGCGACGCCGGCCTGGTCCGGCGTGATGCACTCGATGTCCTCGATGCTGCGCCATTCAAGCCACTGGCTGGCTTCCTTCCAGTTCCTCACTCCGCGGTAGTTCTTCAGGAACGCAGGCGTGCGCCTGCCGCCGCCGCGGCCGGACGGTCGGACTTCCTTCTTCGCAGGAGGCATCAATCACCAAGAGATGTTGCTGGTGGAGCGACTATAGCCGTGCGCTCGGTGGCTTGGGAAGGCCCCCAAGGCCGGAATCCCGCCGATTCCACCTATTGCGGGGCGCCTGCAAGCACGGCGACGGCGGGCGGTCCTGCCTCGCGCCAGATCCGGATGGCCCGGTCGTAGCCGCCGGTCAGCACGGTCCCCTCCGGTCCGAAGGCAACCGAATAGACCGGTCCGCGGTGTCCGACATACTGGGCGATCTCGGTGCCGTTCTCGAGGTCCCAGAGGCGCGCCGTGCCGTCGAGCGAACCGCTGAGGATGCGCGTATCGTCGTTCGACAAGGCGATTGCGTAGACCGTCTGCGAATGCCCGTCGAACTGGCGCAGAAGGCGCCCGCTCTCCAGATCCCACAGCTTGATCGTGCGGTCGCCGCTGCCGGTCACCGCCTGCCTGCCGTCGCGCGTGAACGCCATCCCATAGGCGCCGCGCTCGTGGCCGCCCCAGTAACGGATGAGGTCGCCGCTCTCGACGTCCCACAGTTTCAGGTCGCCGTCGATGCTGCCGCTGAGCGCGCGCCTTCCGTCCGCCGAGATCGCGACACCGGCGACCGGCCAGCCGTGAGCGCGTTCGACATGCAAGGCCGCGCGTTTCTCCAGATCCCAGAAGAGGACCGTGCCGGCTTCGTGGCCGCTCACCATCCGCCTTCCGTCGGCGGAGATCGCGATCTTGTTCACTCCGCCATGGTCTTTCGTCGAGAAAACGTGCAGCGGCGCGCCGTCGGACAGGTTTCTCATCACGATCTCGCCGTCGTCCCCGGCGGTGACGATCCGCTCGCCGTCGGGAAGGAACACCGCGACGCGCGCCATGTCGGAATGGCTGGCGACTGTCTTCGTCAGCGTCCTGGCCGCAAGGTCCCACAGCTTGATCGTCCTGTCCGTGCTGGTGCTGAGGAAAGATCTGCCGTCCGGTGCCAGCGACAGCCACACGACCGCGTCGTGGTGGCCTTCTGCTTGCGTCGGCAGGACATCGGGCGTCGGCATCGGCACCGAGGTGACGGCGGGAGGCGTTTGCGGCGGCACGGCTTCGGGCGCCCGCTCAGACGCCGCCGGCCGGGCAGCCGCGGTTTCCTGCTCCCCCGTCGGCTGGGAGTGAGGCTCGGGCTCGACCTCTTCCGGTCCCGCAGGCTCGGGCGGCGCCGCCTCGGGTGAGGGCATCTGCACGACCGCCGGCTCGCCCGTTGCTGGTCCCCTCGACGGATCGTCGACGGAACGAAGGAGGCCTGACAGTTCCGCGGCGAGCGCCGCGATGCCGGCGATCGTCACGACCGCAAGAACGGGAACCAGCCGCGAGCGGTTTGCCGCGCTGCCGACGGCGTGTCGACCGAACCTGAGCGCTTCCTGCGTCCCGACCCGCGGCCGATCGAACAGCCGCATCCAGACCAGCAGAGACCCGAGGAGACAGGCCGAGCCGCAGATCGCCAGAACCCAGGTGAGCACCGCGCTGCCGGTCGCGGCCGGCACCGGTGCGGCACCCAGTCCCTGATAGGCGGCGCTAAGGCACAAGATGCCGATTGCCGACGCAAGGATGGCAAGGAGGCTCCGCAAGAACCGTCCGGTCCGCATCGGCTCGCCCTCCCTCCCGTCTATGCAGGTTCCGCCGTTGAAGCCTTGAGCGACTGACCCCGAGGATCGGAGCAGGCCCGGCGGTCGCGGACGGTTTCGATCAGCGGATCGATCCGTCCGACGAGGTCGCGGGCCTTGGCGGGCTTGCAGGTGATGGCTTTGCGGCGTGCCCGCTCCCGCGACAGCACGATCAGGCTAACCGGCGACTCGCCGCCGACGATCACCTTCTCCGTCTGGGCATATGCCGCCGTCGCTTCACGCAGCCCATGGTCCCGCGCGGCAATCGGATCGATCTTCTTGTCGGGCATCGGACGCCACCCGCCGGCTGTTGGTCGAGCTGTTCAGCTAAACATATCAGGAGATCGGCCCGCGTCGACCAGCTTAAGCTGGCACAGTCGATATCAGCGAATGCCGGATTCGCTGTCCAGCAAAGCGCAAAGGCCGGCGGATTGCTCCGCCGGCCTTTCGAAAACTTCAAAGCGATCCCGCTCAGGCCTTGTTCGACTGCGTCACGATCACCGGAATCAGCAGGTCGCCCCAGTTGCCTTCTCCGCCATGATGGCGGGCCGAGCGCACCAGTTCCACCGATACTCCTGCCTCGACCGCCTTCATCACCGACTGGTTCAGGCGGTGCAGATCGTTGGCGACCATGCGGATCACCGCCTGCTGGTCGTCGCTCATCGACGAGGATTGTTCCTCGGCGCGTTCCTTGACACGGGTCTTCGGGGTCATGGCAGTCGTTCCTTAGGCTTGTCGTGGCCGCTCCTGGGCGTTTCCTCTGTTACATCTCTCCGGGGCAGGTGTCCCGGAGAATCTTCGTTCGTGCTTTCCGACTACTCTGCGGCCGGACGGAACTGCTCGTGCTCGGTCGATTCGTGCATGGCGGTCGTCGACGACTGGCCGCCGGTAATCGCCATCGACACGGCGTCGAAATAGCCGGTGCCGACCTCGCGCTGGTGCTTGGTGGCGGTATAGCCGTTGGCTTCGGCCGCGAACTCGGCCTCCTGCAGCTCGGAATAGGCTGCCATCTGGCGATCCTTGTAGCCGCGGGCGAGCTCGAACATGCCGTAGTTGAGCTGGTGGAAGCCGGCCAGCGTGATGAACTGGAACTTGTAGCCCATCGCACCGAGCTCGCGCTGGAACTTGGCGATGGTCGCGTCGTCCAGGTTCTTCTTCCAGTTGAACGACGGAGAGCAGTTGTAGGCGAGCTTCTTGCCCGGGTGCGCCTTGTGGACCGCTTCCGCGAACTTGCGGGCCTGGGCGAGGTCGGGCTTGCCGGTCTCCATCCAGATCAGGTCGCAATGCGGCGCATAGGCGATGGCGCGCGCAATGCACGGCTCGATGCCGTTCTTGACCTGGTAGAAGCCTTCGACCGTGCGGCCGGCATCATGGTCGACGAAGGGCTGGTCGCGCTCGTCGATGTCGGAGGTGAGCAGCTTCGCGGCCTCGGCGTCGGTGCGGGCGACGATGAGGGTGGGCACGCCCATCACGTCGGCGGCGAGCCGCGCGGCATTCAGGTTGCGGATATGCGCCGCCGTCGGGATCAGCACCTTGCCGCCGAGATGGCCGCACTTCTTCTCCGACGCGAGCTGGTCTTCGAAGTGGACGCCGGCCGCGCCCGCCTCGATGAAGGCCTTCATGATCTCGAAGGCGTTGAGCGGGCCGCCGAAGCCGGCTTCCGCGTCGGCGACGATCGGCGCGAACCAGGTGTCGACCGACAGGCCGTTGCCTTCCGAGGTTTCGATCTGGTCGGCCCGCTGCAGCGTCCGGTTGATGCGCTTGGCGAGTTCCGGCGCGGCGTTGGCCGGATAGAGCGACTGGTCGGGATACATCGCCGACGCTGTGTTGGCGTCGGCCGCCACCTGCCAGCCGGACAGGTAGATCGCCTTCAGGCCGGCGCGCACCATCTGCATCGCCTGGTTGCCCGACAGCGCGCCGAGCGCGTTGACGAAGTCCTCCTCGTGGATCAGCTTCCACAGGCGGTTGGCGCCCATCTCGGCCAGCGTGTACTTGATCTGCACGGAGCCGCGCAGCCGCTTGACGTCTTCCGGGCTGTAGGGACGCTCGATCCCGTCGAAACGGCCGTCCGCGGCGGACGGAACGAGATTGTAAAAGTCGGTCATTGCGAACTCTCCGTGGCAGGACGGGCTGTCTCGCTCCCGTCGTTGTCGATGTATCGGCATTTACACCGCAACGCACAATCCGCCAGAAAAGATCGCAGAACCCGCGCAGGAATGAGGTTATCCTGTGTTGCGATTTACACGATCACGCTGTTAAGATGTAAATCGTGTAAAGGTCGGCATCTGTCGGGAAGCTGTAAATGTCTGTAAAACATAACCGCGGCAGTGCCCCGCAGGTGTCGCGCAGCCATGGCTGAGCAGAAGATCTTCGCCGGCCCGCGCATCCGCCGCATCCGCAACGCCAAGGGCCTGACCCAGACGGCGATGGCCGAGGGGCTCGGCATTTCGCCTTCCTACCTCAACCTGATCGAGCGCAACCAGCGCCCACTGACGGTACAGCTCATCCTCAAGCTCGCCTCGGTCTACAAGGTCGAGCCCGACGAATTGCAGGCCGAGGCCGGCGGCACCGTCTCCGCATTGAAGGAGGTCTTCGCCGATCCGCTGCTGGCGGGCGAACTGCCGGGCGACCAGGAACTGCTGGAGATCGCCGAGGCCGCGCCCAACGTCTCGTCAGGCGTGATCAAGCTCTTCCGCGCCTACCGCGAACAGGCCGAGCGCCTGTCGGACCTCTCCGAAATGCTCGCCCGCGACGGCCGCGCCACCGCGCTCTCCTCCGCCCGGCTGCCGATCGACGAGGTGCATGAAGTGTTCGAGCGGCGGGCGAACCACTTCGCCTCGATCGAGGAGGAAGCAGAGGCCTTCACCGCCCTGCTCCAGCCGGGCGACGATCTGCTCGGAGCGCTCAAGGCCTGGCTGAAGCGCGAGGCCGGCATCGTGGTCCGCGTCCTGCCGGTGGCGACCATGCCCGACTGGCGCCGCCGCTACGACCGCCATTCACAGCGCCTGTTCATCTCCGAGCGCCTCTCGCCTTTCGACCAGCTTCGCGAGATTGCGATGGAGGCCTGCCTGCTGCGCATGGGCGTCGCCATCGGAGCCGAACTGCAGGCCCTGAAGCTCTCGACCGACGAGGCGAGACGGCTCGGCCGATTCGAGCTGGCCCGCTATGCCGCGCATGCGCTGATGATGCCCTACGGTGCATTCCATGCTGCGGCCGTGCGCGCGCGCTACGACATCGACGTGCTGCGCTCGCGCTTCGGCGTGTCCTTCGAGCAGGCGGCCAACCGGCTGACCATGCTGCAGCGACCCGGCGCGCAGGGCGTGCCCTTCTTCATGCTCGAGGTCGACAATGCCGGACACCGCTTCCGCAAGGCCGGCAGCCAGGGTTTTCCGCACGCCCGCTTCGGCGGCGGGTGCCCGAAATTGCCGGTGCATGCGGCCTTTGCCCAGCCGTCCCAGATCCTCGTCGAAGCAGTCGAGATGCCCGACGGCGCCGAATTCCTGACCATCGCCCGCACGCTGGAAGGTCCGCAGGGCGCCTTCAACGAGCGGCCGCGCCGCACGGCGCTGCTCATCGGCTGCGACATCGGCTTCAAGGACGAGATCGTCTATTCGGCAGCACTTCCCGGCGCCGCGCCGGGAACGGTCTCGAAGCCCGGACACGTGCCGGCCACCCCGATCGGCCCGGCCTGCCGGCTGTGCGAGCGTTCCGGCTGCCTGGCGCGGGCCGAACCGCCGGTGACGCGCCCGCTCGGGCTGGATGAGATGGTGACGGGGCTCAGCGCGTTTGACTTTCGCTAGGTCAGCACGAAAACTGGTGGGGAACTTCGTAGAGCACTCTGATTGGCGCGAAGGCTTTTCGAACTAAAAGTAACGCTGCTGGATATCGAGCCGACTGTCTGGCGCATCCTCACCGTGTCCGACGACATGCCGCTCTACGAGGTCGGCGCTGCGATCATCGGTGCTATGGGCTGGAATTCGAGCCACATGTTCGCGTACGAATTCGAAGGTGCCCGATACGACCTCAAGTTCGACGACGAACTGGATTTGCAGCAGAGTCTCGATATGGAGGGCGTTATCGCGAGCGATGTTTTCTCCCCTGGCGTCCGGTTCGGCTTCCAGTACGATTTCGGCGACGATTGGTGGCATGAGGTCGAAGTCGTGGCCGAAAGGCCGATCGTTCCGGGCGACAAACCGCCAAAGTGCCTTGGCGGAGAGACGCATGTCCGCCGGACGACAGCGGCGGCCCGCCCGGTTTCGAGGCGATGTTGGCTGTGGCAGCCGATCCGGATGATCCCGAATATCAGGAGATCATGGAGTGGCTGGGCGACTGGAAGAAGTCTGCCTTCACGGTCGAGCGCGCAAATCGGGACATACGCAAAGCGATCAAAGCCTACACGACCTGAACTACGGCCGGCATTAGTCGCGCGGGCGCGGTTTCGTCCATTGCTCTTGCCACGTCGATCACCACGCTGCCGACCTGCCTGCTTCGACCTCGTCATGCGTCCCATTAACCCCGAGGGGCTGAGCGTGTTTGAGTTCAGGTGAGCAAGTCGAGGACTATGCCGTCAACGTCCCGTCGTGCGTCGACGACCATCACGATATGGACACGATCGGTGCCACCGATGACTTGATAAAAACGATGTGGTTGCGATAGACCACCGCTCGGAATAGGTCATTATAGCGTCGGCTCGAGCGGGGAAAGTCAACGAGCTTTCTGCAAGCATTGACGACACCTGCTCGCTATTTTCGCGCGGCCGCAGGACTGGCTTCCGCTATTTGCGCAATGATCTCGTCGAGGTTCTCCCGCGCTTCCTCGAGCCAGACGACCTCACTCGCCATACTTCTCCTGAAGCTCTGCGTAGAAGACCTCGGCCGGCATCTCCCCTCCGCGCCGAAGGGCGGCGTCGAGTCGCGCGTCTATCCGTTTCCGGACGGCCATGTGATGGAGAGCAAGGGCGATCTCTTCCTGATCCTTTTCCGGCAACGCTTCGACTTCTCGGATGCCGTTCCGCAGAGAATGGTTCATGGCTTTCTCCGGCACATTCAATCTGAATATCATAGCTTCACGCTACGCGATATCCAGCACCACGTTGCCGATCGCCTTGCCTTCCTCGACCTCCTCATGCGCCCTTGCGATGTCGCGCAGCAGGAAACGCGGGCCGACCGAGTGGCGTATACCGCCATCCTCGAGGAATTTGGTCAGTTCGGCCGTCGTTGCCCGCCGTTCCTCCGGCTTCAGGTCGTAGACCAGGAAGAACTTCAACGTGTAGCTGTTCCACAGGAGCGCGGGGAAATTGAGCGCGATGTCGCTAGCCTGGTTCGAGCCGTAGCAGACCATCGTCGCATGCGGCGCCATCACCGCCTCGGCGATCAGCTTGGCCGTCGACGACAGGTCCATGTCGATGATGCCGTCCACACCCTTGTTCTGGGTGAGGTGCTTGACGACGCTCGCGACGTCCTTGGCCTGGTAGTCGACGACGAAGTCCGCCCCGCCATTGCGCGCATGCTCGGCCTTGGCGGCCGACGCCGTGCCGATGACGCGGGCGCCGCGTGCCTTGGCGAATTGCGTCGCATAGTGGCCGACCGACGAGCCGGCGCCGGTGATGAGGATCGTCTTGCCGCCGATCTGTCCGAGATGGCGCACCGCCTGCAGCGCCGTGAGCGCGGGTATGCCTAGACATGCGCCCGTGGCGAAGTCGACCCGCTTGGGCAGGTGCACGGCCTGCTCGGAGGGGAGCACGCAATATTCCGCCGCCGTGCCGAAGGCCCGCTTCCACTGCGCGTTCCAGATCCAGACGCGCTCGCCGATGCGGCTATGGTCGATGCCCTTTCCGACCGCATCGATGACGCCGGCCCCGTCCGAATGCGGGATGATCCGCGGGAACATCGGCGGCCGCCCGCGGCGGCTCTTCACATCGGACGGATTGACGCCGGACGTGTGGATTTTTACCCGTACCTCGTTCGGTCCGGGCTCCGGCATATCCATGTCGCCGACATTGAGAACCTGCGCCGCCGCGCCGTTCCTTTCGTACCAGGCTGCCTGCATGGCTGTTTCCTCCGAAACGGTGGTTCATTCGAACTCAATCGGAGAGATAGCGGATCACGCTGGGGATGTCGCGCCTGCCGTCGATGATGTCTGCAATGAAGACACTGTCAGTGCGTGAATCGACCACATAGAGAATCAGGTGATTCCGGAAGATTAGGACGCGTCGTCTCTTGTCGAACTGTCGCCCCTTCTCGGGAAACTCCGCCAGAGACGCGACCGAGATCCCTAGCTCGGAAACATAGCGCTCCGCGGCTCGTGGGCTGCTTGCTCGCAGGTATTCGCCGATTGCCTCGAGGTGGCGGACCGCACGATCGCGCCAGACGATCTTAGCCACGGATCTTCGTGAGGAGCCTATCGAAGACCTGGTCGTGAAGCGTCTCCCCGCCTTCGGCTTCGGATGCTGCAAACATCCCTTCGAGCTTCTTGCGCATTGCCATCTCCATAAGTGCGTGCCCAAGCTCTTCCTGTTCCTTGTCGGACAGGCTTTCGACTTCGATAACCGCGCGCTTCAGAATCTGGTTCATGGTCAGCTCCTATTTCAGCTTAGCACGGGCAACCGGCGAAGAAAAATGTCTCGTACCAGCGGCGATCCAAAGCCCCGCGACCGGCGCGGCGTGGAACAGCGCCTCGGTCGGCGAGCGGCTGAGCAGCAGCCAGTGTGCGAGCGTCAGCAGCGCGGCAGGATAGGCAAGCCTCTGGATCCGTTTCCACCAACCGCCGAGACGGGCCATAGCGGCGGCATTGGAGATCGACGCCACCGTTGCAAGCAGGCCGAAGGCGATCCAGCCGGTCCACATCGAGGCGAAGGCCATGCCCTGCAGGATCCAGTCGAGCCGGCCGATGCTCGCGCAGAAGACCGCGAGGTGGAACAGGGCATAGAAAAATGCCGAGAGCCCGAAGATCCGGCGGCGCGAGATCAGCCAGGCCGTCCAGCCGCTTCGTGGAAAGAGTGCCCTCAGCGGCGCGATCGAGAGCGTGACGACCAGCAGCTTTGTCGCGACATCGCCCGAGGGACGGATCGCGAAACGCCATGGCTCGCCACCCGCCAGGCCGGCAGCGAGAAGAACCGCCGGCAGCCCAAGCAGGAGGCAGAGGACGGCGCTCGAGCGCGAAAAGGTTGTCATTTGTCCCGTGTCGCAGGTGATACAAACCAAAGCGCCGGCTGGATCACGCGAGCCTTCCGCTTCTGCTCTAACGCGAATGGAGGATTCGCCCGGCCTGCGCAATCGCGCCGCCGGCAACACGGCGCTCGATCATGGTCCAGACGGCAACACAGGCTTCGCCCTCGCGTGGCGACGAGAGATTGGGTTTCATCCTGGTCACGCTGTCGGCGCTCTTCTGGAGCTTCGGCGGCGCGATTGCGAGGTTCATCGAGGCAGACAGTTGGACCATGGTCTTCTGGCGCTCCGTCTGGGCGGCGGTCTTCCTGATCGGCTTCATGCTCTGGCGCGACGGCCTGCGCGGCACGGTCGCGCTGTTCAGGAACATGGGCCTGCCGGGCCTCGCCGTGGGTATCTGCTTCGCCGTCGCATCCACCTCCTTCGTCGTCGCGCTCGCCTATACGACGGTCGCCAACATCGTCCTGATGCAGGCCGGCGTGCCGCTGCTCGCCGCCCTCATGGGCTGGATCATTTTCCGCGAGACGGTCTCGCTTGCGACCTGGCTCGCCATCGCCGTGGTGATTGCCGGCGTCGCCATCATGGTCTCGGAATCCTTCACCGGCGACGTCTCGCCGATCGGTGACGGCCTGGCGCTGCTGATCGCCGTCGCCTTCTCCTCGGCGACGGTCATCACCCGTCGTTTCGCCCATGTGCGCATGACGCCGGCGACCTGCCTCGGGACGCTGATCGCGGCCGCCTTCGCCGCGACCCAGGCTTCCGCTTTCGCCGTGGGCGCTGTCGACATGGCATGGCTGTTCGCCTTCGGCGCGCTCAATCTAGGCCTGGGGCTCGCGCTGTTCGCGACGGGTGCCCGGCTGATCCCGGCCGCGTTCGCGGCGCTCCTCGGCACGCTGGAGACCGTCCTCGGCCCCGTCTGGGTCTGGCTGATCCACGCGGAGACGCCTTCGGCGCGCACCGTCATCGGCGGCACGGTCATCTTCGCAGCACTCCTCGTCCACATCGCCCTCGAATTCCGCCGCCAGGCCCGCCCGCAACGACCGGGCGTCACCGGCGTTCCGGCACCGCGCTGATCGACGGCGGCGGGCACTTGCCTGGTCTCGGATTTGGAGGCTTGCCGCACTGCGAAAACGCCAATAGGCTGTGTTCGAACCCGGCCGTGAAGGACCGCTGTGCGAGCCGGGATTGGGGTAAACAGAGGAGAATACTCGATGCGCAACGCTATCGGGCTCGCGACTGCGACGACCTTGGCAAGCATCCTCGCATTTTCGGCCTTCGCTCAGGACAAGGTCGTCAACGTCTACAACTGGTCGGACTATATCGACGATTCCATCCTTGAGGATTTCACCAAGGAAACCGGCATCAAGGTCGTCTACGACGTGTTCGATTCCAACGAGATTCTCGAGACGAAGCTGCTCGCGGGCGGAACCGGCTACGACGTGGTGGTTCCCACCGGCGCATTCCTCGCCCGCCAGATCCAGGCGGGCGTCTTCCAGAAGCTGGACAAGGCGAAGCTGCCCAACATCTCGAACATGTGGGACGTGGTGGCGACGCAGACGGCGAAATACGATCCCGAGAACGCCTATTCGGTCAATTACATGTGGGGCACGACCGGCATCGGCTACAACGTCAAGAAGATCCAGGACGCGCTCGGCATCGACAAGATCGACTCGTGGAAGACCGTCTTCGATCCGGAATCGATGAAAAAGCTCAACGAATGCGGCGTCTACATGCTCGACGCCCCGCAGGAGATCATTCCGACGGCGCTCGCCTATCTGGGCCTCAACCCCGACAGCCGCGACCCGGCCGAACTCGCCAAGGCCGAGGAGCTGCTGCTCTCGATCCGGCCCTATGTGCGCAAGTTCCATTCGTCCGAATACATCAACGCGCTGGCCAACGGCGACATCTGCCTGGCCGTCGGCTGGTCGGGCGACGTGTTCCAGGCGCGCGACCGCGCGGCCGAGGCGGACCAGGGCGTCGAGATCAGCTATGTCATCCCGGTCGAGGGTGCGGAAATGTGGTTCGACCAGCTGGCGATCCCGGCCGACGCCAAGCACGTCGACGAGGCGCATGCCTTCATCAATTACATCATGAAGCCGGAAGTCGCGGCGAAGGCGTCGAACTACGTCTTCTACGCCAACGGCAACAAGGCTTCACAGGCGCTCCTCGACAAGGAGGTGCTCGAGGACCCGGCGATCTATCCGGACGAGGCGACGATGAAGAAGCTGTTCATCACGCTGCCCTACGATCCGAAGACGCAGCGCCTCATCACCAGAAGCTGGACCAAGATCGTCTCAGGTCAGTGAACAGGAAAGCCCCGGCAACGCCGGGGCTTTTCGCGTCCGGAAGTGGGGACCGGGACGGACTATGAAATCGCTCGGCAGCATTCGCAGAAGCTTCTCGCCGTGGACGGACCCATCGGCGAAGCCCTATATCGTCTTCGAGAACGTCACCAAGAAGTTCGGCGACTTCACCGCGGTCAACGACCTGTCGTTGTCCATCTATGAGCGCGAGTTCTTCGCTCTTCTCGGCGCGTCCGGCTGCGGCAAGTCGACACTCCTGCGCATGCTCGCCGGCTTCGATGAGCCGACGTCGGGCCGCATTCTTCTCGACGGGCAGGACCTGCGCGGCATTCCGCCCTACCGGCGGCCCGTCAACATGATGTTCCAGTCCTACGCGCTCTTCCCGCACATGTCGGTGGAGCAGAACATCGCCTTCGGCCTCAAGCAGGAAGGCATGCCGAAGGCGGATATCGACAAGCGCGTCGCCGAGATGCTGAAGCTGGTCAAGCTCGAGCCTTTCGCCAAACGCAAGCCGCACCAGCTGTCCGGCGGCCAGCGCCAGCGCGTGGCGCTGGCCCGCTCGGTCGCCAAGCGACCGAAGGTGCTGCTGCTCGACGAACCGCTGGGCGCGCTCGACAAGAAGCTGCGCGAGGAAACCCAGTTCGAGCTGATGGATCTGCAGCAGAACCTCGGCCTCACCTTCGTCGTCGTCACGCACGATCAGGAGGAGGCGATGACGATGGCCGACCGCATCGCCATCCTCGACAAGGGGCAGGTGATGCAGGTCGCGACACCGGCCGAGGTCTATGAGGCGCCCCTGTCGCGCTTCGTCGCCAATTTCGTCGGCAACGTGAACATGCTGGAGGGCAGGGTCGCCGAGCGGAAGGAGAACTCCGCACGCATCACCGGCGCCAGCGGGGCACAGATCGTGGTCGAGAACGCCGGTGCCGCAAAGACCGGCGACGAGGTCGCCTTCGCCATCCGGCCGGAGAAGATCAAGGTCTCCTCGAAGAAGCCCGACGGTGCGGCCAATGCGATGGAAGGCGAGATCTACGATCTGGCCTATCTCGGCGACATGACCGTCTACCACGTCCGGCTCGTCGACGGCCAAGTCGTCAAGGCAAGCGCTCTCAACAGTTCGCGCATCACCGAGGATCCGTTGAGCTGGAATGACAAGGCGTGGATCTCCTTCGCCCCGGATGCGGGCGTCGTGCTGACGCGATAGGGGTCGAGATGGGCAACGTCGTCACTTCTCCAGTCGTGCCTCCGATGCCGAAAGGCCGCGAACATGGCTGAGACGACGCTGGCCGCCGCCTCGCCGGCCTCCCAGGCCGGCGCCCCCACACAGGGCAGTTGGCTGTCCGCCGTCACAGGCCGGCTGGTGATCATCGTCCCCTATGCCTGGCTGCTCGTCCTCTTTCTCGTACCGTTCTTGATCGTCTTCAAGATATCGCTGTCGCAGACCGCGATCGCGATGCCGCCCTACCTGCCGACTTTCGATCTGTCGGGCGGGATTTCGGGATTGTGGGAGAGCTTGAAGGAATTCTCCTTCGACAACTATCTCTGGCTCACCGAAGACCCGCTCTATTTCAACGCCTATGTGTCGAGCGTCGTCATCGCCGCGATCTCGACCTTCTTCGCGCTTCTCATCGGCTTTCCCATCGCTTACGGCATGGCGCGCGCGCCGGCGACCGTGCGCCCGCTGTTGCTGATGCTGGTCATCCTGCCGTTCTGGACCAGCTTCCTGATCCGGGTCTATGCCTGGATCGGCATTCTCAAGCCGGAAGGCCTGCTCAACCAGTTCCTCATCTGGACCGGCCTGATCGACCAGCCGCTGATCATCCTCAACACCCATACGGCGATCTTCATCGGCATCGTCTATTCCTACCTGCCCTTCATGGTCCTGCCGCTCTACTCGGCGCTGGAGAAGATGGACTATTCGCTGATCGAGGCGGCGCAGGATCTCGGCTGCACGCCGATCGGGGCGTTCTGGAAGATCACCTTCCCGCTTGCCATGCCCGGCATCGTCGCCGGGTGCCTGCTGGTCTTCATCCCGGCGACGGGCGAGTTCGTCATCCCCGATCTGCTCGGCGGCTCGCAGACGCTGATGATCGGCAAGACGCTGTGGAACGAATTCTTCGCCAACCGCGACTGGCCGGTGTCGTCCGCCGTGGCGGTGATCCTGCTCCTCATGCTGGTGGTGCCGATGATGTTCTTCCAGCAGGCGCAGGCGAAGGCGCAGGAAAGGGAGCGCTGAGGTGAACGCGACCTGGTCCCGCTTCAACATCGCCTCGGTCGTCCTCGGCTTCGCCTTCCTCTATCTGCCGATCGTGCTGCTCATCGTCTTCTCGTTCAACGAATCGAAGCTCGTGACCGTATGGGCGGGCTTCTCGACCAAGTGGTACGGCGAGCTGTTCCGCAACCAGAGCCTGATGGACGCGGCCTGGGTCACCGCCCGCGTCGCGGTGCTGTCGGCCACCTTCGCCACGATCCTCGGAACCATGGCGGCACTGGCGCTTACCCGCTACACCCGCTTCCGTGGCCGCGTGCTGTTCTCCGGCATGGTGTTCGCGCCGCTGGTCATGCCCGAGGTCATCACCGGTCTGTCGCTGCTGTTGCTGTTCGTCGCGATCGGCCTCGATCGCGGCTTCCTGACGGTGACGCTCGCCCACATCACCTTCTCGATGTGCTTCGTCGCCGTCGTCGTCCAGTCGCGGCTGATGACCTTCGACCGCTCGCTCGAGGAGGCGGCGATGGATCTCGGCGCGCCGCCGGTCAAAACCTTCTTCCAGATCACGCTGCCGGTGATCATGCCGGCGGTTATCTCGGGCTGGATGCTGGCCTTTACCCTGTCGCTCGACGATCTGGTCATCGCGAGCTTCACCTCGGGTCCCGGTGCCACGACCCTGCCGATGAAGATCTACAGCCAGGTGCGCCTGGGGGTCACGCCCGAGATCAACGCCGCCTGCACGATCCTCATCGCCATCGTCACCATGGGCGTCATCATCGCCTCGCTGGTCAACAAGCGCCGCGAGGTCCAGCGCCTGCGCGACGAACAGGCGGCGCAGCGGGGCTAGAGAGCAATGTCCGACCAGGTTGAACCGTTCTGCCGGGTGAATTCGGGCCAAATCCGTCGGTCTTCGGACTTGGCCGTGCCACCAGCACGACCGCGCCGAAGACCTCGACCTTGACCCGAATTCCCTCCGGCAGAACGGTTCAACCCGATCGGACATTGCTCTAAGGTCCTCTCGGGGGCCTCAGCAGCGCGACGACAAGCCAGATCGGCACGATCACCATCGATCCGAGAATGATGTTGGGCAAAGCCCAGGCCGCGCCCGTCTGCAGCAGGTCCATGACGCGTTCGGGTGTCAATCCGAGTTCGATCAGGATGTCGGCCGCCGACAGGTCGAGCGCCGACAGCGCCGCCCCCGTCAGCAGCGAGACGGTCACGATCTTGAAGGCGCCGGAAATGATCCTGAACATGCCGCCAAATCCCCTTCGCGACAGTAGCGCGATTCGTCGGCCAGTTGAATCGCCCGCTCGCCGTCGCCTTCAGGGTCCTACAGGCGCCAGCACGGCCGAAACGTAGGGTGCGTCCCAGGAGCCGCCAACGAAATAGGACTGTGCCGGCGCGGGTCCGCCCTGATCCTGCGACGCGTCGCGCCTGCCGACCTTGAGCGAGAGCGCCAGGCTGCGCCCGACATAGGGCACTATTCCGTCGAGGTTCAGGAGATCCTTTGCCGTCCACGCCTTCGCGGTCTCGATCCGCGCAACGCCGTTCTGGACCGCGGCCTTGAATTCCGCGCCTTCGATCGCGAGCGAGCCCCCTCCGACCGCGCTCAGCGGGAAGAAGCCGCCGCCGGGCGGGTTGGCTATCAGCTTGGCGAGGTCGAAATCCTTGAGCGCTCCCGGCCCCAGCTTGGCGCCGATCGTGCCCTGAACGATGTAGGGAAGGGATGCCATGTCGGTGATCGGGCTCCTGAGCACGACGTTCAGCGACCCTTTCGCCCGTGGTGCGTTGCGGCTCCACCCGATCCGCGCGGCCAACTCCGCCCAATCGATTCCCTCCGCCGAGACCCGCATCTCTCCGACCTCGCCTTCGGGCTTCCGGTCGACGCGGAATCCCGCCTGTATCTCGCCGCCGAGGCCGGTCGCGTCCGAAATGTCGAAAGCGGCAAATCCGCCTCGCACCTGCGCGGTCGCGGCGACATCGGACAGCTGGATGCCGCCACCCGTCGCCCGGCCGGCGGAGACACGCAGGTCGAGGCTGATCTGGTCGGTAAAGGTCAGGTCGAAGACGGGCTTGCGGGAGGACTGGTCGAGCGGCGTTGCAAAGGCCGACAGGAAATGGCCGATGTCGAGCGTATCAAAGGCCAGTGTGCCCGAGATGCTGGGAACCGGCTTTGCGAAGGCGAGTTCCAGCGCCCCGACGCCCGGATTCTCGTTGATCGACAGCCGCGCGTCGGCAAGTTTCAAGGTGTCCCTCCCGCCCGTCGCCTTGCCTGACAGCGAGAACGCGCCCATCGCGGCACCCGGACCGATCTGCGCTTGCGACCACTCGAGAGCCCGCCGCGCGGAGGGCGAGCTGGCGGCCAGCGATCCGTCGAACGTCAGTCCCTCGCGCCGCGACGCCGTGCCGGAGAAGGAGGCGTTGAAGGGATCGGATTCGAAGGAGACGGTCACCGCGCTCGCATCGCGGCCGGCCAGCTTGAGCGGCGCCTCGATCATCAGCGCATATCTGACGGATTCGCCCCGCCACACCCCGCCGCCATTGAGCAGGGCCGGCGAATTCGCGGTTTCCCATTGCGCCGTGCCGGTCAGGCTGGTCGCGATGTCCTGCCCGGTATCAGCGCTGACCAGCCGCCCTTCGGAGAAGCGGATCGTGCCCAGCGCCGGCCCGTCCCGCGCATCACCCGTTGCTGCCGCGCGCAGGATCTCGGCGACGCGCCCGCGCCCGGGTAGAAACGGCAGATAGTAGCGGTCGCCGGCCCGCTCCACCCGCAATACCGGTCTTTCCAGCACTATGGTGCTGAAGTCGATCCCACCGATCAGAGCCCGCCACGCGGACAGGTTCGCCTCGAGCCTCTCGGTCTCCAGCACCGGCGGCGCGCCTGCGTCTTCCCATCGACTGAAGGTGACATTGTGCAGGACCGCTTTCAGGGACGGAAACAGGTCGAGATCAGGCGCTTCGCCGAGCGTAACGCGAAAGCCCGATCGCGCCGACAGTTCCTGCGAGATGCGCGTCCGCACGATCTGGGTGGAGGCGACAAGCGGCAAGGAGGCAAGCACGAGAACGATCGCGACGCTGGCCGCGACGATTGCCCAGATGGCTTTCCTGACGAATGGAGCCGGCATTAGAGCAATGTCCGATCAGGTTGAACCAGTTCTGTTTCTCCGATGGCGGGGCGATCCGCCAGGAAGGCGGTGCAGGCCGTGCTGGTGGCACGGCCAAATCCGCCTGACGCCGCGGGCGCCTGCCAGCGGGAAACCCTTCGGGCCGGGTGAATTCGGGCCAAATCCTTCGGTCTTCGGACTTGGCCGTGCCACCAGCACGACCGCGCCGAAGACCTCGACCTTGACCCGAATTCCCTCCGGCAGAACGGTTCAACCTGATCGGACATTGCTCTAGCGAGACATTGCTCTGGTCCCCGATGCCGGCTGCGGCATGCGCCAGCATGATCGGTTTATCGTAAGGAACCGCCATTTCAAGGCTTTGTGGCCCGGCGATGGCCGTTGCGCACAGCCGGAACGCATTCTTCGGCTTGCCCTCGAATGCCGCGGCATGCATAACGCCGACGCTTCCGGAGAGACACTCGATGACCGCATCCCTGCCGCTGTGGACCCCTTCCTCCGCCGCTATCCAGTCTGCACCGATGACGCGCTTTCTGCGCGAGGCTGAGAAGGCCGGCGCGGGGCCCTTCTCCGGCTTCGACGATCTCCATCGATGGTCGATCGATCGACGCGAGGAGTTCTGGAACCTGGTCTGGGATTTCTGCGGCATCGAAGGTGTGAAGGGGTCGCGGATGCTTGCCGACGGCGACCGCATGCCAGGCGCGTCCTTCTTTCCTGAGGCGAAGCTGAACTTCGCCGAGAACCTCCTGAGAAAGCGCGGCGCGGGCGACGCGATCGTCTTCAAGGGCGAGGACAGGGTGTCGCGGCGCATGTCCTGGGATGAACTCAGGGCGCTCGTCTCGCGGCTGCAGCAGGCGTTTTCCGCCGCAGGCGTCAAGCCGGGCGACCGGATCGCGGCGATGATGCCCAATATGCCCGAGACAGTGGCCTGCATGCTGGCGACGGCCTCGCTTGGCGCGATCTGGTCGTCCTGCTCCCCCGATTTCGGCGAACAGGGCGTGCTCGACCGTTTCGGCCAGATCGAACCTGTGATTTTCATCGCGCCCGACGCCTATTGGTACAACGGCAAGGCAAACGACGTCGCCGCCAAGGTGAAGGCGGTCCTGAGCAAGCTGCCGACGGTGAGGAAGGCGATCCTCGTCGACTATCTCGGCGGTGCGGCCAAGGCGGCCGCGGATATCCCGAATGCCGAAACGCTCGAGGCCGCGGTCGCGCCGTTCGCCGCACGCGAGCCGGACTTCGTGCGCCTGCCCTTCTCGCACCCGCTCTATATCCTGTTTTCCTCCGGCACGACCGGCATCCCGAAATGTATCGTCCATTCGGCCGGCGGCACGCTGATCCAGCATGTCAAGGAGCAGCGTCTCCACGCCGGCATCGAAGATGGCGACCGGGTCTTCTACTTCACCACCTGCGGCTGGATGATGTGGAACTGGCTGGTCTCGGCGCTGGCGTCGAACGCCACCCTGCTTCTCTACGACGGCTCGCCCTTCTATCCGGACGGCAACGTGCTGTTCGACTTCGCCCAGGCCGAGAAGATGACCTATTTCGGCACCTCGGCGAAGTTCATCGACGCCTTGCGCAAGGCGGGGCTTTCGCCGAAGGACACGCATGATCTGTCGACCGTGCGCGTCATCTCGTCCACCGGTTCGCCGCTGTCGCCGGAAGGGTTCGCCTATGTCTACGAGGCGATCAAGGAGGATGTGCACCTCGCCTCGATTTCGGGCGGCACGGACATCGTGTCCTGTTTCGTCCTCGGCGTGCCGCTGAAGCCGGTCTGGATCGGCGAGATCCAGGGCCCGGGGCTCGGCATGGCGGTGGATGTCTGGGACGACGACGGCAAGCACGTGGTTGGAGAGAAGGGCGAACTCGTCTGCACCCGCGCCTTCCCGTCGATGCCGGTGATGTTCTGGAACGACCCGGACGGCGCCAAGTATCATGCCGCCTATTTCGAGCGCTTCGACAATGTCTGGTGCCACGGCGATTTTGCCGAATGGACAGACCACGGCGGCATGATCATCCACGGCCGTTCGGACGCGACGCTCAATCCCGGCGGCGTGCGCATCGGCACCGCCGAGATCTACAACCAGGTCGAGCAGATGCCGGAAATTGTCGAGGCGATCTGCATCGGGCAGGACTGGGACAATGACGTGCGAGTCGTGCTTTTCGTCCGCCTGGCGGCGGGTGTGGTGCTGGATGCCGATCTGGAAAAGCGCATCAAGACCAAGATCAGGACGGGGGCCACGCCGCGCCACGTTCCCGCCCGCATTGTCGAGGTCGCCGATATTCCCCGCACCAAGTCCGGCAAGATCACCGAACTCGCGGTGCGCGACGTGGTGCACGGCAGGACGGTCAAGAACAAGGAGGCGCTCGCCAATCCCGAGGCGCTGGACCTGTTCCGCGATTTGCCGGCATTGCGCGATTGAGGACCGGTAGGGTTAACGAACCGTAACGCGGAAATTTACCTAGACTTCAGCTCTGGTACACTTCAGTAAAGACCGATCCGATCCGGTAAGGAGTTGTTAAGAAAGCGCCGTAATAGTCCAAGCTAACTTGAGGGAGAAATCCCTGCATCCGGCGAGCCCGGATCCAGCGCATTCGCTCAAGCCCCGTGTGACAGCAGATTCAATTGAGGCGCCCATCGGCGCCTCTCTTTTTGTCCGCGACCGACTTGTTTCCTGGCGTCGAGGAAGCAGCGCAGTCGCGTGGTCAGAGCGAGGCTTCCCGGTCGCGCATCAGCGCTCCGGAAAGCAGCGCGACGGGAACCAGCGAGGTTGCGATGATGGCGAGGGCCGCGATCGCGCCGTCCTCGACGACGCCGCGCGAAGCGTTCTCGTAGACATAGGTCGCGAGCGTGTTGAAGCCGAACGGTCTGAGCAGGATCGTTGCCGACAGTTCCTTGATCGTATCCACGAACACCAGCACCGTCGCCGTGAAGATGGCAGGTCCAAGCAAAGGCAGTATCACGGTCAACGCGCTTTGCGCGGGACCGCGGCCGAGACTGCGGGCCGCCTCGTCGAGGTGAGGCGGAAGCTTTTCAATGCCGGACCGGATCGATCCCTCGGCAAGGGCCAGGAATCGCAGCGAACAGGCGAGGATCACAGCCGCCGCAGAGCCGGAGATCAGGAGCCCCGTCGAGATCCCGAGATAGGCTCGCGCCAACGCATCCAACGTGTTGTCGAACCGGGCCAGGACGAACAGCAGGCCGAGGCCGAGGATCGTGCCGGGCAGGGCATATCCAAGCGTCGCGAGCCGCGAAAGCATCGCCATTTCGCGTGTGCGGGCGAGCCGCACGGCATAGGTCAAAAGCAGGGCGGCGGCGACCGTGATCGCCGCCGTGCCGGATGCGGCGACGATGCTATGGAACAGCGCCTTGCCGAGCGCGGGGTCGGAGAACTGTTCGACCCGCCGCAGAGCATAGCGCCCGAAGACGTAAAGCGGGACGCCGAAGCCGGCGAGGACGGGCAGCGCGGCGGCCGTCGTCGCCAGCACCGCGCGCCAGCCGCGAAGCACGGTTCGCGGCGGCCTGACCTTCATCTGCGTGGCGCGGGCTGAATGAAATCGCTGGTTTCGCCTGGCCCAGCGCTCGGCCCACAGCAGCGCGAAGACCAGGACGAGCATCAGCACCGCGATCTGGGCGGCGCCCTCCAGGCTGCCGCGGTTGAGCCAGGTCGAATAGACGGAGAAGGTGAGGGTCCGAACGCCGAGATACTCCGACGCGCCGATATCGTTCAACGTTTCCATCAGCACCAGCGCGACGCCCGCCGCGATCGCCGGCTTCGCCACCGGAAGGAGGATACGCGTCAGTACCTTGAACGGCGAGGCGCCGAGCGTGCGCGCCACGTCCGCGATGTTGCGCCCCTGCATGATGAAGACGATGCGCGTCGTCATGTAGACATAGGGAAAGAGCACGGCCGACAGGACGAGCGCCGCGCCGGCCGTCGAGCGGATGTCGGGGAACCAGTAGTCGGCACGCGTCTGAAAGCCGAACAAGGCGCGGATGGCGCTCTGCACCGGCCCGGAGAAGTGGAAAAACTCAGCGAAGGCGTATGCTGCGAGATACGGCGGCACCGCGAACGGCAGTACCAGCGCCCAGGACAATAGACGGCGGAACGGGAAATCGAACGCCACCACAAGCCATGCGCTCACCACTCCGATCGAGGCGGTGCCGAGGGTCACCAGGAAGAGCAGGAGCGCGGTCGTCCGCAGCGCGCCCGGCAGGACGTTGCGGAGCAAATGAGGCCAATCCTCTCCGCTGCCCGAGAACGCGATGAAGCCAATCGCGACGATGGGCGCGAGCACGACCGCCGCAATAGCGATCGCCGGCAGAAGCGCGAGCACGTGTCGGGGTCTGCGGACGCGCAACGGACGGCCTGGTCTTGCCTGTTCAGCGAATGCCATGAAGTTCCCCGTCACGGCGAAGGCCGGGACGGTTGCCCCGCCCGGCCTTCATTTTTCGAATTGTAGCCTGCTTCAGCTCGCCGGGCCATCGTCGAGGCCGACCCTGTCGACCATCTCGGAGGCGGCTTTGCGATTCTTCGCGATGTCGGCAAGCGGTAGTGTATCGGCAGTCAGCTGGCCGAAGCCACTGACGATCTCGGAAGGTGCCAGACCCGGCTCCACAGGATACTCGAACACTTGCTCGGCATAGATCTGCTGGGCCTTGTCGGAGGACAGAAACTGGACGAGTTTCACGGCATTGTCGCGGTTCGGCGCGTTCTTGGCGAGCGCGACGCCGGACACGTTGACATGGGTGCCGCCGTTCTCGAAGGTCGGGAATAAGACCTTGATGGCCTTCGCCCAGTCCTTTTGCTCGGGATCCTTCTCGTTGGTCATCATCAGGCCGACGTAGTAGGTGTTGCCGAGCGCGATATCGCATTCGCCTGCCGCGATGGCTTTCGCCTGGTCGCGGTCGCCGCCGTCGGGCTTGCGGGCGAGGTTGGCCTTCACGCCCTTCAGCCATTCCTCGGTCTTTTCCTCGCCCCAATGCGCGATCGCGGCGGAGATCAGGGCCAGATTGTAATCGTGCTGGCCCGAGCGGATGCAGATTTTGCCCTTCCACTTGGGATCGGCGAGGTCGGCATAAGTGATCGCGCTGTCGCCGACGCGGTCCTTCGACGCATAGACGACGCGGGCCCGCTTGGTCAGCCCGAACCAGTTGCCGGAGGGATCGCGATATTCGGCCGGAATATTGGCATTGACTGTCGCGTCGTCGAGCGGCTGGGTCACGCCCGCGTCGACGGTCTTGGCGAGGCGGGCGATGTCGACGGTCAGGATCACGTCCGCCGGGGAATTGACACCCTCGGCTGCTATGCGTTCCTCCAGGCCCTTGTCGAGAAAGAGCACTTCCGTCTTGATCCCGGTCTCCGCCGTGAAGGCGTCGAGGACCGGCTTGATCAGGTCCGGCTGGCGATAGGAATAGATGTTGACGGTCTGTGCGGACGCGGCCGATGCGGCCAGCCCGATCGCGAGGCCAAGGCCGGCGAACGCGGCACGATATCCGTAGGCTGTTGTCATGGTCGTCTCCTGCCCGGAAAAAGTCGATGCGTCGCGGCTCGGCCCTGCCCTTTGTCGGGCAAAACCTGACCGCGCGGCTCCTCTTGTCGAGAATTTGCGGCGCCGTCAAGGAAAAGGTAGCAAGATCAGCAGTTTAGAGTATTTCTAAACAGCATTTGTCAAGTATTTCATACACTTGCTGCTGATGTCACCCGGCAAGCACGCGCTGAGAGGGGAAGACGATTTCGACCATTGTGCCTTCGCCCGGAGCCGAACTGATGGCAAAGCGGGCACGGTTTGCTTCCACCATCGCCTTGGTCAGCGGCAGGCCCAGGCCGGTGCCGTCGCCGCGCGGGCGTTTCAGCGCATTGATCTGTCTGAAGGGCTTGAGCGCCTGTTCGATCTCGCCCTGGCTCATGCCGACGCCGGTGTCGCGCACCCGCAGCACCACGTCGCCGGTCGGCTCGTAGGCCGTGGAGACGATGACTTGTCCGCCGGCCTGCGTGTAGCGCACCGCATTCGAGAGCAGGTTGAGCGCGATCTGGCGGATCGAGCGCAGGTCGGCGACCACGTCCGGCAGGCGCGAGGCATAGGACGAGCGGATGATGACCCGGTTGCGGTTGGCCTGCGGTTGCATCATCGCCACTGCCTCCGCCAGCGTCTCGTTGAGCGACACGGCCTCGTAGCTCATCTCCTGTTCGCCGGCCTCGATCTTCGAGATGTCGAGCAGATCGTTGACGAGGTCGAGCACATGGTTGCCAGACTTGTTGATGTCGCGCAGATAGTCGCGGTAGCGGTCGTTGACGATCGGTCCGAACTTCTCGTCGATCATCAGTTCGGAAAATCCGATGATCGCGTTGAGCGGCGTGCGGATCTCATGGCTGATGCGTGCCAGGAATTCGGTCTTCTGCGACGACGCGCGCTCGGCCTCGGCACGGGCCTGGGTCAGTTCCTCCTCGGCGCGTTTCCACTGCGTGATGTCGCGCAGCACGGCACAGTAGCCCTTCGCGCCCGGCAGCCGCCCGATGGTCATGAACAAAGGTATGAATCGGCCCTGCGCCTCGCGCCCGATCACTTCGCGGCCGTCGTTCAGCACGCTCGCCACGCCGTTGTCCGACAGGCCGTTGAGATAGTCGCGGGCGGCGCGCTGGCTCTCGACCGCGAAAAGGGAGACGAACGGCTTGCCTGCGACTTCGGTACTGTCGAAGCCGAACAGGGCCTCCGCCGGCCGGCTGATCGAGCGAATCGTGCCATCATTCCCGATGATCACGATCCCGTCCGTTGCCGTGTCGAGGATCGTGCTCATCTCGTTGACGCGCGATTCGAGCTCGGTCAGTTCCTCGGCGGTCGCCGGCGGCACCGTAGCGACCGGTGATGTCCGCAATGCCAGAAGCAGCGCTTTGCCGCCATTCCACGGTACCGATTGAAGCAGGGCGTCGACCGGGAACTCCTCCCCGCCTCGCGTCCGCAGGCGGCGCCGGTGGTCATCCGGATCGCGCCCGGGGCTCTCGCTTTCGTCGGCGAACAGGACATCCAGGCCGCCGCTCTGCTCAAGTTCCAGAAGCGAGACGTATCCGGTGAGGTCGAGGAACTCCCGGTTGGCGAAATGCAGCGTATCTCCCGAATGGATCAGGACCGGAACCGGCAGCCTTTCGAGTACGGACGTGTCGACCGAACGAGCCTCGCCGTCTTCCTCCCTCCCTGCATGTTCATATTCGACCGCGGCGAGCGAGTATTCGTCCGTGTCCGCGGAAAGCTCGGCCGGCAGCTCGTCCTGGAAATCCTCATCGCCGTCGGCGGCTCGGTCCAGATCGTCAAGGCCGCCCAAGGCGTGGACGAGTTCGTCAGGTTCCGGCTCGCTCGGGTCGAGATAATCCTCGATCAGCCCGTCCCCATCGGCCTCATCCGGCGCATCGTCATACCATTCGTCCTCGTCGGGACCCGCGAGGTCGTCCGAATAGAGCCGCGGTTCCGGCTGGTCGTCCTCATCGCCGTCCGGCGGCGGCGATTGCTCCGTGGAAGCTGGAGTCGCTTCCGGATTCTCGGAGCCGGCGAGAGGCTCCGCCCCCGCCTCCTTCAGTCGTGCGCCGATTTCGCGGAAAGCGTTCTTTTCGTTCGGGGACAGGGTGCGTTCGCCCGCGAGTGGGCGATGCTCCGCGAGACGGATCACTTTGTCGGTCTGCCTCCGCTCCGGTGTCGCATCGACGGCGATCGCAGGCGCCTCGCCCGCGAAGGGGTCATTCGCCTCGGCGGGCACCGCCTTGCTGGCCTGGGTGTCGTGCCTTGTCCCGAGCGACAGGCCGATCGCCTCCTCGTCCACGACGGCATCGCCGGCACGCACCACGCCGAAGCCCCTGAACCCCTCGAACGAGCGGTCGCGCGCATAAACGGGCAGGGCCGCCAGGTCGACGGGCACTTTAAGGTCCGTTCCCTCGATCGGCCACATCACCGACCTGCCGGACCACGTGTCCCGACGCTCCAGCAGGCCAGCTATCTCACCGTCGGGGTCGAGGCCGAAGGCGTCCGCAACCTCGCGGAAGGGCCTGCCGGTGACATCGGCCGAGGCTGGTCCGACGCTGCGGGCGAATTCTTCGGAAATCGAGGCGAACCGCCCTTCGGCATCGGTTCGCCAGACGAAGCGGACCGGTCCGGACCGCAGGTCGGGATGGAACACGGCGTCGTCGCCGACGTCCGGCTCCGATGTCGCGACGGGAGGCGTCTCCTCATCGGTCTCGACGGCAGAATCTGCCGGCGGGGGCAAAACGTCCTCAGAGAACGCTGTGTCGGAAAGATCCTGCTCGGCTGCGGGTTCGGCCTCGGCAGTTGCGTCGTTCGTGGCGAGGTGAATGAGGTCTTCAGCGGGCACGGCGCTCTCGACATCCTCGACCATGTCGTCGATGTCCTCGCCGTCCGGAGCGCTCGCAGCGACGTCTCCCGCCATCTCGGAGGTTGGCTCCGTGTCGACGGGCGCCGCGCTCGCCTCGGGAGAAATCTCGGGCGGCCCGACCTCCTCGGAAGAGGCGAGATCATCTTTCGCTTCCTCTTCGGCCGTCGTGACGGTGCCGCCCAGATCGTTGGAACCGATTTCGATGGGAGGCGAGGCGCTTGCGTCGTCCTCTGTCGAGTCCTCGAAATCCTCGTCGACGAGAAAGCGTGCCGCGATGTCCGATGATTCCTCGGACGCTGACTCCGTGTCAGCCGTCGCGCTTACCTCTTGACTCGCGGTCGGGTCGGAAGCGATCGCGGCGAAATCGGGTTCCGGGACGTCGGCTGTGGGCGCCTGTGCCGCAGCCGCCGCGTCCAGGGCGACGGTCGATGGCGGCGCGGGTCTCGGTGCGTCGTCGAAGAACCAGCCGTCGACCTCGCCGGAGAAGGACGCGAGGGGAGCCGGAAGCGCGGGCTCGATCGCCGGCGGCGCGGGTTGCGGCCGGGCGCCGGCAACCTCGGGCTCCGAGGATTCGAGCGGTTGCGGATCGTCGACGACGACGACGAGATGCCGCTCCGGATGATCGGAGAGGTAGGCTACCCCGACCGGAAAAGCCATGTCGCCGATCGGCACCAGGCGCTTGATCAGCCGGTCGGCTTCCCCGCGCACGTCGGCGACCAGCTCGGCCAGCGCCGCATGCCCCGGTGCGATCGACAGGAAACCGGGAGACGCCGCGATCGCCACGCCGCCGCCATCGATCAGCGCCGCATGGTGGCCCGCCTCGCCGATGCCGTGGATCGCGCGCGCGCCGATCTCCTCGGGGCTGCGCCTGGCAGCGTCGAGGTCCGGCGCAACGAGCATGATGGCGTGCGTGCCGTCCGGCAGGACGATCTCGCTCGCCAGGAAGCCGACCGTGTGGCTGCTCAGCCTTTGCGTGATACGCACAAGAAGGCTCCGGCGCGTACCGATTGCGGGAAAACCCGGCATGCCGGCGATCTGCCGACGCGCGGCGAAGCCGAGATTGGACGCTGCGCCCCGGGCCTCCTCGATGTCGTCATAGCCGAGCAGGGCGGCACCCGCCCCGTTCGCCCATACGACGGTATCGAGTTCGGTGGACAGGATCACCACCGCGTCGCCCGCGAGGAAATGCGGGCGCACGGCGGCGAGCACGGCGATGTCTATGAACGGATAGACTCGTGTCGGCATCTCGACCGTCACCTTGTTCCACCCCTCGCGCCAGCAGTTGCAGTTAACCGATTTTTAATAATAGGAGTCCCGGCCCCGCGTCCATCTTCCGCGCGGATTTCCGGCCCGAATTCGGGGTGCGTGGTTAATCGCCAGGACCGGGTCCGCTGCACTGCAACAAATATATTGCACTGCACAAGAAGATGCCTTATATTGGAATCAGCTGTTCGGAAACAGTGGCCATGCGTCACATCCGAGCCATTAAGGAAACGCTAGCAAGGATAGTAAGATGAGCAAGACCGCCAAGGACACCATCGAATTCCCCAGCTTCGACGCTTCGAAAGCGACTGAGCAGCTGCGCGATTTCACCGAGAAGGGCATTGAGCAGACCAAGGAGGTCTACTCCAAGCTGAAATCCGGTGCCGAAGACGCGCAGAAGACGTTTGAATCCACCTATGAGACCGCCCGCGCGACCGGCGCCGAGCTGTCCCTGAAGACGATCTCCGCCATGCGCGCCAATGCCGATGCGGCCTTCTCGCATCTCGAGGCGCTTGTCGGCGTGAAGTCGGTCTCCGAGTTCATCGAGCTGCAGACCGCCTGGATGCGCAAGAGCGTCGAGATGGGCGTCGAGCAGGCAAAGGATCTCCAGGCTGCCTCCACCAAGGCTGTCGAGGACGTTGCCAAGCCGGTGAAGACCGCCTTCGAGAAGACGATGAAGGAACTCAAGGTCGCCTGACACGTTAAGGCGCCAAGCAATCCCGGGCGGTATCCTCCTCCCGCCGCTCCGGGGTCAGTGGCCGGCTCCTCCTCCCGCTGGCCGACAATGGAAAAGACCGGGCCCTCCCCCGGTCTTTTTCTGTTTGCGAGGGCGAGGGCCGCGGGCTGCCGACCGCGCGCGACGATCTGGCGGGGGAAAAGCCTTGAATTATCCCGCCGCCCGACGTATGGACCCTGCGTCGCCGACAGGCCCAGTGCCGTTGTAGCTCAGATGGTTAGAGCGCCGGATTGTGGATCCGGAGGTCCTCGGTTCGATCCCGAGCAACGGTACCATCTTCCGCCGTTAGTCCCACATCGATTCCTGCCATACGGTTGACGCCGCGGGACCGCGCGCCCAAGCTCGCGGACAACACGGCGGTCGCAAGAAGCCGGGCTTCGGAGGAGCGACGATGAGTGGCACATTCGTTATCGCGCAAGGCGGCGGACCCACCGCCGTGATCAACCAGACGCTGGCCGGGGCCATCACCGCAATCCGCAGCCGTCACCCCGGCGCGCGCATCCTGGGCGCACGGCATGGGGTGCGGGGACTGCGCGATGGGCATCTGGCCGATCTCCAGACCCTTTCGACCGCCGAGCTCGAGCGATTGGCGCGGACGCCGGGCGCAGCACTCGGCAGCACCCGCGACAAGCCGGATGCGGCCTATTGCGATGCTGTCCTGAAAGGTCTGCGCACTGCCGGCGCGGACGCCTTCATCTACATTGGCGGAAATGACACGGCCGGGACGCAGAGCCTGATCGCGCAGGCGTCCGGCGGCACCATCGCCTGCGTGCATGCGCCCAAGACGATCGACAACGACCTCGTGGAGAACGACCATACGCCGGGCTTCATCTCCGCTGCCGAGTTCGTCGCCGGCGCCTTCGCCGGGGCCGATCTCGACTTCCGCTCGCTTCCCGGCATCTATGTCGGCATCGTCATGGGCCGTCACGCCG
Source organism: Mesorhizobium sp. (assembly GCF_023954305.1). Classification (NCBI taxonomy): domain Bacteria; kingdom Pseudomonadati; phylum Pseudomonadota; class Alphaproteobacteria; order Hyphomicrobiales; family Phyllobacteriaceae; genus Mesorhizobium; species Mesorhizobium sp. Next base: position 856,323 of record NZ_JAMLIG010000001.1, on the reverse strand, counting down.
GCTTCCTGACGGCGGCGTCGGCGGCTTGGCGTTCGGACGACGACGGCGGCCCGCATCTCGTTTACGTGCCGGAGCGTCCGTTCGAGCGGGACCGTTTCATCGACAGCGTTCGCGGCATGATCGGACGCCGCGGACATTGCGTCGTCGCCATGTCGGAAGGCGTGCAGAACCGGGACGGTCGCTCGCTGATCGAGCATCTCGTGCCCCCCGAATTGCTGGAGCGCGACCCGCACGGGAATGTGCGGCTATCGGGCACCGACCTCGGTCAGGCGGTCGAGCGCATCCTCGCCGAGGAACTGCCGCGCGTCCGCGCCCGCGTCGACACGTTCGGCTACCTGCCGCGCAGCCATGCCGGCCTGGTCAACGCGACGGACCAGCGCGAGGCCTTCGAGGCCGGAGCCTTCGCGGTGGAGGTCGCCGAAGCCGGCAGCTATTCCGTCGCGCTCCAGTTCGACGGAACGGCCACCCGCCCGGTGCGCGTCCCCCTCGATGCGGTGGCGGGGAAGACCCGCCACATGCCTGCGGATTTTCTGGACGCCGACCGGGATCAAGTGTCGAGTGCCGGCATGGCCTATCTGGCGCGTCTGCTGCCGCCGCGCCCGGATATCCGCCATGCGCTCCTGTAGGCTTCAGAACAGGCTGCCCTGATCTGCCTTAGGCTTGGCGGCGCCGGCCCCCGGCTTTGTCCGCGCCGGGTCGGCCGGCGCTCCGCCGTCCCCGGCGACCGCGGACTTCTCCCCGTCCGCGAATCTCAACGACAGCCGCGTCCCGTCGGCGATGTCCGCCGCGCGCTTGGCCAGCGTTCCGTCCTCGCGCTCGACCAGTGCGAAGCCGCGGTCGAGGACCGATTTGACCGACAGGGAATCGACAAGCCTGGTTGCCTGCGCGAGCCGCCTGCGCCGTTCCGCCAGCATCGAGCCCACCACCTTCGGCAGCCGCAGTGCCAGGCGTTCCAGTACCCTGCGGTTGTCGCTGTTGCGCCGGGCAAAGGGCTCGACGGTCAGCCGCCGCGCCGCCGTGTCGAGCCGCAGCCTGCGCCGTTCGTAATAGGTGCCGGCGCATTTCGGCAGTTGCGCCGCAGTTCTGGCCAGATGCCGCCGCGCCTCGGCGATGCCGCGCTCCAGCGTCGCCGGCGACAGGCGGATGGCGGCGAGCCGCGCGCGCCGCCGTTCCGCGCCGACCGCGGCGGCGCGGTCAAGCCGCCCGCCGATCTCGTCGAAATGCCGCCGCGGCAGGGCGAAAAGCTGATCGGGCGAGGGGAGTGCCCGCGCGGCGCTTCTCAGTGCCTGCCTCTTCCGGTCGAGGTTGCGGGAGGAGCAGGCGCGTAGCCGCGCGCCGAGCGAGGCCAGCGTCGATTCCAATTCCGCCTTCACCGGCACCGCCATTTCGGCCGCACCGGTCGGCGTCGGCGCTCGGACGTCGGCGGCAAGATCGATCAGCGTCCAGTCCGTCTCGTGGCCGACGGCCGAGATGACGGGAATGTCCGATCCGGCCACCGCGCGCACCACCGCCTCGTCGTTGAAGCCCCAGAGATCTTCGAGGCTGCCGCCGCCGCGCGCGACGATGATCAGGTCGGGCCGCGCGATGGGCCCGTCCTCCGGCAGCGCGTTGAAACCGGCGACTGCGTTGGCCACTTCGACGCCGGTCGTCTCGCCCTGTACGCGCACCGGCCAGACGATGACGTGAAGAGGGTAGCGGTCCGTGATGCGGTGGATGATGTCGCGAATGACGGCGCCTGTCGGCGAGGTGACCACGCCGATGACGCGCGGCAGATAGGGCAGGAGCTGCTTGCGGCCGGCGTCGAACAGCCCTTCGGCGGCGAGCCTGCGCTTGCGCTCTTCGAGCAGTGCCATCAGCGCGCCGGCGCCGGCGGGCTCCAGATTGTCGATGACGATCTGGTATTTCGAGGAACCGGGATAGGTGGTGAGCTTGCCGCTCGCGATCACCTCCATGCCCTCTTCGGGCCGGAACTTCAGCTTCTGGAACGTACCCTTCCAGATCACCGCCTCGATGCGGGACCGGTCGTCCTTGAGCGAAAAATAGGCGTGACCCGAAGAATGCGGGCCCCGATATCCGGAAACTTCGCCGCGCACCCGCACATTGCCGAAAGCGTCCTCGACCGTGCGCTTGAGCGCGATCGAGATCTCGCTGACCGAGTATTCATGCGCGTTGGTGGGAGAATCGGCTGCCTCGTCCATGCCTGCACTGATCGGCAAAGCCGCCGCCGCAGTCAAGAACACCACGGGAACACGTCTTGACGCTGCGAAGGGTGCGAAGGCAAAACGGCGCCTTGCCAGGGAGAGAGACGAATGACCGAGAAGCCGAGCCTGACGCTGCGCCGCCGTTTCGCGGCCGTGCCGCAACTGGTCTATCGCGCCTGGACCGATCCGACGATGATCCTCATGTGGTGGGGGCCGACCGGCGCGAAGACGTTGTCTGCGGAAACCGACCCGCGTCCCGGCGGCCGCTACCACATCGTCTTCACCACGCCCGACGGCGAGGTGCACGACGTCAGCGGCGAATACCGCGAGGCGGAGGAGTTCACCGTCCTGTCCTTCGGCTGGATGTGGCGGACGCTTCCCGACCGCGCCTCGTTCGTCAGGCTCACTTTCGTCGACGACGGCAAGGGCGGCACGGACTTCACCATGCATCACAGCCAGTTCTTCGACGAAGCCGCGCGCGACCGGCACATCTGGGGCTGGACCGGCGCGCTCGACAAGCTCGAGGCGTTGATGGCGCGCCCCGACATCGACAATGTCAATTTATGACATATATTCGACCGTGTCGCCAACGGGAGGCGCGCCATGAACGTGTCAGTCGGGGCTAAATGGGAAGCCTTCGTCGCGCAGGCCGTCGAGTCGGTCCGCTACGGTTCCGCCAGCGAGATCGTCCGCGAGGGGTTGAGACTGGTCGAGGAGCGCGAGGCGAAACTCGCGGCACTGCGGGAGATGATTGACGCCTCGATTGCTGAAGGCGGCGACTACTCTGACGAAGACATCGGTCGGGAACTCGAAGAGCAATTCGAGCTGCTGAAGAAGCAAGGCTACTAGATGCGCAAGTTGCGCTATCTTGCCTCCGCGAACCGCGACCATTCGTTCAATGGCTGCCTATATTGCGACCGAGAGCGGTAGCGCGGATGTCGCGCGGAAAGCCGTTGACCGAATCCGTGAACGCTGCCGGAAGATGGCGGCATTGCCGGGCACCCTGGGCAGATCACGCCCTGAGCTTGGAGATGGCATTCGAAGTTTTGTCAGTGGTTCCTACGTCGTACTGTTTCGCTACGGCGGTGGCACTCTTGAGATCGTGAACATCGTCGAAGGCCACAGGGACATCGAATCCTCATTCGAAGAGCCCAAAGACCCGGAGTAGCTTACCACCCCGGCATGACCTGCCCCGGCCTCAGCCGTTTGCTGCGCGCGCCATTGAGCGCGGCGAAGTCAAATGCATGCTCGTCCGCAGCCACTGCCGTGATGTTGTCGAGGCTCTCGGTGATGTGACGCGCCACCGCGTCGATCAATTCGCGCTGGCCGGTGTGGCCGCGCAGGATGCCAATCCGGCAGTCGGGCAGGGGAGCGAACCCGTCCGCTTCGCCCAGCACGCGCATGCCAGGCCTGAGCGCGCATTCCGGCAACACAGACACGGCGAGCCCCGACAGCACGCTGGCGATGATGACGGTCGCGGACCAAGACGTGAACAGCACACGATGCTCGCGACCCGAGCTCTGCAGCACTTCAGTTGCGGCACGCCGCCACTGGCAAGTCGGGCGTCCCACCGCCAGCGGAACGATCGGTTCCTCGTGGATCGAATGGTTTGCCGAGGTGACCCAGAGCAGCGGCTCGCGCCGGACAATTTCAGTGACGTTGACGTCATCGCATTGGGTCACCAGCGCGAGGTCGAGCTGGCCGCGACGAACCAGTTCAGCCAGGTTGAGCGTTGGCTCGCAGATCACCGACATCTCGATGCGCGGATTTGAGCGCGCGAAGCGGCCCATGATTTCCGGCAGGAAGCGGTCGGCATAGTCGTCCGGAGTTCCGATCCGCACCTGGCCTTCGAGCTGGGATTCATCGAAGGCGGCCAACGTCTCGCGACTCAACTTCAACAGCCGGCGCGCATAGGCGAGCAGCCTTTCGCCTTCCTCGGTCAATTTGTTCGTGCGCCCGTCCTTCTCGAACAGCGGCTTGCCAATCCTCTCCTCGAGCCGGCGCATCTGCATGGAGACGGCCGACTGGGTGCGGAAGATCGCGTCGGCGGCCTTGGTGAAGCTGCCCGTGTCGGAAATCGCGATGAAGGTCTGCAGCTGGTCGAGGTCGAGCGGAGCGTTCATGACACCCTCATCAATCGAAATGATGCTTTTGATAAGAAACATTCGTTAGACGAATTGATCGGCACCTGTCAAACCGCTCACGTCCACAGACAGGAGCGCCATTCGGCAGCCGCACGAACGCCGCACACCATGTGCTGGCGCGCGGGCTCTCGTGCGCGGACGCCATGAAGGAGAGACAAGATGACGACGCTTGACCGCACCCCGTTCCCGCTGACCGGCACCACGCGCCCGGCCGTGGCGGTGCGCGTCGTCAACGCCGTCGTCCGCATATTGCGCGCCTGGAAAAATCGCCGCGAGATCTATCATCTCGGTGCGAAGTCCGACTGTGAGCTCGCCGATATCGGGCTGACCCGCGGCGACCTTCACGTTGCATGGTGCGAACCGTTCGGAGTCGATCCGACCACGACGCTCGGCGCGCTGGCTGAGGCGCGCAGCATCCAGGCGATGCGCGACGCCACCGAGCGCGCCGCGCGGCAGGTTTGCTGATTTACGTTTTGCAGGCGCTCCCGTTCACTCCCGGCTCCCCCGCCGGACGCCTGCCGACTGCCCGGTCCCTCCCAAGGACCGGGCTTTTTCGCATCTAGCGGTAGCGTTCCATGCCCTTCAGATACTGGTCGAAGATCGACTCCATGCTCTTCTGGTATTCGTCGCGCTGCTTGGAGCCGCTCTCGAACATCTCGCCGAACAGGTCGTCATAGGGATTGCGCGGACGGCCGCTCGGATTGGTTCGCGGCTGCGGCTCCGGTTCCTGACGGCGCTGGCCGCCGCGCATCATTTCTTCGAAGATGCGGCCGAGCGGATTGTCGGTCATCGGGTCCGTCTGGCGCGGTTGACGCTCCTGGCGCGGCGCCGGTTGCGCCCCGCCGCTCATCATGTCCTTCAGGATCTTGCCGAACGGGTTGTCGAACGGATCCATCGGATTGGGTTGAGGCGCCTGGCGCGGCTGCGGCTGTCCCGCCATGCCGCCGCCCTGCTTCATCATCTGGTCGATGATCTCGCCGAGGATGTTGCCGCTGGCCCCAAAGCCGCCGGCCTGCGCCTGCTGGGGCGCCGTTGTCTGCCGGAACAGGCCGCCCATCAGCATGGAGGCCATCGCCGGCAGCATCTGCTTCAGGATCTCCTGCTGGATGCCGGTTACCTGCGCCGCCTGCGCCGCGACCGCGCGCGACAGTTCCTTCGAGCCGAACAGGTGGCCAAGGATGCCGTTTCCCTCCGACATGCCGGCCGGAGAGAACGCATTCGCCGCATCGTCGTAGTATTTCGCGTGCTGGCCGCTCGCCAGCGCCTGGAGGAAGCTCGACACGCCGTAGGGATCCGACGTGTTGCGCTTCAGCCCCTGGCTGAAGGCGGGCATCAGCGCTTCCATGGCAAGCGCGGCCTGCTGCTGAGACAGGTTGAACTGGCGCGCCATGAGTTCCACCGCGCGCCCGTTCTGCGCCATCATGTCATAGAGCGGTTGCATCGCGGTCTCCAGGTAAGGTTGCCTTCGTCCGGCACCGTAAAGCGGAACCCGTTTGCTTAGAAGAGGCAAACACACCGAGCTTCCGCACTCAGTCGACGAACCCGCGATCACCCGCTCCACCCCGGCTGTGGCCAGTCGTTAGGCTTCCCTTCACCATATCGGCCAAAATACGGCCCGGCGCGCGCTTGGACAGGACGCGTTGGATGATCCTTTCTTAATGTTAAGCCCCGTACGTTTTGCTGGTCGCGTTGCACGTTTGACATGGGCGATACAGCGAACCAGGGGTGCACGGAATAAGCAATGCCAATATTGCGGCCGACCGACCGGAACCCGATACACAGGAAGCTCGACCGCGAGACCGCGCGCGCCCGGCCCGTTTACGCCACGCAACCCACAAATGCTGCTGCCGCCACCGAACTTGCCACCCTCTACGCCGCACTCGACAATATCGAGAACGGCGTCATCCTCCTGGACCGTGAGTTGCGCGCGCAATATGCCAACCCCGCGCTGCACGCCATGTTCAACTCTCCCGCGGAGTTCGTCCACGGCAAGCCGCTCTTCGCCGAAATGCTGGAACATGCGCGGCGAACCAGGGCCTATGCGGTCTCGCCCGACGAACTGAGGAAATACGTGTCCGAGCGGCTCGCATGGGTCGTCGCGGGAGACCAGCCTCCCGTCGATCAGCGCCTGAGCAGCGGACGGGTCATTCGCTGCCAGTGCGCCGTGCTTCCCGCAGGCGGACGGATGCTGACCTACAGCGACATCACCGACATCGTCCACCATGCCGAGGAGCTCGAGCGGCTTGCGACGACGGACGGAATGACCGGCATCTACAACCGGCGCCATTTCATGACGCTTGCGGATATCGAATGGGGCAGGTCGCGGCGCTACCGGCGGCCGTTGTCGTTCCTGATGATCGACATCGACTTCTTCAAATCGATCAACGATCGCTTCGGCCACGAAACAGGCGATCAGATGATCGTCCATCTCACGAAGGTCGCGACCGCCTGCAAGCGCGATTCGGATGTGCTCGCCCGCATAGGCGGGGAAGAGTTCGGCCTTCTGCTGCCGGAGACCGACCTGGCACAATCGCTATTGGTTGCGGAACGCCTGCGCCGCGAGGTTGCCGAGAATCCGCTTGTCGCCGAAACTGACCGGATATCGACAACGATCAGCATCGGCGCGGCGTCGCGCGACGACGCGATGACTGGAATCTCCGATCTGATGAAAGTGGCCGACCGCGCGCTGTATGAGGCGAAGAACGGCGGGCGCAATCGGGTGGTCTGCGCCACCGGTGCCGGCAATGCCGTTCACAACCCCGGCGGCTCTTCGGCCCCTGCCGTCGCGCGCTAGGCAGTAGCGATCCGAGGCGATCTCGCCCGGCGGCCGGCCGTCCGCCGCTCAGTAGGCATTTTCCAGAAACACCGGCTCGATCGAGCCGCCCCAGCGCGTGTGGTAGGCGGAAAGCATCTCTTCCGCGCTCGTGGTGCCGCGTGCGACCACCTCGTCCAGCGTCGACAGGAAGCTCGTCTCGTCATAGCCGTCGCGGTTTCGGCGAGCCCGATTCCTCAAGCCCTGCCGCGAGATCGCCAGCACCTCGCGGGCCACCTCCAGCAGCGACCGGTTGCGGAATACCGTCTTCAGCGCCTGTTCCGGCACCGCGTCGCGCATTGCGCGCACCTCCTCGAAGGTCCAGTCGCGGGTGAGATCCTCGGCGGCGTCCAGCGCTTGAGGGTCGTAGAGCAAGCCGACCCAGAGGGCCGGCAGGGCGCAGATGCGCCGCCATGGTCCGCCGTCGGCGCCGCGCATTTCCAGGAAGCGCTTCAGCCTGACATCGGGGAACAGCGTCGACAGATGGTTCGCCCAGTCGCCCATGGTCGGCATGCCGTCCGGCACCTCGCCACGCGCCCTGCCGGCCATGAAGTCGCGGAAGGTCATGTGCGTCATATCGATGTAGCGGCCCTCGCGGATGACGAAATACATCGGCACGTCCAGCGCCCATTCGACATAGTCGGCAAAGCCGAAATCGGGGGAGAAACAGAAGGGAAGCAGGCCGGAGCGCTGGTTGTCGGTGTCGCGCCAGATGTCGCCGCGCCAGCTCTGCAGCCCGTTCGGGCGCCCGTCTGTGAAGGGCGAGTTGGCGAACAGCGCGGTCGCCAACGGCTGGAGCTTGAGCGACACCTGCATCTTGCGCCGCATGTCCGCCTCGCTCTCGAAATCGAGGTTCACCTGGATCGTGCAGGTGCGGTACATCATGTCGAGGCCCTTGGTGCCGACCTTCGGCATGTAGCGCGTCATGATCTCGTAGCGCGACTTGGGCATTTTCGGCGTCTCGGCAAGCGTCCATTTCGGGCTGCCGCCGAGACCGAGGAAGCGGATGCCGAGCGGTTCGGCGATCTCGCGCAGCTGCGCCAGATGCGCGTTGCCCTCGCGACAGGTCTGGTGGATCGATTCCAGCGGCGCGCCGGAGAGCTCGAACTGCCCGCCGGGTTCCAGCGAAATGGCGCCCTGGCCGGTCGGTTCGACGAGGCCGATGATGTTGCCGGCGTCGATGATCGGCTCCCAGCCGAGCATCCCCTTCATGCCGTCGAGCAGCGCCTTGATGCCGCGCGGACCCGCGTAAGGCACGGGCGCATTGCCGTCGACGTAGAAGGGAAATTTCTCGTGCTCGGTGCCGATGCGCCACTTTTCGCGGGGCTTGTTGCCGGCGGCAAGATAACCGACGAGCTCATCAATGCCCTCGATCGGGCTCGAATCCGTCGTGTCGCGCGCCATGGCGTTGTCCCTGGAACAGTCTTTTTGCGCGCGAGCATTGGCCGGAAAGCTGGCCGGACGGCAAGCGAAATGTTCTGAGCCAGCCGTCAACGAAACTTGATGGAGGCAAAGCGCGGTCTCAGCGCCAATCTCCGATCGTCGCCTGGATCACCGCCATCGCGGCAACCGCCGCCGTGTCCGCGCGCAGGATTCGCGGGCCGAGGGGAATCGAGGTGACATAGGGCAGGGCACGCAATTGCTGGCGCTCCTCCTCGGAAAAGCCGCCCTCCGGCCCGATCAGCAGGCCGAGCTTGTCTTCCGGTATGGTTCTCAAAGCAGGCACCGGATTGTTGGTTTCCGCTCCCTCGTCGCAGAAGATCAGCCGCCGGCCGGGTTCCCATTCCCAGATCAGGCGGTCGAGCTTCACCACGTCGCGAACTTCAGGCATCGCCAGGATACCGCACTGCTCGGCCGCCTCGACCACGTTGGCGCGGATGCGGTCGATGCCGATGTTCGACATCTGCGTGTGCTGGGTCAGCACGGGCTGCAGCGCGCCGGCGCCCATCTCGACCGCCTTCTGCACCATGTAGTCGAGCCGCCCCTGCTTCAGCGGCGCGAAACAGTAGACGAGGTCGGAGGGCGCGGGCTGCGGCCTGACCTGCGTCATCAGCGCTAGCCGCACCTTCTTGCGCGAGACCTCGACCACGCTCGCCAGCCATTCGCCGTCGATGCCGTTGAAGACGAGAAGCTGCGTGCCGGAATGCATGCGCAGGACGTTGAGGAGATAGTGCGCCTGCTGCGGATCGGGCTCGATCTCGCCGTTCGCCTGCATCGCCTGCGGCACGAACAGCCGCTGCATCCTGTAATTCGCTCGCATCGCCGTGCCATGCGGCAGGCTTGCGGCGAGTTCAAGGCATTATCCGGCGGAGCGATGCCAGACCGGTGCATAGCCTCGGGCGAGGGCGCGCACGGTTGATTCCGGTGTCAAGAGCGTGACATCGACCGTTGGCTCGAAGGAGGGCAGCCAGCCTTGAAACGACCACTCCAGCCAGCAGGCGCCCGCCTTCGCAAAGGCCCGCCCGTTGGCTGCGATCATTGCGCCAACAGGAAGTGCTGAGAGGCTGCAGCCTGGGATACCCCCACCCCGTATCCCTCCCCACAAGGGGGAGGGGGGCGCCGATCGCTCAGAATCCCCCTCCCCCTTGTGGGGAGGGGTACGGGGTGGGGGTAGCTCCGCTTGGCGCGTAGCCCGGCCCCCGCTCGCCCACCTCTCCCGATGCAGCACCGCATCCATCTCCGGCGCGCTGATCGTCTCCCGTCCTTGCCTGGCCGCGAAGCAGCGCGCGAACTCGACCGCCCGCTCGCGCCGGCAATAGAAGCAGGGGCGGTGGCCGGCGGCGAGGGCCGTCACCTCGTCGAGGAAGAACAATTCCGTCCAGCCCGCTCCGCCGGAGGGTGCGTTGCGTCCCATCACCTCGCGCTTGCGGCCGCGAAACTCGCATTCGCAGATGATCCACGCCTTGGTCGTCCAGCGCCGCTTCAACAATGTCTTCGTAACGGGGTCGTGGATTAAGCCGCGGTTGCCGGTGAACATGCCGCGGGCGGCGACCGCTTGGATCTCGCCGAACGGGTCGACCCTGTTCTGCAGCGGCATCAGCTCCTCCTTCCCGACGGCAACGCTCCATGATACCGCTCAGGCCCGTCCTGCCCACCCGGAACACGTGCGATGAAAGTGCTCGTCGTCGAGAACTACGACAATACCGGTCTCGGCCAGATGGCGACGGCGCTGGACGAGGCCGGCGCGGAGATCACGGTGGTGCGCGCCCATCTCGGCGACGAACTGCCGTCGGCGCACGATGGCCACGACGCGATCATCGTGCTGGGCGGCGGCCAGAACGCGCTCGCCGACGAGGAGTATCCCTATCTGCCGGCTCTGGCCTCCCTGATGCGGTCCTTCGCCGATTCCGGAAAATCCGCGCTCGGCGTCTGCCTCGGCAGCCAGATCCTCGCCCGCGCCTACGGCGCGGAAAACCTCATCGGGGCGGCGCCCGAGTTTGGCTGGCAGACCGTGGCGCTGACGCCGGAGGGCCGCGACGACCCGGTGCTGTCCGCCGTGCCGGAGAGCTTCCCGATCTTCCAGTGGCACGACGACACCTTCACTTTGCCGCGTGGTGCCACCCGTCTGGCCGGCAACGACGCCGCGCACAATCAGGCGTTCCGTATCGGCCGTGCCGGCTACGCCATCCAGTTCCATTTCGAGGCGGACCGGAAACTCGTCGGCGAATGGCATCAGGCCTTTCCCGAAGCGATTGCCGCAAAGCGCGCCGGCTGGCTGGACATCTATCCCGCCGAAGCGGAAGCGCACGGCCCCGCCGCCGACGCCGCAGGCCTTGCCATCGCCCGCGCCTGGGTCGCCACGATCCTCCGCTGATACGTCCGCGCCGACGACGCCCGCGTTGCCGGATTGCCACGCCCGCCAACTATCCACAGTTGTGTGAAACATCTCCTTTTCATCGCCGCGTGGGAGCGATAGAGCCTCGCCCGCCTCGCGGCCGGCCGCAAACGTGGCGGAACCTTGTTACAGGCCGGGCGTTTTCGTGAAACCAAACGGTAACGTTGATTAGCTAAAGAGTTCAGGACCCTAAACCGAGATGACCCCCGTGAAAGCAGCTCTCCTCTCCGTCCTGATGCTCTCCGGCATTGCGCTGTGGGGGGCCGGCATCTACACCGCCGACGCGGCGGGAGACCACGCGCCGGTCGACGGCTATGGCGTCGTCCAGGCGTCGCGCTGACCCTCGGCGCTCATCTGCAGGATCCGCTTTCGCGTTCCCTCGATCGATAGAGCACTCAGCACCCCGGTCGTGAATGCGGCCGTGTCCAGGTTCACCCTGTTCGGCATGATCTCGGGCTCGTTCGCCGGCGTGTGGCCGTGGACGATGACCTTTTCATGCAAAAGCGGCGAGTCGAGGAACGGTTTGCGGATCCAGATCAGGTCTTGCGGATCCTGATGCGCCAGCGGGACGCCCGGCCTCACGCCCGCATGACAGAAGAAGAAGTCGCCGAAGGTTGCGCTGCGCCGCAGCTCGGCCAGGAAGTCGATGTGTTCGCGCGGTATCGCCGCCCTGAGTTTCGCCGCCACGTCTTGCGCCAGCGCCTGCGAGGTGAAATCGGCGTCGACGCCGTAGGACAGCGCGGTCTGTCGGCCGCCATGCCCGGCGAACAGGGTTTGCGGGCTCGGCTCGGCGAGAAACTCCAGCAGCCCCGCGTCGTGATTGCCGGCGAGCGCGATGTATCTGGCGTCCCGACGGAGTGCCTCGATCAGGAAATCGATGACGCCTTTCGAATCCGGCCCCCGGTCGATGTAGTCGCCGATATGAACGATGCGCCAGTCTGCGGGACGCACCGTCTCGATCTCGTCCCGGATCGCCTCGTGCATAGCACGCAACAGATCGAGCCGCCCATGCACGTCGCCGATGGCATAGATGCGCAGGCCTTCGGGTCCGGCCGCATCCAGCAGGTGGACACCTTGCGCTCCCGCCGGTTCAGCCATCGACCAGGATGATGTGCAGCGCTCTGGGTCCGTGCGCGCCCAGGATGATCTTCTGCTCGATGTCGCCGGAGCGCGACGGACCGGTGATGAAGTTCAACGTGCGCGGCATCTTTCCGCGCCCGAATTTTTTCCGCACCCTGGCGAGCACGCTCTCCATGTCGCCGTCGATATCCGCTGCCTCCACCACCACGATGTGGTGTTCGGGAAGGAAGTTGATGGTGGACGGGTTGTCCTTGCCCGAAACCATCACCAGCGTGCCGGTCTCGGCGATGCCGCCGAACGCATGGCTGACGCCCGCCTCGTCGTCGCCGTCGGATGCTCCGGAGCGGACCTCCAGGGCCTTCTGCCGATCCCATGGCATCGCCGCCAGCCGCCGGTCGGCCCCGACGCGCACGGCCGCGGGCAGGTTTTTCGCCCTGAGATAGGCCGAAACCGCCTTCGGCACGTCGTCGTGCGAGCGCACGCGCTGTACTGTCGCGGCGAACTTGGTCGCAAGAGTCTCGAACAGGTCGACGCGCGCGTCGTCGGGAAGCTTCCCCCGCGCCGGGATCACACCTTTCGGCGGTTTCGCCAGCCGCGCCTCGACAACAGCGCGCCGCGCGGCGTCGTCGCCCGCCTCGGCCAGCGAAGCCCGCACCTTGGAAAGAATGGCTTGCCGCCCGCTCATCGTGCCGCCTGCTTCGTCACCGCGTCGCGCTCGCGCAATTGTTGCATGAACGTTCGTCCCTCGGGCGCCGGCAGTTCCCGATGCCTCGTCCAGCCTCCGGCGAAGGGCAGCCACGAAAACCGTCCCTTGCCGAACGAGAACATCGTCACCGCCGGTATCCCCAGCGCAGCGGCGAAGCGATAGAGCCTCGGCCGCCTGGCAAAGAATGCCCACGCTTTCAGCCCGTAGCGCGCGGCCGCCGGGTTCAGGCCGCGTTCGAACTCGCGCTCGCGCCAGTGGCGCATCATCTTCGGCAGCGGGATCTTCATCGGGCATACGCTCTCGCAGCGGCCGCAGAAGGTGGATGCGTTGGGCAGGTGGCCGCCCTGGTCGACACCGATCAGCGACGGCGTCAGCACCGCGCCCATCGGCCCGGGATAGACCCATCCATAGGCGTGTCCGCCGACCGCGTGATAGACTGGGCAGTGGTTCATGCAGGCACCGCAGCGGATGCAGCGCAGCATGTCCTGGAACTCGGTGCCCAGCATCGCCGAGCGGCCGTTGTCGAGCAGGACGACGTGGTATTCCTCCGGACCGTCCGGGTCGCCCGGCCGGCGCGGACCGGTCGACACCGTGGTGTAGACGCTCATGTCCTGTCCGGTCGCGGAACGCGCCAGCAGGCGCAGGATCTGCGCCGCGTCGTCCAGCGTCGGCACGATCTTTTCGATCGAGGCGACGACGATATGGATCTTGGGCAGGATCTGCGTCAGGTCGCCATTGCCCTCATTGGTGACGATGATCGAGGAACCGGTCTCGGCCACGAGGAAATTCGCGCCTGTGATGCCGACATCGGCTTCGAAATAGCGCGAGCGCAGCACGCGCCGTGCCTCGTTCAACAGTGCCTCCGGCTCGGTCAGGTCGCGGCCCGGCGCCAGATGGTCGTGCGCCCGGCGGAAATCCTCCTCCACCTGGTCCCTGTTGAGGTGCACGGCCGGCGCAATGATATGGCTCGGATGCTCGCCGCGCAGCTGGATGATGTATTCGCCGAGGTCGGTCTCCACCGGAGCGATGCCGTTCTTCTCGAAGAAATCGTTGAGCGCGATCTCCTCGGTGATCATCGATTTGCCCTTGGTCACGACGCGGGCGTCGACGCTGCGGCAGATGTCGAGGATCGTCTGGCGCGCATCTTCCGCGCTCTGACACCAGTGGACCTTGCCGCCGGCTTCCATCACCTTTGCCTCGTAGGCTTCAAGATAGAGGTCGAGATGCGCCAGCGCATGGTCCTTGATCGCCCTGGCGCTGTCGCGCAGCCGCTCGAACTCCGGCAGGCCGGCGACCGCCTTCAGCCGCTTGTCGATGAAGCCGGAGCGGACATTGCCCAGCGCCTTCTGCAGTTGTGCGTTGGCGAGGGCGGCGCGCGAATTGGCCTTGAAGGTGGGGGAGGTGATCTGCATCCGCTCAGCCTCTCCCGCCGATCGGCGGCTGGTCGGTCATCCCTGCCAGCACCTCGGCCACATGCCGCGTCTCGACGCTCGACCCCTGCCGCTTCAGCTTGCCCGCCATATTCATCAGACAGCCGAGGTCGCCGGCGAGCAGCAGGTCGGCGCCCGACGTCTCGATCTTCCTGGTTTTCTCGGTGACGATCGCGTTCGAGATGTCGGAATATTTGACGCAGAATGTGCCGCCGAAGCCGCAGCAGACGTCGGAATCCGGCAGTTCCCTGAGCGTCAGCCCGTCGACCTGGCCGAGCAGGGTGCGTGGCTGGGCGCGGATGCCGAGCTCGCGCAGGCCCGAGCAGGAATCGTGGTAGGTGACGGTGCCGTCCAGCCGGGCGCCGATGTCGGTCACGCCGCGCACATCGGTCAGAAACGACACCAGCTCATGCACCTTGGCCGAGAACGCGGCGACTCGCGGCTCCCATACCGGGTCGCCCTTGAACAGGCCCGGATAGTGCTTCTTCAGCATGCCGGCGCAGGAGCCCGACGGCGCAACGATATAGTCGAACGCCTCGAACGCCTCGATCGTGTTCTGCGCGATCGCGCGAGTGTCCTTGCGGTCGCCGGAATTGTAGGCCGGCTGGCCGCAGCACGTCTGGGCCATCGGGATCTCGACCGCGCACCCGGCATCCTCGATCAGCTTCACCGCGGCGAAACCGACCACCGGACGGAACAGGTCGACGAGGCACGTCACGAACAGGCCGACGCGGGGCTTTGTCACTGTTTGCTGAGTCACGATGGTTCCCTGGCTGATATCTTATCTGAACCGCTGCGACGCCGTTCGTCCAGTCGCTGCCTGAGCCTCAGGCGCGATACGCGGCGCCAATCGCCCGTCCGCCCGGCTTCCAGCATGGATCGCTCGACATAGGTGATGTGGTCCATCGCCTCGCGCCGCGCTTGCGCCGGATCGCGCGCGACGATCGCCGCGTGGATGGCGCGATGCTGCGCCAAGAGTTTATCGCGGACGCCGGGCAGTTCGAAGGCGAGCAGGCGGTGACGCATCACCCCGTCCGAGAGCAGCCGGTAGCAAGAGCGCAGCGTATGCAGCAGGATGATGTTGTGCGCGCATTCGCCGATCGTGGCGTGGAACTCAACGTCGACCGCCGCTTCTTCCGCGACCTCCGCATCTTCGTGCGCCGCCTCCATCCGTGCCATGATCCGCTCGAGCAGCGCAAGGTCGTCCTTGGTCGCGCGCCGCGCCGCATATTCGGCGGCTATGCCTTCGATTTCGCGGCGGTATTCCAGATAGTCGGCCGCCGCCTTGTCGTGCCCTGCGATCAGGTCCATCAGCGGCGGCGAAAACACCTGGCCGATCACGTCCGCGACGTGGGTGCCGCCGCCGGGGCGTGTTACCAGCAATCCCCGCGTTTCCAGCGTCTTCAGCGCATCGCGCAGGATCGGGCGCGAAACCTCGAAGTCGAGCGCCAGGTCGCGCTCGCCCGGCAGCCGGTCGCCGACGCGCAGCACGCCTTCGAGGATCAGCCCCTCGATCTGCTGCACCACCTCGTCGGCCGTGCGCGAATGCTCGATCCTGGAAAAGACGTCGCCCAACCCGCGGGGTTCCTGTTTGGGCCAACATAAGGGCCGTGACCTCAACTGGTCAATTTATTTATCCGCATTGTCCTTACTGCCCAGGTCGAGCCGATCCACACTTCCGGAGGCGGGCTGGGCGTGGCCGATATCGGCGAGGAGTCGCTTCGACGTCATTGGATGGCGCGACAACGTTCCGCATGGGAGAACTCCTCCCGTAGGGTGATAAGCGAGGCGTCCGCAGGGGGAGAGCGCCGGTGACGACAAGACCTTCCGAAGTCGATCCTGCCCTGTCGCTGGCCGGGACTGTCATGGGTTTCCCCGTCCATCACGGCCGCAACGGTGCCATCGGCGAGGTCCATTCGCGGCCGCATCCGCTGATCGAGGCGCCGCGCGTCCTGATCCAGCTCTCGTTCATGACCGAGGGCGGATCCGGAGTAGACCATGCCGTGCTGGCGGAGTTGTCGCGCGCCCATGGCGTCGCCGCGCCCGACCGGCAGGCTCGCCATCATGTCGTGAAATGGGGCAAGGGCACCCTGCGCTGGGAACGGCACACCGAGTTCTCGACCTATCTCTGGGAGGGGCCGCTCGACGGTGCCGGTGCGGCGGAAAATCCTTTCGGCAACGGCTTCAGCGCCCCCGGAACGGTCATTTCGGGCATCAGGCTCGAAATGCGCCCGTGGACGGCCGAAAACGAGGGACTCGTCGGCGAATTCGATCCCGAAAGCCTCTGCCATTCCAGCGTCGAAGACGGTATGGCGGCAGTTGCAACCGATTTTCGCCAGGATCGCGACGGCCTGACACGCATCCTGGTGCTCGACCGCGGTCTCTCCGCGTCCCGCCGCGGCGCGCTTGCACAGCGTCTGCTCGAGATAGAGACCTATCGCACGCTCGCCTTGCTCGGCCTGCCGATGGCGCAGTCGCTGTCGGCGCGGTTGCGGCGGATCGAGGACCGGCTGGCGCAACTGACCACACAGATGCGGTTGTCCGAAAACCGCGACGATCAGAAGCTGTTGGCCGAACTGACCGAACTCGCGGCCGAACTGGAGGCCGACGCGGCGGCGAGCCTCTACCGCTTCGGCGCCAGCCGCGCCTATGACGGGATCGTCGAGGAGCGTCTGGCGGCGCTCGCAGAAGAGCCGGTGCCCGGCCACGACACGCTCGCCGCCTTCCTGCAGCGGCGCGTGGCGCCGGCGATGCGCACCTGCCGGTCGGTGGAGGAGCGCCAGGCCAACCTGTCGCGCAAGCTGACCCGCGCCACCACGCTGCTGCGTACATGGGTGGATGTCGAGGTCGAGAAGCAGAACCGCGACCTGCTCCGATCGATGAACGACCGGGCGCGGCTGCAACTGCGCCTGCAGCAGACGGTGGAAGGCCTGTCGGTGGCAGCCGTGTCCTACTATGTCGTCGGCCTCGTCGGCTATCTCGCCAAGGGTGCCACGATCGCCGGCGCCGCGTTGAAGCCCGAACTCGTCACAGCCGTGTCGGTGCCCTTTGTGGTGGCGGCGATCTGGATGTTCGTGCGGCGGATCCGCCGCACCCATGCGGACGAGCGGCGCTGACGCAGCCATTTGCCAACCGATCGGCTGACTGGTAAAGACTTGTGACCAGTTTGGGAGGAAGCGCGTTGTCCGGCCTCGTGATGCCCGCACCAGATGTCGAGACTCTCCGCCGCCGCGACGAGATCGTCGCCGACATGCGCATCATCGTGCCGGGCGAAGGCGTCGTCGACCAGCCGACCGGCATGCGCGCCTTCGAGACCGACGGCCTGACGGCCTATCGCCAGCTTCCCCTCGTGGTGGTCCTGCCGGAAACGGTCGCGCAGGTCTCTCGCATTCTCAAATATTGTAGCGACCGCAACATCCGCGTCGTGCCGCGCGGCTCCGGCACCTCGCTATCGGGCGGGGCGCTGCCGTTGGAAGACGCGGTGCTGCTGGTCATGAGCCGCTTCAACCGCATCCTCGACATCGACTATGCCAACCGCGTTGTCGTCGCCCAGCCGGGCGTCACCAATCTCGGCATCACCACGGCCGTGCAGGATCAGGCCTTCTACTACGCTCCGGACCCGTCTTCGCAGATCGCCTGCTCGATCGGCGGCAACGTCGCGGAGAATTCCGGCGGCGTGCACTGCCTCAAATACGGGCTCACCGCCAACAACGTACTCGGCATCGAGATGGTGATGATGGACGGAGAGGTGATCCGGCTCGGCGGCAAGCATCTCGATTCGGAAGGCTACGACCTGCTCGGCGTCATGACCGGCTCGGAAGGCTTGCTCGGAGTGGTTACAGAGGTGACCGTGCGCATCCTCAAGAAGCCGGAGGCGGCGCGGGCGCTGCTGATCGGCTTCCCGACCTCGGAACAGGGCGGCCAGTGCGTCGCCGACATCATCGGCGCCGGTATCATCCCCGGTGGCATGGAGATGATGGACCGTCCCGCGATCCAGGCCGCCGAGGATTTTGTCCATGCCGGCTATCCGCTCGATGTCGAGGCGCTGCTAATCGTCGAGCTGGACGGACCGGGGCCGGAGATCGACCACCTGATCGGCGAGGTCGAGGCAATCGCAGCGAGAAACGGCTCGACCACCTGCCGTATTTCGACCTCGGAGGCGGAAAGGCTGACGTTTTGGGCCGGCCGCAAGGCAGCCTTCCCGGCCGTCGGTCGCATCTCGCCGGATTATTATTGCATGGACGGCACCATCCCGCGGAAAGAATTGCCGCGCGTTCTCGCCGGCATGCGCGAGATGTCGGAACGCTACGGTCTCGGCGTCGCCAACGTCTTCCATGCCGGCGACGGCAACTTGCACCCGCTCATCCTCTACGACGCCAATATCCCTGGTGAGTTGGAGAAGGCCGAAAGCTTCGGCTCCGACATCCTGCGCCTCTGCGTCCAGGTCGGCGGCGTGCTGACCGGCGAGCACGGCGTCGGCGTCGAGAAGCGCGACCTGATGCCGGAAATGTTCGACGAGGCCGATCTCGATCAGCAGATGCGGGTCAAATGCGCCTTCGACCCGAAGCACCTGCTGAATCCGGGCAAGGTCTTCCCGCAGCTGCGCCGCTGTGCCGAACTCGGCCGCATGCACGTCCATAGGGGGCAGCTGGCCTTCCCGGACATCCCGAGGTTCTAGTGGCTGTCTTCCAACCCACCACCGCCGCTGAGGTTCTCGATGCCGTCCGCTGGGCGGCAGCAGAGGAGCAGCCGCTTGAAATCCTCGGTCACGGCTCCAAGCGCGACATCGGCCGCCCCGCGCAGACGGAGCACGCGCTCGACCTGTCGCGGCTGACCGGCGTGACGCTCTACGAGCCCGAGGAGCTTGTGCTTTCGGCCCACGCCGGCACACCGCTCGCCGAGATCGAAACGCTTTTGGCCGAACGCGGCCAGGAGCTTGCCTTCGAGCCGATGGACTATGCGCAGCTGCACGGGAAGCCATCGGGGCAGGGCGACAAGTCGGGTACGATCGGCGGCGTACTGGCCGCCAATCTCTGCGGTCCCCGCCGACTGAAGGCCGGGGCGGCGCGCGATCACATCCTCGGCGTCCATTGCGTGTCCGGCCGCGGCGAGGCTTTCAAGTCCGGCGGCCGCGTCGTCAAGAACGTCACCGGCTACGATCTATCGAAGGCGATGGCAGGTTCCTGGGGCACGCTCGCCGTCGTCACCGACCTGACCTTCAAGGTCCTGCCGCGCGCCGAGACCGAAACCACAGTCGCGCTGCGCCGCCTCGATGACGAGAAGGCTGCCGCCGCCATGGCCGCGGCGCTCGGCTCCAGCGCCGAAGTCTCGGCCGCCGCCCACCTGCCGGAATTGGTCGCGGGGCGTGTCGAAAACGGCTTGCTCGGCTCGGATCCGGCGACGCTCCTGCGCGTCGAAGGCTTCGGGCCGTCGGTCGCCTATCGCGTCGCCATGCTGTCCGATCTCTTCGGCGGCCATATCGAGACGTTCGACGCGGACCGCTCGCGCGCACTCTGGGCCGACGTCCGCGACGTGGCGCCCTTTGCCGACGGCACGAACCGTCCGGTCTGGCGCATCTCGATGGCGCCGTCGCAAGGCTGGAAGCTGGTCGCGGCGCTGCGCATGCAGACGGCGGTGGACGCCTTCTACGACTGGCAGGGTGGCCTCGTCTGGCTGCGGATGGAAGGAGACCCCGAGGCCGAAACGGTCCGCTCGATCATCGGGCGAGGGGGCGGAGGCCACGCCACGCTCGTCCGCGCGCCCGTTTCGGCCCGCGCGGCCGTCTCCGTCTTCCAACCGCAGCCCGGCGCGCTCGGCGGGCTCTCGGCGCGGGTGAAATCCGAGTTCGACCCGAAGGGCATCCTCAACCCCGGGCGCATGGCGACCGCATGAACTTCTGGTAGGATATCGGGCGAAACGAGGGGAACGACATGACCGACATGAACACGCCGCCCGCTGAACCGCGCCAGACCGACCAATGGCTGGAGCCCGGCAAGACCAACGTCCAGGTCGTCTACTTCCTCTACATTGCCGGCATGTTCATTCCGATCCTGCCGCTGGTCGGCCTGATCATGGCTTATATCAACCGCGGCAAGGCTGGCGGCTGGGTCGACACGCACTACACCTATCTGATCCGCACCTTCTGGATCGGCATTCTCTATATCTTCGTCGCGACGATCCTGGTGGTTCTGCTGATCGGCGTCCTGCTCTACGTCGCCATCGCCATCTGGATCATCGTCCGCTGCATCCTAGGACTGCAGGCGGCGCGCAGGGGAGAGGCGGTGAAGAACCCAGAAAGCTGGCTGATTTGAACGTGGCGAGGGGCGTGCCGCAGCCCACGCCCCGTTGCCGTTTCCGGAATTCGGGGAGATTAGGCACGTAATGCAAACCACCTTCTCCCTCGCTCAGCTCGCCGATCCGCACGTTGCGGAGGCGGAGAAGATCCTGCGCAAATGCGTCCATTGCGGCTTCTGTACCGCGACCTGCCCGACCTATGTGACGCTCGGCAACGAACTCGACAGCCCGCGCGGGCGGATTTACTTGATCAAGGACATGCTGGAGAATGGCCGCCCGGCCGACGAGGAGATCGTCACCCATATCGACCGCTGTCTGTCCTGCCTCGCCTGCATGACGACCTGCCCGTCCGGCGTGCACTACATGCACCTGGTCGACCACGCGCGGGCACATATTCACGAGACCTACCGCCGGCCTTTCATCGACCGGACGATCCGCGCCGTGCTGGCACAGGTGTTGCCGTACCCGGCCCGCTTCCGCGCCGCGCTGAAGCTCGCCGCGCTCGGCCAGCCCTTCGCGCCGCTGTTCGCCAGGGCGAAGGCGCTGAAGCCACTCGCGGCGATGCTGGCCATGGCGCCGCGCGCGGTGCCCGCCGCGTCCTCCGTCTCGAAGCCCGCCACCCACGCCGCGACGACCCCGAGGCGAGGCCGCGTCGCGCTGCTCACCGGCTGCGCCCAATCGGTGCTCGACCCCGCCATCAACGAGGCGACGGTGCGCCTGCTCAACCGGCTCGGCGTCGAGGTGGTCGTGCCGGAGGCCGAGGGCTGCTGCGGCGCGCTGGTCCATCACATGGGCCGTGAGCACGACGCACTCGCCGCGGCGCGCAAGAACGTCGACGCCTGGACCCGCGAACTCGAGCGCGGCGGGCTCGACGCGATCGTCATCACAGCGTCGGGTTGCGGCACGACGATCAAGGACTACGGCTTCATGCTGCGCCTCGATCCGGCCTATGCCGGCAAGGCCGCGCGGGTCTCTGCACTCGCCAAGGACGTCACCGAATACCTGGCTTCGATCGACCTGCCGGAGCCGGCGCTGAAGCCGGGGGTCGCGGTCGCCTACCATTCCGCCTGCTCCATGCAGCATGGCCAGAAGATCACCCGCCAGCCGAAGGAGCTTCTCGCCCGCGCCGGCTTCGTCGTGCGCGAGCCGAAGGAGGGACACCTGTGCTGCGGCTCGGCCGGCACCTACAACATCCTCCAGCCGGAGATCGCCGGGAAGCTGCGCACGCGCAAGGTGGCGAACATCGAGGCGACGGGCGCGGCAGTCGTCGCCACCGGCAATATCGGCTGCATGACGCAGATCAGCGGCGGCACGAACCTGCCGGTGGTGCACACGGTCGAACTGCTCGACTGGGCCTTTGGCGGGCCGAAGCCGGAAGGAGATTGGAGTGCGCAAACCGTTCAGGGGCGTTGAATTCAATCTTTAAAGTGATACATAAAATGCGGATCGTCTGGGATGAACCGAAGCGACTGCAGAACCTCGCCAAACATGGCATGGATTTCGCCGAACTGACGCCGTCTTTCTTCGACAATGCGCGCGTCGCGCCGGCAAGGGAAGGCAGGTTCCTCGCGATCGGCGATCTGGGCGGGAAGACGGTTGCGGCGGTCGTCTTCAGGGTGCTCGGCGCGGAAGGTGTTTCCGTGATCTCGATGCGGCCCGCGAGCCGCAAGGAAAGGAATATGTGATGGGCCCGAAGGACCGTTCGGCAGCGCCACTAACCGACCAGGAGGAAGCGGAGATCCAGCGCATGATCGCCGCCGATCCGGACAATCCGGAAATCACCGATGAGCAGATCGCTCAGGCGAAACCCTTTGGCGAGGTCTTTCCCCATTTATCCGAGATGATCAGGCGGGGACGCGGTCGGCCCGCCGTCAGCAGGCCCCGCAAGCAGGTGTCGCTGCGCCTCGATCCGGATGTACTTGAGAAATTCAAGGCAACCGGGAAAGGCTGGCAGGGTCGTATCAACGAGGTGCTGAAGCAGGCGAAGCTCTGAACCGCACCGGCGATCAGCCCCCCATTCGTCTCCGCCACAGCACGAACGGGATCGTCACCAGGTACATGGTGATCCCATAGACCCCGCTCGGCAGCGAGAAAGGCGGCAGGGCGCCCGCCTGTTCGGCGATCAGCGAGCCGACGGTGATGCCGAGCGTCGCGTTCTGGATGCCCGTCTCGATTGCGATGGCAGTCGACTGGGCGGGCCCGAGCGCGAAGACACGCCCCAGCCCGAGCCCGATCGCCAGTAGCACCACGTTGAGTACGATCAGGCTCGGCGCCAGGATCGCGAGATTTGCGACGAAGAGCGACCAGTTGGCGGCCAGCGCACCGGCCACGACGATGACGAACAACACCAGTGCCAGCTTCTCGACGAAGGGCTCGATCGACAGCGCGACGCCCTCCGCGTAGCGCCTGAACAGTATCCCGACGACCACGGGTGCGGCGGTGATCAGGAACATCGAGATGCCCAGCCGGGTGACGTCCACCGGCGGCGCGTCGAGCCCCATGAAATATCGGGCGAAGAAGGCGACCAGCGGCGGCATGGTGAACACAGCCACCAGGCTGATGATCCCTGTCAGCGAGATCGACAGGGCGAGGTCGCCCCGGGCGAGCTTGGTCAGGATGTTGGACGTCACCCCGCCTGGGCAGAGCGACAGGATCATCAGTCCGACGGCGAGTTCAGGCGGCAGGCCGAAGAGGGTGGCGATCACCCAGGCGACGAGCGGGATCGTGACCAGTTGCGAGAAGGCGCCGATGCCGAACGCCCTTGGCTGTGCCGCGACGCGGGCGAAGTCGGCCACCGTCAGGCCGAGGCCGAGCGAGAACATGATGACCGCCAGCGCCAGCGGCAGAAACACCGTGATGAGACTGTCCAACGATCCCCTCCCTGATCGGCCGGAGGCTTCCGGCAGGCCAAGGCTTAGGCAAGATCGGACGATTCCGCAATCGTATGAGAAGCGGCGCGGAGCTTCGCCTGCGCCAACGGAAAAGGGCAGCGCGACGGCGATCGCGCTGCCCTTGTCGCGGCGGGTCGGCGCCCCGAAGCCTCCCGCCTGCACGGCCAGTCCCGTCCCCCGGGCCGGCCGATCCCTCTCCGGGATTACATCACGACGACCTTCGTGCCGACCTTGACGCGCTCGTAGAGGTCGATCACGTCCTCGTTGCGCATGCGGATGCAACCGGACGACACGGCGCCGCCGATCGTCCAGGGCTGGTTGGTGCCGTGGATGCGATAGAGCGTCGAGCCGAGATAGAGGGCGCGGGCGCCCAGCGGATTCTCGGGTCCCCCCGCCATGTGCACCGGCAGGATCCTGCCCTTGGCGCGTTCGCGCGCGATCATCTCCGCGGGCGGGCGCCAATCCGGCCACTCCTTTTTCTGCGTCACCTTGTGGGTGCCGGCCCATTCGAAGCCGGGCTTGCCGGTGCCGACGCCGTAGCGCCGCGCCGTGCCGCCGCTCTGGACGAGATAGAGGAAGTTGTCGGTCGTATCGATGACGATCGTCCCGGCGCCGTGCGGGCCGGAATAGTCGACCTCCTGCGGCAGATATTTCGGATCGATCCGGTACTGCTGCTGCTCCCGCTTCGGCGGCACCTGGACCGCGGCCGTGTGCAGGTTCGGATTGGCAGCGCGGCGCTCCGTGCGGCGAAGCTGGCGCAGCTGCGGCTGGCTCATCGAGACGCTGCGGCGGATCGCGGGCGCGGCAACGCGGCGCCCGTCGGGCGAACGCTTCAGCTGCATCACCCAGGGCGCCGAGAGGTCGGGGCTGACCATCAGCGGCGGCGGCTCACCATAGCGGGCCTGTGCAGTGGCGGGCTGGGCGGCAAGCGCGGCGACGGAGGCGGCGCCCGCAAGGAGAAGGATACGCAACATCACTCAACACTCTCGTTCTGGCCGCACATGTTCGGCGGGACGGCTGAAACTGTCAGGAGCCTGCCGCGCGAGCGGTAGCAAAAGGTGAATCCGAATTGATAAAAGGCGAGCGATCGCGGAAACCATTTGGTGTGGTTACCGGCCGGTTCAGGAAAGTGGTGAACGGCCGGTGAATCGGATGTCGGGCGGAGAGACGGACGAATGGCGGAACTGGCGGGCGGGCTGATCGAGGGACCGGACGGGGCCGTCCGCTGCTTCTGGCACGGCAACCTGCCCGACTATCTGCGCTACCACGACCACGAGTGGGGCCGGCCTGTCGCCGACGACCGCCGCCTGTTCGAAAAGCTCTGCCTCGAAGGCTTCCAGTCCGGCCTCTCCTGGCTCACCATCCTGCGCAAGCGGGAGAACTTCCGCGCCGCCTTCGACAATTTCGACCACGAGAAGATCGCGCGCTACGGCGAGGCGGATGTCGAGCGCCTGCTGGCCGACAAGGGCATCGTCCGCCACCAGGGCAAGATCCGCTCGGTCATCAACAATGCGAAACGTGCCGGCGAACTGATCGAGGAGGCGGGTTCGCTCGCCGCCTTCTTCTGGCGCTTCGAGCCCGGCGCCGCCGAGCGTCCGGAGCGCGTCGACCTCGAACATCTGCGCGCCAACCCGACCACGGAAGTATCGAAACGCATCTCGAAGGAACTGAAGAGGCGCGGCTGGAGCTTCGTCGGGCCGACGACGGTCTATGCCTTCATGCAGGCGATGGGCCTGGTCAACGACCATATCGAGGGCTGCGTCTGCCGCCCCGACATCGAGAGGGAACGCGACGCCTTCGTCCGGCCAGGGTGAGAAGTGCCCCCTTCGCCGCACCTCGGGCGGAGCGGGAAGGGGGCGATCATCCGGCCCCGGGGCATAGGAGCCGGAAGTGCGTGACGCCGCGCGGCGTCTATTTCTCGTAGCGCCCCTTGTGGCCGCTGCCGCCGATGTTCCAGACGAGGCTGGCGCCGTCGACGTCGAGCACGATGCCGCTGAAGCCGCGGCTGTCGGGGGTGTGGCGGCCGCTGACGCGGCCCTGGCCGGCGGGGATCAGCGAGATCCTGGTGC
Organism: Mesorhizobium sp.; assembly: GCF_023954305.1. Classification (NCBI taxonomy): domain Bacteria; kingdom Pseudomonadati; phylum Pseudomonadota; class Alphaproteobacteria; order Hyphomicrobiales; family Phyllobacteriaceae; genus Mesorhizobium; species Mesorhizobium sp. The sequence goes on along the minus strand of NZ_JAMLIG010000001.1, from coordinate 830,861 downwards.
CCTCCTGCGCCCAGCAGCCCTTGCCGTACTGGTCGTTGGCGCCGTAAGCGAGCATGAATTCGAAGGTGCCGTCCTTGCGCAGCAGCAGTTCGGAGCCGACCTCCATAACCCCCTGCAGATAGTAGTGGCCGGCCAGCCGCTCGTGGCCGCCGCGGCAGCCGATGGCGGCGGTGCTGGCCTGCGAGCCGACGCAGGCCGCCGCCGTGGCCAGCAGCGCGGAGAGGATCAGCAGCCGGACGAGATGGCGCATGGTCGTCACGCCGGCAGCGAGGCGCCCGACAGCGTCAGGCTGGTGAGGACCACGATGACACAGGCGAAGACCGGATAGAGCACCAGCATCGAGGTGCCGAGCGCTCCGCCCGTTTCCATCTCGGCGAGCCGGGGATCGTTGCGCGGCGAGAAGGTGCCGGGGCGCGGCGCGGCCGGCTCGGCCTTCTGCGCGGCGGGGCGCAGGGCGCGCGTTTCGGGGGCGTCGGTCAGCGTGCTCATGGTCGTCGTTCCGGATATGTGTCGATGGCTTTTTTCGGCGCTTCGTGTTTCGCCGCGATGGCGCGGGGGAGGGCGAATGTAACGGCGGGCGAATGGCAGGACCGTCCCGAACCGCATCTCACCCCGAGGATCTGTCGGCGTTGAACTGATTGGCGGTGCAGATATCGACAAGCGAAGGTAGATCCTCGGGACAAGCCCGAGGATGACGGCGGGTTGAGGCTAAGTACCGGGGACAGTTTACTTTTTTCCGCGGAAAGGCCCAGCGTCTGCGAGGCAGGCGCTGGCGGAAAGAAAGTAAACTGTCCCCTGCGCCTCCCCTGCGCCTCACGACGTATCGCGCCGCTCGGTCGCCTCGAGCGCGAAATAGTGCAGGTCGCGCAGGATGTCGTCGATCTCGTGTTCGGGCCTGGGCGAGCCGGGCCGGCGGAGGGCGTAGGCGCGGCCGGGGCGCAGCGGCGCGACGCGGTGCAGGCGGCGTGCCTTGCGCAGCGCCGCGCAGCGGGCCCGCCAGCGGGCGAGCCGCAGCGCCTGGCCGGGCAGGTCGGCGAGCGCCGAGGCCAGCGCGCCGAGACGAAGGCGCAGATAGCGCGCATCGATCGGGTCGTTGGGCGACGGCTCGTGTTTCGGCGCGACGGAAAACAGCGGCGTCCAGCCGGGGACGGAAATGCGCGGCACGCCGGAGGTGCGCAGGAGGAACGGCGGCGCGGTCGGGTCGGGCAGCGGGTCGAGGAGCGGGAAGGCGAGGCGGCGCGACGGGTCCGGTTCGGCCGGAGCTTGCGTTCCCGCGGCAGGGGCATGCGCCAGGCCGAGATTGACCTCAATCTGCCTGACCAGCGGGCCGGAGTCTTGCGGCAGCGGCGGCAGAACCGGCTCGGCCGCCACCATGTCGCGGCCGACGACGACGATCAGCCGGCGCACGGCGGCTTCCGCCGCGCGCAGCAGGCGATAGACGGCGCGGTGGACGCGGCGGGGAAGGGTAGGTGCAGGGGACAGTTTACTTTTTTCCGCCAGCGCCAGCCCTGCATCGTCCGCGCCCGGCCCTTCGCTATGGCTCAGGGCGTTCGCCGCCTGAGCAAGGTCCACCGGACCTTGCTCTTCGCCTCCGGCGAACCGGCCGCTCACCGGAAACAAAGTAAACTGTCCCCGGGCGCTCAGCCCCGCCATGACGCACAGCGTGGCGACGATGGGGCCGAGCCGCCCGACATTGCGTTCGATCACGAGGTCCCAGTCGATCCCGCTGTCTCCGCCGCGCGCTGTGTCCCAGATACTCACCTTCCGCCTCCTGTCACCGCCGACAGTGTCGCGCAGCGGCGAAAGGGCGTGGATGAAAAAGTGTATGGTGAATGGTGAATGGTGAATGGTGACTGGGAACAAGGGGTTGGCGCGGGGGTGTGCGCAAATCGGTGCACGGGGAGGCACCTATCGCCCATGCGCACGCGCCCCCTCCACCGCCTTCGGCGGTCGTGCTTCGGACCCCCCTTAAGCGGGGGAGGATCCGCGCTCGGCCGGTGAGGGCTTTGTACCTACGTGAGTAAACCTCCGGACACCGTCGTGGCACCTGATCCTCCCCCGTAAACGGGGGAGGATCGGCGGGACGCCGCTCTCTGTGTCGCCGGGGTGTCCTCCGCCTTGCCCCTCCCGCATCGATCCGCTAGGAGGTGCCCGCGCGGGAAACCGCGCGCAAAGCCCAAGAAACCGCGCGGAAATCCCGATGGCTGAGAAATCGCAGAAGATGCTGGCGCGGCTGCCGCGCGGCTTTGCGGACCGCACGGCCGAGGACATCCGCGCCGTCGAGCAGATGATGGCAAAGATCCGCGCCGTCTACGAGCTCTACGGCTTCGAGCCGGCCGACCAGCCGCTGATCGAATATACCGACGCGCTGGGCAAATTCCTGCCCGACCAGGACCGGCCGAACGAGGGCGTGTTCTCCTTCCAGGACGACGACGAGCAGTGGCTGTCGCTGCGCTACGACCTGACCGCGCCGATGGCGCGCTTCGTGGCGGAGAATTTCGAGCGCCTGCCGAAGCCGTTCCGCTCGTACCGCTCGGGCTGGGTGTTCCGCAACGAGAAGCCGGGGCCGGGGCGTTTCCGCCAGTTCATGCAGTTCGACGCCGACACGGTGGGCACGCCGGGCGTCGCCGCCGACGCCGAGATGGCGATGATGATGGCGGATGTGATGGAGGCGCTGGGGATTGCGCGCGGCGACTATGTGATCCGGGTAAACAACCGCAAGGTGCTCGACGGCGTGCTGGAGGCGATCGGGCTCGGGGGCGAGGAGAATGCCGGGCGCCGGCTGATCGTGCTGAGGGCGATCGACAAGCTGGACAAGCTGGGCGTCGAGGGCGTGCGGCTGCTGCTGGGGCCGGGGCGCTGGGACGGCGGCAAGGAGGGCGAGGGGGATTTCACCAAGGGCGCGGGGCTGGATGAAGCAGCAGTCGATGTTGTGATCTCGTTCGCAACGTCGAAAGCAGCCGTGTATCAAACGGGCCCAGGCGAAGAGGAATATGAGGCCTCTATAGCGGCTGGTGAGGTCGTAGCGTCTCCAGACTCGGAAGGAGGGGTCACTGAGTTCCAGATCTCAAATGCTGAAACCGTCACACAGATGCGCCGGGATCTGCCGACTAATCCGGTTCTGGTTCAAGGACTTACGGAGCTGGAAGATATTGCACAATTGTGCGAACAGGCTGGCTATCACAGCAATCGAGTAATGATCGACCCCTCCGTCGTCCGTGGCCTCGAATACTATACCGGCCCGGTCTTCGAGGCCGAGCTTCTGGCCGAAATCCCCAACGAGGACGGGCAGATCGTGCGCTTCGGCTCGGTCGGCGGCGGCGGGCGTTATGACGGGCTGGTGTCGCGCTTCCGCGGCGAGCCCGTGCCGGCGACGGGGTTCTCTATCGGCGTGTCGCGGCTGATGTCGGCGCTGAAGGCGCTGGGCAAGCTCGACACGTCGTCGACCATCGGCCCGGTTGTCGTGCTGGTGATGGACCGCGACACGGAGAGCCTCGGCCGCTACCAGAAGATGGTGTCGGACCTGCGCCAGGCCGGCATCCGCGCCGAAATGTATCTCGGCGGCTCGGGCATGAAGCCGCAGATGAAATATGCCGACCGCAGGGGTGCCCCTTGCGTCGTCATCCAGGGCGGCAACGAGCGCGCCGAGGGGGTGGTCCAGATCAAGGACATGGTGGCGGGCGCCGAACTCGCCGCGAACATCGAGGGTCACGAGGCCTACAAGGAGGCGCGGCCGGGCCAGATGACCGTGCCCGAGGCGGAACTGGTCGAGACGGTGCGCGGGATTCTCGTGGCGCAGAAGGCGGAGCGCGGCTGATGACGGGCGCGGCGCGATCCCTCCCCCTCGAGGGGAGGGTGGCCAGCCGCAGGCTGGCCGGGTGGGGTCGCTGCGGCAGTGCGCGGCCTCATTCTTGCGTCGCCGACGTCGCCGGCGACCCCACCCGGCTCGCTTCGCGAGCCACCCTCCCCTCAAGGGGGAGGGATCGCGTCGCGGACGTCGCCGGCGACCCCACCCGGCCGCTTCGCGGCCACCCTCCCCTCAAGGGGGAGGGAGCGCTCCGATGACCGCTCTCGCCCAGTCCATCCTCGACCTCTTCGCCCAGCGTGGGGCGGAGATGATCGACGTGCCGATGCTGCAGCCGGCCGATCCGTTCCTCGACATCGCCGGCGAGGATCTGCGCCGCCGCATCTTCCTGACCGAGAGCGAGACGGGCGAGACGCTGTGCCTGAGGCCCGAATTCACCATTCCGGTCTGCCTCGACCATATCGAGAACCGCGCCGCCACGCCGCGCCGCTATGCCTATCTCGGCGAAGTGTTCCGCCAGCGCCGCGACGGCGAGGCGGAGTTCCTGCAGGCCGGCATCGAGGACCTGGGCGACCCGGACACTGCCAAGGCCGACGCTCGCTCGCTTGCCGACGCGCATGCGCTGCTGACCATGGCGCTGCCCGGCGTGAAGCTGACAGTGACGCTCGGCGACCAGACCGTGTTCGAGGCGGTGCTGGCCGCGCTCGGCCTGCCGCGCGGCTGGCAGAAGCGGCTGGCCCGCGCCTTCGGCTCTGCCGATATGCTCGCAGCCGCCTTGTCCGACCTCGCCGACCCGCCCGCCAATCGGGGGCTGAGCGGCGACGCGAACCTGTTGGCGGCTTCCGGCGACCGCACGGCACTTTCCGCCTTCATCGAGGGCGAAATGCAGGAGGCGGGCATTTCTCCGTCGGCCGGCCGCACGCCCGACGAGATCGCGCGGCGGCTGATCGAGAAGGCGGAGCTGTCGCGGCTGCGGCTGACGGCGGCCCAGCTCGAGGCGCTGAAGGCGTTCCTCGCCATCCACGTGCCGCTGGCCGAGGCGGCGCAGGCGCTGGCGGAGTTCGCGGCGCGCTCCGGCATCGCGCTCGACGGCGCGCTCGCCCTGTTCTCGGCCCGCGCGGAAGCGATCCTGTCGAACGGTCTGAAGGCCGGGGACATCGCCTATGACGCCGCCTTCGGCCGTCCGCTGGACTATTACACCGGCGTCGTCTTCGAGATCGCCGCGCCGGGGGATACGCGGCCGCTGGTCGGCGGCGGCCGCTACGACCGGCTGCTGACGCTGCTCGGCGCCGACCGGCCGATCCCCGGCGTCGGCTTCTCGGTCTGGCTCGACCGGATCGAGAAGGTACGGGAGGGCAGGGGATGAGGGCTCGTCTGTCGCTTATTGTGAAAGCACCCCCACTCCGTCACGCTGCGCGTGACACCTCTCCCCCCGCCGGGGGGAGAGGAAATGCCGGCCGCCTTCGTGGCGCCGTTCCTCTCCCCCGTCGAACGGCGGAGAGGTGGTTTGCGAAGCACACCGGAGTGGGGGTCGACTCGTCGATCTGCGAAGGGCGTGCTGCATGACCCTCACCATCGCGCTCCCGTCGAAGGGCCGGATGAAGGACGATGCCGTGGCGGCCCTGGCGAAGGCCGGCATCGAGGTTCTGCCGACGGCCGATGCGCGCTCCTACAAGACACGGGTGAAGGGCCGCGACGATGTCGAGGTCGCCTTCCTGTCGGCCTCCGAGATCGCCCGCGAACTGGCGCAGGGCACCGTCGACCTCGGCGTCACCGGCGAGGATCTGGTGCGCGAGGCGGCAGGCGACTGGTCGGCGAAGATGGCCATAGAGGCGCGCCTTGGCTTCGGCCGGGCGGACGTGGTGGTGGCGGTGCCGGAAGTCTGGTTCGACGTCTCGACCATGGCCGACCTCGACGAAATCGCCGCCGACTTCCGCCAGCGCCATGGGCGAAGACTGAGGATCGCCACCAAATACTGGCGGCTGACGCAGCAGTTCTTTTCCCAGAAGCACGGCATCCAGGTCTACCGCATCGTGGAAAGCCTCGGTGCCACCGAGGGCGCGCCGGCGGCGGGACAGGCGGACGTGATCGTCGATATCACCTCGACCGGCTCGACGCTGAAAGCCAACCGGCTGAAGATCCTCGACGACGGCGTCATCCTCGAATCGGAAGCCTGCCTGGTGTCGTCGAAGAAAGCGCGCAGCATGGCGGACGCGGCGGCGCTCGCCGAAATCGCGGCACGCTTCTCCTGATCCGCCATCGGGTGGCTTGCTCCCGTCCCGTGGCCTGATAGGTTCGCGCCGACACGCGTCATCAGTGCGCGGACCGGGGGAGGAAGAAGATGAACGTCGCCGCACGCCCGCATTCGCTGAAGCCGATCGGCGACGTTTCGCATGTCAGGGGCGACACGTCCGTGCCGCTGCTCGAACTGACCATCCCCCAGCTGCTGGCGCGGACGGTTGCCGCGCACGGGCAGCGCGAGGCGGCGGTGTTTCCGCAGCAGGGCATCCGCCAGAGCTGGGACGAATTTTCCCGCGACGTCGACCGGCTGGCCGCGGGCCTCGCGGCGCTGGGACTCGAGAAGGGCGACCGTATCGGCATCTGGTCGCCCAACCGCTGGGAATGGCTGGTGACCCAGTTCGCCACCGCGCGCATCGGCCTGATCCTGGTTAACATCAACCCGGCCTACCGGCTCTACGAACTGGAATATGCGCTGAACAAGGTCGGCTGCCGGGCGCTGGTGCTGGCCTCGAGCTTCAAGACGTCGGACTATCTCGGCATGCTGGGCGAACTCGCGCCGGAACTCGCCTCCTGCGCGCCCGGGCAGCTGAAGGCGGCGAAACTGCCGCACCTGACCACGGTCATCCGCATGGGCGAGGAGGCATCGCCGGGCATGTTCAACTTCGCCGATGTGCTGGCGATGGCGACGCCGCAGGGCATCGCGGCGCTCGACGCGGCGACGGCGGCGCTCACGCCCGCCGACCCGATCAACATCCAGTTCACCTCCGGCACCACCGGCGCGCCGAAGGGCGCGACGCTGACCCACCGCAACATCGTCAACAACGGCAATCTCGTCACCTCGACGATCGACTTCACCCACGAGGACCGGCTGGCGATTCCGGTGCCGCTCTACCATTGCTTCGGCATGGTGATGGGCACGCTCGGCTGCGTGTCGAAGGGGGCGGCGATGGTGTTCCCGTCGGAGGGCTTCGATCCGCTGGCCACGCTGAAGGCGGTCGCCGAGGAGCGCTGTACCGGCCTCTACGGCGTGCCCACCATGTTCGTCGCCATGCCCGACCATCCGGAATTCGCGAGCTTCGATCTGTCCAGCCTGCGCACCGGCATCATGGCGGGCTCGCCCTGCCCGGTGGAGGTGATGAAGAAGGTCGTCGCCAGGATGAACATGCGCGAGGTGACGATCGCCTACGGCATGACCGAGACCAGCCCGGTCTCCTTCCAGAGCCATACCGACGATCCGGTCGACCGCCGCGTCTCGACGGTCGGCCGCGTCCATCCGCATGTCGAGGTCAAGATCGTCGACGACAAGGGAAGGACGGTGCCGGTGGGCGCACGCGGCGAACTGTGCACGCGCGGCTACTCGGTGATGCAGGGCTATTGGGGCGATCCCGAGCGCACCGCCGAGGCGCTCGACGCCGACGGCTGGATGCACACCGGCGACCTCGCCACGATCGACGCGGACGGCTACGGCAACATCGTCGGCCGGGTGAAGGACATGGTGATCCGCGGCGGGGAGAACGTCTATCCGCGCGAGATCGAGGAATTCCTCTACCGCCACCCCAAGGTGCGCGAGGTGCAGGTGTTCGGCGTGCCCGACGACCGCTACGGCGAGGAGATCTGCGCCTGGATCGTCGCGGCACCCGGCGAGCCGCCGAGCGAGGCGGAGATCCGCGACTTCTGCCGCGGCCAGATCGCGCATTACAAGATCCCGCGCTACGTCCGCATCCGCCCGGCCCTGCCGATGACCGTCACCGGCAAGGCGCAGAAATTCCTGATGCGCGAGGCGATGATCGAGGAACTGGGGCTGACCGAGGCGAAGACGGCCTAGCCATTCTCGGCGAGCGGCGGCACCTTCGCCCGCCGCGCCAGCAAGGCGTCCAACGACAGCATGCCGGCGCCGAACAGGGCGACGAGGATCAGCCCGCCGGCGACCGCGACGTCTTTCAGGAGCATCTGCTGATGGGTGAAGGCGCTTGCCGCGTCGCCACCCTGGCCATAGTGGCCGACATAGGTGGCGAACAGGCAGAAGGCGGCGAGCACCGCCGCCACGGTGCGGGTCTGGAAGCCGACGACGAGCAGCGCCCCTGCGGCGACTTCGAAAACTGCCGTCCCGACGGCGACCAGAAGCGGCACAGGCAGACCGAGCCCGGCGAAATAGGCCGACGCGCCCGACAGGTCCATCACCGCGCCGTAGCCGCTGGCAATGAACATCAGCGCGATCATCAGGCGCGCCACGACGAGGCCGACGTCGGTCATGCACCGTTTCCCCTGCGGAACGATCCGACCTTACGCCATTCTCGCGAAAACGAAAACGCCCGGCACGGGGCCGGGCGCTTCCAGGCAGGGCAGGGAGGATGCGGTCAGGCGACCTTGCCGAGGCGGGCGTCGAGCGACAGCGAGCCAGGGCCGGTGGCGATCAGCGCCAGGAAGCCGCCGGCGATCGTCAGGTTCTTCATGAAGAGCAACTGGTTCATCATCGACAGCATGCCGTTGGCGGCTTCAGGGAAGTCCGGAATGGCGATGGCGCCGAAATGGAACCAGAAGGCGGTGAAGACACAGAAGAGCGCCAGAAGCGCCGCGACGATCCTGGTCTGGTAGCCGACGAGAATGGCGATGCCGGCGACCGTCTCGAAAATGGCCGACAGCCAGGCGAGGAGCGTCGGCGCCGGCAGGCTGACCGATGCGATATAGCCCGCGGTGCCGGGGATATCGGTGAACTTCTGCAGTCCGGCGCCGATGAACATGAATGCGAGCAGGAGGCGCGCGGCGACGAGGAGGATGCTGGTGTTCATGAGTGAGCTTTCCGTGAGGGAGAATGTCGCGCAAGCCATAGCGGATGCGATGGCGCGCGACAGTCCCTCCACCAACTGACTCAGTGTTCACAGGCGGTGAACAATCACAAAAAGTTTGTTCAGAAAATCAGCCAGGCTGGATCATCAATTCCGGCCGGACGATCCGGTCGTACTCCTCGGCCGAGACGAGCCCGGTCTTCAGCGCTTCCTCGCGCAGGGTCGTGCCGTTCTTGTGCGCCGTCTTGGCGATCTTCGCGGCGTTGTCGTAGCCGATGGTCGGCGCCAGCGCCGTCACCAGCATCAGCGAGCGGTTGACCCCTTCCCGGATGTTGTCTTCCCGCGCTTCGATGCCGACGACGCAATTGTCGGTGAAGGAGACCGCGGCGTCCGACAGGAGTTGGACGGATTGCAGGAAGTTGTAGGCCATCACCGGGTTGAACACGTTGAGTTCGAAATGGCCCTGGCTGCCGGCGAAGGTGACGGCGGCGTGGTTGCCGAAGACGTGGACGCAGACCTGGGTGAGGGCCTCGCACTGGGTCGGGTTGACCTTGCCCGGCATGATCGACGAGCCCGGCTCGTTCTCGGGCAGCGACAGTTCGCCCAGGCCCGCGCGAGGGCCGGACCCGAGGAAGCGGATGTCGTTGGCGATCTTGAACAGTGCGGCCGCGGTGGCGTTGATGGCGCCATGGCTGAACACCATCGCGTCGTGCGCGGCCAGCGCCTCGAACTTGTTCGGCGCGGTCACGAAGGGCAATTTCGTGATCTTCGCGATGCGCTTGGCGACCTTTTCGGCGAAGCCGACCGGGGCGTTGAGGCCGGTGCCGACGGCGGTGCCGCCCTGTGCGAGTTCGTAGAGGCCGGGAAGCGTCGCCTCTATGCGCCTGATCGAAGAGGCGACCTGGGCGGCGTAGCCGCCGAATTCCTGGCCGAGCGTCAGCGGGGTGGCGTCCTGCGTGTGGGTACGTCCGATCTTGACGATCTTCGCGAACTTCTTCGACTTCTTCTCCAGCGCCTTGTGCAGGTGCTTCAGCGCCGGCAGCAGGTCGTGCACGATGCGCTCGGCGCAGGCGATGTGCATCGCCGTCGGGTAGGTGTCGTTCGACGACTGGCTCATATTGACGTGGTCGTTGGGATGGACCGGCTTCTTCGAGCCCATCGTGCCGCCAAGCATCTCGATCGCCCGGTTCGAGATGACCTCGTTGGCGTTCATGTTGGACTGGGTGCCCGAACCGGTCTGCCAGACGACCAGCGGGAAGTGATCGTTCAGCTTGCCGTCGATCACTTCCTGCGCGGCGTCGACGATCGCCTTGCCGATCGCCGGATCGAGTCGCTTCAACTCCATATTGGCTTCGGCCGCCGCCCGCTTGACGATGCCGAGCGCGCGCACGACCGACAGAGGCTGCTTCTCCCAGCCGATCTTGAAGTTGCCGAGCGACCGCTGCGCCTGCGCGCCCCAGTATCGGTCCGCCTGGACCTCGATCGGTCCGAACGTGTCGGTTTCGGTGCGGGTCTTTGACAAGCGGTCTCTCCGGCGTTCTGTAATGACGTGAGCGACCTATCCGTTGAACGCCGCGCGTTCAAGCGGTCACCTGCGGAGCAGGCAGGACAAAATCGTTTGAAAGAACTCGGTCCGCCGCCTGCGGCCTAATCCTTGCGGTAGATGAACCAGTTCTTGCGTGCCTTTCCGTCCACGAGGGCGGAATGACGCGTCACCAGATTCCTGCCGCTGACCTTGGACGCGTAGAGCGCGCGGTCGGCCTTGATGTAGAGGTCCTCGGGGCTGGTCGCCTCGGAGGCCATGCAGATGCCCATCGAGATGGTGACAGGGCCGTAGTTCATGCCGGTCTCGGTGCTGACGAAGGGAGCGGCCTCGACGGCCGTGCGGATCGCCTCGGCGACCTTCGAGATACCCTCCTCGCTCATGCCCTCGGCGATGATGGCGAACTCCTCGCCGCCGGTGCGCGCCACGAACATGCCGGGCTGGACGTTGGCGCCGATGAGTTCGGCGACGAGCTGCAGGATGCGGTCGCCGACGGGATGCCCGTGGCGATCGTTGAACTCCTTGAAGCGGTCAATGTCGGCGATGATCAACGCGTTGAACATGCGCCCCTTGTCGCTGTCGTAGACGGATGCCAGCGCGCGGTCGAAGGCACGGCGGTTCCAGATGTGGGTCAGCGGATCGGTATCGGCGAGCTTCTTGTACTCCTCCAGCGTGACCTTGACCTTTTCCAGCTCGGCCGACTTGTCGATGATCGACGATGCGATCTGGCGCCCCTGTTCGAGCGTGCTTTCCGTCGCCGCCGACATGATGCCGACGATCCGCAGCAGGATATCCTGCGTGATCTGGCTGTTGAGGCCACTGGAGGTCTTATCGAGAATGTTGCCGTATTTCTCCAGCGAGGAACGTTCCCGCCGCAGCAGCGCCATGACTTCCTCGATCTTGGAGGCGACCAGGTCGCGCGCATCCTCGACGACGCCAGGGCCGTTGGAGCCGGTCAGGTATTTGCGGCCGATGCGGTCGAGCTGGTCCTGCGTCGGCTGCGGACCGAGGTCGCGGACGTCGTCGCACAGCGCTTCGTTGCTGCCGGTGCAGATCTCGTAGAAGAGTTCGTAGTTGCGGGGAAGGCCGATGACGCCCATCTGACGCATGGTCATGGCGATCTTCGTCGCGATGTCGGCTGGTTGAAAGCTCTTAGCCGCTGCGGTTCGCATTTTCACCCCGATGTTTCGCGTCCAGGTGGAGAACTGCGCCGTCCCCTGGGCCGACGCAGGCCAGCCTCAACGGGCGGCCATTCCCCCGCCGCAACTTCCGCTGGGTGAATTACTAGAGCATGCGCGCTAACGCGCGGTTAATTTGCTGAAAATCCCGGCGGTCCCGCCGATCCACCGTCGAGCCGCGTGCAACCTCCGGGATTCTGACGGACTGAAGGTTGTGCAATTTAAAGATGTGTCAGGATCAAATCAGCCCGAGCTGTTGCACGGTCTGCCAGCCGGCAAGAAGGACGATCAGAAGGCCGACCAGGCGGAGCAGCAGCGTCTCCTGTGCCGCCTTGACCACCAGGCCGGCGAGCGGGGCCGCGAACAGGCCGCCGACAATCAGGCCGGAGATGGCGGCGAGGTTGGCAGACAAGACGCCGGCATTGTCCCAATGGCCGCTCAGCGCCGCGAAGAGGAACGACAGCGCAACCGCGACGGAGACGAGGAACTCGCTCGCATTGACGCTGCCGATGACGTAGCGCGGCGCGCCGCCGGAGCCGAGCAGGCCGGTGGTGACGACCGGTCCCCAGCCGCCGCCGCCGATGGCGTCGAGGAAACCGCCGGCAGCGCCGAGCGGCGAGACGATGCGCGCCGGCACCGGCCGAGTCGGCAGCCGGCGGAACGAGCGGAGGAGGAGCCAGATGCCGACCAGCGCCAGGTAGGTGGTGACGAAGGGCTTGACGACATGCGCATCGATCGACGTGAGAACGAAGGCGCCGGCGATGCCGCCGGCGACGCCGAACGGCGCCAGTCGGACGAAGAGGTGCCGATCGACATTGCCAAGGCGGAAGTGCGCCGCGCCGGACGCTGCGGTGGTGAACAGCTTCGCCGCGTGTACCGCGGCCGACGCATTGGCTGGCGCGACGCCGAAAGCCAGCAGCGTCGTCGATGAAATGACGCCGTACGCCATGCCAAGCGCGCCGTCGACCACCTGCGCGAGGAAGCCGACGAGCGCGAAAATCAGGAATTCCTGCATCCGGACCCCTCAGAACACGCCTGGAACCTAGACGCTGGAACGAGATGCGCCAAGCCAAAGCGCTCCCCTGCGGCACTGCGTCCGGGGAATGGATTTTCGCCGGAAGGGCGAATCCTGCACTTAGAGTTGTTTGAACATGATCGTCGTGGAATCGAACTGCGGCCCGAACGGGTCGAGGCAATAGCCGGGGATGACGCCGCTCGTTTTGTAGCCGAGCGATCCGTAGAGCGGCTCGGCATGGTCGCCGGTGCGGGTGTCGAGGGTGAGCAGGCTGCGGCCGAGCCCGCGCGCCTCGTCTTCGATACGGATCATCAGCAGGCGCGCGAGGCCCCGGCGGCGGAAATCCGGATGGACCATCAGCTTGCGCACCTCCGCCCGGTGCGGCTGGTTGGGCGGCGTGTCGTGGTCGAGCTGGACGGCGCCGGCGATGCGCTCGCCGGCCCGCGCGACGAAGAGCGCGAGTTTGCCGCCGTCGAGCCGCGGCATCACCTTTTCCCGCCAGAAGGCGATGCCGTCGTCGCGCGAATAGGGGAGGATGTAGCCGATGCTCGCGCCGGCATGCACGCAGGCGTGCATCATCTCTCCCAGCGCTTCGATATTTGCCTGGACGTCGTCGCGTCCGAAAGCGGCGATTGCAAACGGGGTCATGACCCTCAAACGATGAAGAGGAGATATCTGGCGCCCGATTTCGCGGGCGTCTCGAACCGGCTCGCGCCGAACAGGCGGTAGCGCAGGCAGTCGTCGGCGACGAGATCGTGGCGCGTGCCCTCGATCGTCAGCGCCAGCTCTCCCTCGACCATCAGGAGATGGTGCTCCAGCCCGGACCGGGGCGGCAGAGGATAGTCGATGCGGGCGCCGGGGCGCAGCTGGCACTCCAGCACCTCGCCCGCGAGTGCTGCCGCGGGTGGCGACAGCGAACGGCGGACGAAGCCGGCGGAGGGGTCTGCCCATGCGGGCTGGGAACGGGTCCTGATCAGCGGCGAAAAACCGTCTTCGACCATGCCCATCAGCCGTGTCATCGTCAGCCCGTAGGCGGCGCAGAGCCGACCGAGGACCTGGGCCGTCGGGCTGACCTCCGCGTTCTCCAACCGCGAGAGGGTGGCGCGGCTGACGCCACTTTTCGACGCGAGGTCATCGAGCGACCAGCCTTGCGCGGTGCGCAACGCCTTGAGTCGGTCGGCAATCTGGCGGCCCAAGGCCTCGTCATCGCTGCGATTGTTTCCCATAAGTGAGAAGATTTCCCACAACAGGACAGAAGTCAACGCGGCGAACGCAAAACGCCCTCCACGATCTATTGTTCGTGGAGGGCGCTTGTCACGATGTCGTTTCGGATTTCTCCGTCCGGTTCAATCGGACAGGACAACAACGCGCCAATCCGCAAACCGTTCCCAGGAAAATTGGAGCCTCGCCGAAGAAAGCCGGAGCGACACCGGCCATTGACAGGCCGGCAGCGCGGTGGCTGGCTTTCACCGCCGGGAAACGGAGGGATCGGCGATGCGATACAGGAGGGCACTGCGCCGGGTCGTCATCTCGGCCCTGGCAGTCATGGCCGCCCTCGCCATCGCCTATGCCGCCGCCTGGACAGCCACGGACCGCTCAGGTCTCGCACGGTCGATCGCCTGGGGCGACGCCGACGTCGACGACTATACCCGCTTTCCCGCGCGCGCCATTCCGGCGTCCGGCGCACCTCACGTCTACGAGAAGGCCGAGGGCTATCCCGACGGACTGCCGGCGTTCGACCTGTCGGGGGAAAGAGCCTTGCCGATCTTCTGGCCGGCAGCCAGACCACGGCCTTTCTGGTGATCAAGGACGACAGGCTGGCCTACGAGCACTATTTCAATGGCTCCTCGCACGACGCCGTGCAGACCTCGTTTTCCGTCGCCAAGTCGTTCAACTCGGCCATGCTCGGCGCGGCGATCGCAGACGGCAGCATCGCCAGCATCGACGACCCCGTGACGAAATATATTCCCGAACTCCTGGAGCGCGATCGGCGCTTCGCCGACATCACGATCCGCCACCTCGTCGCCATGTCGTCCGGGCTGCATTACGAGGAACACGGCCTGCCGTGGTCGGACGACGCGCTGACCTATTACGATGCCGACCTGCGCGGGCTGGCGCTGCGCAGGACGCGTGTCGAGGAAGCGCCGGGGCAGCGCTTCCACTACAACAACTACAACCCGCTGCTGTTCGGCATGCTCCTCGAGCGCGCCACCGGGCGACGCGTCGCCGACTATCTGGCCGAAAAGATCTGGCAGCCGATGGGTGCGGAGGCGGATGCGACCTGGTCGCTCGACTCGCAGAAGAACGGCTTCGAGAAGATGGAGAGCGGCATCAATGCGCGCGCCATCGACTTTGCCAAGCTGGGCTCGCTCTACCTGCACCGCGGCGAGTTCAACGGCCGGCGGATCCTCCCGGCGGAGTGGGTCGAGGAATCGACGACAGGCCTGCGCCCGACCGGCTTCGGGACGAGCCGATACGGCTACTGGTGGTGGACCAACGAGGACGCCGACCTCGGCCCCTTCTTCATGGCGCGCGGCAACAAGGGGCAGTTCATTTTCGTCTTCCCGCGGAAGGGGCTGGCGATCACCCGCAACGGGCGGGACTATGGCGGCGTCGACTGGACCGGCGTCGCCGTGGCGGTGGCGCGGGCGCTTTGAAGGCTGCGCCGCGCGTGGCGAACGAGAAAGGGCGGCCCTCGCGAGCCGCCCTTTCCGTATTCGCAACAGTGTGTGGCTGGATCAGAAGTCCATGCCGCCCATGCCGCCCATGCCGCCGCCCATGCCGCCAGGCATGCCGCCGGCAGCGGCTTCCTTCTTCGGCGCCTCGGCGATCATCGCCTCGGTGGTGACGAGCAAGCCGGCGACCGAGGCCGCGTCCTGGAGCGCCGTGCGCACGACCTTCATCGGGTCGACGATGCCCATGGCGATCATGTCGCCATATTCGCCGGTCTGGGCGTTGAAGCCGTAGGTCGCGCCCTTGTTCTCCAGGATCTTGCCCGCGACGATCGACGCTTCCGCGCCGGCGTTGGTGGCGATCTGGCGGGCCGGAGCCTGCAGCGCGCGGCGCACGATGTTGATGCCGGCCTGCTGGTCGGCATTGGCGCCGGCAGCCTTGATGGCGAGCGAGGCGCGCAGCAGCGCGACGCCGCCGCCGGGGACGATGCCTTCTTCGACGGCTGCGCGCGTGGCGTTCAGCGCGTCGTCGACGCGGTCCTTCTTCTCCTTGACCTCGACTTCCGTCGCGCCGCCGACGCGGATCACCGCGACGCCGCCGGCGAGCTTGGCCAAACGCTCCTGCAGCTTCTCCTTGTCGTAGTCCGAGGTGGTCTCCTCGATCTGCTGCTTGATCTGGGCGACGCGGCCCTGGATCTCGCCCTTCTTGCCGGCGCCGTCGACGATGGTGGTGTTCTCCTTGGAGATCGACACCTTCTTGGCGCGGCCGAGCATGTTGAGACCGACGTTCTCGAGCTTGATGCCGAGGTCTTCCGAGATGACCTGACCGCCGGTCAGGATCGCGATGTCCTCGAGCATCGCCTTGCGGCGATCACCGAAGCCCGGCGCCTTGACGGCGGCGATCTTCAGGCCACCACGCAGCTTGTTGACGACGAGCGTGGCCAGCGCCTCGCCCTCGACGTCTTCCGAGATGATCAACAGCGGCTTGGAGGTCTGCACCACGGCCTCGAGGACCGGGAGCATCGCCTGCAGGTTGGACAGCTTCTTCTCGTGCAGGAGGATGTAGGCGTCTTCCAGCTCGGCCACCATCTTGTCCGGATTGGTGACGAAGTAGGGCGACAGGTAGCCGCGGTCGAACTGCATGCCCTCGACGACCTCGAGCTCGGTGTCGGCGGTCTTGGCTTCCTCGACCGTGATGACGCCCTCGTTGCCGACCTTCTGCATCGCCTTGGCGATCATCTCGCCGATCTCGGTTTCGCCGTTGGCGGAGATCGTGCCGACCTGGGCGACTTCTTCCGAAGTCTTGATCTTCTTGGTGGCCTTGTTGAGATGGGCGACGACTTCGCTGACGGCGAGGTCGATGCCGCGCTTCAGGTCCATCGGGTTCATGCCGGCGGCAACCGACTTGTGGCCTTCCTGGACGATCGCCTGTGCGAGAACCGTGGCGGTCGTGGTGCCGTCGCCGGCGATGTCATTGGTCTTCGAGGCCACTTCGCGCACCATCTGGGCGCCCATGTTCTCGAACTTGTCTTCCAGCTCGATCTCCTTGGCGACGGTGACGCCGTCCTTGGTGATGCGCGGAGCGCCGAACGACTTGTCGATGACGACGTTGCGGCCCTTGGGACCGAGCGTGACCTTCACCGCGTCGGCGAGGATGTTGACGCCGCGCAGCATGCGCTCGCGGGCATCACGGGAGAATTTTACGTCTTTGGCAGCCATTGTTGAATTCCTTCGGAATTGAGGCAGTAGTGAGTAGGCAGTAGGGAATAGGAACGGGCAGTTCTACTGCCTACTCACCACTGCCTATTGCCTGAGTTCAAATCAGCCGATGATGCCCATGATGTCGGATTCCTTCATGATCAGAAGGTCTTCGCCATTGAGCTTCACTTCGGTGCCGGACCACTTGCCGAACAGCACGCGGTCGCCGGCCTTGACGTCCAGCGGAACCAGCTTGCCGCTCTCGTCCCGGGCGCCCGAGCCGACGGCGATGATCTCGCCTTCCTGCGGCTTCTCCTTGGCGGTGTCCGGGATGATGATCCCGCCCTTGGTCTTCTCTTCGGATTCGACCCGGCGGACGACAACGCGGTCGTGCAGCGGCCGGAACTTCGACTTTGCCATATTCGTGATCCCTTGAGCGAAGCGGTTGGACGTCCGACGTTTCGGATCGTCTGTTAGCACTCTCTTAGGGCGAGTGCTAACGTGGCGCTGAAATAAGCCCCCGCCTTTTTGATGTCAAGACGAACCGCGGCGGCGACCGGGTCGAAAACCGCTGCGCGGGATCCGCACGAGACCGTGAGGCGACAGAAATGCCGCCCGGGCGTATGCTCCATGGCACTGCCGCTGCGTCGCGGCAAGCGGCAACCCGCACGACGGTCGAGGGAGGCATCGCCGCCGCGAGGTCCGCTCCATCATCCGGCCAAGGAGGAATGGCCATGACCGACTTCCACGTCTTTGCCGGCGCCGGGCACGCGATAGACCATCCCCACATTCGGGAGATCGGCCTGGGCGACGTCCGCGAGGCGCTGCGCCGGGGACTTTACGATTTCCGCGAGAAGCCCTCCCACGTCGTGTTCATCGCGCTGATCTACCCGATCGTCGGCGTCGTGCTGGCGCGGTGGAGCGCGGGCGAGGACACGCTCCAGCTAATCTTTCCGCTGATGTCCGGCTTCGCGCTCATCGGCCCGTTCGCCGCGCTCGGTCTCTACGAGATCAGCCGGCGGCGCGAACTGGGCATGGACACGTCGTGGCGCCATGCGCTCGACATCCGCCGCTCTCCCTCCCTTCCCGGCATCGCCGTCGTCGGCCTGATGCTCGTCGCGCTGTTCGTCGCCTGGCTTCTCGCCGCCGATGCGATCTACAAGGCGATCTACGTGGCCGACCGCCCGACGACCGTCGCGGCACTGCTCGCGGACGTATTCTCGACGGGCCGGGGTTGGACGCTGATCGTGATCGGCAATGCCGTCGGGTTCCTGTTCGCGACCGCGGCGCTGGTGGTGTCGCTGGTGGCGTTTCCGATGCTGCTCGACCGCGACTGCGGCGCGGTGTCGGCGGTCGAGACGTCGGTGCGTGCCGCGCTGGCCAACCCCATTCCGGTCGCCGCCTGGGGCCTCATCGTCGCGGTCGCGCTGGCATTGGGCTCGCTGCCATTGTTCGCGGGTCTCGCGGTGGTGATGCCGATCCTCGGGCATTCGACCTGGCACCTGTACCGGATGCTGGTCGCGCCGGGACGCGGGAGATGAGTCTCAGCCGACGATACGCAGGTTCGACAATTCGTCGGCGATCTCCCTGAACTTGTCGGCGAGATTGCTGCCGGTCGCGTTCCAATAGAGCTTGGCGGCGGTCCCGTCGGCATTCCGGCGGAACCGCGAGTCCGACGAGCAAGCCTTCAGCGCCTCGATCGCCGCGTTCTCGGTGCCGTTGGAGGTCGACAAATCGAGCGATACGGTCATCACCAGGATCTTCGCCGCCTTGGCGTTGCCGCACAGCGTGCCGAGCTGTTCGTTGAGGGCGGCGGTGTAGTTGGCGTTGGAGTAGTCGTAGCGGCCGATCGCCGAGCTCGTGCCGAGGAAGAGCCGGGCCGTTCCTGTTCCGTCATAGGACGGGGCGAGGTAGCCATAGGCCGAATAGGTGGATTTCGATCCGGCGGCATCCGAATAGCCGAGCGAAGAGGGCGTATAATAGGTATTCGCGCCATCGGTCAGCACGATGACTACCTTGTCGTTGCCCCTCTCGCCGTCGGGGCGGCCCTGGGTGAACGGCTCGCCGCTCGAGATCGTGCGCCAGCCCCAGGCCATTCCTTCCGGCACGTTGGTGGCGCCGCTCGGCTCCATCGCATCGATCGCCGCCTTGATCGCCGCGCGGCCTTCCTCTGTGCCGACGTCTGTGAGCGCGGTGATCGGCCCGGTCGTGCAGCTGTAGTTCGGCCCCGACCCCTGCGGCGAGGTGGCGCCGTAAGGCCTGACCTCGAAATACTTCGCCATGTTCCTGAGCCGGGTCTGGCCGGAACTGTCCTCGGTGCCGTCGTTCCACCAGTTGTTGGGCGCCGAATAGTTTTCAGGGCTCGAGTCCGCATCCGTCGCCCAGCGGTCGCCCGGCTCATCGGGAGCGAACATCGGCACGAACAGGCTGGCCGGATCGCCGGCAAAGACGCCGAACTCGCTGAGCACGCCGGGAGCGGCATCGTTGACGTTGAACGGATAGGGCCTTGCCTCGACGCAGCCCTGCCAGCTGGCATAGGCGCCGACCGTCTCGTCGTAATAGCCGGTCTCGACCCACTTGCCCCGCCGGCAGCTGCCGTTGTCGCGGTATTCGGTGCAGACATATTCGCGGCTGGTCACGACCCATTCGCGGCTCTCGACCTTCTTCATGTCCTTGTAGAGCGAGAAGCGCGAGAGGATCTCGTTCTCTTCCGCGCCCCAGCCGGTGCCCTTCTTGCGCCAGACGCCGCCGACCTTCTCGGCATATTTGTCCGCCGCATTGAGGGCCGTCCAGTCGAAGCTCTCATGATGGACCGGCGACAGGCCGGAACCGTCCATCCACGCCGCACCGGCGTTTTCGGGCCCGACATTGACGGACGCCGCGAACGGTACCAGCGAGAACTGAACTGGCTTCTCGACCTGTTTCACGAGGCTCGCCTGGTCTGCCAGGGTGTCGACAAGCTGCTTGGCGGCCGCCTTGAGGAGGTCGATCCGCTTTTCTCCGGATCCGGAGCCGAGATAGGCCATCGACCCCGAATTATCGAGCACGAGCGCGACTTCGAGCGTATTCTTGAGCCGGATTTCGGTGCCGGCCGAAAAGCTGACTGCCTCCTTGTCCGGGGTGCCTTTCAGCGCCTGGGTGAAGACCGGGAAGAAGATCGGCTGGTAGCGTAGGTCGGCGGTGAGCTTTAGCGTCCCGCCACCCGCCTCGTTGTTGGGCAGGGTGACGTTCAGCACCGCGTCGGCAGGGTCGACCGGGCCGAGATTGGCCTCGAAGAAGCTGCGGGCATAGGCCTTGAGTTCGTCGTCCGTTCCGCCGCTGACGATCTGGCGGGCGGTGGCGATGCCGGCGGCGTCGAGCGCGTTGAGCGTCGCCTGCTTCTGGCGGTTCATTTCGGCGAAGTCGATCGCGATCGCCATGCCGCCGAGGATCGGGATCAGCGCGATCGCAAAGGCTATCGCGTAGTTGCCGCCCTCGTCGCGACGAAAGCGCCCCAAGAACGATCCAATGCGCGACGCGGCGCGCAGCAGCGGCGGCCGATCGGTCGATCTCATGCCCGGATGGCGGAACATCACCGGTCAGCTGACGATGCGCAGATTGGACAACTCGTCCGCGATCTTCTTGAACGTCTCCGCCAGGTCGCCGCCCTTGGTGTTCCAGAACAGCTTCTCGTTGCGGAAGCGGGAGAACGAGGCGCAGTTGGTCAAGCCGTCGATCTGGGCCTGCGTCGCTGCTTTCTCGGCAGTCGTTCCCTTGGTCGGATCGAGATCGAGCGCCACCGTCATGATGATGACGTTCTTGTTCTTCGCGTTGGTGCAGGTGGCTGCGAGATGCTCGTCCATCGCCTTCGAATAGTTGGCGTTGGAATAATCCGTCTTGCTGATCGAACTGCTGGTGCCGAGGAACAGGCGGCCGGAGCTATAGGCGTTGGCATAGGGAGCGAGGTAGCCGTAGGCGGAGTAGATCGCCTTCGAGCCTGCAAGGTCGTTGCCGCCATAGTTCCAGTACGTGCCCGAATAGGTCTGCGCCGTGACCGACGTTGGCGTGTAGTAGGTGTTGGCGCCGTCCGTCAGGACGATCACGACCTTGTCGTTGCCTTTTTCCGTATCCGCCCGGCCTTCCGTGAACGGTTCTCCGCCGGAGATCGAACGCCACCCCCACGCGAGGCCTTCCGGCACGTTGGTCGCCCCATTCGGAGTCATCGCATCGATCGCGGTCTTGATGGTGGAAATGCCCGTCGCATCCGCGACGTCGACGAGAGGCGTGATGGCGGTCGTGCTGCAACTCGTATTCGGCCCCTCGTCCAGCCCCATCGCCGCCGTGCCTTCGGCCGCGGCCGTGTAGTATTTGGGCATGTAGCGCTGGCGCACGGCCGCGCTCGAGTTGGTGCTGCCGTCCTTCCACCAATTGTTGTTGGCCGGGCGGCTGCTGGAGTCCGTCTGGTCCGTCTCGTCCGGGGCGAACATCGGCACGAACAGGGTGGCGGGTGCGCTGACCGTCGGGGTCGCGTCATTGGTATTGAAGGGATATGGCCGCGCTTCGACGCAGCCCTGCCAGGAGGCGAAGCTTGCATAGACGGGATCGTAGTAGCCCGTGTCGCGCGTGCCCCACGTCTTGCAGGTGCCGTTCCATTTATATTCCTTGCAATACGACTCCGTGCCTGTCTTGACCCAGGTTGTGCCGGTCTGCCGCTTCATGTCCTTGTACAACGTGAAACGGGTCATCACCTTGTCTTCATCGGCGCCCCAGCCGGTCCCGCGCTTGTAGTAGGCGCCGCCGCTCAGCTCGACCTTCTTGTTCGAATTGACTGCCCCCATCGTCGACCAGTCGAAGTTCTCGTGATGGATGGGCGAGATGCCCGTCGTGTCCATCCAGGACGAGGTCTCGTGGCCGGCGCCGACATTGACCGAGGCGGCGAAAGGAACCAGCGAGAACTGCACCGGTTTCGACACCTGCTTCATCTGGCCGGCCTGCACCGAGATGGTGTCGACGAGCTGCTTGGCGGCATCCTTGAGAAGGTCGATGCGTTTCTTGCCCGAACCGGTGCCGACAAAGTCCATCGAGCCGGAATTGTCGAGGACGAGCGCGACCTCGAGCGTGTTCTTCAATCGTATTTCGGTATCCGCGCTGAATTCGATCTGCGTGGACCGGCCGGTCGCCCGGTGGACCAGATCGGTGAACGCTCCGAAGAAATAGGGCTTGTAGTTGAGCCTCGCCGACATCTTGAGCGTGCCGCCGCCGGTGTTGTTCTTGGGAAGCAGCACGGTGAGGGTGGCGTCGGCCGGATCGACGGAGCTGAGGTTCGCCTCGAAGAAGTTGTTGGCATAGGTCACAAGCTCCTCATCGGTCGCGCCGGTGATCACCTGTCGCGCGGTGGCGATGCCTGCCGCGTCGAGCGCATTCAGGACTTCCACGCGCTGGCGGTTCATTTCGGTGAAATCGATGGCGAAGGCGAGGCCGCCCAGCAGCGGGACGGTGAGCAACGCCGTCATCATCGCGTATTGGCCGCTCTCGTTCCTGAGAAACCGCTGGATCATCGAACCTTGCCTCGTGGCAACTAGCTGCAGCCGTCGAGGATCGCACAGAGGCACTAATTTCGGGTTTTCCGGAACGAGCAGAATCCCGCATGCCGTTTGATCGGGCATTAACCATAGGGCGAAAAGCCCGCGTCAAGCCCCCGCGGCGAGGCCGGCACCGACCCCGGCGTGCGGCTTCAGCTTGCGCGGCGGCGAGAAGCGCTCGCCGCGCATCAGGTCGACGCCGAGGTCGAGCAGCGCGACGGCCTCCTCGTCCGTCGCCACGTCGACCGCGACGACAGTCATACCCGACCTGTCGACGAGCTCCGCGAGGTCCGCCCCGGACATCGACCTGCGCCGCATCCGCTCGCGGTCCAGCAGGCGGTCGGTCGAGAGCTTGACGATGCGCACGCCCTGCAGCTTCAGGCGTTCGAGGGCGTCCTCCTCCTGAGGCCAACCCTCCGCCGCGAAAGCCGCGCCTGATATCGTCAACCGCACGATGCCGTGCCGCACCGCACTGTCCTTCGTGACGAACTGCTCGGCGGGAACGGAGAAGACCAGGCCGCTTGCCAGGCCGGGGTGCAGGTCGAGGAGGCCGCAGATTTCGCCGACGGCGGCATCGTTGCCGAGCAGCGCCGCTGAAACGGCGACATGCAGCGGCAGCTTCGCATCGGCGGCGAGCTTGCGCCGGCTCGCATGCATCGCAGCCTTGAGCATGGCGAGTTCGAAGGCGCTGAGGTCGGCCGGATCGGCGGCGTCCGACAATCGCCGTACCACGCGCTCCGAGCCGTCTTCGAGATGGAGGTGGGCATGGACCTCGAACGCGGCCGCGGCCCCCTGCGATACCGAGACGATGGGTTCGAGGCTGAGCTCGAGGTCGCGCTCGGCCCAGGCGGCGGGCAGGCGCTCGCCGGCCGCCGGCTTTTGCGTTGCCTTGCGGACGGCGGGTTCGGGAGGAGCTGCGGCGTCGGTGCCGCCGGCGGGCGGCCCGTCGGGGGTCCGCGGCCGGGCGGCGGTGTCGATCCGTTCCAGCACGCCGCCGATCTGCCGGTCGATCGTTCCGGCAAGCGCCCCGAGCGTCAGCGAATTGCGTTCGTTGCCGGCGGCGAGGTCCTTCAGGGCACCGTCGAGGGTGCGCGCCAGGCGATCGATGTCGCCACGCATCCGCTCGACCTTGAAAAGCAGAAAGCCTGCCAGCCCCGCACTGCCCACAGCCAGCGCCAGCGCCGCCACCAGCAGGGCAGACCAGAGCGGCGACTGGCCGGTGGCGGCGAGCGCGAAGCCGGCGCCGAGAACGAGCACCGCGGCGGCGATGGCGAAGGACAGTCTCAGCAGGTTCACGTGTTTCCGGCCCGTTCCCGATCGTCCCGCGTCTGCACGTTTCCGGCGCGTTGCAGTCAGCCGATATGTCGCACGCGGTCGCATTCCTGTTAAGCGAAAGCTGGTGACAGGGTGAACCGGTTCGGTTAATCCCCGCTGCGGTCGCCCCCGCGGCCCCAATCTCGCCAACCGGAGGCTCGATGGCCCATCACGCGGACAGGATCGACTCGCTCGACGAGATCGCAGGACGCTACGCGGTGGTCCTCTCCGACGTCTGGGGAGTCGTGCACAACGGCGTGCGCGCCTTCGCGGACGCCTCCGCGGCACTGGCCGCCGCCCGCGCGCGCGGACTTGCCGTGGTACTGATCACAAATGCGCCGCGTCCGCGCGCCGAGGTGCAGGCCCAGCTCGACATCCTCGGCGTGCCGCGCGACGCCTACGACCGCATCGTCACCTCGGGCGACGTGACGCGGGACCTGATCGGGGCCGGCGCACGCAAGCTCTTCCATCTCGGTCCGGAGCGCGATCTGGCGATCTATGACGGGCTCGACGTCGACCTCGTCGAAGAGTTCGAGGCTTCGGCCGTGGTCTGCACCGGCCTGTTCGACGACGACGTCGAAACCCCGCAGGATTATGCCGACATGCTGCGGCGGCTGCGTGCCCGCGACCTGCCCTTCATCTGCGCCAATCCCGACATCGTGGTCGAGAAGGGCGATCGCCTGATCTGGTGCGCCGGCGCGCTCGCCCGCGACTATGCCCACCTCGGCGGACGCACCCATATCGCCGGCAAGCCGCACCGGCCGATCTACGTGGCCGCCCTTGCGGCGGCGGCCGAAGTCCTGGGCCGGCCTGTGACCGAAAAGGAAGCGCTGGCGATCGGCGACGGCGTGCTGACCGACGTCAAGGGCGCCGAGTTGAACGGCATCGACGTGCTCTACGTCAGCGGCGGCATCCACGCGCGCGAATATGGCGAGACGCTGGAGCCGGATCCGGCGCTGCTGGCGGCCTTCCTGGAGAAGCACGGCCATCATCCGGTGGCCGTGATTCCGAGACTGCGCTGAGGCGATGCCCGGCTTCGCGCGCATATCGGACCTGTCGACGCTTCCGGCCCGGCTGCGGGGCGGGGTCGTCGCGATCGGCAATTTCGACGGCGTCCATCGCGGCCATCAGGTCGTGCTGCGGCGGGCTCTCGACGAGGCGCGGTCGCTCGGCGCGCCGGCGCTCGTGCTGACCTTCGAGCCGCATCCGCGCCAATTCTTCCGTCCCGACGTGCCGCTTTTCCGGCTCACCCCGCCCGACCTGAAGTCAAGGCTGATCGAGACGCTCGGCTTCGACGCGGTGGTGGAGCTGCCGTTCACCGCCGGTTTCGCCGCGCAATCGGCCGAAGAGTTCGTCGACCGCGTCCTGGTCGAGGGTCTCGGCATCCGCCACGTGGTAACCGGCTTCGATTTCCATTTCGGCAAGGACCGCAAGGGCGGCCCGGCCTTCCTCATGCAAGCGGGCCGGGCGCGGGGTTTCCAGGTCTCGCTGATGGACGCATTCCGCGACGAGGGCGCGGAGGTCATCTCGTCGAGCCGCATCCGGGAATTGCTTAGCGCAGGCGACGTCGCGCAATCCGCCGGCCTGCTCGGCTACCGCTATACGGTGGAAGGCGTGGTTTCCGCCGGCAAGCAACTTGGCAGGACGCTCGGCTATCCGACCGCCAACATGGCGCTGCCCGAGACCGTTGCGCTGCGGCACGGCATCTACGCGGTGCGCCTGCGCCGCGCCGACGGCAGCCTGCATGACGGCGTGGCGAGCTTCGGACGCCGCCCGACGGTCGATGTCGACGGCGCGCCGCTGCTCGAGACATTCGTCTTCGACTTTTCCGGCGATCTCTACGGCGAGATCTGCGCCGTATCCCTGTTCGGCTTCCTGCGCGGCGAGGAGAAGTTCGACGGGCTCGACGTGCTGACGACGCAGATGCAGCGCGACGAGGAGGAGGCGCTCGCCTTGCTGGCCGGCGTGCGGCCGCTCGGACCGCTGGATTCCCTCATCGCGTTCTGAACGCCGCTTGCCCCGGTCAGGCTTCGAGCAGCCCGAGCGGACGGAAATGCTCGAAATCGCGGTCGTCATGGAGCAGATGGTGGCCGTTGTCGATGCAGTAGGTCGCGATGACGACGTCGATGGTCTTGCGGATGGTGATGCCGCGTGCGCGCAGCGTTCGATAGTTGGCGGCAGCGCGGACGGCGACGTCCGGGGCGAACATGCCCTCGACAAGGAAGAGACGCAAATCGCTTTCGAGCGCCACGGCGTGACGGTCGTCGCGCGCGCCCTGCAGCACCTCGAGCAGAATCGGCTCGCCGATCATCATGTTGACCGGCCGCATATTGGCGACCAGCGTCTCGGTCTGGGGAGTTCGAACTCGGCGAAGGAAGTCGATCCAGACGGAGGTATCCACGACGATCATTCGGCTGCGCGCACCGTAGGGGTGCCTCGGATATCCTCGAGATCACCATACCATCCAATGCCCCACAAGCGATCCAGGGCATCGCGCCGGCGCTTGTTTTCCACGGTCAGCCGGAGCGCTTGTTCCACGACAGCTTTCTTTGTCTTGAGGCCGGTGGCGGCGATGGCCTCTGCGAGCAATTCATCGTCGATGTCGATATTGGTGCGCATCGTCGTATCCGGTGTGTATCAAACATCGCAATCATACACATCGCTGCGCCCGCCCGCAATGAACCCCTTCCGTCCGCGCGTTTCCTGCGATAGAGAGCCGGGCCATGACCCCGCGCCACGTCCCTCGCGCCATACGAATTATCGGCCCGGCCGTCCGGCCGGCCTGAACGGCTGCCGACGGTCCGGGTTTTTCCCGCGCATTTGCGCGTCTTTCCATCCGTGATATTGGCCTGCCCGCCGCCCATCCGGCGCGGGCGAAACGCGACGCGAAGACATGACCGACACCAAGATCGACTATTCGACCACGCTCTATCTTCCGCAGACGGATTTCCCGATGCGCGCCGGCCTGCCCGAGAAGGAGCCGGCGATCGTCGCCCGCTGGCAGGAGATGGGGCTCTACAGGCTCTTGCGCGAGGACGCCGCCGGGAGGCCGAAATACGTGCTGCACGACGGCCCGCCCTATGCCAACGGCAATATCCATATCGGCCACGCGCTCAACAAGATCCTCAAGGACATCATCACCCGCTCGTTCCAGATGCGCGGCTATGACTCCAACTATGTGCCCGGCTGGGACTGCCACGGACTGCCGATCGAGTGGAAGATCGAGGAGGAGAACTACCGATCCAAGGGCAAGGCAAAGCCCGACCTGAAGGATCCGGCCGCGATGGTCGAGTTCCGCCAGGAATGCCGTGCCTACGCGGAAAAATGGATCGCGGTGCAGGGCGGCGAATTCCAGCGTTTGGGCGTCGTCGGCGATTTCGACAATCCGTATACGACGATGAACTTCCACGCGGAGTCGCGGATCGCAGGTGAGCTGCTGAAATTCGCGATGAGCGGTCAGCTCTATCGCGGCTCGAAGCCGGTGATGTGGAGCGTGGTGGAGAGGACCGCGCTCGCGGAGGCGGAGGTCGAGTATCAGGATTACGAGAGCGACACGGTCTGGGTGAAGTTTCCGGTGCGAGATTTCGATCGCATCGCGGGCGCCTCGGCACACAAGCGGCAGGCCGGTGGTAGCACCCCGATCTCTTCCGAAGTAGAAGATGCCTGCGTCGTCATCTGGACGACCACGCCCTGGACCATGCCGGGCAATCGGGCTGTCTCCTTCTCGCCGCGCATCGAGTACGGCCTGTTCGAGATCACTGCCGCGGAAAACGATTTCGGTCCGCAGGCGGGCGAGAAGCTGATCTTCGCCGACAAGCTGGCGGAGGAGTCATTCGCTAAGGCCAAGCTGCAGTTCAAAAAGCTGCGCGGCGTCACCGCGGACGAAATGGCTGCTTTGACGCTGTCCCACCCTCTGCGTGGCCTCGGTGGCGGGTACGAATTCCCCGTGCCTATGCTCCCCGGCGACCATGTCACCGACGACGCCGGCACGGGCTTCGTGCACACAGCGCCCGGCCACGGCCGCGAGGACTTCGACGCCTGGATGGACGCGGCGCCTGAGCTGCGCCAGCGCGGCATCGAGACGGCGATCCCCTTCACGGTCGACGACGCCGGCTATTTCACCAAGGATGCGCCGGGCTTCGGGCCGGACCGCGAGGGCGGGGCGGCGCGGGTCATCGACGACAACGGCAAGAAGGGCGACGCCAACAAGGTCGTCATCGACGCGCTGATCGCGCGCGGGATGCTGTTCGCGCGCGGTAGGCTCAAGCATCAGTATCCGCATTCCTGGCGGTCGAAGAAGCCGGTGATCTTCCGCAACACGCCGCAATGGTTCGTCCATATGGACAAGGAACTGGGCGGGTATGGGCTAGAGCATGCCCCCTCATCCGGCCCTTCGGGCCACCTTCTCCCCGCTGGGGAGAAGAGGGAGCGCGACATCGCGGCCGGCACTCCCTCTCCCCTCGGGGAGAGGGTGGCTGCGAAGCAGCCGGGTGAGGGGGGCGCGCCCGATACCCTGCGCACCCGCGCGCTGGCCGCCATCGACGCGACGCGCTTCGTGCCGGCGGCGGGGCAGACGCGGCTGCGGGCGATGATCGAGGAGCGCCCCGACTGGGTTCTCTCGCGGCAGCGCGCCTGGGGCGTGCCGATCTGCGTCTTCGCCGACGAGGACGGCAACGTGCTGAAGGACGAGGCGGTCAACGCCCGCATCCTCGAGGCCTTCGAGAAGGAAGGCGCCGACGCATGGTTCGCCGAAGGCGCGCGCGAGCGCTTCCTCGGCGCCAAAGCCAACGAGCCGTGGACGATGGTCAAGGACATCCTCGACGTCTGGTTCGATTCGGGCTCGACCCACACCTTCACGCTGGAGGACCGGCCAGATCTGAAATGGCCGGCCGATGTCTATCTGGAGGGCTCCGACCAGCATCGCGGCTGGTTCCACTCGTCGCTGCTGGAGGCCTGCGGCACACGCGGTCGCGCGCCCTACGACACGGTCATCACCCATGGTTTCACCATGGACGAGGAAGGCCGCAAGATGTCGAAGTCGCTCGGCAACACGGTCGTGCCCCAGGACGTGATGAAGCAGTCGGGCGCCGACATCCTGCGCCTGTGGGTCGCCACGACCGACTACTGGGAAGACCAGCGGCTCGGCAAGACCGTGCTGCAGACCAATATCGACGCCTACCGCAAACTGCGCAACACGATCCGCTGGATGCTGGGCACGCTGG
This sequence comes from Mesorhizobium sp., assembly GCF_023954305.1. Lineage (NCBI taxonomy): Bacteria > Pseudomonadati > Pseudomonadota > Alphaproteobacteria > Hyphomicrobiales > Phyllobacteriaceae > Mesorhizobium > Mesorhizobium sp. Next base: position 801,826 of record NZ_JAMLIG010000001.1, on the reverse strand, counting down.
CGCACGACGCGGGGGAGGAGGTGGCGCTTTCCGACATGCCGGAGCTGGAGCGGCTGATGCTGCACCGGCTGGCCGAGCTCGACGAGCTGGTGCGAAAGGGCTACGACGCCTTCGACTTCAAGCGCATCGCCAAGTCGCTGCTCGACTTCATGGTGGTCGACCTGTCGGCCTTCTATTTCGACGTGCGCAAGGACGCGCTCTACTGCGACGCGCCGTCGAGCCTGCGCCGCAAGGCGTCGGTGGTGGTCGTTCGACACCTGTTCGAATGCGTGGTGAAATGGCTGGCGCCCCTGCTGCCCTTCACGACGGAAGAGGCCTGGCTCGAACTTCACGCCGGCGACCGGTCGGTGCATCTGACGCAGTTCCCCGACGTGCCGCCCACCTGGCGCAACGAGGCGCTGGCCGAGAAGTGGCGCAAGGTGCGGCTCGTGCGCCGCGTCGTCACCGGCGCATTGGAACTCGAGCGGGCCAGGAAGACGATCGGCTCGTCGCTGGAAGCCGCACCGCAGGTGTTCATTGCCGATGCCGACCTCGCCGCGGCCGTGGCCGACGTCGACATGGCCGAGGTGGCGATCACCAGCGCAATCTCGGTCGCGTCGGGGGAAGGGCCGGCGGATGCCTTCCGCCTCGACGAGGTGAAGGGCGTGGCCGTCGTCTTCGCGCCGGCGCCGGGCACGAAATGCGCGCGCTCGTGGCGCTACACGCAGGACGTCGGCTCCGATCCGGATTTTCCCGACGTGTCGGCGCGGGATGCCTCGGCTCTGCGCGAACTGCGGGCAATCGGACGTCTTTAGCGATTGTTCGCATTTGAAGGGCAATGTGACCGGACGGCAACGGCCGATCGTTGCCCTTCCCCATGCCTTGGGATAAACAGGGTCAACATACCGGCGCCTTTATTTTGCCGGATCGGGATGCGTATCGGAGTGCAAGGCACAAGCCCGCGCCCGGACTGCCGACCGAACAGGATGAGCGGACGAAGATGAAGATGACGATCGAGCACGCCCGCATGACCCGCAGGATTTCAGCAGGCGCCGTCGTAACGGTATCGGCTTTTGCGCTGACGGGATGCATGGGGATGGCGCCGACCTACGGCACCGGCAAGCCCGCCGACACCCAGCTGATGGAAGACGTGACCGGCATGTTTTCGCTCTCGCCGAAGAAGAAGGAGCGGATCGACTACAAGCCGCGCCCGGAACTGGTGACGCCGGCCGACCCGAAAACCGCGGCGCTGCCAGCTCCCCAGGACGACATCAAGACCGCATCGGCCGGCGGCGCCTGGCCCGAATCGCCCGAGGCGCGACTGGCGCGCATCCGCGACGATGCGACGGCCAATCGTGACAATCTCGATTTTGAGCCTGAAGTCGACATGCCGATCGAGAAGAGCCGGCGCAATCTTCGCGCCACGCGCGGCGACGACGTCAACATGGACGGCAGCGCCGTGTCGGAAGCCAAGCAGCGCAAGGATTTCAACGAGCGTCTGGCGATGAACAACCAGGGCAGCCCGACCGAGCGCCGCTATCTCAGCGAGCCGCCGCTGGAGTATCGCGCGCCGGCTGCCACCGCTCCGACCGACGATGTCGGCGAGGACGAGTGGAAGAAGGAAAAGCGCCGCAAGGCCGGCCACACCAAGAAGGGTACCGGCTGGGCGTCCTGGCTGCCCTGGTAGTCTCCCAGCGCTGACATCGCGTCGCGCTACCGTTTCTCGGCGAAGAACGTCCGCAGGATGTCCGACGCTTCGCCGGCGGACATTCCGTCATAGATCTCCGGCGCATGGTGGCATGTCGGCTGGGTGAAGAACCGCCCGCCGCTTTCGACCGCGCCGCCTTTCGGATCCCGGGCGCCGTAATACAGCCGCCGCAGCCGCGCGAAGGAGATCGCGGCGGCGCACATGGCGCAGGGTTCCAGCGTCACGTAGAGGTCGGCGCCCGTCAGCCGCTCGCTGCCGATGGATGCGCAGGCCTGGCGGATCGCCAGGATCTCGGCATGCGCCGTCGGGTCGTTGAGCTCGCGGGTGCGGTTTCCCGCCTTCGACAGGACCGCACCGTCGCGCACGACGACCGCGCCGACCGGAACTTCGCCGCGGGAGGCGGCGGCGCGGGCTTCGGCGAGCGCCTCGGCCATGAAATCGCGTCGCGATACGTGCATCTCTTCCTGAATTTCCTCGCGCGAAAACGGCGCACCTGATAGTTACCCGCCCCGAGAGGCATAGACCACATGAGTGACGATCGAAAGAAGACACCGGGAAGCCGCGGCCGGGGTGGGCGCGATCCCGGCGGACGCGGCCCCGGCGGCGGCAAGCCGAAATTCGGCAAGCCCGCCGCCAAGAAGGGCGACAGGCCGACGACCTACCGCACGGAACGCACGCCGCGACCTGCCGGCGCCTCGGCCGACAAGCGCGAGTTCCGCCCGCGCCGCGACGACGCCGCACCCGCCGATGCCCCGAAGAGGGCCTACAAGCCGGGCGAAGACCGCGCCGAGAAGCCGGCGCGTGCCGAGGGACGCCCGTTCCGCAAGTCGGCTCCCGGCGACCGGCCCTTCGCCAGCAATTCGGGCGACAAACCCTATCGCAAGCCCGACGGCGACAGGCCGTTCCGCAAGCCGGCCGAGGCCGGCGAGAAGCGCGAATATCGTCCGCGCCGCGACGAGGCGGCCGCCGCGTCGTCCGATGCGCCGAAGCGCGCCCATCGCCCGCGCGCCGAAGGCGACAGGCCGTTCCGCAAGCCGGGCGGCGATCGTCCTTATCGCAAACCGGCCGAGGCCGGCGAGAAGCGCGAATATCGTCCGCGGCGCGACGAGGCGGCGGCCGCGTCGTCCGATGCGCCGAAGCGCGCCTATCGCCCGCGCGCCGAAGGCGACAAGCCGTTCCATAAGCCGGACGGCGACAGGCCGTTCCGCGCGCGCCCGAACAGCGACGCCCGGCGCCCCGGCGGCCGGTCCCGGCCTCTCGAGGCGCGGCCGGCACGCGACGAGGCGGCACCCGAGGAAGGCGAACGCATTGCCAAGCGTCTCGCCCGCGCCGGCATCTCGTCGCGCCGCGATGCAGAGGAGATGATCGCCGCCGGCCGGGTCAAGGTGAACGGCAAGGTCCTGGCGTCTCCGGCGGTCAATGTCGGTCCGGACGACATCATCCATGTCGACAACGAACTGATTCCGGCGATCGAACGCACCCGCCTCTTCCTGTTCCACAAGCCCGGCGGTCTGGTGACGACCAACCGCGATCCCGAAGGCCGCAAGACCATCTTCGACGTGCTGCCGGATGGGCTGCCCAGGCTGGTGACCATCGGACGGCTCGACATCAACACCGAAGGCCTTCTCCTGCTCACCAACGATGGCGGACTTGCCCGCGTGCTCGAACTGCCGGCCACCGGCTGGCTGCGGCGCTACCGCGCCCGCGTCCATGGCAGGGTCGACGAGAAGGCGCTGGCCGCGCTGAAGGACGGCATCGCCGTCGACGGCGTCTTCTACGGCTCGATCGAGGCCTCGCTCGACCGCGAGCAGGGCTCCAACGCCTGGCTGACGATCGGCCTGCGCGAAGGCAAGAACCGCGAGGTCAAGAACGTGCTCGGCGCATTGGGCCTCGACGTCTCGCGGCTGATCCGCATCTCCTATGGGCCGTTCCAGCTCGGCGACCTCGCCGAGGGCGCGGTGCAGGAGCTCAAGGGCAAGGCGCTGCGCGACCAGTTGGGCGAGCGCCTGATTTCCGAAGCCGGCGCCAATTTCGAGGCGCCGATCGTCAACGAGTTCTCCAACAAACCGGTCGTGCGGTCGCGCGAACCTGAGCCGGAAGCGCCGGCCCGCCGCGAGCGGCGCCCTGAGCCGGGCGAGGGCGGGCTGATCAAGAATCGCAAGCGGGCGAGGGAAGACCACCGCGAGGACGTGCTCGGCCGCCTCGGCACCAAGCCGGACCGCACGCGCTTCGACGCCAAGGGCGGCAAGCCCGGGGCAAAACCGTTCGGCAAGGCGGGCAGGACGGAGAAGCCGTTCGAGCCGCCGAAGACCCGCAGCGCCAATGTCTGGATGGCGCCGGGAGCCAGGCCGCAGGGCAAGGGCAAGGCGGCGGACGGCGCGCGCGACGGCAGCCAGGGCCGCAAACGTCCGCCGGCGGCCGACCCCTCCTTCCGCCCGCGCGGTCCCCGCAAGCCGCGCAAGGACGACTGATCGATGCGGATCGTCGGGGGCGAGTTCCGCGGCCGGGCGCTGGCGACGCCGCGCTCGAACGCGATCCGGCCGACGACGGACCGCACGCGCGAAGCGGTGTTCAACGTGCTCGCGCACCGCTATCCGGACAGGCTGGACGGCGCGCGCGTGCTCGACCTCTTTGCCGGCACCGGCGCGCTCGGCCTGGAAGCGCTGTCGCGGGGCGCGGCATTCTGCGTCTTCATCGAGGAATCGGCCGAGGGCAGGGGACTTTTGCGCCAGAACGTGGAAAATTTCGCTCTGCAGGGCCGAACCAAGATTTTCCGCCGCGACGCGACGGCGCTCGGGGCTTCCGGCACGCTGGGCACGTTCGACCTGCTCTTTGCCGACCCGCCCTATGGCAAGGGACTGGGCGAGCGGGCGCTGCGCTCCGCCCGCGACGGCGGCTGGATCGGCCCGGGTAGCTTGTGCGTGGTCGAGGAGGCGTCGGATGCGGCCTTCGCGCCCGCGGACGGCTTCGAGATCGTCGATGAGCGCGCCTACGGCGACACCGTCATCCGCTTCATCGAGGTGAGATAGGACCAAATTTTTCGAAGGCGCCATGTTGCGGACACGCCGTTTCGCGACATGTCCTACTCCGATCGCCTGATTCAGGGAGGACCTGGTATTGTCGGACAGACTTTCGAGACGCTTCGCGGCGGGAGCGACCGTCGCCTTCATGCTGCTTTTCGGCCCGATCGCGATGGCGCAGGAGGCGCGGCGGGAACCGGTCAGCGACTTCACTCTCGCCAACGGGTTGGAGGTCGTCGTCATCCCTGACCGCCGCGCGCCTGTGGTCACCCACATGCTGTGGTACAAGGTCGGCGGCTCCGACGAGGAGCCCGGCAAGTCGGGCATCGCGCATTTCTTCGAGCACCTGATGTTCAAGGGCACGAAGAACGCCGCCCCCGGCGAGTTCTCGCGCCGCGTCGCGGAGATCGGCGGCCAGGAGAACGCCTTCACCTCGAACGACTACACCGCCTACTACCAGCAGGTCTCGCCGGACGCGCTGGCCGACATGATGCGTTACGAGGCCGACCGGATGCGCAATCTGATCCTGACGGACGAGGTGATCGTGCCGGAGCGCGACGTCATCCTCGAGGAGCGCAACTCGCGCGTCGACAGCGATCCGGGCGGCATCCTCGCCGAGGAGATCGATGCGACGCTCTACCAGAACCATCCCTACGGCACGCCGGTGATCGGCTGGCGGCACGAGATCGCGCAGTTGAACCGCAAGGACGCGACCGATTTCTACGACCGCTACTATGCGCCGAACAATGCGGTGCTGGTCGTGGCCGGCGACGTCGATGCCGAGACCGTCAGGAAGCTCGCGGAGGACACGTACGCAAGGGTGCCTCGGGGTCCGGATCTTCCGCCCCGCGTTCGCCCGTCCGAGCCCGAGCAGAATACAGCCCGCTCCGTGACGCTGAAGGATCCGCGCGTCGGCGTACCGAGCTTCCAGACCAACTGGCTCGTGCCTTCCTACACCAGCGCCGCGCGCGAAAAACTCGACGGCGAGGCGGAAGCGCTCGACCTCCTGTCCGAGATCCTCGGCGGCGGCATCCGCAGCCGACTGCACCAGGAACTGGTGGTAAAGCGCGGCATCGCCGCGTCGGCCGGCGCCTACTACCAAGGCACCGCGCTCGACCACACCGACATCACCCTCTACGGCTCGCCGCGCGGCGCGGCAACGCTGGCCGAGGTCGAGGCGGCCGTCGCATCCGAGGTCGCCAGGCTGATCGAGGGCGGCGTGACGCAGGAGGAACTCGACCGGGCCCGCAACCGCTTCCTGCGCAGCCTGATCTTCGCCGCCGACAGCCAGTCGGGCATGGCGCGCGTCTACGGTTCGACGTTGACGACCGGCGGCTCGATCAGCGACATCGACGAATGGCCGGACCGCATCAGGAAGGTGACGCCGGAAGACATCCGCACTGTCGCGAAGAAATATCTGTCGCCCGAACGTGCGGTGACCGGCTATCTGCTGCCGGCGGGAGGAAATGCCGGATGACCACCCTCACCATGGCTATCGGCCGGCATCTCGGCGCTTTTCTTGCCCTCGCGCTGGTGCTTGCCCTTCCCGCGTTTTCGCCGGCGCGGGCCGAGGTCGAGATCCAGGACGTCGTCTCGCCCGGCGGTATCCGCGCCTGGCTGGTCGAGGACTACACGGTGCCGATCGTGGCGATCCGCTTCGCCTTCCGCGGCGGCTCGACCCAGGATCCGGCCGGCAAGGAAGGCCTCGCCAACCTGATGACCGGCCTGTTCGACGAGGGCGCCGGCGATCTCGACAGCGACGCCTTCCAGCTTAGGCTCGACGATGCCGGCGCCGAAATGAGCTTCAGCGCCGGCAGCGACGCCGTCTACGGGTCGATGCGGATGCTGGCGGAAGGGCAGGACGAAGCTTTCGGTCTGCTCCGGCTGGCAATCCAGTCGCCGCGCTTCGACGCAGCACCGATGAACCGCATTCGCGACCAGATCGTCGCGGGCATCCAGGCGGCCGCGCTGGATCCCTCGACCAAAGGCGAGGTGGCCTGGCGCGAGGCGCTCTACGGCGATCATCCCTATGCGCGGCCGGACGAGGGGACGGCCGAGACGCTTGCCACGATCACCGCCGAAGACATCCGCCGCTACCACGCCCGCGTCTTCGCCCGCACCAACCTGGTGGTCGGCGTGGTCGGCGCGATCGACGCCGAGACGCTGAAGCGCCGGCTGGACGAACTGTTCGGCGATCTCCCCGCCGAACCGCAACTGACTCCGGTGCAGCGCGCCGAGCCGAAGTTCGGCCAGGAGATCTCGGTGACGTCGGACCTGCCGCAGACCACCCTGCAGCTCGCCTGGCCCGGCATCGAACGCAAGGATCCGCAGTTCTTCGCCGCCTATCTGATGAACCATATCCTCGGCGGCGGGACGTTCTCTTCGCGCCTGTTCGAGGAGGTTCGCGAGAAGCGCGGGCTGACCTACGGAATCAGCTCGGCGCTGGTGAACCGCGACTTCTCGTCCGCGCTGGCGATCGGCACATCGACCCGCGCCGACCGCGCGGCCGAAACCCTCGCCCTCATCCGCTCGGAAGTGGCCAAGATGGCGAAGGAAGGGCCGAGCGAGGCCGAACTCGCCTTCGCCAAGAAATACGTCATCGGCGCCTATGCCATCAACAACCTGGACACGTCGGGGGCGATCGCCCGCACGCTGGTGGAGCTGCAGCTCGACGATCTCGGCATCGACTATATCGACCGTCGAGGCGAACTCATCAACGCGGTAACGCTCGAGGAGGTGAAGGCCGCGGCACATCGCCTGCTCGCCGCGGAGCCTGCGGTGATGGTGCTGGGCCCGGCGATCTCTCAGAGCACGGTACAGTGACGTCGACGGCCGCCAAACGTAACAGCACGCCGCCGGGCCCGACCTTCGCCCTGGCCCTGGGCGGCGGCGGCGCGCGGGGTCTGGCGCATATCCATGCCATCGAGGCGCTGGACGAACTCGGCATCGAGCCGGTCGCGATTGCCGGCTCCTCCATCGGCTCGATCATGGGGGCGGGCATGGCCGCCGGCATGAGCGGCGCGGACATCCACCACTATGCGAAGTCGATCCTCGGACGCCGCGGCGAGGTCGCGAGCCGGATCTGGAAGTCGCGGCCGGGCAGCCTGCGCGAGGCGGTCTCGGGCGGCTTCCGGCTCGGCCAGTTCGATATCCCCCGCATCCTCAAGGCTTTCCTGCCGGAGGCCATTCCCGACACGTTCGAACAGCTGCGGATCCCGCTCAAGGTCACCGGCACCGATTTCTACGGGCACAAGGCCGCGGTCTTCGAGAGGGGCGACCTCGTCTCGGCGCTGGCCGCTTCGTCAGCCATCCCGGCAGTGTTCCGTCCCGTCCTGCGCGACGGCAGGTATTACATCGACGGCGGCTTCTACAATCCCCTGCCGTTCGATCTGCTGGTGGGACAGGCCGACATCCTGATCGCGATCGACGTCGTCGGCGCGCCGGAGGGCGATCCGACCGTCGCTCCGGCCACGCTCGACCTGATGTTTGGCACCAGTCAGCTGATGATGCAGTCGATCATCGAGACCAAGCTCTCGCAGCGCCGGCCGGACATTTTCCTGCAGCCGCCGGTGTCGAAATTCCGCGTGCTCGACTTTCTCAAGATCGACAAGGTGATGCGCGCGACCGCGCCGCTGAAGGACGAACTCAAGCGCGCGATCGACGGGGCGGTTGCCGCTCATACGGCGGCTTCACTGTAACGTCGCCGCCTTGCCCGTGGAGAAGGGCGAATTCGCCGCCGGGGGCGGCGGCGGGATCTGGTCGTCGCCGCGTGCCTTGTCCGCCGCGATCCGCCGCACCACGCGGAAGCATACGACGATGGAAGCGATGCCGAAGACGATCGCGCCAAGCGCCCAGCCGCCGACGACGCCCTTTGCGCCATAGAGATCTGCGCCGGCCCACACGAAGGGGATCACGCCGAGCGTCGAGCGGCCCCAGTTGAAGACGGTGCCATAGCCCGGAAAGCCGAGATTGTTGAACGCCGCGTTGGCGACGAAAAGCGCGCCGTTGAACAGGAAGCTGCCGGCCGCGAACAGGCAGAAGAAGATCACCAGTTCGCGCGCATCGCCCTGCGCGCCGAAGAGATCCGCCACCTGCCCGGAGAACAGCGCCAGCAGCGCCCAGACCGCGAGACAGTAGACAAGCGTGACGATCAGGCTGTCGCGCATCGTCTCCGTGAGGCGGCCGTAGAGCCGCGCGCCATAGTTCTGCCCGAGGATCGGCCCGACCGCGCCCGACAGGGCGAAGATCACGCCGAAGGCAACGGGAACTATGCGGCCGATGATCGCCCAACCGGCGACGGCGTCGTCGCCGAACTCGGCCATCCTGACGGTGACGTATGTGTTGCCGACAGGCGTCGCGATCTGGGTGAGGAGAGCTGGAATGCCGACCGCGAAGAACGGCCGCGCGGCGGCCGCGAGACGCGAAAGGTCCGGCATCCGGATCAGGTGGTGCACGACATGCGCCCCATGCAGACCGACCGCGAGGATGACGAAACGCGACAGCACGGTCGAGATCGCCGCGCCGGTGATGCCGAGATCGAGGCCGAAGATCAGCAGCGGGTCGAGGATCGCGGCTGCCACGCCGCCGGATAGCGACACGTACATCGCGCGGCGCGCGTCGCCGACGCCGCGCAGGATGCCGGTGGTGCACATGCCGAGCGCCATGATCGGCGAAGAAGGGATGACGACGCGCAGGAAATCGGCACAGATCCGCGCGGTTTTGCCGCTCGCCCCCATCCAGCCGACGAGCGTGTCGAGGAATGGCCAGATGGCGAGCGCGATTACGGATGTGGCCGCTGCCATGAACACCATCGAGGCGCCGCCGAGTCGCGCGGCCTCGACGCGGTCGCCGCGGCCGAGCGCCCGCGACACCAGCGCCGAGGCGGCGATGGTGAACCCGATCGACACGGAGATGGTGAAGAACAGCAACGTCCCGGCGAAGCCGATCGCCGCGGCGAGTTCCTGGACGCCGAGCATCGAGATGTAGAACAGGTTGAGCGCATCGACGACGAAGATGGCGATCAGCCCGATCGAGCCGGTCGCCGTCATCGAGATCACGTGGCGCAGCGTCGAGCCCGTGGTGAACCGCGCCGCGCGCGGGTGCTCCGCCGGCCGCGCCGGCTCGATGCCTTCGTCTGCCATCCGCGATCTCCTCCGCTCAGCCGGGCGCCGCCGACGGTTCCTTCTTGTCGGCTTCCGCGATCGCCTTGTCGAGGCGCCGTGCCTCCCGCGTCGGCTTCGTCAGCGGTTCGGGCGCCGGCGCCGTCGTCGGCTTGCCCTTGCCCGAATACATGCCGCCGGACGCCTGCATCGCGAGTCTTTCCTCGTCGCGCCGCCGAACCTCCTCGGCGATTCCGAGCGCTTCCATTTCCGACACACCCAGTCCCTCGAGCGTGCGTCGCCCGAACATCAAGCCGGATTCGAACGTTTCGCGGATCTCGTAGTCGACGCCCTTCGCCCGCAGTTGCAGCGTATGCGTCCTGTCGTAGGCGCGCACGTAGAGCTTCACGTCGGGATATTCGTGCTGGATCAGATCGACGATCTTGTCGGTGGTTTCGCGTTCGCGCGTGCATACCGCGACCAGCTTCACGTCCCGGATGCCTGCTGATTCGAGCACGTCCTTGCGCGTGCCGTCGCCGAAATAGATGCGGAAGCCGAATTTCTCGACGGCGCGAACGCGGTTGGCGGAGTGGTCGATGATGGTCACCGATGTTCCGCCGGAGAGCAGGATCTGAGAGGCGATCTGGCCGAATCGCGAGAAGCCGATCATCAGCACGTCGGCGCCGCCGCCATCGAACGTCTCGTCTATCGTGTCGGAGTTGGGTGCGGATCTCAGCCGTTGGCCAAGGCGCACCGCGATCGGCGTCAGCGCCATCGAGATGGTGACGATCGCGATCAGGATTGACGACGTCTCGGCCGGGAAGATCGCCGCGCCGGCGGCGGCGGAGAACAGGACGAAGCCGAACTCGCCGCCCTGCGGCAGGATCAGTGCGACCTGCAGCGCATCGTCGTGGCTCGCACCGAAAAGCCTAGACAATGGATAGATGATGGCCGCCTTGACCAGCATCAGCAGCGGCACCGCGATCGCGATCATCAGCCAGTTGTCCCGGATCACCTCGAGATCCAGCGACATGCCGACGGCCATGAAGAACAGGCCGAGAAGGATACCGCGGAAGGGCTCGACGCTGGCCTCGAGTTCGTGCCGGTAGGAGGAATCAGCCAGCATCACGCCGGCGAGGAAGGCGCCCATCGCCATCGAGAGGCCGGCGTACTGCATCAGCGTCGCCGCGCCCAGCACCACGAGCAGCGCCGCCGCGATCATCGCCTCCCGCGCCCCGGTATTGGCGATGACGCGGAACAGCGGGTTGATCAGGTAGCGGCCGGAGACGAAGAGCGTGGCCACAGCGCCGGCGGCGATCGCAAGTTCTTGGACGCCCAGGTCTTCCGTCTCCACCGCGAAGGGGGCCAGTATCGGGATGATCGCGAGCAGCGGAACGATCGCCATGTCCTGCAAAAGCAGGATCGAGAAAGCGATCTGGCCGTAGCGGCGGTTGAGCGAGCCCTGCTGTTCGAGAACCTGGGTGGCGAAGGCGGTCGACGACAGCGCCAGGCCGAAGCCGGCGAGGATCGCCGCCGGCAGCGAGAAGTTGGCCAGGAAGGCGGCAAGCGCGGTGAGGACCAGACCCGTCGTCACCACCTGGGCGATGCCGAGGCCGAAGATCTCCCTGCGCATCGACCACAGACGGGCGGGCTTCAGCTCCAGGCCGATGATGAAGAGCAGGAAGACGACGCCGAGCTCCCCAAGCTGCAGCAATTCCTCGCCGCCGGTGATCAGCAGCGTCACCGGTCCGATCGCGATGCCGGCGGCGATATAGCCGAGGACCGTCTCCAGACCGAATCGCTTGAAGAGCGGCGCGGCGACGACGGCGCCGCCGAGCATCAGGAGCACCTGTGCATAAATGGCCGGGTCGTGCTGTTCCATGGCGTCTGGTCTCGAACTGATGCGCGGGCGTCGGCTACCCATTGCAGAACCCCGGAGGGAACAATAGATGGGGTCCGGAGCTATGTCAGATCAGATTGAGTCAATTCTGTTTCCGAAATGGCGCGGGAAGACGGAAATCCGGCAGCGGTCGCGACTGTTCGCCGCCGGGGCCGGACAACCGGACCGATTTCGCCGGACTGATCAAGGCCTGAAGATACGTCGCTTCGCCCACCGGCACGCAGGCCGCATGCCGTCGCCCATCATACGCGGGACCCCTCCATGACAGTTACGCCGGATTCCCAGAAACTCGCCGAACGCGTGGCATCGCTGGTCGAGGCGGCGAAGCGGGCCGGCGCGGATGCGGCCGACGCGGTCGCCGTCCGCTCGCGTTCGAAAGGCGTTACCGTCCGCCTCGGCAAGGTGGAATCGACCGAAGCTTCGGAGAGCGACGACATTTCGCTACGCGTCTTCGTCGGCAAGCGCGTCGCCAGCGTCTCGGCGACAGCGGCATCCGATCCGGCGAGCCTGGCCGAGCGGGCGGTGGCGATGGCGAAAGTGTCGCCGGAGGATCCCCACCAGGGTCTGGCCGATGAGGCGCTGCTGGCGAAGGACATGGTCGACCTCGATCTGTTCGACCCGACCGAGCTCTCCGCCGACCAGCTGCGCGAGGCGGCGCTGGAGGCGGAGCAGGCGGCGCTCTCGGTCAAGGGCGTCACCAATTCGGGCGGATCGAGCGCCTCTGCCGGTCTGGGCGGCATGGTGCTGGCGACCTCCCACGGTTTCGTCGGCCATTATGTCGCGACGCGCTTCTCGCGCTCGGTCAGCGCGATCGCCGGCGAGGGAACCGGCATGGAGCGCGACTACGACTTCTCCTCGCGTCAGCATTTCGCCGATCTCGACGACCCGGCGGCGATCGGCAAGAGCGCGGGCGAGCGCGCCGTGCGCCGCCTCGGCGGCCGCAAGGTCGCGACCGGCACCGTCGCCGTGGTCTTTGATCCGCGCGTCGCGCGCGGCATCGCCGGCCATCTCGCAGGCGCGATCAACGGCGCGAGCGTGGCGCGCAAGACGAGCTTCCTGCGCGACATGATGGGCAAGCAGGTGGCTTCGGCGGCAGTCACCGTCACCGACGATCCGCTGCGCCGGCGCGGCCAGGCCTCGCGTCCCTTCGACGGCGAGGGCGTGCGCGGGCAGAGGCTGACGATGGTCGACAAGGGGGTGTTGGGACACTGGTTCCTGTCGAGCTCCGCCGCAAGCGAACTGGGGCTCGTCACCAATGGACGCGGCGCGCGCTCGGGTTCTTCCGTCTCGCCTACCTCGACCAACCTGGCGATCGAGCCGGGCACCGTCTCGCCGCAGGAGATGATCGCCGCCCTCAAGTCGGGTTTCTACGTCACCGAGGTGTTCGGCCAGGGGGTCAACATGGTGACGGGCGAATACAGCCGCGGCGCCTCCGGCTTCTGGATCGAGAACGGCGAGCTTGCTTTCCCGGTTTCCGAGGTGACGATCGCCTCCAACCTGAAGGACATGTTCCTGGCTCTGGTTCCGGCGAACGATCTCGACCGCAATTTCGGCACCGCCGCACCCACCCTGCTGGTCGAAGGGATGACACTTGCCGGCAGCTGACGCGATTCCCGCCGGCCTGGAGGCCGATCTCGAGCTGATCGCCGAAGCGGCCCGCGCCGGCGGCGAGATCGCGCTGCGCCATTTCGGCCGCAAGCACGACATCCGCATGAAGCCGGGCGATTCGCCGGTGACCCAGGCGGACATCGCCGTCGACAGCTTTTTGAGGGAAACCCTGCGCAAGGCGAGGCCGGCCTATGGCTGGCTGTCGGAGGAGACGCTCGACACGCCGGACCGGCTGCTGACGCAGCGGCTCTTCGTCGTCGATCCGATCGATGGCACCCGGGCCTTCATCGACAATCGCCAGACCTGGTGCGTCAGCATAGCCGTCGTCGAAGCCGGACGTCCGCTTGTCGGCGTTCTCGCCTGCCCCGCGATCGGCGAATTCTATTCGGCGGCGCTCGGCGGTGGATCCTATCTCGACGGCCGCCGGCTGGCCTTGGGGGAGCCTGGGCCTTCGCCCGCGATCGCCGGCCCCAAGCCGATGGTCGACGCCGCCCGGGCGCAATTCCCCGCGCTGCGCACGGTGCCGTACATTCCCTCGCTCGCCTACCGCGTGGCGATGGTGGCGGCCGGCCGCATTGATGCCACCTTCGTCAAGCCCAAGTCGCACGACTGGGATCTCGCGGCGGCGGACCTGGTCCTGTCCGAAGCGGGGGGCGGTATCCTTTCGCGCGGCGGCCAGTCGCCGAGCTACGGCGGGATCGATCCCCGGCACGGCTCGCTTGTCGCGGGCGGTCCTTATCTACTAGACAGGCTCTCGGATATTCTGATCCGCCAGGATGCCTGATTTCGCCGCGCCATGCGCGGCGGTCGGAACGAACGTTTTAGGAGTGTGCGATGTCGGTCGACGGGGAAAAGAAGCAATTGCTGCATCTGGTCTTCGGCGGCGAGCTCAAGTCCTTGAAGGGCGTGGAGTTTCGCGACCTCGAAGGTCTCGACATCGTCGGCATCTTCCCCGACTACAAATCGGCTGAACTCGCCTGGCGGGCCAAGGCGCAGGCCAGCGTCGACAACGCCCACATGCGCTATTTCATCGTCCACCTGCATCGGCTCCTCGATCCCGATTCGAAGACGGCGGGCGGGCACTGACCGGTGAGCGTTCGAGAAATGCCTGCGGAGGACGAGGCGCCCCGCCCGGTACGCAAACGCGGTCCGCTCGGACGTGCCTGGCGCCGCATCCGCAAGCCGCTGGCAGACTCGAGGGTCGTGAAGAACCTGCTGGCATCGCTGCTCGCCAACGGTTTGCGGCTGGTCAAGGCCACAAACCCGATCGCTGAGGGTTCCGATCCGTTCGAGACGTTTCTGGGCAAAGACTTCAAGTATATCTACGCGCTGTGGCACGGTCAGCATCTTCTGGCTCCGGCCTATACGCCGAAAGGCCAGCGGTTCCCGGCGATGTTCTCGCGCAGCGCCGACGCCGAGCTGAACGCATTGGCGGCGAGCCGGCTCGGCCTCGAACCGATTCGCGGCTCGGGCGGCCGTGAAGGCGAGCATTCGCTCGAAAAAGGCGGAGCGAGGGCGCTCATTGCCCTGAAAAAGGCGCTCGACCAGGGCAGGTCGGTCTGCATGATCGCAGACATCCCGCATGGCACCCCGCGCGAAGCGGGAATGGGCATCATCACCCTCTCGCGGATATCCGGCCGGCCGATCGTCGGCGTCGCCTTCGCCACCAGCCGCCGCAAGGTGATCGAGAAGAGCTGGGACAAGACGACGATCAATCTTCCCTTCGGGCGTTGCGGCGTTGCCGCGACCGAGCCGATCCAGGTGCCGAAAGACGCGACCGAAAGCGAGTTGGAGGACTACCGCAGGCGGGTCACCGAAGCGCTCAACGAGGCGACGGCCCGCGCCTACCGGCTCGCGGACGGCCGGTCATGAGCGAACGCTGGGCCCGCGCGCTACTGACGACCTACCGATGGGCGGGCGCAGCCGCCTATCCGCTGGTCGGCGGCTACATCGCCTGGCGCACCAGCAGGGGCAAGGAGGAGCGCAGCCGGCGGCGGGAACGCTACGGATTTCCCGGGACTGCGCGCCCGGTCGGGCCGCTGGTCTGGTTTCATGCCGCCAGCGTTGGCGAGACGCTGGCCGTGGCGCCGCTGGTGGAACGGATCCTGGGCCTCGGCATCAACGTCGTGCTGACAACCGGCACCGTCACCTCGGCGGCGATCGTACGCGACCGCTTCAGCCAGGGCGTGATTCATCAATATGTGCCGCTGGACCTGAAACCCGCACTCAACCGGTTTCTCACCCATTGGACGCCGGACCTGGCAATCATCGCCGAATCCGAGATCTGGCCGATGACCATTCTCGAACTCGGTTCGCGCCGCATTCCGCAGATCCTCGTCAACGGCCGAATGTCCGATCGCTCCTTCGAATCCTGGAAGAAGCGCGCTTATATTGCCGAGGCCCTGTTCGAGAACCTCTCGCATGTCATCGCCCAATCCGAGGTCGATGGCGAGCGTTTCCGCACCCTTGGCGCGCGGCCGGTCACCGTCTCCGGCAATCTCAAGGGCGATACCGAACCGCTGCCGGCGAACGAGGCGGCACTCGCCGCCCTCGTCGGCCAGATCGGCCCGCGCCGGACATGGGCGGCGGTATCGACTCATGACGGCGAGGAGCAGGTGGCTGCCTCTGTCCACCGCCTGCTCAGGCAGCGGCATCCGAACATCCTCACGATCATCGTTCCGCGCCATCCCAAGCGCGCCGACGCCCTGGAGGCGGAATTCGCGGCGACCGGGCTGAAGGTCGCGCGCCGAAGCCGCGACGACCGGATCAACGCCGACACGGACATCCTCCTCGGCGACACGATCGGCGAGATGGGCCTCTATCTCCGCCTGACCGAGATCGCCTTCGTCGGCCGCTCGCTGACAGCGCAGGGCGGCCAGAATCCGCTGGAGCCGGCGCTGCTCGACACGGCCGTTCTAGCCGGCCGCAACGTCCAGAATTTCCGCGATGCCTACCAGAAGTTGGTCGACAACGGCGGTGCGCGGCTCGTCCGCGATGCCGACATGCTGGCCGGGGCGGTGAACTACCTGCTTGGCAACCCGGCCAAGCGCCGCGAGATGATCGCCGCCGGCCGCCAGACCGTGGAGGAGATGCGCGGCGCACTCAATCAGACGCTCAAGGCGCTGGAACCCTACGTCCAGCCGCTGATCGTGAAGGCCCGCCTCGAACAGGCAAACGGCCGCAGGCCGAGGTAGGACACTGCGCTGATGGCAAGCGAGGCGCCGCCCTTCTGGTGGAACCGGCCCGACTGGAGATCGGCGCTGCTGTGGCCGGTTTCCTCGATCTACGGCCTGGCCGCCGCGCGGCGGATGCGGACTGCACGCCGCGAGCGCACCGGGACGCCGGTGCTGTGCGTCGGCAACCCGACCGTCGGCGGGGCGGGCAAGACCCCGCTGGCCATCGCGCTCGCCCGGCAGGCGCGGCGCATGGGGCTGGAGCCCGGTTTCCTGTCGCGCGGCCATGGCGGCAGCCTGGGCAAGCCGCACTTGGTCGATCCCCATCATGACAGCGCCAAATCGACCGGTGACGAGCCCCTTCTGCTCGCCGCTGAGGCGCCGACCGCCGTGACGCCCAATCGCGCCGCGGGTGCCAGGATGCTGATCGCGGAAGGCTGCGATTTCCTGATCATGGACGATGGCTTTCAGAGTGCCCGTATCCACTTCGACTACGCCGTCCTGGTCGTCGACGCGCAGCGAGGGCTCGGCAACGGCCGCATCATCCCCGGCGGCCCGCTGCGGGCGCCGCTGGTCGATCAGCTGCGCCATGCCGACGCCGTCATCCGCATGGGCAGGGGCGACGCCGCCGATCCGGTCGTTCGCCTCGCCGCGCGCGCGGCGCTGCCGACCTACGACGCCGTGGCCCGTCCGCGCCCGGGCAGCGGGGTCGAGGGACGATCCTTCCTTGCATTCGCCGGCATAGGCGATCCGGACAAATTCTTCCGAACCGTGGTTGAGGCGGGCGGAAAGATCGCCGCGACGCGGCCGTTTCCCGACCATCACTACTATACCGACGAGAACCTCGCCGACCTCATCGGCCAGGCCGACGCGCTCGGCGTGGATCTGGTTACAACGGCGAAGGATGCTGTGCGGCTGCGCCGCGCCTCGGATGTCGCCGCGCGCCTCCTGGAACGGCTGGCGGTGATAGAGATCGACGTGGAATTCGAGCTGCCGGACGTGCCCGAGCGGATCGTCCGCGACACGCTCGCCGCGTTCGAACGGTAACGCAGCCTCAGCCGCGCTTTCGCAGGCCCGGATTCATGTCGATCTCGCGCTTGAGCGAGATCGCGGCATTGAGATAGGCCTCCTGGCGGGCCACGCTCCAGTATTTCAGCTCGTCGAGCGGGATCGACTCGCCGGTCACCGCGCAACGCACGAACGAGCCGGGACTGGCGACCTGGAAGTCGCCGTCGAGATAGCGGATGCGCGCTTCTTTCGCGCCGGGGCCTTCAAAACGGTTCATGGTTGCTCGTTCATGCGGGGCTTCATCGGCCACACTTCGAGCGGGAGGTCAAGCCGCCCTGCCAAGGTAGCACGCGCTCACCGCCGTCCGAACAGCCGTTCGATGTCGGCGAGTTTCAGTTCGATATAGGTCGGGCGGCCGTGATTGCACGTCCCGGAGCCCGGCGTCGCTTCCATCTGCCGCAACAGCGCGTTCATCTCCTCGGGCCGGAGCTTGCGGCCGGAGCGGACCGATCCGTGACAGGCCATCGTCGCGGCGATGGCATCGAGCCGGCGCGTCAGCGTCTCGGTCGTGTCGTGCTCGCCGATCTCGTCGGCGAGGTCGCGGACGAGCTTGCCCGCGTCGACCTCGCCCAGCATGGACGGCGTCTCGCGCACCGCGATCGCGCCTGGACCGAAACGCTCCAGCGCAAGGCCGAAACGGCGCAGTGTGTCGGCGTGTCTCGCCAGCCGTTCGGCGTCGTCCTCTCCGAGATCGACGATCTCCGGCACCAGCAGCATCTGGGCGGGAACGCCGCGACTGGCCAGGGCCTTCTTCAACTCCTCGTAGACGAGACGCTCATGCGCGGCGTGCTGGTCGACGATGATCAGCGAATCCCGCGTCTGCGCGACGATGTAGTTCTCGTGCACCTGCGCGCGGGCGGCGCCGAGGTCCCTGTCGAGCAGATCGGCCGCAGGTTCCGCCGTCCCCGCGCGCATGTCGGCCGAGCGCGCCGTCTCGAACGCCGCCTGCATCGCCTCGCCGAAGCCGCCCGGCGGGCCGAAGGACGGCTGGACCGCGCGGTCGTTCCAGCCGAACCCGCCGGCGGCGTCGTCGACGCGGGGCCAGGTCGAGGCGCCGTTGGACGACGACCTTTCCGTCCGGAACGCCGACATCATCCCCTCGGCGCCGCTCGTTGCCGCCCTTATGCCGGAGCGGGCGAGCGTCTCGCGGATCGCGCCGACGATCAGCCCGCGCACCAGCCCGGGATCGCGGAAGCGCACGTCGGACTTGGCCGGGTGGACGTTGACGTCGACCAATGCCGGATCGAGCGTCAGGAACAGCGCCGTCACCGGATGCCGGTCGCGCGGCAGGACGTCGGCAAAGCCGGCCCTGAGCGCGCCTGCGATCAGCTTGTCGCGCACCGGCCGGCCGTTGACATAGGCGAACTGCTGCAGTGCGTTCGCCCGGCTGTAGGCCGGGATCGAGACATAGCCTTCCAGCCGCACGCCCTCTCTCAGCGCATCGACGGCAAGCGCGTTTTCCGCGAATTCGCGCCCCAGCACCTGGGCGACCCGGTGGAGTCTGCCCTCGACCCCCCCGCCGGCCGGCGCGAGGTCGAGCGTGCCGCGGTCCGGGCCGGACAGGCAGAAGCGGACTTGCGGGAAGGCGATCGCGATGCGCTTGACCGTGTCGGAGATCGCCGTCGTCTCCGCCCGCTCCCCCTTCATGAACTTCAGCCGCGCCGGCGTCGCGAAGAACAGGTCGCGCACCTCGACCAGCGTGCCGATATTGGACGCGGCGGGGCGCACCGCCGCAACCCGCCCGCCGTCGACGGCGATCTCCGCGCCGTTGCCGGCATGGGGCGTGCGCGAGCGGATGGTCAAACGCGCCACCGAACCGATCGACGGCAGCGCCTCGCCGCGGAAGCCGAGCGCGCGGATGTCGTTGATGTCGTCGGCGAGCTTCGAGGTGCAGTGGCGGGCGACCGCCAGCGGCAGCTCCGCCTCCGGGATGCCCGATCCGTCGTCGCTCACGCGGATGAGCGAGAGCCCGCCGCCCGCCGTCGCGATGTCGATGCGTGAAGCGCCGGCGTCGAGCGCGTTCTCCACCAGTTCCTTGACCACGCTCGCCGGCCGCTCGATGACCTCGCCGGCGGCGATCTGGTTCACCATCGTTTCGGAGAGCGGGCGGATCGACATCCCGCCACCTTACCGGGATTCGCCCCGGCGAGGCAAAGGATGGGCTACGCCACGTCGCTCTTGGCCAACCTCAGCACCGGCTTTTTGGGGGAGCGCTGGGCGAGCCAGTCGCGGGCCTTGGCGCCCGGCATCGGGAAGGCGATCGAATAGCCCTGCACCTGCTCGCAGCCGATCTTGAGCAGCGACGACAGTTCCTCCTCGGTCTCCGCGCCTTCGGCGATGATCGAGATCCCCAGTCCCCGCGCGAGCTCGGTGATCGCCTTGACGATCGCGCTGTTGTCGCCGTTGGTGTTGATCTTCTGCACGAAGCGCCGGTCGATCTTGAGCCGGTCGATCTCATTCGGATTGACGTGGCTGAGCGAGGCGTAGCCGGTGCCGAAATCGTCGAGTTCCAGATGCACGCCCGCGGCGCGGATGAGCCTGAGCTTGCCGGCAATTCCGGTCCTCTCGTCGTCCAGGATGACGGATTCGACGATTTCCAGCGACAGCTTCTGCGGCGGAAGGCCGAACCGTTCGAGCGTGGCGAACAGGAAACGGGCGAAGTCCGGTTCGCGAAGCTCGGAGCCCGATGCGTTCACGGCGAGGCGGCCGAACTGGATGCCGTTGTGGTGCCATTCGGCGGCGGCCTCGATCGCCTTTTCCATGACGATCCGGCCGATATCGGCCATGAGCCCGGTCTTCTCTGCGATCGGAAGGAATTCGCCCGGCGAGATCATGCCGCGTTCCGCATGCGCCCAGCGCACCAGTGCTTCGACGCCGGCGACCGAGCCGGTGACCAGCGAGACCTGCGGCTGGAAGTAGACCTCGAAGGAACGCTCGGCGATCGCGGTGCGCATGTCGCGCTCGAGCGACTTGCGGTATTCGAGTTCGCGCCGGAGCTCGTCCGAGAAGAAGCAGAAGGAGCCCGTCGCGAGCTTCTTGGCATTGTAGAGGGCAAGATCGGCATGGACGAGCAGGTCGCTCGCATTGTCCGCATCGACCGGATAGACCGCGATGCCGGCGCTCGCCGCGCACTGGATCGTGACGCCCTCGAAGTCCATCGGTTCGCTGAGCCGGTCGAGCACCCGCTTGGCGACCATGCCGATGTCCTCGGTCTGGCCGGCGCCGTTGAGCACGATGACGAATTCGTCGCCGCCGAGCCGCACGCACATGTCGGAGGCACGCGAGGCTTCGCGCATACGCCGGGCGGTCGTCGCCAGCACGAAATCGCCGGCGGCGTGGCCGACCGTGTCGTTGATCTGCTTGAAGCCGTCGAGGTCGAGCTGCAGCACCGCGATCCGTTCGCCCCGCCGCTTGGCGCCGCTGATCTGGGTGTCGAAATGATCGATCAGGAAGGCGCGGTTGTGAAGGCCGGTCAGCCCGTCATGGGCGGCGAGGAAGGCCATCGAATTGCGCGCCTCGACCAGCTCGCTGGTCTTGCGGCCGATCGCATTTGCCATCGGGCGGAAGATGAAAATTGCGACGGCGATCAAGAGGCCGATCGTCAGGAAGAACAATGTCCGGTGCACGGTCAGCATGTCGCCGAGGCGCGTGGTGATGAGCGCGTCGAGACGCTCGCGCAGCTCCGTATAGGCGCGAAGCGTCGTGTTCGCCACGGTCGCGTCGAGATGACCAAGCTCGAACTGAGACGAATAGCCGGAAGCTTCGACGTCCAGACCGCCTTCCTGTTCGCTGGCCGAGACGAAGCGGCGGGCACGGGCGGCGAGCTCTGTGGTGAAATGGTCGAGATGGTACGGCTGTTCGAACAGGACCTGTTCGAAGATCGCGCGGTCGCGGCTCGGGGTCGACGGATCTTCGGCCCCCGACAGGGTGAGCAGCCTGTCGTAGCCGCGTTCGAACTCCGAGATGGCGGCGCGCAGCGCGGCGAGCATGTCCCCCCGCACCTCCGGCGGCGACAGCTTCACCTGATTGGCGAGGAAGACGATGCGCTGCGACAGCGTCCCCTGACCCGCGACGGTGGTCAGCAGCTCGCGGTCGTGCCGGTGCTCGGAAAGCCTGCGGTCGAGAAGCCAGTAGGAAGCTGTTGCCATCGAAGCGATGAGGGCGAGGGCGATCCAGTAGGTGATCTTCATCTGCCGCGTCAGGCGCGAAGATCCCTCAATCTGAATCCTGTCGTCCATCAGAAGTCGTCCCCGGATGCGAAACTCACTATTCTCACTCTCGCCGGGAGAAAGTTAACGTCCGGAGAAGAAACCGCCGGTTCCACCTCGCGGCCGCCAATTCCGGCGACCATCCGGCGACGATCTTCGTGCATGGTTAAGATGCGGTCGATTTCGATCCGCAAAGGCTCGGTACAGCTTTCGTCCGGCGACGAAATCGGCTTAAAGGGCGCCGAATAGCCAGACCCACGGAGTGAGGCCCATGAACATCGAACACAGGCCGGCAAAAATGGCCGCCTTCGTCTGGAACGATCCCTTCCTTCTGGAAGGCCAACTGTCCGAGGACGAGCGGATGATCCGGGACGCGGCGGCGGCGTTTGCCGCCGACAAGCTCGCGCCGCGCATCGAGGACGCCTATCTGAGCGAGACGACGGACCCGGCGATCTTCCGCGAGATGGGCGAGGCCGGCCTCCTCGGCATCACCGTTCCCGAGGAATATGGCGGACTCGGCGGCAACTACGTGACCTACGGCCTGGTGGCGCGGGAAGTCGAGCGCGTCGATTCGGGCTATCGCTCGATGATGAGCGTGCAGTCCTCGCTGGTCATGTATCCGATTCATGCCTACGGTTCCGAGGAGCAGCGCCGGAAATACCTGCCGAAGCTCGCATCGGGCGAATTCATAGGCTGTTTCGGCCTGACCGAGCCGGAGGCGGGCTCCGATCCGGGCGGCATGAAGACTCGCGCCGAAAAGACAGCGAACGGCTACCGGCTCAACGGCGCCAAGATGTGGATATCCAACGCGCCGATTGCCGATGTATTCGTGGTCTGGGCCAAGCTGAAGACCGACGACGGACGCGACGAGATCCGCGGCTTCGTGCTCGAGAAGGGAATGAAGGGTCTGTCAGCGCCGAAGATCGAGGGCAAGCTGTCGCTGCGCGCGTCGATCACCGGCGAAGTGGTGATGGAGAACGTCGAGGTCGGCGAAGAGGCACTCCTGCCCAACGCGCGCGGACTCGGCGGCCCGTTCGGCTGCCTCAACCGCGCCCGCTACGGCATCTCCTGGGGCGCGATGGGCGCGGCCGAGGACTGCTGGTTCCGCGCCCGCCAGTACGGGCTCGACCGGAAGCAGTTCGGCAAGCCGCTGGCCGGCACCCAGCTCTACCAGAAGAAGCTCGCCGACATGCAGACCGAGATCGCGCTCGGCCTGCAGGGATCGCTGCGCGTCGGGCGCCTGATGGACGAGGGCAAGATGGCGCCGGAGATGATCTCGATCGTCAAGCGCAACAATTGCGGCAAGGCGCTCGACATCGCGCGCCAGGCCCGCGACATGCACGGCGGCAACGGCATCCAGATTGGCTACCATGTGATGCGACATGCGGCGAACCTCGAGACCGTCAACACCTACGAGGGCGCCCACGACGTTCACGCGCTGATCCTCGGTCGCGCGCAGACCGGATTGCAGGCGTTCTTCTAGGAAAGCCGGGCTGTGGCGGAGCCGGCGGCGCGTCCCTGGAACGCCGGCATCGCCTATGCGCTCGTTGTCTTCGCGGCCGGGTTCGCATTCGGTAGTTTGCGCGTGATGGTCGTCGAGCCCTGGCTCGGCGCGGCGGCTGCGGTCGCCGTCGAACTGCCGTTGATGCTCGGCGTTTCCTGGCTGGTGGCGAAAGCCGTCCTGCGCCGTCTCCCCGTCGCGCGGCAGTTTTCGCCGCGCGCCACCATGGCCGCCGTCGCTCTCGGCGTCCTTCTTGCCTTCGAAATTGCTCTTGGACTCGCCTTCGGAGTCTCGCTGCCGGCGCAGGCGGAAGCCTATCTGACGCTGCGCGGTCTGCTGACGGCCGTCGGCCAGATCGGCTTCACGCTGATTGTATTCCTCGCCTGATCCCGCCCGTCCGGGCCTTGCCTCGAGGCGTTATCGGCGAAAGCTCTCGACGACGCCGCAGAGGCTGGCGATCCAGTCCTTTTCCTCGATCGCCGGCGCGGAGATCTCCCACAGAACCTGATAGCCGGTGCCGAGGGAACTGATGAGGCGGGCGGCCACGTGTGGCTCGATCTCCGGCCGCACAATTCCTTTCGCCTGTCCCGTCCGGATCCAGCGCGCATAGGTCTCCTCGATCGTCGCAAGCTGGCGCAGCCAGATTTCCCTTATCCCTCCATCGCGCCGCGCACGCGCGAGGGTCTCCCCGACGATGCTCTCCCTCACCGGCATGACGGGGTGGGACTGGACCAGCCGGATGAGTTTCTCGACCTCATCGAGACCGGTCGCGTCGACTTCGGAAATCACCTCCTGCAGATAAGACGTCTGCTCCGCGAATGCGGCGAGCAGGAGTTCGTTCTTGTTCTTGAAGTGGGCGTAGAGCGCCCCATTGGTCAATCCGGCGCGTCTCACGATATCTTCGGACCGGGCCTCGTCGAAGCCTCGTTCCGCAACGACCTCCATCGCCGCGGCGATGAGACGCTGGCGCGTCATCGCGGGCGCCCGCACGCGGCGCGGGCGGCTTGCGGGCGGCTCGGCCGGCGGATTCTTGGCAGAGCGCTTCTTGCCGGGAGATGCGCCGGTCGCCGGCCGCGCGATGGTGTTGCGTAGGCCCGATCGTGCCGGCGATGGCACGCCGGCGCCCTTGTGCGTCGATGATTTGGTCACGCACGCATCATGGCCAAGCCCGCGCCGATGAGCAAGCCAGTCGACAGCGGCAAATAACCATTCCGTATGCAAGATTCTGTTAGAGAGCAATTGCTCTTTAACGTTGACGCAGGCAACGGCAGGCGCTACGCAAAGGGTGGGATCGCCATCCCACGTACTGCCAAAGCCACGCGTGATCAGTCTGGACACGGCCGGGTTCGCCGCCGCGCGTGATCGATGAATCGCGACCTTGCCGGCCAGGGCGCGCTTTCGGTTTCCAAGGAGAGGAGAGACTGCGATGTTGATAGAAGAGGGCGGAATTTCATTCAAAGGCGAGATCTTGTTCCGCAAGTCGACGCCATTGTCCGACCCGCGCGCCCGCTACCAGGGTTTTGCGCCGGGCGAACAGATACTCCCGGCCGGCACGGTGATGCGGGAAGGGGCCCGGCCGCTGCCGTGCGACATTCTGTTCCAGCGGGATCTCGCGGTGAAGCTCCGCGACGGCACGACCATCTATACGGACGTCTTCCGCCCCATCACGACGGAGAAGATACCGGGCATCGTTGCCTGGAGCCCCTATGGCAAGAATCTCGGCGGATTCCATCTGGACGATTTCCCGTTCCGCATGGCCGTGCCCCAGTCGCTGGTCAGCGAACTCAACAAATGGGAGGCGCCGGATCCGGCGATCTGGTGTGCCAAGGGCTTTGCCGTCATCAATCCGGACGCGCGCGGCGCCTATTCCTCCGAGGGCGACGAATGGTGCTGGTCACGCCAGGAGGGTCGTGACGGGGCCGACCTGGTGGATTGGGTCGGGGCGCAGGACTGGTGCAACGGCAAGGTCGGAATGGCAGGCAATTCCTGGCTCGCTGCCTCGCAATGGTTCATCGCCGCGGAACGGCCGAAACATCTTGCGGCGATCGCGCCCTGGGAGGGCCTGAGCGACGTCTACCGCAACCTCATCTGCCCGGGCGGCGTCCCGGATATCGGCTTCATGGACGACATCATCACCAAGAACGCCGGCAAGAACCGCATCGAGGATCTGATCGCGATGCTCGAACGGCACCCGCTCTACAACGACTACTGGCGCGACCACAGCGCCGCAGTCGAGCGGATCGACGTCCCGGCCTATGTCGTGGCGAGCCTGTCCTCGCTGGTTCATGTCAACGGCACGTTCGAGGCATTCGAGCGGTTGAAGACAGACAAATGGCTACGGGTGCATCACATCCAGGAGTGGCCCGACTTCTACGATCCGGCCAACCAGGAGGACCTGGGGCGCTTCTTCGATCACTATCTGAAGGGCTATGACAACGGCTGGGAGGCGACGCCAACGGTGCGGATGCCGGTCTTTTCCGCGGGTCCGGACAATGCCACGGTGACCAATCGCGTGGAAAACGCGTTCCCGCTCGATAGGACCCGGTACCGTCCTGTGCATCTGGGCGCAAGATCCCTGTCTTCGGCGGGTGCGCCGCCGGCCGCATCGAAAGTCACGGTCTCGGCGGCCAGGCGCGAGGCCGCGGCGTTCGACATCGCCGTCGACAAGCGGACGGAGCTGATTGGATTTCCTGAACTCGTCCTGTTCGCGGAAGGCAAGGATACGGACGACTTCGACATCTTCATCAGGCTCCAGAAAATCAATGTGGACGGCACCGTATTCGATGCGATGACCCTCCCGGAGGAAAGCCCGATCATCCGCGCGCACCGGGAGCAGGTGCTGGCCGTCCGCGACATGCCGTTCAAATATGTTCTGTTCTATCAGGGTCCGTGGGGCCGTCTTCGCGCCTCGCTGCGGAAGGTCGACGAAGCCCGTTCCCGCCCGGGCAAACCTTATCAGCCGCTCGACCGGCCCGAACTTCTGAGGGAGGGCGAGATAGTCATGCTTCGTATCGGTCTCACCCCCATGTCGCTCGAACTGAAACCCGGCGAGACGCTGCGCGTCATCGTCGAGACCTGGAACGATCTGGAAATCCCCTTCGGCGACAGGCAGTCAAAGCCGATCGGCAAGGGCGACATCGTCATCCACTGCGGCGACGGCCATGCCAGCCACCTCATTGTCCCCGACGTGACCGGCACCTGAAAACGGGAATGTCTGCCGGGGGCAGGTCGACGGCTGCCAGTGGGGCATGGAGAGCGCCGAAGGCTTTCGGCACCCTCGCGCCGACGTGAACCGGCTGGCGTTTTCCTTCCCGCTGTGACAAGGCAATCGCCATGATGTCACCCGAACCTCGCTCCCTCCCCGCAAGGGGGAGGGAGGCCGCCGTCGTCTCTTGTCTCCCCACCCGATTGTGGGCGCAGATCGGAGGCGCGGAGGAATGAACGAGGCTTTCGACCCGCGCGGCGAGATCGCCGAGCTCGTTACGCTCCGCGACGTGCTGCGCTATGCGGTGTCGGCCTTTTCCGCCGCCGACCTGCATTACGGCCACGGCTCGGACAATGCGCTCGACGAAGCAGTCTTCCTGATTCTTGAGACCCTCCACCTGCCGGTGGACGACTTCAACGCGTTCGCGGACGCGCGCCTGACCTCAAGGGAGAAGGGGTTGCTGGGAGAGCGGATCGCGCTCCGCGTCGAGGAGCGGCTGCCGGCGGCTTATCTCACGGGACGCACGTATCTGATGGGTATACCGTTCCGCAGCGACGCCCGCGCGTTGGCTCCGCGTTCCTTCATCGCCGAACTCTTGCGATCGCCGCTCTTTGACGGAACCGGGGAGGGGATGGCCCTGGTCGAGGATCCGGACGCGATCTCGTCAGTGCTCGATCTGTGCACTGGCGGCGGATCGCTGGCGATCCTCGCGGCCTTCGCCTTCCCGAACGCCGAGGTGGATGCTGCCGACCTGTCAGCCGCGGCGCTGTCGCTGGCGGCCGAAAATGTGTCCGATCACGGTCTCCAAGACCGCGCCCATCTGTTCCAGGGCGATTTGTTCGAGGCTGTGGGCGATCGCACCTACGACCTCATCATCACCAATCCACCTTATGTCGGCCGCGAGGTGATGGAGGCGCTGCCGGCCGAGTTCCGTCACGAGCCGGCGATGGCGCTGGCCGGCGGCGAGGACGGTTTCGACATCGTGCGCCGCATCCTGGCCGAGGCGGCGGCCCACCTCAATCCGGGCGGCGGGATCTTGTGCGAGATCGGCACCGACCGCGAACTGCTCGAAGCGGAGTATCCCGACACGCCCTTCCTCTGGCTCGACACCGAAGGGAGCGACGGAGAAGTGTTCTGGCTGACGCGTGAGCAGCTGCCGGTCTAGGCAGCCTTGCAAACCCGGTTCCGGCCGGTCGCCTTCGCCTGGTAGACGGCTGCGTCGGCCTCTTCCATCAGCTTGGCGAACGTGCGCGGCCGTTTGGGGCTGCGCGCGCTGAAGCCGATGCTGGCGGTGACGACCCGCCTGATCCGCTTCGGTCCCGACGCATGGGCGTTCTCGATGTTGATGCGCATCGTCTCCGCGATCGACGCGGCGAGGTCGTGCGTGGCGTCTGTCAGCACGACGGCGAATTCCTCGCCGCCCAGCCGGGCGACCAGATCGAGATGGGGCCGCACGCTGGATTGCAGCGCATTGGCGACGGCGACCAGGCAGGCGTCGCCCTCGACGTGGCCAAAGGCGTCGTTGTACGATTTGAAGTGGTCGATATCGACGATGAGCACCGCGCAGAGAGGCGGCGCCGCACGCCCGAACGCCATCAGCCGGCGGCGGTTGGCCACTCCGGTTAGAGGATCGGTCGTGCTCAGGATTTCGAGTTCGCGGTTGGCGCTCTCGAGCGCCGCCCCGCGGTCCTCGAGGTGCTCCGCGAGCCGCTTGTTCTCGATCGACAGGTGCAGCGCCATGACCAGCTTCCGGCCGAGATCGCGACCGATCCATGTCGCAAACGGCGCGAGGATGACGAAACCGAACGCCAGAACCCAGCGGAATTCGAGGGAGCTGAAGGCCACGCCCACCGCATAGCACCAGAAGATGGGGAAATGGAAAAGGTTGTAGGCGGTCTGATGCACCACCGAGGGGATAGAGACGGTCACGGCGCCGAGGCCGATCGAGATGGTCAGCAGCGCCTGTTGTCCGGTCGCTATGCTCAGCATCCACCCGCCGCCGATGCCCCAGGTCAGGCCCGACAGAAGATGCATGATGCAGACGAAGCGTTCCCATGCCTCGTCCGTCCATCCCGCTGGAATGCCCCGGACCCGCATTGCGGTGGTGATCAAATTCGTCGCGGCGATCGCGAAAATGCAGCCGAACCAGACCAGCAGACCCGTCGCGATATCTGGAGACCAGTAGACATAGACGGAAAGCAGCGCTGCGATGATGCTGAGGAAGGAGGCTGGGGACGAACTGTGGATGGCGTCCATCTGCAGCGAGAGGATCGACCTGTCGTCGCGCGCCGGCTCGGAATCTGCAATCGCCACGTGCCATGTCTCCCTTCGGGCGGCGATCCTATCGTCATCTGCTTTAACAATTGATTTTCGCATCCGGGGCCGGGGAGCGCAGCCTTGCCAGCAAGGCGATGCGCAATGGCCCAATGTCGCGTTTCATCTTCGTAACGCCGCTGTTTCACTGCTGCGAACCGTGCGCGGCCGCGCGCAGTCGAACGGAAACCGGGCGGTCCTAGATCGGGGACAGCCGCGGCGGCGATGCCGCGCGGCGCAGTCGAAAGGACGAATGCAATGAGCATCCAGAAGAAATCGGCACCCGCCGAGCAGCTCCTCATGTTTCTCGATACGCTGGTGTCGGTGCGCCTGTCGGCGTCGGCCGGCGAAGACCGGATCTCGATCATCGAGCACCGCATGCCTTATGGCTCGAAGACGCCGATGCACATCCACCGGCGGGAAGACGAGGTGTTCCACATCCTCGAAGGCACGATGCGTTTTCGCGTCGACGGCAAGGATACCGTGGCGCATGCAGGCCAGATCGTGCTGGCGCCCAAAGGCATCCCGCACGCCTTCCGCGTCGAGTCGGTCTCCGGCGCCCGCTGCCTGACCATCACCACTGGCGGCGATTTCGAGCGCATGCTGCGCGAGATGGCCAAGCCCGCCGCGTCCGCCGAACTCATGCCCTATGTCGAGCCGAACCTGCACATCCAGCAGGCGCTCGCCATGGCCTGCGCCCGCAACGGCATCGACATCATCGGCGGCCCGATCGCCTGACCGAGCGGCTGCCCGGGCGGACTTCATCGGTCCGCCCGCCCCTGCGAGATCGTATTTCCGGTAGATTTCCGGCGGCGCAGGCGCGATTGTCCCCTTCGACAAAGGGGATTCTCGATGCGCGACGCCTTTCTATCGCACCTCGCCGGAGAGCTGAACGGATTGAAATCCGCCGGCCTCTACAAGTCCGAGCGCGTCATCACCTCGATGCAGTCGGCCGAGATAGAGGTGGCCGGCGGCGCGCATGTGCTGAATTTCTGCGCCAACAACTATCTTGGTCTCGCCGACAGCGAAGACCTGCGCGAGGCGGCGAAAGCCGCGCTCGACCGCTATGGCTACGGCATGGCCTCGGTGCGCTTCATCTGCGGCACCCAGGAGGAGCACAAACAGCTCGAGGCGCGCATATCGTCCTTTCTCGGCTTCGAGGACACGATCCTCTACGGCTCCTGCTTCGACGCCAATGGCGGCCTGTTCGAAACGCTGCTGGGCGAAGAGGACGCGGTCATTTCCGACGCGCTGAACCATGCCTCGATCATCGACGGCGTGCGCCTCTCCAAGGCCCAGCGCTTCCGCTACGCCAACAACGACATGACGGCGCTGGAGGAGGAGCTGAAGAAGGCGGAAGCCTGCCGCTTCAAGCTGGTCGCAACCGATGGCGTCTTCTCTATGGACGGCATCATCGCCAACCTCGCCGGCGTCTGCGACCTCGCCGAGAAATACGGCGCCATGGTCATGGTCGACGACAGCCATGCCGTCGGCTTCGTCGGCCGGCACGGCCGCGGCTCGGCCGAGCATTGCGGCGTCGAGGGCAGGGTGGACATCGTCACCGGCACATTGGGCAAGGCGCTTGGCGGCGCCTCGGGCGGCTACACCTCGGGAAAGCGCGAGGTGGTCGACTGGCTGCGCCAGCGCTCGCGGCCGTACCTCTTCTCCAACACACTGATGCCGGCGATCGCCGCCGCCTCCCTGAAGGTCTTCGACATCGTCGAGCATGGTGACGCGCTACGCGCCAAGCTCGCTGGCAATGCCGCGCGGTTCCGCGACAAGATGGGCAAGGCCGGCTTCACGCTCGCCGGCGCCGACCATCCGATCATTCCGGTGATGCTGGGCGACGCCGCACTTGCACAGGAGATGGCGGCGCGGATGCTGGAGCGGGGGATATATGTGATCGGATTCTCGTTCCCCGTGGTGCCGAAGGGCCAGGCGCGGATCAGGACGCAGATGTCGGCCGCGCATTCGCACCAGGACATCGACAGGTGCGTCGAGGCGTTCAGCGAGGTGGGCAGGGAGTTGGGGGTAATTGCTTGAGTGGCGACTTTATTGAAGATATTGTCGCTCGCGAAAACATGGATGCCAAAAAATGAACCTCAACGTGCGCATCAGCGGCTCGCTTAGCGACTTCGTGAACGAAGCAATCACCGACGGCGACTACGAGAATGTCAGCGAGTATGTCCGCGATCTCATCCGTCGCGACAAGGAACGCGCCGAACGGGAGGCCTTCGAAGCGATGAAGCTGCGCCTTCAGGATGCGTTCAATACACCCGACCGCGAGTATGAATACCTTTCGGCCGACAATATCCGCCAGCGTGCCCTCGCCGGTGCCGGGCGGTGAGGGAATACCTTCTCCAATCGGCCGCCGCGGCTCGGCTGGAGGATATCTACCGCTATTCGATCGAGCAGTTCGGAGTTGCCCAGGCTGACAGATACCTCGATGGCGTGTTTGAACTATTCGAGGATATCGCCGCGAAGCGGATCACCTGGCGGCGCATTCCCGGTGAGTTTGGAGTTGACGGCTACTTTGCGCGGTACAAGAGCCATTTCGTTTTCTGGAAATTGCGTTCCGACGGTCAGATCGCAATCGCTGCAATTCTTCACCAGCGCATGGACCTGGCGCGACGATTGCGAGAGGATGTGTCCGAGCCATGAAAGGCTCGGCGCAGCTGACAGATGTCCAACATGATGCGCGCCCTGGTTAAATCCCGTGCCGAGCCCGGCATATGGATGGAGCGCGTGCCGATCCCGGAGATCGGGCCGAACGACGTGCTGATCAAGGTTGGGAAATCGGCGATCTGCGGCACCGACGTGCACATCTACAACTGGGACCAGTGGGCGCAGAAGACGGTGCCGGTGCCGATGGTGACGGGCCACGAATTCGTCGGCACGGTGGCCGATGTCGGCGCCGCGGTCAGCGAATACAGGCTCGGCCAGCGGGTATCGGGCGAGGGGCACATCGTCTGCGGCCATTGCCGCAACTGCCGCGCTGGGAGGGGGCATCTGTGCCGCAACACCAAGGGTGTCGGCGTCAACCGGCCGGGCTCCTTCGGCGAGTATGTTGCGATCCCGCAGCACAATGTCGTGCCGATCCCCGACGACATCCCGGACGAGGTCGCGGCGATCTTCGATCCGCTCGGCAATGCCGTCCACACCGCGCTGTCCTTCGACCTCGTCGGCGAGGATGTGCTGGTGACGGGCGCCGGGCCGATCGGCATCATGGGCGCGCTGGTGGCTCAATCGGTCGGCGCGCGCAAGGTCGTCATCACCGACATCAATCCCTACAGGCTCGATCTCGCCCGAAAGGTGGGCGTACAGCATGTGGTCGACGCCTCGAAGCAGAAACTGCGCGATGTCATGGACGGTATCGGCATGACCGAGGGTTTCGATGTCGGGCTCGAAATGTCGGGTGCCGCGCCCGCGTTCCGCGACATGATCGACACGATGAACAATGGCGGCAAGATCGCCATCCTCGGCATTGCGCCGACCGGCTTCGAGATCGACTGGAACAAGGTCATC
This sequence comes from Mesorhizobium sp., assembly GCF_023954305.1. Taxonomy (NCBI): domain Bacteria; kingdom Pseudomonadati; phylum Pseudomonadota; class Alphaproteobacteria; order Hyphomicrobiales; family Phyllobacteriaceae; genus Mesorhizobium; species Mesorhizobium sp. Next base: position 769,519 of record NZ_JAMLIG010000001.1, on the reverse strand, counting down.
TTCAAGATGCTGACGCTCAAGGGCATCTACGGGCGCGAGATGTTCGAGACCTGGTACAAAATGATCGCGCTGGTGCAGGGCCCGCTTGACGTCACGGGCCTGATCACGCACCGCATCGGCATCGATGACTACGAGGCCGGGTTCCAGGCGATGAAGAGCGGCAATTCCGGCAAAGTGGTGATGGACTGGTGAAGCAGGCGCGATTGCACCCTTCCGGGCCCTTGGCCCTTCAGATCCGGCTGCTGGCAGAGCGCCTGCTGACCCGCCACGAGCGGGAGGTCGACGACGTCGCCAACCTGAAGGCGGGGATCGCCGCAATTCTCGGCATGCTCGCAGTCGGCTATCTCGCCTATGTCAGCGGGCAGCCGCTGCTGCTGGCGCCGCTCGGGTCAACCTCCGTGCTCCTGTTCGCCCAGCCGTCCAGCCCCATGGCGCAGCCGATCAACGTGATGATGGGCTTCCTGGTCGGCGCGGTCGTCTGCGAGGCGGTGTTCTTCCTCCTGCCCGGCACATGGCTCGCGGCCGCGGTCTCGGTCGGGATCGCCATCGTCCTCATGCGGTCGTTCCGCGTCACCCATCCGCCCGCCGGCGCACTGCCGATCCTCGCCTTCGGCCAGGGCCTGCACGGCGTCAAGCTCTTCGCCGTCGTCTTCGTCGGCTGCTCGATCCTGGTGGCGCTGGCGCTGATCGTCCACCGGATTCCGCCAAGGCGTCAGTATCCGCTGCGCGTCGAAGGCTAGATTTCGCCGAATCGGCTGCCTTCCTTGGATGGGTCCTTGCGCAGCACGGCCTCTTCGAGGTCGTCGGGGAGCGCGTCGTCGCTCTCCTGGTACGGATTGTCGTCGTCCTCCTCCGGAAGGGCGCCGTCGGGCTCGTCTTCGAAAAAGTCCTCCGGAAGCTCCGCGAGAGGCAGATCGTCTTCCATCTCCGCTTCGGGTCGACTGTCGTTTGGCCGCGCCATCGAATTCACTCCTTGATTTTCATGACGAACCGGCTGAACGGGTCTTTGGTTCCCTCGTACGAAGGCCATGACGATACCTCCCGATCTGTCCCGATTCTTCGCCCGCTCGCCGCTCGAGGTCGCACGCGACCTCATCGGCACCACGGTCCTCGTCGAGGGGATCGGCGGCAGGGTCGTCGAGACCGAGGCCTATGCGGCGGACGATCCCGCCTCCCACAGCTTCCGCGGCCCGACGGCGCGCAACGCGGCGATGTTCGGGCCGGCGGCGCACGCCTATGTCTACCGCTCCTACGGCATCCACTGGTGCCTGAACTTCGTCTGCCTTCCCGGCAGCGCAGTGCTGATCCGCGCCCTGGAACCGCTGGCGGGCCTCGAGACGATGGCCGCGCGGCGCGGAACTGACAATCCGCGCGCGCTGTGCTCGGGACCGGGCAGGCTGGCGCAGGCGCTCGCAGTGGACATCTCGCTCGACGGCGCGGCGCTGTCGCACCCGCCCTTCCATCTGGAAATTTCCCCCGCGACGGCCGACATCGCCACCGGCCCCCGCATCGGCATCACCAAAGCCGCCGACAGGCCCTGGCGATTCGGCCTGGCCGGATCGCGCTATCTGAGCCGTCCGTTGTGACGACCTCGACGGGCATCCGCCGGGAGGCTACGGTCGCCGAATGGATTCTCCTCCTCCACGGTCGTCCGCAACAATGGCCCGTCTGGTCACCCTCGGCTCGAAAGGCGGCCCGGCGATCCGGCCCGGCGGACCGTCGCCGACCTCGACCCTGCTCGAGATCGGTGGCCGCACGATCGTGGTCGACTGCGGCCTCGGCGTGTCGCGCGGGCTGGTCGAGGCGGGCGTCGGTCTCAAGACGCTGGATCTCGTCTTCGTCACCCACCTGCATTCCGACCATGTCCTGGAACTGGGCGGCCTCCTTCACACCGCCTGGACGACGGGCCTCGACCATGAGGTCCGCGTCTTCGGTCCCCCCGGCACGGGGCACTACTGGTCGCGTTTCGCCCAGGCGATGGAGTTCGACATCGAGATCCGCATCGCCGACGAAGGTCGCCCCGACATCCGCGACCTGGTGCGTATCGACGAGTTCGCCGACGGTCCCGTCTTCGAAGAGGACGGGCTCAGGGTATCGGCGCTCAGGGTCGACCACCCGCCGGTCACCGACTGTTTCGCGCTGCGGTTCGATCACGCGGAGGGCAGCGTGGTCTTCTCCGCCGATACGGCCTTTTTCCCGCCGCTCGCCGCCTTCGCGAAGGACGCGGACGTGCTCGTCCACGAGGCGATGCTGGCCGAGGGCGTCGACCGCCTGGTCGCCCGCACCGGCAACGGCGCGCGGCTCAGGGAGCACCTGCTCGCCAGCCACAGCTTCGCGGCGCAAGCCGGGCAGATCGCCGCCGATGCCGGCGTCGGCCGGCTCGTCCTCAACCACCTGATCCCTGCCGACGATCCGGCTGTCACACAGGCGCATTGGGAGGCGGCGGCGCGCGTCGCCTGGGACGGACCGTTGACAATCGCCCGCGACGGGCTGTTGGTTGAAATCAGGACGGCCGCGCCCGAATCCGACGAAGCGGCCACGGGAGGAATTGAATGAAGCTTGCCTCGTTGAGGAACGGCCGCCGCGACGGCCGGCTCGTGGTCGTGTCGCGCGACCTGACGCGCTGCACCGACGCCTCCTATCTGGTCCCGACCCTGCAGGCGGCGCTCGACGACTGGCGGCGCATTGCTCCTCATCTTGCTGCCCTTGCCGAATCGCTGGAGCATGGCGCGGTTCCGTCGGAACGTTTTCACGAGCACGACGCGCTCTCGCCGCTGCCGCGTGCCTATCAATGGGCCGATGCCTCGTCCTTCCTCAACCACGTCGAACTGGTCAACAAGGCGCGCGGGCGGGACGTACCAGAGAGCATGAAGGCCGAGCCGATGATCTACCAGGGCGGCTCCGACGCGTTCCTGGCGCCGCGCGAAGCGATACCGCTTGCCGACGAGACCTGGGGGCTGGATTTCGAGGGCGAGATCGCCGTCATCGTCGACGATGTCCCGATCGGTGCCGATGCCGCGACCGCGCGCGAGGCGATCCGGCTGGTCATGCTCGTCAACGACGTGTCGCTGCGGCGCATGGCCGCCGGCGAGCTGGCCAAGGGCTTCGGCTTCTACCAGGCGAAACCGTCCTCCGCCTTCTCTCCCGTCGCCGTCACTTCTGACGAACTGGGCGAGGCATGGGACGGCGGCAAGGTACACCTCCCGCTGAAGGTCGACCTGAACGGCAGGCCGTTCGGCCGTGCCAATGCCGGTGTGGGTATGCTGTTCGACTTCGGCGAGATCATCGCGCATGCGGCGAAGACGAGACCGATCTGCGCCGGCTCGATCTTCGGCTCCGGCACCGTCTCGAACAAGGGCGAAGACGGCCCGGGCAAGCCGGTCGAGAACGGCGGCGTCGGCTATTCCTGTATTCTCGAGCAACGCACTGTCGAGAAGATCCTGTCGGGCGGGTCGAAGACGCCGTTCATGAAGGCAGGAGATACGGTGCGGATCGAGATGAAGGACGCCAGGGGCCATTCGATCTTCGGCGCGATCGAGCAGACGGTCGAGGCGCCGGGGTCGACATGAGTTCGCTATGAAGGAACTACTCCAGAACCCGACTTTTTTCTTCGCCTTCTGCGGCCTCTGGGCGGTGGCGATGATTGCGATGTGGATATCGGTGACGCGGCTCACCTACGCCATCGAGGCGCGGTCCGGGCGGCCGTTGCTGAAACACGGTCTGCCCGGTTTCGCCAACGTCTTTCCGGTGGCGTTCAATGTCGGCGTGGCCAAGGACGAGGAAACCCAGCGCATGCGCTGGCGTCTGATCCAGCGCCTGCTGGTCGTCGGGGCCGGCTTCGTCTTCTTCCTGCTGGTTCTGCGTGCCGCGGATATCTAGCTTTACGTCCCGGTTCAGAATTGTTATGATACATAGCAATTCGGCAGACGGCGGTTGCCTTGGGCAACAGGGGAGAATAGCGTCGCGCCTGAATATCGAAGGGAACGTACGGGAGGCGACGTGAACCTTTCTTCCATCGTATCGGCGCTCGCCAAATGGCTGGCCATCGCCGGCGGTATCGTGCTCGTCGCCATCACGGTGATGACCACGCTCAGCATCGTCGGCCGGGCTTTCACCTGGGCGGGGCTGGGACCGGTCCCGGGCGACTTCGAGCTCGTCGAAGCCGGCACCGGCTTTGCTGTCTTCGCCTTCCTGCCGTGGTGTCAGCTCAACCGCGGCCACGCCAGCGTCGACCTGTTCACCAATTTCCTATCGCCCGGCGCCAACCGGGTGCTCGACCTCATGTGGGAGATCGTGCTCAGCCTGATCACTATCCTCATCGCTTGGCGCCTGTGGGTCGGGATGCTGGAGAAACGCGACTACGGCGAGACCACATTCATCCTGCAGTTCCCGATCTGGTGGGGCATGGCGCTCTGCGCCGTGGCGACGATCGTCGGCGTCATCGTTGCGGTCTACATGATCGTCGTGCGAATCATGGAAGTGGCCCAGGGCCGCTCGCTGCTTGGTCAGTCGACAGGAGCCATCCATTGAGCGCGCTCGAGATCGGCCTCTGGTCGTTTCCCGTCCTTCTCGCCATGATCTTCCTGCGCATGCCGATCGGCTTGGCCATGCTGATCTGCGGTCTCGGCGGATCCTGGCTCTTGTCGGGCAGCACGATCCCGATCCTGGCGAAGCTGAAGTCCGAGACCTATTCGACCTTCGCCAGCCATTCGCTCTCGATCATTCCGCTGTTCCTGCTGATGGGGCAATTCGCCGGTCTCGGCGGCATGTCGCAATCGCTGTTCAAGGCGGCGAACGCATGGCTCGGCCACCGCCGCGGCGGCGTCGCCATGGCGGCCATCGGCGCCTGCGCCGGATTCGGCGCGATCTGCGGCTCGTCGCTGGCAACCGCCGCGACCATGGCCCAGGTCGCCCTGCCGGAATTGAAGCGCTACGGCTATTCGGGCGGGCTGGCGACCGGAACGCTCGCCGCCGGCGGCACGCTCGGCATCCTGATTCCGCCTTCGATCGTACTGGTGATCTATGCGATCCTCGCCGAGCAGAACATCGCCAAGCTGTTCCTTGCGGCATTCGTCCCGGGCATCCTGGCGGCGATCGGCTACATGATCGCGATTTCGATCTACGTTCGGCTTTATCCCGAGACCGCGGGCCAGTCGCCGCGCATGCCCTACGGCGAGCGTTTCCGCGCGCTGGTCGACGTCTGGCCGGTTCTGCTGGTGTTCTTCGCCGTCGTCGGCGGCATCTATTTCGGCTGGTTTACGCCGACCGAGGGCGCTGCGATCGGCGCGGCCGGCACCGGTCTGATCGCCTGGATCAATGGCGGCCTGACGCGGGCGACATTGGTTCAATCGATCCTGCTCACCGCCAGCGCCACGGCGATGATCTTTTTCATCGTCTTCGGCGCCGCGATGTACAATGGTTTCCTAGCACTGACACAGCTGCCGCAGATTGCCGCCGCCTACATTTCCGGCCAGGGCTTCAACCCGTGGACGGTGATGGTCGCGATCCTCATCCTCTATCTCCTGCTCGGCTGCGTCATGGACTCGCTGTCGATGATCCTCCTGACGATCCCGATCTTCTTCCCGATCGTCAGCGCGCTCGACTACGGGCTTGGGCCCGAAGAGTTCGCCATCTGGTTCGGCATCCTGGTGCTGATCGTCGTCGAAGTCGGGCTGATCACGCCGCCGGTCGGCATGAACCTGTTCGTCATCAACTCGATGGCCAGGGACACGCCGATCATCGCCACCTATCGCGGCGTGACGCCCTTCGTCGTCAGCGACCTGTTGCGCACGACGATCCTGCTGATCTTTCCGACGATCTCGCTGTTCATGCTGCGCTGGCTGTATTAGCCGCGCAGCTGCTTCGCCATCATGTAGAGGTTGGTGGAGCGCGCGCCGGAGCGGCAATAGGCGAAGATGGGGCCTTCCATCTCGTCGAGCGCATCGGCCATCTTCTCGACGTCCTCGCGCGTGAACGCGCCGCCGACGACGGGGATGTAGCGGAACTCGAGGCCGGCCGCCTTCGCAGCTGCCTCGATGTCGGCGTGCGGCACGGCGCCGTCTTCGCGGTCCGGCCGGTTGGAGATGACGCTTCTGTAGCCCGCGCCCTTCACCGTCTGGATGTCGTCGGCGGTGATCTGGCCGGCAACGGCGAAATCGTCATTGATCTTGCGGTAGTCCATACGGGCGCATCCCTCGTTCTGTTGTGGGCCGGACTCATGCCATCCTCCGCCGTCGCGGGCAACGGCGATCTGGTTCGGCAGTGTCGCAGGACGCGAAGCCGCGTTGCGCAGCCGGGGCGGTCCGTCTAACGGAGAGCGATGAGCGCGGATTTCGACATCGTCATAATTGGTGCCGGCATTGCCGGCGTGGGCCTCGCCGCGGCGCTCGGACCGGGTCCGAAGGTGGCTATCCTCGAACAAGAGCCGCGACACGGCTATCACTCTACTGGGCGCTCGGCGGCGATCTACATCCGCAACTACGGCAACGCCGTCATACGCGCCCTCAACGCGGCCAGCGCGCCGCTGTTCGACAAGGGCGATCCAAGCCTGTTCGCGCAGCCGCTGCTGACGCCGCGCGGAGTATTGAACGTCGTCGACGAGGACGGGCTGGCGCGGCACGAGGCGATGCTTGAGGGCTCGCACGGCCTCGAGATCCTGACGCGCGAACAGGCCTTTGCGATGGTGCCGGCGCTGCGGCCCGAAAGGCTCGCGGCCGCAGCATTCGAAAGGGATGCCCAGGACATCGACGTCTCGGCGCTGCACGAGGGCTGGCTGCGCAAGGCCAAGGCCAACGGCGCCGTAGTGATGGCCGCCACGCCGATGCTCTCGGCGGAGCGTGTCGACGGCCGCTGGCGCATCGAGACCCCGGCCGGCCCACTGACCGCCGGCATCCTCGTCGATGCGGCCGGCGCCTGGGCCGACGAGATTGCGAGGAGGGCGGGCGCAAACCCGCTCGGGCTGCAGCCGATGCGCCGCTCGATCGCGGTGTTGCCGGCGCCGGATCGCTACGACATCGCCGGTTGGCCGCTGATCGCCGATTCCGCCGAGGGCTGGTACACCAAGCCGGACGCCGGCAAGCTCTACGTTTCGCCGGCCGAGGAAGTGCCGGTCGACCCGCACGACGCCTTTGTCGACGACATGGTGCTGGCCGAGGGCCTGTGGCGCTTCGAGCAGGCGATGGACGTGCCGGTGACGCGCGTCGAGCGGAGCTGGGCGGGCCTGCGCACCTTCGCTCCGGACCGCACGCCGGTGGTGGGCTTCGCCGAGGACGGGTTCTTCTGGCTGGCAGGGCAGGGCGGCTACGGCATCCAGACGGCGCCGGCGATGTCGGCGCTGGCCGCCGCGCTGATCAGAGGCGAAACACCGCCCGCCGGGCTGGACCGGCTGCTGCCGGCGCTGACGCCGGGGAGGTTCGGGTAAGTGCCGGGGACAGTTTACTTTTTTCCGCCGAAGGGCGCTGCGTCGGCCGAACTCGCGCGGGCGGAAACAAAATAAACTGTTCCCTGCGCGAGCCTACGCAGCCTTGTCGAACAGACCTCCGAGGGCCGCGAGCTTGCGCAGATGCCAGTCGCCGTCGCCGAACAGCGTGTTCATCATCGCCAACCGCTTGAAGTAATGCGTCACGGCATATTCCGCCGTCATGCCGACGCCGCCGTGCAGCTGGATGGCGTTCTCGCCGGCGAGGCGGCCGCCGCGGCCGAGCTCGACCTTGGCGGCATGCATGGCGCGGGCGCGTTCGGTCGCGTCGTCGCTGTCGGCCATCATGGTCGCGAACATGGCGATCGAACGCATCTGCTCCGTGGCGATGAACATGTCGACGGCCTTGTGCTGCAGCACCTGGAACTGGCCGATCGGCACGCCGAACTGCTTGCGGACCTTGAGGTAGTCGACCGTCAGTGCATGCATGGCCGACATGACGCCGACGGCTTCCGCCGCGAGCGCGGCGATCGCCTGGTCGACCACGGCGCGAACCAGCGGCAGGCCGTCGCCGGGGTCGCCCAGCACCTGCTCCGCCCGGACGTTGTCGAACGACATCTCCGCCGCGCGCAGACCGTCCTGGGTCGGATATCCGCGCCGGGTCAAACCCTCCGCCGCAGCGTCTACCACGAAGACGCCGACGCCCTGTTCGTCGCCGGCAGCACCGGCCGTCCGCGCGGTGACGATGAGCCTGTCGGCGCTGTCGCCATGCAGGACGAGGCTCTTGGCGCCGGAGATCTTCCAGCCGGATCCGTCCCTCGCGGCGGCGGTCGAGACATGGGCGAGGTCGTAGCGCGCGCCGCGCTCGACCTGTGCGAACGCGTATTTGGTCGAGCCGTCGGCGATGCCGGGGATCAGCTCCGCCTTCTGCTCGTCGCTCGCGCCCAGACGCAGGAAGCCGCCGCCGAGGACGACGGTGGTGAGATAGGGCTCGAGTGCCAGCACCCGGCCGAAACCCTCCATGACGATCATGGTTTCCACCGGCCCGCCGCCGATGCCGCCATGCTCCTCGGCGAAGGGCAGCGCCATCAGCCCCATCTCGGCATAGCTGGACCATATGTCGGTGCTCCAGCCTTCGGCCGAAGCCATATACTTCTTGCGATCCTCGAAGCCGTAGCGGTCCTTCAGCAGACGGTCGAGCTGGTCTTTGATCAGCGACTGTTCCTCGGTCAGGTCGAAATCCATGGCGTCCTCCCGATTGTCCCTAGAGCCCCAGCACGGCCTTGGCGATGATGTTCTTCTGGATCTCGTTCGAGCCGCCGTAGATCGAGACTTTTCGGTTGTTGAAGTAGGACGGCGCGGCGTGGGCGGCGTATTCGGGTCCGTCAAAGGGCTCGTTGCGCCCATCGAGGTCATGATCCTGGTAGGGCAGCGCATACGGGCCCATCACTTCCATCAGCAGGTGCGTCGTCGCCTGCTGGATCTCGGAGCCCTTGATCTTGAGGATCGAGGAGGCGGGGTCGGGCCTGCCGGTATTGCCGCGCTTCGCATCCGCCGCCACGACGCGAAGCTGGGTGAGTTCCAGCGCCTTCAGGTCGATCTCGATCGAAGCGAGCTTCTCGCGGAAGCGCGCGTCCTCGATCAGAGGCCGTCCGTCCGAGAGTTCGAGCGCGGCGAGCTCGCGGATCCGCGCGATTCGCTGCTTGGAGACGCCGATGCGGGCGATGTTGGTGCGTTCGTTGCCGAGCAGGAACTTGGCGTAGTCCCAGCCCTTGTTCTCTTCGCCGACGAGGTTTTCCACCGGCACCCTTACGTCGGTGAGGAACACCTCGTTGATCTCGCGCCCGCCGTCCATCGTCACGATGGGCCGCACCTCGATGCCGGGCGTTTTCATGTCGATCAGCAGGAAGGAGATGCCTTCCTGCTTCTTGGCGGCGGTATCGGTGCGCACCAGGCAGAAGATCCAGTCGGCATGTTGCGCCAGCGTCGTCCAGGTCTTCTGGCCGTTGACGACATAGTGGTCGCCGTCGCGGACCGCACGGGTCTTCAGCGAGGCGAGGTCGGAGCCGGCGCCGGGCTCCGAAAAGCCCTGGCACCACCAGTCGTCGAGATTGAGAATACGCGGCAGGTAGTGCTTCTTCTGCGCTTCCGAACCGAACGTATAGATGACGGGTCCCACCATGTTGACGCCGAAGGCGAGCGGCGCGGGCGCCGGGAATTTCTGCAACTCCTCGAGGAAGATGTATTGCCGCATCGGGTCCCAGCCGGTGCCGCCATGTTCGACCGGCCAGTGCGGCGCGCCCCAGCCATGCGCGTTGAGAATGCGCGTCCAGACGACAAGGTCGTCCTTGTTCGGATACTCTCCGTCGATCATCTTGGCATGGATGTCGCTGGGGAGGTTCTCCCGGAAGAAGGCACGGACCTCCTCGCGGAACGCGGTTTCGTCGGCTGTGAAGCGAAGGTCCATACGTGTTCTCCTCCTTCCCTTCTCGCCGCACAAAGGGAGAAGGGGGCCCGAAGGGCCGGATGAGGGGCATTCGCAACGTTCCGGCGCAGGCACTGCCCCTCATCTGCCTGCCGGCGTCTTCTCCCCGTAGGCGGAGAGAAGACGGCTGTTCCTCACACGATCTCCAGCAGCCCGGCGCCGCCCATGCCGCCGCCGATGCACATGGTCACCACGGCATACTTCGCGCCGCGGCGCTTGCCCTCGATCAAGGCGTGGCCGGCAAGCCTGGCGCCGCTCATGCCGTAGGGATGTCCGACCGCGATCGCGCCGCCGTCGACGTTGAGCTTGGCCGGGTCGATGCCGAGCCGGTCGCGGCAATAGATCACCTGCACCGCGAAAGCTTCGTTGAGCTCCCATAGTCCGATGTCGTCGATCTTCAGGCCGTGGCGCTCGAGCAGGCGCGGAATGGCGAAGACCGGGCCGATGCCCATCTCGTCCGGCTCGCAGCCGGCGACGTTGAAGCCGCGGAAGATGCCGAGCGGCTCGATGCCGCGCTTCTCGGCCTCCTTGCTGCTCATCATCACCGAGGCGGCCGCGCCGTCGGAGAGCTGGCTGGCATTGCCGGCGGTGACGACGCCGCCCTCGCGCACCGGCTTGAGTCCGGCAAGGCCTGCCGCCGTCGTGTCGGCGCGCGGCCCTTCGTCATGTGCGACCTCGATGTCCTTGTAGGAAATCTGCTTGGTCTCCTTGTCGACGACGGCCATGCGGGTTTTCATCGGCGCGATCTCCTGGGCAAAGCGGCCGGCTTCGCGGGCGGCCGCCGTGCGGCGCTGGGATTCCAGCGCGTATTCGTCCTGCCGCTCGCGGCTGATGCCGTAGCGCTTGGCAACCACCTCGGCCGTGTCGATCATCGGCATGTAAGCGGCCGGGTGCAGCGACAGCAGCTTCTCGTCCTTCAGCCTGAACGTGTTCTGGTGCTCGTTCTGGACGAGGCTGATCGATTCCAGCCCGCCGGCGATGCCGATCTTGACGCCGTCGTTGCGGATCGCGTTGGCGAGCAGCGACATCGACTGGATGCCCGACGAGCACTGCCGGTCGATAGTGGTGCCGGCCGTCGTGACCGGCAGGCCGGCCGTCAGCAGCGCGCGGCGCGCAACGTTGACGCCGTCGGTGCCTTCGGGCATCGCGCAGCCCATGATGACGTCTTCGATCTCCGCGCCGTCGATGCCGGAGCGCTTCAGCGCGTGCTCGATCGCATGGCCGCCGAGCGTCGCGCCCGTGGTGTCGTTGAAAGCGCCGCGATAGGCTTTGCCGATCGGCGTGCGGGCGGTTGAAACGATGACGGCGTCGACCATGCTTCAGGCTCCTTGGCTTTGGGAGGCGGCCTTGTTCCGCTCCTCCCGCTTGAGTTCGAGTTTGGACAGCTTGCCCACCGGCGTGCGCGGAAGCGCCGCGCGGATTTCAAGCGCGGTGGGAAGTTCGTGCGGGCCGAGGCGGCCCTTGAGGAAGGCGCGGAGATCTTCGAGCGTGAATTCGCCCGCGCCGGTGCGAAGCTTGACGAAAGCCTTGGCGGCTTCTCCGCGATAGGCGTCGGGAATGCCGATGACGAGCACCTCCTCGACGTCGGGATGCTCGTAGATCGCCTGCTCGATCATCTGCGGATAGATGTTGAAGCCGCCGGAAATGATCATGTCCTTCTTGCGGTCGACGAGGAAAAGGAAGCCGTCGCGGTCGAAATAGCCGATATCGCCGGTGAGGAACCACCCGTCTATGAAAGATGTCTCGTTCTCTTCCGGCCGGTTGAGATAGCCGGACGTGACGTTCGCGCCCCTGACGGCCAGTTCGCCCGTTTCGCCCGGCGGCAGCTCGCGCCGCGCATCGTCGAGCGCGACGATGCGCATGGCGATGCCGGGCAGCGGCAGGCCGACGGTGCCGGACTTGTCGGGACGTCCGCGCGGAATGTTGGTGCCGGCGGGCGAGGTCTCGGTCATGCCCCAGCCGCCGAGCAGTTCGATGCCGGCCATGTCCTTCAGCTTGCGCGCGACCTCGACCGGCAGGGGCGCGCCGCCCGAGCCGCAATAATAGAGCGAGGAGATGTCGCGCGTCGCAAAGCCGGGCAGCGCGCAGATTGCGATCCACATGGTCGGCACGCCGGGAAAGACGGTCGCGCCCGCCTCGATCTCGGCAAGCGCTGTCTCGGCGTCGAAGCGCGTATGCAGGATAAGCGTCTGGCCGTCGACCAGGGCGCGCAACATCACCGCGACCAGCGCGTAGATGTGGAACAGCGGCAGGACCAGCAGCACCTTCTCCCGGCCGGGCCGCGTCAGCCCGTCGGCCGCGCTCCACAGCGCGTAGGAGGAGGCAGCGGCCGAGAGATTGGCATGCGTCAGCATCGCCGCCTTGGGCAGGCCGGTGGTGCCGCCGGTATATTGGAGGAGCGCCAGGTCGGACGTGGTCATGTCGGGAAACGCTGCGTCGGGCGCGCCGGCCGCGACGAAATCGTCCCAGCCGACCACCCCTTGTCCGGCCGGCAGCGGGCCGGTCAGCGGCGAGGGGCCGAAACGGGTGTCGTCGCCGACGACGATCCGGTCGACGAGGCCGGCCTCGAGCAGCCTGGCCGCGCCGCCGGCGAGCTCGCCGATAGTGGTGGTGACCAGCAGCCGCGCGCCGCTGTCGGAAAGCTTGTGGGAGATGATCTTCGGCGGGTCCAGCGGGGAGAGGTGCACCACCGTCGCCCCCGCTTTCAGCGCGCCGAAAAAGGCGTAGGGGTGGTAGAGCGTGTTGGGCAGAAGAAGAGCGACCTTGTCGCCCTTGCAGACGCCCATCGCCGCGAAGCCGGCGGCGGCGCGGTCGACCTCCCGCTTCAGCCCGCGATAGCTCAGTTTCGTCTCGCGGAAGACGAAGGCGACGGCATCGCCGAACCTGACCGCGCCCTGGTCGATCAGCGTATGGACCGGCCAGGTGTCGAGGACGACGTCCGGGGAGAGACCCCCCGGATAGGACCTGGCCCAGGGCCAGGCGTCGCCCGCGATCGCCTGGATCATGCGGCGGCCTTGCCGGCTTCGGCGAAACCGCCGCCGGCAGCTGCCAGCCGGCGCAGCAGCGGCGAGGGATTGTAGACCTCCTTGCCGGTCCTGCCGTACCAGTAGTCGAGCCGCTCGACGATCTTCGGCAGGCCGACGAGCTCGGCCCAGAACATCGGGCCGCCCTTGCCGACCGGAAAACCGTAGCCGTTGACCCACACCGTGTCGATGTCGGAGGAGCGGGCGGCGATCCCCTCTTCGAGGATACGCGCACCTTCGTTGATCATCGGATACATCATCCGCTCGGTGATCTCCTCGTCGGAGATGTCGCGCCGGTTGATGCCTTTCTCGCGCGCCTTCTCGACGATCAGGGCCTCGACCTCCGGATCCGGCGTCGGAGTGCGGCCGTCAGTGTAGAGATAGTAGCCCTTACCGGTCTTCTGGCCGAAGCGGCCCTGCTCGCACAGCGCGTCGCCGATGGCAGCCATCTTGCCGAGCGACTTGCGGGTGCGCCAGCCGATGTCCAGGCCGGCGAGGTCCCACATCTGGTAGGTGCCCATCGGCCAGCCGAAATCGGTGAAGACCTTGTCGGCCTGGGCGGGGGTGGCGCCTTCGAGAAGAAGATCCTCTGCCTCGGCGCCGCGGGCGCCCAGCATGCGGTTGCCGACAAAGCCGTGGCAGACGCCGACGACGACCGGCACCTTGCCGATCTGCTTGCCGATCGCCATCGCGGTTGCCAGCACGTCCGGCGCGGTCTTTTCGCCGCGCACGATCTCCAGAAGCTTCATCACGTTGGCCGGCGAGAAGAAGTGCATGCCGAGCACGTCGGAGGGTCGCGAGGTGAATTTCGCGATCTCGTTGACATCGAGATAGGAGGTGTTGGAGGCGAGGATGGCGCCCGGCTTGGCGATCCTGTCGAGCGTCTCGAACACCTGCTTCTTGACGCCCATTTCCTCGAACACGGCCTCGACGATCAGGTCGCAGTCGGCAAGGTCCGCATAGTCGGTCGTGCCTGAAAACATTGCCATGCGCTTTGCCTTCGCCTCTTCGGTCAGCGAGCCGCGCGAAACGGAGATGCCGTAGTTCTTCTCGATGACGCCGAGGCCGCGCTTCAGCGCCTCGTCGGTCATTTCGAGGATCGTCACGGGAATGCCGCCATTGACGAAGGACATCGAGATGCCGCCGCCCATCGTGCCGGCACCGATGACGCCGACCTTCGCGATCCGGCGCGGCCTGTCCTCCTTGCCGACGCCGGGAACCTTGGCGGCCTCGCGTTCGGCGAAGAAGAGATGGCGCTGGGCGCGCGACTGGTCGCCCTTGACGAGATCGAGGAAATAGTTGCGCTCGTTCTTCATCGCCTCCGGGAACGGCATGGTGAGGCTGTTGCGCACCGACTGCGCGCAGGTCTTCGGCGCGTCGAGACCCTTCGACTTCTTCAGCGCCTCGGAGATCTCCGCATCGAAGGCGGCGAGGTTGGCACGCACCGGCTCCAGCTTGTCGTCGCGCTGGCTGACAGGCACGAGGACGGCTTTCGCGGCTGCCTTGTCGCGCGCGAACCTGATCGCGTTGGCCAGCAGGTCGCCCTCCACGACCTCGTCGACCAGACCGCCGGCCAGCGCTTCCTTCGCACCGATCGGGGTGCCGGAGACGATCATCTTCAGGGCCTTGGAAGGGCCGAGCAGTCGCGGCAGGCGCTGGGTGCCGCCGGCGCCCGGCAGCACGCCGAGCTTGACTTCGGGCAGCCCCATCTTCGCCGAGGCCTCGGCGACGCGGAAATGGCAGCCCATCGCGAGCTCCAGTCCGCCGCCGAGCGCCGTGCCGTGTATGGCGGCGACCGTCGGCTTCCTGAATGTCTCGATCCGGTCGATGATTTCGGGCAGGAACGGATCCTGGATCGGCTTGCCGAACTCCGAGATGTCGGCGCCGGCGACGAAGGTGCGCCCGGCGCAGGCCAGCACCATCGCCTCGACCGACGCATCGTCGCGCAGTTCCGCAAGCACGGCATGCAGCGGCTCGCGCACGTGAAACGACATCGCGTTCACCGGCGGATTGTCGATCGTCACGATGGCAACGTTTCCGTCGCGGGCGACTGTCACGGGCTGGGACATCAGCTACTCCAGGAGGTTTGGTGCGGGAGGATGTTCGATCGTCAGGCGAGTCTGGCGGTCGCGAGAAACTGGCGGATCAGCGCTATGACCGCGGCGGGCTGTTCGATGCAGGGGATGTGGCCGGCATCGGCGATGACGCGGAATTGGGCATCGTGGATGAGCTCCGACAGGGAGCGCACCAGGGCGGGCGGTGTCGAGCCGTCCTGATCGCCGACGAGGCAGAGCGCCGGCATCTTCAGGGCTCGGGTCGATTCCGTCAGATCGCTGTCACGCAGCGCGGCGCAGGTGCCGACATAGCCGGCGAGGGGCGTGCGCACCAGCATGGTGCGGCAGCCGACGAACTCGGCGTTGGCGGGGGAGCGGAAGGCCTCCGTGAACCAGAGCTTCATCACGTTGTCGGCGATCGATTCGATGCCGTTCGCCTCGACGGTGGCGATCCGCGCGTTCCAGCTGTCATTGGTGCCGATCTTGTGGGCGGTGTTCGACAGCACGAGCCCGCGCACGAGATCGGGCCGCACCGCCGCGAGGCCCTGGGCGATCACGCCGCCGACCGACAGGCCGACGATGACGGCGGATTTGACCCGCAACTCGTCGAGGAGGGCGGCCAGGTCGTTGACGTGGTCCGTCATCGCATAGGGCGCCGGCGTCGCCTCGGACAGGCCGTGGCCGCGCTTGTCGTAGCGGACGATCCGATGGTCGTGGCGAAGCCCTGCGGCGACCTTGTCCCAGATGCGGAAATCCGTGCCGAGCGAATTCGCGAAGACGATCGCGGGACGGTCGCCTCCCGTGTCCTCGTAGTGCAGGACGATGCCGTTGGCATGCGCGAAATTCATGGCCGGAGCTCCTCCCTGTCCGGAAACATACTACTCAGTATGTTGCAACCCCGGCAGCCGGTCAATCGCCGAGTTTCTTCGATGCCGCGTCCTTAATCGAAATCCGGCCGGGGCCAAACAGAAAACGGGCGCGGATCGCTCCGCGCCCGTCCCGATCGACAGAATTCAGCCGGTTGAAGACCGGCCGCCAAAGCCCGGCTCGCTCCGGGGACGGCCGATACTCAGGCCGCGATGTCGAACCTGTCCGCGTTCATCACCTTCGTCCAGGCCGCGACGAAATCGGCCACGAACTTCTCCCGGGCGTCGCTGGTGGCGTAGACCTCGGCGAAGGCGCGCAGCTGCGAATGCGAGCCGAAGATCAGGTCGACGCGCGTGGCCGTCCACTTCTGCACGCCCTGCTTGCGGTCGAACCCCTCATAGACCCCGTCCAGCCCGGCGGAGGGCTGCCAGCGCGTTCCCATGTCGAGCAGGTTGACGAAGAAGTCGTTCGTCAGCTGACCCGGACGTTCGGTGAGGACGCCATGGTTCGAACCGCCGAAATTCGCCCCGAGCACGCGCAGCCCGCCGAGGAGAACGGTCATCTCCGGTCCGGTCAGCCTGAGCAGCTGAGCGCGGTCGACCATCGCCTCTTCGGGCTTCATGAACTGGATCTTCCGCGCATTGGCATAGTTCCGGAACGCATCCTGGCGCGGCTCGAGCGGCGCGAAGGACGGCGCATCCGTCTGCTCCTGCGTAGCGTCGGTGCGGCCCGGGACGAAGGGAACCGTCACCTCGATGCCGGCGTCCTTCGCGGCTTTCTCGACGGCGGCGCCGCCGGCCAGCACGATCAGGTCGGCGATCGAGATCTTCCGGCCGCCGGCGGCGGAAGCGTCGAACTCCCGCTTGATCTCCTCGAGCTTGGCGAGAACGCGGGCGAGGCGGGCAGGCTCGTTGACCTCCCAGTCCTTCTGGGGCGCCAGCCGGATGCGCGCGCCGTTGGCGCCGCCGCGCTTGTCGGAGCCGCGGAACGTCGAGGCCGAGCCCCAGGCGGTCGAGACCAGATCGGACACGGCGAGGCCGGACGCCAGCACCTTCTCCTTCAGCGCGGCGATGTCCTGATCGTTCACGAGCGGATGGTCGACCGGCGGAACCGGGTCCTGCCAGATCAGCACTTCCTGCGGCACGAGCTTGCCCTTGTAGCGGACCCGCGGACCCATGTCGCGGTGGGTGAGCTTGAACCAGGCGCGCGCGAAGGCGTCCTCGAACTCGGCCGGATCCTCGTAGAAGCGGCGCGAGATCTTCTCGTAGGCGGGATCGAAGCGCAGCGACAGGTCGGTGGTCAGCATGCGCGGGCGATGTTTCCTGGCCGGATCGAACGCGTCCGGCACATCCGCCTCGGCATCCTTGGCGGTCCACTGCCATGCGCCGGCCGGGCTCTTCGTCAGCTCCCATTCGTTTTCGAACAGGTTCTTGAAGAAGTAGTTGCTCCACCGGGTCGGAGTTTGCGACCAGATCACCTCGGGTCCGCCGGTGATGGCGTCGGCGCCGACGCCGGTGCCGTAGCCGCTCTTCCAGCCGAGGCCCTGATCCTCGAGCGCAGCGCCTTCCGGATCGGCGCCGATCAGCGACGGGTCGCCGGCGCCGTGGGTCTTGCCGAAGGTGTGGCCGCCGGCGATCAGGGCTACGGTCTCCTCGTCGTTCATCGCCATGCGGGCGAATGTCTCGCGGATGTCGATCGCCGCGGCGACCGGATCGGGCTTGCCGTTGGGGCCTTCCGGGTTGACGTAGATGAGACCCATCTGGACGGCCGCCAGCGGCTCTTCCAGCTGCCGTTCGCCGCTGTAGCGCGAATCGCCCAGCCAGGTGCCTTCCGGTCCCCAGTAAAGCTCTTCCGGCTCCCATACGTCGGTGCGGCCCCCGGCGAAGCCGAAGGTCTTGAAGCCCATGGATTCCAGCGCGACGTTGCCGGTGAGGATCATCAGATCCGCCCAGGAGATCTTGCGGCCGTATTTCTGCTTGATCGGCCACAGCAGCCGGCGCGCCTTGTCGAGGTTGGCGTTGTCCGGCCAGCTATTGAGCGGAGCGAAGCGCTGCTGCCCGGCGCCTGCGCCGCCGCGGCCGTCGGTGATGCGGTAGGTGCCGGCGCTGTGCCAGGCCATGCGGATGAAGAGGCCGCCATAGTGGCCGAAATCGGCCGGCCACCACTCCTGCGAATCGGTCATCAGCGCCTTCAGGTCGGCGATGACCGCGTCGAGGTCGAGGCTCTCGAATTCCTTAACGTAGTCGAAATCCCTGCCCATCGGGTCGGACTTCGGCGAATTGGCATGCAGCATGCTGATGTCGAGCAGTTCGGGCCACCAGTCGCGATTGCGGCGCGCGCCATGGCCCCCGCCATGGGCGACGGGGCATTTGCCGGTATCCGATTTGTCCTGATTGTCTACCTTCGCGTCCATTCTTGCCTCCAACTGGCTTGAATCCTGACCCCGGATCGTCCGCCCGGCGATTGGGCGGCGGGCGCATCCTTCGCGCCCACCGAAGCCGTTCTCTCTGGAATGGTTCAAAACTAGCGGCCGGCTTCGATAAACGCAAATTGCGTTTCCTATTCATCGTGATAAATTTATCTTATGATACGATTGACTATCCGGCAGATGGAATATTTCGACGCGCTGGCCCAGACGCGGCATTTCGGCCGGGCCGCCGAACTGGCGGGCGTCACCCAGCCGGCGCTGTCCGCGCAGATCGCCGAGATGGAGTTGCGGCTCGGCTGCAGGCTGTTCGAGCGGGGCGGCAAATCGGCCGGCCTGACCGAGGAGGGGCGGGCGCTGCAACCGCGCATCGAGGCGATCCTCAACGAAATACGCGAACTGGAGGGTATTGCCAGGGACGGCCGGCTGGCCATGGACGGCAGGCTCAGGCTAGGTATCATTCCAACCGCTGCTCCCTATCTCCTGCCGAGGTTTCTGCCGGAGCTTCGCCAGCTCTTTCCCGCGCTGACGCTGGAACTGCGCGAGGCCGTGACCCAGACATTGGTCGACGAGACCCTCGGCGGCAGGATTGACGCCGCGCTGGTCGCGCTGCCGCTGGAGCAGGCGGGGCTCGCGGCAGAGCCGGTGTTCGAGGACGGGTTTTTCCTCGCGGTTCCGGCGTCGGAGCCGGGCCTGGTCAAGCCTCCGATCCCGCCCGAAAGTCCGCTGCTCGAGCGCCTGATGCTGCTCGAAGAAGGACATTGCATGCGCGAGCAGGCGTTGGCCGTGTGCGGCAGCGTGCGCCCGGCGGCAATGGCCAACTACGGCGCGACGAGCCTGACGACGCTGCTGCAGATGGTGGCGCACGGTTTTGGCGTGACGCTCATTCCCTCGATCGCGCTCGAGGCCGCGCAGGAGATGCGCGACATCCGCGTGGTTCCGTTCGCGGCACCGGCGCCGTCGCGCACGCTGGGTCTCGTCTGGCGCCGTGCGAGCGCGCGCCGCGGCGAGTGCGCGGCGCTCGCAGCGACGCTGCGCCGGCTGCTCGGATCAGGCGAGCCCGGCGATGTGCAGGGCGAACCAGCCCCACATGAGAAACAGCGACAGGAAGCCGATGATGAACAGCGGCTGCCGGTGGCGGATGCGGTTGGTGGTGACGTGGATCGCGGCATGCCCGCATCTTGAGATCGCGAAGACCCAGGCCAGCGCCACTGTCAGCCAGTTGACCCCGTCGGTGACGTAGAGCGCCAGGCAGGCGGTGAAGAACAGCACCGGCAGTTCGAATTGATTTGCCAGATTGTTGCGGACGAACAGGCTTTCCGGCGGTTCGTTGCGGTTTTCGCGGAAGTCGGATACGCGCACGCTGCCGGCACGGATGGCGGCCTTGCGGCGATAGGACATAAGCACATAGACGGCATAGGTCAGCGCGACCTGGAGCAGCATCGGCCAGAAGATTGCAGTTTGGTTCATGGCGGTCCCGCGATTCTGCCCCGACGCTATCCGATTCCGGCCCGCGCGCAATGCACGCCGCGGTCAGGCTCAGAGGATGTCCGGCGGTCCCTTGAGCGGCATATCGTCCTCGACCGGCACGGTCTGGCGCTCGATCATGCGGTGAATGCGGGGCGTCTCTGTTCCCTTGTGCAGCTTCCACAGCGTATCGGTCACTTCGGCGTCGGCCTGTGTCCGGCGCAGATTGTGCCGCAGATATTCGATCCAGGTCGGGACGTGATAGCTCTCCGTCCAGACCTCCGGGTTTTCCAGATCGCGCAGCAGGGCCCATTGCCGGGCGCCGTCGCGGATCCTGATTCGGCGGCGGTCCGACATGGCGGCCAGGAAGGCGGGAACGTCCTCCTGGGCGATCGTGTAGTCCACCATGACCATGATCGGCCCGCTGCGCGCCTTGAGATCGAGGCGCAGTTCCGGCTCCCGGAAACGGTCGAGCGGGTCGAGATTGAGCGCGCCGAATTCGGGCAGGGCGTGCCGCAGCCCGACGGCCACGCTGGCGAAGAGCACGACGCCTGACCCGACCAGCGCCAGGGCCGGCCCGAAGGAGTCGGCGGCCGCGCCCCAGATCCAGCTTCCCATCGCCATGCCGCCGAAGGTTGCCGTCTGGTAGAGCGACAGCGCCCGGCCGACCACCCAGCGCGGGGTCGACAACTGCACCGTGACGTTGAACAGCGACAGCGCGAAGACCCAGCAGGCACCGGCGGGAAGCAGGAGCAGGTGGCTCAGCCAGACATTGCCGCTGACGGCGATCAGGATATTGCTCAGCCCGAAGCCGATGCAGGCGAGACGCACGATCCACTCATTGCTGAACCGTTCGCGCACCGCTCCGTTGAAGAGAGCGCCAAGGATGGCGCCGACGCCGAAAGCGCCGAGCAACCCGCCGTAGGTCAACGCGCCGCCGCCGACGAGTTCGCGGGCCACCAGCGGCAACAGAGCCATCGACGAAATCGCCGCGATGCCGAACAGCCAGGCGCGGAACATCACGACCAGCAGGTTGGGCGACATCGAGACGTAGCGCAGGCCCGCCGACATCGCACTGAGGAAATTCTCCCGCGGCAGGCTGCGCGGCGGATAGTCCGGACGCCAGCGCCACAGCGCGCCGATCAGGGCGACATAGCTGACAGCGTTGGCGAGGAAAGCGGCGGCCACGCCGGCCGTCGCGACAATGAAGCCGCCGAGCGCCGGACCGACGCTGCGCATCAGGTTGAAGCCCATCGAGTTCAGCGTCACGGCGGCCGGCAGATCCGCGCGCGGCACGATATCGCCCATGGAGGCCTGCCACGGCGGATTGTGCAGCGCCGTGCCGCAGCCGAGCAGGAAGGTGAAGAAGAGCAGCAGCCATGGCGTGATCCAGCCTTGATAGGCGAAGGCGGCCAGCGCGACCGACACCAGCATCATCATGGTCTGGGCGCTGAGCATGATGCGCCGCCGGTCGAAATTGTCGGCAAGTGCCCCGGAAGCGAGCGAGAACAGCATGATGGGCAGCGTCGTGGCGCCCTGCACCAGCGCGACCATGACGGGCGAGTCCGAGATGGTCGTCATCATCCAGCCGGCGCCGACGCCCTGGATCAACCCGCCGAGATTGGAGATCAAGGTGGCGACCCACAGGGCCCGGAAGGTGGAATGCCGGAACGGGGCTAAGGTCGATGCACGCTGCGGCACGTGGCTGCCTTTCTCGTGGCGATAGATCGCGGCCGTTGGCCTAGCACGGGAACGACGTTCAAGGCGCGGCCCACGATGATCTGCACCTTGTATCGCGCTCGGCGCGCCGCTCAAGACAGAGTCGCGATGTGATGTTATGATTGAATGGGACCAATAAAGGGCGTCCGTATGAACGTCATAGCCACCCGCGCCGCCGAGGGCTTTCCGCGCCGTTCGTTCACGGTGGCGGAGATTCGCCGCATGATCGACGCCGGCATCATTCCTGGGGACGAGAATTTCGAATTGATCGAGGGGGAACTGGTCCCGATGTCTCCGAAAGGCAACCAGCATGAGGTGATCAAGGCGGCTCTGAACGACGTCTTCTCGAACCGCCCTCGCGAGTTCAGACTCGCGGTGGAAACGTCCGTCTACCTGGACGAGCGCACGTTCGTCGAACCCGATCTGTGTCTCTACCCCAAACGCATCTTGCCCGAGGATGTGAAGGGGACCGATGTTATCCTGGCCATCGAGATTTCCGGCTCGTCGCTCGGCTATGACAGGGGCCTGAAGGCGCGCGTGCTTGCAAGGCACGGTGTGCAGGAGCTCTGGGTGGTCGAAGCCGAGACGCGCGTGACCTGGGTCCACCGTTCGCCGCAGCCGGACGGAAATTGGGGAAGCATCGAGCGGGTCGCATCGGACACCGCTCTCTCCCCCGCCGCGCTTCCTCAGATATCCGTCCGGATGGGCGACCTCGACTGACTACATCGCGCCCGGGTAGTTCGGGCTCTCGCGGGTGATGGTCACGTCGTGCGTGTGACTTTCGCGCAGGCCCGCCGTCGAGATGCGCACGAAACGCGCCTTCTCGCGGAATTCGGCGAGGTCGCGGCCGCCGACATAGCCCATTGCGGCTTTCAGGCCGCCGGTGAGCTGGTGCAGCACGCCGCCCACCGGGCCCTTGTAGGGCACCTGGCCCTCGATGCCCTCCGGCACGAGCTTCAGCGTGTCGCGCACCTCGGCCTGGAAGTAGCGGTCGGCCGAGCCGCGCGCCATGGCGCCGACCGATCCCATGCCGCGATAGGCCTTGAACGAGCGTCCCTGGTGCAGATAGACCTCGCCGGGGCTTTCCTCGGTTCCGGCGAGCAGCGAGCCGATCATCGCGGCACTGGCGCCCGCCGCGAGAGCCTTGGCCAGATCGCCCGAATATTTGATGCCGCCGTCGGCGATGATCGAGATTCCAGCCTTGTCGGCCTGTTCGGCTGCGGCGATGACGGCGGAGAGCTGCGGCACGCCGACGCCGGCGACGATGCGCGTGGTACAGATCGAGCCCGGGCCGATGCCCACTTTCACCGCGTCGGCGCCCGCGTCGATCAGCGCGCGCGTGCCTTCCGCGGTCGCCACGTTGCCGGCGAGGATGCGCACGGAATTGGACAGCTTCTTGGCACGGGTGACTGCGTCGAGCACGCGCTGCGAATGGCCGTGGGCGGTGTCGATGACCAGCAGGTCGACGCCGGCCGCGATCAGCCGCTCGGCCCGCTCGAACCCGTCCTGGCCGACGCTGGTGGCGGCGGCTACGCGCAGGCGCCCCTGGGCATCCTTGGAGGCGTTCGGGTTGAGCTGCGTCTTCTCGATGTCCTTGACGGTGATAAGGCCGACGCAGTGGCCCTTCTGGTCGACGACCAGCAGCTTTTCGATGCGATGCTTGTGCAGGAGCCGCTTGGCCTCGTCCTGGTCGACGCGGTTCTCGCGCACGGTGACCAGATTCTCCCGCGTCATCAATTCGTAGACCTTCTGCGACGGGTCGGACGCGAACCGAACGTCGCGATTGGTGAGGATGCCGACCAGCCGGCCGGTGGTGTGGCCGCCCGGACCGCCGTTCTCGACGACCGGGATGCCGGATATGCCGTGTGCCTTCATCAGCGCCAGCGCCTCGGCGAGGGTGGCGTCGGGGCCGATCGTGACCGGGTTCACGACCATGCCGGATTCGAACTTCTTGACCTGCCGGACCTCTTCGGCCTGCTGCTCCGGCGTCAGGTTGCGGTGGATGACGCCGATGCCGCCGGCCTGCGCCATCGAAATGGCGAGCCGCGCCTCGGTGACCGTGTCCATCGCCGCCGACAGGATCGGGATGTTGAGATCGATGTCGCCGGCGATCTTGGTGCGCACGTCGGTCTCGCCCGGCATGACGTCGGAATGGCCGGGCTGCAACAGCACGTCGTCGAAGGTGAGCGCCTGGGCGCCGGTCGCGGTTTCGATGATTTTCGCCATTGCCGATCCTTGAATGCGAAGATGGCGCTGACGCCCGTGGGATGGGCCGCGCCGACTCGAAATGTCCCTTTCAGGATTGGCACCGGCTGGTAACACGCTTGCGACGGAATGCAAAGGTATCGCGCCCGATTTGGGCACGGATATCTCCGCCCTTGTAAACGAGCGGGCCCGGCGGCAAGCTGCTTCGCGGCAGTGAGCGGCGGGGGTGGATATGGCGGCGGCGCAACCTTGGGGCAGGGCGGCAGAGCCGATGTCTTCCGAGCCGCCGAGACCGCAGGCAACGAGTGTCGAGCCCTTCGTCTTCACGGGCACGACGCGCGAATATTTCGGCATCTGGATCGTCAACATCCTTTTGACCATCGTGACGCTCGGCATCTACTCCGCCTGGGCCAAGGTGAGGCGGCTGCGCTACTTCTACGGCAACACGCACCTGGCGGGATCGAGCTTCGACTACCACGCCCGGCCTGTTCAGATCCTGATCGGCCGCATCATCGTGCTCGTCGTTCTCATGCTCTACAACGTCATCCTCAACGTCGTGCCCCCGGCGGGCATCGTTCTGGTTCCGCTTTTTGTCCTCGCCCTGCCATGGTTCATCATGCGAGGTCTGCGATTCAACGCCCGGGTGACCAGCTTCAGGAACGTCCGTTTCGATTTCCACGGCGGTTATGGCGGCGCCTTCCGCGCTTATGTGCTGGGCGGCATCGTCGCTTGGCTGTCGCTCGGCATCCTGGCGCCGGTCGCCTCGCGCTGGATGTGGCGCTACCTGCTCGTCAACACGACCTACGGCGGGCGTCCGGTGGCCAGCGATCCGGCGCTGCGCAAGCTCTACGGCCAGTGGCTGTTGCCGGCCGTGATCCTGATGGCGACGATCCTCCTCCTCGGGCTCTCGGCCCTTGCCCTGGGCACGGCATTCTATGCCGTCTACCGGGACATCGCGTCCGGCGGAAACGACGCCGACGCCATCGTCGCCGCGATCCTGCAGATCGTGACGACATCGCTGCTGCCGTTCATCGTCGTCCTTGCCATCGTGACGCTGATCTATCGCGCGGGCACGCGCAACGTGGCATTGAACGCCACCGTGGTCGACGGGCGCCACCGATTCCACTCGGCCATCCATCGCGGCCGCTTCACCTGGATCACGGTGACCAACCTCCTGGCGACCGTCTTTTCGCTCGGCCTTGCGCGCCCCTGGGCGGCGATCCGCATGTCGCGGTTCCTCGCCGCCGCGACCGCGCTCGAGGTCTCGGGTTCGCTCGACGACTACCTCGGCGATCTGAAGGATACCGGCTCAGCGGTCGGCGCCGAATACATGGACGTCGAGGGGTTCGACTTTGGCTTCTGAACCCGTCCGCGGCGCCTGGTTCCCGCCGGGGTCGAGCCGCAGGGTGGAGGCGGCGATCGCGAGGGCCGCCGACGGCGACCTGATCGTGGCGGCCGGCGGAGCGGTGCTGGCGCGGGCGGCGCCGGCGGAGATCGAATTTTCCGTGCGCGTCGGCTCGATCCCGCGCCGGCTGTCCTTTCCGGACGGCAGCCTGTTCGAGACGGCCGACAATGACGGCATCGACCGCCTGGGCGGCGACTCCGGTAGGATGCACCAGCTCGAACGTTTTCGCCCGCGCCTGTTCGTCTTCGCGGCGCTCGTCGTCGGCCTCTGCTTCCTGATCTACCGTTTCGCGGTGCCGGCGATGGTCGAGGTGGCGGTTGCGATCACGCCGCCGGTAGTGCCGCAACTGATGAGCCAGGGGGCGCTCGCCTCGCTGGACGAGACCCTGCTTGCCGAGAGCGAGCTGCCGGAAGCCCGCCGGGCCGCGATCCGGGAAGGGTTCGACCGGCTGGCGGGGCTCAGCCCGCGGGGCGTGGACGGCTATGCCCTGCATTTCAGGAAGGGCGGATCGATTGGCCCCAACGCGTTCGCGCTGCCCGACGGCACGATCGTGCTGACCGACGAACTGGTGACGCTGGCGCCCGGTCAAGACGCGGTGCTCGGCGTGCTGGCGCATGAGATCGGCCATGTCGAGCGCGAGCATTCGCTGCGACAGCTCTACCGGGCGGCCGGCATAGCGGCTCTCATCATGCTGATCGGCGGCGACATCGGCGCGGGCGCCGAGGACATCCTCGTCCAGGGCTCGGCGCTGGCCGGCCTGTCCTATTCGCGCGGCCAGGAAGCCGAGGCCGACCGCTCGAGCGTCGAGCTGATGCTGGAGGCAGGCAAGGATCCCGCGGCGATCGTGGGGTTCCTCGAGATCGTCCGCGACAAGGTCGAGAAGGGTGTGGCCACCGACTTCCTTTCCACCCATCCCGCGACGCAGCAGCGTATCGACGCGGTGAAGGCCTATGCCGAGGAGCTGGCGAAGAAATGACGGCCGGCAAGCGGTCGGTGTTCTCGGGGATGGTATGCTTAGAATGAGCAGGATCATCGAGATATCCGAGCGCACAGGTCTGGTATTCGGTTCCGTGGCGGTTGCTGTTCAGCGCGCCGACAAAGCGCTCTGCTCTCGGCATAGTTGTCCATGCCGATCCCAATGAACATGAGAGTACGCGTCGCCAGCAATTGTCGGCCGCGGCACCGGTCCGATGGTATTGCTCCGCCTGGGAATGCAGATAGAATTGTTATTCCTCAGACTGCGGGGCCGCGCGAAATGTCGAAAAAAAGTTTCGGAATGTCATTCGAATGGGGTCCGACCAAGCCGTGCGATGACACCCAGTCGCCACCGCTCGAGATCTTCAATTCGCCCCCTGGGACAAAGTATATTCAGATCGCCCTGTTCAACAACTCAACCGGCGAAGCTCGGGGAAAAGCACTCGCTCAGGCGCTCGGGCAGACTTCGTTCGGCTATGGAGCCTTCAAATCGATCGACTACAAAGGACCATGTTCGCCCCCGGCGAGCGTCTATCGCCTTGAAGTAACGGCATTGAACGGGTCGGGCGAGACCCATGCAATTGCGACCGGCACGCTGCGCTTCCCGCCTGACCCATAAGGACACGGACGGACAGCGTGCGGAAGCGGCGGAGCCAGGGGAGCTAGACCCGTCGATCGGTGGCGACACGCCGCCCGCTCTGTGCTAACCGCGCGACGATATGCAGGATCGTCAGAGCCCTTCCCCGACTACGTCAGAGCCCGCCACGATGAGCCGCAGCATACCGCTGGTGCTCGCGGTTGCGCTGTTCATGGAACAGATGGATTCGACGGTCATCGCCACCTCGCTGCCGGCGATCGCGGCCGACATCGGCACCAGTCCGGTGGCGCTCAAGCTGGCGCTCACCGCCTATCTGGTATCGCTGGCGATCTTCATTCCGGTGAGCGGCTGGATGGCCCAGCGCTTCGGCGCCAAGCGCGTGTTCCGCATCGCCATCGCGGTCTTCGTCGCCGGCTCCGTCGCCTGCGCCTTCTCCGGATCGCTGTCGGCCTTTGTCGGCGCGCGCTTCGTCCAGGGCATGGGCGGCGCGATGATGACGCCGGTCGCCCGCCTGGTGCTGGTTAGGGCGACGCCGAAGTCGCAGCTCGTCCAGGCGATGGCCTGGGTGACGATCCCCGGGCTGATCGGGCCGCTGATGGGACCGCCCGTCGGCGGCTTCATCACCACCTTCCTCACCTGGCACTGGATCTTCCTGATCAACCTGCCGATCGGCCTGGCCGGCATCTACTTCGCCGGCCGCGTGCTGCCCGACATTGCGCCGGGCGGCGCGGGCAACCTGGACAGAAAGGGCTTTCTCCTGTCCGGGCTCGCCGCCTCCGGCATCGTCTTCGGGCTGTCGGTCGTCAGCCTGCCGGCGCTGCCGCCGGCGGCCGGGGCGGCAACGGTTGCGATCGGACTTCTCTGCGGCTGGCTCTATATGCGCCATGCGCGGGGAACGCCCGCGCCGATCCTCGATCTCAGACTGTTTTCCAACCCGGTCTTTCGCGCCGCCATCATCGGCGGCTCGCTGTTCCGCATCGGAGCCGGCGCGGTGCCCTTCCTGCTGCCGCTGTTTTTCCAGGTCGGCTTCGGCATGACGCCGTTCCAGTCGGGCATGCTCACCTTCGCCTCGGCCGGCGGAGCGATCCTGCTCAAATTCATGGCGAGCGCGGCGTTGCGCGCCGGCGGCTTCCGCAACGTGCTGATCGCCGGCGGCCTGGCGGGAGCGGCCTTCATCGCCATCAACGCCTCGTTCACGGCCGAGACGCCCTGGCCGGTGATCGTCGCCGTGCTGTTTGCGTCGGGCTTCCTGCGCTCGCTGTTCTTCACCTCGGTCAATGCGCTCGTCTTCGCCGACATCGCGGAAGCCGACGCCGCGCAGGCGACGGCGCTTGCCGCGGCGAGCCAGCAGATCTCGATCGCGCTGGGCGTGGCGGTGGCCGGAGGGGCGCTGGAGGTGATCGCGCTCGCCACCGGCGAGGCGCTGACGGTCCACGCCTTCGTCTGGTCGTTCCTCGTCGTCGCGGCGCTGACCTCGCTTGCCGCGCTGCCTTTCGTCTGGCTCGATCCCGACGCCGGCAGTTCCGTCTCCGGCAAGGCGCCGGTGGCGCGCTCGACGACGCCGATCACGCGGCCGGAGGGGTGACCTCGGCCTCGGCCGGCTTGCGGCCCTTGAAGTCCTTGGCGAGCAGGAACAGTTCCACCGACCCGTCGCGGGAAGCCGGCGGCTTGACGTGGTGCACCGATTTGAAGTTCTGCTTCAGCATGGTCAGCAGGTCGTTCGCCGTGCCGCCCTGGAAGGTCTTGGTGAGGAAATGCCCGCCGGGCTTGAGCACCGAGATGGCGAAGTCGGCGGCGACTTCGCCGAGATGCATGGTGCGGATATGGTCGGTCCGGCGGTGGCCGGTGGTTGGCGCCGCCATGTCGGAAATCACAACGTCCGGCGCGCCGCCCAGCGCCGCGATGAGGGCGGCCGGCGCGTCCTCGTCGAGGAAATCCTTCTTCAGGATGACGCAGCCCGGCACCGGGTCCATCTCCAGATAGTCGATCGCGGCGATCATCGGCTTGTCGTCGGTGGAGCCGAGCTTGCGCGCCGCGACCTGGCACCAGCCGCCGGGCGCGGCCCCCAGATCGACCACGCGCATGCCGGGCTTCAGAAGCTTGTAGCGCTCGTCGATCTCGATCAGCTTGTAGGCCGCGCGCGAGCGATAGCCTTCCGCCTTCGAACGCTGCACGTAGGGATCGTTCATGTGCCGCTCGAGCCAGCGGCGCGAGGACTCTTTCAGCCCGCTCTTCTTCTTGATCTTCGTTCTGAGGACGCGGGTGGGGCCCTTGCCGGGGGTCGGCTTCTTCATGGCCCGCTCCGCCAGCGATTGCGCCGCCAGGCGCCGTCCGACGCCATCAGCTCGGTGAGGATGCCCTCGCGCAGGCCGCGGTCGGCGACGCGCAGCCGCTCGGACGGCCAGACCTGCCGGATCGCCTCGAGGATGGCGCAGCCGGCGAGCACGAGATCGGCCCGGTCGGCGCCGATGCAGGGATTGGCGACGCGCTCGTGAAAATCCCAGCCCAGCAGCCTCGCGGTCATCGCGTCGACGTCGGCGCGCTCCAGCCACAGCCCGTCGACGCGCTTGCGGTCGTAGCGTTCGAGGCCGAGAAAGACCCCGGCCAGCGTCGTCACGGTGCCCGACGTGCCGAGCAGGTGGAAACGCCCGCCGGACGCCAGCGCGCCAAGGCGGTGACGCCCCTCGAAGGCTTCCAGCATGCGCGCCACGTCGGCCACCATGTCGGCGAAAACCTCGCGCGTGACGTGCCGGCCGCCGAAACGCTCGGCGAGCGAGACGACCCCGACCGGCAGCGAGGTCCAGGAGACGATGTGGCGGGCGAGATGCGGGCTGCGTTCGCCGCTGAGGTCGATCAGTGCGATCTCCGACGAGCCGCCGCCGATGTCGAACAGAACCACCGCCTCGGTGTCGCGCTCGACCAGCGAACCGCAGCCGGAGACGGCGAGCCGCGCCTCGGTTTCGCGGTCGATGATCTCGAGTTCGAGTCCCGTCTCGTCGGTCACGCGCGCCAGGAATTCCTCGCCGTTTTCCGCCGATCGGCAGGCTTCGGTGGCGATCAGCCGCGACAGGCGGATCTGGCGCAGTCCGAGCTTGGTGGCGCAGACCGACAGCGCGTCGATGGCACGCGCCATGGCGGCGTCGCCCAGTCTGCCGGTCGCCGTCAGCCCTTCGCCCAGCCTGACGATGCGCGAGAACGCGTCGATGACGCGGAACTGGCCGGGCCGGGTCGGCACCGCGACCAGCAGCCGGCAATTGTTGGTGCCGAGGTCGAGCGCGGCATAGACGGGCTGGTCGCCGGGTCGCGGCGGCCGCCGCTCGCTGCCCGAACGAGGGGCCGCCGCGGTACCGTCTTCAGGTGCCCTCGCCGGCCGCGACGGTGGGGGCTCGTCACGCCCGGTTTTGCCGGCCGGCGCAAGTGCGGGGTTTTGACCCGCCGGCGCACCGGCTTCGCGCGCCTCCGTCGGCGGATGGGGGCGGCGCGGGAGTTCGCCGGCCGCGGGCGCTGGCCCGCCCTGGCCGGGTTGGGCCTGCCCCGCCTCCCGCGGTGGCGCGGTCTGGACGGCGGAGGTGTCGCGCGCGAAAACCTTCCGGCCGCGCTTGCGCTTGCGCCGTTTGCGGTGGGTCTGGCTGGGGGCCGCGGGGCGCTCGCGCGCGTCCGCTTCGCCTGGCTGCCGCGGCAGGCCGCGGTTGCCGCCGGACGTTCGGCGAAAATCGCCTTCTTCGTCCGTTTGCCCCCCGCGATGCGGCGCATTGCCGCCCGTCTCGGGGTCGTTCACGTGATGTCCTTCAGGCGCGGCGCGAACCCGGTCGGGACGCGACATCGCGCTTTGTCCAGCGTTGCCGCCAACATAGCAGCCGGAACGCCGATCACCAAGGGTTTTGGTCGGGCATCGAGAAAGCGTCCGGGCAGGCCGAGGTACGGCGCGCCGACGTCTGGGCCACCTGGTCTCGCCGTCGGAAGCCGGTCCCGGGACGGCACTGGTCGGGGTCTGCCCGGCCCGTCGTCGGTTATTCTCTTGCCGGCGGGTCGCGTCGCGCCTGCGGTCCGCTTGAATTCGCCTTTGGGCTTGACTATTTCGCCCTCGTCGGTCAAAAGCCGCCGCACCATCGCCGCGTCGCAGAGCGCACGGCCGTTGGGGAATAGGTTAACGGTAGACCCACGGACTCTGACTCCGTTAGTCCTGGTTCGAATCCAGGTTCCCCAGCCAACCACCGCTATTTTCTGCCGCCTCTATTGGCCTGCCTAATTCCCTCAACCTTTCAGCGGTTAGAAGTGGCATGGTAGGCTATCTGCTCTGGAGAGACTGTCGTCCGACACCGCGGCTCGCTCAGCGGTGTCCTTCGGCAACCCACGCCGCCGAGGCCGGGCCCGCAGCCCGTTCTCCCGCATGAGCCTCTCGACGCGATGCAGGCCACAGGAGAGACCCTCGGCCAGCACGTCATGCCAGACGCGGCGAGTGCCATAGGTTCGGTCGCTGCTCTTGAAGCTGCGATCGATCTTCGTCACCAGCACTTCGTCCTGTTGAGCGCGAGCGCTGGGGCGACGGTTGAGCCAGGCATGGAAGCCCGACTGAGATACATCCAGCGCACTGCACAGCCATGCCACCGGCCAGATCGAACGGTGCCTCGCGATGAAAGCGAACTTCATATGCTCGGCCGGTCACTCGGACCAATGGCGTTCTCGGCCTCGACCCTCGCGACGTAGGCTGCGGCCTTTTTTCGGATCTCGCGCTCCGCCTTCAGTTTCGCGACTTCCTTGCGCAGCCGATCGATCTCAATCTGCTCCGGCTTCATCTGCCCATGGCCGGGAAAGGCATGCTGCGGATCGGTCAACTCGCGCACCCATTTGCGCAACAAGTTCTCGTGGACATCCATGTCGCGGGCAGGCTGGGCCACCGCAACGCCCCGATCCTTCACCAACCTCACTGCCTCAAGCTTGAACTCGCGGCTGAACTTTCTTCGTCGCATTTCCACTCTCCAGTTCCGTCAAACACCCTATCTCGGTGTCCACGAAACCGGCAGAAGGCCATTTTGCTACAGGGCCGTGGGCGCGACGGACGCGTCGGCAGCGCGCCGGATTCTGGCGAAGCTCATGGCGATGTGGGCGCGCCTGATGTGGCCGGCGGCGGCCGGATCGCGTTGCTCGACCGCCTCGGTTATGTCGGCGACTTCGCGCTGGAAAATGATGAACTCGTCGACGAGAAG
This sequence comes from Mesorhizobium sp., assembly GCF_023954305.1. NCBI lineage: Bacteria > Pseudomonadati > Pseudomonadota > Alphaproteobacteria > Hyphomicrobiales > Phyllobacteriaceae > Mesorhizobium > Mesorhizobium sp. The sequence goes on along the minus strand of NZ_JAMLIG010000001.1, from coordinate 737,672 downwards.
CTCCTCGTATTCCTTTAGCCGGGACGCCGTCTTCAGCCATATCCGCGTGGTCTGGTAGTAGAGCCGCTCGCTCAGTTCCCGCAACGGCTGGTTCGTCGTCAGGCTGTTGAACAGGTGGAAGAACTCCATGTTGATCCGCGCGAACTCGCGCGGGTCGGCCTTGCGCACCATCTGGTCGCAGCTCTCGCGGATCTGCCGGAACCGCTCGACCATCGGCGCGTCGACGACGGCAGGAGAGAGTTTCCCGACCAGCTCGGCCAGTTCGACGCGGAGCTCGTAGACCTGCGCCAACTCGCCGACGTCGATGTCGGTGACGATCGTGCCGACGCCGTGGACGGACCGGAGCAGCCCCTCGGCCTCGAGCTTGACGAGGACCCGGCGGATCGGTGTGCGCGAGACGCCGAACTCCTCGGCAAGGTCCTCCTCGCGCAACCGCTCGCCCGGCGTATAGTCGAGCAGGCAGATGCGCATCCTGAGCGCCTGGTAAATACGGTCGAAGCGCCCCCGCGCGCCCTCGTCCTCCGGCCCTCGCCCTGCAGCCCTGACGGCCGCGTCGGTCCTGTCCAGCATCAAGCGCCCCCGAGCTTCGGCTTCAGTTTGTCGAGCATTTCGAGGCAGGCGGCAAGCTGGTCGATGGCGATGAATTCGTCCGGCTTGTGCGCCTGAGCGATCGAGCCCGGGCCGCAAATGACGGAGGAGATGCCGGCCGACTGGAACAGACCGGCTTCCGTGCCGAACGGCACCACGTCGGCGTGGTCGCAACCGGTCAGCTCGCAGACGATCTCGCGCGCCTCGGACTCGCCGACCACCTGCAGGCCTTCCACCTCGCCGATGACATGGGTGACGATGCCGCTCTGCGGCGCGACCGCCCGCATGGCGGGCAGCAGGACGGTGTCGACATAATCGGCCAGGCCGTTCTTCACATAGGCGGCATCCCCCTGGCTGACCGGTCGCATCTCCCACTCGACGGCGCAGGCCCCGGCGATGACGTTGCGCGCAGTGCCGCCCGACATGCGTCCGACCTGCAACGTCGTCCACGGCGGATCAAAGCGGCTGCCGGCCGGCGCGCGCGCCTTCAGCGCTTCGCCGAGATCGAGCAGGCGTATGACGTAGCGCGTGGCATATTCCACGGCGTTGACGCCCTTGTCGGGCTGGGAGCCGTGACCCTCGAGACCCGTAAACTCGGTCGTGTATTCGAAGCATCCCTTGTGGCCCTCGATCACGCCCATCATGGTCGGCTCGCCGACGATCGCGACCGCCGGACGCACGCCGGCCCTGGCGAGTTCGTCGACCAGCGCGCGGGCGCCGAAGCAGCCGATCTCCTCGTCATAGGTGAGCGCGACATGCAGCGGCCGCGTCAGGCCCGCCGCGGCGAAGCGCGGCGCCATGGCGAGCCCCGCCGCGATGAAGCCCTTCATGTCGCAGGTGCCCCGCCCGTAGAGCCGCCCGTCGCGCTCGTCCAGCACGAACGGGTCGGTCGTCCACTCGGCCGGATCCGCTGGCACGACGTCGGTATGACCTGAGAGAACGATGCCGCCGTCGCCCGGTGGACCGATCGTGGCGAAGAGGTTGGCCTTCGTTCCCGACTCGTCGCGCGACAGCGACAGCGTCGCGCCGGCATCCGACAGGAGATCGGCGGCATAGGCGATCAGCTCGAGGTTGCTGTCCGACGAGACCGTCGGGAAGGCGACGAGCTTGCCTAGGATCTCCTGCGTGCGGACGAGCATGTCCATCGTTTCGTCTCAGTCCTTCACGACGAGCTTGCGCGGCCGGTCGCAGAAGCATTCGGCCGCCCCCGTCTCCCGGATCAGGATGCTCTCGGTGATCTCTAGCCCCCAGTCCTCCATCCACAGGCCCGGCATGAAATGGAAGGTCATCCCGGCCTCGAGGATCGTCTCCTCCTCCTTGCGGAACGAGATCGTCCGTTCGCCCCAGTCCGGCGGATAGGAGATGCCGATCGGATAGCCGCACCGGCTGTCCTTGTGGATGCCGGCCCGCTCCAGCGCGCCGAACAGGGCGCGCGCCACGTCGCCCGCGGGGCGACCCGGCCGGGCGGCGTCGAGCCCTGCCTCCAGCCCCTCCACCAGGGCCTTTTCCGCGTCCAGGATGTGCTGCGGCGGCTTGCCGAGGAAGACGGTCCGGCAGAACGGTGTGTGATAGCGCCGGTAGCAGCCCGCGATCTCGAAGAACGTCGCCTCGCCCGTCCGGAACGGCCGGTCGTCCCAGGTCAGGTGGGGCGCCGCGGCATCGGTGCCCGACGGCAGCAAAGGAACGATCGCCGCATAGTCGCCCCACGCGTCGCCGACGCCGCGGATGGCGTCGGCGTAAATCTCGGCCACGACCTCGTTCTTGGGGCGGCCGGGCTCGACGCGCTCGACGATGCCGTCGACGATCTTCTCGGAGATCCGCGCTGCCTTGCGCATGAAGGCGATCTCCTCCTCGGACTTGACGCCGCGCTGCCAGTTGACCAGCGCCGTGGCGTCGACGAGATGGGCATTCGGCAGTTCTTGCCGGAGCACCAGGTAGGCCTTGGCGGAGAAGTAGTAGTTTTCGAACTCCAGCCCGATCCGCTTGCCGGCATAGCCGCGGTCCCGCAGGATCGCGGCGAGGTCCTGCATCGGATGGCGCACCGCCGACTGCACGAAGTTGTCGGCATAGCCGGCGATATTCGCGCGCTCCATCCAGACCGTGCGGACCGCGCCATTGGCGTCCTGCCCGCGGCCCCACCACACCGGATCAGCGTCGTGGAAGACGATCACGCCCTGGTGGACGTAGAAGGACCAGCCATCATAGCCGGTGATCCAGGCCATGTTGGAGGGATCCTCGACGAAGAGCACGTCGAGGCCGCGCTCCGCCATGGCCCGGCGCACCTTGCCCAGCCGGCGCGAATATTCGCTGGACGTGAAGGGTAGGTCGGTAGCCGGCATGGAGTCCTCCTCGAGCGCAGGTCCGCTCGATATATGTGCACATCTATGGCCAGTGCGGCGCCGCCCACAAGCGAAAAATCAGGCATTTTCAGCAAATTTGCCGTTGACCAAACAAGTCCACCATGATGTTGTGCACAACATAAGAAAAATGACAACCGTGGAACACAGGAGAAACCCTATGAAATCCTTCCTTCTGAAGGGTGTTGCCGCCCTCGGTCTGGCTGCCCTAACGCTTGCCTCGGCGGCGGGCTCCTCGGGTGCCCAGTCGCTGCTCGAGAAGGCCGACAAGGGCGAAGCCATCCGCATCGGCTTCGCCAACGAGATCCCCTTCGCCTATCCGGGCGACGACGGCAGCCCCAAGGGCTTCGTCAACGTCTTCACGATCGCGGTCCTGAAGAAGATGGGCTACGAGAAGATCGAACCGGTCCAGACCGAGTGGGGCGGTCTCATTCCGGGGCTCAACGCCAACCGCTTCGACATTGTCACTGGCGGCATGAACATTCTTGCCAGCCGCTGCGAGAACATCGCCTTCTCCGAGCCGATGGCGACCGTCGGTGACGGCTTCATCGTCGCGCCCGGCAATCCGAAAAAGATCGGCGACTACAAGAGCCTCGTCGACAGCAATGCCGTCATGGTGACGGGCGCGGGATACTCGAACATCGAGGCCGCGAAGGCGGCTGGCGTGCCGGAGGCCAGTATCATGCAGGTTCCCGGGCCGACCGAGATACTGGCCGCCGTCAAGGCCGGCCGCGCCGACGCCGGCGCCGGCACCTACTTCACCATGAAGCAGCTCGCCGACGCATCCGGCGGCGCGGTTGAAGCGACCGACCCGAACGCGATGCCCGAGGAGTCGTTCAACTGGGCCGGGATCGGCTTCCGCAAGGCGGACAAGACCTTCCTCGACAAGTTCAACGCGGCGATGAAGGAATATATCGGCTCCGACGAGATGCTGGCCGCCGTCGCCGAATACGGCTATGGCAAAGGCTCGCTGCCGGGCGACAAGACCACCGAGTGGGTCTGCGCCAACCGCTGATGTGACGCTGCGCGAACCGGTTCTCCGGTCCGCCGCTCTTCCTGGGCGCCGTCGCTGCGGCGCCCAACTGCCGCCTGAGCGGCTCCGACGGGAAGGTCCGAGCAGCATGTCCTATCTCGAATTTCTCGGCCAGTACGGCGACCGCATCCTCTCCGGCACGCTGGTGACGGTGCTGCTGACCGTGTTGGCTTCTGCACTGGCCGTCGCCATCGCGCTGGCCGCCGGCCTGATGCGGCTTTCGCCCAACGTATTCCTGCGCGGTATCGCCACCGTCTATATCGAAATCTTTCGCGGCACGTCGCTGCTCGTCCAGCTCTACTGGATCTTCTTCGTCCTGCCGCTCTTCGGCATCACGCTTGAAAAGTTCACCGCCGGCTTCGTCGCCGTCGGCATGAACCTCGGCGCCTACGGCGCCGAACTGGTGCGAGGGGCGATCCTGTCGGTACCGAAGGGCCAGTGGGAAGCCGCACTGGCGCTCAACATGACGCCCGCGAAACGGATGGTTCGGGTAATCCTGCCGCAGGCCGTGCTGATCATGCTGCCCGGCTGGGGCAACCTCCTGATCGAGCTCCTCAAGGGCACGGCGCTCGTCGCGCTGATCGCCGTCGCCGACCTGATGTTCCAGGTCAAGCAGATCAACGGCACGACGTTCCTGTCGGCCGAGGCGTTCGGGACGGCGCTCGTCATCTACTACATTCTCGCCCGCTTCATGATCACCCCCTTCATGCGCTGGCTCGAGCGCGCCATGCAGCGCAAGCTGGGGAGGGCCTGAGCGATGTTCGACTGGCGTTGGGACTTCACCTGGGACATCCTGCCGCGCCTGATCTTGGCGACGGGCAATACGCTGCTCGCAGCGGGACTGGGCTATGCCATCGCCGTCGTTCTGGGCCTCGTGCTGGCGTTGGCACAGCGAACTCCGTCGCAGGCCCTGACGCTGGTCGTGCGCGAAGTGATCGAGTTCATCCGCTCGACGCCGCTCGTGCTGCAGATCTTCTTCGTCTTCTATGTCGGGCCGCAGTTCGGCCTGCGGCTGTCGCCCTGGACGGCCGGCATGATCGCCATCGGCCTGCACTACGCCGCCTACCTGTCCGAGGTCTATCGGGGCGGGCTGGACAGCGTGCCGAAAGGCCAGTGGGAGGCCGCCACCTCGCTCAACCTTTCGACGTCGCGCACCTATTTCCGCGTGATCCTGCCGCAGGCTCTGCCGCCGTCGCTCGCGGGCATGGGCAACTACCTCGTCGGCATCTTCAAGGATACGCCGATGCTGTCGGTCATCGGCGTCGCCGAACTGATGCACACCGCCAACGCGATCGGCTCGGAAACCTATCGTTTCCTCGAACCCTATACGCTGGTCGGGATCATCTTCCTGGCCTTGTCATTGCCCACCGCCGCCGGCATCCGCCTCTTCGAGGCATGGGTGCGTCGCAAGCTCGGGATGGTCTGATGGACGCGCAGGATCTCTCCGGTTTTCCCCTGAGGCTCGAGGGCGACAAGGTGCCGATGGTGAGCTTCCGAAAGGTTACCAAGAGCTACGGTGCGCTCGTGGTACTCGACTCGCTCGATCTCGATATCGACGAGGGCGAGATGGTCTCGGTCATCGGGCCGTCCGGCTCTGGTAAGACCACGGTGCTGAGGATGCTGATGACGCTGGAGACCATCAATGGCGGCGTCATCTATGTCGACGGCGAGCCGCTGACGCACATGCCCCGCGGCGACCGCCTGGTTCCCGCCGACAGCCGCCACATGCGCCGGATCAGGGGCAAGATCGGCATGTGCTTCCAGCAGTTCAACCTGTTCCCGCACATGACGGCGCTGGAAAACTGCATGGAAGGCCCGGTCCACGTGCTCGGCCTGTCGAAGAAGGAGGCGCGGGAACGGTCCGAAGAGCTCCTCAATATGGTCGGCATGGCCGAGAAGCGTGACCAGCACCCGTCCCGGCTGTCGGGGGGCCAGCAGCAGCGCGTCGCCATCGCACGTGCCATGGCGATGCGACCCAAGGTGATGCTGTTCGACGAGGTCACCTCGGCGCTTGATCCCGAAGTCATCGGCGAAGTCACCAACGTGATCCGCAAGCTCGTCGCCGAGCACCACCTGACCATGCTGATGGTCACGCACCAGATGGGCTTCGCCAAGGACATCTCCGACCGCGTCTGCTTCTTCTACGGCGGCCGCATCGAAGAGCAGGGGTCGCCCGAAGAGCTGTTCGCCAACCCCAAGCGCGAGCGTACCCAGCAGTTCCTGAGCGCGGTGAAGGAGGCGGTTTGAGCCTTTCGTTCGCAGACGTCTTGGCCGCGCGCCGGGCGATCACCGGCGTCGTCGTGCGCACGCCGCTGGTTCCGTCGCCTTTCATGAGCGCGCGTGTCGGGCAGGACTTCCTGCTGAAGCTGGAGACGACGCAGCCAGTGGGTGCCTTCAAGTTGCGCGGAGCGGTCAACGCCGTCGCGGGGATCAGCGGAGGCGTCACGGGGGTGGTCTGCTGCTCGACCGGCAATCACGGCCGCGCGGTCGCCTTTGCGGCGCGGGCGCGGGGATTGCGGTCTGTGGTGTGCATGTCCTCGCTCGTGCCGAAGACGAAGGTCGACGCCATCCGGACACTCGGCGCCGAGGTGCGCATCGTCGGACGCAGTCAGGACGATGCTTTGGCGGAGAGCGGGAGGTTGGCGCGCGAAAACGGGCTGGTCGAGATTTCGCCTTTCGACGATCCGCTGGTTATCGCCGGCCAGGGTACGATCGGCCTCGAGTTGCTGGAGGACCGGCCGGACCTCGCCGCGATCCTCGTCCCGCTGTCGGGCGGCGGGCTCGCCTCCGGCGTCGCCTTGGCCGCGAGGGCGATCAAGCCCTCGATCAGGGTCATCGGCGTCACCATGGACCGAGGTGCCGCGATGCATCAGTCGATCCGCGCCGGCCGGCCCGTCGAGGTCGAGGAGGTGCCGAGCCTCGCCGACTCGCTCGGCGGCGGCATCGGCATGGGCAACCGGCTCTCCTTCCCGCTCTGCCGCGACCTCCTCGACGATTGCGTGCTGGTCACGGAGGACGAGATCTACGACGCGATGCAGACGCTCTACTTCGAAGACCGGATGGTGGCCGAGGGCGCCAGTGTCGTCGGCATTGCGGCGATCAAGTCGGGCCGGTTGCCGGCCTTCGGCGGTCCGGTCGCCACCGTCCTGACCGGGCGCAATGTCGACATGACGAACTTCACCACGATCGTGAACGGAGGCGCGGTCAGCCTCGGCGACATCGAAATAGAGGGCAGAGCCTATGGCGCATGACGTCGCGATCCTGACCGAGGCTAATCTGCGCGGGCTGGTGGCGCTTGACCTTGCCGCGGTCGACGTTGTCGAGCGGGCGTTCGCCGCGCTTGCTTCCGGCGGGGTGGTGATGCCGCCGATCCTGTCCATGGCGATCCCCGAGGCCAATGGCGAGGTCGACGTCAAGACCGCGTGGATTCCCGGCTTCGACGGCTTCGCCATCAAGGTGAGTCCCGGCTTCTTCGACAATCCGACGATCGGCTTGCCGAGCCTCAACGGCCTGATGATCCTGTTCTCGGCGAAGACAGGGCTGGTCGAGGCGCTGCTGCTCGACAACGGCTACCTGACCGACGTACGCACGGCCGCGGCGGGCGCGGTGGCGGCGAGGCATCTTGCCCCCACGCATGTAGAGACCGCGGGAGTTATGGGCACCGGCGTGCAGGCGCGGCTGCAAATCCAGGCGGCGCATCTCGTGCGGCCGTTCCGCGAAGCGCTGGTCTGGGGCCGCGACCGCGGCAAGGCCGAGGCCTGCGCGGCCGACATCGCCCGGATGCTCGGCATTCCCGCGCGCATCGAGCCCGACCCCGCGCGCCTCGTCGCGCAGAGCCAGCTCGTCGTCACGACCACGCCCGCGGAGCATCCGGTGCTGAGGGCGGGCTGGCTTCATCCAGGCCTCCACGTCACCGCCATGGGGTCAGACCAGGCCGGTAAGAACGAGATCGAGGCCGCAGCGCTTGCCGCGGCGGATCTCTATGTCTGCGACCGGGTCAGCCAGTGCGAGGCGCTCGGCGAACTGCGCAGCGCCGTCGCGGCTGGCGTCTGGACGCGCGGCACGCCTCCCGAGCTCGGCCAGATCCTCACCGGCGCGCACCGGGGCCGCGTCTCCGACGACCAGGTCACCTTCTGCGACCTGACCGGCACGGGCGCGCAGGACACCGCGATCGCCACCTTCGCCGTCGAGGCCGCGCGCCGGGCCGGCGTCGGGTCGGTGATTTCGACCTAGGACGGGTCCTGACCGCATGCTGAAGCTCGACGACCGCGATGTGAAGATCCTGTCGATCCTCGCCCGCGAGGGACGCATCTCCAAGGCGGAGCTTGCCAAGCGCGTGAACCTCTCCGCCGCCCCGGCTTGGGAGCGAATGAGGCGGCTGGAGGAAGCCGGCCTGATCACCGGCTACCACGCCGCGGTGGCGCTGAAGAAGCTCGGGCCGCACCTGGTCGTCTTCCTGGCGGCGGAGCTCGAAAGCCACCGCGCCCAGGATTTCCAGGTCTTCGAGCGCGTTCTCGCGCCACTGGACGAGGTCGTGGCCTGCTGGGCGGTAGGAGGCGGTTTCGATTATATTCTCCAGATCGTCACCCGCGATATCGACAGCTACCAGCGCCTCGTCGACCACCTGCTGGAGGCGAAGGCCGGCCTTTCGCGCTACTTCACCTATGTCGTTACCAAACCGGTGAAGCAGGGCCCGCTGCCCCTGGAGCGGCTGCTCGCCCTGCCGGCGAAGGAATGACGGCTTCGCTCGCGGCATTCAGAAGAAGCTTCGGCCGCTCCCCCGGTTTCGCGAACAATTGCCGCGTCCGGGCGAGGCACAATGGTCCTCGACCATCCGGAGGACGTTTCGCTATGACCTCGCTCGCCTTTCTGCAGAAGACCCGCCTCTCGTCGCTCGCCGACCCGCGGCTGTTCCGCGAGTTCGCCTATGTCGGCGGCGCCTGGACGGCCGGCTCGTCGTCGCGGACGATCGACGTCTCCAATCCCGCCGACGCCTCACGCGTCGGCTCGGTGCCGGCCCTGACCGAGGTGGACGCGACTAGGGCAGTTGAGGCCGCGCACCGTGCGTTCCGCCCCTGGGCGGACCTCGCTGCGCCGCGCCGCGCAGTCCTCCTGCGCCGCTGGTTCGAGCTAATCGTCGCATCGCGCGACGATCTCGCCCGTCTGATGGTCGAGGAACAGGGGAAGCCTCTCTCGGAAGCGCTGGGCGAGATAGACTACGCAGCCTCGTTCGTCGAGTTCTACGCCGAGGAGGCTAAGCGGCTGAACGTCGAGAGCGTCACCTCGCATCTCCATGATGCCGAGATGCGCGTGACGCGCCAGCCCGTCGGCGTCGCCGCCCTGGTGACGCCGTGGAACTTCCCCTCCGCCATGCTCACGCGCAAGGCCGCCGCCGCGCTGGCCGCGGGGTGCACGGTCGTTGCGCATCCCTCCTCGGAGACTCCCTATTCTGCGCTGGCGCTCGCCGAGCTCGCCGAGCGGGCCGGCTTCCCCGCCGGCGTGTGCAACGTCGTGACCGGCCATGCGCCCGAGATCGTAGGCGCCTTCACGGCCTCGCCTCTCGTCCGCGCCCTTTCTTTCACCGGCTCCACCGAAATCGGGCGGCTGCTCTACGCGCAGTCGGCGCCGACCATCAAGCGGCTGATCATGGAGCTGGGCGGTCACGCCCCTTTCATCGCCTTCGCTGATTGCGATTTCGACCGTGCGGTCGAACGGGCAATCTCGGCGAAATTCGCCACGTCCGGGCAGGACTGCCTCGCCGCCAACCGCTTCTACATCGAACGCCCGATCTACGACCGATTCGTCGCGGCCTTCGCTGCGAAGGTGAAGCGGCTGCGCGTGGGACCCGGCCTTTCCGACCCCGAGATCGGCCCCCTGATGAACGCAGGCGCCGTCGCCAAGCAGAAGGCGCATGTCGCCGACGCCGTGGCGCGCGGCGCGCGCCTGGTCTGCGGCGGCGACGTGCATGCCGCGGGGACGCTGTTCTTCCAGCCGACGGTGCTCGCCGACGTGCCGGACGATGCCGCCGTCTTCCGCCAGGAGACGTTCGGACCGGTCGCCGCCTTCCAGCTCTTCAACCGCGAGGAGGAGGTCCTGGAGAAGGCGAACGCGACCGAGACAGGTCTCGTCGCCTACCTGCACACCTCGGACAATGCCCGCATCGCCCGCATGAGCGCGGCGCTGGAGTTCGGCATGGTGGCGGTCAACCGCACCAAGATCACCGGCGCGCCCATTCCCTTCGGCGGCGTCAAGCAGGCGGGCCTCGGCCGCGAGGGCTCGCGCCATGGCATGGAAGCTTACACAGACCTCAAATATGTCTGCCGCGACATCGCGTGACGACAGGACCACACGGAGAAGCAGGATGCTGACCAACGACGTTCTCGACAAGTGGGATCGGGAGAACTTCTTCCACCCCTCGACCCATCTCGCACAGTTCGCCCGCGGCGAGGCGCCCAACCGCATCGTCACTGGCGGCAAGGGGGTCTTCATCGAGGATCGGGACGGCAACCGGCTGCTCGACGCCTTCGCCGGGCTCTACTGCGTCAACGTCGGCTACGGCCGCCCGGAGATCGCCGAGGCGATCGCGGCGCAGGCGAAGGAGCTCGCCTACTACCACGCCTATGTCGGCCACGGCACCGAGGCATCGATCACGCTGGCCAGGATGGTGCTGGAGCGCGCGCCGAAGGGCATGTCCAAGGTCTATTTCGGCCTCGGCGGCTCCGACGCCAACGAGACCAACGTCAAGCTCGCCTGGTACTACAACAACATCCTCGGCCGCCCGGCCAAGAAGAAGATTATCTCGCGCTGGCGCGGCTACCACGGCTCCGGCCTCGTCACCGGCTCGCTGACCGGCCTCAAGCTGTTCCACGACAAGTTCGACCTGCCGCTCGACCGGATCGTCCACACCGAGGCGCCCTACTACTTCCGCCGCCCCGACCTGTCGATGAGCGAGGCCGACTTCGTCGCACATTGCGTCGATGAACTCGAGAAGCTGATCGCGCGCGAAGGCGCTGACACGATCGCCGCCTTCATCGGCGAACCTGTGCTCGGCACCGGCGGCATCGTTCCGCCGCCGGCCGGCTACTGGCCCGCGATCCAGGCCGTTCTGGCGAAGCACGATATCCTGCTTATCGCCGACGAGGTGGTGACGGGCTTCGGCCGGTTGGGTTCCATGATGGGCTCCGACCACTACGGCATGACACCCGACATCATCACCATCGCCAAGGGGCTCACTTCCGCCTATGCGCCGCTCTCCGGCTCGATCGTCGGCGACAGGGTCTGGCAGGTGCTCGAGCGAGGCACGGACGAGAACGGGCCGATCGGCCATGGCTGGACCTACTCGGCCCATCCGATCGGCGCCGCCGCCGGCGTCGCCAATCTGAAGCTGATCGACGAACTCGACCTGGTGAAGAATGCCGGCGAGACCGGCGCCCACCTGAATGCGCAGATGCGGTCGGCGGTCGGCGGCCACGCCCATGTGGGCGACGTGCGCGGCGAAGGCATGCTCTGTGCCGTCGAGTTCGTCGAGGACCGTGACACGCGGCGTTTCTTCGATCCGGCGCGCAAGGTCGGCCCCGCGGTCGCCGCCGCGCTGCTGAAGCGGGGCGTTATCGCGCGCGCCATGCCGCAGGGCGACATACTCGGCTTCGCCCCGCCCCTCTGCCTCACCGCAGCGGAAGCGGACGAGGTGGTGCACAAGACCGCCGAGGCGGTGGCGGAGGTGCTCAGCTGAGAGATGACAGCGCCGGGCGAGCGGCTTCGCTGCCATGGTTTGCCTTTCCTGGAAGGCCGCGGTCCGGTTCGGCACCGCTCCTATACCCCACCGGGACGCGAATCTAAGATCCGCCCAGAGTCGCACCGCGTCGTTGCGGCAGGCCATGCGAGGCACCCGTTTGTCTTTCGATGTCCGGCAGCGGCATTCCGCCTTGTCAGTTTCCGGGAATGGGGAACACTGTTTGCAATGGCGATACTGTGAGCACGGCGCAGTCGTTCAACGGCCTCGGATTCAGTGCCGCTTTCGGATGAATGAAAGGTGAGCCGAACGTCTGGCTTGGGGCGTAAAGCCGCCCGGCAGGATTGGGGCCGTCAGGAGAACGTCGGCTTACGACGCGACAATAGTCGAAGCGGACCTCAAAGGGGGCGATTCGCCCCCGCAGATTGGAGGATAGACAGATCTTTCACGCCTCGAGGCCGAGCACAATCAAGTCGGCGAGCGTCGCCCAGAGCATCATTAGATTGTCGGGAGACACGCTGAAGTTGGGCGGGTGGACATAGCGATTGAGAGTGTCGAGCGAGACGATTCCCTCGCCTTGCTTGAGTTTGGTGATCGCGCCGAGATATTTCTTGTCGATCTTGCCCGTAGCATGAAGATCGGTGGCGACCTTGCCGGCCTTGATCCAGCTTGTCGGTTTCCAACACTCCTGTGAGCTGCCGGCGCTTTAGATAATTGTCGATCGACAGCTCCGGTAGCACGCAGCAGCACCGACACTGCTTTGGGTGTCTCGCCGAGTTCGAGCTTGTACTGCAGCTCCTCCCGCTTCTAGGCCGGCTCCGCAAAGACAGCTCTTGGCTAGCATTGAAATCGGGCCAGTCCGCTCACGACGACGTTCACTCGCCTGATGGCTCCGAAAAATCATCAGCTAATGATCGTTTGATAAATAGATTGACACGCCTCTTCGGGCCGCCTATTGAATGATCGATAAATAAGCAGACGTTGATCAACTGCATGCTTTGCGGACCCGAAAGAAGGACGCTAGCGAATGCCGCCGGCGATTACCGTACGACGCTGCCGACGCGGCAACCATTCGCTTTCTGATCGAGCCCGGCAAATGAAGGCCGATAGCCCTAACGGCAGATTTGCGCGGATGACTGCGCCTACGATCTGCAGCCCGATGCATGAATTCTCGATAAGGCGTAGCCCCGTGACTCAAGATCAAGACGAAAACTTCATCGACATCGCATCCGTCAACAAGACGTTCGAGACCAGATCCGGTGATCTCGTTGTCGCCTTGCACGACGTCGATATCAAGCTGCGCCGCGGGTCTTTCGTAACGCTCGTGGGTCCCAGTGGTTGTGGAAAGAGCACCCTGCTGCGACTGATCGGTGGCTTGACGAGGCAATCAGGCGGCGAAATCAGGATCGGCGGCAACCGCGTCACCGGACCGACGGGCGAAATCGGCATGGTTTTCCAGGCCCCTGTGCTGCTGCCCTGGCGATCGGTCATTGAGAACGTGACCATCGCGGCCGATCTCAAGCGCATTTCCCGCGACGATGCTCGACGTCGCGCCGATCATTATCTGAATCTGGTCGGACTCAACGACTTCAGGGACAAGTATCCGGCCGAACTTTCCGGTGGCATGCAACAGAGGGTGGGCATCACCCGTGCCCTCGTGCACGACCCGGACGTGCTTCTGATGGACGAGCCCTTCGCTGCACTCGATGCCATGACGCGCGACCATCTGCAGACGGAACTCCAGGCATTGTGGATTCAGAGCGGCAAGACGGTGATCTTCGTCACCCACAGCATCCAGGAAGCCGTGTTCTTGGCGGACCGGGTGATCGTGCTGGCCCCGAGGCCCGGCCGCGTCGTCGACGACATCGCGATCGACCTGCCCCGTCCGCGATCGCTCGACATCATCAACTCCGACGCATTCGGCGACTACGCGCGTGCCGTACGCCGCCACTTCGAGCATGACGAGGTGCAACAATGACAGACGTGACGACTGCGGAACCGGCGGTGCAAAGCGTCAGACCGTCTCGAATCCAGTCAGGCTTTCTTAGCCAGTTCGATGGGGTCACCGTCACGTCGATACTGATCCTCGGCGGGGTTTTGGCCTTCTGGGAGTGGGTCTTTATCCCGCTCTCCGGAATCAGCCCCGCGCTCCTGCCAAAGCCCAGCCAGATCGCAGACTCTCTCTGGACCGGTCTGACGGCCGGTTATCTCGCCGGCGACATGCTGATCACCCTGCAGGAGATCATCATCGGATATGCCCTGGGTGCTCTGATCGGCTTCCTGCTCGCGATCCCGGTCGCGGAATGGCGGACGGCCGAGCGTATCCTCAACCCTTACATCGTCGCGACCCAGGCAGTGCCCAAGGTCGCAATCGCGCCCCTCTTCGTCGTCTGGTTCGGCTTCGGCATGACGTCGAAGGTGCTGATCGTCGCGTTGATCACGTTCTTCCCAGTCTTCGTGAACTCAGTGACCGGACTGCGCGCGACCCCTGCGGACCAGATCGAGATGCTCAAGGTGTATAATTCGTCGCGATGGGAGCGTTTCCGCTTCCTCAAGGTGCAGAATGCCGCTCCCTACATCTTCGCGGGACTGAATGTCGGCGTGACCCTGAGTGTCATCGGCGCGATCGTCGCCGAATTCGTCGGCGCCCAGGAAGGAATCGGTGCGGCGATCATGCGCGCCGGCTTTGCCCTCGACACGCCGGGCGTCTTCGCCGCCATCGCGCTACTCACCTTCATTGCGGCCATCGCCAGCGCGCTCGTCCAATACGCGGGACGTCGTCTGGTGTTCTGGATGGAACCGCACAACCGCTGACCACCTCAATCAACAACAACAGGGGAACTACCATGACTAAGAGACTTCGTGCGTTGACCAGAATGCTGCTGGCGGGGTGCCTGGCGACGACTGCTTTCGGCTCCGCACATGCCCAGGACCTCACCAAGGTCAAGATCGTGCATGGCAATCCGATCATGATCCCGGCGGTGTTCGAGCTTTTCGTACCCCTTGCCATGGGTTGGTGGCGCGACGAAGGCTTCGATGTGGAGGTGCAGTTCTCGCAAGGATCATCGGCGGCGGTCCAAGCGATGATCGGCGGTTCGGGCGACATCGGCGTCATGAACAGCACGCCGTGGATCGCAGCCGACTCCAAAGGCCTCGCCGACATCCGCATGGTCGCGGCGATGAAGACGACGTCCTGGCGCATCCTTTCGATGGCCAAAAGCAACATCGACAAGCCGGAGGATCTGAAGGGCAAGACCATCGGCCTCGCCGTCGCAGGTTCGGGCGGTGCGATGTATCTCAACTCCATCCTCGCCAAGCACGGCATCGACGCGCAGCGGGAGGTCAAACAGGTCGTTATCGGCCTTGGACCTCAGGCCTATGAGGCCCTGAAGAGCGGGACCGTCGACGCGAGCCTGACGTTCATGGCAGAGATTGCGAACTTCAAGGTGCTCGGCAACGATGCAAGCTATTTCGTAGATGAGGCCTGGCTCGACTTTCCGGACTACAGCATGGTCGCGACGGGCAAGATCCTGTCCGAGAATCCGAAGCTCGTGGAGGCGCTGGCGAGAGGCGTTGCAAAGGCCCAGGTGTTTGCCGAGGCAAATCCCGAATGCGTCGCGAAGATCTATCGCAAGAACCACGGCGCGGGGCGGCCGACCACGCTCGAACAGGATACGGAGATCGCCAGGCTGAACTCCGAGGAGAACCTTATCGCCTTCAGGAAAGCGGGCGGTGAACTGCGGGCCAACGTGTCCGCCGACGGCCTGGACAAGCTCCAGAACTTCCTCCTCGAGAACAAGCAAATCCCGCAGGTACTCGACGTCTCCAAGCTGATGCCGAACGACCTCGAATTCTTCAAGCGCATCAATGATTTCGACAAGGCGGCGATCGTCGCCCAGGCCAAGGAGTGCCCGGGCTACTGAGCCCGGTCACATCGCGCCCCCACTTCTTGGAGCACGCATGATACATATCGACCACGTTTGCCTCGGGACCCAGAACGTCTATGAGGGATCCTACCGGCTGATGAACGAGACCGGCCTCGGCTGCTACGAGGGGGGCTGGTTTCCAAAGCTGGGGCTCGCCAACCGCATTTTCCCGACGGGCGGCGACACGTATATCGAGGTCGAAAGCGCCGTCGACATCCACGCCTATGAAGCGGGGAACCCTGCGGCGCGTTTTTTCCATGATCAGTGCGTCAACGGCGACGTCTTCATAGGCTGGTGCGCGCGCGTCGACACGCGAAACGAGATCGAGCAGATCGCCAGACGGCTCGGCTCGGATGTCGTCGAAAGCGGCCTGCGCCAACGGCCCGACGGGACACTCGGCGTGGCAATCCGTACGCCCGACACCATTCCGTGCTGGGAAGCGGGACTGCCCAACTTCTTCCTGGTCGTCGATCCGTCGAAGCATCCGGGGCGGGGCGTAGCCCGGCACGGAAGTGTCGATCCGAAAGGCATCGCCTGGCTCGAGCTTGGCGGCACCGAGGAGGAGCTTAGCGATTATCTCGGGATCAAAGCGTCGGAACTCGGCCTTCGCTTCAATGGCAAGGCACACGGGCTCCACGCGATGGGCATAGCGACGGACCGCGGCGATATTGTCGTGCGTCGCGATGTGATCACCGGCACCACCGGGAAGGTCGGGAAGCTCACTGCTTACATCTGAGGCTCAACCGGCCCGGCGACAGGCATGCCGGGCCGGCAAGCGCGCGACCGCTCCGCGTGTCCGCGATAGCCTTCCGCAATTTCACTTGGTTCACTACGCAGATCAGGCCTGCGACCAGCTCCAGGCCGCGCGGCTTGTCAGGTCGGCGACCGGCGAAATCATATCCGGGTGAAATCCAGCCGGATCCTCCCCGCGGGCCACCTTCGTCGGCCAGTCGGGGTCGGCGATCGCCGCCTTGCCCAGCGAGATCAGGTCCGCTTCGTTGCCCTCCAGCAGGCGCTGGGCAAGTGCCTTGTCGTCAAGTCGGCCGTTGGCAATCACCGGATGACCGGAGTGGCGTCGAGCCAGGCCCGCGAGGCTGAGCGTGGTGTCGAAGACCGGGGCGCAGCCGGTGTGCGAACTGATGTGCAGGTAGATCCTTGGCACATGGCCTACGGCCGAGAAGATCGCGCTCGCTTCGGTCGCGCCGTCCTGCCAGACGGCCGTGGCGTCGTTAGCGCGCGATTGCGAGAGACGCAGGCCAAGAATTCGGTCATCTCGCACTGCTGCCCGAACCGCGCGCAATACGGCCAACGGAAAGCGCAGGCGATTGTCCAGCGAGCCGCCCCATTCGTCCTGGCGCCGATTGCTGTCAGGTGTCAGGAACTGGTGGATCAGGTAGCCGTTGGCGCCATGGATTTCGACGCCGTCAAAACCTGCCTCGATGGCGTTTTCGGCAGCGCGGGCGAACGCAGCCACGACGTCGCCGATCTCGCGCTCATCCAGCGCGCGGGGAACCGCATAGGGGCCCATCCCCCGATAGCGACGTGCGATCTCGCCTGCCGGCCGGATGGCCGAAGGGGCGACTGTCCCCTTGTTGCGCGGATTACCCTGGCCCAAGGCGCCCGCGTGCGACAGTTGAAGGACGATACGGCCGCCCTCGCTATGGACGGCTTCCGTCACGCGCCGCCAAGCCGCGACCTGCTCGTCCGTGACGATGCCGGGCTGGCGGAAATATCCTTGCGAGAAGAGGTCGTCGACATAGGTCGCTTCAGAGACGATCAGGCCCCAACCTGCCCGCGCATAACGTCGATAGTAGTCGACCATCTCGTCGGTGGCACACCCGTCCGGAGTTGCGCTGACGCGCGTCAGCGGCGCCACAACAAGGCGGTTGGGCAGGAGGAGCCGGCCCAGGGTGAAGGGTTGAAACAAGGGAGAGGTTGACATGGGTCATCCTGCGGTGGCCCGCGACGCCAGCTGAAGCGCTCGCGAGGGTTTAGTTCAGGCGGGCGTCCAGCGCGGCGGGGTCATACCAGTCGAAGGCGGCGCTTCCGGTGTTCACCATCACCGCCTTGGTAGCGAAGTAGGCATTGAACGCTTCCTCCCCGAACTCCCGTCCGATGCCCGAGAGCTTGACGCCTCCCCACGGCGAGGCGGCGTCGACCCGGTGGTGGTCGTTGATCCAGACGATTCCAGCCTGGACGTTGCGGGCAAAACGGTGTGCCCGGCCGACATCGCCGGTATGTACCGCTGCGGCGAGGCCGTACGGCGTGTCGTTGGCAATCGCCAGCGCCTCGTCCTCGGTGTCGAAGGGGATGACGACTGTGAATGGGCCGAAGACCTCCTCCTGCGCGATGGTCATCTGCGAGGTCACGTCCGCGAATACGGTCGGACGAACAAAGAAGCCGCCCGAATTGCCGAGCTCCTTCGGGACACATCCGCCCGCGGCGAGTCGCGCGCCTTCGGCCAAGCCCGTGTCGACAAAGGCGAGGACGCGGTCGCGTTGGCGGGCGGAGATGACCGGACCCATCTGCGTGGCGGTGTCGAAGGGGTCGCCCATCCTGATGGCGTCGGCGCGTGCGGCCAGCTTGGCGACGAACTCGTCATAGATCGGCCGCTGGACGAGGTGACGGGCGGCACAGACGCAGGTCTGACCCGCGCCTACGAAGGTGCCGAACGCCGCGTAGCTGACCGCACGGTCCACGTCGCAATCGGCGAAGACGGCGACCGGCGTCTTGCCTCCCAGTTCCAGGGTCTGGGTGGCGAAGTTGCGCGCGGCGGCGGATCCGGCGGCGCGGCCGGATTCTGTGCCGCCCGTCAGCACCAGCTTGTTGATCCCCGGATGCTCGGAAAGGGCCTTGCCCGCGACAGCACCATAGCCGGTGACGACATTCAGTACGCCCGCCGGCAGCCCGGCTTCAGCGAACAGTTCGGCCAGCCGCAACGTGGTGAGCGGCGTCAGTTCCGATGGTTTCACCACTGTCGTGCAGCCAGAGGCCAGCGTGGGCGCGATGTTGCGGCAGGCGATGAGCAGCGGATGGTTGAAGGGGGTTACATTCGCCACGACGCCCACCGGCAGGCGGTTGGTGAAGGCGTGATAGTCGCCTTCGACAGGGATCACCGAGTCACGCCGGGCCATGGCGAGGCTGGCATTGTAACGGAAGAGATCGGGTACCCGCGCGATCTGGGCGCGGGTTTCGCGGATCGGGCGACCGTTGTTCAGGGTCTCCAGCCCGAACAGTTCCTCCAGATGCGCCTCCATCACGTCGGCCAGCCGATTGACCAGCCGCACGCGGGTGCGCAGCGCCATCCCGCCCCATTCGTCGCTTTCGAACGCGCGGCGGGCTGCCCGAATGGCAAGATCGACGTCGTCGACACCGGCCTCGACAACATGGGCGATCGTATCGCCGGTGGCGGGAGCGATGACGGGCATCAGCTTGCGGTTCTCGACCGGCTTAAACTCGCCGTCGATGAACAGACCGAACGTGCGAGGCTTGGCGGCGGCGTCGGCAACGATATTCCGGAATGCGGACATGGTTTCCTCACTTGATGGGCGTCTGGAATGCGATTGGCGGCTGCGATCAGCCGATGCGGAACAGCCGGCGGGCGGTGTCGCCCAAAAGTGCGCGCGAAGTCGCCTCTTCGAAGCCGGATTCCAGCACATGGCCGACGGGGTCGTATTCCGCCATGTCATAGGGATAGTCGGTGCCCATCATCACGTGGTCGGCGCCGACAAGATCGACCAGGGCATGCAGCTGATGTGTCGTGAAGACCACGCTGTCGAAATAGATGCGCTTGAGATACTCCGAGGGCGGTAGCGGGAGGCTCGACCGGCAATCCGATCGCGCGCCCCAGGCATGATCCATCCGGCCACTGTAGGCAGCGACGTAGCCGCCGCCGTGCACGGCGATCAGCTTTAGCGCGGGATACCGTTCCAGCACGCCGTCGAAGACCAGGTAGTGCAGAGCAATGGTGGTGTCGAAAGGATTGCCGATGGTGTTGTTGAAGTAGAAGCGCGAAAGGCGTTCGCCCTCGGAGAATCCGTTCGGATGGAGAAGGATCACGGCGCCGAGCCGTTCCGCGGCGGCCCAGAATGGCTCGAACCGAGGGGCCGATAGTTCCAGCCCGTTCACATTGGTCAGGATCTGCGCGCCGCGGAAACCTGCGGCCATCAGCCATGCCAATTCGTCGACGGCGGCGGCGGGTTCGGCCAGAGGGACAGTGCCAAGCGCGGTGAACCGGCCCGGCGCGGCATCGCGAAAGCGGGCGACCGCCTCGTTCACGGCACGTGACGCGTCGGCGGCGAGACCGGCATCCGCCAGGCTGTAGTAGCATTGGAAAGGCGTCGGCATGATCACCTGATGGGCGATGCCGTAGCGCGCCATCTCGGCCAGCCGCTTGTCGACATCGAGCATGAGTTCGCGTCTGTCTCCGTCCTGCTTCAAGTTCAATGCGCGCGTCTCGGGCGTCGAGAACCGAACCAGCGGCATCGTCATCGGGTCGAACGCATGGGCGACCAGCGCCTGCGCCTCCGGCGCGGCCACGTGGCTGTGCATGTCGATGGTCGTGATACCGGCAGGCAAAGGCGCACGGAGGACGCCTTCGGGCCGGGCAGCTGTGGCGCCGTAGCGGTTGGAACCAGACGGTAACGGCGTGCGGTGGCTCGTGTTGGTCATCCTGTCCTCCCTTGGGGGTGGGTAGAGACGGGCGTTCCGTCTGATACACCGAGTTCAGGATATACACTGCACTGTGCAGTGCAGTCAATAGGGCGGCGTTCGCGTCAGGCGAGCAGGCCTAGCCGCCGGTAGAGTTCGGGCATGCCGGCGACATAGACCGTCACCGCGGCTTCGACGGCCTGCTCCGTCGGCTTTGCTGCGATCACTTCATAGATAAAGCGGCGGACGCCGTAGTAGAAAAGGCCACCATGCAGCATCCACGTCGCCTCGCGTTCTTCCATGGTAAGCGGAACCGCTTCGAGATCGGGCAGATCCAACGAATGCCGCATCTCGGCGCAAAAGCGCGCAATGACACTGCGTTCAATGAGAGGGTTGTAACGCTTGTTCAGCTCGAGGTTTCTCAGGCCGGAATAGAGGTAGATACGCATCCACACGGGTGTGTGCATGACTTCGGTGTAATTGGCATAGAATACGAGCAAACGGTCGCGGATCGGACGCGACCGATCCGACAGGATCTGGTCGAATTCGGCCTTCCAGCGGCCTTGGAACAGCTCCTCATAGACCGCGTCGATCAGATCTTCCTTGCTGGGGAAATACTGGTAGATCAGAGGCTGCGTGACGTTCAGATACTTTGCTAGAGAATGGGTAGACCCATCCAATCCATGCTCGGCGAAGAAACGAATCGCACCTTCGAGGATCATGCGTCGCCGGTCGCTTGGCGCGAGGCGCCTGCGGGGAAGGGGCGGAGAAGTCTCGTCGATGCTCATCTTGTCCTCGTGGAGCAAGCTTAGTCAGCCATCGACGATTTATCAATCAATAAATTCCGCAGATCGTGTGGCGGCAATCCAACCTGCGGGCCATGCGTGCGCGGCGCCCGACGGCCATGGCGGGTCGGGGGCGTAGGCGCCGCCTGCGCGGCGACAGAGGTGCCGTCGCGCATCTGCCGAATTGCTCGTGGTGGCAACTGGGACAAACGGCTTGATCGCTCATCCGCGCCGTACCTTTTCAGGGAGTTCCAGCGGCACGTTTTCGCTGTCGAGGAACTCGACCGTGGTGAACAGCAGATCGGTCTCGCCGACGTTCTGTAGATCATGGATCTTGAACTCGCCCGGCCCGTACTGGTGGTGCTTCGTCGAGCCGGCCTCGTATGTTGCCTCCACCGTGCGGCCGTCATCCATGTGGGAGATTGCGCGTCCGGGAGACACGGCGGTCCAGAAGTAATCGAGCACATGCTTGTGGAAGCCGATCCGCTCGCCCGGCGCCAGCCTCAGCGACCAGACCCGAACGCGGTCGCTTTCCGAAACCAGCATGCTGCCGACACAGCCATTGTTGCCCGCGCCCGCGAATTCGCGCTTCAGTTCATCGGGCCAATCATAGGAGGAGGGGTCGGGAGTGCCGGTCATCATGGGAACCTCACAGATTAGGGAATAGGCAACGCCGCGCCCGAAAACGAGCGCGGCCGGACAATCATTCGATCACGTATTCGACCGGGAAGCGGTAGCCCGCATCCTTCGCGGCGGCCAAGTAGCTTCGGAAAATCGCGGGGCCGTCGAATCCCAGCGCGCTGAGTTCCTTCGCCTTGGCGTTCGGAAGACCGGCCAGACGCTCGGCCCAGGCCTGGCGCTCCTGGAACGACAGTTCGGTGACCACCGCGCCGGCTTCCCTGAGCTTGGCGATGCCTGCGGCCTGGTCTCTGTCCAGCGCCTCGGCCGTCACCTGCTCATACTCGGAGGCAACTTCGCGGACGATCTCGGCCACCTCCGGCGGGAGCTTTGCCAGCCTGTCGTTGTTGATGAGGAGGCCGTTGACCATCATCGCGCCCAAGTCGATGATTTTGTAGTTGGGTGCCACTTCAAACAGCTTCAGCCCATAGTAGCTGGAGGGAAACAGCATGTTCCCTTCGATCACACCCGTCTGGATGTTGGTGTAATAGTCGGGAATTCCGGTCTGCACGACGGTCGTGCCGGATCCTTCCAGCCAGACCAGGTTCGGTCCGGCGCCGCCGAGTTTATGTCCGGCCAGGTCGGCGAACTTTTCCCATTCGAACTTCGTTCCCACGTTGTAGTTGTCGTAGCCGGTGAGGGCCAAAAGCGTCTGGTTGTAGTTGGTCGAGAAATGCTCCGACAACTGGGGGTGCTGTGCATAGACCTTGCGCGTGAACGCAAGCTGCTGCACCGCCGATGGGCTCGAGAAAGGCACGAAGTAGTTCAGGTTCTGCGCCATTGCCTTCGACGGCTCGAAGCAAAAGCAGACATGGCCGATGTCCAGGATGCCCTTTTCGACCGCTTCCAGGGTCTCATCCAGCTTGGCCAGGGACCCGCCATAGGCCTCGATGAAGCGCACCTTGTGCTCGGTGCGCTCGGCAACCCGCTTCTCGATCTCAGGCACGAGAAACTCGTGTGAGGTGTTCACATAGGTGACCGGTCCAAGCGCATGGCCGGAGCCGATACGCAATGTGAACGTATCTGCCGCGGCCTGCTGAGCTGTGCCCGCCCAGACCACCAGTGCCACGACGCTCGCGGTCCGCCTCATCGCCTTGATGACCATATTCTCCTCCCTGAGATGGAATTCAGTTGCCAAATTATTTATTGATTGATAATTAAGCGTCCAGACTTGGTTCTGTCAAGCCGGTTCCGCGGCCAAATCGCCAGACCGGGAGGAGGAGAAATGACAACGAGATCGGAGGGCATGGCGTCCCTTTTGAATGCCATGGCTGCCATATGGGCATTTGCCCTGGCCTTCGTGATCCTGGTCGACGTCGCTGGACGGCTGGTAGGCTTCACTTTCCAGGGCACGGTGGAGCTCGTCGCGAATTCGATCGTCGCAATCGTATTCCTGCAGTTTCCGCTCACCATCGTTCGGGGAAGCTTCCTCCGCGCGACGGTGATCTACGACACGGTGGCGGACCGTGCGCGGAAATCGATCGATTTGATTTCGTGCCTCTTGGGTCTGGGCATCTTCGTCGCAATCGCCTGGGGTGGCTGGAGCGACATGATCACCAGCTTCCGAATCGGCGAGTTCGAAGGGGAGGGCGCGCTGCGTGTGCCGGTCTATCCCACCCGCGCGATCATCTTCGCGATGAGCGTGCTGTGCGCCGTGTGCTACCTGCGGCTGATTGTTTCGCTCCTCGGCGGATCGCAGTTCGCGCCTGACCCCAGATCTCTAGAGCAGGAGGTCTGAGATGGATCCGGCAATCTTGACCTCTGCCAGCCTGGGTATGCTCGTCGCGTTGATCCTGATCGGCGTCCCGATCGGCGTCGCGCTGGGTTCGGTGTCGCTGGTCGCCATTTGGCTGCTCTTCGACAGCTGGGACATTGCCGTCGGTACGGCGGGCAGCGTCGCCTTCAGCATGTTGCGCGAATACGCCTTCGGCACGATCCCGCTGTTCATCATCATGGGCAACTTCATCGCGGCCTCAGGCGCGGCGCGAGATCTCTACACCATGACCAATCGCGGTCTGCGTCGCCTTCCCGCACGGCTGGCGGTGGCGACCGTGATCGGAAACACCATATTCGCCGCCATCTCCGGCGTCAGCGTGGCTGCGGCGGCCACCTTCTCTCGCATCGCCTATCCGCAGATGCGGCGCTACAACTACGACCGCCCGATGGCGCTTGGCGTTATCGCCGGCAGCGCCATGCTGGGCATGCTGATCCCGCCTTCGATTCTGCTGATCTTCTGGGGCGTCCTCACCGAAATCTCCATCGGCAAGCTGTTTGTCGCGGGGATCCTGCCGGGGCTGATGGTGGCAGGATTGTTCATCCTGTTTCTCATCTTCACCGCATTGCGCCATCCCGAGAAGGCGCCCTATCGCTTCGCGGATTCAATCGATGGCGACGACGGCAACGCCCCCCTCGGCTGGTCTGTCCTGATATCGGGCGGACTGATTCTCGTTCTAGTCCTTCTGGTCATCGGCGGAATCTGGTTTGGCCTGTTCACACCTACCGAAGCCGCCGGAATTGGTGCGCTTTGTGCTTTGCTCATCGCGGTCATCAAAGGGGTCAGCTGGCGCGGAATCCTCGATGGCATCATCATGGCCGGAGTCACCACGGCGCCGATCATGTTCCTGTTGCTGATGGCAGGGCTATACTCCCGCTTCCTGGTGACAGGGGGCTCACTCGATCTCCTGACCAGCTGGATCGTCGACGCAGGCTTCGGACCGGTCGGTCTTCTCATTGCCATGACCCTGGTCTGGCTGGCTCTTGGCACGCTGCTTGATTCCTCGTCGATCATCCTGCTGACGGTTCCAGTCTTCGCACCGATCGCGCACGGCTTCGGTTACGATCCTCTCGTCTTCGCTATCTACGGGATCCTGATCATCGAGGCGGGGCTACTTACACCACCCTTCGGCATTCTCGTTTTCGTGGTGAAGAGTTCGGTTCCCGAAAATGTGCCTCTGGCCGAGGTGTTCCGAGGCGCGATTCCCTACTGGCTGCTGATCTGCTTGGCCGCCGGCATTCTGATGATGGTGCCCGGCATAGTGACCTACCTTCCCAACAATATGTAATCGCGGAGAAAATCCATGTCACACTTTGGGACGCGCCGTCGTGCGGTGATCGTTGGCGGCTCCTTGGGCGGCCTTTTCACCGGCCTTCACCTGCTTCGGCGGGGATGGGAGGTTTCGCTGCACGAGCGTGTGCCCGTTCCCCTTTCGGGCCGAGGCGCCGGCATTGTCACCCACGCCAAACTGTTCGAGGCACTTCGCGGCGCGGGGCTCGAGGCAGGTGATGGCATCGGCGTGCCCACCCCGGGCCGCGTGGTGCTGGCCCGGGACGGCGGCGTCGTCGCGCGCCGCGATCTGCCCCAAATACTGACCTCCTGGGGCCGAATGTACGAGTTGCTGGGCGCTGCATTCCCCGCCGATCGCTACCGCCGTGGCGAGAATTTCAGCCACTATGTCGAAGACGGTGACGGCGTTACCGCATATTTCGACCAGGCCGACCCTGTGCGGTGCGACCTCCTCGTTGGGGCGGACGGCTTCCGCTCCTCGATCAGAGCGCAGTTCGACGCGCGCGCGAAACCGCTCTACGCAGGGTACGTCGCCTGGCGCGGCATGGTCGAAGAGGCGGAATTGTCCGCCAGCGCCCAGCGCGAGATGTTCCCCTATTTCGCCTTCTGTCTGCCCGAAGGCGAGCAGATCCTCGGCTATCCGGTCGCCGGCGAAGGTAACGATGTCCGTCCGGGCAAGCGGCGTTACAATTTCGTCTGGTACAGGCCGGCAGATTCCCAGGTCCAACTGCCTCGCCTCCTGACTGACAGGGACGGCGTGCAGAGAGAGTATTCGATTGCCCCCACAATGATCCGTGACGAGGTCATCGCTGAAATGCGCGATGCCGCACAGTCGCTGCTTTCTCCCCAGTTCGCCGAGCTGGTGTCGAAAACGGCCCATCCGTTCATACAGCCGATCTATGATCTGGCTGTCGCCCGAATGGCGCGGGGCAGGATTGCACTCGTCGGTGACTCGGCGTTCGTCGGCAGGCCGCATTGCGGCATGGGCGTTACGAAAGCTGCGCAGGATGCCGCGGCCCTCGCCGAGGTGCTGGACCAGGTAGGCGATATCCCCGCGGCGCTGGAGCGGTTTGACGCCCGCCGACGGACGACCAATGCGCGTGTGGTGGATCATGCTCGTGCCCTCGGCGCGTATATGCAGGCGCAAATCCTCTCCCCAAGCGAACGTGAGAACGCAGAGCGGCACCGGTCGCCCGAGGCGGTGATGCGGGAGACCGCCACCGCCGATTTTCTGCACGAGACGATCCACTGACCCCGGGAGCTGGGCCAATAGTCCGGCTGCTCAACGTTTAAGGGGGTAGCGAAGGAAGAAGATCAGCACCGCTTCGTCCACAACGCGACGGACATGATAGGGATCATGCGTCTCGGCCTGGCCCAGTATCTGAAGGAAGACGAGCGGCTCGTTGATCAGCCCGATGAATTGTCTGGCCGCGAGATCCGCATCGGCCACGTCGAGCTGTCCGCGCCGGGCGAGGATGGTGATGTAGCGGACGATCGCCTGCGTGACCGGGCGCTTGCCCAGCTCGATGTACTGGGCAGTGATGTTCGGATGAGCGAAACTCTCCCTGATCGCCATACGGGCGACCGGGATGGACTCACCGTCCAGCCAGAAGCCGGTGATCGCGTGACCAATGCGAGTCATTGTCGCAACCGGATCGGCTACTGAGTCTATGGCATCGGTGATCTCGGCAATCCCAATCCTGTGCCAGACTTGGCCCAGTGCAAGTTCAATCACGGCCTCCTTCGTCGCGAACTGGTTGAAGACCGTGCGGCGCGACACGCCGGCTTCGGCCGCTATATCTGCCATGCTGATCAGCTCCGACGACCGTTGCAGCAGCAGGCGGACCGTGGCCGCCATGATTGCGAGACGGGTCGGGTTGGTTTCGTGGACTGCGACGGTATCGGCCAGGCTCATTTGCACCCCTCGCCAAGTTTGGTGGCGCCTTTCTTTACCTGCAACGATGCATTGTTGAGTGCAATGCCTGGCCCGAATTTTGTCTCGCACATTGCGCCTGAGCAGGAGTTGCCGGGCACTTGACATAAAGGATATTTCAAATCATTTATTATTCGATAAATAACTGCTACGTTCAGCCTGTCCTGTCTCTTGTCCTGATCTATTTGCGAGTTTCTCGTCATGTCCGCGGCTGTTCCCATGATGATCCTCGCAGGCGGTGTCCTGCCGCTGCAGTTCGCGCTCAATGCGATGCTGGCGCGATCCGCAGGCAGTTCGTCCGTCATGGCCACGATGGTCTCGCTGTCGGTCAGCTTCCTATGCATTGTCGGGCTTCTGCTGGCGACTCGCCAATCGCTGCCCCCTATGGGCGTAATCAAGACGGTGCCGATGCTCTACTGGTTGGGGGGCGTGGGGGGCGCGATCTTCGTGGCGATGTCAACGTTCGGGATGCCCCGCCTCGGCGCTGCAGCCTGCGTATCGCTGGCGCTCGTCGGGCAATTGGCGACCTCGGCGGTGCTGGATCACTTCGGTCTGCTCGGCATGCAGCAACAGGCCATCAGTTGGCAGCGGCTGCTTGGCATCGGACTCGTACTAGCGGGTGCTTTCGTGCTGCGGTGAGTGGGCAGAGATCGACGCAGTCGCTAAGATTTGGATTCTTGGCAATTCGAGGTAGGAGCGATTCGGCACGATCGCGCTCCGTAGACAGTTGCGGCCGGACCTATCGGCACGGCTTAAGGGGCGGCGAGAGCCAAGGCCGAGCCGGTTTAGTGTTAAACGAACGCTCCGAACGTGACCTCAGCGCCTAAGTCGATCCCTGTGGGGGAATACCGAGGAGCAATTCGACGACCGTGTGTCTGGCGCGTAAGCGCGAGCGAGCAGCCGAGCGCAAAAGGTTGCCGGTCGACGAAGCGCGCCCTACGTCTGTATGGCTCCATTCCCGATAGCCTTCGAGCGAAAATCTGACCCGCAAAATCGGCGGTATCAAGGTCCGCTCTCAAGGCAACTCGACGTTTTCTCAACGGCTGGTATGGCGAAGGGCTTAGGGTGCCGGCAAACATACGAAAGCCTCTCATGCAGGACCCGCGGGCCACCATCGACGGCAATGGGGATGTGCCGGATGCGATGGAAGCCGCGCGGCTCGGCATGGAGCAGGAAGCGGCGGATGAACTCGTCGGCGGCAAGCGTGATGACCTGCTGCCGGTCCGCGTCGTCGCGGCGATAATCCTTGTAGCGGAAGGTGACACCGTCCTGGTCGAATGCGATGAGGCGGCTGTTCGAGATCGCCACCCGGTGGGTGTAGTGCGACAGGTAGGCGAGCACCGCCTCCGGCCCGGCGAACGGCGCCTTGGCATAGACCAGCCATCGCTTTGTCCGGACGGCAGCAAGGTGGCGCAGGAAGGCGCGCCGCTTGGCGAGGTGTGCCATGGTCCGGAAGAAGCCGAACTCCCCGGCGTCGCGCAGCGCGACAAGGGCGCGCGACAGATCCCGGCGCTGCAGTGTCACCAGGAACAGGAACCGCAGCGCCGAGACAGTGCCGTTAATGGTGACAGGTCCCACGCCCATCTCATGCTGATCAAGCTGGAAGCGGCGGATATCGTCCTGCGTCGCGGTGTCGGGCGAGCGCCCGAGGAACGCGGCGAAGCGCCCGGAGGTGGTGAACGTAGTCCTGCTGCGTGTGGGAGCCGAGGCCCCGCATGATTATGTTGTGCTGCATGCGCTGGCGAAGCGGCGAGACGGGTGCATCGGTCGACGGGGTAGCCAATCATCGCACTTCCGACGACCAGCGAGCCGGCCTACCGTGCGGCAGATCCCCCGCGCCGGCTCGTCGATGCGGTTGCCTGCGCCGAACCGGACAGCCTGTCCGGGTCGTTGATCCAGCAAGCCGCCGCGGTTGACGCGGGCCGCCGTCGGCTTAAGAAAAGGCTCTCCTCTTCGCCAGCCGTCCCGATGACCGAACCAGCCGTTTTGCCGTTCCGCGCCGCAAGGACGCCGTCCCGATGAGCGCCGACCGCGCCCCGGCCGCACTCATCTGGTCGCTCGGCCTCACCCAGATCGTCGGCTACGGCACGCTGTTCTACAGCTATGCGATCCTCGCGCCGTCGATCTCCGCCAGCTTCGGCTGGCCGCAGCAATGGATCTTCGCCGCGCTGTCGCTGTCGCTTCTTGCCGGAAGCCTCGTCGCGCCGACGGCGGGCCGGCTGGCCGACCGCCACGGCGCGGGGCGCGCGATGAGCTGGGGCTCGCTTGCCGCGTCCGCCTCGCTGGCGCTCGCAGCCGCGGCGCCCAGCGCCTACGCCTTCGTCGCCGCGCTGCTGGTCATGCAGGTCGCAGCCTGCTTCGTGCTTTATTCGACCGCCTTCGTCGCCATCGTCCAGGTCGGCGGCAGCCGCGCATCGCTGTCGATCACCCATCTCACGCTGATTGCCGGTTTCGCCTCGACCGTGTTCTGGCCGCTGACGACCTGGCTGCACGCGGCGCTCGACTGGCGGCAGGTCTTCCTCGTCTTCGCGGCGCTGCATCTCGTCCTCTGTCTGCCGCTGCATCTGTTGATCGCCGGCCATGCGCGGCGCGCGAGGGCGGCGGTGGAAAACCCGGTCGCGGCGCCGCCGGCGTCGCGGCCGGCGGGCGCCACCGCCACAAGCCGGCGTGCGCTCTTCCTGCTCATGCTGACGGGCTTCGCCGCCGAAGGCTTCGTTTTGAACTCGATCCTGATCCACATGGTGCCGCTGACCGCCGCGCTCGGCATGGGGGCGGCCGGACTGTGGGCGTCGACCTTGTTCGGGCCGGCCCAGGTCGCGAGCCGACTGGTCAACATGGTCTTCGGCGGACGACTCCCGCAGGCGTGGCTGGCGGTGATCTCGGCTTGCCTGCTTCCGGCAGGCCTTGCAACGCTGCTTTTGACCACGCCCTGGCTGCCGGGAGCGCTGGCCTTCGTCGTCATGTTCGGCCTCGGATCCGGGCTGAACAGCATCGTCGGCGGAACCCTGCCGCTCGAACTGTTCGGCCGCGCCGGCTACGGCGCGATGGTCGGGTGGGCGACGTCGGCGCGGCAGTTCTCGTCGGCTTTCGCCCCCTTCGCCTTCTCCGCCATGCTCGCCGGGCTTGGCAACGTCGCATCGCTCATGACGTTGACCGCCGCCTCGCTCGTGGCTGTCGCAGCCTTCGCGGCGATCGCGATCCTGCGCGGCAGGGCCGAGGCGAGTTCCGGATAGTCGTCCGCTACTCGGCCACCGGAACGACGTCGACCGACTGCTCCGACGAGTGCCGTCCGACCGTGCGCAGCACGCCGACGATCGGGGCGACGCCGGCATAGTCGCGGCCATAGCCGATGACGATGTGGTCGTTGCCCGCCAGGATCGCGTTGGTCGGGTCGAACTCGCGCCAGCCGGTTTCGCGCCCGCACCAGACGCTGACCCACGCATGCATGGCATCAGCCCCTTCGAGCCGCTCCTTGCCCGGCGGCGGGATGGTGCGGATGAAGCCGCTGACATATCGGGCAGGAACCCCGAGCCCGCGCAGGCCCGAGATCATCACATGCGAGAAGTCCTGGCAGACGCCGGCCTTGAGCCGGAAGGCTTCCGGCGAAAGCGTCCGCACATTGGTCGCTTCCGGCTCGTAGTCGAAATCGGCATGGATGCGCGTGCAGAGATCGGATGCGAGTTCGAAAACGCTGCGCGATGCCGCGGCGCTCTCGCGCGCATAGGTCGTGATCGCCGGCTCGATCGGCGCATGCGGGCTGCCGGCGAGGAAATGATGCGGTGAAGCGGAATCGAGTGTCAGTGTCGCATCGACTTCCGATTTCAGCCCATCCAGGGTCGGCGATATGTCCAGCGGCGGTTCCGGCCGCATGACCGAGACGCGCGCCTTCATGGTGAGGTCGAGCGTGTCGTGCGGCTTGCGAAAGGCGATCGAGGTGACCGCGTTGCCGAAGAAATCGGAAAATGCCGTCTGCTCGCTGGGCTTCGGGGACAGGGCGATGTTGGCGGCGATGACCCGCTGCACCCCGGGCAGGCTCAGCGGCATGGTACGCAGGTGGTGGCGCCCGCCTTCGACCGGGTAGGGGTAGTCGTAGTGGAGGTTGAGGCGGACGTCGTAGAGCATCGTCAGACGAAATAGCTGTGCGAGATCGCGTCGTAGATACCGCCGAGTCCCGAGACGATCTCGTTGAACTGCTCGCTGTCGAGATCCTTCGCCTCCCAGATGGACAGGCGCGTATGGAGGTTCAGCACCTCCTTGGCCGCGGCGGTCAGGTGCCCGGTCTCGTTTCCCGGCAGTTCGGCGACGCCGGCCTTCAGACGGTCGAGCTGGAAGGCGATCGAGCGCGGGTTGAGCGGGTCGAGGGCCAGAAGTTCGATGACCGAGCGCCGGCTCGCGCTGATGCTGAACTGGCGCCGGTGGGTGAGCACGCTGTCGCCGATCTCCAGCAGCATGTCGAGGCCGCCTTCGGGCGCCTTCGCCGAGGCCAGAGCCCCGACGATCCGCGCCATGTGGATGCCGCGCTCGATGCGCCGGCCGATTTCGAGAAAGCGCCAGCCGGTAAAGCGGTACATGTTCTCGTGCACCAGGCCCGAAAAGCCGGCGAGCTTGCGCAGGACCACGGTCATCGCGCGCGCCGCGTCGTCGCCCGGTTCCACCTTGTCGGCGAAGCGGTGCAGCGTTTTCGACAGGTCGTTCAGGGCCAGCCAGCCGTCGGGCGAGAACCGGTCGCGGATCTGGCCGGCGCTGCCGGTGGCGTTGTCGATGGTGCGCAGCACGCCGGGCGATACGGCGCAGGTTGCATCGACGCCGAGGAAGTCGAGATAGGCCCGCACGGTCTTGAGCAGCGGCAGCGCCGGATCGGCTGCCTCGGCGAGGCGGACGTGGTAGGCTCGCAGGATGCGGACGGTGCCTTCCAGCCGCTCGGAATAGCGGCCGAGCCACATCATGTTCTCGGCCGCGCGGCTCGGCAGGTTGCCGCTGGCATAGCGCCGGGCCGGACCTTTTTCGTCGGGAAGCAGCGTTTCGCGCTTCACCGGCCGCGCGCTGACGATCCAGACGTCCGCCGCCTGTCCGCCGCGCTGCATGGCGATCGCGGCGGCGTCGTTGGTGCGGCCGATCCGCGCGAAACCGCCCGGCATGATGCTCCAGCCGTCCTTGGTCCGCGCCGCAAAGACGCGCAGCGACATCGGCCGCGGCACGAGCCGTCCATGCGAATAGACCGGAGTGGTCGACAGCGTGACGTCCTCCTGGGCGGCGAAGGCCGCGCCATCCGCCGCGAGGCGGGCGAGAAGATCCGCCCGTTCGCCGGCATCGAGCGCCGATCCCGGCCGCGTCGCTTCAGGATCCTCGAAGGGGAGGCGGGTCGACAGCGCGGGGCCGACGACCATGCGGTCGAGATTGTCCATCACATGCCGCTGCTCGCGCTCCTGCCCGCACCACCAGGTCGCGACGGAGGGCAGCTTCGGCTCCGCTCCGTTGAAGAAGCGCGCGATGCCGGGCATGAAGGCGAGCAGGGCGCGCGTCTCGACGATGCCCGACCCCATCGCGTTGACCACGGCGAGTGTGCCGGATCTGATCGCCTCGACGATGCCCGGCGTGCCGATGCGCGAATCGCCCCGAAGTTCCAGCGGATCCATGAAATCGGCGTCCATGCGCCGCCACAGCACGCTGACCGGGCGCAGCCCGGAGACGGTGCGCACCATCACCTTGCCGTCGGTGACGCGCAGGTCTTCGCCCTCGAGCAGCGAGATACCGAGATAGCGCGCGATCCAGGCGTGCTCGAAATAGGTCTCGTTGAGGGGCCCCGGCGACAGGATGGCGGCGCGGGAGGCGGGATCACCTGCGAGCGACAGGAGCGTGTCGCGGAACTGCCGGAAGAACCCCGCCAGCCGGTGGACGTTCATGTCGCCGAACATGTCGGGCAGGGCGCGCGTCGTCGCGACGCGGTTCTCCAGCGCGAAGCCGGCGCCGGACGGGGCCTGCGTGCGGTCGCCCAGCACCCACCAGCGGCCGTCCGGCCCCCGGCCGAGTTCGAAGGCGCAGAAATGCAGGAAATGGCCGCCGACGGGCTGGATGCCGACGAGCGGGCGCAGGAATTCGGGATTGCCTGCGATCAGCGCCGGCGGGATCAGCCCCCGCGCGACCAGCATGTTGGCGCCGTAGATGTCGGCGACGATGCGCTCCAGCAGCTCGGCCCGCTCCTCCAGCCCGGCCGAGATGTCCTGCCATTCGGTCTCGGAGATGATCAGCGGCAGGTGCGCGAGCGGCCATTCGCGCTCGCGCGCGCCCTGGCCTTCATAGACCCGGTAGTAGACGCCGGCGTCGCGCAGATACTGGTCGGCTCGCCCGAACCGTTCGGCGCGCTCCTTGGAAGAGACGTCGGACAGCGCCGAGACCAGCATGTCCCAGCCCGGACGGACATTGCCCGACGCGTCGACCATCTCGTCGGCGACCCCGCCGATCGGGCGATAGCCGGCGAGCAGCTTGTGCCCCGGCCGGCCGGCCTGGGCCTCGCGTTTCGGTTCGCCTGCGATCACCTGAACACCGGCCGACGCATGTCGAGCGTCATCGGGAAGTCGAGATTGACCGCCTCCGCCGGCGGCACGTAGGGCGAGGGCGTGTGTCCGCGCGGCTCGAAGCGGGCGAGCCGGCGCGCCTCGGCCTCGTTGGCGTTGACCGGAAACGTCTCGTAGTTGCGCCCGCCCGGGTGCGCCACGTGATAGACGCAGCCGCCGATCGCCCGGCCGGACCAGGTGTCGTAAATGTCGAAGACCAGCGGCGTATTGACCGGCAGCACCGGATGCAGGCCCGAGGCGGGCTGCCAGGCCTTGTAGCGCACGCCGGCGACGGCCGTCTCGCGGCTGTCGGTCAGCGTCATCGGCACGACGCGGCCGTTGCACAGCACCTTGTGCCGTTCGGGGTTGAGCCCGTCGGTGCGCACCTGCAGCCGCTCGACCGAGGAATCGACGAAGCGGACGGTGCCGCCGATCGCGCCTTGCTCGCCCATGACGTGCCAGGGCTCCAGCGCCTGGCGAAGCTCCAGCTTGACGCCGTCGTAGCTCACCTCCCCGCAGAACGGGAAGCGGAACTCGAGCTGCGCTTCGAACCATTCCGGCGAAAAGTCGAAGCCGTGGGTGCGCAGATCCTGCAGCACGTCGAGGAAATCCTGCCAGACATGCCAGGGCAGCATGAAACGGTCGTGCAGCGTGGTGCCCCAGCGCACGAACCGGCCGTCGGCCGGACTGGCCCAGAATCGGGCGATCAGCGCGCGGATGAGGAGTTGCTGCGCAAGGCTCATGCGCGCATTCGGCGGCATCTCGAAGCCGCGGAACTCGACCAGGCCAAGGCGTCCGGTCGGGCCGTCGGGCGAGAACAGCTTGTCGATGCAGATCTCGGAGCGGTGCGTGTTGCCGGTCACATCGACGAGCAGGTTGCGGAACAGCCGGTCGACCAGCCAGGGCAGGGGCCCGGGCCCATTGGCCGGGTGCGGCACCTGCGCCATGGCGATTTCGAGTTCATAGAGCGAATCGTGGCGCGCCTCGTCGACGCGCGGCGCCTGGCTGGTCGGACCGATGAACAGGCCGGAAAACAGGTAGGAGAGCGAAGGATGCCGCTGCCAGTGCAGGACGAGACTCTTCAACAGGTCCGGCCGGCGCAGGAACGGACTGTCGTTCGGCGTCGCTCCGCCGACCACGACGTGGTTGCCGCCGCCGGTGCCGGTGTGGCGGCCGTCGATCATGAACTTGTCGGCACCGAGCCGGCTCTGCCGCGCCTCCTCATACACCGCCGTGGTCGTCGCCACGCAGTCCTTCCAACTCGCGGCCGGGTGGATGTTGACTTCGATGACGCCCGGATCGGGGGCGACGCGGATGACGTTGAGGCGCGGGTCGTGCGGCGGGGCGTAGCCTTCGATATGAATCGGCAGGCCGATCCGCTTCGCCGCCTCCTCGGCCGCCGCGACAAGTTCGAGATAATCCTCCAGAGCCTCCGTCGGCGGCATGAACACGCACAGCCTGCCGTCGCGCAGCTCGGTCGACAGCGCGGTGCGCACTGCGCCGCCGATCTCGCTCAGCGTCTGCTCGACGCGGTCCTGTTGTTCGGTCGCGGCGACGAAGGACGCGGCCGCCTGGCGCTGCGCCATCTCGTCGGCGCCGGCGGCGGACTGTGCGGACGCCGGCAGGATCTCGGCGCGCGGCGCCAGCGCGCCGCGCGGAACGGTGGGGTCGACGGGCACGATATAGGGGAACTGCGCAGGCGGCACATAGGGCAGCGAGCCGAGCGGCAGGCGGTAGCCGACCGGCGAGTCGCCAGGGACCAGGAACAGCCGCCCGCGCCTGGTCTTCCATTTCTCGCTGCGCCAGCGCGGTCCGGCCGCCGTCGCCGCCGCGTTCCAGCGCTGCACCGGCAGTACGTAGCCGCTCGGATTGGTCAGGCCACGCTCGAACACGCGCGCCATGCGGCTGCGCTCCTCCGGATCGGCGAGCTTCGAGTTGGACGGATCGACATTGTCCGGCAGCTTGCCCTCCTTGAGCAGCCATTCGCCGGGATCCTCGTAGGCTTCCGCCACCATCTCGCGTTCCACGCCCAGTTCCGCGGCGATCTCGGTCAGGAGCCGCTGGGCATCCTGAGGCTTGGCCGCGGTCGTCTCGCCTTCCCTGGCGATCAGCTTCTCGTCGGCCCAGACCGGTTCGCCGTCCTGGCGCCAGTAGAGCGAGAAGGTCCAGCGCGGCAGCGTCTCGCCCGGATACCACTTGCCCTGGCCGTAGTGCAGGAAGCCGGTGGGCGCGAAGCGCTCGCGCAGCCGGCGGATCAGCGCATCGGCCTTCTCGCGCTTGGTCGGGCCGACGGCGGCCGTGTTCCATTCCGCCGATTCGAAATCGTCGATCGACACGAAGGTCGGCTCGCCGCCCATGGTCAGCCGCGCGTCCTGGGTTCTCAGGATCTCGTCGACCCGGTCGCCCAGCGCGTCCAGGCGCGCCCAGGATTCGTCCGAGAACGGTTTGGTGATGCGCGGGTGTTCCGAAACGCGGTCGACGCGCATGGCGAAGTCGAAGCCGACCTTCGCATCGCCGAAATAGCCGCCCGAGATCGGCGCGGCGTTGCGGAAATGCGGCGTGGCGGCCAGCGGCACGTGGCTCTCGCCGGTGAGCAGGCCGGAGGTTGGGTCGAACCCGATCCAGCCGGCGCCGGGGAGGTAGACCTCGCACCAGGCATGCAGGTCGGTAAAATCGACCGAGGTGCCTGCCGGGCCGTCGAGGGAGACGAGGTCGGGCTTGAGCTGGATCAGATAGCCGGAGACGAAGCGGGCGGCGAAACCGAGATTGCGCAGGATCTGGACGAGCAGCCAGCTCGAATCGCGGCAGGAGCCGGTGCGGAAGCCGAGCGTTTCCTCGGGCGTCAATACGCCTGTCTCCATGCGGATGATGTAGCCGATCTGCTGCTGCACCTTGGCGTTGAGAGCGACGAGGAAATTGACCGTGTTCTGAGGCGTCCGGTCGATGCCGGCGAGGAACTCCTGCAGCAGCGGTCCGGCCGGGTCCGGCTTCATGTAGATGGCGAGATCCTCGCGGATCTCCTGCGGATAATCGAACGGCCAGGTTTCCGCGCTCTCCTCGACGAAGAAGTCGAACGGATTGTAGACCGTCATGTCGGCGACGAGGTCGACCTCGATCTTGAATTCGGTGACCGGCTCCGGAAAGACGAAGCGGGCCAGGAAGTTGCCGTAGGGATCCTGCTGCAGGTTCACGAAATGGTTGGGCGGCGAGACCTTCAGCGAATGGCTGAGCACCTTGGTCCGAGAATGCGGCGCCGGCTGCAGGCGGATCACCTGGGGACCGAGCACGACCGGCTTGTCGTAGGTGTAGTGCGTCAGGTGGTAGATCGCCGCGTGGATCGCCATGGTGCCCCTTCTCTGCTCGGTCGCACTCTAGTCATAAATCCGGGGCTGTCGCCACCTCCATATTGCACTGCGGTACCGCTCTTGGGACCCTGTTGGCGTTTTGCCGGCGTAAGCTATATGACCCGCCGCGACGAAAGGTATTGAGACATGCGACTGGGCGGACGGCTGGCTGCGGCCATCGAAGTTCTGAAGGATATGGAACGGCGCCACCGTCCCGCCGCCGATGCGCTGAAGGACTGGGGCCTGTCGCATAGATTCGCCGGCGCGGGCGACCGCGCCGCGATCGGCAACATCGTCTACGACGCGCTGCGCCGCCGCCGCTCCGCCGGCTGGCTGCTGGGAACGGACGCGCCGCGCGCTTTCGCCTTCGGCGGACTGATGCTTGAAACGGGCCGAAGCGCACCGGAAATCAACGCCGCGCTCGACGGCGACCGCTTCGCGCCGGAGCCCCTGTCCACTGATGAGCTCGCCGCCATCGGTTTGCGCGACCTGGCCGCCGCGCCGGCCGCGGTGCGTGGCGACGTGCCGGACTGGTGCGTGCCAGTGCTGGAACGGGCCTTCGGCACGGATTGGGTCGACGAGGCGAAGGGCCTTGCGGCTCGCCCGCCGCTCGACCTGCGCGCCAACACGCTTCTGTCTTCGCGCGACAGGGTGATCGCCGAGCTATCCGGCGCGACGGCGACGGACATCGCCCCGCACGGCATCCGCATCCCGCCGATTGAGGGCGACGGTCGCCACCCCAACGTCCAGGTCGAGCCGGCCTTCCAGAAGGGCTGGTTCGAGATCCAGGACGAGGGCTCGCAGATCGCCGCCCAGCTCACAGGCGCGGCGGCTGGTATGCAGGTGCTGGATCTGTGCGCCGGCGCCGGCGGCAAGACGCTGGCGCTGTCGGCCGCGATGGAAAACAAGGGCCAGATCTTTGCGCACGATTCGGAGAAGGCGCGTCTCGCGCCGATTTTCGACCGCCTCAAGCGGGCCGAATGCCGCAACGTGCAGGTGATCGCCAATCCGCCGGGCCTCGCCGAGCTCGAAGGTCGCATGGACCTCGTGCTGATCGACGCGCCCTGCACCGGCTCGGGCACCTGGCGCCGCAGGCCCGACGCCAAATGGCGGCTGACCGAGCGCCAGCTCGAGGTCCGCATCGCCGAGCAGCGGTCGATCCTCGACAACGCCGCCCGATACGTGAAGCCGGGCGGTTCGATCGCCTACGTCACCTGCTCGGTGTTTCCGCAGGAGAATCAGGACCAGGTCGCTGCCTTCCTCGACCGCCATCGCGATTTTTCCGCCGTCGACCATGCCGCATTGTGGACCGGCATGTTCCCGGCACACGCCGGCAAGGCGCGGACGGGAGAGCATGGCGTTGTCCTGACCCCGCTGCGCAGCGGCACCGACGGCTTTTTCTTCGCTTCGATGCGACGGGCGGGGTGAAGCGACGCCGCGGCGCTTGACGAGTCTCGGCTCCGCCACATGTGCGAGAGGCAAGGAGGACTTCCCTGATGAACCGCTATCTCGTCCTGGTGATCTTCCTGGTCCTGGTCGTGGGCGGAGGAGCCGCCATCGGGTCGATGAACCTGCCGGGACCCTGGTACGAAGGTCTCGCCAAGCCTCCCTTCAACCCGCCCAACTGGGTCTTCGGTCCGGCCTGGACGATCCTCTACGTCCTCATCGCCGTCGCCGGCTGGCGGACCTTTGAGCGCGACCGGGGCGGGCCGGCGATGAAGGCGTGGTGGGCGCAGATGCTCCTCAACTTCGCCTGGTCTCCGGTCTTCTTCACGCTGCAGAGCGTGGGCGGCGCGCTGTTCGTCGTCGTGCTGATGCTCGCCGCCATCCTTGCGTTCATCGGCCTCGCCTGGGTCCGCGACCGGATCGCCGCTTCGCTGTTCCTTCCCTATGCCGCCTGGGTCTCTTTCGCCACCCTGCTGAACGCGTCGATCCTTTGGCTCAACTGATCGCTGCTGCAATGCAGCATTGAATGATTGCAGCGCCGGCTAGGCTTTGCGATAAGGCCTTGTTGCGGAGGAAGTGGCGTGAAGGCGACCATGCAGACTGGGACCGACTACGAGGAGCGTGTGCGCTCGAGTTTTGCGCGCCAGGTCGTGATGGCGACCATCGGCGCCGAACTGACCAGCGTCACGCCGGGCACGGTCGAGATCGAGATGCCCTATTCCGTTGCGCTGACCCAGCAGCACGGCTTTCTGCATGCCGGCATCATCTCCACCGCGCTGGATTCGGCCTGCGGCTATGCCGCCTATTCGCTGATGCCGCCCGACGCTGCGGTGCTGACCATCGAATTCAAGCTCAATCTGCTCTCGCCCGGCCGTGGCGAGCGCTTCCTGTTCCGCGGCTCGGTCACCAAGCCCGGCCGGACGATCATCGTCGCCGACGGTCAAGCCTATGCCTATTCGGCCGACGGCGAAGCGCGGCTGATCGCGACGATGACGGCGACGATGATGACGATCACCGGGCGCGATGGGTTGGCGGGTTGATATTGTGCGTTCGCTGCTTGCCGATATCGCCGGCCGAAACGTGCTGTTCGCAATGGCGGCGGAGGCTGAGTACGGCCCGCATCTCAAGAACCGTTTCACGCCGCTGATGACCGGTGTCGGGCCCGTCGAGGCAGCGGTCGAACTGACCATGGCCCTGGCCGGGCTGCGCAGCGAAGGGGTCCTTCCCGATCTCGTCGTATCGCTCGGTTCCGCCGGCAGCCGCTCGCTGGCGCAGACGGAGGTCTATCAGGCGACGTCGGTCTCCTACCGCGACATGGATGCTTCGCCGCTGGGCTTCGCCAAGGGCGCGACGCCGTTCCTGGACTTGCCGACGGTCGTTCCGTTGCCGCTCAGGATCCCCGGGGTCGCCGAGGCGACGCTGTCGACGGGCGCCAACGTCGTCTCGGGCGCCGCCTATGACGCGATCGACGCTGACATGGTCGACATGGAGACCTTCGCCGTGCTGCGCGTCTGCCATCGCTTCGACCTGCCGCTGGTGGCGCTGCGCGGCATTTCGGATGGCACGGCGGATCTGGCCCATATCGGCGACTGGACGGAATATCTGCACGTCATCGACGAGAAGCTGGCCGGGGCGGTCGACAGGCTGGCGGATGCGATTTCGTCGGATAAGATCGTGCTCGCCGACAAGGTATAGCCGCCCATTGCGGCAAATTCGTCCCGGCAATACATTCGATATACGGTCGGAGAAGCGAGATGGGCGCGATACACGTCGAGGGCATCGAAGAGAAAGTCCTGAAATCCATCGCGTTGCGCGCCGAACAGAACGGCCGCAGCCTTGACGAGGAAATCCGCGCCATTCTCGAGAGCGCGGCCGGTGTTCCCGCGCAGTTGCCCGACCTGAGCCACCTGAAGACCCGGGCCGAGCGCTTCGCGGCCATCCGCGCGATGACCAAAGGCTATTCGCCGGAAACCGACAGCACCGAAATCATCCGGGAGATGCGTGACCGCGGCTACTCTCATTATTGACGCGAGCGCGCTCGTCAAACTGCTCGTTGACGAGCCGGATTCAGCCGTATTTCAGGCACTGGTGCCGGAAGGCGTCCGATTGCAGGCGCCCGCGCACGCTCTGGCGGAAACCGGCGAGGTCATCAGCCGTAAGATGCGCGCGGGCTATGTTGATGAAAGACAATTGGTGCAAATCGTCACGCAATTGGAGGCGGAACTGGAGATCATTCCGCTCCTCGGCCTGCTCGATCGAGCGATTGGCATTGCGCTGGACGTCGGCGCCAGCGTCTATGACTGCCTCTACGTCGCCGCAGCGCAGCGCGACGAGGCGCAATTGCTAACGGCGGATCGCCGCCTGATCGAAAAGTTGCTGCCGACCGGTTTCGGCCGATTGCTGATTCCATTCGACTCGTATAACGCCCCGGAATGAAAGCCCATCCCGACACCGTCCTCATCATCGATTTCGGCAGCCAGGTCACGCAGCTGATCGCCAGGCGCGTGCGCGAGGCCGGGGTCTATTCCGAGATCGTCCCGTTCCAGCTCGCCGAGGAGGGGTTCCGGCGGATCAGGCCGAAGGCCGTGATCCTCTCCGGCAGCCCTCACTCGACGGTCGATATCGGCAGCCCGCGGGCGCCCGACGCCGTGTTCTCGGCCGGCATCCCGGTCCTCGGCATCTGCTATGGCGAGCAGACCATGTGCGCGCAGCTGGGCGGCAAGGTGGAAGCCGGCCACCATCGCGAGTTCGGCCGCGCCTTCCTCGACATCGCCGACGAGTGCGCGCTGTTCGACGGCGTCTGGGCCAAGGGCACCCGCCACCAGGTCTGGATGAGCCACGGCGACCGCGTCACAGCCATCCCCGAGGGCTTCCGCGTCGTCGGCACGTCGACCGGCGCGCCCTTCGCCGCCATCGCCGACGAGGCGCGAAAATTCTACGCGGTCCAGTTCCACCCCGAAGTGGTGCACACGCCCGACGGCGCCAGGCTTCTCTCCAACTTCGTCCACAAGATCGCCGGCCTGAAGGGCGACTGGACCATGGCCGCCTATCGCGAGCAGGCGGTCGCCGCGATCCGCCGCCAGGTCGGCACCGGCAAGGTCATCTGCGCGCTGTCGGGCGGGGTCGATTCCTCGGTCGCAGCCCTCCTGATCCACGAGGCGGTCGGAGACCAGCTCACCTGCATCCTCGTCGACCACGGGCTGATGCGCAAGGACGAGGCGAAGAGCGTCGTCGCCATGTTCCGCGAGCACTACAACCTGCCGCTGATCCTGGTCGACGCCTCCGACCGCTTTCTCTCCGCTCTCGAGGGCGAGGCCGATCCCGAGAAGAAGCGCAAGACCATCGGCCGCCTCTTCATCGAGGTCTTCGAGGAGGAAGCGAAGAAGCTCGCGCAAGGCGGCCAGCCGGCGCAGTTCCTTGCCCAGGGAACGCTCTATCCGGATGTGATCGAGAGCGTCTCCTTCACCGGCGGCCCGTCGGTGACGATCAAGTCGCATCACAATGTCGGCGGCCTGCCAGAGCGCATGAACATGAAGCTCGTCGAGCCGCTGCGCGAACTGTTCAAGGACGAGGTTCGCGTGCTCGGCAAAGAGCTGGGGCTGCCCGACCATTTCATCGGCCGGCATCCCTTCCCGGGGCCGGGCCTGGCCATCCGCTGCCCGGGCGGCGTGACGCGCGAAAAGCTCGACATCCTGCGCGAGGCCGACGCCGTCTATCTCGACGAGATCCGCAAGGCCGGCCTTTACGACGCGATCTGGCAGGCCTTCGCCGTGCTGCTGCCAGTGCAGACGGTCGGCGTGATGGGCGATGGCCGCACCTACGAATATGTCTGCGCGCTGCGCGCCGTCACCTCCGTCGACGGCATGACGGCGGATTTCTACCACTACGACATGGCCTTTCTCGGCCGTGCCGCGACCCGCATCATCAACGAGGTGCGGGGCATCAACCGCGTCGTCTACGACGTGACCAGCAAGCCGCCCGGCACGATCGAGTGGGAGTGACGAGAGGTCGTGAGTTCGTATCTTGCCGGGTGCAGCAATTTCATCAGCAATAACATCGCACTAGATCGCCGTTCTGGCGTTTGGCAATTGGCGCGCAGGTAGCAGGCCACCTTGAATGGCGCCTGAATAGTGTCAGTCGAAGCGACTTCGTCGGGAAGACTCTTGAAGGCTGCCCACATTGGCGGCGCGCGCTTATCCGAGCAGAAGTCCCTTCAGGTCTTCCTTCAGGGCATCGATCTCCTGTTGCGCCCGACTGGATTTGTCGAAGAACGAGTTATCTTTCAGGATGCTGCGAAATGTCCGCGACAGGATGCGGGCATGGACAACCTTCCCGATTGTTCCTTCTTGCTGACCCTTGTTGATCAGGTCCGCCAGTCGCTCGGTGAGTCTGCTTTCCGCAGCCAGGACCTCTGGACGATCGAAGAATGCGATGGATCCGGAAAAGGCCGGCTCGCCGTCAGGTCCGGATTGATTGTCGATCGCCCAGTCGATCATTGCCCGCGCCGCCTCGCCCGGCGGCAGGATTGACGCATATTTCTCGACCTGCGACAGCGCCCGTTCCAGACCCGCCACGATGACCTTGATTGCCAGTGCCTCCTTGCTGGCGAAGTGGCTGTAGAAGGTCGGTTTCGAGATTCCGACAACGCCGATGACGTCTTCGATCGTCGTGTGCTCATAGCCCTTTTCCGCGAACAGGTGCGCGCCAGCCTTCACCAGGGCCTGCTCGCGATGGCGCAACTGCTCCTGTTTGAACGAAGGTTTTTTGGGCGCCGAAGCTTCTTTGCTGTTCTGCGACATATCCCACCTTGAATTCTTACTCTGAGTAAACTAAATGGACTGACGGTCAGGAAATAGCAATCCCTTCAGTCCGGCGGCCACCTGGCCACGCCCCCTTTGGAAAGCTCAATCATGGTATTCCTACGGTCCTGGAAAGCACTCCTCCTCACTAGCGTGATTGTCGTTGGCGCGACGGGCATGGCCAACGCCGAGGCGGTGATCGCACCGCTGTCGCCCCCTGCTGGCGTTGGCCCCTTGCTCGACGCCGTCGGTGACCTGCCGATCAAGGCAGACTACGATGTCAACTCGTGGTTCATCACCGGACATTTCACCGCCGAGGGTCACACGATCAGCTGTCTCTACCACGTGATGGTCATGCCGACCCCCGATGGCGGGAGAGTCATTCAGTCGGTAGCCTCTATCACGGACGAGACCACCGGCTGGTATAGTTCGGGCGACATCGTGCTCCCCTATGGCGGCGAAGGCGAAACGGCGGATGGCATAGACTACCGGCTTCCCAACGGCAGCATGCACATCACGCCCGACGCGATCCATGCCACAGCCACCCTGGAGAATGGCTCGCTGGACCTGCAACTGGTCCCGATCAGCCCCACGATCTACAATGGCGGCACGGGCGTTTTTCCGCTGCTCGGTATGACGATCCACGAGTACTCGGTCCCGGTCATGAAGACGACCGGCACCATCACTATGGACGGCAAGACCTATCAGGTCGACGGCAATGGCTGGTTCGATCGCCAGTGGCAGGACAATGGACCGGCGGGCTCTCCCGACACGACCTGGAGCTGGATGGGTTTGCGGCTCGACAACGGCGACTCGATCAGCCTCTGGTCGTCCTACGATGCTGCGATGGGCAAGAATCGTGCCTGGGCAACGATGCTGCACGAAGACGGTTCGCAGACAGTCGCGGCCGTGGAGCCCAGCCTTGGCGCAAAGGACGAGTGGACCAGCGAGGAGAGCGGCAATACCTACCCGACGCGTTGGTCGGTCAGCATTCCTTCACTGGACATGCAGTTCGAAGTCGATCCTGCGCCGCGCAAGCAGGAGATTGTCTCGGTCGCGCCCTTCCTGACCAAGTATGAAGGCGCCAGCACGGTAACCGGCACCTCTGGCGGCAAGCCGATCAAGGGGTTCGGCTATGTCGAACTCGTCGGCGTCTGGAAGAAATAAGCACCTGCCCCCGGCGCAAGCGAAGCTAGCCGCTTGCGCCGGGCTTGCAGACGCGTGGTGCCGACGGCGGCAACGACACTGCGGCCGTCGCCTTGCTCGCACTCTATCATGGCATCCTCGTTCTGATCCGGGCCGGCTACGACAGGGCCGCGCTCGAGGCCGATGATTGCGCACTATTTCGGGACCTTGGAGAAGCGGGCCCCGCTATGCCGCGATCTGGTCGTCGGATCCGGCTCTGCGGGAAAGCGAGTTGAAGGTGTGCTCGCCGACGACGCCAGCTTCTGCGATCCAAACGGCCCGCTGAGGGGTCGGGCCGCACTGTCCGACTACATGGCCGGCTTCCAGCAGAGCGTGCCGGGCGGCCGTTTCCGGATCATCCAGGTGATAGCGCACAACGGCCGGTCTCTCGCCCGATGGGCGCTCCAGAATGCAGATGGCGCCGTCCTGCAGCTCGGCGCGAGCTTTGCCCGTCATGATGCCGACGGGCGGTTGAAAGAGATTGACGGGTTCTTCCCGCTGACGTTGTCAGACCCCGCGGCGGGCGCCTCGTCGCGACGTCGCAGCGGGCGCTGGCGGAGGAGTAAGCCGCCAGGATCGGCGGTCTCGGCCCTATTTCCGTGCACCGGTATTTCGGGGGCGCGAGCTTTCGGGCCGATGGCGTCCAGTTCGGCTTCGTCATGAAGCGCGTCCTCTATCTCAAGGCCGATGAGCTCAGTCGCGGTGCGCACCGTGAGACAGATCGCGTTCCACACGACCGGCCGCCCGGCGGATGTGGCCGAATGCGTCGACGTGCCGGTTCCGGTTCTCACCGCGGATGACCAGACTCTCGTACGGGTCGACATGTTCCCGATCAATCCTGCCGACCTTCTGCTGGTTCGCGGCCTCTACCCGCGCAACCCGGCGAACGGGGATGCGCTGGGCAATCAGAGCCTATCCGCACTG
Organism: Mesorhizobium sp.; assembly: GCF_023954305.1. Lineage (NCBI taxonomy): Bacteria > Pseudomonadati > Pseudomonadota > Alphaproteobacteria > Hyphomicrobiales > Phyllobacteriaceae > Mesorhizobium > Mesorhizobium sp. Next base: position 692,674 of record NZ_JAMLIG010000001.1, on the reverse strand, counting down.
GCCCGGACCGGCGCCCGAGCGTCTCGGTCGCGATCGTCATGGCCGCCGGCTACACCACGTCTCGGGCCACGATCGCCTTCTGCGCATCCGAAAACTTCGATGGCTCTTCCGCTCCTACCAAGAGACGTTTCCGCGGAAAGCTTCAGTCTCGAATGGCCGAGTCCTCTGGATCCGAGCAATCGGGTCCGAGCCTCGTGAGTTTTGCCTGCGTCTCGCACGTCACCGCTTGACAGCGTCATTCTCGTGAAATATTTCACCAAATCAGTAAAGTCGCTGGCGGAGAGGTCGATGGGCATTCGGATTGCGGTGGATATCGGCGGAACGTTCACCGATCTCGCGGCCTTTGACGAGATCGGCCAGGTGATCTCGTTCGGCAAGGCTTTGTCGACCTATGGCGCTTTGGTCGAGGGCATCGATGCCACCGTTCGCGATGCCGGGGTCGAGATCGCCGATGCCAGCCTTTTCCTTCACGGTTCCACAGTGGTCATCAACAATCTGTTGGAGCGCACCGGCGCCCGGACCGGTCTGATCACCACGATCGGATTCCGTGACATCTACGAGATCGGCCGGATCAACCGCCCGGATGCGTACAACCTAAATTTCCGCAAACATGTACCGCTGGTGCCGCGTCATTTGCGCGTCGAGGTGATCGAGCGCCTGTTCGTCGACGGCTCGGTGGAGACTCCGCTCGACGAAGAAAGCGTTCATCGGGCGATCGAGCATCTAAAGCGGGAAGGCGTCGATGCGGTTGCGATCATGCTTCTGCATTCCTACAAGAATCCCGACCACGAACGGCGGGTGCGGCAGATCATCGAAGCCGAAATGCCGGGCGTGTTCGTCACCGCGTCGCACGAACTCACCCAGGAGTACCGCGAGTTCGAGCGGACCTCGACGGTTGCCGCAAACGCCTATGTGGGGCCGCGTGTCACCGGTTACCTGACCGAGATCGAACAGCAACTCGCAGGGCAGGATTTTGGCGGCCGCTTTCTGGCGGTGCAGTCAACGGGCGGACTGTTTCCGGTCGCCGATGCGCGCAGGCGCTGCGTCAACATGCTTGAATCGGGACCGGCCGGCGGGGTGGTCGGGACCCAGGCAATGTGCCGGCATATTGGCCTGAGCGATGCCATTGCCTTCGACATGGGTGGGACCACGGCAAAGGCTGGGCTGATCCGCGACGGTGTTCCGCTCACCACAAGCAATGCTCGCATCGGCGCATACGGTTCGGACTTGCCGATCCAGATCCCCATGATCGATATTTTCGAGGTCGGAACCGGGGGCGGCAGTATCGCGCGGGTCGAGCAGGGTACCGCGCTCAGGGTCGGCCCGCGCAGTGCCGGGTCGATGCCGGGCCCCGCGTGCTATGGGCGCGGCGGTCGCGAGCCGACGGTGACAGATGCCAATTTGGTCCTCGGGCGGCTCGATGCCGATCATTTTCTGGGCGGCACCATGCGGCTTGATCCCGCTGCGGCCGAAAAAGCGATCCGCAACCGGATCGCAGGTCCGCTCTCCATGAACTTGATGGATGCCGCCGAAGGCATCCTGCAGATCGCGGCAACGACCATGTCCCACGCGGTCAAGGGCGTGACCACCGATCGCGGTCTCGATCCGAGTGCGTTCGCAATGTTCGTCTATGGCGGGGCGGGGCCGCTCCATGCCAGTGCGATCGCGCGGGAAATCGGCATCCGGCGAGTGATCATTCCGGCTTCCCCGGGTCATTTTTCGGCCTATGGCATGCTCTTTTCCGACTTGCGATACGACTTCGTCCGTTCGGTATTCTTGCCGCTGAGCCACGACGTCCTGGAAGAGATCGATGCGATCTATCGCGACCTGGAAATGTCGGGTCTGCAGGCCGTTGCGGAGGCTGGAACAGGGGGCGACGAGGCCATATTCGTACGGTCCGCCGACATGCGTTATGTCGGCCAGGAGCATGCGGTCACGGTCGAGCTTCCCAACGAGTTGTTCGGTCGCAGGGATCTGAAGGCGATCAAGGCCGCCTTCGATGCGGAGCATCTGCAGCGCTACGGCACCAACGCCCCTGAGGAAAGGGCAGAACTCGTCAGTCTGCGGGTCGCGACTCACGGCCGCATGGTGCTGCCGGATGTGGACCGGGCCGCCAACGGGGTGACTTTGCCCGGTCCGCAGGCGGTTTTGAGGCGGAAGATGGTGCATTTCGGCTCCCGCGGCCACTTGGACACGCCCGTTTTCGCCCGCACAGCACTCGAGCCTGGCAATGAAATCGCTGGGCCGGCCCTTATCGAGGAACACGCCTCGACGACGGTCCTCTGGCCTGGCGACCATATGAAGGTGGATGGCTTCGGAAATCTCGACATCCAGGTGGGAGCGAGGAAATGAAACTCTTCTTGCCGCAAGCCGCCGCCGAGGCCTGCAAGGATACAATCAATCCGGTGGTCGTGGAGATCATCCGCAACGGCGTGATGGCGCTGACGGAAGAGATGAAGATCAATCTCACCCGCACCGCTTACAACATGATCATCTACGAGGCGCTCGATTTCACGGTCGGCCTTTACACGGCTGACGGCGACACCATTTCGATCGGCCTCGGGCTGCCGAGCTTCATCCGGGGCATGTCGGAAACGGTCAAGGCGAAGATCGCCCATTTCGGCTTGGAGAATATTCATCCCGGCGACATTCTGGTCACCAACGACGCCTTCATCACCGGCAGCCACCTCAACCACATCACGCTGACCAAACCGATCTTCCATGAGGGCCGGATTGTCGCCTTCACCTGTTGCATGGCGCACTGGCTCGACATCGGCGGCGGCAAGGGCGAGGTGACGACGGACATCTATTCCGAAGGCATTCAGGTGCCGATCCTCAAGCTGGTGTCCGACGGCAAGATCAACGAGGTCTTTCTCTCCTTCATCAAGCTCAACGTCCGCATGATCGATCACGCTCTCGGCGATCTTCGCGCGCAGATCACCGCCGTCGATACCGGCGAGAAGCGCATGCTGGAATTGCTCGATCGCTTCGGTGCCGCAACGGTTTTGGGCGCCATCGAAAACATCATGGACCACAGCGACAAGGTTGCCCGCGAACAGGCCGCCCTGATCCCCGACGGCATCTATGAGGCGGAATCCTTCATGGACGATGACGGGGTGAGTATCGGAGTGCCTTTGCCGATCAGGGTGAAGGTGATCGTGAAAGGCGGCGAGGTGACGGTCGACCTTTCCGGGGTCGCACCGCAGGTCAAGGGTTTCTACAATTCCGCCGGCGCGACGGGGATCGCCTGTGCGCAGGTTGCCTTCAAGTGTCTCACGACGCCGGACGTCTATCCGGTCAACGACGGAGCGTTCCGGAGTTTGAAGGTGATCTGCCCGGAGGGAACGGTGGTCAGCGCCCGCCGACCCGCCGCGATGCGTTGGTGGATGACGATCCCGATGACGGTGGTCGATACCATCATCAAGGCTCTGGCGCCCGTCGTCCCTCAACTTGCCGCCGGCGGACATCATGCGGACCTTTGTGTCGCGCAGTTCCACGGGATCAATCCCAAGACAGGCAAGTTCTTCGTCGGTGTGGTCGGCCCGGGAGGAGGCGGCTGGGGCGCGACGACGACCGGCGACGGCAACCCAGTAACGGTCTGCTCCAACGACGGCGACACCCACAACAGCCCGTCCGAGCAGATCGAAACCAAATATCCGCTGCTGATGGAGCGCTATGCGCTGCGCGACGACAGCGGCGGGGCGGGCGAGTACCGTGGCGGTCTGGGCGCGGATATCGTCATTCGCGCCTTGGCGCCCGTAGAGGTGAGTACGCCGATCGAGCGCACCAGGTGCGCTCCCTGGGGCATTCTAGGGGGAGCACCGGGGGCTCCCAACCGCGTGACCGTCATGCGCAACGGCTACTGGCAGGACCTGCCGAACGGCAAGACGTCCAACCTTCTGCTGGAGGCCGGCGACAAGATCCGCATTGAGACCGGTGGGGGTGGCGGCGTCGGCGATCCGAAGAACCGGGATCGCGCCCGCATTAGCGAAGACGTGCGGCAGGGCTATGTCAGTGCCGAGAAGGCGTGCGAACTGTACGGAATGACCGAATAGGGAAGGAATAACATGACGCGCCATTGGCTCGCGACTTTTGACGCCGGACAGGGTAGCCGGCCCGGTTTGGTGGTGGCCGACAAGATTGTCGATATCGGACCGACGCTAGGGCTTCCGCCACGCGCCGACATGATGGACGTGCTCGAGCGGTGGAAGACGAATCGAGGCCGCCTTTCGGCGCTGGCCGACGATGCGTCGGCAAATTGGCTGTCGTTGGCCGATGTGACGCTCAAGGCGCCGATCGAGCGGCCGCTGGCGATCTACTGCGCCGGCGCCAATTATCGCGACCATGTCGACAACATGGCCCGCGCCCGCGGGGTTCCCACCGAGCCGGACCCGCATGAGGCCGGCCTCGATCCGTGGCATTTTCTCAAGTCCGGGCGGACGATCGCCGGACCCGAGGCAAACGTGGTGCTCGACTGCGAGCGACTCGATTGGGAGGCGGAATTGGCCGCGGTGATCGGCGAGCCAGCCCGTCATGTATCGGTGGCCGAGGCGCTGAACCATGTGGCCGGCTACATGATTGCCAACGATCTGTCCGCGCGCGACCGCATGGCGCGGCGAAACGGCACGCCCGGCACGACGTTCTACTACGACTGGATCGGACACAAGAGTTTTGAAGGCTCTTGCCCGATCGGTCCGTATATCTTGCCGGCCGATTTCGTCGCCGATCCTCAGGATGTCGGCATCAAGCTTTGGGTGAACGACAGGCTGCGGCAGGATTCGAACACCTGCCACATGCTGTTCAGCATCGCCGAGCAGATCGCTCGACTGTCCACTTATGTCACGCTTCATCCCGGAGACATCATTCTGACTGGCACACCGGGCGGCGTGGGTGCGGAGACCGGTGAAAGTCTCTGCCGGGGAGACGTGGTCAGAATCGCAATTGAGGAGATGGGCGAGCAGCGAATTACGATCGTCTAGCTGCTTGCTTTGCGGGTTTGGGCTGCCGGATGCCTGGACATCGACGTGCCGCGAGGAGAATTCGGCGATTGACCCCGCATGGGTCGAAAAGGGAGGAACGGAGCAATGAAATCACTTATGAACGCAGCCGTTTTGGTGCCTATGTTGGCCGGTCTGCTGGCGGCCGGTCAGGCGGACGCCCAAACAACAATCCGATTTGCCACGACATTGCCGGACAACAATGCGGTCGTCACCCAGCTTCTTCAGCCTTGGGCGGACTACGTGAACGCGAATTCGAAGGGCGAACTGGTCATCGAACTGGTCAATGGCGGCACCGTCGCGAATGGCGCCAACGTGCTCGACCGGATCGCAGATGGTGTCGTCGACGGTGGCTGGGTTCTGCCGGGCTACACCGGCAAACCTTTCCCAAGGACACTGCTCGTGGGCCTTCCATTTGTCGCCAAATCCGCACAGGAAGCAACCGCAGGGCTGAATGCGCTGCTGGACGCAGGCATGCTTGACAGCGAATATGCGAACGTCGCCGTGGGATCCCTGGCGGCGAGTTCCACTAACGGTCTCCACACGAAGCAGGAGGCCGGCCCGTTGCAGCAAGCGGCCGGCTTGAAGCTGCGCGTCGCGGATAAGGCCGGGGCCGGCATTGCCGCCGCGGTCGGGGCTAGCGGCATTTCCATGCCGGTCACCGAAGCCTATCAGGCGATCTCGCAAGGCGTGGTCGACGGGATTATCACCGGCTGGCCGGGGGTCTTCCTTTTCAAACTTCAGGACGTGGTGAACCATCACCTGGAAGTGCCGCTCGGTCAGCTGCCAGTGAGCCTTCTCTTCAATAAGGACGTCTGGGATGGCTTGTCCGCCGAGCAGCAAGCGTTGTTGCGGCGAACCGACGGTGACGTGTCGCTGGCCGTTCATATCGGCGCTTGGTATGACCAGTCGAGTGAACGGTTCAAGCAGACCATCCTGAAGGATGGAAATCACCGATTGGCCACACTTGACGATGCGACCTATTCGGCTTGGGAGGGGGCGATTTCCGGCGTCGTGGCAGGTTGGGTCGCCGAAACCGAAGGCGGTCAGGCCGTTCTGGATACGTTTAAGAAGGGCGTGGCCTCTGTTCATTGAAAACGAGATGCCGGCCGAAAGCTCCGGCCGGTATCCGGATTGCGGATCCGAACGTCATTCGCCTAGATGACCGGGGAACCAGACGAGTGGGAGACGCCGAGGTGCCTGCAGGCAAGCCGCTGGAAAAAACGAACGTGCGCGCATTGCCTTCCCGAGGAAGGCCGCGCTCCACGGGGAAGGAACCGGAACGTATCGCAGCGCTCGATACTGCGCTGGAACTGACCAAGATCATTGCCCGGCATGAAGGCAAGTTGAGCTTGAGCGATCTCTGTCGGTTAAGCGGCGAACAGCCGAACAAGCTGCATCGCTATCTGGCCAGCCTGAAATACCACGGGTTTCTCATTCAGTCGGCGGAGACGGGCCTATACGATATCGGGCCGCAGGCGCATGCGCTCGGTCTTGCCGCGCTCCGCCGCTACGATCCGTTGAGCGGCGTCCGAGCGGCCGTTTCCGAGATCGCCAATGGCTCAGGCTATCTGACAAACCTGTATGTCTGGACGTCGCTCGGACCGACGCTGGTCATGACGGAGCCCGGCATCCATCCTCTGCCGGTTGCTCTAAAATTGGGGACGGCGTTGCCGCTTAGCCAGTCGGCGACCGGCGTCGTCTTTTTAGCCTATATGCCCGAAGAGGCGACCAGGGGCGTGCTTGCGAGAGAACTCGAGATGGCAGCTCATGACGGGGTGGAGGTGCAGTTGGACCGCCTCAATGCCGAAGTGGAAAAGGCTCGGACCAGCGACGTCTACTGGAGTCTGAATGCTGTGATTACGGGAACGGCCGCCGTCCTGCCATTGCTGAACGAACGCGGTCAGCTGGCCTGCGCGATCACGACCATCATGCCCCGTGGCAGCGCCAATCCGGAAACCAAGGAAGCGCTTCAAAGGGCCTTGTTGGATATCCGTGATCGGACAGCCGGGATGGAACGCTAGCATAGCACTGGAACGCAATCACCGACGCGGGGGAAGCTTTGCCACCGGGAAGGTGTGAAATATTTCACGGATACGGTTTAGCGATGCAGGGAAGAGCGAACACTATGTCTGGTGGCCATGCGTCGGAACGTAGCATGATTCACGCCGAAGCCTTTCTGGCTCGCATCACGCAGGCGTTCGCCTTTGTCGGTGTGGTGACGATGCTGGTGATCGCCGTGATCACTTCGCTCGACGTGCTGATCTTGCGCGCATTGCTCAATCGGCCGATTGCTGGGTCGAACGAACTCACCCAGACGATCTTTTCGGTCGGCATCGCGGCGGTTCTTGCGAGCGGATTGGCACAACGGGCCAATTTGCGAGTCGATGTGCTTTCGGATCTCGTCGGACAACGGACGAAGTCATGGATAACCGCGGCGGGCAGTCTGGTGACCGCGTCCTTGTTGGTGGTCCTTGGATGGCGCGTCTTTGATCAGGCCTCCACGTCGATGCTGCGCCACTCGCAAACGATCATTCTCGAGCTGCCATTGGCGCCCTTCCAGTATGCGATCTCGGCATTGATCTGGCTCTGCGTCCCGGTTCAGATCCTGGTCACGATGCGCGATTGTGTGACAGCGGCCGGGGAGGGGTCGGCGATAGGGCGGGCGCAACGCAGTGTCATCGGTTGTCTCGTACTGCTTTCGGCTCTCGTTGTCGTCGCCCTGGCCGGGACCGCACTGATCTATGGCGCAACGCTCGGCCTGCAGAGTATCGGGCAGGCGGACCCTGTCTTGGTTGGTGGGATCCTGTTCGTTATGATTTGGGTCCTGGTGCTGGCGATGGTGCCGGTCGGCGTCGCCCTAGCCTGTGTTGGCGTCGTTGGAACGGCTGCGATCATCGGAGTTCCCGCCGCGCTGAAGGTCCTTGGGTCGGAAACCACCGCGCTCTTTTCCAGCGTCGAACTTGCGCTCATTCCGCTCTTTTTGATGATGGGCAGTTTCGCGGTCGTCAGTGGCCTCTCCGAAGACGTCTATCGATTTTCCCAGGCCGTGCTTGGCCCGTTCCGGGGCGGGCTCGCCATGGCAACGATCGGCGGCAGCGCCGGCTTCGGCGCACTGACCGGATCGTCGATCGCCACTGCCGTTACCATCGGATCCATCGGCCTGCCTGAAATGCGCAAGCGGGGCTATGACGGCGGCTTCTCGGCCGGCTGTGTCGCCGCCGGAGCGACGCTCGGCGTGCTCATTCCGCCATCCACAATCGTGGTGCTCTATGGGGTCCTGACCGAGCAATCCATCGGCAAGCTCTATATCGCCATTCTCGTGCCGGGGCTGATCAGCGTGATCGGCTATCTTGCGACCATCTGGATCATCGTGCGCCTCCGGGCGGACCTTGCGCCGGACCCGGAAGTCTTTTCGCTGCGCGAGCTGATTTGGAGTTTCCGGCGGTCGCTGGCGATGTTCGTCCTGTTCGGACTGGTCATCGGCGGCATCTTCTTCGGCGTTTTCACACCCACGGAGGCGGCTGCTGTCGGAGCCGTTCTCTCCTTCATAATTGCCCTTGCCCGCGGTGCGATCAGGGGCGACCGGATCTGGTCCATCGCGGCCGAAACCACCCAGTCGGTGGCCATGATCTATGTCTTGATCATGGGCGCGCTGCTTGCCGCATATTTCTTCGCGCTGACCGGTATTCCCAACGTGCTCGCCGAAATGGTCGCCCATAGCGGCCTGCCGCCCATCGCCATCATCATTGCGCTATGCGCGACGTATTTGCTGCTTGGCACGGTCATGGATTCGGTCACGATCATGCTGATCACCGCGTCATTGGTGGCGCCGATCGTCACCAATTTGGGCTACGACCCCCTTTGGTGGGGTGTGATCACCGTGATGTTGGTAGAATTGGGAGTTCTAACGCCGCCTTTCGGGGTCAATCTGTTCCTGTTGAAGCAGCTTTCAAAGGACATCCCGATTACACGCATCTATGCCGGCGTACTGCCATTCGTCCTGGCCGACATCATCAAGATCTGCGTCTTGGTCGCCATTCCGGCGATCATAACGTGGCTGCCTGGTTTATGAGACTGAAACGCGCCGGTTGATGCTGTATTGCGCCGGGTTTGCCGGAGGCTCCAATGGCTCAAGACGCTCCGCGTTCCTGTGGTCACGAGCAGGGTCAAGGTGACCAGGCAGCGCGCCGACTGCATGGTGAACATCACGACGGGAGGGTCTGCCACGATGACGTTCGAGGAGCGGTTGCGACCGGTATCGGTGTTCAAGCCGGAAGTCGCCTCTCTCAACATGGGGTCGACGAACTTCGGCCGCTACCCGATGCTGACCCGCAACACGGAGTTCAGGCACGAGTGGGAGCGGGACTATCTCGCCGGATCGCGTGAGCGGTTTTTCAAGAACACTGTTCCCGATATCGAGCACAGCTGACCAGCTGCGCGGAGAACGGCACTCCGTTCGAGATAGAATGCTACTATCGCCTACCTGTGCGGTGCTGGGCGCAGGGCAGACCAGATGCGGATTGCAGCCGCCTAGGCCGCGGCCCATCGACGGCCAGCGTTGGACCCGGATCAAAGTCCTGGCGTCGCGCCGCCGTCGACGGCGATGCCGACGCCCTGGATATGACGCGCGCGCGGCAGGCAGAGGAACACTACCGTCTCCGCGATATCGTCAGGCTCTCCGAGCCTGCGGATTCCGGCCCGCTCCCGGTTGCGGCGGCGGACCTCGTCTTCGGATATGCCGGTCGAAGCCGCCTCCTGCCGGATCAGCGCGTCCATGCGGTCGGTGACGACGGAGCCGGGATGGATGATATTGACGTTGACGTCGTCAACCAGCCCCTGCTTCGACAGCGACTTGGAGAAATGTGCCAGCGCCGCGTTGACGGCGCCGCCGACCATGAAGCCCGGCGAGGGCGTATATGCCGCCGCACCGCCGATATTGATGACGGTCCCGCGCCGCGCTTTCAGCGGCTCCCAAAGCGCCCGCGTCAAGCGCACCGCGCCGAAGAACTTGAGAGCGAAGCCGCTTGTCCACTCCGTGTCCGGTTGTGCCGGGAAAGTGCCCGCCCTGGTGTCGCCGGCGCAATTGACGAGTATGTCGAGTCCGCCGAAGGCGTCCAATGCCGTCCGGGCGGCAGAAATACAGCCCGATTCCGACGACAGATCGGCGGCGATCGGGAGGGTTCTCACCCCATGCCGCTCGGCAATCTCCTCTGCTGCGGCGGTCAGCCTCTCCAGGTCTCTTGCGACCAGAGCCACATCGCATCCCTCCGCGGCAAGCCGAGCCGCGATGGCGCGTCCTATACCCTTGCTGGCCCCGGTCACCAGCGCCGTCTTTCCTGTCAATTCACCCATTGGCTCTTCGCTTTCCGCTACGAGTGTCGGGTGCGATCTGGCCCGGCCGGAAGCCCAAATGCTCGGACACCTCCGCCGCGATCGAGCGCGTGATGGAAATGTAGTCGTTCATGCCTGCGAGCGAGAGACGCCACACCGGTCCCGAGAACCCGATTGCACCGAGCACCCGACCGCGGAAATCGCGCACGGGGGCGGCCATGCACCTGACCTCCGGGTTGAATTCGCAGTCGTCATAGGCGATGCCCTCGCGCCGCGTCCGATCGACCTGAAGCCGCAGCGATTGTGCATCGCGAAGCGTGTTCGCGGTCACCGGCGCGAAGTCGATCTCGGCAACGTATTGTTCATAGACGTCCTCGGTGAGCCCCGAGAGCAGCACCTTGCCGATGGCCGTGCAATAGACGGGGCGCAAGGTTCCGGCACGCTCGGAGATCTGAAGCGCATTTGGTCCTTCGCGTCGCGTCAGGATCAGAGCCTTGCGCCGCTCCCAGATCGCGAAGTGTGTGGCTTCTCCCGTTGCTGCGGCGAGGCGGTCAAGATACGGCTCGACCGTGGCGCTGAGCTCGGCCTCGTCCAGGCACGCCGAGGCAATCTGATAGATCCCGCGTCCCATACGGTATCGCTTGTCGTCCGGACCAGTGCGCAGGTAGCCGAGCGCAACCAGAGTTCGTGTCAGGTGGTAGAGCGTGCTCGTGTGCAGATCGAGCTTCCGGCTAAGTTCGGACAGTGTGATGCCATCGCGGCTGCGCGCAACCATTTCCAGCACCATGAACCCGCGCTCCAGCGATTGGATCCGGTTCTCGTCACGCTCGGTTTTTTCAGGCTCCATCGACGCTCTCATATTCTCATATGCGCAACAATTATCGTTACAGTATGAGAAAAACAAGAGCCCTCCTCGTAGCGCTAGGCTTTGAAGCTCTCGCATATCGCGGCTGATTTGGGCCAAAGGAGCGTTTTCTTCTCACATAGGGAAAAGAGAGAGATTTATATGAGAAAACATTTGACAGACTTTTCCGGATCTCCCTAAAACCATTTCACGCGGTTGGAGGACCGCCAAACGGGGGCGCCCGCTTCCGTTGGGCTCTAAGAAGGGAGGAATGCATATGAAATCGCGAAGGATCGCGTTGCAGGCTCTGGCGGTCGGCACCTTGACCGCCCTGGCGATGGCTGTCCCTGCCAAGGCTCAGGACTATCCGAACCGTCCGGTCACGATGATCGTGCCCTGGGCGGCCGGCGGCGGCACCGACATCCTGGTGCGTGCGCTGACGCCCGCGATGGAGCCCGTGCTCGGCCAGCCGATAAATGTGGTGAACCGCACCGGCGGCTCGGGCCTCGTAGGCCACACGGCGATGGCTCAGTCGGCGCCCGACGGTTACAATATCGGCACCATAAACGTCGACCTGAGCCAACTGGTCTGCTCGGGACTCACCGACCTCGACGCAGACAAGTTCACGCAGATCGCCCTGCTCAATGTCGAGCATTCGGCGGTCATCGTGAAGAAGGAATCGAAATTCAACACGCTGGCCGAGGCGATCGACGCGATCAAATCGAACCCGCCCGGCACTTTCACGGCGTCGGGTTCCGGCGCGGGCAGCATATATCACCTCGCATGGGTTGGTCTGATGGTCGCCGCCGGCATCGAGCCGGATCGCGTGACCTGGGTGCCGTCCCAGGGTGGTGGGCCTTCGCTGCAGGACGTTTCGTCAGGCGCCGTCGACTTCGTGACGCCGCCCCTGTCCGACTCCAAGGTCTTGCTGGATGCAGGCACGATCAAGGCGCTCGGCACCATGAGCCCTGAGCGCAACGCCGTGTTCCCCGACGTGCCAACCATCAAGGAAGCTATCGGTGTGGAGTGGAGCCTTGCCACCTGGCGCATGATCGGGGCGCCCGCGGGCCTTCCCGACGATATCAAGGCAAAGGTGCTGACGGCGGTGAAGGCCGGTTATGAAAGCGAGCCGTTTCAGAAGTTCATGAAGGAGCGCGGTTTCTCTTTCTCGTGGCTCGGGCCTGACGAGGCGCGTGCCTTCCATGCTGCGCAGGACAAGGCGATCTGCGACGTGATGAAAGTCGCGGGCATGGTGAAGTAAACCTGCTGATGCAGCCGGCCGGGCACCAGCGCCCGGCTCGGCCTTGCGGACGTCGCCGTAGTCTACCGCGGCGGGAGGAACGGCCGATGAAAGCAAATGACACAATCACCGGTGGGATATTTCTCGCCATCGCCATCTTCACGTTCGTTTATGCCGGAACGTTCTCGTCGTTGCCGGGGGTGAAGTACGGCCCCGATCTGTTCCCCCGGCTGATCTCCATCCTGATGGGGTTGGGCGGTATCGCGCTGATCGTCGGCTCCGCCAGGCGAACCGGCGGGCTGCCGCTCTTCACCCTGGCACCGTGGGCGCGGCGACCGCGCAATCACGCCATCCTCGCCTCAGTGGTCGCCAGCATCGTCTTCTACATCCTGGGTTCGGAGCGGCTGGGTTTCCTGCTCTCCGGATTCCTGATGCTCGGTGGTCTGCTCGCCGTGACCCGGGGCACGTCGAAGCTATTGTCCAGCGCCGTCGTCGCCGCTGGGGTGACTGTCATTCTCTACTTGATCTTTGCTCGGCTCCTGCGCGTGCCGCTGCCCATGGGCGCCATCGAATTGATGATGGTACGCTGACATGGAAAATCTGCTCGCCGCCTTTGACCTCGTCTTCCGCCTGGATGTCTTGCTCGTCATCCTGCTGTCGAGCGTCTACGGCATCCTCGTCGGCGCCATGCCCGGCATCTCCGCGACACTTGCCGTCGCGATGCTGGTACCGATCACGTATTTCATGGAGCCGGTGGCGGCGCTGGCGGCCATATCCACCGCCGTCGCCATGGCGATCTTCTCCGGCGACCTGCCGGGCGCATTGCTGCGGATCCCCGGAGTGCCCGCGTCGGCGGCTTATACCGAAGAATCCCACGAGATGACGCTCAAGGGCCAGGGCGGCACGGGGCTGATGATCTCGCTGCTCTGCTCTGTCATCGGCGGCATTATCGGCACCGTCGCCCTGTCGGTTCTGGCGCCCACGTTGGCGAAGTTCGCGTTGGCTTTCCGCTACCAGGAGTATTTTTGGCTCGCGGCCATCGGGCTCAGCACGGCGGCCCTGGTCGCAGGCAACTCTCCGGCGAAGGGCCTGATCTCGCTATGCGTCGGCCTGATGCTGTCGACCGTCGGCCTCGACATGATCACCGGGTCGCCGCGCTTCACCTTCGGCAGCGTGTCGATGATGGAAGGGATCAACTTCGTTTCGGTGATGATCGGCGTGTTCGCCGTCGCTGAGGTGATGCGCTGCTTGACGCACCCGCCGCGGGGCGACACGCGCGCGTCGCGGGTGCAACACATCGACTTCGGCAAAGCGTTCCGAGTGATGTGGCGCTACAAGGGTCAAATGTCGATTGGCTCCACCATCGGCATCGTGATCGGCGCGATACCCGGCGCGGGCTCCGACATCGCCGCCTGGGTCTCCTACGGCCTGTCCAGGCGGCTTTCGAAGACCCCCGAACTCTACGGTACCGGCCACCCCGAGGGGATCGTTTCTGCCAGCGCCTCGAACAATGCGTCAAGCTCAACGACCTGGGTGCCTTCGCTGGTGTTCGGAATTCCCGGCGATTCCGTCACCGCCATCGTGATCGGCGTGCTGCTGCTCAAGGGACTTGAACCGGGGCCGCTGGTGTTCGTCGAGAACGCGCCACTGGTTTATTCGATCTTCGTCTCGTTCTTCATTGCGAACCTGTTCCTGATCCCCATCGGATACCTGTCGATCAAGCTCGCCAGCCAGATTCTGCGCGTGCCGAACACGGTACTGATGCCGATCGTGCTCACATTCACAATCGTCGGTGCTTTCGCCATCAACAATTCGATAATGGGCGTGACCGTCGCCCTTGTCGCAGGCGTTGTCTCATTCTTCATGCAGGAGAACGACTACCCGGTCGCGCCGCTCATTCTCGGCATGGTTATCGGTCCGATCATCGAGCAGAGCTTCATGCAGGCGATGATCGCGCAGAACGGCAGTCTCTCGGCCTTCTTCAGCCGGCCGCTCGCGGCGGGCCTGGGCATCCTCACGATCCTCATCTGGGTCAGCCCGCTCATCGCAATGATCCGCAGCAATCAACGTCGCCGGCGTCAGCCGGCCGAGGCCAGCCATGCTTGACACGCCGCAGACACGAATTACCGGGAGCCAGGGTCGCATGACCAAGACCAAAGGCGGTGACCTGATCGCCGATCACCTCATCCGGGCCCGTATGCCCTACGTGTTCGGCATATGCGGGCATGGCAATGTCGGCATGCTCGACGCGCTCTATGATCGTCGGGACAAGATCAAGCTGATCTCGCCGCGCCATGAGCAGACGGCCGGCCATATGGCTGATGCCTACTTCCGCGTGGCCCACCAGCCGGTGGCAACGCTGACTTCGTGCGGCCCGGGCTCGGCCAATATTCCGATGTCGGTGGCCTGCGCCCAGGCGGACAGCTCGGCCTTCCTCGCCATAACTGCAAACGTGCCGACCTCGCAGTTCAACCGAGCCCCGTTCCAGGAAACCTACATGCACGGCCAGGCGAGCTTTCCAGATGCGCTTCGTCCGTTCGTGAAGCGATCGTTCCAGCCGACACGCGTGGACATGCTGCCGCTGGCGCTGCGCCAGGCGACCAACCTCCTCACCTCGGGCCGGCCAGGTCCGGTCAACCTCGACGTGCCCTATAATCTGTTTCAGGAGGAGGCGGAGGTGGAGCTGGACCCGATGGACGGTGCAGGCGTGGCGAACCGTCCAGGCGCGTCGGCCGAAGCAATTTGCGCAGTGCTCGACCTGTTGCTGTCCGCACGCACGCCGCTGATATTCGTCGGCCACGGCGTTACTCTGTCGAAGGCCAGCAAGGAACTGACTGAACTGCAGCACCGGCTGCAGATTCCGCAGGTCGCCTCGCCCAACGGCATGGGCACGCTCGACATGACCGATCCATTGTCGCTCGGCTTCATCGGCCGCAACGGCACCTTTACGGCTAACCAGGCCGGCCGCCATGCGGATGTAGTGCTCGCCATCGGTGCTCGGTTCGACGATCGGTCGGCCTCCTCGTGGAAGCAGGGCTATTCGTGGAACATACCCCCCACGCGGCTCATCCACGTCGATATCGATCCCACCGAAATCGGCCGCAACTACGAGCCGATGGTCGGCATCCTGGCCGACGCTCGCACCTTCATCCGCCAGTTGCTGGCCGAGTTGGAGCGGCGCGGGATCAGCAGACATCTCGGGACCGCCGAATGGCTTTCGCGCATTGCCGGGTGGCGGCGCGAGTGGCAGGCCTTCATCAGGCCCAATTTCGAGATCGATACCGACCCTATGCGACCCGAGCGCGTCGTCGCCGATATCAGGCAGGTCGCGCCGGAAGACACGATCCTTGTACCGGATTCGGGATCCCATCATAACTGGTTCATGCAGTTCTGGGAGTGTCGTCGACCACAATCTATGCTCAATACCTGGGGCTATTCCGCCATGGGTTTCGGCGTGTCCGGCGTGCTGGGCGCCAAGCTTGCGGCGCCCGACCACCCCTGCATCGCGGTTGTGGGTGATGGCGGTTTCACCATGACCCCGCACGTGCTTTGCACGGCGGTCGAATATGACATACCGGCGATCTGGGTTGTCTGGAACAACTATGCCTGGGGCGCCATCCGCGACCTCCAGCACGGCGTGTTCGGCGGCAGGGAAATCGGCACCTCGTTCACACGCGGTCTCAACGGCCAGCCCTACAATCCCGACTTCGCAGCGCTGGCGCGGGCCCATGGGGTCGATGGCGTGAAGGTCAGCCGTTCAAGCGACTTTCGCGACGCGCTGCGAGTAGCGCTGGCATCCGGTCGGCCTTACCTCATCGACCTGGAGGTCGACCCCGGCGTAAAGCCGCCATCGACCGGCTCGTGGGAATTGCCGCCGATGCCGGCGCCCGAACCGGCTTTCGGCAGCGCATGGAGCCCGGCGCGATGAGCGGCGTGAAACTAGGCCACGTCATCGGCGGCAAGCACGTCGCCGGCAGGGACCACTTCGAGAGCCGCGATCCATATCGTGGCGAGATTGTCGCCACCGCGCCGGCCGCCGATCCTGAGGTTGTGGCAGCCGCCGTCAGGGCGGCCCGCGCTGCCGCCCCCGAAGTTGCGTCGATGCCGGCCTACCAGCGTGCCGGCATCCTGCGGCGAGCCGCGGACCTCATAGGAGAGCGAGCGGCCGAGATCGGCGAGATCATGGCGCGCGAGACCGGCAAGGCGCTGGCCGATGCCGAAGGAGAGGTAAAGCGCTCGACCGACACGATCTCGCTGTCCGGCGAGGAGGCGATCCGCATCGAGGGCAGCCATGTGCCGCTCGACGGCAGTGCGATGGGCCACGGCAAGATGGCTTTTCTCATGCGTTTCCCCGTCGGTGTGGTCGGCGCGATCACGCCGTTCAACGCGCCGTTCAACCTTGCCTGCCACAAGCTTGGCCCGGCCTTTGCCGCCGGCAATGCGATCGTCCTCAAGCCGCCGCATCAATGCCCGCTGGTCGTACATCGCTTGGTCGAGTTGCTCTATGACGCCGGCATTCCACGCCACTTCATCCAGGTCGTTCATGGCGGCGCAGCGACAGGACAAGCCCTTGTTGCACATCCCGGCGTCGACATGCTCACCTTCACCGGCTCCTCCCGCGTGGGCGCAGAGATCAGGGCGCGGTCGGGGCTGAGGCCGGTCACGCTGGAGCTCGGCGGCACCGGGCAGACCATCGTCTGCGAGGACGCCAACCTCGACGCTATCGCCCCGCAGCTCGCCCGCAACGCGGTGCGGCTCGCCGGACAGAGTTGCATCTCCGTGCAGAACATTTTCGCGCCGCGCAAACTCGCTGCCGCGCTGGGCGACAAGGTGGCGGCCCATATGCGGACCCTGAGGTTGGGCGACCCGATGGACGCGCACACCGATTTAGGAACGCTGATCGACGAGGCCGCCGCGAAGCGGGTGGAAAGCTGGGTGAACGAAGCAGTCGCCGGAGGCGCGAAGTTGCTGTGCGGCGGCGTCCGTCACGGCCCCGCCTATGAGCCGACACTCCTGACCGACGTCAGGCGAGACATGAAGGTCGTTTGCGACGAGGTGTTTGGTCCAGTCGCGAGTATCATCGCCTACGATGATCTGGAGGAGCCGATACGCGAGATCTCCGAAAGCCCATTCGGGCTCCAGTGCGGCGTCTTCACCGACAGCACTCAACTCGCGATGATGCTGGCGCGTAGGCTGCGGACCGGCGGCGTCATCATCAACGGTACATCGACATGGCGCACAGATCAGCTTGCCTATGGCGGTGTCAAAGACAGCGGCATCGGTCGCGAGGGACCGCGCTACGCGATCCGCGATATGACCGAAGAGCGGCTGATCCTGTTCAACCTCTGAGGGCGGGCGAGGCATGAATCCCATATTGGTGACTGGCGCTGGTGGCTTCGTGGGTCGCGCCATCGTCGAAGCCCTGCTACGACGCGGCGATGTCGTCATCGCCTTCGAGGCTGGTGACTGCACCTGGCTGGAAGCCCGTGCCGAGAGCGAGCCGGGCCTGGCAGTGGTCCATGGCGACATTTGCGACGCCGGGCTTGTCGACGGTCTTTTCGATCGGCAACGCCCGCATGCGGTGATCCACTGCGCCGCCGTCGTCGGTGTGCTCGCCTCGCTGAAGTCTCCCCGCGAACTGTTCCGCGTCAACATCGAAGGCTCGATCAATCTCTTCGAGGCCATGGCGCGCGCCGGCACACAGCGCATGATCCACATAAGCTCCGAGGAGATCTACGGGGCGTTCGAAGCCGACCGCATCGATGAGAACCATCCACTGCGACCGTTGCATGGCTACGGTATCAGTAAGGCGGCAGTCGAGCACCTTGGCCGAAGCTACCGCGCCACGCATGGGTTGGACTGCATCAATGTGCGCACATCGTGGGTCTACGGTCCCCACTTTCCGCGCGACCGCGTTCCGATCAACATGATCCGGGCCGTCGCCCGCCGTGAGCCGCTGTATGTACCTGGCGGCGCTGCCGACCGCATCGATCATACCTATCTCGACGATGTCGTCGCAGGCGTACTCGGTGCTCTCGACTGCCCTCGTCACTTTCACGATGCCTACCACGTTTCCAGCGCATCCAGCCCGTCGCTGGCCGAGATCGCCTCAATCCTTGCCGAGCTCGATCCCACGGCGCCTCCGATAACCGTCGGCAGCGGTCCATATCGCCACGCCGGCACGGTGGCGATGCCACGCAAGGGCGCGCTGGACTGCACCCGCGCGGCTGAGGCGTTCGGCTACCGGCCGAAATTCGATATCCGGGCCGGTCTCGCGGCCACGCTGCTGGCCGAACGACGCGCAATCCAACAGCCGGAGTCGATCAATGGGTAAGCTTCTCATTACCGGGGCGATGGGCCATGTCGGCTATGAGCTCGCGCGGCAAGCGGTCGCGCGCGACATTCCCGTCGTCGGCCAGTATATGACCACTTTCCGAAAGCAGGATGCAGAGGCGCTCGGCCCCGGCATCATCTGGTCGCAATGCGATCTGGCGGACCCTTTCGGGTTGACGATGCTGGCGGCCGAACACGACATCGAGGGCTGCATTCACACCGCGGCCGTGCCGAACGACGTGCTGGCTCTGCCGGCCCCGCTGAAGGCATTCCAGAGCAATGTGACGGCCACCGGCCTGATGCTGGAGACGGCACGGCGGCTTAAGTGGCGACGCTTTGTCTTCGTCTCGACGGGATCGGTTTTCCAGACGCTGCCTGACTCTGTGACGCCCGTCGCAGAGGAGGCAGTACCGACGCCGAAGTCGCTCTACGCCGTGACCAAGCGGGCTTCGGAACTGATGGTAGGAGTCTACGCACGCACCTACGGCCTCTCCGCCGCGACCGCACGGATTTCGTGGATCTACGGTCCGCCGCTGGTGCCGCCTGTCTTCGACGCTCCGCGCGGGCCGATCCCGGAGTTTCTGCGGCGTGTCCTGCGGGGAGAGGCGATAGATGAGCCCTCCGGCGGCGATTTCGCTGCCAGTTTCACTTACGTTCCCGACTGTGTTGCAGGTCTGCTGGCGCTCTGGGGCGCGGAGCGGCTGGCATATGACACTTATCATGTGGGGTCGGGTCGCAACTACACCACGTTCGAAGTCGCGGAGGCTGTGCGCAAAGCCGTGCCAGGTGCGCGGATAGACATCGGTCCGGGAACTGCGCCGTGGACCGATACGACCGTCATGCGCGGACCGCTGGCCTGTTCGCGCATGGCGGAGGAATTCGGCTACCGTCCAGGCCACGATCTCGAGGCCGGCGTGGCCGCCTTCGCCGACTGGATGCGCGCAAATCTTGCCCGCTGGAATGGCATCGCCAGAGCATGAGCGGCGACGAATTTGATCTGATCGTCGTCGGTGCGGGCGCCGCCGGTATGACGGCGGCTGCCACTGCCGCAGCAAAAGGCCTCAGCGTACTGATCGTCGAGAAAACCGACTTCATCGGCGGCAACACGAGCTTTTCGGGTGGCATGGTCTACATCCCCGACAATGCCAAGATGGCGGAGGCGGGCAGGCCGGACGACCCCGAAGAAGCGCTCCGCTATCTCGAGCGTGCCGTTCCGACCGACGACGGAAGCGACATGCGCGCCTTATTCGTGCGCAAAGGTCGCGAAGCGATCGCCTTTCTCGAGGCGCGTACCTCAGTCAAGCTCAAGCCGGTATTGTTCTATCCCGACTACTACCCGGACCTCGAAGGCGCTCGTGACGGGCTGCGTGTCCTTGAGCCGGTGGCGTTCGACGCGGACGCCCTCGGACCATGGTTTGCCCGCCTGCGCCCGCCTATCGCCGAGTTCACCATCCTCGGCGGCATGATGGTTGCGCGCGAGGACCTGCCGCATTTCCGCAACTTTCGGCGTTCGCCGCGCTCGTTCCTGCGAGTGGCGCGGCTGGTCACGGAACATGGCCTGCAGCGGCTGCGCCATCCCCGGGGTTCGCGGCTCGTGCTTGGCAATGCGTTGGCGGCCCAGTTGTTGAAGTCGGTGGTCGACCAGGGAGTGTCGATCTTGACCGGCTGCGCGGTGCTAGAAATCATCGTCGAACACGGCCGCGCGATCGGCCTGCGCATGGCCGACACAAAGGGCGACCGCGTTGCTACGGCGCGGCGTGGTGTGATGCTTGCCACCGGCGGCTTCTCGCACGGGGCCGACAAGCGGCGAGCTTGGTTGCCGGAAGCCGCAAGCGACGAAAGCCCGTTCGCGCCCGGCAGCACCGGCGATGGTCTCGACCTCGGTGTGGCGGCAGGTGGCACCGTTGCCACCGACAACACCAACAACGCCTATTGGAGCCCGGCCTCGGTCTATCTGCGCAGGGATGGGCGCAAGGTCGTTTACCCGCATACCGTTACGGACCGGGGCAAACCCGGCTCCCTGGTGGTCAACCGCGCAGGCCGCCGCTTCACAAGCGAAGCAGTGTCGTACCATCGTTTCGGCGAGGCACTGCTGAAGCGCGGCAACCTGCCGGCATGGATCGTTTGCGACAGCACCTTCATCTGGAAGTACGGGCTGGGCGCGATCATCCCGTTCGTCCGGAATCTGAAGCCCTATCAGAACGCCGGCTATCTTACCTCCGCCAATACCCTCCCGGAGCTCGCGGCCAGGCTGGGTATCGACGCAGAAGGCTTGGCGGCCACCATGGCACGCTTCAATGCGGATGCCGCCGTTGGTCGCGACACGGAGTTCGCACGCGGCGAAGACATCTATTCGCGCTATCTCGGCGATGCTGAGAACAAACCCAATCCCTGCCTTGCGCCGCTTCTGAAGCCGCCCTTCCACGCCGTCGAGCTGGTGCTCAGCGATCTCGGCACGGCGGCCGGATTGCGGACCGATCAGCACTGCCGCGTCCTCGACCGGGCCGGCGAGCCGATCGCCGGACTTTACGCCATCGGCAACGACATGCAGTCGATCTGGCGAGGCAATTATCCCGGTCCGGGCATCACGCTTGGACCTGCGTTGACCTTCGGCTACCTCGCGGCATGCCATGTCGCCGGCAACCAGGGATGAGGCGCGTCGTTGTCACCGGCGCGGGCGGCCTCCTCGGGCAATATGTTGTGCGCGCCGTGTCGGGCGTTGGCGACCGGGTTGTCGGCCTCGACCTGCGCCCGGCGCCCGGCTGTGCCGCCTTCTTCGAGGCTTCCATCCTCGACCCTGAGGCACTCGAAGCCGCCTTTGCGGGAGCCGAATGCGTGCTGCACATCGCTGCGGCCCCGAATATCGGTGCCGGCTCGCCGAAGACGATCATGGAGCTTAACGCTCTGGGCAGCTGCAACGTGTTGGAAGCCGCTTTGCGCGCCGGAGTCCGGCGCGTCGTCCTCTGTTCCAGCGACAGCGTCATGGGCAACACGGTGTGGCCGGAGCACTTCTGGTGCCCGGCCACCATGCCCGTACCGGAGGGACACGAGATGCGCCCGGCCGATCCGTATGCGCTCTCAAAATTGATGGCTGAGGAAGCTGGGCGAGCCTATGCGCGGCGCGGCCTGGAGGTGCTCGCGCTACGCCCGGTGTTCGTGCTTTTTCCTGCGATGATGGGGGAAGTACTCGCCCGCCATGCCGACCCTAGCGGCTACCGGGGCCCCTGCGCAGGTGGCCACGTCGCCGCCGGTGGCGGCCTGTGCTGGCACCATGTGGATCCTCGGGACGTGGCCGAGGCGTTCCGCCTCGCCATCGACGCACCCTGGCGTGGCTTCGACGCATTCTGGCTAACCGCGCCTTCCACGCTCCACGCCGTGCCGACGATGGACCGAATTCGGACGGCTTTCGGGCGACTGCCCGAAACGGTCGACCACGCCCACTATCGGCAGCGGCCGTTCGCGCCGATGTTCGAAACCGGCCGCGCCGAACAGCTTCTCGGCTGGCGCGCGCTGCACGATCACCGCGCCGATATCTTCGCAAGGGAAAGGACGGACTCATGACTATGCCAAGGCAGCGTGTCGGCCACCTGAAGGACGCAGAGGTCGAGTGGTATGAAAAGCCAGGCGATACGACCCGCAAGATCCTCGTTTACGAACAGCAGATACTCATGATGCGGAATGTGTTCACGAAGGGCCTGAGCGGTCCGCTGCACAACCACCCGCATGTGCAGGCGAGCTATATCGTGAGCGGTCGCTTCGAGATCACGATCGATAGCGTGACGCAGGTAATGGGGCCGGGCGACAGCTTCCTGATCCAATCGAACCTGATGCATGCCGCGAAATGCCTCGAGGCGGGCGAGATCATTGAGGTATTCACGCCGGTCCGCGAGGATTTCATTACGTAGGCGAAACATTGACGGATGCGGTAGGTGGGGGGAAGGTGTCTCCGCGTCCTTTCATGAATTGGAGTAAATGCTTTCGGCCCCGGAGCACGCAACAGCGGCGCCGTCGATTTGGACCGGCCAGACTGAGAATTCCCTGTCCACAAGCAGCGGGCCTTCCGGCAGCGCGGGGCGTAGGTGAGAGGCTTTGTCATATGCTCCGCAAAACAATGCCTCCCGCACCTTTGGCAGATGCGGGAGGACAGCGTTCCGTGATGTTACGGCACGTGGCACTACTCTGCGAGCGTGGCCTTCAGCGTATCGACGAGCTTCTGACGGTCCTCGCCTTCCGACACCCAATGTTCGACAACCGGGGTCATCGCCGCTTCCCAAGCGGCACGCGCCGCGTCATCGGGGACGATGATGGTGCCGCCCGCCCCCTTGGCCAATTCCTGGCCATGGGCGTGCGCATCGCGCCACACCTCGCCCATCGCGATCGACATTGCCTCGCCCGAGTTCTTTTCGATCGCCGCGCGCGCGGCCTCGGGCAGGGAATCGAAACGTTCCTTCGCCATGAAGACGGGGGTGAACGATCCTCCGAGGGGGATCTGTGTGTAGAACTTGCCGACCTCGTGAAGCTTGAATGGCGCAATGCCGGTGAAATGGGTGATCACGCCATCGACCACGCCGCGTCCGAGCGACTGATACATGTTGAACGCATCCAGACTGATCATGGCTGCGCCGACGGAATCCAGGATGGCAGCCTTGACTTTGCCGCCGGCACCGATCTTCAGACCTTTCGCATCCGCGGGAGCGGTGACGGGGGTCTTGGTGGTCATTAACATTGCCGCCGTCGGCGTGCTGACTGCGAGCAGCTTGAGGCCGGCGAAGTCCTTGTCGAAAGCCCCTTGTTCGTACATGGACCACAAGGCCTTCGACGCCTTGACCGCATCATCCCCGATCAGGCCGGGGAGATAGGAGACATCCGTCTGGGGAAACCGCCCGGGGTAATAGGACGAGATGTCCATCGCGATATCCGCGGCGCCGCTCTGGACGACTTCGAGGAACTGTCCCGCCTTGCCGAGGGCGCCCGCGAAATACATCTTGACGACGATGGTGCCCCCCGAGTCCGCGGTGACCTTTTCTGCCCACGGGATGAGGACCTTCTGGTTGTAGTGAACCTGCGGCGGTGCGGAGACCGCAAACTTCAACTCGATCGGTTCCGCGCTCGCACCCGTTGTCAGACCGAGCCCCAGGACCAACGATTTCAGCAGTACCTTCATGTTCATTGCAGTTTACCTCCCATAACGGTGTTGAAGACCATTCACGAAACCAGATGCTGTGAATTCCTCCGGGCGAATTCGCTGAACGCGGCAAGACGCTGGGCGACGAACTCGGCCGTCGCGGTATCGGCGATCGAAGACATGTCATCCGACAGCTTCGTCCGGATCTGCGAGATCTGAACCTCCGGACGCGCGAGAATCCTGCAATCGAGCGAGTGCAGGACATTGCGGAGCGGCGCATGCGCCCGTGCCCCGCCGAGCAGGCCCGGCGAGCAGGTGAAGATGATCACGGGTTTGTCCTGCAGTGGAGCGGGATTCAGCCGGGAGATCCAGTCGATCGCGTTTTTCAGGACACCGGGTATCGACCAGTTGTACTCGGGCGATACGAAGATCAGTCCCTGCATCGTCGCGATCGCTTCAGTCAGCTCGGCGAGCGGCGCCGGGATACCGCCTTCGTCGAGGATGTCCTGGTTGAAAAGGGGCAGCGCGCCGATCGACGGCAGTTCCTGGACAGTAACGTTCAGCGGCGCCAGACCGTTCAGGCAACGCGTCAGGGCGCGGCTGAAAGATTTCTTGCGCAGGCTTCCCGCAATGGCGCCGAGCCGCAGCCGATCCCCCGTCCCTTCCACCCAATCGCTCCCCTATCTCATCTTATTGTTGCTTATAGCGCATTATTTTCGCCAATAAAAGATATTTTCGAAATTCCTGACAAGAATGTGAGGTGCGACGCTTGCAAGCAAATCGTTTCTCGTCGCGTGTGTGCGGTGCCGGAACCCGCGCCTACCTCGTTCCGGGCAGCCACAGCGTGATGATGGGAAATGCGATCAGGAGGGCGAGTTTGAGGATGTCGGCGATGATGAACGGTGTAACCCCGCGGTAGACGTCGGTAAGCGTCAGCTTCGGGTCAATCGACTTCATGACGAAAAGATTGAGGCCGAAAGGCGGGGAGATCAGGCCGATCTCGACCAGGCATACGGTGAGGATCGCCCACCATATCGGATCGAGGCCCAATTGGACGATAAGCGGCAGGAAGACGGGAACGGCGATGATCATGATCGCTGTGCTGTCCATGACCGTGCCGAGCACCAGATACAACAGGGAGATCATCAGGACGATCACCAGCGGATCGCTGGTGATCGACGTCATCGTCGCGACGAACAGATCGGGCAATCCGGATATGCCCATCAGGAACGCGAAGCTGATTGCGCCGAAGATGAGGAGGTAGATCAGGGACACGGTACTCGTGGTCTCACGCATGACCTGCCAGAACGTTTCGCGTCTCACGGTGCCTTTGTACAGCGCCACGGCAAAGGCGCCGATGACCCCGACGGAGGCCGCTTCGACGTCGGTGAAGGCACCGGTGTAAATGCCGCCGATCACGACGCCGATCAGCAGAACCGCCTTCCAGGCGCCGACCAGCGACTGGACAATTTCCCGGATGCTGCTGCGCCGGCCGGCGGGCGACCAGGCGGGTCGGATCGATGTCGTGACCAAGATGGCGGCGACGTAGAGTACCACCGTGAGAAGAGCCGGGCCGATGCTCGCTATGAAGAGGGTGCCGATCGATTCCTCGGCCAGGAGGGCATAGATCACGATGATCGTCGACGGCGGGACAAGTTGGCCGAGCGTGCCGCCGGCGGCGACGGTACCGGCAGCCAAGGATCGGTTGTATCCGCGCGCGGCCATCTCCGGCAGCGACACCTTTCCGATCGTGGCGGAGGTGGCGAGTGAGGAGCCGGTGAGGGCGCCGAATCCGGCCGAGCCGAGGACGGTGGCGATCGCGAGTCCGCCGCGGAAATGCCCGACGATCGTGTGGGCGCAACGGTAGATTTCCGAAGACATGCCCGCGAGCGTGGCAAACGAGCCCATGAGCAGGAAGAGGGGCAGGACGGCCAGGCTGTCGTTGAACAGCATCTCCTGGATCTTGGTTCCGAACATCGCAAGGCCCGGACCGGTCCCCAGCAAGAGCAGGCTCCCCAGCAAACCGGCGAGACCCATGGCGGCGCCAACCGGAATTGTCAGGAGCGCCGAGAGCCAAATCAACGCGAAGCAGACAAGCGCCAGATAGCTCGCCGGCATGTCTGCGAACGCGGCCAGCGATCGGCTCAGGGGTTCCCGAAAGACGAAAACGAGGACGGCGAGAACGGCAAGGGTCGCCACGACGCCGATGAAGCCGCGTCGGCTCGCCTCGTACGCGTCCGCGACGGTTCGGGCCAAGGGGATCAGCTGAAGAGGTACGGCCAGTGCAATGGCAGCGGTCGCAGCCTTGAGGAGCGGACCAAGCGGCAGATTGAGGACGGCGGTCGTGCTTCCGAGGGTGCTTGCCCTGTCCGCCTGCGCCCACAGCCGGAAGGATACGACGGCGAGGAACAGAAGCAGCGCGGCTGCGCCCAATACTCTCAACCAGGCATAGGCCGTGCTGCCGACCAGCGACTTGGCGATCTCGATCGTGATGTGGACCCTGCCCATCACGCCGGCAGGCAGACAAAGGGCGATGCCGACCGCCATGAGAGGCTGGGTGATCTCGTTCAGGCCGCGGATCGGACTTGAGAACATTTCCCGAAGGAAGACGTCGAGAACGGTGACCATCCCGACCCCGATGATTGCCAGAACGCCGATCGCCGCTAGGCGTTCGGTGGCGGCTAGGGCGGCTCGGTCGATTCTGGCAAGCACGATATGTCACTCCTATGAGAGGAATATGCCGATCTGATCCCGCCGGATTTGGTCGCAAAGCGCCCCCATGGGGACGCACCTCGCCACAGGCTTGAGAGACCGGAACAACTCCCGCGCAGAACGGGAGTTAATCAAGCGCCGCGAACGGATGAAAGTGCTGCCGCCACTCGAGCGGCGAGGGGGAGCCCCAGACGTTCATGTCGCGAACATTGCCGGGGCGCGCGAGATTGGTGACAATTCGCGGTTGGAAATGAGCTTCGTCGGCGACGGTGGACATGGGACCGGAGCACTCGACCATCGCGCCGCTCGAATCGAGGTAATACGCGTAGGTATTGTCGCCCGGGCGATGCCGGCCGGGTCCCCACAGGACCTGACGGTCGTGCCGGTCCAGAATGTCGCCGAGCCGGCAGTACATGTTGAACTCGGTGAACTCGAACGAATAGTGGTGCAGGCCCGGTGCGTGGCTCTTCACCAGGCCCAGGATGTGGTGCTGGCGGTTGCCGCCGTAGAGCCAGGTCAGCGAGTTGTCGACCAGCTTCTCCGCGACGCGCAGATCGCCGATCGCCTGCAGTTGCGCCTGGGTCGCCAACGGATCGGGGGTCAGAATGTTGATGTGATCCAAGCGGCGCGGTCCCACGCCGACGGTGTCGTGGCGCGGCTTGTACATCGTGTCGCGAATGGGGGTATGGATTTCGAAGCGCAGGCCCTGCGGGGTCGTGAAGGTAACGCCCGCGTCCATGCAGTCCATGCTCGGAGCGTCGGCGACGATCCTGCACCCGGCAGCCTCGACGCGGCCCGCAGCGGCGCTCACATCGGCGGCGGTGAGCGCTTCCAGCCCGATCGTGTGGGCGGAGTTTTCGCCGGCTTGGATCACCACCAGTTCCGCCAGGCGCCCGTTGGAACTCAGCCAGGCCTCGTTTCCGGTCTGCCGAGTCACGCGCAGACCGAGTATGTCGGTGGAGTCGCGGACCAGATCGTCTAGGTTGCTCGCATTGACCTTGATATGCCCTATCGCATGAACGAGCTGGGCCATTCCGTTTCCTCCACTTGAATTGACGCGGCCTGATAGCCGGCTCTCTCTTAGAACGCAGGATACCCAAACGCAAGTATTTTCGAAATAATCGTTTATTACGAAATATCGCTCCTCGGCTTGCATCCGCCAGTGCGCGGTTTCGCCTCGGATTGGCTGCGCAAACGGGGCCTTTGCGCCGACCGCCTGAAGTCTAGATACGAAAATCCTTCCGATTTGCGAAAGAATGGTATAGGTTGAAATTTGTTCTGCGGACGTTAGAGGTAATCATGCAAATCGCGTCAAGTCGTGAGGTGGCCGGCATGAAGACCAAGGGGGAGACTCGCGCGGGCGATGTGCTGCATCGCATGCGCGACGACATCCTGAGCTGCCGGCTGAAGCCCGGCGACAAGCTGCGCTTCGAGGTTCTGAAAGATCGCTACGAGGTTAGCTTTTCGACGCTTCGGGAGGCCCTGGCCCGGCTGTCGGAAGAAGGACTGGCGATTTCGGAAGGCCAGCGTGGCTTCGCGGTCGCTCCGGTTTCCGTCGCAGACCTGCTGGATCTGACCAATGCTCGGGTTCTTCTGGATCGCGAACTTATGCGCCTGTCGATGCAATATGGCGACGATGCGTGGGAAGCCGGTATCCTGGCGAGCTATCATAGGATGGAACGGTTGCAGGAGCGGCTCGGCGAGCAGTACTATTTCGATGCGGACTGGGCGGCGTTGCACAGCAAGTTCCACTGGTCGCTCGTTTGTGCCTGCCGTTCTCCGCTGCTTCTCGAGATGCGTCAGAAGCTGTTCGACAGGGCGCACCGCTATCGGCGCATGGCCTCGCAGTTCAGGACCCAATGGCGACCCAAGGATACCGAACACAAGGCGATCAGGGATGCCGTCCTCGACCGATCCGCGGAGGCGCTCGATCTGATCGAGCGGCACATCCGCGAAACGACCGACAACGTCCTCGTCTTTGCCAGCCGCCTCTTTCCAGACGACATCAAGACAGAGGCGGCCTGACGCTCCGAGGGAGCGGGCAGTTGTTCCGGGCCGCGCTCCGGCCGACAGCGAGTTGGAGCGCGCCCCGGACACGGGCCAGGATCAACCGGTAACGCCTTCCGGCAGCACGCGCGCAGCACTCCAGTGCTGGTGAACGAAGCCCTGCTTCTCGGCCGTGTCGGCGATGGCCAGCGCCAGGTCGTCCACCGAAATGCCGGCCGGCTGCCCGTTCTCGACCGGCAGCGTGTCGATCGTGGTGCGATACTTGCCCGTGACTTCAGGCATTCCGAGCAGCCAGGGCGGCGAGACGAAGCTCCAACGGAAGCTGAGGTCGCATTCGAAATATTCCAGCTGAGCCCGTCCGCCCATGCCCTTGCCAAAGATCTTGTCGATCTGTCGATACCAGGCGTGGATCGTCTCGCCGGTGAAATCGGAATAGGGATCCTTCGACGGATCCGCCAGGATCTGCTCGCGCTGCTCGGCCATTTCCTTGAAGGCGGGCAAGCCACCGCTCAACGTGTAGAGCCTGCGCCAATGCGCCGCCGGCGCGGCATTGAAGAACCACTGCGGCCAACCCGGATCCTCGAACATCTGGAAGCCGCGCGGAGTCCAGAGGCTCGAGGCGCCGCCGACATTCAGGAAGTAGGCGTCGGGGATGACCTGCTTGAACGCCCGCTTGATCCGCCAGGCGGCTTCGACGAGTTGCATATAGCCGATATAGGCATTGTCCTGCGGCGCAAAGGCGACGACCAGCGAGTCGTGGCCGGACAGGGCAGGCCCGAGCTGATCGAACTTGAAGATGTCGGCGGCCTTTCGGGTCAGGAGCGGATGATCGTCGAGCGTATCGGGATTGCGCGCGATCGCGGTCACGGGATGGCCGCGATCGAGGAGTTGCTTCGTAACGAGCTTGCCGATCGTGCCGGTCGCTCCGATGATTGCGGTTTTCACGTCAGTCCTCCTTGGTGAATGCTCGTCCCTCGCACACCGGGCCGCCCGGGCAGGCGCGCCGCAGGTCAAATGGTGACGGGCAAGATCAGATGGGAATCATATGCGCCGCCGGTGTGAACCACATGGCGGCCGCGATTGACGGTGTCCGGCCCTTCGAGGCCGGGAAACTCGACGCCCGAAATCTTCTGACCCGCGATGACGAGCTGGATCTGTTGCCCGGCCGACCAACGCATTCCCAGTGGCCAGATCTGTACGTCCACCGGCACGATTTCGTCCGGCGCCAGTTTCTGGACCCTGTCGAAAGTATGATACGGCATCGCCGGTCCGGAACGCTCGGGGTCGACGGCCCGCAGGGATGCGCGTTGCATCCCCTTGGCCCCCGAGAAGACGATCATGCCCGACTGGTTTTCCGGGTCTTCAGGCAGATCGTCGCGCGACACGCCGGGCGGCAGGAAGGTGCGGGCTCCTAGATGCCGCCCCTCCGAATCCAGCTTGCGCACCTCGACGTAGATATCCAGGTCATCGGCGTCGATAGCCGACAGCCACACGCGCAATTTGATGTAGCCCGCGATCTCGGTATCCCGGTCGAAGCGATGAGCGAAAGTCGCGCGGCTGGCCTTGTCGGCAGGGTCGTAGTCCACGGAGGCAGCCGTCACAGGCAGGTCACCTTCGAGCGATCCTGTCCTCGCATCCAGATAAAGGGGAGTATAGACCGTCCGCGGCAGCGGAAAATCGGTCTCTGGCCGGTCGACTATATCTTTGCCGCCGGGATCAAGTACCGCCATGCGAACCCGAGGCGTCTCATCCCACCCGTTCTCCACGCCCTTCAGGAACCGGTCGAAGAAGCGCCGCAGATCGTCGGCTTCGCGATAATAGTGTGTCCATTCATGGGTGTTGTGGACTCGAAGCCATTTCTGGCTCGACGCGATTCCCCGCCAGCCGTCCATCGTGCCGATCGAGTGGATGAGGTTGGTCCAACTCGAGATGACGTAGGCCGGCACGGTAATGCTGCCCAGATCGGGAATCTTGTCCTGCCAATAGGCATTCATCAACGGGGCGGACCGTACCATCGCGGGGATGTCCTCGACCCCGCCGCCGCCGGCAAACTTCGATAGCATGAAGTCGTTGAAGCCGACATCGGGGATGCCGCCCCGCACGACGTCGCAGCGGTAGAGATCGGTCCACCCCTCGCAGGGCGAGATCGCCGCGAGATGGGGCGGCCGTTCCGCGGCGATGAACCACTGCACGATCGCCAGCCACGACGTTCCGGTGAGCCCGACCTTGCCGTTGCTCCACGGCTGGGCTGCGATCCATTCGACGAGGTCATGGCCGTCGCGGCCTTCCTGGCGGCCCCAGCAATGCAGGTCGCCTTCGCTGCTCATCGCGCCGCGGGCGTCGGCGTTGACCACGGCATAGCCATGCGCGCACCAATAGGCCGGATCCGGCCCCTCGAAAATTTCGAGCCCCGACACGGAGTCGACCGGGACGCCGCCACGCACCGGCAGGTCGTCGAAGGTGATGATGCCGCCCTGCTTGCCGTAGGGGCTCCAGGCCAGCAAGGTGGGCAGGCGCTGCTCGTGATCGGCCGGCCGGAAGATGTCGACATAGATGCGCGTGCCGTCGCGCAACGTGACCGCAACGTCCTGATCCATGACGATGTCGCACGGCAGCGGCAGTCCGCCCTCCCGCGCCGTCTCGCCCTTGGCGAACCGCTTCTGCGCCGGTCTCAGACCCGGATAGCGCGCGGCTGGATGGTCCGCCGGACGGGCTTTGCGAAACGCGATGTCGAGATTGCCAATATGAGACGTCATCGATTCCTCCCAGCCTATTCCAGTACCCTATCGACACCGCTCGCATGTCGGATCGGTCGGCCGTGGTTGGGCGCGAGGAATATAACACGTTCTAAAGTTTGTCTAGCATAACGAAATTTTTCGAAATTATAGACGAGCTGCGAAATTTCTGGTAGCGCTATTCGAACAGAAGGGGCAGGGCGGTAGGCTTATCGCGCCTGCCTCCGTGCGCGAATGCGGGACGCCGGGGAACCATGATTGCCATCGAATGCAGGAAGACCGCTCTGTTCGTCGAGGACGTCTGGCACGACGGGGGGCGGCCATCCGAACGTCCTTTGCGCAAGGCTGCCGTCGCGGCGGTGGTCGCCAATCCCTTTGCCGGCCGATATGTCGAGGATTTGACCGAATGGATGAAGGCCTTGGAAGGCCTGGGCGAATCCCTAGCCCGAAAGCTGCTCGACGCGATCGGCGTTCCGGCCGGCGAGATCCAGTCTTTCGGCAAGGGAACCATCGTCGGCGTCAACGGTGAGATCGAGCACGGCGCAGCCTGGCACGCTCCGGGAGGAGCCGGTCTCAAAAAGCTCCTCGGCGTGCGCGGCTTCGTCAGCGCCGGCCAGATCATGGGCAATGTCGGCGAGCGGCTGCACATCCCGATGGTCAGCGTGCACAGCCCCTGGGTGCGCAGTCACTTCGACGGCATCGACATCAGTATCGCCGACGCGCCGAAGCCCGACGAAGTTGTCTTCGCGTTGGCCATGGCGAACGGCGGGAGAATTCACGCGCGTCTCGGCGGACTTACGTTCGCAGAGGGCGCTAGAGGCGACGGGCCGAAATTCTAGGACCCGGAACACATCAAACGTCCGCGACACCACAGACAGGGGAGCGCCATTGCGATGAAATTTGTCAGCTTTGAAAGCCGAAACGGGACGAGCTTCGGCCTTGTCCAAGGCGACCGGATCGTCGACCTGGTCGCGCGGCTGGGTGGCGTCTACCCCGATCTAAAATCGTTTATTGCCGCCGCCGACTGGCGCGCGCAGGCCGAAGCGGCGCTGGCGGCCGGTGACGGCGAACTGGCCCTCGGCAGCGTGGTACTGCTGCCGGTGATCCCCAATCCGGACAAAATCCTCTGCGTCGCCCTGAACTATCATGACCATGTCGCGGAAGCGAATGCCCACCTTCCCGGGGGGCGGGAAGTTCCCAAATATCCGATGATGTTCGCACGGGTGGCGGATACCCTCGCCGGGCATGATGTGGATCTGGTGCGCCCCAAGGTTTCGAGCGATTTCGACTATGAGGCGGAGCTCCTCGTCGTGATCGGCGCGAACGTCCCCCGTTATGTGAAGCCAGAGCAGGCGCTTCAATACGTGTTCGGATACAGCGCCATGAACGAAGGCAGCATCCGCGACTATCAGTTCCACACGCGCCAGCTGGCCCCGGGCAAGAACTTCTATCGCACGGGCGGTACGGGTCCCTGGCTGGTTACGGCCGACGAGATCCCGGATCCCCAGGTGCTCGACATCGAGTTCCGGCTGAACGGACAGGTCCTGCAGAAGGCCAACACGCGCGACATGATCTTCCCGGTGGCAAAGCTGATCAGCTACGTCTCCGAATGGCTGCCGCTGAAGCCGGGCGACCTGATTGCGAGCGGCACGATGGGCGGCGTCGGCTTCACCCGCAAGCCGCCCATCTTCATGAAGCCGGGCGACCGCGCCGAGGTGGAGATCAGCGGGATCGGCGTTTTGCGAAACGGAATCGTGGACGAGGCCTGAACAGGGTTGCGCCCTGGCAGGGGGCGAAGAGTCGTTCCGGCGGTTCCATTCGGGGAACGTTTCGTGCCGCCCTGCGTCCGGGCGTC
The DNA here is from genome assembly GCF_023954305.1 of Mesorhizobium sp. Classification (NCBI taxonomy): domain Bacteria; kingdom Pseudomonadati; phylum Pseudomonadota; class Alphaproteobacteria; order Hyphomicrobiales; family Phyllobacteriaceae; genus Mesorhizobium; species Mesorhizobium sp. The sequence goes on along the minus strand of NZ_JAMLIG010000001.1, from coordinate 659,492 downwards.
TTCTGCGCCGGACCCGAGAGCGCGTTGATAACCGGCGGCCGAGGCGCCGCCGGGCAAGAGACTCAGATCAGTCCGCGTGAGGCGAGATTGCGCATCAACGCGCGCGTCCCAAAGCTCCATTCCGTGCACTCGGTCGACAACCGCACCGTGTTGGTGAGCCGGCCAAGTCCGGGCGAGGCGATGGTCACCACATCGCCGATCTTATGGGTGAACCCTTCGCCCGGGACGTCGCGGTCCTGCACCGGCGCGAACAGCGTGCCCAGAAAAAGCATCAGCCCGTCGGGATATTGGTGGTGCCGGCCGATGGTCTGGGCGACCAGATCTTCCGGATCGCGGCTGATCTCCTTCATCGACGAATGCCCGGTGAGCGTGAATCCGTCCTCGCCCCTCACCGTCAGTTCGAGTTCGGCGGCGCGCACCGCGTCGAGGGTGAATGCGCCGTCGAAGAGGCGGATCATCGGCCCGATGGCGCAGCTCGCATTGTTGTCCTTCGCCTTGGACAAAAGCAGGGCCGAGCGCCCCTCGACATCGCGCAGGTTGACGTCGTTGCCGAGCGTCGCGCCGACGATGCGGCCGCGCGACGAAACCGCCAGCACGATTTCCGGCTCGGGATTGTTCCACCTCGATACCGGATGCAGCCCGACATCGGCGCCCGGACCGACAGAGGACAGCACCTGCGCCTTGGAGAAGACCTCGGCATCCGGGCCGATGCCCACTTCCAGATACTGGCTCCACAGCCCCTCGGCGATCAGCGCCGCCTTCACCCGCGCCGCTTCCGCGGAACCTGCCCTGACGTTGCGCAGTGAGCCGCCGATCGCCGCGCCGACGCGCTCGCGCACGGCACGCGCCTTGAGCGGGTCGCCGGCTGCCTTCTCCTCGATGACGCGTTCGACCATGGACGAGGCGAAGGTAACTCCGCAGGCTTTCACCGCCTGCAGATCGCAGGGTGCCAGGAAATGCGGACGCTGTGCATCGCCCGGGCGGTTGGCCGCTATCTCGGCAAGCCGTCCGACCGGACGGCCCGGCGCCTGCCGGACATAGTCGTCGGGGGCCGGCATATCGCAGATGTCCGACACGGTCGGCGCCTCGGCCGAGGTGATGTCGACCACCGTCCCGTCGCGCAACGTGACCACCGACGGCCCTCCGGCCTCCGGCGACCAAAGTCGTCCCAGGAAGACCCCGTTTCGGTCCTCGTCATGTGCAAAGAAGCTCATCGTAGTCCTTCATCCCGGTATTGGTCGGCTGCAAAGCTCGGGCGATCACGCGAAGCTGAGCTGATCTGGTGGGACAAATAACGTTCTGGGCGATCGTCCGTCAATCGGGCGATGCGGTTGTCGAGGACGTCGGAGGAGTCACCGGAGCCTCGTTCAGCGAGTCGGAAAGCGGCAGCGGTCGTTCGTTCAATCTTACTCCCGCCTCCCATATTGACACGCTTTTTCTACATCTTTACCAGTTCTGGTCCGACAAATAGGCGGGGGTTGGCATGCTTGGAACGGGCGCTGGCGGATGAAGGCGGATGCGACAACCGTTGAGCCGCGGTCGGATTCCGTTCCGGTCGCGGATTCGGCCGTCGATGTCGTGGTCCGACAGATCCGCCAGCTGATCGCTGATGAGGGATTGAAAGTCGGCGACAGCCTGCCGACGGAGCGCGAACTGTGCGCCCGCTTCGGCGCCAGCCGCAACACGGTGCGCGAGGCGATGCGCATCCTCAAGGCCTACGGCATGGTCGAGGTCAGGCCGAAGGTCGGGGCGACGATCACCGACAACCGCATGTCGCGTGCCTTCGAGCTGTTCTCGTTCAACACGATGGAGGTGTCGCGCAAGACCTTTGCCGACGTGCAGGCATTCCGCGACCTGATCGAGGTGGGGGCGGCCGACCGCATCATCGAGCGGCTGGGCGACCGCGACGTATCGGAACTGCACCGCATCAATGTGCGCCTGTCCGGCATTCAGGATCTGCAGGAGGCGTCCGAGGTGGACTTCTCCTTTCACCTCAAGCTGGTCTCCATCCTCGGCAACGACACCATCCTCGACGTCTATTCGGTGATGAAGCCGGTCGTCCTGCGGATCATGCAGAAGGGCAAGACGCGCCGCACCTTCAAGACCGAGACCTATGCCGAGCACGAAGGCGTGGTCGAGGCGCTCGCCGCGCGCGACCTGCTCTCCTTCCAGTACAGGCTGCGGCATCACCTGATGACCGGCTTCAAGTTCTTCAACGAGGAGATGGAGGCATCGGCCTGACAATTTCCCGGGCGCAGCAGCCCGGCAAGAGCTGAGGCGAGCGGCGCCAGCCCGCCCAGTCAATCCGCCACCTGGCGCGAACCATGGGAGGAACAAGGTATGAGAAGACTTCTACAGTTCACCACCGCCATCGGAGCGCTCGCCCTGTCGGCGCAGCTCGCCCTCGCGGGACCCGCCGTCGTGTCGGGCCCCGGAGCCGATCCCGCCTGCTTCGCGCCGTGGTCGGCGGACACCAAATACATGCAGTGGGAGGCCAAACCCGGTCCCTACAGGATCGCGGTGGTCAACGGCTTCGTCGGCAACACCTGGCGCATCCAGATGATCAAGACGGCCAAGGCCTATGCCGAAGACCCGGCCATCAAGGACAAGATCAAGGAGTTCAAGGTCGTCTCCACCGGCACCGACGCGCCGGCGCAGCTCGGCGCGATCGAGGATTTCATCAACCAGGGTTTTGACGCGATCGTCACCATCGCCGTCTCGCCCGACGGCTTCGACCGCGTCATCCGGCTGGCCGACAAGAACAACGTCGTCATCGTGCCGTTCGACAACGTGCTCGACACCGATGCCGTCATGCAGGTCAACGAAGACCAGCTGAAGATGGGCCGCATGTGGGCCGAGTTCGTCATCAACGAGTTGAAGGCCAAGGGCGTGACCTCCGGCAAGATCCTCGAGGTGCGCGGCCTTCCGGGCAACTCCGTCGACCGCGACCGCTCGATCGGCATCAACGAGGTCTTGAAAGCCAATGGCGGCCCCTGGGACATCGTCCAGGTGGTCGGCAACTGGGACGACGGCACCACCCAGAAGGTCGTGGCCGACGCCATCGCCGTGCACGGCAAGTTCGAGGCGGTCGTCGGCCAGGGCGGGTCGAACGGCGTGATCCAGGCGCTTAAGGACGCCGGCCACGCCTGGGTGCCGGTCGCCGGCGAGTCCGAGAACGGCTTCCGCAAGGCGATTGCCAAGCATTCGGCCGAAGGGCTGAAGGGCATCTCCATCGGCCAGTCGCCGGGCCTCGTCGCCATCGCCATGAAGGCGGCCGTCGCGGCGCTGGAAGGCCAGGTCATGCCCCAGCTCATCTCCGTGCCGCTGCCGGTCGCCACCTACGATCAGCTGAAGGACGGCGAGAACTTCTGGAGCGACCTGCCCGACAACTTCTTCACCGTGAACGAGTTTCCGCCCTGCGGCGTGAACATTTCGGGCCCGGCGATCATGTCCAAGTCCGAAGAGGACGTGAAGTAGACGACCGCGTCATCCTCCCCGGCCCCGCCCTCGCGGCGGGGCCGATCCTTCCTCGCAGACCGTGACGCACGCATGTCCCACCCAATCGTCGAATACCGCGGAATCTCGAAATACTTCGCCGGGGTGAGGGCGCTGGAGAAGGTCGATTTCTCCTGCCGCGCAGGCTCCATTCATGGCGTGCTCGGCGAGAACGGCGCGGGCAAGTCGACCCTCATCAAGATCATGGCGGGCGTGCTGCGCCCCGATGCCGGCGAGATGCTTCTCGACGGGCATCGCGTCTCGTTTGCCGAGCCGCAGGCGGCGGCCGACGCCGGCATCGTCTGCATGTTTCAGGAATTGTCGCTGGTGCCGGACCTCTCCGTCGCGGACAACATCTCGATCGCGCGCCCGCCGCGCCGCTTCGGTCTGATCGACCGCCGCGCCCAGGTGGCGCGGGCCGAAGCCCTGCTGGCGCGGGTGCGCTGCGAGGACATCGATCCGAATGCGCTGGTGCGCGAGCTGTCGTTGTCGCGGCGCCAGATGGTCGAGATCGCCAAGGCGCTCGGCCGCGACCCGAAGGTGCTGATCCTCGATGAGGCGACTTCGGCGCTGACCGCGCGCGATGTGCAGACCGTCTACGACCTGCTGGCCGAACTGAAGGCGCAGGGCGTCGCAAGCCTGTTCATTTCGCACCGCATGCACGAGGTCGATCAGCTTTGCGACACGCTGTCGGTGTTCCGCAACGGCCGGCACATCGAAACCTTTGCCAAGGGCGACAAGAGCGAGCGCGACATCGTCCGGCTGATGATCGGCCGCGACGTGGAGGCCCAGTTTCCGCCGAAGCCGGCGCCCGTGCCCGCGGCCGAACGCGGTGCGCCGCTGCTGAGCGTCGAGGGGCTCGCCTGGCAGAACCGGCTGAACGGCATCGACCTTATCGTCCACCCCGGCGAGATCGTCGGTCTCGGCGGTCTGGACGGTCAGGGGCAGAAGGAATTGCTGCTGGCGCTGTTCGGCGTGCTGCGCGACGTCGAGGGCAGGGTCGTCATCGGCGGCAGGACGGGTGTGCCCGGCTCGCCGGCAGCCGCAAAATCCGGCCGAACCCGCGTCGCCCTGGTGCCCGAGGACCGCAAGACCGAGGGCCTGATGCTCGCCATGCCGATTGCCGACAATCTGCTGGCCTCGTCTTTCGCCCGCATCTCGCGCGGGCCTTTCATCGATCCGGCGCGCGCCCGCAAGGCGGTCGAGGAGGGGATCGAGCGCCTGCGCATAAAGGCCGCCTCGGCGTCCGACCCGGTGATGACGCTCTCGGGCGGCAACCAGCAGAAAGTCGTCATCGCCAAATGGCTGATGATCGATCCCGACATCGTCCTTCTCAACGACCCGACGCGCGGCATCGACGTCGGCACCAAGCAGGAGATCTACCGCCTGATGCGCGAACTCGCCAATGCGGGCAAGGCGATCCTGTTCTATTCGTCCGACTATGCCGAGCTGATCGGCTGCTGCGACCGCGTTTCTGTGCTCTATGGCGGCCGTGTCGTCAGCGAGAGGGAAGGCGACCAGCTGACCGAGGAGGGGCTGATCGCCGCCTCGCTCAACATCGACGTCGAGGCCGCCTGATGCACCAGCCCGCATGGAGGAGGTGGCTGCAGCAGAACCTCGGTTTCGCCTCCGCGCTGTTGCTGCTCGTGGCGATCTATCTCGTCTACAACATGCTGCATCCGCGCGGCTTCTCCTCGGCGGTCTTCGTCCAGAACGCCAACGAGACCGCGGCGATCGCCTTCGTCGCGATGGCGCAGACGATCCCCGTGCTGGCGGGCGGCCTCGACCTCTCGGTCGGCGCCGTCATGACGCTGACCGCCTGCATCGCCTCCGTCCTCGTCAACGGATCGCCCGCCGAGATCGTCTTCGGCATGATCGCAACGCTTTTGTCGGGCACGGTCTTCGGCCTGGCCAACGGGCTGATCGTCGTCTACGGGCGCATCCAGCCGATCATCGCGACGCTGGCCACCGGCGCCGTCGCCATCGGCCTGGCGCTGCTCGTGCGTCCCAAGCCCGGCGGCGACGTCGACGGCGACCTCGGCTGGGCGCTGACCAATTCGGTCTGGGATTTCGCCGACACCTACGGCCTCGCCAACGGCGGCGATGCCTGGTGGCTCAGGCCGTTCGCCGACATTCCCATGCCTCTGATCATTGTTCTCCTGGTGACCGTCCTCGTCTGGGTGCCGTTCCGCCGCTCCGTCACCGGACGCACCGTCTATGCTGTCGGCTCGGCGGAAGGTGCTGCCTTCATGTCGGGCCTGCCCATCGCGCGTGCCAAGATCGCGGCCTTCACGCTCGGCGGCTTCTTCGCGGCCTGCGGCGGTCTCTATCTGGCGATCCAGACCTCCTCGGGAAATGCCGACCTGCAGCAGGCCGGAGCCTATACGCTCAATTCCATCGCTGCGGTCGTGCTTGGCGGCACCTCGCTGCTCGGCGGCGTCGGCGGCGCGGTGGCCAGCCTGATCGGCGCGGCCATCCTGCGCGTCATTTCCTTCTATTTCCGCATTCTCGACATCGATCCGCTGCTGCAGCCGCTGATCGAAGGCCTCGTCCTTCTGATCGCGGTGTCTTTCGGTGCGATCCGCACGTTGAGGGTCAAGAACAAACTCGATCTGTTCAGGTAGCCAGCCATGCGCCTCGCCGTCTCGCCGGAAAACAAGCCCATCGTCATCGCCTCCCTCTTTGTCGTGGCGATCCTGCTCGCCGGCACCGCCTACACCCTGTCGACCACCGGCACGGCGCCGCTGCTGTCGCCCGGCTATCTGCTGCAGCAATTGCAGACGGGTTCGTTCCTCGGCATCTGCGCGGCCGGTATGATGATGGTCATCCTGCTTGGCCACATCGATCTGTCGGTGCCGTGGACGCTGACCGCGGCGGCGATGACGGCGACGGCGGTCGGCGGCGACCTCGCACTGCCCACCGCGCTTGCCGTTGGACTCTCGGTCGGGCTGCTTAACGGCGTTGGCGTCGCCTTCCTGCGCATCCCGTCGATGATCTTCACGCTCGGCGTCGACACGGTGCTGCGCGGGCTGATGGTCGCCCAGACGGGTGGTTTCGCGCCGCAGGATTCGGCCACGCCGCTGATGCTCTACCTCGCCAAGGAGCGCATTCTCGGCATCCCGGTGGCGATCTTCGTCTGGGCCGCCACCTCGATCGTCATCGCCGTGATCCTGACCCGCACCGGCTTCGGCCGCTCGATCTACGCCACCGGCTCGCGCGAGGCCGCGGCCTTCCTGTCCGGCATCCGCACCCGCCTCGTCATCGTCGGCGCCTTCGTCGTCTCGGGCCTGTGCGCGGCGACTGCCGGCATCCTGCTCGCCGGCTATTCCGCGAAGGCCTACCAGGGCATGGGCAACAGCTTCCTCCTGCCGGCCATCGCTGCGGTCGTGCTCGGCGGCACCCACATCCTCGGCGGGCGCGGCCGCTATGCCGGCACGGTCGTCGGCGTCGTCCTCATCGTTCTGCTCAATTCGGTACTGTCGATCATGCAGATGCCGGAAGCCGGCCGGCAGATCATCTACGGCGCCGTCATCATCGGCATGCTTCTCGTCTACGGCCGAAACCAGCGCGTGACCTCCTGAGGGTGAGGTCGGCGCCGCTCGCCGGCGCTGGAAAGTCGTCGGCCGTCAGCGGTCGGCAAGATCCATCCGCGAGCGTGGCCGAGCTTTCGGATCGGCATCGAGCACGGCATGGAGCTTCTCCATGACGGCGCAGAACCCCTCGATCTCGGCTCGCCCGACACCGTCGATCAGCCGCGCCTGCACCTCCTTCGCCGCGGGAAGGATGTCGGCAAGCGCGGCATGGCCTTCCTCGGTCAGCGAAATGACGACCAGCCGACCGTCGCCCTCGCTCGGCATCTTTCTGACGAGACCCACGCTCTCCAGTCGTGCCACGGCGCGGCTGACCCTCGGCTTCTCGAGGTTCACGCAATTGTGGATCTCGCGCACGGAAACCTCCTTGCAGCGCCGCAGATGGACGAGGACGCGCCATTCGGCGACCGACAAGCCATGCGTCCGTTCATACTCGACCGACAGCCGCCGGCTGACTCGCTCGGAGAGGACGGCGAGCCGGTAAGGCAGGAATGCCGAGAGGTTGAATTCGTCGTCGGCCATGGCCGCCTCCAGATTCGTTTCGATCGAAATGATATTGACTTTCGTTGCGAGTGCAACAATAAACGATTCATTGCAGGTGCAACGACATGCTACCCGCATGAGCGATGTGGACTAGGCGGTTTCGCGGTAGAAGAAGAGACGGCTTCGCCGACGCCGCATGAAGGAGGAGCAACCGATGTCCAAGGCTTTCGCGTCGCAGGGCGACATGGCGGACAAGAAGATCGCCTTCACCGAAATCGGCGACGGGCTTTGGGCCTTCACCGCCGAGGGCGATCCGAATTCGGGCGTCATCATCGGCGACGACAGCGTCATGATCGTCGAGGCTCAGGCGACACCGCGCCTGGCCAACAAGGTGATCGAAAAGGTCCGTGAAGTAACGGACAAGCCGATTACCCATGTCGTGCTCACACATTATCACGCGGTGCGTGTGCTCGGCGCGTCGGCCTTCGGCGCGGACCAGGTCATTATGTCCGACAAGACGCGCGCCATGGTCGTCGAGCGCGGAAAGGAGGACTGGGACAGCGAGTTCCAGCGCTTTCCGCGTCTTTTCCAGGGCCATGAATCGATCCCTGGCCTGACTTGGCCGACGACGACATTCTCGGATCGGATGACTGTCTATCTCGGCAGGCGCAAGGTCGAGATCAAGCAGATCGGCCGCGCTCATACCGCCGGCGACAGCGTGATCTGGGTCCCCGACAGTCGAACGATGTTCACCGGTGATATCGTCGAGCACCATTCGGCTTGCTATTGCGGCGATGGCCATTTCGAGGATTGGGGCGCGACGCTCGATGCCATCAAGGCCTACGATCCGCGATCCATCGCACCTGGCCGGGGCGACGCGCTGGTTGGCCGGGAGAAGGTGGATGCGGCCCTCGAATCGACCCGCGATTTCGTCGAGAGCACCTATCGTCCGGCCCAGCAGGTAGCGGCTCGGGGCGGCAGCCTGAAGGATGCATGGGACGCCGTGCGGGACGCCTGCGATCCGAAGTTCAAGGACTTCGCCATCTACGAGCATTGCCTGCCGTTCAACGTCGCCCGCGCCTATGACGAGGCGCGCGGCATCGACACGCCCCGCGTCTGGACCGCCCAGCGCGATCTCGAGATGTGGCAACAACTGCAGGGCTGACCTGCCTTGCTCGGGAGGAGGAAGGAAAGTTGATCCAGGACCGCTACAAGCTGGCCTACAAGGTCTACCCTTACGAAAGATCGGCTGATCAGGACAGGAGCCGCGCGGTGCGCCATCCCGTCGTGGTCGTCGGCGGCGGTCCGATCGGCATCGCCGCCGCCCTCGATCTGGGCATGCAGGGTATTCCGGTTCTGGTCCTCGACGACCATGAGGGCATCGGCATGGGCAGCCGTGCCATTTGCTTTGCCAAGCGATGCCTCGAAATCGCAGACCGCTACGGTTGCGGCGAGCCGATGCTGGCGAAGGGTGTCGTGTGGAACGTCGGCAAGGTCTTCCACAAGGACGACAAGGTCTTCGAGTTCAACCTTCTGCCCGAGTCGGGGCATAAATACCCGGCCTTCATCAACCTCCAGCAGCCCTACTTCGAAAAATACATGGTCGACCGCCTGCGTGCGTTGCAGGCGGAGGGCGCCCCGATCGAGATTCGCGGCAGGAACCGCGTCGATGCGGTGGATGTGAAGAGCGACCACGTTGTGCTGGACGTGATGACGCCCGACGGTCCCTACAAGGTCGAGGCCGACTGGCTCATCGCCTGCGACGGCGCCAGTTCCCCCTTGCGCAACATGCTCGGCTACGACTTCACCGGCAAGGTCTTCCAGGACAGCTTCCTGATCGCCGACATCCGGATGAAGGGCGATCTCAAGTTCCCGCCGGAGCGCTGGTTCTGGTTCGAGCCGTCGCACGGGCAGGGTGCCTCTACCCTTCTTCACAAGCAGCCGGACGACGTCTGGCGCATCGACTTCCAGATCGGCTGGGGCGTCGATCGCGCGGAAGAGAGGAAAGAAGAGAACATCCGGCGCCGGATCGATGCCTTCCTTGGCGATGTCGACTACGAGATGGTGTGGTCCTCGATCTACACGTTCCAGTGCAAGCGGATGGACAGCTTCCGCCACGGCCGGGTGTTCTTTGCCGGCGACGCGGCGCATCAGGTTTCGCCTTTCGGCGCGCGCGGGGCCAACTCCGGAATGCAGGACGTCGACAATCTGGGATGGAAGCTCGGGCTGGTGATCCAGGGCAAGGCGCCGGAGCGGCTCCTCGATACCTACTCCGAGGAGCGCGTCTACGGGGCTGACGAGAACATCCTGAACTCCACCCGCTCGACCGACTTCATCACCCCGAAATCGGAGATCAGCAAGATCTTCCGGGACGCCGTGCTGAGCCTGGCCGGGAAGACGAAGTTTGCCCGACCGCTCGTCAATTCCGGTCGGCTCTCGGTGCCTTGCGTCTATGACGGGCTCAGCCTGAACGGTCCTGACAGCCTCGCCGGCGGGCCCGCGCGCACGCGCGTCGGTGCGTCCATGGTCGACGCGCCGGTGGCCGGCAAATGGCTGCTCGAACTGCTCGGCGGCCGCTTCCAGATGATGACGATCGACGCCGACGCGCCCGACAGGATCGACGTCGACGGGATCGAGGTGACCCGTCTGCCGTTGAGTTCCAGCGGCAACCCGGAATTCGCCGATCGTTACCTGGGGGACGCCAAGTCGGCCGTCTACCTGATGCGGCCGGACCAGCACGTCGCGGCCCGGTGGGCGCGCTTCGACGAGCAGGCGGTGCGCGAGGCGGTGAACATCGCCGCCGGCCGGGCCTGAGGAGGAAAGCTCATGAGCACGCTGAACACTGAACCCAACATTGCCAACCCCGACGACTTCTACGCCAGACTGCTCGCAGTTCATGAGGGCAAGTCCAAGGACGAGAGCGACGCCCTGAACGCGCGCCTGGTGCTGATCCTCGCCAATCATATCGGGGACCGGCAAGTGCTGGATCAGGCGCTGGCCCTTGCCGCCGAGACCTGAGCGCAACACCCCTGGAGGACAAGATGAAGATCGACAAGATTCACCACGTCGCCTACCGCTGCAAGGACGCGAAGGAGACCGTCGAATGGTACGGCAAGATGCTCAACATGGATTTCGTCCTTGCCATCGCCGAGGACCATGTGCCGTCGACCCACGAGCCTGATCCCTACATGCACCTCTTCCTCGACGCGGGCGGCGGCAATGTGCTGGCCTTCTTCGAACTGCCGACCAAGGCCGAAATGGGCCGCGATCCGAATACCCCGGTCTGGGTCCAGCACATCGCGTTCAAGGTCAAGGACCGCGCCGAACTCCTGGAGTTCAAGAATCATCTGGAAGCCAATGGCGTGGATGTGCTGGGCGTAACCGACCACTCGATCTTCCACTCGATCTATTTCTTCGACCCGAGCGGCCACCGCGTCGAGCTCGCCTGTCCCGATCCGGAGGAGGACGCCATGCTGAAGCGCATGGACGCGGTGAAGTGGGACATGCTGGAGGAATGGTCGCGCACCAAGAAGGCGCCGAAGCACGCCGACTGGCTCCATGCGAAGGAACTGGGAAAGACCACCCACTGACCGCGACCGACGCCGAAACAGGCGTCGAAGAGGTCTTCTTGAAGGGAGATGCGAGATGAACGCAATCGTGCAATCGGGATTGATCCAGGCTGAAGGTCGCCATCTGGCCTCGGGCTACATGCCGGGCTTCGGCAACGACTTCGAGACCGAGGCGCTGCCGGACGCCCTGCCGCGCGGCATGAACTCGCCGCAGAAGTGCAACTACGGTCTGTACGGCGAACAACTCTCCGGCACCGCCTTCACCGCGCCGTCGCACCAGAACGAGCGCACCTGGTGCTACCGCATCCGGCCGTCGGTCAAGCATTCCAGCCGCTACGCCCGCATCGATCTGCCCTATTGGAAGTCGGCGCCGAACGTCCTGCCGGACGTCACGTCGCTCGGCCAGTATCGCTGGGATCCGGTCCCGCACACCGACGCGCCGCTGACCTGGATCACTGGCATGCGCACCATGACCACCGCCGGCGACGTCGCCACCCAGGTCGGCATGGCGAGCCACATCTACCTCGTCAACAAGACCATGGTGGACGAGTATTTCTTCTCCGCCGACAGCGAATTGTTGATCGTGCCGCAGGAGGGCAAGCTACGATTCTGCACGGAACTCGGCATCATCGACCTTGAGCCGAAGGAGATCGCGATCATCCCCCGCGGCCTGGTCTACCGTGTCGAGGTTCTGGCCGGCCCCGCGCGCGGATTCGTCTGCGAGAATTACGGCCAGAAGTTCGAACTGCCCGGGCGCGGTCCGATCGGCGCCAACTGCATGGCCAACCGGCGCGACTTCAAGACGCCGGTCGCGGCCTTCGAGGATCGTGAGACCCCCTCGACGGTGACGGTGAAATGGTGCGGCCAGTTCCACCGCTGCGAGATCGGCCATTCCCCGCTCGACGTCGTCGCCTGGCACGGCAACTACGCTCCGGTGAAATACGATCTGCGCAACTACTGCCCGATCGGCGCGATCCTGTTCGACCACCCCGATCCGTCGATCTTCACCGTGCTGACCGCGCCTTCCGGCGTGCCGGGCACCGCGAACATCGACTTCGTGCTATTCCGCGAGCGCTGGATGACGATGGAAAATACCTTCCGCCCGCCCTGGTATCACAAGAATATCATGTCCGAGCTGATGGGCAACATCTACGGCCAGTACGACGCCAAGCCGCAGGGCTTCGTGCCGGGCGGCATGAGCCTGCACAACATGATGCTGCCGCACGGGCCCGACCGCAACGCGTTCGAAGGGGCATCGAATGCCGAGTTGAAGCCGGAGAAGCTCGACAACACCATGTCCTTCATGTTCGAAACCCGCTTCCCGCAGCACCTTACCGAGTTTGCGGGCAAGGAAGCGCCGCTGCAGGACGACTACATCGACTGCTGGGTGGACCTCGAGAAGAAGTTCGACGGGAGACCGGGCCTGAAATGAGGCTGTACACCTACTGGCGGTCTACGACCTCCTACCGGGTCCGGATCGCGCTCAACCTGAAGGGAATCGCCTACGAGGCGATCCCGGTGAACCTGGTCGCGGGAGAGCAGAACGCGCCGACCTACGCTGCCATCAACCCGGGCGAGGGGGTGCCGACGCTGGTGCTCGACGACGGCGCGGTGCTGACGCAATCCATGGCGATCCTCGAATTCCTTGAGGAAAGCCATCCGTCCCCGCCGCTCCTGCCGCGCGATCCGGTCATGCGGGCGCGGGTCAGGGCCGCGGCCTTCGCCGTCGCGACCGACATCCATCCCGTGAACAACCTGCGCGTGATCGCGAGACTGAAGGCGATGGGCCACAGCCAGGACGAAACCCTCGCCTGGATGGGCCTGTGGATGGAACGGGGCTTCGCCGCCATCTCGCGCATGATCGAGCCACGCACGCCGTTCTGCTTCGGGGACGAGCCAACCCTGGCGGATATCTGCCTCGTCCCGCAGCTCTACAATGCGCATCGTTGGGGAGTAGACATGTCTCCTTTTCCGCGCCTCGCCGACATAGAGGAGCGATGCCTGGCGCTCCCGGCATTCGACGCAGCGCGGCCGGACAGGCAGCCTGACGCGTCGGCACCCACAGGAGTATCGACATGACCGGCCTCATTCGCTCGTGGGTCGAGAGCGCCAACGCGCCCGAGAACGGCTTTCCGCTCAACAACCTGCCTTGCGGTGTCTTCTCCGTGCACGGCGGGGAGCGCCGCTGCTGCACCGCCATCGGCGACCAGGTCCTCGACCTGCATGGTCTGGAAGAGGCGGGAATACTCTCCTTTGCAGGGACTTTGCGCGGCGCGAGCTGGAATGCCTTCATGGCTCTCGGCCGGCCGGAATGGGCGCGCCTGCGGGCCGAACTGACCGATCTGTTACGGGAAGACGCCGGGCGGCAGGACGCGGTGGCGCAGCACCTTGTGCCGATGGCGGATGTTCGGCTGCACATGCCCTTCACCGTGTCCGAGTATACGGATTTCTATGCGAGCCGGCATCACGCCTTCAATGTCGGCACTATGTTCCGCGGCCCGGAGAACGCCTTGCCCCCGAACTGGTTGCACATTCCGATCGGCTACAACGGCCGGGCATCTTCTGTCGTCGTCTCCGGAACGCCGGTGCGCCGTCCGCGCGGACAGCTCAAGGGCCCGCAGGACGACATGCCCCGTTTCGGTCCCTCGCAGCGCTTCGACATCGAACTCGAACTCGGCGCGATCGTCGGCCAGCCCTCCGACGGACCGATCGGCGTCGGCCAGGCCTTCGACAACATCTTCGGCTACGTCCTGCTCAACGACTGGTCCGCGCGCGACATCCAGGCCTGGGAATATCAGCCGCTCGGTCCCTTCCAGTCCAAGGCGACCGCGACCACGATCGGTTCCTGGATCGTTATGGCCGCCGCGCTCGAGCCGTTCCGTACCTCCACGCCGGCACGCGAGAAGCCGCTTCTGCCCTATCTGGCCGAACCGGGGCCGATGCTCTACGACATTGAACTGGAGGTTGGACTGGCGCCGGCGGGCGGCACCGAGACGGTGATCGCGCGCACGAACTACCGCGAGATGTATTTTTCGGCCGCTCAGCAACTGGCGCACCACACGAGTTGCGGGTGCCCGATGCGCATCGGCGACCTGCTCGGCTCGGGCACGATATCCGGACCTGAGCCCGGCAATCGGGGCTCGCTGTTGGAACTGAGCTGGGGGGGCAAGGAGCCGATCGCCATCGACGGCGGCACCAGAACTTTCCTTGAGGACGGCGACACGGTCACCATCCGCGGCGGCGCGCGCGGCGAAGGTTACCGGATCGGGTTCGGCGCGTGCAGCGGGCAACTCCTGCCGGCATCGCAGTAGCGGCTCCGCGGCCGCAAGCGGCGCCGGAGACGCCTGTCGGCGCGGTCCTCAGCTGATCGAGGCGCCTTCCGCCAGACGCCGAAGCTCGTCCAGAGTGGTTTGCTCGTCGGCGGTCGTGGTATCGACCCGCTGGAGATAGGGACATGTCAGGACAGCAATGGCATCGTCCGACGGCCCGAAGATCGGAACCGAAAGGTCGCTCACGCCGGCAAGCTGCAGGCTGGCGCCGGCGCGGTAGCCTTTCGACCTGATTTCCTCGAGCGTCTTCTCCAGGGCAACAAGTTGCTCGGCCTTGCCGTCTCCACCCGAGATCGCCAGCGTCTCGCGCCGCCGATCCGGGCTCTGGAACGCCAGCAGCGTCTGGCCGGAACTCGTGGTCAGAAGGTCGAGCCGGGCGCCGGTGCGCAAGCGGAACTCCCAGTTGGCGGGGCCGCTGGCCTGGGCCGCAACCACGGCGGCCCCGCGATCCGGCATGACGAGATGCAACGACTGCTGCGTCCTCTGGGTGAACAGGTCCATCAGCGGCTGCACTCGTGCGACCAGGCGGCGGATCGGTGGATGCTGACTGCCGAGCACGAACAGCTTCATGGTGAGCGCGTAGCGGTCGCCCTCCACGGAGCGGCTGACATAGTCGCGCGCGACCAATCTTTCCAGCATCCGGTAGATCTCGCTCTGGCTACGTCCGATCGCCTTGACGATCTCGGCCCGTGTCAGCCCGTTCGGCTGGCCGGAGAGGTATTCGAGAATGTCGAGCCCCTTGTCCAGGGCCGGCGCCCTATACCTGTCGTCCGCGGTCTTCGATCCGGTCATGCGACTCTCCATGCGCGTTGCGGCGACGATACCGCGACAGAATTTAGTTGCAATGTGATTTTATATATGAATAGAATGTTCGTATGTAAACGCTTCGGACTGCGGTCCGGCTCGGGAGGAGATCGAGAAAATGCGTCTCAGGGGGAAGCGGATCCTCGTATCCGCGGCCGCGAACGGTATCGGTCGGGGGAGCGCCATCGCCTGTGCTGCCGAGGGCGCCGATGTCGTCGCCGTCGACATCAGCGCCGAAGGGCTCGCGACTCTGGCGGCGGAGAATCCCGTGATCCGGACGCATGTCCTCGATGTGCGCGACCGCGCCGCCATCGACGCGTTCTCCCGGTTCGTGGGGCCCCTCGACGGCCTCTTCAACTGCGCCGGCTTTGTCCACAACGGGACCGTGCTCGACATTTCCGAGGACGACTGGGCGTTCAGTTTCGACCTCAACGTCACTTCGATGTACCGGATGATCCAGGCGATGCTGCCCGGGATGCTGGAACGTGCCGCGACGACCGGGGGAGCCTCCATCCTCAACATGGCTTCCATGGCCTCCTCCATCAAAGGCTTCCCGAACCGCACGCTCTACGGCGCCACGAAGGCGGCGGTGATCGGGCTGACGAAAGGTGTTGCGGCGGATTTCGTGCGCCGCGGCATACGCTGCAATGCGCTCTGCCCGGGCACCGTCGACACGCCGTCCCTGCGCGGCCGCATCGCTGCGGCGCCGGATCCCGTCCAGGCGGAAAAGGACTTTATCGCCCGCCAGCCTGTTGGCCGACTTGCGACGGTGGACGACATCACGCCGCTGGTCGTCTACCTGCTCTCCGACGAGTCGAAATTCGTCACCGGTCAAGCCGTGCTGGTCGACGGGGGAGTTACCATCTGATGGCCGAGACCCGCGATCCCGTGCCGCTGGTCGCCATGGCCGGCATCGACAAGGCCTTTCCGGGGGTGATTGCGCTCAAGGGTGCGCGGTTCGAACTCCTGCCCGGCGAGGTGCATGCGCTGATGGGCGAGAACGGCGCCGGCAAATCGACGCTGATGAAGATTCTCGCCGGCATCTACCCGCGCGACCGCGGTGCGATCCTGATCGACGGCAACCCGGCCGAAATGGCCACGCCTAAGGCGGCGCAGGAACTCGGCATCGGCATCATCCACCAGGAACTGTCTTTGATGCCGCACCTCACTGCGGCGCAGAACATCCTGATCGGCCGCGAACCGCGCCGCTTCGGCGGGCTGCTGCTGGACGAGGCGGCGCTCAACGCACAGGCTGCGGAGATCCTGAGGAGCATGCACCTGGTGCTCGATCCGCGCACCGTCGTCGGCGGCCTCACCATCGCCAAGCAGCAGATGGTCGAGATCGCCAAGGCGCTCTCCTATCGCTCGCGCGTGCTGATCATGGACGAGCCGACGGCGGCGCTCACCGACGCCGAGATCAACGAACTTTTCGCCATCATCCGGCAGCTCCGCAGCGAAGGCGTCGGCATCGTTTACATCTCGCACAAGATGGACGAACTGAAGCGCATCGCCGACCGCGTGACGGTGATGCGCGACGGCGAGACGGTCGGCACGGTGCCGGCGGCCGAGACCCCCGTCGAGACCATCATCTCGATGATGGTCGGGCGCAAGTTGACCGAGGAGGTTGCGATCGCTCCCGACCTGTCGGCCGCGCCCATCGCGCTCGAAGTACGCGGGCTCAGGCGCGGCAAAGAGATCCGGGACATTTCCTTCGACCTGCGCAAGGGTGAGATCCTCGGCTTCGCCGGGCTGATGGGGGCGGGAAGGACGGAAGTCGCGCGCGCGATCTTCGGTGCGGACCCGCTCGAGGCGGGCGAGGTTCTGGTTCACGGCCGCAAGGTGACGATCCGCCAGCCGCAGGACGCCGTTCGCGCCGGCATCGGCTACCTGTCCGAGGACCGCAAGCACTTCGGTCTCGCCACGGGGATGGACGTTCGCAACAACATCGCGCTGCCGTCGCTGTCGCGGTTCACCGGTCCCGGCGGTGTGCTGCGGGAAGGAGATATGCGCAAGGTGGCGGAAGGCTACATCGCGCAGCTCGCCATCAAGACGCCGTCCGACCGGCAGGAGGCCCGGCTGCTGTCGGGGGGCAACCAGCAGAAAGTCGTCATTGCCAAGTGGCTGCTCCGCGACTGCGATATCCTGATCTTCGACGAGCCGACACGCGGCATCGACGTCGGCGCCAAGAACGAAATCTACCGGCTGCTGACCGGTCTGGCAGAGCAGGGCAAGGCGATCATTGTCATCTCCTCCGAACTGCCGGAAGTGCTGCGGCTTGCCCATCGCATCGCGGTGATGTGCGAGGGAAGACTGACCGGATTCCTGCCGGGTGGCGCCTCGCAGGAGGAAATCATGCGGCTCGCCACGCAGCGCCCGGCTGCGGTGGCCGCGTAGGAGGAACGTCGATGCCGCAAAACCGTCAGACCGCGCCGACCCCGCTCGGCGGCCATTGCAGGAACTGGAGGAATCCGAAATGAGCACGACGGCCACCGCGCAGACGACTGCCGCCCCTACGCCGCGTTTCGGCGGCGCGCAGCACAAGCTGCTGGCCTTTGCCAGTTTGATCGTGCTGGTGGCGGTGTTCAGCATCGCTTCGCCCAACTTCATGCAGACCAGCAATATCCTGGCGATTCTTCAGGCGACATCGGTCAACGGGGTGCTGGCGATCGCTGCGACGCTCGTCATCATCACCGGCGGCATCGACCTGTCGGTGGGGACGCTGATGACCTTCTGTGCCGTCATCGCCGGCGTGGTGCTGACCTACTGGGGTCTGCCGCTGCCGCTCGGCATCGTCGGCGCGATCCTCGCAGGTGCCGTTTGCGGCTTCTGTTCGGGCAGCTTCGTCGCTAAGCTGAAGATTCCGCCCTTCATCGCCACGCTCGGCATGATGCTGATCCTGAAGGGCCTGTCGCTGGTGATTTCCGGCACCCGGCCGATCTATTTCAACGATACGCCCGGCTTCAGCCAGATCTCGCTCGGCTCGATCGTCGGCTCGATCGTGCCGTCGGTGCCGCTGCCCAACGGGGTGCTGATCCTGTTCCTTGTCGCGATCGCGGTATCCTTCATTCTGTCGAAAACAGCGCTCGGCCGCTACACCTTCGCGCTCGGGTCGAACGAGGAGGCCGTCCGCCTGTCCGGCGTCAATACCGACCGCTGGAAGATCGCCGTCTATACGCTGTCCGGCGCGATCTGCGGCATCGCCGGCCTGCTCATCGCCTCGCGCCTTAACTCGGCCCAGCCGGCCCTCGGTCAGGGCTACGAACTCGACGCGATAGCAGCCGTCGTCATCGGCGGCACGTCGTTGTCCGGTGGGCGAGGCACGGTTCTTGGCACGCTGATCGGCGCGCTCATCATGAGCGTGCTCCTGAACGGCTTGCGCATCCTATCGGTCGCCCAGGAGTGGCAGACCGTCGTCACCGGCTCGATCATCATCCTCGCGGTCTACATCGACATGCTGAGGAGGCGGAGATTTTGAATACCCGCGGGGCCGTCGCGACCGGCCGCGCCAATAGACCAGAGAGGGTGGGCAACGCCCCGATCACACAACCGCAAACCTCGCCGTAAAGCCAGGAGGAAAACCATGATTACCAGACGTACAATCATCGGCGCGCTCAGTGCCGTCGCCATGCTCGGCGTATCGCTGCCCGCGATGGCGCAGGACATGTATATCCCGCTCATCTCGAAAGGCTTCCAGCATCAGTTCTGGCAGGCCGTGAAAGCCGGCGCCGACAAGGCGGCGGCAGAATTCGGTGTCCAGGTCACGTTCGAGGGACCGGATACGGAAGCCCAGGTCGACCGTCAGATCGACATGCTTGCCGCAGCACTTGCCAAGAACCCCGCGGCGATCGGCTTTGCCGCACTCGACAGCCAGGCAGCGATCCC
Organism: Mesorhizobium sp.; assembly: GCF_023954305.1. NCBI lineage: Bacteria > Pseudomonadati > Pseudomonadota > Alphaproteobacteria > Hyphomicrobiales > Phyllobacteriaceae > Mesorhizobium > Mesorhizobium sp. The sequence goes on along the minus strand of NZ_JAMLIG010000001.1, from coordinate 640,340 downwards.
CCTGCTTCAGCAGGCCAAGGAACGCAACATTCCCGTCATTGCCTTCGACTCCGGCGTCGATTCCGACATTCCGGTTGCCACTGCCTCGACGGACAACGTCGCCGCCGCGGCGCTCGCAGCCGACAAGATGGCCGAACTGATCGGCGGCGAGGGCAAGATCGCGCTCGTCGTGCATGATCAGACCAGCCGCACCGGCATCGATCGCCGCGACGGCTTCGTCAACCGCATGAAGGAAGCCTATCCGAAGATCGAGATCGTCGACGTCCAGTACGGTGCCGGCGACCACCTCCAGTCGACGGAAATCACCAAGTCGATCCTGCTCGCCCATGCCGACCTCAAGGGCATCTTCGGGGCAAATGAAGGCTCGGCGATCGGTGTCATGAACGGTGCCAAGGAACTCGGCCGGACCATCGTCATCATCGGCTACGATTCGGGCGTCCAGCAGAAGCAGGCGATCCGCGATGGCGTGATGGCCGGCGCCATCACCCAGAACCCGGTGGGGATCGGCTACGAGACGGTCAAGGCCGCGGTCGCCGCCGCCAAGGGCCAGACGGTCGAGAAGAGCATCGATACCGGCTTCTACTGGTACGACAAGTCGAACATCGACTCGCCGGAGATCGCAGCGGTCCTCTACGACTGACCTGCCTGGACCGGCGTCGCCCCGGGCCGCGCCGGTCCGACCCAAAAGGGGCTATCAAACCTCTGCCGAAGCATTCTCCCAAGACGAACAACCAGGGACGCGCACCATGAAACTCCTCCGCTACGGCAATCCCGGTCGGGAAAAGCCGGGTCTTCTCGATGCCGACGGCTGCGTGCGCGACCTGTCCGGTCATGTGAACGACATTGCCGGAACGGCGTTGACGCCCGAGGGTCTGGAGAGACTGCGGGCGATCGATCCCGCCTCGCTGCCGCTCGTTGCCGGCGAGCCCCAGAAGGATCTGCGGCTCGGGCCGTGCGTCGGCGCGGTCGGCAAGTTCATCTGCATCGGGCTCAACTATGCCGACCACGCCGCGGAGACGAACGCGCCGATCCCGACGGAACCCATTGTCTTCTCGAAATGGACGAGCGCCATCGTCGGTCCCGACGACGATGTCGAGATCCCGCGCGGATCGGTGAAAACCGACTGGGAAGTGGAGCTCGGCGTGGTGATCGGCAAGCCCGGCCGCTACATCGACGAGGCAACGGCGATGGACCATGTCGCGGGCTACTGCGTCATCAACGACGTCTCGGAGCGCGAATACCAGCTCGAGCGCGGCGGCCAGTGGGACAAGGGCAAGGGCAATGACACGTTCGGCCCGCTCGGCCCCTGGCTGGTGACCGCCGACGAGATTCCCGATCCGCAGAACCTGCGGCTCTGGCTCGACGTCGACGAAAAGCGCTACCAGGACGGCTCGACCAGGACCATGGTCTTCACCGTCCGCCAGATCGTCAGCTATCTCAGCCGTTTCATGAGCCTGCAATCCGGCGACGTGATCTCGACCGGGACCCCGCCCGGCGTCGGTCTCGGCCAGAAGCCGCCGGTCTTCCTCAAGCCCGGTCAGGTCATGAGCCTCGGCATCGAGGGACTGGGATCGCAGCGCCAGCGCGTCGTCGACGCCTCCTGACGAGTGGGACGGACAGACACATGACACGTATCGTAGACATGCAGGTCCTCGACCTGCGCTTCCCGACCTCGCAGCATCTCGACGGGTCGGACGCGATGAATCCCGATCCCGACTATTCGGCCGCCTATCTGATCCTCAAGACGGATGGCCCGCACGAGGGGCATGGGCTCACCTTCACCATCGGCCGCGGCAACGAGATCTGCTGCGCGGCGATCCGTGCCATGCGCCACCTCGTCGTCGGCCTCGACATGGCGTGGGTGGCAGCCGACATGGGCCGTTTCTGGCGCCACGTCACCTCGGACAGCCAGCTTCGCTGGATCGGTCCGGACAAGGGCGCGATCCATCTCGCCACCGGCGCGGTGGTCAATGCGGTGTGGGACCTATGGGCCAAGCTCGAAGGCAAGCCCGTGTGGCGGCTGGTCGCCGACATGAGCCCCGAGGAACTCGTCCGCTGCATCGACTTCCGCTACATCACCGATTGTGTGACCCCGGACGAGGCGCTTGCGATGCTGAAGGCGAACGAGGCGGGGAAGGCGGACCGCATCGCCGCGCTCGAGCGTGAAGGCTACCAGTGCTACACGACCTCGGCCGGCTGGCTCGGCTACGACGACGCCAAGCTGCGCCGACTTTGCCGTGAGGCTGTCGATGCCGGTTTCAGTCACGTCAAGATGAAGGTGGGGCGCGATCTCGAGGACGATGTCAGACGACTGCGCATCGCGCGTGAGACCGTTGGTCCCGGCGTCAAGCTGATGATCGACGCCAACCAGGTCTGGGAAGTCGGCCAGGCGATCGAATGGGTGCGTAAGCTCGCTTTCGCGGAGCCGTGGTTCATCGAGGAGCCGACCAGTCCTGACGACATCGAGGGCCACCGCATGATCCGGGAGGGAGTGTCTCCGGTGAAGGTGGCCACCGGCGAGATGTGCCAGAATCGCGTCATCTTCAAGCAGATGATCATGCGCGGCGCCATCGACGTCGTGCAGATCGACGCCTGCCGGCTCGGCGGGGTCAACGAAGTGCTGGCCGTACTGCTGATGGCGGCGAAATACGGCCTGCCGGTCTGTCCGCACGCCGGCGGCGTCGGCCTGTGTGAGTATGTCCAGCACCTGGCCATGATCGACTATGTTTCGATCGCCGGCACCAAGGAGGGCAGGGTGGTCGAATATGTCGACCATCTGCACGAACATTTCCTCGACCCGTGCGAGGTCAGGGACGCTGCCTACATGCCGCCGCGGCGACCGGGCTTCTCGATCGAGATGCGGGGGGATACGCTGCGCGACTATCAATTTGCATCGAAAACCCCGGGGGTGCCGGCATGAAGGCTTCCGACGTCGTCCCGCTTCGCGCCGCACGTCCCGTGTCCTTGACGCGGATGGGATTCGGAACCGCGCCGCTCGGCAATCTCTACCGCAAGGTGTCGGACGAAGATGCGCAGGGCGCGCTACAGGCCGCATGGGACGCGGGAATACGCTACGTCGACACCGCGCCCCAATACGGCCTCGGCCGATCCGAGCAGCGTGTCGGTATGGCTGTCCGGACCTGGGACCGTGGCGCTTTGACGCTGTCCACCAAGATCGGGCGGCTGCTCGTCGACTGCGCGCCGGACGAGGTGACGCCGGAAGCCTTCGTCGACGTGCCGCAGAAGCGCATCGTATTCGACTATTCCTATGACGGCGTGATGCGCAGCCACGAGGCGAGCCTGCAGCGGCTCGGCATCGATGCCGTCGACATTCTGCTCGTGCATGATGTCGACACGTTTTCGCAAGGCAGCCAGGAAGCCGCCGATGCGCGCGTGCGCGAACTGTTCGAGCGCGGCGGCTATCGCGCTCTGACCGAGCTACGCGATGCGGGGGTGATCAAGGCGATCGGCGCGGGGGTCAACGAATGGCAGGTCTGCGAGCGGCTGCTGGGCCTCGGCGACTTCGACTGTTTCCTGCTGGCCGGCCGCTACACGCTGCTCGAGCAGGAGGCGCTTGAGAGTTTCCTGCCGCTCTGTCAGCGGCGCGACGTCGCCATAATCCTCGGCGGCCCCTATAATTCCGGCATTCTCGCCACAGGCGCAGTGGAAGGGGCGCGCTACAATTACGCGCCCGCTTCGCCGGAAATCCTCGATCGCGTTCGCCGCATTGAGGCGGTCTGCTCGGCCCACGGCGTCAGGCTCATCGAGGCAGCCCTGCAGTTCGTCATGGGTCATCCTGCCGTGCGCACCGTCATTCCGGGCGCTGTCAGCGCGGCGGAAGTGAAGGCCAATGTAGAGATATTCTCGCATCCCTTGCCCGCCGCGCTCTGGTCGGACCTGAAGAACGCCGGCCTTCTCCGCAGTGATGCGCCGGTGCCGGAGGGGCACTGATGCGGCGAAGGCTCAGCCGGACAGCATCGGTCATCGCGCGGGGACCGGCCGGATGACGCGGCGGATCGATGCGCACCAACATTTCTGGCGGCTGTCGCGCGGCGACTACGGCTGGCTGACCCCGGACCTGGCGCCCATCCATCGCGACTTCATGCCCGAGGATATCAAGCCCCTCATCCGGAGCGCGGGGATATCCGGCACAATCCTGGTGCAGGCGGCGCCGACGGAGGCAGAGACGGCATTCATGCTGTCGCTTGCCCGCGATCACGCCTTCATCGAGGGCGTAGTCGGCTGGGTGGACTTCGAGGCGGCGGACGCGCCGGCCCGCATCGCAAGCCTCGCCGTCGATCCGAAGCTCAGAGGTCTGCGCCCGATGATCCAGGACCTGCCCGACGACGACTGGATGCTGCGGTCCGGCCTTGATCCGGCCTTCCGCGCATTGATAGGGCACGGTCTCGTCTTCGACGCGCTCGTCCTGCCGCGCCATCTCGCCAATCTCTCGCAGCTGCTCGCGCGCCATCCCGGCATGCGCACGATCATCGACCATTGTGCGAAACCCGCGCTCGCGACCGGCGAACTTGCCGGCTGGGCGCACGATATGTGGCGGCTGGCCGCGGAGACCGACGCATTCTGCAAGCTCTCGGGCCTCGTGACCGAAGCGGGAGCGGGATGGTCGATCGAGACGCTGCGCCCTTGTGTGGATCTCATGCTCGACAGTTTCGGACCGAACCGGCTGATCTGGGGCAGCGACTGGCCCGTCTGCCTGCTGGGCGCCGACTACGCGTCATGGCTGGAGGCGACGCATGAGTTGCTGCGCGACTGCTCCGAGGCCCAGCGTGACGCGATCCTCGGCGTCAACGCCATCCGCGCCTACGGATTGCGGAAAGACGGGTGAACCGCGCTGGCAGCGTGCGTTCAGATCCCGTTCTGCCCGAGAATCATGTCCGCTGCCTTCTCGGCGATCATCACCACAGGCGAGGCGGTATTCCCCGAGACGATCCGCGGCATGATTGAGGCGTCGACGACGCGCAGCCCGGCGAGCCCCTTCACCCTCAATTGCGGGTCGACGACCGCCCGGTCATCCGAGCCCATCCGGCAGGTGCCGACGGGATGGAAGATGGTCGTGGCGATGTTGCCGATCGTCTTCAGCAGGTCCTCGTCCGACTGCACCGCCGGTCCCGGTAGAATCTCCTCCGGCGCATAGCGGGCGAGACGCTCGGCGGTCATGATCTGCCGTGCCTGCCGCACGGCTTTGACCGCCACGTCGCGGTCGGCCTGCGCCGAGAGATAGTTGAGACGGATCTCCGGTTGCACGGCAGGATCTGGCGAGGCCGCATGCACGGAACCGGTGCTTTCGGGCCGCAGATTGCACACGGAGACTGTGATCGCCGGGAAGGGATGCAGCGGGTCGCCCAGCCTGTCGGTTGAGAGCGGCTGCACGTGGTATTCGAGATCGGGCGTGGCGCGCGACGGGTCCGACTTCGTGAACATGCCGAACTGGCTCGGCGCCATCGACATCGGACCACTCTGCGTCAGCGCATAGCGCAGCGCGATGCCTGCCTTTCCGAATATGCTGTTGAAGGCGGCGTTGAGCGTCTTGACCCCCGTCACCTTGTAGACTGTGCGGATCTGCAGATGGTCCTGCAGGTTTTCGCCGACACCGGGGCTCTCGTGCGCGACCCCGATGCCGAGGCTGCGCAGCACCTCCGGCCTGCCTATGCCAGAAAGCTCCAGCAATTTTGGCGAGTTGATCGAGCCGGTGGCCAGCAGCACCTCGCCGTCGGCACGCGCTTCGACCACGCGGCCCTCGTGGCGGTAGCGCACACCCGCCACCCTGCGCCCTTCCAGGATCAGCGTCTCGGTCAATGCATTGGTCACGAGCCGCAGGTTCGGCCTTTTCAGAGCAGGCCGCAGGAACCCCTTGGCCGAATTCCAGCGCACGCCGCGCTTCTGGTTCACTTCGAAGAAGCCGGAGCCCTCGTTGTCGCCATCGTTGAAATCGGCGCGCGGCTCGATGCCGAATTCGCGTGCACCCTCCTGCACTGCATGAAGGATGTCCCAGGTCAGGCGCTGCTTCGACACCTTCCATTCGCCGCCGGCGCCATGCAGCGCGCTCTTGCCGCCGTGATGGTCTTCCGACTTCAGGAAATAGGGCAGCACATCGTCCCATCCCCAGCCGGCATTGCCCATCTGGCGCCAGCCGTCGTAGTCGGCCGCTTGTCCGCGCATGTAGATCATGCCGTTGACCGAGGAACAGCCGCCAAGAACCTTGCCGCGCGGATAGGCGATCGAGCGCCCGTTCAGACCCGGTTCGGCCGCCGTCTTCATCATCCAGTCGGTGCGCGGATTGCCGATGCAGTAAAGATAGCCGACCGGGATATGCACCCAGTGATAATTGTCGCTGCCGCCGGCCTCGAGCAGTAGCACGCGTGTTGCCGGATCAGCCGTCAGCCGGTTAGCGAGCACACAGCCGGCAGTGCCGGCGCCGACGATGATGTAGTCGTAGCGGCCTTCCAGGGTCATGCGTCGTCCTTTGACCCGAGCAGCCGCCAGAACGGCTCGACGGCGTGGGTCAGTCCCGTCCAGATAGCATAGCGGCGGTCGTAGTGGCGGCGCATTTTTGGATCCGGCTCGAACGTGCGGGCCGGCCGCGTCATCGCGCTGACCGCGGTTTCGACATCCGGATAGAGGCCGGCCCCGACGGACGCGGCGATCGCTGCGCCCAGCGCGCCCGTCTCGCCGCACTGGGCGACGGTCACGGGCACGCCCAGTCCGTCGGCGAAGATCTGCGGCCAATGCGCCGAACGCGCGCCGCCGCCGGACAATGCCGCCCGCGAGAAGCCGACGCCGGCCGCGGCCAGGACCTCGATATGGCGGCGGTGTTCGAACATTACGCCCTCGAAGAGCGCCCTCAGCATGTGCCCCTCCCCATGCCAGCCGGCGAGGCCGAAGAACCCGCCGCGCTGATGCGCTCCGAGCCGCCCGCCATAAAGGAAGGGATGGAAGATGGGATCGTCATGCGTCGGCGCGACGCCGGCGACCGCCGCGTTGACAAAGCCGAACGGATCGTCGTGATGGCCGCCGCGCTCGACCAGCGTGCGGACGTACCATTCGAGATTGGCCGCCGAGGTAGCGCTGTTCTCCATATTGGCGAACCGGTCCCGTCCATAGGCCGCCACCATGAACACGCGCTCGTCGCGCACGGGCTCTTCCGAGAAGACCTGGTTGATCGACCAACTGCCGGCGACGATGGATGCCGCCCCCGGACCGACCGCGCCAGAACCGAGCGCCGAGGCGACCACGTCGAAATAGCCGGCGACCACGGGCGTGCCCTCGGCCAGTCCGGTCTGGGCGGCGGCGGCGGCGGTCACGCGGCCCGCTACCTCGGTCGGCTCGCGCAGCGGCGGCAGCATCGGCCCGGCATCTCCCAGTCCGTAGAGCGAAAGCAGGTCGGCATCGTAGAGCGTTTGCGGCAGACGCAGGAGGCCCGCGCCGGACATGTCGGAAATGTCGCTGGCGCGCGTCCCCGTGAGGTGGAAGGTCAGCACGTCCTTGGCGAAGAGCAGCGTGGCGGCGCGAGTATAGAGGTCCGGCCGGTGACGCTTCAGCCAGGCGAGCAGAACCGGCGTCTGCGACGGCCACGGCCGTTGCAGGCCGATGGCGTGCATCGCCGTGCCGGCCGACGCATCGAGTGCCGCGGCGAGCGCGGCGGCGCGGGTGTCGAGCGACTGAATGCCGATCAGCGGCGCCCCATCGCGATCCAGCAGGTAGAGCCCGTTGCCGTGGCCGGCGGTGCCGATCGCGGCGATGTCGCGCGCGTCGGCGCCGGCGGCTTTCAGACAGCCGGCGATGGCGACCTTGGCATTGTCCCACAGCTCCGCCACCGAGCGCTCGACCAAGCCCGGCGCCGGCTTGTGGGTCGCGCCGTCCAGCCCATGCGATGCGAGCTGCCGGCCCTCGCAATCGAACAGCACGGCCTTGATTACCGTATTGCCCGCGTCGAGGCCGAGCAGCAGGGGGCGCCGCTCAGCCACGATTGTAGACCTCCCAGGCCTCGTCTCCGTCGGCGTTCTGGTGAATGATCGCCATCAGCGCGTTGACCACGGCCTTCGGATTGGCGTGCTGGTAGATGTTGCGGCCGTAGACCATGCCCCTTGCGCCCTGCCGCATCAGCGCGGCCGACTTGTTCAGCACGACCTTCAAATCCTCCCTGCCGCCGCCGCGGACCAGGACAGGCACGCGCGCCGCCTCCACCACGCGGTGAAACTTCTCGGGATCGTCGGTCGGATCCGCCTTAATGATGTCGGCGCCCATTTCGGAGGCGAGGCGGACCAGCGTCACGATCTTCTGCGCATCGCCATCGACCTGGTAGCCGCCGCGAACCTCGTTGGGCAGCATGACTAGCGGCTCGATCATGAGCGGCATTCCGTAACGATGACAGTCGGCGCGGACGCGGGAAACATTCTCGACGCACTGGCGAAAAAGCTCCGGCTCGTCCGGCAGCATGAAAAGGTTCACCACGACGCAGGCGGCATCCATCTCCAGCGCGCCGACGATCGGCTCGTCGCGGTTCTGCAGCATCGACCACATCACGCGGTGACGCTGCGCGTTGTATGGGTTGCCCATGTCTATGCGCATGACCAGCGCCGGCTTGTCCTTCTCGGGCCGCGCCTGCAGCAGGTCCGCCTGTCCGTATGCCATCTGGATCGCGTCGGGTTTCGCAGCCACCAGCGCGTCGACGACGCCGGCCATATCCTCCAGACCGGCGAGGAAGCTGGGCTCGTTGCAGACGCCGTGGTCAACGGCCACGTCGAGGCAGCCCCCGCTGGAGAACAGCCGGTTCATCCGGGCCTTGGTGCTGATGCGCATGGTCATTTCCTGTCTCCCGAACGGCGGGCGAGCATTTCGCGCGACACGCCATGATAATCGGCGAGCTCGGCGACGAACGTCTCGATCTCGCACTTTTTCCTCTCGTCATTCCATCCGAACTCGCGGGCGAGAATGTCCGCAACTTTTTCCACGATCGCGCTCGACACGTCGCCTCGAATCGACAGCGGCGTACGCCGCAGCAGTACGTCGGCGACGCCGAGAACGAACTCGTTGCGCGCGAGGAAGACGATCTCGGCGGCGGTCACCGGACAATGGGCGGTGAGCGGCCGGTCGTCGTCCGATCCGCTGCAGAAGGCGATCACCTCCTCGGCGCGGGTGCCGTAGACGTCTGCGAGGTGCGCTGCGCGGGCCGGCTCGATCCCGTATCGCGCGGCCAGCGACTTCTCCAGCGTTCCCGCCTCTCGGGGAAACCCCGATCCGCCGCCGATCGGGAGGTCGAGCGTGCTCCTCACCCGCGTCCGGCCCAGGTCGATCATCACCTCGTCGGCCGCCTGCTCGGCGAAGGCGCGGAACGTCGTCCACTTGCCGCCGACCATGCAGAACTGCGGCACCGCGCCGTCGATCCGGTGCACGAAATGCCCGCGCGATATCCGTCCGGTGAACTCGTGGTCGCTGCGGGGCAGGGGGCGGATGCCGCTGTAGGAGAAGACAACGTGCTCCGGTCCGACCACCAGCGTGGGGAACACGCCGCGCAGCGCCTCGAGGATGTAGTCGCGCTCTTCCGGCTCGCAGCGCACGCGGCTGGCGCGCTCGACGCGGATGTCCGTCGATCCGACGAGCACCTTGCCCAGATAGGGAAAGACGATGCAGACGCGCCCGTCGGCATGTTCGAAGAAGATCATGTGGCCACCCAGGGCCGCGTGGAGGGCTGGGTGGTTGAGGATGAGGTGCGAGCCCTTGGTGCCCGAGACGAAGGGCTCGCGCGGTGCGCCGTCAGCAGCCAGAAGGCCAAGCGACTCGTCGAGCCACGCGCCGGTGGCGTTGACGATCGCTCCCGTCGCCACCGAGTACACCTGGTCCGTCGACCGGTCGCGCAGAGTGTAGCCCGCGCCCTCCGACCGCAGATCGGCATAGTTCAGCGCGACGCTGCCCGGTGCGAGCCGCCGCGTGTCCAGGAGCAGTTCGATGCAAAGCCGCTCCGGATAGCTGATCCAGGCGTCGTGATAGGTGGCAGAGAAACGCAGGTTCGGCGACAGCGCCGGCCACAGCGCGAGCGTCTCCCGCGCGCCGCGGAAGCGGTGCTTCGGCAGAAGACGGCGATGCCGCGTGATCCAGTCGTAAAGCATCAGGCCGATCTTGATCGGCAGCGCGCCGCGGCTCGCCGGTCTTCCGGACAGGCCGAAGAAGCCGGCCGCGCCGTTCATCATTCCGGAGAACAGCGAATGGATCGGGATCGTCGTCGGCAGCGGCCGGACCATATGCGGCGCATTGGCCAGCAGCGCGTCGCGCTCGCGCAGCGACTCCCAGACCAGGTCGAACTCCCCGTTCTCCAGATAGCGCAGACCACCGTGAATCATCCGCGACGGCGCGGCGCTGCAGCCGGAACTGAAATCGTTTCGCTCGACCAGAAGCACGCGCAGACCCTGCAGGGCGAGTTCCCGATAGACGCCGATGCCGTTGATGCCGCCGCCGATCACGACGACGTCGAACGCGCCGTCGCGGCGGATATGGTCGAAGCTGGCTTGGCGTTGTTCGGGCACGGCTCTGCTCTCCACCGCCTGAGGGGCGGTGCCTTGAAGGCTTGTTTCTTGGTGTGGCGGTCAGGCGTCGAGATTGGTCAGATGGCGGCTGGCAGCCTCGCTTATCGTATTGATCTCGCTCGGTGAAAGTCGGATGCGCCCGGCCGCCGCGTTCTCGCGTGCCTGGGCGGGAGTGCGGGCGCCGCACAAGGAGAAGGTGATCCCCGGCTGCTGCAGCGTCCACGCGATCACGATCTGCGCGGGCGTCGCTCCGTGCGCTTCGACCACCGGCGCGATGTCGTGCATGAGTGCGGCGACCTTCTCCCGGTTGGCAACGGAGAAGCGCGGGTTATTCTTGCGCTGATCGTCGCCTTCGAAAGTGCGGCCCGGACCGACGCGTCCGGAAAGCAGGCCCAGTGCCAGAGAGGAATAGCTCAGCATCGACACGCCATACTTTCGGCAGATCGGCAGCAGCGTCGCCTCCGCGTCGCGCTTGACCATGCTGTATTCTTCCTGGATCGCGTCGAGCCCGCCGGCGGCGACGTAGGCCTCCAGTTCGGCGACGCTGAGGTTGCTGGCGCCGATGGAGCGGATCTTGCCCTGCTGCTTCAGCCGCTGCAGCGCCTCCATCGTCTCGGCCACCGGCGTGGTCGGGTCCTGCCAATGCGTGATGTAGTGGTCGATATGGTCGGTGCCGAGCCGGCGCAGGCTTTGCTCCACCTCGTAGACGATCGACTCGGCGCCAAGATGGCGATGCACCGGCTTGCCATCATAGTCGAAGAAGTGATTGCCTTTCGTCGTGTGCCAGACCAGCCCGCATTTCGTGGCGAGAACCACCTCGTCGCGACGTCCGCGGATCGCCTTGCCGACGATTTCCTCGGCCAGGCCTTTGCCATAGGCCGGCGCGGTGTCGATCAGGCTCACGCCTTCGTCGATAGAGGCGCGGATCGCCGCGATGGACTGGCTCTCGTCGGTCCCGCCCCACATCCAGCCGCCGATCGCCCATGTGCCGAGCCCGATGGCGCTGGCGCTGATGCCCGACGAGCCGATCTCGCGCTTCAACATCTCACGCGACATCGCGCAGCCCCCCCATGGCTTCCAGCACTGCCTGCGCCGTCTCCTCGTCCACCACCAGCGAATCGAGGTAGCGGCCTGCCAGCGCAGCCCGGATCGGCCGCACCTTTTCGGGACCGGCCGCGACGCCGATCGTGCGCCGACAGTTGGACAGTTCCTCTGGCTCGAGCGCCACGAGGCGCAGATTGAGCGGATAGTCGGCCATCGAGCCGTCGTCGCGGATCAAATGAGCGAGGAATTCGCCCGCCGCCCCGCTTCGCGCGAGCAGTTCGCGATCCGGATTGGGCATCGGATGCAGATCGTAGTAGCTGGAACTCGCCGTCTGGATCGAGCCGATGCCGACCAGCGCGACGGCGGCTTTGCGCGCCAGGTCGAACACCGCCCGGATCGACGCCATGTCGATCAGCATGTCGCGTTGCTCGCGGCTTTCGGCGAAGAGCGGCGCATGCACCAGCATGGTCCGGCCGCCCAGCTTTTCGGCCAGCCTCGTCGCCAGGTGGTTGACGTCGGTATAGTGTTTGCCCTGCACGCCGCCCGTCAACGGCACCACAGTCACGTCGAACGTACGTTCGGGCAGCAGGTTTTCGACAACGGCGCTCACTGCCTTGCCCCCGGTGATGGCAAGGACATCGCCGTCGCGCAGCACCTCCAGCAACTGGTTGGCGGCGGCTCGCCCGACCTGCTGGATGGTGGTCTCCGGACTGCCGGGCACAGTCGGCGCCACCACCGCGTTGGCCAGGCCGGCCGCCTCCATCATGCGTTTCTCGAGATCGACCAGCCGCTGGAAGGGGCTCTCGACTTCGATCCGGACCATGCCGAGCTTGCGGCCCTGGGCGATGAGCCGGTTCACCTTCGACGGCGACAGATTCATCGCAGCGGCGATGTCGGACTGCTTCATGCCGTCGATGAAGTGAAGCACCAGAACCGTGTAGATCTGGCGGATCGACTCGAAATCTTCTTTCTTTTCAGCCATCTCGTTCGTCCGTACGCGTCGCCATCTTTCAGCCGCGCCGCTTGTTCAGATAGTGGTCGATCGTCACCGCGGTGAGCAGGATCGAGCCGCGGATGATGTCCTGCCAGTAGACGGAAACATCGAGCAGGGCGAGCGAGCTTGAGACGACCGACAGGAGGATCGTACCGAGGATCGCGCCGAAGATCGTGCCGGAGCCTCCCGACAGGCTGGCGCCACCGATCACCGCCGCGGCGATGACGTTCAGTTCCATTCCGACGCCGAAGGTCGGCTGGGCCGAGCCGAAACGCGCCATGTAGATCACGCCGGCCACGCCGCACAGCGCCGAGCACAGCGTAGTGGTGAGGAACACGACTTTCTTGGTGCGGATGCCGGAATAGGCGGCCGCCTTCTCGTTGCTCCCGGTGTAGAACACCTTGCGGAACATTGTCGTGTGGCGGAGCATGAAGTCGAAGGCGACGACGACGACCACGAAGATGATGATCACCACGGGGATAACCCCGATCGAGCCCTGGCCGATGAACTTGAATTCAGGCGGCAGGGTGAAGAGGCCGAGCGGCCGCCCGCCGGTGCCGAGCAGGCAGAGCCCTCGCGCGATGACCATCACGGCCAGCGACACGATGAAATGATGCAGTCCGACCCGGGTGACGAAGAACCCCATCCCGGCGCCGATGGCCGTGCAGGCGGCAACCGCGATGATCGACGCCGTCCACGGGTCCATGCCGTTCAGGAACAGCAGGCCGGCGATCACCATGGCGAGCGCCGTGACAGACCCGACCGACAGATCTATGCCGCCGGATATGAGCAGGATGGTCATTCCGACCACGACGATGCCCTCGACCGCGAAGGCCATCGCCATGGCGCGCATGTTCGCCCAGGTCAGGAAATATTCCGAGGCGAAAGACATGGCGACGAACAGCAGAAGGATGATCAGGACCAGGCCGGTCTCGCGCATGCGCAGCAGGCGCCTCCAGCCGCCGGCCGGGCCCCGCGCTCGTTCTTTGTCGGATGTCGCGATCGTCATAGCCACTCTTGATCCCCCTAGGACGCCAGACGCCGTTCATCGCCGATCGAGGCGAGATACATGATGCGGTCCTCGTTCATTTCCGCTCCCGACACCTCGCCGACGATACGGCCTTCGCGTACCACCAGCGCGCGATCGCACAAGCCGATCAGCTCCGGCAGTTCCGAGGAGATGACGACGATGCCCACGCCTGCGCGCGCCAGGTCGCGCAGGATGCGATGGATTTCAGCCTTGGCGCCGACATCGACGCCGCGGGTCGGCTCGTCGAGGAAGATCACTTTCGGGCTCACGGACAGCATCTTGGCGATGGCGACCTTCTGCTGGTTGCCGCCGGACAGGGCCGAAACCGGTTGCCCGATATGGCCGTATTTCAGGTTGAGCCGGCCGCCCAGCCCTTCCGCCACCTGCGCCTCCCGGCGCTCGTCGATGATGAAGCCGCGCGAGGCAACCTGCTCGACGCGCAGCGCCGAGACGTTCGCGGCGATCGACATATCGAGGAAGAGGCCATCGCCCTTGCGGTCTTCCGACAGGTAGACGATGCCGCTGTCGATGCTTTCGCCGTAGTGGGCAAGGCGCAGCGGTTCGCCGTGCAGAAGCACTTCGCCCGAAACGTCGCCCTCGAGTCGGCAAATTCCGCGCGCGATCTCGCTGCGCCCCGCGCCGATCAGCCCGGCAAAGCCGAGTATCTCGCCCTTTCGCAGTTGGAACGAGATGCCGGAAAAGCGCCGGCGCTCGGTCAGGTCGCGGACTTCCAGCAGGATCGTGCCCGGCTTCTCGTCGTCGCCCAGCTTGGGCGGGTAGAGGTCGTCGATGACACGCCCCACCATGGCACTGACCACGGCGCCGGGCGTCGTCTCCGCCACGTTCATGGTGGTGATGAATTGGCCGTCGCGGAAGACGGTCACGCGGTCGCAATTGTCGAATATCTCGGCCATGCGATGCGTGATGTAGATGATCGATATGCCGCGCCCCGCCAACTCGTGCATGATCCCGAACAGGGTCTGCGCCTCGCGCTCGGTCAATGCCGCGGTCGGCTCGTCCAGGATCAGCACCCGGCAGTCGAGCGTCAGCGCCTTGGCGATTTCGACCAGCTGCTGCTGGGAAATCGACAGCGTGCGCACCAGCGCGGCGGGATCGATCTCGCCCAGCGGGCGCAGGATCTCGGCGGCGCGGCGTTCGATCTCGCGGTAGTCCATCAGGCCGGCTCGGCTGGTGCTGGTGACGCCCATGAAAATGTTCTCGGCGACCGTCACGTCGGGACAGAGCGCGATTTCCTGATGCACGAAGCCGATGCCGAGACGCTGCGCCATGGCCGGAGAGGTGATGCGCACCTCCTCGCCGTCGAGCAATATCTGCCCTGCATCCGGCCGCAGGATGCCGTCGATGACGTTCATCAGTGTCGACTTGCCGGCACCGTTCTCCCCGGCCAGCGCGTGGATCTCGCCGCGGCGCAGCTCGAAGCTGACATTGCGCAGCGCGCGCACGGGCCCGAACGACTTGCTGAGGCCGGTGATCTTGAGGATCGTGTCGTTTGCCGCGGCGGATTCCATGTCCGTAGCCCCGAGAATGTGCTTCGTATTCGACGCCCGCGCCGCTGATGATGCGGCACGGGCATCGCGCAGGGTCGCGATCAGCTCGGATCGCGTCCTTCCATGTATTTGTTCAGGTCGAAGGAGTCGGCGTTCTCCTTGGTAATGACGGCGAAGCCGTTGTCGACGAAGGGAATCTGCATCGGATTGTAGCCGGACACCTTGTAGTCGTTGAACGGGTCGAACATGTCGGGATGCGCCGCCAGGAAGGTGGCGATGAAACCCATGAAGCCCTGCACCCCCTGGTTCGGATTCAGCGCCATGTGGATGTTGCCCGCCTTGATGTGCTCCAGCGTCGTCGGCGTCACATCGGCGTGCATGATCAGCACTTTGGCCTTGGCCTCCAGCACGGCCGTGACCGCGCCCTCGGCCGAACCGGCTTCCGGAATCCACAGCGCCGCGAGGTTCGGATTGGCCTGCAGCATCGAGGCAGTGGCCTTGTAGGCGGCGTTGCTGTCCTGGTTGCTGGCTTGGCGCCCGACCAACTTCATCTTCGGATAATTCTTCTCCATGTAGGCGATGAGCGCCGTGACGCGCAGGTCGTGGTTGCTCTGGCCGGGATTCTCGAGCACGGCGTATTCGGCGCTGTCGCCTACCTGCTTGACGATTTCCTCGGCCGCGAACTTCGCCTCGGCCAGATTGTCGGATGTGATGTAGGCCGTGCGCTTCGACTTCGGCGAATCCGCTGCGAAGGTGACCACCTGGATACCGTTGTCGATTGCTCCGTTGATCGACTCGATGAACGGATCCGACTGCATGGGATGCAGCAGTACGCCGGCAGGCTTCTTGACAAGGTCCTGTTCGAAAGAGGCGATCTGCTTGGTGATGTCGTAGTCGGGCGTGCCCGAGAATACGGTTTCGCATCCCATCGCGGCAGCGGCCTGCTTGAAGCCCTGATAGACGGGAACCCAATACGGGTGGGCGGAAACCATGACATTCATGACGTAGGTTTCACCCGGCTCGCACTGGAACTTGCTTTGTGCGGACGCTGCGCCCGTCGATGCGAGTGCAAGCGTCATCGTGGCCGCAGCGGCTGCTGCGGTCATTGCAACTCTCTTCATTGTCTCCTCCACTTTGTTCTTGCCTCTTGAGAAAGCTGACAGCTTCCGCTTACGAGTGCAAGAAATTTCATATCGCGACAGATTTCGCAAAAATCTTTTACGACGCGGACACTGATCTGTCAACGCGAATGAATTTCAATTCACTAGCTGAAATTTATTGCACAATATGCGCGTGCTCGAACGAGGCGGCGCGGCACGGGTCTATGTCGGGATGGATATCCAGTGAAAACGGCTGGCGAGGCGCGCCAGAGCCGCGGATTGCCGCTAAACATTTGACATCCTGAATGACGGCAATAAAAATGATTAAATAAGTAAACTTTAGACTGCTTCCGCGATTCGGTCTCGTTGCAAGCCGACCATGCCTATTGCCTTGAAACGACAGCGCCGAAACTCCTGCCTCCTTCCGCACTCTCGCATGCCTGTTTGCAGCAGAGGTTCGGCTTTCTTCCGCAGATGAAGAGCGAAACGCACGGCTTCTCGCTTGAACGAGAGCTGAGATGGCGACGCTGGGGCGGCGCGGTCGCCGACGTCTGGGATGTTGCCCGGACGCGAGGACCGGGCGGCGTCTACGTTTCGCCCGATCCTCGACTGTTCGTGCTGCTCTCGCTCGACGACGGAGGCGAGTTCGAGATCGCCTGCCCGGAGACGGGCGAGACCATCGTCCACCGCGCCGCCGGCGGGATGAGTTTCATCCCGGCGGGCGTCGCCACGAAGGCACGGTACAGTCGCGGTGAGAGGATCAGGCATTTCGACCTGCACTTCTCGGAAGCCTGGGCGGCTCGATGCTTCGGCAGGGATCTGGACCAGGCCTCTCTGGCGCGGCTTCGCCTGGAGATCATCGAACCGCGGCTGGTGACTCTGGCGGCCGCGATCGTCGAGGAGTGCGAGACCGGAGCGCCATTGCACGACCATTACGGCGAAGGTCTCGTGAAGGCGTTGCTCAGCGTCCTTTTCGACGTGCGTCCCCGAAAGGTGCGCCGCAGACCCGGCCTGACCCGCGGGCAGCTCGCGCAGGTCATCAGGATCATGACGGAACGCTGCTTCGAGCCTCTCCCACTTGCGGACATCGCGGGTCTCGTCAGCCTCTCGGAATCCCATTTCAGCCACGCCTTCAAGGTCTCCACCGGGATACCACCGCACCGCTGGCAGATGCAGGAGCGCATTCGGCGGGTCCAGGATCTGCTCGTCGGCAGCCGCTCGTCGTTGGCCGAGGTGGCCATCACCGCGGGGTTTTCCGACCAGGCGCATTTTACGCGCGTTTTTAAGACATACACCGGTGTCACCCCGACCGAGTGGCGCCGTCGCATCGCCCGATGATCCGCGCGCTCGCTCGCCGATAAGCCCAGAATTCTCCGAAGGATCGTTCAAGAATTGAACGACTGCGCCCGCGCGGCGTCGAGTTCGAGGACGGCTGGAGTGCCGAACGGCGCCGGCACGCTCGTTCGCGAAAGGCCCGGCGCGGAGGACATGCGGCCGTCCCGATTCACGCGCGTCCGCCCTCGGCTGCCGGCGCGACCGTCGATCTTAAGACTGCCATCTTGACAAAGGCGGTCGCTTCGCGGCATCGACCGGTGTAATAGTTGAGTGTAAAACTCCAATTTTTTGGAGAGGCCCTTGAAGATGAACACCTCCCGCCCGCTGCTTGCCGCCGGCGTCCTCGTACTATCGACGGTGTTCGCCGCATTCGCCCAGGAGACGATCCCGACGGCGCAGCCGCCCGCCGCGTCCGCTCCCGTCGAGGCGGACCCCGCCGCGCCGGCCCGCCCGGATACCGAATTGGCGGCTCCCGCGCCGGCTCTTGTTCCGCCTGCCCCCGCAGCATCCGCGGCAGGAACCTCGGGCGAGCCGCCGCTGCCCTCGGCGGCAGCGGCCAACCCGGCCGCCGGGGTGGCCTCTCTCGCGCCGCTGCTGCCGCACGACCTGTCGCCTTGGGGCATGTTCATGGCCGCCGACTACGTCGTGAAGGCGGTGATGATCGGGCTGGCATTCGCCTCCTTCGTCACGTGGACCGTGTGGCTGGCAAAATCGCTCGAGCTGATCGGCGCTCTCCGCCGTGCCCGCAAGGCCTGTGAGATCGTGATACGCGTGCGCAGCCTGAACGAGGCGCAGGCAGCGCTTGCCGGCAAGGGCGGCGTGGTACCGCTTCTCGTGCGGGCGGCGCGCCAGGAAGCCGACCTGTCGGAAGCCGCTCTCGACCGCGCCGATGGCGCCGGGTTGAAGGGGCGCGTGACCTCGCGCCTGTCGCGCATCGAAGCGCAGGCCAGCCGCCGCATGATGCGCGGCACCGGACTGCTCGCGACCATCGGTTCGACCGCCCCCTTCGTCGGCCTGTTCGGCACGGTCTGGGGCATCATGAACGCCTTCATCGGCATCTCGAAATCGCAGACCACCAATCTCGCCGTGGTCGCGCCGGGCATCGCCGAGGCCCTCCTTGCCACGGCGCTCGGTCTCGTCGCCGCGATTCCCGCGGTGGTGGTCTATAATATGTTCGCCCGCTCCATCGCCGGCTATCGACATATCCTCTCGGACGCTTCCGCTGGCGTCGAGCGCCTCGTCAGCCGCGATCTCGATTTTCGCGGCATGCCAAAACGCGCCCTGGCGGCCGAATAGGAGCGCGGCGATGGCAGGCTCGATCCGCGACACCGCCGACGACGATCTCGAAGAAACGCACGAGATCAACGTGACGCCGTTCATCGACGTGATGCTGGTACTGCTCATCATCTTCATGGTGGCAGCGCCGCTCGCCACCGTCGACGTCAATGTCGATCTGCCGGCTTCGACGGCCGCCTCGACGTCGCGCCCGGAGCAGCCGGTGTTCCTGACGATCAGGCAGGACCTTTCGATCTCGCTCGGCAACGACACACTTCCACGCGAGGGCTTTGGCGCCGCGCTGGGCGCGTTGACCGGCAACGACCGCGAGACGCGCATCTTCCTGCGCGCCGACAAGGCGGTGCCGTACGGCGAACTGATGCAGGTGATGAACCTACTGCGCGCCGCCGGCTATCTGAAAGTGGCTCTCGTCGGACTGGAGACTGTCCCGCAGAACGGAGGGGCCGCGCCGTGAATGCCCCGGCGGAACTCGCTCTCGGCTACAGCGTCTCGACGCGGGAGGCGGGGCTCTGGATGTTCGCCGCGGCGGCGGTGGTCCTGGCCCATGCGGCCGTCTCCTTCGCCTTCCAGTCGCAGACACTGTCTCCTCCCCATTCCGAGGCGGAAGAGGCGATGGTGGTCGAACTCGCGCAGCTTCCCTTCGTCAGTTCCGCCGCGGTCATGTCCGAGACGCTGAGCGAGGAAACGCCGGTCGAGGAAGCCGCGCCCGAGGAGGTACTGGCCGATCCGGTCGAGAAAGGGGTTTCTGAAGCCGTCACCGAGGATCTGCCCGAGCCGGTGGTGCCCGAGGAGACGCCGGTCATCGAACAGACCGAGCCGGAGATCGTGCGGGAGGAGACTGCAGAACCGGTTGAGGAGGAGATCCCCGAGCAGGAGGTCGCCGAAGCGATAGACCCGGAAGTGGTCGTTCCGCTTCCGCGGCCGGACAAGATCGTGGAAGAGGAACCGGCCGAACGGGTCAAGGGCAAGCCGCAAAAGAAGGTCGAGCGCAAGAAGGCCGAGCGTAGGAAGGCCGTCCGGAAGGCCGAGGTGCGGCGCGAGGCAAAGTCGCGCGCCGACGCATCCGTCGAATCACGCGCCGCCAAGGCCCCGACCGTCAGCCCGGCGCGCTGGAACAGCCAGGTGCGCGCCGCGATCGCGCGGCGTGCCGGACGCGCCGGCGGCCTGACCGGCACCGTGCATGTCCGTTTCGTGGTCAGCGCGTCCGGCGCGATCACTTCGGCCAGCGTCACGGGCTCGTCGGGAAACTCCCGCCTCGACAGCGCCGCGCTGCGTATGGTGCGGTCCGCCCGTGTTCCGCCACCCCCGGCCGGCCTGCCCGGCTCGTCGCATTCCTTCATGATCCCGCTGTCGTTCCGCTGACTCTTACGCCCTGCGGCCGACGGTCCGCTCCGTCTCCCGGGTATGCTTGACGCCGATCAAGGTGTTGTCGCTCGAAACGGACGAAACTGGCACTCGGCTACCGTCCTTGTCGGTCGGTGGCGCGAACGTGCCAGAGGCACCAGCTTGAAAGATCCGGGGAAAACGAATGATTTTGCCGAATGAAACGACGGTCGCGGTGGTGGACGGCGAAAACCTCCATCTGTTCCGCAACAAGGGCCACGAGCCCCATATCGAGCTGGTCGCGTTGCCCGATCCGGACCTCGCGGCGGACAACCAGGGATCAGGCGCCCGCCACAGGAGTTCGACAGCCAATCCCGATGCGGGGCGGCTGGCCGAGGACAATTTCGCCGCCGCCGCCGCCGGCTATCTCAACCGGCAGGTTCTCGACGGCAGGATCGCGGATCTCTTCGTGATCGCCGATCCGAGGACGCTCGGCGAGATGCGACTGCATTTCCACGATGCGCTGAAGGCGAAACTGGTCGGCGACCTCGCCAAGGATCTGACCGATCGCGGCGCTGCCGACATCGCGCAGGCGCTAGCCCGCCTGTAGCCATCATGCACCCCCGGCGCGTCGCGATCGGTGCGCCGGAGGGACGACGTCAGTCGGTGCGGATCTCCACCAGGCTGCCGTCCTCCAGAGTGTCGCCTGGATGAAGGACGACGGCATCGCCGACGGCGAGTCCGCCCAGCACCTGCGCGACTTCGTCGTTCATGCGTCCGAGCTCGATCTGGGTCTGGCGCAGGCGTTCGTCGTCGACGACGAACACGCTCCATCGGTCGCCAATCCTGAACAGCGCTCCGATCGGCACCTGCAGACAGGTTTCGCAGCTCCACACAGGGATCTCGACGAACACCCGGTAGGCATGGCCAAGGCGCTCGTCCCGTTCGGCGAGGTCGAGTACGGCGTTGACACGCTGCTCCTCGATCCCGAGGGCCGATACCTTGGTGAATGCGGCCGGGTCCACCCGCCGCAGGACGGCCGAGAGGCTTCGCTCGCCGCCCCAGTCCTGCACCATGGCCTTCGTTCCGGGCCGAACCTTGACCGCGTCAGCCGACAAGAGGTCGACGACGACCTCCAGCTCGGCAGTATCGCCGATCTCGGCGATACGCGTTCCTGCGGACACGGCCTGTTCGCTGCGCGCCAGGACGCTGAGCACGCTGCCGTCGACGGGGGCGACCAGGTTGACGCAGCAACTTTCCCCGGTCGGGTCGGATGGTTCCGGCTGCAAGAGGCGCGCCTCGGCGCTGGCGAGTTCGGCCTGCCGGTAGCCGACCGTCGCTTTCGCCGCCGCCAGAGCCGCTTTCTGGTTCTCGACCTGGTTGGTGAACTTCTGCAAGGCGCTTTCCGAGATGACGCCGGGGCCGAACAGTTTCAGCGCGCGCTCCAATTCATCCTCGGCAAGCGCCAGGCTCGTCTCGACGCGCTGCAATTCGGCCTCGGCGATGCCGACGGCGGAACGCGCAGCATCACGTGCGGCCAAGAGCTCAGCTTCTGTCCGCCGGTCGATCAGCGGCGGGTCGAGCGGATGGATCGAGGCGACCACCGTCTCGCCGCCGACGACTCGGTCGCCCTCCGTCAGCAAGGTTCGCGTCAGGTGCCCGGCAATCGGTGACGAGACCGTGTAGATGTCGCGCACGCGCGTCACGCCTTCCTCGCGTATTGCCACCGTCATCTGCGTCTCGGCGACCCTGGCCACGTCCACGAGGGCAGGGCGCTCGCGAAGCGCCCAGGCAAAGCCGCCGACGGCGGCAAGTACCAGGGCGGACATCCCGGCCCGCTTGATCCAGACGGTATTCATCGGTCATTCCCTTGTCTTGAGGACGCGGACGAGATCGAGCCGGTCGACGCGCCGAAGCACGACCAGCGCCGAGACGGCGGCGGCGGCCAGCACGACGAGACTGGCGACCGCGAAGGTGGACGGATTGATCACGAACGGGATTCGGAACAGATCAGTCGCGAATCCGGCTACGACCAGCCACGCGAACAGATAGCCGAACAGCCAGCCGAGCGGTTGGGCGACGGCGACGATCGCACCGAGTTCGATCAGCATCACGCTCGCAACTTCCGCGCGGGTGAACCCCAACACCCTGAGGCTGGCCAGCTCGCGCGCACGCTCCGACAGCTGGATGCGGGCGGAATTGTAGATGACGCCGATGGTGATGATGATCGCCAGGATCATGTAGGTTGTCATCATCATCGACATGTTGGTTTCAATGGTCTCGCGGAAACGTCGCCGCGACACGCCCTGCAGCGCGATCGAGGCGACGGCCGGCGTCTGTTTGACAGCCGCGTAGAGGTCGTCCGTCCGGGCGGGATCCAGAGCGACCCGCACACCCGACAGGCGGGGACCGTCCGCGAGCAGCCGGTCCAACGCTTCGGAACTCATATAGACGGTCAGCCCCACATAGGAACTGACGATCGCGCTGACCGGCACGAACTCGACGCGGCCCGCCTGCTCCAGCAGTTCAACCTCGGCGCGGTCGCCGATCCTCAGCCCCAGCAGTTTCGCAGCGTAGTCCGATACGAGGAGACCCGCCTCGGGAGGCTCGACGGCTCGGAGGTCGACGTCGAGGACGCGCGAGAGGCGGGCTCCCCGCGCTACGCCGACGAGGGCGAGCCTGCGGGAGCGGGTGCCGTTACGCAGCACCGCCGCCGTCGCGCGGTATGGCTCGGCCCGCATCACGCCGGGCATTGCCGACACGGCCTGAAGCGCGCGCGGCGACAGCCCCTGCGCGAAGCTCAGCGTCGCGTCCTGTCGCTCGGCGCGGAAGAATACGGCGTCGATCATGTAGTCGACCGAATCCGTGGAGAACAATGCGGTGACCAGAAGCGCGACCGAGAGCGATGTGCCGAAGGCGGTGAACAGCGTCCTGACCGGCCATCGGACGAGATGGCGCAGGGCCATGATCGTCAATTGCGAGAACATCTTCAGGCTGCCGCCCTTCCCGGCGAGCAGGCTGCGATAGCGTGTCGGCGCCGGGGGTTGCATGGCGACGGCGGCGGGCAGGGCGACGACGGTCAGAATGGCGCGGGCCGCGCCGGCAAGGGCGGCGATCGACGTGGCGCCCGCAGCGATGGCGTAGAGGTCAAGGCTCTGACGGAAGATCAGGAAGGGAAACGAAAAGAACTCGCCATAAAGACGGGTCATCGCTCTTCCGGTCCAATTGCCTGCCGCCGCGCCGATCACCACTCCGATCGCCGCGATCACCAGCGTAAGCTTGGCGTAGTGCCACGCGATTGCGACCGGGCCGTAGCCGACTGCTTTCAGCAGGCCGATCTGTTCCCGTTCGAGCGCGATCAGCCGTGACAGGATCATGTTGACCAGGAAAGCCGACACGAACAGGAAGACCGGTGGGATGACAATCGCCATCCCCCTCAGCTGGGTCAGTTCGTTGTCGAGGAAGGCATGTGACATCTGATTGTCACGATCATGCGCGCCGGTTCCGCCGAAGGGCGTCAGGATCGCGTTCACCGCCTCGATGATGGCTGTCTTGTTGGCGCCGCGCTGGGTCCGCACCGCCAGGTCGTTGAAGGCGCCTTTCATGTCGAATAGCCCCTCCATCGCCGAGCGCGGCATGAAGAGAACGCCGAAGCGGCGTTGGTCGGGTACCATGTCGCCCGGTCCCATCGCGTAGATGTATTCCGGCGACAGCACGATCGCGGTCACCGTCAGCGTCTTCTTGCGCCCGTTGAGGATGGCCTCGAACCTGCTGCCGGGCCGCATGCCGTGGGCGAGCGCGAACGGCTCCGTCACCGCGACCTCACCGGCGCGGCCGGGTTCGGGCAGGCGGCCGATCCGCAGGTAGAGCCGGTTGACGACCGGTTCGCCGCGGTCGGGTATCGACACCGCGACGCCCGTGGCGGGCTCGGCCATGCCGGCAATGTCGAGCAGCACGGGCCGCACGACCCGCAATTCTATACCGCTGACCCCGTCTATGCCGCTCAGCCGTTCCCCCAGATGAAGCGGGGCGCGCGTCGCCCCGGCGAACAGGTCGGCGAAACGGTAGCGGTCGTAAAAGACAGAGCGTGTCTCCTCGAGCGAGCGGTAGGCTCCGAGGGCGATGACGATGGTCGCGACGCCGCAGGCCATGACGAGCGCGATCGCCAGAACCTGGGCCCACAGCCGGGCAAGATCGCGCAGGAGCTTGCGGTCGAGCATCGACATGGGGCTACCAGCTCACCTCGGCGGGTCTGCTCCGCGTTTCATTGACCTGAGCCTCGACGATGCGGCCGTCCCTGAAAGAGAACACGCGGTGCGCGATCTGGCGGATGCCGGCATTGTGGGTGATGATCGCCATCGTCGTATTCATCTCCTCGTTGATGCGCGACAGCGCCTCCAGGACGATGATGCCGGTCTTCGAATCCAGCGCTCCGGTCGGTTCGTCGCAGAGCAGGACTTCCGGACGCTTGGCGATGGCGCGCGCGATCGCCACGCGCTGCTGCTCGCCGCCGGACAGCTGGGCGGGAAAATGCGCCACCCGGTCCTTGAGGCCCACCATCTCCAGCGCTTCGTCGGGCGTCATCGGGTCTTTCGAGATCTCGGTGACGAGGGCGACGTTCTCCCATGCGGTCAGGCTCGGGATTAGATTGTAGAATTGAAAGACAAAGCCGACATGGTCGCGCCGGTATCTGGTGAGCTGCCGTTCCGAACAGGTGGTCAATTCCTGCTCGCGAAAGCGCACCGTGCCGGTGGTCGCCTGGTCCAATCCGCCCATGATGTTGAGGAGGGTCGATTTGCCGCTTCCCGACGGGCCAAGAAGCACGGCCATCTCGCCCTCGTACAGGTCGAGGTCGACACCCCGCAGCGCATGCACCTCCACCTCGCCGGAGCGGTAGACTTTCGCCACATCCCTGCACGAGAAGATCGGTGCGGCCATCGATCCGGTCCACAACTGAAGACGCGCACCTCTAGAAGACTAACGCCGGGGCTACTTTGATGCGCATCAACTATAGTAGGCCATATCGCGGCGGCGGCTCGCAAGAGCAGCCCGGGGTCCGCGTCAGCCGCGAGATTTGTTGTCGCGCGCGAGCCCGGATGCCTTGTGGCTTTGCCTGGCATCTTCCATCACGGCGATGACCTCGTCGTCGGAGAGCTGCGGAAAATCGAGATAGTGATAGCCCAGCGCCCGGAAATGCCCGGGCTGTTCCAGGCAGATGACGAGATCGGCTTCGGCCGACAGCTCGGCAACCGCGTCGGGAGGGGCGGCCGGCAGGGCGATCACGATCTGGCGCGGCGAACGTCGTTTCAGGGCCCTGACCGCGACCTTGACGGTCGTGCCGGTCGCAGCCCCGTCGTCGACAATGATCGCCGTCTTGCCGGTGATCGACAACGGTGCCCGCGTCCCGCGATAGGTGTGGCGCCGACGTTCGAGTTCCGGACGTTCCTGCCGGATCAGGTCGGCGAGGTCCTCTTCCTGGAGGCCATAGGCTTCCACGATCTCGCGGTTGAGCACCACGTCTGGGGGATTGCCGTCGACGATCGCCGCAGCCGCGAGTTCGCGATTGCCCGGAGCGCCGACCTTGCGCACAATCACCAGGTCGAGCGGCGCATCGAGAGCCTTGGCCACCTCGGCCGCGACGGGCACGCCTCCGCGCGGCAGCGCCAGTACGACGGGGTCGCGGAATTTCAGTTCCGCCAGCTTCGCGCCCAGCCGCCGGCCTGCTTCCGTGCGGTCCCGGAACATGGCTCAGTGCACCGGCCACAATTGACGCAACGGCTTCCTCATTGAATGGCGCACCTGCGCGATCTCTCCCTGGGAGAGGTGGCGATCGAGAAGACCGAACACCGCCGCGATCGCCGCATCTGTATCGTCGAGGGGATCGTCGGTGAATTCGTTGTCGACACGACGGACGAAATCTTCCTTCTTGCGGTCGCGCGCGAGGGCTCGTAGCGGCTGCCACCCCTCGAAATAGATGCCCCGCACCAGGACGGGAAGCTGCGCGGCGAAGTCGGACATCTCCTTGGGCGTCAGCCAGTCGCGCAAGGCGTGCAGGACGCAACGGAGCAGCCGATAGGCCCGGCGCTCCTCCCATCCGAGGTCGCCGGCGAGTTCGTTGACCCATTGCTGCGCCTGCTGCGCGGCCTGGGTGAAGCCTGGTATTGCTGTATGGCCCATGGTCGTTCCTCCAGAGCCGGCGTGGCGCCGCCGCGCCGGCTGGTTGGCGAAAAGGTTCAGGCGCTCTTCACCGCGATCGTCTTCACCGCTTTCTGGGCGTCGGCGCTCTTGGGCAGCTTCACCGTCAGCACGCCCTTGGCGAAGTTCGCCTCGATCTTGTCGGCGTCGACGCTCTCGGGCAGGGTGAAGGACCGCTGGAAGGAGCCATAGCGGCGCTCGGACAGGAAATAGTCCTTCTCCTTCTCTTCCTTTTCCTCGTTCTTCTCGCCCCGTATCGTCAGCGTGCGGTTGGAGACCTTGATCTCGACGTTCTTCTCGTCGATCCCGGGCAGTTCAGCGGTGATCTCGAACTCCTTCTCCTTCTCGGCGACATCGATGGCCGGTGCGACGGGCCAGCCGGCGCCGGAAAAGCGCGGCAGTTCGAGATCGAACATCGGACGCGGGGAAGGGAAGCGGGAGCCGAAGGGATGAAAATCGTCAAAAAGACGGTCGATCTCCTTTCGCAGGCTGTCCAACGGCGCCCAACTCCGGGAGGGCGCGGGCGCTTTCTCCTTGTTGACGGAAACTTTGGTATTGGACTCGGCCATGACGGATCTCCCTGACAACGTTGATGGACCACGGACGTCATGCCTTGGCTGCCAATCGCGGCGGCTCGGCGCCGCGAGAGCCTATGGGGCAGGCCATGCGCCCGGCAGCTGACCACCTCGTCCGCCCGAACGCTCCTACCGCCGCCTTCGTAGGATCAATGGCGATCTGGCGCGACATGTGCGGACTGTGCAGCCCAGCGTGCATCCTAGTAACAACGCAACCGGGCGATGGCGTCGTTGACGCGGATCAAGGAAACGCGGAATTTTCGCAGGTCTTGAAGGCGCCAGCCTTCAGGCAACGGAGAAGGTCGAGCCGTCGAAGACCAGAAAGCGGCCGGTCAGAAGCGGGATCTTGAGTCGCGGACCGGTTTCGACACTTTCCTGGATCGGCAGTCCCGCGACATAGGGATGCGATTTCAGCATGGTCGTCCAGATGGTCGGAAAATCCGTGCGCTTCGCGCGCTCCGCGTTGCACTCCCTGACTAGTCTCGCAATGATGTCGGCCATATGTGGGGAGCGCTTAAGTTGCTGATTTGTTGAGTTCATAGAGAATTTCGGATCGGCCGATTTGATCTGCGTCAAATCTCCTCAGCCGATCGAACGCTTTGGCCGGCGTATCCGCCAGCCGCGGCGAACGCGCGGAGCGGCACCAGGTGCCTCATCAGGCCGCCAGGTCCTGCAGCACCTGCCACTTCGCAATCTCCACGCAACGCAGGCTGGGCAATCTGATCACACCCTTCTGCTTAAGCTTGGAGAAGACGCGGGAGACGGTTTCGATGGTGAGGCCGAGATAGTCGCCAATATCGGCGCGCGACATCGGTAGGTCGACCTGCTTGAGGCCACCCTGGCGCTCCGCCATGTCGGCGAGAAACGCCGCGATCCGCTCGATGGCATTCTGCCGCCCGAGGACGAGGAGATGCTCCTGCGCCCTGACCAAGCTCTTCAGTGCCAGAGGAAACAGTTCGCTCGACAGGTTGTTCGCCGGCGACGCCTGCACGACGTGCAGGCCGGTCGCGCAGATGGCCTCGGCGAAGAAATGATGGACATTGTCCGCCTCGAAGCCAAAGGTCTCGCCGGCCAGATGGAAGGCCGAGATCTGGCGGCGGCCGTCCGACAGCAGGCGATAGACGCGCACTGCGCCGAATTCGATCTTGTAGAGGCCGCTGCACCTCTCGCCCTGGGCGTAGATCTCGGTGCCGGCAGCGAAGAAGACCGGCGCCTGGGCGATGGATCTCGATGGCGCGAGGCTGCCACCGCGCGCGGCCAGGCTTGAATGGACCGGCAGTGAAATCGGGGCGGCTTGAAGTGTGGCCATGGCTGTCTCCCTTGTCTGGTGAGAAACCAATCGCCGATATCCGCCCGGGCCGAAATTCGGTTATGTCCGTAAGGGATAGTACGTAGTCCGCCTCAATGGGCGGATGTGATGGCATTCTTGACCGCTTCTATCAGCGGTTCGCCCAGAAACGGTTTGAGGACGACGGTCACGTTCGGCAGCACCGTTTTGCCGTCGACCCGGTCGGCGACCAGCACGACCGGCCTGCCGTACCGGCGGAATGAGTCGCCCACGTGTCTCCAGTCGTCGACGGCGCGCTCGTCGATCACCGCACAGACCGACTGACCGGCCGCCTTTGAAGCGAAAGCGCCGGCGGCGCGAGGCGATCCGTCTGTGGCGAAACCGGCGCTTTCCAGCGCAAACTGGAGGGAACGCCGGAAGACTCCGTCGGGCGCCGCGACAAGAACGATCCCTGGCGTGGTCAAGGTCGGGTCTCCGCCCCTCCTTACTGTCCGGGGGCTCTTTGACCCTTTCCCTTCTCACCTCCCCCGGGGGAATGCATTGCGGCAAATCAAAGCGGAGCCGGCTTTCCCGCGAACCGATGAAAGAGTTGGGCGCGCGGCGGGACGGGAGAGGTGTTGGACGCAATCCGCCAGAAGCACATGACGAACAGAAGCCGGTTCTGTCAGCCACCGCCTTTTGGCGTCTTCAACTTCTGCCGCAGATCGCCTGGAGTGCTCTTTCGAAGCGCGTTCGCCAGCCCCTCGGGCGTGGTGATGCCGCTCTCAAACAGGATGATCGCCAGCCTGCCGGCGTCGTAGTAGGCGGGAGAGCCCGGCTCGATCCTCGCCTCGCTGCAATGCCTTCGCAGGGCGTCGGTCAGGACGGCCAGCTGTTCCGGATAGGCTATTGTGCTGAACGGCATGGCGCTTTGCTCCTGGGTTCGGGCGAAAGCGTGATGTGCTCTTCCTAACGTCCGTCTGCCGGGGTCCATGCGGACAACAAAAATTATACTCCGTCGGCAGCGGTTTGGCGAATCTGGCCCGGTCGCTGATCCGCAGGTGGCTGACGAAGTCGCGACTACCGCTTGCGACTGTTGAGGTTCATCGCGATCGCCATCCGGACCAGTTCCGGCAGGCTCCTGGCCTGCATTTTGGCCATTACATTGGCCCGGTGTACCTCGATCGTGCGCGGACTGATGTCGAGGTCGTAGGCGATGGTCTTGTTGGCTAGTCCGGCGACGACGGCCTCGAAAACCTGCCGCTCGCGCTCCGTCAGAAGGTCGAGCCGCGACTGCAACGTCGCGGTGTCGAGGTCCTCGCCCCGGTCGCGGTCGAGCAGCCTCGCCGCCTTGCGGATCGCCTCGATCAGGACATCGTCGGAGAAGGGCTTCTCGATGAAGTCCACAGCTCCCGCCTTCATCGCCGCGACGGCCATCGGCACGTCGCCGTGGCCGGTGATGACGATTGCCGGAACCAGCGCCTGCGCCTCCTTGAGGCGGTTGAGCAGGTCGACCCCCGACATGTCCGGCATCCTGAGATCGGTTACAAGGCAGGCCCTGCCGATATTCGGAGCGAGGTCGAGGAACGCGGTGGCCGAATCGTGCATCCTCACCGTGAAACCGGACATGGTCAAAAGGAACGCCAGCGACTTGCGAACCGGCTCTTCGTCGTCGACGACGTGAACGACGTAATCGTCAGTCTGCATAGTCCTGGTCTTTCCCGGCAGTTGGCAGTGTGAAACGGAAAGTCGCGCCGCCGTTTCCGTTGCGGCTGACGGAGATCTCCCCGCCATGCGATTCGACGATTCTCCTCGAGATCGACAGGCCAATTCCCATTCCGGTCGACTTGCTGGTGACGAAGGGCTGGAACAGTCGGTCGGCGATCTCCTCGGATATGCCCGGTCCCGTGTCCGAGACCTCGACGACCACGTACCCGTCGTCGAGTGACGTTCTGACGACGAGTTCGCGGCGCTCGCTGTTGCGCATCGCTTCCATGGCGTTGCGCATCAGATTCATCAACACCTGCTGGATCTGCACCCGGTCGACGAGAGCGAGGCTGTCGCCGGCGGTAAACTCGAACACCGAGCGGACGCCCATCTCGCGGGAGCCGACAAGCGCCAGCGCGCCGGCTTCCTCGATAAGGCTGCGAATGTCCTCCGGGGTCTTGTCGGTGGCGCCGTGGGTGACGAATTCGCGCAGATGGCGGATGATGCCTCCGGCGCGCAACGACTGCTTGGCAGTCTCCTCCAGCGCCTCCCTGATGCGTGCGGCGACACCGTCGTCCATGTCCTTGAGGAACCGGACGCAGCCCTGTGTGTAGTTGGCGATCGCCGCGAGCGGCTGGTTGAGTTCATGAGCCAGCGTGGACGCCATTTCCCCGAGTTCGTTCAGCCGCGCCAGGCGGGCCAGCTCGCCCTGCACTTCCTGGAGCCGCGCCTCGGACTGTTCGCGCTCGGTCAGGTCGCGGATGAATCCCGTAAAGAAGACGCCGTCGGGGGACTTCATCTCGCCCACAGCCAGCTTCATCGGAAAAGTGGAACCGTCCTTGCGTCGCCCGACGACGACGCGATCGATGCCGATGATTCGTTTTTCCCCCGTCGTAAGATAGCGGTTGAGATAGCCATCGTGTTCGCGATGATACGGTTCCGGCATCAGCAGGTGAACGTTCTTTCCGATCGCCTCGCCCTCCGAATACCCGAACTGCCGTACCGCCGCCGAGCTGAAAGAGGTGATGATGCCCTTGCTGTCGATGACGACGGTGGCATCTGGAACCGTGTCGAGGATAGAGCGCAGATGCGCCTCGCGTGCCCTGAGCGCTCTCTCGGTCGTCTCCATCGTGCGCCGCGCGCGGTGCATCATCTCGCCCATCCAGACGATGGCGAGGCTGACCAGGGCGCAGATGGACAATTGCAGCCAGTCCGTGCCGGAGGCCCGATCGAGCAGGAATTCCGCGGCAAAAGAGAGAGCGAAGGTCAGGAATCCGGGGCCGACGCCGCCCATGATCGACGCGGCCAGGATCGCTGGAATGAAGAGGATGAAGGGCGCCTGGCTGGCGAGAACCGGTTGCAGCGCCACCTGGATCAGCACGGTAGCCACGACGAGGGCTGCTGCGAGCAGATACCCCGATCGGCCTTCGACACGGCCGGACGCTGTGACTCGAAGCAATCGCCCGCTTAGGCCATCCATATCTATCGCCGGCATTGCCTCGACCAATCAGGTGAATTCAAATGTCGCTACGTAATTCGGCGAGAACGAAATGACTGCCGACGTCCGTAAGAGCAAATATGACACGGGCCTTCCACCACTCCCGCAATCGGGAACCATATTTGATCCGGAGAATATGTCCGCCGCCGTGCGAAGAAAAGCTGTTGATTTCGCAAAGTGTCCGTCCCCTGCCCAACGCTCCGATGGGGACGGGCTTGACCCGGCACCTCGTCACGCTCACTAGTCCGGGCGCCAGTTGGAATGGAACCGGATTGGATTTGAACGAGCGCACGCCTGCCGAGATCGAGGATTTCATCCAATCCCGCCTGAGCCTGGGACCTGTGACGGGGTTGCCCGGACTAAGACTGTACAGGCAGCATCCCCGGAGCGGTCTCTCCCGCTTCGTCGGCGAAAACGGGATGAGGCCTTACTGGGCCTATGGCTGGGCCGGCGGAAGCGCTCTCGCACGCTACATCCTCGATCATCCCGAAGTGGTGAGGGACCGGCGCGTCGTTGACATCGGCACCGGCTCCGGCGTGGTCGCCATCGCGGCGGCCAGGGCCGGTGCGCTCGACGTGCTGGCGATCGACGTGGATCCGCTCGCGGTGGTCGCGGCCCGCCTCAACGCCCGTGCCAACGATGTCACTATCTCGGTGCAGCAGACCGACGCTCTCGCCGGAGCGGCGCCGGATGCCGACCTCGTCACGGTCGGCGACCTGTCTTATGAAAAGGGGCTGGCCAAATTGCTTGCGGATTTCCTTGACCGATGCAGCGCCACGAGGGCCGGAATTCTTGTCGGCGATCCCGGCCGGAAGCACCTGCCGACATGCCGGCTTTCGGCGCTCGCCCGATACGACGTCGAAGATTTCGGTCAAAGTGCGCTGGTGCCGGCGGCGGTTTACGCGTTCATTTCGGCCCCTTCGTCGGTGCAACTCGTCTGACCGCGAGAGGCCCACACCGCTCCGCGCATGCAAGAGTGGGTCACGCGCGGTTTGCGCAGGATCAAGGGTCGGAACAGCACGATCGGTTAGGGTAGTAATAGTCCCAATCCTCGGATCATTGCCATGAATCGACGCTCTTTCCTCGCAGGTGGTACCGGCGCGGTCGGTCTGGCGGGTGCGGGCGCATTCGGATGGACCCGCTCGACCGGAACACTCGACGACTACGAGCGCTATGCGCAGGGTTTGCGAGCCCCGCTTGGCGGGCAACCCGAGGCGAAGGAGCTCATCCGTTTCGCTACGCTCGCGGCCAACAGCCACAACACCCAGGCCTGGCGGTTTTCCGCGATGGACGGCGCCATCCAGATCTTTCCCGACGAGACGCGCCGCACGCCGATCGTCGATCCGGATGATCACCACACGTTCGTCAGCCTCGGCGCCGCCGCGGAGAACCTGTCGATCGCCGGTCGTGCGACCGGCCGCCCGGGCGAGGTCGTGATCGAACCGGGCGACGGAAGCGCGGCGCGCTTCGACTATACGGCGGGCGAGGCGGCTTCCGATCCGCTGTTCGACGCCATTCCCATCCGGCAGTCAACGCGGGCCGACTATGACGGTCGCGCGATACCGTCGGACGACCTGGCGGCGCTGGAGAAGGCTGCTGAAGAGCCAGGTGTCCGGCTCGTGATCCTGACGGAGGAAGCGGAGCGTGCCAAGCTGCGCGACCTTGTGGTCGCGGGCAATGACGCGCAAATGGCCGATCCCGCCTTCATGGCCGAACTGAAGGGCTGGATCCGTTTCAATCCGCGCGACGCCATGCGCACGGGCGATGGGCTGCTGTCTGCGGCCAGTGGAAACCCTTCCCTGCCAATGTTCCTGGGTCAGCAGCTCTTTTCGGTGTTCGTCACGGCCAAGGGAGAAGGCGACAGATATGCCCGGCAGATGTCGTCGTCACCGGCATTTGCTGTTTTCATCGCCGACAAGGAGGACAAGGCGCATTGGATAAAGGTCGGCCGCGCCTGCCAGCGCCTGACGCTCGCCGCCACTGCCCGGGGGCTGAGGCATGCCTACATGAATCAGCCGGTGGAGGTGCCCGAGTTCCGATCGGCCCTGGTCTCCCTGGCCGGCGAGGGCGGCAAGCGTCCCGACCTCGTCCTGCGGCTCGGCTACGGCCCGGCGATGCCTTATTCGCCGCGGCGGCCGGTCGAGTCGGTATTGGCTTAGGTCCCGTCTGTCTGGCCTAAGCTCCGGACTTGATGTGTTCCACCATCTGCGTGACGACTGTGCCCCAGCCGTCGTGGAAGCCCATCTCTTCGTGGTTCTTGCGCGTCTCTTCGTTGCCGTGGATCGCAATCGCCTTGTAGCGAGTTCCGCTGCCGTTCGGCGTCAGTTCGAGCATGGCGCTGAAGAAGGGCTTGGGCGAGGGACGGTATCCCGGCAGGAGCGTGTCGGTGAAGACCAGACGCTGGTTCGGCACGACCTCGAGATAGCAGCCCACGTTCTCGAATTCCTGGCCCTCCGGGGAGCGCATTGTGGTGGCGAAGATGCCGCCCGGCCGCAGGTCGATTTCCACGGACGTGATCGACCACGGTTTCGGCACGAACCAGTGCTCCAGGCTCGACGGTGTCGTCCACGCCTTCCACACGAGCGCCACCGGCACGTCGATTTCGCGCTCGAGCACAAGGTCAAGTTTCGGGTCGATCTTGATCACGGACGTCATTCGCTACTCTCCTCTTTCAATGACAAAAGGTAATTGTCGAGCCGGTCCAGCCGGCGCTCCCAAAGCGTACGCTGCTTGCCGAGCCAGTCCTCCGCGAGCTTCAGCTGCTCGGAGGCAACCTGATAGGTGCGAACGCGGCCTTGTTTCCGCGAGCGCACGAGCCCGCAGGTTTCGAGCACCTTGAGATGCTCCATGAAGGATGGCAGCGCCATCTCGTAGGGTGCAGCCAGTTCGCTGACGGAAGCCTGGCGCGCGCTCAGCCTCTCGATCACGCCGCGCCGCGTCGGATCCGCGAGCGCGCGGAAGATGCCGTCGATCGCGGATGTCTCCGGGCTTGCACTTGTCTGCACTTGCGGCATCACCCTTGGAAGTCTCCTGCCTGGTACTGTGTCGGCGTCTTGTTACCGTATCGCGATACTTAGGTCAAATCCTAAGTATAAGAGAAAGGACCCGCCGCCGGGGCCGGGCTGGAACCAAGGGAGCGGCAGAAGGTTTCCTCGTCTCCGCCTCTACCGAAAGGACAAGCCATGGCTCGCGAGGAACAGACCGACAAAACGCCCGCCGAACTCATCGAACGCGCCTGGGAACTCGCCGAGGATATCGGCGTCTGCAATTTCAACACCTGGAACGGCCAGGAGCTTCATTCTCGCCCGATGGACGCCAAGATCGATCGCGAGGGCGAGGTCGTCCGTTTCCTCACCGACGTCGAAAGCTACAAGGTGGAGGAGATCGAGCAGTATCCGCAGGCGACGGTGGCCTTCGCCGATGCCGGTGCCTACAAGTTCGTGACCATGACGGGGAGCGCCAAGGTCTCGAACGACCGGGCCATGATTCGGGAGCTTTGGGACGATTCCAACAAGCTCTGGTGGGATTCCGCCGACGACCCGCGCATCCGCCTTTTGACTTTCGTTCCGGATGACGCCGAGATCTGGGACAGCCCGGGCAAGGTGATCGCGGGAATCAAGATGCTCACCGTCGCCGTGACCGGAGCCAAGCCGAAGCTCGGCGATCACGCCAAGGTCGCGCTGTAGACCCGCTCTCGACAATGCGCCAATGCTCGGCCACCTTCGCCGCGGAGGTGGCCGCATGCATATCCGGGAATTCGGCGTCGAAGTCTGGATGAACGCCAACGAGACGCGCTGCGAACTGAACCTCGCGGAAACCTGTGTCGCCTCGCTCACCGTGCAAGAGCTGCTCGATCTGGCCGGCAAGGGCAGTTCCGGGCTGGACGACCTGCTGCCGATGAGGCTCACCTACGGCGCGATCGAAGGGTCTGAGCGGCTGCGCCGTGCCGTAGCCTCGCTATACGAGACCAAATCCGCCGCCGACGTACTCGTCACCCACGGCGCGATCGGCGCCAATGCGCTGGTCTATCAGGCGCTGGCCGGTCCGGGCGACGTGGTCGTTTCGGTCCTGCCGACCTACCAGCAGCACTATTCGATCCCCGAAAGCCTCGGCGCCGAGATGCGGCCGCTCTGGCTGCGCGCGGAAGATGGCTTCCTTCCGGACCTCGATCGTCTGCGCGAGCTGGCGCATGGCGCCAAGCTCATCGCGCTGGCCAATCCCAACAATCCCACCGGCGCGCTGATCGACCGGCCCATGCTGGAGGAAATCGTCGCCATTGCGCGCGAGGCCGAAGCGTGGATCCTCGCCGACGAGGTCTATCGCGGCGTCGATCAGGAGGGCGGCGGTTTCACCGCGTCGGTGGCCGACCTCTACGAGAAGGGCGTCTCGACCGGCTCGATGTCCAAGGCTTATGCCTTGGCAGGTCTCAGGCTGGGCTGGATCGTCGCGCCGAAGGAGGTTCTATCGGCCGCGATGATCCACCGCGACTACAACACGATCAGCGTGTCGATGATCGACGACCACTTCGCCGCGCTCGCGCTTGAATCGCGCGATCGCGTGCTGGCGCGGAGCCTGGAGATCACCCGCGGCAACCTTGCCCTTCTGGCCGAGTGGGTGGCGGGCGAGCCGCTGATCTCCTGGGTCAGGCCGCGCTCGGGCACGACTGCCATGCTCCGCTACGACGTGCCGATGTCCTCCGAGATGTTCTGCGCGCGCCTGCTCGAAGAGACCGGCGTGCTGCTCGTGCCCGGCTCCGCCTTCGACATGGACGGGCACGTCCGCATCGGCTACGCCAACGCGCCGGACATCCTGCGCGAGGGGTTGGGGCGCATGTCGGAGTTCTTGCGGAAGATTGAAGCCTGACAGCATATTTGCTATCAGAATATATGCGCATCGTGGTCGATACGAACGTCTTGGTTTCCGCGGCGATGAGCACGGAGGGCCATTCCCGGCAAGTATTGAGAATGTGCCTTACCGGCGGATGCAAGCCCGTGATCGGAAACGCGCTTCTTGCTGAATACGAAGACGTTTTGTTTCGACCGGAAATAGTCGGATTGGCTCCGGTTCCGGAAAACGAGCGCCGCGAACTGCTCGATGCGTTTCTGTCAGTATGCGACTGGGTGCCGATCTATTTTCTCTGGAGACCCAATTTGGCTGATGAGGCCGACAATCACCTGATCGAACTGGCTTTGGCGAGCGGAGCGAACTCCATAGTCACCTACAATGTGAGGGATTTTGCCGGCGCCGAGTTGCTGTTTCCTGAGGTCGAAATCCTGACACCCCTGCAGTTCATGACCATAGGAGGTCGATGACGATGTCTACCCTGACGATCCGCCTGCCGGCGGAACAACATGAGAGGCTCAAGCTTCTTGCGTCGAGCAGGGGGCTGAGCGTGAACAAGCTCTTCGAAGAGTTTTCCACGAAGGCGCTTGCCGAATTCGACGCGGAAGCACGCTTCCGCGCCGCCGCCGCGCGCGGGAATCCCAAGAGGGGCCTTGAAATCCTCGACAAACTGGACCGGCACTACGGAACGACAAAGTGACCAGTATTCTCTACGGCTTCAAATCCTGCGACACCGTCAAGAAGGCGCGCCGATGGCTCGACGACCACAACGTCGAGCACCGCTATTTCGACTATCGCGCGGAGACGCTCGATCCCAAGGTCGTGGACGACTGGTTCAAGCGGGCCGGGTGGGAAGCGGTGTTCAACCGCAACTCCACCACCTTCAAGGAACTGCCGGAGGCCGAGAAGGCCGCGATCGACGCGAAGAAGGCCCGCGCCATGATCCTCGCCGAGACGAACCTCATCAAGCGTCCAGTGCTCGACACCGGCAAAGACCTGCTCTTCGGCTTCAGGGCCGACGCCTACGCCGCCGCGACGGGGAAGTAGGCGTTTACGCCCACTCGCCCTTTCGGAACACCGGCACGCGACGGCCGTCGGCATGCACGCCGTCGATGTCGATCTCGTCCGAGCCGATCATCCAGTCGATATGGATGAAACTCTTGTTGCCGCCGCGCTCGGAAATCTCCTCGGGCGTGAGGTTGGCGCCATCGATGAAGCACTTCGAATAGCATTGGCCCAGCGCGATGTGGCAGGCGGCGTTCTCATCGAACAGCGTGTTGTAGAACAGGAGCCCGCTCTTCGAGATCGGCGAGGAATGCGGCACGAGCGCCACCTCGCCCAGACGCGAAGCGCCTTCGTCGGTTTCGAGCACCTTTCTTAGCACGTCCTCGCCGCGCGAAGCTTTGGCCTCGACGATGCGCCCCTCCTCCAAGCGCACCTCGATGTTCTCGATCAGCGTGCCCTGGTGCGACAGCGGTTTGGTCGAACGCGCGGTGCCCGAGACGCGCCGCGCATGCGGCGTGGTGAACACCTCTTCGGTCGGGATGTTCGGATTGCAAGTGATGCCGTTCTTTGCCGTCGAGGCGCCGCCCTGCCATTCGTGCCCATCGGCCAGTCCCACGGTGAGATCGGTGCCCGGTCCCCTGAAATGCAGCGCCGAGAAATTCTGGCCGTTGAGCCAGGCGGTGCGCTCGGCCAGCCTCGCGTTGTGCGCCGTCCATTCCGCCACCGGATCGGCGCGGTCGACGCGGCTCGCCGCGAAGATCGCGTGCGCGAGCTTGGCCACCGCCATCTCCTCGCCGTCGTGGGGGAAGACCAGCTTGGCCCAGGACGGACCGGGATAGGCGACGATGTTCCAGTTGATGTCGAACCCGGCGATCTTCTCCAGCGCCGGCTGATAGGCGATCGAGTTGGCCTTGTTGGCGCGGGCGACCTTGGCCGGATCCTCGCCCGACAGGAGCATCGGATTGTCGCCCACGATCGCGAGGCGCGCGGCATTGTTGGAAAATGCCTTTGCCATGCCTTCGTAGAGCCAGCCCGAGGCGCGGTCGAAGCTTTCGTCCGGGCCGTTGCGGTAGCGCGAGAGCGTGATCTCCTCGTCGGACAGAAACGGCGTCACCAGTCCCGCGCCCGCCTTGTAGGCGTGTTCGACGATCAGCCGCACCAGCGGCAGTGCCGACACCGGCGCGGTCATCACCAGATCCTGTCCCGGCTGCAGCCGCAGACCGACCTTCACCGCCACCTCCGCGAGGCGGTCGAGATGCACGGCGTCGATGATGGCGTGATTGTAGGGATAGTCCATGTCGCACATCCTGGAAGGGGATCGGTCACCCGGATGTGCGACTTCTTGTTCGCCTTCGCAAGGCCTTTCGGCGGAACCGATCAGCTCAGGCCGAAGAAGGAAAGCACCGCGATGACGACCACGACGAGGCCGACAAGATAGATGATGCCGTTCATTTGCTGTCTCCGTTGGTTGTCGAACTGTCCCGTCAACCGGATTCCTCGGATTTGGTTCCCTGCGGCACCCCTCGTGGACTGCCCTGGACCAGTGCTTTTGCGTTGCAACACGCGTCTTGGCGGATAGGTTGCCGCCATGTCGACCGACCCCGCCTCGCCCTATCGCTACGCCATCGGCGGCATGGTCGGGATGGCGGCCGGCATGGGCATCGGCCGCTTCATCTACACGCCCCTGCTGCCTGCCATGATGGAGGAGCTCGGCCAGTCCGCGTCGGACGCCGGGCTGATCGCCTCGGCCAACTTCCTCGGCTATCTCGTCGGCGCGCTTCTCGCCTCCGGCGGCTGGGCGCATGGCCGCGAGCGCGCGCTGATGATGGCTGGCGTCGGCGGGACGGCTATCCTGCTTGCGATGATGGCCGCGACCGACAGCCTCGCCGCGTTCGTCGTCATCCGGTTCCTCGCCGGCGTTGCCAGCGCCTTCATGATGATCTTCCTGAGCACGATCGTTTTCGGCCATCTGGCTCTGGCCGGCCGGAGCGACCTCCAGGCGCTGCATTTCGGCGGCGTCGGCGTCGGCATCGCCGTGTCCTCGCTGGCGAGCGGCGCGATGGTGATCTGGCACGCGCCCTGGCAGGCCGGCTGGATCAGTGCGGCGGTGCTCGGTGCCGCCGGCTTCGCTGCCGTGCTCGTTCTCGTGCGCGAAGGCCCGCTCACGGCGGCCGACGCGCCGCGCGAGCCTGCGCTGCCGAAGAATGCGGCGCTGCGGCGCATGATCCTCTCCTACGGCCTGTTCGGCTTCGGCTACGTCGTCACCGCCACCTTCCTCGTCGCGATCGTGCGCGCAGGCGACGGCGGGCGGCTGTTCGAATCGCTCGTCTGGCTGGTGACGGGCGTCTCGATCGTCGCCTCGACATGGCTGTGGAACCGCGTCGCCGCGCGCAAAGGCCTCGCCGGGGCCTACGCGGCGGGCATGGTGGTCGAGGCGGTCGGCGTGATCGCCAGCGTCGCCGTCGGCGGCCATGCCGGCCCGCTCATCGCCGCCGTGCTGCTCGGCGGAACCTTCGTCGCCGTCACCGCGATCGGCCTGCAGATCGGCCGCCGCCTCGCCGACGCCTCTCCCCGCAAGGCGCTCGCGGTCATGACCGCGGCCTTCGGCGTCGGCCAGATCGTGGGACCGATCGTCGCCGGCGCGCTGGCCGATCTGACGGGCGCCTATGTCGTGCCGTCGCTTCTGGCGGCCGGAGCGCTCCTCGCCAGCGCCCTGCTAGCATGGGACGCGGGGCGACGCAGCGGGATCGGGTGAGGGCACCGACTGCTCCCGCGTGACCAAACCGTAATCTACGCGGCCATTCCCATCGCCACATTCTTGTGACTTTATGCGGCCA
Source organism: Mesorhizobium sp. (assembly GCF_023954305.1). Lineage (NCBI taxonomy): Bacteria > Pseudomonadati > Pseudomonadota > Alphaproteobacteria > Hyphomicrobiales > Phyllobacteriaceae > Mesorhizobium > Mesorhizobium sp. The sequence continues at coordinate 600,243 of NZ_JAMLIG010000001.1, read as the reverse complement.
CCGAATCCGCCACCACAAGGATTTCCCGCCCGTGTTCGTATCGTTCTTTCCCAAGCCGAAGCTGTTCTTCATATCGGCCGCGGCGTGGAGCCTCGCGCTCGTGCTGTTCTGGTTCAACGGCGGCGCCGAATTAGGTTCGGTCTTGGGACTGCCACAGGCCGCGCCCGACTCTGCCCCGATCATCGGCATCAGCGTATTCTGGTCGGCTCCCTTTATTTGGTTCTACATCTATTATGCGGCCGCCGTGCTCTTGTTCTACGCCTTCTGGCGCGTCTATTCCCCCCATCCGTGGCAGGAATGGTCGATCCTCGTGTCCGCGCTGATCCTTTTCCTCATCTATTTCTCGGTGCAGGTCTCCGTCGCGGTCAACAACTGGTACGGTCCGTTCTTCGACTACGTTCAGGGCCTGATGTCCAAATCCATCACGTCGACCAATGCGGAGTTCTATGCCGGCCTGGCCACGTTCTCCTGGCTTGCGCTGATCGGAATGAACGTCAGCGTGGTCAACGCCTTCATCGTCAGCCATTGGGTCTTCCGCTGGCGCACCGCGATGAATGATTATTTCATGGCCAGCTGGCAGCAGCTTCGCCATATCGAGGGTGCATCGCAGCGTATCCAGGAAGACACGATGCGCTTTGCCCAGATCATGGAGGATCTCGGCACCGAGATGGTGCGCGCCATCATGACCCTGATCGCCTTCCTGCCGGTGCTGGTGGCGCTGGAAGTCCACGTGAAGGAGGTTCCGATCTTCGGCGAGATCCCGTATCCGCTGGTAACGTGGGCAATCGCCTGGTGCCTGTTCGGCACGGCGGCGGTCATGTTGGCGGGCATCAAGCTGCCGGGGCTGCAGTTCCGCAACCAGCGTGTCGAAGCTGCCTATCGAAAGGAACTGGTCTATGGCGAAGACTACGCCGACCGTGCCCAGCCGCCGGTCACGAAGGAGCTCTTCAGCAACGTTCGGAAGAACTATTTTCGTCTCTATGGCCACTACGTCTACTTCAACGTTGTCCGGTATACCTACCTCCAGGCGGACAACATCGTGTCGTTCCTGATCATGGGGCCGGCGCTGGTTGCAGGCACGATCACCCTTGGCCTGATGAACCAGGTGAGCAATGCGTTCGGCCGCGTCACCAACTCGTTCCAGTTCCTGGTCAATTCCTGGTCGACGATCGTGGAACTGCTGTCTGTTCACAAGCGCCTGCGCGCCTTCGAAGCGACGCTCTACGGCGAAGAGCTTCCAGAGATCGACCGGCGCTATCTCGAGCGCGAGCGGGCAGGCCTGCCGCCCGAGGAGCAGCCGGCGAGCTAGCCGCCGGCTTCGGCCGTGTCCGCGACGACATGCGGATTGGCGCTGAGCCAGTCCGCATAGGACACGCAGGCGACGTCGGGCTTGACGCAGACGTCGCGGACGAAGCGCTCCAGCGCGGTCCAGTAGGCGCCGCCGTTCATCAGCTGGAAATGCAGGCCGATCTGCAGCGGCGTGCGGGCGCCGGCATATTCGGCGTCGAAGGCGTTTCTGAATGCCCGATAGGAGCGCTCGGCGAACTCGTCCGCCTGGCTCGCCCGCTCGAAGCCGCCCGAATGGCGCACGAAGAGATTGTAGTCCATCGCGATGATGCGCCGGCCGTTCGGGCCTTCGGGGATCATCGGCAGGGCGAATTCGGTCATCGCGCCCTGCCGATGCGGGGCCTGCGGCCCGCGCGACACGCCGCTCGCGTCATAGGCGAAGCCTGCCTCGGCGAGTGCCGGCGCAAGGCCGGCCGAAGTCGAGAGATAGGGCACGCGGAAGCCCTTGATGCCGCGCCGGACGAAACCGTCCCACCCGGCCGGCGCCTCCGCGCCGCTTGCGGTCCAGGCGGCCGACATCACTCTGCCAAATGTCCTGAACTCCGCCGCCCAGTCGGCCTGCGACCAGTCCTTGCCGTCGAAATGGCCGCAGGCATGGCTGGCGATCTCGTGTCCCGACTGGTAGGCCGCCCAGACATGGCCGAGCCGGACCTGCACGTCGGCCGGGCTGTCGCCGAAGCCGACATTGGAGCGGCCGGCGCGCATGCCCGGCGCCTTGTAGCCCGACCTCGACTCGGTCGGGATGAAGTAGACGCAGGACAGGAAATAGGTGAAGCGCGCGCCGGTCTCGTCGGCGAGCTTCAGGCTGCGCTCCCACAGCGCATTGTCCTTGGCGCCGTCGAAGGAGACGATCATATATTGCGGGGATGCGGCTTGAGAGGCCGACGCGGCGACCGACAGGGCGAGCGCCGGGATGAGATTACGCAGTACCGATGTCATCCCGTTCCCGTCCTACCTGTCCGGGCGGTTCGATAGCGGCAGAATGTGGCGGAGGCGCGGCTTGCCGCCTCTTCCTTCTCCCCGTTCACGGGGAGAAGGTGCCCGAAGGGTGGATGTTGCGCGCGAGGTCGAGCCTTGGCCCGCTGCGGCATCATCCTTGGGCTTGTCCAGAGGAACTGCGGCCGATGAGCGCTTCGACGGTGATGACAACTCGCCAACGACGGCAGATCCTCGGGACAAGCCCGAGGATGACGGCGGGGGGAGTTAAGTGCCGGGGACAGTTTACTTTTTTCCGCAGAAGGGCGCGGCCCGTGCAGGGTTCGCGCGGGCGGAAACAAAGTAAACTGTCCCCTGCGGATCTCTATGACGTGTCGCGGAATTCGACCGGCGAGAGGGCTTCCCGAAGTCTGCGCAGGAATGCGTCGAGGCCTTGAAGCGGGTTGGCCTCGTCACCGGCCTCGCCCACTGCCTGGCCCTGCCGCCAGGCCGACACGCGCCGGAGATAGGCGGCGATGCCGCTGATGACTACCGCCAGAGCGCGCAGCGAGGCGGCGATGTCGAGCGCGTCAGAAGGTTCGGTGCCGTAGCGGACATTGGGCAGAGCGGGCGACCAGAGCCGGCCGGCGCTATTCCATGTCGAGCCGGCGACGTAGTCGCGGGCGATCAGGTCGGCCTGCCGGGCGGCCCACAGCACGCTGAAGCGGACCCAGGGGCTATCGCCGGCGGCCCGTTCGGCGAGGGCTGCGAGCGCAAGCAGAGTCGCGACGATGCTGTAAAGCACCTCCTGTCCCCTCGCTGTCTTCGCCTTTCTGCCCACCGCCGGCTCCTTTGCGTCGCACCGGGGCCAATGATGCGGCAGGCTGGAAAGGGTGTGGATAAAAAAAGTGAATGGTGACTGGTGAATGGTGAATGGGAACAGAGGGTTGGCGGCGAAAGTTTTTTTTCGCCGGGGGCGATCGATGCACGGGAGAGAGGCCTCTATCTCCCCCCTTGAGGGGGAGAAAGCGATTTCAACGTCTTAGCTCGCCGCCGGAGGCGACAGCGAGCTAAGCGTTAGAAATCGCCAGAGAGGGGGAAACGGCAGGGCGGGCTGCCCTCCGCTAGGGCTACGAGCGTTCGCGCCCTTTGGAAGGTCCACCGGACCTTCCAATCCGCCTGCGGCGAACCGATCGCTCATCCCCTCTCTTGGATTTTCTACGACTTAGCTCGCTGTCGCCTCCGGCGGCGAGCTAAGGTCGCGAAAATCCATTCTCCCCCTCCAGGGGGGAGATCGCGCGCCGTCTTCCCGGCGGCCGGAGGCCAGTCTGGACTCGTTGATCGCCGGGAGAAAGGCGCCGTCGGGCTTACTTCGCTTGCATCGGAGGTAGGCGTTTTCGGCGTGTATCCGGAAAGAAGAATGGATACCGGCTGGCCTCGCGGCCGCCGGCATGGCGGAGGTGTAGGGATGCAAGGACACGGCCGCCGAAGCCGGTTAGCCTCCGGTATGACGAAGCAGAGGAGGAGGCCGCGCCCGTCGATGCTCTATATGGTGGCCGTGGCATGGCACGTTTGCTCCCCGATCCTCCCTCCGCCGCCATAATTTCCCCGTTGCCCTTCCATAGTAGCGATTTTCGGCTAATAAGGCCGCTCTGAACGGCGCCAGCGCGCCTCGAAGCCACGGTGGGCAGATGTCCGACGACAGTTTCATCCGCGAAGTCAACGAGGAGATGCGCCAGGACCAGGCCCGCGCGCTCTGGGACCGGTTCGGCCCGTTGCTGATCGGCGCGGCGGTCATGGTCGTGCTCGGCACCGCCGCCTGGGTCGGTTACGACTACTGGCGCACCCGGACGGCCAATGCGTCCGGCGACCGGTTCTCGCAGGCATTGACGCTTGCCAACGAGGGCAAGAACGACGAGGCGATCGCGGCGCTCGAAGCGCTGGAAGCCGATGGCTACGGCGCCTACCCGCTGCTCGCGCGGATGCGCACCGCCACCGTTCTCGCCGACAAAGGCGATTTCGCCGGCGCGGTGAAGCAGTTCGACGAGGTCGCCGCCGACGGTTCGATCCCCGGATCGATCCGCGACATGGCTCGCCTGCGTGCCGCGCTCCTGCTCGTCGACCATGGTTCGCAGGCCGATGTCGCCGCCCGCGTCGAGGCGCTGACGGCCGAGACCAATCCGCTGCGCCATTCGGCGCGCGAGGCGCTGGCGCTGGCGGCGTGGAAGGACGGAAAGTTCGCCGACGCGTTGACGCTGTTCGACCAGATCGCCGCCGATTCCGCAGCACCTCGCAACAACCGAGAGCGCGCCACCCTGATGTCCGAGCTGATCCGCAGTTCGGGGTCCGCATCCTGACGCGCCGATGAGCTATGCCGTCGCAATTGTCGGCCGTCCCAATGTCGGCAAGTCGACGCTGTTCAACCGCCTCGTCGGCAAAAGACTCGCGCTGGTCGACGACACGCCGGGCGTGACGCGCGACCGCCGCCGCCACGAGGCGAAGCTCTACGATCTCTATTTCGACGTCATCGACACGGCCGGGCTCGAGACCGCCGACAAGGCCTCCCTTGCCGGACGGATGACCGCCGGCACCGAGAAGGCGCTCAAGGAGGCCGACCTCGTCTTCTTCGTCATCGATTCGAAGGCGGGGATCACGCCCGACGACCGCACCTTCGCAGACGTGGCCCGCCGCTCCGGCAAGCCGGTGATCCTCGTCGCCAACAAGGCCGAGGCGCGCGGTGCCGAAGGCGGCATGCTCGAGGGCTGGGAACTCGGCCTCGGCGAGCCGGTGCCGATTTCGGCCGAGCATGGACTGGGCATGCCCGACCTGCGCGACGCGGTGATCGCCGCGATCGGGGAGAAGCGCGCCTTCGGCGAGGACGAGGAGGAGGCGGAGGACGATGTCTTCGAGCAGGCGCCGCTGATCGGCGAGGACATCGCCGATCCCGACGCCGAGGACATCCCGCCCTACGATCCGACCAAGCCGATGCGCATCGCCGTCATCGGCCGGCCGAACGCCGGCAAGTCGACGCTGATCAACGCGCTGATCGGCGAGGAGCGGCTGCTCACCGGCCCCGAAGCGGGCATCACCCGCGATTCGATCTCGGTCGAATGGGAATATGCCGGGCGCCGGCTCAAGCTGTTCGACACCGCCGGCATGCGCCGCAAGGCCAAGGTGCAGGAGAAGCTCGAAGTGCTGTCGGTGCAGGACGGGCTTCGCGCCATCCGCTTCGCCGAGGTCGTGATCATCGTCTTGGATGCGACGATCCCGTTCGAGAAGCAGGACCTGCAGCTCGCCGACCTGATCGTGCGCGAGGGCAGGGCGCCCGTGATCGCCTTCAACAAGTGGGACCTGATCGACACGCCTCAGCAGACGCTGGCCGAATTGCGCGAGAAGACCGAGCGGCTCCTTCCCCAGGTGCGCGGCATCCAGGCGGTGCCGGTGTCGGCCGAGACGGGCCGCGGGCTGGACAAGCTGATGCAGGCGGTGATGTCCACCCACGAGACCTGGAACATGCGCATTTCGACCGGCCGCCTTAACCGTTGGCTGGAGGGCATATTGGCGCACCATCCGCCGCCGGCCATCGCCGGACGGCGTCTGAAGATCAAATACATCACGCAGGCCAAGACCCGTCCGCCCGGATTCGTCCTCTCCGTGACCCGCTCCGACGCTTTCCCGCAATCCTATTTGCGCTATCTGATCAACGGCTTGCGGGAGACGTTCGGGATCCGCGGCGTGCCCGTGCGCATGGTGCTGCGCGAGACCGAGAACCCGTTCGCGGGCCGGGCGAAGAAGAAAAGCTGAGTCGAAAAGGCTGGCGGCCGCATTACTCGTTCGTCATCCTCGGCCCAGCCCTTCGGGCGTTCGATTGGCTTTGCAAGGTCCACTGGACCTTGCAATTCGCCCGATGGGCGAACCGCCATCTCACCCCGAGGATCTGCCGCCGTTGGCGAGTTGTTGTCACCGTTCAGGCGCTCGTCGGAAGGTAGATCCTTGGGACAAGCCCAAGGATGACGGCGTGGAAAAGGCAGCGCCCGCTCCCGGACAGTCGCAGAACTCAAACCAAAACGTCGCAGGGCCAGCCACATTTGCGCTTGCCGCCCGCCATAATGCGGTCCCGGCGCGACTGTTAACCCGGCATCAAGGTTAATGCATCACCTTGGTCCTCCAGTGAGTGATGTCGCGTCTGGAGTGTGCCCGTGCTTCGTCGGAAGGTTTCTGTGCGTCGTTCGCCGCTCGCCGGCAATCGCAACCTGACTTCCCCCTTCATCGTCGGTCTCGCCCTGTGGCTCGGCTTCCCGACCATCGCGGCCAAACAGGACATGACCAGCCTGATCGCCGGCGGCGATGCGGGCGGCGCGCGCTGGGCCGCCTTCGTCGAGCGGGCCGTGGCCGGCTCGGTCCACCAGGGCGAGATGAAGTTCACCGATTCGATGCCGACCGGGTCGATCGCCGGGGCGGGCGTTCACACCGCCGCGCTCGGTGCCGTGGCCTTCCGCGGCAAGACGGAGGTGAGCGACACCCCCGACGAGGCGCGGGTCCAGCGTGCCGGCAAGCAGGGCCGCATCCTCAAGATCGCGCCGGTCGCCCCGCCGAAGGCGTTCAACGCCGGCTCGGTGTTCGAGCGCCAGAGCTGGCTGCAACCGGCATTGGACGGCGCGGAGGCGATGGCCTTCGTCAAGCCCGAGATCAAGGGCAAGGAGATCGAGATCGCCAGCGCTTTCTATGTACGCGAGGAGAAGAGGAGGGACCCCGGCGTGCCGGCGATGCTCGCCTCGCTGGTCAACAACGACAAGGCCGACATCCTGGCCACCGCCTATGCGCCCGCCGAACCCGACTATGCCCGCGCCTCGCCCTTCGCCAGCCTGCTGAAGGAAGAGGATCCGAACGCCGGCCGCTTCATTCCGCCACTGGCGCCAGGCGACCATGCCTGGATGAAGGAGCCGCTGCCGGCCCACGTCTTCACCTCGGCCGAGCAGAAATGCCTGGCCACCGCGATCTATTTCGAGTCCCGCGGCGAAGGCCTGCGCGGCCAGGCGGCGGTCGCCCAGGTCGTGCTCAACCGCGTGCGCAACCCGACCTATCCGAACACGATCTGCGGCGTGGTCTACCAGAATTCGCACTGGCGCAACCGCTGCCAGTTCTCTTTCGCCTGCGACGGCATCAAAGACCGCGTGCTCAGCCCCTCCCACTTCAAGACCGCCGAGGAGATCGCCATGGCGGTCACTGCCGGCAAGATCTTCATCGAGGAGGTCGGATCCTCGACGCACTACTACGCGCAATATGTCAGCCCGCGCTGGGCGCGCTCGATGGAGAAGATGAAGAAGATCGGCCTGCACATCTTCTACCGCACCTATGGCGGCGGGTGGAGCTGATCTGGCACGGCCCGAATGAGGCGGCCGGGTGCCCCCGCCGTGGCGCGGATTCGGCACATATGCGTCGGAGAATGCGCCGGGCGGTTTGTCGCACCGGATCAAGCGATTGATTTCATTGATTAAAATACATACTCAACCAATCGCCTCCCCGGCTTGACTGGGGGGAGGCCCCTAACTATGTTGCCGGCGACTTTGAAGCGGGCTGCGGGGTGTGGCAGACCGGGCGGGGAGGTTGCGGTGGCCGGACCGAATAGGCCAGGCGAAACCGGTGGCTCCGGACCTGGACTTCCACCCGCGGGGCAGCGCGGAGACGATCTCGACAAGCGAAGACGCGACCTCGAGGCGGCGATCGCCGCGAGGCGGCCGGAAAAGAAACCGGACGGTCCCGCGTCACGTAGCGGCGGCATGGCCGGAATGGGCTATGCGCTGCGCCTTTCCAGCGAGTTCATCGCCGGGGTGGTGGTCGGTGCGGCGATCGGCTGGTTCGTCGACAAGATGGCGGGAAGCTCTCCGTGGGGGCTGATCGTCTTCCTGTTTCTCGGCTTCGGCGCCGGGGTGTTGAATGTGCTGCGCTCGGCCGGTCTGGTGGCCGAGCACAAGATCCGGACGCCGGACGGCGACGGGTCGAAAAAGGAATAGGCAGCGCCCCTGGCGCATTTGAACGAGGATTTCGGTGGCAAACGATCCCATCCACCAGTTCGTTATCAACGAGATCGTGCCGATCGACATCGCCGGCATGAACTTCTCGTTCACAAATTCCTCGCTGTTCATGGTCGCGACCGCGGTCGGCGCGGCGGCCTTCCTCTATCTGACGACGTCGAGCCGCGGCCTGATCCCGAGCCGCCTTCAGTCGATCTCGGAAATGTCCTACGAATTCATCGCCAACATGCTGCGCGACGCCGCCGGCACGCATGGCATGAAGTTCTTCCCCCTGGTGTTCTCGCTGTTCATGTTCGTGCTGGTGGCCAACCTGTTCGGCATGTTCCCCTACTTCTTCACCGTCACCAGCCACATCATCGTCACCTTCGCGCTGGCGATGCTGGTGATCCTGACCGTCGTGGTCTACGGCTTCTACAAGCACGGCTTCGGCTTCCTGAAACTGTTCGTGCCGCACGGCGTGCCGGGAATCCTCGTGCCGCTGGTCGTGGCGATCGAGGTGATCTCGTTCCTGTCGCGTCCGATCAGCCTCTCCGTCCGTCTCTTCGCCAACATGCTGGCCGGCCACATCACGCTGAAGGTCTTCGCCGGCTTCGTGACGTCGCTGTCGGCCATGGGCGCGGTCGGCATCGCCGGCTCCGTGCTGCCGCTCGCCATGACCGTGGCGCTGACCGGCCTCGAATTCCTCGTCGCGTTCCTGCAGGCCTACGTCTTCGCGGTCTTGACCTGCATGTATCTCAACGACGCCATCCATCCGGGACACTAGGACCGTATCACCGGCGGGTCTCCGCCAAACTCAGATCCTCGATACCTCACTAAGGAGTTTTGAAAATGGAAGCAGAAGCGGCTCGCTACATCGGCGCTGGCATCGCGTGCCTTGGCATGGGCGGCGCGGGCATCGGCCTCGGCCACATCTTCGGCAATTACCTGGCGGGCGCGCTGCGCAACCCGTCGGCCGCCGACGGCCAGTTCGGCCGCCTGATCTTCGGCTTCGCCGTGACGGAAGCGCTGGGCATCTTCTCGCTGCTCGTCGCGCTGCTCGCGCTGTTCGGCTGATCGAAGACGAAACCGGACGGGGCCGCCTCGGGCGGCCTGTCCGGCATAGGGGAATTCCATGTTCGTGACACCTGGCTATGCGCAGGAGACCGCTCCCGCTTCGGGCGATGCCCATGGCGCGGCGACCCCGGGCGCGGCGGAAGCGGGCGCCCACACCGAGGCGGCCGCGGATGCGCACGGCAAGGCCGGCTTCCCGCCGTTCGAGCCGACCTATTTCCCCTCGCAATTGCTCTGGCTGGCGATCACCTTCGGCCTGTTCTACGTCTTCCTCAAGAAGGTCGTGCTGCCGCGCATCGGCAGCATCCTCGAGGTGCGCCGCGACCGGATCGCCCATGATCTGGACACCGCCGCCCGCCTGAAGGAGGACGCGGACGCCGCGATCGCCGCCTACGAGCAGGAACTGGCCGACGCGCGGGCGAAATCCAACCGGATCGCCAACGAGGCTCGCGACGCGGCGAAGGCGGAAGCCGACGCCGAGCGCAAGCAGGTCGAGACCGCGCTCAACGCGAGGCTCGCCGACGCCGAGACCCGCATCGCCTCGGTTCGCGCCTCGGCGATGAAGGATGTCGGCGCCATCGCCGAGGAGACGGCAACCGCGATCGTCCAGGCGCTCGTCGGCTCCGCCGACAAGTCCGCGGTTGCTGCCGCCGTCAAGTCGGTCCGCGAGTAGGAGACGCGCCATGGACGCCACATTCTGGGCCACAGTCGCTCTCGTCATCTTCCTGGCGATCGTCGTCTACCTCAAGGTGCCCGGCATGATCGCCGGCCAGCTCGACAAGCGGGCCGACAAGATCCGCGACGAGCTTGAGGAGGCGCGCAAGCTGCGCGAGGAAGCGCAGCAGCTGCTCGCCGAATACCAGCGCAAGCGCAAGGAATCGGAAGCGGAGGCCGCCAGCATCGTCGATGCCGCCAAGCGCGAGGCGAAGATTCTCGCCGCCGACGCCAAGGCCAAGACCGAGGAATACGTCGCCCGCCGCACCGCCTTTGCCGAGCAGAAGATCGCCCAGGCCGAGCGCGACGCGATCGCCGAGGTGCGCGGCCGCGCCGTCGACATCGCCGTCGAAGCGGCCCGCGCGGTGCTCGCCGACAAGGTCGACGCCAAGGCCGCCGGACAGCTCTTCCAGGCCTCCGTCGAGGCGGTGAAGACCAAGCTGAACTGAAGGCATTATCGCTTCAACGATTTGCGGCCCTGGCGAAAGTCCGGGGCCGTTTTCGTCTTTAGTGCACCTGCGCTTCGTCTTCCCGGAGGCCGAAGGCCATCCGGGACCCATTGGCGCTCGCGAAAATGCGCCCGCCATGCCGCGACGATTCGGTGTTCCTGGCACGTAACCTGAGAGAGGAATGGATACCGGCTGGCCTCCGGCCGCCGGTATGACGACCATTGGGTTCCGAGGCGAACGATCTGAATGCCGACTTCGCCCTCTACGCTGCCTTGAACGGCGAGAACGTCATCCTGTGCAGGCCGGGCAGGGGGCCATGCGCGTCGATGCCGGCGAGGTGGGCTTCCGTGCCGTAGCCGGCATGGCGTTCGAAGCCGTAGGCGGGGTGGATCGTTCCGCAATGGGCGAGCATCCTGTCGCGCGTCACCTTGGCGACGATCGAGGCGGCGGCGATCGACTGCGAGCGCTGGTCGCCCTTGACCAGGGCGCGGCCCTCGCAGGCGAGGCCGGGCGGAATATCGCGGCCGTCGGCAAGGACGAGCAGCGGCTGAAGGGATAGCGCCGCAACCGCGCGGCGCATCGCCTCGAGGCTCGCCTTGCGGATGTCGCTGCGATCGATCGAGACGGCACAGACCGAGGCGACGCCGACCGAGATCGCCGAGCCGATGATGGAAAGGTAGACGCTCTCGCGCGCCTCGAACGTCATCCGCTTGGAATCGTCGAGACCGTCGGGAATGGCCTTCGGGTCGAGGATGACGGCCGCTGCGACCACCGGCCCGGCGAGCGGGCCCCGCCCCGCCTCGTCGGTGCCTGCCACCGGCCAGATGCCGCGCCGGCGCGAGCGCTGCTCCACGCTGAAGTCGGGCTTCACCGGGATGTCGAAAAGAAGCGGAGAATCGGAACGCGGGCGAGCCATGTTGCGGCGAGACTCGCACCGCGCCCGATTCTCCGCAAGGCCTTCCGGTCGGGGCGGGGGAGACCGGCAAGGCGCCGTCCGAGGCGAGCGGGGACATGCGACGGACGGGAAGAGGTGAGGCGAGAAGCCCTGCGCTACAGCAGCATCAATTGCTCCGCCGGGGCGTTGGGTGCCTTGAACAGGTCGGTGCGAAGCACCCGCTTCTCGGTGTTGAGGCCGAGCCGCCGGGCCGTTATCTCGAAGCGGCGGCCGATCTGCCAGGCATAGGGGCCGGTGCCCTTCATGCGTTTGCCCCATTCGGAATCGTAGTCCTTGCCGTCGCGCATCGAGCGGATCAGCGCCATCACATGCCGGTAGCGGTCGGGATAGTGGCGCAGCAGCCATTCCTTGAACACCGGGCTCACCTCCAGCGGCAGGCGCAGGATGATGTAGCCAGCCTCCTTGGCGCCTGCATGCGCGACCGACTCGAGGATCCGCTCGATCTCGTGGTCGGTCAGCCCGGGCACGACAGGCGCAACCATCGCCGAAACGGGAATGCCGGCGTCGGACAGGGTACGCAGCGTCTCCAGCCGGCGCGACGGCGTGGCCGCGCGCGGCTCCATCGTCCTAGACAGCTTCGCGTCGAGCGTGGTGACCGACAGCGCCACCTTGGCGAGACCCTTTTCCGCCATCCGGCCGAGGATGTCGGCGTCGCGCATCACCAGCGCCGATTTCGTCACGATGCCGACCGGATGGTTGAACGCCTCCAGCACTTCGAGGATCTCGCGCATGATGCGCCATGTCTTCTCGATCGGCTGGTAGGGGTCGGTGTTGGTGCCGATGGCGATCGTCTTCGGCTGGTAGCCGTCCTTCGACAACTCCTTTTCGAGCAGGCGCGCCGCATCCGGCTTGGCGAACAGTCTCGTCTCGAAGTCGAGCCCGGCGGACAGACCCATATAGGCGTGGGTGGGACGCGCGAAGCAGTAGACGCAGCCATGCTCGCAGCCGCGATAGGGGTTGATCGAGCGGTCGAAGGAAATGTCGGGCGACTCGTTGCGGGTGATGATGGCGCGCGGCTTCTCCACCTGCACTTCGGTCTTGAACGCCGGCATCTCCTCGAGCGAGTTCCAGCCGTCGTCGAAGACGTGACGCGACAGAGACTCGTAGCGGCCCGACGGGTTAATGCCCGACGCGCGGCCGCGGCGGCGCTCGTCGCCGACCCGCATCCCGCTCTGGTCGATGATGGCATTGGCCATCGCAGCCCTTCCCTCCGTGAAGGCTGCAAGATCGGCGCTGCGGATTTGTTCCATGGCTGCGTTTTCCGGACCTGAGGGACGGTGCGAATCGTCTGTGCGATGAAACTATTCCTATTTCGAGAAAGAGAACGAAGCAAGAACAAATGCGTGCTGCGGCGCACAATCGATCTTTGAGCCGGCTTTGGGGCACGCCGCGACGGGAACCGCTTCAATCCGGCCCGTTCTTGGTCTATGCGGATCGGATGCTCACGGTGCTGATCGAGACGCACAATGACGAGGAGGGACTCGCGCGCACGCTGGGTTCGCTGGTGGCGGGCTCGGTGGAAGGCGTGGTGCGCGAGGTAGTGGTCCACGACCGCGGCTCGACCGATCATACGGCCCTGGTGGCGGACCATGCGGGGTGCACGCTCGTCGCAGACGGCGACCTCCCGGCGCGTCTGCGCCACGCACGCGGCGATTGGCTGCTGGTTCTGGAACCCGGTTCACGCCTGACGGAGGGCTGGACCGAGGCGGTGATGCTTCATATCACCAGCATCACCATGCCGGCGCGATTCACCCGCTCCCCCATCGGCCGGCCGCGCTTCCTGGCGCGCTTCTTTTCGACCCGGCGTCCCTTTGCGGACGGCCTGCTGATTTCGAAGCGCCAGGCGCTCGGTCTGCTGAAAGGGGCATCCGACCTGGCCCCGGTCGCGCGCGTCTCGACCAAGCGGATCGCCGCCGAGATCATCCCCTCGCCGAAAAGGTAGGGGGCTTCTCTGTCCCTGCGCGACGTCATCCCGGAGACCGGAGGTCATCCGGGATCTATTGATCGCTGGAGAAAGGCGCTATCGGATATGCTGCGGAGGCAGACGTTTCCGGCGTGTAAGCGGAGAGAAGAATGGATACCGGCTGGCCTCCGGCCGCCGGTATGACGACTGCACATGGAAGGGCAAAGCCACCGGCCGGCGACAGCAATGAACCCTTATGGCCGGATGGCGGCGGAGAAGGGTGCCGGTGCCTGTGTCGCGGAAGTGGGATTTGATTTTCCCATGCCCGGGCACGTCTACATCATGGCTTCGCGGAAGCACGGCACGCTCTACACCGGCGTGACCTCGGACCTCTATCGCCGGGTCCAGGAACACCGGGAGGGCGATATCGCGGGTTTCACGCAGCGGTACGACGTGAAGCATCTGGTCTGGCACCGCTTCTATCACGACATCGAGGATGCCATCGCCGACGAGAAGCGCATCAAGCGCTGGCGCAGGAAGTGGAAACTCGAATTGATCGAGGCGCAGAATCCGGAGTGGATGGATCTTTTCGAGGAGATATCGCGGTAGGCGACGTCTCAACCCCACCAACGTCATCCCGGCGGCCGGAGGCCAGCCGGGAACCATTGATCGACGTGAGAAGGGCGCCGTCGGACATGACGCAGGCGTTTTCGGAGTGTAATCGGAGAGAAGAATGGATACCGGCTGGCCTCCGGCCGCCGGTATGACGGCGGGGAGGTTTGGCGAGCAGTTTACCTCCCGCCCCGCCTGAGATGCTCGTCCAGCCGCGGCATGATTTCCACGAAGTTGCAGGGCATGTGGCGGTAGTCGAGCTGCGGCTTGATGATGCCGTCCCAGGCGTCCTTGCAGGCGCCGGGGGAGCCGGGCAGGACGAAGACGAAGGTGGCGTTGACGACGCCGCCGGTGGCCCGCGACTGGATGGTCGACGTGCCGATCTTGTCGTAGGAGATGCGGTGGAAGACTTCGGAAAAGCCGTCCATGCGCTTCTCGAAGAGCGGTTCCAGCGCTTCCGGCGTGACGTCGCGGCCGGTGAAGCCGGTACCGCCGGTGGTGATGACCACGTCGATGCGTTCGTCCTTCGACCACGACAGTACCTTGTCGGCGATCAGCGCCCTGTCGTCGGTGACGATCGCCCGGTCGACGAGGACGTGGCCGGCCTCGGCGATGCGGTCGGCGAGCGTCTGGCCGGACTTGTCGTCGGCCAGCGTGCGCGTGTCCGATACCGTCAGCACGGCGATGCCGACCGGGATGAAGGGGCGGGTCTCGTCGATGCGGCTCATGGGGTGTCGTCCCGGGAGGTGTTGCGGGTCGCGGCGACGAACCAGTCCGGCTTGCGCTTGCGGATTTCGCTTGCGGCGCGCTTGGCGAGATTGCCGCTCTCGAACAGGCCGAAACAGGTCGCGCCGGAGCCGGACATGCGCACGAAATGCGCGCCGGCCTTCTTCAGCGCGGCCAGCGCGCCGTTGATGGCGGGCGCAATCGCGCGCGCAGGGGCCTCCAGGTCGTTGCGCGTGGTCTCCAGCCAGTTGCAGAGCGTGTGGAAATCGAGATGCGCGGGCAGCGGCGGCAGGGGTCCGTTGTCGCGGCTGGCAAGAGCCGCAAAGACGGCCGCGGTCGACACGGCGACGCCCGGATTGACCAGCACGATGCCGAGGCTCGGAAAGCCGTCGACGGGCGTGATCTCGTCGCCGATTCCGCGGGCGAGCAGAGGCTTGGCGGCGAGGCACATTGGCACGTCGGCGCCGAGCCCGAGGCCGACCCGCGCCAGGCGCCTAGGATCGGCCGGGAGGCGCCAGAGGCTCGCCAGGCCGCGCATCACCGCCGCCGCGTCGCTCGATCCGCCGCCGACGCCGGAGGCGACGGGCAGGTTCTTTTCAAGGCTGATCGAGACCGGCTCGTGGCGGCCGAATTCGGCGCGCATGGCCTTCAGCGCGCGCACAGCGAGATTGCTGTCGTCCGCCGGAAGCCCGGCGGCAAAAGGGCCGGTCAGCTCGAAACGATCCTCGACCGAGGGAGACATCGTCACGCGGTCGCCGAAGCGGGTGAAGGCGACGAGGCTGTCGAGGAGATGATAGCCGTCCGCCCGTCGGCCGGTCACATGCAGCGCGAGATTGATCTTCGCCGGCGCGAGGACGACCGTCTGCTCATCCATGAAGGGCGCGATCAGTCCTTCGCGACGCGGTATTCGCCGGTCGCCGGATCCTTGACCAGCGTGCCGGTCGCCTTGGTCTTGGCTTCCTGTTCGGCGCGGCGCAGTCGCGCCGACACGCGCTCCGCCTCGCGGATGAAGGCGCGATAGCCGACATAGGCGACGATGCCGACGACGACGAGCAATATCAGCTGTGGCATGTCCTTGGCGCCTCCTCAGCGCAGACAAGATCCAATCGAGAAGTCCGGCGGGGTTGCCGGCTTGTTCTTACAGTCTAGTCCCCTTTCGCGGCATATCAAAGACCGAACCGCGCCCAGAGCGCCCGCTGTTCCGCCGCGTCCGCGAAACCCATGGCCGCCGAAGCGGCGAGATCGGCGGTGTCGTCTTGCCCGCCGGTGAAAAGCCGCGCGCCGATCAGGCCGATCCGGCGTCCGAGCAGGCCGCGCTGCGGCGCCACCAGCTTGAGCCGCACCTTGTCGCCGTAGCGCGCCCTGAGGAAGCCGCGCATGTCGCCCAGCGCGTCGACGAGGCCGAGCGCCAGCCCGCGCTTTCCGGACCAGAACAGGCCGGTGAAGAGGTCCGGATCGTCGGCGAGCTTGACGCCGCGGCGGTCCTTGACGAGGTCGATGAACGTGTCGTGGACCTCGAGCTGCAGCGCCTTAAGCCGCTCGACGTCCTCGGGCCGCTCTTCGCGGAAGGGGTCGAGCACCGCCTTGTTCTTGCCCGCGGTGTGGACGCGGCGCTCGACGCCGATCTTCTTCAAAAGGTCCTGGAAGCCGAAGGAGGCGGACACGACGCCGATCGAGCCGACGATGGAGGACGGGTCGGCGACGATCTCGTCGCCGGCAAGCGCGATCATGTAGCCGCCGGAGGCCGCGACGTCCTCGACGAAGACGATGACGCGCTTGTTTTTCTCCTGCGCCAGATCGCGGATGCGCTGGTAGATGAGACGGGACTGCACCGGCGAGCCGCCCGGCGAATTGATGGAGATCGCCACCGCCGGCGCGCCCTTGAAGGCGAAGGCTTTCTCGATGACGCCGGCCGTCGACGCGAGCGAGAGCGTCGGCCTGAGCTGTCCGCCGCCGGCCATGATCGCGCCCTGCAGGCGGATGACGGGGATCGTCACCACGTCGGATCGCATCGACGCGGGCAGCAGGCGTTTCAGGAAGCTCAGCACGTGCGGGTCACTCCGGTTTACCCCGATGTAGGGAGCGCCCGCGAAAGCGCAATGCCGGGAAGGACCGGTGACTCAGCGCTCGAACAGCCCGCCGGCCCCATTGACGATCGCGTCGGCGCGGGGCGAGAGCGCGTGGCCTTCGCCGTGCAGGATCAGCGGCGGCATAAGCGACAGCTTCGCCCGCGAGCCGCGCCTGCCGCGCACGACGATGCGGATCGCCGCCGCGCCAGGGCGCGGATGGACGGGCACGATCTCGGCTCCGCCCAGCCGCCCCTCGAAGGCAGCGAGGATGTGCGGCAGCGACACCGGACGGGCGATGATCGCGACGTGGCCGCCTGGCCGGACGATCGCCGATGCCGTCCTGATCCACGCCTCGATCAAACCGCTGCGCATCACATGCGCGCTCCGCCGCAGATCGTCCCTCGTGGTGCGATCCTCCGGCGCGTTGAAGGGCGGGTTCATGATGGCGAAGTCGAAGGCGTTGTCGGCAAGGCCGGCCGCCACCCGCTCGCGCCCCGAAAGCTCGACGTCGGCGGCAAGGATGTTCGCGCGGCCCGAGACCGCGGAATTCCCGGGCAGATCGAGGGTCAGCCGCGCCGCCTCGACCATGCGCGGTTCGCGCTCGACCAGCGTCGCGCGGGCCTGCGGACATCTGGCCAGCACCGCCAGCCCGGCCGCACCCGCGCCGGCGCCGAGATCGGCCAGCGTCCCGGCAAAGCCCGACGGCACGGCAGCCGCCAGCACCAGCGCGTCCATGCCGGCCCGGTGGCCGTCGTCCGGCTGCGCGAGGTGGAAGGCGCCGCGGTGGAAGGCGTCGACGCTATAGCCGGCTGGAAGGTCGGGTGGCTCCACGTCGTCAGCCGTTGCGGATCTCGTCGGCGACGCCGGCGTCGCTCAGCAGCGCGCGCGCTTCCTCCAGCCGCTCTTCGTCCACCATCACGCGGCGCGCCAGGATGCCGAGCGAGCCTTCCGCGACCGACATGTTCTGGTCGGCGACGAAATGGACGATGCCGGCATCGCGCAGCAGCGCCTCGATGAAGGAGATGAGCACGGCATCGTTGGTGCGGACGAGTTCGATCATGGCCAAGGGTGGCAGGTGGACGGTGCGAGGTAAAGGGCCGGGCCTCACTTCAGTTCCGCGCGGCGGTAGGCGGCGATGCGCTCGACAAGCTCGACCGGCACCGGCCGGTCGAGGGGAAACTGGATCGTGCCCTTCTCGTTGACCTTATAGGGCTTGAGCTCCTCCCGAAACGCGCCGACGAGCTCCTTTCCGGCGGGATAGAGAGACCAGTGCTTCTTCCAGCCGGCGAAGAACAGCGCGGTGCCGCCGGGCAGCCTGTAGGCGGGGATCTGGTAGGAGATGATCTCCTCGGCGTCCGGAAGCGCCCGGCGCAGCGCCTGCCTGACGATCCGCAGCACCTCGCGGGCGGCGTCCGGCTGCGTGGCGATATAGGCGTCGACGCTTTCGGGCTTCGGCATGGCATCCTCCCTCGCCCATTTCTGGCGCAGCCGCGAGCGGGTTGCAATCAGGCCGGGCGCATGGTGCATCGGGTCATGACCGACCTTGCCGCCTATCTCGGCCTCTTCTCGATCGCCTTCGTCGCCGCGACGATCCTGCCGGCGCAGTCGGAGGCGGCGCTGGTGGGGCTGCTTGTCGCCGGCGCGCAGGATCCGGTTCTGCTCGTCGCCGTCGCCAGCCTCGGCAACACGCTGGGCGCGATGGTCAACTGGGCGCTGGGCACGGGGGTGAGCCGCTTTTCCGGCCGCCGCTGGTTCCCCGTCACGGAGGCGCAACTCGCCCGCGCCACGCGCTGGTATCGCCGCTGGGGCCGCTGGAGCCTGCTTCTCAGCTGGGCGCCGATCGGCGGCGACGCGCTGACGGTTGCCGCCGGCGTGCTGCGCGAGCCGCTGTGGAGCTTCACTCTTCTGGTTGGCCTGGCCAAGACAGCGCGCTATGTGGTGCTCGCGGCGGCGACGATGAACATTGCGTGAAGCGCAGAGGCGCGTTCCGCGCCAATTCGCCACTTGCCCGAGGCAGCGGAGCCGCCCTAGGGTCGTTTGAGAGATGCCGGGGCAACCGGCCGAGACGGGAGTGCGTCAGTGGGTGTCGTTGTATCGCTCGACGAAGGCAAGAAGAGTGCGTCGGTAAAGCCTCTGGTCGACCTGACGGCCACCGATATGGCGCGGGTGAACGAGCTCATCCTGTCCAAGGCCGGCTCGAACGTCGAGATGATCCCCGAGATCGCCCATCACCTGATTTCCTCGGGCGGCAAGCGCCTGCGGCCGATGCTGACCCTCGCCGCAGCCCAGATGTTCGGCTATGCCGGCGACGGTCACGTCAAGCTCGCGACCAGCGTCGAGTTCATGCACACCGCGACCCTGCTGCATGACGACGTGGTCGACGAGAGCGACCTGCGCCGGGGCAGGAAGACGGCGCGGATGATCTGGGGCAACCAGGCGAGCGTGCTGGTCGGCGATTTCCTGCTCGGCCAGGCCTTCCGCATGATGGTCGAAGTGGGGTCGCTCGACGCCCTGGACATCCTGTCGACGGCCGCCGCCGTCATCGCCGAGGGCGAGGTCTGGCAGCTGGCCGCCGCGAAGAACCTCGAGACCACCGAGGACGAATATCTGCAGGTGATCAAGTCCAAGACAGCGGCGCTGTTTTCGGCCGCCGCCGAAGTCGGTCCGGTGATCGCCGGTGCCACGCGCGCCGAACGCAACGCGCTGCGCTCCTACGGAACCAATCTCGGGCTTGCCTTCCAGCTCGTCGACGACGCGCTCGACTATGGCGGCGATTCCAAGGACCTCGGCAAGAACACCGGCGACGACTTCCGCGAGGGCAAGGTCACGCTGCCGGTGATCCTCGCCTTCCGTCGCGGCACGGCGGCCGAACGCGAATTCTGGAAGCGCTCGATCGAGGAGGGCGTCTCGGGCGACGCGGAGCTGGAGAAGGCGACCGGCCTGATGATTCGCCACGGCGCCATCGCCGACACGGTCGGACGCGCCCGCCATTTCGGCGACATCGCCCGCGACGCGATCGCCCCGCTGAAATCCACGCCGCAGAAGCAGGCTTTGCTGGAAGTCATCGACTTCTGCATAAGCCGGGTCGTCTGAACGCCGCCCGCCGGCCGCATTGTGATGGGCCGCATGTTGAAGCCTGTCCGCAAAAAGGCCATGCTTGCGTGTGATTTGGGCCGGGCTTGATGGTGCGCGCTGAAAGGTCGTCGATGCGGATGAGAAAGTTGGGCTGGCTCGCCACCGCGGCGCTGGCCGCGTTCGTCGGGGCGGCCGCCGCGCAAGCATCCGCGCAGACCGGTGCCGAGCCGTTGGCGGTGACGTCGTTCTCGGGCGCCTATCTCGCCGGCCGCGCCGCCGAATCCGACAACGATCTCGACGCGGCCATCGAATACTACAAGCGCGCGCTGGTGTCCGAACCCGACAGCGAGCCGCTGCAGCAGAGCATCATGCTGGCGCTGATCGCCAACGGCCAGTTCGACGAGGCTTTGCCTTTTGCCGACCGGTTGAAGACCGTGCCGGACGTGGAACGCTTTTCGCGCGTCGCGCTTGCGGTCGATGCATTCCGCAAGAAGGACTACCCGCAAGCCGAATTCATGCTGAAGCTCACCCTGTCGTCGGATCTCGACAAGCTGATCGCCGGGGTGATGACCGCCTGGGCGAAGGCCGGCGCGGGCGATGCCAGGGGCGCGATCGATTCGCTCGGCTCGCTGGAAGGACCGCAATGGTACGGCCTCTTCCTCAATATCCACCGTGCGCTGATCGCCGATTTCGCCGGGCTCAAGGACGAGGCCGAGAAGGCTTATGACGAAACCGTCGTAGCCCGCTCCGCGGCCGACGTCGCGCCCGAGGCCTATGTCAGGCTGGTCGAGGCCTATTCCGGCTTCCTTGCCCGCAAGGGCGACACGGCCAAGGCCCTCGACGTGCTGCGCCGCGTCGACGAGTTCTCCTCGTCGCGCCCGACGACCGCTGCGCTGCGCAAGGACATCGTCGCAGGCCGTCCGGTCCCGCAACTCGCGCCCACGCCGCAGGAGGGTGCCGCCGAACTGCTGCTCGGCGTCGGCAGCGCCTTGAACCGCGGCGGAGGCGAGGCCTTCGTCCGCCTCTATCTCCAGTTCGCCCGCGCTCTGTCGCCGAGGAACGATGCCGTGCTGATCCAGCTCGGCGCGGTGGCCGAACAGCAGCAGAAGCTTGAAGAAGCCATCAAGTTCTACAGCGAAGTTTCGCCGAAATCGCCGATGAAGCGGATTTCGGAACTGCAGCTCGGCCTCAACTTCGCCGAACTGAAGCGCACCGACGAAGCCGTGTCGCATCTGTCGAAGCTGATCGAGCAGGATCCGACCGACATGCGCGCCTACCTGGCGCTCGGCGGCACCTATTCCGGAGAGGAGAAGTTCAAGGAGGCAGCCGAAGTCTACGACCGCGCCGTGGCGCAGCTGAAGAACCCCGTCAAATCCGACTGGAGCGTTTTCTACCAGCGCGGCATCGCCTACGAGCGGCTGAAGCAGTGGCCCAAGGCGGAGCCGAACTTCAAGAAGGCGCTGGAACTGTTCCCGAACCAGCCGCAGGTGCTGAACTATCTCGGCTATTCCTGGATCGACATGAACATCAACCTCGAGGAAGGCCTCGAGATGATCAAGAAGGCGGTCGACCTCAGGCCGTCAGACGGGTTCATCATCGATTCCCTCGGCTGGGGCTATTATCGCCTCGGCCGCTACGAGGAGGCGGTGACCGAACTCGAGCGCGCCGTAGCGCTCCAGCCGGCCGATCCGGTGCTGAACGACCATCTGGGCGACGCCTACTGGCGCGTCGGCCGCAAGCTCGAAGCGACCTTCCAGTGGAACCATGCCCGCGACCTCAAGCCCGATCCGGATGTGCTCGCAAAGGTCCTTGAGAAGCTCGCGAAGGGCCTGCCGGACGAGAAGCCGAGGGCGATGGCGAGCCTTTCGACCGACGTGGCCTCGGCAGCCGAGGCGCCTGCGGCCGAAGGCTTGAAGACGGATGCCGTGCCCGAAGCGGAGCAACCCAAGCAGGCCGCAGCGTCCGCCGCCCCGCCTCCGGCCCAGGGCCAGTCCTACAAGGTGGGTCCGGGCCAGTCGCTTTGGTCGATCGCGGTCGAATTGCTCGGATCGGGATCTCGCTATGAAGAGATCCTCGACCTCAATCCCTCGCTCGGCGGCAATCCGAACCTGATCTATCCGGGCCAGGAACTGAAGCTGCCGTAAGACGCCGGATATCTACCTCGCGACTCGGCCTTCGTCCGAATTACCCCCACCCCTAACCCCTCCCCATAAGGGGGAGGGGAACCCACTTGCGATCCCGTCACTGCCCGGAAAGCAGTCGACGTCGATTGCGGCTGCCGCGACCTCGTTCCCCCCCTTGTGGGGAGGGGTTAGGGGTGGGGGTATCAAGCCAGCTACGCGCTTCAAAATTTCCACATGCGATGCCCTGTCGCTCGGGGAGAGGTCCCCCGAGCGAAGCGGAGGCGGGGTGAGGGGCTTGGCGATCAGTTACCGTTGCCGTAGCGCGGCTTGACCGGGCAGGCGACCCAGGCGCCGCCCTGGCGCTTGCTGCAGGTCAACCTCAGCTTCGAGAGGCGCCGTTCGTTGGGGTTGTCCTTGGTGCAGATGCAGTTTGCCTCCGACATGCGCAGCACGTCGCAGCCGGGCGTGACGCAGAGATAGCCGGTCACCTCGTCGCGCTCGTTGAAGCCGCTGTCGCGGCCGGACGGAAACACCTGCGCCGTGGCGGCCGTGACGCCCGCCGTGAGGCCGAGCGCGAGCATGAGGGCGGTCCGGATCGGTTGGCGGGAACGGGTCATCTCGGCCTCCTTCATTTCTGTTTGAGCATAGCGCAGGTTGCCGGGCTACGCTTCGTGCGGGTTGATGTCACGGCTGGAACGCCCGGTGCGCGCCGTTTCGCCCCTCACGCCGATCACATTCGCGCGACCGCCCGAGCCTTGACCCCCTGCCGCGTCGGGAATAGGACGGCGCCGACCCTTTTCGCCCGAGAGAGGCTTGACGTGACCGCAATCTCGCCGGCCGGCCCGCGCCCGGCCCATATGGACCCGACGCGCTCGTTCCAGGGTCTGATCCTGACGCTGCACGACTACTGGGCGCGCTACGGTTGCGTGGTGCTGCAACCCTACGACATGGAGGTCGGCGCCGGCACGTTCCACCCGGCCACGACGCTGCGCGCGCTCGGGCCCCGGCCGTGGAACGCCGCCTATGTCCAGCCGTCGCGCCGGCCCAAGGACGGCCGCTACGGCGAGAACCCGAACCGGCTGCAGCACTATTACCAGTACCAGGTGATCCTGAAGCCGAACCCGCCGAACCTGCAGGAGCTCTATCTGGGCTCGCTGGCGGCGATCGGCGTCGATCCGCTTCTGCATGACCTGCGTTTCGTCGAGGACGACTGGGAGAGCCCGACGCTCGGCGCCTGGGGGCTCGGCTGGGAATGCTGGTGCGACGGCATGGAAGTGTCGCAGTTCACCTATTTCCAGCAGGTCTGCGGCATCGAATGCGCGCCCGTGTCGGGCGAACTGACCTACGGTCTGGAAAGGCTGGCGATGTATGTGCAGAACGTCGACAACGTCTACGACCTCAACTTCAACGGGCTGGAGGGCGACGAAAAGGTGACCTACGGCCAGGTGTTCCTGCAGGCCGAACAGGAATATTCGCGGCACAATTTCGAACATGCCAACACCGAGGTTCTGTTCCGACACTTCGAGGATGCCGAGCGCGAATGTCAGGCGCTGCTGGCGGCGGGAGCGCCGCTGGCCGGCGCGAACAATGCCGTGCATCGCATGGTCTTTCCCGCCTATGACCAGTGCATCAAGGCGAGCCACGCCTTCAACCTGCTCGACGCGCGCGGCGTGATCTCGGTCACCGAGCGGCAAAGCTACATCCTGCGAGTGCGCAACCTGGCCAAGGGCTGCGGCGAGGCCTTCCTGCTGACCGAGGCGGGCGGGCAGGGGAGCCTGGCGGCCTGACCATGGCGCGCGAAGCCCTCACCATCGTCCCGCCGGGACGGCCGCTCGTCGGCCGCGCTTCGCCGCCGGGCTCGAAGTCGATCACCAACCGCGCGCTGCTGCTCGCGGGCCTGGCGACCGGCACGAGCCGGCTGACCGGCGCGCTGAAAAGCGACGACACGCGCTATATGGCCGACGCGCTGCGCGCGATGGGGGTGAGCGTCGCCGAGCCGGACGCGACGACATTCGTTGTCGAGAGTTCGGGCGTGCTGAAAGCGCCGGAGGCGCCGCTCTTCCTCGGCAACGCCGGCACCGCGACGCGCTTTCTCACGGCGGCGGCAGCGCTGGTCGACGGAACCGTCGTCGTCGACGGCGACGAGCACATGCGCAAGCGGCCCATCGCGCCGCTGGTGGAGGCCATGCGCACACTCGGAATCGACGTGTCGGCGCCGACCGGCTGCCCGCCGGTGACGGTGCGCGGCACGGGCGGCTTCGAGGCCGACAGGATCCTGATCGATGGTGGGCTGTCCAGCCAGTATGTCTCTGCGCTGCTGATGATGGCGGCGGGAGGCAGGCAGTCGGTGATCGTGGAGCTGACCGGCGAGCATATCGGCGCGCTCGGCTATATCGACCTGACGACGGCCGCGATGACCGCCTTCGGCGCCAAGGTGGAGCGGCTGGATGCGATCCGCTGGCGGGTCGAGCCGTCGGGATACCGGGCCACCGATTTCCACATCGAACCCGACGCTTCGGCGGCGACCTATCTGTGGGCGGCCGAGGTGCTGACCGGCGGGACGATCGACCTCGGCGTGCCGGCGGGCGAGTTTTCGCAGCCCGACGCGAAGTCGCACGAACTGATCGCGGCCTTCCCGCGCATGCCCTCCGAAATCGACGGGTCGCAGATGCAGGACGCCGTGCCGACGCTGGCCGTGCTCGCCGCCTTCAACGAGGCGCCGGTGCGCTTCACCGGCATCGAGAATTTGCGGGTCAAGGAATGCGACCGCATCCGTGCGCTTTCGCTGGGCTTGAACGCGATCCGGCCGGGGCTGGCGACAGAGGAAGGTGACGATCTCGTCGTCGCCTCGGACCCGGCGCTGTCCGGCTCCACGCCCGCGCGGATCAACACATTCGCCGACCATCGCATCGCCATGAGCTTCGCCCTAGCGGGGCTGAAACTTTCCGACATCACCATCCTCGACCCCGACTGCGTCGCCAAGACGTTTCCCGCCTACTGGGACACGCTGGCGTCTCTCGGGGTCTCGTACAAGGCCTGACCCATGCCGGATCTTCTGCTCGAACTGCGCTCCGAGGAAATCCCCGCCCGCATGCAGCGGAAAGCCGCCGGCGATCTGAAGAAGATGATCACCGACGGTCTGGTCGAGGCGGGGCTGACCTACGAGGCGGCCCGCGAATACTGGACGCCGCGCCGGCTGACGCTCGACATCCGCGGCGTCACCGCGCGGTCGAAGGACGTGCGCGAGGAGATCAAGGGCCCGTCGACCAAGGCGCCGGAACAGGCGATCCAGGGTTTTCTGCGCAAGGCCGGCCTGTCGGACGTGTCGGAGGCGCATGTCCATTCCGACCCGAAGAAGGGCGACTTCTACGTCGCCCATATTTCGAAGCCCGGCCGCGCGGCGGAGGAGGTGATCGCGGAGCTGGTGCCAGCGACGATCCGCGCCTTCCCCTGGCCGAAGTCGATGCGCTGGGGCAAGGCCTCGGCGAAGCCCGGCGCGCTGCGCTGGGTGCGGCCGCTGCAGTCGATCGTCTGCACCTTCGGACCCGAGACCGAGGAGCCGGTGGTGGTGCCCTTCGAGGTCGACGGCATCGTCTCGGGCAACGTCACCTACGGCCACCGCTTCCATGCGCCGGGCGCCATCACCGTGCGGCGGTTCGAGGATTATGTGGCGAGGCTCGAGGCGGCCAAGGTCGTGCTCGACGCCGAGCGGCGCAAGCAAATCATCCGCGCCGACGCGCAGAACCTCGCCTTCGCCGCCGGGCTGGACCTGGTCGAGGACGAAGGCCTCTTGGAGGAGGTCTCGGGGCTGGTCGAGTGGCCGGTCGTTCTGATGGGCGCGTTCGAGGAGGACTATCTGCAGATCCCGGCCGAGGTGATCAGGCTGACCATCCGGGCGAACCAGAAGTGTTTCGTGACGCGGCGATCCCTCCCCCTTGAGGGGAGGGTGGTCCGCGAAGCGGACCGGGTGGGGTCCGACGCGACGGGCACACCCTCTTTCAAAGACGAGGTCGCGGCGGTTGAGACGACCCCACCCGGCCAGCCTTCGGCTGGCCACCCTCCCCTCAAGGGGGAGGGATCCCTGGCGCCCCGCTTCCTGCTCACCGCCAATATCGAGGCCTCCGACGGCGGCGCCGAGATCGCGCGCGGCAACGGCAAGGTGGTGCGCGCGCGCCTCTCCGACGCGCTCTATTTCTGGAAAACCGACCAGGCGAACCTGCCGGACCTCGACCTGCTGAAGGAGAGCGCGGCGAAATTCGGGCTGGACCTGGCAAAACCGCTCGACCAGCGCATGGCGCGCCTCGACCATTTGGGCGTGACGTTCCATGCCAAGCTCGGGACGCAGGGAGAACGGGTGGAGCGGATCGCACGGCTGGCGGAGGAGATTGCTGCGCAGCTTCCCACCTCCCCCTTGTGGGGAGGTCGCGACGAAGGCGCGGGTGGGGGTGTTTCGCGCGACCTACCCCCACCCCTAACCCCTCCCCACAAGGGGGAGGGGGACCTGCCGGCGCTCGCCCGCCGCGCGGCGGTGCTGGCCAAGGCCGATCTGCAGACCGAGGTCGTCGGCGAGTTCCCCGAGCTGCAGGGTGCGATAGGGCGGAAATACGCTCTGCTGCAGGGCGAGCATCCGTCGGTCGCGGCGGCGATCGAGGAGCACTACAAGCCGCAGGGGCCGAGTGACTCGATTCCCACCGATCCGGTCTCGATCGCGGTCGCGCTGGCGGACAAGCTGGATACGCTGGTGGGATTCTGGGCAATCGACGAGAAGCCGACGGGGAGCAAGGATCCCTATGCGCTGAGAAGGGCTGCGCTGGGGGTGGTGAGGATTTTGGTGGAGAATGGGGTTCGGCTCAATCTGCTTGAGAGCGGCAGGCGATCAATCCTCTTCTATCTGCTTCTAAGCTTTAGGCCACAAGCCGGCTACATATCCATGGCCGAACCCTACGACGCGCAATACAGTTCCGGTCCACTGCCCCATTGGAACGCGTCGCCGTATCGAGACCTCTTAGACGCTGACAGGTTTCTTAGTGAATTCGGCAGCGATGCCGGTATGTACCAGATCGGAAGCCCTGATCTCGGACCTGATCCGGCCGGCCAGGAGGTGGAAAAGTCCCGGTTTGAGACCTACGAGAGTCTCTGCAACAGGCTGCGATTGCTTGATGGGCTTCAAGTCCACTTTTGGTTCGACGACCTGGACCACCCATCTTCAGATACCGAATCTGCAAGGGTTTCTGCTGCCCTTGGTGAGATAAGATCGAGCCGCTGGTTGGATGCAGCGTTCAACGCTCTACTCGCCGACCTCCTCTCCTTCTTCCATGACCGCCTGAAGGTCTATCTCCGCGACAAGGGTGCGCGGCATGATCTGATCGACGCGGTGCTGGCGAGCGGTGCTGCCCCCTCATCCGGCCCTTCGGGCCACCTTCTCCCCGCGGGGGAGAAGGGGGGGCCGGACGGCGCGGCTGGCGCCCCCTCTCCCCTCGGGGAGAGGGTGGCTGCGAAGCAGCCGGGTGAGGGGGGTGGCAGCGCCAACGACGACCTCCTCGCCATCGTCCGGCGTGTCGAGGCGCTGGGCGCGCTGCTCGACAGCGATGCCGGCAAAAACCTGCTCGCCGGCACCAAGCGCGCGGCGAACATTCTGGCGGCGGAGGAGAAGAAGGGAACGGCCATCGCCGACGCGGTCAATCTCGCCTTGTTCCGCCATCCGTCGGAAACGGTGCTCTACGACGCGGTGAATCACGCCGAGAAGACGGCGGCGGAAGCGATTGAAAAACAGGACTTTTCCGCCGCCATGCGGGCGCTTAGCGCTTTGCGTGAGCCGGTTGATTCATTCTTCGAGGACGTTCTCGTGAATGATGAGGATCACGCGGTGCGGGCCAACCGGCTGGCGCTGCTTGCCCGCATCCGCGCCGCCACCGACCAGGTCGCCGACTTCTCCAAGATCGCCGGGTAAGACCGCCAGACCAGGACGAGGCCGCTCTAATGCACGCCCTCGAGCGGAGACATTCCTTTGGGCGGTGCCGGGGGCGGCGCCGCCTTTGGCTGTTCGGCCGGCGTATCGGAAGGTTTTAGCGGTGCGGGACTGCCGCTGGGCGCGGCGGCCTGATGCGGCCCGTCCTGCCACGCCGGGGCGGGGCTGCCGGCAAAGGCGGGGCCGAAAATGCCGCCGCGGATGACCATCGGCGAGAAATCGGGCGCGCGTTTCTGCGGCTGCTTCGGCTCGACGGCGGCGACCTTGAAATACTCCACGTCCGGCTCGCCCATGGCGATGATCGAGGCGCTGACCCTGGTCTGCGTGGTCGACGCAGTCAATTCGGCGGGGACGGGCGGCGGATAGTGCAGCGCGATCTGCGGCTCGAGTTTCGCGCCGTTCGGCTCGACGTCTTCCAACGCCGTCGATAGCGGCGCCGGATAGTGCAACGCGGCCAAGGGCGGCTGCGCGGCGCCCGGTGCCTCGGCGACCTTGGGTTCGGCGCCGCCGAGATAGACGAAGGAGGCCGACACGGCCTCCTCCCGCGCCGGCAGCGTCACGAAGGACGACGCGGACGCGCCGGTCGAGGCGATCACCCCGGCGAACATGGCAACCCAGTACAAACGCATCGACGAACCGGCGCCCCGATAACGCAACTCCCGGAGACTAGTGTAGGCGGGTTAACATGCCGTGACGTGACGGAATTGCGTAGGATTTTAACAATTGACGTGCCGCGGCGCGCCATGCATGTGCGCGTGCGAACCAGGAATGAACACGCACTTGGCGACGACGATCCCAGAAGAGGCGGCGCTCGATGCCGCAGCCACGGTGCTGGCCGCGGGCGAACTCGCCGCGATCCCGACCGAGACTGTCTATGGGCTCGCCGCCGACGCGACCAATGGCGAGGCGGTCGCCCGCATCTTCGAGGCCAAGGGCAGGCCGCGCTTCAATCCGCTGATCGTCCATGTCGATGGTTTTGCGATGGCCGAATTGATCGGACGATTCGACCCGCTGTCGCGTCGGCTGGCCGAGCGGTTCTGGCCCGGTCCCTTGACGTTGGTGCTGCCGCTGGCCGAGAGCAGCCCCGTCCATCCGCTCGTCACCGCCGGCCTAGACACGGTCGCCATCCGCATGCCGGGGGGTTTTGCCAACGGCCTCATCGCCCGTTTCGGCCGGCCGCTCGCCGCCCCCAGCGCCAATTCGTCGGGCAAGGTCAGCTGCACGACGGCCAAAGCCGTCGAGGCGGACCTGGGACAGCGGATCGGCTTGATCGTCGACGGCGGGGCAACCCCGGTGGGGCTCGAATCCACCATCCTCAAGGTCGAGGATGGCCGGCCGGTGCTGCTGCGGCCCGGCGGCGTGACGGTCGAGGAGATCGAGGCGTTTCTCGGCATGCCGGTGGAGCGCGCTGCCGGCAAGGCCATCGAGGCGCCGGGCATGCTGGCCTCGCATTATGCGCCCGCCGCCTCCGTCAGGCTCGATGCCGAGGAGGTCCGCGACGGCGAGGCGCTGCTGGCCTTCGGCCCGATCCGGGCCGTGCATGCCGACCGCGCCGTCGCGACGCTGAACCTGTCGGAGACCAGAGACCTGCGCGAGGCGGCCGCGAACCTTTTTTCGCACCTGCAGGCGCTGGACCGCACGAACGCCCACGCCATCGCCGTCGAGTCCGTGCCGCGTCACGGCCTGGGCGAGGCGATCAACGACCGTCTCGCGCGCGCCGCCGCGCCGCGTGACAAGCCTTTCGCCCCAACTAGGTACCGCGCATGACTGTCCAGCCTCAGCCCTCTGACCAGACCCTCCTCGATCGTTTCGCCGCGATCGTCGGCCCGGGCCAAGCCCTTCGTTCGGAAACCGACATCGCGCCCTATGTCAGCGAGCCGCGCGGCAGGTATGGCGGCAAGACGCGTCTGGTGCTGCGGCCGGCCAGCGTCGGCGAAGTGAGCGCCATCCTGAAGCTCGCCTCCGAGACCGGCACGCCGATCGTGCCGCAGGGCGGCAATACCGGGCTGGTCGGCGGCCAGATGCCGGACGGGTCCGGTTGCGAGATCGTTCTGTCGCTGTCGCGCCTCAACCGCATTCGCGAGATCGACCTGCAGTCGAATACGGTGATCGCCGAGGCGGGCGTCATCCTGCAGACATTGCGCGAGGCGGCCGACGGCGTCGACCGCCTCTTTCCGCTTTCGCTCGCCTCGCAGGGGTCGAGCCAGATCGGCGGCAACCTGTCATCGAACGCCGGCGGGGTCGGCGCGCTGGCCTACGGCGTTGCGCGGGACCTCTGCCTCGGCCTCGAGGTCGTGCTGCCCACCGGCGAGGTGCTGGACGACCTGCGCAAGCTGAAGAAGGACAATACCGGATACGACCTGAAGGACCTGTTCGTCGGCGCGGAGGGCACGCTGGGCGTCATCACGGCGGCGGTGCTGAAGCTGTTCCCCAAGCCAAAGGGCAGGGAGGTGGCGTGGATCGCAGTGGAGTCTCCCGAGCAGGCGCTCGCGCTCTACGGAACGGCGGCGGCGAAGGCGGGACCGGCGCTCACGGCTTTCGAGCTGATGTCGGATCGTACGCTCGACTTCGTCCTGCGGCACATTCCGGGCTCTCTTGCCCCCCTGGCGCAGGCGGCGCCGTGGAACGTTCTTCTGGAGATTTCGTCCGGCCGCTCCGCGCAGGACGCTCAGGACCTCATGGAGGACATCCTGTCCGAGGCCTACGAGGCCGGAACGCTGACCGATGCGGCGGTGGCAGCGAGCCTGGCGCAGGCGGACGCTTTCTGGCATCTGCGCGAAAGCATGTCGGAAGCCCAGAAACCGGAAGGCGCATCCATCAAGCACGACATTTCCGTGCCGGTGGTCTCGATCCCGCGTTTCATCGCGGAGGCGGGGGACGCGGTGGCCTCTCTGGAGCCGGCGGCCCGCGTGGTCTGCTTCGGCCACATGGGCGACGGCAACCTGCACTACAACGTGTCGCAGCCCGAAGGGGCCGACCCGGCGACCTTCCTCCTGCTCTATCCTGCGATGAACAAGGCGGTCCACGACGTCGTGCGGGCGCTGGACGGTTCTATCTCCGCCGAGCACGGCATCGGCACCATGAAGCGGGACGAACTGATCGCCACCGCGCCGCCGGTCGCGATCGACCTGATGCGCCGCATCAAGGGCGCCTTCGACCCCGCAGGCATCATGAACCCGGGCAAAGTTATCTAAGTATTGATACTTGTTGACGGAATCCTGCGCGCGGTCGCAAAGCGATAACCATTCGCGGGATTCAGAACAAATTTAACCGAACTTCTAAGGCTGCCGGTAAGGGGCCGCGCCTAGTCTCTGCGCTTAACGAGCGGGGAAAACCCGCCGTCGGGAACCGGAAACGGGCTCTCGGGAGCAAACAGGGAAATGGCGATGCAGAATATTCATCTGAAGCCGGTCTGGGCCGGCCAGGAGTTGCGGCTCGACCCGTTCCGCCTGCCGCAGGTCGTCAGCTACGCGACCCGGGACGACCAGGGCGACGTGACCTTCTCCATCGACCACCGCGGCGTCGTCGTGCGCCGGGTTCTTGAAATGAGCGGCCTGCCGGTGACGCTGGTCATGCCCGCGAAGTCGTTCCTCGGCATCGCCGCGCGCGCCATCGAGGACGCCGAGGGAAACGTCACGGTAACCCTCGAACTGATGCACAACGATCCGGCGCTGTCGGTGCCGCTGCTCGTGGCGCACGACCTCGAGGATGTCGCCGCCGACTGGCGCGCCTGGTCGGATGCGTATCGCCTGCCCATGCTGCTGTTCGAGGCGGATGGCGTTGCGCGCAGCCTGGAAGAATCTCTCGGCGCCGTCCGCACAGGCGAGCCTCGCCTGCGCCGCAAGCGACCCACGTCGCAGCCACGCCGTCCGCGCTTCCTCGCGCGTCGCAGGCAGGGCGATCTCGGCCTGCGGCTCGTCGTCGCCGGCGAGGAAATCATCGCCCCGGAATGAGACGCTTCAAAACAGGGGCCTGACGGCGGGCCAGACGGCGCCGCCGAGAAGGCCGAGAAAGATCAGCCAGCCCACGGTATTGTTCGACCTGAACAGGCGCAGGCACTGGTCGGGATCGTCGATGTCCAGCGACCTGATCTGGCGCGTCATGTGCGCGCCGGCGGCAAGCAGGCCGGCCAGCGCCGGCATCGGCACCTCGGCAAGCGCGTACGCCCAGGCGAACAGGACGAGCGCCCCGCCATAGAGTCCGACAAGCCAGTACACCGTTTTGTCGCCGAACAGCCGTGCCGTCGAGCGCACGCCGACGATCGCGTCGTCTTCCTTGTCCTGATGGGCATAGAGCGTGTCGTAGCCGATCACCCACAGGATCGAGCCGGCATAGAGCAGGAGTGCCGGCGCGTCGACCTCGCCGAACTCGGCCGCCCACCCCATCAGCGCGCCCCAGGAAAACGCGAGACCCAGGACGAACTGGGGCCAGTTGGTGACCCTCTTTGCGAACGGATAGACCGCCACGACGGCGAGCGAGGCGATGCCGAGCAGGATGGCGAAGGCGTTGAACTGCAGGAGCACGACCAGTCCGACAAGCGCCTGGGCGACGACGAATGCCCAGGCCTGGCGGCGGGTGACCTGACCCGACGGCAAGGGGCGCGAGCGCGTGCGCTCCACCTGGCCGTCGATGTTCTCGTCGACGATGTCGTTGTAGGTGCACCCCGCCCCGCGCATCGCGATCGCGCCGAGGAGGAAGAGGAAGAGATGCCAGGGCGAGGGCAGCAGCGTCGACAGCGGCTCGGTGGCGGTCGCGTAGGCGCTGGCCGCGAGAGCCGCCGACCACAAGCACGGCCACAACAGCAGCTGCCAGCCGATCGGCCGGTCCCACCGGGCCAACTGCGCATAGGGCCAGACCGCCCGCGGCAGGAGCTTGTAGACCCAATGCCCGGACGGCGCGTCGGCGACGCGCCCCCGAATGCCTTTTGCCTGCACGGTATCCATGCCTCGTGAGTGGCAGCGCGCCGCACAGCCGTCAAGCGTGCCGAGCGCCGCAGTCCCCAGCGCAAAGCGTTTGCGAATCCCGGATCGCGCCGCTAGGGAGGGTTTGCTCACTCGGGGACGGATTGATGCCGGGACGGATATTTCTCGCCGCCTTCTTGCTCGCTCTGGCGACGCTGCCCGCCACGGCGGCGGAAGCGCATGGGCTGCCTGGCAGCGAGATGTCGCTGCTCTGGGCGCTGCCGTTTGCCGGCATCCTCCTGTCCATCGCTACCGGCCCGCTGCTCTACGCGCATTTCTGGGAGCATCATTACGGCAAGATCAGCGCGCTCTGGGCAGCCCTCGTCATCGTGCCGATGGCACTCGCCTTCGGGCCGATGGTCGCCGCCGAAGCCGTCGCGCACACGATGCTGCTCGAATACATCTCCTTCATCATCCTGCTGTTCGCGCTGTTCACCATCGCCGGCGGGATCTGGATCAGCGGCAACATCCACGGGACGCCGGCGATGAACGCGATCCTGCTCGCCATCGGCATGGTGCTGGCCTCGATCGTCGGCACCACCGGCGCCTCGATGATCATGATCCGGCCGCTGATCCGCGCCAACGACAACCGGCCGTTCAACGTCCACGTCGTCGTGTTTTTCATCTTCCTCGTCTCGAACATCGGCGGCTCGCTGACGCCGCTCGGCGACCCGCCGCTGTTCGTCGGCTTCCTGCGCGGCGTCGACTTCTTCTGGACCACGCAACACCTGATCTGGGAGACGCTGTTCGTCGGCGGGCTGGTGCTGGCGGTCTTCGTCGGGCTCGACGTCTGGCTCCATGTCCGCGAGGATGGATTGCCGAAGATCAAGGACCCCACACCGGATTCGACGGTCCGCATCTTCGGAACGGTCAACTTCCTGCTGCTGGCCGGCGTGATCGGCTCGATCCTTCTGTCGGCCTCGTGGAAGCCGGGCGTCGCCTTCACCCTGCTCAACGTGCCGGTCGAACTGCAGAACCTCGTCCGCGACGTCCTGATCCTGGCGCTCGCAATCACCTCCCTGTTCGTGACCCGGCGCCAGTACCGCATCGCCAACGGTTTCTCCTGGGGGCCGATCAAGGAGGTGGCAAAACTGTTCGCCGGCATCTTCATCTGCATCATTCCGGTGATCGCCATCCTCAAGGCCGGCATGGACGGAGCGCTCGCGCCGCTGGTCTCGCTGGTCACCGGTGCCGACGGCGCGCCCAACGAACTCGCCTATTTCTGGATGACGGGCATCCTGTCGTCCTTCCTCGACAACGCGCCGACCTATCTCGTCTTCTTCGAACTCGCGGGCGGCGACCCGCAGACGCTGATGACGACGCTCGGACTGACCTTGACCGCGATCTCGGCGGGAGCGGTCTTCATGGGCGCCAACACCTATATCGGCAACGCGCCCAACTTCATGGTCTACGCCATCGCGCGCGAGCAGGGCGTCTCGATGCCGAGTTTCTTCGGCTATATGCTCTGGTCGGGCGCGGTGCTGATCCCCACCTTCGTCATCGCCGGCTTCCTCTTCTTCTGGTGATCGGATGAACGTTCTCCTCCTCGGCTCCGGCGGGCGCGAGCACGCGCTGGCCTGGAAGATCGCCCAATCGCCGCTGCTCGATGCGTTTTACGCAGCGCCGGGCAATCCGGGCATCGCCGAATTTGCGACCTGCGTGCCGGTCGACACGTCCGACCATGCGGCGGTGGCCGACTTCTGCGCCGAGAAGGCGATCGATCTCGTCGTCGTCGGCCCCGAGGCGCCGCTGGTGGCCGGCATCGCCGACGGCCTGCGCAAGGCCGGCATCAAGGTCTTCGGCCCGTCGGCGGCAGCGGCCGAGCTGGAGGGCTCGAAGGGCTTCACCAAGGATCTCTGCGCCGAATACGGCATACCGACCGCCGCCTTCGGCCGCTTCCGCAACGCGGCGGACGCAAGCGCCTATGTGCGCGGCGTCGGCGCGCCGATAGTCGTCAAGGCCGACGGTCTCGCGGCCGGCAAGGGCGTGACGGTGGCGATGACGCTCGAGGAGGCGCTCGCCGCCGTCGACGAATGCTTTTCGGGCAGCTTCGGTCTCGCCGGCGAGGAGGTCGTCGTCGAGGAGTTCCTCACCGGCGAGGAGGTCAGCGCCTTCTATCTCTGCGACGGCAGGACGGCGCTACCCTTCGGCTCGGCGCAGGACCACAAGCGCGTCGGCGAGGGCGACACCGGGCCCAACACCGGCGGCATGGGCGCCTATTCGCCCGCGCCGGCGATGACGCCTGAGATCGAGGCGCGGGTGATGGAGGAGATCATCGAGCCGACCCTGCGCGGCATGGCGGCGATGGGCCGTCCCTTCTCCGGCGTGCTCTTCGCCGGCCTGATGCTGACCGACGAAGGGCCGAAGCTGATCGAATACAATGTTCGCTTCGGCGATCCGGAAACCCAGGTGCTGATGATGCGCCTCAGGGACGACCTGCTGGTGCTTCTCTCCGCCGCCGCCGACGGCCAATTGGCGCACACGTCCGCCCGCTGGCGGAACGAAGCGGCGCTGACCGTCGTCTTTGCCGCCGAAGGCTACCCGGCCGATCCGCGCAAGGGCACCGAGATCGGGAATCTGGATGCGGCCGCGAAGAATGGCGCGCGCATCTTCCACGCCGGTACGGCGATGAAGGAAGGCCGCCTGGTGGCGAATGGCGGACGCGTGCTCAACGTCACCGCGACGGGCAGGACCGTCGGCGAGGCGGCGGCGAAGGCCTACGCGGCGATCGACGCCATCGACTGGCCAGGGGGCTTCTGCCGCCGCGACATCGGCTGGCGGGCGATCGCGCGCGAGCGGGAAGCGGCTACTTCGGACCGCGCCTGATCGAGCCGGTCACGATCCGGGCGTCGCTCAACGCGATCAGGTGCAACGCGAAGGCCTGGTCCGTGGCGAAGCGCTCTATCATTTCCTGACGTGCGTTCGGCCGGGCCTGCCACTCGTCGAGATGGATCTCGCAGGCCGCCGGCCCGAGCCTGTCCGAGCACGCGACGAAGCGCTGTGCGTAGTCGCGCGCCGGATCGTGCCGCTCCGCCAACGGCGCCAGCGCCGCGGCGGCGAGAACGCCACCGGCGAGAAGGATCGGCAGGGTTTTCAAGGCGGAGGCTCCGGACGGATGCGAAGCTGTCGAAATGGCAGCCGTCTGGTTAAGAAAATGTAAACAAGGTATTGAAAATACTATGTTGTCGCTGACCAGTCAGCCGAAATAGCCGGTCATCGGGTTGCGCGCAGGCGCTGTCGGAAGCGTTCCCTCCGCCAGCCGTTTTCCGTAATGCGCGAGCGAGCATTCGGCAGAGCACAGCACGCCGCGGTCGGTGAAGTAGGCCGGGCCGTGGCTGATCTCTCCCTCATGATAGGCGAACCCCTCCGCCCCGAACGGCAGGCCGCACTCGATGCAGGAGAATTTCTCGGGGCGTGCAAGCATGGTCGGGTAGGTCTCGCAGCCGAGGGAACACAGGTCAAGGACGATATCACGCGGGCGGCCGGTTCAGCGCAGATAGTCACGGTTCTCGACGATCACCCAGCGCCCGTTCTCCTCTGCCACCCGGTAGGTCTCGCGCTCCTGCTCGGCGAGAATCCGGCCGTCGCGGAAATGGAACTTCATCGAATAGGAGGCGTCGAAGGACGCCACGCCATCCTCGTAGCCGCGGAACCACAGCTGGTAGCGCACGACCTCCACCGCATCCAACCGCTTGAACAGCTTTCGCCGCGCCGCCTCTATTTCGCGAAAACGCCGCATCTTCTTGCCGACGTACTGGCGCGCATCCGGCGACCACTGATCGAGATAGGCGTCGATGTCGAGCATCGTCCAGGCGTTGAAGAGGTCATGGATCGGCTGCTGCATGGGCGTGAAGTCGCGCGCAACTTCCGGCAGCGCAGCGGCCCGCGTGGTCGCGTGCGACGCCTCGATCTCGGCCTCCGCCACGACGGGCGGCGCGCCTGTGCCGCTGCGGGCGAAGACGAACTCTCCCAGCGCATGGCCGGGAAGCGCGCCGAAGGTCGGCGTCTGCACGTTGTTGCTGGCGCGCGGCAGGAGATAGGCGGACAGTTCGGGAAACGTGATCGTGGTGTCGCCGTCGAGATCCGCCTGGCCGGTCTCCGTCGCCTCGAGAAAATAGTGGGTGAACCAGGACAGTCCGTTCGGCCCGCCGTCGAGCACCTGCTGGTCCGGCCCGCCCGCCGCGATGAACTGTCGCGCCTGCCGCGCCGTGATCTGTTCCAGATAATCCGGCCGGGCGGTGTCGAAGGCGCGCACGCCGCGCAGGATGCCGATCGATCCGCCATAGCAGGCATTGAGCACGAAGAGCTGGTGCCTAACGCCGGTCATGGTCTGCGAGATGGAGCGCAGTTCCTCCATGCCGATCATTCCGCCGACGCCCGCCGCCCCGCTCGGAACGAGGTAACCCAGTTCCTGGTCGCCGATCTTCTCCGTCGAACCGTGGCCGCCGAAGAATACCAGCAGCCGGTCGCGGTCGGTCAGGTCGCGCGCGGCGGCGTGCAATTCGGCCAGAATCTGATCGCGGCTGGCATTCTCGTCGAGAAGAAGCCGCACATCGTAGCCCTGACCGCGCAGGAAATCGGCGACGCGGCGCGCGTCGGCCACGGCGAAGGACAGGTCGGGGAAGCCTCCTCTTCCATATTTGTCGATACCGACGACGATAGCGCGGCTCGTCGCGAAATCCCGCGCCAGCACCGTGCCCGCACCGAACTGGCACCAGAAGATGCACAGCAGCGCCAGCATTGTCCGAGCAATTCGCGCCGCGAGCGGCACCGCCGTTCCTCCTCTGCGGGGTCACGCCGAATTCTGCCCCAACGGCAGAGGAGAGTCCATGCGACCGGTTTGACGTTCGCGTCGGAACGCAATAGGCGGATGCAACACGTCAAGCAGCATCCCGGGAGGTCCTGATGTATCGCGCGCCCGTCGAGGAGATCGCCTTCACCCTCAGGCACGTGGTCGGCCTCGACAAGGGCATCGAGGAAGGCCGCTTCGGCGACCTCTCCTCCGACCTCGTCGACGCCGTGCTGCAGGAGGCGGGCCGCTTCGCATCGGACGAAATCGCGCCGCTCGGGCCGGCGGGCGACCGCCAGGGCGCGCGCTTCAGGGACGGCCATGTGACCATGCCCGACGGCTGGCGCGACCTCTACCATCGCTGGATCGAGGGCGGCTGGAACGCGCTGTCCGGTCCCGTCGATTTCGGCGGCCAGGGCTTGCCGACGATGCTCGCCATCGCGACGATGGAGATGTGGAACTCCGGCTCCGTCGCCTTCGGCCTCGGCCCGACGCTGACGCAGGGCGCGGTCGAGGCGCTCGACAAGCACGGATCGGAGGAGCTGAAGGCCGTCTATCTCGAAAAGCTCGTCTCCGGCGAATGGATGGGGACGATGAACCTGACCGAGCCGCAGGCCGGCTCCGACCTCAACGCGCTGCGCGCCCGCGCCGTGCCGGTGGGCGACGGCACCTATCGCATCTTCGGCCAGAAGATCTTCATCACCTATGGCGAGCACGACTTCACCGACAACATCGTGCATCTCGTGCTGGCTAGGCTGCCCGACGCGCCGGCGGGAACGCGCGGCATCTCGCTGTTCCTGGTGCCGAAGTTCATTCCCGACGCCGACAGCAGGCCCGGCCGCCGCAACGACGCTTTCTGCCATTCGATCGAGCACAAGCTCGGCATCCATGCCTCGCCCACCTGCACCATGATCTACGGCGACGGTCGCGCGGAGGGCATGGAGCCCGGCGCCATCGGCTGGCTGGTCGGCGAGGAGAACCGCGGGCTCGCCTGCATGTTCACCATGATGAACAACGCCCGCCTCCAGGTCGGCATCGAGGGCGTGGCGGTCGCCGAGGCGGCCTACCAGAAGGCGCTGGCCTACGCCAACGAGCGCCGGCAGGGCAGGGCGCCCGGCTACGCCGGCGAGGGCATGAGCCCGATCGCCGCCCATCCGGACGTCAAGCGCAACCTTTTGACTATGAAGGCGCTGAC
This sequence comes from Mesorhizobium sp., assembly GCF_023954305.1. Taxonomy (NCBI): domain Bacteria; kingdom Pseudomonadati; phylum Pseudomonadota; class Alphaproteobacteria; order Hyphomicrobiales; family Phyllobacteriaceae; genus Mesorhizobium; species Mesorhizobium sp. Next base: position 561,357 of record NZ_JAMLIG010000001.1, on the reverse strand, counting down.
CCAGGCGGCCCGCGCCATTGCCTATTCCTGCGCGCACGCGCTCGACATGGCGCATTCGTCGGAGGGCGCCGACGCGACCTTCTGGCAGGAGCGCGCCAACCTGTTGACCCCGATCGCCAAGGCCTTCTCCACCGACATCGGCGTCGAGGCCGCCTCGATCGGCGTGCAGATCCACGGCGGCATGGGCTTCATCGAGGAGACGGGCGCGGCCGTGCTCTACCGCGATGCGCGTATCGCGCCGATCTACGAGGGCACCAACGGCATCCAGGCGATCGACCTCGTCACGCGAAAACTGCCGCAGTCGGGCGGCGAGCATGTGCATGCCTACATCGCCGAGCTGAAGGCCGACGCGGACGCGCTCCGCAACTCGAACCTGCCGGGCCTCGGCCGCACCGCCGACCGGCTGGATGCGGCACTCGCCGACCTCGAAGGCGCGACGCGCTTCCTGCAGAAGGCGCTCTCCGACGGGAGGGTGGCGGAGGCGCTTGCCGGCGCGACGCCTTATCTCAGGCTCTTCGGCCTCGCCGCGGGCGGCGCCTATCTGGCGCGGGGCGCGGTGGCCGGCCGCGATGTCGCCCGCGTGTCGCTGGCGCGTTTCTTTGCGGAAAACCTGATCTCGGAATGCGCGGCACTGCGCGACCGGGTGGAGAACGGGGCGGAGAGCCTGGAAGCGGCCGCGGCCGCGCTGTCGAATTGAGGGGACCATGAGCGAGCATATCGTCGTCGAGCGCCAGGGCGCGATCCAGACCATCCGGATGAACCGTCCGGAGAAGAAGAACGCCATCACCCGTGCCATGTACGGCGCGATGGCCAGGGCACTGACCGAGGGCGACGCCGACCCCGCCGTCCGCTGCCACGTCATCCTCGGCGTGCCGGGCGCGTTTTCGGCCGGCAACGACATGGCCGATTTCATGGTGGTTGCCATGGGCGGCGACGGCGGCACCGAGGTGTTCGCCTTCCTGGAGGCGCTCGCGCGCTCTGCCAAGCCGATCGTCTCGGCCGCCGACGGCATCGCGGTCGGCATCGGTGCGACCCTTCATCTCCATTGCGACGTGACCTTCGCGACGCCGCGCACGAATTTCCACACGCCCTTCGTCGATCTCGGCATCGTGCCCGAGGCCGGCTCGACGCTGATCGTACCGGCGCTGCTCGGCACCCAGGCAGCCTTCGCGCTGCTGGTCATGGGCGAGCCGCTGCCGGCGGAGCGGGCGAAGGCGGCGGGACTGATCTACGAGGTCGTGGCGGAGGAGGAACTGGAGAGCCGCGCCATGGCCGCGGGCGCGGCGATTGCCGCCAAGCCGCCAGAGGCCCTGAAGCTCTCGCGCGACCTGATGCGCGGCGACCGTGAAGCGCTCGTCGAGCGGATCAAGGAGGAAGGCCGCCTGTTCACCGCGCGGCTGAAGTCCGACGAGACGAAACAGGCGCTGATGGCGTTTATGGCGAGGAAGAAGGGGTAGGAACTGCAAGGCGGGGGATTCGGGCAGAGGGGGTGGATCGCTGCCGTTCCGATATTCGGTCACCTACGAAAGGTAAGCACCATTTCCCCACGCCTTTGTTATCAGACTCTGGGCGGCATCGTCGCTCTATCGATCCTGCGATGGATGAACGAGAGCAGGGACAGTAGGTCCTCTGCGTCTTCCTTCTTCATCTCCCAGTCCTTTCGGGGCGCGTGAGCCGTAGGGTTCCGAAACGTCCCGTACGTTCCCTTCAGGAGGTTTACGAAGCCCTTCTGCTCGCTGGTCTCGCTCATGGTCTGGAAGCCATTTATCGTCAACATGGGCTTGTCTCCGCCGAAGACCCGGTCGAACAGAACGTTGCCGTCATCGATCAAGCCCGTCCGCGAACGCAGCTTCTCGATCACACTCTTCACGGCCTCTTGCACCGCGTGGAAGTAATTGTCGGCGAGTAGTTCGGCCCGGCAGAAGGTGAGGATGTCGGGATGCACGCCGCGTGACGCGAGGTCTTTCCGTAATTCCGAGGCCCGTCGCTCGGCTTCAGAGAGCGTCGTGGCCGTTCCGCCCTTGTCCTTGCTGAGAACTCCCGCCTCGTCCACCGACAGCCCTGTGAAGGCCAACGCCCGGTTCACGTTCGCGCGCAACGGCTCGTACCGCTCCGGAAAGCGGACAAACCTAGCAGGCTTTAGGGCCTTACGGATGAAGGCTAGGATGTTGGTGTTGATCTGCTCCCGGTTCTGGTACTCGACGAATGAGTTGTAGATGCGGTTCCGCTTGGTGCCGGGGCCGAGGTTCTTCAACCGCGCGCTTTCGAGAAGGAAATCGATCTCGCCGTTAGTCAGCCCGGCATCGGTTTCCCCGAGCGCGTCCGCGATAGCCTCCAGGTGCTCCTGCCGGAACCGTTTCATTTCGCAGCCTTCTCGGGACGACCTTCCTTCTTCGGCTTAGCCTTCGCTTCGGCCACGGTCTTCGGTCGCACCCTCTCGCGATCTGGATTCATGCCCTCGTCTAGCGCGTCAAGAATACCGCGAAGGGATATTACGTCTTCCTCGAAGCTGCTTAGGAAGCCGGTGCACAGTGAGCATGACCAAACTGCGATGATGGGGTCAGGCAGTTCCTCGAGAGATTTCCACTTCTTCTCGAGCGTCCTTCGCATCTCCTCGGTAGCCTCGGCCACGAAATTTTCGCGGAGCTTCTGCAGGCGGGCAACTTTCTTGTCGCTTTCGAGGTGGTGCGCCAATTCGTTGCGCACGGAGTTCACGGCGAGGATCATGTCCCACATGGAATTCTCGTGTTTGCGGAGGCCATAGGACCGAACGACATGAACCTTCTGTACGAACGTGAGCCGTGCCTCTCTGAATATGTGTTCCGGGTGGAAGAAGATGACGGCGAGGATATTGTCGAGCGCGCTCTCTATTATCAGGTGCCCAGTCAGGACAGCCTGCAGAAGCGGCTCCGTGTGGGACATGTTTTCTTGGAAGAGCTTTGCATACTTGTCGAGGTGACTAGATTTCCTCATGGTGCCTCCGCGCCCGCGAAAGTGAATCCAATAGCATAGTGTCGCGGGACGAGCACCTGCCTTCAACCTTAGCCACTACGTTATGCTTCCTTCACCTCATCGCGAGAAAGAGCAGCATGAGAGTCGACGTCTCTTCTTGGCATTTCGAATACCAGCACGACACGCCCTTCCACCGCGCGTTTCGAGACTACGACCCATCACCGGCTCCGGAACCAGAGTCTTTTGATTTCCCCAACGCCGATGCGCTACTGCGACACCTTGACGGGCCAGGGGACGACGACCGCTCGCGTTTCAAGAATAGCATCGACGAGCGGCTCAGGAGGGATCCGGACGTCGCGATCGTCATGGCGGCTCGAACACCGTTGAAGGAACTGAAGCATTTTCGTGCGTATCGCGGCAACCACTACGATAAATATCACAACGCGGCCCGGCGCATCTCATGCGGTAATGGTAGCGAGAAGGATCAAAGGCTCATCGACGGCTTGGACGCCGAGATTTCAAAGTCAAAAATTCTGCTCGCGCCCGGACAAATTCTGTTTCACGGTAGAAGCAACGATCTACTGGTCACCGAGCATCCCTATCCAAGCTACGTTTCTGCGACCCTTGACCCGATCGTAGCGCTGAATAGCGCTTATAGACGGGCTGGGACTAACGGCGTCAACGGACGCCTGATCGTGTTCGTGCTCGAAACGCGTGTGCCTCTGCGCGCGCTCTGGGGTCACGTTGGGCAGTCCGCCGAATGGGAGTTGCTCTTGCCGCGCGGCATAGATTGGGCCGAGACAACACGCTGGTCGGGGAATGCCTTCGACGTCGTGCACGCCGCAGCGGTCGCCGCGCCCTAATCGCTGGTCCCGGAGATACCGAACAACCGCTTCATGCTAGGTGCGGCTATTCTCCGATGGCGGGAATGGCGCCGCTGGCTGACCTTGAAAAAGAACGAGCAATTCCTTTTCACGCTCCGCCCTTCTCCCCCTTTCAGATAAAGCCGCCTCTTCTCCCAGCCGCCGTCTCTCGTCGTGAACACACCCGGTCGTGACGGCGGGCGGCCGGTCGTGCCACAAGTCTATCTGCGTCGGCAGGATGCGGAATCCCGACCAGTGGGCCGGGCTCGGGATGTCGCCGACCGGGCTGCGGGCGGCGCAAGGGCCGCCCGCGTTCGCCTTGTGTCCTATTCGCCTTTCGCCGCTAAAAAAATCCGCCACGTCGAGCAGGATGAACTCGTTGTTGGCGGCCTTGCCGATCTCGCGGCCGCCGGAGAAGGGCAGGTTTTCGACGATGCAGCTGCGGTTTGCGGGGAGAACCAGAGGAGCGGCCGCGCGCGCGGCCTCATCTCGGTCTAAAGCCCCATTGCCTTGCGCAGCGCCTGGTTCATGCGGCGCTGCCACCCCGCCCCGCCTGCCTTGAAGGCGTCGAGCACGTCGACGTCCACCCGCAGGGAGATTGCTTTTTTCGGATTGGCCGCGGGTGGGCGCCCCTTGCGCACGAGTACACCGTCTGCGTGTTGATCCGCGCTCTTAAACCACTCGTCGGTCAATTCGGGGGCGTCGTCCGGATCAATCCAGCCAGGCTGCGAACCGCGCTTGCTCCCGCTCATTGGCCTTCCTCATCGAAATGACATGCCTTGCATCGCCTCGGGCGGTCCAAACGAGCCCCACCATTCATCCGTCGAGCAGACGTGATGATGCGCTCCTCGCCGTAGTCCGTCCGATCATCGACCCTGTCATAGGTGCGGCCACGAAAAACCTCGACTGCCCGCGCGATCAAGACCGCGTTCGATCAGCGTCTTGGACCGCTTTTCCGGATCGAATGAAATCCTCATTAATGTATATACGAAAATCCCATCTCGCAAGTCCGCTCACGGATAAAGCCGCGTCTTCTCCCAGCCGCCGTCCTTCAGCGTGAACACCACCCGGTCGTGCAGGCGGAAGGGGCGGTCGTGCCAGAACTCGATCTGGGTCGGCAGGATGCGGAAGCCCGACCAGTGGGGCGGGCGGGGGATGTCGCCGATCGGATGGCGGGCGGTGTATTCGGCCACCGCCTTCTCCAGCGCGAAGCGGCTTTCGAGCGGCCGCGACTGTTTCGAGGCCCAGGCACCGATGCGGCTGCCGCGGGGGCGCGAGGCGTAATATTCGTCCGCCTCGGCGTCGCTGACGATTTCGACCGGGCCGCGCACGCGCACCTGGCGGCGCAGGCTCTTCCAGTGGAAGCACATGGCGGCCTTCATCGAACCCAGGATCTCGCGGCCCTTGGCGCTCTCGAAATTGGTATAGAAGACGAAGCCGCGCTCGTCATAGCCCTTGAGCAACACCATGCGCACGTCGGGCAGACCGTTTTCGTCGACGGTTGCGAGCGCCACTGCGTTCGGGTCGTTCGGCTCGCTCTTGGTCGCGTCGGCGAGCCAGTCGCCGAACAGGCGCAGCGGCTCCTCCGCGAGCGTGAAGTCACCATCTGTTAACCCTGTTGCGCTCATACTTGCGTCCTGCGAGATCGTCGTGGGGAGATTGCGCATTGTCGCGCGCAGCGCAAGCCGCAGAGCGGGGAACGAGGGGGGCCAGACGCGGCCTCGCCGGCCTTTGCGTCGTTGCGGCATTTGCCCTTTCCGGCTGCGGCGGCGGCATGGGCCTCGCCAAGGTCGAGACCGATTCGAGCATCCTCACGAGTTCGGTGGACGCGTCCTACGAGGCGCTCAAGACGTCGCAGACGATTTCGGACCAGGTGACCATCCGCAACGCCGTCTCGTCGGCCAATCTCGAGCAACTGGCGGGCAAGCCGCTCGCCTGGGCCAATGCCGAAACCAGGTCGCAGGGAGCGATCTCGAGCATCGTCGAGATACGCAAGAAGGACGTGCTCTGTCGCGCCTTCCGCACCTCGCGCGAGAGCTTCGACGGGGTGGCGGTCTATTCGGGCGAGGCCTGCCTTGGCCGCGACGGCGCGTGGTATATGCGCGCATTCTCGCAAAGCTGAGCGCGGCCGCTCTGGAATTTCTTCCTAGACTCGCTCATATACGGAACAACTCAGTCCATTCTGGAATTGGCTCGACATGCGCAATCCCTACGACGTTCTGGGCGTTGCCAAGACGGCTTCGTCCAAGGAGATCAAGGCCGCGTTCCGCAAGGCCGCCAAGCAGCATCATCCGGACCAGAATCCGAATGATCCGAAGGCGAAGGACCGGTTCGCCGCCGTCAACCAGGCCTACGAAATCCTCGGCGACGAAAAGCGCCGGGGCGAGTTCGACCGCGGCGAGATCGACGCCGAGGGCAAGCCGCGTTTCGCGGGTTTCGAAGGTGCTGGCGCGGGCGGCGATCCATTTGCCGGGTTCCGCCGCTCGGGGCAGGGGCCCGGCGGCGCGCGCTTCGAGTTCCGCACCGCCGGCGGACCCGGCGGCGGCGCGGGCTTCGGCGCAGGCGACATCTTCGGCGATCTGTTCGGCTCGGCGTTCGGCCGCGGCGAACCGGAATTCGCCACGCGCGGCGCGCCGTCGTCCGACATGAAGGTCAATCTCGACATCTCGATCGAGGAGGCCGCCACCGGCATTCGCAAGGCGACGCTGTTTCCGGACGGCCGCAAGGTCGGCGTGCAGCTGCCCCACTATGTCGAGGACGGGCAGGAGATCAGGCTCAAGGGCGAAGGCGCGCTCTTGCCCACCGGCGGGCGCGGCGACGCGGTCGTGAAGATCCGCCTGCGCCGCCACCCGCGCTACACGCTCGACGGCCGCGATCTGCGCGTCGACCTGCCGGTCAGCCTGAAGGACGCCGTGCTCGGCGCCAAGCTGCCGGTCGAGACGCTCGGCGGCCGCGTCGCGGTGACGGTGCCGCCGTGGTCGAGTTCCGACCGCGTGCTGCGCATCAAGGGCCGCGGCCTGCCGACCAAGACCGGCGACAAGGCCGACCTCTACGTGCATGTCCGCGTGATGTTGCCGGAGGGCGGCGACCATGAGCTCGAGGCGCTGATGAAAAAGCGCGGCGCTTGAAGCCGCTTCCTCCCTGTGCGATAGCCAGCGCGAATTGACGACGGCGCAGGGAGAAAGCGACATGGCGGCTGGACAGGGCCTGATGGCGGGCAAGCGCGGCCTGATCATGGGCGTTGCCAACAACAGGTCGATCGCCTGGGGCATCGCCAAGGCCTGCGCGGCACAGGGCGCCGAACTCGCCTTCACCTATCAGGGCGATGCCTTGAAGAAGCGCGTCGAGCCGCTCGCTGCCGAAATCGGCGCCCATCTGTGCGGCCATTGCGATGTCACCGACCTTGCCACGATGGACGCCTGCTTTGCCGATCTCGAGGCCAGATGGGGCAAGCTCGACTTCCTCGTCCACGCGATCGGGTTTTCGGACAAGGACGAGCTGACCGGTCGCTACGTCGATACGACGCAGGCGAACTTCAACCGCACCATGGACATCTCCGTCTATTCCTTCACGGCTGCCGCCCAGCGCGCCGAGAAGCTGATGACCGATGGCGGCTCCATGCTCACGATGACCTATTACGGCGCCGAGAAGGTCATGCCGAACTACAATGTCATGGGCGTGGCGAAGGCCGCGCTCGAAGCGAGCGTTCAGTATCTCGCCGTCGATCTCGGCCCGAAGAACATCCGCGTCAACGCGATCTCGGCCGGCCCGATCAAGACGCTGGCGGCGTCCGGCATCGGCGACTTCCGCTATATCCTCAAATGGAACGAGTACAACGCGCCGCTGCGCCGGACCGTGACCATCGAGGAGGTTGGCGATACGGGCATGTATCTTCTGTCGGATCTGTCGCGCGGGATGACCGGCGAAGTCCTTCACGTCGATTCCGGCTACCATGTCGTCGGCATGAAGGCCGTCGACGCACCCGACATCTCGACCGTCTGACCTTTCCAGATCCTTCGGAGAGAACGCGGCATGTCCCCGCCGATCTACATCGCGCGCCACGGCCAGACCGGCTGGAACGCCGTCGCCCGTGTCCAGGGCCAGGCCGAGGCGGACCTGAATGAAAACGGCCGGCGTCAGGCGGCCCAGAACGGGCGGACGCTGGCTAGTCTCGTTCCCGATCCGTCGTCATTCCGCTTCATCGCGAGCCCCATGCGGCGCACGCGCGAGACGATGGAGATCATCCGCGAGACGATGGGCCTGCCGCGCGACGGCTACGAGCTCGAACCGCGCATCGTCGAGGTGCATTTCGGCGACTGGCAGGGCTTCACCTTCGCCGAACTGGAAGCGGCCGATCCGGGTTCCACGGCCCCGCGCGACCTCGACAAGTGGAATTTCGTTCCGCCGGGCGGGGCGGCCGAGAGCTACGCCGACCTTGCCGAGCGCATCCGCCCCTGGTCGGCCGAACTGGCGGGTCCGGCCGTCATCGTTACCCATGGCGGCGTGATCCGCGCGCTCTTCCACATCCTCAACGGCGTGCCCGGAAAAGAGGCTTCGATGATGGATGTGGCGCAGGACCGCATCCTCGAGATCAGCGACGGCCGGATCGCCTGGCTCTGACCCGTATTCCTATTCGGGAATGATCTGCAGGACGATCTTCTCGCCCTTGATCTCGTCATAGGAGATCATGACCTCCATGCCTTCGGCATAATCCTCGACCGCGAACTCCTCCGACAGCTTGAAGGACTCGCCGCCCTTCAGCGTCAGCGTCATCGTCGACTTGTCGATGCTGGCGATCGTCCCTTCGGCATTGGCCGCATAGGCGGCCGATGCGAAGAGAAGAAGTGCGACCAATGCCCCGGAAATGGCTTTCATGCGTTCCTCGGTTCTTATTTGGCGCCGCTCGAGCCCGGCGCGGGTGATGGATGGGTGAACAAACAGCTAAGCGGCGAATGTGTCAAAAGTTAATTTCGGCAAGCCTGCATCCGGAAGTCCCGCGTTTGACCGGCGCGTTTGACCGGTGGCCGAAACGCAAATAGAAGGCAACCCGGACCGGCCTTGGCCGGCGGGGTCTTCGCCATGTCGCACAACACCTTCGGCCATCTTTTCCGCGTCACCACCTGGGGCGAGAGCCACGGGCCGGGGCTGGGCTGCGTGGTCGACGGTTGTCCGCCGGGAATTCGCTTCAGGCTGGCCGACATCCAGCGCGACCTTGATCGCCGCCGGCCCGGCAAATCGCGTTTCGTCACCCAGCGCCGCGAGCCGGACGAGGTGAAGATTCTCTCCGGCGTGGTGACGGACGCCGACGGCGAGACGATGATCACCACCGGCAGCCCTGTCTCGATGATGATCGAAAACGTCGACCAGCGCTCGAAGGACTATGGCGACATCGCCCAGCAATACCGCCCCGGTCACGCCGACTACACCTACGACCGGAAATACGGGGTGAGGGATTTCCGCGGCGGCGGCCGCTCCTCCGCGCGCGAAACCGCCGCGCGGGTCGCCGCGGGCGCGCTCGCGCGCCTCGTCGTGCCCGGCGTCACGGTGCGCGGGGCCCTGGTGGCGATGGGGGAGAAGGAGATCGACCGCGCCAACTGGAACTGGAACTTCGTCGAAGACCCGGAGAATCCGTTCTTCACCCCGGATCCCGCCTCTGTGCCGATGTTCGCCGACTATCTCGATGCAATCCGCAAGGCCGGCTCCTCGGTCGGCGCGGTAATCGAGATCGTGGCCGAGGGCGTTCCCGCGGGACTCGGGGCGCCGCTCTACGCCAAGCTCGACCAGGATATCGCCGGCCACCTGATGTCGATCAACGCCGTCAAGGGCGTCGAGATCGGCGAAGGCTTCAATGCGGCGCGGCTGACGGGCGAACAGAACGCCGACGAGATGCGGATGGGCAACGACGGAAAGCCCGTCTTCCTGTCCAACCACGCCGGCGGCATCCTGGGTGGCATTTCCACCGGCCAGCCGATCGTCGCCCGCTTCGCGGTCAAGCCGACCTCGTCCATCCTCACCCCGCGCAGATCCATCGACACCGCCGGCCGCGACGTGGACGTGATGACGAAGGGCCGTCACGACCCATGCGTCGGCATCCGCGCCGTGCCGATCGGCGAGGCGATGGTCGCCTGCGCCATCGCGGATCACTATTTGAGGCATAGGGGGCAGACAGGGAAAGACGAGGCAGTAGGCAGTTGGCAGTAGGCAGTCGGCAAGTAGTCGCCCACGCCTTGCCGCGACTATCCGATTGCCGCCTTCTCACTTCTTCCGTATCTCCCTACTGCCTACTGCCTACTGCCTACTGCCCTGCGAGCGAAGCGAGTTCCATGCCCTACGACCAGAAACGTATCGTCGACGCCCTCCGCGCTTTCGAGCGCGGCGAGATCGTGGTCGTCATGGATGACGACGGGCGGGAGAACGAGGGCGACCTGATCGTCGCGGCGGTGCATTGCACGCCGGAGAAGATGGCCTTCATCGTCCGCCACACCTCCGGCATCGTCTGCGCGCCGATGCCGCGCGAGGATGCGCGACGGCTCAATCTGGCGCCGATGGTGGCCGAGAACGATTCGGCCCACACCACCGCGTTCACCGTTTCCGTCGATTTCCGCCACGGCACGACCACTGGCATTTCCGCCGACGACCGCACCGCCACTGTCCGCAACCTCGCCAATTCCAATGTCGGTCCGAGCGATTTCTCCCGGCCCGGTCATATCTTCCCTCTCGTCGCCCGCGAAGGCGGGGTGCTGATGCGCTCGGGCCATACCGAGGCGGCGGTCGATCTGTGCCGTCTCGCCGGCCTGCCGCCCGTCGGCGTCATCTGCGAACTGGTCAACGACGACGGCACGGTGAAGCGCGGCCCGCAGGTCACCGAATTTGCCGAGGCCCACGGCCTCAAGCAGGTGTCGGTCGCCGACCTGATCGCCTACCGGCAGCGGCAGGAGACGCTGATCGAATGCGTCGCCAGCTTCGACGTCGACACCGCCGGCGGCAGCGCCAGGGCCCATGCCTACACGCTGCCCTGGGATCCGATGCAGCATTTGGCCGTGGTCTTCGGCGATATCCGCGACGGCGTCGACGTTCCGGTGCGCCTGCATCCGGAGAACGTCGTGACGGACGTGTTCGGCGGTTCGAGCCGTCTCGACGCGATCATGAAGGAGATGGGCGAGCAGAAGCGCGGCGTGATCGTTTATCTGCGCGAAGGCTCAGTCGGCGTCTCCCACAACGCCCGCAACCGTCCCTCGCAAAGCGACCAGGAGACCCATGCGGAGGCACTGCGTCGCGAAAGCGAGTGGCGCGAGATCGGGCTGGGCGCCCAGATCCTCAAGCATCTCGGGATTTCCTCGATCGTCCTGCTGTCCTCCCGCGAGCGCCACTATATCGGCCTCGAAGGCTTCGGCATCCGCATTGCCCGGACCGAGATCGTCTAGAGCCATGGCCAAGCCGGACCCCTCGTCCTATAGGGTTGCAGGATGACCACGCGCCTCTACAGCCATCCGATCCACCTCGAACATCTCACGCCGCCGGGACATCCGGAGCGCCCCGACAGGTTGCGGGCGATCGAGAAGGTATTGGGACACGAGGCCTTTGCCACGCTCGACCGCGTGCAGTCGCCGATGGGCGACCCGGAAGCCATCCTGCGAGCGCATCCAAGACACTATGTCGACCGGATCGAAGCCGCCATTCCCGAGGTCGGGATGGCGCGCATCGACGCCGACACGTCGGTCAGTCCGAAGAGCTGGGAGGCGGCGCTGACGGGAGTCGGAGCCGCCTGCGCAGCGGTGGACGACGTCTTCGAGGGCAGGGCGGCCAACGCCTTCGTGGCAGCCCGGCCGCCGGGGCATCATGCCGAAAAGATCAAGGCGATGGGATTTTGCCTGTTCAACAATGCCGCGATCGCCGCCCGCCATGCCCAGAAGGCACATGGGGCCGAACGCGTCGCGATCGTCGACTGGGACGTTCACCACGGCAACGGCACCCAGGACATCTTCTGGACCGATCCGTCGGTGCTCTACTGTTCGACGCACCAGATGCCGCTCTACCCCGGCACCGGCGCGAAGGACGAGACTGGAGTGGGCAACATCGTCAATGCGCCACTGGCGCCGGATACGGACGGCGAAATCTTCCGCGACGCGTTCGACAGCCGCATCCTGCCGGCGCTCGATGCCTTCAAGCCGGATCTAATCATCATCTCGGCCGGCTTCGACGCCCATCACCGCGATCCGCTCGCCGAGATCAATCTCGTCGAGGACGATTTCTCCTGGGCGACCGGCAAGCTGATGGACCGCGCCGCGCGCTTTTCGTCCGACCGCCTTGTCAGCTTGCTGGAGGGTGGCTACGACCTCCAGGGTCTGGCGCTGTCCGTGGCCGCACATGTCGGCCGCCTGATGAGAGGTTGACCCATGGCCGAAGACGCCAATGACGACATCAAGGCGATGAGCTTCGAGCAGGCGCTGGAGGCGCTGGAGCGCATCGTCGAGAACCTGGAGCGCGGCGACGTGCCGCTCGACCAGTCGATCCGCATCTACGAGCGCGGCGAGGCGCTGAAGGCGCATTGCGACCGGCTGCTCAAGGCGGCCGAGGACAAGGTGGAGAAAATTCGCTTGTCCAGGGACGGCAAGCCGGCGGGCGTCGAGCCGCTCGACGGAGCCTGAACGTCCGCAAATTGCGCAACTGCCCCTGGCGGCTTATATTAGCCAAGCTTGGCTAAGGAGCATCCGCATGCGCAAGGTCAACATGCTCGAAGCGAAGAATTCGCTGTCGCGACTGGTCGAGGCCGTCGAGAGCGGTGCTGAGACAGAGATCATCATCGCCCGCAACGGCAAGCCTGCTGCTCGTCTGGTTGCCGTCCAACCCGCTGCGACGGGCAAGCGTCCGCTGGGGCTCTACCGCGACGGTAGTCCGCCACTCGATCTGGATCGGTTCAACGCGGCCGACAAGGAAATCGAAGAGCTCTTTCAGGGCGGACCCGTGTGAGACTTCTGCTCGACACCCACATCGCGCTCTGGGCGGCAAAGACCCCGGAACGCATCACCGCCGATATTCGCTTGCTGATTGAGGACCCTGCGATCGGAGTATACGTATCAGCAGCTTCGATCTGGGAAATCGCGATAAAGAGGGGGTTAGGTCGCGGAGAACAGCCACCCTTTTCTGCCGCGGAGTCGATAGAGGTGTTTCGTCGACTCCGCTTCGACCTGCTTCCGATTAGCGCCGAGCATGCTGCTGCCGTTGCGGGATTGCCGCGCATTCACGGCGATCCTTTCGACCGATTGCTTGTAGCTCAGGCAATGGTCGAGCAGATGCAACTAGTTACCCACGACAAGCGACTTGCCGGCTATTTGGACGAGGTCATCCTGGTAGGCTGATCGCCGGTTCAGCTCGTGATGCGCGGGCTGTTGATGACCTTCATGAACAGCGCTTCCATGGCTTCCGAGATGCCTTCCGTCGGGCTCACCTCGAAATAGAGACCGGGCGTGGCGCACTGCGACATCTTCGTGCCGATCTCGTTGCTGAAGGGAGCGATCCAGGTCTGGTACCAGCCGTTCGTCGGCAGGGGCAGATAGGTGGTGTAGAGCGCCGCGATGCGGATGCCGCGCGCCTTCAGCTGATCGCAGACCTTGAGATCGATCGGTTCCTGGCAGCGGCCGCCCGTGGTCTTCTTGGTGCAGGTGCTGGGCTTGTAGCTGTCGCCGACCCCATCCGAGACGAAAAACACGACTTTCTGGGGGTGTGCAGCATCCTTGCCGGAGCCCGGATCGGCGATCTTGTCGTTGAGCGCGGCAAAGGTATTGTCGAAGCTCGTCTGCTGGTCGTTGTCGTAGTTCTGGTACGGGATGGTCATCAGGTCGACCTTCTTGGCCGCATTCTTCGCCTTGTTCATCTTCGACGTCGGCGCGATCATCTCCTTCAGACCGAGTGCCGTAGCCGCTTCTCCGAACGTGTAGACCCCCATCCGGAACTGGTCGGAATGGACCCGCACCTCCTCGGCCTTGACGAACAGCTGCTCCGTCGCCTGGCGCACAACGTCGATGCGCATCGTCACTTTCAGCTTCTTGGAGAGTTGGTAGTAATTGTTGGCATTCGACAGGTCGTGGCAGGCGAATGCGCATTTGTCGGACGTGTTCGCCACCATCGTCGCCACGTCGGACGGTGTGGCGCCCACGCCCATCGACGGCGAATTGTCGAGCAGCATGTAGAAGTCGATATAGGGTGCGGTGCGTATCGAGGCGACGACCGAGCCGTCGATCGGAACGGAGTCCTTCCCGACGATGCGCATGAAGTTCATCGGCACATGTGCCTTGAAGTTGACCTTGGCGATGATGTCGGAGCCGTCCTGGGAGAAGGAGGCGGACAGCTCGTCGATGGTGAAGCCTTTCTTGCCGATAATGTAGGCGTTGAAGAGGTTGAGCGCGTCTTCCTTGGCGTCCTCTTCCGTCCAGTCGTCGTCGAAGACGCCGCCATTCTTGAACGTCGGGGAACCACGCGACACGGCGCCGAGCGCAGCCGCGTCGGCCGCGCCGTTCAGCAGGGAGCGGATGCGCAGGGCTTCCGCATAGTCGACGGCCATCCCGATGCCGCCGATTAGCGGCAATGCCATGATCGACAGCATCATCGCATAGTTGCCGGAACGGCTCGACAGGAATTTCCTCAGCAGGGACATCGGCGCAGCTCGCGATCGGATTTCGGCAGAGCATAGGAGGCACAGGTAAAGCCTTGCCCAAGGGGAATGGTGAACGTGTGCCTAATTCGGAAGTCGATCCAGCAGCATGGCGCGCTCCGACCCTTGCGCCTATATTGACATCTCCAGGAGCGCCAGACGAATGAGCTACTTCCCCGTCAGAGATCCCGAGCCCGGCGACGCCTTCTCCTGCGATGCCGTCGAACTGATGCTCATACCCAACGCCAGGGACATTGGCGGCTTCGACGTGCGGCGCGCGCTGCCGACCGCGAAGCGGCGTCTCGTCGGCCCCTTCATCTTCTTCGACCGCATGGGACCCGCAATCCTGCGGGCGGGTCAGGCAATGGACGTGCGCCCGCATCCGCATATCGGACTGTCGACCGTTACCTACCTGTTTGACGGCCGCATCCGCCATCGCGATTCGCTTGGCACCGAAATGGTGATCGCGCCCGGCGACGTGAACCTGATGACCGCCGGCCGCGGCATCGTGCATTCGGAACGTACGCCAGCGGAGCTTCGCGGCGCGCCGATGTCGATCTCCGGCTTGCAGACATGGATCGCGCTGCCCGACGGCAAGGAGGAGATCGCGCCCGAATTCGCCAACACCGCCAAGGCGCACCTGCCTGATTTCGATGAGGACGGGGTTTCCGGCTCGGTGGTCATCGGTGCCTTCCAGGGCCTCGCTTCCCCGGTGAAAGCCTATTCCGACACGCTCTACGTTTCGCTCCGCCTCGATCCCGGGGCGCGGGTGCAGATTCCCGCGGATGCCGAGGAGCGGGCGATCTACGTGCTCGAAGGCTCGGTAATCATCGCCGGCGACCGCTTTCCTTCCGACCGGCTGCTGGTCTTTCGCCCTGGTGACGAAATCGTCGTCTCGTCGGAGAATGGCGCACATTTCATGCTGTTCGGCGGCGCCTCGCTCGGCTCGCCGCGCCATATCTGGTGGAACTTCGTCTCCTCGTCCAAGGAGCGCATCGAGCAGGCGAAGGAGGAATGGCGAACGGCGAAGTTCGACATCGTTCCCGGCGACGAGGAGGAGTACATTCCCTTGCCTGCCGGCTAGCCTGCGACGGAGGCCCACGTTTACATTTCGGGTCGCACTGCCTATGTCGGCTGTTGCACAGCATAGAGAAGACGGACAATCTTGCCCTCACCGTCCACGCCACTCCTCGATCAGGTCCGCATACCGTCGGATCTCCGAAAGCTCACCGAAGCTGAACTGCCTCAGCTTGCCGGCGAATTGCGCGAGGAACTGATCGACGCGGTTTCGCAGACCGGCGGCCATCTCGGCGCCGGCCTTGGCGTCGTCGAACTGACCGTGGCGCTGCACTACGTCTTCAACACGCCGGACGACCGCATTATCTGGGACGTCGGCCACCAGGCCTATCCGCACAAGATCCTGACCGGCCGGCGCGACCGCATCCGCACGCTGCGGGCGGAAAACGGCCTGTCGGGCTTCACCAAACGCGCCGAGAGCGAATACGACCCGTTTGGCGCGGCGCATTCCTCGACCTCGATCGCGGCCGGCCTCGGCATGGCCGTGGCGCGCGACCTGAAGGGGGAACGCAACAATGTCATTGCGGTGATCGGCGACGGCGCGATGTCGGCCGGCATGGCCTACGAGGCGATGAACAATGCCGGCGCGCTCGATGCGCGGCTGATCGTCATCCTCAACGACAACGACATGTCGATCGCGCCTCCGACCGGAGCGATGAGCGCCTATCTGGCGCGGCTCGCCTCCGGCCGCACCTATCTCGGCCTGCGCGACTTCGGCAAGAAGCTGACGTCCTATCTCGGCAAGCGCGCCGACCGTGCCATTACCCGGGCGGTGGAGCATGCGCGCGGCTATGTCACCGGCGGGACGATGTTCGAGGAACTGGGTTTCTATCACATCGGACCGATCGACGGGCACAATCTGGAACACCTGATCCCGGTGCTGAAGAACGTCCGCGACAATGGCGACGGACCCGTGCTGATCCACGTCATCACCAAGAAGGGCAAGGGCTACGGTCCCGCCGAGGCGGCGGAGGATAAGTACCACGGCGTCAACAAGTTCGACGTCATCACCGGCGCGCAGGCCAAGGCGCCGGCCAACGCGCCGGCCTACACCAGGGTCTTCGCCGAGAGCCTGATCGAAGAAGCGTTGCGGGATGAGAGGATCGTCGCCATCACCGCTGCGATGCCGTCCGGCACCGGTCTCGACCTGTTCGGCGAGGCGTTTCCGACCCGCACCTTCGACGTCGGTATCGCCGAGCAGCACGCCGTCACCTTTGCCGCCGGCCTGGCCACGGAGGGATTCAAGCCGTTCGCGGCCATCTATTCGACCTTCCTGCAGCGCGCTTACGACCAGGTCGTCCATGACGTGGCGATCCAGAAGCTGCCGGTGCGGTTTCCCATCGACCGCGCCGGCTATGTCGGAGCCGACGGTCCGACCCATTGCGGCGCCTTCGACGTCGGCTTCCTGGCCTCGCTGCCGGGGTTCGTGGTCATGGCCGCCGCCGACGAGGCGGAACTGCGCCATATGGTGCGCACTGCCGCCGAATACGACGATGGTCCGATTTCCTTCCGCTATCCGCGCGGCAACGGCGTCGGCGTCGAGATGCCGGCGCGGGGCTCGTTCCTCGAGATCGGCAAGGGACGCATCGTCCGCGAGGGAACCAAGGTCGCGCTACTCTCCTTCGGCACGCGGCTGGCCGATTGCATCCTCGCGGCAGAGGAACTGGACGCCGCCGGCCTGTCCACAACCGTCGCCGACGCCCGCTTCGCCAAGCCGCTCGACCATGACCTGCTGCGGCGGCTGGCGCGCGAGCACGAGGTGCTGATCACGGTCGAGGAGGGCGCGGTCGGCGGCTTCGGCAGCCAGGTGATGCAGTTCCTCGCCATGAACGGCCTGCTCGACAACGGGCTGAAGGTCCGCCCCCTTTGCCTGCCGGACGAGTTCACCGATCACGCCAAGCCCGAGAAGATGTATGCCGACGCAGGCCTCGATGCGGCCGGCATCGTGCGCACCGTGTTCGCGACGCTGCATCGCGAAATCCGTGCCGCCCGAGCCTGACATAGGCTGAATCACTACATCAGCCGGATCAATCGGTTTGGCGACGTCGTCGCATAACGCTTTGTTTACGCTGCGCTTTGGCGTTTGCCTAACCCTGTCCCTTGGCCGTTTTTCAATCGGCCGCTGCTAAGACGCCTCCCGGGACAGGGAGCAAGACAACATGAGAACGACGATTATCGCGGCGCTCGCGTTCGCGGTTTCGATGACCTCGGCGATGGCCGAGCCGCGCTACGACCGCCGGCTGGAGGCAGCCGCGATCCGCATCGTTGCCGCGAAGATGGGCGATTTGCGGGGCGCCTTCGGTCTCGACGAGCGGCCCGCCTTCGTCGTGCCGATGGCGGAGGCATCTTCGGCGCAGTTCTCGTTCCGCCGGGCGGCGGGCGCCGACGCGACGTCCCGTCCGCTCGACGCCGGAACCGGCACGTCCCGTTCCTTCTGAGGCCGGTTCCCCCGCTTGCTATCGCTGGCCCGACCGGCCAAGGAAGCGGCATGTCCGCCGCAAGCCCCGTAAACCGCCAGCGTCTCGACGAGCTTCTCGTCGGCCGCGGCCTGTTTCAGACCCGCTCGCGGGCGCGCGACGCGATCGAGCGCGGCACGGTCGCCGTGTCCGGCAAGGTCGAGACGAAGCCGGGCAGGGCGGTGGAACCGGACGTGGAGATCGTCGTCGAAGATCCGGCGCGCGGCTACGTCTCGCGTTCCGCCCTCAAGCTCGTCGCCGCCGTCGACCATTTCGCGATCGACGTGACGGGAGCCGCCGCCCTAGATGTCGGTGCTTCGACGGGAGGCTTCACGCAGGTCCTGCTCAAACGCGGCGCTGCGTCGGTCATCGCCGTCGACGTGGGGCGCGACCAGTTGCACGAGACGCTGCGCACCGATCCGCGCGTGCTGGTGATCGAAGGGCTCAATGCCCGCGATCTCACCATCGAGCATCTCGGCGGAGTGCGACCCCGGATCGTCGTCGCCGACGTCAGCTTCATCTCGCTGAGGCTCGCTCTGCCTTCGGCACTTGCGCTCGCCGCGCCGGATGCGTCGGCGGTACTTCTCGTCAAACCGCAGTTCGAGGCAGGGCGAGAGGCGATCGGCAAGGGCGGACTGCTGCGCGATTCCGCGCTCGGACCGAAGATCGCCCAGAACCTGTCGGACTGGCTCGACACGCAGCCGGGCTGGCGCTCCCTCGGCATCGCGCCGTCGCCCATCGAAGGCGGCGACGGCAATCGCGAATTCCTGCTCGGCGGAAGGAAGGACCGGTGACGGTGCGGCTCAGGATCGACTCGCTGGGCAGCCATGGCGATGGCGTCGCGCGAACCGAGCGCGGCCAGGTCTTCGTGCCGTTCACTTTGCCGGGCGAGGTGGTCAACGCGGCCATCGAACGCGACCGGGGCACGCTGATGGCGGTGGTCGAACCGTCGCCGCTCCGGGTCGAGCCGCCCTGCCGGCATTTCGGCACCTGCGGCGGCTGCTCGCTCCAGCACATGGACGATGCCGCCTACCGCGCCTTCAAGTCGGAGCGGGTCGTTTCGGCCCTGAAGCGCGAGCGGGTCGACATCGCGCCGGAACCGTTGATCACCTGCCCGCCGGATAGCCGCCGCCGCGTGGTGCTCAGCGGCCGCAAGACGGCAGGCGGCATGCTGCTGGGCTATCACCGAATTCAGTCGGCTGAGATCGTCGACATCGAGGAATGCCGCATCGCCTTGCCGGCGATCGTCTCCGCCCTGCCGATGCTGCGCGACCTGGCGGGAATCGTCTGCCAGACGACGAAGCCGTTCCACGTTACGGTGACGGCCACCGACACCGGACTCGACGTGGCCTTCGCCGAATCGGGCAAGCTGCCGGATGCGATCCGGCGCCAGGCGGCCGATTTCGTGATCCGCCACCGGCTGGCGCGGCTCTCCGTCGACGGCGACATCGTGGTCGAGAACCACAAGCCGGTCATCCGCTATGACGGGGCGGAGGTCACGCCACCGCCGGGAAGCTTCCTCCAGGGGGTTGCCGCCGCCGAGGAGGCGATGGCCGGCCTCGTCATCGCCCACCTGTCCAAGGCGAAGCGGGTCGCCGATCTCTTCTGCGGCTCCGGCGCGTTCGCGCTGCGCCTTGCCCGCTCCTCAGAAGTTCATGCCGTCGAAGCGGAGGCGGCCGCGCTCGCCGCACTCGACCGGGGCTTCCGCTTCGCGACCGGATTGAAGCGCGTCACCACGGAGAAGCGCGATCTCTTCCGCCGCCCGCTCACCTTCAAGGACCTCGACGCCTTCGACGGCATCGTCTTCGATCCGCCGCGCGCGGGTGCCGAAGACCAGTCGCGGCAGATCGCGCGGTCGAACGTGCCCAAGGTGGCGGCCGTCTCCTGCAATCCGGCGACGCTGGCCCGCGACCTGCGAATCCTCATCGACGGCGGCTATAGGCTCGTGAGCGTGACGCCCGTCGACCAGTTCCTCTGGTCGCCGCACGTCGAAGCCGTCGCGCTTCTGGAGAAGCCGCGCAAGCGGCGGTGACGTCAGGCCTCCGCCAGAAGCCGGTCGACGAAGGCCGGCACCGTCGTCGACGCCGGCCCGCGTATCACTTCGGCGAAAAGGCTGGTGTTGTCGGAATTGTCGAGATTGATCTCGACGGTATGCGCCCCGGCGGCACCGGCCTCCTCGACGAACTGCGCCGCGGGATAGACGTTGCCGGAAGTGCCAATCGCGACGAACAGCTCGGCCTGCGCGAGCGCGCGATAGATGCGCTCCATGTGATAGGGCATCTCGCCGAACCAGACGATGTCCGGCCGCATCCGGCCGACGATCGAGCAGTGCGGGCACTGGGAATAGGTCGACATATCGGCCTTCCACAAACAGCGCAGGCCGCAGGCTTCGCACAGGCCGGAGTTCAGCTCGCCATGCATGTGGATGAGCCGGCGCGAGCCGGCCGATTCATGCAGGTCGTCGACGTTCTGGGTGACCAGCAGGAAATTGTCCCGCCACTCGCCTTCCAGCCGCGCCAGCGCGTGGTGCGCGGCATTTGGCTTCGCGTCGCGGAGCTGCCGACGCCGCTTGTTGTAGAAATCGTGCACCTTGACGGGATTGTGGGCGAACCCTTCGGGCGTCGCCACCTCGCGATGGTCGATTTTTGACCACAGGCCGTTCCTGTCGCGGAACGTCTCAAGGCCGGACTCGACGGAAACACCGGCGCCGGTAAGGATGACGATGGAGGGAGGCGAGGAGGTCACGAGCGATGATATGTAGTTTTGCCGGATATTGTACGAGAAATCTAACGTATTCCTATTTCCGCTTCATAGCTGGGGGCTGTCGAATGAGCCGGTGCGAGGAAGAAACGGAGCGGATTCTGAATCTGGCGGAGAGCATGACCGACAGCAGGTCATTGGCTAGAGAGTGGTTTGAAAAGACTGCCATCCCCGGTTGGGCGGGCAAAACTGCTCAAGATCTTGTGCTGGACGGCAAGGCGGACCGAGTTTTGGAGTACTTAGAGGCATCGCGAAGTGGTGTCTACGGCTAGCTCCGAAGCCTGAATTCGCATTTGAGTATCCCAGATTTCGTAAGGCTACGTCTTCGTTCCGCCGACCGTCATCTGGTTCATGCGCAAATGCGGCTGGCCGACGCCGACCGGCACGCCCTGGCCGGCCTTGCCGCACATGCCGATGCCGGTGTCGAGCTTCATGTCGTTGCCCACCATCGCCACGCGGTGCATGGCGTCCGGCCCGTTGCCGATCAGCATCGCGCCCTTGATCGGCTGGGTGACCTTGCCGTCCTCGATCATGTAGGCCTCGGTGCAGCCGAACACGAACTTGCCGCTGGTGATGTCGACCTGGCCGCCGCCGAAGGAGACGGCGTAGATGCCCTTCTTCACCGAGGCGATGATCTCCTCCGGCGTCTTGTCGCCGGCGGTCATGTAGGTGTTGGTCATCCGCGGCATCGGCTGGTGCGCATAGCCTTCGCGGCGGCCGTTCCCGGTCGGCCGCATGCCCATCAGCCGCGCGTTCTGCCGATCCTGCATGTAGCCGACCAGCTTGCCGTCCTCGATCAGCGCATTGTAGGCCGAAGGGGTGCCTTCGTCGTCAATGGTGAGCGAGCCGCGCCGCTCCATGATCGTGCCGTCGTCGACCACGGTCACGCCCTTTGCCGCCACCTGCTGGCCCAGCAGCCCGGCGAAGGCCGAGGTCTTTTTGCGGTTGAAATCGCCTTCCAGTCCGTGCCCGACGGCTTCGTGCAGCATGACGCCCGGCCAGCCGGAGGACAGAACGATGTCGAAGGTGCCGGCGGGTGCGGGGACCGCCGCCAGATTGACGAGCGCCTGCCGCAGCGCCTCGTCGGCGCCGTCCTTCCACGCACCTTCCGCGATGAATTCGTCGAAGCTCTTGCGGCCGCCCATGCCGTAGGAACCCGTCTCCTGCCGGTCGCCCTCGCCGACCATGACCTGGACGCTCATCCTGACGAGCGGGCGGACGTCGCGCGCGACCTGACCGTCGGCACGCAGGATCTCGACATGCTGCCAGGAGGCGGTGAGCGAGGCGGTGACCTGGCGCACGCGCGGGTCGCGGCCGCGCAGATAGGCGTCGATCTCCTGCAGAATCTTTGCCTTGGCCTCGAAGGCGGGAGCTTCGATCGGGTTTGCTTCGCCGTAGAGGTGCCGGTTCGTCTTCGCCGGAGCGTCCGCCAGCGTGCCGGAATAGCCCGCCTTCACCGCCGACACGGCATCCGCGGCACGCCGGAGCGCTGCGCCCGACAATTCGCTCGAATGCGCATACCCGGTCGCCTCGCCGGCGACGGCGCGGAGACCAAACCCCTGGTCGGTGGAGAAATTGGCCGTCTTCAGCCGGCCATTGTCGAACATCAGCGCTTCCGACTGGCTCTGCTCCAGGAACAGTTCGCCATCCTCCGCCCCCGTGATCGTATCGCGGACGAGCCGCCGGATCTCGGCGTCGGAAATGTCGAACTGGTTGAGAAGGCTGTCCATAAGGCGGGTCCCGGCATGTTGGCTTCACGCCAGCATATAGGCACCGCCTGTCATCGCAGCAATCGGAAGCTACTCGACCGATTCCTTGATGTCGCCGACGAAGGAATCCCAGGTCGCCATCTGCGCCTCGAGGTTCGCCCGCGTGATTCCGCCCTTGAAGTCGATGTCCATCCTGAAGTTGGAGCCGTCCTTTTCGAAGGCCTTTATCCAGCGGAATTTCGCGTTCCACTCGTTCGCCTTTTCCGCCGAATATTCGTCGGTATAGCCGGCGGACAGCTGGATCGAGCGGCAGTTCACGGCCTCCTTGCAGCCGTAGAACCAGACGACGTATTTGAGGCCCTGCACCCGGCCGCTGATCATCGGATCGCCGGACGAATCCTTCTCCAGCGCGGCCGAGCCAAAGCCCTTGGCCAGTTCCAGGACGAGCTCAGGATCGGCGGTGGTGTAGACGTCCGCCTGCTCCTGCGCGCTCGCGGAAGCGCTGAAAGACATGACAAATGCGGCGCCGACCGCGCCAAGGATGCGAGAGAATTGCATCGACCGAAGCCCCCAACCGGACGTATCGGACATCGACTATCCGTCAGACTCCGGCCGAACGCAAGATGACGTGACGCTACGGAAGCGCGGCGAAGCCTTCGGCGAATCCGGTCAGGTCGACGGGGATGCCGATGCCTTCCTCGGGAGCCTGGAAGACGATGAAGACGGCCGCCTTGCCGTTCTTGAACGTGTCGAGAAGTTGCTTCTCGAGGATGACCTCGGCATAGCATCCGTCCTCGAAACAGCGCGCGAAATAGGCGCGGCCGATGTCCTTGCCATCGACATAGAGGCCGAGCCCGTTCGGCAGGAGCACGCCGAGCGGAGTCAGGACCCGCAGGATCTCGGCCTTGTTGTCGGCGGTGCGGAACACCACGACCGAAAGGCCCATCTCAGGCCGCTCTTCCGCCACCACGTTCTGCATCATGGCGCATTGCTCGGCGGTAGCACCCGCCGGAGTGGAGCAGACCATGGACCAGGCGCCATGCGTGCCCTTGACCGTTTCCTGCTGCTGCGCCGAGGAGGGCGTCCATGCGGCGGCGCATGACAACACAAGCGCAGTCAGGATAGTGCGACGGATCATTGTGAACTCCGTGACGAATCAGGCAAAGCTACCTCGCGCGGCGCCGCATTTCAAAGTCGACGGGCAGGGACCTTGAAGAAACAGGCGGTGGGCCTGCTCTCGTTGGAAAATCCGCCGGAATTGCGGCTTGCGCGCAAGCTTCGTCGGAAACCGCGGCAAGCAGGGCTCTATTGCCGAATTGCACGTGCTTTCAGGCAGTTCGCCCGGTGCCGTGCGACGCGCGCAAAAATGCCGCACGCGGCGGACGATGGCTTTCTTGCGGTCGGATTGAGAGTATGGTTTTAACGGCGCCAACGTGGGACCCTGCCCGTTGCGTGGGGGTCCGGACGGACCGTTGCGGGAGACGATCGTCGTGATGAAGAGATTTTTGGGCAGCCTCACGGCAATTGC
This sequence comes from Mesorhizobium sp., assembly GCF_023954305.1. Lineage (NCBI taxonomy): Bacteria > Pseudomonadati > Pseudomonadota > Alphaproteobacteria > Hyphomicrobiales > Phyllobacteriaceae > Mesorhizobium > Mesorhizobium sp. The sequence continues at coordinate 537,361 of NZ_JAMLIG010000001.1, read as the reverse complement.
GGCTTCGCTGGCCGCCGGTGCGGCGTTCGCCGCGCAGCCTGAGCCCTGGCAGACCCGTTTCCAGCCGGCCGCGACCGCGATCATGGAACAGATCGAATGGTTCGAGGTCTACACGCTCTGGTTCATCATCCCGATCTCGGTTTTCGTCCTGATTCTGCTGGCGATCGTCATCGTCCGGTTTCGCGCGAGCGCCAATCCGGTACCTTCGCGCACCAGCCACAACACGCTGATCGAGGTCGTCTGGACCGTCGGTCCGGTCGTCGTCCTGCTCTTCCTCGCCGTTCCATCGTTCCAGCTTCTGACCGCGCAATACACGCCGCCGGAAGATCCGGCGCTGACGGTCAAGGCGACCGGCAATCAGTGGAACTGGGATTATGAATACCAGGTCGAGGAGCCGCTGAGCTTCAATTCGGCCATGCTGCAGGAGAATGCGCGCCAGGCGGCCGGCAAGGAAGACCTGGCGGCCTATCCCCGTCTCCTGGCCGTCGACAACGAGGTCGTCGTTCCCGTCAACGCGACGGTGCGCGTCCTCGTCACCGCGACTGACGTCATTCATGCGTTCGCAATGCCGGCTTTCGGCATCAAGACGGATGCCGTACCCGGCCGCATCAACGAGATCTGGTTCAAGGCGACGAAGGAAGGCCTCTATTACGGCCAGTGCTCGGAACTCTGCGGCAAGGACCACGCTTTCATGCCGATCGCGATCCGCGTCGTCGCGCAGGATCAATACGATACCTGGCTGGCGGCGGCGAAGACCGATCTGACCGGCGCCAATCGCGCGCTGATGGCCGCGGTGGACACCAACAAGAAGGTTGCCGACGCGGGCGAGTGAGCCCTGGCGTCGCGATACTGGGAACGAACGGAGCGGACACATGGCAGGCGCTGCAGCTCACGACGATCATGGCCACGCGCACGGTGCACCGACCGGCTTCGCCCGGCGCTGGCTGTTCTCGACCAACCACAAGGACATCGGAACGCTCTACCTGATCTTCGCGATCATCGCGGGCATCATCGGCGGCTTCCTGTCGGTGATGATGCGCTGGGAGCTCGCCGAGCCGGGCATCCAGATCTTCACCGGCCTCGCCGAAATGGTCTACGGCTTCGAGGGCGATGCCGCGATCGACGGCGGCAAACACATGTATAACGTGTTCACCACCGGCCACGCGCTGATCATGATCTTCTTCATGGTCATGCCCGCGCTGATCGGCGGCTTCGCCAACTGGATGGTGCCGATCATGATCGGCGCGCCGGACATGGCGTTCCCGCGCATGAACAACATCTCGTTCTGGCTGCTTCCTCCGGCCTTCATCCTGCTTTTGATCTCGATGTTCGTGCCCGGCCCGACCGGCGGCTTCGGCGTCGGCGGCGGCTGGACGATCTACCCGCCGCTGTCGACCTCCGGCCAGCCCGGCCCGGCGATGGACCTGGCGATCCTGTCGCTGCACATCGCGGGTGCCTCCTCGATCCTCGGCGCGATCAACTTCATCACCACGATCTTCAACATGCGCGCTCCGGGCATGACGCTGCACAAGATGCCGCTGTTCGCCTGGTCGGTGCTGATCACCGCCTTCCTGCTCCTGTTGTCGCTCCCGGTTCTCGCCGGTGGCATCACGATGCTGCTCACCGACCGCAACTTCGGCACCGCCTTCTTCGCGCCCGACTTCGGCGGCGACCCGATCCTGTTCCAGCACCTGTTCTGGTTCTTCGGCCACCCCGAGGTCTACATCCTCATCCTGCCGGGCTTCGGCATCATCAGCCATATCGTCTCGACCTTCTCGCGCAAGCCGATCTTCGGCTATCTCGGCATGGCCTATGCGATGGTCGCGATCGGCGCCGTCGGCTTCATCGTGTGGGCGCACCACATGTATACGACCGGCATCGCGCTCAATACGCAGCGCTACTTCGTCTTCGCCACGATGGTCATCGCGGTGCCGACCGGGGTGAAGATCTTCTCCTGGATCGCGACGATGTGGGGCGGTTCGATCTCGATGCGCACGCCGATGCTGTGGGCGATCGGGTTCATCTTCCTGTTCACCATCGGTGGCGTGACGGGCGTCCAGCTCGCAAATGCGGGCCTCGACCGCGCCCTGCACGACACCTACTACGTCGTGGCTCACTTCCACTACGTGCTGTCGCTGGGCGCCGTGTTCGCCATCTTCGCCGGCTGGTACTACTGGTTCCCGAAGATGACCGGCTACATGTATTCGCCGTTCATCGCGCGCGCCCATTTCTGGGTCACCTTCGTCGGCGTGAACCTGGTGTTCTTCCCGCAGCACTTCCTGGGTCTCGCCGGCATGCCGCGCCGCTACATCGACTATCCCGACGCGTTCGCCGGCTGGAACGAGGTGTCGTCCTACGGCTCGTATCTCTCGGCCTTCGGCGTGCTGGTGTTCCTCTACGGCGTGTTCGAAGCGTTCTCCAAGAAGCGCATCGCCGGCGCGAACCCCTGGGGCGAAGGCGCGACCACGCTGGAATGGCAGTTGCCTTCGCCGCCGCCCTATCACCAGTGGGAGCAGCTGCCGAAGATCAAGTGATCGGCGCAGAGCTAAAGCGAACCGCCGGGCTCCGGCGGTTTCGCCCTTTGAGAACTGGAACGGACGCCTGAATGGCTGTTGTTGAGAATATCGGCCGGGAAGAGATTCGCCTCTCCGAGGCGACCGCCGGCGACTATTTCGCGCTGCTGAAGCCGCGCGTCATGTCGCTCGTCGTCTTCACGGCCATCGTCGGTCTCGTGGCGGCGCCCGGAGCGATGAACCCGTTCATCGCCATCATCGCCATCGTGTCCATCGCCGTCGGCGCCGGCGCGTCCGGCGCGCTCAACATGTGGTACGACGCCGATATCGATCATGTGATGTCGCGGACCTCGAAGCGGCCGGTCCCGCTGGGCCGCGTATTGCCCGGAGAGGCGCTGGCATTCGGCCTGGTGCTCTCGGCGCTTTCGATCATGACCCTCGGCGTGCTGGTCAACTGGCTATCGGCGTCGCTGCTGGCCTTCACCATCTTCTTCTATGCGGTCATCTACACGATGTGGCTCAAGCGCTCGACGCCGCAGAACATCGTCATCGGCGGCGCCGCCGGCGCTTTCCCGCCGGTGATCGGCTGGGCGGCGGCGACGGGCAGCGTCAGCCTCGAGAGCGTCATCCTGTTCCTGGTGATCTTCCTGTGGACCCCGCCGCATTTCTGGGCGCTCGCGCTGTTCAAGGCGGGTGACTACGGCCGCGCCGGCATCCCCATGATGCCCAATGTGGCCGGCGAATTGTCGACGCGGCGGCAGATGTTCGTCTATGCGCTGATTCTTGCGCCTCTGGCGGTGCTGCCCGCCGTGCTCGGCTATGTCTCCTGGGGTTATGGCATTGTCGCCGCGGTGCTTGGTGCCGGCTTCGTCTGGAGGAGCTGGGCCGTTCTCTCCATGCCCTCCGGCGACAAGGTGATGAAGCCCGCCAAGCAGCTGTTCGCCTTCTCCATCGTCTACCTGTTCGCGATCTTCGCCGCCTATCTCCTCGACGTCGTCGCCTGGCGGCTCCTGGCCCCGGTCGGAGCTTGAGCATGGACGACAAGCTGGTGACCATGAGCCCGGCCCAGAAGAAGGCGCAGCGCAGCCGCAACATCGCCATCGGTGTCGCGCTGGCGGTGCTCGTCCTGCTCTTCTACGTCGCGACGATCGTCAAGTTCGGCCCCTCCATCCTCGACAGGCCCCTGTGATGAGCGAGCAGGGCGGCGACCGGGATATGAAACGCGAGCGGTCCAACCGCGTGATCGCGGCCGCATCCTTTGCGTTTGTCGCCGGCATGGTGGGAATGGCCTACGCGGCGGTTCCGCTCTACGCGATGTTCTGTCAGTTGACCGGCTATGGCGGCACGACGCAGCGCGTCGAGCAGTATTCCGACAAGATCCTCGATCGGAAGATCACTGTCCGCTTCGACGCGAATGTTTCGGGCGGGCTGCCCTGGGAATTCCAGCCCGTGCAGCGCGACGTGACCATGCGTATCGGGGAGACCACCCAGATCGCCTATCGCGCGCAAAACCAGTTCAACGTGCCGACCGGCGGCCGTGCGAGCTTCAACGTGACGCCCGAACTGGCCGGCGCCTATTTCAACAAGGTCGAGTGCTTCTGCTTCACCGACACAACGCTGAAGCCCGGCGAGACACTCGAGATGCCGGTGGTTTTCTATGTCGATCCCGAGATCGCCAATGTGCCGGAACTCGCACATCTGAAGACGATAACCCTGTCCTACACCTTCTTCCCGATCGACGTGACCAAGCCTGTCGCTGTTGCGCCGGCCGGGAAAGATGCTAGGACCGACAAGACGCAAACGACGGAAATCGGGGGCTGAGATGGCCGACGCGCACGCCAAACCGCAACACGACTATCACATCATCGATCCGAGCCCGTGGCCGTTCATCGGCGCGTTCGGCGCGCTCGTCATGGCCATCGGCGGCGTCGCCTGGATGCAGGCCCTGAAGAGCGGTTCCCTGCATCTCCTGGGCATCGAACTCGCCGGTGCCAACTACTGGATCTTCGCCATCGGCTTGGCGATCGTGCTCTACACCATGTTCGGCTGGTGGTCGGACACGATCAAGGAAGCGCATGAGGGGCACCATACCCGCGTGGTGTCGCTGCACCTGCGCTACGGCATGATCATGTTCATCGCCTCCGAGGTGATGTTCTTCGTCGCCTGGTTCTGGGCCTTCTTCGATGCCAGCCTGTTCCCGAACGAGGCGTCGCAGGTGGCGCGCGAGGCGTTCACCGGCGGAACCTGGCCGCCGAAGAGCGTCGAGGTGCTCGATCCCTTCCACCTGCCGCTCTACAACACGATCATCCTGCTGCTGTCCGGCACGACCGTGACCTGGGCGCACCATGCTCTGCTGCACGATGATCGCCGTGGCCTGGTTTGGGGCCTGACGATCACCGTGGCGCTCGGCGTGCTGTTCTCGATGGTTCAGGCCTACGAGTACATCCACGCGCCGTTCGCATTCAAGGATTCCATCTACGGCGCCACCTTCTTCATGGCGACGGGCTTCCACGGCTTCCATGTCATCGTCGGCACCATCTTCCTATTGGTGTGCCTGATCCGCGCCATGCGCGGCGACTTCACCCCGAAGCAGCATTTCGGCTTCGAGGCGGCGGCCTGGTACTGGCACTTCGTCGACGTGGTGTGGCTGTTCCTTTTCGCCTGCGTCTATGTCTGGGCGTCCAGCGGCGCGACGATCGCCGCAGGGCACTGAGACGGGACTGAGGTTACCGACGCGGCCGGAGCGATCCGGCCGCGTTTTCTTTTGCTGCTACAATCGGCCTGATCGACCGCCCGGGGCCGGTCGCATATTGTCGGTCAAGCGGTCGCGCGACGGGCCCGCCCAAGGAGAAATGTCCGATGAATGGCGACCAGGCACACTATCCGCCCGTTGAGCCGTTCGGCACCGGCTTCCGCGGCCGCTGTCCGCGCTGCGGTGAAGGCAAGCTCTTCGACGGCTATATCTCGCTCAAGCCGCGCTGCAGCGTCTGCGGCCTCGACTATGATTTCGCCGATTCCGCCGATGGCCCGGCCGTCTTCGTGATGCTGATCATCGGCTTCATCGTCGTTGGCCTGGCGCTGTGGGTCGAAGTCTCCTACGGCCCGCCGCTTTGGCTCCACTTCCTGCTGTGGATACCGCTGACGCTGATCCTCTGCCTGCCGACGCTGCGCTGGCTGAAGGGCATCATGATCGCGCTCCAATATTCCAACAAGGCCGAGCAGGGCCGGCTGGACCGCCCGGAATGACGGGTTCGCCGGCGCGGAGCGAAGCTACCCGAGGCTTTCCCTGGGTGCTGTCGATCGTCACGTTGGTCGCGCTCGCCATCCTGTTGTCGCTCGGCACCTGGCAGGTGCAGCGGCTCGCCTGGAAGGAGGCGCTGATCGCCACCATCGAGAGCCGGGTTGGTGCCGCGCCCGTCACGCTTTCAGACGTCGAAAAAACCGCTGCTTCGGGCGGCGACATCGAGTACCAGCCGGTCGCAGTTTCAGGCACCTACCTGCACGCCAAGGAGCAGTTCTTCTTCGCCACGCACGACGGCCAGTCCGGCTGGTTCGTCTACACGCCGCTGCAGATGGCGGACGGCCGCGCCGTCTTCGTCAACCGCGGTTTCGTACCCTACGACCGCAAGTCTCCCGAGACCCGGCCGGAAGGTCAGATTGGCAGCGAGATCGAAGTTGTGGGCCTCGCGCGCACTGCACCAGACAGCAAGCCGTCCTGGCTGGTGCCCGACAATCAGCCGGCAGAGAACGTGTTCTACTGGAAGGATATCGCGGCGATGACGGCGAATGCCGGGCTTGAGCCTGAGACCGTCGTGCCGTTTTTCATCGATGCAAAGAAAACGGACATTCCCGGCGGATACCCGGTCGGCGGCGTGACCATCGTCGAGATGCCGAACAACCACCTGCAATATGCCGTGACATGGTATGGGCTCGCGGCCGCGCTTCTGGGCGTCTACATTGCCATGCTGCTGCGCCGCGGAAGGACGTCATCGGACGCCCGCACTTGACAGCGCATGACCGTCGCCCCCATGTCCCGGGCTTCCACGAACGCGGGATTCCGATGCTCGACCGCCTCCAAAAGCCGCCGCTGACGATCCGCCTTTGCGGACCGCGCGGATTCTGCGCCGGCGTCGACCGGGCGATCCAGATCGTCGTTCTGGCACTGAAGAAATACGGCGCGCCGGTCTATGTCCGCCACGAGATCGTGCACAACCGCTACGTCGTGGAGGGGCTGCAGAATCTCGGCGCCGTCTTCATCGAGGAACTGGACGAAATCCCGGACGATCATCGCGATTCACCGGTCGTGTTCTCCGCGCACGGCGTGCCGAAATCGGTTCCGGCGGACGCGATGGCTCGCAACCTGTTCTATCTCGACGCCACCTGTCCGCTCGTTTCCAAGGTGCACAAACAGGCGATGCGCCACCAGCGGCTCGGCCGCCACGTGCTGCTGATCGGCCATGCCGGCCATCCGGAAGTGATCGGTACGATGGGTCAGTTGCCCGAAGGTGCCGTCACGCTGATAGAGACGGAGGCCGAGGCACGCGCGTTCAATCCGCCGGAAGGCGTCGAACTCGGCTTCGTCACCCAGACGACGCTCTCGGTCGCCGATACGGCCGGCGTCATCCGTGCGCTGGAAGCGAAGATCCCCGATATCAAGGCGCCGGCGGCCGAATCGATCTGCTACGCCACCACCAATCGCCAGGAGGCGGTGCAGGCGGCGGCGCCGGGCGCGGACCTGTTCCTGGTCGTCGGGGCACCGAATTCCTCCAACTCCAAACGCCTCGTCGAGGTGGCGGAGCGGGCCGGCGCCAAGCGGTCACTGCTGGTGCAGCGCGCGTCGGAAATTCCCTGGGGCGAGATCGGCGACATCCGCACACTGGGCTTGTCAGCCGGGGCATCGGCTCCCGAAATCATCGTCGACGAGATCGTCGCCGCCTTCCGCGATCGCTTCGACGCGACGGTGGAACTGGCGGTGACGGCGGAGGAGACCGAAAATTTCCCTGTCATGCGCGCAATCCGCGACGTCGAACTGACGGCGGCCGACATGGCGTTCGTCAACGGCGCCGCGTGAGGACATTGTTCTAGATGGCCGTCTACACCGATATTTCCGAAACGGAACTCGAGGCGTTTCTGACCCAATACGATCTCGGCGAGTTGCGCTCCTATCGCGGCATCGCCGAAGGGTCCGAGAACTCGAACTTCGTGCTCCACACTGGCAGGGGCGAGTTCATCCTCACCCTCTACGAGAAGCGGGTCGACGAGGCCGACCTGCCGTTCTTCCTCGGCCTGATGCAGCATCTGGCGCTGAAGGGCATCCGTTGTCCCCTGCCGGTGGCGCGCCGCGACGGTTCGCTGATCGGCCGTCTCGCCGGTCGCCCGGCGGCGATCATTACCTTTCTCGAAGGCGTCTGGCCGCGCCGACCGACGGCGCCGCAATGCCGCGAGGTTGGCAAGGCGCTCGCCGGCATGCATCTCGCCAGTGCCGATTTCACGCTGTCGCGGCCCAACGCGCTGGCGCTCGACGGCTGGCGCAAGCTCTGGGCCGCGTCTCGCGACCGCTCGGGCGAGGTCGATGCCAGCCTCAAGGCAGACATCGATACGGATTTCGAGCTGTTCGCCCACGCCTGGCCGGCGGATCTGCCGTCCGGCGTGATCCATGCGGACCTCTTTCCGGACAACGTCTTCTTCCTCGGCAACAAGCTGTCGGGCCTGATCGATTTCTATTTCGCCTGCAACGATTTCTATGCCTACGACGTCGCCACCTGTCTCAATGCCTGGTGCTTCGAGAAGGACGGCGCTTTCAACATCACCAAGGGCGCGGCGCTTCTGTCGGGGTACGAGAGCGTCCGGCCGCTGACCGCTGCCGAGAAGGGCGCGCTGCCGATCCTGGCGAGGGGCTCGGCCCTGCGCTTCACGCTGACCCGGCTCTACGACTGGCTCACCATCCCCGACGGCGCGCTGGTGCAGAAGCGCGATCCAACCGAATTCATCCGCCGCTGGCGCTTCCACCGCCACGTGACGTCCGCGACCGAATACGGGCTCATCCCTGCATGAAAACGATCGAGATCTTCACCGACGGAGCCTGTTCGGGCAATCCGGGTCCCGGCGGCTGGGGCGCCATCCTGCGCTTCAATGGCACGACGAAGGAATTGTCGGGTGGCGAGGCCGACACGACCAACAACCGTATGGAGCTGACCGCGGCGATCGAGGCGCTCAATGCGCTGAAGGAACCGTGCGAGGTGCTGATCCATACCGACAGCAAATATGTGATGGACGGCATTTCCGGCTGGATCCACGGCTGGAAGAAGCGCGGCTGGAAGACCGCCGACAACAAGCCGGTGAAGAATGTCGAGCTCTGGCAGAAACTCGACGAGGCCAACCGCCGCCACAAGGTCAAGTGGCACTGGGTGAGAGGCCACGCCGGTCATGACGAAAACGAGCGCGCTGACGAGCTTGCCCGCATGGGCATGGAGCCGTTCAAGGGCAGGACGAAAACGGCCGATCCGATCGTCTCAGCCGCCCGGACGCCGCGCCTGATGGGCAACTCCGTCCGCAAGGGCTAATCGCCGAAGTTGCGTTGCCGTAGATCAGCCTAAAGCTGTTCGAGAATGCGCGCAGCTCCCGAAATCTCGGTGGAGCCGCGTTGTTCCTCGATGTTGAGCGTCTTCACCACGCCGTCCTCAACGATCATCGAGAAACGCTTGAGGCGGGTGCCCATGCCGGCCGGCGACATGTCCGCGTCGAGCCCAATCGCCTTGGCAAAGTCGGCGCTGCCGTCGGCGAGGAAGGTGATCTTGCCCTCTCCGCCGCTCGCCTTCGCCCAGGCGTTCATCACGTGATGGTCGTTGACCGAGACGACCGCTATCGCGTCCGCGCCCTTGGCAAGGATCGCATCGTGGTTTTCGATGAAGCCTGGCAGGTGGTTCATGCTGCAGGTCGGTGTGAAGGCGCCCGGCACCCCGAACAGGACCACTTTCTTGCCGGCGAAGAAATCGCCCGTGCTCACATTCGCCGCGCCGTCGGACGTCATGGTCTTGAGGGTCGCGTCGGGAATCTTGTCTCCGGGGGCGATGGTCATGTCTTCTCCGATGGATTGGCCGAACCTGGGATGCTGAACCGCGGAGATAAGGCTTCGGACGGAATTGTCCAGAGCCTACGGCAGGCGGGCCTGACCCTCGACCGCCCGATCGCCTGCCACCAGCGCGTAATCCAGCACCGTCCCGGAACCGGGACCGTCCGGCCGGCCGAGCACAGGTATGCGGAATGTGACGCGCTCGCCGCTCGTCTCCAGCGTCGGGATGCCGAATTCCCAACCCTTCGGCGTCACGACGAAAAGGTCGCCGCCGGCCGAGCCGGCGGGCAGGATCGCTTCGGCGAGCAGCGAGGAACCCGCGTCACCTATTGCGGTCAGGCCGAATGCAGCGGATGCGGGCGAGGGGAGACGGTCGTAGCCCTGGGCAATGCTCGGGTCTTCCGCGCCTTCGTCTCCGCCTGGCGTCACGGAGAGCCGCGCCTGGACCGGCACGCAGATTTCCCTGCAGATGCCGAGCAGCACATCCGCGTCGATCGCCGTGAATTTTTGGGGATCGTCCACCCGGAACGTCACGGGCAGGGCGACGGGCTGGATGTAGCCTGTCGAGACGACATCGCCTTCCTGGAAGCGAACCGGCGCCGGGAAAGAAAGGGCCGCGCTGCTGATATTCATGCTCGCAGAGATGTCGATGCTGGGAGCGATGCCGGCGCTCCCCGGGTCTTTCCAATAGGTCTTCCATCCGGGCTCGAGGTCGATCTGCAGCACACCGCGCATCAGCCCGTCGGCCCCCGCGGCATCCGCCGTGACCAGCCGCAGCCGCGCGCCGTCGGTTTCGAACCAGTCGCTCGACGCGGCGTGGACGGAGGCCGGAATGACGAGGATCGCGAGGGACAGAACGAAGTGCTTCATGCTCGGGTTCATGCCCCCGGGGCCCGCCGTCCGCAACCGATTGTCAGCCCCGCCGCATCAGTTTTCGGTGAGCGGATCCCCGCGGCTGCTTCAAATTGGCCGAAAACTCCATCTTTCGTGCCGGAACAATTCGAGTTACGCTTTCTATATGGACATCTTGCGCCACAAGCGGAAATCGCACGGCGGCGGTTTCCTCAATGACCAGTTCCTCATTGCCATGCCCGGCATGAAGGACGAGCGTTTCTCGCGCACCGTGATCTATGTCTGCGCGCACAGCGAGGAAGGCGCGATGGGCATCATCATCAATCAACCCCAGCAGATGCGCTTTCCCGATCTCCTCGTCCAGCTCGGCATCATGGACGAGACCAGCGCCATCCGGCTGCCGCCACAGACGCGCGATTTCATGGTGCGCCACGGCGGGCCGGTCGACCGCAGCCGGGGCTTCGTGCTGCACACGGACGACTACCGCGTCGATTCCTCCCTGCCGGTGGCCGAGGACATCTGCCTGACGGCGACCGTCGACATCCTGCGCGCCATCTCGAAGGGCAGGGGGCCGCGCCACGCGCTGATGGCGCTCGGCTATTCGGGCTGGGGCGCGGGCCAGCTCGAGCGCGAGATCATCGACAATGGCTGGCTGACCTGCCCGGCCGATCCGGATCTGCTCTTCGATTCCGACATGGACCGCAAATACGACCGCGTTCTTGCGTCGATCGGCATCGATCAGGCGCGTCTCAGCCAGTTCGCCGGTCACGCCTAAGCGGTCGCGAACTGCTCTTTCAGAAGCTTGACGGCGTTTTCGCCCGTCATCGGCGCGCCGAAGGCGAAGCTCTGGACATATTCGCAGGCCATCTGCCGCAACACCAGTGCCGACGCTTCGTCGGGCACGCCCTCCGCCACCACCGACAGGCCGAGATCGTGAGCCATGTTCACCATCGAACGCAGCAGCACGTTCTTCTTCGGGTTGGAATCGTCGACGAAGCTCTTGTCGATCTTGATCGTGTCGAAGGGGAAGCGGGTGAGATAGGCGAGCGACGAATAGCCGGTGCCGAAATCGTCGAGCGACAGCCCTATGCCGAGCTGCTTCAGCTTGTTCAGCACATGCGCGGACTGTTCTGGATTGTCCATCACCAGCGATTCGGTCAGTTCCAGACGCAGGCAGCGCGGCTTGAGGCTGGAGCGGGCGAGCACGGAACGGACGTCCGACACCAGGTCCCGGCGCAGCAACTGCCGGCTGGACAGGTTGACGGAGACGGAGATCGGGTTTTCTCCCGAAAACTTCTGCCAGGCGGCGAGGTCGTCGGCCGCCTGCTGCATGGCGAAGAGCCCCAGCTGGACGATCAGGCCGCAATTCTCCGCGATCGGAATGAACTCGGACGGCGGGATGACGCCGCGGCGCGGATGCTCCCACCGCAGCAGAGCCTCGAACCCGGCCACGGTGCGGTCCTCCAGACGGACGATCGGCTGGTAGACCAGGCGGAACTCGTTGCGCTCGACCGCGCGCCTGAGGTCGGATTCGAGCTGCAACCGGTCGCTGCCGAAGGACCGGAAGGCAGGACGGAACGGTTCGATGCGATCGCCGCCGAAACGCTTCGCCTGGTGCATGGCGAGCTCGGCATCCTTGAGCATGTCCTCCGCCGAGCTCTGGGTCGAGGTCCAGGAAATCAGCCCGATCGAGGCGGTCAGCACGATCTCCCGCTTGGCAAAGGTGATCGGCGCGCTGACCGCATGCTTGATCGCGTCGGCGACCGCGGCGATGCGGGCGGGATCCTGCTCAGACAGGAGCATCAGCGCAAACTGGTCGCCTGCCACCCGCGACAGCGCGTCGTTGGGCTTCAGCAGCCGGTGAAGACGCCTTGCGATCGTCAGCAGGATCGTGTCGCCGGCCGACATGCCGAGGCTCACATTGACCTGCTTGAAGCGGTCGATGTCGATAGAGAAGACCGACGGGCGCACGTTCTCCGTCGACTTGGCGATGGAGACGACGCCGTCGAGCCGGTTAAGGAACAGTTCGCGGTTCGGCAGGCCGGTCAGATTGTCGTGGATCGCGTCGTGCAGCAGGCGCTCCTCCGCCTTCTTCTGCTCGGTGACGTCGACGAGCGTGCCGACGCAGCGGATGATCTCGCCGTCCGAACCGATCACCGGGCGGGCCCTCAGCGCATACCAGTGGTAATGACCGTCGGCGCCGCGCAGCCGGAAGCTCTGCTGGATGCGGCCACGCCTGTGCTCGAGCACGACGTCGAGAGTCGTGCGGAACGTGTCGCGGTCGTCGGGGTGCAGCGCCGGCAGCCAGTTGCGTGCCGGTCCGTTGAGGCTGCCGGGCGCAAGGCCGAGCGGGTCAGAGACGTCGGGACGCGTCACGACGCGGTCGCGCAAGACGTCCCAGTCCCAGACGATGTCGCCCGAACCAGTAATGGCCAGCGCCTGCCGCTCCATATCGGAGAACAGGCCCTGGCTCAGTCCGCCGCCGGCAAAGGCGTGCTGCATGACGGTGAAGCCGATCAGGAGGATGATCAGGACCAGCCCGCCGCCCAGCGCCGGCTGTACGATATCCTTGTCGAGAATCCCGGCTATGGCCATCCATGACCCCGTCAGCCAGACAAGCACCATCAGCCAGCTCGGAATCAGCATGATGGCGCGGTCGTAGCCTTGCGCCGCCAGATAGGCGATGAGGCCGATGCCGACGATCGCGGTGGCAGCAAAGGACAGGCGCGCAATGCCGGCCGCGATCGCCGGATCGAAGATCGCTACGCCGGCAATCAGGATGAGGCCAAAGATCCAGGCCAGTGCGCCGTAGCTGAAATGGTCGTGCCAGCGGTTGAGGTTGAGATAGGCGAACAGGAACACGACGAAGGTTGCGGCCAGCGACACCTCGGCGCCCGCGCGCCAGATCTGCTCATTGCCGGGCCCGATCTCGATGACCTTGTTGAGGAAGCCGAAGTCGATGCTGATATAGGCCAGCACAGCCCAGGCGAGTGCCGCGGTGGCCGGGAACATCGACGTCCCCTTGACCACGAAGAGGATGGTCAGGAACAGCGCCAGCAGGCCGGAGATGCCGATGACGATGCCGCGGAACAGCGTGTAGGAGTTGACCGAATCCTTGTAGCCGTCCGGCTGCCAAAGATAGACCTGGGGCAGCGAGGGCGAGGCGAGTTCCGCCACGAAGGTGATGACCGACCCCGGATTGATCGTCACCCGGAAAATGTCCGAGTCGGGGCTGTCCTCGCGGTCGAGAGCGAAGCCCTCGGACGGCGTGATCGAGACGATGCGATTGGAGCCGAGGTCCGGCCACATGAGGCCGGATCCAACCAGTCTGAAGTGCGGAGCGACGATCAGCCGGTCGAGCTGCTGCTCGGTCGTGTTGGCAAGGGCGAACACGCCCCAGTCGCCCGAAGAGCGCGGGCTGGAAGCCTCGACCTCGATGCGTCGCACCAGGCCGTCGGCGCCGGGCGCCGTCGATACCTGGAAGGTGTCGCCCTGGTTCCGGCGGATCTCGACGGCCTTGGACAGGTCGAGCACGACGTCGTCGCGGGAAATGTCGATGGGTTCGACCGAGCTTGCCGGGAAGGCTGCGAGAAACGCGATCAGGAGTGCCAGAAATGGCGCGAACGCAAAACTCCAGCGCATTCTGGTCACAACCGGCTAGCCCTATTCCTGTCCTTGCCCGCCGTCTCCGGCAATGAGCGCATAGAGAAGATGGTCCTACCAGGCGCCATTGATTCGCAGGTAGGAGCGCAGAAGTCCTTCGCGTTTGAATCCGGCTTTTTCAAGCACCCGGATCGAACGGTCGTTGCTGGGAATACAGGCAGCCTCGATCCGGTGCAACCGCAGCGTCTCGAAACCGAACTTGACGACCAGCACCACGGCCTCGTGCATGAAACCCTTGCCGGCATGGTTGACGCCCATCCAGTAGCCGATCTGCCCGGTCTGGGCGACGCCGTGGCGGATGTTGCCGAGCGTGATCCCGCCGGCAAGCCTGCCCGTGACCCTCTCGAAGATCAGGAAGGGCATGCCGCTGCCCTGGGCGATCTCCTCGCGGTATCGCCGGATTCTCTGCCGCCAGGCGAGGCGATCTAGTTCGTCGCTGGCCCATTTCGGTTCCCACGGCGCAAGGAACTGCTCGCTTTCCCGGCGCACCGCGGCCCACTCGGCATAGTCCGAGATAACAGGCGGGCGCAGCATCACCCTTTCCCCGGCGAGAGCCGGCAGTCGCTGTCGGAGGAAGGGCAATGCGAACATCATGTTCGCCGCCGGTCAGACGGCGATTTTCCGCATCGGCGGTGCAGGGCCGAGAAGCGTCTCGCGGATGGCGTCGTAGGGTGCCAGGCCTCCGATCGGGCCGATGCCGGCCACCGTCGGCATGCTGGAGAACAGGCGTGAGGACAGGTCGGTCAGCCGTTCGGTGGTGATCTTCGACAGACGGTCGAGCAGCTCTTCCATCGTGATCGGCCGGCCGTAGAGCATGATCTGCCGCGCAATCTGCGAGGCGCGGCTTGCAGCACTCTCGCGCGACATCATCAACCCGGCGCGGTACTGGGCTCGTGCCCGGTTGAGCTCCTCCATGGAGATCTCTTCTCCCGCCTTGCGCAGTTCGTCCATGATCACCGGCACGAGCTCGGCGATGTCGGATTGCCCGGTGGCGGCGTGCACTCCGAAAATGCCCGTGTCCGAAAACCCCCAGTGGAAGGCGTAGACCGAATAGCAGAGACCGCGCTTCTCGCGCACCTCCTGGAACAACCGGCTCGACATGCCGCCGCCGAGGATCATGGACAGCAGTTGGGAGGCGTAGAAATCGCGCGCATGGTAGGCCCGGCCTTCGAAGCCCAGGATGATCTGGGCATCTTGCAGGTCGCGCAGCTCGCGGAAGTCGCCGCCGGTATAGGAGGCGACGAGCGCGGGCTTGCTGGTGCAGGTTGGGCGGAATCCGCCGAGATGTTTTTCGACCAGGCGCACGAACTCGTCGTGCCTGACCGCGCCGGCCGCGACCACGACCATCCGGTCCGCGGCGTACTGACGTTCCATGAAGTCGCGGATGTTGGCCGCGGTAAAGGATTCGACCGTCGTCGGGGTGCCGAGGATCGAGCGGCCGATCGTCTGGTTGCGGAAGGCGCTCTCGGTGAAGCGGTCGAACACGATATCGTCGGGCGTGTCGTGCGCGGCGCCGATCTCCTGCAGGACGACATGCTGTTCGCGCTCGAGTTCCTCCGGGTCGAAGGACGAATCGTTCAGGATGTCGGCGAGGATGTCGATCGCCAGCGGAACGTCGTCTTCCAGCACCCGGGCATAGAACGACGTCGTCTCGACACTGGTCGCGGCATTGATCTCGCCGCCGACATTTTCGATCTCGGATGCGATCTGCCAGGCCGAGCGGCGCGACGTTCCCTTGAACGCCATGTGCTCGAGCAGGTGCGCCATGCCGTGCTCGTCGTCGCGTTCGTCGCGCGCCCCGGACCGGACCCAGACGCCGAGCGCAACGGTTTCGATATGGGGGAGGGTTTCGGTTGCAACCGTCAGGCCGTTCGATAGACGGCTCACCTCAACGCCCATGCGCACTCCACTCCCTATACGCGCTCCGCAGCGGCCCTCGACCGGGCGGAAACGTAGTCTTCTATCATTTTCAGGTCCGAGGGAAGAACCTTGTAGTTTTCGCGCCGCGACATCAGGTCGAACAGCCAGTCGGGCAAGGCGGGGTCCACCCCTGTAGCGGATTTCACGGCATCGGGGAACTTCGCCGGATGGGCAGTGGCCAGGACCACCATCGGCGAGGCTCCAGCGAGGGCGCCCGCCACCCGCACCCCGATCGCGCTGTGCGGATCGAGCAGGTAGGAGTTGCGCGACAGGATGTGCTTGATCGTCGCCGCGGTCTCCTCGACGGTCGAGCGCCCGGCGTCGAATTCGGCGCGGATCGCAGCGAGATGACCGGCGTCGATGGTGAACGCGCCGGACTGCCTGAGCCGGTCCATGTAGCTGCGGACGGCGACCGCATCCCGCCCCGCCGCCTCGAACAGCAGTCGTTCGAAGTTGGACGACACCTGGATGTCCATCGACGGCGACGTGGTCGGCACGACGCCGCGGGTTTCGTAGGCTCCGGTTTCGAGCGTGCGGGTCAGGATGTCGTTGTCGTTGGTGGCGATGACCAGCCGGTCGACCGGAAGTCCCATGCGCTTGGCCGCGTATCCGGCGAAGATGTCGCCGAAATTGCCGGTGGGGACGGTGAACGAAACCGCGCGATCCGGCGCCCCGAGCGACAGGGCGGAGGAGAAATAGTAGACGATCTGGGCCATGATCCGGCCCCAGTTGATCGAGTTGACGCCCGACAGGAGCGTGCGGTCGCGGAAGGCGTGATCGTTGAACATGCCCTTCACCAGCGCCTGGCAGTCGTCGAAATTGCCCTCGACCGCGATGGCATGCACGTTCGCGGCAGTCGACGTCGTCATCTGGCGCTGCTGGACAGGGGAGACCCGGCCGTGCGGGAAAAGGATGAAGATGTCGGTCCGGTCGCGGCCGGCAAAGGCGTCGATGGCCGCCCCCCCGGTGTCGCCCGACGTGGCACCGACGATGGTCGCCCGCTGGCCGCGCTCGGCGAGCACATGGTCCATCAGTCGCGCCAGCAACTGCATCGCCACGTCCTTGAAGGCGAGGGTGGGTCCGTGGAACAGCTCGAGCAGGTAGCTTTGCGGCCCGTGCTGGACGATCGGGCAGACGGCCTCGTGCCGGAAGGTCGAATAGGCCTCGCGCACGATCCGCGCGAAGGTCGCCGCCTCGATCTCGCCGTCGACGAAGGGCGTCAGCAGCCGGATGGCGAGGTCGGGATAGGGCAGACCTCGCATGGCGCGGATGTCGGCCGCGGAAAATTGCGGCCAGGCCTGCGGAAGGTAGAGGCCGCCGTCGCGGGCAAGCCCTGCGAGCAGCGCGTCCGAGAAACCGAGGACGGGAGCCTCGCCCCGCGTGCTGACATAGTTCATCCGCTGGAGTCCGTGCCTTTGCGTTCGCTGCCGATCTGCCCGAAAAACTGCCGCAATCCGGGTCGCAATCTGAAACCGGCGTTGGTATAGAGGCCCGCGTCGCGTGAGGAAAGTGCGGTATATGCAGTTAGCTTCGTTCAGAGGCCGTTTTCTCGGCCGGATCGCAATCGCCGGCCTGGCGCTGGCCACCGCCGGGTGCCAGTCGGGCGATACGGTGGGACTGCTGAAACTCGGCCGCGACAGCGAACCGAAGGAAAAGGTGGCGCTGAACGAATTGCGTGCGTTCTGCCCGCGCGTCCAGCTCCGCGACGGCGAAGCCTTCACCGAGAGCTACACGCGGGATGGCAAGGACAAGGATGGCAATGTCGACCGCACCAAGCTCATCCACCAGGCTTCGATCGGCGACGCGACACGGTCCTGCACCTACGGCCCCGGCACGATGACGGTGAATGTCGCGGTCGCCGGCCGCGTCGTCCCCGGGCCGGCCGCGAAGGACGGGTCCGTCTCGCTGCCGATCCGCATCGTCGCGATGCGCGGCGAGGAAATCCTGTACAGCCAGGTCCATCAATATCCGGTGATGATATCGCCGACGGCGGGCGCCGCGCAGTTCGTCTTCAATGATCCGAACGTCACTTTCCCGACGCCGCCCGACTCAAAGGTCGTCGTCTATGCCGGCTTCGACCAGGGGCCGCAGAAGAAGCCGAAGACGAACTGAGCCGTCGCGGCGGACCTATTCGGCCCACTCCGAAAGCGCGTCCAGAACCGGCTGCAGATCCGCGTGGCGGCGGATCACCGTCTCCGCGCCGGCTTCCGTCAGTCGGTCGGCGTGGCCCGGATAGCTGTGCGATCCGCCGGTGAAGCCGATCACCCGCATGCCGGCCGCACGTGCCGCATGCACGCCGTGGACCGAATCCTCGATAACGAAGGTGTTCGCCGGATCGGCGCTCATCGCCTTGGCGGCGTGGATATAGACATCCGGCGCAGGCTTCGGACGGGCTCCCGGAATCGCCCGCGCCGAAAACACGTGCTCCTCGAACAGCGGCTTCAGGCCGGTCTTGGTCAGTGTCATGTCCAGCCGGTCGGGCGTCGAATTCGAGCAGATGCAGCGCGGTGCCTGGACGCGGGCGACCGCCTCGCGTGCGCCGTCGATGCCGCGCACTTCCCTGGCGAGACGATTGTCGAGAAGCTTCCTCTCCTCGTCGATCAGCGACGCCTGCAGCGGGATTGCGGAGAGCTTCTCGACCTCCAGCAGGATGTCGTGGAAGGTCAGGCCGGCGAAGCGTTCCGCCACCTCCTCCGGCTCGATCGGAAATCCGGCCCGCGTGATCACTTCCGCATCGACGCGCGCGGCGATCACTTCGGAATCGATGAGCACGCCGTCGCAATCGAAGATGACGAGATCTGGCTGGGGCATGGAACGGTCCTGGAGGGAGGCAAGAAGGGCGCGGCGAATACACCAAACCGGACGCCTTCGCAAATCGGACGGCCAAGTCGCTCACTTCATTAAATATTTACGCGAAGCGGTAACCATAACGGCAGGTAAACGTAACGCGTATCGTGAGTGTGCCGATGTCCGCCATTCGTCTTGTCGACGATCTTCCCGCTGTTTCTCCCCGTGCCGACTGGCTCGATACGATCCTGAAGGGGGATTGCGTCGCGGCTCTCGAACGCCTGCCCGAGAAATCGGTCGACGCGATCTTCGCCGATCCGCCGTACAATCTCCAGCTCGACGGCGACCTGCACCGTCCGGACCAGTCGAAGGTGAACGCCGTCGACGACGCCTGGGACCAGTTCGACAGCTTCGAGGCTTATGACGCCTTTACCCGCGCCTGGCTGCTCGCTGCCCGCCGGGTGCTGAAACCCAACGGCACGATCTGGGTGATCGGTTCCTACCACAATATCTTCCGCGTCGGCGCCAAGCTGCAGGACCTCGGCTTCTGGATCCTGAACGACGTAATCTGGCGCAAGACCAATCCGATGCCGAACTTCCGCGGCCGCCGCTTCCAGAACGCGCACGAGACGCTGATCTGGGCCTCGCGCGACCAGTCGGCCAAGGGCTACACCTTCAACTACGACGCCATGAAGGCGGCCAACGACGACGTCCAGATGCGCACCGACTGGCTGTTTCCGATCTGCACCGGGGCCGAGCGGCTGAAGGACGGCAACGGCGACAAGGTCCATCCGACGCAAAAGCCTGAGGCGCTGCTCGCGCGTATCCTGATGTCCTCGACCAAGCCGGGCGACGTGGTGCTGGACCCGTTCTTCGGCTCGGGCACCACCGGCGCCGTAGCCAAGCGCCTCGGCCGCCACTTCGTCGGCATAGAGCGCGAGCAGTCCTATATCGACGCGGCGACCGCGCGGATCGCAGCGGTCGAGCCGCTGACCGGCGCCGAGACCGCAATCATGGGCGGCAAGCGCGCCGAGCCGCGCGTCGCCTTCGGCAGCCTGGTCGAGGCCGGGCTGATCGCGCCCGGCGCGGAACTGTCCGACGCGCGCCGCCGCTGGACGGCGCAGGTGCGCGCCGACGGCACGTTGGCGATCGGCCGCGACGCCGGCTCGATCCACCGTCTCGGCGCGATGGTGCAGGGGCTCGACGCCTGCAACGGCTGGACGTTCTGGCATGTCGAGAAGGAAGGCCGCCTCGCGCCGATCGACGAACTCCGCCGGATCATGCGCGACCAGATGGCGGCGGTGGGGGCGTGATGTTCAGGCAGGCTTCGCTGCCAAGGCCAGCGTTGCTTCGTTGACGATACCGAAGCGCGCCTCGATCCGCGCCACCTCTTCCTGCGAGGCAACGCCGGCCTCCGCGATGTCGATGAACATCTGTTCCAAACCGCCTGGCGCGGCGATGCCGAACAGTTGACCGGGAACGTCACCAATGTTCCGCCAGCCATGCCAGACATTGGGTGGCAGTACGATAACTGCGCCCTCCGGCGCATCGAATTCCTCGTCGCCGCACCGAACGCGATATAGGCCGCGTATCACCCGGAACACCTCCGTCTCCCGGGTGTGCATGTGGGGCGCGGGCCCTTGGCCTGGGGGTGTGAAGCTTTCCCACATGCCCACCGTCCCGCCGGTCTCTGCGGCCGTCGCGTGGATGTGCATTTCGGCACCGAAAGGTGTCCTCGCTATGCGCCGTCTGCCGGGTACGGACACTACGGCTGCGTGAAATGCGGACATTTGTCCCTCCCGCTTCGCTCCAGCAATATGGAGCGCCGGGGATGTCCGCGGTCAAGCGGTTATGCCCAGCCGCCGCAAATCCGCCTCCAGCTTCTCCGCGCCTTCGAACAGCACCGCCTGCCAGCCGGCGTCGATCGCGCCCTTTACGTTCTTCGGACTGTCGTCGATGAACAGGCTGGCCGCCGGCTCGAGGCCGAAATCCGCAACATGGCGATCGTAGATGGCCTTGTCGGGCTTGATCAGCCCGACTTCGCCCGACACGGTCACCCCGCGCGGGCGGTTGAGGAAGGGGAATTTCGCCCTTGCCTCGGCAAAGGTGTCGGCGGCGAAATTGGTCAGCATCGTCACGTCGTGCCCGTCGTCGATGAGGCCCAGCATGAGCGCGACCGAATCCTCGTAGTGATGCGACACCATCTCGTGCCAGTGGGTGCGGAAGGCACGGATGTTGTTTTCCTCGTCCGGATAGCGCGCGATCAGCAGCGCCTCGGCCTCCGGCCATGACCGCCCGCGGTCCTGTTCGATGTTCCAGTCATGCGTGCAGACATTGTCGAAGAACCAGCGGCGCCTTTCCGCATCGGGGATGAGCCGGCTGTAGGGCAGGTCCGGATCGTAGTGGATCAGCACCTTGCCGATGTCGAAGACGATGTGGCGGATGTCGGTCATGCTGGTCCCCGGCGCGGTTTGTGGGTCGCGCCCTCTATCGCAGCTTCGATCACCTTTTTCATGACGGTGGGCAGCGCTTCGCTGTGGATTTCGGCCTTCGGCGACCACCAGTGGCCTACATCCGGAAACGAGACTTCAACAAACAAGCGTCATCGGTAAAAAAAGTTTGCATTGAACGACGGATCTCGAATGCTAGCCTGTTCAACCATTTGCCGCCAGAAAGCGTTTGCAATTTGTCAACGATTCAGGTTCAACTCAAGGTGGTCAGGATGAAGAGCCGCAGAGCTCTGTATCGGGTCGGCTAGTATCGCTTCTCAGGGAAGGAATGCCCCGCAGCAGAAGGATAATAGCAATGGAATTCCAGGCAGAAGCCGTTGAGACGGTCCGCCAGCTAACACTGCAAATAATGCTGATTGCCGCCGGCGTTTTTGGCATAGTTGGCGGGTTTGTTAGTTCATCTGAGAAGGTGTTCGTACGACGGAGTTGGCTTGGTATCTCGCTTGCCGCTTTCTCAGCTACAGCAATTTTTGGTTACCTGCTTCATGGCGTCATGATTTCTATGTTGTCGGCAGAGCGTTTCGATGCGTTCAATGGTAGCTTGGTCACTCTCGGAATACTTCAGATCGCGTCTTTCGTAGGTGGAGGTATTGCTTTTACCGTATTCGTAGTTGCAAATATCGGTCGGTGAAACTGTCGGTGGGTGGGGACCCCATGATTCCAAAATTGCTGGCAGCCCTGACTGCCGCAGCATCGTTGGCTATGACTTCTGGTACGATCGCGCAGTCTCGAGTTGAGCTAACAGATCTGCAGACTGCGTACGCTGAAGCTGCCGGATCCCTGTTCGAACTGTGGAATAAGAAGGAAATAAAGATCGATCGGACTGATTTCGATAAGGAATTTGCAACCCGCTTTGAAGGTTTTCTTGCGCGACAGAAGTCTGATCCATTGGAGTCGGCAATATCTGCAGAATTTATTGCAATGAATTCTAAGATACTACCGAATGTACTTGTACCAGAACTACAACTTTCTCCGGGAGCTAAGTTAACTCTCATTGGAAGTATTGTCGATGCCGCTCCCATTCTATCGGAGAAAGGAATCGAGCCTACTGTGTCTTCATTGCAGACCGCTTTGAGCTTCTCTCTTTTTGCTGCGCTCGGCGCGGCGCAAGAAGATGCTAAGAAATCAGGAGATGACCAAATCGAGGCGGTTAACGTTCGCCGCGGTGGTGTCTGGTTCTTCTCAATGGGCTGGCCATTTTGTTGCGCCATCGACGAAAAGCAGTAGCGTCTAGCGCAGGATAGTTGGAATTTGCTGCGAAAGAAGTTTCGTACCATTTAGACCGATAGTCTTAGATCACTGGCGCCTTGGCTTCTGGGTCGCGCCCTCTATCGCAGCTTCGATCACCTTTTTCATGACGGTGGGCAGCGCTTCGCTGTGGATTTCGGCTTTCGGCGACCACCAGTGGTCCGGCGGCGGCGGTGCGTCGACATAGGCGAGGAAGACCGAGAGTTCGAGCTCGAAATGGGTGAAGACATGGAAAATCGAGCCCCTGGCCCGCCAGTTGGCGCGAAACGGCGCGGCTTCCGTCCCGGTCGCGCCGTCGATCCGCGCGGTCCAGGCCGTGCCAGGCACTTCGGCCATGCCGCCGAGCAATCCTTTTTCCGGGCGCTTGCGCAGGAGCACGGCACCGTCGCGGCGAACGGCCACGAAGGCCGCGCCGACGCGCTTCGGCCTCTCCTTCTTCGCCGCCTTCACCGGATAAAGTTGCGGATCGCCCGCCTTGAGCGCCTGGCAGCCGTCGCGCAACGGACAGAGCACGCAGGCCGGGCGCTTCGGCGTGCAGATCGTCGCGCCAAGGTCCATCATGGCTTGCGCGTAGTCGCCCGGCCGGCTCTCCGGCAGGGCCGAGGCGACGAAGGCGCCGATCTCCGGCTTCGCCTCCGGCATCGGCGCCGAGATTGCGCGATACCGCGTGACCACGCGCTCGACATTGCCATCGACCACCGCCGACGGGCGGTCGAAGGCGATCGCGGCGATGGCCGCGGCCGTATAGGGGCCGATGCCGGGCAGCGCGCGCAGGCCGGCCTCCGTGTCCGGAAACCGCCCGCCATGCCGCTCGACGACCATCTCTGCACATTTCTTCAGATTGCGCGCGCGAGAATAATAGCCGAGCCCTGCCCAGGCCTTCATCACGTCGTCTGCGGGCGCGGCGGCCAAGTCTTCTACTGTCGGCCATTTCTCGACGAAGTTGCGGAAATAGGGTCGAACCGCCGAGACGGTGGTCTGCTGCAACATGATCTCGGACAGCCAGACCAGATAGGGATCCTGCCGCACGCCCGCAGCGACCTTCGCGGGCGGCACGCGCCAGGGCAGGTCGCGGGCGTGGCGGTCGTACCAGTCGAGCAGGAGCGCAGACATGCCGTCTGCCTGCCGCGTCGAATGAGTGGGTAGGTATGTCATCGCGGCGCGGGTTGGTGTAACTGTCCGGTTCGACGGGAGGTGCTTCGGCACGATCGGTTCATGGCAGGCAATTCGTCACCCCGCAATGCGCGGCCGGTCGGAGATCTCGCCACGGCGATCCTCGACCCGGTGCTGCGCCGCAAGGCCGGCATCTCGACGGGCCTTGTCCAGTCGTGGGAGGAGATAGTGGGCCCACGGCTGGCCGACAGCACCCGTCCGGAAAAGATTCTCTGGCCGCGCCGGGCGGGCGAGGACGATCCATTCGAGCCCGCCACGCTCGTGGTCGCCTGCGAGGGGGCCGCCGCGCTGCAGCTGCAGCACCAGACCGGCGAGATCATCGCCCGCATCAACGCGTTTCTCGGCTTCGCGGCCATCGGCAGGGTGCGCATCCTGCAAAAGCCGGTCGGCGGGCGCAAAGCGCCGAAACGCCGCCCGCGCGAGTTGACGCGCGACGAGGCCGCCGATATCGCCACATCGGTCGCCGGGATCGAGGACGAGGGGCTGCGCGCCGCGCTGGAGAAGCTGGGCAGGGCGGTGAAGGCAACCAGATCGGGTTAGCTCAGATCAACCACGGAATGTGATCCGGGCGCAGCCCGTCGGGCGAGTTCGGCGATCTTGGCGGCGTTCTCGATCACGACCCGGCGGCGATTGGTCGGGATCACAACGACGGCGAAGCGGCGCCGGTCGAGCGATTGCTGCGACCGCATGTGGCCGTCGCAGGTGATGAACACCTGGCAGCCCAGCTCCTCGACGCGGACGAGCAGCGTTCTGTCGTCAAGTCCCTTCCAGCCTTGCGGGAACCACCGCGCTCGGATGGCGAAAGGTTGAAGCGCCCGGGCCAGCTGCCGCGGAACGCTTTCGTCCAGCTGTGCCTCAATCATCGACCGAGGAAGATCGAAGCGCCTCCGGAATGAGCTGAATGAGGGCTATCGCGTCGCTTCGCGGAATCGTCGGATATTCGTCCAGGATTTCGTCCAGCGACATGCCGTCAGCCAGATTGTCGAAGAGGATTTCGATCGGCACCCGCGTCCCTCTGAAGACAGGACGTCCGGCGAGCACCTTTGCATCGCTTGTCACGATACGCCCAAGGTCCTTCAGAACAATCGCATCGATATGTGTCATCGCCTTCGCACCTTCCGTATCAACAATACCACATCCGGGACGTCAGGCTATGTCGCGATAGCGCGTTCGTGAACGACGGGCCGGCAATCGGAATAGGCAGGCAGCCAATCTTGCCATAATTGGCGTGCTAAGCGGCATCTGCTAGTCGCTATTGCGTATTCTCTCGGGAACAGGTGATTCACATGAGCTTTTCGATGCGTCGCAGGGACGTTCTCCTTTCGCTGGGCGCGGTGTCGGCGGCGGCTTTGCTCGCCGCCTGCAGCGACGACGCGCCGAAGCAGCCGCCGTCGGCCGAACAGCCTGCGGCTCCCGCTGCGCCGACCGCTTCCGCGCCACCGGCTCAGGGGAACGCAGACATGGCGAAGCTGCTGGAAGCCGGCGCACTGCCCGAAAAAGTGCTTGGCAATGCCGATGCGCCGGTGACCATCGTCGAATACGCCTCGACGACCTGTTCGCACTGCGCCAATTTCCACGTGAACACGCTGCCCGAGATCAAGGCCAAATATATCGACACCGGCAAGGCGCGGCTGATCATGCGCGAATTCCCGTTCGATCCGCGCGCCGAGGCCGGCTTCATGCTGGCGCGCTGTTCGGAGGACAAGTATTTCGCCATGGTCGACGTGCTGTTCAAGCAGCAGAACAATTGGGCGCGGGCAGAAGACGCCCAGGCCGCGCTCCTGCAAATCTCCAAGCTGGCCGGTTTTTCACAGGAGTCCTTCACCGCCTGCTTGACCAACCAGAAGCTTCTGGACGACATCAGGTCGGTGCGTACGCGTGGCGCCGACGAGTTCAAGGTCGATTCGACTCCGACCTTCTTCATCAACGGCGACAAATATGCGGGAGCCCTTTCGGTTGGCGAAATGTCGGCCATCATCGACGCCAAGCTCTGACGCGCCCCTGGGCGCGCGGTCAGCCGCGCCCGGCAGCCGGGACGGACGCTGATGCGGTTCTCCCGGCTCCGTCTTCTCGGCTTCAAGTCCTTCGTCGAACCGTCTGAATTCGTCATCGAGAGCGGGCTGACCGGCATCGTCGGCCCCAACGGCTGCGGCAAGTCCAACCTGGTCGAGGCGCTGCGCTGGGTGATGGGCGAGAGCTCCTACAAGAATATGCGCGCGTCCGGCATGGACGACGTCATCTTCTCGGGCTCGGCGACGAGGCCCTCGCGCAACACCGCCGAGGTCACGCTCTTCCTCGACAACTCCGACCGCAATGCGCCCGCCGCCTACAATGACGGCGACGAGGTGCAGATCTCGCGGCGGATAGAGCGCGAGGCCGGCTCCAACTACCGCATCAACGGCAAGGAGGCCCGCGCCAAGGACGTGCAGCTTCTCTTCGCCGACCAGTCGACCGGGGCGCGCTCGCCCTCGATGGTGGGGCAGGGGCGCATCGGCGAGCTGATCCAGGCGAAGCCCCAGGCGCGCCGGGCGTTGCTCGAAGAGGCGGCCGGCATTTCCGGCCTGCACACGCGCCGGCACGAGGCTGAACTGAGGCTCCGCGCGGCCGAACAGAACCTCGAACGGCTGGAGGACGTGGTCGGCGAACTGGAGAGCCAGATCGAGAGCCTGAAGCGGCAGGCGCGGCAGGCTTCGCGCTTCAAGTCGCTGTCGGCCGACATCCGCCAGGCGGAGGCGACGCTCTTGCACCTGCGCTGGACGCTCGCCAAGGCGCAGGAGGCCGAGGCGCAGAGCGCGCTGTCGGCCGCCACCAATATCGTCGCGGAACGCGCCAACCAGCAGATGGCCGCGGCCAAGGACCAGGCGGTTGGGGCGCATCATCTGCCTGGCCTGCGTGAGGAGGAGGCTAAGGCGGCGGCGGCGCTGCAGCGGCTGACCATCGCCAGGACCCAGGTCGAGGAAGAAGCGCAGCGCATCCGTGCCAGGCACTCCGAGCTCGAAAAGCGCATCGCCCAGTTCGACGCGGACATTGCCCGCGAGCAGCAGATGTTGCGCGACAATGCCGACATCCTGAAGCGGCTGGCCGACGAGGACGCGAGCCTGAAGGCCGAAGACGAAGGCTCGGTAGACCGCGAACGCGAGAAGCGCGCCGTGTTCGAGGAGGCCTCTGCCCGGCTGACGCTGTCGGAAGCGGCATTGACGAAACTCACCTCCGAACGTGCCGAGGCGTCGGCCCAGCGCACCCAGGCCGAGCGGGCGCTGCGCGACGGCGCCGAACGGCGCGATCGGCTCGACCGTCAGCTGGCCGACACCGACCGCGAGCTTTCCGACATTGCCGCGAAGCTCGCCGGACTGCCGGACCCGGCCGAGAAGCAGAAGCTTGTCGGACAAGCGACCGAGGCCGTCTCGGCCGCCGAAGCCGCCACGATCGCCGCCGAAAAGGCGGTGGAGACCGCGCGCGGCCGCGAGGCTGTAGCGCGCCCGAAGCTGCAGGCGGCGCGGGCGGAACTCGCCCGCATCGAGACCGAGGCGCGGACGCTGGCCAAGATGCTGAACGCCCAGTCGGGCGGGCTCTTCCCGGCGGTGGTCGAGCAGATCAGGGTCGAGAAGGGCTTCGAGACGGCGCTGGGCGCCGCGCTCGGCGACGATCTCGACGCCGCACTCGACAGGTCCGCGCCGGTGCACTGGGCGGCGGATGTCGGGGGAACGGGGTCCGATCCGGCGCTTCCGGCGGGCGCGCGGCCATTGTCCGAAGTGGTGAGAGCGCCGATGCAGCTCGCCCGCCGGCTGACGCAGGTGGGTATCGTCGAGGCGGCGGACGGGCCGAGGCTGCAGAGAGAGCTTGCGACCGGCCAGCGGCTGGTGACGAAGGAGGGTGCGCTGTGGCGCTGGGACGGGCTGACGGCGAGCGCCGACGCGCCGACGGCGGCGGCCCTGAGGCTCGCGCAAAAGAACCGCTTGGCCGAGCTCGAGGCGGAGGCGACAGCGGCGACGGTCGCGGCGCGCGCCGCCGAGGCCGCACAGGCTGAAGCCGAGGCGGTGACGAAGGCGGCGGTCGAGACAGAGCGCACTGCGCGCGACGACTGGCGCGCGGCGCAGCGGGGCCTCGGCGAGGCGCGGGACGCGCTGGCGAAGGCCGAGGCCGCCGCGGGCCAGCTTTCCGCCCGCCGCGCCGCGCTCGAAGCGTCCCGCGCGCGCCTCGTCGAAGCCCGCGACGAAGCGGCCGGGGCTTTTGCCGAAGCGGAGCGGGCACTGGCCGCTGCCCCCGACCTGCGCGACCTCCAGTCCGGCCTCGACCGGATGGCCGCCGACGTCGCGCAGGACCGCGCCGCGCTTGCCGATGCGCGCGCCGCCCATGAAGGGCTGAAGCGCGAGGCGGAAGCGCGTCGGCGGCGCCTGGAGGCGATCGCGCTCGAGTGCCGCAGCTGGATCTCGCGCGCCGAAAACGCCGACCGCCAGATCGAGGCGCTGCGCGACCGCCGCGCCGAGACGGCGACGGAATTCGTGGCACTCGCCGACGCTCCGGACGAGCTCGACGAACGGCGCCGGGCGCTTCTGACGGAGATTTCCAAGGCCGAGCAGCTGCGCAAGGCGGCGGCCGACCGGCTCCAGGAAGCGGAGAATCGCCAGGCGGCACTCGACAAGGCCGCGACCGGTGCGATCCAGGCGCTGTCGGAGGCGCGGGAGGCCCGCGCCCGCGCCGAGGAACGGCTGGCGGCTGCCGACGAGCGCCGCCGCGAAACCGAGGCGCGCATCCAGGAGGCGATCGGCGTCGCGCCGCATCTTGTGCTGAAGCATACCGGACTGGAGGCTGACGCCGACCTGCCCGACATGGGCGAGGTGGAGCGCCGGCTCGAACGGCTGAAGATCGAGCGCGAGCGGCTGGGCGCCGTCAATCTGCGAGCCGAGGAGGAGCAGAAGGAACTGTCCGAGCGGCTGGAACTCATCGTTTCCGAGCGCGAGGACGTGGTCGAGGCGATCAAGAAGCTGCGTCAGGGCATCCAGGCGCTGAACCGCGAGGGCCGCGAACGGCTGCTCGCCGCCTTCGAGGTGGTCAACGCGCAGTTCCAGCGCCTGTTCACCCATCTGTTCGGCGGCGGAACGGCGGAGCTGCAGCTGATCGAATCCGAGGACCCGCTGGAGGCGGGGCTCGAAATCCTCGCGCGTCCACCCGGCAAGAAGCCGCAGACGATGACGCTGCTCTCCGGCGGCGAGCAGGCGCTTACCGCGATGGCGCTGATCTTCGCCGTGTTCCTCACCAATCCGGCGCCGATCTGCGTGCTCGACGAGGTCGACGCACCGCTGGACGATCACAATGTCGAGCGCTTCTGCAATCTGATGGACGAGATGGCGGCCTCGACCGACACCCGCTTCGTGGTGATCACCCACAACCCGATCACCATGGCGCGGATGAACCGCCTGTTCGGCGTGACGATGGCCGAGCAGGGCGTGAGCCAGCTCGTCTCGGTGGATCTCCAGACCGCCGAGCGCATCCGCGAGGCAAGCTGAGGCGTTGCGGGACACACTCGAGTCACGTTTGGCTGCGATCGTTCGCAGCCGATCCTGACCGCCATGACCACCAAGGAAGCCATCGTGAAACCGATCGTCCTCGCCGCCTCCATTCTGCTTCTTGCCGCCGGAATCGGCTTTGCCGAGGAGCGCCCGCCGACGCAGGAGGAACGCGCCCGCGTGGAGGCCGCGCTCAGAGCCGATGGCTATACAGCCTGGGGTGAAATCCAGCTGGACGACGGCAGCGCCTGGGAGGTGGACGACGCGGTCGACGCGGAAGGCCGGGAGTGGGACCTCGAACTGGAGGCTGGCACGCTGGTGGTCTCGAAGAAGGACGACTGAAGCTGGGGACCGTGCGGCCTTAAGTGACGAACGGTTCTGCCCTCCCTGCCGCGGAGGGGCCGGGCGACCGAATTGCCGCCGCGAACCGGCTCCCCGGGCGGAGCCCGCTGCCTGCGGCAGTTCCCGCCCGTTCGTCGCCTTCCGTCATGCCGCCGGCATGACGAATTCCCCTCCGGCGAACCGGCTCCTCACCCCCACACAGCCAGCTCGTTGCCGGCAGGGTCGGCGAAATGGAAGCGGCGGCCGCCTGGGAACGAGAAGATCGGCCGGAGGATGGTGGCGCCCGCCGCCTCGACCGCCGCGAACGTCTCGTCGAGGTTTTCGGAGTAGAGCACGGGAAGGGGCTTGGCCGGAGCCTCGGCCCTGTCGCCCTGGAAACCGCCCTCCAGGCCTTCGTCGAAGGCGGCATAGGTCGGCCCATAGTCGGTGAACGACCAGCCGAAGACGGAGGCGTAGAATGCCTTGACGCTGTCCATCGATCCGCCGGCGGAGAGTTCGAGATAGTCGAGCTTTCCGGTCTTGCGCATGGCATACTCCTGACAATGTTCTTGGTATGTTCTAAAGCCGGCCCGCGGCCGCCGCAAGTCGAAACTTCGCCGGGCCGGACGCCGCATCCGGAACCAGGGCCGGCACATGCCGTTGTCGGGGCGATGATCCGTGCCACAAGATCCCATCCAATCGGATATCATTCCATGCTGGCCAGCCTGTTCGCGCTGGCGCTAGCGGCATCGGGGCCGGCCGCGCTGGGCGCACAGGACGTGCCGGTGCCGGAGCCGCGCCCGGCGCAGGCCGGCGATCCATCGGGAACCTCGCCTGGTGGGGAGGATGCGGCGCAGCACAGAAGAGGCGGGAAAGGCGAGGGCGGAAGGGACAGTGTAAAGGATGACGCCGAACTGCCCGACGCCGGCGAGGCGCCTACACCCCAGCCGCGTCCGGATCGCAACGGCGCGGCGAAGGGCTCGCCAAAGCGGGCCGACGAGATGACGGGCGAGGACAAGGAGGCCGCCGACACCGGCGAGGCGGCGCCGTCGCTGATGCCGCCGCGGCGCTCGGCCACGATGCCGGCGGGGGAGATCGCCTGCCGATCGAGCCTGAGGGAACTAGGGGCAACGTTCGAAGAACAGCCGCAGCTCGCCGATGCCAGCGGGTGTTCGGTCGAGTGGCCCGTGTCGGTCTCGACGCTGTCCGATGACGTGAAGATTATCCCTGCGGCCGTCATGACCTGCGCGGCGGCGCGGCGCGCGGCGGAATTCGTGCGCGACCAGATCGCGCCGAAGGCGGCGTCGATCCTCGGCTCGCCGCTCGTCGCGATCCGGCAGGATTCGGCCTATGTCTGCCGGCCGCGCAACGGCACCTCGAAGCTCTCCGAGCACGCCTTCGGCAATGCGCTCGACATCGGCGCCTTCACGCTGAAGGACGGCAGAACGGTCGTCGTCGGCTCGGCAACGAAACGGGAGGAGGGCGAATTCATGCTGGCCGTCCGGCTCGCCGCCTGCGGCCCGTTCACGACGGTGCTCGGCCCCGGCTCGGACGCCGACCATGCCTCGCACTTCCATTTCGATCTCGCCAAGCGGCGGCCGGGCTCGACGTTCTGCCAGTGACGCCGCATTTCAGCCGCAGGCGTGAAGCCGGCCAAAGAGCATTCCTTTACATTTCCCGCCTATCCTTAGCCCTTGAGGGGCAGGACAGGGTAACCCGATCATGGGATCGATCGCGCGCGGCTTCGCGGCGGCGACTTTGCTTGGCGCGGCCGCCGCCATCCTCGCCGCCTGCTCGTCAGACGTGCTGCGTCCGGAGATCGACGTGACGCCGACCGCAGCCCTGGTCGCGCCAGCTCCCATCGCCACGGTGCCGGCCGGGCCTGTTGCCGAACCGTTCGAACAGGTTGTCGCCGAGCCGGCCTTGACCCTGTCCGACACGACCGATCCTGACGTGACCTACGCGGACCCGGCCATGGGCGAGCCGGCGATGTCCGTGCCCGCCGCGCCGGAACCCGCTCCGGTCTATGCCGCTCAGGCTCCGGCATCCGCGATGAAAGTGCTGCCGCCACCGCCACTCGACGAGGCGCAGGAGCCGCGCGTGATCCAGGCGGCGATCACGCCCGGACCCGGGCTGCAGCGGCTGGTGCCGTCCAATCCCTACATGAACCAGGAGCCGGAATACCGCGACCGCAACGCCGTTCCCGGCGCGATGCCGCGGAGCGAGGCCGACTGCCGTCGCGAACTGAAGCGCATCGGCGCGACCTATCAGGATCTGCCACCGATCGGCGACGGCAACTATTGCGGCATCGACTATCCGGTGAAACTGGCAAAACTGTCGGGGGACATCGCCATCAAGCCGGCGGCGACGCTGTCCTGCCAGATGGCGCTGCAGGTGGCGAAATGGACCAAGCACGAACTGGGCCCGTCGGCGCGCCGGCGCTATCTCACCGGCGTGAAGGCGATCCACCAGGGGTCGAGCTATTCCTGCCGCAAGATTCGCGGTTCGCGCACCATGTCGGAACATTCGAAGGGCAACGCGCTCGACATCATGCGCATCGAACTCGACAGCGGCAGGAAGATCGGGGTGAAGAAGCCCGGCTTCTTCGCCTTCCGCGAGAAGGGCTTGTTGAACAATGTCCGCGCCGACGCCTGCGGCTATTTCTCCACGGTGCTCGGTCCCGGTTACGACCGCGACCACAAGGACCATTTCCACTTCGACATCGCCAAGCGCCGCAACGGCTACAAGGCCTGCCGTTGAGCGTTTCGTTCCGATGGGTTCTCTGACCGGCGGGAGCGGCCATGGCGCGAAGACGGGTATCGGCAAGGCGTGCGATCGTCGGCACGGCGTTCGTTCTGGCGGTGTGGGCTTTCGTCGCCTATCTCGCCGCGCCCTTCGTCTGGTCCGAGATCGAGAAAGGCGCGCCGCCGCGCGCCATGCTGACGACCACGCCGCTCGGCATCCCCGGCGATCCGCTGAATGTCGGGCTGGTGGGCAGCGAGGCGGAGGTCGTGGCGGCCTTCCACGCCATCGGCTGGCGGCCGGCGGATGCGATCACGCTGCGATCGGCTATCGAGATCGGCCTGAGCGTCGTTCTCGATCGGCCCTATCCGGACGCGCCGGTGAGCACCCTCGTCTATGAGGGAAGGCGGCAGGACCTCGCCTTCGAGAGAGAGGACGGGGCGAGTGCGGGCCGGCGCCATCACGCGCGGCTGTGGAAGGTGGCGGCGGACGACGCGCACGAGCGGCCGCTGTGGCTCGGAACCGTCAGTTACGACCGCGACGCCGGCCTGTCGCACGACACGCTGCAGATCACCCATCACATCGCCCCGGATCTCGACGCGGAACGGGATGCGCTGATGAGAGCTTTCGAGTCGGCGGGGCTGTTGGTAAACAGTTCTTCCATCGACGGCATCGGGCCGACGCAGGACGGCCGCAACGGCGGCGGCGATCGCTATTTCACCGACGGCAAGGCGACGGTTGGGGTGTTGAGGGGGCGGTTAGGGATTGATCGCCTTCGGGAGACTCAGACTTCACCATCGACGTCATTCTCGGCCTTTTGCCGAGAATCTGCTGCCGTTCCCGAGGAAGCGCGGCACGGTCGAAGGAGAGGACCGCCGAGCCATTTTTGCCATCGCCGACAGATCCTCGGCACAAGGCCGAGGATGACGGAAGGTTGGGGGGCGTCTCAGGCGGCGATGGCGGCTTCCGCGGCTTCCGAGCGGCGGGCGGCGACCAACGCCTTGGTCCACCAGACGACCTGGTCGAGCATGTCGCCGGCGGCCTGCTTGAGGTGCTCGTATTCCTCGAGCTTCTTCTGACCCTGCATGACCGGCAGCATGTCGGCCCAGGCAATGTGGACGCCGGCGCGGACCGGAGCCATCTGCGTCTCGATCGCGATCAGGCGCAACTGTTCGACCGCACGCGCGCCACCTACGCCGCCATAGCCGATGAAGCCGACGGCCTTCTTGTTCCACTCCCTGTAGGCATAGTCGATCGCGTTCTTGAGAACGGCGGTCGGGCCGCGGTTGTATTCGGCGGCGGTGAAGACGAAGCCGTCGAAGGCGGCGACCTTCCTCTGCCATTTCTGGGCGATTTCGTTCTGCGAGGGCGCCCAGGCCGGCGACGCCGGTTCGTCGAAGAAGGGCAGCGGGAAGTCGCGCAGATCGATCAGTTCGACCTCGATGTCGCCGCGCGCCTTGGCGATCTCGTAGATCCAGTTGGCGGGCTTGTCGGCGAAACGACCCTCGCGGGTGCTGCCGATGACGATTCCAATCTTGGGCTTGGACATAGTATGCTCTCCTGAAGAATTCTGGTATCTTTCCGATACCGACCCTACTTAAGTAAGCGGCAAAGTCGCGCAAGGAGGCACGCCCGTGAAACCAGGTCACATCCACCACACCGAGGACTGCCGAGCTGTGAGCGAGGTGCTGTCCCGGGTGGGAGACAAATGGACCGTTCTGGTGGTCCAGTATCTCGGCTCGGGGCCGATGCGCTTCTCCGAGCTGAAGCGCTCGATCGGCGGCATATCGCAGAAGATGCTGACCACCACGCTACGCGGCCTGGAGCGCGACGGGTTTGTCACACGCACTGTATTTCCAACGATTCCGCCGCGCGTCGACTACGAACTGACGGAACTCGGACATGAACTCCTGACCCCCGTGTCGGCGCTGGGCGAGTGGGCACGCCGGAATATCATCCGCATTCGCGAGGCGCGCGAACGCTTCGACGTCGCCGGCGTGTGAGCGTTGCGCTGGGCAATCGGAGAATGTGCCGCCGCGCCTGCCTGTTCAGGCGAACAGCCATGATTGTTCAACGGACTGTCCACGCTATGGAGACGCCGTCGCGGGAGCCGGCAACCCGTCGCGGCGTGTGCGCCGGACGGCGGGCGGGTCACTCGGGCGGAATGCGCGTCGGCTTGTTCTGGTCATCGAGCGCGACCATGACGAAGTCGGCGTGGGTGACTTTTTCCATCACGTCGGAGAGGTAGCGCTGCGCCCAGGCTTCGAGTGAAAGCGTCATCGAGGTGCGGCCGACGCGGGTGATGTCGGCATAGATCGACAGCGTGTCGCCGACCTTCATCGGCTTGGCGAAGACCATCTTCTCGACCGCCACCGTGACGACGCGGCCCTTGGCGCGCTCGGCGGCGCGGATGCCGCAGGCAAGGTCCATCTGCGCCATGACCCAGCCGCCGAAGATGTCGCCGGCGGCATTGGTGTCGGCTGGCATCGCCAGGGTGCGCAGCACCAGCTCTCCGGCGGGTTTCGCGTCGCTCTCGGTCATCATGGTCGTCTCCCTTCATCCGACCTATTCGGGGCCCCCGCGCCAGTCAACAGGTCGCAGAAGATGCCAGGTCGGTGGACCAATTTTCCTATCGTCCCGGCGGACATTATCCGCTATGGGGCCTCACGCGGGGATTGCGGAGAGGCGCAGATGACCAAGTGGGTGTATTCGTTCGGCGACGGCCGTGCCGAGGGCAAGGCAGGCGACAAGAACCTGCTTGGCGGCAAGGGGGCCAATCTGGCCGAAATGTCGTCGCTGGGACTGCCCGTGCCGCCCGGCTTCACCGTCACCACCGAGGTTTGCACGCATTACTACGCCAATGACCGCTCCTATCCGGCGGAACTGAAAGGCCAGGTCGAGGCCGCGCTCGCCGAGATCGGCCGGATCACCGGCAAGGCCTTCGGCGACCCCGAGCGCCTGCTGCTGGTATCGGTGCGCTCGGGGGCGAGGGCATCGATGCCCGGCATGATGGACACCGTCCTCAACCTCGGCCTCAACGACGAGACGGTCGAGGCGCTGGGGCGCGAGTCGCGCGACGAGCGCTTCGCCTGGGACTCCTACCGCCGCTTCATCCAGATGTTCTCGGACGTCGTGCTGGAACTCGACCACGAGGTGTTCGAGGAGATCCTCGAGGAGGAGAAGGACCGCAAGGGCTACGAGCTCGACACCGAGTTCACCGCCGGGGAACTCCGCCACCTGGTCGCGCTCTACAAGGAGAAGGTCGAGGCCGAGCTCGGCAAGCCGTTCCCGCAGGACCCGCACGAGCAGCTGTGGGCCGCCATCGGCGCCGTGTTCTCCTCCTGGATGAACGCGCGCGCCATCACCTACCGCCGCCTGCACTCGATCCCCGAATCCTGGGGCACGGCGGTCAACGTCCAGGCCATGGTGTTCGGCAACATGGGCGAGACCTCGGCCACCGGCGTCGCCTTCACCCGCAACCCCTCCACCGGCGAGAAGGCGCTCTACGGCGAGTTCCTGGTCAATGCCCAAGGCGAAGACGTGGTCGCCGGCATCCGCACGCCGCAGAACATCACCGAGGCCGCCCGCATCGCCGCCGGCTCCGACAAGCCCTCGCTCGAAAAGGTGATGCCCGACGCCTACCGCGAATTCGTGTCGATCTCGCAGCGGCTGGAAAAGCACTACCGCGACATGCAGGATCTCGAATTCACCATCGAGCGCGGCCGGCTGTGGATGCTGCAGACCCGCTCCGGCAAGCGCACCGCCAAGGCGGCACTGAAGATCGCCGTCGAGATGGCCGCCGAAGGGCTGATCAGCCGCCAGGAGGCGGTCGCCCGCATCGACCCGGCGTCGCTCGACCAGCTGCTGCACCCGACCATCGACCCCAAGGCCAAGCGCGAGATCATCGGCTCGGGCCTGCCGGCCTCGCCGGGAGCGGCCACCGGCGAGATCGTCTTCACCTCGGACGAGGCCGAGGAGGCCCGCAAGGCCGGCCGCAAGGTGATCCTGGTGCGGGTCGAGACCAGCCCCGAGGACATTCATGGCATGCACGCCGCAGAAGGCATCCTCACCACCCGCGGCGGCATGACCAGCCACGCCGCCGTGGTGGCGCGCGGCATGGGCAAGCCCTGCGTCTCGGGCGCCGGCGGACTGCGCGTCGACGTCAGGAACGGCACGCTGATGGCGATGGGCGTGACGCTGAGAAAGGGCGACATGATCACCATCGACGGCGGCACCGGCCAGGTGCTGAAGGGCGCCGTTGCCATGCTGCAGCCGGAACTGTCGGGCGACTTCGCCAAAATCATGGAATGGGCCGACGCGACGCGGCGCATGAAGGTGCGCACCAATGCCGAGACGCCGGCGGATGCGCGCATGGCCCGCTCATTCGGCGCCGAGGGCATCGGGCTGTGCCGCACCGAGCACATGTTCTTCGACGGCGACCGGATCGTCGCCATGCGCGAGATGATTTTGGCCGACACCGAGGCCGGCCGGCGCGCGGCGCTGGCGAAACTCCTGCCGATGCAGCGCTCGGACTTCGTCGAACTGTTCGAGATCATGGCGGGCCTTCCCGTCACCATCCGCCTGCTCGACCCGCCGCTGCACGAATTCCTGCCCAAGACCGAGGACGAGATCGGCGAGGTGGCGGCCTCGATGGGCGTGCCGGCGGACAAGCTGCGCCAGCGCACCGAGGCGCTGCACGAGTTCAACCCGATGCTCGGCCATCGCGGCTGCCGGCTGGCGGTCTCCTATCCCGAGATCGCCGAGATGCAGGCCCGCGCCATCTTCGAGGCGGCCGTCGAGGCGGCGAAGACGACGGGGGCGGCCGTGGTGCCCGAAATCATGGTGCCGCTTGTCGGGCTGAAGAGCGAGCTCGACTTCGTCAAGGCGCGCATCGACCAGGTCGGCCGCGAGGTCATGGCGGAAGCCCGCACGACGATCGACTATCTGACCGGCACGATGATCGAGCTGCCGCGCGCCGCGCTGCGCGCCCATGTGATCGCCGAGAGCGCCGAATTCTTCTCCTTCGGCACCAACGACCTGACCCAGACGACGTTCGGGATTTCGCGCGACGACGCGTCGAGCTTCCTCGAGGTCTATCGCCACAAGGGGGTGATCGAGCAGGACCCGTTCGTCTCGCTCGACGTCGACGGGGTGGGCGAACTGGTGCGCATGGCGGCGGAGAAGGGCCGCGCGACGCGGCCGGGCATAAAACTCGGCATCTGCGGCGAGCATGGCGGCGACCCGGCCTCGATCTCGTTCTGCGAGGAGGTGGGGCTCGACTACGTGTCGTGCTCGCCCTTCCGCGTGCCGATCGCGCGACTGGCGGCGGCGCAGGCGGCGGTGAAGAAGGGGTGAGAGCCCGATCGCCCGCAGGGCGATCCGAAGGTCCTGTGGACCTTCGGGAGGGCTCGAACGGGCGGGAGCTGCCGCAGGCAGCGGGCCCCGCCCCGGGGACGCCGGTTCGCCGCAGGCGAATTCGTCATGCCGGGGGCATGAGGCTTCAAACGGGCGGGAGCTGCCGCGCAGGCAGCGAGCCCGCGCGGGGGGTGGGCGCGCCGACCCCTCATACGAACGACAGGGACCATGACCATGAGCGAACCGACCGTGGCGGACGCCACCGAGCTGATCTACGCCTCGCTGCAGGCCGACAACGAGGACCTCGACACCCATATCGCGACGCTGAAGGCGGCCCTTGCGCGCGAGGGCCTGAAGGAGGCGGTGTTCGACCCCGCCCGGCTCGCCCAGGGCAACCGGGCGGGCCGAAAGCTGATGCAGGCCTATTTCCGCAAGCGCGGCGTGACGGTGACGTTCGAGAAGGGGTGAGGGGGGCTGGGAGCGGCGGCTTGTGCCGCGGGGGTCATGTCTCCAAAGGGGCCGTCTGAGTACTGGCAGCTTTGGCATTTGCAAGCGATTAGCCGCCTTCCAAGTCTGCGAAAGCTGGTGAGGAACGGGTTGATGTCTAGGCTAAGCGTCTTCCGCGTCTTAGATTTCTTCCGGGACCGTCACCTGCGCAAGGATGCTTGCGACTTTGTCCGAATGCCGGGTATCGCATTCCCATATAGTCAGCACTCGCCAGCCCGCCTTCTCGAGGGCCCGCAGCGCCCAAGCGTCTCGATGCTCATTGCGCTCGAACTTCGCCTTCCAATACTCGACGCTGGATTTTGGCGTTGTGGCCTTCGAACATCCCACATGTCGGTGCCAGAAGCAGCCGTGAACGAAGACAACGGTCCGATACTTAACAAACACCAAATCTGGGCAACCGGGTAAATCGCGGCGATGCAAGCGAAACCGAAGCCCCATCGCATGGGCTTGCCTCCTCACCGCCAACTCGGGCGTCGTATTCTTCGCCGCGACGCGACTCATCAACCATGAGCGGCGCTCTGCTGATATTCGGTCTGCCATGCGTATGATGTAGTTATGGCCGGATCGCTTGCCAGTTTAATATCATCGCTAAGCGAGAGGTCATCATCCTCTCGAAAAGGCGACCTTGCCGAGCGAGGCTCCACGCATTCTCACGGCGCGCAAAGCTTTCCTTTCCGCGTCGGTGAGTTCGTTTGCCGGGGCTCGCACAGTCGGATCGCCAGCAAACGCAGTCGGGTCTAATTCCCATCCCATTTGGTCGGCGAGGCATTCCGCAAAGGCTCTGGCCATCGGCGGAGGCACGGCATTTCCCACCTGACGATATTGCTGCAGGCGGGGGATCCGATCCGGCCAACGGAAATCGTCCGAAAAGCCTTGCAGGCGCGCACTCTCGCGTACCGTGACGACTCGATGGTGCCTGTAGTGAACGGGCCGCAGCGGGCTAAAGTTTCCCGATCCAGCGCGAAGCGTGTACGATGGGCGCTCGGGATGAAGACGATCGTGAAACGACCCGCGCTCGCGCTTGCCCGGCTCCAAACGAGTCAGGCGGGCAACCATGTCTGCCGAATGTGCGGTAGGCTCGTGGTTGTAGATTCCGGTTTCGCCGAACTCGCCGGCATCGGGCAAATCGTCGATTGCATCTGAGGCCGAGACGTAAGGACGCTCGACCGTCCCATGCGTCGGGACCGGGAAGCGAACCGCGTTTCGGTCCCTCATGCCTAGGACGACAAGACGCTTCCGATTCTGCGGTACACCGAAGTCGGCAGCCGACACGACGCAGTGGTCGACAGCATAATCCAGCCCTCGCAACTCGGCCTTGACCTCGTCGAGAAATTCTCCGGCTGAGATCGCCGCGAGATTAGGCACATTTTCGAGCATGAACGCCAACGGCCGAAGCTCGTCCACAATCCTAATGAAATGCCCGATCAGATCGGCCCGAATGTCTCGCTTGCCCTGCCTCTTGCCAGCGATCGAAAACGGCTGACAGGGAGGCCCGCCAACGACGAAATCGACGGTCTTCAAGTTCGCTAGCCGAAGCAGTTCGCTTCCTGTTGCGACGTTGAGATCGGCGATGAATCCCCTGCTGCCTCGATAGTCGTGGTTGTAGTTATATGCGTCCACGGCCCGAGCATCGAGCTCGAATCCGGCTGCCACATTAAGGCCAGCATCAAGAAACCCGGTGGAAAGCCCGCCGCAGCCAGCGAACAGCTCGATTCCGATCGGCTTTGTTCTCTTCATTGTTTCGGCACGCTGGTTGCGCGGATCATGGCGATTTGAGCCTCCGACGTGTTAACGGCATAGCTGGCAGACCGAACGATGCGAAGATCGCCCGGCCGGGATGCGACGTTGAATTCCATGATATGAATGGCCGACTGGTAGTCGACCTTCACGGCGAGCGGTCGAACCCTGAGGCCGGGGAAATAGTGAGCCGCATACTGGATCATGTTGTAGATCTGGACGCGGTTGAGTTCGTCCGACACAGCCTTGGCTTCGATCGGGAACACCACGGGCACATCGTCGTCGCCCGACGCTATGCCGACGTCGATCGCGTCGAGTTCGGCTTGACCGATTCCCGGTACGCTTTTCCGCACGTGGGAACGCAGCCGATAGATTCTCATGCCCGTGAAATGGTCGAGAAGTTGGCAATAGCCGACGACCGACAGCAACGCCTGCTCGTCCATCTCCGCCATCGCTTCGGGCAGCAGCCTTCTCACAGGCATCGGCGTCTGATCGATAGCGGGCGTAAGCTCACAGACCGGCACCTCCATGATGCCGCTAGATGCTTTCTCGAACTGATACAGCCCACGCCCGATGGCGCGCAGGACGTGGAATCCTTTGGACAAGATTTCTTCCGGCAGCACCGTGCGCGAACGCATACGATAAACGACGTCGGCCGCATTCCGCGCGGAGATTGCATCAGGATTGTCAGACACCGCGCGTACCGCTTCGACAGCCGTGCGAACGTCATCGAGCGAGAACACCACTGTTGCAGCTCCTGGCCGCCAGCGATCCTGGAACAGTTTTAGGATAACCGGAACATAAACCTTCGAATTCTTGCCGTGACTCTGGAGGCTCTTGCTCTTCTGAGGCGTGACGGCGTCCTGCTTGGTCGCTCGACGACGCTTCGGGGCAGTCGCATCAAGGTCGGTTTCGTCTTTCATCGGTTTATGATAGCGCAATAAGAACAAAAAGGGAACAATTATATACTCCGTTCTCGCACTCGAATCAGATGCGTCGGTGGCCGTCAATACTTCATTGCCGCGTTCAAGCGAGTGACGGCTTTCGGGGGGTCCCGGGCCAGCCGCTACGACCGCAATCGTGGCTCAAAGCGGCCCTGCCTGGTCTCCATCGCAACGTCCGCTTTTCCGCAAAGTTCGCCTGAACGCCCCGCAATGAGGGCACCCCCGCGCCCTCGCAATTCGCCCGCCCAACTTATCCACCCCCCTTCGCCCTCCCGCATACTCCTTTGCGCCGGACTTTCCCGGCTTAAGGAGGGTGTGATGCCTGAGGCTTTGTCGGACGATCGCTGGCTGGCGATCCGTGAATTGTGCGAGGGGGAGGCGCCGACGCATGTCCGCGTGGCGCGGGCGTGCGGCGTCTATGTGAAAACCATTTCGGCGCGGGCCGGCGAGGACGGCTGGAAGACGCTCGACTTCCGCTACAAGCGGGTGGGGGCGGCGCATCGCGCCATGATCACGCTCGCGGCCGAACTGCGCGAGGGCCACGAGGCCGATCCGGTCGAGGAGGAGCCGGCGTTTGTCGCCGGGGCGCCGGCGGCGGAGCCGCTGTCCGGCCTGCCGCCGGCCGAGCGCATCGCCCGGATGGGCGCGATTCTGGCGCGGCGCACCGAGGCGATGCTGATGAAGGTGGAGGCGGGCCAGCCGCTCGAGGGCCGCCAGGTCGCGGCGCTTTCGGGGCTGGTGCAGCTTGCCGAGCGCATCGCCGTGCTGGCGCGCGAGGAAGCGGGCGAGAAGCAGCGGAAGAGCGACGAGAAGCTCGCCGACGTGCTGCGGCGGATCGACCGGCGGATCGTCGAACTGGCCTATGTGGGCGCGCGCTTCGTGCTCGTCCACCAGTGCGGCGTCGACCCGGCCTGGGTCGACCGGCACTTTCCGGAGGGCGCGCTCGGCGCGGATGTCCGC
The DNA here is from genome assembly GCF_023954305.1 of Mesorhizobium sp. Classification (NCBI taxonomy): domain Bacteria; kingdom Pseudomonadati; phylum Pseudomonadota; class Alphaproteobacteria; order Hyphomicrobiales; family Phyllobacteriaceae; genus Mesorhizobium; species Mesorhizobium sp. Next base: position 495,550 of record NZ_JAMLIG010000001.1, on the reverse strand, counting down.
GCGGCTCCGCCGGCGGCGCCGCCGAAGCTGCCCCTGCCGCGGCTCAAGGGCGGCGGGCGTCCGCCGAAGGCGCCGCCGCAGGGCCCCGACGGGCAGGTGCCGGCCGACCGGGCGAAGGGCGTCAGAGCCTGAGGTCGACGACCGGAGTGGCGGACAGCCACAGGTCGAGGGAGCGGGCGGCGAGCAGCGTGCCGGCAAGCGAGGCGACGGCGAACAGCGCGGCGGCTGCCGACAGGACGCTGCCGCCTGGCCGGCGGCGCGGAGGAGGATGGGCGGTCATGAGGTGTGTTTCCTTTGAAGGGGTCTACGGTTCAGCCGGGCCGGACCAGGAGCACCGCGTCGCCCTCGCCGTAGCGCAGCGCCGGGTGGGGGACTATTCGGCGCCGGGCGATCTCGCGGTAGCCCCGATCGCGGTAGAAGCGCATGGCGCGCCGGTTGGCCTCGAAGCAGATCAGCGACACGCCGGAACATCCGCTCTCCGGCGCCAACGCCTCGACGCGGTCCATCAGCGCGCCGCCGATGCCCCGGCCACGCAAGCGATCGTCGACGGCGAGGCCGGAGAGGTAGAGCGAGCCGGGATCCTCGAGCTCGGCATAGGGCGCCAGCACCGGGTCGTCCTCGACCTCGCCCGGCGCGCGCGGCGGCATCGCGAAGGCATGCGCCATGCCGGCGACCGCGCCGCCGACCGTCGCCAGCAGGCAGTTCTCGAAGGAGAAGGCGGTGCCGGTGCGGGCGTAGCGGGCCGCGCCCACCTCCGCCGGCGACTGGCCGGGCAGCGCGAGCCTCTGCCAGATATAGGCGGCGAGCCCGTCGGAGGAGACGAGGAACAGGCGGGCGATGGCGGGCGCATCCGCGGCGCGGGCACGGCGGATGGCGAGCGCCGGCGCCGGCGTCAGGGTCGGGGTCATCGTTCGTCTCCCTCACATCCACATCAGCGGGCTGCGCGGCTGCCTGACGCGCTCGCGCACATAGCCGATGTCGCGCAGATGATGGTCGGTGAGTTCGGCGACGCCCGCGGGTACCTTCTGGCCCGCTGGCACCGATTGCTCCGCCTTGCGGCGGAAGGTGACGCCGGCGATGAGGCCGGCGAGTGCGGAAAAATACATGGTCTCTCTCCTCGGCGGACGGCAAGGCTGCGCGTCCGCCGTTTTCTGTCCGGTTGAGTGGTCGGCGATCAGGCCGCCGCGGCGGTGGGCGCGCAGGCTTCGCAGATCGCGGCCAGGTGGCGGTGGTCGGTGCCGCAGCAGCCGCCGAGGACGCGCATCGACGGGAACGCCCGCGTCAGCGAGCCGTAGCGGCGGCCGAGGTCGGCGATGTCGCCGATGTCGAGCGTGTCGGAAGAGTCGAGCTCGGCATGGCTCTTCGCCGACGCATTGGCGCGCACGCCGCGGATGCGCCTGACCCAGGCCTCGTCGCGGGCCAGCGCCTGCTCGAAATGGCTGGGATGGGCGCAGTTGACCATGTAGTAGGCGGGCGAGCCGCCGGTCGCCTCCTCCGTCGCCTCGATCGCCGCCCGCAGCGTCGTGCCGTCGACCAGCCTGCCGTCGGTCTCGACGGTGAAGGAGACGACGCAGGGCATGTGCGCCGCCCTGGCGGCGAGCGCGATGCCGACGCCCTCGTTGACCGTGTTCATGGTGATGGCCGAAACCATGTCGGCCTGGGAGCGGGCGAAGAGATCGACCTGGAAGGCATGGTAGTCGCGCGCCTCCTCCCTCTCCATGCGGCCGGCCTTGTAGCCGTCGCCGCGCGGGCCGATGGCGCCGTTGATGACGATCGGCGTCGCCGGCGTCTCCCACTTGTCGCGCAGGGCGGCGACGAGGTCGACGGCGGCGAGGTTGACCGCCTCCAGCCGCGCCGCGTCGAAGCCGATCAGGCGGCCCCAGTCGAGGCTCGCCCGCCAGGTGGCCGTGTCGAGCACGAAGCCCAGGCCGCGTTCGCGGGCGATGGGAAGGTACTGCTCGTAGTATTTCACCAGCTCGGCGCGGCCGTCCTTGCGGTCGACCAACACGAAGGATGCAAACTGCGGCAGGTCGAGACCTTGCAGGAAGATGAGGGCGGTCTCCATTCCGCCGTCGCTGAGAAACAGGCCGCCATTGGTCTGCGGCAGTGCGTGACGATACTTCGCCATGGTTCAAAACCTCCATGTGATCGGGCGGCGTGACCGCCCCGGACGGCCGGGGTTTTCCCAGATCGCATGGAGACGAACTAGCCGACGCATGGTACGGCACGGATCGGAACTCTAAAACAGAAGCAGATTCAAAGGCTTGAATATTTTCTGGTGGTTCCCTAACGGAATGTGGTAAGCGTCGGCCCCAGCATTTCCATACCGCAAGTACAGTTTTGGAGGCCGCTCATGCGAAAGGGCGAGGCAACACGCGAACGCATTCTCGAAGTGGCTGAGGCGTCGGTGCTGGCCAAGGGTTTCGGCGCGACCTCGATCGAGGAGGTGATCGCCGAGGCCGGCATCACCAAGAGCGGCTTCTTCTATCACTTCCGCGACAAGAACGAGCTGGCGCACGAACTGCTGCGCCGTTACATCGCCGAGGATCATCGCATCCTGGACGAGATCTTCGGCAGGGCGGCGGAACTGTCGGAGGACCCTCTGCAAGCCTTCCTGATCGGACTGAAGATGCTGGCCGAACTCATGGGGGACCTTCCCGGCGGCCATCCCGGCTGCATGATCGCGTCGGTCTGCTACCAGGAGCGGCTGTTCGACCGGCGCGTCGTCGATCTGAACCGCGAGGCCATCGAAAGCGTCAACGCGCGCATCCGCGACCATCTGGAAGCGATCATGGCCGTCTATCCGCCACGGGAGCCGCTGGAACTCGATGTGATGGCCGAGATGCTGTCCTGCATCATCGACGGCGGCATCATCATGGCGAAGGTCACAGGCGACCCGAACCGTCTCGCCCAGCAGATTCTCGCCTACCGCGCCTTCGTCAAAATGCAGTTCTCGGTACCCGCCGTGGCTACGCTTCCGCGTGCCGCGGCGGCCGAATAGCGCCGCGCGAACGTCTTCGGTCGATCGCGCGAGCCGCGCATGGGCGTGACGCTACCTTTCGTCAGGCCGCGCGCAGCCCCTCCTTGTGGACGAAGGCCTCGGTATCGGCCAGCGCCTTTTCGAAGCGATCGAACAGCTCGTTCAACTCGGATTCGGTGATGATCATCGGCGGACAGAAGGCGATCGTGTCGCCGATGGCGCGCACGATCGCGCCGTGGCCCTCGGCGAACCGGGCGAGCGCGGCGCCCACACCCTTCTTTGCGTCGAAGGAGCGTTTCGTCCGCCTGTCGGCGACCAGTTCGACGCCGCCGACGAGACCGGAATAGCGCACCTCGCCGACCAGCGGATGGTCGCGCACGGCTTCGAGGCGGCTGGCGAACTGTGGCGAGATGGCGCGCACATGGCCGACGATGCCGCGCTTCTGGTAGATCTCGATCGCCTTGGCGCCGACAGCGCAGCCGAGCGGGTGGCCGCCATAGGTGAAGCCGTGGCCGAACGTGCCGATCTGGCGAGAATGGTCGACATAGGCCTGGTAGATGTCTTCCGGCACCAGGACGGCGCCGAGCGGCACGTAGGCGGAGGTGAGCTGCTTGGCGGCCGAGATAGTGGTGGGCACCATGCCGTGCGTCTGGCAGCCCCACCAGTTGCCGGTGCGGCCGAAGCCGTTGATCACCTCGTCGTCGATCAGGATGATGTCGTGCTCGTCGAGCACTTCCTTGATCGCGGCATAGTAGCCGGAAGGAGGGACGATGACGCCGCCCGCGCCCATGACCGGCTCGGCGATCATCGCCGCGATCGTGTCGGGGCCTTCGCGTTCGATCAGATCGCGCAGCGAACCCACGATCCTTGCCAGGAACTCGGCCTCGCTCTCGCCCTCCTTGCCGAAGCGCCAGTAATGCGGGCAGTCGGTGTGGACGACGCGGTCGACGGGAAGGTCGAAGCCCATGTGATTGTAGGGCAGGCCGGTGAGCGAGGCGGCCATGATGGTGACGCCGTGATAGGCCTTCTGCCGCGAGATGATCTTCTTCTTGTTCGGCCGGCCGAGCGCGTTGTTCATGTACCAGGCGAGCTTGACCTGGGTGTCGTTGGCCTCGGAGCCTGAGGACGTGTAGAACACCTTCGAGACCGGGATCGGCGCGATCTCCTTCAGCTTCTCGGCCAGCTCGATCGCCGGCTCCATGCCCTTGGCGCCGAACAGGTGCGAATAGGAGAGAGTGCGCAGCTGCTCGGTGGCCGCCTCGATCAGCTCCTCGTCGCCATAGCCGAGGCCCGTGCACCACAGGCCCGCCATGCCCTCGATATAGGCCTTGCCCTGGGTGTCGTAGACATAGACGCCCTTGCCGCGCTGGATCACTGTCGGACCGATCTCGCGCAGGCGATGGATCGGCGTGTAGGGATGCAGCAGCGCCTCGACGTCGCGGGTCTGCACATTGCTGAGCGGGGCGTTCATGGGCGGTCTCCGGAGGTTCGGCCGGAGACTAGCGGAGATTCTGCAGTGCGGTAACCCCGCCTGCCGGCTGGACCAAATTCATTCCGCCAGTTGATGCCAGCCAGCAGATCAGGCGGCAATCGCCGGCATGCGCTCCATGACCTGCGACCAGGAGCGCGCGAGCGCCGCGATCGGGTTGGTGCTCTCGGCGACGGTCTCGATGCGGGTGCTGATGCCGTCCTCGCCGAGGATCACGAGCACGAGCTCGCGCTCGGCAGCCTCGCCGAGGCTGATGACGGCGACGCGGCTGCAATCGGCAATCGCCGCCGTCGGCATGGTGAAGAGCAGCGCGCCGCCGGCCGCCTTCGCCGCCGCGCCGGCCGCTTCGTCGAAGCCGGCGTTCACGTCTTCCAGATCGAGCGCGAATTCCAGTTCGACCATTTCGAGCGAAGGGGTGACGGGGACAGGCGCCTGCGCCACATGCGTTTCCATGTGAGTCTCGCTTCTCAAAAACCGCCCGCGGCGAGCTATCCCGGCGAGAATGGCCGCAATGTGGCGGGTGCGTCGCCGTGCGGGCTTGACCGAAAGTCATTGCGGCGGGACTGGACAAGCGCTTCGCGCGGCACGAAATTCCCGCGGACGCTTTCGGGAGGAATGCAATGCTTGGACTGATGCAGGAGTGGCCGCTGGTGTGCCACAAGATTATCGACCATGCCGCGCGGCAGCACGGCCAGCGCGAGATCGTGTCACGCTCGGTCGAGGGACCGATCGTGCGCACGACCTACAAGGATCTGCGCGAGCGCTCGCTGAAAGTGGCGCAGCGGCTGCAGCGCGACGGCTTCAAGCGCTCCGACCGCATCGGCACGCTCGCCTGGAACAGCGCGCGCCACCTCGAGGCATGGTTCGGCATCATGGGCATGGGCGGCATCTACCACACGCTCAACCCGCGCCTCTTCCCCGAGCAGATCGTCTGGATCATGAACCACGCCGAGGACCAGGCGCTGTTCGTCGACCTCACCTTCATGCCGCTGGTCGAGAAGATCGCGCCGTTGGTGAAGTCGCTGAAGAGGGTCGTCGTGCTGACCGACAAGGCGCACATGCCAGCCACCGCGCTGGCCAACGTCGTCGCCTACGAGGAATGGCTGGCCGAGGCCGATGGCGATTTCCAGTGGGCGCATGTCGCCGAGGCCGACGCCTGCGGCATGTGCTACACGTCGGGCACGACGGGCGATCCGAAGGGCGTGCTCTATTCGCATCGCTCGAACGTCATCCACGCGATGATGGCCGCGATGCCGGACGCGATGGGCATCTCGTCGCGCGACGTGATCCTGCCGGTGGTGCCGATGTTCCATGCCAACGCCTGGGGCCTCGGCCAGAGCGCGCCGATGATCGGCGCCAAGCTGGTCATGCCCGGCGGCAAGATGGACGGCGCCTCGATCTACGAGCTTCTCGACACCGAGAAGGTGACCTTCTCGGCCGCCGTGCCGACGGTCTGGCTGATGCTGTTGCAGCATCTCGAAGCGAACAATCTGAAGCTTCCCCACCTCAACAAGGTGGTGATCGGCGGTTCGGCCTGCCCGCGCGCCATCACCGAAAAATTCGAGAAGAACTACGGCGTGCAGGTGATCCACGCCTGGGGCATGACCGAGATGAGCCCGCTCGGCTCGCTGTGCACGATGAAGCCGGAATACCAGGACTTCACCGGCGACGCGCTGCTGGACATCAAGCAGATGCAGGGCTGGGCGCCCTTCGGCGTCGAGATGAAGGTGACCGACGACAACGATCGCGAACTGCCCTGGGACGGCAAGACCTTCGGCCGGCTCAAGGTGCGCGGACCGGCGATCGCCAGGGGCTACTACGGCGGCGCTGGCAAGGACCAGTTCGACGCCGACGGCTGGTTCGACACGGGCGACGTCGCCCACATCAACGCCAACGGCTACATGCAGATCACCGACCGCTCGAAGGACGTAATCAAGTCGGGCGGCGAGTGGATCTCCTCGATCGAGCTGGAGAACCTGGCGGTGGGCCATCCGGATGTGGCGGAAGCCGCGGTGATCGGCATCGCGCACCCGAAATGGGACGAGCGGCCGCTGCTGGTCGTCGTCCGCAAGGCCGGCAAGGAACTGACCAGGGAACAGATGCTTGCCTACATGGACGGCAAGATCGCCAAATGGTGGATGCCCGACGACGTCGTCTTCGTCGACGAGATCCCGCATACCGCCACGGGCAAGATCCAGAAGATCACGCTGCGCCAGCAGTTCAGGGACTACAAGCTGCCGGCGTGAACCCGATCCTTTCCGGGATCAATCAAACGACAGCAGATGGGCGGGGAAGCAATATCTGCAATCGCACGTTGACAGCGGCAAGCGGATACATAAATAATAATTCATTATCCGCTACGCCCGTAGGCGGGCATTATACAGGACCCCCGAGCGGCGACGTTCGGGGGTTCTTTCTTATGCGAGTGTCCGTGATGATCGACGGGGGACATCTGCGCGCCCTGGCAAGGCAGGCCGACCACATCTACGATCCGGACTATATCGAGAAGATCGCGCGTGCGTGTGTCGAGCCGGATGAGACGCTTCTTAGGATTCTTTACTACGATTGTGCGCCTTATGCCGGAAAGGCCAGGCTGCCGGTGTCGGGGACAGAATACGAATTCAAAGGATCCGACGCCTGGCTACGAGAACTCGCCGCCCGAAATCTCTTTGCGGTAAGGCGCGGGGTCCTCAAATTCAGAGGATTCAAGCCGAAGAGAATTCCCATCGCCTCGAATGCCCTTTCAGACTCCGACTTCAAACCAGATTTCGAACAGAAGGGCGTCGACATGCGTATCGGACTCGATATCGCCAACTACGCGACGACCAAATCGGTGAACCGGATCATCCTGATTACGGGTGATACCGACTGCGTGCCGGCAATGAAGCATGCCCGTATCAGTGGGTTGCAAATCGTGCTGGCCTCCCTGCCAAATCACAAAGTGGCCGCGGAACTGCTGTGGCACTCCGACTACGAACGCCGGATTGTATGGCCCACTCCCTGACTTCGCCAGAGACCTTTGTCTTAACCGCCAAATCGGCATAAGTGACCGCGGTCTTCGCAGCGAGGGAGCGGGCGGTCACATGGCGGCAGTCGTCGAACGGCGCATTTCGCGCGCGGCCCGCTGGTCGCGGCGCCTGGCTTCCTTTGCGGCGGTGCTGTTCGTCATGTCGGGGCTCGGCCACCGGTTCGGGCTGATCGATACCGTCTCGTTCTTCTGGTTGCTCGGCATCGTCGGCACGATTGCCATCGCCGCGCTGTGCTGCGCGGCCTGGGGCTTCTTTCGCCTGTGGACGCGCGGCGACCGGGGCGGGCGCGATTCGGCGGCCGGCGCGCTGATCGCGCTGGCGGTGGCGGCGCCTTTCCTGCTCTCCGCCTTCAAGGCAATGACGCTGCCGTCGCTGACGGATATCTCGACCGACGTGATCGATCCGCCACGGCTGGCCCAGGCGGCGCAAGAGCGCAGCGCGCTGATGAACCCGGTCGGGCCGCTCGCGCCGGAGGATGCAGAGCTGCAGCTGGAAAGCTATCCGGGCGTGATCGGCCGGCGCTACGAGGTGGCGCCCGACCTGGTGATCCAGGCGATCCTCAAGCTGGCGCAGGACCGCGGCTGGACCGTTCGCGGCGACCCGCAGCTCGCCGAGGGCCAGAGCGAGCTGACCCTCGAGATCGTCGCCTACACCTTTTTTCTCGGCTTCCCGGTCGACGTGGCGGTGCGGGTGACCGACGAGGACGCGGCGGTCTATGTCGACATGCGCTCGGTGTCGCGCTGGGGCCGGCACGACCTCGGCGACAACGCCCGGCGCATCGAGCGCTTCCTAGGCGACCTCGATGCGGCGGTGAAAGGCGAGCCGGTGGCGGAGTAGGGGGAGTCAGATCACCGAGTCCGTGCCAACAAAGGTCAGCAATGGTCCCATATCGTGGGCGTCCGCTGCTTTCAGCGCGGCTATATATTCCGTGCGCCGGTTATTCGTCTTTTGAAGGTCTGACCCGGCCGCCCAATCAATTGGGTCGGCGCGGTAGATCTTCTCCAGAACGAAATCCGCCATGATGCGCGCATGCCGGCCGTTGCCGTTTGGAAATGGATGAATGAAGACCAGCTTGTGATGCAGGCGCGCCGCGGCTTCTATTGGCGGATATGTGTCGTGGGCAGCCCAGTATTGCGCGTCATCCATTAGGCCGCGCAGTTGAACGCCGATCTGCACCGGATCGACACCGATGTTCTTGCCCGTCGTGCGGAAGCTGCCTGCCCAATCCCATACATCGCCGAAAAGACGACGATGAAGCTCCACCGCAAATCCATCGGTAAGAATGTCCTTGCGCCGCGTGCGCACGAGCCAGCGGAGCCCAGAGGCGATGTTCGCCTGTTCGAGTTCGTCGAGTTCGCCCTGCGTCCTGAGGTGCTTGTACTTAAGCCCGCCGATCTCGTTGGGGTCGAGCGGGGTGGCGCCCTCAGGATATTCGAGCGCGATCGTCATTTGTCCTCCCAAAAATCAGAGGGCATTTCATAGATCAACTCGTTCATGAGACGGGTGACTTCCCCCTGGGTTCGGTCAGCGGATACGGCCTGGCTTTCGAGCGCCATGTGCGTTCCGGCCCTGCCGACGATCGCATGCGCCTTCCTTCGTGCCTGGGCGGCAATCACGTTTTCGATGGTGCCAGGGGGGACAAACGCGTAGACGAATCGGCAGCCCATCGCTTCGGCGGCTGCCTGCATGGATTTGAGGGTCACGCCGCCGTCCAATTCGGCTTTTTCTGCCTGCGCGATGCGCGCGCGCGTGACGCCCATGCGCCTGGCCAGCTGCGCGCCGGACATGCCGAGGGCCTTGCGAACCGTGCGCATCCAGCCTTCGGGCGGCACTTCGAAATTGTAGCCCTGCACCGTGTCGACGATGGCCCGGTATTGTTCCCGAACGGTCTGTTTGACGGACATTTGTAAACTCATATATTGACAGCGACAGGATTAGTGTCAATTTATAAGTATACATTTCCAAACAAAATGTCAATAAATATATTTACATTAGCTTCGCCGTGGGCCGCCGCCGGCTCGGTAGTCGAACCGCCGGCCAGATTCAGACAAGAGGAGGGACACTGGAGTGTGCGACACGCGGCAATGTCGTGGCCGGCCGAACCCTCGCTCACCCCGACCGAAAGACGCCGTCGATCGAGACCTCGCTCTCCGCCACCGCCGCGCCTTTGGCGACGAGATCCTCGAGATGCGCCAGCACCGAGAGGCCGGCCGCGCCGTGGAGCCGGGGGTCGGTGTCGCGGTAGATCGCGCGGACCATGTCGCGGATGGTGCGGTCGCCGCCGCGCAGGCGCTCCAGGATGGCACGCTCGCGCATCCTGCGGTGTGCCTTGAGTCCGCGCAGGAAGGGGAGCGGCTTGCGCAGGGGCCCGCCATGGCCGGGGAGATAGAGCCGGTCGTCGCGCGAAAGCAGGCGGTCCAGCGAGGCCATGTAGTCCGACATCGCGCCGTCCGGCGGCGCGACGATCGACGTCGACCAGGCCATGACGTGGTCGCCGGAAAAGAGGACGCCGGTTCCTTCCAGCCCGAACGACATGTGGTTGGCGGTGTGGCCCGGCGTGAAGACGCCGGCGAGCGCCCAGCCGTCGCCCTGGACGACCTCGCCGTCGGCCAGGTGCACGTCCGCCGTGAAGTCGAGGTCGCCGCTGGCGTCGAGCGCGTTGATCTCGCCGATGCGCAGCGGCCGCGCCGGGCGATGCGGCCCCTCGGCGACGACCATGGCGCCGGTCGCCTGCCTCAGCCGGGCGGTCAGCGGCGAGTGGTCGCGGTGGGTATGGGTGACGAAGATGTGGCTGACCGGCCGGCCGGCGATCGCGCGCGCGAGCGCCTCGAAATGCGCGTCATCCTCCGGGCCGGGGTCGATGACGGCGAGCGCGTCCGTGCCGACGAGATAGGTGTTGGTGCCGTGAAAGGTGAAGGCGCTGGGGTTGTTCACGGTCAGCCGCGACACGCGATCGGTCACCGGGACGGCGGTGCCGTAGGCCGGATCGAAGGCGGTCTGGAACTCGATGGCCATCGGGGAAAACGTCCTGGGTGAGCGGGCGAAAGCGGTTGCCGCATATCACGGAAGCCAATATACCGAAACCCGGATGAAGCCGGCCACCCTGGGGCCGCCGTGTGAGGGAAACCAACGAATGTCCAATGCAATTGTGATGCGCCCGCTGGTCAATCTGGCCCTGCCGCAGAGCGGACTGGCCCGCTTCGCCGCGCAGGCGGCGCTGGTGGTCGCCGGCACGCTGATCCTGACGCTGTCGGCCAAGACCAAGGTGGTGCTCGGCCCGGTCGACATGTCGCTGCAGACGCTGGCCGTGCTTCTGATCGCCGCCAGCTTCGGCTTCCGTCTCGGGCTTGCGACACTGCTGCTCTACATGGCCGAGGGCGCGGCCGGCTTTCCCGTGTTCCAGAGCACGCCGGAGAAGGGCATCGGCCTCGCCTATATGCTGGGCTCCACCGGCGGCTATCTTGCCGGCTTCGTCGCCATGGCGGCGATCGTCGGCTGGGCGGCGGACCGCGGCTTCGACCGCAACCCGTTCAAGCTGTTCGGCGCGATGCTGGCGGCGGAAGCGGTGATGATGGCGATGGGCTTCGCCTGGCTCGCGACGCTGATCGGCGCCGACAAGGCCTGGACCTTCGGCGTGGCGCCCTTCATCGTGCCGGACCTGATCAAGGTGGCGCTCGCCTCGGCGCTGGTGCCGGCGGTCTGGTCGCTGTTCGCCGGTTTTGCCGCGAAGAAGTAGAAGCGCGGCGACCCGACGACCGCGTTGCACGTCGTCCGCCGAACCACTATAAGGCCGCCATCGCTCTGGCGGCCTGCCGGATTGGGGCGTAGCCAAGCGGTAAGGCAGCGGTTTTTGGTACCGCCATTCCCTGGTTCGAATCCAGGCGCCCCAGCCATTCCCTTCGACCTGTGCCGTCAGGAACCGTGATGCCCCGGGTGGCGATCCTCGCCTGCGTCTATAACGGCGAGCGCTTTCTCGCCGAGCAGTTCGCCTCGCTCGAGCGCCAGACGGTGCCTGACATCGACCTGTGGATCTCCGACGACGGCTCGACCGACGCATCGCTCGACCTGCTGGCGACGATCGGCGCCGGCTGGAGGAAGGGCGCGTTCACTCTGCTGCGGGGGTCGGGTAAGGGCTTCGCCGAGAATTTCCGCTCGCTGATGGTCAACGACGACATCGCTGCCGACTACTACGCCTTCTGCGATCAGGACGACATCTGGGCGCCGGACAAGCTGGAGGCGGCGATCGCCTGGCTGGCGCAGCAGCCGGCGGACAGGCCGGCGCTCTATGGCGGCCGCACGCGCACCGTCGACATCGCCGGCCGGCCGGTGGGCTTCTCGCCGCTGTTTGCCGAGCCGCCGAGCTTCAGGAACGCCATCGTGCAGTCGATCGCCGGCGGCAACACGATGGTGATGAACCGCGCCGCACGCGAGCTCATGGCGGAGGCCTCGCGGCGCAGCGGCTTCGTCAGCCACGACTGGTGGTGCTACATGATGGTGACGGGGGCGGGCGGTGCTTTCCGCTATTCGCCGGAGCCGCGCGTCGACTACCGCCAGCACGTCGGCAATCTCGTCGGCTCGAACGACGGGGTGCGGGCGCGGCTGGGGCGATCGGGATTCCTGCTCGGCGGCGGCTTCGCCCGCTGGACCGACCGCAACCTCGCCGGCCTGCAAGCCTGCCGCGACCTGCTGAGCGAGGACGCCCGCGAGGTGCTCGACCGCTTCGTGGCGCTGAGGAAAATGTGGCTGCCCTGGCGTCTGTTCGAACTCTGGCGCAGCGGGATCCACCGCCAGACCCGCAAGGGACAGGCGAGCCTCTACATCGCCTCGGCCATCAACCGCCTCTGAGACTTCCCGCGTGGATCGATCCTGCGCCCGCCCGGCGGGGCGGCGATCGAGGCAGGATGATTCGTTCGGCTTTTTCAGAGAGTTGGGAGCGGCTTGCGCCGGGCCCGCGGAAAAGATGCGATCGATCGATCCACGCCTTGCCGGTCCCGGCGATTCTTGGCGCGACCAACGCGGAGAACGAGCCATGGCCGACCAGACCCCCACCCTGAAAATGCCCTACATCATGCCCTCGCAGGCGCAGAAACACGTGACCCACAACCAGTCGCTCGAGATCCTCGACGCGGTGGTGCAGCTTGCCGTCCTGTCGCGCAGCGTTTCGGATCCGCCGGCGGTGCCGCAGGAGGGCGACCGCTACGTGGTCGGCGCAACCCCCACCGGCGCCTGGAGCGGCCATGCCGGGAAGATTGCCGTGGCGCGTCCAGGCGGTTGGGCGATCGTCCCGCCGCTCGCCGGCTGGATGGCCTGGATCGGCGATGAAGAGGAGCTCGCCGTCTTCGACGGGACGGGCTGGGTGGACGCGGTCGCCGCCGGCATCAACCCCGCGGCGCTGGTCGGCGTCAACGCCACCGCCGACACGGTGAACCGCCTCGCCGTGTCAAGCGCGGCGAGCTTGTTCAGCCACGACGGCGACGACCATCGCCTGAAGATCAACAAGGCGTCGACGGGCGACACGGCCTCCGTCCTTTTCCAGAGCGGCTTTTCCGGGCGGGCCGAATTTGGCCTTGCCGGGGCGGACGATTTCTCGGTGAAAGTGTCGCCGGACGGCAGCGCCTGGACCGAGGCGCTGACGGTCGATGCCGCGACGGGACTCGCGGCCGTGGCCGGCGACCCGACGGACGATCTCGGCATAGCCACGAAGCGCTATGCGATGGCCCGCCAGGGCGACACGATGACCGGCACGCTCAAGGTGCACGGCACCGCGCATACGCCGCAGGTCGGGCCGGCCGGCACGATCGTGCATGTCTCGAACCAGGCCGATGCCACGCGCATCCTGTTCGACAACTACCAGAGCGGCCCGGGCGGCTCGAACTTTACCTTCCGCAAGGCGCGCGGCTCCGCCGCCGCACCCTCGGCGCTGCAGAGCGGCGACCAGATATTCAATATCGCCGCCTTCGGCTTCGGCGCGACCCAGTACAACGTCGTCTCGCTCGGCGGCATCGTGGCTCGCGCCATCGAGACCTGGACCGATAGCGCGCGCGGCATGGACCTGGCGTTCGCAGTCACGCCGGCAGCCAGCGCGTCCTCCGTCGTTCATCTGCGGCTGACCAGCCTCAACGTCCGTCTCGGCGACGGCACGGGCAGCCCGATCGCGCTGCAGATGAACGGCGCCAACACGGTCGTCACCGGGGACCGGCATTTCGTCCTGAGGTCCTACACGGTCGCCGAGCTGCCGTCCGCCACCCTGCCGGGGCAGATCGTCTATGTCTCGGACGGCAGCTCGAACCGGCGCATGGCCGTGTCGGACGGGACGAACTGGCGATGGCCCGACGGGGCGGTGGTGTCCTGATCGCGACGTTGCGCGACACGCGGATTTGGCCCGAATGCGCCCGCCATGTTAAGGTGCCAAAGCCAAATCCCTTCGTCCCGACGGGCCGCCGCCATGCTGTTGAAAGGTGGTCGCACACTCATCGTCCGCGACATGGACGGGTTCATCATACACGCCAACATGCCGGGGTGGCTGGTCCCCGGGACCCACGACCACGGGCACGGCCCGCTGGCGATGGTGGTGGAATCGATCCTTCATCCGGGGCGCCTCATCGCCATGCACGAACACCGCAACGACGAAATCGTTTCGTGGGTGCCCGAGGGCGTCATGCGACACAACGACCGCGCGACGGGCCCGCTGGTGATCGACCACGACCATCTGATGGTGATGAATGCCGGCCGCAGCTTCTGGCATTCGGAGGAAACGCTGCCGGGCGATCCGCCGCTGCGCATGCTGAAGATCTTCGTGCGGCCGCGCCAGGCCGATCTCGAACCAGGCATACAGCATGGACCTGTCGCACCGGCCGCTCCGAACGCCTGGCGGCATCTGTTCGGACCGGAAGGCGGCGACGCCCCGTTTTTCGTGCGCAACGCAGTAGACTTCTTCGATGTAGGACTGGATGAGGGGGCACGGGCCGAGTTCCCGTCGATGCCGGGACGCGACCTCTATTTCTACGTCTTCAGCGGCCGGATCGCTGCCGGCGGCGAGGTCTTCGCCGAAGGGGAACAAGGCCTGATGCCGGGCGGCGGACGCCTGCCGCTGGAGGCGGAAGCAGACTCGCTTGTGGTCGCCTTCCTCGTCGATCCGGCCGCTCCGGTAACGCGGAAGGGCACGGTCGGGGACAATCCGAAGATACCCCCGGCCTTTGCCGTGCGCTGGATGAAGAGGCTGGCCTCGCTTCGCCGGCTATGGCGCGGAAAGTAGGCGCGCGACGACGGCATCCGTGCTGTCGCGCCAGTCCGGCGCGGTCCAGCCGAAGGTTTTGGCAAATTTCGCGCTGGACAGGCGGGAATTGGCCGGCCGGCGCGCTTTCGTCGGATAGTCGGCGGCCGGGATGTCCTTGACCCGGGCGGACGGCCCTCCATGGGCGCGGCTCGCCTCGAAGATGCGGCGGGCGAAGCCCGCCCAGTTGGTCGTTCCGGACCCGGCGAGGTGGAAGATGCCGTAGACATCGTCGCGGCCCGAGAGCATCTGCGGCGCGATGTGGAGGATCGCGTCGGCGATGTCGAGCGCCGAGGTCGGATTGCCGTGCTGGTCGGCGACGACGGTCAGTTCGTCGCGGGAGGAGGCGACGCGCAGCATGGTGCGCAGGAAATTGTTGCCGAACGGACTGTAGACCCAGGCCGTGCGCAGGATGGCGTGACGCGGATTGGCCGCGGCCACCGCCTGCTCGCCGGCGAGCTTGGAGGCGCCGTAGACACCGATCGGGCCGGTCGGATCGGTCTCGACATAGTCGCCGTCCTTGGCACCGTCGAAGACATAGTCGGTGGACAGGTGGATGACCGGGACGCCAAGCGACTGCGCGGCGGCAGCGACCGCGCCGGCGCCTATGCCGTTGACCGCATGGGCGAGGTCGGGCTCATCCTCGGCACGGTCGACCGCGGTATAGGCGGCCGCCGAGACGATCAGGTCGGGCCGGGCGGCTTCCAGCGCCGGAGCGATGCCCGCAGGATCGGCGAGGTCGAGGCCAGGGCGGCCGACCAGCACGACCTCGACGCCGGCGCGGCCGCCGCCGCGCTCCTTCAGGCTCTGCGCGACCTGTCCTTCGCGCCCGGTGACGGCGATTCTCACTCGGCCGCCTTCTGCGCTTCGCCGAGGCGATGGCCGGAATACTTCTCGCGGCGGATCGGTCCCCACCACCATTCGTTGGCGAGATACCAGTCGATGGTGCGGGCAAGGCCGGTCTCGAAGCTCTCCTGCGGCGTCCAGCCGAGTTCGCGCTTGATCTTGGACGCATCGATCGCGTAGCGGCGGTCGTGACCCGGACGGTCGGTGACGTATGTGATCAGGTCGCTGTAGCTGCCCCTCTTGCGCGGACGCTTGCGGTCGAGGATGGCGCAGATCGTCTGCACGACGGAGAGGTTGGTGCGCTCCGAATTGCCGCCGACATTGTAGCTCTCGCCGTTGACGCCCTTCGTCGCGATGGTCGCCAGAGCGCGGGCATGGTCCTCGACATAGAGCCAGTCGCGCACGTTCTCGCCCTTGCCGTAGATCGGCAGCGGCTTCTCGTCGAGCGCGTTGAGGATGATCAGCGGGATGAGCTTCTCGGGGAAGTGGAACGGGCCGTAATTGTTGGAGCAGTTGGAGAGCACGACGGGCAGGCCGTAGGTCTCGTGCCAGGCGCGCACCAGGTGATCGGACGCGGCCTTGGATGCGGAGTAGGGCGAGGAGGGCGCATAGGGCGTCTCCTCGGTGAAGATGCCGCTGTCGAAGGGCAGGTCGCCGAACACCTCGTCGGTGGAGATGTGGTGGAAGCGGAAACGCTGCTTCTTTTCTCCGGTCAGCCCGCGGTAGTATTCGAGCGCGGCGTTGAGCATCCGGAACGTGCCGATGATGTTGGTTTCGATAAAGGCGGCCGGCCCCTCGATCGACCGGTCGACATGGCTCTCTGCGGCGAGATGCATGACAATGTCGATGTCGTCCCGCTTCATGATGGCCAGGATCGCGGCATCGTCGCAGACGTTGGCCTTTTCGAACCGATAATTGTGCTGGTTCTCGATCGGGCGCAGCGATGTCAGATTTCCCGCATAGGTGAGCACGTCGACATTGGTGACGTTGTTCGACAGGTCCGAGCAGATATGCCGGCAGACCGCCGATCCGATGAAGCCGGCGCCGCCGGTGACGAGAAAGTTCATGCCGGATACCTCATCTCATTCGAAGAGATCCGCGTCCGCCAGCAGCGGCGCGGCCTTGTCCTTGTCCGAAAGAATGTAGCCCTCCGCGAAGGACGGCCATTCGACGCCGATCGCCGGATCGTCGAAGCGAAGCGACCGGTCGTGCTCCTTCGAGTAGAGCTCGGTGACCTTGTAGAGAACCTCGGTGTCGGGGACGAGGGTGACGAAGCCGTGGGCGAAGCCCTTGGGGACGAGGATCTGGTTCCACTTCTCGGCGGACACCTCGAGCGCCTCCCACCGGCCGAAGGTCGGCGAGGAGCGCCTGATGTCGACGACCACGTCGAGGATGGCGCCGCGCGTCACCCGCACCAGCTTGTCCTGCGCGAAGGGCGGCAGCTGGTAATGCAGGCCGCGCAGCACGCCGGCTGAGACCGAATAGGAGTGGTTGTCCTGGACGAAAACAAGATCGACGCCGTGCGCCTTCAGCGCCGCGGCATTGTATGTTTCCGAAAAGAACCCGCGATGATCACCAAATTTTTTTGGCAGGATCTCGAGTATGCCCCCGAGCCCGAACGTCCTGACTTCAACCATCATGATTCCGCAATTTCGGCGACCCGCCGTCTGAGATAGGTCGCATATTCATTCTTTCCGAGCTTTACGGCGCGAGCAAGGACCCGCTCGGGCGAGACCCAGCCTTTTTCGACCCCGATCTCTTCCGGGCAGGCGATCTTGATGCCCTGGCGATGCTCGATCGTGCGCACGAAGGAGGACGCCTCGTGCAGGCTGTCATGCGTGCCGGTGTCGAGCCAGGCATAGCCGCGGCCGAGCTGGTGGACGTGCAGCGTGCCGCGTTCGAGATAGACGTTGTTCACCGTGGTGATCTCGAGTTCGCCGCGGGCCGAGGGCTTGATCGACCTGGCGATGTCGACCACCTCGTTGTCGTAGAAATAGAGGCCGGTGACCGCCCAGTTCGACTTCGGATCGGCGGGCTTCTCCTCGATCGTCTGCGCCTGACCGGTCGCCTTGTCGAAGGAGACGACGCCGTAGCGCTGCGGATCCTCGACATGGTAGGCGAAGACCGAGGCGCCCGAGGTGCGCGCCGCCGCCTGCTGGCAGAGCGCCGACAGGCCTTCGCCGAAGTAGATGTTGTCGCCGAGGATCATCGCGACATTGTCGTCGCCGACGAAATCGGCGCCAATGATGAAGGCCTCGGCAAGTCCGTTGGGATGCGGCTGCTCGGCATAGGAGAGGCGGAGGCCGAATTCGCCGCCGTCGCCGAGGAGCTCGCGGAAGACCGGCAGATCGCGCGGCGTCGAGATGATCAGGATATCACGGATGCCGGCGAGCATGAGCACGCTCAGCGGATAATAGATCATCGGCTTGTCGTAGATTGGCAGGATCTGCTTGGAGACAGCCAGGGTGAGCGGGTACAGCCGGGTGCCGCTTCCGCCCGCGAGGATGATGCCCTTCATGGGTAACCTTCTGCGCAGAATTGAGAATGGTTCGCGATTAATGTCTGCCCCGGTGGCGACCTATCACGAGGGTGCGCGGCCCGTCCATACCGTTTCGCCATAACGGCAAACTATCGCACCAGGGCGCCGGGACCAGCCTCGCGCAAGTCGGACCCGCTAGGCTGCCGATCATCGCACTTCCTGCGCGGAGCCAAGATCATGAGTCTTTTCGGATCGCTGCGGACCACATACACGGCCCCGGCCGCCCCGGCGAGCCGCTTGCCCACCCTGCCGGACAACCCTTCGGACGATGCCAAGGGCAATGGCGGCAACGAATTCCTGTCGCTGGTGGGGCTCGGCACGACCAGTCCCGAAGGCTCTCCCGAGACGACCTCCACCTCGATCTATTCGGCCCTGTCGGCGCAGATCGCCTATCAGGCGTCGCTGATCGGCAGCATGCTCGACGGAGGCACGGGTGGGGGAGCGGGCGGCGACGTGGCGGACGACGTCGACGTCGACAATCCGGACGTCGCGATCACTGCCGATGCCGATGCCGGGGCGGCGACGGGATACGACGCCTCCGGAAGCGAAGAGGTGACCGACGAGATGCAGAGCACCGCGCAGGCAGACAACACCCTGCCGCGCGTGGACGACGGCGACGAGGAAGAGGTCGAGAACCCGATCGGCGCCGGCGGCGGCGTCACCAACGCGATGCCGCGGATGGACGCGCCGCCGGCCTGACGCGTTTCCCGGCCGCCCTATAATATCCTGGCCACCGTGGTGGCCGACACAGTCTTGCCCGAGACCGAGCGTGCGATCCTGATCTTGACCAGTCTCGGCAGCGCCCCTTCCTTGGTGAACGAGGAGACGAAGCTCCGCCCGTCCTCGGAATAGCTGAACTCGAGCCTGTCGAACCGGTCGAGGATGATGATCGTCGACTTGGTCTCCTCGGCCGCATCGGCCGGCCGGCGCATCGACATGGTCTGCACCAGGCGCGGGGCCTCGCCCTCGGTGTCGATGTGGATGTCGATGTCGCGCAGCGCCAGCGAATAGAAGCCCTGCCGCGTCACCCCGGCAAACCGCATCTGCATCGCGCGGCCTTCGAACCGCTTGTCTTCCTCGTCGGTATTCTCGGGCAGCTTCGCCGACTTCGCCCCGGACAGCGTGCGCTCCAGATGCGACAGCGCGCCTTCGAGCTCGGCCTTGACCAGCACCTGCTCGCGCAGTTTCGCCACCGATCGCAACTGACCGAACACGCCGGCCATCATCGCCGCCATCACCGCGACGACCGACAGCGCGACGAGGACCTCGATCAGGACGAATCCGTCCCGGGATGATTCAGGCCGCGTCATGGCGGCACCTGGAGCGGCGAATTGCTGACGAAGGTCTGGTAGCTGTAGGCAGGTCCGTCAGCGCCGCGCGGCCAGACCGTCGCGGTGACCGAAAGCAGCGGCCGCACATGGCTGTCGCGCACGGCGCGCGCGACGATCCTCCACGGTTCGCCCGAATCGAGCTCGCCGGTGAACTCCCCCTCGCCGCCAAGCTCGGGGAATTGTCTCTCGGCAAGCTCGCCGTAGACGAGCCCGGCCGCCTCGATGTCGGAGGCGTGCACCAGCGTGGTGGCGCTCTGCGAGATCGTCTGCATCGAGACGCCGAGCGCGACCGCCAGGATGGCGAAGGCGACGATCGTCTCGACGAGGATGAAGCCGCCCTGGCCTGGGGATGCCGGGGCGGTCATTGCGATGTCCCGACGCGCACGCGCGGCAGGCCGGTGAGCCAGTTGACCTCGACCCGCGCCTCCGTGCCGGCGCCGTTTCGCAGCAGGATTTCCGCGCCGGAGGACGAGCCGTCGGGCCGGAAGACGAGATAGTAGGTCGAGCCGTCGCGCGAGACGAATTCGGAGCCGGCGATCATGCGAATCTCGTGGTCGTCCGGCAGCTGGATCGGCGCGGCGCCTGCCGGGTAGATATATTGCTTGGCGCCGGCGTTGATCGAGAACAATGCGTTGCGGCCCTTGAGGATGGCGTCGCTGCGTGCCCGAAACAGCATCGACTGCAGCGTCTCGGCGCTCATCAGCGGCGTGATCCGGTTCTCGCGGCGGGCGAGCGTCGTGCCGACCGAGCCGAGCACCAGGGCGAGAATGGCGAAGGTGACGAGGAATTCGACGAGGGTGAACCCCGCTTCGCCATCGCGGCCGTCTGAAGACGCGGCGATCATCGGATCGCCATCTCGTTGATCGAAAGAAGCGTCGTCATCACCGAGATGACCAGGCTGCCGACCAGGCCGCCCAGCACGATGGTCATGGCGGGCGTGAGCATCGACAGCGCCCGGCTGATGGCGCGCTGCATCTGCACCTGGGTCATGTTGCCGGAGCGGCCCATCATCACCGCCAGATTGTTCGATTCCTCGCCGAGCCGCACCAGGGACAGGATCGAGTCGGGAAAGGCGTCGGACGATTTGAGCGCCTGCCAGATCGGCTCGCCGGAGGCGACGCGCTGGCGCGCCAGCAGCAGCTTTGCCTTGTGGCCGGCCGAGGGCGCCGTGTCGGCGGCCAGGTTCATCGCGTCGAGCATCGGCACGCCGTTGCCGAGCAGCAGCGACATCGTATTGAGGTAGCGCTCGCGCGTCGCGCTGCGCACGATGCCGGAGACGAGCGGAATGCGCGCGGCGATATCCATCAGCCGCGCCTTGGTGGCCGGCCGCTGGAAGAACACGGCAAGCAGCAGAACCAGCCCGCCTAAACAGGCGAGGATGAGGAAGCCGAACTGCTTGATCGTCTCGCCGACGCCGCCGAGCGCGCGGACGATGAAGGGCGGTTCGGCCCCGGCATTGGTGAAGATCGGCTCCAGCGCAGGCACCAGATAGAGCGACAGCACCAGCAGCGCGCCGACCATGATGAGCAGCAGGAAGGCCGGGTAGATCATCGCCTCGGTGATTTCCGCCTTGCGCTTTGCCCTCAGCGCATGCGTCTTCGACAGCTCCGCCACGACGACGTCGAGCCGGCCGCTGCTCTCGCCGCTCGCCACCAGCGCCACCACCTCGGGCGGCATGCCGGGCTGGGCGGCGAAGGCCTCGGCGACCGACTTGCCCTCGGTGATCTGCGAGTGGATCGCCTGGATCCGCGCCTTCTGGCCCTTGTTGGCCTCGGCGTCCGCCACCGCCTTCAGCGCGACGTCGACGTTGAAGCCGGAGCTGATGATGACGGACAGCTCGCTGAGGAAGTGGGTCAGGTCGAGCTTCGGCTGGAACAGGCCGAAGAACGACTGGGAGCCGGGAGTCGCGACGGTGCCGTCGACCTGCTTCAACTCGTAGGGAATCTTGCCGGCCTGGGACAGCTGGCGCACCGCGTCGGCCCGGTCCACTGCCGTTACGTAGCCGCTGTCGTGGCCGCCCGACTGCGCATAGGCACGGAATTTGAAGCGGGCGGGCGCGGTCACGGCCGGGCACCCAGCGCGCGCACCGCAGGTGGGGCGCGGGTTCCGCTCATTGCAGAATCTCGTCAGCGAGGTCCGTGGTCAGGTCGAGGCTGAGCACCCGTTGCACCTCTTCGCGCGTGGTGACCCCCTCCGCCACCAGACGGGCGGCCTGCGCCGACATGGTGACGTAGCCGTTGGCCATTGCGCTTTCCTGCATCTGCTCCTCGCCCGCGCCACGGCTGATCATCGAGGCGATCTCGGGCGTCACGTCGAGAATTTCGTAGGTCACCGTGCGGCCCGAATAGCCGCTGCCGCGGCAGGTGTCGCAGACGGTGTAGTGGCCGTCCACGGGCTGGGCGGGAACGCCGCGGCATTTCGGGCAGAGCTTGCGCACCAAGCGCTGGGCGGCGACCGCGCGGATGGTGGCGCCGATCAGGTAGCCGTCGATGCCCATGTCGAGCAGGCGGGTCAGCGCGCCGGCTGCGGAGTTGGTGTGCAGCGTCGAGAACACGAGGTGGCCGGTGAGCGACGCCTGGATGGCGATCTGGGCCGTCTCGGCATCGCGGATTTCGCCGATCAGGATGACGTCCGGGTCCTGGCGCAGCACCGATCGCAGCGCACGTGCGAAGGTGAGGTCGATCGCCGGATCGACCTGCAATTGGGTGATTCCGTCGAGACGGTATTCGACCGGGTCCTCGACGGTGAAGATCTTGACGTCGTCGGGGTCGCGTTCCTTCAGCAGCGAATAGAGCGTCGTCGTCTTGCCGCTGCCTGTCGGGCCGGTGATCAGGACGATGCCGTTGGGGATGTGGGCGAGATCCTTGAACTTCGCGATTGCGTCCCTGCCGAAGCCAAGCGCGTTCAGCGACAGCGCCACGCCGGACTTGTCGAGGATGCGCAGCACGAAAGTCTCGCCATGGACGCTGGGCAGGACCGATACGCGCAGGTCGATCTCCTGGCCGCGAACGGTGACGCGCATGCGCCCGTCCTGCGGCATGCGTCGCTCGGCGATGTTGAGGCGCGACAGGATCTTGATGCGGGTGGCGATGCCGGCATGCATCGATTTCGGCGCGGTCTCGGCGACGCTGAGCAGGCCGTCGCAACGGAAACGGATGCGCAGATGGTCGATCGTCGGCTCGACATGGATGTCGGTGGCGCCGCGGTCGACGGCCTGCTGAATGATGTTGGCGACGAAGCGGATGACCGGCGCCTCGCGGGCGAAATCGCGCAGCCGCTCGATATCGTCGGTGTCGGCGAAATCGTCGTCGGTGACCATGGTCAGGCTGTCAGAAACGTCGAGTTTGGTCTCCTTCAGTGTGCGCAGACGTTCCGCGATGGCGCTGCGCGGAAAGATGCGCAGCTCCGGCTCGCAGTCGAACTGGTAGCGCAGCACGTCGAGCGCCGAACGCGCAAACGGATCGGCGGCGGCGACGAGGATACGGTCCTCGACGAAGGCGATCGGCAGCACCTGGTTCGCTTCAAGGAAAGTCATCCCGACGCTGCGCACCAGGGCCAGGTCGACCTCCTCGGGTACCACGGCGAGCGTCGGAATGCCGAGGAACGACGACAGATGCAACGCGAGGTCGGTCTCGCGCAACAGACCCAGCTCGATGAACACGGTGTCGACCGCGTGGCCGGTCGAGGAGTGGGCATTGCGTGCCCGCTTCACCGATTCCGCAGTGATGATCCTGTTGTCCGCGAGGAAGGACAGGAAGTCGGAGAAGGTCGGATACTCCTCAAGTCGCATCGAACGCCCATCCATCGCCGCGCACTCACACAGGCCCGGCGGCAAGCGCCGCGGCCACGCCGGTCCCGAAAATCATATCGCAATCGACGACGCCGCTGAAGTCGCTTTCCCCTTCGGGCAGGAACTCGGGATTTGTCGTGCGCTCGACGATGACGAAGGCGCCGGTTTCGTCCTCGCTGGCCGTCACGACGGCACCCGCGTAGCCGCTCATGCCGCCGTCGGGCGTGCGCAGCTCGACGTCGATGCGATAGGTCTTGGCCCCGTCTTCCTCCTCGCCGATGATGTAGGGATGCTGCGGCGACGGCGACGACGGCAAGACGCGCGCGAGCCGTGTCGACAGACGCGGTCCGACGACGGTCTCGCCGGTGTTGTGGATCGAGAAGATCTCGTTCAGCGCCCGGACCGGCTTTCCGCGGAAGCCGGTGAAGTCGTAGAGTTCCTCGACGGCCTCGAACGAGTTGAGCTTGAGGCCGCCGGCGACGCGGTCCTCGCCGGCGGAAGGCGCGACGGGCGGGGGACCGCTGGTGGGAGTGCGGTCGCCCTGCTGCGGCGGCTTGGTCCGGTAGGCAACGACTGCCTCGGCGAGCTCAGTAACGTCGCCGCTCGGAAAATCGAGCGCCCTGAAGCCGGCCGCCAAGAGGTCGGCCGCCGCGCTGTTGATGCCGATCAGGCCGCGCTGGTCCTGAATGCGCGCCTCGATCAGGTAGCGCTCGTCGCGGCAGCGCAGCGGTTCCGAGCGGACCTTGATCTCCTCGTTGCGCGGTTCGTGCGGCGGTGCGGCGAGTTCGCGGGCGAGAACTGTCACCAGCCCGTCGGCAATGGTTTCCAGGCGCCCCTGCTGAAGCCGGTTGGACGCGACCAGGAAATCGGTCCGCGCGCCGAGGACCAGCGGCGCGATGATCGCGGTCACGGCAAGCAGGAACAAGAGGACCATCAGCAGGGCGAAGCCCGCTTCGTCGTCGTCCCGCCGCGAAACGGGGGGAGAGGGCCGGTTCATTGGCCGGAGCTGACCTCTGGGTAGAGGTCGAAGGACATGAACTGCTTGCCGCGCAGGATGGTGATCGATTCGGCGCCGATCTCGGCCACTTTCCAGCCCTGCAGGACATCGCCGACCAGCACCCAGACCGGTTCGGGGGTCTCGTCGAGCTGGACCAGCGCCTTGATGTCGGCCGCGCCGGAGGAGCTGACGCCGACCAGCCGGATCGTCGGAGCGGGCAGGGCCTGCACCTCGGGCTCCTCGGCGACTGCGACGACAGGCTCGGCCGGCAGCTCGGGCAGCTCGGGCGGCTGCCACGGCCGGCGACTGCGCTCGAACAGCGGCCGCGAATAGGCCTGCACCGGGCTCATCTGCGAAAAGTCGAGCACCTCGCCGAGCTCGGGCTGGGCGGCGAGGCTGCCTTTGGCGCGGCTGGCGTCGCGCGGTGTCGCGATGGCGCCGGAGCCGGCGGGCCGTTCGAACACCGCCCACGCCGCCGGCCAGATGACCAGATTGGCCGCGACCACGGCGGCGAGCTTGAGGGCGGCGCTCATTGCGTCGCTCCCGCGGCGGGAGCGGCCGGCGCCGCGTCGGCGGGAGGCAGCGCGCCGTAGAACTGCACCCGCAGCACGAGCTCGGTCGGACCGTCGCTCACGCTCTGCGAATCGAGTGTCGAATGCAGCTGCGCCTGGCGGATGATCAGATAGGGCCTGGCCGCTTCGATGGCGAAGATCGTGCCCTGGATGCCTTCGTTGGTTCCCGAGATGTCGGCGCGCAGGCCGGCGAAGCGCATCCCTTTCTGCTGCAGCGCTGGCGCGTTGCCGACCGACATGATGTTGACGCCGTTCTGCCGCGCCACGCCGTCGAGCCAGGTCTGCAGGTCGGCCTGGATGACCGAGTCGCTGGCGCCGCTGAGGAATTCCGGCCGGTCGTCGTCGGCGATCGCGGCCCGGGCCGACTTCTCCATCATCGGTTTCAGCGCCAGAACCGCGTGCAGGCGACCGAGGGTCTCGCGCTGCTCGCGCACTGCCTCACGGCTCGCATAGACCGACGAGACGGCCGCCATGGTCAGGAGGCCGGCGCCGGCGACAGTGCCCGCCAGAAGTCCGATCGCCGCGAGCCGGCGCGTTGCCGGCCGGGCATTGAGGATCCGGGTCAGGCTATCCATCGCCGTTCTCCACCTTCATGGCGATCGAGAAGCGTTCGCCCTCCTGGTTGACGACGCGAACGACTGGCTCGAGGAAAGTCGGGGCGCTGAACAGCGGAGAGGATTCGAGCAGCGGGATCAGCGAGGCGGCCGAGGCGGAGAAGCCGGCGAAGCGCACCATGTCGCCGCTAACGCTGATCTCGGTGAGCCAGGTGTGGTCGGGAATGGCACGCGACATCTCCTCGACGATCCGCACCACGGGAACCGTGCCCTTCTTCTCGTCGCGCACGGCGCCGATCTGGGCGATCTTGGCGTCCCGCGCGGCAAGGACGGCGCGAAGCTCGCGAACCTGGCTCTCGGCCGCCTCGACCTGATCGGCCACCTGCGCCCCGGCGACCGAGTAGCGCCAGTGCGCCGCGCCGAAGAGAACGACGAGACCGGCGGCGGCGGTGGCCAAGCCGATCGACACCGTCCGTTGCGCGAGCCGCGTCGCGGCCGGCGCACCCGCCGCCTCGCCGAGGCTCGCGGCGTCGACCGGGTAGAGCTCGCCGCCGTCGGAGAGCGAGATCGACGCGACCGTCCAGCCGCCGGCGCGCAGCCCCTCGACCACCGGCACCAGCGCCGATTTGCGCACCGTGTAATAGGAACTGTCCCTGATCCGTTCGTCGAATCGCGGGGCGAGGATGAAGAAATCGCCGGGATTGAACGGCGTAGCCGACTGCAGGTCGAGCGTGGCCATCGCCATCATCCGGCTGCGCGGCAGCCGAATGGCCGCGAGGTGGCGTTTCAGGTAGCGCTCTGGCTCGATCACGATGCCGACCGCCCGTCGACGACGGCGCCCCGCGGAGAGCGTCCGCAGCGCAGGCACGATCTGCGACGGCTCGGTGGCGAGGTGCGCGGCACCGCCGCCGACCGACACCTCGGCGCCGGCCCGCACGAGACGCACGGTGGCGTCGGCCGGGGTTACCCGCCGGGCGGCCCGCGGCCGCAACGCCCTGCCGAGTTCATCCGGCCACCAGGTCATCAGATCCGACAGGAAGTTGGCGAACGACATCGATCAGGACCTTCAGCAGCGCCTTCGGGTCTATATCCCCAAAATGCGTTGGACGGAACCGGTCCCAGACTTGTGCGGCCAAACTGTGATGATACGAGAGGCATTCGATGTCGGCCGGCGCCGATGGATACTGTCGCATGTTTGCTGCGCGGACTGTGAAATGCTGCATAGATTAACCGCCCCTCAGGAGTTTTCTTGCCTTGTCGCGCCTTTTGTGGCTTGGTGAGACGAGGGGGAGATCGGCAAATGGCTCCTACGGGCGGTTCGATCGAGAAGTTCGACCACTGTTTCCCCGGTAATATTGCATTTCTGCTGTCGGGCAGAAGAGTACTCGGGCATGATTAAGTAGGCCGATAATGTATCGAGTGCTGGTCCTAGTCATTCTGGTTGCTATGTTGACCAGCTGCGCGTCGAACTCAAAGGACGGCGTGTTCTCCTCTTTGATGACCAATCTCGACGACAACGGCCGGCCGCTGCCGCCGGAAGGTTCGGGCGTGTCGCGCCGATTGACCGGCGACGACGGCCAGAGCTTTACCGGGGTGACCGATGCCGGCAGCGGGCAGTTCGTCTCGAGCCGGGCCCCCTACACCGCCGAGACCAGCGCCTCCGGACAGACCGAATACCGCCTGAACCTGGTCGATGCGCCGATCGCGGCGGCTGTCAAGAACGTGCTCGGCGACATTCTCGGCCTCAATTACACGATCGACCCGCGGGTCCGCGGCTCGGTTACGCTGCAGACGAGCGCGCCGGTCAACCGCAACACGCTGGTGGATATTCTCGAGACGACGCTGGCCGCCAACGGCGTCGCGATCGTCAAGCAGTCCGGCACCTACAATGTCGTTCCGCTGTCGGAAGCCCTGGCGAACACGCCCTCCGTCAGCGTGCCATCGGTCGCCGGCCGCACGCCCGGCCTCAAGATCCAGGTCGTCGAGCTGCGGTACATCTCCGCCGAGGAGATGCGCACCATCCTGGCGCCGATCAGCCGCGAGGGGTCGATCCTGCGCGTCGACAATGCCCGCAACTACATCATGATCGCCGGCACCAATGCCGACCTCGGCGCCATGCGCGAGGCGATCCAGGTGTTCGACGTCGACTGGATGAAGGGCATGTCGGTCGCGCTCCATCCGCTCAAGACGTCGCGCCCCGACGCCGTGGCGAAGGAGCTCGAGACGATCTTCCGCGCCCAGGAAGGCCCCGGCACAAACCTGATCAAGTTCGTGCCAAACGAGCGGCTGAACTCGGTCCTGGTCATCACCTCGCGGCCGCAATACCTGGCGCGCGCCGAGGGCTGGATCCGCCAGCTCGACCGGCTGGCCAGCACCAGCGAAGAACAACTCTTCGTCTACCCGATCCAGAACCGGTCGGCCGACGAGATGGCCAAGGTGCTGCAATCGGTGCTGTCGAAGCAGTCTGGAGACCCGCTCGAAAGCACGCCGTCCGTCTCGCCGGACCTGCAGCCCGAACTTGTCGTCAGCGATCCAGCCAATCCGACGGCGCCGACGACGTCGCAATCGTCTTCGGCCACGGCCGGCGGCGCGTCCGTCGTCGCCGACACCGAGAACAATGCCCTGCTGATCTCGACGACGGCGCGCAACTACGAAAAGATCGAGCGCATCCTGCGCCAGATCGACGTGCTGCCGACGCAGGTCATGCTCGAGGCGATCATCGCCGAGGTGACGCTGACTGACGAACTCAAGTTCGGCGTGCGCTGGTTCTTCGAGAACGGCGACTTCTCCATCGGCTTCTCGGATTTGATAAGCGGCGGCACCGGCCCGTCCTTCCCGGGCATGGCGTGGAGCTTCGCCTCCAACAGCCTGGAATTCACCCTCAACGCGCTGTCCAGCGTGACCAATGTGAAGGTGATCTCGTCGCCGACCCTGATGGCGCTGAACAACCAGAAGGCGACGCTGCAGATCGGCGACCAGGTGCCGATCGTCACGCGCACCGCCACCGGGGTCGACGACCCCGATGCCCCGATCGTCAGCACCATCACGATGAAGGATACGGGCATCATCCTCAACGTCACGCCGCGGGTGAACGCCTCGGGCCGCGTGCTTCTCGACATCGAGCAGGAAGCGAGCAACGTGGTCAGGACGACGACCTCCGGCATCGATTCGCCGACGATCCAGCAGCGCAAGGTGCAGACCCGCGTGACCGTGAACGACGGCGAGGCGCTGATCATCGGCGGCCTGATCCAGGAGCGCAAATCGAAGCAGAAGGGTCAGGTGCCGATCCTCGGCGAAATCCCCGTGGTCGGCAACGCCTTCAGGAACAAGACCGATACGATCGAGCGCACCGAACTGGTGATCTTCATCCGCCCGCGGGTGGTGCGCAACGTCAACGAGGCCCGCTCCGTCAACGACGAATTCCGCAAGCGGCTGGATTTCGGCGCCAGCGAGACGCCGGGCAACCGCATCAAGCGCGACCTGAAGCGCCTGCAATAGCCGATGCAGGCGACCGACCTCGCATTCGCGGCCGCGCTGCTGGCCGTCCTGGCGGCGATCACGGTCGTCGACTTCCGCCGGCTGACTATTCCCGACGGGCTGAATGCGATCCTTGCGGCCCTGGGCCTCGGCTGGGCGTGGCTCGACGCCGCCGGTCCTCCTCTCGCGCAAATCGTTTTTGCCGCCGGTCTGTTTACGCTGTTCTGGCTGATGCGGACTGTCTTTTTCGCGGTGCGCAAGATGGCGGGCCTCGGCCTCGGCGACGTCAAGATGGCGGGCGCGGCCGCGCTCTGGTTCAGCCCGTGGAACCTGCCGCTCTTCCTTTTTTTGACCGCAATCTCCGCGCTCCTCTACGTCGCTTCGCGGGCGAGTGTGACCGGCCGGCTTGACACGAGCGCCAGAGTTCCGTTCGGTCCGTTCCTCGGATTCGGCCTGTTCGCGACCTGGCTGATCGAGCGGTCGGACATGCCGACCTTCATTCCGGATAGGGGGTTCTGATGGGTGCAGGATCGTTTCTCTCGCGGCGGCCGCGGCGGCGATCGGCCACCGGAGGGCAGGACGGGTTCACCCTCGTCGAACTGCTGGTGGTGCTCGCCATCATCGCCCTGATCGCAGGCCTCGCCGCACCCCAGGTGCTGCGCTATCTGGGCTCGGCCCGATCGGACGCGGCCCAGGCGCAGATCAGGAACATCGAGAGCGCGCTCGAGCTGTTCTATATCGACAATCTGCGGCGGCCGACCAACGAGGAAGGCCTGGCGGTCTTGACCGAGCCGACGCCGGAACTGCAGGCGCGCTGGAACGGCCCCTATCTCAAGAACGCGGAGTCGCTGAAGGATCCGTGGGGCAATTCATATATCTACCGGGTGAGCGACAGCGGCGTGGAGATCCTCTCCTACGGGCGCGACGGGAAGGCCGGCGGCACCGGCGAGGACCGGGACATTTCCAACCGCTGACGGCAACGGCCAAGGCGACCGCGGCGCGGGCGCCGGACATGGCCCGACCGTCGCATGCCATGGAGGCGGGCTCGCACGAGACCGCGCAGACGATGAAATTCCTGCAGGAGGCTCTCGCCGATCTGGGCGGCGCGCTCGGCAAGCGCCGCATCTGGTTTGCGCTGGCCAGCGAAGACATATCTGACCAGCACCGCCGCACCTCGCTCGGACCGTTCTGGCTGCTGATCAACTACCTGATCTTCGTCGGCACCTTCGTCTTCATCATGGGCCGCAGCGAGGGCATCCCCAACTACACGGCCTATGTCGCGCTCGGCCTGCTGGTCTGGTTCTACATCATGGAGACGATGAACTCGGGCGTCGGGCTTTTCGTGCGCGAGGAATCCTTCATCAAGGGCACCACGCTGCCGCTGTCGATCTACGTCTTCCGGATGACCGCGCAGGCGCTGATGCGGGCCGGCTACGCGGCGCTGGGCTGCGTGGTGCTTTTGGCGATCAGCGGCGTCGATCTCAGCTGGTACTGGCTCTGGTCGGCCGCCGCGATCGCCTTGATCGTCTTCGTCACGCCGGCGGCGATCATCATCTTCGCCTTTCTCGGCGCCTATTTCCCCGACAGCCAGTTCATCGTCCAGAATCTGACCCGCATCGGCATGTTCCTCACCCCGGTGTTCTGGGCGCATACGTCTGTGGGTGACCTGAGCGTGCGCGGCATCTTCTACTACTGGAACCCCTTCACCTATTTTCTCGAGATCGTGCGCGTGCCGATCCTGTCGGGCGACGCGCCGCTGCGCTCCTTCGCGCTGTGCATCGCGACCTCCCTCGCGGCATGGATGCTGGCGCTGGTTCTGCTCGGCCGCCTGCGGCGACAGGTCGTCTTCGTTCTCTGACAGTCGCCTCTGGCCTCGCCCCGCCGCTGTGATAGATTTGGCCAAAGGCCGCCGCCCGGTTCCTGAACGCAGGATGAACGGCCCGTTTCGCATTCGTTCAGAGGGATTGCCGTAGAAGCGGGGAACGGAGTGAAGAGTTCCGGATTTTCCCCTGCGGAACACCGTTCGAAAGGAACACTTCCATGATCAGGTCGATCGCGCTCACTGCTGTGATGGCCGCAACGCTCGCCGCCGCCGCCCCCGCCTTCGCCCAGGGCGCCGTCGGCGGAGGGGCGACATGCTCGTCTGATTCCGCCTTCTGCAACCCGCGGCCCCGCGGCATTCCCGGCGCGTCCGGCCCGCCGCGCGAGATTCCGGGCGACCCCGGATACTACCGCCCGGATCCCAAGCCCAGGCCTCCACACCCGCCGCACAAGCCGCCGCATCCGCCCTACTATCCGGGACCGCCTCCCGGCTACTACCGGCCGGTGCCGCCGCCCTATTACTACTACGAGGAGCGGATCAGCTGCCGCGAGGCGAGAGCCATCGTGCGTTCGGAAGGGTTCCGGAACGTCAAGACCATCGATTGCGAAGGCCGGCAGTATCAGTTCCGCGCCACCTATCGCGGCCGACCGGTGATCGTCATCGTCAGCGCGCGCAGCGGCCGGATCCTCGACGTCCGCTATAGATAGGCCATCACGTTCGCCGGCCGCGGCTCCTTCGGGAACGGCGGCCGGCGTGCGCTGTTGCGACATTGCCATCGCCGGCGGTGGCTGTTAGAGCGGGCGAAACGCCGACCCTGGAAGCGATGGTTTCGATCCGCGCCGACAATCTGAGCCTGACCTACCGGCTGCGCAGCCGCCTTTCGCTGGCCCGCAACACCAGGCCGCTGCCGCATGGTGGCCGAATCGAGGGCAGCGGGCGCAACCAATACGTCCGCGCCCTGGACGACGTCAGCTTCGCGCTCGAGGCGGGAGACCGGCTCGGCCTGATCGGCGGCAACGGCGCCGGCAAGACGACGCTGCTGAAGACGCTCTACGGCATCTTCGAACCGACCGGCGGCACGGTCGAGGTGACGGGCAGGACGGATGCGCTGTTCAACATCAATCTCGGCTTTCGCCGCGAAGCGACGGGCCGGCGCAATATCGTCCTGCGCGGGCTGATCAACGGCTGGACCGACGAGCAGATCGCCGAGCGCGTCGACGACATCATCGGCTTCAGCGAACTGGGCGATTTCATCGACTTGCCGATGAAGGCCTACAGCCAGGGCATGGCAGCGCGACTGGCATTTTCCGTGGCCACCAGCCTCGACCCGGAAATCCTGCTGATGGACGAGTGGATCGGTGCGGGCGACCCGGAATTCCAGGCCAAGGCGCGCAGGCGGATGAACGAGATGGCCGAGAAAGCCGGCATCATCGTGCTGGCCAGCCACAACCACCACCTGCTGCGCCGGATCTGCAGCAAGGTGCTGAAGCTCGATCACGGCAAGGTGGAATATTTCGGCCCGGCGGAGGACTATTTCTCAGGCGAGAAGGAAGATTCATGATCGGCGTCTACGGCGCGGACGGCTTCATCGGGCGCCACCTGGTGCGGCGCCTGATCGGCAGCGGCGGCCCGGTGCGCGCCGTGTCGCGGCGCTTCGACCGCGAATTCGCCGACGAGATCGAGGGCAGGGCCGACCTCGTCGCCGCCGATCTGGCGCAACCGCTGGCCATGGCGTCGTCGCTTCATGACGTGGACACGGTCGTGCAATTGATGTCGAGTTCAAGTCCGGGCCTGCGCAACGACCATGCGGTGGCCGACATCACCGAGAACGTTGTGCCGCATGTCGAGTTCCTGGAGACCTGCTTGCGGGCGGGGGTGAAGCGCTACATCTTCATCTCCTCCGGCGGGACGGTCTACGGGCCTAAAGCGCCGGCGCCGACGCCGGAGACCGCGCCGACCAACCCGATCAGCTCGCACGGACTGACCAAGCTGTTCGTGGAAAAGTATATCCAGATGCACGGGCATCTCGACGGGCTGGAATATGTCATCCTGCGCGTGGCCAACCCGTTCGGTCCCGGGCAGTCCTTCCGCAAGGGACAGGGACTGGTGCCCGCCATTATCGACCGCTGGCAGAAGAAGCAGCCGGTG
The DNA here is from genome assembly GCF_023954305.1 of Mesorhizobium sp. Taxonomy (NCBI): domain Bacteria; kingdom Pseudomonadati; phylum Pseudomonadota; class Alphaproteobacteria; order Hyphomicrobiales; family Phyllobacteriaceae; genus Mesorhizobium; species Mesorhizobium sp. The sequence continues at coordinate 462,703 of NZ_JAMLIG010000001.1, read as the reverse complement.
CGCATCTTCGGCGACGGCACGGCCAGGCGCGACTACATCTTTATCGACGACGTGATCGACGCCATAGAGGCGGCGACCGCCCTGCCGGGCAAGCCGCAGCTGATCCTCAATATCGGCAGCGGCGAGACTCGCTCGGTGAACGAGGTGGTCGAGGCTATCGAGACGGCGGCCGGCATCCGGCTGGAGCGCGAATATGCGGACGCGCGCTCGACCGACGTCGATGTCGCCTTTCTCGATATCAGGCGGGCGAAAGAGGCAATGAACTGGGAGCCGAAGACGCCGTTCGGCGAGGGGATGAGGCAGACCGTGGGGCGGCTGCTCGGGCAACCCCGAAGATAGATCGCGCGCCGAGATGCATCGCCGCGGCGGCCAGCGCCGTCATTGTGCGATCGGGCCTCGCCGTGTTAATGGCGACGAGGCAGACGGCAGCTATTTCGCCCTTGAGGGAAACTATGTCCGGAAAGTAAGGGCAACACGAAGGCGGGTATCTATTGAAGCAGTGCTCGCGGTCGCGAGGAGCCAATTCTTCCGGAGAGCGACGAATGCGTCAATTTGTCAATTCCTCGTCACATGTGCTTTCGGTCATGGCTTCGCCGCTGACGAGAATGCTATTGTTGTTCACACCAGCGGGAAGAGCGGAAGGTTTCTGAAGAGCGTCCGACGTTCGGCAAGAAAGGCCCTGCCGGGGAGGGCGGGACAAGCAGGGGAAGACAAGTATGCTCTTTGGGTTCGGGAAATCGATCGATTTCTTCGACAAGAATCACGAGCTTGAGTTTGTATCGATCGGCAGAAACAGCGCGAATGGATACGAAGCGGCGGGCAACGATCCGCAGATAATCGTCAATCTCAAGACTCCGATTCAGAGCTCGTGGTATGTCGCCGAAGCGACGATTGTCGGCGATCGGATTTCCGGTCCGAAGTTGTATTTCGACAAGGGCCAGGGCATTCACGAGGCAGATTCGGTTTCGCTCGGTTTTGATCTGGGGAATGGAAGGTTCCGCGCCTTCTTCTACATCGATCAGAGCTGCTTTCGGCTGCGATTCGATCCATCCGAGGAGGCGGGCTCCATCGACAAGCTCGAACTGGCTCTGCGCCGGGTGCGACGTCACGAGATCCTGCTCGAACTCCTGCCGGGGATCGCCGAACTCGCCGCGAAGGATCCCTACGGGTTCCTCAAACGTCTTCCGGCCTATTCGAGACGCTTCTTCTCGCGCGACCTGCGATATGTAGCCGGCGCCATCGGGCGCCAGGCCGCCGCCGGCTATCAACGCTGGCTGGACCGGTTCGACTATGATCCGGAGCGGCACCGGGATCTGGTTCTGGACAGGATCGCCGCGTTCCCGTCCCAGCCGCTGATCAGCATCGTCACCCCCACCTACAACACCGACCCGGCGCTTCTGGAAAAACTGATCGCCAGCGTGCGAGGACAGCTCTATCGCAACTGGGAACTCTGCATCGCCGACGATGCCTCGACCCTACCGTCGGTTCGCGCGATCCTCGAACGGCACGCGGCCGCCGACGCGCGGATCAAGGTCGTCTTCCGCGAGCGGAACGGCCACATATCGGCGGCCTCGAACAGCGCTCTGGCGCTCGCCTCGGGTGAGATCGTCACGCTGGCCGACCATGACGACGAACTTCATCCTCTCGCGCTCTACCACATCGCCAAGGCTTCCAACGAGACTCCCGACTGGCGGATCATCTACAGCGACGAGGACAAGATGGACCGCGCCGGCCGTCGTTTCGCGCCGTATTTCAAGGGCGATTTCAACCGCGACCTGTTCTACTGCCACAACATGATGACGCATCTCATCGTCTATCGGGGAGACGATCTGCGGCAGGTGGGCGGTTTTCGCGAGGGCTTCGAGGGGTCGCAGGACTATGACCTGGCACTTCGCATCCTGGAACTGGTGGACGATGAGCGGCGCCAGATCGTCCACATTCCGCATGCTCTCTATCACTGGCGGGTGATCGAGGGCTCGATCGCCATGGGCGGCGAACAGAAGAGCTACGCGCACGAGCGCGCGCGAAAGGCGATCAACGAACATTTCGCGCGCACCGGAAAGAAGGCGCTCTCCACCGAAGGCGTTTCCGGGTTCATGCACCGGGTCGTCTATCCGGTGGACACCGACGTCCTGTTCTCCATCGTCATCTGCACCCGTGACCGGGTCGAGCTCTTGCGGACCTGCGTCGAATCCATCTTCGAGCGCAGTACCGACAAGAACTACGAGATCGTCATCGTCGACAACGGGTCGGTCGAGCCCGCAACCTTCGACTATTTCGACGAGCTACGCGCCAAGCGGCCCAATGTGACGATCGTCCGTGACGACGGCGAATTCAACTTCTCGCGTCTCAACAATTTCGGCGTCGAGAACGCCGGAGGCGACTATATCTGCCTGTTGAACAATGATACCGAGGTGATCGTCCCGGACTGGATAGAACGGATGCGCATGCATCTCGGGCGCGAGGAGGTGGGCGCCGTCGGCGGCAAGCTGCTCTACGGCGACGGTACGATCCAGCATGCGGGCGTCGTCATGGGCCTCGGGGGCCTGGCCGCGCATGTCTATGCCCGGGAACCGGCCGATACCACCAACAATATCGGCAAGGCCCAGTTGACACAGCAGGTGATGGCGGTCACGGGTGCCTGTCTCGGCACGCGCAAGGACACCTGGACGGCGCTGGGCGGCCTGGATGCCGAGCTGTTCAAGGTCGCCTACAACGATATCGACTACTGTTTGAAGGTATGGCAAGCGGGACTTGTCGTCATCTACGAACCGGCGGTGATGCTCTTTCATCACGAGTCCCTCAGTCGGGGATCGGATGTCGTACCGGAGACGATCGAGCGATTCCGTCGGGAACAGGAGGCGATGAGCCAGAAATGGGGCCGATGGACGAAGGAAGATATGTTCTTCAATCCGAACCTGGATTACGGACGAACCGATTTCGCCTTGTCCAACAATCCGAGACGGCGAATTATCGATTGAGGTTGGAATAGCGGCCGGAATGTCAAAATACTTCTATATTCATGTTCCCAAAACAGGCGGGACAAGCATTGACTCCTATTTCAAGGCTGCGTTTCCAGGTGATGCAATCACCCATTGCGAGCATCTCGTTGCAGAAGGCCGTCATGAGGAAATATCGTCGAGGCATTTCGCCTCCGGACATGTGACATACAGTACCCTGCTGCGCTCGAATATCGTATACGAGAAGCTCATCATCTCGTACCGAGATCCTTTTGAACAGTTGAATTCTCATCTCAGGTGGCTGGCTCTGATCGGCGAGGATGAAGAATCCGCAATGTTCAAGAATCATCCGCCGCACGTCAAACAGATTGCCCGGCGAGTGAATCAGATCGATTTCGCGAAACCGGCGGATGTGGCGAATTTCGTCGCCACCATGTCGCCTGCCGAGAGAGGCCTGTTCGACAATTTCCTGATCCGCTATCTCTGCCCCTTTCAGGTCAAGGGTCGAGTGGACCGCGTTCATCTCACCGCTACGCTCTCCACAATTGATGATATCGACTATCTCATCGATACTGAGACGCTGCATGAGGATCTGATGTCCATCTTCCGCAAGGAGGGAATTGCGGAGCCGGAAAAACCCCTTCATGAAAACTCAGGACGGGCACATCTGACGTCCGATATGGTCGCTTCCCGCCGAGCGGAGCTTCAGCCGTTGTTCATGTTAGATGAAATCGTCTGTGCCGCCTTAAGCGCACGCTTCAAGGAACCAAAGTCAGGCCAGAAATCCGCCGCGCCCAACGATGACGTGCACAACAACCGACGATGAGAGCGTACTGGTTTGATCCTCGTTTCCTCCGTCCGAATAGAATATCCTCAATTGCAGGTATAAGAGAAGCCGAATGACTAACTTCTATGATCCGGACATGGCGATCTTCACAGATGCGCCGGCGTCGGTGGCGAACTCAATCGCAATTGCCAGCGGCAACTGGGTAACTGATTTCAAGAACCTAGGCATTTCCGATACCGGCAAGGCGGTCCTCTATCCAGATCACCGGCTGAAGTGGCTTCGCAATCAGTTCGGCGATTTCAAGGGAAAGTCAGTGCTCGAACTCGGTTCCCTCGAGGGTGCGCATACTCTGCAGTTCGAAGAATTCGGTTGTCGCGAGGTGATCGGCATCGAGGCGAATCAAGCGCATTTCATGAAGGCGCTCATCATCAAAAACGTCGTCTACAAATCAAATATCAAGTTTCTACTTGGAAATTTTCAATCCTACCTGCAGAACTGCAAGCGTACCTTTGATATGGTCAGTGCCTGCGGCGTCCTGTACCACATGGTCAACCCGGTGGAGATAATCGCGCTATGTGCCGACGTGGCAGATTCGATATTTATCTGGACAGTCATCTACAATGAAGAAATGTGCCCGCCGGCCCATAAACGCTTGATCACCGGAAAAGAGACCATCGAGACGCGCGGGTTTAGGTATCAAGGGTACAAGCATTACTATCGTTCAACAGATGTATCTTTAGCAAAAAAGGATAAGAATTTCTCCGGTGGCCTGGATAATTATGCAATTTGGCTTGAGAAGGATGAATTACTTCGCTCATTGAGACATTTCGGTTTTGTCGACATCGTAGAGAAGACTAACAACGATAATCCCCGACATGGCCAAAACATACAGGTTTTAGCTCGAAAAACAAAATAGGACGGCATGGATTAAGGCGATGGCCGCCGGATAACTCCTCCCGGCTCGAGTAATGCGTCAAGCTGCGCTGACTTTTGTTGATTCTTGGACATAGCAGAAATAAATATCTCGAAGCAGGAGGAAATTATATGAACGAAAGATCATCAAAAGGTCTTCACGGGTATTTGGCTGGAATTGTTGACGGCGTATTCACCGGCTGGGCGTTCGATGGGAAGGATCCGAAAAAAAGACAGACTATCCGGGTGGCCGTCGACGGAGTGTTTACAGACACGACGGTAGCTGATCAGTTCCGCGAAGGGTTGCTAAAGCATGGAAAAGGCGACGGGCGGCATCAGTTCAGCTACCCAGTCCCGAATGGGATTGCCCCACACCGTCTAACGTTCCACTTCGCCGATGGCCGACGCATTCCGACTCCCGATCGACGCGCCAACCGACGGGCGTATGTGAAGCGCCATCCCTACGTTAGGGGAGAACCGAGGGTTAGCTATTGTTTCAGCGCGCCCGAGTTCACGCAGAAAGACATCGATATCGCGGGAAGGCTGATCGCAGCGTATGCCGTAAGTCTCGAAACAAGTGAATTCGAACGGCAGGCATATAAGGGACTTTGGAAAAAAATATCGGACGACTATCACGCCGAACTCAGAGGACTCCTCAAAGTCGGGGCTCCCGAACCAGTTGCACGACATCTTCACCGAATGCATTTCACACGGTCGATCTACGGCATCGGCCAAGGAAACACCGAGAGGTTGATGCACAACCCGGTTGGTCAGAAGAATTTTTCTCTGGAATATTGGGACGTCTTTGTATGCCTTGCCGAGGTTCTGGGTTGCTTTTCAATGGAAGATCCGCTTAAGGCGGGCCATTGGGGCGAAAACATCTATAGGCCGTTTGAGGAGGTTGAGAAAGCAATATCAGACTATCTCGGAGTAGATATTACGCCGCCTGATGTAACCGAGGGGCTGTTGGGCCTCAAATCTCGCGGTGCACCTTACTATATGCGAACGCTAGAGGCGATATACGCGGGCCATCGGCTCCGGGAACTGGGCGATCGACCGATTTGCGAGATAGGCGCCGGTCTGGGATGGGCAGGATACTACGCGGTTCTGATGGGCGCAGAAGACTATACGATGGTCGACTTGCCTATTATGAACGTTCTACAAGGCTATTGCATGCTTAAGAGTTTGCCTCAGAATGAGGTGAGGCTTTCCGGCGAAACGCACGCGGCTAAGATCACGATAGGAACACCAGAGGCTCTGTTCGCCCGCGATCCTTCTCATTTCGGTATCTTCTACAATCAGGATTCATTTCCTGAAATCGGCAGATACAACATGCATCAGTATCTGAATTACATGAGAGGAAGCCCCCAGGCACTCCTTCTAAGCATTAATCAAGAGAGCGAGGGGCGCAGTGGGCCGGACGAGAAACAACTTGTGGTACATCGTGAAATAGCAGAATGCGGAGGCTTCAAGCGTCTGTCTCGCCACGTGCATTGGCTTAGAGCCGGCTATATGGAACAGGTATTCAGGGTTACCTAGATTCACGGTTCCGCGGTTGTTCTGCACAGAATATTCACTATTTTGACGAAGGCCAATTCGCCGCTATGCTCTCCCGCCTAACGGAAGCATCGATCGCCATGGTCGGCCTCGTCCTTTCGTCGCCGGTCGTCCTCGCCGCCGCCGTCGCCGTGCGTGCGACCTCGCCTGGGCCGGCGCTGCTGGTGCAGGAGCGCGTCGGCCGCGGCGAGGCACCCTTTCGCTGCCTCAAGCTGAGGACGATGTGGAAGGATACCCGGGCCGTGCCGACGCATGAGGCGTCTGCCGGGGCGATCACGCCGGTAGGCCGCTTGCTCAGGCGCACCAAGCTCGATGAACTGCCCCAGCTCTGGAACGTGCTGAAGGGCGAGATGAGCTTCGTCGGGCCGCGGCCGTGTCTCTTGACGCAGGAGACGCTGATATCGGCAAGGCGCCGACGCGGCGTCTATGCGCTGCGGCCGGGGATCACCGGCCTCGCCCAGGTGCGGGGCGTCGACATGAGCGACCCGGAGCGCCTAGCGGCGATCGACGCCGAATATCTGGAAAGGCGATCGGTCGGGCTCGACCTGCGGATCCTGCTCGCGACGCTCATTCCCGGCGTGCCGGCCCCCTGAGCGATGCGGCGAGCCGCGCCAGTCCCGCGAGGCTGTCGGGCTCGGGCGCCCATCCCTCGGCGACGAGCGCGGCCGGATCGCAGGTCTGAGAGGCCGTCAGGCCGGCGAAGGTCTCGCTGCGTCCGGCGAGCGCGGCCACCGTCTTCAGCAGCGCGTCGGGCACGGCGAACAGACCGGGGCTCCTGCCTAGTCCCCGCCGGAATGCCGCAACAATGTCGGGCAAGGTGACGGGAGCGAGGTCGCTCGCGATATAGGTCGATCGGGCGGGGAGGGGGATCGTCAGCAGCGTCGCGACGGCGCGCGCGGCAGCCTCGGCCGAAACGAGCGAGCGGCGGCCGGAGAGCCCGGCCAGCGGCAGCGGTGCGGGCGTTTGCGCGAGCCTCAGGAGCAGGCCGAGGTTGCCGCGCATGCCGGCGCCATAGACAGGCGGCAGCCGCAGGACCAGAGGACGGAAGCTCGGCCGCGCGGCGGCAAGTGCCGCCATCTCGCCGCCCAGCTTGGAGCGGCCGTAGGGCTGCGTCGGCCGGGGCTGGGTGTCGTCGCCGATGGCGATGTCGATGCCAGGATCCGCGACGGCGCGGATCGAGGAGACGTAGACGAACCGCGCCACGCCTTCGCGCGCGGCGGCGTCAGCCAGCCGGCGGGTCAGTTCGACATTGCTCGCCACCAGAGCCTGCGCATCGGCTGGTCGATCGTTGTTGAGCGCCGCGCAATGGACGATCGCGTGCCGCCCGCGCACGGCCTCGCGAAAAGCCTGGAGCGGTGCATCGGGTGGCGGCAGTGCCACGGCACCGGAACCGGTCGCGGGATCGCGTGAGAAAACCGAAATCTCGAAGCCGGCGTCGGCGAGATGCCGGCGGACATGGCTGCCGAGAAAGCCGCTTGCGCCGGTGATGCCGACCTTGACCGCTTGCGCTCGTTCGGTGCCGCCGCTCAGGTCGCGACCTTGAGCGGGACCACGTCCTCCGCGACCGGGCCCTTGTCGTCGATGGTGCGGTAGAGCCGGCCGAGACAGGCGACCGCCGCCTCCTTGTCGTTGCGTTCGAGGCTGTCGCGCAGCTCGGCCAGGGCGCGGCGGATTTCCTGCCAGCCGAACAGGCCGGTCTTGAGGCCGAACAGGCTGTTCACGTCGAGCGAGACGAGCAGCTCGCCCTCGGCGCAGAGCGTCTCGTGCAGCTTCTCGCCGGGGCGCACGCCGGTGAACTTGATCTTGATGTCCTGATGGGGCTGCTTGCCGGCCAGCCGGATCATCGTCTCGGCGACCGTGAGGATCGACACCGGCTGCCCCATGTCGAGCATGTAGATGCCGAAATTGTCGATGTCGCGCCGCGTCGCCGATTCCGCCGCCGCCATGATGACGAGGTCGACGGCTTCGCCCATCGTCATGAAATAGCGCGTCATTTCCTTGTCGGTGATGGTGACGGGACCGCCCGCCATGATCTGCTTTTCGAAGACCGTCGCGACGGAGCCGTCGCTGCCGAAGACATTGCCGAAGCGGACCGACATGTAGATCGGCTTCGGACCCTTGTCGCGGATCCTGATGCGCTCGGAGAAATGCAGCGCGTTGACGATCTGCTCGGCGCCTCGCTTGGTCAGGCCCAGCATCGAGGAGGGGTCCGCGGCCTTGTCGCTGGAGATCAGCACGAAATGCGGCACCTTGCACTCCGCCGCCACCTCGGCGCAGACCTGCGTGCCGAACACGTTGGTCTTGATCGCCGAGACCCAGTTGTCCTCGAGCAGCGGCACGTGCTTGAGCGCGGCCGCGTGGAAGATGATGTCCGGCTTGAAGTCGGAGACGACGCGGGTGAACAGTGCTTTGTCAGTGACGTCGAGGATGCGGCACGAGAGCCGTGGATGATCGGTCTGGTCGACCGACTGCTGCAGCTGAAAGACGCCGAATTCGGACTGGTCGGCCACCAGAACCGCCTCGCAGCCGAGTTCGAGCGAGCGCCGGACGAGGTTGCGTCCGATCGAACCCGCTCCGCCCGTGACCAGCACGCGCTTGCCGTCGATGAAGGCACGGATGCGCTCGAGGTCCGTCGCAACCGCTGGCCGGCGCAGGATCGTCTCCATCTCGACGGTCCGCAGCACGATCGCGGCGCCGCCGCGAAGCTTGGAGAAGCCGGAGAACTGGAGCACTTCGATGCCGGCCTTGCGGGCGACGCGCACGAGTTCGGAAAACTTGTTGAGTTCGGTCTGCCCGCCGCTGCCGAAGATCAGGAGATCAACGCGCCTGGTCTCCTTGGCGTAGTCCTCGATGATGCCGGACACGTTCGGCCAGACCGCAACGACGGGAACGCCCCTGATCTGGTCGCCGGGGTTGACGCCGACCTCGGTCGCGACAAGCCCGACGATCCGCGTCTTCTCCTTCTCCGTATTGGTGAATCGGATGATATAGTCGGCGTCCTCCAGCTGTCCGACGAACAGCGCGCGACGATGGCCGGGCCGGTCGTTGCGCCTGTTGCCGATCTGCCAGCCGGTACCCTCGCGCAGGTAGCGGTAGATGAGGCGCGGCGCCGAGATCATGGTGAAGATGACGAGGAAGAAGACGATGAACTGCCGCTCGTTGAGGCCGGTCATCGGCATGTAGAGACGCGCCGCCTGCGACGTCAGATAAAGGACGATCGTCAGGATGCCGCAGTTGCTGATGATGTTGAAGAAGTCCGGGGTCGAGGCGAAGCGCCAGACCGTGCCGTAAAGGCCGCCGAAACGGAACAGGAAATGGCTGAAGACGCCGACCGCGGCCCAAACCGCCAGACCTATCCAGGAGAAAGGGTCGAACGAGAGGTTGGACAAGGAGAGCGACAGGGCGAGCGGCACCGACAGAAGCACCATCATGATATCCATCGCGATGATGAGCGCCCGCCGCAAACGCGGCTGCATCTGCAGAGCTGTCGATACCAGCTTGTTCACACGCAATGTCCCTGACGCGCAACCCTAGGGTAGTGCACTCTTCTTATCCTTATTCTCTTGCGTCTTTTCCGCAAAGTTCCAATCCCCCCGAAGTGTCGCGACGCGAAATCTCCGTTCCCTTTTTGCAACAGTCGCGCCGCGGCGCCCCCCAAGTCAGATAGCGGCCAGTGCCGCCGGGTTGGTCGCCCGGCTGCCATCGGCCAGCAGGATGCAGCGCGGCGTCCCCGACGCCCCGAACACGAGATAGGCCGTGGTGATCATGCAGTATAGAAACAGCGCATCGACGATGTCATGCCCCAAACTCACATTGAAGGCGCCATTGACCAGATAAGTCGTGCAGAACGTGACCATCAGCGCGTAGCCGATCCGGCCGATCTCGTCCTTGTCGCGCCGCCCCGCCGCCCACAGCGGAACCGCGAACATCGCGATCACCGCAGCGAGCCCGAAGACGCCCGAGCGCATCAGCGTATTCAGCACGAGGTTATGGGCGTGGGAGAAGGATATCTCCTTCTCGCCGCGCTCGCTCGCCGCCGTCTGCAGCGCGCTGCGCGCGTGGGCGGGTCCCTGACCGAACACCGGTTTCTGCGCGATCAGTTCGAGCGCCGCGTCCCACACGCGGATGCGCAGACCCAGCGAATTGTCGTAATTGCCGGCGTCGACCTTCTCGATGTCCTTGACCAGGCTCATCACCCTGGTCTCGACGGTCGAATAGCCGAGCGAGGCGACGATCACCGCGGCCGCCGCGGCGACAAGGGCGGTGCGGCGCGTGAACAACGTGTTCGGAATGAAGTCGAGCAACCAGGCGAGAAGCGCCGGGGCGATCAGGAGCATCGGCCAGAGGCTGCGCATGCCGGACAGGATCAGCCCGACAGCGGCAAACAGCGCCGCGCCGCCGGCGATCCCGCGCATCCGGTCGTGGCGGTATATCGCGATCGCGACGCAGAAGCCGAACAGGATCGCGCAGACCAGCGCGAACGGCCCCGAATTGCCCGCCAGACCCTCGGCGCGGGGAAAACCCCGTACGAACACCTCGACGAGCGCGAACAGGCCCGCGCCGTAGGCCCCGCCGATAGAGCCATACTCGGTCCATCGCAAGACATCGGCACGCGGCGTCAGCGAAAGGCGCCCGAACACGAGCAGGAATGCGATGAAGGGCAGGTTGGCGACGATCGCGAGCAGATCGTGCGGGCCGGCATAGTTGACGAGCGTCGCCAGTGCCTCCGCCGCGAAATAGGCGAGAAAGCTCGCTCCGATCAGACGCACCGCGCGCTCCCGCGGCAGGGCGATCAGCCCGAGCGACAGGCGCCAGACGCCGAGCACCAGGGCGCTGGAATAAAGGAAGCTGACGAGGCTGCCGGCAACGCCGCCGCCGCCGATGACGACGGCGGTGAACCAGCGGTTGTTCTCGTCGAGGGTTGGCCGGCGAATGGGTGGCAAGAAGCTTCCGATCGACTGGTTGAGCACTTCGCAGGTATCATTGGCGACCGCAGCGACGCAACCTCGATGCTGCATTGCGGAATGCCAGTCGTTCACAAGGCATTTCGCGGCGAAACCAAGGCGGATCGATCGTAGATGAGCGCATGACAGCGAAACTGGTGGAAGATTTTTCTACGGAAGCACCGGGCGGCGTAGATTCATGTGTTGTCGGCCGGGAACGAAACCGTTAGAAGCCGCCGACATGCGTGGCGCCCGCAATCGCGGCGCGGCACCTCCCCTGAAGCAGCGACGGCGTGCGCCGCTCCGCCACCGCGAGCGAAGCTGCCGATACGGGCCATGTCCGGCCGACGATCGAGAAGCAGGCGACCATGACCGCACACATGACTCATCTCCAGAGACTGGAGGCGGAATCGATCCACATCTTCCGCGAGGTCGCAGCGACGTTCTCCAAGCCGGTGATGCTCTATTCGGTGGGCAAGGATTCCTCGGTGATGCTGCATCTGGCGATGAAGGCGTTCTATCCGGCCAAGCCGCCTTTCCCCTTCCTCCATGTCGACACGCGGTGGAAGTTCCGCGAGATGATCGAGTTCCGCGACAACATGGCGGCGAAGCTCGGCTTCGACCTGCTCGTCCACATCAACCCGGACGGGATCGAGCAGAACATCGGGCCGTTCACGCACGGATCGAACGTGCACACGCACATCATGAAGACCGTGGGACTGCGCCAGGCGCTCGACAAATACGGCTTCGACGCGGCCTTCGGCGGCGCCCGCCGCGACGAGGAGAAATCGAGGGCCAAGGAGCGCATCTTCTCCTTCCGCACCGCGCAGCACACGTGGGACCCCAAGAACCAGCGCCCGGAAATGTGGAAGATCTACAACACCCGCGTCGCGCCCGGTGAATCGATCCGCGTCTTTCCGCTGTCGAACTGGACCGAACTCGACATCTGGCAGTACATCCTGCAGGAAAACATTCCGATCGTGCCGCTCTATTTCGCCAAGGAGCGGCCGATCGTCGAGCGCGACGGCATGCTGATCCTCAAGGACGACGACCGCATGGAACTGCGCGAGGGCGAGACCGTGGAGGACCGACTGGTGCGCTTCCGCACGCTGGGCTGCTATCCGCTGACCGGCGCGATCGATTCGGACGCCGCCTCGCTCGAGGAGATCGTGCAGGAGATGCTGATCGCCCGCACCTCCGAGCGCCAGGGCCGGGCCATCGACAAGGACGAGGCGGGCTCCATGGAGAAGAAGAAGCGGGAAGGGTATTTCTGAGATGGAGCACGTGGCCCCCAAGCCCGCCGCCGCCAGCGCGGTGCATGCCTTCCTGCACGAGCAGGAGAACAAGGAACTGCTGCGGTTCCTCACCTGCGGCTCCGTCGACGACGGCAAGTCGACGCTGATCGGCCGCCTGCTCTACGACACCAAGCTGATCTTCGAGGACCAGCTGGCGACGCTGGAGAAGGATTCGAAGAAGCACGGCACCACCGGCGACGACATCGACTTCGCGCTGCTGGTCGACGGGCTGGAGGCCGAGCGCGAACAGGGCATCACCATCGACGTCGCCTACCGCTTCTTCGCCACGCCGAAGCGCAAGTTCATCGTCGCCGACACGCCCGGCCACGAGCAATATACGCGCAACATGGCGACGGGGGCCTCGACGGCCGATCTCGCCATCGTGCTCGTCGACGCGCGCCAGGGCGTGCTGCGCCAGACGCGCCGCCATTCCTTCATCGCCTCGCTGCTCGGCATCCGCCATATCGTGCTGGCGGTGAACAAGATCGATCTCGTCGGCTTCGATCGCGCCGTGTTCGACCGGATCGTCGGCGATTATCGCGCCTTCGCCAAGGATCTGGGCTTCGAGACGCTGACGCCGATCCCGCTCTCGGCGCGCTACGGCGACAACGTCACGCAGCGCTCCGACCGGATGGACTGGTACTCCGGCCCGGCCCTGCTCGAACATCTGGAGACCGTGCCGCTCGCCTCGGCCGACGAGAAGAAGCCGTTCCGCTTCCCCGTACAATACGTCAACCGCCCGAACCTCGACTTCCGCGGCTTCGCCGGCACGGTCGCGTCCGGCGCGATCGCGCAGGGCGACACCGTCGTGGTGGCGAAATCGGGCAAGCCGAGCCGCGTCAAGCGCATCGTCGCGCAGGGCGGCGACCTGCCCCGGGCCGCCGAAGGCCAGGCCGTCACGATCGTGCTGGAGGACGAGATCGAGGTGTCGCGCGGCAACATGCTGGTCGCCCCCGATGCCCGGCCGCATGTCGCCGACCAGTTCACCGCCAACATCGTCTGGTTCGACGAGCATGCCCTGCTTCCGGGTCGCTCCTATCTGCTTCGGACCGAGACCGACCAGATGAACGCGACGGTGACGGAGCTGAAGCACCGCATCGACATCAACACCTTCGCGCATGAGGCGGCGAAGTCGCTCGAACTCAACGAGGTCGGCGTCTGCAACATCTCGACCCAGTCTCCGCTCGCCTTCGACACCTATGCCGACAATCGCGTCACCGGCGCCTTCATCCTGATCGACCGGATCACCAACGCGACGGTCGGCGCGGGCATGATCCTGCATCCGCTCCGCCGTGCGTCCAACGTTCACTGGCAGGCGCTCGACGTCGACAAGAAGGCGCGCGCCGAGCTGAAGCACCAGAAGCCGGCGGTGCTGTGGTTCACCGGCCTGTCGGGCTCGGGCAAGTCGACCATCGCCAACCTGCTCGAGAAGAAGCTGCACGCCAATGGCCGCCACACCTACATCCTCGACGGCGACAATGTCCGTCACGGGCTGAACCGCGACCTCGGCTTCACGGAGGAGGACCGCGTCGAGAACATCCGCCGCGTGGCGGAGGTGGCGCGGCTGATGGTCGACGCCGGCCTGCTGGTGCTGGTGTCGTTCATCTCGCCGTTCCGGGCGGAGCGGCGGATGGCGCGCGAACTGATGGGCGAGGGGGAGTTCGTCGAAGTGTTCGTCGATACGCCCTTCGAGGAATGCGCGCGCCGCGACCCGAAGGGGCTCTACGCCCGAGCGCTGAGAGGCGAGATCAAGAACTTCACCGGCGTCGATTCGCCGTACGAAGAGCCGGAGCGTGCCGACGTGCATCTCGAAACCTCCGGACGCTCTCCCGAGGACCTGACGGAGGCACTCGAAACGTGGCTGCGCGAGCGCGGCTATATCTGAGGCAGAGATGGCGACCGGCATGGACGACGCGGCGATCCTCGCGGAACTGGAGCGTCTGGCGCTCGCGGCCGGCGCCGAGATCATGGACGTATTCCGTGCCGGCATCGTGGTCGAGGAGAAGTCGGATCACTCGCCCGTGACCGAAGCCGACCGTCGGGCGGAGATCGTCATCCTGGAGGGCCTGCGGCGGGCCTTTCCGGACATTCCGTGCGTCGCCGAGGAGGAGGCCTCGGCCGGCCTGCTGCCGCCGGCGCTGGGCGAGACGTTCTTCCTGGTCGATCCGCTCGACGGCACCAAGGAATTCATCAAGCGCCGGCCGGACTTTACCGTCAACATCGCGCTGGTGCGCAAGGGCGTGCCCGAGATCGGCGTCGTCTACGCGCCGGCGCAGGACACGCTCTATTCCGGGCGACCCGGAAAGGCCTACGCCGTGACGGTGGGCGAGAACCATGCGCCCCTCGAGCGCAGCGAGATTTCGGTGCGCGGCTGCGCCGAGCCGAAGACGATCGTCGCCAGCCGGTCGCACCGCACTCCGGAGACCGACGAATTCATCGGCAAGCACGAGGGCGCCGAGATCGTCTCGGTCGGCTCGTCGCTGAAATTCTGCCTTTTGGCGAGCGGCAAGGCCGACCTTTACCCGCGCTTCGGCCGGACGATGGAATGGGACACGGCCGCGGGCGACGCGGTGCTGCGCGCCGCCGGGGGGCGGACGACGCTGATCGACGGAAAACCCTTCACCTACGGCAAGCGCAACCAGGCGGAGGATGTCGACTTCGCCAATCCGTGGTTTGTCGCCGAGGGCGGGGCCAAGGGTTGACTAAATCTCCCCCCGCCAGGGCGGGTTCGCTCCCGCGCGTGAAACCGTGACCGCCGCGGCGCGGACGCCGAGGTCGAGGGCGGCGCGGATGTCGTCTTCGGCGAGCTGTGCGATCGCAGCCTTCGTCAGCAATCCCCTTTCGTGCAGCGCGGCGAGCACGCCGGCATTGAACGTGTCGCCGGCGCCGACCGTGTCGACCACCTCGACGCGCCTGGCCGGGACGTTGACCGTCGCCGTCGTGCCGTAGCCGGTTGCGCCCTCGCTGCCGCGCGTTACGAGGATGAGCTTCGGCCCGAGGGCGAGCCAGCGCCGGGCGATGTCGCCGACGTCGCCGCTCTCGCCGAACCAGGCGAGATCCTCGTCGGAGAGTTTGACAATGTCGGCCATGGCGACCATGCGCATCATGCGGGCGCGGTGGGCGGCGGCGTCGGGGATGAAGTTCGGGCGGATGTTGGGGTCGAGCATGGTCGCGCGTCGGGCATGTTCGCGCCGCATCAGTGCCTCGTAGGCTGAGCCGCAGGGTTCGGGGATCAGGCTGATCGCGCCGAACAGCAGTGCCGACACGTCGTCGCCGAGCACCGGTAGATCGGACTCCGCCAGCAGCCGGCCGGCGGTGTTCTCGTCGTAGAAGACGTATTTCGCTTGGCCGTTGGTCAGCTTGACGAAGGCGAGAGTGGTGGGGCGATCCGACACGGGCGAGTAGCGCGTGCCGACGCGGCTCTCGGCCAGCGTCCGGCGCAGCATGTCGCCGAACAGGTCGCTCGACAGGCCGGTGAAGAACTCGACCGGAGCGCCGAGTCGGCCGAGGGCGATGGCCGTGTTGAAGACGGCGCCGCCCGGATAAGGTGCGAAGGCGCTTTCGCCGCGCGTCGTCTCGCGCGGCAGCATGTCGATCAGCGCTTCGCCGCAGCACAGGATCATGCGACCTCCGGATCGGTGTGGGGGGCAAGGCCGGTCATGTGCCGCGCGGGGAGGCGGTCTGGCCGATGAGGAAGCGGTCGGAGAGCGGCAGGCTGGCGCCGCCGAGCGCGCGCGCATGGATGCCGACAGTGCCTTCGCGCACGACCGGCAGTTCGATGCCTTCGATGTCGAACTGCCTGAGCTTGAGCGCGACCGCCTCGACCAGCCGTGCGCGCACGCTCCGCGGCATCCAGCCGTCGATCACCGCGGCCTCGAAGTCGATCACCGCCGAGGCGGCGACGATCGCATAGGCAAGTCCCGCCGAAGCCGTGTCGATCCAGGCCTCCAGATGAGGCGAGAGGTCGCCCCATTCCTCCGGCGAGGTCCACAGGATGGCGCCGTCGCGGCGGGCCGAGATCAGCGCCTTCTCGAGGACCGCGATCGAGGCGATGTCGATGAGCTGGACCGGCCGGCCGCGGGCGTCGGGAACGGGCATGGAGCCGAGCGCGCCCGCATTGCCGGTCGGGCCGGCATAAAGCGCCCCTTCAAGCACAACGCCCCCGCCGATGAAGGCACCGACATAGAAATAGACGAAGTTGCGCAGGCCGCCCGTCTGCCCGAACACCAGCTCGGCGCCGCAGGCGGCGGTGGCGTCGTTTTGCAGATAGACGGGGAAGGGCAGTTCGGCGGACAGCGCGGCGCGGATGTCGACCGAGCGCCATTCGTCCATCACAGAGCGCGGCGCGCCGACGGCATCCGCCCAGTTCCACAGTTCGAACGGCATGGCGATGCCAAGCCCTGCGATGCGCGGCCGCTGCCGCGCGTCGAGCCGGCCGAGCAGGTCGGCGATGCCGGACCGCGCGAAGGCAAGCGTCGCATGCGCGTCCGGATAGGCATAGGTCGAGTGCGTCATGCCGCGGATATTGCCGAGGAAGTCGATGAGCGCGAGGTCGGCGCTGCGGCGGCCGATCTTGAGGCCGAGGAAGAACGCGCCTTCCGGGTTGAGCGACATCGGGATTGACGGCTGGCCGACCTTGCCGCGGACCGGATCGCCGCGGATCAGCAGCTCTTCGGCCTCCAGTTCGCGCATGATGACGGAGATGGTCTGGGCCGACAGGCCGGTGATGCGGGCGATATCGGTCTTGGCCAGCGCCCCGTGCTGGCGCACGAGCGACAGGACGAGTCGCTCGTTGTTGTCGCGCATGCCGCTCTGGTTGGTGCCGCGACGGGCGCCGAAATCACGCGGCGCAGTTTCCGCGCGCGGCGCAGCGCTGTCCATCGTGACCCCTCCCTGGCGCCTCTGTTTCCTTTCAGTCTGCCGCCGCGTCCTTCAGCTGTCAATAATAAATAAGTGTGAATTATCTATTGACTCAACGGCCGTCATGGTGTTCGCTTGAGTGGACATTCCGCCTGTGCGGCGGATGCCGCCGACTGGGAGGCCGGCGCAAAAGCCTCGACTGTGCTATTGACCGGGAGGACTACCGTGACGAAATCCGCTTTCCTGAAGTCGACCGTGTTCGGCGCCGCCGCCGCCGCGATCCTCGCGCTCTCCGCGCCGGCCTCGGCCGCCGGCATCGGCGCCTGCCTGATCACCAAGACAGACACCAACCCGTTCTTCGTGAAGATGAAGGAGGGTGCGACCGCAAAGGCGGCCGAGATAGGCGTCGATCTCAAATCCTATGCCGGCAAAATCGACGGCGATTCGGAGAGCCAGGTGGCCGCGATCGAGACCTGTATCGCCGACGGTGCCAAGGGTATCCTGCTCACTGCCTCGGACACGGCCGGCATCGTGCCCGCCGTCAAGAAGGCGCGAGACGCGGGTATCCTGGTGATCGCGCTCGATACGCCGCTGGAGCCGGCCGACGCGGCCGACGCGACCTTTGCCACCGACAATCTTCTGGCCGGCGAACTGATCGGCAAATGGGCCGCCGCGACGCTCGGCGACAAGGCCAAGGACGCCAAGGTCGCCTTCCTCGACCTGACGCCGTCGCAGCCGACCGTCGACGTGCTGCGCGACCAGGGCTTCATGAAGGGTTTCGGCATCGACGTGAAGGACATCAACAAGATCGGCGACGAGGACGACCCGCGCATCGTCGGCCACGACGTGACCAACGGTAACGAGGAAGGCGGCCGCAAGGCGATGGAGAACCTTCTGCAGAAGGATCCGGGCATCAACGTCGTCCACACGATCAACGAGCCGGCTGCCGCCGGCGCCTATGAGGCGCTGAAGGCCGTGGGCATGGAGAAGGGCGTGCTGATCGTCTCCGTCGACGGCGGCTGCCCGGGCGTCAAGAACGTTGAGGCCGGCGTGATCGGGGCAACCTCGCAGCAATATCCCCTTTTGATGGCCTCGCTCGGTGTCGAGGCGATCAAGAAGTTCGCCGACACCGGCGAGAAGCCCAAGCCGACCGAAGGCAAGGCATTCTTCGACACCGGCGTGGCGCTCGTCACCGACAAGCCGGCCGAGGGTGTGCCCTCGATCAGTGTCAAGGAAGGCATGGACAAGTGCTGGGGGTGATCCGGCGGTCCGCAGGATCGGTCATGTCGGTGGCATGACCGAAGCCGGCGAACGCCCGGGAGCTGCCGCAGGCAGCGGGACCCGGGCCGGGAGGCGGTGGAGCGGGGGCGGGCCCCCTCATCCGGCCGCTTCGCGGCCACCGAGCCGGGGCGAGCCAACGGTCTCGCCCGTCCTTCGGACCCCCGGGGGGAGAAGGGGCGCAGGCAGCGGGACCCGGGCCGGGCGACGGTGGAGATACGCCCACCCCTACCCTGCCGGGGCGAGCCGACGGTCTCGCCCGTCCTTCGAACCCCCGCAAGGGGGAGGGGAAGCGCGAAAGTGCAGGCGTCAGCGGGCTTGATTCCCGCCACGGCCAGGCAGACCATGACCGAAAACCTTCCCCGGGCGGCGCCCGGGGCGATCCGATCGCCCGGTTGAGGGGCGGCATCAGGGAGGAGGCCACGATGGCCGACACGGCACCGGCTTCGCAGCCGTCGCAGGAATTCGAGAAAGTACTGGTCGACAGCGCCAAGACCGTCGCCTCGTTCGACGGACACGACCGAGGCCCCGTCCAGAAGGCGCAGCACTTCCTGCACGGCAATCCGGCGGCAGTGCCGCTGATCGTGCTCGTGCTGTCGCTCGCCGCCTTCGGCATCATCCTCGGATCGAAGTTCTTCTCCGCTTTCACGATGACGCTAATCCTGCAGCAGGTGGCGATCGTCGGCATCGTGGGGGCGGCGCAGACGCTAGTGATCCTCACCGCCGGCATCGACCTGTCGGTCGGCGCGATCATGGTGCTGTCGTCGGTGGTGATGGGCCAGTTCGCCTTCCGCTACGGTCTGCCGCCGTCAATCGCGGTGCTCTGCGGCTTTGTCGTGGGTGCGCTGTGCGGCTGGATCAACGGCGTGCTGGTTGCCTACTGGAAGCTGCCGCCCTTCATAGTCACGCTGGGCACCTGGCAGATCATCCTCGCCACCAACTTCCTCTATTCGGCCAACGAGACGATCCGCAGCCAGGATCTCGAGGCGCAGGCGCCGCTGCTGCAGCTCTTTGGCTCAAGCTTCAGGGTCGGCGGCGCCGTCTTCACGCTGGGCGTCGTGACGATGATCGTCCTGGTCATCGTCCTCTGGTACATCCTCAACCACACCGCCTATGGCCGGCACGTCTACGCCATCGGCGACGATCCGGACGCGGCCGAACTCGCCGGCGTGCGGGTGAAGCCGATGCTGGTCTCGGTCTATGTGCTGTCGGGCCTGATCTGCGCGCTGGCCGGCTGGGCGCTGATCGGACGGCTGGGCTCGGTGTCGCCGACGGCCGGGCAGTTCGCCAACATCGAATCGATCACCGCGGTCGTCATCGGCGGCATCTCGCTGTTTGGCGGACGCGGATCGATCCTCGGCATGCTGTTCGGAGCGCTGATCGTCGGCGTGTTCTCGCTCGGCCTCAGACTGTGGGGGACAGACCCGCAGTGGACCTATCTCCTCATCGGCGTGCTCATCATCGCGGCGGTCGCCATCGACCAGTGGATCAGAAAGGTTGCAGGCTGATGTCCGGAAAACCCATCCTCACCGCCCGCGGGCTGGTCAAGCGCTACGGCCGCGTCACCGCGCTCGACCAGGCCGATTTCGACCTCAACCACGGCGAGATCCTCGCCGTGATCGGCGACAACGGCGCCGGTAAATCCTCGCTGATCAAGGCGATCTCCGGGGCGGTCACGCCCGACGAGGGCGAGATCGAACTGGAGGGCGAGAAGGTCTCCTTCAAGTCGCCGATGGAGGCGCGCGCCGCCGGCATCGAGACCGTCTACCAGAACCTTGCGCTGTCGCCGGCGCTGTCGATCGCCGACAACATGTTCCTCGGCCGCGAAATCAGGCGGCCGGGCTTCCTCGGCCAGTGGATGCGGATGCTCGACCGGCCGGCGATGGAAAAGCGGGCGCGCGACAAGCTCAGCGAACTTGGCCTGATGACCATCCAGAACATCGGCCAGGCGGTGGAGACGCTGTCGGGCGGCCAGCGCCAGGGCGTGGCGGTGGCGCGCGCCGCCGCCTTCGGCTCCAAGGTCATCATCATGGACGAGCCGACGGCGGCGCTCGGCGTCAAGGAATCGCGCCGCGTGCTGGAACTGATCCTCGACGTGCGCCGCCGCGGCGTGCCGATCGTGCTGATCTCGCACAACATGCCGCATGTCTTCGAGGTCGCCGACCGCATCCACATCCACCGGCTTGGCCGCCGGCTCTGCGTGGTCGATCCGAAGCAGATCTCGATGTCGGATGCCGTGGCGCTGATGACCGGGGCGAAGAAGCCGCCGGAGGATGCGCTGGCGGCGTGACGCCCTGAAGAATACCGTTTGTATTCCGCAGTTTCGCCGCTAGCATGACTGTCGGGAGGAGTGCAGGAAACCTGGAGCGGCAGGCGGCCGAGGGGTCCGCCGTTTCCGACACGAGGGCGACCATGAACCGGGCGATGACGACCGAACTTCCCAGACCTTCCCTGAAGAGCAGCGATCCGGCGGATCTCGCCAAGGAAATCCTCTACTGCCTGACCTATCGCATCGGCAAGAACGCGTCGGTGGCGACAAGGCACGACTGGCTGACGGCGTCGATCCAGGTGGTGCGCGACCGCGTCATCGAGCGCTGGATCGAATCCACCAAGGCCGCCTACGACACCAAGGCGAAGCGGGTCTATTACCTGTCGATGGAGTTTCTCATCGGCCGGCTGATGCGCGACGCCTTTTCCAACATCGGCATGCTCGACGACATGCGCAAGGCGCTGGCCTCGCTCGGCGTCGACATCGAGACCATCGCCGCGCTCGAACCGGACGCCGCGCTCGGCAATGGCGGCCTCGGGCGCCTGGCGGCCTGTTTCATGGAAAGCATGGCGACCGTCGGCGTGCCCGCCCACGGCTACGGCATCCGCTATGTCCACGGCCTGTTCCGCCAGGAATTCTCCGACGGATGGCAGGTCGAACTGCCCGAAACCTGGCTCGACCACGGCAATCCGTGGGAATTCGAACGGCGCGAGCGCTCGATCGAGATCGGCTTCGGCGGCACGGTCGAGTCGGTCACCGACGCCAAGGGACGGCTGGAGCGGCATGTGTGGAAGCCCAACCACAGCGTCATCGCCGTCGCCTACGACACGCCGGTGGTGGGGTGGAAGGGCGCGCGCGTCAATACGCTCAGGCTGTGGTCGGCGCTGCCGGTCGATCCGATCATGCTGACCGCCTTCAACGCCGGCGACCATATCGGCGCGCTGCGCGAGAGCAACATGGCGGAGGCGCTGACCCGCGTCCTCTATCCGGCGGATTCGCATATCGAAGGCCAGGAGTTGCGGCTGCGGCAGGAGTATTTCTTTTCCGCCGCCTCGCTCCAGGACATCATCCACCGCCATCTGACGCAGTACGGCGACCTGCTCTCGCTGCCCGACAAGGCGGCGATCCACATGAACGACACGCATCCGGCGATCGCCGTGCCGGAATTGATGCGCCTCCTGATGGACGTGCACGGGCACGATTTCGACACCGCCTGGGACATCGCCAAGCGCACCTTCGCCTATACCAACCACACGCTGCTGCCCGAGGCGCTGGAAAGCTGGCCGGTCACGGTGTTCGAGCGCATCCTGCCGCGCCATATGCAGATCGTCTACGCGATCAACGCGCAGGTTCTGCACGAGGCGCGTGCGACGGACGGTTTCGACGATGCGCACATCCGCTCGATCTCGCTGATCGGAGAGGACGGCGAGCGGCGGGTGCGCATGGGCAATCTCGCTTTCGCCGGTTCCCACAGCGTCAACGGCGTCTCGGCGCTGCACACCGACCTGATGAAGCAGACGGTGTTTCATGACCTGCACCAGCTCTATCCGGGCCGGATCAACAACAAGACCAACGGTATTACGCCGCGGCGCTGGATGATGCAGGCCAATCCGGGCCTGACGGAGCTGGTGCGCGAGGCGATCGGCGATGCCTTCCTCGACGATATCGAGAAGATCGCGGACCTGGACAAATTCGCCGACGATGCCGCGTTTCGGGAAAAATTCGCGGCGGTGAAGCGGGCGAACAAGGCGCGGATGGCGACGCTCGCGCACGAGCGCACGGGCGTGCGGATCGACCCGTCGGCCATGTTCGACATCCAGATCAAGCGCATCCACGAATACAAGCGCCAGCTTTTGAACATCCTCGAGGCGGTCGCCCTCTACGACCAGATCCGCAGCAATCCCGAGAAGGACTGGGTGCCGCGGGTGAAGCTGTTCGGCGGCAAGGCGGCATCGAGCTACCACAACGCCAAGCTGATCATAAAGCTCGCCAACGACGTCGCGCGGGTGATCAACAGCGACCCGTCGGTCAGGGGGCTGCTGAAGGTCGTGTTCATGCCGAACTACAATGTCTCCATGGCGGAGGTGATGGTGCCCTCGGCCGACCTGTCGGAGCAGATCTCGACGGCGGGGCTGGAGGCGTCGGGCACCGGCAACATGAAGTTCGCGCTCAACGGCGCGATCACCATCGGCACGCTCGACGGCGCCAATGTCGAGATCAAGGAATGCGTCGGCGACGACAACATCGTCATCTTCGGCCTGACCGCCCAGGACGTCGCCGCCCGCCGCGAGGGCGGCTACAACCCGCGCGAGATCATCGAGGGATCGCCGGAACTGTCGCAGGCGCTGTCTGCGATCTCCTCCGGCGTCTTCTCGCCCGATGATCCGCAGCGCTACCGTGATCTCATCAACGGGATCTATGGCCACGACTGGTTCATGGTCGCCGCCGATTTCGACGCCTTCTGCAAGGCACAGCGCGACGTCGATGAACTGTGGCGCGACAGTCCGCAATGGCTGTCCAAGGCGGTTCACAATACGGCGCGGATGGCCTTCTTCTCGTCCGACCGAACCATCAGGCAATATGCGCGGGAGATCTGGAACGTGCCCGTCTGATCGCGGAGCGACGATCTGGGCGCAGAATACCGGGCAAGGGGGCAGACGAGGCGTATGAGGAGGAAGACCCCCAGTGCGGCGGCGCCCGGTGACGCGGGCCGTGTATCGGCCGGCGACGTCGAGGCGATCGTGTCCGGCACGCATGGCGACCCGTTCGCTGTGCTTGGCGTCCACCCCGCCGGAAAGGGCTTCCTCGCCCGCTGCTTCATCCCGCATGCCGGGACCGTCGAAGCCTTCACCCTCGACGGAACGCCGTGCGGAGCGTTGCAGTCGCGGCATGGGGCGGGGTTCTTCGAGGGCGGGGTGCGTCTCAAGAAACGGCAGCCGGTGAAATATCGCGCGGCCAACGAGGGCGGCGACTGGTGGGCGACCGATCCCTATTCCTTCGGCCCGGTGCTCGGCCCGATGGACGACTACTACATCGCAGAGGGCTCGCATCTCAGGCTCTTCGACAAGCTCGGCGCTCACCTGATCGAGCATGAGGGGGCGGCGGGCGTTCATTTCGCCGTCTGGGCGCCGAATGCGAAACGCGTCTCGGTCGTCGGCGACTTCAACGAATGGGACGGCCGGCGGCACGTGATGCGCCTGCGCAAGGACGTCGGCATCTGGGAAGTGTTCGTGCCGGACATCGGCGCCGGCCATCCCTACAAATACGAGATCATCGCCGCCAACGGCAAGACGGTGCCGCTGAAAGCCGATCCCTTCGCCTTCCGCTCCGAACTCAGGCCGGCGACCGCCTCGGTCACCGAGAAGCCGCTGGCGCATGATTGGGGCGATCAGGCGCATCGCGACTTCTGGCGCAGCGTCGACATCCGCCGCCAGGCGATCTCGACCTACGAGGTCCATGCCGGCTCGTGGCAGCGCCGCGACGACGGCACCTTCCTGTCGTGGGACGAACTCGCCGACCGGCTGATCCCCTACGTCGCCGACATGGGCTTCACCCATATCGAGTTCCTGCCGATCACCGAACATCCCTACGATCCGTCCTGGGGCTACCAGACGACAGGCCTCTATGCGCCGACGGCGCGTTTCGGCGAGCCGGAAGGGTTCGCCCGCTTCGTCGACGGCGCTCACCGGGCAGGGATCGGCATCATCCTGGACTGGGTGCCCGCGCATTTTCCGACCGACGCGCACGGGCTGGCGCTGTTCGACGGCACGGCGCTCTACGAGCATGCCGACCCGCGCAAGGGCTTCCATCCCGACTGGAACACGGCGATCTACAATTTCGGTCGTCGCGAGGTGAAATCCTACCTGATCAACAACGCGCTCTACTGGGCGGAGAAATACCATCTTGACGGGCTGAGGGTCGATGCGGTGGCCTCGATGCTCTACCTCGACTATTCGCGCAAGGCAGGCGAATGGATCCCCAACGAAAAGGGCGGGCGCGAAAACCTCGAGGCGGTCGCCTTTCTGCAGGACATGAACAAGGCCGTCTACGGCCAGCATCCGGGCGTGATGACGATCGCCGAGGAATCAACCTCCTGGCCGAAAGTGTCGCAGCCGGTCTACGAGGGCGGACTCGGCTTCGGCTTCAAGTGGAACATGGGCTTCATGCACGACACGCTCGCCTATCTAGCCCGCGAGCCGGTACATCGCAAGCACCATCACGACGAGATCACCTTCGGCCTGCTCTACGCCTTCTCGGAGAACTTCGTCCTGCCGCTGAGCCATGACGAGGTCGTGCATGGCAAGGGCACGCTGCTCAACAAGATGGCGGGCGACGACTGGCAGAAATTTGCGACGCTCCGCGCCTACTACGGCTTCATGTGGGGCTATCCGGGCAAGAAGCTGCTGTTCATGGGCCAGGAATTCGCCCAGCGCGCCGAGTGGAACGAGGCGAAAGCGCTCGACTGGCAGCTGCTGCAGTTTGGCCCGCACGAGGGGATGCGGCAGCTGGTGCGCGACCTGAACCATGTCTACCGCGCCAAGCCGGCGCTGCATGCGCGCGATTGCGAGCCGGAAGGCTTTTCCTGGCTCGTCGTCGACGACCGGCAAAACTCGGTCTTTGCCTGGCTGCGCTCCGCACCCGGCGCGAACCCGGTGGCGGTCGTATCGAATTTCACGCCGGTGCGGCGCGAGAACTATCGCATCCCGCTGCCGCGGGCGGGCGAGTGGCGAGAGATCATGAACACCGACGCGGGTTTCTACGGCGGCTCAGGCGCAGGGAACTTCGGTCGCGTGACGGCCTTTGACGGCGGGGGAGGCGCGGCGGCAGAGGTGACGCTGCCGCCGCTGGCGACGCTGATGTTCGAGTTCGATCCGCAATGACGGAGACAGGGAGGAGTGAATGGTGAGCAAACGCACCCAGCCGCTGGCGCGCGACGCCATGGCCTATGTTCTGGCCGGCGGCCGCGGCAGCCGCCTGAAGGAACTGACAGATCTCCGCGCCAAGCCGGCGGTCTATTTCGGCGGCAAGACCCGCATCATCGACTTCGCGCTGTCCAATGCGCTGAACTCCGGCATCCGCCGCATCGGCGTGGCGACGCAGTACAAGGCGCATTCGCTGATCCGCCACCTGCAGCGCGGCTGGAACTTCTTCCGCCCCGAGCGCAACGAGAGCTTCGACATTCTGCCCGCCAGCCAGCGCGTCTCGGAGACGCAATGGTACGAGGGGACGGCGGACGCCGTGTTCCAGAACATCGACATCATCGAATCCTACGGTCCGGAATTCATGGTGATCCTCGCCGGCGACCACATCTACAAGATGGACTACGAGCTGATGCTGCGCCAGCACGTCGATATGGGCGCGGACGTGACGGTGGGCTGCCTCGAAGTGCCGCGCATGGAGGCGACCGGCTTCGGCGTCATGCATGTCGACGACAAGGACCGCATCATCTCCTTCGTCGAAAAGCCGGCCGATCCGCCGGGCATCCCCGACAAGCCGGATTTCGCGCTCGCCTCGATGGGAATTTACGTCTTCAAGACGAAGTTCCTGATGGACCAGCTGCGGCGCGACGCCGCCGACCCCAATTCGAGCCGCGATTTCGGCAAGGACATCATTCCGTACATCGTCGCGAACGGGAAGGCGGTGGCGCACCGCTTCGCCAAATCCTGCGTGCGCTCCAACCAGGAGAACGAATCCTACTGGCGCGACGTCGGCACGATCGACGCCTATTGGGAGGCGAATATCGACCTGACCGACATCACGCCGGAGCTCGATATCTACGACCGCGATTGGCCGGTCTGGACCTATGCCGAGATCAAGCCGCCGGCGAAGTTCGTGCACGACGAGGATGGCCGGCGGGGCACCGCGGTATCGTCGCTGGTGTCGGGCGACTGCATCATCTCGGGCGCGGCACTGCGCAAAAGCCTGCTGTTCACCGGCGTCAGGGTGAACTCGTTCTCGTCGCTCGAAGAGGCGGTGGTGTTGCCGGACTGCGTCGTCAGCCGCAATGCGACGTTGCGCAAGGTCGTGATCGACCGCGGCGTGAAGATTCCGGAGGGTCTGTCGGTCGGCTTCGATCCGGAGCTTGACGCGAAGCGTTTCAGGCGCTCCGAAGGCGGCGTGTGCCTGATCACCCAACCGATGATCGACAGACTTGAGAGTCATTAGCCCTTGGACCGTCCTCCCCCTCACCCGGCCTCCGCTCCGCTCGGCCACCCTCTCCCCGAGGGGAGAGGAGGATTGCCGGCGCTGCGACCAATCTCCACCGAAAGCTGGCGCCGGCGCTGGATCACTTCCTCTCCCCTCGGGGAGAGGGTGGCCGAGCGGAGCGGGGGCCGGGTGAGGGGGTGCCTGGCGCAAGAGGGGAATGAGATTTGATGCAGGTTCTGTCGGCCGCCTCCGAGGTCTTTCCGCTGATCAAGACGGGCGGCCTCGCCGATGTCGCGGGCGCGCTGCCCCTGGCGCTCGCGCAGCACGGCGTGTCGGTGCGCACCCTGCTGCCAGCCTATCCGGGCGTCGCAGAGCAGCTGAAGAAACGCAAGGCGGTTGCCACGTTCGATCATCTCTTCGGTGGCAAGGCGACGGTGGTTGCCGGGCAGGCGGCGGGCCTCGACCTGCTGCTGCTCGACGCCCCGCATCTCTACGACCGCAAGGGTGGCGCCTACGGCGACGCCTCGGGCAATGACTGGGAGGACAACTGGAAGCGCTTCGCCGCGCTCGGCAAGGCCGCTGCGGAGATCGCCGGCGGCGCGATCAAGGACTATCTGCCGGACCTCGTGCATGCGCATGACTGGCAGGCGGCCATGGCGCCAGCCTATATCCGCTTCACCGGAAAGCGGCCGGTGCCGACGGTGATGACCGTGCACAATCTCGCCTTCCAGGGCCAGTTCCCCATGTCGATCTTCGCCGGACTGGGCCTTCCGGGGGCAGCGCTTTCGCTCGACGGAGTCGAATATTACGGCGGCGTCGGCTTCCTGAAGGCGGGACTGCAGCTCGCCGACGCGATTACCACGGTGAGCCCGACCTATGCGCTGGAGATCCGCACGCCGGAGTTCGGCATGGGGCTCGACGGACTGGTCAGGGTGCGCGACAACGTCCTGCACGGCATCGTCAACGGCATCGACACGGATGTCTGGGACCCGCAGACCGACCCGCATCTCGCCGCCAACTATTCGGCGAAGACGCTGGCCGCGCGGGCGAAAAACCGGCGCGCGATCGAGGAGCGCTTCGGCCTGGTGCGAAGCGAGGAGCCGATCTTCTGCGTGGTCAGCCGGCTGACCTGGCAGAAAGGCATGGACGTGCTCGTTTCCGCCGTCGACGATCTGGTCGCCATGGGCGCGCGACTCGCCATCCTCGGATCCGGCGACCACAGTCTCGAAGGCGCGCTCCTGTCCGCGGCGGCGCGGCATCCCGGGCGGATCGGCGTCGTCATCGGCTACAACGAGCCGCTGTCGCACCTGATGCAGGCGGGATCCGACGCGATCCTGGTGCCGTCGCGCTTCGAGCCGTGCGGACTGACGCAGCTCTACGCCCTGCGCTACGGCTGCATCCCCGTCGTCGCCCGCACCGGCGGGCTTGCCGACACGGTCATCGACGCGAACGAGGCAGCCCTTTCGGCCGGCGTCGCCACCGGCGTGCAGTTTTCGCCGGTCGATGCGGACTCGCTGCGCATCGCGGTGCGCCGGTCGTTGACGCTGCATCGCGACCGCAGGGCCTGGACCGCCCTGCAGAAGCAGGGGATGAAGTCCGACGTCTCCTGGACCCGAAGTGCCGCGCGCTATGCCGACCTCTACCGTTCCCTCGTTCCCGCTGGATGACAAGATGATCCGAACCCTCGCCACAAAGCCCTATGACGACCAGAAGCCGGGCACCTCGGGCCTGCGCAAGAAGGTGCCTGTCTTCCAGCAGAAGAACTATGTCGAGAACTTCATCCAGTCGGTGTTCGACAGCCTGGAAGGGTTCGAGGGCAAGACGCTGGTGATCGGCGGCGACGGCCGCTACTTCAACCGGGAGGTGATCCAGATCGCGTTGCGCATGGCCGCCGCCAACGGCTTCGGCAAGGTGATGGTGGGGCAGGGCGGCATCCTGTCGACGCCCGCCGCCTCCAACATCATCCGCAGATACGAGGCGTTTGGCGGGCTGGTGCTGTCGGCGAGCCATAACCCCGGCGGCCCGCACGAGGATTTTGGCATCAAATACAATGCCGGCAACGGCGGCCCCGCGCCGGAGAAGCTGACCGACAGGATCTTTGCGCGCACCAAAGCGGTCGACAGTTACAGGATCGCCGATTTCGCCGACGTCGACCTCGACACGGTGGGGACGTTCTCAGCGGGCGGCATGGCGGTCGAGGTGATCGACCCCGTCGCGGACTATGCCGAATTGATGGAAAGCCTGTTCGACTTTGCCGCAATAAGGGCGATGTTCGCAGGCGGCTTCACCATGGCCTTCGACGCCATGCACGCGGTGACCGGGCCCTATGCGGTCGAGATCCTGGAGAAGCGTCTGGGTGCTGCGAAAGGCACGGTGCGCAATTTCGTGCCGCTGCCGGATTTCGGCGGCCACCATCCGGACCCGAACCTCGTCCATGCAAAAGACCTCTACGACCTGATGATGTCGGCGAGAGCGCCCGACTTCGGCGCGGCGTCGGACGGCGACGGCGACCGCAATCTGATCATCGGCCGCGGCATCTTCGTCACCCCGTCGGATTCGCTGGCGCTGCTGGCGGCCAATGCGAAGCTCGCGCCCGGCTATGCCGGCGGGCTGAAGGGCATCGCCCGCTCGATGCCGACCAGCGGCGCGGCGGACCGGGTGGCGCAAAAGCTCGGCGTCGGCATGTACGAGACCCCGACCGGCTGGAAGTTCTTCGGCAATCTGCTCGACGCCGGCATGGCGACGATCTGCGGCGAGGAGAGCGCCGGCACGGGTTCCGACCACGTGCGCGAGAAGGACGGGCTGTGGGCGGTGCTGCTCTGGCTCAACATCCTCGCCGCGCGCAAGGAGCCGGTGAAGACGATCGTTGAGAAGCACTGGGCGGAGTTCGGCCGCAACTACTATTCCCGCCACGACTACGAGGGGGTGGAGACCGAGGCCGCGAACCGGCTGATCTCCGGCCTGCGGGCGCAGCTTCCGTCGCTGCCGGGCAGGAGCGTGCGCGGGCTGACGGTGGCGACCGCCGACGACTTCTCCTATCTCGACCCGGTCGACCATTCGGTGTCGAGCAACCAGGGCATCCGCATCCTGTTCGAAGGCGGCTCGCGCGTCGTCTTCCGCCTCTCGGGAACGGGCACGTCCGGCGCCACCCTGCGCGTCTACATCGAGCGCTACGAGCCGGACCCTGCCAGGCACGGCATCGAGACGCAGGAGGCGCTGGCCGACCTGATTGCCGCTGCCGAAGAGATCGCGGGGATAAGGGCGGCGACCGGCATGGATGCGCCGACGGTGGTGACGTGACACACCTTGCCTTGGCTTGATTTCTCCGTCACGTGTCGTATATTTCACGACAGATGACGGAAATGAGATCATGAGCATCGCCGCTGCCACGAGATTCGAAAGGGCGCCCGCGACGGAATTCGAAAGGACCGTCGATCTGTTCGGCGGGCCGGGAATACTCAGGCGCGCAATCTCAAGCCCGATAGAGGCTCATGAGTTGATTGTGCGGGGTATTCCCAGTCGGGCGCTCAGCAACCTTGTGACGCATCTGAAGGTGATCGAACCTTCCGACGCCTTCGAGGCCGCATTCGGGATGAGCGAGCGGACGTTTCAACGTCACAAGTCCGACGAGACGCGCGTGCTCAGCACCGAGCAGAGTTCGCGGACATGGAACTTCGCGCGCATTCTGACAAAGGCGTCGACCGTGTTCGGCTCTCAGCCCGAGGCCGAGCGCTGGATGATCGCCCCGGCTGCCGGGCTTGACGGCCGCCGACCGATCGATCTGCTGGCGACGACGGCCGGCACCGATCTCGTCCAGGAATTCCTCGACCGGCTGGACTACGGCGTCTATGCATGACGCCGCTGCCAGGCTCACTCGGAAGTGGAGAGATCGTCGCCTGGCGACTCGATCATCAACGGTTTGCTTCGACCTGGGATTCGGGCGAGGGCGCGTTCAGGTACGGCGGGCGCTGGAACAGCAAGGGCGTGCGCGCGGTCTATGCGTCGATCGACCCCTCGACGGCCATTCTTGAGGTCGCGGTCCACAAGGGTTTCCGCGCGCTCGACACGGTTCCTCACGTGCTGACCTGCCTCGACGTGACGGGCTTTTCGGACGTTAGAATCGTCGTTGCGTCGGACGTCCCCAATGCGAACTGGCTGCGGCCGGGGATTCCCAGTGCCGGTCAGCAGCGGTTCGGCGACGCGCTTCTCGCCGACCACCCTTTCGTGCTCATCCCGAGCGTCGTGTCCAACCACAGCTGGAACATCCTGTTCGATCCGGTCCGGGCGACCGGCAGTTACCGGTTGCGCCTGCAGGAGGATTTCGCGCTGGATACCCGCCTGCATCCGTCGGTTTGAACAGCTCGCGCTACCCCTCCTTGATATCCGGCTCGACCACCTGGGCGAGTTGGAGCAGGGATTCCTGCCAGCCGAGATAGCAGGCGGCTTCGGGGATCATGTCGGGCACGCCTTCCTGCACGATCCTGATGTCGGTGCCGCAGAAAACCTCGGTAAGTTCGATGGTGACGAGCATTTCGCCGGGCATGAAATCGCCGTCGAAACGGTCGGTGTGGACGATCCTCTTGCCGGGCACGAGCTCCTTGTATTCCACGCTGAAGGAATGCGCGTGGCCGGTGGTGAAGTTGCGGAACGACATGTGGTAGCCGCCGCCGACCTTGCCGTCGAAGCGGTCGATCTTGCCGAGATAGCCGTAGGGCGGCAGCCAGCGGCACAGCGCGTCGACGTCCAGAAACGCCTTGTAGACCTTCTCCGGCGGAGCCTTGAGGACGCGATGCAGGCGGATGGTGCTGGGCATGACTTTACTCCTTGTCAGTTGCCGCGGGGAAAGAGGGTTTCGAGGTAGCGCCTCAGATGCGCGAGGTTGGACCGGGCGACGTCCGCACCGTGCTTGGCCTTGGCGTAGATGAACGAGCCCTGCAGCGTCGCCTGGATGAAGTAGCCGAGGCTCTCGGCCGTCCAGTCGGCTTCTGGCGCGTACAGCGCCTTGGCCGCCGCGATGTCGACGACGATCTCGTCGATATGGCCGCTCATGCCGCCCTCCGCGGCGGCGAGCAGGGCCGGATGGCTCTGATGCACTTCTTGGACGAGCGTGCCGAGCAGGCAGGAGAACTCGGAGATCGGCCGGTCGAGGATCGCCACGCGGAAATCGACATAGCCAAGCAGGCGGTCGCGCGGATCGGCCAACTCGCGGTAGGGCGCCGTGCGGAAGACGCCGGCGGTGAAGGCGTTCCAGTGGTCGATCGCGGCCAGAAGCAGCTCCTCCTTGCTCTTAAAGTGATGGAAGAAGCTGCCCTTCTTCATGCCGGCGCGGGCGCAGATATCGTCGACCGACGTGGCGGCATAGCCCTGCTCGCGGATGAGCGCGATGGCGGCATCGATGAACTTCTGTCGGGAAGGATGGATCGCTTCGCTCATGTGACATACCAACTGGTTGGTCTTCAATAGACCAACCGGTTGGTATGTTGTCAAGAGGTTCTGTCGAAAAAATCCGGAGGTTCGCGGCGGGGGCGCCGCCGCGGCGGCCTGCGTCCGCGATGAGAAAGCCTGTTTCGCAATGCAGCAAGCTTGCTATTCTGTGCCGCCGGACCCCGCCGGCGACCGCGAATCGATTCCAGGACCGCATGGCGCCAGCGCTCGGAGCACGACCCGATAGGACCGGCACGCATTTCGCAGTCTGGTCCGGAGCGGCCGAACGCCTGTGGCTGTGCCTGTTCGACGCCGACGGCTCGCGCGAGGCGGACCGGGTCGAACTGGCGCGGGACGGGGAGGGGGTTTTCTCGGCGAAGGTGCAGGGCATCGCGCCGGGCCAGCGCTACGGCTTCCGCGCCGACGGGACTTACGATCCGCCGAGGGGGCTCTGGTTCGATCCGTCGAAGCTGCTGATGGATCCCTATGCCGTCGCGGTCGACTGGCCCTATCGCTACAACGCGTTGCTTGCGGCGCCGCGCTGGCAGCAGACCGACACCGCGCCGATGATGCCGAAGGCCGTTGTGACGGACCTGCCGGCTCCGCTGGCGCCGCTGCCGCCGCTGTTCAGGCCGGGCGGGCTGATCTACGAGATCAACGTGCGCGCCTTCACAATGCTGCATCCGGATGTGCCGGACAAACTTCGCGGCACGATCGCGGCGCTCGCGCACCCGGCGGTGGTCGATCACCTGACAAAGCTCGGCGTGTCGGCGGTGGAGCTGATGCCGATCACCGCCTGGATCGACGAGCGCCACCTGCCGCCGCTCGGACTGCGCAATGCCTGGGGCTACAATCCGGTGTCGTTCATGGCACTCGACCCGCGCCTTGCGCCGGGCGGCATCGCCGAACTGCGCGACACGGTTGCGGCGCTGCGGGCAGCCGGCATCGGCACCATCCTCGACCTCGTCTTCAACCATACTGGCGAGAGCGACATCCTTGGTCCGACTCTGTCGCTGCGCGGGCTGGACGCACGCGCCTACTATCGCCACGCGCCGGACGGATCGCTGGTCAACGACACCGGCTGCGGCCACACGCTTGCCTGCGACCATCCGCGCGTGCGCGACCTGATCCTCGCCTCGCTGCGCCATTTCGTGCTGCAGGCGGGCGTCGACGGATTCCGCTTCGACCTCGCGCCGGTCCTCGGCCGCACGGCGGACAATTTCGATCCGAAGTCCGAAACGCTGCGCGCGATCGAGACGGACCCGGTGCTGGCCGACCGCGTGCTGATCGCCGAGCCCTGGGACATCGGACCGGGCGGATACCAACTCGGACGGTTCTCGGGACGC
This sequence comes from Mesorhizobium sp., assembly GCF_023954305.1. Taxonomy (NCBI): domain Bacteria; kingdom Pseudomonadati; phylum Pseudomonadota; class Alphaproteobacteria; order Hyphomicrobiales; family Phyllobacteriaceae; genus Mesorhizobium; species Mesorhizobium sp. The sequence continues at coordinate 428,925 of NZ_JAMLIG010000001.1, read as the reverse complement.
TGGCTCGAATGGAACGACCGCTGCCGTGACGACGTCCGCCGCTGCTGGCGCGGCGACCGGGGCATGGTGGGAGCGCTGGCGACGCGGCTGGCCGGCTCGTCGGATGTGTTCGGTAGGGCGGGGATCGGCGCGACGCGCAGCGTCAACTTCATCGCCGCCCATGACGGTATGACGCTAGCCGACCTGACTGCGTACGAGCACAAGCACAACGAGGCCAACGGCGAGGACAATCGCGATGGCCACGACGAGAATTTCTCGTGGAACCACGGCGTCGAGGGGCACAGCGACGATCCGGCGATTGCCAATCGCAGGCTGGGCGACATGCGCGCGATGCTCGCCACCCTGTTCCTGTCGCGCGGCACGATCCTGCTGACCGCCGGCGACGAGTTCGGCCGCACGCAAGCCGGCAACAACAATGCCTATGCGCAGGACAACGAGATCACCTGGCTCGACTGGCAAAGCAGGGACCGGGATCTAGAGGGTTTCGTCGCGGCCCTGTCGGCGCTGCGGCGACTGGCTGGGCTCGACGGTCAGGCCTTCTACGCGCCGCCGGGCGAGGGCGACGCCGCGGCAACCGTCGAATGGCTGTGGACCGACTGGACGCCGATGACCGAGGCACGCTGGCACGATCCTGAAAACAGGCGGTTGGGGATGCTGGTCACGCAGCCCGGCGTTCCGAGAATGGCGGCCCTGTTCAATGCGGATCGCCGCTCGGTCGCCTTCGCGCCGAGGTCGCGCGCGGGCTATGCCTGGCGCCTTGCATCGTCGTCGCGCGCGACGAAGATCGACGCGCTGGGGACGATTCTTCTGGACAGCCGGTCGGTGGCGATCCTGATCGAAGAGGCGACGAATGACTGAGGCGAATCCGCACTGGTGGCGCGGCGGGGTGCTGTACCAGATCTATCCGCGCTCTTTCCAGGATTCGAACGGCGACGGGGTCGGCGACCTCGCGGGCGCCACCGAGCGGCTGGATCATATCGCTTCGCTCGGCGTCGACGCGATCTGGCTGTCGCCCTTCTTCCGCTCGCCGATGGCCGACATGGGCTACGACGTGTCGGACTATTGCGACGTCGATCCGCTGTTCGGCACGCTGCAGGACTTCGACCGCTTCCTGGAAGAGGCGCACCGGCGCGGCATCAAGGTCATCATCGACCTCGTGCTGTCGCACACGTCGGACCAGCACGCCTGGTTCCGCCAGAGCCGGTCTTCGCGCGACAGCGACAAGGCCGACTGGTACGTCTGGGCCGACGCAAAGCCGGACGGAACCGCGCCCAACAACTGGCTGTCGATTTTCGGCGGGCCGGCCTGGGAGTGGGACACGGTGCGCCGGCAATATTACATGCACACGTTCCTCGCGTCGCAGCCCGATCTCAACTTTCACAATCCGGAGGTGAGGCAGGCCGTGCTCGACACGGCCCGTTTCTGGCTCGACCGCGGCGTCGACGGCTTCCGGCTCGACGCGGTGAACCACTATTTCCACGACCGGAGACTGCGCGACAACCCGCCCTCCAACCGTGCCCGAACCGGCGATGTGCCTGAGACGAACCCGTACGGCTACCAAGACCATCTCTACGACAAGACGCAGCCGGAGAATGTTGAATTTCTGAGGCAATTCCGCCGCGTGCTGAACGAATACGAAGGAAGGGCGGCGGTCGGCGAAGTGGGAGACGGCGAGCGGTCGCTGAAGACTGTCTCGGCCTATACCAAGGGCGGCGACAAGTTGAACATGTGCTACACGTTCGATCTGCTCGCCGAGGATTTCGACCCCGCGCATATCCGCCGCTCTGTCACCGCCTTCGAAAAGACGGTGAAGGACGGATGGGTCTGCTGGGCCTTCTCCAACCACGACGTGCGGCGCCACGTCTCGCGCTTTGCGAGGCCCGGCGACGATCCGGACAAGGTGGCGCGTTTCGCGCTGACGCTGCTCGCCTGCCTGCGCGGCTCGATCTGCCTCTACCAGGGCGAAGAACTGGGGCTGGAGGAAGCCGACATCGCCTTCGAGGATCTGCGCGATCCGTATGGCATCCGCTTCTGGCCGGGCTTCAAGGGCCGCGACGGCTGCCGAACGCCGATGCCCTGGAACGGCGACTTGCGCAATGGCGGGTTCTCGACAGCTAAGCCATGGCTGCCGGTGCCGGCGATTCATCTCGCCCGCGCGGCCGACCGGCAGGGCGGAGCCGGAACGGTGCTGGCGCACTACCGCGCCACGTTGTCGTTCCGGAAGAAGCACAAGGCGCTGGCAAGCGGCTCGCTCCGTTTCGTTGGCAAGGACGAGGACGTGCTGGCCTTCGAGCGAGAAGAACACGGCGAACGGCTCATCTGCCTGTTCAACTTCGCGCGCGAGGAGAGGCGATGGGCTCCGCCTGCGAGGGCCGGCGCGGTGACGGCTCTCGACCTGCCGGGACACGGCGCCAGATCGGATGGAAAGCACGTCGTGCTTGCGCCGCTCGAGGCGGCGGTGTTGCGGACAGGGTAGAAAAGTCGCCGCAGCCGCGCTCGGTCGGCAGGGGCGCGCCGTGGTCGGCGCATCGACCCGAGCGGACCCGACAGGCCCGCCCGGCGATCGTCCGGACCTCCCTTACGCCGCCGGCGGGACGTGGTCCTTTCCCGTCACCTTGAGCGCGAAGGCATAGGTGTAGGCGATCTCCTCGAGGCGGGAGAAGCGGCCGGACGCGCCGGCATGGCCGGCGTCCATGTTGATGCGGAACAGCACGGGATTGCCGGACGTCGAACGCTCGCGCAACCGCGCCACCCATTTCGCCGGCTCCCAATAGGTGACGCGCGGGTCGGTGAGGCCGGCGACCGCCAGGATCGGCGGGTAGGGGAGCGCGGCCACGTTGTCGTAAGGGCTGTAGGACAGGATCGTGCGATAATCGGCCTCCGAGACGATCGGGTTTCCCCATTCCGGCCATTCCGGCGGGGTGAGCGGCAGGGTGTCGTCAAGCATGGTGGTGAGCACGTCGACGAAGGGCACTTCCGCGACGATCGCGCCGAAGGCGTCCGGAGCCATATTGGCGACCGCGCCCATCAGCATGCCGCCGGCCGAGCCGCCTTGGGCGACGATGCGGTCGTGGCTGGTGAACTTCTCAGCGACGAGATGGCGGGCGGCGGCGATGAAGTCGGTGAAGGTGTTGACCTTCTTCTCGCGCTTGCCGTCCTCGTACCACGAATAGCCCTTGTCCTTGCCGCCGCGGATGTGGGCGATGGCGTAGACGAACCCGCGGTCGACGAGCGACAGGCAGTTGGTGTTGAAGGCGGCGGGGATGGCGATACCGTAGGAGCCGTAACCGTAGAGCAGGAGCGGCGCCGTGCCGTCGAGCTTCGTGTCGCGGTGGTAGAGGAGCGAAACCGGCACCGTCTCGCCGTCGGACGCCGGCGCCATGACGCGGCGGGTGACGTAGTGGTCGGGATCGTGGCCGGAGGGCACTTCCTGGGTCTTGAGCAGGACGCGTTCGCGGCTCGCCATGTCGTAGTCGTAGACCTGGGTCGGCGTCGTCATCGACGAATAGGAGAAGCGGATGACGCTCGTGTCGTATTCGGCCGAACCCCCGAGGCCGAGCGAATAGGCCTCCTCGTCGAAGGCGATCATATGCTCCTCGCCGGTGGCGCGGCGGCGGACCACGATGCGCGGCAGGCCGTCCTTGCGCTCGAGCCGCACGAGGAAATCGCGGAAGCCCATGACCGAGAGGATGAGCCGGCCGGGTTCGTGCGGCACCACCTCGTGCCAGTTGGCGCGCGACGGGTCGGCGGCGGGGGCCGACATGATCTTGAAGTCCTTGGCGCCGTCGGCATTGGTGAGGATGAAGAACTCCTCGCCGCCTTCCTCGACCTCGTATTGCAGGCCCGGTTCGCGCGGCGCGACGATCTTCGGCTCTGCCGCCGGGTCGTTCGCCGGCAGGATGCGGTATTCTGTCGTCTCGTGGTCGTTGATGACGATGAAGATCCAGTCGTTGTTGCGGGCGCCGCCGACATTCATGAACATGCCGGAATCGGTCTCTTCGTAGACCAGCCGGTCCTCGGCGGCGTCGGTGCCGAGGCGGTGGTAGAACAGTTTCGACGGCCGGTGCGAGGCGTCGAGCCGGGCGTAGAAGAAGCCGTCGCCGGCCGCGTCCCAGACGCCGTCCCCGCCGGTGTCCGCCACCGTATCGGCAAGATCGGCGCGGGTGTCGAGGTCGCGCACGCGCAGCGTGTAGAATTCCGAACCTTTGTCGTCGACGCCCCAGAGCAGCTTGCGATGATCGAACGAATGGTCGACGCCGCCGATGCGGAAATAGGCTTTGTCGCCGGCTTCCAGGTCGCCGTCGAGATAGATGTCCTCCGGCCCGCCGTCGCGAGGCGTGCGAAAGAAGCGCGGCTGCTCGCCGCCCTTCCTGTAGGACGAGCCGTAGGCATAGGGACCGTCCTTCATCGGCACGGAGGAATCGTCCTCCTTGATGCGGCCCTTCATCTCGGCGAACAGGACCTTCCGCAACTCTGCCGTGTCGGCCATCAGTGCGGCCTGGTAGCCGTTCTCCTCCTCGAGATGCCGGCGGATCGCGGGGTCGAGCACGGCCGGATCCTTGAACACCTCCTGCCAGTTGTCGGCACGCAGCCAGGCGAACTCGTCGATGCGGGTGGCGCCGTGGCGGGTGTCCTCTACGGGTCGGCGCTCGGTGCGGGGCGCAGGCGTATCCGGGAAGGGGCTCTTCGTCATCGGGCTGGGTCTCTGGCTGTTGAATGCGGAATGAACGGCGCGGTCAGGAGGGGTTCAAGTAACAGAATTTAGACGTGCCGACACGGGCGCGAAACACCGGACGACGATCTTGCCCGAAACATGGAGGACATCGTGAAAAGTCTTTTGATCGCCGCTTCACTTTTCTTCGCTGTCGCCGCCGCGGCGGGCGACGCCCGCGCGGCCGCTTTTTCGGCCTGGCAGGTCAGCAACGTTCCGTGGGGCGATACGCTCAATGTGCGCAAGTATCCAGCGAGCCATTCGCAGAAGCAGTCCGCTTATCCGAATGGCACCGTCCTGCAGATGACGGGCCGTTGCACGGACGGGCTCGATCTCTTCGATATTTCCGGCAAGCCGGACTGGGCGCAGAAGCAAGCCGTCCGCTACCGCTGGTGCGAGGTCTGGCACGACCCGAAGAACGACGGCGATTTCACCACCGGTTGGGTCTACGGCAAGTACATTCGCCCCTACTGAAGACAAGCGCAACATTGCCGCGATGCGCCCCGGCCGGGATTGCCGCGGGGCGTTGTCGTTTGCCGAATATCGGAGAAGTTGAAGGAGATACCGGCTCCGTACCGTCAGGCAGTCGCATATCCTGTGCGAATTCGGCCCTTTACCAAACGGTAACGATGTCCAGGTGTCTTTCGGACTGCATATTCGGTTTCTTGAAAACATCGCGTAGTGGTTGTATGCATCGTCATGCAGACTATTCTGTATTCCCTGCGGCGATGAATTTCCCGTTTAATCTACGAATTGGCAATTGACTTATACTGTAAGTCGCTCCATTTGTGACGCAGGGATTGCGAATCGAAGGGCAATCTGTTTCCGCGTCGTCGCAATCCTTGCGGATACAGGCCAAGCCCGATTTCTCCATAAGTACCAGCTAAGGGGCACTGCAATGGACATAACCGAGACCGGCATAAGGGGCAGCGATACGCTCATCGAACTCACGGCAGATGTTGTCGCCGCTTATGTGAGCAACAATCCCGTCCCCGTATCCGAACTGCCGAATCTGATCGCCGACATTCACGCCGCGCTTGGCCGCGTCGGCGGGTCTTCGGAGGCGCCTCCTGCCGAAAAGCAGAAGCCGGCCGTCAATCCGAAGAAATCCATCCATGACGAGTATCTGATCTGCCTCGAGGATGGAAAGAAGTTCAAGTCGCTGAAGCGGCACCTGATGACGCACTACGGGCTGTCGCCCGACGCCTATCGCGAGAAGTGGGGCCTCGATCCGAGCTATCCGATGGTCGCGCCGAACTACGCGGCCGCGCGTTCGCAGCTGGCCAAGAAGATGGGTCTGGGCCGCAAGCGCAAATAGGCCGCTTCCCCCGTCAAGGACAACGGAAATGGCGCCTTCGGGCGCCATTTTCGTTTGTGGCCGCGCGTTTTGCCGCAAAGATCAGGCGCTCAGCCGGTCGAGCGCCTGCTTGAGCGCGATGTGCCTGTTGATGTCATAGCTCCAATGCCGCCGGACACCCTTCAGCCGTTCGCGCTCGATGAGACGGGCGATGTGCGCGGCGATCCGGCGGCGTTCGGTCCCCGTCGTGGCGAGCGCGTCGTCGAGATCGATCCCCGACACGAGGTAGAAGGCGGCGGTTTGCCGCGCCCGCGCCTCGAATTCATCCTTCTCCTCGCGGAACCGCCGCGCCTGACGCAAGAGTTCGTTCATGTCGTCGCTCCGTGGATTGCGGACCGACTCTGCGCCGCACCTGGGAGCCTGCGGATAGATTCGCGGTGAAATCAGAAAAGCCGGGCGAAATTCCCCAATTGAATCAAAGGACGCGCGAATCGAGACAAGGAAATATTTCCTACTTCTGTTCACACCTTCGGCGCCCATCGGTATAAGAAGAAATTCCTAGTTCCGATGGAGGACACGAGTGGCGACGACCCAGGCCCTGCGCAGCGATCCGAACAGCGAACCGGACCCGCGACCTGGGCGGTTAAAGTCCGTCCGGTCCCACCATCGCTTGGAGCACCATGTCGAGCTGTGCGAATGCATGATCGACATCGCGGCAGCGCTCTACAATGTCAGCGGCCGCGACCTGCGCCACCCCGGCCGCTCGTCGCACGATGTCGCTCGTGTCCGCCAGATCGCCATGTATGTCGCGCATGTCGTTCTCGGCCTGACGATGAACGAGGTGGGCAGGGGTTTCGGCCGCGACCGCACGACGGTTCTGTACGCCTGCCACCTGGTCGAGGACATGCGCGAGGATGAGGAGTTCGACAGGATCATCGCGCTGACCGAGCGCGTGGCCGCCGCGGCGCTGCGCAACCGCGACGGGAGATACTGAGAATGGCGTCCCTGGAGAAAGAGGAATGGCTTGTCCTTTCGGCCATCGCGCGCGGCACGTGCCGCGTCGCCGCCGCGGACGACCCGGAGACGATCTGTCTCGTCGGCGCCGATGGCGCACACCACCGCACCAGCGCCGCCGTGCTGCGCGCGCTTGCCGGCAAGGCGCTGGTCGAGCGCCTGCGCGACCGGCTGGTTCTGTCGGCGGCCGGCAAGGCATTCATGCGCCGCCGAAACAGCGAGGCGGAGCCGTATCGCGCGCAGCATCTCGACCTCGAACTCGCCGAGATCGATGCGCAGCAGGGTCGAGCGATCGTCTGGGTAGATCATGCGGAATCCCCGCTCGCCCAGTTGATGCGGCGGCGAACCCGCGACGGCCAGGCCTTTCTCACCCGGCGCGAGTTCGAGGCGGGAGAGCGGCTGCGCGGGGACTATACGCGGGCGCAGATCATGCCCCGGCTCGGCGCCAGCTGGGAGCAGCCGATCGCCACCGGCCGCCGCGGCGGATCGGCTTCCGATCTGTCGGACGGGGCGCTCGCCGCGCGGACGCGGGTCGAGCGGGCGATCGAAGCCGTCGGACCCGAGCTGTCGGGCGTGCTGATCGACATATGCTGTTTTCTGAAAGGGCTGGAGACAGTGGAAAGCGAGCGGGGCTGGCCGGCCAGATCCGCCAAGCTGATGCTCAAGACGGCGCTGGGCGCGCTTTCGCGGCACTATGAGCCGTCGAAACGCAGGCGAACCCCGATTCTGGGCTGGGGCAGCGAAGACTACCGGCCGAGGATTTCGTGATCGGGATCAGGCCGCCGCCGCCGCGGCATCGCGGCGGATGCGCGCCACCATCGAGCGAAGGCCGTTGGCGCGCTGCGGCGTCAGGTGCTCATCAAGGCCCAGGCGCTTCAGCACAGCCTCGGCGTCGATACGCGCGATTTCGCTCGCCCTGCGACCGGAGAAGAGCGCGAGCATGATGGCCACCAGCCCGCGCACGATATGAGCATCCGAATCGCCGGCGAAGCGCATCACCGGATCGGGCCCGTCGCCGCGCGTCGTCTCGAGCCAGACCTGACTGACGCAGCCCTGGACCTTGTTTTGCGGCGTCCGCGCCGATTCGGGGAAGGGCGGCAGGTCGCGGCCGAGATCGATGACATAGCGATAGCGGTCTTCCCAGTCGTCGAGGAATTCGAAATCCTCGAAGATCCGCTCGATGCCGGGGGAGAACAGAGTAGCGCTCATGCCCTGCATATAGGGCGAAAGGGGTCGCCGTCACAATGGCGGCGGGCTAAGTCCGGCGGGACACCAGTCGAGCCTATTGCGCAGGCGCTTCGGATTCGGCGGCGGGAACGGCTTTCGCCGGTGCGACCGTGCCGGTGATGGTCGCATCGGGTTCGCCGACCTTCTCGTCCAGCAGTTCGAATGCGATGCGCGAGGCCTCGCGGGCCCTGACGCCGATCGTATGCAGCGCCGCCTTGCCGGTGACGCAGACATCGGGCTTGCGCTCGCAGATGGCGCCAAGGTCGCCGACGGCTTCTCGCGCCGCCACCAGCGCCTGTATCGGGCCGACCGTATCTGTTTCGGCATCGCCCGCGCCGCCGATCGGAATGATCAGAAGAACGAGCGAAAGCCAGAAGGCGCAGCGGATCAGAAAGCCCATTTTCCCAGTCCCCGTATCGGGCATCCCGTCCACCCGGATCGCCCTCGACACGGGCACTATGGCGAGGTCCCGCAAATGGCGGCTTTCGGCGGAAGCGACGATTTGGCGCGAATTTGCCTCAAGTTTGAGAAAGCGGGATTTAAGGCGAATTCGACGAAAGGTTGAATCATCGAGTTAACTTCCGGATAACCATATAAGTCACTGAAAACACGTTATATATAAGACTCCGTTGGCGGTCATGCCGGGCTTTTCCCGTTCGCCACTCGGCACACCGCTGCATAACGCCACGTTTACCATGAGCGAAATTCCCGCCTGAACGGTGCTCCGAGAGGCCGTGTTTGGCCCCTTCGGCGACACGAAAGGTGCCCGCCTTATTCATTCTTTAAAGGCTGGGTGCGAGGGTCGGACCAAGGAAGCGATCCGCCTCGCGGAACTGTTTCGGGTAGACCGGTTTTGAGTTCAGTAACCTCCAGCGTCACAGGGTTCTCGGCGGGAATGTCCGCCGGCTGCGACCGTCTCGTCGCGCCCTCCGTCGCCGGGTCCGAACGCGGCCGTCAGCGCCGGTTCATCGCCGTCCTGATTGCCGGTCCGTTCCTGCTCGCGGCGCCGTGGCCCTCGGCATTTGCATCCGGCCTCCCGCGCGACCTCGGCTTTGGCCTGCTCGCTCTCGGCTTCGCGCTGGCGTGGGCAATCGTCGCATTCGTCGCCGCGCGGGCGAGCCTCAGCCGTGCGGCCGGCATTGGCCTCGCCGGGGCGACGGTCCTGCTCGGGGCGGCGATCGCCGGAGCGGGCGGCTTGTCGTCGCCGGTCCTTCTCATTGCAGGCGCGCTCGCTTTCGAATCGTGGTGGATCATGCGGACCGGGCCGGCACTGCGGTGGGGCGGCCTCGCTGCGGCAGCTGCCGTCCTCGCCCAGCCCGTTTTGACCATTGCCGGCGTCACGTCGGCCATCGCCTTCACGCCGTGGCACTGGATCCTGCCGTTGGCCTATGCGGCACTCGCCGCGCCCCGTTTCGCCAGCGCGGCGCGCGAGGAGATCGAGGCGATGCGCCAGCCGCGCGAGGCCGCGGTCGAGGATGTCCTCGACGCCGTCATCCTGCGTATCGCACGCGGCGGCGAGACGGTGGAAGCGGGAGGGCGCGCCGAGACGCTGCTCGGCGTCGTGCCGGAACTGCTGCTCGGCGAGGGCTTCTTCGACCGCGTCCATGTCAACGACCGGATCGAACTGATGCGCTCGCTGGCGGACGCCGACAGCGGGCACCTGGATTTCGAGCTGCGCCTGCGTGTCGCCGGCGACAGCGCCGGCACGTTCCGGTCGTTCGCGGCCGAACTGCATGGCGGTTCGCCTCGCCTGCTGGTGCTGCGCGCGAACGGCGCGGTGGAACGGCTGCGCCGGCAGCTTGCCGAGGCGCGCGAGCAGGTGGCGAGCAGCGACATCGCCAAGGCGCGGTTCCTCGCCGCCGTCAGCCACGAACTGCGCACGCCGCTGAACGCGATCATCGGTTTCTCCGACATGCTCGCCTACGAGATGGTCGGAAAATTCTCCGACCCGCGCCAGAAGGACTATGCCTGCCTCATCCGCGATTCGGGGGCCCACCTGCTCGGCGTCGTCAACTCGATCCTCGACGTGTCGAAAATCGAGTCCGGTGCCTATCCGATCAGGCCGGAGCCATTTCCCTTCGCCGAGGCGGCGGCGGCCTGCCATGCGATGTTGGCGCTGCAGGCGGCGGAGAAATCGATCGAACTGCAGAACCGCGTCGCCCCCTCCGTCGGCGAGCTCTGCGCCGACCGGCGCGCCGTGCAGCAGATCCTGATCAACCTGCTTTCCAATGCGGTGAAGTTCACGCCGCGCGGCGGCTCGGTGACGCTTGACGCCCGTCGCAGCGGCCGCATGCTCACCTTCGACGTGGCCGACACCGGCATCGGCATTTCGGAAGAGGATCTCGCGCGGCTGGGCCGGCCATTCGTGCAGGTGCAGAACGACTATACGCGTCAATTCGATGGCGCGGGGCTCGGCCTGTCGATCGCCAAGGGACTGGTTGCCCTGCACGGCGGAGCGATGTCGATCCAGAGTTCGCCGGGCGCAGGCACGGTGGTGACGGTCAGCCTGCCGATCGAGCCGCATACGGTCTTGTCCGAGCCCGCGCCAAAGGCCGAGCAAGCGGAGGTTGAGGAGTACGACGGTGCGACGTTCCGAAAGTCGGCTTGAAGAAGACAGCCCCGTCGCGGCTTTCCTGCGCGACGGCGTGGTTGCGGCGGGAGCGGCGATCTCGCGCAACCCCGTGCTTGTCGGCGGCATGACCGCTTTCCTCGTGACCCTTTTCTACGTTTCGGCCAACGCGCTCTGGTACCAGCCGCAGCCGCATGCCAGCGCGTTTTTCATCACCCGCGACATGCCGGACTACGCCGCGCCGGAACCACCGGGCAACACGTTCCAGGAGGACGAGGAGCATTCCGCCGTCACGCGCCCGGCGGCCGATCCGACAGTCCAGCAGGTGCAGGGCATGCTCAACGATCTCAACCTCTACACCGGCTCGGTCGACGGTATCGCCGGGCCGCAGACGAAGAAGGCGATCGCCGACTACCAGAAGCTGGTCGGCCTCGACCCATCCGGCGAGATCGATCAGAGCCTGCTCGACGAGCTGATGGCGCGCCGCGCGCCGCAGCCAGAAGGCGAGGTCCTGCCGCCGCCCCCGGCGCCGCGCCCATCGCGTGACGACTCGGCCTCCGCCGCCTCGCTGCCGCGCGAAGACATCCTCAAGATCCAGGCCGGCCTCAAGGCTTTCGGCCATGATGGAATCGATATCGACGGCGTCGTCGGCTTGAAGACCCAGACCGCCATTCGCGAGTTCCAATCGCTCTTCGGTCTGCCCGTCACCGGCGCGCCCGACGAGAGGCTGATCGCCAAGATGCGCGAGATCGGCTTGACCAACTGAACGCCATCGCGCAGGGACAGCCATGCGCGTCACCAGCGATCTATGGGTCGCCGCCCTGCTGCGGCGGGTTTTTGCCGAGGGCGGCTACGGCGCCGTTTTGCGGCGTGGCGGCGACAGCGCCGGGGCGATCTTCATCGTCATGCGCGACAGGATGGGCGAGGCGGTGCTCTACGGACCGGCGCCGCAGACCGGCTACGACGAGGCGAGGCCCGACGACCGGCTATTCGTCGAATCGCTGCGAACGACCGAAGAGGCGCGAATCGACGAGCGACTGGAGAAGGAAAGGCGCTTCGATCCTGACCTCTGGCTGGTCGAGATCGAACCCGGAAAGCCCGGGGCGGACCTCTTCCCCCTCATGAAGTCCTGATCACGACGCCGACAGACGCGACCTCTCGCCGGCAAGCCGTCCGATTTCGCCCTGCGACCGGCGCAGGACGGCGGCGATGCTGTCGGCCTTGAGACGCCGGATCTCGTCGCGTCCGGCGTCGACGCGGATCAGCTCGAAATGCTCGACAAACAGACGGATCGATTCCGCGTTCGGATGGGCCTGCGGATCGATGGCGCTGACCAGGAGAAACGCCTGCTCGGCGTTGAGGCCGAGTCCGCGCAGCACCAGCATCAGTGATCGCCGCCGCGTCCGCTGCGTGAGTGGCGCGGCCTGCGAGAAGTCGAGACCGGCGATATCGGCAAGCGCGGTCTGGAAGAGCGCGGAAACGCCAGTGAGCGCGGTGTCGCGCAGCTTGTCACGAGCCGCTGGATCGACCTGGAGAGTCTGGCCGGCAAGCGCCGGCTGAGCATCGCCGCCAACCGCCATCATCGCGCGCAGCCGGCCGCGGGTTTCCTCGGCCCTGCCCGGGCGCGACGGCTCTAGGCTGGGAGAAAGGACGATCTCCTCCTCCAGAGACGGCGTCCTTTCCGGCTCTTCGGACTGTTCGACCTGAGCGGACGCGGATGTAGCGGCCTCGAGCATGCGGATCAGCCGGGTGATCGCCGGGTTGAGCCGACTGCGGCTCGCGATCGCACGGGCATGGGCGATGCCGTGATGGGCGATAAGCGAAACCAGATCGAAATCCGTCAGTACCGGAGATCGCATCAGCAGCGGTGCCGAGATCTCGACCGGTTCGGCGGCGAGGCGGCGCATCAGGCGGAGCGGAGCGCGGCGGCATTCCGACAGCGCGGCGGCGACGTAGCGACGGGCCTCGACGGAGACCTGTTCGTAGAGCGGAAGGGTCAGATCGTCGAGCTGTGCCGCGTTCCGGCGCGTCGGTCGGGTCAACGCGCAATAGGCGGAAACGGACGCGCGGAACAGGCGTTCGGCTCTGCCTTCTTCGCCACGGAGCGCGATCTGTCTGAAATCGGAGGTTGACACGGACACTGCTGACACTTGACGCGGAACTGGCCGTAGCGGACCGAACAGGGCCGATTTCAGGGGCATATAGAAGTGTAGAGGCGATCCGTTAGCAGTCCGTTAACCGTATGGGTTTCTGATCTGCGAGAGGTTGAGTTGCAGTCGCAAGGAGTGGTCATCCAGAAAGGCGGGACAAATGGCGACGATACTGGATTTCAGGCAGAAACCGGCAGCAAACCCGAAGCCGCGAGGCGGAGCCCCCTGCGAAGTCATCTTCTTCACCGGCGTGCGCTACGAGCGCGGCACCGCGGCCGACGCCCGCAGGATCGATCAGAAGCCCGACGAGCGCAGGACCGGCGCGCAGTCGACCCTTCCCGCCTGAGACGCTTGGAAACTCTACTCTAGCGGCCATCTGATGGCGCTTTCTGCGCTTCCGGTGCTCACGGACCCAAATGTCCGTTGCGCTCCGGTTCTCGAAATCACCACCATCTGACTCGCCAGAGCGAGTTTCGAAGCAGTCACAAACCTCCTCAACCCGCCCCGGTCTCGCAGCGCGCTGTCGCGAGATGGCGCTCGACGATCGGCCGCCAGCTCGGATCCGGCACGAAGCTGCGCAGGATGATCATGCCTTCCCGGATGTCGGATTCGACAAAGACGGCGTCTTCGTAATTGGCCGGCATTGCCTTGCGCAGCTCGATGAGCTGGACCGGGCTCGCCACCACCACGTCGAGCACGCCGCCGGTCGCGGTGCGGTCGTTGAGGCTGAAGACGTTCTGTCCGCGTCGGTCGAAGACCGACAGCGACCAGTAGGGGACACGTCCGGCCGAGAAGATGTGGACGGAACCGTCGCTGAGGTCGAAACGGCAGGACGCGACCTCGAACATCGGATCGGCGGCCGCCACCGCCCGGGCGGCCGGGCCGTTGCGGTCGAGCCTGTGGATCGCATAAGGCGGCCCGACCGCGGACACCAGCGCCCAGGAATCGCGCTCGGAGAAGTAGGGGATGAGGAGGATGATCGCGATATGCGCGATGCCCGCCCCGACGACGCCGATGACCAGGGCGTAGATCCATCTAGCCATCGCAGCTGATCCTCAGAACCTGCGGCAGCTCGGTCTCGGCGATGTCCTCGTTGGAGGCGACCGGAGTGTCGTAGAGGGTGAGAACCAGTCTCATGGCGCCTTCGCCGTCGAGGGCGAGCCAGTTGCCGGGCGAGGGGTGGCGACTGGCCACGACCACGAACGAACTGTCGGCCTCGCGCATCAGGGCATGGGAGGAGAGCGCCGCCCCCCGGCCGGCCGGAGCAGCGGCTGATGCGTCTTCCGTCAGGACATGCACCGTCCAGAACCGCGCCGGCGGCACCTCGCCCTCGATCCGGTAACTGCACTGTCGCCTGAGCGGCTCGCCGCCGGAATCACGGGAGGTGGTGAACGGGATGCCTTCGGCCCGGCCCAGCGGCAGGTCCGCCTCGCGCGCCACGCGCGCCTTCGAATAGGGGTCGGCCTGCGGCGAGCCGGCGTCCGGATAGGCGGTCCAGCCGCGCACGGTGAGCGCACCGACCCCCTCGGAGGCTTCGAGCGCATACCAGGCGCTGGCCGCGCCGCCTCCCACGGCGACGACCGACGACAGAAGGATGGTCAGGGCATCGCGGAACATTCGGCCTGGCGGGTTCGGTAAGAGTGGCACCCGGTCTATCGCCAAGGCGCATCGACGCGCAAGCCCGCCTCACAATGCCGACAGCGTCTCGCTTGCCGGCGGCTCGATCTTCGGCGCATCGTGGAAACGCTTCGCCAGGCCGAGAAGGTAGGCCGTGGTCTCGGCGGAAAGGACGCGCGGCAGCTCGGCCGCCGGTGCTGCACCCTCCGCCGGTTTTGCCGCGGCGACGGCCGGCTCCTTCGGCTTGTCGACGAACGGGTTGTCGATCAGCGGGATCGGCTTCAATTCGACGTTCTGGTGCGCATAGGTCATCAGCCGTTGCCAGGTCATGGCCGGGAGCGAGCCGCCCGTCATGTTGCGTGTCGGCGTCGATTCGTCGTTGCCCATCCACACCGCCGCCAGATAATTGCCGGTGAAGCCGACATACCAGGCGTCCTTGTAGGCCTGGGTCGTGCCGGTCTTGCCTGCACTACGGATGCCCGCCAGCGCGGCGCGGCGGGCGGTGCCGATTTCGGGGATCTGCACCATGATCGAGTTCATCGAGGCGACGGCCTGTTCCGACAGCACCCGGCGCGGCGGCGGTGCGTCGCGGGCGTGGTCGTAGACCACCTCGCCCGAATGCGTCGTGATCTGCGTGATGCCGTGGCGGGTGCCGGCCATGCCGCCGTCGGCGAAGACCTGGTAGCCGGTGGCCTGGTCCATCACGGTCAGGCCCGACGTGCCCAGAACCATGGTCTTGTCGGAAAACACCGGCGATTCGACGCCCATCTCCTCGGCGAGCTTCTTGATCGGCGCGATCGTCAGATGCTCCTTGGCAAGCCGCACCGGCACCGTGTTGACCGACTTGATCAGCGCGGTGGCGAGCGTCATGCGCCCCGAATAGCCGCGCCCGTAATTCTTCGGCGACCAGTTGCCCCAGGAGATCGGCCCGTCGGAAATCACCGAGTCGGGCGTGAACCCCTTCTCCATCGCCACCGCGTAGACATAGGGCTTGAACGACGAGCCGGTCTGCCGCTCGGCCTTGGTGGCGCGGTTGAACTGGCTCTCGCCATAGTCGCGCCCGCCGACGATGGCGCGCACCGCGCCCGAATGGTCGAGCACCACGATCGCGCCCTGCCTGACGCCGTAATCCTTGCCGTACTGGCGCAGGTGGAACTCGAGCGATTCCTCCGCCGCGCGCTGGATGTTGAGATCGATCGTGGTGCGCGCCACGACCGAATGCGACGGCGCCTTCGCCACGATGCGCTTGACCTCGTCAAAAGCCCAGTCGAGGAAATAGTCGGGCCGCGAGGCATCGCCCCGGTCGATGGGCGTCGCCGGATTGCGCCTGGCCGCCAGCACCTGGCCCTCGGTCAGGAAGCCGCCGTCGACCATGGTGGTGAGCACGACATTGGCCCGCGCGCGCGCCGCCGGCAGGTTGATGTGCGGGGCATATTTGGCCGGCGCCTTGAACAGGCCCGCGAGCATCGCGGCTTCCGCGAGGTTGACCTCCTTGATGCCCTTGCCGAAGTAGAAATCGGCCGCCGCCGTGATGCCGAACGTGCCGCCGCCCATATAGGCGCGGTCGAGATAGAGCTGAAGAATCTCCTTCTTGGTGAGGTTGACCTCCAGCCACACCGCCAAAAACGCCTCCTTGACCTTGCGCTCGATGGTGCGCTCGTTGGTGAGGAACAGGTTTTTCGCCAGCTGCTGGGTCAGCGT
Source organism: Mesorhizobium sp. (assembly GCF_023954305.1). Taxonomy (NCBI): domain Bacteria; kingdom Pseudomonadati; phylum Pseudomonadota; class Alphaproteobacteria; order Hyphomicrobiales; family Phyllobacteriaceae; genus Mesorhizobium; species Mesorhizobium sp. The sequence continues at coordinate 412,639 of NZ_JAMLIG010000001.1, read as the reverse complement.
CGAGCCGCCCTGGACGACGGAATTGGCCCGCACGTTCTCGCTCATGGCGCGGAACAGGCCCAAGAAATCGATGCCGTAATGCTCGTAGAAGCGCCGGTCCTCGGTGGCGAGCACGGCCTTCACGACATGGTCGGGCATCTCGTCGACGGGCACCGAATCGCGCTGGATGATGCCGCGCTGGCCGATCTCGTTGCCGTAGCGGTCGAGGAAGGTGACGGCATATTCCTGCTGCGCGCGCCAGTCCTTGGACGTCTCCTCGAAAGCGGGCATGGCGAGCGCCAAGAGGATGACGACGCCGGCGGTGCCGAAGGTGAAGCTCTCGGACGCGAGCTCCACCAGCCCGCGCCGCCAGCCCGACACGCGGAAGCGGCGGAAGAAGATGGTGATGTTTTCCCACCACTGGCCGAGCTTGAAGCCGAGGTCGTAGAGCGAGGAATCGATCCAGGCGTCGAGCTCGAGCAGCTTCGTCGCCCTCGGTGCCCTCGTCTTTCTCGTTTCGAACGGATCGTCCATCTCTCGTCAGCCCGCCGCCGGCGGCCGCAGCAATGCGGCAAAGCGCGGCAATTTCGGGGCAGCCCCCGCCCAGACCCCTCAGGCCGCCCTTGTCGGCTATTTCGCGGGGAGGGACAAGGCGGATTCGGGCGGGGCAACGGAAAGGTGAATGGGGGGTGGGTCGGATGCGGACGACAGTACCCGATTTTATTCTCGGTGAACGCGGACGACGGTGACATAGTATTTAGAGGGTTAGATCCAAGGCAGTCAGGAATTGGATAGTATAGGCCTCAATGGGGCGCTGTGACGATTTCTGGCTGGGCGACTTTGCGCGTTGAGATAATATTTCGCGGTGGTCCGCTGCTTCGCGAGCCCTGCCGCATGCAGGTCGAAATCCCGACTGACGCTCCATACTCCGATCTCCGTTGCACAGTGAAACTCCATGCCCATGAAGTCGGTGGCAGGCTGAGACGCGGCGGATATAGTGGGCTAGCTCGCCCCAAACTGGCTCTTAAACAATTGACCCGCTCTGTATATTTTTGATACGCATGAGGATGACGATAGGTATGTATGAGGGGATGACCAAGTGAGTGCTACCGACTATGTTGTACTCGGCCTAGATGTAATCTCTTATTCCTTGAGGCCGCTTAATCTTCAGAAGCAGGCGCAGGAAACGCTTGACCGGTTACTCGCAAAGGCGATCAAAGAAGCAAGCTGGCCGGGCGGCGCTGCAAAGCCTCAGTGGATCGACGCCGGCGACGGCGGATATGCACTCTTCCGCGGTGAAGAAGAACGCGTATTACAGACAATTGCTAATCTGCAGCGCTCCATAAACGATGATAACACTTCGCGAGAGGAAGATGCCAGACTGCATCTGCGTTATGCGATTCACAAAGATCAGATATTGCCTTGGAATGGACAGCTTGGAAAGAAATACACAGGAAATGCGTTGAATAATTGCTCTCGTCTATTGGCAGGAATGAGCAAGAAACACAAAGGTCAAGTGGTGTGTTCTCAAGCAATTGTTAATGCAATATCTTCCTTTGGACAGCCGAACGTGATCGTTACAAGGATCGCTGATATTCAGGATAAGCACGGGATCTCGCATGCAGTTTATAATTTGCGAAGAGATCCTGGATTTGGGGTCTCTCCTCCGGCGTCCGAGCAATACCCCAACCCGATGGAGCGTCATCAATCGATATAAAAGCCGTGTCCATAGGTGTATGATAGAAATAGTTCCAGCATTTCCAGATTCTCGTCGCGAAACTGAATCTGTCCGGTATTGCCAAAGCGCCCGCAGTCCGACCGTTGATTGAGGGGCCGAACACCGATCTGTCGTGCGGTGAAGTCACCACGCTCCTTCGTAAGGAAATCCGCAGCGGCGATATCGTCCCCATGCAGCGAAATCGTACTAAGGGCCGACCCGTAACCGGGAACATCGGCCATATAGTAAGTGATAGCGAATTGCTGGGCTTGTGGTGACAAAAGATGGTCAGAGAGCTCGGCTACGTTGATCAATTTTCGGCGGACGTTCGGGGTCAACTTTACGTTAATAGCTTGAACAACGGCGTCTGTAATTGCATATCTTGGAGCCGCGATTATTACGGTTCCTGTCGCATCATTAACTCGAAAATGTACTTTGTAGGTCCACACGTGATCGAAAAGTCCGCCAGATTCTTCACCAAGCAGTGCATGAGAGGACTCATACAAGAACCGGCGCCAGCGTGTGCTGTGTGCACCTCTGCGGTCGGCTATTTTCTTGAACTGCCTTAAAGCTACGACGGCAGAGAAAAACTGCTCTGAGAGCGCTTTCTTGCCCTCGACTTCTCCCTGAACGCCATCCCAGGTGAAGATGTATCCGTACAAGACGGTCATTGCTCGTTCCGCTCATCCAAAATGTTAAACGACAGCATGTGAAGAAGCCACGCCGATTTCGCGGCATTTGGCTTCGGATCTGTCGACAGGTCGCGGAGAAACGAAAGGGGATTCGAAAAAGCGGGGCGAACCAATTTCGCGGTATCACCCGCGAACACAAGCCTCGTCGCCGCGTAACTATGCCTTACCGGATAACGCGCGCCCGACTTTGTCTTCGCCGACGTAGTCGTAGGTGTACGGTATGGATCTGCCGCTACCAATTTTCGAAGAGTGTCTGACTTGAAAGCGAAGTGGAACATTATAATTATGTGCGATATCTGCTGAAGATACGAAGCTATATCTGCACGACTTTCAGGGTTTTCCAAAATACCCTTTGCCTCAATGTAAAAAGGCAAAGTTGTCTTTAGCGGCTCACTGTTGAGAACGCTCTCAAAATCATTTATCGCCCTTTCTTTCCAGTCTGCCAATCGGAAATGCGCAACAGCAAGGGCAGTAATCGTTCGCTTAATATAGTAGTCAAGCTTCTGAACTATGGATGGCTGTACGGCCCATGACTGCCAGATAAAGTTTATATAAAGTGTTTTATCAAGTCCGTAGAAGTGATAGTAGTCGAACATGTGGACCATCATCTCTTCAATCTCTTCAGAATGCGACTCCTTCGCGTCTGTGAGGAATGCTATCGGGTCTGAGAGTCGAGCGTCGAGATCATGGCTGTTAGCAAATCGTTGAGCAAAAAGTACTACTAACGACATGGCAAGTAGCCGCTGGCAAAACTGGCCGATGTCCGAAGGCGTGGCTTCGTAATAATCGTCCATAGTCGAAATAGATCGAACTGACATTTCGTCGAGAATATCTTCAAAAATCTCTTCCAACTTCCCCGATAGTATTCTATGAGAAAGTTCATGAGTGATCGTGCCTAGGTTCCACTGGACGCTGTTACACCCTGCGACGCTCATCAAAGGGGCGCTCGTGGTGAACGCGCCGTTCCGAAAACCATCCCTTCCACTGTAGTATGTAACCGGGTTGAAGATTGCAGGCGACGACTCTTCCCCCACGTCGATCTGCAAGTTGTCCATCAGAGAGGCGGCAGAAGCGGTTTCGCGGTCTATGCTAAAATATGGTGCCGAATGCTTAGCGGCGTCCCGTGGTAAGATCGTCGGGTCAAATGATCGACCTTTTATTAGCTCGTACCTCTGATGGAACTGAGAGCGGCGCACGCAGGAGATGATAAAATCTGTAACATTCCGCAGCGCAACATTTGCTATTCCGATTCCGAGTAGCGAGTGTGGCCAGAAATGGCATTCCGTTCTCGATATAGGGCTAGTTCCCGAAAAAGCCTGAGACGCTAGGCGGGATAGACCTGCATTTAAGCCGAGAAGAACATCGCGTCTCACCACATCGGAGAGCTGCGGCAACAACAAAGAAATCTGACGTTCTACCTCAAGGCAATCTTCAGAAAGAGTTGGAAAATTTGCCCTTGATCGTCCCTCAATCGCCGAAAGAAGCGCGTATAATTCGACGATCGTAAATGCCATCGGGTCGTCGGTCGGAATCGATGGGAAAGCATACGCTTTCTTCGCCGTCTTGGTCTTTGGTGTGTATAGAGGCTGCCTAAAATCGGAAGGGCGTATATATCGAATATCGTTGACGAGATACTTCCGACCATTCCTCTCAGAGACTATCCATCTCTCGGATTCAATATTCTGCCCAAGACAAAACTGCTCAATTTCCTGCGTGATATCCGCGTCGTGGCTTAAGATAATTATGTTGTGCATGCCAAGAGAGAGCCAAAGCTGGCCTCTATGCAGCTCACCAATTGAACTTCTATCTATATGCTCGTAGAAAAGCCCTGGATCGGCGCGACTTAGAAAAATGATGTCTTGTATTTGTCTATCTGAGGGAACGTTAAAATTGATCTTATTTGTAGATGAAATGAATAGAGGCCAAACTGGCGATATACGGGTAGTAGCATTCCATTCCCTTAGAAGAGACGGAAGCTTTCCCGTTATTGTGAGTGAGAAATCAATATCCTCGGACTCAAAATACGATTCAATAGTGAGGAAATGTGTTTTTTCCGAAACGCGCAAGTCGGCTGCTAGCCCCGATTATCAGTCGGGGCGACGATACTTCGCCAGATACTGGATGGAAAGTACTATATTTTTCTTCACCGGACGTGTGACATACGCAGCCAGCGGATCGTCATAAAAGCCCTTGGAGGGTGTCGTAAACGCGTGCTTGTTCTTCGCCTTATGCTTCTCTGTCTTAAGCATGCGAACGATATCTTTAAGGGTAGCGGCCATGTCTACTTCACCAAAATATGTCGTCAGCCCGCGCTTTGGCGGCTAAAACCCATATCACAAACGAGCCCCGATCGGCATTCGGCGGACAGGCGTAGGCGCTAGTATAGTAAAAATTATGTGAATGCAAATGCCGATTCCTTGCGTCGGAGGAAATCGTGTCGCAGTTCACTAACTAATCAGCGAGCTATGAACCTGGTCTGCTTCTAGGCAAAGACAAACTCGGCTAACGCGAGTTCGGGTGCCAACCGGCCGCCATCACCACCGCTCCATCCCCTCCGCAACCTCCCCCATTCCTGCTACACTCCCCCGTCACTGGTCTCGTGGGGGAGCCACGTGCGAACCGCGGTTACACGGTATGCTCTGAGCGCAGACGCGCGGATTGCCTATCAGGCGGTCGGGCACGGGTCGCTCGACCTCGTGCTGGTGCCGGGCTTTCCGTCGAACCTCGAAATCCTGTGGGAGGATCCCGACTACAGCCGGCTGGTCAAGCGGCTCTCGGCGTTTGCGCGGCTGATCCTGGTCGAGCCGCGCGGCTCGGGCCTGAGCGACGGGCTCGACCCGCGCGCGCCGCCGGATGTGAAGGCGCGGGCGGAGGATATTCGCGCCGTGATGGATGCCGCCGGCTGCGGAAGGGCGGCACTCTTCGGCGCGTCGGACGGCGCGGCGCAGGCGCTGGCCTTCGCGGCGGCGCACCCCGAGCGGACGCGGGCGCTGGTGCTGTTCGCCGGCTATGCCTGCTTTGCCGAGGCGGTGAGCGACGCCCGGCGGCTGCGCGCCCAGGCGGAGGCCGGCGAGGTGGCGTGGGGCACGGGCGCCACCCTGTCGCGGCTGGCGCCGGGACGGGCCGACGACCGGGCCTTCGCCGAGTGGTGGGGGCGGCTCGAGCGCCTGTCGGCGAGCCCGACGGCAGCACTCGTCCAGATGCGGGCGATCGCCGCGATCGACGTGCGCGGCGCGCTGCCGGGTGTGGCAGCACCTGCGCTGCTGTTGCATCGCAGCGGCGACGCGCATGTGAAGGTCGAGGCCGGGCGGCAGCTGGCGCGGGCGCTGAAGGACGCGCGGCTGGTCGAACTTTCGGGGCGCGACCATCCGGTGTGGCTGGGCGACGTCGATGCGGTTGCGGACCTGGCCGAGGAGTTTCTGACCGGCGAGCGGTCGCTGGCGCGCGGCGACCGGGTGCTTGCGGCGCTGCTGGTCGCGCGGGTGGTGGGCAATTCGGGCAGTCAACTGGCGGCGGCGGGCCGGGAGGAGCGCATGGAGCTGTTCCGCGAGGCGGTGGCGAAGATCGCGGCGCGGCACGGCGGTTCTGCCCGCTGGGCGGGCGCGGACCGGATCGACGCGCGCTTCAGCGGGGCCGCGCGGGCGGCCAATTGCGCGGTGGCGCTGAGGGACACGGCGAACTCGCTGGGGCTTTCGATCGCGCAGGGCATCCAAGTCGGCGAGATCGACATGGCGCTGGAGCCGCTGGCGGGCGAGGCGCTGGACATCGCAGGCCAGATCGCCGCCTCGACGCGGCAGGCCGAGATCCTGCTGTCGAAACTGGCGAGCGAGCTGGTGTCGGGCTCGGGGCTGCAGTTCCGCGACCGGGGGAGCGTCGAGGGTCTGCGCGAGCCGCTCAAAATCGTCGCGCTGGCGGCCGAGCGGCATCTGGAGCCGCTGAGCCGGGCCAAGGCGCATGCGGCGGATCTCGGCGTGCTCAGCGCGCGCGAGCGCGAGGTGCTGGGCCTGGTCGCCGAGGGGCTGAGCAACCCGCATATCGCGGTGCAGCTCAGCCTCAGCGAACATACGGTGAAGCGGCACGTCGCCAACATTCTTCTGAAGCTCGACATGCCGACGCGGGCGGCGGCCGCAGGCCTGGTGGCGCGCAGCGCCGCCCAGTGAGCTTCTGGCCCGATCGGGCCATCGCCGGCATGGCGCTTTCGGCGGAAGCGGCGGTGCGCGCGAAGGGCTAGGCTCAAGTCCATGGATCGAGGCGCCAGGCATCGCCATTGCGGCGGCCGGCGCGAAGGACGGGAGGACGACATGCTGACCAGGACCAACACGGTGACGGGCGCCGGGATCAAGCGCGCCATCGAGGCGCGCGACGGGCGGGCGCTCGCCTCCTTCTATGCCGACAACGCGGTGACGCGCATCGTCGACCGCAACAACCCGCCGAGCAAGCCGCGCGAGATCAAGGGACGCGGCGCGATCTCGACCTTCTGGGACGACATCTGCAGCCGCACCATGACCCACAAGGTCGACGTGACGCTGGCCGACGGCGACCAGATGGCCTTCACCCAGGCCTGCACCTATCCGGACGGCGCCAAAGTGTTCTGCATCGCGCTCTTGAAGCTGGAGGACGGGCTGATCGTCGACCAGACGGTCGTCCAGGCCTGGGACGAATAGGCCGCAGACAGGATTTTCCGGCAGTCGAATTGACGAACCGGGCGCCAGGAGGCGGCCCGGAACGGAACGCCGCGCGCCCGTGCCGGAGGGGGCGCGGCCCAATCAACAGAGAGGATCGGACCATGCTGGTCGACAAGGCGAAGATGGCGGAACTGAAGAATTTCGGCAAACCCGACGAGGTGCGCACCTTTCCGAAGGGACGGCTGGAACTGATCAAGGTCGGCGGCGCCACGATCGGCCGCGGCGTGTTCGAGCCGGGCTGGCGCTGGGCGACCTCGGTGCAGCCGCTCGCCAAGACCAAGAGCTGCGAGGCGCCGCACTTCCAGTATCACGTCGCCGGCGTGCTGCGGATCAAGATGGACGACGGCCAGGAATTCGACTGCAAGCCGGGCGACGTGTCGCTTCTGCCCAGCGGCCACGACGCCTGGACGGTGGGCGACGAGCCGGCGGTGGTCGTCGATTTCCAGGGCATGATCGACTACGCGACCGACCACCATTCGCATGGCTGACGGCGGGCGACATTCGCGCGGCGCCGGCTGTAGCTGCCGGTGCCGCTCCTCCAACGGGACATCGATGCGGAGCAGGACCATGACGACGCTGTTTCATCAGGGCAACCGGCAATTGCAGGACGAATTCGCCAGCCGCGGCATCGCCGACCGGCTGGAGAGTTTCGCGCGCACCGAGTTCTCGGCCGACGACAGGGCTTTCGTCGAGAGCATGCCCTATTTCTTCCTGGCCAGCGCCGATGCCGAGGGCCGGCCGGACTGCTCCTTCAAGGGCGGCATGCCCGGTTTCGTGCGCGTCACCGGTCCGGGCGAGTTGGCGTTTCCGGACTATGACGGCAACGGCATGTTCAAGAGCCTGGGCAACATCATCGTCAATCCGGGCGTCGGCCTGCTGTTCATCGCCATGCATGGCAGGCCGCGGCGCCTGCGCGTCAACGGCGAGGCGAGGGTGAACCGAAACGACCCGCTGCTCGCGGAAACGGTGGGCGCGCAGCTGATCGTGCGCGTCGCGGTGCGGGCGATCTTCCCCAACTGCCCGCGCTACGTGCCGGCAATGGAGCTGGTCGAGCCGTCCATCTATGCGCCGAGGCCGGGCACCGCGCCGCCCGAGCCGGCGTGGAAGGAGTTCGACGCGTTCAGGGACGTCGTTCCGCCGCGCCGGCCGACCTTCAGCGGGTGAGACGGCGCCCGGGTGCAAAGGTGAATCGTCCGGCGCAGGCCCGCGGGCCTGGCAGCAGCGGAGTTTTATTTTCGATCCCGCCTTGTTTCGGACACGGCGAGGCTTTATGTTGCAAGCATCGATCTTGCTTGTTGAACTGACTTTCTGGCGCGTTGAGCGCGGTCTGCGATCTTCCTCTCTCAAAATCGATCTAACCGTTTGACGTGCTTCGGCGCGGCAAGCATCTAACCACGACCGATGACAAGGAAATCGTCATGACCACTGGAACCGTCAAGTTCTTCAACTCCACCAAAGGCTACGGCTTTATCGCTCCCGACAATGGCGGCGCGGACGTTTTCGTCCACATCTCCGCTGTCGAGCGCGCCGGCATGCGCACCATCGCAGAAGGCCAGAAGCTGTCGTTCGAGGTCGTCCAGGACCGCCGCAGCGGCAAGAGCGCTGCCGAGAACCTGCAGGCCGCGTAAGCAGCCGATGAGTTTCATCTTCGATCCGCGACCACGGATGTACCGGCGCGGATCGTCGAGATGAAGAGGAGAGGTCGGGCCAACGCCCGGCCTTTTTGCTTTCAGGCAGCTGAAGGCGGCATGATCACCCGGAAAGGACATGATCATATGAACGACGTCACCCAGCACAATCTGTTCAGGCCGGCCCGGTCAAAGGCCGAATCCAAGGCGCAGACGACGGACAATGCCGCGCGCGCGATCATCGACGACGAGGCCGCGCGCCGCGAGGCCAAGACCGCCAAGCTGCGCCAGGCGCGGCTGGAGCAGGAAGCCAGGGCCGCCGCCGAACCGGCACCCGCCAAGGCGAAGAAGGCAGCGAAGGCGAGGTAGGGGGCGATTGTCCCGGGTCGCCCACTTTGCAAGGTTAAAGCAATATCCGATCAGGTTGAACCAATTCTGTTTCGCCGATGGCGGGGCGATCCGCCAGGGTCCGCAGGACGGTGCAGGCCGTGCTGGTGGCACGGCCCAGTCCGCCTGACGGTGAGGTGGACCAGCAATCGATCCAGTGGATCGATTGCCCACCGAACGGCGCCCGCCAGCGGGAAACCCCGTCGGTTTGCCTTCGGCAAAACCGACCATCCGGAGTTGCCGGTCGTCCTTTCCCGCTTCGAAGAAGCGGGGCGACCGGCGGGCCGGGTGAATTCGGGCTAAATCCATCGGTCTTCGGACTTGGCCGTGCCACCAGCACGACCGTGCCGAAGACCTCGACCTTGACCCGAATTCCCCCCGGCAGAACGGTTCAACCTGATCGGACATTGCTCTAGGGCGCGCCGGAAAGTATCGGCACGTCGACAAATCCTCGGCCATCCGACATGCCTTGGCGGGTTGCCCGCATGTCGATCAGCACTCGGCCGTCATAGGTGGATGGCACGCCCGCGGGCGCGATCCACTTGAATTCCGCCAGTCCCTCTTCATCGGTAATCAGCCTCGTCGCTGACGAAAAGGCCCCCGCGGTTGCGGCCACCGTCACCGCGACGTTCTGCAGCACCCGGCCGTGCGCGTCGGCGGCTTTGACCGTCAGCGTCGCGGGCTTGCCGGGGGCTACTCCGCCGGGGGTGGCATAGGCCGTGATGACGATGGGAGCTCCGGATCCATTCGCATGGAGCCAGCTGCGGACACGATCCTTCGTATCGATGCCAACGTCTATTATGTCCTGGGGGACGCGGCCGACTGGCAGACTCGAACGGTAGGCGGGACGAAAGGCGTCGAGGTCGCGGCTGTTACCCGAACTCACCATCCCGTCGCGATACCAGGCATAGACATGGTCGTCCTCAGCGATGCCGATCGCGACGATGTCCGCGTGTGTGCGCCCCGGCGCCACGGTGAACGGCGCGGGCGGACGATAGGCGCCCAGGTCACGGGTGGTTCCGGCACTTACCATCCCGTCGCGGTACCATGCGTAGACGTGGTCGTCGCTGGCGATATCGACGGCGAGGATGTCTTTCGGCCTGCGGCCGCCGGGAATGGAATAGGCGTATGGCGGCCTGTACCTGCCGAGATCGGCAGTTGTCCCCGAACTCGCCATGCCGTCGTCATACCATGCATAGACGTGGTCATCGCTCGCTATGCCTATCCCGACGATGTCGCTGCTTTGGCGACCGGGCGGCAGCTGGAAGAAATAGGGCGGCTCGAGGCCGTCGAGATCGCGGGTGGACCCCGTCATGGCGACCGCCGGACCAACCATGGCAGGACCCTGCATCGGCGGCACGTCGACGTACAGGCGCGCATTCCGGGAGGCACGCGGAACGTGCCAGATCGCGATATTGCTGGGAGTGCCGTCCCGCCAGACGAGGCGGCCGGGCGAGGAGTAGGGGGTTGGCGCATAGCCGGTGGCGGCGGCGTCGCCATTGAACAGCGCATCATCGTGGCTTGGACATGATCCCGGCTGCAGCTGCTCGGACGGCGGAGAACCCGCGGCCCAGATGAGGCTGATCGTCTTGCGCGCCCAGGTTCCGGAGGTGTCGCGTTCCGATATCTGCCAGATCGCGAGCCCCTTCATTTTCAGAAAGTCCTCGTGCGATTGGCTCGGCCAGCGGTTCTCGACGATGAAGTAGTCTCTCCGGTCCCGCCTCGGGTCGTGGAGGATCAGCGCTTCGGGTCGTGTCTCGACGTCGGAGAGCGCATACCATCCATCTTCGTTCACAACCGTCGGCTTCAACCACCCGAGCCTGATCTTTGCCCAAGGGTCGAGGTGCGTACCATCGCCCTGATCGCACATCAGCGACAGTGGGCCGACTCCGGGATAGCCGGCATGGTCTACATAGAGATCACCGAGCCTGAAGATCTGATGCGCCAGCTCGTGCGCCAGCAGGGACCAGTGGGACTGGTCTCCCGCCCGCGCGAGCATATTCAGCTGCACTCCCTTTGAAAGGCTCGGCACCTTGACCAGTGCGGGATCGGTTTCCCGGCCCACGCCGCCATAGATGCCCGGATAGATCCAGAGCACTCCCAACTCATCCTCGGTCACCCGGCCATCCTTGTTTCTGTCGTAGCGGGAGAACCGGAATGTCGTCATCGCCTCGACCTGGCGGATGATCCATGCGCCCTTCTTGTAGATGTCCGACGTGTGGATGAAGGCATGGGAGGATTCGTCGACCGACGTCGACGGATCGTCGCGGGCGACCAGCCATTCCGTCACCATCGCTTCGGCGATGTTGAATGCGCCGTAGGAAATCTCGTCGAAATAGGTGCTGACACTTTTCCGCGGGCCGAATATCTGCCTGCGAATACGGTCCCTGGATTGCCCTTCGATCTGTCCCTGCGAGAGGTTTTGAAGCTGCGGCGTGGATAGCGGCAGATAGGGCGAATCCGACGGATCGTCCGGCCGCAGCAGAATCACGAGGAGCGGAAGCGTACCCGTGACAGGCCGCACACCTGCGAACGGTGTGGTGAAATCGGGGGCGGCGGAAGGCATGCCTCCCGCCAGCGCCAAAGCGGCGATGGCGAGGACGACTTTCGCCAACATGTGCCGGAAGCGCCTTACAAACCCGAGGGGGCTAAAACTCGTCAATGACATGCGGACCTCCCATTGCGATGGATCGATCACGATCAACGCGACGTCGGAGACTCGCCAGGACGGAAGCGCCGTATTCCGCAAACGGACCGGCAGTACAAGGTGCTCCTCTGCATCCTTCGAGCTTCAACGTTGCTTGGAAGAATGCCGGACCGATCTTGACTACGTACTGATCTGCATCAACTCCACCGCCGACTGCGATGGCGGGACGCGATCACTGCCGAGCTGCGCCAGGCGCGGCTGGGGCAGGAGGCGAGGGCAGAGGGCGAGGCGCCGGCCAAGAAGAAGGCAAGGGGGAAGTAAGTTAAGTGAAGAGGCGGCGGAAGCTTCAAGAGCTTTCGCCCCGGCTCTGCGCGGAGTCTCTCGGGTAGCTGCACGTTGCCGACATTCTTCATTTCACCGGATCACCCTCCGGGGGTGACCGCGGAATGCGAAGACACCTACCTGGCGCACCTGACGCAGGCGGAAAACGTCGGATCGACATCAAGGCGACCGGGGGCAATCGGCTCGCCGCATTCGACGCAGAAGCCGTAGTCGCCGTCCTCCATACGCTTCAAAGCCCGCTGGATGGCGACGCGACGTGCGGCGCGGCGGCGCTGTACGGCTTGCGACATGCCTGCATCTGCATGGCGTCGATCCGCGACACCCGGCCGACACTCTGCTGGTCGAGTTCGACCGGCGCGCTCCATGCCGCGTTCTCTTCGTCGAGTTTCTCGATCTCTGCCAGTTCGGCTTCCAGACGAGGGCGGAAGCGGGCGACCAGTTCCTGATAGGCGAGGTCTACCATCAGCGCAGTGAACCCGGATGTCAGCGGAACATCAAGACCGGTATCTTGCAGCGGCGCACCATGGCCTCGGTCGTCGAGCCGATGACGAGGCTGCGGATGCGCGAATGGCCATAGGCGCCCATGACGAGGAGGCCGATGCCCTGGGTCTCGACGTAAGACCCTATGACGTCGTCCGGATCTCCCTGAAGCAGTAGGCCCTCTACCTCGTGCCCGGCCTCGCACAGACGGCGAACCGGAGCGTCGAGCCGTGTCCGGTTCTCGGTCGTGTCGGCGCCCACGGACAGCACCGTCGCCTTCAACCCCTTCAGCAGCCCGTTGGACGCGACGAAGTCGACGGCCCGGTTGGCGCTCTTGCCGCCGTCGAAGGCGATGACGAAGCGCTCGAAGGGCACGTAGGATCGGGCAGCGACGAGCACCGGCCTCGTCGAGGCGCGCACGACGCGTTCGAGGTTCGACCCGAGATGAAGTTTGGCGAAGTCCGCAGCCTCGCCGCGCTTGCCGACGACGACGATTCGGGCGTCCTTTTCCAGATCGGCGAGCGCTTCGAGCAGGTCTCCGTTACGGAGCTTGGTCTCCACCTGTCCGACGCCACCGGCAACGATGATGGACTTTGCCGTCTCAAGGAGTGCCCGTCCCTTGGCCTGGGCGAGCTTGGCGTGCTGCTCGTCGAGACGGGCGTACTCGTCCAGCAACGCGACACGCTGGTTTATCTCGAGGCTCCCGCTCAGGTCGAACGAGCCCGACATGCGGCGGCCCAGGACATGGGCGACCTCGACCGGCAAGACCATCCGTGTGGCCGCCCAGGCAGAGAGACGACAGACGCTCTCGGCGTAGGCCGACCCATCGATCAAGGCGAGTATCTTGGTCACGGTGGTTCCTCCCTCAGTGGCCCATCAGGCTGTCAAGTGCGCCGGGCTTGTCGTGGATGGCGAGCTTGTCGACGATCGTCGCGCTCGCTTCGTTCATGCCGATCACCTCCACCTCGGCACCCTCGCGGCGGAACTTAAGGATGACGGTATCAAGCGCGCCGACGCCTGTCAGATCCCAGATGTGGGAGCGGCTGACGTCGATGCGGACCTTTTCCACCGCCTCCTTGAAGTCGAAGGACTTCTGGAAGCGCTCGGCGGAGGCGAAGAACACCTGCCCCTCGACCACGTAAGAGCGTTCCCTGCCGTCTGCAGAGACGGTCGACGTGACCCTGAAGATCTGCGCGACCTTGGAGGCGAAGAACAGGCCCGAGAGCAGCACGCCGACGAGCACGCCGATGGCGAGGTTGTGGGTAGCCACGACCGCGATGACGGTCGCCACCATCACCACCGACGACCGGCGCGGATGGTCGCGAAGGTTCCGGATCGAAGACCAAGAGAAGGTTCCGATCGAGACCATGATCATGATGGCGACGAGGGCGGCCATCGGGATGATCGACACCCAGTCGCCGAGGCCGACGCAGAGGATGAGCAGGAAAACCCCCGCCGCGAAGCAGGAAAGCCGCCCGCGGCCGCCGGACTTCACGTTGATCACCGACTGGCCGATCATGGCGCAGCCTGCCATGCCGCCAAGGAAGCCGGTGACGATGTTGGCCGTGCCCTGGCCGACGCATTCGCGGTTCTTGTCGCTGCCGGTGTCGGTCAGCTCGTCGACGATCGATGCCGTCATCAGGGACTCGAGCAGGCCGACCACTGCGACCGCCGCCGAATAGGGCAGGACGATCATCAATGTCTCGAAAGTCAGCGGCACGTCCGGCAGCAGGAACACGGGAAGGGTGGACGGAAGCTCGCCCATGTCGCCGACGGTGCGGATGTCCATGCCGAAATACAGCGCGATGGCGGTAAGCACGACGATGCAGACCAGCGGGGACGGGATGGCCTTAGTCAGGCGCGGGAAGAGGTAGATGATGGCGAGCCCGCCCGCGACCATGACGTAGGTGAGCCTCGGCACGCCGATGAGCTCGGGCAACTGCGCCATGAAGATCAGGATCGCCAGCGCATTGACGAAGCCGGTGATGACCGATCGCGAGACGAAGCGCATCAGGTCGCCGAGACGGAAGAGCCCTGCCGCAATCTGGAGGACGCCGGCCAGGATCGTCGCGACGAGCAGGTATTGCAGCCCGTGTTCCTTCACCAGCGTGATCATCAGGACCGCCGTGGCGGCCGTGGCCGCCGAGATCATGCCGGGGCGGCCGCCCGTGAAGGCGATGATCACGGCGATGGAGAAGGAGGCGTAGAGACCGACCTTGGGGTCGACGCCCGCGATGATGGAAAAGGCGATTGCTTCGGGAATGAGGGCAAGCGCCACGACGAGACCCGCGAGCAGGTCGCCGCGGATGTTGCCGAACCACTCGTCGCGATAGGCGGAAAGAGAATTCATGAAAGTCCAGGAAAAAGACGGAACCGCCGCGGCCAGGGGTGGCCATCGGATGCAATGCCTGAATTGTCGGTTCAGTTGTCCGGCGGGTCGGCGGCCGGAAGAGCCACCCGGAATCTCACCGGGTCCATGCGAGTTCAATCTAATATGCCGAACGCTTGTTGCAATGCAACATGAATCCGGCGCCCCACCGTGAGAGCAGCTCGCACCGACCCGGGCTAGGCCTGTCCGGATTTCGCTCCCGAACCCTGGCCCGCCATAGCGCTCAGAATCGCTGCCTCGAGATCTGTTTGCCAGAAGGGTTTCGCCAGCCGCGGCAATTCGTCGGAGACGCCGGGCGTCCGCTCCGCATAGCCCGTCGCCAGAATGATGGGTATGTCCGGCCGCAGGGCCCTCAGTTCCCCCGCCAGCGCGGTGCCCGTCATTTTCGGCATGGCGTGGTCGGTCATCACCAGGTCGAACTGCCCGTTCCGGAAGAGCTCCAGGGCCTCGGCCGCGGAGGTGGCCTCCACGACCTCGTGGCCGAGATCTTCCAGCATGGCGACGGAGTTCATGAGAACAAGGACGTCGTCGTCGACGCACAGGACGCGCAGCGCCTTGTGATTCTGGCCGGTTTCGACCGGTGTCGGAACGGCATCCTCCTCCGCCGCAGGCGAGGCGGTGCCGCCCGCGGGCAGCCAGATCTCGGCGGTCGTTCCCACCCCCGGCCGACTGCAGAGCCGAAGCGTTCCGCCGGACTGTTCGGCCAGCCCCTTGACCATGGACAGGCCGAGGCCGGTGCCCTTGCCGACACCCTTGGTCGTGAAGAACGGTTCGGCGGCTTTCTTGAGCGTCTCTTCGTCCATGCCTTCGCCCGTATCGGTGATGGAGATGCACACATAGCGGCCGGGCTTCAGCTCGTCCGCCGGTTCCAACACGACCTCTTCACGCCCCTCGATCCTGATCGTCCCCGACCCCGGCATCGCATCGCGCGCATTGACCGCAAGATTGAGCAGCGCGGATTCGAGCTGGTGCGGATCCGTCACGACGGCCGGGAGTCGCGGCGGGAAGCTCGTCTCGATGCTGAACGTCGGACCGAGCGACCGCTGCAGCAGATCGGTCATGCCGACCACCAGCCTCATCGCGTCGACGTCCTGGATATTCAGGTCCTGACGGCGGGCGAAGGCGAGCATGCGTTGGGTGAGGGCGCTGCCGCGCTGCGCGCCCTGGACGGCATTGTCGACCAGCCTGAGCAGCGCCGGATCGTCGGGCAGGCGCCGTCGCAACAGTTCCAGGCTGCCGAGGACCGCCATGAGCAGATTGTTGAAGTCGTGGGCGATGCCGCCCGTCAGGTTGCCGATCGCCTCCATCTTCTGGGCCTGGCGCAGCTGTTCCTCGGCCAGGGTGCGCTCGGCGACGGCCGCGCGCACCCTTTCCTCCAGCGTCGAGTTCAGCGACTGCAGCGCCTGCTCGGCGCGTCGCCGCTCCTGCAGCTCGCGTTCGACCGAGGCCAGAAGCCTGGCGTTGTCCAGCGCGCTCGCCGCGTGGCCCGCGATGCCGAGGACCGCCTGCTCGTGGACGTCGGTGAAGCGGCCGGGTTCGCCATGGCCGAAGAACAGGCCACCCAGCACCTCGCCGGTGCGGGACACCACCGGAACCGCGAGGTAAGACCGGACGGGCAGATGGCCCTCGGGCATTCCCCTGTTCGGCGCGTTTCGGCCATAGCGGGGATCGAGAAGGATGTCGTCCGAGCGGACGACGCCTTCGCCTTCGTATGTTGGCCTGAACACGTCCGTGGCGCGCGGCATCGGATAGGCCGCGAAGGCTTCGCGCGACGCGCCGGACAGGGTGTAGAGCATGTAGCTCTCGCCGGCCTGGTCGACCACATTGTAGAAGAAGGCACCGAACTGTGCGCCGGTGAGCTCGACGCCGGCATCGGTGACCGTCTGCACGATGCTGGCCAGATCGCGTTCCGCGGCCACGGCGGCGCCGGTATCGTTGAGAATCCGCAGGCGCATCTCGGCACCCTTGCGCGCCGTGATGTCGTGCACCGCGCCCACGAAACGAACGGCCTTGCCGTTGTGGAACTCGGCGCTGCCGGTCGCCGCGATCCAGCGCAGCGCGCCATCCTCGATGCCGACAGTGCGATATTCGATATCGAACGGGCGAGGCTCGCCCGGGGCGAGCGCCTTCCACACCGCTTCGTCGGCCCGCTCCCTGTCGTCCGGATGGAGGCCCGCGAGGAAACTCCCTTCGTAGCTGATCTGCGCGTCGGGCGGCAGGCCGAACAATTGCTTGCAGCGCTCGTCCCACCTCAGCGCGCCCGTTTGCGGGTCGAAGTCCCAGGTTCCGATCGAGGCGGCGGCAGTGGCGAGCCGCAGCCGCTCCGCCGCATCCCGCGATGCCTGGTCGGAGCGGACCCGCTCGACATGCGCCCAGGAACGTTCGGTGACCTCGCGCAGCAGCGAAAGCTCCCGGCTGCTCCAGCGATGGGGACCTTTGTGATGAATTGCCATGAGGGCGGTGAGGCGGCCTTCCTTCACCAGCGGCATGCAGATGGTCGAGCCGATGCCGATGGCCTGGAAGGCCGCGGCCTCCTCGGGGGCGAGCTCCTTGAGGTTGTCGTCGACGATCAGCGGGAGGCCCCGGCCGAGGACATCGACGGCCTTGCGGCCGAAATCGGCGAGGCTGTACTGGCCGACGATGCTGGCGGACCCGGGCGCGCACCAGTCGCCGCGGATGGTGAAATGATCCTGATCCGCCTCCATGTCGGCATAGGCGCAGATCGAGACGCCGAGGTGCTGCCCCAGCATGCGGGTGGTCGTCGCCAGGATGGCGTCGGCATCGACGCTCGCCGATGTCTGGAGGGCAAGCTCGTCGAGGAACCGCAGCCGGGTCTCGCTTTCCCGCAGCGCGTCCTCGGCGGCGCGCTGCTCGGTGACGTCGTTGCAGCAGCCGACGAAATTGATGAACGTGCCGTCGGGCGCGATCTGGGGCACCCCCGTCTCCTCGAACGTCCGCCATTCGCCATCGCGACGCCTGATCCGGTAGCGCAGCCGAAACGGCGCGCGCGCGGCAAAACTCCGGTCGTAGGCGGCGAGAACCTCTTGCCGGTCGTCCGGGTGGACGTTGTCGAGCCAGCCCTCGCCGAGTTCGGCCGAGAGGGGGCGGCCGGTGAAATCGAGCCACGGCCGGTTGAACCACGTGCAACCGTAGGAGGAATCGGAGATCCACATGAAAGTGGGGGCCGCGTCGGCAATGTTGCGGAAGCGATCCTCGCTTTCCCTGAGCTTCCGGTCGGCCGTCACGCGCTCGGTCGTCTCGACCACGATGGCCATCACCCCGATCGGCTCGCCGCGCTCGCCGAGCACGGGGGAATAGTCGAGATCCATGAACACCTGCTCGGGAGCGCCGTCGCGCCGGAAGAGCGTCAGTTCCTGGTCGCGGTAGGAGAGCACGCCGCCCCGGCCCAGCACCACCTTCATCACATTGTCGTTGAAGTCGGCGACCTCCGGCCATCCCTCCCGCACGGCGGAGCCCAAGAGCGACGGGTGCCGTTCGCCGGCGAAGCGCGAATAGGGGTCGTTGTAGATCATCGTTCCCTGCTCGCCCCACAATGTGACGATCGGAACCGGCGAACGCAGAATGGCGCCGATGATGGTCTTCAGGGGAGACGGCCAGGCGTCGATCGGCCCGAGCGGCGTGGAGGCCCAGGCATAGTCGCGGATGAGCGACGCCATGTGGCCGCCCCCCGCCAGGAACCCGTGGCCCGAAGTCGTACTATTCACATGTTCCCCCAAAACAAAGGCACGGCGAATGAAGAATGTGCGGAGAAACAAATGGTTGCAGCAGGGAGCGGGATTTATTGCCGGTGAGGTGGCCGGGTGGCCGCCCGGTGGAAGGCACCGGAGCGGGGCTCCGGTCGCGCCGGCATAGACGTCAGTCCGGCAGGCCGAGTTGCTTTCGCAGGCTCTTGTCGAATGCGGACGCGGGCACGAAACGGCGCAGGAGACTGACCTGACGCGCCGTTTTCCCGGCCGCATAGCGCCGCTTCGGAGCCGGATCGGTCGCGGCCGCCAGAACGGCGCTGGCGACCACTTCGGGCGCATCGCCTTTTTCCATCGCCTTGCGCACGGCCACGTTCATGCCGGCGCGCGCGGAGTCGTAGATGGCGAGCGGCCGATCCGGCGTGGTGAGGTTCTCCTCGAATGAGGTGCGGGTGTAGGCGGGCTCGACCAGTGCCACGCGGATTCCAAAGGGGCGCAGTTCGTGGTCGATCGAATCGGAATAGCCTTCGACAGCGTGCTTGGTCGACGCATAGAGCGCGAAATAGGGAGCCGGGATAATCCCCTGCACCGAGCTCACATTGACGATCCTGCCCTTCCCCTGGCGCCGCATGATCGGCACCACCGCGTTGGTGACGCGGATAATGCCGAAGACGTTCACGTCGAACAGTCTCCGGGCCTGGTCGATCGAGGACTCCTCCGCGCCGCCGAGCAGGCCCACGCCGGCGTTGTTGACAAGCAGATCGATGCGCCCGGCCGCAGCCAGCACGTCATCGACCAGTTTCGCCACCGACGCGTCATCGGTCACGTCGCAGGTCAGCATGCTGATGCCGTCGGCTGATTGGGCGACCGCGCGGCGGCTGGTTCCGAACACGCGATAGCCGGCAGCCTGCAAGGCCTTTGCCGTCACGAGCCCGATGCCGGAGGAGGCCCCCGTCACCAGGGCAACGCCAAGATCTGTCTTACTCATGGGATCAACACCCTTCGTTGTTTGGGATTGTGGTTCAGACTGTCCGGCCGTCGGGAAAGCGTCGGAACAGCGCGCTGGCATTGACCCCGCCGAAGCCGAAGCCATTGGCGATCGCGTAGTCCATCTCCATCGGTCGAGCCCGGTTGGCGACGAAGTCGATCCCGTCGCCGGCCGGATCGGGTACGTTCAGATTGAGCGTCGGCGGCGCCACCTGGTCCCTGAGCGCCAGGATCGCGAAGATGGCGCCGATCCCGCCGGCGGCACCGAGC
The DNA here is from genome assembly GCF_023954305.1 of Mesorhizobium sp. Lineage (NCBI taxonomy): Bacteria > Pseudomonadati > Pseudomonadota > Alphaproteobacteria > Hyphomicrobiales > Phyllobacteriaceae > Mesorhizobium > Mesorhizobium sp. Next base: position 392,732 of record NZ_JAMLIG010000001.1, on the reverse strand, counting down.
AGGTGCCCGGTCGCCGATTTCGTCGCGCTGACGGCAATCGCGAAATCGCGTCCGAACACGCTCTTGATCGCTTCCATCTCGCCGAGATCGCCGATCGGCGTCGAGGTCGCGTGCGCGTTGAGATGTCGGATCTCGCGCGGCGAGATTCCCGCCTGAGCGATCGCGATTTCCATGGCCCGTCGCGCTCCGTCGCCGTCCTCGGGGCCGGAGGTGACATGATGAGCGTCCGCGGTCGTGCCGTAGCCGACGAGCTCGGCGAGCGGCCTTGCACCGCGCGCAAGCGCATGGCTCAATTCCTCGATCACCAGGATCCCGGCGCCTTCGCCCATGACAAAGCCGTCCCGCGACATGTCGAAAGGTCGCGAGGCCTCGTCGGGACGGTGGTTGAAGGAGGTCGAAAGGGTGCGAGCCGCGGCGAAACCGCCGAGGCTGACGGTGTTGATGCAGGCTTCCGTGCCGCCGCATACGGCGATGTCGGCCTCATTGGCGCGGATAAGGCGGGCCGCATCACCGATCGCCTGGATGCCTGCCGCGCACGCGGTCACCGGTGCGCCCAGCGGCCCCTTGAACCCGTGGCGGATCGAGACGTGGCCCGCCGCGAGGTTTGCCAGGAAGGACGGGACCGTGAACGGCGACAGGCGGCGCACGCCCCGCGTGTCTACCGTGCGCACCGCCTCGGTGATGGCCGGGAAGCCGCCGATGCCGGAAGCAATGACAGTGGCCGTGCGCAGGCGCTCCGTCTCGGTATCCGGCCTCCAGCCTGCCTGCTTGAGCGCCTCGTCCGCCGCCGCCAGGGCAAAGAGAATAAACCGGTCCACCTTGCGCTGGTCCTTTGGCGCCAGGACCGCATTCGGATCGAAGCCGGATTCGGGGTCTTCTTCCAAGGAGGGGACCATGCCGCCGACCTTCGCCGGCAGGTCTGCCACCAGGTCGTCGGCAAGCCTGCGTATCCCCGAGCGGCCGAACAGGAGGCGCGACCAGGACGCTTCGACATCGGCGGCAAGCGGCGTGACCGCGCCCATGCCTGTGACCACTATCCGTCGCATCTATTATTCCATCAACCTGCCGCCGGTGCCGCGCATGGCGGTCAAGCGGCGACTGCCTTGCGAACCTGGCCGGCCGCCGCATTGAGAAAGCCCTGGGCGAGATCGGGATCGTTGACGGCCCGCGAGAGAAGCAGCGCACCGACCATCGTCGAGAGAATGGCCATGGCCTTCGCGCCGGGCTCTTCGCCATCGGCGGCGCCGACCCAACCATCGACCATCTCGAGATATTCCCGGATCCCGGCTTCGAATGACGCCTTCACGTCGGGCCCCTGCCTGGCCGCATCCGAGCCAAGCGCCGCGATCGGGCAGCCGTCCATCCTCTCCGCACGGTGCCCCATGCTGAGATAGAACGCGACAACCGCGCCGAGCGGGTCCTGCGGATTGGCATCGGCAACGGCCGACAATCGGTGGATCACGCTTTCCATCGCCCGCCTCGACGCCTGCGCGGCGAGGTCCTCCTTCGACTCGAACTGCTTGTAGAAGGCGCCCTGTGTCAGGCCGGCACCCTTCATCAGGTCCTTGAGGCCGATGCCGTCAAAGCCGCGCTCGCGGAAAAGGCGGCTGGCCACGTTGATGACGGTCTCGCGGTTTTCCGCAGCCTGGGTGCGACTGACGCGCATCGCCGGTCTCCTATTTAGAGTTCGTTCGTAATCTATATAGGCGTTAGATGCCGAACGCAATCTAAAAAGCGAGACGTGCCGATCGCAAATCGGAAAGCCGGGGAGGGTGCGACCGCCACGCTGCGGGCAATGCGGACGCCGTTTTCACGCTCGAAGCGGCACCGCTCGCACCGTGAAAGGCGAGACGAACAACTTAAGAAATGGAAGCGGCGTACCGATTGTCTGACTCGGAAGTGATCTGCGCCGTCGGAAAGGGCGATGCGCGCCTTCGTCGGAAATCGTCATTCGGGATCGACATCCGCGAGAAGACGCGCGCGGTGGGCGAGCGCATTGGCAACCGACTCGACCAAATCCCCCGGGAACCCGCTCGGCAGCGCGGCGACGACCGCTGCCAATGCCGGTTCGGCCCGTGCCGACAGGTCCTCGAACAGCGCCTTGATCGCCGGCCTGCCGATGCCGGCAAGTTCGGCTGTCTGCACACCCAATTCTCACGAGGGCGGCTTCCCGCAGCGTCATGACGAACAAAGTATTTGGGTGATTAGGCTTGATCCGCAAGGAGTTTCAGGCGATATTTTTTATTCAATCTTGTGCTACTTATGTTAATATGGGAATGGCCACAATGATGGGAAATATCAAATGGCGAGTTCGACAATTTTTCTGGAAATATTTTCTGTTTGATAGGTCCTATTATCTAACTATCCACTCTGATGTTCGAGCCAAGAATTGGTGGAGCTCGTGGAGGTATAGTTCCGTCCACTATATTCTGCATGGAATTGCTGAGAAGAGGGCTAGCCGACATACCCTCTTAGGGCTGCAGACTGTTCGCGGCATGGCTGCCGGGTTTCGTGCCGAACGAGATTTTCTTTTAGGCGTATGCATAAATTTTAGAGATATTGATTTTGATCGAAAACCCAAAGCATATGTAATTTCACTAGCATGGCGGTCAATCAAAATTGTTACAAAGTACAACATAGAACAATCATGTGTAATTGACAATAACAAGATTCATCTGAAATGGAAGACAGACCCGACATCGAAAGGAAAATTATACTTAATACTCATTGTAGAAAAACGGAGAATATCAAGAGTTGCAATAGATTTCGTTCGTGAACCGTATATTTATTCGCCAGCGGTGTCTGAATATTCAGTGCCAAGAAGTATTTGTATCAGTCCAGTAACTCAGTGTAATCTGAACTGTATACACTGTATATCGCGATTTAGTCGCGGCTCCGTCAACGAGCTTTCAGATGAGCATTGGCATGAAATACGCTCTCTAGTGAAGGATGGCGAGATAAAAGCCATATCCTCAGACTACAGCGGGGATATCCTATTTGCCTCCCGTCGACGAAATCCGTGGATAGACAGGTTTATCGACGCTGGATGCTCTCTGCGGCTTACCACACACGGAAACGACCTAACCGAAGAAGTGGCGGACAGACTCCTGAAATCCAAACTCCACACAATCAATTTCTCCTTAGATACGATGGATCCGAGCGATTATCAGGCAATTAGAAAAGGAGGCGGAGACCACGAAGAAGTCTTGAACAAAGTAAGAATGTTTATGAGGAAAAGAAATTCGTTAAGGCCGAATCTGAAAGTCATTCTATCTTTTGTCATTATGAAAAGAAATATAGAAACTTTATTTAAAGCGATTGATCTTGCTAAGGAAATCGGCGCCACCTTCATTCAAGGAAACCATCTAATTATTATGACAGAAGATATGACAGAGGAGTCGTTGGCGCTAGTGCCTGTATACTATAACGACATTGCAAGAAGACTACATGAGAAGGCACGTGCTGCGGATGTGGCAATCATGCTGCCGGAACCGTTCCGTGGAGTTGCCGCACGATCGGGAAATGCGCCTTGCCAATTTGTAGTGGGAGGCGCGTTTATACTCGGCAATGGAGACATTATGGCGTGCTGCATGCCTGGCTCGAAGATGGGAAGCTTGCGCGAAGGGACACTCAAGGAAATATGGAATGGCGAAAAGTATCAGAGTTTCCGGATGGCCGTGAATTCGGCAAATCCACCGAGGATATGTCGGGCATGTCCCATTCATAGGTATCAGAACAACTATAGGAGCTATGCATGGGGTCTAGACGAGAAACGGCAAATTGAATTTGAGGCTCGGTGCCTTGAAGCCAGCCGGCAGTTGAGAGGCACGGAAGTGTGGAACGGATCCGGTCTGAGTGAGGTGCAAGATACTTCTGCAGACTTCGATGCGAGTTTGTCATGACGGGGACGATGGGAACTCAGCTGAGGGGATAGGAAAATATCCCTTGACACCGTGACGGTGGTCTGATAGGTTTTCGCCATCGTCGGAAGTGTGTCCCTCAAAGCTCTCATCGAGCGGACGCTGCCGGCGTTTTTCGTTTCATCATAGCGCTGGAGGACGGATGGGCCGCGGGATCAGCGAGGCGCAGTGGCTTGCCGCGCGCGAGCTCTCGGAGGGCCAGCCGCCGACCAGGGTTCGGGTGGCGGCCGTGCTGGGCGTCGACAATTCCCACGTCTATTCGCGGTCTTCCGCCGAACGCTGGAAGACGATCGACCACCGCAACCAGGAAATCCGCGGCCTCTATCGCGAGGTCCAGACGATCGCCGCCGCCCTGTCGGGGCGCGAGCCGCCGGAGGAGGAGTCTTGCGACCTGCCGCCCGCGGCGGGCGGGACGAACGCGATCGAGGCCATAGCGGAAGGATCGCCTTCGACCGCGCCGGGACGTCCGGAGCGTCCTTCGCCCACGGAGTCCGGGGCGGCCGCGTTCCCGGCGCTCGCGCCGGGCGTGGACCCGGCCGCGGCGGCAGCGGCCGAACCGCGGGCAGACATTTCACCGCCCGGCGGAGGGGGCGTGGCTCGCGGCTTTGCCCGTGAGCCGCAGCCGGCGCTCGCCGTGCCCGAATGGGACAGGATGGACCCGGTCGAGCTCTTGGCCAATGCCAGCGGGTTCGTCGCGCGGCAGGTCGGCCGGCTGATGGAAAATGCCGACCGGCGCGGCGGCCGGCTCGACAAGGCGCAGGTCGAGGGGCTGGCCGCGCTCGGCAAGATGATGGACCGTTGGGAGGCGCTGGCCGCCGAACGCGCCAAGGACAACAAGAAGAAGAGCGATGACAAACTCGCCGATGTACTCAGACGAATCGACCGACGCATTGTCGAGCTTGCTGTCGAAGGAGCGCAGTTTCTCGATCAGCAGCGGCGAGGAGGACGAGGCGCGACGCGCCGACGCGGAATGGCTGATGCGGGGCCGCCCGGCGCAGATCCCGACCTGGCGGAGCCTGCTTCCTGATCCGCCCGAGACCTGGCTGGTCGTCGGCGGGCGCGGCGCGGGCAAGACGCTGCTCGGGGCCGAATGGGTCAACGGGCTGGTGCGCGGCTTCCCGCCTTATTCGCGACGGCCGAAATACCGGAACGTCGCGCTGGTGGGCGAAACGCTGGCCGACGTGCGCGAGGTGATGATCGACGGGCCGTCGGGGCTGCGGACGATCGCGCGCGGCTCGCGGCCGCGCTTCGAGGCGACCCGGCGCCGGCTGGTGTGGGACAGCGGCGCGGTGGCGCAGATGTTTTCGTCCGAAGACCCCGAAAGCCTGCGCGGGCCGCAGTTCGACGCCGCCTGGTGCGACGAATTCGCCAAGTGGAAGAACCTGCAGGCGACCTGGGACATGCTGCAGTTCGGACTTCGCCTCGGCGAGCCGCTGCAGCTGATCACCACCACGCCGCGGCCGGTGAAGCTGTTGAAGGAGCTGATGGCGCATGAGCGGGTGCACGTGACGCGGATGCGCACGGCCGACAATGCGCACAACCTGGCGGCATCGTTCCTGGCCGCGGTGAAGGAGCGTTACGGCGGCCTGCGGCTCGGCCGGCAGGAGCTCGACGGCGAACTGGTCGAGGACCGCGACGACGCGCTGTGGAACCGCGCCAGGATCGAGGCGGAGACGGCGCCGGCGGGAGAACTGCGGCGCATCGTGGTGGCGGTCGACCCGCCGGCTTCGGCGACAAAACGATCCGACGCCTGCGGCATCGTCGCTGCGGGGCTGGAAGCGGACGGCCGCGCCGTGGTGCTGGCGGATGCGAGCGCTGCCGGCCTGTCGCCGCTCGAATGGGCGGGCAGAGCGGTGGCGCTGTATCACCGCCTTGCCGCCGACTGCATCGTTGCCGAAACCAATCAGGGCGGCGACATGGTGGGCACGGTGATCGCCCAGGTGGATGCCGGCGTGCCGGTCAGGCCGGTGCGTGCCAACCGCGGCAAATGGCTGCGCGCCGAGCCGGTGGCGGCGCTCTATGCGCAGAGCCGGGTGCGGCACGCGGAGCGCTTCGCCGCGCTCGAGGACGAGATGTGCGACTTCGGCCCGGACGGCCTCGCCAACGGCCGCTCGCCCGACCGGGTCGACGCGCTGGTCTGGGCGGTGAGCGAACTGATGCTGAGGCAGCGGGCGGAGCCGCGGGTGAGGGGGATGTAGGGGCGTAGGGGAGTAGGGCAGTAGACAGTAGGCAGTAGGCAGTAGGCAGTCGGTGTGTGTAGGCATTGTCCATGCATGGGTGTATTTACATTGCCTATCTAAAGCCCTATTTCGTCGGGAGGTCTCCCGTCATGGCCCGCATCCGGGGCGGAGTGCGAAACAATGTCCGCGTTGAAAAAGTCCAAGACCGTCAATCTGCGCATCGATCCGGAAGCGCATGAGCTGATTTCGCGCGCGGCGGAAATCTGCGGCAAGTCGATCACCGCCTTCATGACCGAGGCGTCGGTCCATTCGGCACAGGAGGAACTGCTCGACCAGCGCTTCATCGGCGTGTCGGCGGAGGTATTCGCTGAGGTCAGCGAGAGGCTGGCGGCGCCCGGCGTGGCGCGCGACCGGCTGGTGCGGCTGTTCGAGAGCCGCGTCGACTGGGTCGACTGAGCCGTGGGCTTTCGCAAGCCGACGCCGCTGACGGAAAAGCACATCGTCGAAGGGTTCGAGTCCGGCAAGCCGGCGCTCGATGCCTGGCTGCGCGACATGGCGCTGTACAACCAGGTGCAGGGCTATACGCGAACCTTCGTGATCGCCGACGAGGACGGCAAGGTCGCCGGCTACCATGCCGTGTGCGCCGGCATGATCCACCGCAACGACGTGTCGCGGCCGGTGAGGGGGCATCCCGCGCCTTCGGAACTGCCCGTGGCGGTGCTGGCCCGGCTGGCGGTGACGAGGGAGCATCAGGGCAGGGGGCTTGGGCCGGCGCTGCTGAAGAACGCGCTGCTCAGCATCGTGTCGGCGTCGCAGGTGGTCGCGTTCCGCGGCGTGGTCGTCCACGCAATCGATGACGACGCGGTGAAGTTCTATAAGAAGTTCCATTTCCAGGAGACGAAGGGCATGGAGCGCCGGCTGATCCTGCCCTGCAACGACATCGTCGCCTCGCTCGCCGCCGTGAAGCGGTAGCCGATCCCAACATTCCAAAGGAGCAGCCTGATGGCTTGGACCTGGCCGTTCGCCGGGCGCGGACGCGTGCGCCCTGAAGAGAGGCGCGAGAAGAAGGCGGCGAGCGGTTTCGTGGCGCTGCACATGCAGGGCGAGGCGGCGTGGACCAGACGCGACTATGCCGGGCTCGCGCGGCAGGGCTACATGCTGAACCCGGTGGCGCATCGCTGCGTGCGGCTGGTGGCGGAGGCGGCGGCGAACGCGCCGCTGGTGCTCTACCAGGGCGGGCAGGAACTCGAGCGGCATCCGGCGCTGGAGCTCCTGGCGAGGCCGAACCCGCGCCAGACGGGCGCTGCGTTCATGGAAGCGCTGGCGGGTCATCTGCTGATCGCCGGCAATGCCTATGTCGAGATGGTCGAGGCCGGCGAGGACGCGCGCGAGCTGCATCTGCTCAGACCCGACCGGGTGAGCGTGGTGGAGGATGCCGACGGCTGGCCGGCGGCGCTCGACTATCGCACCGGCAGGGCAAGGCGCCGCATCGCGCTCGGCGACGAGCCGGCCGCGCTGCATCTGTCGCTGTTCCATCCGCTCGACGACCATTACGGCTTCGCGCCGCTCGAGGCGGCACTGATGGCGCTCGACACGCACAACGCGGCCGGGCGCTGGAACAAGGCGCTGCTCGACAATTCGGCGCGGCCTTCGGGCGCGCTGGTCTATGCGCCGAAGGAGGGCGGCAACCTGAGCGACGAGCAGTTCGACCGGCTCAAGGCCGAACTCGAACAGGGCTATTCCGGCGCCACGCATGCCGGCCGGCCGATGCTGCTCGAAGGCGGGCTCGACTGGAAGGCGATGGGCCTGACGCCGAAGGACATGGATTTCATCGAGGCGAAGAACGCCGCGAGCCGCGACATCGCGCTCGCCTTCGGCGTGCCGCCGATGCTGCTCGGCATTCCGGGCGACAACACCTATGCCAACTACCAGGAGGCGAACCGCGCCTTCTACCGGCTCACCGTGCTGCCGATGCTGGGCAGGGTCGCAGCTGCGCTGTCGGCCTTCCTGTCGCAGCGCCTCGGTGAGGACTTGCGCATCTGGTACGACCCGGACGGGATCGAGGGCCTGTCGCTCGAGCGCGAGGCGCTGTGGCGGCGGCTGCAGTCGGCCGACTTCATCACCGATGACGAGAAGCGGGAGGCGGTGGGGTATGGCAGTAGGCAGTAGGCAGTAGGCAGTAGGCAGTAGGCAGTAGGGAAGAAGATCCTTCCGGCAGCCACGACTACTGCCTAAGCCCTACTGCCTACTGCCCTCCCGAAGGGAGCTTCACATGACAGACCTGTCTCACGCCGCCTGGCTCTGGGCGGCGAAGGCCCTCGGCGCGGTCGCGGGCTCGGCGATCTCGATCGCCTATATCCTGCCGAGAGGCCGGCGCGAGGCGGCGGTCCGATTTGCGGTGGGCGTCGTCGCGGGTCTCGCCTTCGGCGGCGCCGCCGGCATCAAGCTCGCCGCGGAGCTCGAGATCTCCGACCGGCTGGGACCGGTCGAGACCATGCTGATGGGCTCGACCGCGGCAAGCCTGTGCGCCTGGTGGGCGGTCGGTTTCGTCTCGCGGACGCTGGCGAAGAAGCCGGCGAACAAGCCGAGGGGCTGACCTCGCATCGGCTGCCAGAGCCGCGCGGAGACGGTGCGGCCGGAACGACAATCAGAAGGAGAGTGAGATGACTGTGGAGCCGGCGCGCCGGCCCGTGGAGCGAAAGTTCGCGGGCGTGACGATCGAGGATGTCGAAGCCGACGGAGGATTCTCGGGCTATGCCAGCCTGTTCGGCAAGGTCGACCTTTCGCGCGACGCGGTCGAACCCGGCGCCTTCGTCCGCTCCCTGAGGCGGCGCGGGCCGGAGAGCGTGCGCATGCTGTTCCAGCACGATCCGAACCAGCCGATCGGCAGATGGACCCATATCCGCGAGGACGCGCGCGGCCTGTTCGTGCGCGGCCGGCTGACGCCCGGCGTGGCGCGTTCGCGCGAAGTGCTCGCGCTGATGCGCGCCGGCGCGCTGGACGGCCTGTCGATCGGCTTCCGCACCGTGCGGGCGAGGAAGGATGCCGGCACCGGCGTGCGCCGCATCCTCGAGGCGGATCTGTGGGAAATCTCGGTCGTGACCTTCCCGATGCTGCCGGAAGCGCGGATCGACCGGGTGAAGGGAACGGGTCCGGCCGGCATGACGCGCCTGCGCCAGGACATCGCGCGCCTGCTGCGGGGCGAAGCCGCGGCGATGAACGAGGCAAGACTGGCGGAGCGGTTCCGCCGGACTGCGCAGACACTCCAGCACGAAGAGGACAGGATCGCATGACCCACGACACAATTGCACCCGAAACCAAGGGCGCCGACATCTCGGATGCCTTCGGCGAATTCATGAGCGCCTTCGAGGCTTTTCGCGAGGCCAACGACGAGCGCATCGCGCAGATCGAGACCCGCTTCGGCGAGGACGCCGTGACCGCCGAGAAGGTGGATCGCATCAGCCGCGCGATGGACGAGCAGAAGCGGGCGATGGACCAGCTGCTGCTCAGGAAGGCACGCCCGGCGCTGGGCCGCGAGGCGGGCGGCGGGCGCATCGTCAGCGAGCACAAGGAGGCCTTCGAGGCCTATGTGCGGCGCGGCGACGAGCGCGCGCTCCAGGCGGTGGACGTGAAGGCGATGTCCTACGGCTCCGGTCCCGACGGCGGCTATCTGGTGCCGGAGGAGACGGAGACCGAGATCGGCAAGCGGCTGGCGAGCCTGTCGCCGATCCGCTCCATCGCCTCGGTGCGCCAGGTGTCGACGGCCGTGCTGAAGAAGCCCTTCTCGGTCGCCGGCCCGGCCTCCGGCTGGGTGGCGGAGACGGCGGCGAGGCCGCAGACCAACGCGTCGACGCTGAGCGAACTGTCGTTCCCGGCGATGGAGATCTACGCCATGCCGGCGGCGACCGCTTCGCTGCTCGAGGACAGCGCCGTCGATCTCGACCAGTGGATCGCCAGCGAAGTCGAGGCCGCCTTCGCCGAGCAGGAAGGCACCGCCTTCGTCACCGGCGACGGCACGAACAAGCCGAAGGGCTTCCTGGCTTACACGACCGTCGACGACGGCTCCTGGACGTGGGGCAGTCTCGGCTACATCGCCACCGGCGTCGACGGCGCGCTGCCGGCCTCGAACCCGTCCGACAGACTGATCGACCTGATCTATTCATTGCGGGCCGGCTACCGGCAGAACGCCAGCTTCGTCATGAATCGCAAGGTGCAAGCCTCGATCCGCAAGCTGAAGGATGCCGACGGCAACTATCTGTGGCAGCCGCCGGCGGGACCGGGCGCGCGCGCCATGCTGATGGGCTTCCCGCTGGTGGAGGCCGAGGACATGCCGGACGCGGCGGCGGATTCGCTGTCGATCGCCTTCGGCGATTTCGGCCGCGGCTATCTCGTGGTCGACCGCACCGGCGTGCGCGTGCTGCGTGACCCCTATTCCGCCAAGCCCTACGTGCTCTTCTACACCACCAAGCGCGTCGGCGGCGGGGTGCAGGACTTCAACGCGATCAAGCTGATGAAATACGGGGTGAGCTGAGGCAGTCGGCAGTCGCGAAGCACCCCCTCACCGGCCCTTCGGGCCACCTCTCCCCCTGCCCGGGGGAGAGGAGCCGCCAATCGCCGAAGCTGCGTCTCCTCGCCCCCATTCATGGGGGAGAGGTGCCGAGCGAAGCGAGGCGGTGAGGGGGCATTCCTTGTTCCTCTCCAATCCGGAGCCATCATGACACTCTATCGAACCGTGGATCCCGCGGGCGAGCCGGTGACGCTCGCCGACGCCAAGGCGCAGCTGCGCATCGCGCATGACAGCGAGGACGCGTTGATATCCGGGCTGATCAAGGCGGCGAGGGCCGAGATCGAGGCGCAGACCGGCATGGCGCTGATCGACCAGTCCTGGCGGTTGGCAATGGATTTCTGGCCCTATAGCGGGGTGGTGCGGCTGCGCCGCCATCCGGTGAAGGAGATCCTGTCGGTCACCGTCTATGGCGCCGAGGGCGAGGCGGCGATCCTCGATCCCGCCGGCTACGAAGCCGATCTCGTCAGCCGCCCGGCGCGGCTGCATTTCATGGCGCCGCCGGCGCCGGAGCGCAGGCTCAACGGCATCGAGGTCGATTTCGTCGCAGGCTTCGGCGAGGCCGGAACCGACGTGCCCGACCAGCTCAGGCGGGCGGTGCTGCTGCTCACCGCCTATTGGTATGAGATACGCGCCGGCCACGGCACGGTGGGCCGGCCGTCGTCGATCCCATCCGGCTTCGACCGGCTGATCGCCGGCTACAGGACGGGACGGCTGTGATGCGCGAGACCATCGATCCGGGCGAGATGAGCACCGAACTGGTGCTCGAACAGGCCACGACGACACCGGACGGCGCCGGCGGCTTTGCCGAGACCTGGACAGAGATCGCGACCGTGTTCGCACGGCTGCAGCCGATCGTCGTGCGGGAAAGGTTCGGCGCCGACCAGACGATCGAAGAGGTGATGCATCGCGTGACGATCCGTCACCGGCCGGACGTCGAGAGCGGCATGCGGCTCGTGATGGGCGACCGGATCCTTCAAATCCTGACCGCGCACGATCCGGACGAGACGGGCCGCTATCTCATCTGCCGCACAAAGGAGCAGGGCCGATGAACATCACCTTGCGGATGACCGCCGAGGGCCTGATCCGCGCGCTGCGCGGCCGCGTCCACGGGCTGGCGGAGCGGGCGGAGGCGCAGTACGGTCGCGGAGCCGCGCGTCCTGCTCCGCGCAAGCCGGCGCGCGCTAGTGTCCGCAGGCGGACCGAAGGGAGGGATCGCGATGAATTCGCCGGCCGTTGACCTGCAGAGAGCGATCCATTCGCTGCTGACGGCCGACGCCGGGCTGGTGGCAAGGCTCGGAGGGCAGAAGGTGTTCGACGCCACGCCGCCCAATGCCGCCTTTCCCTATGTCAGCTTCGGTCGCACCAGCATGTACGACTGGAGTACCGGCACCGAGAGCGGCACCGAGCAGCTCTTCACGGTGCATGTCTGGTCGAAGGCCAAGGGCAAGACCGAGACGCTGGAAATCATGGAGACGATCCGCCAGCTGATCGACGCCGCGCCGAAAGAACTGGACGGACATACGCTCGTCAACATGACCCTCGAATTCGCCGAGGCGCGCTATGACGAGGACCTGTCGGTGCATCACGGGCTTCTGCGCTTCCGCGCGGTGACGGAGCCGGCGGGGTAGCTTTCAGTCTTCGCTGGGCGAGTGGGATCGCTCGCGCGGCCTAGGCGCGCGTCCCCCTCATCCGACCGCTGCGCGGCCACCTTCTCCCCGAGGGGAGAAGGGGACTAGCCGCGCCGTCGGCTCCTTGTCCTGCGAGGGAAGAGGAGGCTGCAGGCACAAACTCCCTCTTCTCCCCTCGGGGAGAAGGTGGCCGCGCAGCGGCCGGATGAGGGGGCTTTAACGGCGCCGCAAGCCGCAGCCCACGTTTTCCATATCAAGAGGAGACCTCAATGGTCGCACAGAAGGGTAAGGACCTGCTGCTCAAGCTCGACCAGAGCGGAGCGGGCAGCTTCGTCACGGTGGCGGGGCTGCGGACAAAGCGGCTCTCCTTCAACAGCGAGACGGTGGACGTGACCGATTCGGAAAGTGCCGGACGCTGGCGCGAGCTGCTGGCCGGCTCAGGCGTGCAGCGGGCGGCGATGTTGGGCGCCGGCATTTTCAAGGACCAGGCGTCGGACGCGGCGATCAGGTCGGCGTTCTTTGCCGGCGCGATCCGCGACTGGCAGGCGGTGGTGCCGGATTTCGGCACGGTGGAGGGTCCGTTCCAGATCACCTCGCTCGAATATACCGGCGCGCATGACGGCGAGGTCACCTTCGAGATCGCGCTGGAATCGGCGGGTCTCGTCGGCTTCGAGGCGCTGGCATGAGCGCGAACCGGCATCGCGGCGAGATTGCCGCGAGCTTCGACGGCAAGACTTATCGGCTGTGCCTGACGCTGGGCGCGCTCGCCGAACTGGAGGACGCGTTCGCGGCCGCGGATCTCGGCGCGCTGGTGGCGCGGTTTGCCGGCGGCAAGCTTTCGGCGTCGGACATGATCCGCATCCTGGGCGCGGGCCTGCGCGGCGCAGGCAACGCGGTCGGCGACGACGACGTGCGCCAGATGCGCTGCGAGGACGGCGCCGCCGGCTTCGCGCGCGTCGTCGCCGAGCTTCTGACTGCGACCTTCGGCCGGGCGAAGGAGGGCCCGCGCCAGGACCCTTAGAGGCCGCAGCGGGCGCGCCGGCCTTTCCCTGGGACCAGGCGATGAGGCTCGGCCTCGGCCTGCTGCGGCTTTCGCCAACGGATTTCTGGGCGATGACGCCGCGCGAACTCGACCATGCCGCGCGCGCGATACTGCCGGTCGGGCCTCGACCGCCAGCGCGGGCGTCGCTCGATGCGCTGATGGGGCAATTCCCGGACCAAGAAGGAAAATGACAGATGGACGAGGGCGTCACCGTTACCATCCGGGCGGACACCGCGCCGTTCGCCAATGCGCTGGCCGAGCTCGACGGGCTGGCCGACGCGTTCGGCGCGCAGCTGACCGGTGCGCTGAAGGCCGCCGTGATCGGCGGCAAGGAGCTGGACGACATCCTGCGCAGTCTGGCCCTGAACCTCGCCGGCATGGCGCTGAACCAGGGGCTGGCACCGCTGCAATCGCTGTTCGGCTCGCTCTTCTCCGGCCTGCTCGGCGGCATCCTGCCTTTCGAGAAGGGGGGCGTGCCCGGCCGCGTGACCCCGTTCGCATCGGGCGGCGTCGTGGCGGCGCCCACCTATTTCGGCATGCCGGGCGGGCTGGGCCTGATGGGCGAGGCGGGCGCCGAGGCGATCCTGCCGCTCTCGCGCGGCGCCGACGGGCGCCTCGGCGTCGCGACGGTCGGGCAGGGGGCTGCGCCGACGATCGTGTTCAACGTGACGACGCCGGACGCCGCCTCCTTCCGCAAATCGGAAGCGCAGGTGGCCGGCATGCTGGCGCGGGTGGCGTCGCGAGGGTCGAGGACGATGTGAGGGGAGTAGGGCAGTAGGCAGTGGGCAGTAGAAAGCTGGTCTCTCTGCGGTCTTGCGGCAGCCGTCCAGCCGCAGTGCGATTCTTCCCTGCTGCATGCTGCCTACTACCGTTTGCCTCATCCAGGAACCGAGAATCATGACCGAACTCTCCACATTCCACGACGTCGTCTTCCCGATCGCGGTGTCGTTCGGCGCGACCGGCGGGCCGGAGCGGCGCAACGAGATCGTCGAGCTGATGTCGGGCCGCGAGACGCGCAATGCGCGGTTCTCGCAGTCGCGCCGACGCTACGATGCCGGGACGGGCCTGCGCTCGGTCGACGATCTCTACGACGTGCTGGCCTTCTTCGAGGCGCGGCGCGGCTCGCTGCACGGCTTCCGCTTCCGCGATCCGTTCGACATGAGGTCGGGCCGGCCGCAAGCGGCACCTTCGCCGCTCGACCAGCCGCTCGGCACCGGCGACGGCGCGACGGCGACGTACCAGCTTGCCAAGACCTATGGCGCGGGCGACGAGGCTCATGCCCGACCGGTGACGAAGCCGGTGGCCGGCAGCGTCCGGATCGCGGTGGACGCGGTCGAGGCGACGGAGGGCGTTGCCTTCTCGGTCGATGCGGCGACGGGGATAGTGACCTTCCTCGCCGGCCATGTTCCCGCGGCGGACGCCGCGGTGACGGCGGGCTTCGAGTTCCACGTGCCGGTGCGTTTCGATACGGAGCGGATCGAGGCGAGCCTCGCGAGCTTCCGCGCCGGCGCGGTGCCGACGATCCCGCTGGTGGAGGTGATCGCATGAGCGATTTCTCCGACGATTTTCTGGCGCATCTGGCGCGCGACGTCACCACGCTCTGCCATTGCTGGACTGTGGCGCGGGCGGACGGGACCGTGCTCGGCTTCACCGACCATGACCGGGCGCTTCTGGTCGACGGCGTCGCCTGCGAGCCCCAGACCGGCATGACCGCGAGCGAGGCGCGCGACGCGATCGGCCTGGCGGGCGATGCAACGGACATCGAGGGCGCGTTGTCCTCGGACAGGATCAGCGAAGAAGACATCGCAGCCGGCCGCTACGACGGCGCGGTGGTGACCACGCTGCTGGTCAACTGGCGCGAACCGGCGCAGCACGCCGTGCTGCGCACCGCGACGGTGGGCAAGATCACGCGTTCGGACGGGGCTTTCCGCGTCGAGCTGAACGGGCCCGCGGCGGCATTGGAACGCCGCATCGGCCGGCATTTTCGCAAGACATGCGACGCCAGGCTGGGCGACACGCGTTGCGGTTTCGACCTGGCACAGGCGGGGTTCCGCGGTGCGGGCACGGTGGCGGCGCGGCGCGGGGCGGAGATCGAGGTGGCCGGGCTGGGGGCCTTCGCCGCCGGCTGGTTTTCGCTGGGCGAACTGACCTGGACGGGCGGCTCACACGATGGTCGGACGGCGCGGATCGCGGCACACCGCAAGGACGGCGCGCGCGTGCTGCTGGCGCTCGAGGACGGCGCGGGCGAGATCGAGGGAGGGGATACCTTCACCATTGTCGCCGGCTGCGACAAGCGTTTCGAAACCTGTCGAACAAAATTCGACAACCGACTCAACTTCCGCGGTTTTCCGCACATGCCGGGCAATGACGCGGCCTATGCCTATGTGACCGACGGCATCGAGTTCGATGGCGGAGCGCTGGTGCCATGACGACGGCGGAGCGGATCGTCGCCGAGGCGAGCGCCTGGCTCGGCACGCCCTATCGCCACCAGGGCTCGCGCAAGGGCGTCGGCTGCGACTGCCTCGGCCTGGTGCGCGGGGTGTGGCGCAACCGCTATGGCGAAGAGGCGGAGGCGCCGGGACCCTATGCCGCCGACTGGGCGGAGACCGGCGAGGGCGACCCGCTGATGCAGGCCGCGCGGCGGCACTGCCACGAGAAAGCCGGGCTGCAAGCGGCGGCGGGCGACCTGCTTCTCTTCCGCATCCGGCCGCGCCTGCCGGCCAGGCACTGCGGCATCGCGCTTTCGCCCGACCGGTTTCTACATGCCTATCAGGGACATGCGGTGGTTTCCTCACCGCTCGACCCGCACTGGCGCCGCAGGCTCTGCGGCGTGTTCAGATTTCCGGTGTTGAATTGCGGGAAAAAGACATGGGAGCAGGCTGCGTAACACCGGCAGTCGGAAAGGTCGAAACGGCAGCAGCCGAACGCTGTCGCGAGGCGGCTCCTCCGCCCCAGCGGCGTGTGATCCAGAGCCTGGCGGGCTCCTCCACGAGTGCCCAGACAACCCAGGATGACGCCACCGCAAGTGCCACAATGGCGCCAGCAGTCAGGGGAATCCCGAGCGCATCCCTCCATTCGTTCTGGATGGCAAATCTGATGATGATCTGATGCACCATGTAGGTGGCAAAGCTCATCTTGCCGAGAAGGACGAGGAACGGATGGCTTAGGACCCGCCCAATCGCTCCCCTTCCTGATCCAATGATGTAGATCAAGAAGGCAAAAGCGAAGACGCAGCCAGCCTGATCCAACCATACGGCAAACGCCTCACGCCCCGCGGCCAACAATGCGGCTTCGATACGGTCCGATGCGAGGAGACAAAGAGTCAGCAGAAGGAGAGAAGCGGCCTCCAGGAGCGTCGGATTGCCGCGCAGCCGGTCGCCCGCGTTGAAGGCGCGACCGGCCAGCACACCGACGGCGAACTCAAACACCCTCGACGGGGGGAACTGGAGAAGGGCGTGCATGCCATCAAACTCGAACATCCCCGGCTGTGCCGAGAGCGCGGACTTGAGATGGACGAGAGTCACCATGCCCAGCGCCAGCAAGAGCAACGCAATACACCATGACCAAAGTGACCTCGATCGGGCGAGGAACGGGAAGAGAAGGTAGAAGTACAGTTCCGCGGAGAGACTCCAGGAGACGGCGTTCCAGGAGAACACCAGGCCGTTCAGCGGCAGCCAGGCCTAGGTGAGCGTGAGATTGAAGGGGATCGTGACGAGCGAGGCCCCTTGAAGAAATGTCCTTGGGGGAAAAATCAGAACGGCTGCCAGTAGAAACGTCACCAGATGGACGGGAAAGAGCCGCGCGAAGCGCGCGGTGAAGAAGGAGCGGAGAGAGCCAGGCTCCAGACCAGCATAGTTGTATGTCAATATGAAGCCGGACAGGACGAAGAAAAAGCTCACGCCGAGAGCGAAATTCGTCCTCGGCTCGACGCCCAGGATCGGCCCCTGCAAATGGAACAAAACAATCGAGGCGGCCGCGAAAAAGCGAAGCGATGTCAGGGCCGGCAAGTCTTTTGCTCTCATGAGCCGTCAATGACATTCTCCGAAAACCGACGCAACTCGGGCTTTTCAGCATGTCGCGCATCCTATGCGGGCACCGGGTTTGATCGGGTGACCGGGTGGCAAACCTGATTGCCCTTGAGATGCCGCCGGCCAAAGGCCGCGTGCAAGACGCACCGCGCGCCGTTTGATCACCGATCCGCGCGACCAGTCATTCACTTTCCGACCTGTGAGGCTGACATGGCCACCTTGATCCTACAGGCTGCCGGGGCGTTCCTCGGCGGCTTTCTCGGCACGACGGGAGCCGCCGTGCTGGGCGCGGCCGGATCGATGGCCGGCTATCTGATCGACCGGGCGCTGATCAACTCGACGCTGCACCGGCAGGGGCCGCGGCTGGAAGCGATGCGACCCTTCACCGGCGAGGAGGGCGCGGCGATGGCCCGCGTCTGGGGTGCTGTGCGGGTGAGCGGTACTCTGATCTGGGCGACGCGCTTCGAGGAGGCGAGCCACACCGAGCGCGAAGGCTTCAAGGGCGGCGCGCGGACGACGACCTATACCTACTATGCCAACGCCGCCTTCGGCCTGTGCGAGGGCGAGATCGCCGGCATCCGCCGCGTCTGGGCCGACGGGCGCGAAGTGGACCTCAGCGAGGTCGAGATCCGCATATTCCGGGGCGGCGAACTGCAGATGCCCGACACGCTGATCGAGGCGAAGCAGGGCGAGGGCGCCGCACCCGCCTATCGCGGCACCGCCTATGCGGTGCTGGAGCGCTTTCCGATCGGCGACTACGGCAACCGTATCCCGCAACTGCAGTTCGAGGTGCTCAGGCCGATCGGCGGCTTCGGCGAGCAGCTGAAGGCGGTGGCGCTGATCCCCGGGGCGACGATGCACGGGCTGGCGACCGAGCGTGTCAGCAAGACGATCCGGCGCGGCGAGACCGAAACCGTGAACCGCCACGTGCTGTTCGGCGAGACGGACCTCGACGCCTCGCTCGACGAACTGGCGATGCTCTGCCCGAACCTCAAGCATGTGGCGCTGGTGGCGACCTGGTTCGGCGACGATCTGCGCGCGGGCGAGTGTGCGATCTATCCCGCCGTGACCGCCGCCGAGACCGCTTTTGCCGGCCCGGCCTGGAGCGTGAACGGCGTGACGGCGGGGGCGGCGCGCATCGTGTCGCAACATGGGGGAGGGGCGGCCTATGGCGGGACGCCGTCGGACCGCTCGGTGCTGCAGGCGATCGCGGCGGTCAAGGCGCGCGGCTGGGACGTCACGCTCTATCCCTTCGTGATGATGGACGTGCCGGCCGGCAACGGTCTGCCCGACCCGCATGGCGGCGCCGAACAGGCGGCCTATCCCTGGCGCGGGCGGATCTCGTGCTATCCCGGACCCGGCCAGCCGGGGAGCGCCGACGTGACCGCCGCGGCCCGCGCACCGGTGGAGGCTTTCTGCGGCGCCGCCCACGCAGGTGACTTCGCCCCCGACGAGGGTACGGTGAACTTCACCGGCGATCCCGGCGACTGGGGCTACCGGCGCATGGTGCTGCACTATGCGCATCTGGCGGAACTGGCCGGCGGCGTCGACGCCTTCCTGATCGGCTCGGAGCTGCGCGGGCTCACCACGCTGCGCGACGGGGCGAACGCTTTTCCCTTCGTCGAGCAGCTGGCGGATCTCGCGTCCGAGGTCCGCTCCGTGCTGCGGCCGGCGACCAAGATCACCTACGGTGCCGACTGGAGCGAGTATTTCGGTCATCACGCGACGAGTGGCGACGTGTTCTTCCACCTCGATCCGCTGTGGGCGAGCGGCGCCATCGATGCCGTCGGCATCGACAATTACATGCCGCTGTCGGACTGGCGCGACGAGGATTTCGCCGGCGGCAATCCGGACGGCTTCGCCTCGCCCTACGACCGCGACGGCTTGCGGCGCGGCATCGCCTCGGGCGAGGGGTTCGACTGGTATTATCCGGACGCCGAGGCGCGGCGGGCGCGGGAGCGGACCCCGATCACCGACGGGCTGGCCGGCAAGGCATGGGTGTTCCGCTACAAGGATTTGACGGCCTGGTGGGCAAACGAGCATTTCGACCGCGTCGGCGGGGTGAAGAGCGCGACGCCGACGGCCTGGGTGCCGCGGTCGAAGCCGCTGTGGCTGACCGAGCTCGGCTGCGCGGCGGTGGACAAGGGGCCGAACCAGCCGAACGTCTTCCCCGATCCGAAATCGTCGGAGAATGCGCTGCCCTATTTTTCCAATGGCGGGCGGTCAGACCTGGCTCAGCGGCGCTTCCTTGAAGCGCATCTGGCTCACTGGACGCCTGGCGGAGAGGCGTTTGTCGAGACGGACAATCCGCTGTCGGCGATCTATGGCGGGCGGATGCTCGATCCGGAGCGGATCTATGCCTGGGCCTGGGACGCGCGGCCGTTTCCGGCCTTTCCTCTCGACCGCGACAGCTGGAAGGACGGCGAGAACTGGCTCGCCGGCCATTGGCTGAACGGACGGCTCGGCTCGGTGGAGATTGCCGACCTGATCGAGGCGCTCTGCGCTGCCTGCGGCCTGGAGGTGGAGGCGCGCGGCGCCGACGGCATGGTGGCGGGCTATGTGCTGGCGCAGCCGGGGAGCGGGCGCGACGCGCTGTCGCCGCTCGCCGAACTGTTCGACCTCGCCTTCGACGCCTCCGGCACGACGCCGCGTTTCTTGACGATCGGCGGATCGCCAGGCGCCGCCTTTGCCGTGGACGATCCGGTGTCGGGAGACGACGGGCGGCCGGCGATCGAACTGGTGCGGCCGCCGGATCTCGACCTGCCGACCGAGGCGCTGCTGGGATATGGCGACCCGCTCGACGACTACCAGTCGGGGGCGGCGCGGGCGGCGCGCCCAGGTGGGGAAGGAAGCGGTCAGAACGTCGCCAGCCTCGACTTGCCCGGCGCGCTGGAGGCGGGACAGGCGGAAGCGCTGGCCGCCGACTGGCTGCGCCGGGCCTGGACGGGGCGCGAGACAGTGCGCTTCGCCGTGCCGGCCAGGCAGCGGACGCCGAGGCCGGGAAGCCTCGTCTCGCTGCCGGGGCGGACCGACGGCGAGTTCGTGGTGAGCGCGATCGAGGAAGGGCTGATGCGCCAGATCGAGGCGCGGCGCGTCCTGCGCCTGCCGCCGGCGCCGGACCGGGCGCGCCTGCCGGCGAAACGCGCCAGCGGCGATGCCCAACCCGGAGCGCCGCTGGCGCTGTTCCTCGACCTGCCGATGGCGGGCGGCGAGGCGGTGCACCAGCGCTTCAGGATCGCGGCCTATGCAAAGCCGTGGGTGTCGCAGCAGGTCTACTGCTCGCCGGCCGAGACCGGCTTCGAGCCGCGCACGACGCTGACGCGCCGCGCGACGGTGGGCGAACTGGCCGAGGCGCTGCCGCCCGGCGCCGAGGGCCGGCTCGACGAGTTCGGCGAACTCGTCGTCGGGCTCTATGCCGGCGCGCTGTCGAGCGTGCCGCTGGCGCAGATGCTGAATGGCGCCAACGTGCTGGCGGTGCGCTCCGGCGCCGGGAGCTGGGAGATCGTGCAGTTCGCCGAGGCCGACGAGATCGAGCCGGGCATCTGGCGGCTGACGCGGCTGCTGCGCGGCCAGCTCGGCACCGCTGACGCGGCGGCGGCAGGTGCTGCCGCTGGCGCCGACGTCGTGCTGCTGGATAGCGCCGTGCAGGCTGCAGGGCTGCGCGAGGGCGAGACTGGGCTGGAGCTGACGTGGCGGGTGGCGCCGGCGGGCCGCGATTTCGGCGAGGATCACACCGTGACGGAGACGCATGCCGGCGGCGTGCGCGCCGCACTCCCGCTGTCGCCGGTGCATCTCACCGCGACGCGGCAGGCGGACGGCGGCTTCGCCCTCGCCTGGGTACGGCGCGGACGTATCGACGCCGATTCGTGGCAGGGTGTCGAGATCCCGCAGGACGAGCCGTTCGAGAGCTACGTGCTGCGCATTGGTACTGCGGGCGGGCCGGCGGTCAGGCAGGTCACGGTCGGCGAGCCGTTCTGGACCTATGCGGCCGCGAGCCTCGCCGCCGACTTCCCGGCGCTGCCGGACGAGCTCGAACTCGAGCTGCGCCAGGTCGGCCGCGCCGGCGAGGGCATCGCCGCCCGGCTGGTGTTTGCCACCGGCGGCTAGGCGCTCGTCGGTGCCCTGTGGCTGCGCGGCGCGGGCGCCGTGCCGCCGGGCGGATCGGTCCGAGAATCTTCAACGCATTCCAGCAAGGAGACGTGACATGACGACTGCAAAACCCTGGTATCTCTCGCGCACGATCTGGGCCTCGATCGTCGCCGTCCTGTCCGGCGGCGCCGGTTTCTTGGGCATCCCGATCGGCGGGGCGGACAATGCGGCGCTGACCGACGCGGTGCTACAGGCGGTTACGGCCGTGGCGGGCCTGGTGGCGATTTTGGGGAGGCTGGGGGCGAAAGATCGGATTGGGTGAGGAAATCTTCAATCAATGAAGCTGCCGCGCTACCGCTTGGCGGCACCAGGAGCCCGACGTGTAGTGAAGCTGGTCGCTGAACGCTCGACGCAAGGACGTCAGTCTGATTGTCTCTCTGACTTATGTCGGTAGAGCCTCGTTGGTGTATCGAATTGGCTATGCCGATCATGGAACATGAGATCGCTTTCCGCATTGCCGTCCTAGTCAGACGTGTCAGTAGCCCTTCATCGTCTCTTAAAGGGTTGACAGATACTAGTTACTGTGAGTTGCGACTGCGTGCCGATGCAATCAGCTTGACTTTTGTTCGGAGATTCGCCAAATGCGACAGATATCTTCAATAGATAATCAAGAAACCACCGTGTCTGCCGCAATCAGCAAACTTCGCTCGCTCCGCCTAGTCGTTGCCGCCGCCGCAATTGCGGTACTGTTGGCCGATTTTCTCGTTCCCGGCCTATCCAACGAAGCCGCAGCCGCAACCGGGCTTAGCGCCGCCGGGATTGCCGTTGGGCTGAAGATACTTCATTTGCTCTAAAGTTCGATCCGAATGACTAAAGCTGACCCCTTCACAATCCTCACGATTGTGGTCGTGATGGGTGTACAAGTAATGATCTGGCTTGGCCACTTCTTCACACAGAAGTGGCGAGTCCCGAACTTATCAAGGCAAACGCTCGCATCGTTTTTCCTTGAAACTGCCTCGGGAACCGTGACGGCATTGTTCGGACTTTGCCTATCGCTATCAACGATTGGCCCTTGGGCGAATGCCCAGGCGGGTGAGGTGATAGAAGCCAAGACCCTCACAGACTTCTTCGGTTCAATCATGTCGGCAAACGCGGTTATCCTTTTTATTATTGGCGTTTATGTTTTGATCTCGGTTTTTATCCAAATGCTACGACTTTGGGACGGAGACCATCCCCAGAGGGAACCGCGTCCCCAGGGAGGTTGATCTGCCGTGCGAAAGCGGTGACGCGGGCCGAATTAGCCCGACGGCTGGGATGGCACCGCGAGCAGGTCGACAGGCTGTTCCGCCTCGATCACAAGTCGCGGCTGGATCAGCTGGAGTCGGCTTTCAAGGCGCTCGGCGAAACCATACGTTTCTCCATGCCCGATATGGCGCAGGCGGCATGAATTTCCCATTCATTCCCCGTTCAGCCGATCTGCGCTAGAACGCCCTCCATGAACATTCTTCTCACCCTCAGGCGCGCCGTGATCGCGCTGCTCGCATCGGCCCCGGCGGCGTTTGCCGCGCCTGCGGCCGTGCCCCTCGATGCGCCGACGCTGGCCCAGCCCGTCGCCGCCAACTGCAACGCGATCGCGCAGCAGATGGCCGCGCAATATGGCGGCAAGGGCCGCGGCTCGCTGCAGAACCGCGGCGGCCGGCAGGTCTGCGTCGTCGTCATCGTCGTCCAGGGCAAGAACGGCCAGCGCGGCGAGCGCATCGAACAGGTTGTACCTTTGAATTGAGACCGTCCGTCCCGGCTGCCTGCGAGGGGCGACCGGGCGAACGGGCTGTGGGGATGCCAGAGGGGGTCGAATGCGAATTCTCGTCGTCGAGGATGACAAGGAGCTGAACCGCCAGCTCGCCGAGGCGCTGGTCGATGCCGGCTATGTCGTCGACCGCGCCTATGACGGCGAGGAGGGACATTTCCTCGGCGATACCGAGCCCTACGACGCGGTGGTGCTCGATATCGGCCTGCCGCAGATGGACGGCATTTCGGTGATGGAGAAATGGCGCCGCGCCGGGCGCAAGATGCCGGTGCTGATGCTGACCGCGCGCGACCGCTGGAGCGACAAGGTCGCCGGGATCGATGCGGGCGCCGACGACTACGTCACCAAGCCGTTCCACATCGAGGAGGTATTGGCGCGCATTCGCGCGCTGATCCGACGCGCCGCCGGTCACGCTTCGTCGGAACTGGTCTGCGGGCCGGTCAGGCTCGACACCGCCGCCTCCAAGGCCGACGTCGACGGCAAGCCGCTGAAGCTCACCTCGCACGAATTCCGCTTGCTCGCCTATCTCATGCACCATGCCGGCAAGGTCGTGTCGCGGACGGAACTGGTCGAGCATCTCTACGACCAGGATTTCGACCGCGATTCCAACACGATCGAGGTCTTCGTCGGGCGCCTGCGCAAGAAGATGGGCATCGACATGATCGAGACCGTGCGCGGCATGGGCTACCGCCTGCGCGAGCCCGATGCGTGAGCGGACCGATCCCAGGCACTGATCTTGCCAAGGCGCGGGGCGGCCGATGACCTGGCTGCCGAAATCGCTCGCCGCGCGCGTCATCACCTTCTCGACCATCTGGGCGATCGTGGCGCTGGTATTGATCGCCACCGTCGTCTCGGCGCTGTTCCGGGATGCCTCCGAACGCGGCTTCGACAGCCTGCTTTCGGCCAACCTTTTCAATCTCGTGGCGTCGGTCGGAGCGGGCAAGGACGGGCAGCTGACCGGCGCGCCGGAGCTCGGCGACGAGCGCTATCTCACACCCGATTCCGGCTGGTACTGGTCGGTGGAGCCGCAATCGGCCGGGCTGACGGGCGAACAGCGCTCCGCTTCGCTGCAGGCGGCGATTCCCGCGCCCTCAGTGAACGAAGTGCCTTTCGGCGCGGGATTCCAGCGCCGATATACGGCAACCGGGCCGAACGGCCAAAACCTCGCCGTGCTCGAAACCGAAGTGGTGCTGGGCGCGACGGATCGCATCGCGCGCTATCGCGTGATGGGCAATCTCGACGATCTCAACGCCGAGATCTCATTCTTCAACCAACAGCTCTACACCTATCTGGCGCTGTTCGGCGCCGGGATGATCGCCATCAACGCCGCCGCGATCTGGCTGGGGCTGAGGCCGCTGGGGCGCGTGCGCGAGGCGCTGTCAAGCGTGCGCGAGGGCACGGCGAAGCGGCTCGACGGCACCTTCCCGGCCGAGATCGAGCCGCTCGCCAACGAGACCAATGCGCTGATCGAGAACAACCGCCGCATCCTGGAGCGCTCGCGGACGCAAGTGGGCAATCTCGCGCACTCGCTGAAGACACCGCTGGCGGTGCTGACCAACGAGGGCAGGGCGATCGGCGGCGCCAAGGGGCGGCTGATCTCCGAACAGACGGGCGCGATGAAGCAGCAGATCGACCACTATCTGCAGCGGGCGCGGATCGCCGCCCAGCGCGAGAGCGTCGTCTTTCGCGCGCCGGTGGTGCCGGTGCTCGAGCGGATGACGCGGGTGATGGCCAAGCTCAATCCGAAGATCGACGTCGCCTTCGAGCATTCCGATGACGACATCGTGTTCGCCGGCGAGCGCGAGGATCTCGAGGAGATCGCCGGCAACCTGCTCGAGAACGCGATGAAATGGGGCAGGGCGCAGGTGGCGGTGACGCTCGGCAGCGATGAGGCCAGCGACCAGTTCGTGATGACGATCGAGGACGACGGGCCGGGAATTCCCGAGGAACAGGCGCGCGAGGCGCTGAAGCGGGGCCGGCGGCTGGACGAATCGAAACCCGGGACTGGTCTCGGTCTCGCCATCGTTTCGGACCTGGTCGCCGAATATGGCGGCACGCTCAGGCTCGAACGGTCGGAACTCGGCGGGCTCCGCGCCGTTGTGCAGCTGCGAAAAGCCGCATGACAGCGGAACAAAATTAGGCCAAACAAAGTCCCTAGGGGCTCCCGTAACTTCCGCGTTCGGCCGCGGACGGATCAGGACCGATGGAAATGAAGAGATCGGCAGTCATCGTCGCCGTGGCCCTTTCGCTGGGCGGATGCGCGACGACCAATCCCGGCGGATCGGGCGTCGCCGGCTTCGCCGGCCAGCCGACTCGGCCGTCCGCGCAGCCGGCCGGCCAGGCGATCATCAAGGCGATGGCGGGCGGGCTCATTGGCGGCAATGCAGGCGCGGGCCTGTCGAGCAGCGAGAAGGTGCAGGCGCTCGAGGCCGAATACCGGGCGCTCGAATATTCGCCGGTGGGCCAGTCGGTGACGTGGGGCGACAGGGCCTCCGGACGCTACGGCGAGGTGGTCGCGGCCCAGCCCTATCGCGTCGGCTCGCAGGATTGCCGCCAATATACGCACACGGTCAGCGTCGGGACGGCGCAGAACGTCGCGCGCGGCACGGCCTGCCGCAATCCGGACGGAAGCTGGACGCCGCTCACCTGAGGGACTGGTCTCAGGCCTTTGCGGCAGATCAAGGCGGCGGACGCCTTCCGCCCGCATAGGGCCATCATCGTTCGCCACAACCGGCAATAAGCCGCATCCGCCGCTGTTGGCAGGGGCAAGGGCGGTGTCTAAATGGTGCCCATGTTGTTCTGGATCGCCGCAGCCGCGCTGACGCTCGCCGCCTCCCTGGCGGTGCTTGTGCCTTTGACGCGCAAGGCGGCGGGAGCCGAACCCTCCGGCCGCCACGATATCGAGGTCTACCGCGACCAGTTGCAGGAGGTCGAGCGCGACGCCGCGCGCGGCGTCATCGAGGCCTCGCAGGCGGAGCAGGCGAAGGTCGAGATCGCGCGCCGGCTGCTGAAGGCCCATTCGGACGGGCAGACCGCGCGCAAGGCTGGCTCGGGCGGTCTTGTGCGACTGGCGGGCCTCGCAGGCGTGCTGCTTGTCCCTCTGGTGAGCTGGGGTCTCTACAGCGCGATCGGGGCGCCCGGCCTGCCCGGCGAGCCCCTGGCGCAGCGCATGGCGCGCAATCCCGCGGAAAGCAGTATCGACGAGCTCGTCGCGCGGGCCGAGAAGCATCTGGCCGACAACCTGGACGACGCGCGCGGGTGGGAAATTCTCGGCCCCGTCTATATGCGCCAGCAGCGCTTCGCCGACGCGGCGACCGCCTGGCGCAACGCCATCCGCATCGCCGGATCGAATGCGCAGCGCGAAAGTGCGCTCGGCGAGGCGATCGCGGCGGCCGCGGGGGGCGTGGTAACGGCGGACGCGCGTGCGGCCTTCGAGCGCGCGCTGGCGCAGGATCCGAACGAGCCGAAGGCCCGCTTCCTGCTGGCGAGCGGACTGGCGCAGGAAGGAAAGCTCACTGAGGCGGCAGACGCCTGGCAAAAGATGAAGCTGGCGCTCGCGGCCGACTCGCCTTGGCATGAGCCCGTCGACCGGGCAATCGCGGAGGCGAGGGCCAGGCTGGAGGAGCCGGTCGCTAAAGGACCGAACGCGGATGACCTGACCGCCGCGCAGGAGATGACGCCGCAGGACCGCCAACAGATGATCGAGAGCATGGTCGCCGGGCTCGACGAGAAACTGCGCGCCAATCCAGACGATGTGGAAGGATGGCAGCGTCTCATTCGTTCATACGTGGTGCTGGGCCGGGCGGACGATGCGAAGTCGGCGCTCGCGCGCGCCCTTGCGGGTCTGGAAGGCGACAAGAAGGACCAGGTGAGCGCGTTTGCAGCCGAGCTTGGGGTGAAGGTGGACGGATGACCAGAAAGCAGAAGCGGCTGGCGGTGATCGCGGGAGCGCTGGTGTTCCTGGGCGGCGCGACGGCGCTGACCTTCTACGCGCTCGGCCAGCGCACCTCCTATTTCTACATGCCGAGCGATCTGGCCGAAAAACCGGTCGAGCCTGGCCAGCGCATCCGTCTCGGCGGCCTGGTCGAGAAGGGCTCGATCCAGCGCGGGCAGGGGACCGAGGTCGCCTTCGCCGTGACCGACCAGGAAAAGACGATCAAGGTCGTCTATAACGGGCTCCTGCCGGATCTCTTCCGCGAGGAGCAGGGGGTGATCACGGAGGGCGCCTTCGATCCGGCGGGCACCTTCGTCGCCGACAGCGTGCTGGCCAAGCACGACGAGACCTATATGCCGAAGGAAGTGGCCGACAGCCTGAAGGAAAAGGGCGTCTGGCAGGAAAATGACGGGGGCTGAGCAGGCATGGTCGAGATCGGACATTTCGCCCTCGTTCTCGCCTTTGCGCTGAGCCTCGTGCAGGCGACTTTGCCCCTCATCGGCGCGCGGACGCGCCAGGACCGGCTGATGGCGGTGGGCGGACCGGTGGCGATCACCGCCTTCGCGATGACCGCACTGTCCTTCCTCGCTCTGGTCGCGGCCTATGTACAGTCGGACTTCTCCGTGCTGAACGTCTGGGAGAATTCCCATTCGGCCAAGCCGCTGCTCTACAAGATCACCGGCACCTGGGGAAACCACGAGGGCTCGATGCTGCTCTGGGTGCTGATCCTGACCTTCTTCGGCGCCTTGGTCGCCGCCTTCGGGCGCAACCTGCCGGCGGTCCTGAAGGCCGACGTGATCGCGGTGCAGGGGCTGATCGGCGCGGCCTTCTTCCTGTTCGTGCTGTCGACCTCCAACCCCTTCGTGCGGCTTGTGCCGGCTCCGATCGAGGGCAGCGACCTCAATCCGGTGCTGCAGGACGTCGGCCTCGCCATCCATCCGCCGCTGCTCTATCTCGGCTATGTCGGCTTCTCGGTCTGCTTCTCCTTCGCCGTCGCCGCGCTGATCGAGGGCCGCATCGACGCCGCCTGGGCCCGATGGGTGCGGCCATGGACGCTCGCCGCCTGGATCTTCCTCACAGGCGGCATCGCGATGGGCTCCTACTGGGCCTATTACGAACTGGGCTGGGGCGGCTTCTGGTTCTGGGACCCGGTCGAGAACGCCTCCTTCATGCCGTGGCTCGCCGGCACCGCGCTGTTGCACTCCGCGATCGTGATGGAACGGCGCGAGGCGTTGAAGATCTGGACGATCCTGCTGGCGCTTCTGGCGTTCTCGCTGTCGCTGCTCGGCACCTTCCTGGTGCGCTCGGGCGTGCTGACTTCGGTCCATGCCTTCGCCACCGATCCGACGCGCGGCGTGTTCATCCTGGCGCTGCTCGCCTTTTTCGTCGGCGGTTCGCTCTCGCTGTTCGCCTTCCGGGCGCAGTCGCTGCAGCCCGGCGGCCTGTTCCAGCCGATCTCGCGCGAGGGCGCGCTTGTTCTCAACAATCTCTTCCTGACGACGGCGACCGCGACGGTCTTCATCGGCACGCTCTATCCCTTGGCGCTGGAGGCCGTGACCGGGGAAAAGATCTCGGTCGGCGCGCCGTTCTTCAACCTGACGTTCGGCGCGCTGATGGTGCCGCTGATGATCGCCATGCCGTTCGGCCCGCTGCTGGCTTGGAAGCGCGGCGATCTTGCCGCCGCCGGACAGAGGCTGTTCGCAGCCGCGGGTGCGGCCCTGCTTGCCGGCCTTGTCGCTCTCCTGTTCGTCGATGGGGTCACCGCGTTCGCCGCCGTCGGCTTCGGACTCGCAGCCTGGTTGCTGATCGGCGCCGTGACGGACCTCGTGCTTCGGGCGGGGCTCGGCAGCGTTGCTCCTTC
Organism: Mesorhizobium sp.; assembly: GCF_023954305.1. Taxonomy (NCBI): domain Bacteria; kingdom Pseudomonadati; phylum Pseudomonadota; class Alphaproteobacteria; order Hyphomicrobiales; family Phyllobacteriaceae; genus Mesorhizobium; species Mesorhizobium sp. The sequence continues at coordinate 363,676 of NZ_JAMLIG010000001.1, read as the reverse complement.
AGTGGCGCTGCGCCGCTTCGTCGGCCTGCCGCGTTCCGTGTACGGCACGGCGCTCGCACATTTCGGCCTGGGGCTGACCGCGCTCGGTGTGGTCAGCGTCACGGCGCTCCAGGCGGAGCGGATCGTCGCGATGAAGCCGGGCGACACGGTGGACATCTCCGGCTATGTCCTGACCTTCGACCGGATGGAGCCGGTGCGGGGGCCGAACTACACCGAAGACCGCGCTTACTTTGCTCTCGCGACGGGAGCCGGACGCGATCTCGGCGAGGTGATCTCATCCAAGCGCGTCTACACGGCACGCCAGATGCCGACCACGGAAGCTGGCATCGCCACGCGCGGCTTCAGCCAGGTTTACGTGTCGCTCGGCGACCCGGCCGCGAACGGCGGGACCGTGGTGCGCGTCTGGCACAAGCCGCTGGTGACGCTCATCTGGATCGGCGCGCTGGTGATGATGGCCGGCGGGACGATGTCGCTCGCCGACCGGCGCCTGCGCATCGGCGCACCGGCGAAACGCAAGGCCAGGCCGGCGACGGCGGGAGTGCCCGCCGAATGAGGCTACCGCGCGTTCTTGCCTTGATCCTCGGTCTGCTCCTGGCATTGCAGCCGCTGGCGGCCCTGTCGGTCACGCCGGACGAAGTGCTGGCCGATCCGGCGCTGGAGGCCCGCGCCCGCGCCATCTCGGCCGGCCTGCGCTGCATGATCTGCCAGAACCAGTCGATCGACGAATCGGACGCGGCCCTTGCCAAGGATCTGCGCGTGCTGGTGCGCCAGCGGCTGGTCGCCGGCGACACCGACGAGGAAGTGATCGCCTACGTCGTCTCGCGCTACGGCGAGTTCGTGCTGCTGAAGCCGGTGTTCAGCTGGCGCAATGCGCTGTTGTGGGGAACGCCGGTGCTGCTGCTGGCCATCGGGGGAGGCTATCTCTTCGTCGCGGCGAGGAGGCGTCGGCGAGTTGCGGTTGGAGAAGTCGCGTCGCTGACCGACGACGAGAAGACCGCGCTCGCCGAGGCGCTGCGGCGGGAGGGGTGATACCCGATGTGCCAAAAGGGTTTCGCGATCGTCAATCCTACGCTTCGCGGGCTGTCAGAAGAGTCGGAATGGAAGACTTTGCCGGTCCACTCCCGCCGTGAAGGAATTGCCGGAGGAGTGAGATGAACGTCTGGCTACGTCAGGGACGCTGACTTATATGTGCGTCTAGCTTCGACGTCTCTTTCATGCCAATGTTTGGAACTAAAGGGATGCGACGGAGTTGCTTCGAGCGTTGGCCCAAGTCGTGAACGCAAAGTAAACCGCAATAGTACATAGTGTAGCGTGTCCTCTAGGGGAGAGACCAATGGTAGCCGCCCTGCAACGCATTGCCCATTCGTTTAGTGAATGGAGCGGCAGTTGGGTTAAGCGCGGCGTTGTGGCTGATCGCGACGCGCGCGAAGAATCCCGACATATGGTTGGCCAGTATCATGCCGACTACAGCGAACTTGGCTCGGAAGAATTAGCAGCGTGCGATCCCGATGCTGACGCATTGATTGCTCGCAGTAGAGTAGTTTCATCCAAGCGGTTGTGATAGCCACCCCGGATGGGGTGGACTTTTCTCCCAATCCAACAACTTCCGGAACCGGGCGATATAGTCTGGTGCAAGTTCCCAATTCGCGAGCGCCCGGGTCAACCGGGACCGTGGTCGCGTCCCACACTCGTTCTCGGCACAGACGTACACGTTGATCCTGAAACCAAAACGCAATTTGGCAGCGCGCGCGTCGCCTACGGCACTGATCTAAGGCGAGTCGGAACGACTTTGCATTTCCCGATAGTGACCAAGGCCAGGGCAACGGAACTCGGTCTACATAAGCCGACGGCATTCGGGTTGACTGGTGGCCACATCAAGAACCTTATCTGGTGTTCCGAATTCTTTGTTTCGTCGGATTACCTACGGAACCAAGGGCTCACAATTGGCCGATTGAACGATGCGGAGAGGGAGCGGGTTCGCGAGCTTTTAGCGATGGCATAGGATTCGAGTTTCCTTCGGACGCAAAGAATCCTTTCAGAAAGCGTCCCCGAAATTCATCCCCCCCAACATTACCAAACTTTCATTTCCCGGAAAGAACGCCGTAATGTGACTGCCCCTATCTCTCGTGTCCGAAGGTGCGCAGTGCGCATCGCGAAATTGAAAGGACATGATCGAGATGACCACTTCAAACGCTTCCACTTCAAAGAGAAAGCGCCTGCTGGCCGCCGCTGCCTCGCTCGCGATCGCAGGCTCGATCGGTGTCGGCGCGGTCACCAGCGTGACTGTTCCCGTCTTCGCCGAGGCGGTGCGCGTCGAAGCCCCGCAGGCGCCCGGCTTCGCGGATGTCGTCGAGAAGGTCTCGCCCGCCGTGGTGAGCGTCCGCGTCAAGTCGCGGATCGAGCCGGCCTCCGACAATCCCGGCTCGCTGTTCGGCGGCCCCGGCGGCGGCTTCTTCGGCGGGCCCGGCTACGACGACCTTCCCGACGATCATCCGCTCAAGCGCTTCTTCCGCGAGTTCCGCGGCGACGGTCCGCGTTCCGAAGGTCCGCGGTCGGAGCGGCGCCAGGAGCGTCGGGCCGAGCGGCTGCGTCCCTCCTCGCAGGGATCGGGCTTCTTCATTTCCGAAGACGGCTACCTCGTCACCAACAATCACGTCATTCGCGACGGCGCGGAATACACGGTGGTCATGGACAATGGCGATGAGCTCGACGCCAAGCTGGTCGGCGCCGACGAACGCACCGACCTCGCGCTGCTGAAGGTCGAGGGAGAGCGCAAGTTCACCTACGTCGCCTTCGCCGACGATTCCAAGATCCGCGTCGGCGACTGGGTCGTGGCCGTGGGCAATCCGTTCGGCCTCGGCGGCACCGTGACGGCGGGCATCGTCTCCGCCCGCGGCCGTGACATCGGCGCCGGCCCCTATGACGACTTCATCCAGATCGACGCGGCGGTGAACCGCGGCAATTCCGGCGGCCCGGCCTTCAACCTCAACGGCGAGGTGGTCGGCATCAACACGGCGATCTTCTCGCCGTCGGGCGGCAATGTCGGCATCGCGTTCGCCATTCCCGCCACGACCGCGAAGGATGTCGTCGCCAAGCTGAAGGACGGCGGATCGATCCAGCGCGGCTGGCTCGGCGTGCAGATCCAGCCGGTCACCGACGAGATCGCCGAATCGATCGGCCTCGACAAGCCGCGCGGCGCGCTGGTGAGCGAGGCGCAGGCCGACGGTCCGGCGAAGGAAGTCGGTATCGCGGCCGGCGACGTGATCGTCTCGGTCGACAAGAAGGCGGTCGCCTCGCCGCGCGAACTCGCCCGCCTGATCGGCAACCTCGATCCAGGCAAGACCGTTGCGGTCGAAGTCTGGCGTGACGGCAAGGCGCAGACCTTCGACGTCAAACTGGGCACCCTGCCGGGTTCGCAGGACCGCGCCGAGGCGACGCCCGACAATGCGACGCCGGAAACCGGCACGCTGGAAGGCTTCGGCCTGACCGTGACCAAGGCCGAGGACGGCAAGGGTCTCGTCGTCACCAATGTCGATGCCGACAGCGAGGCCGCCGACCGCGGCATGCAGGCGGGCGACGTCATCCTCGCCGTCAACTCGAAGGAGGTCGCGAGCGCGGCCGATGTCGAGAAGGCGGTCGAGGAAGCCTCGAAGGCCGGCCGCAAGGCGGTGCTCTTCCAGGTGATGCGCGACCAGACCAACCGCTTCGTCGCCCTGCCGGTGGCGCGCGGCTGACAAGTCCGCAAGCCGGCCGCTCGTGACGAGCGGCCGGCGTCGTGGGCAGGTGCGGGCCGATCCGCTTCCGCACCGGCGACGGCGGGCTCCCCCAATCGCCCGCCGTCGGCTTCTGGACGGTCCTGTTTTCCCGACAGATCGCCTATATGATATCTAGAGCCATGTCCGATCAGATTGAACCAGTTCTGTTTCGCCGGTGGCGAGGCGATCCGCCAGGAAGGCGGTGCAGGTCGTGCTGGTGGCACGGCCCAGTCCGCCTGACGCCGCGGGCGCCCGCCAGCGGGAAACCCTTCGGGCCGGGTGAATTCGGGCCAAATCCATCGGTCTTCGGACTTGGCCGTGCCACCAGCACGACCGCGCCGAAGACCTCGACCTTGGCCCGAATTCCCTCCGGCAGAACGGTTCAATCTGATCGGACATGGCTCTAATGAAGATTCTGGTGATCGAGGACGACCGCGAGGCGGCGGAATATCTGGAGCGGGCGCTGACGGAGGCCGGCCACACCGCCCATGTCGCGCGTGACGGCGAAACCGGCTTCAGCCTTGCCGATTCCGGCGACTACGACATTCTCGTCATCGACCGCATGCTGCCGCGCCGCGACGGGCTTTCGGTGATCGCGGGCTTGAGAGCGCGCGGCAACGAGACGCCGGTGCTGATCCTTTCCGCGCTCGGCGAGGTCGACGACCGGGTGACCGGCCTTCGGGCCGGCGGCGACGACTACCTGACCAAGCCTTACGCCTTTTCCGAACTGCTCGCCCGCGTCGAGGTGTTGAAACGCCGGGCGAGCGTGCGCGACAGCGAGACGACCTACCGTGCCGGCGATCTCGAACTCGACCGCCTGGCGCATGCGGTGAAGCGCGCCGGCAAGGAGATCGTCCTGCAGCCGCGCGAATTCAGGCTGCTCGAATACCTGATGCGCCATGCCGGACAGGTGGTTACGCGCACGATGCTGCTCGAGAACGTCTGGGACTACCACTTCGATCCGCAGACGAACGTCATCGACGTACATGTCTCGCGCTTGCGCTCGAAGATCGAGAAGGGGTTCGACAAGCCGCTGCTCCACACCGTCCGCGGCGCGGGCTACATGCTCAAGGCCTGAGATGCCGCGCTTGCCCGCGATCTTCCGCACCACCGCGGCCCGGTTGTCGGCGCTCTATCTGCTGCTTTTCGCGGCCTCCGCACTGGTGCTCGTCGTCTACATGACGTCGCTGTCGGCGCGCATGCTGACCGACCAGACGCGCGAGACGATCCTTGAGGAAGTACTGAGCCTGTCGCGCTCCTACGAGAGCGGGGGACTGTCGCGCCTGGTGCGCGTCGTCGCCCAGCGCTCCCGCCAGCCAGGCGCCTATCTCTACCTTCTGACCGACCCGAACGGCCGCCCGCTCGCCGGCAATGTGGAGAGCCTGGAGCTCGGTATTCTGGAGGCCGACGGATGGACGGAGCGGCCGTTCGCTTACAAGCGCTACGGCGAGGGTGGCGCGGCGACGCCGGTGACCGAGGGTCACAGGGCGATCGCTCAGGTGGTGCGGCTGCCCAACAGCATGATCGTGCTGGTCGGCCGCGACCTCGGCGAACCGGAACAGTTCCGTCTCGTGGTGCGACGGGCGCTGACCGCGGCACTGGCATTGATGGGCCTTGGCGCCTTCTTCATATGGTTTTTCGTCGGCCGCCAGGCTCTGCACCGCATCGACAGCATTTCAGATGCCTCGAAGCGCATCATGGGCGGCGATGTGTCCGGCCGGCTGCCGGTGACAGGCGCGGGCGACGAGTTCGACCGGCTGTCGGAGAACCTCAACGCCATGCTGGCGCGCATCGGCGCGCTGAACGAGGGGCTGAAGCAGGTCTCCGACAACATTGCCCATGATCTGAAAACGCCGCTGACGCGGCTGCGCAACCGTGTCGAGGCGACGCTCACCGGATCGCGCACCGAGGCCGAATATCGCGAGGCGCTCGAGGCGACGATCGTCGAGTCCGACCAGCTCATCCGCACCTTCAACGCGATCCTGATGATCTCGCGGCTGGAGGCCGGCTATTCGGCGGAGGCGACGAGCGAGGTCGATCTCGCGGCCATCATCCGCGACGTGGTGGAACTCTACGAGCCGGCGGCGGAGGAGGCGGGCGTGACGCTGACCGCCGAGGAAAGCGGTGAGGAGAAGGTGATCGGCAACCGCGAGCTGATCGGCCAGGCGCTGTCCAACATCGTCGACAATGCGATCAAATACTCCGCCGGCGCCGAGGGCGGCGCGGAGGTGGCGGTGTCGATCGGCAAGGTTCCCGGCGCCATCAGGCTCGGTGTCGCCGACAACGGACCGGGCATTCCCCCGGAGGATCGCGTCCAGGCGACCGAACGCTTCGTGCGGCTGGAGAAGAGCCGCTCGCAGCCAGGGTCGGGCCTGGGCCTGAGCCTTGCCAAGGCGGTGATGACGTTCCACGGTGGCACGCTGGAATTGTCCGGGAGGGAGCCCGGACTGCTTGTCGAGATGGTATTTCCGCGTAAGGGGGGATGATGGCGAAGGCAGCGGCCGCGGAGGAGGCGGCGGGCGAGCGGAACTGGTTCGGCGCACCGCCGGCCCGGCTTCAACCGCTCGATGAGAGCGCGGCGGAAGCAGAACTGGCCGAACTGATCTCGAATGCCGACGATGCGGGCCTGGACGGCCTCGTGGCCGACCTCTCGGCGGGCGGCGCGACTGTCGACTTCCTTGCCGCCGTGCTCGACCTCTCGCCTTTCCTGCGCGACTGCATGCGCCGCGCCCCGCAGATCCTCGACCGCCTGCGCTCGGCGACGGCGCTTGCTCGTATCGACGCGGTTCTCGAAGCGATCGGGGCGCTCGGCCGCGATCCTGATATGGCCGAGGCACGGCTGATGGCCGAACTCAGGCGGCTCAAGACGGAAGCGCATGCGCTGATCGCCCTGTGCGACCTCGCGCGGGTGTTCGATGCGCAGACGACGGTGCGCCGGCTGAGCAGGCTCGCCGAAGCGGCGATCGGGGCGGCCGTGTCGTTCCTGCTGCGCGACGTGCATGGCCAAGGCAAGATCGCCTTGCCTGACCCTTCCGACCCATCGAGCGGATCCGGCTGGATCCTGCTCGCCATGGGCAAGCTCGGCGCGCATGAGCTCAACTTCTCGTCCGACATCGACCTGATCTCCTTCTTCGACCCCGAGGCGAAGGCGATCACCGACCCTTACGAGGCGAACGAATTGTTCGCGCGGCTGACGCGGCGGCTGGTGCGCATCCTCCAGGACCGGACCGAAGACGGCTACGTCTTCCGCACCGACCTAAGGCTCCGACCGGATCCCGGCTCGACGCCGCTGGCGATCCCGGTCAGCGCGGCGCTGCATTATTACGAAAGCCGGGGCCAGAACTGGGAGCGCGCCGCGATGATCAAGGCACGCCCGGTGGCCGGCGATCTGGAGGCCGGCGCGGCTTTCCTCGCAGAGCTCAAACCCTATGTGTGGCGCAAATACATGGACTTCGCGGCGATCGCCGACGTCCACTCGATCAAACGCCAGATCCACGCGCACAAGGGTCACGGCGAGATCGCGGTCAAGGGCCACAACGTCAAGCTCGGGCGCGGCGGCATCCGCGAGATCGAGTTCTTCGTCCAGACACAACAACTGATCGCCGGCGGCCGCTTCCAGGAGCTGCGCGGCCGCGAGACCATCGCGATGCTGGGCGAGCTCTGCGGACGGGGCTGGATCTCGCCCGAGGCGCGCGACGCGCTGGCCAGGCAGTACTGGTTCCTGCGCGACGTCGAGCATGCGATCCAGATGGTGGCAGACGAGCAGACCCACCTCCTGCCAGAGGACGACGAGGGGTTGGAGCGGATCGCGCATATGCGCGGCTACGAGGACGCGGAAGCGTTCGCAGCCGATTTCCGCGCCTCGCTCCAGGTGGTGGAGAAGCATTACGCGGCGCTGTTCGAATCCGCGCCGGAGCTGTCGGCGGGGGTCGGCAACCTCGTCTTCACCGGTGACGTCGACGATCCCGACACTCTGCAGACGCTGTCGCAGCTGGGATTCGAACGGCCGAGCGACATATGCCGCGTCATCCGCACCTGGCATTTCGGGCGCTACCGGGCGACGCAATCGGCCGAGGCGCGCGAACGGCTGACGGAGTTGACGCCGGCGCTGCTGCAGGCCTTCGGCAATACCCGCCGCGCCGACGAGGCGCTGATGCGCTTCGATGCTTTCCTCGCCGGTCTGCCGGCGGGAATCCAGCTGTTCTCGCTGCTCCAGTCCAATCCGGCGCTCTTGAACCTGTTGGCGATGATCATGGGCGCAGCCCCCCGGCTCGCGGCGATCATCACCAGGCGACCGCATGTCTTCGACGGGCTGCTCGACCCGATGCTGATGTCGGAACTGCCCGACAGGCGCTACCTCGCCGGCCGCCTCCAGGCGTTTCTGGAGGGCGTCGGCCAGCATGAGGAGATCCTCGACCGGCTGCGCATCTTCGCGGCGGAGCAGAAATTCCTCATCGGCGTGCGGCTGCTCACCGGCGCGATCGACGCGGCCCGCGCCGGCAAGGCCTTCTCCGACCTCGCCGATTTGACCATCGGAACGGCGCTGGAGGCGGTGCGGGCCGAGTTCGCAGTCCGCCATGGGCATGTCGAGGGCGAGCGCGTGGCGCTGCTCGGCATGGGCAAGCTCGGCAGTCACGAGCTCACCGCCGGTTCAGATGTCGACATGATCCTGCTCTACGACCACGCCGAGATGGCCGAGGAGTCCGACGGTGACAAGCCGCTGGCGACGGCGCTCTACTTTACCCGCCTGACGCAGCGCCTGATCGCGGCGGTCTCGGCGCCGACGGCGGAAGGCGTTCTCTACGAGATCGACCTGAGATTGCGGCCTTCCGGCAACAAGGGACCGGTCGCGACCCATATCGCCGCCTTTCGCAAATACCAGCGCACGGAGGCGGAGATCTGGGAGCACATGGCGCTGACGCGTGCGCGGGTGATCGCAGGCGACGCCGACTTCGCCGGCGTGATCGAAGCGGATGTCGGAGGCATCCTCGCTACGCCTCTCGTCTTTGCCGACGTCGCGCGCGAGGCGCGGCAGATGCGAGCGCTGATCGAGAAGGAGAAGCCTCCGGCCGACGAATGGGACCTGAAGCTCGTTCCGGGCGGGTTGATCGATCTCGAGTTCATCGCGCAGGTCGCGTCGCTGACGGGTCGGGTCGAGGGGCCGAGCCGGACGACGTCGACGGCAGAAACTCTGCGTCGTCTCGCGGGCGATCTCGCCGACGCGCAGACGCGTGATGACCTCTTCGGGGCACATCGCCTCTACACCGGGCTGACGCAGATCGTGCGGCTCTGTCTCCCCGGAAATCTCGATCCCGCCGACATTCCGCCCGGATTATCCGATCTTCTCTCGCGAAGCGCCGATGCACCCGATCTCGGCGTGCTGCGGGCGCTGATCAAGGATACGGCGAAGACAGTGCGGGCTCATTTCAACACCCTCCTGGCCGAGAAATGGGTGTCATCGTGATGGCAATGACATGATCCTGTCGTCAGGTACGGAGCCGACCCGCGTAATGGAGAAGAGTATGAAACGGACGATTCTGACCTTGGCTTTCGTCACCTTCGCCGCATCCGCCCCGTCGCAGGCTGCGACGGGCGACAAGATTTTCGAGCGGCTCGACGCGGACAAGAGCGGGGACATCTCGTACGAAGAATTCGTCGGGGAGATCAGGAGCCGCCTGGAAAAGGCGGACAAGGATGGCGACGGCAAGCTGACGGTCGAGGAGATATCGGCGACCTTCAAGGGGCCGAAGGCGAACCAGCGGGCCAAGGGGCTGGTCGCCCGTTTCGATCCAGACAAGGACGGCACCATCACCCTGGCCGACGTCGAGACAAAGCGGAAGGAGCGCTTCGCGCAGCTCGACGCTAACAAGGACGGCAAGCTGGTGATGGAAGAGATGACAGTCCGGGCTTCGGCCAAGGGCGACCGGCCGAAGTCCGCGACCCAATAGAGCCGCAAGCGTCAGGCAGCCTTTCGTGACGACTGCGCGGCCGTCTTCGTCTTCACCGGGATGCGCACCGACACGATGGTGCCCACGCCTTCGGTCGAACGGATCTTGAGCGCACCGCCGTGAAGCTGGGCGAGCGAGCGGGAGATCGCCAGGCCGAGGCCGGAGCCGGTGTGGCTCTTGGTGAACTGGTTCTCGACCTGCTCGAAGGGCTTGCCCAGCTTCTTCAGCGCCTCCCGGGGGATGCCGCAGCCATTGTCCTCGATGGTGAGAATCACCGCGCCCGAAGTCTTGCGGGCGCGCACTGCGATCTTGCCGCCCTGGCCGGTGAATTTGACCGCGTTGGACAAGAGGTTGATGGCGATTTGCTTGATCGCGCGGCGGTCGGCGTTGAGCGTCATCGAATTGGCGATGCTGGTCTCCACCGTGATCGACTTCTGCGCCGCCTGCAGAGAGATCACCCGCACCGTCTCGCGCATCAGCGGACACAGGTCGATCTCCTCGCGATCGAGCGAGAAGCGGCCGGCCTCGATCTTCGACATGTCGAGGATGTCGTTGATCACGCCCAAGAGGTAGTTGCCACTGCCGTGGATGTCGCGAACATATTCCGCATAGCGCTCGGAGCCGAGCGGCCCGAACAGGCCCGACTGCATCAGCTCCGAGAAGCCGATGATGGCGTTCAGCGGCGTTCGCAGTTCGTGCGACATGTTGGCGAGGAACTCGGACTTGGCGCGGTTGGCGGCCTCCGCGCGTTCGGTCTCGCGCATGCACTTCCTGTTGAGGTCGGCGAGTTCCCGAGCCCGGTCCTCCTCGGCCTTTCGGGCGACGGAGAGGTCGTGGATCGTCGCCATCAGACGGCGCTCGCTGTCGACGAGCTTCTCCTGGTGCTGCTTGATCTGGGTGATGTCAGCGCCGACCGACACCGTGCCGCCGTCGCGCGTGACCAGTTCGTTGACCTGCACCCAGCGGCCGTCGTTGAGCTGGCGCTCATACGTCACGGCGCCATGGCGGCCATTGCCGTTCGCCAGCCGCCGCTCGGAGGCGAAGGCGGTCATCCGCTCCTCGATCTCGCTGCGCGGCGTGCCTGGCTCGATGTCGCCATCGCTCAGCCCCGCCTGCTCCTGGAAGCGGGTGTTGCACATCACCAGGCGACCGTTCGAATCCCACAGGACGAAGGTTTCCGAGATGTTTTCGATCGCCGTACGCAGGCGTGCATCCGCCTCCTCCGACTGCATGGCGAGGTGGTACTGCTCGGTGACGTCGATGGCGATGCCGAGCAGGTGCACGTCGGTGGCGTCCGGGTCGATGATCTGCGCGCGGGCGCGCACCCATACCCACTGGCCGTTGGCATGGCGCATGCGGAAGACCTGGTCGATCTGGTCCACCTCGCGCGCCGCCAATGCCTTGGCCACGGAAAACAGGTCGCCGTCCTCCTCATGGATGATCTCGTTGACCTCGCCGAAGGACAGCATCGCATCGCTCGGCTCGTAGCCCAGCATTTCGTACATCGAGCGCGACCAGAACATGCGGCCGCGACCCATGTCCCAGTCCCACAGTCCGCAGCGACCGCGCAGCAGCGCCGAATCAATGCGCTGGTGCGCCTCCGAGTAGATCCGGTCAGCCGATTGTGCCCGCGCGGCCTGCGCGAAATAGGCGTAGAGAATGACGATCAGCACGCCCGAGGTGAGCACGAACAGCGTCACGTTGAGCGAGACCAGCTTGCGCCAGTCGGCAAAGACGGTGTCGGTCGCCACCAGCGCGACCGCCGCCTGGCGGCGGTCGGTGGTCAGGTCGACCGCGGCGAACCAGCGCTGGCTACCGATCGCGACCTCCATCACGCCGGCCCGCGACCCGAACATGAACAGGGGTTGGCCGCCGTCGATCTGGCTCTCCAGCCAGCGGCCCTCCCAGCCGATGTCGCGGGGTGCCGCCGCCGTGACGCGGAAGCGCTCGTCGGTGACCAGAAGGACGTGGCTGCTCTGCAGATTGCCGATCTGGGCGGACGCATCCAGCGCGCGTCGGTCGGCGTCGGCCGGCGCGGCGGCGAGTTCGACGGCGAGCGTGCTGGCGATCTGAGAGGCCGCCAGCGCCACCATCGCGCGCGCATCGCGTTCGATATCCTCGCGCAGCGCCAGCAGCGACATCGCCCGGGTCGCCGCCACGACGATAAGGAAGATGACGATCAATGCCGGGATGGACCGCCGCAGATAGGGTTCGGCCGCCAAGAGGCGCCGATATGCCGGCGCGGCGACGATGCCCGCGCCGTTGCCGATCTTCGTTCCTTCGCCGCCCCGTCCGCCGGCAAAAAAACGCCCACCAGTCGCCCCCCAGGCGCCTGTCTTTCCCATTGAAGGGCCCCGCAAAAATTGTTTTTCTGGCTATTCTTCGGAAACGCCGCACATCCGAATCGCCATATAAGAATCAAAGGTGATTCGGCTTGTCCAGTGGCCCGTTCAGGAATTCTTCACGAATTCCGGAATGAGGGCGAAAAAGACCAGGAAGAGCAGGGTTTTCAGGCAAGCGTCCGCTCGACGATGTCGCGCAGGTCGGCCGACAACGTCGCCGTCGCCTTGATGCGGGAGAGGGTGGCGCGCGCATGCTCGCGGCGGCCGTCCTCGAGCGACCTCCACGAGCGGAAGGCTGTCGCAAGCCGAGCCGAAAGCTGAGGGTTTTTCGGATCGACGGACAACGCGATCTCGGCCAGCAGCTCGTAGCCGGCGCCGTCAGCCCGGTGGAAGCCCGTCTGGTTGGCGGTCGTAAAGGTGCCGATCAGCGCGCGCACCCGGTTCGGGTTGCCGAGCGAGAAGGCCGGATGCGTCATCAGCGCGCGAACGCGGTCGACGGCCCCTTCGCCGGGCGCCATCGCCTGGATCTGGAACCATTTGTCCATCACCAGCGCGTCGCTGCCGAACCTCGCCTCGAAATGCGCGAGGGCGTCGGACGTCTCGGCGGAGTCCGGATGGCGCATGGCCAGGACGGCAAGCGCCGCCGCCCGGTCGGTCATGTTGCCGGCGCTGTGATACTGGCGCGAAGCATGGTCCGGCGCGCCGCTGGATAGCGTCACATAGTCGAGCATGGCGTTGCGCAGCGCGCGCCGTCCGGCGCTCGCCGCATCGGGCGAATAGGCTCCACCATCCTCCAGCTCGTCATAGGCGGCGCGGAATGCCTCGCCGTTCGCCGCCGCGATCGTCGCCGCAAGCAGGTTGCGTGCGCGAAGGATCGCGTCGGGATCGATCATCATGCCGATCTCGCGGGCGATGTCGGCTTCCGCCGGAAGTGTCAGCGCCAGCGCCTTGTAGGCGGGTTCCAGCGCCTGGCTGCGCACCGTCTCCAGGCAGATCCGGGCAAGTTCCGCCGCGATCTTCGGCGCCTTGCCGCCGCGGATCGCAGCCGCTGCCTCGATCAGCGTGCCGGTCATCAGCCCGGTCAGGGCCTGCCAGCGCGAATAGAGATCGCCATCGTTGCGCGCCAGATGCATCCGCTCGTCCAGCGGCTGGTCGAAGGTGATGGTCACCGGCGCGGAGAAGCCGCGGTTGAGGGAGATCGCCGGGCGTTCGGGCACACCCTCGAACCGGATGACGTGCCGGCGCTTCTTCAGGTGGATGACGCCGTCCTCGACGGTGGCGCCGCTGACCGAGGAGCAGGCGACGTCGCTGCCGTCGGCGCCGACGAGGCCGAAGGCAAGCGGGATGTGCATCGCCTTCTTGCGGCTCTCGCCGGGCGTGGGCGGAACCGACTGTTCGATTTCCAGGGTCAGCGCCGCGGCATTGGGATCATGCGCCGCCGACACGGTGAGGTTCGGCGTCCCGGCCTGGTGATACCAAAGCGAGAACTGCGACAGGTCCTTGCCGGAGACGTCTTCGAAGACCTTGAGGAAATCCTCGATCGTCGCGGCCTCTCCGTCGTGGCGCTCGAAATAGAGGTCCATCCCGCGCCTGAAGGTCTCGCGGCCGAGGATGGTGCGGATCATGCCGACCACCTCCGCGCCCTTCTCGTAGACGGTGGCCGTGTAGAAATTGTTGATCTCGCGGTAGCGGCGCGGGCGCACCGGATGCGCCAGCGGCCCCTGGTCCTCCGGGAACTGGTGCGCGCGCAGCGTGCGCACGTCGGCGATGCGTTCGACCGCACGGGAGCGCTCGTCCGCCGAGAACTCGTGATCGCGGAAGACGGTCAGGCCTTCCTTCAGGCAGAGCTGGAACCAGTCTCGGCAAGTGATTCTATTGCCTGTCCAATTGTGGAAATATTCATGCGCGATGATCGCCTCGATGTTGGCGAAGTCGGTGTCCGTCGCCGTCTCGCGGTCGGCCAGCACGTATTTGTCGTTGAAGATGTTGAGACCCTTGTTCTCCATTGCCCCCATGTTGAAATCGGACACGGCGACGATGTTGAAGACGTCGAGATCGTATTCGCGGCCGAAGGTTTCCTCGTCCCAGCGCATCGAACGCTTCAATGCATCCATCGCATAGGCGGCACGGTCCTGCTTGCCGTGCTCGACGAAGATGCCGAGCCGCACCTTGCGGCCCGAGCGGGTGACGAAGGCGTCGGACACTTCGGCGAGGTCGCCCGCGACGAGCGCGAACAGATAGGACGGCTTGGGGTGCGGATCGAACCACTCGGCGAAGTGCCAGCCGTCCGGAAGGTCGCCCGTCGCAGCCGGATTGCCGTTGGCAAGCAGCAGCGGCGCTTCCTCGCGCCGCGCTTCGATTCGCACGGTATAGACGGAAAGGACGTCGGGCCGGTCGAGGAAATAGGTGATGCGCCGGAACCCCTCCGCCTCGCACTGGGTGCAGTAGTTGCCGTTGGACCGGTAGAGGCCCATCAGCGCGGTGTTCGCGGCGGGCGCGGTCTCGGTCTCGATGGTCAGCCGAAAGCTCGGACCGTGGGGCGGCCTATGCAGGGTGAGCTGCTGTCCGGTCGCCTCGTACGCGCCGGCTTCGAGCGCCTCGCCGTCGATGAAGACCGCGAGGAGGGCGATTCCGTCGCCGTCGAGCACGAGCGGAGAGGATGGCGCGGCGCCCGCGCGGCGTTCGATCGTCAGGTCGGCAATGACGCGGGTGCGGTCGGGGTCGAGCCGGAAGGTCAGCGATGTCCGAGGGATGAGCCAGTCGCTCGGGCGATAGTCCTCGAGCCTGAATACCTGGCCTGTATCTGTCCGCATTCCGCAATTTCCGTGCAAGCTCGCCGCGTGGTCCAACAAGGTCAACCCGTTGGCGCGACAAAGTGGTATGCTAGGTCTTTACACGAAACCGGGGCTCGTCAAAACTCAACCCGCTCGAGGCCCACGCCCGCATTCGCCGATATCCCGCGAGGAATGACCATGACAGTTCAAACTCCCAAGTTTGGAATGGGCGCATCCGTGCTGCGCAAGGAGGACGACGCGTTCATCGTCGGGCGCGGCCGCTACACCGACGATTTCGCACCCGCGGGGACGCTGCATCTCTACGTGCTGCGCTCGCCGACCGCGCGGGCGAAGTTCAAGATCGTCTCGACCGATGCGGCCAGCAAAGCGCCCGGCGTGCACCTGGTGCTGACCGGCTCTGACATCGCCGAACTCGGCGACCTGAAGTCGGGCGTGATGCAGAAGCAGCCGGACGGAACGCGCGCCAAGGCCCGCAGCATCCCGATCCTGTGCCGGGACGAGGTCGCCTATGTCGGCGACGCGGTGGCCTGCGTCGTCGCCGAGAGCCGCGCGCTCGCCCAGGACGCGGCGGAACTGATCGAGATCGACTATGAGGACCTGGAGCCCGTCGCGCTGATGGCGCGGGCGCTCGACGCGGATGCTCCGCTGGTCTGGCCGGAGCACGGCAGCAACCGCGCCTTCCGCTACGAGTTGGGCAACAAGGCGAAAGCGGATGCCGCTTTCGCCGCGGCGAAGCATGTCACCAAGGTGGCCTTCCGCAACAACCGGCTGGTCTGCAACTACATGGAGGCGCGCGCAGCACTTGCCGAATGGAACGACGAGGAGAAGCGTCTCGTCCTGACGGTGGGCTCGCAGGGCGTCCATTCGATGCAGCAGATCCTCGCCGGGGTGCTCGGCATCCAGCCGACCGGCCTGCGTGTCGTCACGCCCGACGTCGGCGGCGGGTTCGGACCCAAGACCTTCGTCTACCGCGAATATGCGCTGGTGCTGGAGGCTGCGCGGCGCCTCGGCCGGCCGGTCAAGTGGACAGGCGACCGCACCGAGCACTTCCTGACCGACGCGCAGGGCCGCGACAACGAGGTCGAGGCCGAGATGGCGATGGACGCCGATGGGCGTTTCCTCGGCCTTCGGGTGAGCCTCGCCGCCAACCTCGGCGCATATTGCTCCCAGTACGGGCCCTATATCCCCTATATCGGGGCGACGATGTCGACCGGCGTGTACGACATCAAGGCACTGCATGTCGGGATCGACGGCGTCTACACCAATACCTGCCCGGTCGACGCCTATCGTGGCGCGGGCCGTCCCGAGGCGGCGTATCTGCTGGAGAAGCTGGTCGATGCCTGCGCCCGCGACATGAACCTGTCGCCGGCGGAGATCCGGCGCCGCAACTTCATCCGGCCCGAGCAGTTTCCCTACACGACCGCAACCGGGCGCAAATACGACGTCGGCGAGTTCGACGGCCACATGACGCTGGCGCTGGAACGGGCCGACTGGAACGGCTTCGAGGCTCGACTGAAGGCCTCGAAGCAGGCCGGCAAGCTGCGCGGCATCGGCATGGCGACCTATGTCGAAGCCTGCGCCTTCGCGGGCTCGGAGGCTGCCCACCTCACGCTCAACGGCGACGGCACGGTGACGTTGTTCATCGGCACGCAGACCAACGGCCAAGGGCACGCCACGGCCTATTCGCAGTTCGTCGCCGAAAAGCTCAACCTGCCGATCGAGAAGATAATCGTGCGGCAGGGAGATACCGACGAGCTCGCCAAGGGCGGCGGCACCGGCGGCTCGCGCTCGATCCCGCTCGGCGGCGTCTCCGCGGCCTATGCCGGCGAGAACCTGGCCGAGAAGATCAAGAAGATCGCGGCCGACGAACTGGAAGCCGGCGCCGCCGACATCGAACTGATCGACGGCACGGCGCGCATCGTCGGCACCGACCGCGCGCTGGATTTCTCCGCGATTGCGAAGGCCGCGAAGAATCCGGACGATCTCAAGGGCTTCGGCGAGTTCGTCCAGGGCGAGGCGACCTATCCGAACGGCACCCACATCTGCGAGGTGGAGATCGATCCGGCGACCGGCACGATCGAGATCCTGCGCTATACGATCGTCGACGATTTCGGAGCGGTGGTGAATCCGATCCTGCTCGCCGGCCAGGTGCATGGCGGCGTGGTGCAGGGCATGGGCCAGGCGCTGACCGAGGACACGGTCTATGGCGAGGACGGACAATTGCTGACGGCAAGCTTCATGGACTACGGTATGCCGCGCGCCGATCTTCTGCCGTTCATCGATTTCTCGACGCGCAACGTGCCCTCGACAACCAATGCGCTCGGCATCAAGGGAGCGGGCGAGGCCGGCACGATCGGCGCGACGCCGGCGGTGATGAACGCGGTGACGGACGCGTTGTGGCGCGGCCACGGCATCGGCCATATCGAGATGCCGGCGACGCCGCTGAGGGTCTGGCAGGCGATCCAGGACGCGGCCTGACAGTGGCCGAGCACTCGATGATCTCGCGGCCTCTGGCCGCGATCCTGCTCAAGGTAACATCCATCGCGGTGTTCGTCGGGATGCAGTCCTTCATCAAACTGGCGGGCATCGTGCCGGCCGGGCAGATCGTGTTTTACCGTTCCTTCTTCGCGATGGTGCCGATCCTGATCCTGCTGGCATGGACGGGAGAGTTGAGAACCGGATTCCGTACCGCTCGTCCGGGCCGCCACATCGTGCGCGGCATCGTCGGCGTCTCCTCAATGGCGCTCGGGTTTTTCGCGCTGACGCGCCTGCCGCTGCCCGAAGCGATCATGCTGAACTATGCCCAGCCATTGCTGGTCGTCGTCATCAGCGCGCTCGTTCTGGGCGAAAAGGTGCGCTTCTTTCGCTGGACGGCCGTCGCGGTCGGCTTTCTCGGCGTGCTCATCATCTCCTGGCCGAAGCTGACCCTTTTCGCTTCGGACGAAGGTATGGGCAGCGCCGAGGCGCTTGGCGTGGTCGCCGCCATCACGGCAGCCGCCATCTCCGCGGTTGCGTTGCTGCAGGTGCGCGCGCTCGTTGCGACGGACAAGTCGTCCACGGTCGTGATCTGGTTCTCCTTGACCGCCTCCATAGCCGGCCTGCTGACCATCCCGTTCGGCTGGGCACCGCTCACCGGCTGGCAGCTCTTTTTCCTCGTCATGAGCGGTATCTGCGGCGGCATCGCTCAGGTGCTGATGACGGAGGCCTATCGCTATGCCAGCGTCGCCACTGTCGCGCCGTTCGAATACAGCTCGATCCTGTTCGGCCTGGTGGTGGGCTATCTGCTGTTCGCGGACATCCCGACCATCCACTCGATCGTCGGCGGCGCGATCGTCGTCGGCTCCGGGCTGATGATCATCTGGCGCGAGCAGCGCCTCGGCCTCGAACGCGGCAAGGCGCGCAAGGTCACGCCGCCGCAATAGCGCGATCAGGCCGCGGCGTCTCTCGCCGCAGCCAGCGCGCGCAGTGCCTCGGCGGTCTGCGCATCGGCCGGGAAGAACGACTCGATCGCGATCTCCGACACCGTCACGTCGAGCGGCGTGCCGAAGACGGTGACCGTCGAGATGAAGGACAGGCTCGTGCCCGCCGCCTGGATTCGCAACGGCACGGCGATGTTCGAATAGTCGTGCCTGACCGGCCCCGCACTCGAGCGGCCCGGATAGGCGCGCAGCTCCGCCTCGAGGTCGGCGACCTGCGGGTTGCCGCTTTCGGCCGCCAGCCGTCTCAGCCGCTCCAGCACATGCGCGCGCCATTCGGCCAGGTTCTCGATCCTCGGCGCGAGACCACCGGGATGGAGGCTGAGCCTGAGCACGTTGACCGGCGGTTCGAGCAGGCTCGTCTCTTCCACAGCTTCTAGAAACGGCGCGATCGCCGCGTTGCCGCGGATCAGGTTCCAGCAGCCGTCGACGGCGAGTGCCGGATTCGGCTCGTGCGCGGTCAGAACGCGCTCGATCGCCTCCAGCGCCGGCCCGAAGGCTTCGTCGTCCACCGGCCGCTCGGGATAGGTGGGTGCGTAGCCGGCGGCGAGCAGCATCCGGTTGCGCTGGCGCAGCGGCAGGTCGAGCCGCTCGGCGAGCCGGATCACCATGTCGCGCGACGGGGTGGCGCGACCGCTTTCGAGGAAACTCAGATGCCGCTGCGAGATTTCGGCCTCGAGCGCGAGATCGAGCTGGCTCATGCGGCGGCGACCGCGCCATTCGCGCAGCAGGTGGCCGAGGGAAGGGTGGGGCGTGTCCATGTCGAGAAGCTAGCGCGGTTCGGGAATGGCTTCCATTACCTGGCGCGTAATCGCCAGGGCGACGCCGGCGGTCAATGATCCGCGGCAATCCGGTCGATGCCGGTGCAACGGAAAGGATCTCAACATGTCCATCGCCATCACTCCCTACGTCCGCAATGTGCTTCTCCTCGACAGTCTCGTCAGCGGCGCCGCGGGTGTCGTCATGGCCGCCGGAGCCTCGCTCCTGTCGCCCTGGCTGGCGCTGCCGGCCGACCTCCTGTTCTGGGCGGGCATCGTTCTCCTGCCATGGTGCGCGGCGCTCGTCATCCTCGCGCGGCGGGATACGATTTCCCGGATGATGATGCTCGACGTGATCGGCATCAACGCGCTCTGGGTGGCGGCGAGCTTCGGCATCGTGATTGCCGGCATCGTCCAGCCGAGCCTGCTCGGCGTGCTCTTCATCACCGCGCAGGCGCTGACCGTGGCGCTGTTCGTCGCGCTGCAGATTGGCGCGATGCGTCGCGCCGGGGCCACTGCCTGAGGCGATCTGCGCAGACCCAAAGCCGGGGAGGGCGCTCCCCGGCTTTCGTGTGCCGGGGATCAGCTGATCGCGCCGAACTCGCGCAGTCTCGCCTTGATTTCGAGAAAGTCGCGCCAGGCGAGCTTCTTGTGCGCAGGATTGCGCAAGAGATAGGCCGGATGCAGCGTCGGCATCAGCGGAATCTCGATGCCGGAGCCTGTCGTATGGCTGTTCCACGTCCCGCGCAGCCGCATGATGCCGGTCTGTGTCCTGAGCAGCGCCTTGGTCGACGCATTGCCGAGCGTGACCAGCACTTTCGGGTCGACCAAATCAATCTGACGCTCGATGAAGGGGCGGCAGATTTCGGTCTCCATGGGCGAGGGATCGCGGTTGCCAGGCGGCCGCCAGGGGATGACATTGGCGATGTAGACGGAGGTGCGGTCGAGCCCGATCGCGGCCAGCATCCGGTCGAGCAGTTGCCCCGAGCGGCCGACGAAGGGCAGGCCCTCCAGATCCTCCTCGCGGCCCGGTGCCTCGCCGACGAACATCACCTGGGCAGCCGGATTGCCGTCGGAAAAGACCAGCGACTTGGCGGTGAACTTCAAATTGCAGCCGTCGAAGGCGGCCAGAATTTGCTTCAACTCGTCGAGGGACGCGGCCGAGCGTGCGGCGTCGCGGGCACGCGCGGCCTGCGCCTCGTCGGGCACGCTCGGCGCGATCGCCGGCGCGGGCGGCCGGGCTGGGGCTTCCAGCCGCGGCGGTTCGAACGCCTTGGGCGGGAGAGCGGCCGGCGCGGGCGGCGGCGCGGCTGTTGCCGTCTGCGCGAAGCGGTCGACAGGCGCGTCCTCGAGCGCCTCGTCGACACCGCTTTCGGCGTAGAAGCGCAGAAGCTCCTCGAGGGAGGCGCGGGTGAGGGGCGTATCAGTCATGATCCCGGTGACGACGGCCTATGCCGTGGTTCGTCCGATCAATAGGGCGCGGCGGGTGCCGCGTAAACCTCCGCGGCGTCAGGACAGCGGAATCCTCGGGTCCTGGCGGATGTAGAATTCGAGCTTCGGCGTGAAATCGGTGACGAAGAACTTGAAGTCGGCCGTCTCCAGCGGATCGACATAGCCTTCGGAGAAGACCAGGCGGTCGTGCGGTTCGAAGTCCGTGTCGTGGATGCGGAAGGAATCGGACGAGCGGTTCTCGGGATTGACCCGCCGCTGGTCGAACGACAGCCCGTCGCCATGGACGCTGGGGATGCCGAGCTGCTCCTGAAGCTCGAACTCGTATTCCGTCCAGGCGACGCCGCTGTTGTTCAGCGAGCGCAGGCGCAGATGCAGCATGCCGGTCGCGAAGACGCCGACGGGTCCGTCGGTTCGGATCCTGGTCGCGACGCGGACGACGAGCGTCACCGGACTCGCCGAAAGCATCTCCTGCTCGATCACGATCGGATCGGCCTTGGTGCCGATGCCCGAAACGCCGCGGATGAGGAAGCCGCCGAGCTCGTCGGAGAAGGAGTATGCGCCGGAGAACCAGAGTCGCCGTTCGCCGCCGGTCGCCGAAACCGCGAGCGGCACGGCGACGAGACACATCGCTATTGTCGTCCAGGGAGCAGCCACTGTCGTCTGTTCCGGCAAAACGCGTGGCCGCAAGGATAGACCCGCAAGACGGGATATGGATACGGCAAATCCGCGAAAGCGCACGGGACGGGTTGCTGGCCGCCAATCCGTGCGCGATAAACTCAATATGATTGACGTTTACGTCAAGGTAAATTAGCTAGATGAAAAGCTGACAGATGTTCGAATAATGCGACGCTTTTGCGCGACGGGCGGTCTGGTGCGCGAAAGCTAATTGGGGCAAGAGGGTCTGCGGCGGCCGGAGGACGAGATGAGCGAAATCGAACGCGAGAGCATGGAATTCGATGTGGTGATTGTCGGTGCCGGTCCTGCCGGACTGGCCGCCGCGATCCGGCTCAAGCAGGTCAATCCGGACCTTTCCGTCGTCGTGCTGGAAAAGGGCGGCGAAGTCGGCGCGCACATTCTCTCCGGTGCCGTGGTCGATCCGGTCGGTATCAATCGGCTCCTGCCGGACTGGCGCGAGGACGCCGATCATCCGTTCAAGACCGAGGTCAAGAACGACCATTTCCTCCTGCTCGGCCCGGCAGGGTCGCTGCGTCTGCCGAATTTCGTCATGCCGCCGCTGATGAACAATCACGGCAACTACATCGTCTCGCTCGGCAATGTCTGCCGCTGGCTCGCCGCCAGGGCGGAGGCCCTCGGCGTCGAGATCTACCCCGGCTTCGCCGCCGCCGAATTGACGTATGACGACAATGGCGCGGTGACCGGCGTGATCACCGGCGACATGGGCCTCGAGAAGGACGGTTCGCCCGGCCCCGGCTACGCCCCGGGCATGGCCCTCTACGGCAAATATGTCCTGATCGGCGAAGGCGTGCGCGGGTCGCTCGCCAAGCAGCTGATCGCCAAATACAAGCTTTCGGACGGCAGGGAGCCGCAGAAGTTCGGCATCGGGCTCAAGGAACTCTGGCAGGTGAAGCCGGAGCACCACAAGCGCGGCCTCGTGCAGCATTCGTTCGGCTGGCCGCTCGACGGCTCGACCGGCGGCGGATCGTTCCTCTACCACTTCGACGACAATCTGGTCGCCGTCGGCTTCGTCGTCCACCTGAACTACAAGAACCCCTATCTGTCGCCCTTCGAGGAATTCCAGCGCTTCAAGACGCATCCGGCGATCCGCGGCACGTTCGAAGGCGCCAAGCGCCTGTCCTATGGCGCGCGGGCGATCACCGAGGGCGGCTGGCAGTCTGTTCCGAAAGTGTCGTTCCCCGGCGGTCTGCTGATGGGTTGCTCGGCCGGCCTGGTCAACGTGCCGCGCATCAAGGGTTCGCATAACGCGGTGCTGTCGGGAATGCTTGCCGCCGAGCATGTCGCCGAGGCGATCACCGCCGGACGCCAGCACGACGATCTCGTCGGCTATGAAGAGGCCTGGCGCGCCGGCGACATCGGCAAGGACCTGAAGCGCGTGCGCAACGTCAAGCCGCTGTGGTCGCGCTTCGGTACTTTCATCGGCATCGGCCTCGGCGGTCTGGACATGTGGACGAACCAGCTGTTTGGCCTGTCGCTGTTCGGCACGCTGAAGCACGGCAAGACGGATGCCGCCTCGCTCGAACCGGCGGCGCAGCACAAGAAGATCGCCTATCCCAAGCCCGACGGCGTGCTGACCTTCGATCGGCTGTCCTCGGTGTTCCTGTCGAACACCAACCATGCCGAGGACCAGCCGGTCCACCTGCAGGTGAAGGACATGGGGCTACAGAAGACGTCGGAACACGATGTGTTCGCCGGGCCGTCGACGCGCTACTGCCCGGCCGGCGTCTACGAGTGGGTCGACGGCGAGGGCAATGCCGCAGCCGACAAGATGGGCGTCGACGTGAAGTTCGTGATCAACGCGCAGAACTGCGTCCACTGCAAGACCTGCGACATCAAGGACCCGAACCAGAACATCAACTGGGTGCCGCCGCAGGGCGGCGAGGGACCCGTCTACGTCAACATGTAGGCAGGCTGCACGCGCAGATTGCCTTCGCCTTTGCTCCGTGATTTTCTACGCTAGTGGGCGGGAGAACACTGGGCCATGGGTCTGGGTGCAAGGCTTGTCATTCTGGTCGGTGCGGCGCTGCTGGCCTCCACGGCCGCGGCGCGAGCCGATGTTTCGGTCAAGACCAAATATTACGACATCAAGGGCAAGACCGGGCTCGAACTGTTCTACGACATGAACCGGAAAGGGCCGCGTCACGGCTTCCTGACCAAGGCGATCGCCCAGACCCAATTCAAGACCAACATCAAGGGGGACATGGTGCATTCGAACGGCGTCTGCAGCACGCAGGGCGCCGCGATGGTGATGCAGATCACCTATGTCTATCCGCGGCCGGTCGACAGGCTCGATCCCGCGCTCGCCCGCCGCTGGAAGAAATTCCAGGCGTCGAACGTGGTGCACGAGGAGATGCACGGCAAGCTGGCGAAAAAGATGGTGGCTGACGTCAATCGCACCATGCGCAAGTTCAGGATGGAAGACAGCAAGTCCTGCCGCAAGGCCAATGCGAAGCTGATGAAGGAGCTCGACCGCATCATCGTCGCCTACAACAAGTCGCAGGTCGACTTCGACAAGCGCGAGCACCGCGACGGCGGGCCAGTCGAGAAGAGCATTCTGGCGCTCGTCGGCAAGATCAAGTAGCCGGTCCAGCCGCTCGACGCGACAGGCGATCGACAATGCGCCGCGGCCCCGATGTTTCCGTTGCGTCATCCCCTTGCGCTCGCGAACAAGTGAACAAAACGTCAACGCTGTCTTGAAACGGCGCAATTCCTGTGCTGCACTTGGTGCCGAACGGAGGTTTCGATGCGTCTGTTTACGTGCCTGTGCTGCTTCCTGGCTCTTCTGGGCATCGTTCCGCCTGCGAAGGCGGCGCCCAAGGTGACTTCGCGCACGACGACGTTTCCCATTTCCGGCGTGACGGGTGACGCGCTGCTCAGGCAACTCGAACTGAAAGGCCCCAAGCACGGCTTCACCTCGCGCGCCATCGCTCAAACGCGGTACACGATGAACACGGAAGCGGAGTGGAACTACGCGGGCGGCGTCTGCGCGGTAACACGTCCAAAGGTGCGCCTCGACATCACCTACATCTATCCGGAGGTGAAGGGCGAGGCGTCGGGACCGCTGCGCAGTCGCTGGCAGCGCTTCATGACGGGCATTCGCAGGCACGAGGAGCAGCACGGCCGGCTGGCGCGCGAAATGGCGGTGCAGGCGGACAAGTCGATCGCCGGCCTGAAGGTGCCTGACGGCAAGGCCTGCGGCAGGCTTCGCGCCGAGATGAAGCGGGTCGTGGCCTCGATCGTCGCCCGCTACGAAGCGCGCCAGCGCCAGTTCGACGCCGTCGAGCACTCGAGCGGCGGCAATATCGAGGGCCTGGTCAGGCGCCTGGTAGCGAAGTAGCGCCGCCCGCGCCGGGCCTCAGCACGACCGTCGTGCCGGAAGCCTCCGGCCCTGGCTTCGTCGGCACCCAGAATTCGACGAGGACGGGCAGATGGTCCGACCCGACGTCTTCTTCCCGCGCGACCTTCGTGACGACGATGCCGCTGCCGGCGAGCACATGGTCGATCCCCAGCCCGAATGTGCGTCGAATCCCATCGGGGAGGGCACGCGGCAGCCATGACGGACCGACCGGACCCACGTCCTGCATCCGCGCCGCCGTGGCGATGCTGTTGACCGTCTCGCTCCAGCGCGCCGCGTTGAAATCTCCCGTGAGGATCGCCGCGTCGGGCAAATCCGAGAGCCGCGGCGCGATGCGGTCGATCTGTGCCGGCTGCTCGAACGGCCAGGGCCAGTAGAGGTGCAAGGCCGCGACGCCTACAGGCTGGCCGGCAAGATCGACCGATGCGACGGCGAGCGTGCCGCCTTCGAGGCATTCAGGGGCGCGCCCGGCCGCGAACGGCCGGCGCGACAGGATCGCCACGCCGCCGACCTTGCCGCGCGCTTCGCACACGATCCGGTGCGGATAGGCGGCGGACAGCGTCGCCAGCCGCTGCCGCCACATCTCGGATACCTCGTTGACCGTGACGACGTCGGGGCGGATACGCGCGATCAGCGACAGGAAGCGCTCCGGCTGGGGATTGTCGAACCGCGCATTGAGGTGGAGCAGCCGATAGGTCGCGCGCTCGTCGGGCGTCGCCGATGCCTTCGCCTGATTGCCCGCGACCATGTCCAGCCAGGTCCCCGGCGTGACGAAGAACGCGCCGGTCGCGAGCGCGAGACCGGCGAAAGCCGCCCGCCTGAACCCGGCCGCGATCAGGCCGATGGAACCGAGGAGCAGCAGCGCGGCGAGGTGCAGGCGGAAATGCGAGAGCGAATCGAAGGCCGGGTGGAGGTGGCCGAGAAAGCCCGACACGAGGGCGGCCGCCGCGACCGCGCACGCGACGAGCGGAAAGACGGACAGGACCAGGCGCGTTCGCTTCATGCCTGCTTCCTTGCGCGCGATTGCGGCGGAGGTAGGACAGGTCCTACTGGAACGCGGTCTCCGAAAAACTCCTCAGCTTGCGCGAATGCAGCCGCTCCGGCGGCATCGAGGCGAGCTTCTCCACCGCCCTGATGCCGATGGTGAGGTGCTGGGCGACCTGGCGCTTGTAGAACTCCGTCGCCATGCCGGGCAGCTTGAGCTCGCCGTGCAGCGGCTTGTCGGAGACGCAGAGCAGTGTGCCGTAGGGCACGCGGAAGCGGAAGCCGTTGGCGGCGATGGTGGCCGATTCCATGTCGAGCCCGATCGCCCGCGACTGCGACAGCCGCTGCACCGGGCCGCGCTGGTCGCGCAGTTCCCAGTTGCGGTTGTCGATCGTCGCGACCGTGCCGGTGCGCATGATCCGCTTCAGGTCGAAGCCGGAGAGGCCGGTGACCTCGGCCACGGCTTCCTGCAGCGCGACCTGCACTTCGGCCAGCGCCGGGATCGGCACCCAGACGGGCAAGTCGTCATCGAGCACATGGTCCTCGCGCACATAGGCATGCGCCAGAACGTAGTCGCCCAGCGCCTGGGTGTTCCTGAGACCGGCGCAGTGGCCGAGCATCAGCCAGGCATGCGGCCTGAGCACCGCGATATGATCGGTGATCGTCTTGGCATTGGACGGGCCGACGCCGATGTTGACCATGGTCACGCCGGAATGGCCGGGCTTGACCAGATGATAGGCCGGCATCTGCGGCAGGCGCGGCGGATGCGAGCCGTCGGTCGGTCCGGATTCGCCCGCCTGGGTGATCAGATTGCCGGGCTCGACGAAGGCTTCGTAACCGCCGCCGCCATTGACCATCAGCTCGCGGGCATGGTTGCAGAACTCGTCGATGTAGAACTGGTAATTGGTGAACAGGACGAAGTTCTGGAAGTGGTTGGGGCTTGTCGCGGTGTAGTGCGACAGGCGGTGCAGCGAATAGTCGATGCGCTGGGCCGTGAAGGGCGCCAGCGGCATCGGCTCGCCCGGCGCCGGCTCGTAGGTGCCATTGGCGATCAGGTCGTCGGTCGCATTGAGATCCGGAACGTCGAAGATGTCGCGCAGCGGCCGCTTCAGCCGGTCGGCGATCGAGCCTTCGACATGCGTGCCTTCGAGGAAGGCGAAGTGGAGCGGGATCGGGGTCTCGGATTCGGCGACCGTCACCGGCACGCCGTGATTGCGCATGATCAGGCCGAGCTGGTCGACGAGATAGGTCTCGAACAGGTCCGGCCGGGTGATGGTGGTCGAATAGTGCCCCGGCTCGTACATGTGACCGTAGGCGTAGCGCGAATCGATCTGCGCATAGGAGGAGGTCGATATCCGTACCTCCGGATAGAAGGCGCGGAAGCGGCGCAGCGGCTGGTCCTTGGCGAGACTGGCGAAGGAATCGCGCAGGAAGGCGGTATTGCGCTCGTAGAGCTGGCGCAACAGCTTCACCGCCTGCCGCGCATCGGTGAAGCTTTGCCGGGCGAAGGGCTCCGGCGTGACGACTGTTTCGATCGGCTTGGGATAGATTCTCTTTTCCATGCTCCATTATAGTCGAGCAAGATGACGCTTGGGAGTGGCCCTCGCGAGAATCAGTTTCAACGCATCCGCTGCAAGCCGACGGCCAATACGAAGCCGACGCCGCTGGGCTTGGCCATCTGCCCGCCGACCAGCACGGCGTCCGTCACCACGGAACCGGTCGCGGCATTGACCTTGCTGACCGCGAAAGCCGTGGTGGCGAACAGCGCGGCGACAAGCGCAAGCCGCGGCAGTGTCCGCAGCATGTCGGTGATCGGATGGGTGGTGGCGGTCATCTTCGTATCTCTTTCCATTGGCTCACGACGCGCCGCCGCACTTCACGCCGCCGTCTAAGACGCACGGGATCACCCGATCCGTCTTCCATTGGCGGTCGCGTCCGGCCTCGGCCACGATCATCGCGAAGATCATTCCGAAGAGGATCGTGATCAGGCTGACGATGGTGAGGCGGCGGGCGAGCATCGATTGGTTCCTCAGTGTCGAGGAGAAGATGCCAGACCGGGACTGAACCTGTTCTGAGAACCCCGTTCATCCGGGGTTCAGGGAAGTAAACGCCCGGCGTACGCCGCCGCGGGCTTCAAACGCGGTAACCGCGGCCGCCGGTCAGGCCCGGCGCGGCGACAGGTTTCGCGCGTGCCTATGAAACGCAAAAGGGGCCGCAGCAGGGCGGCCCCATGAAAATGAAGAGCACGAGACAGTCGTCAGCGTTCGACGATGCGCACGATCGGACGGTCTAGGCCGAACACTACAGACGAGTGTAAGTCACGTTCTTGCAGATAACTCCGCCAAGTATACATCCCCCTGCGACCAGATTCTTACCTGATACCTTGGCCTTTCCGTTGTATGTCTTGCCCCCGTCATTCAAGTCGCTGACGGAGCCGGCGTAAGCACCATTTCCCGTCGGCTTAAAGCTTCCGAACTGCTTGCCCTTATGAGGACCGGTCAGGTAGCGCATACAGAAACTTGCACCGCAGGCAGAGACTTTTATGTTTTCACCCGTCTGGGACGACTTGTAGTCTCCTTCTATCGGATCGGCGAATGCCGTGCCGGCCAATATCAGGGTTGTCGCCGCCGCCGCAATTGCAATTCGAAACATGTTCTCCTCCTGCGTTTGATCGGCGGCAGAGAGGACCTTCCCTCCGCGTGCGCCTTACGCGAACGTCAAAGTAACTCAGGGAATTGTGAAACGGAAGCGGTCGCGCAACGGCAATCCGGGCATTTTCGCCTCGCTGCCAAAGCGCCGGCCGGCCAAGGATCCGTGCAACTTCGTTTCTCTCCCGGACGATGCAAAGACGAGCCGTGGTTAGCGGAGTCTTTCGTCGCACCGCGCCGATTTTAAGCGCATTCGAGCGGAATCCCGGGTTGCCCAGCGTCTTCGATGCTTAACGGAATCTGCCGTTTACTTCTTGTTTTAGCTTTGTTTTCCGCAAATTAAGCACGCCCGTTCACGCGCAATTCAAGCCTCGGGGCCATTCTCGGACCCATCGGACAACGCCTCGGAACGGACGAGACACCGCCGGGCGACAGGGACAGACAGGGGACGAAAAATGGCACGTTTCGAGATGTTTGAAGCCGGGTTCGGATCGATGGGGGCGAACGCCCAGGCCGACATCCTGTTCGAACTGGGCATGATGTATGCAACCGGCCGCGACTGCGAGCTGGACCCGGTGGCAGCCCATAAATGGTTCAACATCGCCGCGATCAAGGGCTCCGCCCGCGCCGCCGAGCTGCGTGCGGAACTGGCGGCGACGCTGACCAAGCCGGAACTGGCGCGTGCGCTGCGCGAGGCGCGCGAGTGGATGACGATGCACTGATTTGGAGAATTGACAGGGCGGTTCGCGTCGTCTGGGCGGGGGACGCTGTGACGACGTGGAGAGGCCGCGACCGGCAGGGGACAATGCCGGCGCGGCTTTTCCTTTGTCGCCGCGTCAGCTCATGCCGAGATAGCGCCCGGGGCGGTGATTGATCGCCAGGATCAGGTTGAGCACCACTGCGCCTGCCAGTGAATAGAGCACGTTCTGCCAGGGCAGGACAAAGAAAGACGCCACCAGAATAAGGATGTCGACGCCGAGCTGGAAATAGCCGGCCCGCAGACCGTGATTGTCCTGCAGATAGGCGGCGAGAATGTTGATGCCGCCAAGTCCCGCCCTGTGGCGGAACAGGATGAGCAGCCCGACGCCCGCGAGTGCGCCGCCGACGATCGCGGCATAGAGCGGGCTGAGCGCACCTATCTCGATCCAGCGGGGCGTCAGCATCGCCAGCACTGAGACGAGAGCGACCGCGGCGAATGTGCGCAGCGTGTAGGGCCAGCCCATGCGCCGCACGGCGAGAATGTAGAACGGCAGGTTGACGACGAAGAAGATCGCTCCGAAGCCGATACCGCTCGCATAGTGCCCGAGCAGCGCGATGCCGGCGGTTCCGCCGGTGCCGAGCGAGGCCTTAGCATAGAAGGTCATTCCCAGCGCCACCAGCGCCGTTCCCATGACAAGCGCCAGGACGTCTTCGTAGAAGGCGTGGCGGCGGACGGACTCTGCCGGATCGAGGCTTTCGGGCTGTGCGGACGGGTTCATGCTGCGACTGCTAACAGTGCCTGCCGCGGTGCGCAATCAGGTCTCGACGAATCGCACCAGAACCGTTCCGTCGGTGACCTGCCGTCCCTCGGCGACGATCTCGGCGATCTCGCCGTCGTGGGGGGCGGCGATGGTGTGCTCCATCTTCATCGCCTCCAGCACCAGCAGCGCCTGCCCCTTGCTGACGTGTTCACCCGCACTTGCCCTGACGACCTTGACCAGGCCGGGCATCGGGGCGCGCAGGTTGCCGGTGCCGGCGGCCGCGTCCGCGGCGTCCGCGAAGGGATCGGGCACCTTGAAACTGTGCGCGACCGCACCTTCGAACACCGTGACATGTCCGGGCCAGACCGCGACGCGCGCCGCGGCCGGGACTGGACGCTCCACGCCGTCGACCTCCACCGCGAGCCGTCCGCTTTTGGCGGAGATGGCGATGGTTGCCTCGAACTCACCGAGAGCGAGCCTTACCTGACGCTTGACGGGGCTCCAGTGGGCGTAGCCTGCCAGCGCGTCCCACGGATCGGCGCCGGCCGGAGACAAGCGCGCGCCGGATGCCGCCAATGCCGCGGCAGCGATCGCCGCCGCCGAGGCGGGCGGGACCGCGGTCAATTCCGCCTGCTTTCGCGCAATCAGGCCGGTGTCGACGTCGCCGGCGGCGAAGTCCGTATCCCGTGCGAGCGCCGTCAGGAAGGCTGTGTTGACGGTCGAGCCGGCGATTTCGGTGCGCCCCAGCGAGTCCGCAAGCGCGTCGAGCGCCGCATTGCGATCTCCGGCATGGACCACGAGCTTGGCGATCATCGGATCGTAGAAGGGCGAAATCGCATCGCCCTGGCGCACGCCCGTCTCGATGCGGATCGCGGTCCCTTCCGCGCCGGAGGCCGGAAACTTCAAATGATGCAGCGTGCCGATCGCCGGCAGGAAATCGCGCGTCGGGTCCTCGGCATAGATGCGCGCCTCGAAGGCGTGGCCGGACAGGCGGATTTCGTTTTGCGACAGCGGCAGCTTTTCGCCCGCGGCCACGCGCAGCTGCCATTCGACCAGATCGAGACCGGTGACCATTTCCGTCACCGGATGTTCGACCTGCAGGCGGGTGTTCATCTCCATGAACCAGAAGCGGTCCGGCCTCAGCCCTTCAGATGCGTCGACGATGAACTCGATCGTGCCGGCGCCGGAATAGCCGATTGCCTTCGCAGCCTTGACGGCCGCATCGGTCATCGCGGCGCGCATCTCTTCGGTCATGCCGGGGGCAGGGGCCTCCTCGATCACCTTCTGGTGGCGGCGCTGGGCCGAGCAGTCGCGCTCGAAGAGGTGGACGGCATTGCCGTGATTGTCGCCGAACACCTGTACCTCGATGTGGCGCGGCTTCTCGACATATTTCTCGATCAGCACCGCCTCATCGCCGAAGGCCGACTTGGCCTCGCGTTTGGCCGAGGCCAGCGCGTCGGCGAAATCGTCGGGATGTTCGACCCTGCGCATGCCCTTGCCGCCGCCGCCGGCCCGCGCCTTGATCAGCACCGGATAGCCGATCTCCCTGGCCTTGCCGGCCAGAAGCACCAGCGCCTGGCCCGAGCCGTGATAGCCGGGCACCACCGGCACGCCGGCTTTCTCCATCAGCGCCTTGGCCGCGTCCTTCAGCCCCATGGCGCGGATCGATGCGGCAGAAGGCCCGATGAAGACCAGCCCCGCCGCAGTGACCTGATCGACGAAGCCGGGATTCTCGGACAGGAAGCCGTAGCCCGGATGGATCGCCTGGGCGCCCGTGGCAAGAGCCGCCTCGACGACGCGGTCGCCCCGCAGATAGCTCTCGCCGACCGGCGGCGGGCCGATCCGCACCGCCTCGTCGGCCTCGCGCACGAACAGGGCGCCGGCGTCGGCGTCGGAATGGACGGCGACCGTGGCGATGCCCATGCGGCGGGCGGTGCGGATGATGCGGCAGGCGATTTCGCCGCGGTTGGCGATCAGGATTTTCGAGAACATGACCGATCCTTATCCGCGTTGCGCGCGGATATGAAGGGTCTTCGCGACGAAGGCCATGCGCCCGCATGGAGGAATGGCACCAGCCGCCTGGCGCGCTCGTTCCACGGCACCAGCTTCACCCAGTGCAGGCTTCCCCTGTATTGGGGTGGCTGGTGGCACGGCCAAGTCCGAAGACCTCGAGCTTGGCCCGAATTCACCCGGCCCGCCGGTCGCCCCCGCTGCTGCGCAGCGGGAAAGGACGACCGGCAACTTCGGATGGTCGGTTTTGCCGAAGGCAAACCGACGGGGTTTTCCGCTGGCGGGCGCCGTTCGGTGGGCAATCGATCCCCTGGATCGATTGCTGGTCCACCTCACCGTCAGGCGGATTTGGCCGTGCCACCGGCACGGCCTGCACCGTCCTGCGGACCCTGGCGGATCGCCCCGCCATCGGAGAAACAGAACTGGTTCAACCTGATCAGACATGGCTCTAGGCGCGCGCCTGGGTTGGCGACGCCTTCCGCTCCAGTACGGACGCCGGGAGGGCGCCTAAGGGGCCGCGTCACTGGCGCGCCTGGCCGCGGCCCTGCCTGAGCAGCGCCGCGCGGTCGCCGGAGCGGACCTTGAGCCAGTTCTCGCGTCCGCCGCGTACGATGCGCAAGGGCATCTCGGTGCCGACCGGGCCGCTCGACCACAGCGTCCTGTAGAAGTCGGCAAGGCCGGTGACCTCCTTGTCGCGCAGTTCGGCGATCACGTCGCCCTGGCGAAGGCCCGCGGCATCGGCGGGTCCACCGTCGGCGATGCTTATCACCACGACTGCGCCGTTGCGCTCGGCCGCATAGGCGCCGAGCCATGGTCTCGGCGGCGCCGGCGTCCGCCCGCGGCGGACGAGGTCGTCGAGAATGGGCTTCAGGAGATCGATCGGTACCGACATGTTGATCGCGCCCACCGCGCCGTCCCGTATCATCTCGAGTCTGAGCGAGCCGACGCCGACGAGGCGGCCGTCCTCGCCGACAAGTGCGGCGCCGCCCCAGGACGGATGTGCAGGCGCGGTGAAGATCGCATTGTCGAGCAGGTATTCCCAATAGCCGGCGAATTCCTGCCGGGCGACAACCTCGCCCTCGACCGCCTGGCCGATCCCGTCGGCGAGCGTGATCCTGGTTCCGACCTGGGCGCTGTCGGAGTTGCCGAACGGCAGCGGCGGCAGGTCGAGCGAACCCAGTGCCTTGACCAGGCCGAAACCGGTCTCCTGGTCGACGGCGAGCGCGTGGCCGGGCACGACGCGCCCGTCATGCCGCGTGATCCAGACCTCGTCGGCCTCGGTGATCAGGTAGCCGATGGTGAGCACCAGTCCGTCCTCGTTGATGACGACGCCGGACCCTTCGCGTTCGGTGCCGAGCACGCCGGCTGTGAAGGCATCGTCGGGAACGCGGGCGCGCAGCGCCACGACGGAGGGACGGATGGTGGATTTCGGCATCGTAGTTCTTCCGAGGCGCGACAGGTGAAGCGGGAATGGCGCTGTCATCCTATAGGTATTCCGCGCTCGAGGGGATGCAAGGGCTGGCCCGCGCGGGTTTCCCGCCAATGGCCGCGATGCCTACCGCGATGGACCGGTGGAATTGCGGTTTGCATTGCGACACAAATCAGCAACTCGCCCTTGACCGGTCGCCCATGGCCTCCCATCTAGCCTCGCGCGGACCGGGCCCCTCTGACGAGATGTCCTCGTGATGTCGGACCGCATCGGGAAAGCTCGATGCTGGGTCTGGGCTCGTCAGTGCGCTGCGCACCCGCTCGGGTTTTCCCCCTTTGGACAAGGGGAGAACCATGCAATTCCTGTTGGTAGATTTGCTCGGCCAGCCGCTGTGGATGTGGCTCGGCTTCATGGGACTGGTCGTCCTGCTTCTTGCGCTCGATCTGGGTGTTTTCCATCGCGGCGCGCGCGAAATCGGGGTTCGTGAGAGCCTCGCGCTGTCCTCCTTCTACATAACCGTCGGCCTCGCCTTCGGCTTCTATGTCTGGTGGCAGATCGGCCAGCAGGCCGGGATCGAATATCTGACGGGCTTCGTCGTCGAGAAAAGCCTGGCGATGGACAACATCTTCGTCATCGCGATGATCTTCGCCTTCTTCGCGGTGCCGCGGCAATATCAGCACCGGGTCCTGTTCTGGGGCATCCTTGGGGTGATCGTACTGCGCGCCATCATGATCGGGCTCGGGGCGACCCTCGTCGCGCAGTATGGCTGGGTGCTCTACGTTTTCGCCGCCTTCCTGATCGCCACCGGCTTCAAGATGCTGTGGTGGAGCGATCACGAGATGGACCTGTCGGCGAACCCGCTGCTGCGCTTCGTGCGCCGGCGCTTCAAGGTGACCGACCAGATCCACGGCGAGGCCTTCTTCGTGCGCCAGCCGGACGCGGCGGGCCGGATGGCGACCTTCGCGACGCCGCTCTTCCTGGCGCTGGTGACGATCGAGGCGGCCGACGTGATCTTCGCGGTGGACTCGGTGCCGGCGATCTTCGCGATCACGACGGATCCGTTCATCGTCTACACGTCGAACATCTTCGCCATCCTCGGACTGAGGGCGCTCTATTTCGCGCTGGCGGCGATCATCCACCGCTTCGCCTATCTGAAGCAGGCGCTCGCGGTGCTGCTCGTCTTCATCGGCTCGAAGATTTTCGTCGCCGATCTGTTCGGCTGGACGAAATTCCCGCCCGAATGGTCGCTCGGCGTCACCTTCGCCATACTCGCAGCCGGCATCGGCTATTCGCTCTGGCGCACCCGCGGGACGGTCGCCGAGGCCTGACCGCGAACGCGCCAACGCTGCGCCGGGTCCATATCGGGGTTCGGCGCAGCTGAAGGAGCTGTTGGATCGCGAGCGTCGCCTGGCGACTGCGTTACCCGGCCCGCAGGATCTTCTCCATCGCCTTGCCCTTCGCCAGTTCGTCGATGAGCTTGTCGAGATAGCGTATCTCGCGCATCAGCGGCTCCTCGATCTCTTCGACGCGGACGCCGCAGATCAGGCCTTTGATCGTCGCTCGGGCCGGATTGAGGCGAGGGGCTTGCCCGAAGAACGTCTCGAAATCCGTCTTGTCGTCCAGGATGGTTGCGAGGTCGCTCGCGCCGTAGCCGGTGAGCCAGCAGATAATCTCGTCGACCTCGGCCTTGGTGCGCCCCTTCTTCTCCGCCTTGGCGACGTAGTGGGGATAAACGCTGGCAAAGCTCATCCTGTAGATGCGGTGGGCTGGCATTTTAGCCTCCCGGTGGTGTGCTTTAGACAACTCGCGCTAGCGCATTTCCACGCAGTCGTTGGTTGCATCGAAGACAAGACCTAAGGTCGCGTTGCTCTGAATCGGGCCTAGAGCGAGCAGATTGCGCTTCATCTCGACGACCAAGAATCGGAGCCTCTCTAGACCGGGCTTAGGCCTGTTCAGTGCAACAAGACTAATGCCCACCTTGTGGCAGATCGACTTCGCAGCATCCCTTTGCTCTTGCTCCAATTCGTTGAGAGACGCCTCTAGCTTTGTCGTCATGGAGAACACAAGCGAAAGCCCAGTCTCTCCGCCGGTCCATGCAGGCGGGAGAGATTTGACAGTCACCGATACGATTTCTGCTTTCAGCGTCTGCAGCTCTGTCGCTATCTCGGCTTGAGCGGCAGCTGGCCAGACTGCAACGGCGGAGAGAGCCGCACCCAAGAGAAAAAGCGAGATCGAAGTCTTGGCCATAGGTGACCCCAAAATCGTCCTTTTCACATCCTGAACACGCCCACTTTCGTCTCCTCCATCTCCGCATTCAATGCCGCGCTCAGGCTGAGCGCCAGCACCTCGCGCGTCTTCGCCGGGTCGATGATGCCGTCGTCCCACAGACGGGCGGAAGAGTAGAGCGGGTGGCCTTCGCGCTCGTATTTCTCGAGGATCGGGGCGCGGAAGGCGGCTTCCTCCTCGGTGCTCCATGAGCCGCCCTTGCGCTCGATGCCTTCGCGCCGCACCAGCGCCAGCACGGTGGCGGCCTGTTCGCCGCCCATTACCGAGATGCGTGCGTTGGGCCACATCCACAGGAAACGGGGAGAGTAGGCGCGGCCGCACATGCCGTAATTGCCGGCGCCGAACGAGCCGCCGATGATCATCGTGACCTTCGGCACTTTTGCGGTAGCGACGGCCGTCACCAGCTTGGCGCCGTCCTTGGCGATCCCGCCGGCCTCGTATTTACGCCCGACCATGAAGCCGGTGATGTTCTGCAGGAAGACCAGCGGGATCTTGCGCTGCGTGCACAGCTCGATGAAATGGGCGCCCTTGAGCGCGCTCTCGGAAAACAGCACGCCATTGTTGGCGATGATCCCGACCGGCAGGCCGTGGATGCGCGCGAAGCCGGTGACCAGCGTCGTGCCGTAATTCGCCTTGAACTCGTCGAGCTCTGACCCGTCGACGATGCGGGCGATGATCTCGCGCACGTCGTAGGGCTGGCGCGTGTCCTGAGGCACGATGCCGTAGATCTCCTCCGGTGCGTGAAGCGGCGGACTCGGTTTCTCAAGCGAGAGGCTTATCGCTTTCTTCCGATTCAGGTTTCTCACGATCCGCCGAGTGATGGCGAGCGCGTGCGCGTCGTCGGTCGCGTAATGGTCGGCGACGCCGGAGAGGCGGGTGTGGACCTCGGCACCGCCGAGATCCTCGGCCGAGACCTCCTCGCCGGTAGCGGCCTTCACCAGTGGCGGACCGCCGAGGAAGATGGTCGCCTGGTTGCGCACCATGATCGTCTCGTCGGACATCGCCGGCACATAAGCACCGCCTGCGGTGCAAGAACCCATGACGCAGGCGATCTGCGGGATTCCGGCGGCCGAGAGATTGGCCTGGTTGAAGAAGATGCGGCCGAAATGCTCGCGGTCGGGAAAAACCTCGTCCTGGTTGGGCAGGTTGGCGCCGCCGGAATCGACCAGGTAGATGCAGGGCAGGTTGTTTTCGCGCGCGATCTCCTGCGCGCGCAGGTGCTTCTTCACCGTCAGCGGGTAATAGGTACCGCCCTTCACGGTGGCGTCGTTGACGACGACCATGCATTCGCGGCCTTCGATCCGGCCGATGCCCGCGATCATGCCGGCCGACGCAATCTCGCCTCCGTACATGTCCCAGGCCGCGAACTGGCCGATCTCGAGGAAGGGGGCGGCCGTGTCGAGGAGTTGCGCGAGACGCTCGCGCGGCAACAGCTTGCCGCGCGCGACATGCCGCTCGCGCTGGTCCTCAGGGCCGCCGCGCTCGACGATCGCCGCCTTGGCGGCGATGTCGGCGACGAGGCTCCGCATCCTATCCGCATTGGCGCGGAAGGTATCGGAGGTGGGGGAGACGGAAGAGGAAAGTACGGGCATGGGCGACCTATCGGATCAGTTCGACCGCGCAGGGCAGGTCGAGACCTGCCCAGGCGCGGTCAGCGGTGACGATTGTTGCGTCGAGTCTGAGGGCGGTGGCAATGCAGGCACGATCGGCAAAGGACAGACCCAGCCGCTTCGTAGCCGGCCGAAGTCGCGCGGTCGAAACGGCAAGATCGGCATCGAACGGTGCAACTGCAATCTGCCGATCAGCGACCAGAAGCAGGACAGTCGCTTCCGTGAAGCCTTTCTCGACGCTGCGCATCAGTGCCTCGCTGGCATTGACCGCTGACATGATGGCGCCCTCGGCACGAGCCTCGGCGGCTTCCCAGCCAGGTTCGCGGCGAAGGAGGGCCATGAGGACCGAGGCGTCGATGACGTATGGCATCAGCCGCGCGAAGCCGCGTCGCGCGCCGCCCCGGCCTCCCGGTCGACACGTGCCCAACGGTCTTCGTCGAGCCGAACGTCTTCGCGCCTCATCTCTGCCAGATCATCCTCGAATTTCGCATCGGGATGGGTGCGCTTGAATCGCCACGCTTCCTCTTCGATCCGGCGCATGATCAAGGCACGGGAGACAATCCTCAATTCTCCCTCCACCACCTGTGCGGTGACGGTGTCGCCGCGCTCCACAAGCATGGCCGCGCGCATATCAGCCGGGATGACGATCCGGCCGGCGCTGTCGATTTTGAGACGGACGTAGCCGACCGAAGCTAGGCTGCCCTCGCCATGATCATAACCGCTTTGGTCTTCCGCGAAGCCTGGTCGGGCCATGGCACTCTCCAATAACGACAAGACAATGGCAGAAGCGGAATGATCTGCCAAGTTGAGAATAGAATGCCATTCATCGTCAATTATGGCAGACAGCCTGCCCCAGTCGCCACAATCCCGCCCGGATCCGCCTTTAGCAGCCCGCTCCGCGCTTTCGTTGGGGAAGGCGTCCGTTCGTCCGAGAGGAATTGTCATGACCGTCAATCCGAGAGCCACGCATTCCGCGCCGGCGCTCGCATTGCGTCCGGCAGACAGAACCCTTTCCAGGATGAACGACCATGGCACGCTCCATGATGAAGCGCCGGCAGGAGGCCGAGCGCCAGCGTAACGCGGCCTATGAGGCGACGCTGCGTCGCGTTTTCGCGGCTCCGCGTCCGGCGCCCGATTTCGACAATGCGCTGAAGGAGGCCAAGGCCGGCCTCTTCGACGCGGTCCTGCGGCCCGCGCACGAATGGCGGCCGAAGCTGAAGACGCGCGACCCCGGCCGGCTGCGGCTGGCCGCGGCGCGCCATCTCTTTGCCCGTTATCCCGTGCCGGCGCACCTGGAACGGATCTGGCTCGAACCCGACGGGGTCGAAGCGGACGAGGCGATGCTGCGCAAGCGGTGGTACGTGGCGGCGGCACGTGGAGACTCGCTCTACAAGGCCGGTGCGTCGCAGTGGCTCACGCGCAAGGAGGTGCATGCCTTTCTCAATGCCTCGGGCGACCTGTCGTTTGAGCAGGCGTTCTGGCTGGCGATTGCCGGCTCGACGACCGACGACCCGGCCATTGCATCGCGGATCGCCCGGTCGAAGATCTCGCGCACGCCGCGGACCGAACTCGGCTTCTGGCGCGAAGCGGCGCGCTTCTTCTGCGCCAATCCGGCGACGGTCGAGGAGATCGACGATCTTTGCGACTTCATCGTCGCGGCGCGCGAGCGCGACCGCGGTTTCAGCCTGAAGGGACGCACGCTCGCCTCGCTCCGGCGGTTGTCGGCCGAATGGCATCGCGACATGGCGACGATCGCCCGGATCGAAGCCATGCGCCGTCGCTTGGCCGACGAGAAGGCGATGCGCGAGGCACGCTGGGCGGGATCGCGTCTCCAGGACTGGACCTGGCAGCCGCCCGGCAAGGAGGCGAAGGCGCGGCGCGAGGAGTTCGTGGTTGCGCAGTTGACCAGCGCCGAGGATCTCGTGGCCGAAAGCCGCGCGATGCACCACTGCGTATGGTCCTATGCGGGCAAGTGCATCGCCGGCCAGGCCTCGATCTGGTCGCTCAGGCACCGCAGCGGCAAGGACGTGTCGCGGCTTCTGACGATCGAACTCGACCGCGAGGACCGGGCCGTGCAGGTCCGCGGCTTTGCCAACCGTCTGGCCTCGGCGGACGAGAGGAAGATCCTCGACCGCTGGGCGCAGGCGAGGGGAGTGCTGCTGTGAAAGGCCCGCGCGGCGGAAACGCCGCCCGGGGTGCCGTCCGGGCCTCTCAGCCGACGATCGGCGGCGCGTGCGCCTCGGCCGTGCCGAAAGCGGCGAGGCGGTCGAGCGTCTTCACCAGCCCGTCTGTATGCGGGCAGATGACGAGCCGCGTCGCCTTTCCCCATTTCAGGTGGATGACATGGATGCCGCGATTGTCGGTGCGGATCCCGTCGGTACCGCTGTTGCTTTCGTGCCAGTCGACTATCACGGCCGTGTTCCAAGGCGGGCCGCTGACGTCGATCCGCTCCAGGTCGAACCGGATATCCGGCAGCAGGCGGTAGAGCCGCCGGTACCATTGGCGTGTCAGGTCGAGACTGGTGCGCGATCCGCCGAGCGCATGGTCCTCGCCGAGGAACCGGTGCTCAAAGCTCCGGGCAAACGCAGCCAATACCGGCTCGGCATCGCCTCGGTTTACTGCATCGAACAGGTTGCGGATTTTCGAACGGATGATCGCGTGATACATGGCTACTCCATTCAATGATTGAACTGACGATACTTCCGTCAGTTCAATTATGCAACTGAGGTATCTGCGATGAAAAAGGTCAGGTTTGAGGAGATGCGGTGTTCGCTGGCAAGGGCGCTCGACCGGATCGGTGATTGGTGGACGCCACTGATCGTACGCGACGTCTTCATCGGCGTACGTCGCTTCGACGAACTGGTCGAGGATCTCGGCATTTCCCGCAATCTGCTCGCCATGCGGCTTTCCGCACTGGTCGACGGCGGTCTTCTGGAAAAACGCGTCTATCGGGCGCGCCCCGAACGACACGAATATATGCTTACCGAGGCGGGGCGCGATCTCGTGCCGGCGATCCTGGCGCTGACGGCCTGGGGCGACAGGTGGGCCGCGCCGCGCGAAGGCGTGCCGATGCTGATGAGGCACGAGAATTGCGGGACAGTTTTCTCGCCGACCGTCACTTGTTCGAATTGCGGCGAACCGATCAGGGCGGAGGAGGTCACCCTGTTACCGGGACCGGGTGGAGCGGCGGCTGTGGGGACACGGGTCGTGGCGCGCAGACTAGAGCATTTCCGGTGATCCAAGGTTCACCGGAAATGCTCTAGTGGATGGAGCGGGCGAAACGCTTGTCCGAGGTGCCGAGCCGGAAGGCCCGGCTAGCGAATGAGTTCGACCGCGCAGGGCAAGTCAAGTGTCGTCCAGGCGCGGTCGGTCGTGACCGCAATAGCGCCACGCGCGATTGTCAGCGCAAGGCAGGCTCGGTCGGCGAAGGACAGGCGCTTCTGCCTGGCGACCCCGCGCAAAGAAGCGGCGCGAATGGCGAAGTCCTTGTCGAACTGAAAAACCTCGAATCTCAACGCGTCGAGCCATTGGAAAGCCTCTTCCGTTCCGAAGCCCTTGTCGATGAGTTTAACGCCGGCCTCCGAATAGTTGACGGACGAGATCGAAGCGCCGGACATTCGGGCGATGGCGTTGTCCGCGCCGGGCTCCTTGAAGGCGATGGCGAGAACGGCCGATGCATCAAAGACGAAGTCAGCCATTCGCCTCCGCCCGCCGCTCGGCAATCAATTCATCGGAGACCAATGTGCCCTCAGGCACGAGACTCAACGCTCGCCGCTGCAATTGCCGTACGGCCGACATCGGCGAAATGACCCGAAGCTCGCCATCCACGACGCACACAGTCACGCGCCCGTCCGCCCCCAGAAGCATTGCCCTGCGCAATTCGGGGGGGAGGACCAGATGGCCATCGGCGGAGATCGTCATGGGTCTGAATGCTGCCGATCCGGGTTCCGAGCCTGGAGCGGTATCGGCCGATGCTGTCGCGGACTCATGCGCGACCATCTCCTTCTTCCAATGCGAATACTGCGTGAAGCCCGTGCCTTCGTTGCCACCTTCCCTGATGTAAATATCAACCACTTCGCGGCCGGTCGGCATGGCCCCGTTCCGCGCATAGAGCTCATCGCATATTTGCCAGATGCGCGCCTTTTCAGACCCTGCGCGGACAGATCGATGAAGCATGTTCATGCCGGTCACCATACGCAAAAACATATGGTGACTAATAGAAAACATAAAGTCAATCATTAAACGTTATATGACAGCAACCTGACGGATGCGGCGTCAGCCTGCTTACGCTCCATCAACGCTCGTAGCCGCTAGCCCTCTCCCATGATCTCCCTTCCGATCAGCCAGCGCCTGATCTCGCTCGTTCCCGCACCGATCTCGTAGAGTTTGGCGTCGCGCAGCAGGCGGCCGGTGGGGTAGTCGTTGACGTAGCCGTTGCCGCCGAGAAGCTGGATCGCGTCCAGCGCGACCTGCGTCGCCTTCTCCGCCGCATAGAGCACGCAGCCGGCGGCGTCCTTGCGGGTCGTCTCGCCCCTGTCGCAAGCCTGCGCGACCGAATAGA
This sequence comes from Mesorhizobium sp., assembly GCF_023954305.1. Taxonomy (NCBI): domain Bacteria; kingdom Pseudomonadati; phylum Pseudomonadota; class Alphaproteobacteria; order Hyphomicrobiales; family Phyllobacteriaceae; genus Mesorhizobium; species Mesorhizobium sp. The sequence goes on along the minus strand of NZ_JAMLIG010000001.1, from coordinate 322,111 downwards.
CGTAGGCGCGGCAGGCATTCATCGTCGCATACATGTCGGCGAGCTTGCCCTGGACGAGCTGGAACTCGCCGATGGGCTGGCCGAACTGCTTGCGCTCATGCACGTAGGGCACGACGACATCCATGCAGGCGGCCATGATGCCGACGGGACCGGCGGCAAGGACCACCCGCTCGTAGTCCAGGCCGCTCATCAGCACCTCGACGCCGCGTCCCTCTTCGTGCAGCACGTTCTCGAACGGTATCTCGACATCCTCGAAGACCAGTTCGCCGGTGTTGGAACCACGCATGCCCAGCTTGTCGAGCTTCTGGGCGACCGAGAAACCGGGCGTGGACGTGTCGAGGACGAAGGCAGTTATGCCGCGCGAATGCCGTTCCGGATCCGTCTTGGCGTAGACGACCAGCGTGCCGGCGTCGGGGCCGTTGGTGATCCACATCTTGGAGCCGTTGAGCACGTATCGGTCGTTGCGCTTCTCGGCGCGCAGCCGCATCGACACGACGTCGGAGCCAGATCCGCTCTCGGACATCGCCAGCGCGCCGACCTTCTCGCCGGAACACAGCGCCGGCAGGAAACGCGCCTTCTGTTCGGCCGTGCCCCAGCGGCTGATCTGGTTGACGCAGAGGTTCGAATGCGCGCCATAGGACAGGCCGACAGAGGCGGAGGCGCGCGAGATTTCCTCCACAGCGACGACCTGGGCAAGGTAGCCCATGCCGGAGCCGCCGAAGTCCGGCTCGGCAGTGATGCCGAGCAGGCCGAGGGCTCCGAGTTCCTGCCACAGAGGTGCGGGGAATTCGTTGGAGCGGTCGATATCCGCAGCCATCGGGGCGATGCGTTCCTGCGCGAAGCGGCGCACCATGTCCCGCAGCGCGTCGATGTCGTCGCCGTGGCCGAAATTGAGCGTATTGGTGTACATGTGGCCTCCTTAGTTTCCTGTCGTTGCGCGCTGAACGATCTGCGAGGCACCGGCGGACATGTCCGCGGCTCCGACCAGCCGCATCGTCATTGCGTGGTAGGTTTCCGCGACTTCTTCCACCGACAGCCGCTCGTCGGGACGGAACCAGACGATGACGCCGGTAATCATCTGGATGATGGCCATCGCGGTCAGTCCGACATCGTCAATGGCGAAGGCGTCGGTCTCCGCGCCTTCGCGCAGGATCTGGCGCAGCTCCTTCTCGTAGGAATTGCGCAGCCTGAGGATGGCGGTGAGCTTCGCGGGCGAAAGGCTGCGCAGCTCGAGGTTCGAGACATGTGTGGAATGACGCCGCGCGACGTGGAACCCGATATGATTCCGGACGAAGGCGGACAGGCCGGCGAACGGGTCGCGGCCGGCCGGCCGCGCCATGTCCCATGAGGCGATCAGCCCCTCCATATGCTCGCGCAGCAGAGTGAACAGCAGCTCTTCCTTGGTGGGAAAATAGCGGTAGAGCGCGGCCGCCTGTACGCCGACCTCTTCGCCGAGCTGGCGCATCGACACCGCCTCGTAGCCGTGGCGTGCGATCAGCTTCAGGGCCGCCTCGCGGATCGCCGCCTCGGTGCGTTCGCCATCGGACCCAGTCGTGCGCGCCATCTTCTCCTCCAGAACAAAAGAATAAAACGACCGTTCATTTAATTCAAGCGCCCGCATGCCGAAATTGTTGGCCGCTGCCCCGATCCGGCGTCGATGATGCGGCATGATCGACGACAGGATTGCGGGGGGAATGGCGATGCGTATCCGGTGCGAAGGCGTCGACGAAGTCGTGGCGGGTTTCGGCTGGTCCGGTTGTGGCCGGACCTCTCTACCCGGACGGGAGGCGCTTCGGCGTGTGGCCGCGTTCGCGGCGATAGGCACGGTGGAAGCCGGCCGCGTCGATGATGCCGATCCGGGCGAGAGCTTCGCGAACGGACATCTTCGGGTTTTGGTACAGAAGTCGGTCGACGGCGTCGCAACGGAGCGCCGTCGTCATGCGGGTGAACGTCGTTCCGCACATGGCGAGCCTGGCCTGCAGGGTCCGCACCGACAGCCTCAACTCACGAGCCACAGTCGCGATATCAGGACACGAGTCGGAAAGGTCGGAAGCGATCACCCGGCGTACCGCCGTGTGGGTGGCGCGCACGACGGGATCTGCCAGGGCGACGTCGTTATGGGTTAGAATGAGCTTCAGGACCGCCGAGACGGCGGCTCCCGTGTCGGCGATCTCGTCATCGCTCCAGCTCTCCTGCCGGCTCGCCGCCTGAAAGAGGAGATGCTTCAGCGCCTGGGCAAGCGTGTGTCTGCTCGTCCGGAGAGTCAGGTCGTCGCTGGACATGGATTCGCGCGGCATCCGAAAGACGAAAAGGTCCATGGCGCGATGGTCGGAGCGGACCGCGGCGGAAAACTGGCGCGCATTGTCCACGAACCGCAGATCCGACCGCGCCAGGCTCGCCACCGTCGATCCCTGGGAGAAGTTCATCATGCCGCGGACGACGAAGTTGAGGTAGAGGTGATCGTCCTCTGCCTCCCGGACGTCCCTTGCGGAGCGGAATATGTCGTGAGGCTGAAGCGTCAATCCTGTGAACGAATAGGGGCCGCTTTCCGACAGCCTCACACGTGCGTCAAATGGCAAGGCGGGGTCGGTGCGTTCCGGCGACAATCCTGCGAAGGATGCGCAAAGACCGCTGCGATAGTAGTCGAAGCGGCGCCGCTCCTCCACGTCCTGCGCGGCCCAGATCGTGACAGGCATTGGCGCTCCTCCCGGCGACAAGGTCCAATCGAAAGCTAAACCTGCTTCCGAAGCCGGGCAATCTGGTCTGCGCGAGATGCCAATCGTCTGCGTCCGCGGCCAATGACCCGGCGTAGCTGGCCCCATACACTCGCCTCCGTTGTCATCGAAGGGGGGCTTGATGAGTCATTTGCAGTCGGTGCTCGACGAAGCCGTCGAAGCCAAACGCCTGCCTTTTTTGGTCGCCAGCGTCGCAAACCGCGACGGCATCGTTTTCGAAGGCGCGGCTGGCGAGGCCGCTCCGGGCAGGCCCGCAGACCGCGACACCTTGTTCCGGATCTTCTCCATGACGAAGGCCATAGGCTCGGCCGCAGCCGCGATTCTCGTCGATCGCGGCTTGCTGGACCTCGACACGCCCGTGGCCAGGATCCTGCCGGAGTGGAACGAGCTGCAGACGATCGACGGCTGGGACGACGGCAAGCCTCGTCTGCGCAAGCCTGTCAGGCAGGCGACCGTCCGCCATCTGGCGACCCATACGTCGGGTCTTGAATACGAGTTCTGGAATGAGGATGTCGTCAGGTACATGGAAGCGACGGGACATCCGTCGATCCTGTCGGGGCTCCACATCTCACTCAGATACCCGCTGATGACCGAACCGGGCACTCGGTGGGATACGGACCGAGTATCGATTGGCTGGGCCGGGTCGTGGAGGCGGTCGACGGTCGCAGGATCGATGCATTCTGTTCGGAGGAGATTTTCTCGCCGCTCGGCATGAAAGACACCAAGTTCGAGACCGGCGCCGCCGACGCCAGGCGGCTCGCGGCGCCCGCCATTCGAACGGCGGAAGGCGGTTTCGCGCCGATCGAGGTTTCCCCGCCGGCGAACCCCGAGTTCTACAGCATGGGGCACGCTCTCTATTCGACGGCTCCGGACTACACGACGTTCTGCCGGATGGTCCTCAACGGCGGAACCCTTGGCGGCCGGACCATCCTCGGCGATCGTGCGATACGCCTGATGACGACGGATCAGATGCAAGGCCTGAAGTTCGGCAGGATGGCTTCTTCATCGCCTCTCACGGCCGATGTCGACATGTTCCCCGGCGCTTCGGCGGTGCATACGTTCGGCTATCTCATGAACGATGAGCAGGTTCCGGGACGCCGCAGCGCGGGTTCGCTGGGATGGGCGGGCGTTATGAACAGCCACTACTGGATCGATCCCTCCAGAGGAATCACGGGTGTGTTCATGACCCAGTCTCTGCCCTTCGTCGAGCCGCCCCTGATGCAGTTCTACAAGGACTTCGAGGAAGCGGTTTACGCGACGCTATGAGCGACCCGAAGCGCACCGTCCGCCGTCGCGGCCGACGGTCCGACCGTGGGGCGACGAGCATCGGCCTCAGTTGCCGCGCGCGGTGGCGAGCGCGCCCGGCAGTTCCGCGGCGAAGATGGCGAGTTCGGGCTCCGGCCCGCAGCTGACACGGATGCAGCGGTCGAGCCCCGGCGCCATCGGCTTGCGCACGAAGACGTCGCGGGCGATGAGCGACTGCATGACCTTCATGGCGTAGGCGCCGTCTCCGCCGCAGTCGAGCGTGACGAAGTTCGTCGCGGAGGGGAGAGCGGCCAGACCGCTGTCGGCGGCGATCGCTTCGATACGGCGCCGGCCGTCGGCAATGTGGCCGAGCACCTGTCCGAGCCAGTCCTGATCCTGGATCGCGGCCGCGGCCGCGACCTGAGTCATCCGGCTCATGCCGAAATGATTGCGCACCTTGTCGAAGGCGCGGATCGTCTCCGTCTCGCCGATCGCATAGCCGCAGCGCATGCCGGCAAGCCCGTAGGCCTTGGAAAAGGTGCGCATGCGCAGCACATTCGGCCGGGCAACATCGAGAGGCGGCCGCGAGGAGGCCGGCGCCATCTCGGTATAGGCCTCGTCGAGCACCAGCAGCGTCGTCTCCGGCAGCGCTTCGATGAAGTGCTGGAGTTCGCTCCCTTCCCACCATGTGCCCATCGGATTGTCGGGATTGGCGAGATAGACGAGCGGCGCGTTCTCCCGCTTCACCGCGTCGAGCAGGGCCTCGATGTCCTCGCGGTCGTCGCGATAGGGCGCGGTGACGAGCCGTCCGCCGAAGCCGGCGACATGGTAGTTGAAGGTGGGATAGGCGCCGAGCGACGTGACCACCGGCTGGCCAGGCTCGACGAAGAGCCGCACGACGAGGCCGAGCAGCCCGTCGATGCCTTCGCCGATCGCGATGTTGTCCGGCGCGACGCCATGGTGGGCGGCGATGAGGCCCCGAAGCTCGAAATTCTCCGGATCGCAGTATTTCCACATCTCCCGCGCGGCCGCGGCCATCGCGTCGGCGACCCGGGGCGAAGCGCCAAAACCGTTCTCGTTGGCGCCGATGCGGGCGCGGAACGGCCGGCCGCGTTGCCGTTCCTGCGTCTCGGGCCCGACGAACGGAACGGTCGCCGGCAGTGAATCGGCAAGTGCGGTGAGGCGGGGGCGGATCATGGCGGCGGCTCGGTTGCGGGCGATCCTTCCTTAGTGAATTGGCGCGCCCGCAACAATTGCCAAACGAAAAGGCCCGGCACGGGGCCGGGCCTCTCGACATGTCCGGGAGGACGATCAGAAGAAGCGGGTGAACCGCAGATAGCCGGAAACGGTGCCTTCCAGCGACTCGATCTCGTCGTACTGGACTTCCGTACGGACCTCGAAATCAGTGACCGGCACCCAAACCACCGATACCTCGGCCGAGTGTCCGTCCAGGCCCGACGTCACGTCGGTGCCGCCGTAATAGAAGTCGCTAAAATACTGATACCCGACCGACGCGCTGATCGTGTCGGTGAACTGGTGTCCGTAAGACGCCAGGACCGACCATTCCGAATTGCCGTTGCCACCGAAATAGGTCGCCGCCGGACCGTGCAAGGGGCCGTAGGAGTGGTCGCCGTCGGCGTAGTAGCCGACCATGCGGAAGGAGGAGCCTTCCATGTTCGGCACGTTGACCTGAAGGCCGGCCGAAGCAGCGAAGCCGCCGCTGTTGGTGCCGGGAACACCACCGAGGACGTAGGACGTACCATCAAAGCTTTCAGTATAGCCGACGCGACCCCAGACTCCGCCCCAGCCGCCGGCATAGCCGACCACGGCGACGACGTCAGGCACATAACCTTCGCCGGCCAAGGCATCATCTTCGAGCGACAGGACGCCGAAGAAGCCGTTCTGGGTGAAATTATACTGGATAAACCCGCGCTGCTGGTCGCCATAGGACATGGAGTTGTCCGAGTGCGAGCCCGTGGTCGCGACCCCGCCGACGACCGTGTCGGCCCAGGCCGATTCGGAATAGCCGGCCCGGAATCCGCCGAGCGACAGCCAGGCCTGGTCGGCCTCGACCTCGCCGTCGCCGACACCGTCCCAGCTTGCCTGGAAGCGGGTGAAGGAACGCAGAGTCCCCCACTCCGTCTCGGAGCGAGCGTCGAAATTCACGCGGGCGCGGACGTGACTGCTCCAGCCTTCGGGCTCGAAGCCGTTGTAGTTCGGCGTCTCGCCATCGCTCGCCGTACCGACCTGGTAGCGGACATAGCCCGAGACGCGCAGGCAGGTCTCGGTTCCGGGGATGTAGAAGAAGCCGGCGCCATAGGCGTCGCAGATACGGACATATTCGACCGGCTCTGGTTCGGGTGCCATCACGGCGTCGGCCGCGGCGGCTGCGCCTGCCGAAACCGACAATGCGCTGGCAAAGGAGAGGAATTTCAAGGACTTCATATTTTCTACCCTGGTTGGATCGCGCTGGGACGGAGCTCATCCACCGCGGCTGGCGCGGCTTACGTCAGATCACGTGACGTAATGTGATAACATTACATATTCTGGTCGTGCTAGCACAGCTCGTTTTTTCCCCAAACAGGCCGGATATTCGGTATTGCGCAGAATAGCGCCAGATTCCGACACTGTCGATGTCAATAGATTATACTAGTCGTCGGAGATCAAGTTATTTTTGGCCCGACGCGATCACGATTTCGTCGCAATCCGCGAGGGCTTCGTGAGAGTTGGCTCCGGTAGTAATCCGCCAGCGATGCCGAGCCGCCGCCCGCAGCGGCTGGGCCGGTGTTCTCCACGCTGTCTCGTCCGCCTCCATGGCGGCTTGGCGATGCGCTCGAGAGCGATATTTTCGGCGCGAGAGGACGAGGAGAATTGCTGGTCCGGCTGCGGCGGCTGGCGACCCGCGCTTCGGGCGGGCGGACTCTCAAAAGCAAAAGACCCGGCGGTTGCCCGCCGGGTCTTTGAAAATTTCGCCTTCGATCCTGAGATCAGAAGTAGCGGGTGAATCGAAGCCAGCCAGATGCGGTGCCGTCAAACCCGTCGGTCTTCGCATAAGCGATCTCGGAGCGAACTTCAAAATTCGTAACCGGGAGCCACACCAACGACAGTTCCGCGAGATATCCGTCCGGGAAGCCCGAGAAGCCCGCGAAATACTGACCAGCGACGCTAGCGCTAAACGTGTCGGTGAAGACGTGGTTGTACGACGCCATGATCGACCACTCGGCCGCCTGTACAGTGAAAAGGGGCAGGCCAGCGTCGTAGAGGATGCCATACTTGTTGGACGCGGTCTCGGAATACCAGCCGATGACACGCAGCGACGAGCCATTCATGTTCGGAATGTTGAACTGGGCACCGAGCGAAGCAGCGAAGGAGTCGTCACCCTCGTCGTAAGCCGCCTTGCCCCAAACACCACCCCAACCGGCGCTGTAACCCACGATAGCCACTACGTCCGGCAAATAGCCGTCGCCGGCCAACGCGTCGTCTTCGAGCGAGAGCACCCCAAAGAAGCCGTTCGACTGAAAGCTGTAGGCCATTACAGCGCGCTGCTGCCAGCCGTAAGACATGGCCGACCAAGAATGCGAGCCCCAGCTCGACACACCACCGACCTGCGAGTCCACCCAAGCCGATTCAGTATAGCCGGCGCGGAAGCCGCCGAGTTCGATGTAGGCCTGATCAGCGGCGACACCGCCATCACCCACGCCGTTCCACGACGCCTGGAAGCGGATGTATGAGCGTAGCGTGCCCCACTCGGTCTCGGACCGGGCGTCGAAATTCACACGGGCCTCAATGTTTTTGTACCAGCCGTCACTGAAATCGAACGGATGGCTCTGCCCCTGGTAAGCATAGGTGTCACCAGCGGCTTCCCAACCTTCCGCAGCTACTTGGTACCACACGTAGCCCGAGATCTGCAGGCAGGTCTCGGTGCCGGGGATGTAGAAGAAGCCCGCGCCATAGGCGTCGCAGACGCGAACGTATTCAACCGGCTCCGGCTCCGGCGCCATGACGGCGTCCGCAGCATTCGCACCGGTCGCCGCCGCGAGGGCAGCCGCCGAGCCGAGAAGAAGGCCCCTGATGTTCATATTATGCTCTCCGTTTAAAATGTCCCGAAACACCTGCGGTCGATTGCGGTGTGTCCCTTGCTTTCCTTTTGCTGCAGTACCGCAGCCGGTTCAACAGCAAGGACGGGTTTCCGCCGCAAATCCGGCGGGTTGCGGCCGCCCTGTTGCGGAAATGTGACGATCGTCTGACCGTAAATTGTGCAACTGGCGCGCTGACGGCCGCGCTGCATCCGGTTTCGGCGCGCGGAGCGCATATTTTGCGCATCGCGGTCGGGCGAAAAGTGCTCGAATCGGCGGAGAATCAGCACCAGCGCGGACCGGGGTGACGGCAAATCACCAAACGGGCCGGGCACGAACGCATCATTGACCGCGCAGGACCGGATTGTTACGACACTCCCGTCGAAGGTTTCCGCGTCTTTCGGGGCGCGGATGAAAAGGGAATACGGAGCGGGATCTCGTCCCCAGTCCGTAGCTGCCCCCGCAACTGTGAGCGGTGAGGCGCATCCAACAAGCCACTGGGCGCAATGCCCGGGAAGGCGGATGCGCCGCTGAGCCGCGAGCCAGGAGACCTGCCTGCGACGTCACCTTCCGGATGCGGGGAGCTTCCGGGGCTGTCTCGAACAGCGGTGACAGAAGTCATCGCTGGCACGGGTCTCGAAACCACCCACCAGCGCAAACGCGGTCTTATCCGGCTTGGGTCCGGTGGGGGTTATTTTATGGGTATCTACAAGACATCGGCATTCGTTCTGGCGGCGCATACTGGGCTGGCGGCCATTCTTCTCGTCGGCCTCGCGCCGGCCGGCGCGCAGGAGATCGACATCGGCGAGATCGTGGTGACGCCGAACCGGGCGCCCGGCGATAAGGCCAAGACTGGCTCGAAGGTCGAGAAGGTCACGAAGGAGGAGATCGAACAGCGATCGCAGCCGACGGTCATCGACTATCTCGACACTGTTCCTGGCGTTGCAATCAGCCAGCCGGGCAGCGTCGGCGGCGAGGGTTCTCTCGCCGTACGGGGCCAGCCGAAGCGCTATGTAAAGACCCTCGTCAACGGCATCGACATCGGCGATCCGACCGCGCCGCAGGTCCAGACGTCCTACCAATACCTGCTCACCGGCGGGATCGAGGAGATCGAGGTTCTCAAGGGATCGCAGAGCACGCTCTACGGATCGGAAGCGATCGCGGGCGTGATCAGCCTTTCGACGCTGACGGATTACAAGATCGGCGTGCAGCACCTCTTCCACGTCGAAGGCGGTTCCAACGGCACGGCGCTCGGCCGCTATGGGCTGCGCGCCGCGACGGAGACGACCCGCGCGGGGATAAACATCACCGGATTCCGCACGGACGGCATTTCGTCGGCGGCTAACGGGACGGAACGCGACGGCTATGAAAACGTGACCGTCGATGCCGCCGCGGAGCACCGCTTCAGCGAGAATTTCTCGGTGTTCGGGTCACTGCTTTACATCGACGCCTCGGCCGAGTTCGACGATTCGTTTCCGATCGGCGACAATCTGTCCGCGACCAACCACAGCCGCCAGCTGGCCGGGCGCATGGGCTTCAACCTCGATCTGATGGACGGACGTGCGCGCAACACCTTTTCCGTCCAGGCCTTCGACATCGACCGGTCCATCACCGGCACGTTCTTCGACGGTCAATATCTCGGCAATCGCGTGAAGGCGGACTATCAGGGCGCCTTCGATGTGACGGAGCGGATCACGCTCCAGTACGGCGCCGACTACGAACGTCAGTCGATCGAGGTGCCTGGCGCAGTCGCCGATTTCACGATCGGAGGGGTATGGGGACAGCTGCTTCTGGAGCCCGTAGACAACCTGACGCTGACGGCCGGCGGCCGATATGATGATCATAGCGCGTTTGGCGGACACGGCACCTATCGCGCGTCGGCGTCCTATGCCTTCCCGACAAACACGCGCCTGCACGCTTCGCTCGGTACTGGCTTCCGCGCGCCGAGCCTGAACGAGCTGTACGGCCCGTTCGGTGCCAATCCACTTCTGCAGCCGGAGACGAGCATCAGCTACGACATCGGCGTCGAGCAGAGGCTGGCGGACAATCTGGTCGCCGACATTACGTTCTTCCAGATCGATATCGACAACCTGATCGCCTATTCGGGGCCGGGCTACAATCAGGTTCCCGGCGTGACGACCTCGCGCGGCGTCGAGACGTCGGTTGCATGGACGGCGACCGAGTGGCTCAGCCTCGCCGGCTCCTATACCTACACGGATTCGCACACCGCGACAGGCGCACGTAACATCCGTATCCCGCGCCACGCGATCGGCCTGTCGACGGTGGTGCAGCCGGCTGAGAAGTGGACGTTTTCCGCCACCGGCAAGGTTGCGCTCGACACGGTCGATTCCGGCAATTTCCAGCTGGACGACTATTTTCTGCTGAACGCGAAGCTTGCCTACAAGCCGACGGAAGCGACCGAGGTCTATGTCCGTGTCGAGAACGCCTTCGACGTCGACTACCAGACGGTGCGGGGCTACGCGACGCCGGGCTTCTCCGCCTTCACGGGCTTCAAGGCGACCTTCTGATGGACGAGCGGCCGGCAGCAGGGGGAAAAGGCGGCGTTCCTTCGCGCCCCCCTCTGTCCTGCCGGACATCTCCCCGACGCGGACGGAGATTCGCAGGTTCCGCGTTTTCGCCCATCTTGCTGCGCCGGAAACTGGCGAAAGCCACCGAAGCTGCCAATCTCCCCCCTCGCGGGGGAGATGTCCGGCAGGACAGAGGGGGGCGCCGTAGAGCGCTGCTCCTCGCGCTTGGCCTGATCGTGAATTTCACCGGCGCCGCTGTCGCCGCGTCTCCCGCCCGTGTCATGTCGCTCAACGTCTGCACCGACCAGCTGGCGATGCTGCTCGCCGCGCCCGGCCAGCTCGTCTCGGTGTCCGAGCTTGCATCCGATCCCGGCCTCTCCTTCCATTCGGCGCTCGCGGCCGCCTATCCCCACAATCGCGGGCTCGCCGAGGAAGTGTTGGTCGCAAAGCCCGACGTCGTGGTCACCGGCGCCTATTCGCTGCACAACACCACGCCGCTGCTGCGCCGCCTCGGCTACCGGATCGAGGAGTTCCAGTATTCGCAGACGCTCGACACGATTCCCGGCGAGATCCGGCGCATGGGCACGATACTCGGCACCGAATCGAGGGCGGAAGAAATAGCCGCCTCGTTCGAGACCGAGCTGTCGCGCATCGAATCGGACCGCTGCGGGATGTCGCCGACCGCGATCGCCTACGACCAGAACGGCATTGCCTTGGGCGCCGGCTCACTGGTCGATTCGGCGATGCGGGCCGCTGGCCTGCGCAACATAGCCGCCGAGCTCGGCTATGCCGGCATGACGCCGTTTCCGCTGGAACTGCTTGTCGAGAACAGGCCCGACATCGTCGTGTTGCCGGAGCCCTTGGCCGATACGCCGGCGCTGGCCGACCTGATCGCCGCGCATCCGGCCATCCGCGCGCTGGGGCAGGGCACTCTGCGCATCCATCTGCCGCGCGGATCCGCCTCGTGTGGCGGGCCTTTCGTCATCGAGGCGGTGAAGGCGCTTGCCAAGGCGCGACGGCGCGTTGCCTCGTGCGCAGCCGACGGGTCCGGGTCATGAGCCGCGTCGCGCTCAGCGGACTGCTCGTCGCGGCGACGTTGGTCTTCTTCCTGCTGTCGCTGCTGACCGGGCCTGCGAACTACGGCCCGGTCGAGAGCATCCGGGCGCTGATTGCCGGCGGCGACGGGGCGGCTGCGATCATCCTGCGCGAAATCAGACTGCCGCGCGCGCTGCTCGGCCTGATGGTGGGCTTTGCGTTGGGAGCGTCGGGGGCCGCACTGCAGGGCTTCCTGCGCAATCCGCTGGCCGAGCCGGGGATTATCGGCGTGTCGGCGTCGGCCTCGCTCGGCGCCGTGACCGTCTTCTACAGCGGCCTTGCCGGTGCTTCGATATTGGCACTGCCCGGCGGCGCGCTCGTCGGCGCGGTGGCGTCGGTGGTGCTTTTGCTCGGCATCGCCGCCCGCCACGGCTCGACACTGACGCTCATTCTTTCCGGCGTCGCGCTGTCCAGTCTCGCCGGCGCGCTGACCTCGCTGGCGCTCAACCTCTCGCCCAATCCCTTCGCCAGCTACGAGATCATCTTCTGGCTGCTCGGTTCGCTGAAGGACCGTTCGATGGTGCATGTCGCAGTCGCCCTGCCGCTGATGGCGGCGGGCGCTGCGCTGCTGTTGTCGTCGAGCCGGACGCTGGACGCCCTCACTCTCGGCGAGGAGAGTGCCGCGAGCCTCGGCATCGACATGCGCCGGGCGCGGCTGTTCGTCGTCGGCGGCGTGGCGCTGATGGTGGGGTCGGCGACGGCGGTTGCCGGAGCGATCGGCTTCGTCGGCCTGGTCATGCCTCACCTGATACGCCCGCTCACCGACCGCATGCCGGGCAGCCTCATCCTGCCTGCCGGCCTTGGCGGCGCGGCACTGCTGCTGGCAGCCGACGTCGCGGTGCGCGTCGTCATTCCGGCACGCGAACTCAACGTCGGCGTGCTGACCGCGCTCATCGGCGCGCCGTTCTTCCTCTGGCTCGTCGCGCGGACGCGACGGGAGGCGTTCTGATGCGTCTGTCCACCGCCAACCTCTCGATCGAGCTTTCGGGACGCAAGGTTCTCGACGGGGTCTCGATCGATCTCAAGCCGGGCGAGGTGGTCGGCCTGCTCGGCCCCAACGGTGCCGGCAAGTCGACGCTGATGCGGGCGCTGGTGGGCTTGCTCGAGACGCCCAATGTGTTGCTTGGGGACTTGGCTCTGACCAGTCTGGCGTCGAGCGAGCGCGCCCGCAAGATTGCCTTCCTGCCCCAGGAGGAGACCATCGGCTGGGCCCTCGCGGTCCGGCAACTCGTCCTGCTCGGCCGCATCCCCTGGCGCGCCTACGGGCAGAAACCTTCCGTCGCGGATGACGCAATCGCGGCCGAGGCGATGCGGCTGCTCGACGTGGACGGATTGGCCGAACGGCCGGCAACGCAATTGTCAGGCGGCGAGCAGGCGAGGGTGCTGGCCGCCCGGGCGATCGCCCAGGATACGCCCTTCCTGATCGCCGACGAGCCTGCCTCGGGTCTCGATCCCGCACACCAGATCTCGATGATGCAGGCGTTTCGTGCCGTCGCCGCACGGGGGCGCTGCGTGCTCGTCTCGCTGCACGATCTCACCTTGGCGGCGCGCTGGTGCGACCGGGTCGTCGTGCTCGACCGTGGGCGGGTGGTGGCCGACGGCGAGCCCGCGACCGTGCTCGACGCCGATCTGCTGCGCTCGGTCTACGGCGTGACCGCGCATGTCGCGCATGAGGCCGGCAAGCTCGTGCTGGCCCCGCTGGCGCTGTCGGAGGGGAGGCGGCCGTGATCTTATGGCGGTCGATCCGGCCGGCGGAGCCGGGCGTCCTGGAGCCTGACACGGTGGCCCTGCCGATCGACGCCGCCCCGGGCGCGGACCTGTTCGACTTTGAATTCCCCTCGTCGGCGTCCGTCGGCGGAAGCACCGCCGGCTCGCCGGAGATTGGCGCCGCCCGGGACAAAGCCGCCGCACCGGTGGCGACCCGCTGGAATGCCGCTGCGCTGGCCGCGTCGCTGATCTTCCATGCGGCCGCGATCGCCGGCTTCGGCGCCCTCGTCGCGCATGAGGGACTGGAGGCGGAAACCGACGCGATCTCCGTCGAGATCGTGCTCGAGGCGGCGCCGCAGCCGGCCGTGGAAGCCTCGGTCGCGGGCGACGCAAACGAGACGCGCGACGCGGCGGCGCCTGCCGAGGGGCCCGAGCCGGGCGCGGAGCCGGTCGAACGTCTTGCCGCAGAGGCTCCATCGGTCGCGGAGGCGGACATGTCCGCATCGGACCATCCCGCAGTCCCGGCAGCGCTTCCGCCCTTCGAGCCGCTGCCGCCATGGGCGCAGATCGAAGCCCCTCGCGAGCAGGAAGATGCTTCCTCGCCGGCCGAAACGACGTTCGCCCACGAGATCGATGTCATTGCCGCGGTGCCGGACTTTTCGCCGCTTGCGCCCCTGACCGCCGTTCCGGAAGCACTCGCACAGGCCGCGGATGAGCTCGCGGCAGTCGAGCATCCGGTCGCCGGGGAACCGGTCGAGGCGGAAGCGAAGGGGGCGCGCGAACCGGTGCTTGCCGTTGCGCCCTCCGTGGAATCGATGCTGCCCGCGATCGAAATGCCGGCGCCGCCGCGCTTCCCGCAGCCCGCCGAGACGGAGCATTCCGAGCCCGCTCCGTCAAAGCAGGCGGCTCCGGCCCCGCGCGAGACGGACGAACAGCCGGTGGTGCGAAAGAAGCCCGACAAGGCGCCGGATCGGCCCAAGGCGCGCAAGACCGAGGCCAAACCGGCCGCGCCGGCACGAACGGAGAAACCCGCAAAGTCGAAGTCGGAAGCGAGCGATCAGCCGGCGGGCGGCTCGAAGTCGAAAGGCAAGCCTCGCGAGGCGACGCGGGCTGGCGCCGTCGCGTCCGCCGCCGCGTCGTCGGGCGACAAGGAGGCCTACGGGCGCAAGGTCAACCGCCATGTCCAGCGCTACAAGCGCTATCCCGAGGCCGCCGCGCGCGGCGGCATGAAGGGGGCGGTGAAAGTGTCGATCAGCATCGGCGGGTCGGGCAATCTCGCATCTGCCCGCGTCACGGGGAGTTCCGGCTATCCTGTTCTCGACGGCGAGGCGCTGGCCACGGTCCGTCGCGCCGCTCCCTATCCGAAGCCGCCCGCGGGTTTCGGCAATACCACGCGATTTTCGCTGACGCTGCGCTACAGCAGGTGATCGCTCGCGGTCGCACGCCCCGATTGCTTCCCGCTTCCGCCTGCATGTTCCGGCACCGTCCGCTCCCAAACGCGCCGAACTGCAAGATTGATCCTTGCCAAACACCGCGAAATCCTTAGAAAGCCAGCCACCGGAGAGGTGGCCGAGTGGTCGAAGGCGCTCCCCTGCTAAGGGAGTAGAGGTCAAAAGCTTCTCGTGGGTTCGAATCCCATCCTCTCCGCCAGCCTACCCCTAAGTAGCTGATACGCCATAAGAAGCCTTGATTTCCAAGGCTTTCCGCCCCAAGACTTGCTACAAGTCATGCTACAAGAGGGGCTCACGGCGACCCATGAAACACGTCTCATTCGCACGCGGCCGGTATGCCGTCCGCATCACCGTCCCGCCGGAGTTGCGGCAGATCGTCGGGAAGCGCGAACTGGTCGAGCCGCTCGGCGCCGACAAGAAAGCCGCCGAGAAGCGGGCGCACGGCGTCATTGCCGGATTCCTGGCACACCTCGACGAGGCGAGGGCGAAGCTCGACGCCAGCCGACCGAACCTCTCGACGATTGCCAAGGCGCATTACCGGCTGGAGCTTGCCGCCGACGACCAGGGCAGGGCGGCAGCCGGGACCAGGAGCGTCGCCACGGTCAATCGACACTTTGGCGCCGAGCGCGCGACGCTCCTCCGCCTCGTCGCGGCCGGTCAGATCGTCGGCGAGGAAGCCGAGGCCCTCGTCGGCTATGCCGTCGACGCGCTCGCCGAGACAGGCCTCGTCAGCCGCGATCATCTCCAGGCGCACGATCGCGGCACGCTCCTCCGGTCCCTTGCCGAGGCGCAACTCGACGTGCTGACCAGGATGGCGGAGCGCGACCAGGGCGTCGCCATCCCGACGCCGCTGCAAAGCCCGCTCCTCACCCAGGCCGACCAGCCTCCGGTCGCTCCAGTCGGGCCGGCCGATCGCGGCAAGGGCGCCACCTTGGGCGACATCCTCGCCGCGTTCCATCGCGAGCGCACGGCCGGCAATCGCACGCTCGCCGAAAAGACAATGGAGGAACACCGCGTCGCCGTGCGCATGCTGGAGGAGTTCCTGGGCGGCAAGGTTCCGGCCCGCTCGATCACCCGGCAGGACATGCTGGACTATAAGCAAGCGCTCCTCTCGACGCCGAGCCGCTACTCAATCCGCTTCCCCGGCCTGACCCTGCCCCAGGCGATCAAGGCGAACGCCAAGCGCGCCGAGCCCTTCGATACGCTCGATCCGCAGACCATCAACATGAAATGGCTTAGTCACGTCTCGACGATATGCAAATGGGCGATGAATAACGGGCTCCTGGACGCCAATCCCGCCGCTGGCGTGCGCGTCGACGAGGGGAAAGGTTACAAGGAACCGACGCGCGTCCCGTTCACCCAGGACGATCTCGACCGGCTTTTCGGCAGCGCGTTCTACCAGGAGACGCCGCGCGCCAAGTGGGGCACGCAACATTGGGCGCTCGTCCTGGCACTCTACACCGGCGCTCGTTCGTCGAGCGAACTCGCGCGGATCCGGCTATCGGACGTCTACCAGGAGCAGGGCGTCGACGTGATCAATCTCGCGCTGGCGTCAAAGAATGTCCGATCGAAACGGCTGGTCCCGGTCCATACGCATCTCAAGGATCTTGGCTTCCTCGATCACGTCGAGCGCCTGCGCAAGAAGGGCGGCGAGCGGCTGTTCCCGGATTGGGAGCCGGAGGACAAAGTCAATCGGTGGTTCCTGCGCACCTACCGCGACGAGGTGGGTGTGACCGACCGGCGCAAGGTGTTCCATTCGTTCCGGCATACGCTCAAGACGGCGCTGGCACGATACGGCGTCAATCGCGATGTTTCGGATCTGATCACCGGCCATAAGGATCAATCGGTCGGCGGCATCTACATCGGCGACGCATCCGTGACGATGGTCCAGGCAATGTCCGATGGATTGAACCGGGTCGACTTCAAATTGCCGATCATGAAAGGCAAATAAAGTCAATACAAACAATTTCGTTCAGCCACCATTTCTGCAAGATGGCTGAACGAAATACTTCGCATCTACCTCTTTCGCACTGATTCGCATGATGAGACAATATTGTCCGTTCAGTGCGAGTCAGAGTATCAGTGCGTTTCCCTTGGTTCGAAAAGACGAGACGGAAGGTCGTCGGCGCTACGTCGGCGACCTTCCCTTCCGTCGAGGCAAAAGCCTACACCCTGACCGACCCGGCCGTGCTGCCGATATTCGGCGCCATACCGACAATCACCGGCCGTTCGATCTCTCCCGATGCCGCCATGCGCGTTCCTGCCGTGCGACAGGCCGCGACCCTGATCTCGGAAACCGTCGGCGCCACCCCGTTCAAGCTTTACGAGCGCAACGGTGAGTCCAAGCAGTCGGCGCCCGATCATCCGTCCTACCGGCTTATTCACGACGAGCCGAATGAGGACCAAGGCGCCGAGGAGTTCCGCGCCCAGGTGACGCTCGACGCGCTCATGACGACCTACGGTTTCGCATACATCAATCGCGTCGAGGGTCGCCCGGTCGAGATGATTAGGCTCGATCCGACGCGCGTTACCATCAAGCGCACGAACGGCGGCGAGCCCGTCTATGAATACCACGACGGCGCCGCCAGCCGCGTCTACACACGCGACCAGATCCTTCGGCTCCGCTGCCCTGGAGGCGTCTCGCCGATCGTTCACTGTCGCGAAGCTATTGCCCTCGCACTTGAGCTTGAGGCGTGCGCCGCTCGCGTCTTCTCGAAAGGCGGCCGGCCCTCCGGCACCCTCGAATTTCCCGGCGCACTCGGTCCCGACGCTGCCGCCCGTATGTCCGAATCCTGGAACGCGGCGCATTCCGGCGATAACTCCGGCAGGACGGCCGTCCTAGAGGAAGGCGGCAAGTTCAACCCGCTCACCTTCTCCAGCGTCGATACCGAGTTCACGGCCATGCGGCTCCTCCAGGTCGTCGAGATCGCGCGTGCATTCAACGTGCCGCCGACGATGTTGATGGATCTGACCAACGGCACCTTTGCCAACGTCGAGCAACTCGACCTCTACTTCCGCACCTATTCGCTCCGCCCCTGGCTCCTCGCATGGGCGCGAGCGTATGGGCGCGCCCTCCTGTCCACCGAGGAGCGCGCCCGCTATTTCGTCGAGCCCGTCTATGACGCCCTTGCGGCGGCTGACACGGCGTCTCGATCCGACGCCATCGCAAAGCAGATCGCATCGCGCGTGCTCACGCCGAACGAGGCGAGGGCAATGCAGAACATGGCCCCGCATCCGCAGGGGAACGATCTCGTCAACCCTTACACCACGACCGGCTCGACCCCGCCGGCAAAGGAAGCCGCATGACCGTCCGCCTCGATTGCAAGGCGACCCTGTCGCTCGCCTCGACCGACGCCTCCGGCGAGATCCACGCGCTCGCGTGGCCCTTCGATGCCAAGGGCGACCGTGTCGGCGACATCATCGTTCCCGGCGCCTTCTCGTCGGCCGCGCTGCCGCTGCCCATGCTTTTCGGTCACGACCAGAACGATCCGGTCGGCGTCTGGACCGAGGCGAACGAGGCAAGCGACGGCCTGCACCTGAAAGGTCGTCTTCTCGTCGACTCGGTCGAGCGCGCCCGTGAAGTTCACGCGCTCGTCAAGGCCGGCGCCGTGCGCGGCGTCTCGATCGGCTTCGTCACCAAGACGGCCAAGGCCCGCCCAGGTGGCGGTCGCACGATCTCGAAACTCGAATTGCTGGAGGCGAGCCTTGTCTCGATCCCGATGCATCCCGGCGCGCGGATCACGTCCGCGAAGTCGGCAGTCCGCGCGATCGGCCTCGCCGACGCCATCAACCGCGCTGCGGCGCACATTCGAAAAGGAACCAACAGTGAAGCATGTAGACCCTGAGGCGCTGAGCGGCGCCCTTGACCTGAGCGGCGGTAATCGCGCCGTTGAGGTGAAGGGCGCCGACGAGGCTCCCGAAACTCTCATCACCAAGGCCCTGGAGAACCTCCAGGAGTCCGTCGACAAGCGTATTGCCGAGATCGTCGCAAAGCAGGCCGACGCGGCCAAGCTGGTCGAGCGTCTCGACAAGATCGAGGCCAAGCAGAACCGCCCCGGCACTACCGTCGACACGGTCGAGCCGAGCGTCGAGAAGAAGGCTTTCGTCAACTTCCTCCGGTCGGATCTGAACTCGATCGACGCCCTCGATCGCAAGGCCCTGACCATCGCCTCCGATATGGCTGCCGGCTCGGTCCTGGCGCCGGAGGAGACCTCGCGCGAGTTCATCCGCAATCTGGTCGAGTTTTCGCCGATCCGCTCGATCGCCGACGTGCGCTCGACCGGCTCGCATACGATCACGTTGCCGAAGCGCCTGACCGTCACCAACGCCAAGTGGAAGGGCGAGGCGGTCGCCTCCGAATCTTCCGAGCCGACGTTCGGCGACTTGGACATCGTCATCAAGGAAATGACGACCCATGTCGACGTGGGCATGTGGCTGATCGAAGACGCCGCAAACGATGTCGAGGCTGAGGTTCGCCTCGCACTCGCCGAGGATTTCGGCGCCAAGGAAGGCCTCGCATTCGTGAGCGGCTCGCTCGCCGTCGAGCCCGAGGGCTTCATGGTCAACGCCGACGTTCCCGAGGCGCTCAATGGGCACGCTACCGAGCTCCAGGCCGACGCGCTGATCTCCATGATCTACTCGCTGCCGGCCGCTTACCGGAACGCGGGATCGTTCGTCATGAACGGCACCACGCTCGCGACGATCCGTAAGCTCAAGGATGGCGCCGGCAACTACCTGTGGCAGCCGGCCTATACCGCCGGTCAGCCGGAGACGATCCTGGGTCGCCCCGTCGTCGAGGTGACGGACATGCCCGACATCGCGGCCGACGCCTTCCCGATCGCCTTCGGCGCGTTCAAGCAGGCTTACCGGATCTATGACCGGATCGAGCTTGCCGTGCGCCCGAACCCGTATCTGCTGGCGACCGAGGGCAAGATCCGTTTCCACGCCCGCCGTCGCGTCGGCGCTGGCGTGGTGCGCCCGGACGCTCTCCGCAAGCTCAAGATCGCCACGGTCTAACCAGCGCAAGGGCGGCATCCGTGCCGCCCGCCATCCCCAAATTGAAGGATTGAAGAAATGGCCGAGGCCGAAATCTCACTGGTCGCCGATAGCAAGCTGGAAATCGGCGGCGTCATCACCGACCCCACGCTGGCGGAGTTCGAAGCCGTCACCCGCGTGTGGACCGAAGTCAAAGGGCTCGTCGACATTGGCGAGTTTGGCGACGAGCGCCAGATCGCGACGATCGAATTGATCGACTCCGGCCGCGTGCGCAAAAAGCCCGGGACCAGGGACGCCGGAGACATGGAAATCGTCGTCGCACGCGATCCGCTCGACGCCGGGCAAATCGCCATGCGCGCAGCGCTCGGCACCAACTCGCGTTACGCGCTGCGGATCACGAGCAATGACGCCCCGGAAGGCGGGACGCCATCGCAGCACTACATCGCCGGCTACATCGCCAGCGCAAAGAACCGGAACGGCGCCGCGAATGACGTGGTGCAGACCGTCTTTGTCGTCGCGATCGACGCCGCGCCCCTGACCGTCGAGGCGGAGGCCGCGCCGTAATCATGTCCCGGCTCGCGCCCGACCCGGTCGTCGTCCACTTGGACGGCGATGCAGTCGTCTTACGCCCCACGCTGAGGGCTGCTTATCGCCTTAACCGGCGAGACGGCGGCTTCCCGGCGCTCTCGCAGGGCGTGCTTGACGGCGACATGGGCGCGCTCGCCGACGTGATCGAGGAAGGCGCCGGCCGCCCCACCGCGATCGCAGATCTTCTCAAGGATGTCGCCATCAACGGCGTCGAGCGCCTCGCCGAGCTTCGCGAGCCGCTCCTCGAATACCTCGCCCAGCTCCTCGGTCTCGACGACGCCAAGCCCACCGACCAGCCGGCCGATACCAACGCGCCGACCATGTCCCGCACGGAATACCTCGAGCGGCTTTTCCAAATCGGCACCGGCAATCTCGGCTGGACCCCGGCCGACACCTGGGCGGCGTCTCCGGCTGAGATCGAGGCCGCGTTCAAGGGTCGCTGCGATCTCCTCCGGTCGATCTTCGGAGGCGGCGACGACCAGGCGCGCGCCGAGAACAAGGTGCCTATGTCCAAGCGCGTCGCGGCGACCATGAAGGCGCTGGGAGCCAAGGTCGTCAAACGCGAGAAGGCGAGCACCTGATGCCCTACGCCCCTCCCAGGCTTTGCGGTTGCGGCGCCATCGTCCAGGCCGGCACCTACTGCGCCTGCCAAATCCAGCGCCGCGCCGAGACCGACCGTCGCCGGCCGAACGCGACCGATCGAGGATACGACTCGAAATGGCAGCGCGAGCGTGTCGCCTTCATCAAGGCGCACCCCATCTGTGCGTTCGACGATTGCGAGCGCCCGGCAACGGTCGTCGACCACCGGATTCCGCACCGTGGCAACCGGCAACTGTTCTGGTCCCGCTCCAATTGGCAGGCGCTTTGCACGCACTGCCACAACTCGCGCAAGCAACGCCTGGAGCGCCGTATGGAGTGCTCGCCGGCATGACGCTCCCTATCTTCACCCCGCCCGTCTCGCCGACTGCTGGCATGGCTGACAAGCCGGAGATCCGGCTCCGTAAGGCTGACTTCGGCGATGGTTACACCCAGCCCACGCCGGACGGGCTCAATCATATCCGGTCGGTCGTGACGCTGGAGTTCGGCCTACTGGAGCCCGCCGAGAAGGACGCCATCGTCAACTTTCTCAAGGCTCGCGGCGGCGCCGAGCCGTTCCTCTACATGATCCCAGGTAGCGCATCGGCAACGCGCTTCCGGTGCGACGACTGGTCGATCACGGCGCTTGGCGCGTCGCTGTTCAACGTCTCCGCCACGCTCCGCCAAGATTTCGGAAACGCCACATGATGACGCCAGAGACCATCATTCTATACGACGGCGTCGAGCAGACTATCGCCGAGCACGCGCTCGACTACGGCATCCCGTCGAGCCGCATCATCATGCGCCTAGTCGCCGGCTGGTCGATCGAGGCTGCCATCACGCGCCCCGTCAGCATCGCGACGAGTGTAGAGCCCAGGCGTAAGCAGGACCAGACGCCGAGCAAAGGCCGCAAGGCGAGCCTCCACACCCACGCCGGCCGCACGATGACGCGCGCCGAGTGGGCAGAACACTTGGGCGTAGACCGCACCACGATCCGCCATCACCTTGAGCGGCACGGCAATCTCGACCGTGTCGGCATGCCATCCAGAACGCCCCTACTTGTGGAGTTCGAAGGCCAGTCGCGCACGCTCAAGGAATGGGCAGAACACTTCGGCGTCTCGATCCCCGCCCTGCACGATCATCTCAAGCGCAACGGCGATTTCAGCAAGGTGGGCAAGCCGTCTGTCCAAGCCCAGGTCTACACATACCAAGGCGTCTCCAGGACGCTGCCGGAATGGGCAGAAGCCTACGGCCTCAAGGTGAACACGCTCCAGGTTCGCCTACATCGCGGATGGTCCCTTGAGAAGGCACTGACGACTCCTCTGTCGAGGGCTCGCCGCCGATGACCGAGCCCACGATCACCGTCACGCCCTCTCGCGTCTCATTCTTCCTGGCACTCGCGACCGTGCTCGGTCTCGGCTGGACCACGGTCAGCTACATCAACCGGCAAGACCATCGTGTCAGCACCGTCGAGACCAAGATCGAAGATCAGCGCGACGTGACCAAGGAACTCGTCGCCGAGATCAAGACGCTCACGGTCAATGTGGTGCGCCTGTCGGCCATCCTCGAGACGGCGACGAAGCAGGTGAGCGCCTCGACCGAGATCAACACAGAGACCCGGGGGGTGGTCGAGACCTGGGGCAAGACGCTTCCACACCGCGCCCCCTCATTCGCGCACGACGGACTGAATTTGCCGATTTCTGGAGCCTTCCAATGATCACCCTCGACGACCTCAAGGCGGAGGCCAACGTCACCCATGACGGCGACGATCTGATCCTCCAGCGTAAGCTCGACGGCGCAATTGCCTGGGTTTCCGCCTATCTCGGCTCGACCGTCGACACGGCTGTTCCCGAGATCGAGGAGGCCATCCTCCGGCTCGCCGCGCATCGCTATGAGTTCGGCGACGGCCTCCCGGAAGGCCTCCAGGACGCCCTTAGACCCTTCCGGAACTGGTCGTTTTGATATGGCAAGGCGTTCGAACGACCTCTCCAGGATCCTGCGCAAGCTCGATCGGCTCGGCAAAGAGCCCGTCGAGAAGATGCGCGCTGCGCTCCAGGCAAGCGCCCAGGAAGTCGTCGCCGCCCAGAAGTCGGTCGCGCCGGTCGACGACGGCGATCTTCGCGACTCGATCCGCACAGAGGCCGGCGATCATCCGCTCCAGATCCTTGTCACGGCAGGCGGCGAGGCCACGACCCGGCCGGTCAGAGACGGCGTTGACGCCAGCTACGACTACAGTTTGGGACAAGAATTCGGCTGGTCAGACAACCCGGAAGGCAATCCCTTTTTCTTCGGTCCCTACCGGCTCCTCAAGCGCCGCGTCGTCGGCCGCGTCACGCGCGCCGGCCGGAGGGCCATCCGTGAGGTATGGGACAAATGACGACCGAGCCCAGCCTCGCAGTCCAGATCGCAATCAATGAACGCCTCTCCGCCGACGCGGATGTCGTCGCGCTCGTTCCCGCCTTGCAGATCATTGACGGCCCGTCGCGGCCGGAGACGTTCCCCTCGATCATCATCGGCACCGGTCAGACCGTGCTTGAGCCGATCACCGTCGCGCGTGCCCATGTGCGCGTCATCCTTGATGCTCATATCTGGCACGACACGGGCGGCCTGGAGGCGGTCAAGCAGATCGCAGGCGCGGCGGCCAAGGCACTCGCCGCCCGGCCCTCGATCGCCGGTTTCCGGGTCGTCGACTGGTATGTCGCCGGCACCCGTTTCATGCGCGACCCGGCGAACGTCGGACATGGCGTCGTGACGGTCGAGGCTTTGCTCCAGGAGGCTGCATGACGACCCGTCGTCTCCTCGACACTATTACGATCGAGCGCGTCGCCAAGAGCAAGACGCCGGCCGGCACCGTGACCGAGACCTGGGCTCCGGTCGCGACCGTCCGCGCCCAGGTGCTCCAGCGCAAGCTCGTCGAGCGCCTGGAGACGTTCGGCGAGGCGGAGGAGTCGACGATCGGCTTCCGGATCCACGCGCTGCCGGTCGAGATCACCACGGCCGATCGCGTCATCTTCGATGGCGCCGCGCTCGATCTCAAGGATGTCACCGAGATCCGGCGCGGCCGGCTCCGCATGGTCGAGATCATCTGCCGAAAGGTGGCGACGTGAGCGGCGCGCACCTACGAGGCGTCAAGCCGAAGCTCCAGCGCGACCGTGATCCTCTCACGCGCGTGCCAACGGCGCCGAAATGGCTTGGCGACGAGGCGCGCGCAGAGTGGAAGCGCGTCCTGCCGCGCCTCGTCGAGGACAGGATCATCACGAAAGCGGACCTGACCGGGATCGAGAACTATTGCGTGGCAGCCGGTCGAGTCCGCGACCTTGAGCGCGCCATTCAAGCGAGCGGCGGCAGCGACGCGCGGCTGATACGTATGCAGGCGCAGCTTATGCAGGCGGCGCGGCAACTCGCGTCCGAATACGGCCTCTCGCCGACCAGCCGCGCGCGCGTCCAGGGACAGGAGGCGGCAGACGACGAACCGTCGCCGCTCGACCTATGAAGCTGCCGGACACCTATCCGCATTGGCTGTTTTCGGACGACCCCTTGCCCGATCCGCATGGCTACGGCGAGCGGGCGATCCAATTCGCTCGCCTTCTCCGGCACCCGAAGAATCCGGCGCCGGGACACCCTTTCATCCTGTCGAGGTGGCAGGAGCGATTCCTGCGGAAGCTCTACGGAACGACCAGGTCGGACGGCACGCGGCAATACCGCTCATCACTCCTGTTGCTCCCAAGAGGCAACCGGAAAACGGCCCTGTCCTCATTCATGGGGCTGTTGCACACCCTTTCATCCGAGGCGCACCCCAACGGGCAAGTGATCCTGGGCGCGATCAATCGCGAGCAGTCCAAGATCGCATTCGACGAGGCCGCAAGCATCCTGCGCGCAGATCCGCGGCTCGTAAAGGCGACCCGGATCTATGACGCCGTGAACGCCCCAAAGAAGATCGTCTATCCGCGCAAGGGCGTCGTGCTCGACGCCATCAGCGGCGACGGCTCGACCCAGCATGGCAAGACGCCCAGCTTTGCTTTCTGCGACGAGCTACACGAGTGGAAATCCGACTCGCTGTGGCGCGCCATCAAATCCGGCATGCCCAAGACGAGGAACTCCCTACTTGTGGTCGCCACGACGGCCGGTCGAGGGCAGGACAACATCGCGCACGAGATCGTCGACTATGGGCGCAAGGTGGCGCGCGGAGATATCGACGATCCGAGCTTCCTACCCGTCATATTCGAGACGCCCCTCGACGCCGACTGGCGCGACGAGCGCTGGCTATACGCGATGAACCCAGGGCTCGCCGACGGGTTCCAGGACATCGACGGCCTCCGGGCTTTGATGCGCGAAGGGGAGGCCAGCATCACGGCGCGCGAGGCCTTTCGCCAGTATCACCTGAATTGCTGGCTCGATCATAGCGCTTCGCCGTTTGTGGAGATGAGCGTCTATGACAAGGGCGCCGACCCGATCGACGAGAAGGCCCTCGCCGGCCGCCCGTGCTGGATTGGCGTCGATATGTCGACGACGACCGACCTTACCGCCGTAGTCGCGGCGTTTGCAGATGACGACGGCGGCTTCACCGTCCTGCCCTGGTTCGCATGTCCAGGCGACAATCTCCGGCAGCGTGGCGAGCGCGACGGCGTCCCTTATCCCGCATGGGCGGAGGCCGGCTACATCAAGCCGACGCCTGGGAACGTGATCGATTATCGCGCCGTCGAGGCGCACATCCGCGACCTTTGCGAGCGCTTCGATGTGCGCGAGATCGGTTTCGATCCGGCCTATGCGGCGCCGGTCATGCTGCCGCTCCAGGATGACGGATTTCCGTGCATTCAGGTGAGGCAAGGGTGGGTTACGCAATCGCCCGCCTTGAACGTGCTGGAGCGCGCCATCGTCGGCGAGAAGTTCCGCCACGGTGGGCACCCGGTCCTGCGATGGAACTTCGCAAACGTCGCGATCCACACCGACAGCGCGGGCAATCGCACGATGCACAAGGGCAAGTCGACCGACCGGATCGATGGCGCCGCCGCGACCTGGATGGCCGTCTCGCGCGCCGCTGCCGGCGACCACGGCGGCTCGATCTACACAAATACCGCCCGCCGGCCCGCCGGCCTAATGTTCTTCTAGGAGTTTCCGACATGGCAGCAGAAAGCGAGAGGCTATTGGTTAGCCTGGAGGCGAGGGTCAATCGATACGAAAAAGACCTCGCCCGCGCGAAGCAGCGCAGCGACAAGCACATGGGCGCAATCGAGGCGCGCGCGCTGCGGTTGTCTCAATCCGTCAAGACGAGCTTCGCTGATCTCGCTACCGCGTTCGCAGGCGGATTTGCCGGAGGCATGTTCGCAGGTGGCGGCGGCTTCCTTGGCATCGCGCGCGGCGTGCGCCAACTGATCAGCGAAACGGCAGCACTCGGCGACGAGGCCGCACGCGCCGGCATGTCGATCCGCGCATTCCAGGAGTGGAAGGCGGTCGCCGAGGATACCCGGATCCCGCTCGACGCGATGGTCGACGCCTTCAAGGAACTGAACATCCGGGCCGACGAGTTTGCCGTCACCGGCAAAGGTCCGGCCTCCGAGGCGTTCATGCGCCTGGGCATGTCGCCGGAGGAAGTCCAAAAGCGCCTCAAAGATCCGTCTGCTCTCATGCTCGAATTGATCGAGCGGAGCCGGCGACTGGGCGACACGGCCGCCAGCGTTCGCAATTTCGACGAGCTTTTCGGTGGCACCGGCGCCGAGCAGCTAGTCCGCCTTCTAGGTCTGGCGGATGGCGAGATCGAGAAGATCATCGCCACGGCAACAGAGTCCGGTCGCGTGATCGACGAGGAGATGGTCGCAAAGGCTGCCGAGTTCGATCGCGCCTGGAATTCGACCTGGGCGGGATTCGAGGCCGGCGCCAAGACGGCCATTCTCAACGTCGTCGACTACCTCGCAAACCTCCAGGCTAAGATGACCGAGATCGGCAACGCCGATTTCTTCTCCTGGCTAGTCCGGAAGATGGACGATGCCGGTCTGATCTCCGATGACATCAAGGTCAATGAGGGCATGCTCGGCGCCGCGGCAAGCCGCGTCGACGTGGCGACGCTGGAGCGTCGCGAGAAGCTTCTCGCCGAGCAGGTGAAGAATCTCCGCGACCTTGGCTTTGACGCGGCGGAGGCCGAGCGCGAGCTTGCCCAGGTGCGTGCCGACCTGGAGGCCGAGATCGCCGGCATCCTGGGCGACAAGGGCACGGACACGACCGGCGAGATCGCCCTACCTGAGATCGTCGTCAAGCCGCCAATTGTGCCCGTAACTCCTCCCGCCAAGGCAGGCGCCGGCACCAAGTCCCGCGAAGATGCGTTCACGCGCGAGATGCAGGCGGCGCAGCGGCGCATCCTTCTCATGCAGCAGGAAACGGCGGCGTTCGCGACGCTCAATCCGCTCGTCGAGGATTACGCCGCGCAGCAGGAAGCGGCGGCGCTCAAGGCCTCGCTATTGGCAGCAGCGCAGCAGGAAGGCATCGCGGTCACACCGGAGATCGCAGCGCAGATCGACAACGTCGCCACGGCTTACGGTCGAGCGGCGGCAGAGGCCGACCGGCTCGCCGAGAAGCAGGACGAAGTTCGCGCCAAGGCGGAGGAGTTCGCGAGCCTCGCCGGCAGTGTGGTCGCCGGCTTTATTGCGGATCTTCGTGCCGGCAAGTCGGCAGCGGAGGCGTTGGCAGGTGCGCTCAATCGCGTCGTCGACAAGTTGATCGACGTGGCGATTCAGGCGTTGATCGTCGGGCCGCTGTTGAAGGCTCTCGGCGGCGGGGGCGGCTGGCTCTCCTGGCTCGGCTTGAACAAGGGCGGCGAGGTGCAGAAGATGGCCAGCGGCGGTCGCGTGCGCGGCCCTGGCACCGGTCGATCGGACTCGATCCCCACGATGCTGAGTAACGGCGAGCATGTCGTCAATGCGCGCTCGGCGGCGAAGTGGCGCCCGCTCCTGGAGGCAATCAACGCCGATCGCGTTCCCGGCTTTGCGGCCGGTGGCGCCGCGGGCGGTGGCGTTTCGCGCCTGGGCACCGGTGGCGGCGCCTCGATCAACTTCGCTCCGACGATCAACGTCCAGGCTGCCCAGGGCGGCGACGCGCGCCAGAACGCGGATCTGGCTCGCCAGACGGCTGCCCAGGTCGAGGCGTCGCTCCGTGGTCTCGTCGCCCAGGAGATCGCGACGCAGCTTCGGCCCGGCAACGTCTTGGCGAGGGCTCGATAGGGGCGGTACTCGCTCCGCGAGTCCTTTCCGCCCAGGTGTCCCCAAAACTCCGTTATATGTCGTTACATCTGTATCTTGTAGAGAATATAAGGAGCTGAAAAGTGGGGACAGTTCGGCGCTTCGCGCCTCACATGATCCCCACTTTTCAGCGAGTGCTATCCCTGTTCCGGAGGATGGGGCAGGGAGAGGGAGCTCCCGGATTTTCAGGGGTTACAGCTTCCTCCGGAACCTCAGAACCTTCCCCTCCGGTATGAAAAAACTCCTGACCCGGCACGGAAAGAGTGCTATAATGATGGGTATCAGTAACAGGAGTTCCCCGTGTCGTCCTACACCGTCGCCCTTGCCCCGGAACGTTTCGCCCAACTCAAGAACCTTGCCGCCCTGGAGGGCTCCAGCCTCGCCGACACCCTCGCCGGCTTCCTCGACGAGGCTATTGCCGCCAAGAGGCTCCCCGACGAGCTTCCGGGCTGGAAAGTCGAGCGTGTCGGCGGCAACGTGCTGCTTACTCACGCCGCCTCCGGCTTTGCGAAGCTGGTCCCGGCTGCCGAGGCGAAGATGCTCGGCGAGGAGTTCCTCCGGTTTGCCCAGCCTGCCGGCAGGCGCGCCGCCACCCTCGACCTCGACACGATGACGGAGATCCGGCGACAGGGTGCTGGCGTCTTGATCCGCGACGCGAACTCGTTCGTCGAGCACACCCTCGCCGCCAACGTCGCCGCGGACATCGGGCGCCGGCTCATCCGAGCGGCGGCATAGTCCCATGTCCCTAGCAGATCAACTCGACGAGCTTCGCCGCCTCCAGGCGGCGAGCAAGAGCAACACTGACCGGCAGATGCTCTGGACCCAACGTCTCGCCAACACCGAGAAGTTGATCGTCGAGGCAATGGACCTGGAGGCGAGTGCCGGTCGGGCGCCCGACGACCAGGCACTCCAGCGTCGTGCCATGATCCGAGCGTATCAGGCGAAGCAGGCAATGGACCAAGTGCGCAACGGCACCCGGACATTCCGCCAGAACTACGATGACGCTCACGGCGGCACCGTCGACCAACGTCGCGCGGGCTGGCGCGAGGCCTACCGCGAGAAGGTCCGTCAAAAGGAAGGGCGCGAGCCGGTCAAATACAAGAAGCCGAGTCAGATGACGCCGGAGGAGCGCGAGAAGCACGAGGCGGAGCGCGAGCGGCGAAAATACGAGGCGAAGAAGGCCAAGCGCCATGCGGCGAGGAATGGGGGCGTCGTCCTGGTCGAGAAGCGACCCGAGCCGGAAGCCGTTCCGGCCGGCTCACTGTTCGGGCGTTGTGACTGGTTCTAGAGGCGAAAAGTCAGAACTGACTTACCGTAACTATCTGTAATTACTGCCAATTTTCCTCTAGACAGGAGAATCCGAAGCAGCGCATACATGTCCCGGCAATCGGCGCAATGGGGGTTTACATGTCATCGGAACAATTCGCAGCGACGGTCCAGGATCTTCGCCTCGCCATCGGCTCGGCGGTCGAGGCGTTTCTCGCCGAGAGGGGCATCCAGGTCGATTGGATCGGCTATTATCGCGACGCCTCGACCGACGAGGAACAGCACGCACGCGAGATCTTGTGTTTCGCTGGCGACCTATGGCCGGAGAGTGAGGCAGCATGATCAATTCACCGATGGCGTCGGAATCCATCCGTGCTATGCGTGGTGCATACCTGAGAGAGAATGCCCGTGTCTGACCCGTCGTCCGATCTCCTGAAAACCGCGAACGGCCGCCGTTTCAAGACGATCCTGGCCGATCCGCCGTGGCAGTTCACGAATCGCACCGGCAAGGTCGCGCCGGAACACCGGCGCCTGAATCGCTACGGCACAATGACGCTCGACGACATCAAGGCCCTGCCGGTCAAAGACGTGAGCGACTCGACCTCGCACCTTTACTTGTGGGTGCCGAACGCGCTCCTGCCGGAAGGCCTGGAGGTAATGAAGGCCTGGGGCTTCTCCTACAAATCGAACCTGATCTGGCACAAGGTCCGCAAGGATGGCGGCTCCGATGGTCGCGGCGTCGGCTTCTACTTCCGCAACGTGACAGAGATCATCCTATTCGGCGTGCGCGGTAAGAACGCTCGCACGCTCGACGCCGGTCGGACCCAGGTGAATATGCTCCAGACCAGGAAGCGCGAGCACTCGCGCAAGCCCGACGAGCAATATCCGCTCGTCGAGGCGTGCTCCCCTGGTCCCTACCTCGAGATGTTTGCACGCGGCACCCGGCCCAACTGGACCGTATGGGGCAACCAAGCCGACGACGATTATACCCCAACCTGGGACACCTACAGCAATCACTCCAGGGCTGGGGTTCCCGCTGCCGAGTGATCAGGCGGCGACCAGTCGCTCACGCTCCCCGGCTTGATCCCGATCGCCAGCACCGGGCACCCGCCGTTGCGACCGGCATTGAGCCGATAGAGGAGCTTCCCCATCCAGGTCGTGCTCGCGCCATACTTGTTCATGACGCCCAGGTCTTTGAACACCGTATTGAGATCGCGGCTCCTGGTCAGCAGCACGGCCGCGTCGATCGCGCCGGCCTGATAGAAGGCGTTGAAGGCGTATAGGTCGCGATCGAACGTCTGATCCTTGCTGTTCCACTCCAGATCGAACGCGACCTTGTTCTTGACGTAGTCGATCTTGTGGCCGTCGAGGAAGCCCTCGCGCGTGATCGTCTCCGTCTTCTCGCCCATGACAATCTTGCCGCTCCTGGTCCGCCTGATCTCCTCACGCCACTTGAGCGTGACGACCAGATCACCACGGATGACCGTCTCGTGCCAGCCATGCGGCCGGAGGAGAGCATTGAGCTTTTTCGGGATGTCCGACTCGTTACCGCCGGCCGTGGTGATGATGTCCTTTGTGATCGAGAAGGCGGCGAGGGCGGCAAGAAGCTCCGCCCATTCCGCCTTCCTGGTCTCGGCGAGCACAACGGCGGCATTCTTGTAGGAGTGGAACTCGTAGCGCTCCAGGAGCGCGGCAGGAACGCGAGCCTCGACCAGGGCGCGGGCGTCGGCTAGAGGCGTCGCCATCGTGGCGTCGCCTTCCTCCTCCGGCAGCGGAGGCACCTCCACCTCAAGTTCATCACCAGATACCATGCGCGCAGTTGTGCTGATTCTCGGCGGCATGTCACCCGGAGGGATAGTGTGATCGGCAAAGCCTACCGCGACGAGAAGCTGGATCGTGTCTATCGGGTCGCGGGCGTCCTTACCCTCGACCGAGAGATTATCGGCGGCGAAAGCATGTCTGCCGCGCTGGTCGTTCACGCTGCCGACCATCGCGCCGAACTCGTGTCGAGTTTCGAGGCGAGCCGGATCGCGGATGACCTGCTGGTCAGCATCGAGGTGGTGATCCGCTCCGGCAGCTTCCGTTACCCGGTCGGCAAGGAGTTTGTCATCTACAGGGTGGCGGATTGGAAGAACGGGAAGCTTTGGGCTACCCCTCGCAATGAGTTCCTTCGCGAGTTTGAGCCGTTCGACGTTGGTTCCGGCGACCTCGCCTAGCGGCCGTGCTACAAAATCCACAACAAACCTTGCTACAAAATCGCCCCACCCACTCCACATAAGTTATTGAAAAATAACACATTTGTTAGAGAGAGGCGTTTCCCATCCTCTCCGCCAGCAAGGCAGTCCAGGAGGTGGCCCCCCAAGCTTCCGCCCCACGATATGGTCGTCCGTCGCCACGTGGTTGACTTTGGGAGCTTTGTTGATGATCGAAAACGTCCTGGTGGGGAGGGATTCGATCGATCAAGCCGCCGGAGGATCGGACATTCACGACACTGTAGCGAATCGTCTGGTGAGGTTTGCGGACCATCACGAGGCCGTCGAGGCTGGGCTGGCGATAGGTCTCGGCGCGGCAGTCCTTCTTTCGCCCAGAGAAGCGGTAGCCGGGGAATACGTTCAGTGTCGCTTCCGGATCACGGTGGGCTCTGCCGGCATCGCGAAAGGCGGTACCGTCAGAATTGCCACCCGGCATGTCTGCCAGTGGACGCCGCCGCAAACGACCGAGGCCGGATCTCCCGGTTTCAGCACCTGCACCGTCGAGTCCGGGACGCCGCTGTCCCTCAAGGGATGGAACGCGATCGCCGACAGTGCCGATCTCTTTGCGGCGATGTTTCCCTGGCAGCACGTCATCGACTTGACTGCAACCGAGCGCGGCCTCGAAGCCGGCGACGTGATCGAGTTGGTGTATGGCGATCAGGGCCGAGGCTCTCCGGGAGTTCGGGTCCAGCGCTTCGAGGAACCGGCATTCGTGTTCCGGCTTTTCGTGGATCATGACGCCAGCGGCAGGTTCCTGCCGATGCCGAACGACCTGCCGCTGCCGGTCGTCGGCGGCGAAATCGACCATCTGGTCATCGTGACGCCGTCCGACGCGGAGGTAGGACGTGCCACACGGTTGCTGGTTCGTGCCGAAGACCGCTACGGCAACATCGCCCGGGATTTTGCTTCGGACGTCGTCGCGCTCGTGGCGGATGGTCCGCAGGAACGACGCATCGAAATCCGGATGGAAAGCGGGGTGGGATCGCGTGACGACATCGTATTCCACTACCCCGGCGACCGTTTTTTTCGCATCGACGATGTGCGTAGCAACCCTGTTCGCGTCAGAAGCGCTCGACCCGAGCGCTTGACGTTGTGGGGCGAAATTCACGGGCACACGCTGTTGAGCGACGGCCGGGGAACTGTCGACGACTATTACAATTACGCCAGGCAGATCGCGGGATTGGACGTCTGCGCCGTCACCGATCACGATTTCATGCTGAGCGACGCGGCGTGGTCGCTCTCCAAGGCGGCGACCAATGCCCACAATCAGCCTGGCCGGTTTGTGACGCTGCAGGCGTTCGAATGGAGCGGTCAGCACAACGTGGGAGGAGACCGCAATGTCTACTTCGCCGATGACGATCCGCCCATCGTGCGCAGCCGGTCATTCTATGACTACCGCAATACCCAGACCTATCACGGCACCGCGCCGCAGGTGAATCACGTCGAGGATCTGTTCAACTGGCTTTCCGAGCACTGCTCGCCCGGCACCGTATTCGTCGCGGCCCATTTCGGTGGCCGGCCGGCGAACAAGCAATGGCATCGCCCGGAACTGGAACGGCTGGTCGAGGCCTTCTCCGAACACAAGCGGTCGGAACATTGGGCAAACACGTTTCGCGCAGGGCGCCGCTTAGGCGTGATCGCCGGCGGCGACGACCATATCGGCAGGCCGGGCAACGGTTTCCTCGCTTACTCCGACAAAGGCGACAGGGAGTCCTTCGGACTCGGACTGGTCGGCATCCAGGCGGAAGAATTCACCCGAGAGGGTGTTTTCGACGCGCTCTACCATCGCCGAGTCTACGCGACCACGGGGGCACGCATGTTGGTAAATCTCACGGTCAACGGCTCTCCGATGGGCAGCCAGGATGTGATCTGCACCGGGCCGCCCGTCCTGGGTATCGACGTGCAAGGCACGGCCGAACTGGCTGTCGTGCAGATCGTCCGGGACATGCAGATCGTTCACGAGGTCTATCCCGAGGGAGCTTATGAGTTTGACGAAGGTGCCTATTGCGCCGCCTATCGCGATATTGCCGAGGCAGTGCAGGCCGGCCGCATTCCAAGCGGCCATTTCCACTTCCTCGCTTCCGGCCTGCGCGAAGGGCGCGACGGCCCGGTGCGCCGCGTCTCGGTCCCCGGCCGGACCGATCTGAAGCTCTTCTGGCAGGATACGTCGCTCAAACAGACCGGCCCGGCCAGCTATTACCTGCGCCTCGTTCAGGCGGACGGTCATGTGGCCATTTCGAGCCCGATCGACTGCGACATCCAGGCCGTCAAGCGCGCACCTTATGATCGCGACGGTCTACGCAGCATCCACAACAGCGACTTCCTGGACGATCGTCGTTTTCTCAAAGCCTACGACCGCGGGATCCAGGCGGTCGGCAAGGATTACCGGTGGAATTGGCGCGTTCACCTGGGCCTTTGGGCCGCTCGCACGGCGACACAGATCCCCGGCGATTTCGTCGAGTTTGGAACCAATCGCGGGTTCATGAGCTCGGCCATCATGGAGGATCTCGACTGGGACAGGACCGGTCGGAACTTCTATCTGCTCGACACCTTCTCCGGTCTGGACGAACGGTTCATCACCGATGAAGAACGCCGCTCCGGCATCTTGGAGAAGAACCGTTCGCAACTCGATAACGGCTTCTATGCCACGACAGTGGAGCCCGTCGTCGCGAACTTCTCCTCCTGGAAGAACGTGACGATCATACCGGGACCGGTCCCGCTTACGCTTGATCGCCTGGGCAAGGGGCCGTTCGCTTTCGTTCATATCGACATGAACTGCGCTCCTCCCGAGATAGCCGCCTTGAAATTCGTCTGGGATTCGCTCACGCCCGGGGCACTCGTCCTTCTCGACGACTACGCCTATTCCGGCTACTCGCCACAGAAGCTGGCAATCGACGCCCTCGCCGAGGAACTCGGCTTCGAGGTCCTCTCCCTGCCGACAGGACAGGGACTTATCGCGAAGCTGTCCCGCTCTGCCGGATCGGGGCACGCAGCAGCGGCCCAGGCGAATCCGGCACCGCCCCCGAGCGGGTCGCGAACCGGGACGGCAACGAAACCTCCGGTATCGTCTGGTCCAATGCTCTCACACTACTACGACGAACAAGCCATGCGACGAATCGCCGGCACGGGAACCGACTATCGAAAGATCATCGGCGGATTGTGGGAGGAGCTGGGCTCGCTGCAGCTCGAGCATCTCCGTTCCGTCGGAATGCAGCCCGAACACAGACTGCTGGACATCGGTTGTGGGTCTCTTCGGCTCGGGGTGAAGGCCGTACGCTTTCTCGATGCCGGAAACTACCTGGGCACGGATCTCAATGAGTCCTTTCTGGAGGCCGGATATCAACGGGAGATCCTGCCTGCTGGGCTCGGCGATAAGCTGCCGCGTTCAAATCTCGTGGTCGACAGGGAATTCGAGTTCCCCGGAATTCGCAAAGACATCGACTTCGCCATCGCGCAGTCGGTGTTCACGCATCTCCCGCCCAATCATCTGCGGCTCTGCCTTGCGAGGCTTGCCGACCATCTGGATGGACCTTGCACCTTTCTCTTCACGGTCTATCTCGCTCCGGAAGGTCGGGACGCCGAGTCGTTTGAACAATATCCCGGGGTCATTACCCATCCGCACAAGGATCCCTATCACTACAGGCGCGAGGATATTCAGCACGCTGTGATCGGATTGCCTTGGGTGGTCGAATATATCGGGCCGTGGGGTCATCCGAAGGACCAGACAATGGTCCGAGCGCGGCTGGTCCGTTGAGGCACCCGGCAAGGCCCTTCCGGTGGGGTTGCCCCCGATCGGCATGGCGAGCGCCGCTATCGGCGCGAGCAAAGACCATGGTCTTTCCCGAAACGCCGCCGAATTCGCCCTCGACCACGTCAGGCGGCGGCTCGGCCGACTGATCGGGCTTCGACGCGCCGGCGGGAGCCGGAATGGGCTGGACCGGTCAGACTCCGGGCTTTCCCTTGCCCGGCAGGCCGCCAGGCCCGGCGCCGTTGAGGCGCGCTACATGGTCGACGAGGTGTGGGACATAGTCCTCCGGTCCGGCACCCCCGCCGGCGACCGCCATCGCGAATGCGTTTTTGGTCGCGTTGCCGAGCGGGTTGGCGACGCGCGCCGCATCCGCCATTGATTCAAGATAGGTGAGATCCTTCAGCGCATTGCTCAGCGTGAAGCGATGCGCCTCTCGGTTGCCGTCGATCGCGTAGCCCATGAAGGTCTGGTAGAAGCCGCAATCCATGCGGCCGCCGCGGATCACCGCGTCGAAGCGCTGCGGCGAAATGCCGACCTTTTCGGCGAGCACAAGCGCCTCGGCATAGATGGCGGCATAGCCGAGCGAGACGAAATTGTTGAGGAGCTTCATCCGGTGCCCGTCGCCGACGCCGCCGATGTGGACGATACGGGCCGCCCAGGTGGCGATGATCGGCCGGACCCGCTCGAACACGGTGGGCTCCGCGCCGACCATCGTGTCGAGCGTGCCTTCCCACGCCTCCTTCGGCGTGCGCGACAGCGGCGCGTCGACGTAGTCGATCCCGCGGCCCGCCAGGAAGTCGGCCAGCGCGATCGTCGAGTTCGGATCGGAGGTCGAGCAGTCGATGACGACCGAGCCCGGCCGGAGCCCCGCCGCGAGCCCTTTGTCGCCACGGATCAGCGCCTCGACCTCGCGCGAGCCGGTCACGCAGAGAACGACCACCGAGGAGCGCTCCGCGACGTCCTGCGGCGTGGCCGCCTCCCGGGCACCGCGGGCGACGAGATCTTCGAGCGGCTTGCGGTTTCGATGGGCGAGCGCGGTGAGCGAATAGCCCTTCTCCACCACGTTCTTCGCCATGCCGTGGCCCATCAGCCCGAGGCCGATGAATCCGATCGTTTCCTCAGTGTCCGCCATATTCGCTCCTCCTCCTGCGCGACGACGTTTCCCGTCAGCGCGCCTCGTTCAATCGGCGGCCGATCGGCGCCATCCGATAAGCATACGCGAAGCGGGTTAGCCCCGCAGGCGAAAAAGAATGCGGCGGATCATGACGCGGAGCCAGTGCTGTGATCCTGGACGCGTGCTTGCACTATCGCTCCCTGTACCCATCCGGCATGGCGCCTGGGCCTTGCCTCGGCCCGCCTTGCCCCCCATAGGTCGCGCGGCATCCTCGAAAGCAGACGAGTGCCTGGCAGGGGAGATGCGGATGAACGAGCGGGTCGGCATGATCGGCGTGGGTCTGATGGGCCACGGCATCGCGAAGAACATCGCGACGAAGGGCTGGCATCTGCGCTACCTGCGCCATCCCGGCAACCAGCCGACCGAGGATCTCGACCGGGCGGGGGCGCAAGCATGCGACACCGCGGCCGAGCTTGCCGGCGCGAGTGATGTCCTGGTGCTATGCGTGACCGGAACGCCGCAGGTCGAAGACGTTCTTCTCGGCAGCGGGCAGGTGCTCGACGCGCTGCGGCCGGGCATGATCGTCATCGATTGCTCGACGGCCAACCCAACGTCGACCGTGGCGCTGGCTGCGAAGGTCGAGGCAAGGGGGGCGCATTTCGTCGATGCCGCCATGACCCGTACGCCCAAGGAAGCGGAGGAAGGGCGGTTGAACCTGCTCGTCGGCGGCGATGACGCCGTGATTGCCAGGGTCAGGCCGCTCTTGTCGGCTTTCGCCGAGAACATTTTCGAGGCCGGCGGCGTCGGCACCGGCCATCAGCTCAAGCTCATCCATAATTTCGTCTCGCTGGGCTCCATGACGCTGATCGCCGAGGCGGCTGCCTGCGCGGCCAAGGGCGGCGTGTCCATGGACGCTCTGGTGGAGTGCCTCGCCAAGGGCGGTGGCGGCGGCGTCGCGCTGGAGCGGCTGAGACCCGCCATTGTCAGCGGCGATACCTCGCTGTTGCGCTTCTCCATCGCCAACGCGGCGAAGGACCTGTCCTATTACCGCCAGCTGGCGGATGATCTGGAGGCAGCGGACCTGGTCGCGCAGGGCGTGTCGGGCACGCTGGAAGGAATTGTCGAACGCGGTGAAGGTTCGGCCTTCGTGCCGGAATTGATCAGGCTGCTGCGGGACCGGTAGCCGGTCCGGCGCATTGGCCTGCCGCCCAATGCGGATGCCGCTCAATAACGCCGCTCGAGGATCGGCACGCACATGTCGAGGTCGTTCGTGGCGAGGTGCGCATAGCGCATCGTCATCTGCAGCGTCTGGTGGCCGAGCCACATCTGCACGCGCCGGATGTCGACCCCGCCCCGTACCAGACGCGAGGCGCATGTGTGGCGCAGGATATGCGGAACCACCTGGTCGTCCGCACCGAGCCCGACCTCGGCCTTGGCCTCGTTCCACGCAGCGCGGTATTTGTATTGGACGATGTCGTTGAACGGTCCCCGCCTTTTGCCATCCCGCATGCGCGCCGCGTCCACGGCCCGCGCGGTCAGCGGCACCGAGCGGCTGCGCCCGGATTTGGTGAGCCAGAACGTGGCCCGGCCCTCATTGAGGTCGTTCCAGCGCAGATCGATCGCTTCGCCCAGCCGTGCGCCGGTGTCGATCAGGAAGACCGACAGCAGATAGTAGGATTCCGAACGTGCGCGGATCGCCGCGAAAAGCCTGTCCTCTTCGGCGGCTTCGAGAAACCGGATACGCCCGGCGCGCTCTTTCTGGCGTTTGAATTCGGGCAGGCTGTGGACGTCGCCCATCCGCAGCGCCTTGCGCAGCAGTTTCGACAATGCCGCCACCTTGCGATTTATTGTGGCATTGCTATTGCCACGATCTCGCAGGGCACCAACGACGTCGTCGAACATCGCCTGGGAAAAGGTCTCGAACGGCACGCGCGGCAGTATCGCGTCGATCTCGTGGATGAAGGACGCGACGTTGTATTTGTGCTTGCCGTTTTCCCAGAGCGTCCCGGCATAGCGCTCGAAGAGCGACTTCAGCGTGGTCGGCTGGGCAGGTGTCTCTGCTTGGCCATTGGTCGATGCGTAAGTGAGATTGTAGCCTTGTGCAAGGGACGCAAACCCGGAATCTACGCCTATGTGAAGAAGATCATGTGTCACTTCATGTATACCCAAAATTTTCGAGCCAGAATTGCTTCAGGCAGGAAGAATGAAGTGGAAGAAAACGGCCTCCTCAACGGTTTCTTGACACTACAAGTCGACCTCTATCGTCAACGAGCTATGTCTATACAGAAGTAAGCATCTGTGGCAACGGCCCGCAACCGGATGGATTGCGGGCCGAAACCTGTCGTCGGACGAAGTGCCGACTAGAAGTAGCGCGTGAAGCGCAGGAAGCCGGACACCGAGCCTTCCGGATCGACGGTCGGATCGGTAAGCAGGCCGTCCGCGTCCGTGTAACCGACTTCGCCGCGAACTTCGAACTGTGGCACCGGGAACCAAATGACCGACAGTTCCGCGGCCCAGCCGTCGATACCCGTGCTCACGTCCGAGTTGGGCACGTAGAAGTCGCTGAAATATTCGAAAGCTACGGACGCGCCGAGGGTTTCCGAGAACTGCTGGTTATACGACGCCAGGATCGTCCATTCGGCCTGTCCGTACGACGTCGGCGTCGCGAACATGCTGCTCGAACCATACTGGCTGTCGCTATCCACGTAGTAGCCGTGCACACGCAGCGACGAGCCGGGCATGTTCGGGACGTTGATCTGCGCGCCAAGCGAAACACCGAAGCCGCTGTCGCCGAGCGCGTTGTAGCTTTCGTCGAAACCCACCTTCGCCCATACCGCGCCCCAGCCGCCCGCGTAGCCGACCTTGGCGACGACGTCGGGTACATAACCTTCGCCGTCAAGCGCGTCGTCTTCGAGCGAGATGGCGCCGAAGAAGCCGTTCGACTGGTAGCGATAGCCGATGAGCGCGTGCTCCTGATAGCCGTAGTACATGCCGGTCCAGGAGTGCGAGCCCCAGTTCGAAGGGCCGCCATTCTTGGAGTCGAGCCAGAACGATTCCGTGTAACCGGCGATGAAGCCGCCGAGCTCAAGGTAAGCCTGGTCGGCCGCCACAGCGCCGTCGCCCACGCCGTTCCAGTTTGCCTGGAAGCGGATGTAGGACTTCAGCGTGCCCCACTCGGTTTCGGAACGTGCGTCGAAGTTGACGCGGGCGCGGATCGACTTGCGCCAACCGTCCTGCGTCGAGGTGCCGTAGTGATAGGACGGAGCGTCTCCGTCTTCGTAGCTGCCGGCGCCCATCTGGTACCAGATGTAGCCCGAGATCCGCAGGCAGGTTTCGGTGCCCGGAATGTAGAAGAAGCCGGCGCCGTAGGCGTCGCAGACGCGGACATATTCGACCGGCTCGGGTTCCGGCGCCATGACGGCGTCGGCAGCGCGGGCGCCGGTGACCGCGACGAGCGCCGCGGCGGAGCCGATGAGAAGGCTCTTGATGTGCATTTTCTGACCTCCAGTCAAAGCGTACCATCGCTGCCGGAGAGCCTCCGTTTTCTTATCCCTTCCGGTCCTTTTGTTGCTTTGCAATAATTATGCACTGATGATGCCGATATATCTTTTTGGCATTGCACTCATACGCTTTGCTTCCATCCTCTCTATCTCCGCCATCGGCGCCACGGCCGATGGCAATCCACTCCAAGCGGCGCCGCACGCATCCATGGAATCGCGCGATTATTGAGTCCATTGCTGTCTGCTCTGATTGCCCCGTCACGCCGCATCATTTGCCTGCTTTGTTCGTGCGTAGCGCCCCCGGTTCGCGGCGGATTCGGCAGCACGCGCTGCTGCGATCTCCGCATGCCCGTGCATGCGAACGCCGCCGGAATGGACCGGAGGACGCATTCCGATTGAAAAGCGAGCGGCTGCGGCGAGTAGCCCTGACAATTTCTTATGGGCGTTGCGCCGTCTGGTCTGCGCATTCCCGTCACAGAGCCCTGGTGTGCCCCGCATTGCTTCGGAGTGTCATTGGACATCGCCGGAAGATCGTCGGCCGCGATCGTTCGCGCCTCTCTCCGCATGCCTTGCGAGACTGTCGATGCAAGCGCGGGTGCAGCGATTCGACTCGAACGGCCGCAACGATGGGCGTTGATAGCCCGGAATCGGGCGGTCGGAATCAGGCGTCGAAGCCCGGAAACGAGCGCGATCGGTGCCACATGGTTGATCAATCCTTAAGCCGCCCCGGCAAATCGTGTCATTTGTGCAA
The DNA here is from genome assembly GCF_023954305.1 of Mesorhizobium sp. Classification (NCBI taxonomy): domain Bacteria; kingdom Pseudomonadati; phylum Pseudomonadota; class Alphaproteobacteria; order Hyphomicrobiales; family Phyllobacteriaceae; genus Mesorhizobium; species Mesorhizobium sp. The sequence goes on along the minus strand of NZ_JAMLIG010000001.1, from coordinate 281,255 downwards.
CAGCAATTGGGCATAGCGGTGTGCGCATCGCGGCAGAGGCAAGTTGACGGTTGAACTGGCCAGCCCGTTCGGCAATTGTCCGTCGGGAAGGGAAGCGACTTCGGGAGCGACTTTTCGCCTAGGGGATGGGGCAGGGAAACGCTGTCCTTCAGCAATTAAGACCCAAACCCGTTTTGCAACTTTGACTGGAGGTCAGAAAATGAACATTAAGAGCTTGCTTATCGGCTCGGCTGCGGCACTCGTCGCTGTCACCGGTGCACGCGCTGCCGACGCCGTCATGGCGCCGGAACCCGAGCCCGTCGAATACGTCCGCGTTTGCGACGCTTACGGCGCCGGCTTCTTCTACATCCCCGGCACCGAAACCTGCCTGCAGATCTCGGGCTATGTGTGGTATCAGATCGCTGCCAATAGCTTCGATCCGATCTTTACGAATTCCGAGGCTCTGCCGAACGCCAACAACGATTTGTATGGCGTCGACACTTTGCCGGGCGCTGGCGGCACCGCCGGCGAGGGCTGGTACAAGAGCGTCCGCGCTCGGGTGAACTTCGATGCTCGTTCTGAAACCGAGTGGGGCACGCTGAAATCCTACATCCGCTTCCAGGCGTCCTGGAATGGCGTAGGCGACGGCGCCGTTTCGGCTGACCAAGCCTACATCTCCCTCGGCGGCCTCGTGATGGGCTACACCGAATCGTTCTGGGCCAACTCGATGAACGGCGGCGCGTCGAACTGGGGTTCGCACTCCTGGTCGGGCTTGTACTACGGCTACCAGCAGCGCGCCTTGATCGGTTATCGTTTCGAGTCGAACGGCTTCTTCGGCGCCATCTCGCTCGAAGACGACGCGCTTGCCGGCGAAGGCTATCTGCCCGACGTCGTGGCCAAGATTGGCTACACTGGTGGCTGGGGCACCATCTGGGCGAAGGTCGCTTACGATGAGAGCTTCGACGGAACCGGCTATGCAATCTATCACGGCCTTGATACGTTCGGCATCAACGACGGCGGCTTTGCTGCTTCGCTTGGCGCTCAGTTCAACGTTCCGAACATGCCGGGTTCCAACCTTCGCTTGATCGGTTACTATGCGGACGGTGCGCACGCATTCAACGTTGGTTCGCCGTCGAACTTGGCGATCTCGGCTCCTCCGGGCCCGGCTGTCGGACCCTACTCGCTGTTCGGCGGTTCCGAGTGGTCGATCCTGGCCTCGTATAACCATCAGTTCAGCGAAACGCTGGGCGCCTCGGTCGGAGTGCAGTACTTCAACGACCTGTACTATGCGGGTTCGGATGTACTCTCTGGTGCTGACGCTTGGGCGGCCGAATTGTCGGTGGTGTGGTTCCCGGTCTCGCAGTTTGAAGTGCGCGGCGAACTGCGTTATGACGACGTTGGGAATATCCCGAGCTTCGCGGGTTCGCGCGAGTTCGATCCGGACGGCACCGTCTCCGGCTACCTGCGCTTCACGCGTTACTTCTAATCGGCTCACGAGCTGATTTGAGAGACCCGGCGGGCAACCGCCGGGTCTTTTCTTTTTCGGTCCTACTTGTTCTTACGGATCGAAAGCCCGCGTCCTTGCGGACCCGGAGCAGTGGCTGATCCGGACAGCGCCGCTCAGCCCCGGTCCGCCTTCTCCAGAAACCGCGCGATCCGCGCCGGTAGCGCGCCCGTCTCCAACAGCGGCGCGTGGCCCTGTCCCTCCACGATGACCGTCTCGATCCGTGGGTGGCGGCGTGCCATCTCCTCCAGCGTCTCGGCCGACAGCAGCTTCGAATTCTCGCCGCGAATGGCGAGAACAGGAATGCCGCGCAGCCCCTCGAACTGCGGCCAGAGCTGCGGCAGCGGCTTGTTCAGGTCGATCGCGGTCACGGTGTTGAGCAAGGCCGGATCGAAGTCCGGAACAAGTGCGCCGTTCTCCTCGCGGTAATAGGCGCGCGCCATGCGCTCCCAGTCGGCATCCGCGAGCGCTGAGAAATTGTCCTTCTGCGCCACGCGGCTGATCTCGACCGCCTCCGCGAGGGTTTTCGGCTTCGGCGCGCGTTCCAGATAGGCGCGGATCTGCGCAAGCCCGGCCCCGTCGACCACCGGGCCGATGTCGTTGAGGACGACGGCCTTCAGCGCCGTCGGCCGCATCGCCGCGAGAACGTGGACGATTACGCCGCCGCGCGACGTGCCGATGAAGGCGCCATGCTCGATCCCCATCGCCGCGAGCCCGGCGAGAATGTCGCCGCTTTCGACGAGCACGTCGTAGTTTTTCCAGTTGCGGTCATGGTCCGAGCGCCCGCGCCCGCGATAGTCGAATGCGACTACCTGGCGCGGCGAACGCGGATGACGCGAGAGGAACAGCGCGAGCTCATGGAAGTCCGCCGCGTTGCGCGTCAGGCCCGGGAGGCAGATCGCGGGAAGCGACGCCGCATGCCGCTCTCCGTAGATCCGCGCATGGAGTCTCAGCCCGTCGGTCGAGCTGTAGTAGAAATCCTCAAAGTTGTTTGCCGGCGCCACGCATCTCTCCCGAAATCATAAGAAATCAGAGAGATACAGGCTGGCGCCGCAAAGGCAAGTCGCGCCGGGCGGACCGTTGGCCCCGTGCGGCTCAGCGGCCCTCGACGAGGTCGGCGACGATGTCGAACGTGCCGGTCAGCCGCATCTTGTAGACCTGATAGTTCTCCATCACCCGCTGCACATAGTGGCGGGTTTCGGTGAAGGGGATCCGTTCGATCCAGTCGACGACCTCCTCGACCGGCTTGCCGCGCGGGTCGCCGTAACGCTTGATCCAGTCCTGTGCGCGTCGGGGGCCGGCATTGTATCCGGCGAAGGTCAGAACATAGGAGCCGGAGAAGCGGCCGAGCTGCTCGGAGAGGAATTCCGACCCGAGCGTCGCATTGTAGCCGGGGTCGGTGGTCAAGAGAACCTTGGAGAACGGCATGCCGGCCTTCTTCGCCATCTCCTTTGCCGTATCGGGTAGCAATTGCAGCAGGCCCTGCGCGCCCGCGCCCGAGATGGCGCCGACCTTGAATTCGCTCTCCTGGCGGGCGATCGCATAGGCGAGCGCCTTGCCGGCCCCGGACAGGTTCGCGGTCTCGGGGATGGCGCCGGTCGGATGGGCCAGTGAGCCGATGGCGATGCCGCGCGCGGCCGCGATCTTGCCGACCCTGAGCGCCAGGTAGTGGTCGCCGCGCGCCTCGGCCATGCCGGCGAGCAACGCCAGTTCGCCCGGATCGCTCAACTCTCCGGCGAGTTCGCGATAGAGCCTGTCGGCCCCGGACCCCGCTTCTTCGATGCGCCGGATCGCCGCCACCGCGTCGCGGGCCTCGAACGCCCTGCGGCCGTCGTCCGAGGCGGTCGGCATGGCGATGGGAATGGTCTTGCGCCCGAGTTTCTGCGCGGCAAGCTGGCCATAGAACGCCGTGCCGTTTTCCGCCGCCTTCTCATAATATGTCTTGGCGTCTCCGGCCGCGCCCGCGTCGGCAGCCCGCCCGAGCCAGTAATAAGCTCGCGCGCGGGAGATCGGCCCTTCCGCCACTTCGGCGATGCGGCCGAAATGCGTCGCGGCCGCCTTCGGATCGTTCAGCATCCGGAGCGCGATCCAGCCGGCATGGAACTCCGCATCGGCGGCCATGGATGGAGATTCGGCTGCGTGTGCCGCGGCAAGCCTGTAGGCGGTGGCGTGGTCGCCGAGGTCGAGCAGTTCGCGCACCAGTACGCGGCGCTCCACCCACCAGGCGTCCGGGTCGGCCAGCGCCGCCTTGTCCGTCGGCGCCTTGAGCATTTCGGCGGCCGCGTCCTTGTATTTCCCGGCGCGGCGGAACTGCTTGGCGCTGGCGAAGAAGTAGCCCGCGCTGCGCTGATCCTTCGGCACGTCGTTCAGCAGCTTGCGCGCGTTCCTGTCGCCCTTGATCACCGCGGACCAGGCAAAGGCGAGTTTTTCAGCGGCGGCAAGGCCCGCCACCCGCATCGCGGAGTTCGTGCGGTCGTTGTAGAGCATGTACTCCATGCGGGCGCGGTGGTCTTGGCTCGACAGGACCTTGGAGAACTCCTTGAGGATCGCCGTCTCGGTCGCAGCTTCGAGTTTTTCGCCCCGCCAGAAGCTGGCGAGGGTCGCGCGGGCGGATTTCGCATCGCCGAGCGCCATCTGTGCGCGCGCGAGGATGCGAGCACCCTCGATCGTTTCGGGCGATCTTGTGCTGAAAGCCTCGGCGACGGTCTTCGGGTCGGCGTTTTCGCGCAGCAGAGCCCGTTCGGTATTGCGTCTCAGATCGGCAATGCCAGGCCAGCCGGCCAGCACGCGGATCGCCGTCTCGATCTCGTCGCCCGGCACAGCCGGCTGATTGGAGATCGTGATCGCCCAGGTCAGAATGTCGTGGTCGAGCGAGCCGAAACGCAACTGGTTGCGCGCGCCGATCGCGGCGGCGACGTCACCGCTCTCGATCGCTGCCAGCCCGAGCTTCAGCAGCGCGAGGTCTCCGGCGGGTCTTGACGATTGTCCCTGATCAGCCGGAATTGGCGTCGGGGGCGTCAGCGCCGGAAGTGTCGCCAGGGCGGGCGCGACGGCCGTCGTCGGAGCCACCGACGCGAGCCGCGCCCCATCCGGATCCGTCCTCGGTCCTTCCATGCCGGCGATCGAGGGTGGGCGGGCGACGGCCGCGGTTGTCAGCGCATCCGGGCCGAGCGCAAAGCCTCCGGCCGCCAGCGCGACCAGAACGCTGCCCGCGGCAAGCCGATATGGAAAGGAACTGGCGCTCATGCCGACGATCCCTCTGCAGCACTCGGGACAAAATCTGGAGCGGGCATCGGCAACGGTACCGTTGGAGCGTGAAGACTTGGTGAACGAATGGTTATGGCGTCGAACCGCATCATCGAGTAGAGCACGGGACCTGCTTGCCGCATCTGCGTGGCAAGACTATGTTGCCGCCCTTTCGCGATTGTAACTGCGGATTTTGGAGAAACGCCGATCATGTTCCAGGGGTCGTTCACCGCGCTCGTCACGCCGTTCCGCGCCGATGGTGGGGTCGACGAGAAAGCGTTCGCCGACTTCGTGGAGTGGCAGATCGCGGAGGGCACCAACGGCCTCGTTCCGGTTGGCACCACCGGCGAATCGCCGACTCTGTCGCATGAGGAGCATCATGCGGTGGTGCGCGCCTGCATCAAGGCCGCGAAGGGCAGGGTGCCGGTCATCGCCGGCGCCGGTTCGAACAATACGGCAGAGGCGGTCAGTCTTACGCAGGAAGCCGAGAAGGCCGGCGCCGACGCGGTTCTGGTCGTCACGCCCTATTACAACAAGCCGACACAGCGCGGGCTCTACGAGCATTTCGCTGGCGTGGCGCGCGCGACGAAGCTGCCGATCTTCATCTACAACATTCCGCCGCGCTCGGTGATCGACATGACGCCCGAGACGATGGGAAGATTGCGCAACGATTTCAAGAATATCGTCGGCGTCAAGGACGCCACCGGAAAGGTTGAGCGCGTTTCCGAGCAGCGCCTGACCTGCGGCAAGGACTTCATCCAGCTCTCCGGCGAGGATGCCTCGGCGCTCGGCTTCAATGCCCATGGCGGCGTCGGCTGCATCTCGGTGACGTCCAACGTCGCGCCGCGGCTCTGCGCCGAATTCCAGGCCGCGACGCTCGCCAACGACAAGCAGCGCGCGCTGGAGTTGCAGGACCGGCTGATGCCGTTGCACAAGACGATCTTCATCGAGGCCGGCGTGACGGGTGCCAAATATGCGCTCTCGCGCCTGGGCCGCGTCGCCAACGTCGTGCGCTCGCCGCTCGTCACCGTGGAACCGTCGACGGCGGAGAAGATCGACGCCGCCATGCGCAGCGTCGGCATTTTGAACTGATGGCGACGGGACGTGACGATCCCAACAACCGGACCGTAGCCGAGAACCGCAAGGCGCGTTTCTCCTACGAGGTTCTGGACACGCTCGAAACCGGGCTGGTGCTGTCCGGCACCGAGGTGAAGTCGCTGCGCCAGGGCCAGGCGAACATCCAGGAGTCCTATGCCTCCGTCGAAGGCGGCGAACTCTGGCTGATCAATTCCTACCTGCCGGAATATCTGCAGGCCAACCGCTTCAACCATGAGCCGCGCCGCCGCCGCAAGCTGTTGACCAGCAAGCGCGAGCGCGCGCGCCTCTCCCAGGCCGTCGAGCGCGAGGGCATGACGCTCGTGCCGCTGAAGATCTATTTCAACGACAAGGGCCGGGCGAAGCTGCTGCTCGCGGTCGCCCGCGGCAAGAAGCTGCACGACAAGCGCCAGACGGAAAAGGAACGCGACTGGAACCGCGAGAAGGGTCGCCTGCTTCGCGACAAGGGGTGAGGAGCCGGTTCGCCGACAGCGAATTCGTCACGCCAGTGGCGTGACGAAAGGCTGCGAACGGGTGGGAATTGCCGGAGGCAGCGGGGCCCACCCCGCCTACGCGATGACCGTCGGACGACGCCTGCGGCGATCCATCGCGACGATGACCAGGCCGCTGCCCACCACCAGCAGGATGCCCATCCATGCCATGAGGTTGGGCATATGGCCGAAAACGACCAGGCCCGAGATCACGGCCCACACCGTGAAGCAGTAGTAGAAGGGCGCGACGATATCGGTCGGTCCGACCCGGTAGGCCATGAAGATGAAAAAGTGGCCGAAGATCAGGAAGAACCCAGAGCCGGCCAGCAGCAGCATGTGCCGCGGGCTGGGATACACCCAGGCTTCGGTTGCCAGATGCATGGCGCCGGCCCCGACGAGCACGACGATCACCGCCGAGATCGCGACGATCATGCCCGGGACATGCCCCGCGATACGGCGGCTGGCGAGGTCGCGGGCAGCCGCAAAGGCGGCATTGGCCAGTGCCAGCACGGCGTAGAACGAAATCCCCGCCATCGTTGGCTGAGCGATCAGGATCGCGCCGACGAAGCCGAGCCCGATCAGCGCGAGCCTCACAGGCCCGATCCGCTCGCCGAACAGGAAGGCCGCACCCAGCAAGACGATAAGCGGCGTGATCTGGCCGAGCGCGGTCGCGTCCGCGATCGGCATGTTGGTCAGCGCGACGATGAAACAGAGCACGCCGAACAGTTCGAGCAGGTTGCGTGCAAGCACGCGCGGCTCGAACAGAGCTGGCAATTGCCGCACCAGGCCGAGAGCGATCAACAGCGGTATGCTCCAAAGCGTCGCCGTCACCCCGCGCAGGAACAACACCTCGTAGGGAGGCAGGCCCTCGGTGGCGAGCTTCATGAATGTGTCGTTGATGACGTAGGAGCAGGTCGCGGCGACCATGTAGAGCGGACCGCGAAGGCTGGGGGCATGCATGATAGGGGACTTGTCCGGAGCCGTTCGTGGCTGTGCAGTAAGCTGTGCTCCTCTGCGCGTCAATTCGACGGGGCATCAGCCGCGGACGGTCGATCGGCTTCCAGCGCTCGGGCGACTGCCGCAAACACCGCGACGAACATCTGCTCCGTCAGCACGCCGGTGTTGGTGTTGTAACGCGAGCAGTGATAGCTGGAAAAGACGCTGAGCCCGCCGATCGCCGTCTCCGCGCCATGCCGGAACGGGTGGGCGGCGACGCGCCCGCCGAGCGCCCGAATGGTCGACTGGTGTGCGATCGCCCCAAGGGTCACGATCGCGCGGAGATTCGCAAAGCGATCGATCGTCGCCGAAAGAAACCCGCGGCAGGTGTTGATTTCGCTGCTCTCCGGCTTGTTGCCCGGCGGCACGCAGCGGACTGCATTGGTGATGGCGGTGCCGATCAGCTCGAGGCCGTCGTCCGGCCGAGCGCGGAACTCGCCGCGGGCAAAACCGAAACGGATCAGGGTCGAGTAGAGGAGGTCCCCCGCATAGTCGCCCGTGAACGGTCGGCCGGTGCGATTGGCTCCGCGCAGGCCGGGCGCCAACCCGACCACGAGCAGTCGGACCGCGGCTTCGCCTTCGCCAGGCACGAAGGTCGGCACCGGCCCGTTGTACCAGCCGGGCTCCCTGGCGCGCCATTCGGCGAGGAAGCTGTTCAGTCTCGGGCAGAGCGGACAGTCGTACGATGGTTCCGGGGCTGTCTCGCGGCGAATCGCGACGTTCATCCGCCAATCATGCCCGCATCACAGATCGTCGTCAGCCGGTTCCTGCGGCTCGAGGCGCCGGGGCGGTCGTTCCGAAAGTTCGCGGCCGATCTCGGCCCGCAGCGTCATCAGGTCGACGAAATGGTCCGCCTGCCGGCGCAGGTCGTCCGCGATCATCGGCGGCTGCGAGGCCATTGTGGAAACGACCGTCACCTTGCGGCCGCGCCGCTGCAACGCCTCGACGAGCGAGCGGAAATCGCCGTCGCCGGAGAAGATCACATAATGATCGACGAATTCGGTGAGCTCGAGCGCGTCGATCGCCGGCTCGATATCCATGTTGCCCTTGATTTTCCGGCGCCCGGTCGCGTCGGTGAACTCCTTGGCGGGCTTGGTGACGACCTTGTAGCCGTTGTAGTCGAGCCAGTCGATCAGCGGGCGGATCGAGGAGTATTCCTGATCCTCGATGATCGCGGTGTAGTAGTTGGCGCGAAGCAGGTAGCTCTTCTTCTGGAAGTAGGCGAGGAGCTTGCGATAGTCGATATCGAAACCCAGCGACCGCGATGTGGCATAGAGATTGGCACCGTCGATGAAGAGCGCAATTTTCTCTCGGGCATCGAACATATCAACACATCCTCAAATGAAGCACCGGCAATCGCAACGGACCGTTGGCGGGTAATGTTCCCACGATCCTGCAACCGACTTAGCGCTGCGGCTGGCGCATTCCAAGGGTTCAGGGTTGCATTGCAAGAAAATGTGACCGGGTGCGACAAGGGGGCCTGCCTGCCCCCGCGCCGTCAATTCGCGGGCGTCGGCGCGCCGAGCTTGTATTTTCGACTTGAAGGGGATATGCAGCGCGCCAATATTCCCGACACATTCAAGCAGGAAAGGGGCATCGATGGCCCGCGTCACCGTTGAAGACTGCATCGACAAGGTCGAGAACCGTTTCGAACTCGTTCTGCTGGCCGGTCACCGCGCCCGCCAGATCAGCCAGGGCGCGCCGATTACCGTCGATCGCGACAACGACAAGAACCCGGTCGTGGCCTTGCGCGAGATCGCCGATGAGACCCTGTCGCCCGACGATCTGAAGGAAGACCTGATCCACTCGCTGCAGAAGCATGTCGAGGTCGACGAGCCGGAGGCCGACGCGGCCGAACTCATCGATCGTCAGGGGACCGCGGGCGAGGCGACTGCTGCCGACGAGGACGGCGACGACCAGGTCGCTTTCGACCGGATGAGCGAAGAGGAATTGCTGGCCGGTATCGAAGGCCTCGTTGCGCCGGAGAAAAACGACGACTTCTGATGCGGTGAACACGGGCGGCGCTTCCGTGCCGCCATTTTCGCAGCTATTGATTCCATGCGCCGCGCGATAGCGCGGCGCATGTTTCATTTGAGGCTTGGTCACATCCAATGATGCGTCAATACGAGCTTGTCGAGCGCGTCCAGCGCTACAAGCCCGACGTGAACGAGGCGCTGCTCAACAAGGCTTATGTCTATGCCATGCAGAAGCATGGCCATCAGCGTCGCGCATCCGGCGATCCTTACTTCTCGCATCCGCTGGAAGTCGCCGCGATCCTGACCGACATGCATCTCGACGAGTCGACCATCGCGGTCGCACTCCTGCACGACACGATCGAGGACACGACGGCGACGCGCGCCGAGATCGACGAACTGTTCGGCCCCGACATCGGCAAGCTGGTCGAAGGCCTGACCAAGCTCAAGCGGCTCGACCTCGTCTCCAAACGTGCCGAGCAGGCGGAGAACCTGCGCAAACTCCTCATCGCCATCTCCGACGACGTTCGGGTCCTGTTGGTCAAGCTCGCCGACCGGCTGCACAACATGCGCACGCTTCATCACGTGCCCGAGGCAAAGCGACTGCGTATCGCCGAGGAGACGATGGAGATCTACGCGCCGCTCGCCGGCCGCATGGGTATGCAGGACATGCGTGAGGAACTGGAGGAGCTCGCCTTCCGCTATGTCAATCCGGACGCATATCGGACAGTGACGGCGCGTCTGGCAGCCTTCATGGACAAGAGCCGCGGCGTCATCGAGGGCATCGAAACCGCGCTCTCCGACATGTTCGTCGCCACAGGCCTCAAGGCGTCGGTGAAGAGCCGGCAGAAGAAGCCGTGGTCGGTCTTCCGCAAAATGGAGGCCAAGGCACTGTCCTTCGAGCAATTGTCCGACATTATCGGCTTTCGCGTGATCGTCGCGAGCGTCGACGACTGCTACCGGGCGCTTGGCGCGATCCACACCACCTGGCAGATGGTGCCGGGCCGCTTCAAGGACTACATCTCGATTCCCAAGCAGAACGACTACCGTTCGCTGCACACCACCATCGTCGGCCCGTCGCGCCAACGCGTCGAATTGCAGATCAGGACGCAGGACATGGACCGCGTCGCCGAATATGGTGTCGCCGCCCACTCGATCTACAAGGACGGGCCGAGGAAGCCGAACGGCGCGGCCTACAAGGTGTCGAGCGAGACAAATGCCTATGCCTGGCTCAGGCGGACGATCGAATCGCTCGCCGACGGCGACAATCCGGAGGATTTTCTCGAGAACACCAAGCTCGAGCTGTTCCAGGACCAGGTCTTCTGTTTCACGCCGAAGGGCATGCTGATCGCCCTGCCGCGCGGCGCTACGCCGATCGATTTCGCCTATGCGGTGCACACCGACGTCGGCGACACCTGCGTTGGCGCCAAAGTCAACGGCCGGGTCATGCCGCTGATGACGGAACTGCAGAATGGCGACGAGGTCGACATCATCCGCTCGAAGTCGCAGGTGCCCCCGGCTGCCTGGGAGGCGGTGGTCGTTACCGGCAAGGCGCGCTCGGCTATCCGGCGCGCGACGCGCGCCGCCATTCGCAAGCAATATTCCGGTCTCGGGACCCGTATCCTCGAGCGCGCCTTCGAGCGTTCCGGCCGCGTCTTCTCCAAGGCCGAGCTGAAACAGGTTCTGCCGCGCCTCGCGCGCAAGGACGTCGAAGACGTGCTTGCCGCCGTCGGACGCGGCGAGCTGTCCTCCGTCGACGTGATGCGCGCGGTCAATCCCGACATCGGGGAGGTCAAGCCGGCCCCGACGCCGAAAGTCAAGGAAGAGGGCTGGTCGAAGCTGCGCAATGCCGCGGGCATGCTGTTCCAGGTGCCCGGCCTGTCTTCGCGAAAGGGAAGCAAGGGAGGCGACAAGAACGCGGCCCTGCCGATTCGCGGCGTACGCGGCGACCTGCCGGTGCGCTTCGCCCCCGAAGGAGCGGTACCGGGCGACCGCATCGTCGGCATCCTGCAGCCCGGCGCGGGGATCACGATCTACCCGATCCAGTCCCCCTCGCTGACCGCCTATGACGACCAGCCGGAGCGGTGGATCGACGTGCGCTGGGACATCTCCGAGGAGAAGAAGGAGCGGTTTCCGGCCCGGATCAGCGTCACCGCGCTGAACGCTCCGGGCTCGCTGGCCGAGATCGCGCAGATCGTGGCGGCGAACGATGCCAATATCCACACGCTGTCGATGGTGCGGCCGGCGCCGGACTTCACCGAGATGGTGATCGATCTCGAAGTGTGGGACCTCAAGCATCTGAACCGCCTGATCTCCCAGCTCAAGGCGAACGAGGCGGTTCGCATGGCCAAGCGGGTGAACGGATAGGTAACGACATGACGACGGACGAGGTCATCCAGATTTTCCGCGAGACCGGTGCGGTGCTCGAAGGGCACTTCATCCTCACCTCGGGGCTGCGCAGCCCCGTCTTCCTGCAGAAAGCGCGTGTGTTCATGCACGCCGACAAGACGGCCATCCTGTGCAAGGCGCTGGCGGAGAAGATCAGGCGGGATGTGCCTGGCCGGATCGACTACGTCGTCGGCCCCGCGGTCGGTGGCATCATTCCGGCTTACGAGACGTCGCGGCATCTCGGCGTTCCGGCGATCTGGGTCGAGCGCGAGGGCGGCGAGTTCCGGCTCCGGCGCTTCGAGATCGAGAACGGTGCGCGCGTCGTCATCGTCGAGGACATCGTCACCACCGGTCTCTCGATCCGGGAAACGATAACCTGCCTGCGCAACATCGGCGCGGAGGTGTTGGCTGCCGCCTGCATCGTCGATCGATCGGCCGGCAAGACGAATGTCGGCGTGCCGCTGGTTTCGCTCGCGGAATACGAGGTGCCGGCCTATCCGGCCGACCGTCTGCCGCCCGAACTCGCCGCGATCCCGCCGGTGAAGCCCGGCAGCAGGAACCTGTGACATGATCATCGGCCTTGGCAGCGACCTGATCGACATCCGCCGCGTGGAGAAATCGCTGGCCCGCTTCGGCGAGCGCTTCACCAGCCGCATCTTCACGGAGATCGAGCAGGCAAAGTCCGACCGGCGCAAGGAGCGCGCAGCCTCCTATGCCAAGCGCTTCGCGGCGAAGGAGGCTTGCGCCAAGGCCCTGGGCACGGGCCTGGCGCGCGGCGTCTTCTGGCGCGACATGGGCGTCGTCAACCTGCCCGGCGGCAAGCCGACGATGCAGCTGACCAATGGCGCGGCGCGACGGCTCGACGTCATCACGCCGGCAGGCTGCCGCGCCGTCATCCACCTGACGATCACCGACGACTTCCCGCTGGCTCAGGCATTCGTGATCATCGAAGCCCTGCCGGAGGGGTGAGCGACCGGAGTTTCGCCGCAATTGCGTTGCCCCACGCACGGCAACTGTCTAAGAGGTGACCGGAAACCGAGGAAGCGATGAGCGTGGCAGAGAAAACGGCGAAGAAATCCGGCGGACTTGGCGAAACCGTCAGCGTCATCGTCCAGGCGCTCATCCTCGCGCTCGTCATCCGTACCCTCCTGTTCCAGCCCTTCTCGATCCCGTCGGGATCGATGCGTCCGACCCTGCTCGAAGGCGATTATCTGTTCGTCACCAAATGGGCCTACGGCTATTCCCGCCATTCGCTCCCGTTCTCGCCGCATCTCTTCTCCGGCCGCATCTTCGGCTCGGAGCCGGAGCGCGGCGACGTGGTGGTGTTCAAATACCCGCCCAACCCCTCCCTCGACTACATCAAGCGCGTGATTGGCCTGCCCGGCGACCGCGTCCAGATGATCGACGGCGTACTTCACATCAACGGCGTCGCGGTGAAGCGGGAGAAGACCGGCGAGATCAACAACCCCGACATCACCGAGGAGAACCGCCCGGTGGACGTCTATCGCGAGACTCTGCCCAACGGCGTCTCCTACGACACTCTCGACCTGACGCCGAACGGCATCAGCGACCAGACGCGCGAGTTCACGGTTCCGGCCGGCCATTATTTCATGATGGGCGACAACCGCGACAATTCGGCCGACAGCCGCGTCTTCGGCTTCGTCCCGGCCGAAAACCTCGTGGGCCGCGCCAACATCATCTTCTTCTCGATCGCCGACGGGTCCAGCCCGCTCGAGATCTGGAAGTGGCCGACGGACATGCGGCCCGGCCGGCTGTTCAACTCCGTCCACTGATGGGACTGAAGCGGCCGACGGGAGAAGACCTCGCGCGGATCGTCTGCGAGCGGACCGGTTACGCCTTCGGCAACCTCGCGCTGCTCCAGACCGCGCTGACGCATTCGAGCACCGCTGGCGCCACCAACAACGAGCGGCTGGAGTTCCTGGGCGACCGGGTTCTGGCGCTGGTCGTCTCGGAGATGCTTTTCGCATCGTTTCCCGACGCGAGGGAAGGGGAACTGGCGGTCAGGCTCAATGCGCTGGTGCGTGCCGAGACCTGTGCCGACGTAGCACTTGAGATCGGGCTCGAGACCGTCATTCGCGCGGACTCCGCCGTACGCGCGGGCGTCGGTACGAAAGCCAGGAACGTGCTGTCGGACGCCACGGAAGCGCTGATCGCGGCAATCTATCTCGACGGCGGCATCGATGCGGCCCGCGACTTCGTCCTGCGCTACTGGCAGAAGCGCTCGCAGGCGTCCGCGCAATTGCTGCGCGATGCCAAGACCGAGCTGCAGGAATGGGCGGCGCGAACCAACGGGACTCGCCCGGCCTATACGGTCGAACGGCGTGAGGGACCGGACCACGCGCCTCTCTTCACCGTGGCGGTCGAATTGCCCGGCTACACGCCGGCCCGCGCCACGGGCAAGTCCAAGCAGGCAGCTGAACGCGCGGCGGCCGAGGCGTTCCTCGCGCGCGAAGGCGTCGGGTCGATGAAGGAGAAAGTCTCGTGAACGAGGAGAATGGAGGCGCGGGAGAGACCGCGCGCGTCACTCGATCCGGCTTTGTCACGCTCATTGGTGCGCCGAATGCCGGCAAGTCGACGTTGATGAACCAGCTCGTCGGCACCAAGGTTTCAATCGTCACCCATAAGGTCCAGACGACCCGCGCGATCGTGCGGGGCATCGTCATCCACGGCGACGCGCAGATCGTGTTCGTCGATACGCCCGGCATCTTCAAGCCGAAGCGCCGGCTGGACACTGCGATGGTCACGACTGCCTGGGGCGGCGCCAAGGACGCGGACATCGTGCTCGTGCTGATCGACGCCGAACGCGGACTGAAGGGCGATGCCGGGTCGGTCATCGACCGCGTCGCCGATGTGAGGCAGAGAAAGGTCCTGGTCCTCAACAAGGTCGATCGCGTCAAGCGGGAGACGCTGCTGGCGCTCACCGCCGAATGCAACGGGCGCGCCGACTTCGAGCGCACCTTCATGGTTTCCGCGCTGACCGGCTCGGGTTGCGGCGATCTGCTCGACTGGCTGGCGCAGGCGCTGCCCGCCGGTCCCTGGTACTATCCCGAAGACCAGATCTCGGACCTGCCCATGCGCCAGCTCGCCGCCGAGATCACCCGCGAGAAGCTCTACCTGCGCCTGCATCAGGAGCTGCCCTATTCGTCCACGGTCGAGACCGAGAAATGGGAGGAGAAGCCCGACGGCTCGGTGCGCATAGAGCAGGTCATCTTCGTCGAGCGCGACAGCCAGAAGAAGATCGTGCTTGGTGAGAAGGGTCAGACGATCAAGGCGATCGGCCAGGCCGCGCGCAAGGAAATCGGCGAGATCCTCGAACAGAAGGTGCACCTGTTCCTGTTCGTCAAGGTGCGCGAGAATTGGGGCGACGATCCCGAGCGCTATCGCGAGATGGGGCTCGAATTCCCGCACTGATGGCCGTGCGACATGTCGCAGAGGGGCATCGGCGCCCGAGAGGGGCCGTGCTCCTGTCGGCATGGTCCGCGGCGACAACGCCCGTGCCTTGCTTTCAGCGATCCGCCCCGTCAGACTCGGTCCATGGAATGGCGCGACGAGGGAATCATCATCGGGGTTCGGCGGCATGGCGAGACGAGCGCCATCGTCGAGGCCATGACGCGTTCCCACGGCCGCCATCTCGGCCTGGTCCGCGGCGGGCGCTCTCGCAAGATGCAGCCCATGCTCCAGCCCGGCAACCGGGTGGAGCTGACCTGGCGGGCGCGTCTCGACGAGCATCTCGGCACCTTTCAGGCCGAGCCGGTCGAGCTTAACGCCGCGCGTCTGTTCGATGCCGCGACCGCCGTGTTCGGCCTGCAGATGGTCGCCGCGCATCTGCGGCTTCTGCCCGAGCGCGATCCGCATCCGGCGCTCTACGAGGCGCTGCGGCTGGTCCTGACCCATCTCGACGACCCCGCGGCGGCCGGGGAACTGGCGGTGCGTTTCGAATTGATCATCCTCGACGAGCTCGGTTTCGGGCTGGACCTCTCGGAATGCGCCGCAACGGGAAGGCGGGACGACCTCGTCTACGTCTCGCCGAAGTCCGGCCGAGCCGTCTCGCGTGCCGCGGGCGAACCCTGGCGTGACGCGATGCTGCCGCTTCCGGCTTTCCTTGGCCGCAATTCAGGCATCAGGGCCGACGCGGCTGCGTTCGATCAGGCGTTCCGGCTGACCGGTCATTTCTTCGAGCGCCATGTCTACGAACCGCGCGGCATCGGCCAGCCCGAGGCGCGGGCGAGCTTCATCGCGGCGGTCCGCCGCGCCTTTTCGAGCAACGCAGGAGCCGCAGCCGTATGACCGCAGTCGAACTTTTCCCCGGCTATGTCGCAGAAAAGGGCATCGGCACGATCCCGCGCGAGGACGTGGCACTCTATTCGGGTCTCGAACTCCTCCAGCGGATCATCGACGGGCACTATCCCGCCCCGCCGATCGGCGAACGTCTCAACTTCGGTCTGACCGAAGTCTCCGAGGGCAGGGCGGTGTTCCGCGGCCTGCCCAGCGAACGCCACCTCAACCCGCTCGGCTCGGTGCATGGCGGCTGGACCGGGACCATCATGGACTCCGCGCTCGCCTGCGCGGTCCAGACCCTTCTGGCGAAGGGCGAGGCCTACACCACCGTCGAGTTCAAGGTGAACCTGACACGCCCGATCACCAGCCGTACCGGCGAAGTCGTCTGCGAGGGCAGGGTGGTGAGCAAGGGCCGCACCATCGCGGTGTCGGAGGCGACGCTGAAGGACAAGGACGGCAAGCTGCTCGCCTTCGGCACCGAGACCTGCACGATCTTTCCTGTCGCCAATCTTGCAGGCTGAACGCCAAGGCAACACAGTCCAGATACGCCACGCCTGTAACTCGCCGGAGAACGGGGAGAACCTCTCATGCTGGACGGCTTGATCGGAACAGTCGCGATCGTCGCGCTGATCTATTTCGTTTTCCGCCTCTATTCGCGCGTCGGCGCGCTGGAGGCGGAAGTCTCGAAACTGAGAGCGGTCGCACGTCAGCAGGGCAGGGACGTCGCAGCGGATCCGCTGCCGGCCGACGCCGCCGGCGATATGCTGGAAGTCGCCGATCTGGGCGGCGAGGGAGATTCCGCGGCTGCCCGCGTTGGCGACATGGCGGCCGAGGATGCGGCCGAAGAGGCCGAGGATACTTCCGGGCCGTGGGCGCGGGCGGCACGCGAGGCGGCGCAGCCCGCCGCCGAACCTGCGAACCCTGCCGCAGAGGCGACGAAGCCGGCCAGGCCGGACATCGAAACCGCGCTCGGCACCCGCTGGGCGGTCTGGGTGGGCGGCCTGGCGCTTGCCTTCGGCGCGGTTTTCCTCATTCGCTACTCGATCGAGGCAGGCATCTTCGGGCCGCGCGTGCGGCTGGCGATGGCCGCTCTTCTCGGGCTGGTGCTCGTCGGCGCCGGCGAGTTCGTCCGCCGCACGGGCTTCCGGGTTCCCGTACAGGGAGCGTCCGGCGCCTATGTGCCCGGCATCCTGACCGCTGCGGGCGCCTTCGCCCTGTTTGGAACGGTCTACGCCGCGCATGGCATCTATGGCTTCATCGGTCCGGCCGCGGCCTTCATCCTGCTCGGCGCCATCGGCGTCGGAACGATCGCGGCGGCCCTCGTCCACGGCCAGGCGCTGGCCGGCGTCGGCCTGCTCGGTTCGCTGGCAACCCCGATGCTCGTCGCCTCGCAAGCGCCCAGCCCTTGGTCGCTGTTCGGCTACCTGGCGATCGTCGTCGCAGCAAACACAGCCGTCGCTCGCATCCGTTCCTGGTCGCTGCTGGCTGCCGCGGGCATTCTCGGCACAGGCGTCTGGTCGCTCGTTTACCTGACGGAGGCCTCGCCCGCCGAACCCGCGCCGATCCTGTTCGTTCACCTCGTCGTTCTCGCGGCACTCGTCGTCCTGTGGCTGCGCGGCGAACCCGCCGATGCGCCGGCCACGTGGCGCGATACGCCGTCGCTCGCCGCCGCCCTGGCATCCGGCTTCTCGGCCGGCGCACTCCTGGTCTCCGACCATCTCGTCTTCGCCGGTTCGGCGCCTTGGGGCGCGGTGTTGGTGGCGGCAATGGTCGCCTCGGCATGGATGCGGGGCAGGGCGCTCGCCGTTCTTCACGCCGCCGGCACCGTTGCCATTCTCACGTTCGCTCGGATCGCGCTCGCGGCCGACTTCTCGATCTACTTCTTCGATGGCATCCTGATCTTCGAAGGCCGGTTGCCATCCTTGTCGCAGTCGACGGCACTGTTGACGGGGGTCGGTCTGGGAATTCTGTTTCTGGCCGTCGGCCTGTGGACCGCGCACCGCTCGGCAGCCGATGATCGGCTGCGCTCGGGCTCATGGTCGCTTTGGGCCGCGGGCGTCCCGGTCGGGATCATCGCCGCGCTCTGGTTCGTCTTCGGCTATGCCGATCTCGACATCCGCTACGCGCTGCCGTCGCTGCTGCTCGCCGGCATTTTTGCGGCGGGCGCCGAGCTGATCTCGCGCCGCGAGGTGCCGGCTCTGTCGGGCGGCTGGGCCGTTTCCTTCGCGCTGGCCGGCGCGTTTGCGTCGGCGGTCCTGTTCGTCCACGCAACCTTCGGGACGTTGTGGACGACGATCCTGTGCGGTCTGCTCGTGCTCCCGCCCGCTTTCGCGACCCGTCTGCGCTCGTGGCCGGCCCTCGGCTGGCTCTGTGTCGCGGCGGTTGCCGTGACGATCGCGCGGATCCTGCCGGACCCGACCATCGTCGGCGCCTCGCGGCTCGGCACGATGCCGGTCTTCAACGCGCTCCTGCCTGGTTACGGTCTCCCGGCGCTCGCCTTCGTAGCGGCTGCCTGGCAGCTCGGCCGCGCGACCCGCGGCGCGCCGCGCCTGGTCATGGAAGCCTCCGCCGCGCTTTTCGCGCTGCTGACCCTCGCCATGCTGGTGCGACATGCCATGAACGCGGGCATCATCGACGGCGCCGAGCCGCGGCTTGCCGAGCAGTCGATCTACACGCTCCTGGCGCTGGGGGCAGGCGCGATCCTCATCGCGCTTGATCTTCGCTCGCCGAGTCCGGTCTTCCGCATCGGCTCTATGGCGGCCGGCGTCGTCTCCGTGCTTCTGATCGTGGCGCAGCATTTCGGCTTCCAGAATCCGCTTTTCACCAACGAATCCGTCGGCCCGATCCCGTTCATCGACCTGATCCTGCTCGGCTATCTCCTGCCGGGGCTGGCGGCGGCCGCCGTCGCAATGTTCGCGCGGCCGCGCAGGCCCCGCTGGTATGCAGCGATGCTGGGACTGCTCGCAGCGACGCTCGTCTTCGCCTGGGCGACGCTGACGTTGCGCCGCCTGTTCCACGGCGAGTATATCGGCCTCGTCAACGACATGGGTCAGATCGAGACCTACGCCTATTCGGCGCTATGGCTTGCAATCGGCGTGCTGGTGCTGGTCGTCGGCGTGCGCCTCGGCTCGCAGGTGCTGCGCATCGCCTCGGCGGTGGTGATCGCGGTCGCCGTCGGCAAGGTCTTCCTGTTCGACATGTCCGAATTGGAAGGCGTGCTGCGCGCGCTGTCCTTCATCGGGCTGGGTGCCGTGCTGATCGGCATAGGCCTGTTCTACCAGCGTCTTCTGGTTCGCTCGGCTGCAGGCGCGGCGGAGGTTACTCCGCCGGCGCCAGCACCGGACGGTCCACCGGCCGCTCCCTGATCGGCCAGTGGACGACCGCCGCGAACAATCCGAGCGCGACCCCGAGCCACCAGACCACGTCGTAGCTGCCGTAGATGTCGTAGAGGTATCCGCCGAGCCAGACGCCGAGGAACGAGCCGATCTGGTGCGACAGGAAAACAATGCCGCCCAGGAGGCCGAGGTGGCGCGTGCCGAACATGATCGCGACGAGGCTATTGGTCGGCGGCACCGTCGACAGCCACAGGAGGCCCATCAGCACCGCGAAGGCGATCACCACGAACGGGGTCTGCGGCACCAGCAGGAACCAGGTGATGAGGATCGAGCGTCCGAGATAGATGAGCGACAGGAAGGCGGGCTTCGAGTAACGCTGGCCGATGAAGCCGGACGCGAGCGAGCCGATGATGTTGAAGAAGCCGATCAGCGCCAGCGCGATCACCGCATAGCGCGCCTCGATGCCGATATCGGAGATGTAAGCGGGGAAATGGGCGGTGATGAAGGCGACCTGAAAGCCGCAGACGAAGAAGCCGGACACGAGGAGGAGGTAGCTCTGGTGACCGAAAGCTTCCTTGAGCGCCTCACCCACCGATTGCCTGATCTCCGCCTGGCTGTTCCTGCCGCTACTCGAATTGCCCCGCAGCGGAATGGCGAGCAGCGGAATGACGAGCATCATCGCGCTCATCGCGACCAGCGAATCGAACCAGCCGTAGGCGTCGATCAGGCCCTGGCTCAGCGGGGCGAAGACAAACATGCCGGCTGAGCCCGCCGCTGTGCCGATGCCGAAGGCGAGACTGCGCTTCTCAGGGGCGACGTTGCGCGCGAAGGCGGCGAGCACGATGCCGAACGAGCCGGAGGCGATGCCGAGGCCGACCAGCAGGCCGCCGCCGATATGCAGCAGGGCAGGGCTGTCGGCGACCGCCATCAGGATCAGGCCGCTGGAATAGAGGATGCCCGACAGGGCCAGCACACGCCACGTACCGAACCTGTCGGCGATTGCGCCGAAGACGGGCGTGCCCAGCCCCCAGGCAAGGTTCTGGAACGCCATGGCGAGGCCGAAAGTGGTACGGTCCCAGCCTTTTTCGGCCAGCATCGGCAGCTGGAAGAAACCCATTGCAGAGCGCGGGCCGAAGGTGAGAGCCGCGATCAGACAGCCGCAGACGATGATGAGCCACGGCAAGGACGGGCGGGTCGCAGCGCTGGTTCGGGACACGGGGTTCTCCTCGGCGGATCTCTATTGTGTATATGCACAATAGCCGAAATGGCGCCTGCGTCCAATCAGTTGCGCAGAGCCTTCCTTCAATTCGGTTGATCGATCGGGTAATCGGGGAATAACCGCCCGCCCGGCGCGTTCACGTCGTAGGCAGGCCGTTTCGCATGCAGGCTCTTTGTGTCGCGGCCGGCCCGGCGTATCAATGGCGTCGGCGAAACCGGAATCAGCCGGTCGCCCGCGCCGGACGGGACATGGACGAGAAGCGGGGTGCCATTCTTGCCGAATTGCCGCGCCTGCGCCGGTATGCGCGCGCGCTGGTGCGCGACCGCGACGTGGCGGACGATCTGGTGCAGGACTGCATCGAGAAGGCGCTGACGCGGATGGAAGGGTGGCAGAACGGTGACAATCCGCGCCGGTGGCTGTTCACGATCATGCACCATCTGTTCGTCGACCAGTTGCGCAGGACGAAGCGGCGGGGCGCCTCCGTCAGCTATGAGGACGCGACCGGAGCGGCGCTGGCGACGGAGCCTTCGCAGTTCGACAGCATCGCCGCCCGTGAGGTGCTGCAGGCGTTGCAGGCGATCGCGCCGGACCGGCGTTCGGCTTTGGTGCTCGTCGCCGTGGAGGGGTTGACCTATGCCGAGGCAGCGACAGTTCTCGGCATCCCGGCCGGCACGGTCATGTCGCGCATAGCGAGAGGACGGGAGGAATTGCGCAAGGAATTGGAGGATGCCTCGCGCCGGCGGACGATCAGGGTGGTCCAGCGATGACGGCGGAATTCACCGAACGCGACATCCATCTCGCACTGGACGGCGAACTGCCGGCGGAACGGATGCACGAATTCGGCGCCTGGCTGGAAGCCAATCCGGACATGAAGATCAAGTCGGCGCGTTTCGATGCCGACCGCCAGCGCCTGCAGATGGCACTCGGCCCCGTCGCCTACGAGCCTGTCCCGGGCAAGCTCACCGAGACGATACTTGGCAAGGGGTCGGACCTGTTCGGCATGCGAAGCTGGTGGCGCGGCGCGATCGCCGCCGGGCTGATCGCGGCGGCGGGCGCGGGCGGCTACGCGCTTGGCAGCGCCGGCGGCCCGGCCGGCATCGCCGGGGCCACCGATCCGGTGGCCGAACGCGCGGTGGCGGCGCACCGCATCTATTCGGCCGAGAAGCTCCATGTCGTGGAAGTCGGAGCCGACCAGAAGGACCATCTCGTCGGCTGGCTGTCGAAACGGGTGGGAACCACGCTCAAGGCTCCCGATCTCGCACCGGAAGGCTTCAGCCTTGTCGGCGGGCGGCTCTTGCCCGCAGGCGAGAAAGCGGCCGCGCAGTTCATGTATCAGGACTTTTCCGGCAACCGCATCTCGCTCTACGTGACGCAGACCGCCGGAACGAACGAGACCGGCTTCCGCCTGTTCGAAAATGCGGACGCCCGCGCCTTCTACTGGCTGGACGGCGGGTTCGGCTACGCGATCGCCGGCGCCGTGCCCGAATCCACCATGGAAGCGGTGGCCCGCTCCGCCTATCGGCAGCTTCTCCCCGCCGCCGCGAAGAGCTAGCGGGTCGCGGTGGAACCTGTCACAATTCGGCCGGAATCGCGGAGCGAAAGCGCCATCCATTAATGTGGTGGCGCAAGCGTCTCGCAACGATCCGGCGCCGTCTCCCAGTCGAGGTCCTCCTCCCCTTATGCCCGCTGCGATACGCCCGGCCCGCGCCTCAGACATCGACGCGCTCGTGCGGATCGAGAACGCCGTCTTCCCGACTGATCGGATCTCGCGCCGTTCGTTCCGCCAGTTGATCGAGCGCGAGACCGCCGAGACCCTGGTCGCCGAAGTCGACGGCCGGGTCGCCGGCTACTGCATGGTTCTGTTCCGCCGCGGCAGTGGCGTTGCACGTCTCTATTCGATCGCGGTCGCCGCCGAGCATGGCGGGTCGGGCGTCGGCCGTCTGCTGCTCGACCGGGCCGAGAAGATCGCCTACGACCACGATCGGCTGATCCTTCGCCTCGAGGTGCGGGACGACAATGCCCGCGCGATCCGCGTCTACGAGAAAAGCGGATACCGGCGTATCGGCATGGAGCCGGACTACTACGAGGATCATGCCCCGGCGCTGCGCTACGAGAAGGTGCTCCGCGGCAGCGCCGCCTTCGCGACGAGAGTTCCATTTTACGCGCAGACGGCCGACTTCACCTGCGGCCCGTCGTGCCTGATGATGGCGATGGCGCATTATCTGCCCGACTTCACCCCGTCGCCCGTCATGGAGGTACGCCTGTGGCGCGAGGCGACCACCGTCTTCATGATGTCCGGGCCGGGCGGGTGCGAGCCTTTCGGACTGGCGGTCGCGGCGCATGAGAACGGCCTCTCCGCCGAGATCATCGTTTCGTTCTACGGCGCGCTCTTCCTGCAGTCGGTGCGCAGCGCCGAGAAGAAGCGCGTGATGGAACTCGCCCAGGTCGATTTCCGGAACCGTGCCGAGGACTACGGCATTCCGGTCGAGACGCGCTCCTTCACCCTGGACGATATCCGTGGTGCGATCGCGGGCGGAAAACTGGCCGTGGTTCTGATCAGCGGGTTCGTGATGTTCGGCAAGAAAGTGCCGCACTGGGTTCTGGCGATCGGCGACGACGGCGAGCACATCGTCATCCACGACCCCTGGATCGAGGGTGCGCAGGCCGAGACCTCGGCCGACGCCGCCAACATCCCGATCCCCTACGACGTCTTCATGCGGATGGCGCAATTCGGCAAGAAGCTGCGCGCCGCGGTCATTCTCGGAAGAAGATAGATGACCTGGGTTATCCTGACCGGCCGGCAGAGCGACATCGATCCCTTTGCGACGCCGCACAAGATCATCACCACCCGCGACTATCTCACCCATCCTTCGCTGTTCCGCGGGGTGCGGCCGAAGGTGATCAACCTGTCCAACAATGTCGGCTACCAGAGCCGCGGCTACTACGCCTCGCTGCTGGCAGGCTCGCGCGGCCACAAGGTGATCCCGACGGTCGAGACGATGATCGACCTGTCCGAGAAGAAGCTCTACGAGCATGCGCTGCCGGAACTCGAGGTGGCGCTGAACCGCTGCCGCAAGGATGTCGGAGGCGTTTTCCCCTCCCGCGTCCCCATCTTCTTCGGCATCGGTCCGACCAAGGCCTGGGACAAGTTCGCCAAGCTGCTCTTCGACTGGTTTCGCGCGCCTGCGCTCGAAGTGTCGATCAAGGATGGCGGCGAGTGGGCCTCGATCCGCAAGATCGGCTTCCTGCCGCTCGCGCGCATGACCGACGAGGAGGAAAAAACCTTCCTTGCCTGCCTCGAGCGCTATACGGGCCGCGAATGGCGCGACACCAAGGAGCGGACGCCCGCCCGCTACACCTTCGCTACCCTGATCAATCCGCAGGAGGAACTCTCCCCGTCGTCAATCTCCTCGCTGAAATACTGGGCACGCATCGCCGAGAAGATGGGGGTGGAGGTCGAGCCGATCACGAGGAAGGATCTGTCGAAACTCGCCAATTACGATGCATTGTTCATCCGCGAGACGACGTCCATCTCGAACCACACCTACCGCTTTGCCCGTCGCGCCCAGCAGGAGGGCATGCCGGTCATCGACGACCCGCTGTCGATGATCCGCTGCACCAACAAGGTCTATCTGAACGAGTTGATGACCTTCAACAAAGTGCCGGTGCCGCCGACGGTGACCATCGCCGGCATCGCCGATCTGGAGCCGGCCGCCCAGGCGCTCGGTTTTCCGCTGGTGTTGAAGATCCCCGACAGCGCCTTTTCGCGCGGCGTCAAGAAGGCTTCGACCTTCGCCGAACTGAAGGCATTGGCCACCGCGTGGCTGGAAGATTCCGACCTGATCATCGCCCAGAAATACATCCCCACCCAGTTCGACTGGCGCGTCGGGGTGCTGGGCGGGGAGCCGCTCTTCGCCGTGCAGTATCTGATGGCCAAGAAGCACTGGCAGATCGTCAACCACGACCGCGGCGGCAAGCCCGACCAGGGCGGTGTCAAGGCCTTCACGCTCAAGGAGACGCCGAAGATCGTCATCGACACGGCGGTCAAGGCGGCGCGCTGTATCGGCGACGGTCTCTACGGCGTCGATCTGAAGGAAACCCCCGAAGGCGTCTTCGTCATCGAGGTCAACGACAACCCAGACCTCGACCACGGCTACGAGGATTCGGGCGAGAAGGACGAGGTCTGGGTCAAGCTCACCCAATGGTTCCTGGACCGGCTGGAGCGGAACGGCCGCTGAGGGCAGATATGGTCATTGGCCTCCGAACGACGCGGCAATAGCCACGTTCTCGTAGCCCTGCCGATGGGGTAGCATACGGCAACGGGTTTGGGGGAGCACATGTCGGATATCTCGAATGCACTCGGCGGGGCGGGTCTCCTGCGCGCGTCGCTTGCGCGCACAGGTCGCTGGGCGGCCAGTCTCGGCTTCGTCGCCGGCATCGTCTCCGACATTCTCAACCCGCTTGCGCCGTTCGCCGCCTATATCGCAATGGTCGCGGCGGTAGCCGCGGCGATCATCGCGTCAGCCATCGTTTTCCGGCTCGTTCTCGCGGCAAGGGCCATGCCCGCGCTGGTGTTTGCGACCACCACCGCGGCGATTGCGGGCGGCATCTTCGCCTTGCAGCAGAACAGGTCTGCCGACAATGGCGTGATCGCCTCGCTCATTCCCGCTGTCGCCGAGATGCAGCAATCGATGGGCATCGTCGCCGCGAGGGTCGAGAAGATCGAGCAGACGGTAACCGAAACCCAGAAGACGGTGACCGAGACGCGGAAGGCTGTCGACGACGTCAGGCAGTCGACCGACCAGATCGCCACCAGGCAGGACGCGCAGACAGAGCGGATTGGCGAGGTGAAGCAGTTGACGGATGAGATCGCGGCCAAGCAGGACGCTCAGGCGAAACAGGTTGGCGAATTGCAGAAGTCGACCGAGCAGATCGCTGTGTCCGTCGACGCGATCGCCAAGGGCTTCGCGGCGCTGGCCGCACAGGGGAGCATTATCGCCGACCCCAAGCGGCCCGATGAATTCTACCACAACGCGCGCGTTCAGGAGCTCGGCGGCGACATGGTCAATGCCCGGCGCAGCTATCTCGCCTTCGCCAATTTCGACGTCGACGCGATTGACCCGTACCAGCGTTTCGCGACGCTGCTCAGGGTGCAGGACGGACGCGCCGGCGCGCGCGAAGTCTTTGGAGAATTGGCCGGCCGGGGCAAGTCGCCGGCGGTCAAGCTGTTCCATGCCCTGCAGTTCGACGATGCGCAGCGCATCGAGCGTCTGAACGCCTTCATCGCCGCCAATCCGGCCTATGCGCCCGGATACTACTTCCTGTCGAAGGAACATTCGCTGGACCGCCTCGGTACCCAGTCGCTGGCCGACAAGCGCGCGGAAGGCGAGGCGCTGCAGACATTCCTGAACTACGAGAAGGATGGCGGCCTCGTGAAATTCTTCGTCGACCACGCCGAACTCGCGGTCTGGCTCGACGATACCAGGCGCAGGCTGGCGGCGCTGGGCAATGCTCTCGATCCGGCGAGCTTTGCACCGACGCTCATTCCCACGCGCTCCAACCAGGGCTGGATCATCTCCGTCTCGCTGCCGGAAGCCGCGACCGCGATCTCATGGCGTATGAGCAATGACGGGCCCTATGTCGACACCGGGCTGATGGCGAGCATAGACCAGCGCACCGGCAAACCGATGCCGAACCCGTCCTTCCAGATTCCGACCGTCAACGAACCGACGGTGATCTCGATCCGCTATATCGATCCTCGCGGCAATCTGGCCGGACCGTTCGACCTGCCCTTCGACCCGAGGGGCGCACTGCAACAGGGCAACAAGCAGATCCTCGACCAGTTCTGGACCTCGTGGATCGCCTTCGACGCCAGCGGTAACACCGGTCTGGTCTACTACACGCAGATCCTGTCCTACCGCTGTGCGGTCAAGGAGGTGCGCTACAGCCTGAACGGAACTTCCCTCGACAAGATTTTAGAGATGCCGCCCTGCAACGAAAAGGATCCCTATGCGCTGCCGGACGGCGTGCTGCCCTACTTCAAGGTCACCAAGGACGTGACTTCGATGGCGGTCCAGGTCACCTATGTCGACGGGACGCAATCCCCGGTGCGCGAGTTTCTCCGGCAATAGGCACAGCGAGGGGCGGGCTGAGTCAGCTTCCAGCTTCGTCTATCGCCGCGAGTCGGTTGTGTAACGCCTTCTCCTTCGCCTTCGCCGGCTTCGGCTCCAAATCGAGCTGTTCCGGGGAAATCCAGCGCGGCCGACCGAAATACTGGGCCGCCTCTGCTGTGGAGGAGCCCGCCAGTTCCGTCGCCTTGAAATACGTGGCGACCTGGTCGGCGCGCTTGATCTGCTTCTTCGGGCTCGCCGACAGCGTCAAGGCCTTCACGCAACTGCCAAAATCGCATCGCAGCCGCCCACCGGGGCGGAACGTGCGTGTGGTTTAGAAAATAAACCGTTTGGTTGACAAATGAGTCGCGACATGATCTTAAACCGTACGGTTGAGTAAAGGAGACGCGGATAGATCCGCTGAAGCGCAACGATCGCTCGACCAGGAAAAAATGATGGAGAGATTGATGTTGCTTGAAGGCAAGAATGCCGTGATTCATGGCGGAGGCGGTGCGATCGGAGGCGCGGTCGCGCGCGCATTCGCCGGCGAAGGGGCCAGTGTCTTCCTCGCAGGTCGCACGCGCAGGAAACTCGAGACCGTCGCGGAGGATATCCGCAAGGCCGGCGGTAACGCCCATGTCGCGGAAGTCGATGCGCTCGATCCGGAGGCGGTTCAGACACACGCCGATGACGTTGCCGGCCAGGCTGGCGGCATCGATGTCGTCCTCAACGCGATCGGGATTCCGCATGCGCAAGGCATTCCGCTTGCCGATCTGGAGCTTTCCGATTTCGAGGATCTGGTCGGAGCCTATATGCGCGCGCATTTCCTGATCGCGAAGGCCAGTGCGAAGCACATGGTTCTCCGCCGCGCGGGTGTGATCCTGACCATTTCGACGCCCGGATCGCGTATGTCGGGGTCGGGCTTTCTCGGCTACGGTGTCGCGTGCGGCGCCATCGAGACCTTTTCGCGCATCCTTGCCGGCGAACTCGGGCCGAGCGGCGTGCGGGTGATCTGTCTTCGACCGGACGCTATGCCCGATGCGCTCGCAACCTCGTACACGGGACCAATGTTCGGCCGCATGGCGGAAGGCATGGGGATGACCGGCGAAGAACTGCTCACGCGACGCGCGGAGACGATTGCGCTCCTTCGGCGCGCGCCGAAGCTCAAGGAGATCGCCGACTACGCCGCCTTCGTCGCGTCAGATCGCGCCGGCGCGATGACGGGCGCTATCGCCAATCTGTCTTGCGGCTCTCTGGTCGATTGAACAAGGCTATGCCCTGCGCTCGACTGCTGCGAACCGCGTCAGAAACGCCTTTTCCACCGCCCTCGCCGGCTTCGGCGCGAGGTCGAGTCTTTCCGGCGAGATCCAGCGCGGCCGGCCGAAATACTGCGCCGCCTCGGCCGTCGTGAAGCCGGCCAGTTCCGTCGCCTCGAAATAGGCGGCGACCTGGTCGGCGCGCTTGATCTCCTTCTTCAGGCCCTCGGACAGTTTCGCCGGCAGGCCGAAGCGCAGATGAATGGCCGTCTGAAGGCGGGCTTCCACCTCCTTATAACCGCCCCCGACCACCGCCTTGAAAGGCGAGATCATGTCGCCGATGACATATTCGGGCGCATCGTGCAGCAGGGCGGCGAGCCGGTGCGAGGCCGACGCGTCCGGGTGCATCGCGTGGAAGATGTCCTCGACCAGCAGCGAATGCTGCCCGACCGAGAACGCATGATCGCCGGCAGTCTGGCCGTTCCAGCGCGCGACGCGGGCCAGCCCATGGGCGATGTCGGTGATCTCGACATCGAGCGGCGACGGATCGAGGAGATCGAGCCGGCGGCCGGAAATCATCCGCTGCCAGGCACGGGGCGGGGCATTGGCACGGTCGGCCATCAGGCGTCCCCGGCGACGGTGTCGTCGGGGAAGGCGAACGTCGCCCGCGGCGGGATCGAAAGCGCAAGCGCGACCTCGCCGGCCAGGATCGGCGTGCCGCTGTCCATCGCCTCCTTCACGCGGTCGATACGGGCGATGGCGAGCCCCTCGGTTCCAACGACCGTCCCCAGCGTCCCGACCGGCCGCCCGTTGGCGGTTATCTCAGTGGCGGAAGCTTGCAGCGGGCCGTCGCTTCGCGCCACCAGCACGCGCCGCCGCGCGGTGCCGCGATGCTGCATGCGCGAAACCACTTCCTGGCCGACATAGCAGCCCTTCCTGAAGCCGACGCCGCCGTTCTGGTCCAGCAGAACGTCGTGGGGGAAGGCGTCGGACAACTGATAGTCCGTTCCGCTTTCGGCGACGCCGTTGGCAATCCGCAGCAGATCCCAGGCCGCGCGCGCGTCGTGGCCGGCGCTGCCGCCATAGCGGCGAAGCACCGTCGGCGTGGCGAAGCGCAGGTCGTGGAAGAGGGGCGTTGAATCGGTACCTGAAGGAGATGAATCAGGGTCCGAAGGACTTGAATCGTCCTCCCATTCGATCGTCGCAACCTGCTGGTCCGGTTTGGAAATCTCAGCCTTTGCCCGAAGCCGGTAAAGCATCAGGCGCCGCACCAGATCGTCGGCGACATCCGCGCGGCAGTCGATCAGGAAAGCGTCCGTGCCGTCCCGCGCGATAAGGAAGTCGAACAGGATCTTGCCCTGGGGCGTCAGCAGCGCGCAGGGTTTGAGCGCACCATCTGGCAGCTCCGTCAGGTCAGCAGTGACGATGTTCTGGAGAAAGTGCTCGGCGTCCGGGCCGGCGACCCGCACGAGCGCGCGGTCTGCGAGAGATACGCTGGGCATCCTGAATCCCGGTCTTGCATTGGCAGGGGCCATTACGTAAGCCGCGTCGATCTCTCCGGCAAGGGCGCTGGCCAAGGGGTAACTGCATGTCTGCGACTTTCGACCTGATCCTCAGGGGCGGCACGGTGGTCAACCACGACGGCGAGGGCGCGCGCGACGTCGGCGTCATCGCCGGCCGCATCCATGCTCTTGGCGACCTCTCCCGCGCCAGCGCCGGAGAGACGATCGACTGCACCGGCTTGCATGTTCTGCCGGGAGTCGTCGACAGCCAGGTGCATTTCCGCGAGCCTGGATTGGAACACAAGGAGGACTTGGAGACCGGGTCACGCGCGGCCGTGCTAGGCGGCGTCACGGCGGTCTTCGAGATGCCGAACACCAAGCCGCTGACCACCAGCGAGGCAGCGCTTGCCGACAAGGTCGCCCGCGCTACCGGCCGCATGCATTGCGACTTCGCGTTCTGGGTCGGCGGCACGCGCGATAATGCGAAGGATGTGGCAGAACTCGAACGCTTGCCCGGCGCTGCCGGCATCAAGGTGTTCATGGGGTCTTCGACCGGCGATCTGCTCGTCGAGGACGACGAGGGGGTCTATTCGATCCTGAAGAACACGCGCCGCCGCGCGGCCTTCCATTCCGAGGACGAGTTCCGCCTGCGCCAGCGCCTTGGCGAGCGCGTGCCAGGAGATCCCGCCTCCCACCCGGTCTGGCGCGACGAGATCGCAGCGCTTCAGTGCACGCAGCGTCTCGTGGCCGTCGCCCGCCGCGCCCGCGCCCGCATCCATGTCCTGCATATCTCGACGGCCGAAGAGATCGAGTTTCTCGAGCACCACAAGGATGTCGCGACCTGCGAGGCGACGCCGCATCACCTTACGCTGTCGGCCGAGGACTATGCCCGCCTCGGCACGCTGCTGCAGATGAACCCGCCGGTGCGCAGCGGCCGCCATCGCGACGGCGTCTGGCGGGGCATTGCCGATGGCATCATCGACGTGCTCGGCTCGGACCATGCGCCGCACACGCTTGGAGAAAAGGCGAAGCCCTATCCCGACTCGCCCTCGGGCATGACCGGCGTCCAGACGCTCGTGCCGCTGATGCTCGACCACGTGAATGCCGGTCGCCTAACCCTGCAGCGCTTCGTCGACCTCTCCAGCCACGGTCCGAACCGCATCTTCGGCATGGCCCGCAAGGGCCGCATTGCCGCCGGCTACGACGCTGATTTCACCGTCGTCGACATGAAGCGCCGCGAGACCATCACCAATGAACAGCAGGGCTCGAAAGCCGGCTGGACGCCGCATCACGGCCGCGACGTCACCGGCTGGCCCATCGGCACGCTCGTTCGCGGCATGCGCGTCATGTGGGAGGGCGAGATCGTCACGGCGGGACGGGGCAGGGCGGTGGAATTCAGTGAGGCGGTAGGCAGTTGGCAGTAGGCAGTCCTACTGCCTAATCGCCCGCCACAAAAAACATCCACCGGCCCTCCGGCGTGATGCCGACGCGGTAGAAGATGTAGGCGCCGTAATTCTTCATGTCCTCGTAGTCGCCGGCGGTGACGATACGGAACAGCTCCACCCGTTGCGTCGGCGTCAGCTTCTCCAGCGGCACGGCGAAGAAATAGGGCCAGACATAGAGTTCCTCCGGCTTGCCGGCGTCGATATGGACGAAGCCGGCCTCCAGAACCTCTTCAAGGATCGCCAGGATTTCATGCCCCTCGCCGTCGCCGGACTGCTGCTTGAGAAAGGCGATCAGGTCGCCCTCGGCGCCGCCAAAGGATAACATCGTTGCGCCGTCGCCCATGCCCAGCAGCGGCCGCAGCTTCTCGATGTCGCCGCTTTTGGTGGCTTCGAGGATGAGTTCGCGCATTCTGCGCGTCGGCCCGGGCAGTTTCGACAGGTCGTAGATCACCTCGGGAACCGGCGCCTCCGGATCGGCATTCGGCCGAGCCGGATCGGCGGTTTCTTCGACGCCGGGCGTTGTCGCCGGATCGAGCGTCTGGCCATCGATCGCCGGCGCCTCGCCTTGCGGCGGGCGTACCGGATCGGGCATCGGCACTTCGCCGGTCGAATTGCCGGGAGGCGTGATGTCGGGAAGCGGTGTGGGATCCGTAACCTCGGGCGGAGCGGTTTCGTCCGGCTTGATCTCGCTCAGCGCGAAACCCTGTCCAGCCCACAGCAACGCGGCGATCAACCCCACGCACATTCTGCTGGCGGTCGCGCGCAACATCCGCGAAGCGTTAGCCATTTCGTCCTGCCTGCCTTGCTTCGGCCGATCAAAGCGCCGCAGCGCCGCATCGTCAATGGCGCCGGATTTCCGGGGTGAATTCGCCGCTGATGATTCTTTCGCGCATGCGGTCGACGAGCGCAACCGCGGCGTCTTCCCCGCAGGAGCGCAGGAGTTCGGTCAAGGCGGTGGTCAGCGCAACCTCGGCGATGAGTTCGGGCTCGATCCCGGCCGAGAGGCCGTCCGCCCAGGCTTCCGTCTGGCTTTCCAGCGCCGTCAGACGCTTCTCCTCGCGCATCAACGCGTCGAGTTCGCCCAAACCTTGACCCATCGACTCAATCCACCCGTTGTCGGGGCCAGTGTGCCTGATTCACCGGCCGGCAACCATCCTTAACGCACGCTTAAAACTTTTAGCACAATTGAATCAACGTGCACCCCCGCAGTCGGCAAAAAGTAAGCATTAGGTTAATTGCCGAATCGGACGGCGATGTCGCGCGAAAGCTCTTCGCCCTCCTTCATGTATCGGGAGATCGCCGCATAGGCGGATTCGGTGCAGGTCGAGTAGCCGGCCGCGAAGGAGCGGTAGCCGTTGTTGAAGCTCGACACGAAGCGGGCGCGTAGCGCGGGTTCCGGATTCTCGATCCGCAGCAGGGTTTCCATTTCGTCGCGCCACTGGTTCGAGGTTTCGCCGCACAGATTGCGCAGGTAATGCAGCGAGCCGAGAATTTCGGAGAGTCGCAGCAGACGGCTTTCGAACGGCGCCTCGGCCGCGCGCGTCGACGCCGGCGCCATCGCGAGCGCCGCCGTAAGGATTGCAGCCGAGAGAAGGGACCCGCGCGCCATGCGCCCCTTCTCGCCAAAGATTGGGGCTCCCGCAAGGCGTCGCATCACGGGGCGAGCAGCCTTTGCGCCACGGCGAGCACCGAGGGGATCACCGGGAGGCCGTTCATCTCCGCCAGCCGGAACCAGCCGGCGGTTTCCGCGTCGTCGCCAGCCGCCGGCTCGCCGCCCGCATAGGCGCCGCGAAACACGTGGAGCTCGAATGCCGAGCCGTCTCCCTCGCGCTCGATCAGCAGCGTCTCGACCGGCTCGATCGCCTCCGCACCCAGACCGGTCTCCTCGAACAATTCCCGCCGCACCGCGTCTTCAAAGGTCTCGCCGTCTTCGACGCGACCGCCGGGAAACGCATAGAGCCCTCTCGCGGGCGCCCGGCCCCGCCTGACCAGGAGCACGCGGTCGCCGTCGACGAGCGCGATCGATACGGCGGGGAGGGGTGGGGTAGCTTGCATCGGTTCCGAACCTATGCGGCCGCTCCGTCTGCCGCAATCGCCATGCCGCTTGACGGCGCGCCTGGCTGCCGCCACATCTCGACCATGTGCGGACGTTTCACGCTCACTGCGACGCCGGAGGAGGTCGAGGCGCTGTTCGCGCTGCTCGAACTGGAAGGCTTTCCGGCACGCTACAACATCGCGCCGACGCAGCCGATCCTGATGGTGGTCGCCGGACCGAGGGCCGAGCCCGGCTCCAACCTGCCGGACCGCCGCGCGCTGCTCGTCCGCTGGGGGCTGATCCCGGGTTGGGCGAAAGATCCGAAGGACCTTCCGCTGTTGATCAATGCCCGCTCGGAGACCGCCGCGGAGAAGCCCGCCTTCCGTGCCGCGATGCGCCACCGCCGCACGCTCGTTCCCGCTTCCGGTTTCTACGAATGGAAGCGGGACGGTTCGAAGAGGAGCCAGCCCTATTTCATCCGGCCGCGCGGTGGGGGATTGATGGCGTTCGGCGGCCTGATGGAAACCTATGCCGAGCCCGGCGGCGCGGAAATCGACACCGGCGCGATCCTGACCACGGCGGCCAACAGTGCCATCGCCGCGATCCACGACCGCATGCCGGTGGTGATCCGCCCGGAGGACTTTTCCCGCTGGCTCGACTGCCGCTTGAACGAACCGCGCGATGTCGCGGATCTGATGGCGCCGGTTCCGTCCGACTATCTCGAGGCGATCCCGATTTCGGACAAGGTCAACAAGGTCGCCAATACCGGCCCGGAAATCCAGGAGCCCGTGGCTCCGACCGAGCAGGCAACCGCCCCGAAGCCCGCCGCGGCGGGTGAGCCGCCGCAACTCAAGCTGTTCTGACGCTGCAAGAAGCCGAACAGGCCGGCGTCTCAGGCGGCGCGCTTCAGCACGACCTGGTTGTTCACGCTCTTCGTCCTGGCGCAAAGCAGCGCGGCCATGATCGCCGCCGGGCCGATGGCGCGGTAATGGCTGACGAGTGCCGCATATTGCTGTCGGGCGCGTTCGGTTTCGCTGATCGTGCGGGTCATGTCTCTTCCCTCTGGTCCCGTTTGGGTCGATGTGCAGGCCGCCGGATGACGTCCGATTGGGACCGAATTCTGACCCGGAATGGGCATTTCCCGGACGGCGGCCTTTTACCGATTGATGGTTGATCGTTTGTCAACGCGGCGATGCCGAAACGACACACCTCATACAGGTGCAATCGCCTCGACGATCGCTCCTCTTTCGCCGCGCTTCGTAACCGGACCGTGTCGCGCGCGATGGAAAACCTCTCCTCTTGACGCAAGACCCGTGCGCGCCGCATAAAGCGCGCCATGAAAACGATCTTCGCCATTTGCGGGATTTGCATTATCGGCTAGCGCTGTCGCTGGTCCGGTCGTTTTCGCTCTATCTGCCAAAGACAAGCAAACGCCCCGGCCAGCAGGCTGGGAGTAGGCATGTCTGAGGGCTTCAAGGGGCTGCGCCTCTACAACACGCTGACGCGGACGAAGGAGGATTTTGTCCCCATCGATCCGGCGAATGTGCGCATGTATGTCTGCGGCCCGACGGTCTACGACTACGCCCACATCGGCAATGCGCGGCCGGCGATCGTCTTCGACGTGCTGTTCCGCCTTCTGCGGCATCTCTACGGGCCGGACCACGTCACCTATGTCCGCAACATCACCGACGTCGACGACAAGATCAACGCGCGCGCCTTGCGCGACTACGGCGCCGAGATCGAGGCCGGGAACCTGTCGCTCAACGAGGCGATCCGGAAAGTCACCGAGCCGACCTACGAGCAGTATCAGAAGGACGTGACCGCGCTCGGATGCCTGCCGCCGACCGTCCAGCCGCGGGCGACGGAGTATATTGAGGGGATGATCGCAATGATCCAGACCCTTCTCGATAAGGATCATGCCTATGTCGCCCAAGGCGAGGATGGTCGCGAGACGCTGTTCGATGTCCGAAAAATGGAAGACTACGGTGCGCTATCCCGGCGAAAGCTCGAAGAAATGTTCGCGGGTGCGCGGGTCGAAGTGAAAGATCACAAGCGAAATCCCGGTGACTTCGTTCTTTGGAAGGAAAGCAACGAGTTAGAGCCGGGCTGGGATGCCAACTTCCGCATTTCCGACGATAATAGAGATGCCCTTCGTCTTAACACCAATGAAGTCAGCATTCGGGGTCGGCCCGGTTGGCACATTGAATGCTCGGTGATGAGTGATGCACTCCTATGGGACGCGGTGAAAGACCAACTGTCACCGGACGCCCACAAGCATCCGCATCAGTTCGACATCCACGGCGGCGGCTTGGATCTGATCTTTCCCCACCACGAGAACGAAATCGCGCAATCCCGCTGCGCCCACGGCACCGACGTGATGGCCAACTACTGGCTCCACAACGGCTTCCTCCAGGTCGAGGGGAAGAAGATGTCGAAGTCGGAAGGCAATTTCGTCACGATCCATGAGTTGCTGGCGGGTGTAGGTCGGCGTCCTCGTGCAGGAGCGGTTGTCAGACTCGCGATGCTGGCAACTCACTATCGACAGCCGATCGACTTTACTGAGCAGAAGCTTGATTACTGGTACAACAAGCTATCCGGCTGGATTGAGGCTTATGATCTTAATCGAGAGGAGACGTTCGCCTACGATCGCTACATTGGATTGCCGGTTCGTCCGAACGAAGCGGTCGTTAGCGCATTGCTGGACGATCTAAATTTCGCAAACGCCTTGGCCTCCATTGAAGAAATTGCCCAATTGGCTCGTGCGCCGAACAAGGAAGCTGCAAATGAGCTTGGAGCAAGCCTAATTTGGCTAGGGTTGTTGGAACCCGGCAAAGAACCGCTTTTTCGTCATGGCGTATCTGGGGCCGGCAACGTCGGATCGCTGTTCGCGAAATACTGGGATGCAATTATCGATGCGCGGGCGCTTGTTGCGAACGAGTACGGTTACCTAGCGATCAAAGACGCGGGCGAAAGACATAGGCAGATAGCTCTCCTGCAGCAAAGGCTATCCGAACGCTTTCCCGAAATGGCATCCGACAATGTTCGATGGACCATTTCTGAGCACTGCGACGTGACTCTAGATGCGATAGGACCGGTCAATACCGGCTCATCAGGCATAGAAGAACAGATTGCCCGCCGCCTCGCCTTCATCCGCGACAAGAACTGGGCCGAGGCGGACCGCATCCGCGACGAACTCTTGGCGCAGGGCATTCAGTTGAAGGACGGCAAGGACCCGGCCACCGGCGAACGCATCACGACCTGGGAGGTGAAGCGGTGAGCGTGCGGCGCAGATCCCTCCCCCTCGAGGGGAGGGTGGCCGCGAAGCGGCCGGGTGGGGCCTTCTCCGCAGCTCGCGCCCCTTGGCGCGACGCCCTGAGTCCTGCGCCATGACCTCGACCCGCGTCAAACCAGAAATGCGGCAGAAAGCCCGCTCGCTCCGACATAGCCTGACAAAGGCCGAAGTCCTGCTGTGGCTCGACTTGCGCGATCTGAAGGCAGATGGCCTGCATATCCGCAAACAGGCGCCGATCGGGCCTTACGTCGTCGACTTCGTGTGCCTAAGGGCGCGGCTCGTGGTCGAAGTGGACGGCGATCTGCACGAGACGGAGAAGGGGAAACGGCACGATGACGTTCGCGATGCCTACCTTCGTTCGCTCGGCTACGACGTGCTGCGACTTGACGAACCGGATGTTCTGGCCAATCCCTGGCACTGCGCGCAGATTGTAAGGGAAAGGGCGAGTTCCCGCCTCGACGACCCCACCCGGCCGCTTCGCGGCCACCCTCCCCTCAAGGGGGAGGGACCGCCCGCCACCCCGGAGGAACACCGCCCATGATCGACCACACCGGTATTCCCGTTTCCGATCCCGCGAAGGCAAAAGCCTTCTACGACGCGGCCATGGGCGCGATCGGCGCGAAGATCCTGATGACCGTGCCGAAGGAATTCACCGGTGGCAAATGGGTCGCCGGCTACGGGCGCAAGAAGCCGGATTTCTGGCTGACGGAATCGGCCGAGATCGGCCCCGGCCGCCATTATGCCTTCACGACCGCCAGCCGCGCCGAGGTCGACGCCTTCTACGCGGCAGCGCTCGCCGCCGGCGGCCGCGACAACGGGGCGCCGGGCATCCGCGCCCACTATCATCCCGACTATTACGGCGCCTTCGTCTTCGATCCCGACGGCAACAATGTCGAAGCCGTCTGCCACAGGCCGGAGTGAGCGATGAGTCTCGACAACCGTCCCGTCTATTCCGGCGGCTGCCAGTGCGGCGCGGTCCGCTTTCATGTCGAAGGCACGCTTGGTGACGCCTCGGTCTGCCATTGCCGCATGTGCCAGAAGGCGTCGGGCAATTTCTACCTGCCGCTGGTCTCGGTGCGGGACGCCAAGCTCGACTGGACGCGCGGCGAGCGAAAGCGCTTCCGCTCGTCCAACTATGCCTGGCGCGGCTTCTGCGGCGACTGCGGCACGCCGCTGACCTACGAGGCGCCGGACGGGATCGCGCTCGCCATCGCCGCCTTCGACCATCCCGAGGAAATCCGCCCGCGGATCCAGTGGGGCACCGAGGCGAAACTGCCCTTTGTCGACGAGATCCATGCCCTTCCCGAGCAGGAAACGATGGCGGACATAACGGATGCGCCCTTCCTCGCCGATCTCGTTTCCTACCAGCATCCGGACTACGACACCGACCAGTGGCAAGAGGAGCCCACGTCATGAGCGAGACGATCAGAACAGGCGGCTGCCAGTGCGGCGCGGTGCGCTTCCGCATCCACGGCAAGCTCGGGCGCCCTTCGATCTGCCATTGCCGCATGTGCCAGAAAGCCTTCGGCTCCTTCTTCGGCCCGCTGGTCAGCGCGCCGAAGGACGGCGTCGAGTGGACCCGCGAAGAGCCGGCCTATTTCCAGTCCTCGGTCAACATCGACCGGGGCTTTTGCCAGCGCTGCGGTACGCCGCTGACCTACCGCCACCCGGACGGCCTGGAAATCGCCATCCGCGCCTTCGACGACCGCTCCGATCTCAAGCCGCGCATCCAGGTCCATACGGCCTCGGCGATTCCCTGGGTCACGGAAATCTTCGACGCGCCGAAGCGGTCGGCCGAAGGCGACTCGGCCAACCGGGAGGAAGGGATGATCTCCTTCCAGCATCCCGACCACGATACCGACAACTGGCCGACGCAGGGGCTGCGCCTGTGACCGGACTGCGCGGCCTCTATCCGCCGATCGAGCCCTACGACAGCGGCATGCTGGACGTCGGCGACGGCCACCATGTCTACTGGGAGCGTTCGGGGAAGGAGGGCGGCAAGCCGGCCGTCTTTCTGCACGGCGGGCCGGGCGGCGGCTTCTCATCGGACCACCGGCGGCTCTTCGATCCGGCGGTCTATGACGTCCTCTTGTTCGACCAGCGCGGCTGCGGCAGGTCCACCCCGCATGCCGGCCTCGAGGCCAATACGACCTGGCACCTCGTCGCCGACATCGAGCGGCTGCGCGCGATGATGGGCGTAGACAGGTGGCTGGTCTTCGGCGGCTCCTGGGGTTCGACGCTGGCGCTCGCCTATGCCGAGCTGCATCCGCAGCGCGTCAGCGAACTGGTCGTGCGCGGCATCTACACGCTGACGCGGGCCGAGCTCGACTGGTACTATCAGTTCGGCGTGTCGGAGATGTTTCCGGACAAATGGGAGAAGTTCATCGCGCCGATCCCCGAACAGGAGCGCGGCGACCTCATGGCCGCCTACCGCAAGCGCCTCGTCGGTGACGACCGCGCCGCGCAGCTGGAGGCCGCGCTTGCCTGGAGCCGCTGGGAAGGCCAGACGATCACGCTTCTGCCCGCGCCGGACATCGATGCCCAGCATTCCGAGCACGACTACGCGCTCGCCTTCTCGCGCATCGAGAACCACTATTTCGTCCATGCCGGCTGGCTGGAGGAGGGGCAGCTGCTGCGCGACGCGGGCAAGCTTGCCGACATCCCCGGCGTCATCGTCCACGGCCGCTACGACATGCCGTGCCCGGCGAAATATGCCTGGGCATTGCACAAGGCCTGGCCGAGGGCGGAGTTCCACCTGATCGAGGGCGCGGGACATGCCTTTTCCGAGCCCGGGATCCTGGACCGGCTGATCCGGGCGACGGATAAGTTCGGGGGGAAGGGGGCATGATCGGCCGCTGTCGCATTCCGTCGCGCCCCCCTCTGTCCTGCCGGACATCTCCCCCACACGGGGGGAGATCGGCAGCTTCAACTTTTCTGCGTGACTCGAGGCGGATTAGAGTCGGCACAACATTGATGACGGCCAATCTCCCCCCGTGTGGGGGAGATGTCCGGCAGGACAGAGGGGGGCGCCGTAGAGCGCAGGCCTCTCGGATACTCGCACCATGACCCGCGAACGCCTCTACCTCTTCGACACGACGCTGCGCGACGGACAGCAGACGCCGGGCATCGATTTTTCCGTCGAGGACAAGATCGCGATCGCGAAGATGCTGGACGAGTTCGGCATGGCCTATGTCGAGGGCGGCTATCCGGGCGCCAACCCGACCGACACCGCCTTCTTCGAGCGTAAGCGCACGGCCCGCGCGGCCTTCGTCGCCTTCGGCATGACCAAGCGCTCCGGCATGTCCGCATCCAACGATCCAGGCCTTACCCTGCTGCTGCAGGCGAAAACCGACGCGATTTGCTTCGTCGCCAAGAGCTGGGACTATCATGTCCGCGTCGCGCTCGGCTGCTCCAACGAGGAGAACCTCGACTCCATCCGCGAGTCCGTCCAGGCGGCGGTGGCCGCCGGTCGCGAGGCGCTGGTCGACTGCGAGCATTTCTTCGACGGGTTCAAGGCCAATCC
Source organism: Mesorhizobium sp. (assembly GCF_023954305.1). Lineage (NCBI taxonomy): Bacteria > Pseudomonadati > Pseudomonadota > Alphaproteobacteria > Hyphomicrobiales > Phyllobacteriaceae > Mesorhizobium > Mesorhizobium sp. The sequence continues at coordinate 241,567 of NZ_JAMLIG010000001.1, read as the reverse complement.
CGACTATGCGCTTTCCTGCGCGAAAACCGCCTACGACTCAGGCGCCCGCTGGGTCGTGCTCTGCGACACCAATGGCGGCACGCAGCCGTCGGAGGTGCGCGAGATCGTGGCGCAGGTCGTCGCCGCGGGCATCCCGGGCGCGAATCTGGGCATTCACGCCCATGACGACACCGGCCAGGCGGTGGCGAATTCGCTGGCCGCGGTCGAAGCCGGCGCGCGCCAGATCCAGGGCACGTTGAACGGCATCGGCGAGCGCTGCGGCAATGCCAACCTGGTGACGCTGATTCCGACGCTGATGCTGAAGCCCGCCTATGCGAAGCGCTTCGACACCGGCATTTCGAAGGAGGCGCTCGCCGGCATCTCGCGCCTGTCGCGCAATTTCGACGAGCTGCTCAACCGCGCGCCGGAGCCGCAGGCGCCCTATGTCGGCGCCTCGGCCTTCGCCACCAAGGCCGGCATCCACGCCTCGGCGCTGGCCAAGGAGCCGGCGACCTACGAGCACGTGCCGCCGGAAAGTGTGGGAAATCGCCGCCGCGTCATGGTGTCGGACCAGGGCGGTAAGTCCAACTTCCTCGCCGAACTGAAGCGCCGCGGCATAGAGGTCGGCAAGTCCGATCGCCGCCTCGACACGCTGATCTCGATCGTCAAGGAACGCGAGGCGCAGGGCTATGCCTACGAGGGCGCCGACGCCTCGTTCGAACTGCTCGCCAGGCGGACGTTGGGCACCGTGCCCGACTTCTTCAAGGTCGAAAGCTTCCGCTGCATGGTCGAGCGCCGCTACGACGCCAAGGGCAACATCAAGACCGTCTCGGAAGCCATTGTGAAGATTCACATCGACGGCGAGGAGCGCATGTCGGTGGCGGAGGGAAGCGGCCCGGTCAACGCGCTCGACATCGCGCTGCGCAAGGATCTCGGCCGCTTCCAGGACGAGATTTCCGACATGGCGCTGGTCGACTTCAAGGTGCGTATCCTGAACGGCGGCACCGAGGCGGTCACCCGCGTTCTGATCGAAAGCCACGATTCCACCGGTGCGCGCTGGTGGACGGTGGGCGTCTCCGACAACATCATCGACGCCTCTTTCCAGGCGCTGATGGACTCGATCGTCTACAAGCTGATGAAGAACCGCGAGATGGCGGGGCTGGTCGCGGCGGAGTGAGGAGCAATGCAGCCGCTAAGCACTTATAAAGAGCAGTACGAGTTTGAAATTGATCGTAAAGATCGAATAGAATCGTCGATTCATTTCCCGGTGAGCATAATAGTTGGAGTATCTATATCCGGTATATATATTATAGAAAAAATTGTCCGCCCAGAGTTAATAGAGGGAAAACTGGCAGTAATTTTTGCAGCAGTTGCAATAGTAATAATGGCTATAGCTTCATCAATCATCGTTTATTCATACGTTAACGCTAGAACTGCGTATCTAGATCACCCGGTTGTGTTGGAGAAACATAAGGCTGATCTAATTGAGCATGATCGAGAGAATGGAGCCGCCGCTTACGAGGATTTTCTCATAACTCGCTATCGAGATATCGCGACGTTAAATGGTCAACGCAACGACCAAAAGTCGGAGCTTTTCTACAAAGCAAAGGTGTGCATTGTCATAGGAATGATTCCCTTTCTAGCGGCAGTGGTGCTATATGTAATATTCATTACCCAGATTAGGGCTTTGTTCGATGTCTAGCGAGAACACTCCACGGCAGCAGCAGGACAACAAGCCGCCGCCTCCGCCACCGCCGCCGTTGCGAGACATACGTGAAGAGGTAATTCCACCGAGGACGAGGTAGGATTTCCTCCCGGTTTCATGGCAATCGCGACGCGGTTTGAGGTCGCCCACCTCAGATCTAAGAAGACCGGAGCGTTACATCTTTGTGTCGACATCTATTCGACGCAGAATCAATTGTGAATGCTTTTTTTGCGGCGAAAGCGACCGACTGGCCGTTGGACCGATTTCCAACTAGGGGAAACCCGCCTAATTGTTCGTCCACTCCGTCGGAGAGTCGTGGCTGCTCACGAGATCTTTCTGACGGGGTCCCTGCGACGCGCCCTTGCAACGTCCGCGAGCTTGATCGGCCCGTCCATGCCTTCGTTCCATGACCGCACCCGGTCCCGGCCGGCCCGCTTGGCGAAATAGAGCGCGGTGTCGGCCCGCTTCTGGATCGTCTCGGAGGACAACGATTCGAGGTTGGTGTCGGCAAAGGCGACGCCGATGCTGATCGTCACCGTCGGCCGCACCCGCGAGCGCGGATTGGGCAACGCGGCGGCCGCGACCTGTCGGCGGATACGCTCGGCAACCGCGAGCGCATCGGATTCGCTCGTATCCGGCAACAGGATCAGGAATTCCTCTCCGCCGTACCTCGCCACGCAGTCAAGGTCGGACCGCGTACAGGCCGTGATGATGCGCGCGACTTCCACCAGGCAGCGGTCGCCCTCATGGTGCCCCAGATGATCGTTGAGGGCCTTGAAATCGTCGATGTCGCACATCAGCAGGGCGACCTTGCCCTTGCGCTCCCACAGCTCGTCGATTCTCTCCCGCATCAGGTGACGGTTTGCCGTCCCCGTCAGCCCGTCGATCTTCGACAGCCGCTCGAGAAGACGGTTCGTCTGAGCCAGCTCGGCCAGGTGCTGCCTGTCGCGCAGTTCGAGCAGGAAAGACTTATGTGCCAGGATGTTCATCGTCCGACGCGCAAGGACCGTGGCGCCGATGCCGCTGCCGAAGAACAGGAACCCGGCCAGGGCGACGCCGGTATCGGTATCGGCGACACCGAGCTGGAATCCGAGATAAAGCGTCATTGCCAGCACCGCGATCGCCACGGTCTGGATGAACGGCACGCTGAAGATCACGATGGCGGTGATCGCGACGAAGAGCATGATGTGCAGGTAGCGGTCGAGCAGCACCCCGTCGGTAGAGATGCCCATCCAGCAGACCGACAGCAGTATGATCGCCATCCCGGCGATCAGCGTTAAGCCGAGCACCTGCTGGGACCGCGGCTTCAGCCAAACGTAGGCGACGCCGAGCGCGGCCGGAACGATCGCCCCGGCCGGAGCGATGAGGGCCAGAGCCGCCTCGTGCGGCAGCAGGTAGAGGCTCATGGACAGCATGAACAGGTCGATCAGGACGACCCAGATCATCCACGACCGGATGACGCTCGCCGTATGTCTCCATGTGCGTCGCCAGAAGGCTCGGGCGATGGCGCCGCTGAGCCGGATGTCCCGCGTCCGTCCGGACAGGAGCCGCCCGGCTTCCGCCGTGATCTGGGGATCGCGGATGAACTCCTCGATCGGATCCTTCTCCGGTGGCCTGCCCTGGGCTCTCGGCTGCTGCATCTCTCTTCCCGCAGCGTCGCCGGCCACGATCGAGTCGGCGGCGCCTCTCCTTCCGTCCCGACGATGCGCGAAAATCACTACCGATCACTGAAGAACGCGGAGATATGCGCGACGATCGAGCACGTCTGGAAAACGAAACCCCGGTCGTAGTGCCGGGTTCCATTGCCGGGCTCGTCGAAGATCCGGCCAATTTATCTCGCTGTCGAACGTAATCGATCGATGCCAGCCGGGCGGCTTGCGATGCTCGAACCAGGTGGGAAGTCGCCGCGGGCGCGGCCCTTGCTGCGACCGGTGCTGCCTATTTCTTCGTCCACTCCTCGGTCGACATCTTGCTGGCGCCGAGATGGGTCCAGATGCCTTCCCACTTGCCGCCGTCCTTGGCGACCATGAGGCCGACCCCCAGTTCGTCCTCGTCGGCGTAACCGTAGGACAGGAAGCTGTCGTCGCCGACCGCCGAGCCCTCCTGCACCGAGCCGTCCTCGTATGTGTAGATGAGCTCGTAGACGTCGCCGGATTTCACGATCTGCAGCGTGCCCTGATAGGTCTCGCCGTCGAGGTCGACGCCTTTGAACTCATAGTTCCCCGACGGGTCTGCCCAGGCCGCGAAGGTGGCAAAGAGAAGTGCGGCAAAGGCGGTGGCGATGCGTTTCATGATGATCCCCCAGCGTAGGCATGTCGCCCGGGCCTGTGCGCCGGAGGTGTCGACACGCGACAAATCAACGGAAGGCGCGCCAGCCGATTATCCACCGTCACCGCGCGCCGCCGCTTGACGTTAGCATTGCCCTTCGGGAGGTCAATCCGGCGCGCGCGCCGCTGCCTCGCCTCGGCAAAGAGCGGAGGCGAGGCTTGATCCATCAGCGACTTTCACCTGAGCCATCAGCGGTTTGAAATGGCACGGTGGCGCGCAATTGTGCATAAGCGCGCCATGACGACGGCCACCAATGCCGGCGCGCGGCCCGCCCATCCCGCGTCCTCGGGCGACACTCTGAAGGGCTTCTTCTACGCGCTCGGCGCCTATCTCTTCTGGGGCATCCTGCCGCTCTACATGAAACTGGTCGCGCATCTGCCGACCGTTGAAGTGCTGGCGCATCGCGTCATCTGGTCGGTGCCGATCGCGCTCGTTCTGCTCGTCTGGCTCGGCCGCACCGCCGACATCCGGCGCGCCCTGGCTTCGCCGCGCACAATGCTGCAGGCGGCGGTTGCCGCCGCCTTCGTTTCGGTCAATTGGGGGCTCTACGTCTGGGCGATCTCGGTCGACCGCGCGCTGGAGACAGCGCTGGGATATTATATCAATCCTCTGTTCACGGTGCTGATCGGCGCGGTCATGCTGGGCGAGCGGATGAACAGGGCGCAAATGCTGGCCATCGGTTTCGCCATCGCCGCCGTCGCCCTGCTGACCTGGGAGGCCGGCGGCCTGCCATGGGTGTCGCTGGGGCTCGCAACGACGTGGGGCATGTACGCCTTCTTCAAGCGCACGCTGCCGGTCGGTCCGGCGCAGGGCTTCTTCCTCGAAGTATTGATCCTCCTCGTGCCGGCGCTCGCCTTCGTGATCTGGTTCCAGGCGACGGGGCTGGGGCATTTCTTCGATCGCGGCGGCTACGAGGCGGCGCTCTTCGTCGGATGCGGCTTCATTACGGCCGTGCCGCTCATCGTCTACGCCACCGGCGCCAAGCTGCTGACGCTCTCCACCATCGGCATCATGCAGTATATCGCGCCGACCATCGTCTTCCTGATTGCCGTCTTCGTTTTCGGCGAGCCGTTCAGCGCGACGAAGCTCTTCGCCTTCGTGCTGATCTGGATCGGTTTGGCGATCTACACCTGGTCGTTCCTGGCGCGCAGCCGCCCTGTTCGCTCATAGATCACAACCGTTCGATGACGGCTTTTTCGCCCTCCGCGCGGCCGGGTTCGGCTGCTTCGAGGATCGCCGGCACGATGCCTTCGGCCGTATCGACCACAAGCGGCTGAACCAGATGTGAGGTATGGACGAAGCCCTCGACGCGCATATGGTCGATCAGTGTCAACATAGGGTTCCAGAAGCCGCCGATATTGCCGAAGACGATCGGCTTGCGGTGCCGCCCGAGCTGCGCCCATGTCATGATTTCGACGATCTCCTCGACCGTGCCGATGCCACCCGGCAGCGCCACGAATGCGTCGGATTCCTCGAACATCCTGTGTTTGCGTTCGTGCATGTCCTCGGTGACGACGAGCTCGTCGAGCCGCGCGAGAGCCGATTCGGTGGCCTCCTTGTTCATCAGGAAGCGCGGAATGATGCCCATGACTTTGCCGCCGGCCTCGCGAGTGCCGGCGGAGACGGCGCCCATGATGCCCTTGGTGCCGCCGCCATAGACCAGGCGCAGGCCCGATGCCGCGATGGAGCGACCGAGTGCGCGGCCGGCCTCGAGATAGACCTCGCCGCGGCCGGGCGAGGAACCGCAATAGACGCAGATGGATCGAATCGTGCTCATGGAAACGATAGCGGCCACGCCAGATCGCCAAGGTCAAGACATGGCGATGTCGCTGGCCGTGGCCGGACGACCGGGAAACGCCGCGTTTTCCTTGTCGCAAATGCGAAAACAGTCTAGACCCGGCACAATTGGCTAAGGAAAACCGGAAGATGCTGTCGACACCTCTGAAGGCATTGCTGGGCGTGCTCGCAACCGTCGTCGTCGTCGGTGGCGCCGCTTATCTGGGCGGAGCGTTCGACCGCTTCATCGCAGCGCCTCCGGCCGAAGTCGCAGCGATCCCGCCAGGCGCGTCGGACACCAAGCCCGAACCGGCGTCCGCCGGGCCGACCTCCACGACGACGCCGACGCAAGCGAAGCCGGAAAAGCCAGCCGTCCCGGTCGACGCGAAGCCCGCCGAGGCGCCCGCGGCTGCCGAGCCGGCTAAGCCCGAAGCCGCAAAGGTGCAGATCGTCCCGCCGACATTCGACATTCTGCGCGTCGAACCCGACGGTTCGATCGTGATCGCTGGCAAGGCGCCCGGTGGTTCGACCGTCGAAGTCCTCGCCGGTTCCAAGTTGATCGGCCAGACGGTCGCGGGCCCCGAGGGCGATTTTGCCGTCGTTGTCGCCGACCCGCTAGCGCCCGGCAGCTACCAGATCGTTCTGCGCGCGACCGACGAGGACAACGCGATCGCGATGTCGACCGAAACGGCGGTCGTGTCGATTCCCGAACGGCCGGACGGGCAGGTGTTGGCGCTGGTCGAGCAGCCCGGTCAGCCGAGCAAGCTCATCACCGTCCCCGAGCCGATGGTTGCGAAGCCGGCCGACGTGCCGGCCCCGCCGGCAACGAACACCGCGGCGCAGCCCGAAGCCCAGCAGCCCGCGGTCCAACCCGCTCCGCCCGAAGTCAAGCCGGCCGAGACGGCGGCCGCGCCCCAGTCTTCCCCGCCGGCCGCACCGACGGCGGCTGCGCCCGCGACGGACACCGCAGCCGCTCCCGCGCAGCCCGAAGGGAAGCCGGCGGAGGTCGCGCTTGCCCAGCCCGAGCCGACGCAGCCCGATGCCGCCCCCGCCACGGTTCCCGACCTGCGGGTCGAAGTGAGGGCGATCGAGATCGAGGGCAACAAGGTCTTCGTCGCAGGCGTCGCCACGCCGAAAAAGCCGGTGCGCGCCTATGCCAATGAGAAGATGCTCGGCGAGGCGCGGTCGTCCGAAACCGGCGAGTTCCTGGTCGAGGCGCTGATCGATCTTCCGGTCGGCGACTATATCGTCCGCGCCGATCTTCTCGACGACGACGGCAACAAGGTGCTGATGCGCGCTCAGGTTCCGTTTCGCCGCGAGGCAGGGGAGGCGGTCGCTGCGGTCGCGCCGGAGGCGAAGCCAGCCGCGCCGGCCCAGCAGCCCACGCCGGCGGCTTCAGGCGTATCTACGGAGCCCACGGCGCAGGCCCCTGCGCCCTCCGCCGCGCAGGCCACTGCACCCACACCGGCGCAGACGCCGTCTGCCGAGACGCCTTCGGCCCCGTCTGGGACAGCAGTGGCGCAGCCATCCGAGGCAACGGCCGCCCAGCCCGCTTCCGCGCCTTCCGCGCAGCCGGAGCAACTGGCATCCGCCGAGCCGCCGTCGGTGACGGCGGCCCCGCTGCAGCCGGTCGACGGCGCGGTCATCATCCGACGCGGCGACACGCTATGGCGCATCTCGCGCCGAGTCTATGGCCGCGGTGTACGGTATTCGACGATCTACCTCGCCAACCAGAGCCAGATCGCCGATCCGGACCGCATCTGGCCCGGCCAGGTTTTCTCGGTCCCGGTGAAGACCAGCGAAGGCGAGACCGCCGACATGGAAGCGATCGCCGACCAGAAAGCCGCGCCTGAAGAAGTCGGGAAGTCGAGCGCCGTCCGCTGAATTTTCCTACCGTCTGCCCGTTCGGTGGGTTGCGTTGTCGAGGTTCATCGTATATCGCCGATGAACGATGAATGCGATCGAACTTCTGCCCGCTGGTGCGCGTGCCGAGACTGCAGCGCTTGATGCGATGGCGGCCAGGCTTGCCGCCTTGTCGCATCCGGCCCGTCTGCGCATCCTGCGGCATCTGTCGGGGAGGGGAGCCTGCTGCTGCAAGGAAGTGGTCGATCAACTCGATCTCGCCCAGTCCACCGTTTCCCAGCACCTCAAGGTGCTCGTCGATGCCGGCCTCGTCCGATATTCGCCCGAGCGCCAGCGCTCGCGCTACACGGTGAACGCGGAGGAGGTTGCTCGGCTCTCCCGCGCGATGACTCTCTATCTTGACGAATGCACCGCGGCCGGCTGCTGCGGCTGACGACAACAAAAGACCAGGAAACGCCCGTGGCTGCCAAGACCGTCTCCGCCGATTCCGGCTCGCTCTGGAACACCTTGCTCAATCTCTGGCCCTATATGTGGCCGGCCGGCCGCATGGATCTCAAGCTGCGCGTCCTGTGGGCGACCTTCTTCCTGGTCGTGGCGAAGATCGTGCTGATCCTCGTCCCATATTTCTTCAAGTGGTCGACGGATGCACTGGCCGGGGACGGCGCCGCCCAGCCCGACCTGCCGGCTTTCCTGCTCGCGCCGGTGATGCTGGTGATCGCCTACAATGTCGTACGGATCGTCCAGTGGGGCTTCAACCAGCTGCGCGACGCGCTGTTTGCCCGCGTCGGCCAGCATGCCGTGCGCCAGCTCGCCTACAAGACCTTCGTACATATGCACCGCCTGTCGCTGCGCTTCCACCTGGAGCGGCGCACCGGCGGGCTGTCGCGCATCATCGAGCGCGGCACCAAGGGCATCGAGACGATCGTTCGCTTCACGATCCTCAACACCTTGCCGACGGTGCTGGAATTCGCCCTGACCGCTGTCATTTTCGCCGTGGCCTATGGCATCGTCTATGTCGCGATCGTCGCCGCCACCGTCGTCGCCTACACCTGGTTCACTGTCTGGGCGTCCGACTGGCGTATCGCCATTCGCCGCGAGATGAACGACAGCGACACCGACGCCAACACCAAGGCGATCGACTCGCTGCTTAATTTCGAGACGGTCAAGTATTTCAACAACGAGCAGATGGAAGCGCAACGCTTCGACCGCTCGATGGCGCGCTACGAGAACGCGGCGACCAAGACCTGGACTTCGCTCGGCTGGCTCAATTTCGGTCAGGGCCTGATCTTCGGCATCGGCATGACCGCATGCATGGTGCTCTCGGCCCTCGAAGTGCAGGCCGGCACGCAGACGATCGGCGACTTCGTCTTCATCAACGCCATGCTGATGCAACTCGCCGTGCCGCTCAATTTCATCGGCTTCATCTACCGCGAGATACGCCAGGGCCTGACCGACATCGAACAGATGTTCGACCTGCTGGACGTCCCGGCGGAGGTGACCGATCGCCCCGGCGCCCGGGCGCTGGCGGTGAGCGCGGGTGCCATCCGCTTCGACGACGTCCATTTCGCCTATGACGCCAACAGGCCGATCCTCAAGGGCGTCTCGTTCGAGGTGCCGGCGGGAAAGACGGTCGCGATCGTCGGTCCGTCGGGGGCGGGCAAGTCGACCATCTCGCGCCTACTCTTCCGCTTCTACGACATACAGAAAGGCTCCATCACCATCGACGGCGAGGATATCCGCGACGTTACCCAGGAAAGCCTGCGCGCCCAGATCGGCATGGTTCCGCAGGATACCGTGCTCTTCAACGACACGATCCTCTACAACATCCGCTACGGCCGCATGAGTGCGTCGGAGGACGATGTCCGGCAGGCCGCAGACCTCGCGCAAATCGCGAAGTTCATCGAGATGCTGCCCGACGGTTACAAGACGATGGTCGGCGAGCGCGGCCTGAAGCTCTCCGGCGGAGAGAAGCAGCGCGTCGCGATTGCCCGCACAATCCTCAAGGCGCCGCCGATCCTGATGTTGGACGAGGCGACGTCCGCGCTCGATACCCAGACCGAGCAGGAAATCCAGGCGGCGCTCGACCTGGTGAGCCGCGGCCGTACCACGCTCGTCATCGCCCATCGGCTCTCGACCGTGATTTCTGCCGACGAGATCATCGTCCTGCGCGACGGAAGGATTGCCGAGCGCGGCACGCATCGCGACCTTTTGGCCCTGCGCGGGCTCTACGCGTCGATGTGGGACCGCCAGCGCGAGGCGACGGAGGCCGAGGAGCGGCTTCGGCGGGCACGCGAGACCGACGAGGAAGGTATTGTCGTGCGGCGGCGCACGGCGGAAGTGCAGAGCTGACCGAAGAGGCGGATTCCAAGATGTGCGCTTGAGCGGGGCGAACGGCAACCGATCGCCCACCGCTGCGTTGCGGCTGGCAAGCGATTGGTCTAATCAGTCGCCTGTCCAGTCTGGAGCCGGCAGCCGCGATGAGCCTCGTCGACAGTATCAAGAGCGCCATGGTGCCCGTGCATCGCGAGGGCTACCCATTCATCGCCGCCTTCGGCATCGCCGCGCTGGTTCTGGGCCTGATCTGGCAGCCGCTGTTCTGGATCGGGCTGATCCTCACCGGCTGGTGCGCCTATTTCTTCCGCGACCCGCAGCGCGTGACCCCTGTCGACGATTCGCTGGTGATCAGCCCCGCCGACGGCATCGTCTCGGCGGTCGGGCCGGCGGTGCCGCCGCGCGAACTTGGGCTCGGCACGGGCGAGATGCTGCGCATCTCGGTATTCATGAACGTTTTCTCCTGCCACGTGAACCGCTCGCCGGTGCGCGGTCGGATCACCCGCATCGAGCACAGGCCGGGCAAGTTCCTCAACGCCGAACTCGACAAGGCAAGCGAAGAGAACGAGCGCAACGGATTGGTCATCGACGCGCCGCATGGCACCGTCGGCGTGGTGCAGATCGCGGGCCTCGTTGCGCGCCGGATCGTTTGCTGGGTCGACGAAGGTTCGCCGATCACGATCGGCGAGCGTATCGGACTGATCCGCTTCGGGTCGCGCGTCGACGTTTACCTGCCGGCCGGCGCCCGTCCACGCGTCGCGGTAGGCCAGACCTCGGTGGCGGGCGAGAGCGTCATCGCGGATTTCAGCGGCGAGCCTGGCTTCCCGCTGGTGCGGGTGTCCTGAATATGGAGACCCCCTTTCCTCCGTTCGAGCCGCATGGCGGATCGGCCCGACATGGCGCCAAGATCCGCGACATTCCCTTGCGCCTTATGCTGCCCAACCTGATCACTGTGCTTGCGATCTGCGCCGGCCTGTCCGGGATAAGGCTGGCGTTCGAAGGCCGTTTCGAGATTGCGGTCGTGATGGTGCTGCTTGCGGCGTTCCTCGACGGAATCGACGGGCGCCTCGCACGGATGCTGAAGGCCACGTCCAAATTCGGCGAGCAGATGGATTCGCTGGCCGACATCGTCAATTTCGGCGCGGCGCCCGCGCTGGTCCTCTATGCCTACATGCTTGATCGGGCCGGCTCGCTCGGCTGGACCGCAGCACTTCTCTTCGCCATCGCCTGCGGCCTGAGGCTGGCGCGTTTCAACGTGCAGATAGCCCATACCGACAAGCCTGCCTGGATGGCGGACTATTTCACTGGTGTTCCGGCGCCTGCCGGCGCGGTTCTGGTGATGTTGCCGGTCTATCTCGGATTTCTCGGCCTGGAGGCGAACCTTTTCGTCGTCTATGCGGCCTGCGCTTACACGGTGATCGTTGCAGTTCTGCTCGTATCGACGCTTCCTGTCTTTTCCGGCAAGAGTTCAAGCTCCAAGGTGCGCGGCGACGTCGTATTCCCGCTGATCCTGGTGGCGGTCTTCTACGTGCTGATGTTGTTCAGCTTCACCTGGCAGACGATGACCGCGACCGCGATCGCCTATCTGGCCTTCCTGCCGTTCAGCGTGAAGCTTTACGCGCGTCGCCTGCAGCGCGAGAAACGCGACGCGGATATGGCAAAGTCCGCGGAGCCGGAAACGGCCGAGCCGCCGAAGGCTTAGGCGGCCTTGTCGATCCCGAGGCTCTCGATCGCGCGTCGGCGGGCGGTGGCGTAGTCGACTTTGCCGCTGCCGAGCAGCGGAATGGCATCGACCTTCACGACCGCCTCGGGAACCATCAGATGCGACGCCCCCGACGCCTTGCCGAAAGCACGCAGTTCGGCGATGTCGGCGTCGTGCGCCGTCGTCAGCATCACGATCTTCTCGCCTCGCCGGCGGTCGGGGACGGCGACCGCGGCGTGCCGCTGTCCGGGCCACAAAGCCTGCGCCAGCGCCTCCACAGCGCCAAGCGAGATCATTTCCCCCGAGATCTTGGCAAAGTGGCGGGCGCGGCCCAGGATTGAAAGATAGCCTTCCCGGTCGAAGGCGACGATGTCGCCGGTATCGTGCCAGCCGTCCGGGGGAGGGGTGACATCTTCTGTCCCGCGCGTCGAGATGTAGCCGCGCATGACGTTTGGACCGGCGATCCACAGCCGTCCGCCGTCCGCGATCCCTTCGACCGCCTCGATCCGGCTGCGGATGCCGGGCAGCAGGCGCCCGACGGTGCCGGGCCGCGAATGGGTGCGCGTGTTGACCGCGACGACGGGCGCGGCTTCGGTCAGCCCGTATCCTTCGACGATCTCGGCGCCGAAGCGCTCGCGCCAGATACGCCGCGTCTCGGTCTGCACCGGTTCGGCGCCGGCCACAACCAGGCGCAGACTCGCGAAATCGCCGTCGTCGGCCGAGCGAGCATAGGTCGCGAGGAAGGTGTCGGTCCCGAACATGATGGTCGGCCGCACCTTCGCGACCGTCTGCGGGATCTGCTTGAAGTGTAGCGGCGAGGGATAGAGATAGAGCCGCACCCCGTAGAGGAGAGGCAGGATCGTTCCGCCCGTGAGGCCGAACGAATGGAAGGCCGGCAACACATTGAACAGCGTGTCGGCGGGCGAGAAGCCGATGCGCGACTCGGTCTGCGCCGCATTTGCGATCAGGTTCTCGTGGCTGAGCACCACGCCTTTCGGACGGCTGTCGGAACCGGAGGTGAAGAGGATGACCGCGGGCGAGGATGCCTTGGCGCGGGTCAGCGGCCAGCGCCACAGCAACGCGGCCGAAGCTTTCTCGAAGGCCGTGACCCCCTTGCGGACGTCTTCCAGCCAGAGGAAGCGCGCGCCTGCTGCCTCGATCGCGGCGACGATGTCGGCGAGTTGCGCCTTGTCGACGAACACGCGGGAGGAGACGACGGTCCGTATTGCGCTGGACCGAATCGCGGTGGAGACGTTGGCTGGACCTGAGGTGAAATTGAGTACGGTGGCGATGCAGCCGGCGGACTGCAGTCCGATGAAGGACGTAGCCAGGCCGACGGAGTTCGGCAGCATCAGCCCGACCGCCTCGCCGCCGCTGGTAATTGCGGCAAAGCGCGCGCCGAGAACCCGAGCAGCGATCATCATATCGCGGTAGCTGAGGGCGCCGCTGACCCCGTCCTCGACGATCGTGCGCTCGGGACCGAAGAGCCGCGCGGCGCCGGCGATCGCCGAGAACAGGCTGCGCTGGGGCGTGGCGGCCACCCGAACTTCGGCCATGCGGTCGAACAGCGCGTTGGACGAGGTCGTCGGCGCGCGGCCGGGACGGATGACGGATGTGTCGAGCGAGATCGGGTCGAGAGCGGCGACGGAAAGCCTCGGCAGCCAGCGGCGAGGCGCTTCGGTTTCGGGGGAAAGCGAGATCGGCAGATGACGGCTGCCGCCGACATGAATCGCGACGATGTCGGCCCCTGCGGTGACGGCGATGCGTGCGACGGCCCGGAACAGCCGGAACGATTTGAGGTCGGGCTCCACCGTCTGCGGGAAATAGACGGCAAGACGGCCCTTTCCCTTCAAATGGCGCACCAGCCGCCTGCTGACGAAGACGTGCGAGGCGTTGAACGGAATTGAGCGGGCAAGCGTCCGGAACGGTTCGAGCCAGGAGGATTCGGCGGATTCCTCGTCCAGGATATGGAGCGTGTCGTCGGGCAGCAGTGCCAGCATCAGCGCCGGATCGAGCCGCGACTGATGACTGATCGCATATATCACCGGTGCATCCGCCTGCCTGGCGATCCGGATGCCGCCGTCGGCAATGCGGAAAGCGACCTTGAGCGGCAAATAGAGCGCGGCCTGCTGGAAGGTCACGCCGAGCCTGTACACCTGGGCGAGGGCGGCGACCACATAGAGTGCGACCACCGTGGCGACGATCATTCCGGTCAGGATCATGCCGTCCTCCGAGCATCAATCTGGCCGCGGCGGGCGGATGCCGCAGCGGGGGAGCCTAGCGCGCTGGGCGCGAGCGTCAATCCGCCGTTTGCGCAGGCGCTCGAGGCGCTTTTCGACGTTCGCGCCCGTGCCGGAGACTCGGCGCCGGACGGTCGGATCGCGCCGGCAAGGTGCAACCTGCTTCGAAGCAGGTAGCCGACGTGGCGAGAATGCGATACGCCCGAAGCGAGCCGACGCGCGGGGCCAGCGACAGACGGACGGACCCACGAAACGAACTTGCGGCGAGAGCGTTTCGATGGGCGAGGGATGTGAGTATGACCACCGACCAGATGCTGGCTCTGAGCGTCGTCGCACTGATGATGGCGGCGTTCGTCTGGGGACGGTTTCGTTACGACATCATCGCCGCCTGCGCACTGCTCGCCGCGGTGCTTACCGGCATTGTGCCTTACGAGAAGGCGTTTTCCGGCTTCAGCGACGACATCGTCATCATCGTCGGCTCCGCCCTGCTGGTAAGTGCCGCCGTCGCCCGGTCGGGCATCATGGAAGTCGGCATACAGCGCTTCGCCCCGGCGGTGACGCGGGTGCGCGCGCAGCTCGTGCTGCTGGTGGCGGTGGTGACCGTCCTCTCGGCCTTCGTCAAGAATATCGGCGCGCTCGCCATCATGATGCCGATCGCCTTCCAATTCGCGCGGCGCTCCAACATATCTCCGTCTGTTTTCCTGATGCCAATGGCGTTCGGTTCGCTGCTTGGCGGCCTGATGACCCTGATCGGAACCTCTCCCAACATCATCGTCTCGCGTATGCGCATGGAGATCGGCGGCGAGGCCTTCGGTATGTTCGATTTCGCTCCCGTTGGCGCCGCCCTCGCGCTGCTCGGCCTGGTGTTTCTCGCGCTGTTCTACTGGCTCTTGCCGTCGCGCACCCGCGAAACCGCTTCCCTTCACGAGGCGATCGACATCAAGAACTATGTGTCCGAGGCGCGCGTCGCGTCCGACTCGTCCATCCTGGGCAAGACGGTCGCCGACCTCCTCAAGCTTTCCGACGGCAATGCGATGGTCACCTCCATCATCCGCAGCCGCGGCCAACGTGTCACGCCGCTGCCGGACGCTGTCCTGAAGAGTGGCGATATCCTCCTGCTTGAGGGCGATCCCGAAGCCCTCGACAAGCTGACGACGCGCGGCAAGCTCAAGCTCAGCAACGACCGTCGGGAGAAGCGGACGCGGAGCATGTCGGAGATCGGCGCGGTCGAGGCAGTGATTGGCGAAACCTCGTTCCTGGTCGGCCTGTCGGCGCAACGGCTCGAGCTGCACGATCGTTTCAACGTCAACCTGCTCGCCGTCAGCCGCAAGGGCGAGCGGATCACCGAACGGCTGAGCGAAGCGGTGCTGCGCATGGGCGACGTGATCGTTCTGCAGGGCGATCGGGATCGCCTGCCGGAAATCCTGCGCGAGCTTGGTTGCCTGCCGCTCGCCGAGCGGCCGATCAAGCTCGGCAGTGTGCGGCGCGGCCTTGTTCCGGTCGTCATCCTGCTGGCCGCGATGGGGGCGACCGCCTTGTCGCTGGTTCCCGTGCCGGTAGCCTTCTTCGCCGCCGCCGTGGCGATGGTGATGTTCAAGGCGGTGCCGCTGCGGGAGGTCTATGGCGCGATCGACGGTCCGATCCTGGTCATGCTCGCGGCCCTCATCCCCGTCTCGGATACACTACGCGCCACCGGACTGACGGACATGGCGGCGGCCGAACTGGCCGGTATCGCGCGGACGCTCCCCGCGTGGGGTGCGCTCGGGCTGATCCTGGTCGCGGCGATGGCGGTGACACCCTTCCTCAACAATGCGGCCACCGTGCTCGTCATGGCGCCGATCGCCGCCGGCTTCGCGGCGGGTCTCGGTTACCGCCCGGACGCCTTTCTGATGGCGGTGGCGATCGGCGCCGGCTGCGATTTTCTGACCCCCATCGGCCATCAGTGCAACACGTTGGTCATGGGCCCCGGCGGCTACCGCTTCTCCGACTATCCGCGCCTCGGACTGCCGCTCTCGATCCTCGTCGTGCTGGTCGCGGTGCCGATGCTTCTGATGGTCTGGCCGGTGAACTGACGCTTGCGGGCGCAAGCGGCTTGTCGGATAAGCGCGCGAACATTCAAGGGAGACTGACATGACCATCCGCCGCATCGAACCCGGAACACGCATGAGCCAGGCCGTTGTCCATGGCGACAAGGTCTATCTCGCCGGCCAGGTCGGTGCTCCGGGCAAGAGCGTCACTGATCAGACGACCGCGATTCTGGCCGAAATCGACCGACTGCTGGCGCTTGCCGGCTCCGACAAGTCGAAGATCCTGACAGCCCAGATCTGGCTCGACGACATGCGCGACTTCGCCGAGATGAACGCGGTGTGGGACGGCTGGGTCGACAAGGCCAACCCGCCGGCCCGTGCCACCGGTGGTGCGCCGCTGGCGACGCCCGATTACCGCGTCGAGATCATCGTCGTCGCGGCGGTCTGAAACCTACTGCGCCGGCTTGTTTCCGGGCGGCTCGACGCCCGGGCCGGCAGGCGTCGGGTAATCGTCATACGTTTCGCCTTCCATGAAGGAAGAGGCGCTCGGGATACATTGCAGCGACCAGCCCGGATCGGTCGGCGTCTTCTTGTATTCCTCGATCGCGGCGACGCATTCGTCGCGTGTGTCGAAGGCGCTCGGCATCACGGCCATGCCGCCGCCAGGACCGGCAACGACGAGATACCAGATGTAGACGGCTGTAGCGCTCATTGTCTGCCTCCTAGCAGCGGTTCGATCACACTATAGATCTGAACGCGACGGATTGCAGGCACCCAAACGAGTGCTATTCCGGCATCCGGTAGTCCGTCCAGCTGCCCTTGCGAACGTTCCAGATCCGCCCGGTGTCCGTCAGCGTCGGGCTCGCGAGGGGCAGGATGCTCGCGGCCACGTCGGCCGGCTGGGGCAGCGTGTCCGGGTCTTCGCCCGGCATAGCCTGCGCGCGCATCGCGGTGCGGGTGGCGCCGGGATCGACGATATTGACTCTCAGCGACATGTTTTTCGTCTCGTCGGCCCAGGAGCGCGCCAGCGCCTCGACGGCGGCCTTGGAGGCAGCGTAGGGCGCCCAGAAGGCGCGGGCGGAATGGGCAGCGCCCGACGACATGACGATGGCGCGGCCGGCGTCGGAGAGCCGCAGAAGAGGGTCGACCGAGCGGATCAGCCGCCAAGTGCCGGTGACGTTCACCGCCATGACCTTGTCGAACACCTTCGCCTCGACATGACCGATCGGGGCGATGACGCCGAGTACGCCGGCATTTGCGGCGAGAATGTCGAGTTTGCCCCAGCGCTCGTGGATCGAGCCGCCGAGTCGGTCGATGCCGGCCATGTCGGTCAGGTCGAGCGGAACCAGCGTTGCCGAGCCCCCTGCCGCCTTGATCTCGTCGTCCAGCTCTTCCAGCCCGCCGACGGTGCGGGCAACCGCGATCACGTGGGCGCCGGCAGCCGCCAGTTGCTTTGCCAGGTTGTAGCCGATGCCGCGCGACGCGCCGGTGACGAGCGCGATGCGCCCGGTGAGGTCGGTTTTCTCGGTCATGCTGCCTTCCGTCTTAGGCCCGAGTCGCCAGCACCGAAAGCTGGCGGACATTGTCGGCGCCATCATGATCGGTCAGGCGCGTCGGGTACTGCGTGGTGAAGCAGGCGTCGCAGAACTGCGGCTGGTCGTTGTCGCGGGCGGCTTCGCCCACGGCGCGATAGAGCCCGTCGATGGACAGGAAGCCGAGCGAGTCGACGCGGATGAAGTCCGCCATGTCCTTGACCGACATGCGCGACGCCAGCAGCTTCGCCGTCTCCGGCGTGTCGACGCCGTAGAAGCAGGATGAGCGGGTCGGTGGCGAGGCGATGCGCATGTGGACTTCCTTGGCGCCCGCGTCTCGCACCATCTGCACGATCTTTTGCGAAGTGGTGCCGCGCACGATGGAATCGTCGACCAGCACCACCCGCTTGCCCTCGATCATCGACCGATTGGCGTTGTGTTTCAGCTTGACGCCCATGTGGCGGATCGAATCGCCGGGCTGGATGAAGGTGCGGCCGACATAGTGGTTGCGGATGATGCCGAGCTCGAAGGGCAGCCCTGCCGCCTGCGCGAAGCCGATCGCCGCCGGGGTGCCGGAATCCGGCACCGGAACGACGATGTCGGCGTCGACCGGGTTTTCCAGTGCGAGCTCGATGCCGATCTTCTTGCGCACGTCGTAGACGTTGCGGCCTTCCACAGTGGAGTCCGGGCGGGAGAAATAGACGTATTCGAAGACGCAGAAGCGAGGTTTCTGCGACTCGAAGGGGAAGATGCTCTCGATGCCCTTGGGCGTGACGACGACCATCTCGCCGGGCTTCAGATCGCGCACGAAACGCGCGCCGATGATGTCGAGCGCGCAGGTCTCGGAGGCGAGGATCCAGGCGCCGTCGAGGTCGCCCAGCACCAGCGGCCGGATGCCGAGCGGATCGCGGCAGCCGATCATCTTCTTCGACGACAGCGCCACCAGCGAGAACGCGCCCTCGATCTGCCGCACCGCGTCGATGAAGCGCGCATTGAGGTCGCGCTCCTTGCTCATTGCGACGAGATGCAGGATCGTCTCGGTGTCGGAGGTGGAAGAGAAGATCGCGCCCTGCTTCTGCAGCGTGCGCTGCACGGTCATGGCATTGGTCAGGTTGCCGTTGTGGGCGACGGCGAAGCCGCCGTCGGCGAGTTCGGCGAAGAAGGGCTGGATGTTGCGCATGCCGGCCCCGCCGGTCGTCGCATAGCGGGTATGGCCGATGGCGCGGCTGCCCTTCAGGCTGTCGATCACCGCTTGCTTGGTGAAGGTGTCCCCGATCAGGCCGACATGGCGTTCGACATGGAACTGGCTGCCGTCGAAGGAGACGATGCCTGCCGCTTCCTGGCCGCGGTGCTGGAGCGCGTGCAGGCCGAGCGTGACGATCGCCGCCGCGTCCTGCCGGCCGAAGATGCCGAAGACGCCGCATTCGTCATGAAAGCGGTCGTCGTCCGAGGAAAACGGCGTGTCATGCACGTCAGCCATTGTCGTGCTCCTCAAAGAAACACCCCGCGGAAGGCCGCGGGGATGGATTCAGTTGTTCGTGTCGCCTTCTGCGTCTGGCGCCGGTTCGGTCTGGGTGTCGCCGCCCGTCGGCGGCGCCTCGTCGTTCGACCCGATCGGCAGCTTGCTCAGGATCGATTTCTCAGGATCGTCGGGCAAGAGCGCCTGCAGGCGCTGGCCGATCGTCTCCAAAAGCGGGCGCGACTTGGCGTTCGCGACCCAGGCCGGCTGGTTGGTGCCGACCAGCCAGTTGAAGAACAGGAGGCCGACCGCGACCACCAGGATGCCGCGAGCGGCGCCGTAGAGGAAGCCGAGCGTACGGTCGAGCGCGCCGACCCGGCTGTCGATGATGAAGTCGGCGATCTTCATCGTGATCACAGTCACCACGATCAGTGCGATGAAGAAAACGATAGCGGCCGAGACAGCCAGCGCCAGCTGCTTGTGATCCACGTATGGCGTCACATAGGGCAGGACCATCGGATAGAAAAAAAAGGCGGCAGCGGCGGCAGCAGCCCAGGATGCGATGGAGAGCACCTCGCGCGACAGCCCGCGAACCATCGCCAGCATGGCGGAGACGAGCGTGAAGCCGACGAGTATTCCGTCCAGCAATGTGATCGGCATTGTGTCTCCCGCTGTCTAGATCGCCACGTCAGTCGTCGTCGCGGCGGCGCTTCGATCCGGCGATCCGCGCGACGA
The DNA here is from genome assembly GCF_023954305.1 of Mesorhizobium sp. Lineage (NCBI taxonomy): Bacteria > Pseudomonadati > Pseudomonadota > Alphaproteobacteria > Hyphomicrobiales > Phyllobacteriaceae > Mesorhizobium > Mesorhizobium sp. The sequence continues at coordinate 221,890 of NZ_JAMLIG010000001.1, read as the reverse complement.
GATCGGCCAGATGCTCAGGCTGGAACGACTGGATCGCGAGCGCGCTCGGCAGCTCTCCCGACGATGCGGGCATCACCGCCTGCCGGAATCCGAGCTTTTCCGCTTCCTTGAGACGCTGCGCCGCGTGCGCCACTGGCCTGATGGCTCCCGATAGGCTGATTTCGCCGAAATAGACGCTATCAGCGGGAAGGGCAAGTCCGGTCAGGGACGAAACCAGTGCGGCCGCGACCGCGAGATCCGCGGCCGGCTCGGTGATGCGGTAGCCGCCGGCGACGTTGAGGTAGACATCATGGGTGGCGAAACGGACGCCGCAATGAGCCTCGAGCACGGCCAGCACCATCGACAGGCGCGCGCTGTCCCAGCCGACGATCGACCGTCGCGGCGTGCCGAGCGGCGAGGGGGCGACGAGCGCCTGGATTTCGACCAGGACGGGGCGGGTTCCCTCCATGCCGGCAAAGACGGCAGCACCCGGCGCCTTGCCGCTGCGCTCGCCGAGAAAGAGCTCGGACGGGTTGGCGACATCGCGCAAACCCTTGTCGGACATTTCGAACACGCCGATCTCGTCGGTCGGGCCGAAGCGGTTCTTGATCGTCCTGAGAATGCGGTAGTGGTGGCCGCCTTCGCCCTCGAAATAGAGCACGGCGTCGACCATGTGCTCGACGACCCGCGGGCCGGCGATCTGGCCATCCTTGGTGACGTGGCCGACGAGTACGATCGCCGCACCCGTCGACTTGGCGTAGCGGATCATCGCCTGGGCCGCGGCGCGCACCTGCGTGACGGTGCCGGGTGCGGATTCGGCTAGGTCCGTCCACAGCGTCTGGATCGAATCGAGGATAACCATGTCGGGCCGCTTGCCGTCGGCAAGCGTGGCAAGAATGTCCTCGACATTGGTCTCGGCGGCGAGTTCGACCGAGGAATCCGCCGCGCCCAGCCGCTGCGCGCGCAGCCTGATCTGCGCCACCGCCTCCTCACCTGAGACGTAGACGACGCGGTGCCCGCGGCGGGCCAGCGCGGCCGCGGCCTGGGTTAGCAGCGTCGACTTGCCAATGCCGGGATCCCCGCCGACCAGCAGCGCCGAACCGCGCACGAAGCCGCCGCCGGTGGCCCGGTCGAGTTCGCCGATGCCCGAAACGATGCGCGGCGCATCCTCGATCTCGCCGGAGAGGCTGGTCAGCGCCACCGCGCGGCCCTTGCGCGCGCTCTTCAGCGACTGCGGGCCTGAGCCGATGCCGCCCGCAGTTCCTTCCTCGACCAGCGTGTTCCACTCGCCGCAGGCGTCACATTTGCCCGCCCAGCGCTGATGCACTGCGCCGCAATGCTGGCAGATGAACTGGGTGCGGGATTTGGCCATGCTGCAGCTACTCTGTCCGCGGAACCACGCGGTCGGGCGACCAGCGCAGCCTGTCTATGAATGCACGTCGCACGCGCTCATAGAGGAGATAGGGCAGGTAGCCATAGGAAAATTCATCGAGCCCGGCCTTTCCCGTTCGACGCAAATCGGGACCCGGCCATCTGAATTGGTTGGCCTCCGTCAGGACAATCCAGGAGCGATCGATGTCAAGGCCAAGACGCCGCTTGGTCTCGGACGGGATCTCGATTGCGTCCTGCGCGTGCACGGGTGGCGAATGCGTGATCGGCAGAACAGTCACCAATGGTTGTCCGGTCTCGTCCGTCGCCACGGCCAGGATGATCGCGCAAGGTCGATCCTTTTGCCCTTCCTCGCGGCCCGCCAGGTGCTCGGATCGCCACAGATAGCTATAGCTGATCACCAGGCCTTCGGTTGGAATCGGAAGGGAAGCCAAGCGCTAGTCTTCGACTTCGTGGTCGAATTCCTTAGTATGTTCGGGCGCCCGCGCCTCTTCAATCGCGGCGATATCGTCCGCGGTGAAGTCCTCCAACCCCATCACCCGCCTGTCCCTCCGCTTCAGGCGCTGGTATTCTTCCACCGAGAGCATCACCGTCCGCTCCCGCCCGTTGCGGGTGACGGCGATGGGTTCCTTGAGCGCCATGTCCTGATAGCGGCCGATATTGCGCTGGAATTCGGCCGAACTGACCTTGATCATCCGCTTGCCTCATGCATTTCATGTATTATTTACATTATGCATGAAATGCGGATGATTTCCATCGCCGACATGACAGCTACGCTCCGACATAGCGTCGGTGATAGCGCCGCCCGAGCGAAGTCAGAAGTTCGTAGGAGATGGTGCCGGCAGCAGCCGCCGCGTCGTCGATCGGCAGGTTCGGACCGAACAATTCGATGAAATCGCCCTTGGCGATCATGCCCGGCCCGAGGTCGGTGACGTCGAACATGGTCAGGTCCATCGTGATCCGCCCAAGGATCGGCACGCGACGGCCCTGGATGAAGCCGTGGCCGGCCGGGCGGTTCGTCTGCCTGAGCGCAACGCCCGTCGCGGATCCTGCGCGCGGATAGCCGTCGGCGTAGCCGATGGCCGCCACTGCGATGATCGTGTCGCGCGAGAGGGTCTGTGTCGCGCCGTAGCTCACAGTCTCGCCCGCCCGGGCGTGACGGATTTGCGCCACCCTTGCTTCGGCAGTCGCCACTTCCCGCATCGGATTCGCGGTGCCGGGCAGGATAGCACCGCCGTAGACCGCGATGCCGGGTCGGGTGATGGAGAAGTGGTATTCTGCACCAAGCAGAATGCCGGCAGAATTTGCCAGGCTTGATTCAATCCCTGGAAAAGCCGCCGTAACCTCCTGAAACGACTCCAGTTGACGCCGGTTCATGGGATGCGCCTGATCGTCCGCGCAGGCGAGATGGCTCATCACCAGCACCGGGTCGATCGCCTGAGTCAGCGCGTTCTCCTCGGCGAAGGCGAGCGCTTCCTGGACCGTCATGCCGAGCCGGTTCATGCCGGTGTCAACGTTGATCGCGCAAGGCAGCCGGACGCCGCTCACGCCGCAGAACGTCTCCCACAGCCGGATGTCGGTTGGCGAATTGAGCACTGGAATCAGGCCGTCTTCGAGGTAAAGGCTCCCGGATTCCTCCGAGAACAGTCCGTTGAGCACGTAGATCGTCGCGTCCGGCACCGCCCTGCGCACCGCCGCGCCTTCCTCGGGCAGCGCTACGAAGAACCGCGTGCAGCCGGCATCGGCAAGCGCCGGCGCGACACGCTCGATTCCGAGACCATAGGCGTCGGCCTTGACGACGCCGGCCGTGACGGCCGGTGCGCAGACCTGCGCCAGCGCTGCGTAGTTCGCCTTCAGCGCGTCGAGATCGATTGTCAGGCTTGCGCCGGCGTAACGCATCTCCGGGCCGGCGACGTTCTGGCTGTCGGGAGCCACGTCTACTCGAACCTCTCTGGCAGATGGTGCTCTTCGGCCAGATCCGAGAAGCGGGTGTATTCGCCCTGAAAGGCGAGCGACACGGTGCCCGTCGGTCCATGACGCTGCTTGGCGATGATCACCTCGGCCTTGCCGCGAGCCTCGTTCATCGCGTTCTCCCACTGAACATATTCGGGCGTGCCGAGCTTCGGCTCCTTGTTCTTCAGATAGTATTCCTCTCGATAGACGAAAATCACCACGTCGGCGTCCTGCTCGATCGAGCCGGATTCGCGCAGGTCGGACAATTGCGGCCGCTTGTCGTCACGGCTCTCGACCTGGCGCGACAGCTGCGACAGCGCGATGATCGGCACGCCGAGCTCCTTGGCCAGCGCCTTCAGGCCCGTCGTGATCTCGGTGATTTCCTGCACGCGGTTCTGCGACGACTTGGCGCTCGATCCCTGCATCAGCTGGATATAGTCGATGACGATGACGTCGAGCCCGCGCTGACGCTTCAGCCGTCGCGCGCGGGCGGCGAGCTGCGCGATCGAGATGCCGCCGGTCTGGTCGATATAAAGCGGGATCTTCTGCAGCGTCTGGGTGCAGGCGACCAGCTTCTCGAAATCCGCCTCGGTGAGGTCGCCGCGCCTGATCTTGGACGACGGCACCTCCGCCTGTTCGGAAATGATGCGGGTGGCGAGCTGCTCCGCCGACATTTCGAGCGAGAAGAAGCCGATCACGCCGCCGTTTGCGGCCTTGAACGACCCGTCGGCCTGCTGCGCCGGAACATAGCTTTCCGCGATGTTGAAGGCGATGTTGGTGGCAAGCGACGTCTTGCCCATGCCGGGGCGTCCCGCGATGATGACCAGGTCGGACGCCTGCAGGCCGCCCATGCGGTTGTCGAGGTCACGCAGGCCCGTCGCGACGCCCGAAAGGTGCCCGTCGCGCTGGTAGGCGGCGGCGGCCATGTCGATGGCGGTGCGCACCGCGTCGCCGAAGCTCTCGAAGCCGCCGTCGTAGCGGCCGGTCTCGGCCAGTTCGAACAGCCGGCGCTCGGCGTCCTCGATCTGCTCGCGCGGAGCCATGTCGACCGGCGCGTCATAGGCGATGTTGACCATGTCCTCGCCGACGGTGATCAGCGCCCGCCGCGTCGCCAGGTCGTAGATCGCGCGCCCGTAGTCGGCGGCGTTGATGACGGTCACCGCCTCGGCGGCGATGCGGGCCAGGTAATGCGGCACGGTCAGGTCGCCCACCTTGCCGTCGGCCGGCAGGAAGGTCTTGATCGTCACCGGATTGGCCATCTTGCCCATGCGGATCAATTCGCCGGCGACCTCGAATATCTTGCGGTGCAAGGGCTCGTAGAAATGCCCCGGCTTCAGGAAATCCGACACCCGATAGTAGGCATCGTTGTTGACGAGGATGGCGCCGAGCAGCGCCTGCTCCGCCTCGATATTGTTCGGCGCCTCGCGATAGAGCGGCGTCTCCGCCGGAGCGGTCTTGCGCAGTGCTTCAGCCATTGTGTCCCGTCACTTCCCTCGGGGATTGAGCTAACAGTACGACGCGCCGGGCGGGGCGATTTTCCTGCGGAACTGCCCACGATTCACAGGTGCGGCAAACCGTGGACAGATTCGCCATTGACGCGAATCGAAGATACAGCATAGCGCCCGGCAGCTTGGAACAAAACGCGAAAACCGAACCTGAGGCCGGGCGGGGCTTGCAAATTCAGGCGCCATGTCCGTGATTTAACCGGATCGCAAGCTGCTTCGGACAGCTTGCGCCGACGACTAGAGGAGCCGGTCTTGGCCATACAATTCGCCGACACGCGCGAAACTCTTTATGCCGCGCTGACTCGCGCCATCGATTCGATCGACGGGCCGACGATCACACTCCGCCGGCTGCTTTCGCTGGTGGGAGAGCACGGTCTGCTCTTTATTTGCGCCCTGTTGACCATTCCGTTCCTCATCCCGGTCTCTATTCCCGGCGTCAGCACGGTTTTCGGGGCGGCGATCATCCTGGTCGCCGTCGGCATTACCGCCAATCGGATGCCCTGGTTGCCGAATCGGCTGATGGACAAGGAACTGGATGCCGAGAAGCTCGCTGGCATTCTGAGGCGCGGGGCGAATGTCGTAGCGAAGGTGGAAGCCTTTATCCGCCCCCGTGCCCAGGCGATCACCGGCAGCGGTCTCGCCAGCCGTGTCAACGGCCTGGCGCTGATCTTCGCCGGCGTCCTCCTGATGGCGCCGCTTGGCTTGGTGCCGTTCTCGAACACGCTCCCGGCCTTTGCCATACTCTTGCTCGCCGTCGGCATGTCGCAGCGCGACGGGTTCGTGGTCCTGGCGGGCTATGCGATGATCGTCGCGACCTTGGTCTACTTCGGCGTTCTCGCCTGGCTCGCCTTCGCTGCGGGCAGGGGGCTTCTCGGCTTTTTCGGCGGCTGACCGGCCTTGGCACCCGCCTGCGCCATCGGCTGACGGGGCCGGTTATTCTCGGCGTCGTCGCGCAGCCGCCGTTCCGCCTCGGCGATGTAGTCGCGGGTAATCGGCAATGCCGTGTTCGATTTCGTCAGCTGGATCTGGAAGACGACGAGATCCTGCCAGCGGAACGAGGCTTCGGAAGCCGCCAGGTAGAACTCCCACATCCGGCAGAAACGTTCGTCGTAGAGCTCCTTCGCCCTATTCCGGTTGGCGAGGAACCGCTCGCGCCAGTGCCTCAGCGTTTCGGCGTAGTGCAACCGCAGCACTTCGACATCGGTGATCGCGAGGTCGGACCGCTCGATCGCCGGCATGATTTCCGACAGCGCCGGAATATAGCCGCCCGGGAAGATGTGTTTACGGATAAAGGCGTTCGTCGCCACCGGCCGGCCGGTGCGGCCGATCGTGTGTAGAAGCATCACCCCGTCCGGCTTGAGCAGAGAGGCTGCCTTGTCGAAGAAGGTATGGAAGTGGTTGACGCCGACATGCTCGAACATGCCGACGGAGACGATACGGTCGAACCGCTCCTGCAAATCGCGATAGTCGCGCAGCTCGAAATGCACGTGGTTGTCGAGATGCTCTGCCTGGGCACGCTGTGACGACAGTGCGTGCTGCTCGGTCGACAGCGTCACGCCGAGCACGCTCGCGTCGAAATGGCGCGCAAGATAGAGGCCGAGCCCACCCCAGCCCGAACCGATGTCGAGGACGTCGAGCCGCGGGCTCATCCTGAGCTTGGCCGCGATATGCCGCTTTTTCGCCTCCTGCGCTTCCTCGAGCGTCATGTCCGGCCGTTCGAAATAGGCGCAGGAGTATTGCATATCGGCGTCGAGGAAGAGGCGGTAGAGTTCGCCCGAGAGGTCGTAGTGGCTGTGGACGTTGGCACGGGAACGTGCTGCATCGTTCATCTGGTGCAACCGGCGCAAGCCGTAGCGGATGCCTTCGATCGCTCGCGCCCAGACCGCCTCGACCCCGGCGGGCCCCATGTTCTGGTAGGCGATCCTCAGCAGTTCGAAAATGTCTCCCTCGACGATGTCGAGGTCGCCGTCCATATAGGCTTCCGGCAGTTCGAGCGAGGGATCGAGCGCGATCGCCAATTCGGCCTGACGAGAACGGATGACGACGTGGACGTGCTGGCCCGACCCGTCGCCAAAACGCACCGTGGCCCCTTTCGGGCCGCTGACGGTCAGATTCCCAGTCCGGACCAGACCGCTGACCACACTCTTCAAGAGCCTGTTCATCACGCAATCCCCGATACTAAGGCATGCTTAGCATAGCGGTGCGCCGCGAATTCGGCAATTGTCCCAGTTGCGGAAACGAAAAGGCCCAGGCGTCGCCGCCCGGGCCTTGTCGAGGGTTTCGGCTGGAGGACGTCTTGTCCTATTCGCCTTCTTCCTCGTTCGGATCGAAGAACGCGTCCGGGCGGGCGTTTTCGTTGATGTCGTCGCCGTAGATCGCCTCGGCGGTCGTCAGGGTCTCGCCCTTGGCCTGACGCTCGGCCTCGTCGGTGGAGCGGGCGATGTTGAGCGTGATCGTGACCTCGACTTCCGGGTGGAGCGCGATCGCCACGTTGCGCAGGCCGATTTCCTTGATGGGCTGGTTCAGCTCGACCTGGTTGCGCGAGACGGTGAAGCCTTCCGCGGTCAGCAGTTCGGCGATGTCGCGTGTCGAGACCGAGCCGTAGAGCTGTCCGGTCTCGCCCGCGGAGCGCACGGCGACGAACGTCTTGCCGTCGAGCTGGTCGGCGATCTTCTGCGCTTCCGACTTGCGCTCGAGGTTGCGGGCTTCGAGCTGGGCGCGCTGGCCTTCGAACTTCTTCTTGTTCGCGGCGTTGGCGCGCAGCGCCTTGCCCTGCGGCAGGAGGAAGTTGCGGCCGAAGCCGTCCTTGACCTTGACGATGTCGCCCATCTGGCCAAGGCGGGAAATACGTTCGAGAAGAATGACTTCCATGGTTCCGTTCCTTTCGTGTCGCCGGAAACCGGCGGTGATGGCATACGCGATCGGAAAGGAAGCGGCGGCCGGTGGGGCCGCTGGTCGCTGTCCTGCCGTCGCGGCAGTTAGGGCATTTGCCCAGCTCGGGATTTGTCTATCGCCTGCCGCGCCCGTCGCGGAGGAGGCGGGCGACCGTGGCCGCCCGCTTCGTCATTTCATCAGCGCACCACGTAGGGCAGGAGAGCGAGGAAGCGGGCGCGCTTGATCGCCTGGGCGAGTTCACGCTGCTTCTTCTGGCTCACCGCGGTGATGCGGGACGGCACGATCTTGCCACGCTCGGAAATATAGCGCTGCAGGAGACGCACGTCCTTGTAGTCGATGCGCGGCGCATTGGCGCCCGAGAATGGGCAGGTCTTGCGACGGCGGTGGAACGGGCGCCGCTGCGGCGCGGAAACGGTCTCGGCCATTATTCTGCTGCTCCTTCGAAGTTCTCGCGCGGACGGCGCGGTCCACGATCGCCGCCACCGTCACGGTCGCCGCCGAAGCTGCGCGGCGGACGGTCGCCGCGCTCGCGGTCGCCGAAGCGGGACGGGCGGTCGCCGCGGTCGCCACGATCACCGCGATCGTCGCGGTCGCGCTTCTGCAGCATCGCCGACTGGCCTTCCTCGTGCTTCTCGACCTTGATGGTCATGAAGCGCAGGACGTCTTCCGACAGACCCATCTGGCGCTCCATCTCCTTCACGGCGGCAGCCGGGGCGGTAATGTCCATCAGGGTGTAGTAGGCCTTGCGGTTCTTGTTGACGCGGTAGGTAAGGGACTTCAGTCCCCAGTTCTCGACCCGGCCGACCGAGCCCCCGCCAGCGGTGATGACGCCCTTGTACTGTTCGACAAGCGCATCGACCTGCTGCGGCGAGAGGTCCTGCCGGGCAAGGAACACATGCTCGTAAAGTGCCATCGTTCTTTGCCTTTCTTCGTTTCACTGTCGGTCCCGGCGGCAAAAGCCTCTGCAACTTCTCTTGTACCCGCGGGGCGAACGCCCGTTGGGGAAGAAAGGAGCATGACGAGACGGTCGAGAGCGGAGACACGGGAGGCGGAAGGATTATTCCTTCACGACGGAGGTCGAAACCTCCGGCCCTCCGTTCAGCCCCCAGCTGGGACCGGCAGATTGGGGGCGCTTATACAGGGTTTCGACCGGATGGCAAGCTCGGAACCTTGGAGGGGCCGGCAATCAGCGGTCCCAGCGGCGGGCGCTTCGGGAAGAACAGCTTCGTGCCGTGCCTCTCGCCGAACAACGCGTCGTATTGCAGCAGCCGCATGTCCGCGACCAGCGGGTCTGGCTGCTTGGAACGCGACCAGTCGCGCAGGCCAACGCCGTCGCGGTCAATCAGCAGGTGCCGGTCGATCACGCGGTAGCGGGAGTGCAGCTCACCGAGCAGGCCGGTATAGTAGGGATGTTCGATGCCCGCCTGCCGCAATACCAGAAGCGGCATGAAGGCGGGACTGACCGTGCCGATGTCCTTGGCAACGCCCCCGCGGTTTGACCAAACCACCAGCGGCGTCTCGCGCACCCGCTTCATGTCGCCGACCGAGCCGGTTCTCGGCGCGACATTGTCGGCGAGGAATCCGGTCCCGACATAGGCGGGTCCGAGCGGCGGCAGGTGGTCGCCAAAATAGGCGATCACGGTCGGCCGTTTGCGCTGTTGCGCCCATTCGATCAGGCGGCGCATCGACTTGTCGGCGTCGTGCATGCCTTCGGCGAAGGTTGCGATCGAGCCGCGCGTCCAGTCGTCCATCGCGCCGCCGACCTTGATCGATTCCTCCGGATAGCGGCCCGGTTCGTAGGGCCCGTGGCTCTGCAGCGTCACTGCAAACAGAAAGAGCGGGTCTCTCGCCCGCTCCGCCCGCGCGATGATTTGGTCGGTCAGCGCCTCGTCCGAGACCAGCGTGCCGCGCGTCTCCATCTGCGGCATGTTCTCGACCGAGCGGAAATCCTCGAAGCCGAAGGCCTCGTAGACCGCGGCGCGGTTCCAGAACCAGCCCTCGAAGGGGTGCATGGCCTGCGTCTCGTAGCCCTCGCTCCTGAGGAACGAGGCCAGCGTCGGCGCCGAATTGCGCACGTATTGCTGATAAGGAATGCTGCCATAGGGCAGGAATGCGTTGGAGAAGCCGGTCAGGGCCTCGAATTCGACATTGGCGGTCATCCCGCCGAACTCCGGCGAGAAGATGTGACCGGATTGGTGCGACCGGGTGAAAGACAGCGGATCCGGGGTCAAGGTGACGCCGGTCAGGCGGGTCGGGTCCCAGAAGGACTCGCTCATCACCATGATGATGTCGGGGCGCTCCGCCGGCATGCTGATCGGCTGGACGTGCGGCTTGCCGATGGTCTGGATCGACTCCGCCGAATAGCCCCGCGGGGCGGCAACCTTGGCCATCGGCACGTTCAGCGCAAAGGCGAGCGTGAACCCGTTATGCTGGTAGTTCGCCTTCTGGTCCCACATCATCGGGCTGATCCACAGCCGGTCGCGGGTCCACGAGAAGGTCGAATAGTCGAGGATGGACGCATAGAGCGCGATGAGAGGAATTGCGACGGCAAGCCTGACCATCCGATCCGACAGGAGGATCGCGCGCCCGCGCCGGCGCCATCCGATCCAGGCCATCGGCACGAGCACGGCGAGCGCTGCGAAGACCAGGATGATCAGCACAGCCGTTCCCACCCGCTCGCGGGCAAGAAGCGGCAGCAGTTCAAGAATTTGCCGGCCATAGAGGAAGTCGGTGGGGTAGAGCGGGTCGCCGAGATAGTAGGACTTCTGCAATCCCGTAGCGGCGAGTCCGAGAACGACCGGCGCCAATACCAAAATGCCCATGTGCAGCCGTCCGAGCAGGCCGTCCAGTGCAAGCAATAGCAGCGTAAACAGCGCCACGGTCGCCAGCGCCGGGCGATAGGGCTCGATGAAGAAGATCAGCGCTTCCCGCGCCGATCCTCGGGCGACCGCTTCGACGGCGAATGTCAGCACCGCCGCAATCAGGAAAGTCGTCGCAGTGTTGCGTGCCATGCCCAGCCAATGGGCGGCGCGGCGCGAGAGCCGGGCCCTGCGGGCGGGTTCGGACGTGCCCGCCGTCCGGTCGGTGACTGCACTCTTCGACAAATTGATATCCCGGCCCGTACGGTGCCAAACGACATTCATGCGAGTGTCATTTAACTGTCACAAAAGAAAGGCGTTCCATTGCCGGCGCAATAAAGAAATATTGCAGCGCGTCATGATTTGCCGGGGAGTCGGTGAAAACCGCGGACTTGACTTTGCGCACCGCGCTGCGCCACAGGGGCGGTCCAGATAAAGCGGAGATGCCGATGTCGGTCGCTTTCACATTTCCCGGCCAGGGCAGCCAGGCCGTCGGCATGGGCAAGGACCTCGCCGATGCCTTTCCGGAAGCACGGGCTGTGTTCGACGAAGTCGACGATGCGCTCGGCCAGAAGCTCTCCGAGATCATGTGGCACGGGCCGGAGGAGACACTGACGCTCACGGCCAATGCGCAGCCGGCGCTGATGGCGGTGTCCATGGCGGCGATCAGGGTGCTGGAGACGCGCGGCGTCACCGTTCTAGACCACGTCGCCTATGTCGCCGGCCATTCGCTCGGCGAATACTCGGCCCTGTGCGCGGCCGGTATGCTGTCGCTGGCCGACACGGCGCGTCTCCTCAGGATTCGGGGCGACGCGATGCAGGCGGCGGTGCCGGTCGGCGAGGGCGCGATGGCGGCGATCATCGGTCTGGAGCCGGCCGACGTCGAGGCGGCCTGCGCCGAGGCGGCGGCGGGCTCGGTCTGCCAGATCGCAAACGACAACGGCGGCGGTCAGCTGGTGATCTCCGGCGCCAGGCCAGCGGTCGAACTCGCGGCGAAGCTGTGCACCGAGAAGGGCGCCAAGCGCGCCCTGATGCTGCAGGTCTCCGCCCCCTTCCATTCGGCCCTCATGGCACCCGCGGCCGACGCGATGCGCGCGGCGCTGGCGAAGGTCGTCAAGAATCCGCCGGTGGTTCCGGTCATTTCCAACGTCGTGGTCGAGCCGCTCATCGACGCGGACGAGATCGCAAGGCGTCTGGTCGAGCAGGTCACCGGACGGGTACGCTGGCGCGAGACGGTCGAGTGGTTCGCCGCCAACAACGTCTCGACGCTCTATGAAATCGGTTCGGGCAAGGTTCTTTCCGGCCTCGCCCGCCGCATCAATCGCGACATCGCCACCGCCAATGTCGGCACGGCCGCCGACATCGACGCGGCGGTCGCGCAACTCGCTTAGGCATATATGGGCCGGCTGCCCCGCCGGCCCGACAACCGACGGGAGTGTCCATGTTCGATCTGACCGGCCGAAAGGCGCTCGTCACCGGAGCCACTGGGGGGCTCGGCGAAGCGATCGCCCGCACCCTTCACGCGCAGGGCGCAACCGTGGGCATCCACGGCACGCGCCGGGAGAGGCTCGATGCCCTGGCTGCCGAACTGGGCGAGCGCGTCATGATCTTTCCGGCCGATCTCGGCGATCGCGAGGCGGTCAGGCAACTCGGCCAGACGGCCGAGGCAGAACTCGGCGGTGTCGACATCCTCGTCAACAATGCCGGCATCACCCGCGACGGGCTGTTCGTGCGCATGTCCGACGAGGATTGGGACAAGGTGCTCGAGGTCAATCTCGGCTCGGCCTTCCGGCTGACTCGGGAACTCACCCATCCGATGATGCGCCGCCGCTACGGGCGTATCATCAACATCACGTCGGTCGTGGGCGTCACCGGCAATCCGGGCCAGGCGAACTACTGCGCCTCCAAGGCCGGCATGATCGGCTTCACGAAATCCCTGGCGCAGGAAATTGCCAGCCGCAACGTCACCGTCAACTGCGTCGCGCCGGGCTTCATCGAATCCGCCATGACGGGAAAGCTCAACGACAAGCAGAAAGAGGCGATCCTGGGTGCCGTGCCGATGAGGCGGATGGGCGTGGGCGCCGATATCGCCAATGCGGTTCTCTATCTCGCCTCCGCCGAGGCGGCCTACGTCACCGGCCAGACGCTGCACGTCAACGGCGGCATGGCCATGATCTGAGCCGGGGGACACCGCGGTTTTCGCCTTGGACGGCGTGGTTTTTTCGTGTAATCCCGCGCTCGACCCCATCGGCGAAGCATTTTTCGACGCTGCAGGTACCGTCGTGGACGGTAAGTCTTTTCAGCTTGATTAGCGGCAATCGGGTCGCTAACGAGGTTCAAACAAACGTGAATACGAGGATGCCCAAATGAGCGACACCGCAGAACGCGTGAAGAAGATCGTCGTCGAGCATCTCGGCGTCGATGCCGAGAAGGTCACGGAAGGCGCGAGCTTCATCGACGACCTGGGCGCTGACAGCCTGGACACCGTCGAGCTGGTCATGGCGTTCGAGGAGGAGTTCGGCGTCGAGATCCCGGACGATGCCGCCGAGACCATCCTCACCGTCGGCGACGCGGTGAAGTATATCGAGAAGGCTTCGGCCTAAGTTCGGCTCGGGCGCGCCGAGGCGCGCCCCTTCCGGCCGCATCAGATTCCTTGAAACAAGAGAGACCTGGATGAGGCGCGTCGTCGTTACCGGCATGGGTCTTGTGTCGCCCTATGGGGTCGGCGTCGAACATGGCTGGAAACAGCTCCTCTCCGGCAGGAGCGCCGCGCGGACGATCTCCAAGTTCGATGTCTCGGATCTGCCCTGCAAGATCGCCTGCAGCATCCCCCGTGGCGGCGGCAGCGAGGGCACCTTCAATCCGGATCAGTTCCTGGAACCGAAGGAACAGCGCAAGATCGGCGACTTCATCATTTACGGCATCGCCGCGGCCGACGAGGCGCTGAAGGATGCCGGATGGTCTCCGCAGACCAGCGACGACCAGAACGCCACGGGCGTGATGATCGGCTGCGGCATCGGCGGTATCGAGGGCATTTCCGAGAACACGCTGATCCTCGAGCAGCGCGGCCCGCGGCGCATCAGTCCGTTCTTCATCCCCGGCAACATCATCAACCTCGTCTCCGGACAGGTTTCGATCCGCCACAAGCTGAAGGGGCCGAACCATGCCGTCGTCACCGCCTGCTCGACCGGCGCGCATGCGATCGGCGACGCCGCGCGCCTGGTCATGCTGGGCGATGCCGACGTGATGGTCGCGGGCGGGACCGAATCGCCGATCACCCGCCTGTCGGTCGCGGGATTCGCCGCCTGCCGTGCGCTTTCGACCGCATGGAACGACACGCCCGAGAAGGCTTCGCGGCCATATGACCGCGACCGCGACGGCTTCGTCATGGGCGAGGGCGCGGGCGTCGTCGTGCTCGAGGAACTCGAACATGCCAAGGCGCGCGGCGCCAGAATCTATGCCGAGTGGACCGGCTACGGCATGTCGGGCGATGCGTATCACATCACCGCACCGTCCGAGGATGGCGACGGGGCTTTCCGCTCGATGAGCGCTGCGCTGAAGCGCGCGCGGATCACGCCCGCCGACATCGACTACATCAACGCGCACGGCACCTCGACCATGGCCGACACGATCGAACTCGCGGCGGTCGAACGACTGCTCGGCAATGCGGCGTCCAGGGTGTCCATGTCGTCGACCAAATCCTCGATCGGTCACCTGCTCGGGGCCGCCGGCGCTGCCGAGGCGATCTTCTCGATCCTGGCGATGCGCGACAACATCGCCCCCGCGACCATCAATCTCGACAATCCGTCGGCAGAGACGCCGATCGACCTCGTTCCGAACACGCCGCGCAAGCGCGAGATCAACACCGTCCTGTCGAATTCCTTCGGATTCGGCGGCACCAACGCGTCGCTGATCTTCCAGCGCTATGCGGGCTGAGCCGAACCGCTCCCACGGTCCGGCCGGCAGCCTGCGCCTGGCGTCAATTTCGCCATATTCGACATTAGTGTCGACGCCCTGTCGTCACCTGACCATGAGCGCGGATCGATGAGCACCAACCCGTCGGATACCGGGAGCTTCGGCGCACGAGCCGAAGGCCAGAAGCCGATCGTCCCCAAATCCGCGAGCGAGGCACTGCGGGCGATGCCCGGCCCGCCGCCGCCGCGCCGGTCGCGCCGGGCACGCGGCCAGTTCATCATCTTCATGAACTTCATCATGTCGGCGATCGTGCTTGTGGTCATCGGCGCGGGACTGGCGGTCTGGTATGGCAAGTCGGTCTTCGAGGGCCCGGGGCCGTCGACCAAGAACGATACCGTGCTGATCAAGCCGAATACCGGCGTCAACGAGATCGCGCTGCTGCTGGAGCGCAACAGGCTGATCAGCGATGCCAACATCTTCCGCCTCGGCGTGCGCGCCTATGGCAACGACGCGGCGCTGAAAGCCGGCGAATACGAGGTCAAGGCCGGCGCATCGATGCGGGAGATCATGGAACTGCTGAAGAGCGGCAAGTCGGTCTTGTATTCGCTGACCCTGCCTGAGGGCCTGACGGTCGAGCAGGCCTTCGCGCGCATCGCCACCAACGAGGCGCTCACCGGCGAAATGCCGGCCGAAATGCCGCCGGAGGGCGCGCTGATTGCCGATACCCAGCGCGTGACGCGCGGCACGAGCCGCAAGGAGGTCATCGACAAGATGGTCGCCGAACAGCAGGAACTGGTCGAATCCATCTGGGCGCGGCGGTCGCCGGATCTGCCTCTCAAGAACATCAACGAATTCGTCACGCTCGCCTCGATCGTCGAGAAGGAGACCGGGGTGGCCGACGAACGCTCGCGCGTCGCCGCCGTCTTCATCAACCGCCTGAAGAAGGGCATGCGCCTTCAGTCCGACCCGACGATCGTCTACGGCATCTATGGCGGCAAGGGGAAGCCGGCCGACAAGCCGATCACCCGATCGGACATCGACAAGCCGACGCCTTACAACACCTATGTCATCGATGGCCTGCCGCCGACGCCGATCGCCAATCCCGGCCGCGCGGCGCTGGAGGCCGTGGCAAACCCGTCCAAGACCGACGATCTCTATTTCGTCGCGGACGGCACCGGCGGCCACGTCTTCGCGACGACCCTCGAAGAGCACAACGAGAATGTCGCGCGCTGGCGCGCCATCGAGAAGAAGCGGGCCGAAGAGGCGGCCAAGGCGGCCGCCGGGGCAGCGCAGTCCGGCGCCGCCGGAACGACCGGTACGAGCCAGTAACAGCACCTGCCTTCACGGGCGCAGGAGGAATGGGTGGGGGAGATGGCGCTCCAGAGCATGACCGGGTTCGCGCGGGCGAGTGGCGGCACGGAAGGTGCGAACATCGCCTGGGAGGCGCGTTCGGTGAACGGCAAGGGTCTCGACGTGCGGCTGCGCCTGCCGCCCGGCTTCGACCGGCTGGAAATGCCGGCACGGCAGGCGGTGCAGAAGCGGTTCTCGCGCGGCAACGTCCAGGCGACGCTGACCTATGCCCGTATCGGATTGACGACGCAGCCGGTCGTCAACGAGAGTTTCCTGAAGGACGTCGCGGAGCTGGCGAAGCGGCTGGAGAAACAGTTCGGCTGCGCGCCTGCGAGCGCCGATGGTCTGCTCGCCCTTCGCGGTGTCCTCGAAGTGCCGGAAACGGTCGAACCGGTCGAGGGGTTCGAGAAAGTCGACGCCGAGATCATTGCCGTGCTGGAACACGCGCTCGACGGACTGGCCGCGGCGCGCGAGCATGAGGGGGCAGCCTTGAAGCAGCTTCTCCTCGGTCATCTCGACACGATCGAGCAATTGACGCTGCGCGCCGAGGCGGACGGCTCGCGCGAGCCGGCGGCCATCCGCGAGCGCATCGCCCAGCAGGTGAGGCTGCTGATCGACGCCGCACCCTCGCTCGACGAACAGCGCCTGCACACGGAGGCCGCGTTTCTCGCCACCAAGGCCGATATCCGCGAGGAGATCGACCGGCTGAAGACGCATGTCGCGTCGGGCCGCGCCCTGCTTGGATCGGGCGGTGCGGCCGGACGCAAGCTCGATTTCCTGGCGCAGGAATTCAACCGCGAATCGAATACGCTCTGCTCCAAGTCCAACGCGGCCTCGGTGACCGCGATCGGGCTCGAGCTCAAAGCGGTCGTCGACCAGTTTCGCGAACAGGTTCAGAATCTGGAGTAGGCCATGGCCGGGAATGCCTCATCCGCAATCAGGCGGCGCGGCCTGATGCTGGTCCTGTCCTCGCCTTCGGGGGCCGGCAAGTCGACGATCGCGCGCAACCTGCTCGAACACGATCCAAGCCTCGAACTGTCGGTCAGCGTAACGACGCGCCCGCGCCGCCCGAGCGAGATCGACGGCGTGCACTACCATTTCATCTCGCAGCGCGAGTTCGACCGGCTGCGCGGGAGCGAGGCGCTGCTCGAATGGGCGGAGGTGCACGGCAATTGCTACGGCACGCCGCGCGAGCCGGCGGAGGCGGCGATGGCGGACGGCCGCGACATGCTGTTCGACATCGACTGGCAGGGCGCCGAGCAGCTCAACGAGAAGATGCGCGCCGACATCGTCTCGATCTTCATTCTGCCCCCGTCGATGGGCGAACTGAAGACCAGGCTCCGGCGCAGGGCGGAGGATTCCGACGCGGTCATCGAGAAGCGGCTGACAAATGCCCGCCTCGAGATCGAGCACTGGCGCTCCTACGACTATGTCGTGATCAACGACGATCTGGATCGGGCCTATTCGGAAGTGCGTGCGATCGTCACCGCCGAACGGCTACGCCGCGACCGGCGTCCGGGGCTGTTCGATTTCGTGACCAAGCTGCTGGACGAGAAACTCGGCTGAAGCGCACAAGCTCCTTAGCCGAGCCCGTTCGCCAGCCTGACGAATTCCTCGACGCTCAGCGTCTCCGCCCGCCGGGTGCCGTCGATCCCCGCCCTGGCGAGAAGGGCTTCGCCGCCGATCGCCTTCAGGCTCTGGCGCAGCATCTTGCGGCGCTGGCCGAAGGCGGCCTGCGTGACCCGCTCCAGCTTCTTCAGATCCGCTGGGAGGGGGCTCTGCCTCGGCACGATGTGGACGACCGAGGACGTGACCTTCGGCGGCGGCCAGAAGGCCTGCGGGGAGATGTCGAAGGCGATGCGGGCCTCGGAGCGCCAGCCGGCGAGCACGCCGAGCCGACCGTAGGCGTCGTCTCCAGCCTTGGCGACGACCCGTTCCGCCACCTCGCGCTGGAACATCAGAGTCATCGAGCGCCAGAACGGCGGCCAGACGGGCAAGGTGAGCCACTGCACCAGAAGTTCCGTGCCGATATTGTAGGGCAGGTTGGCGACGATGCGCACGTCGTCGACGCCAGGGACGAGGCCTGCATAGTCGATGTCGAGCGCGTCGCCGGAAATGACCTCCAGCCGCCCGGCATAGGCGTCGGCGATCTCGGCCAGTGCGGGCAGGCAGCGCTCGTCGCGCTCGATGGCGATCACTTTCGCCGCCTTGTGCATCAGCAGCGCGCGGGTGAGGCCGCCAGGTCCAGGCCCGACCTCGATGACGGTCGCGCCGGAGAGATCGCCGGCGGCACGGGCCACCTTGCTTGTCAGGTTGAGGTCGAGCAGAAAATTCTGGCCGAGCGACTTCTTCGCCGCCAGTCCGTGTCTTTCGATCACATCGCGCAGCGGCGGCAGGCCGTCGATGGCGCTCATCCGGCGCGCGCCTGGTTGTCGGCGAGGCTGCGCGCGAGTTTCAGCGCCGCGATCAGGCTGTCGGGCCGCGCCTTGCCGGTACCGGCGATGTCGAAGGCGGTGCCGTGGTCCGGCGAGGTGCGGATGAAGGGCAGGCCGAGCGTCACGTTCACCGCCTCGTCGAAGGCGAGCATCTTGGCCGGGATGAGAGCCTGGTCGTGATACATGCAAAGCGCCGCGTCGTAGCCCGCGCGGGCGCGCGGATGGAACATCGTGTCGGCCGGCGCGGGACCGAAGGCGTCGATCCCTTCATGGCGCAGCTGCTCGACCGCCGGCAGGATGATCTCCTCGTCTTCCGTGCCGATCGTTCCGCCTTCTCCAGCATGCGGATTGAGGCCGAGGACCGCCAGGCGCGGATTGGCGATGCCGAACCGGTCGCGCAGATCGCGGGCAACGATGCGCGCCGTCGCCAGGATCAGACCGGCCGTCAGCGCAGAGGGCACTTCCGAGATCGGAATATGGATCGTCACCGGAACGGTGCGCAGGTCGGGTCCCGCGATCATCATTACGGCGGTCTCCTGCCGTCCCGTGGCCTCGCTCGCCAGATGGGCGAGGTATTCGGTATGGCCCGGATAGGCAAAGCCTGCCTCGTAGAGCGTCTTCTTGGCGATGGGCAGGGTGACGATCGCCTCGGCCTTGCCGTCGAGGACGAAGCCGACAGAGTGATCGATCGCCTCGACGATGCCCGCGGCATTGCCGACATTCGATGCGCCGGGCGTGTCGATGAAGCGGTTGTCGAGCGAAATGACGGGAAGGGCGCGGCCAAACGCGGACGCTGCGAGATCGATCGTCGTTTCGGCAATCGGCAGCGCGACGCCGAGACGGCGGGCGCGCGCGTTGAGATGTTCGGGGTCGGCAAGCAGCACGAAAGGCGGCAGGTGCTCCTCGCGCCGCCGCAGCCAGGCGGCGATGACGATGTCTGGCCCGATCCCCGACGGATCGCCGATGCTCAGAGCCAGCATGGACCGAAGCCCTACTTCTGGACGATACGCGCGACCTTGCGCAGCTCTTCGATATATTTCTTGCTCAGCTCTTCGCCCTTCTCGTCCATCTTGCCGTCGGCCTGCAGCATCATCTGCGCGGCGCGGTCGTCATTGACCTCGCGCGAGGAGCAGACGCCGATGAATTCGATGCCGACGGGCGTTTCGCGAACGGGGGTCGCGGTTCCGGGTTTGGCGGCCTTGATCTGCTTTTCCCAGTCCGGTGGCAGTTCAGGCTCGAGAATACGCGGAATGTCCTGCACGGTGACGTCGATCAGCCCCTTGGCGAACTGACGCGTCGTGTCGCAGCTGTTGAAGCGCTGGCGCATGGCTTCCGCCTCGCGCTTGCGCTTGCCGAGGATCGCGCCACGCTCCTTCTTCGGCACGACGAAGGTCACCTTCTGCAGCAGATACTCCGTCGCAGACGGCTTCTTGCCGCCGAGTTCGAACACTTTGCGAACCATCTGTTGCTCGGTCATCATCTCCGTCGAGCGATAGCGCGAACCGAGGAGCTGGCTCCAGCCCATCTGGATTCGGATGAATTCCTTCATGTGCTCACGGCCGACCCCGGCCTGGCTGAGAATCTGGTCGAGCTGCGCCGGCTGCAACTTGTTCGAGGTGGCGAAGCGGTTGTAGCTGTCGTCCACGGCCTGTTTGGAGATGCGGATGTTCCGCCGGGCCAGTTCCTCGGATTTCAGCGCCTGCTCGACCATATCCTGCGCGGCCTTTTCGGCGCCGCCCTTCTGGCGGAACAGCTTGTTGAGGGCGACGCGGCGCTGGATGTCGTAGCTCGTCACCGCGGTGTTGTTGACGACGTATTTGATCTCGCTTGCCATCGCGGGCGCGGTGGAGATCGCGGAGGCTGCAAGGGCGGCGAGAACGGTGGCGACGGCTGCAAATCTGGCGCGCTTCATGGTTGAGATCATTCCTCCGTCCCGGTCTTCGCAATATTTCTTGGATTGACCGTGCGAAATGCCCGATTACTGCGGCGAAACCGTGACCGCGACCCGCCTGCTACTGATCGAGCACGTTCGTGTTAGATCCGAATTCGCCGAGCGTCCGGAACGAGACGTTGAAACCGACCGACATCGATTCCTTTTGGGTCGGATCTGTCGGCCGCACCTGCGAGAAGGTCATCTGGTAGGTGAAGCACTCGTCGTCGTACTGGAAGCCGATCGAGTCACGTACGAGCCGGTTGCTGACGAAGTCGTGCGTCGCCGAGGCGAAAGCCGACCAGTTCTCGTTGAACTCGAATTTCCCGGAAACGGTCAGTTCCTTGCGGTCTTCGGTGAAACCGTAGAGCGGCTGCTTCTGGATGTAGGCGAACCTCGTCGACGTGGTCAGCCGTCCGACCGTGAAGCCTGTCTTCACCTCGGCGCGACGCGTCTCGAACGTCTGCTCGTCGAAACGCCCGCTGGCGGAGATCGAGAAGCCGGTCGGGCTGGCTATGCCGAACAGGGCGACGAAATCGGATGTATCGGTTTCGAGGCCGGAATAGGCGCCGACATTGACGAGGTCGGGCGAGGCGAACGGATTGTCGCCCCCGAGATGATAGGACTGCCCGAAAATGCCGTTCGCGCTCCATCCACTCCAGAAGGAGCCGGTGTAGCGCACGCCGAGATTGGCGCGGGTACCACCCTCGACCCGGTCGTAACCGGAGAACTTGTCGCGTTCGAACAGGGTCGCCGCGTCGAAGACGAAGCTCTGGGCGTCCTCGTTGGGGATGTCGAGGGTGCGGCCGTACGCCTCGTTCGGGCGCACGAGCAACTGTGCCATCGGCTCGAAGACGTGGCTGGAATTGGCGCCTGCGAACAGCCAGGGCCAGCGGAACTCGAAGCCCGCCGTCGCCATCGGGCGGAAATAGGACGAGCGGATGTCGGCCGCCACGCCGGAATAGGCAAGGGCCGGATCATGGCTGTACTGGAGGCCGTTGAGGGCGCCCGCCATTGCGTTCAGGGCGGCAATGGAATCGGCGCCGGGATTGGACGAAATGCCATCGCCCCGCACATGCAGCAGCGGCGTCATGACGAAGCCGTTCGCGGTGACGATCTCGCGCTTCCATTCTGCCTCTGCGGTGACGCGGCCCGTCTCCCCATCGATGCCGCGAACGCGGTAGACGTCGTTCTTCAAAATGCCGTCAACCGGGTTGTTGTTCGCCGGCGCCTTGCTGATATCCTCGCGGCTGCGCGAGATGCCGGTGACGTTCATGTCGAAGCGGATCTGACCGCCGGCGACGTCTTCCACCGTCCTGGTGTAGTCGAACGACGGCAGCACCCAAGGTTGCTCTGCGTCACGGGATGCAGGCGACGAATCGAGCACCGTCTCCTGCACGTCGAACTTCATCAGGCGCAGGTCGAAATAGTTCCGGTCGTTCAGGCCGGTGAGGTAGACCTCGTTGCGCTGGACGATCTTGTCGAATCCTTCAATCTCGTAGGTGCGGGCGAAATTCTTGTCGGACTGGAGCAGGACGTCCCAGCCGAACGTCCAGCGCGGATTGATCTTGAACTGGCCCTTGGTGCCGATCATTCCGCGATTGGTGACGTTCCGGTCCACCGTATTCTTCGTGAACGCTTCCGGATTCTGCTGACGGATGCCTGCGATGCGGACTTCGTATTGGCCGTTGTTGAACTGCTGGCGCCACTGCGCTTCGCCGAGGAAGCCCTGGCGGCCGTAATAGGTGCCTTTCACCAGCGCGTCATAGGTCGGCGACAAGGCGAGATAATACGGCACCGTCACGCTGGCGCCGAGTTCGCTTTCGTAGCCGATGCCGGGGATCAGGAAGCCGCTTTTGCGCTTCACCGTCGGATCGGGAATGGTGAAGTAAGGCACCTGAACGATCGGCAGGCCGAACAGTTCGAATTTCGCACGCTCGAAGCGCACGGTCTTCGCCTCGCCGTTCCAGATAATGCGCTTGGCCTTGATGCGCCAGATCGGCGGCTTGCCGGGCTTGTCCTCGCAGGGTTCGCAGGCGGTGTAGACGCCGTTATTGAACGTCGTCAGCATGCCGTTGCGACGCTCGGCGCTCTCGGCGGCAAAATAGGTCTTGTCGGCGGTCTCCACGCGCAGCGCGTTGACGAAGCCGTCGCGGAAATCGTCCGTAATGTCGACTTCGTCGGAATAGATCTTGGTGCCCTGCCGGTCGACCAGTTCGACATTGCCGGTGGCGATCACCCGCCCGGTCTTGCGGTCGTAGGTGACGCGCTGGGCGACGATGCGGTTGCCGTTGTACTCGATCTGGACGGAACCGGCCGCTGTCACCTGCTCCTTGTCGTTGTCATAGATAAGCGTATCCGCCTCGAGCAGCATTTGCTCGTTGCCGCTTGGCTGGGGAATGAAATCCTCGGCGTTCTGCGCAGTTGCGTGGGGCGCGGGAACGATGGCGAATGCGAGCACGCACGCCAACGCGCTCGCGCCGGACAGGCGCGCCGCGCGGGCGAATACGCTCCCGCTGCCCCTCTTAACCCCCACTAGCCGTCCTCCTTATGCAGCAGGAACGTCACTCCAAAAAATCCCGCAACCACCACCGGCAGCCATGCAGCGACCAACGGCGGAACGAATCCTGAACTGCCGAACGCCTTCACCAGAACCGATGCCACATAAAGCAGAAAGCCCGCCGCGACGCCACCCAGAATCATCGGAGCCGACTGCCCGAGGCGGGCAAAGCGCATCGAGACCGTCGCCGCGATCAGCGTCATCGCGACGAGCAGAAACGGCAGCGCCAGAAGCGAATGATATTGCATGGCGAACGGATTGGCGCTGAGACCGAACGAGCGCGCCGAATCGATCTTCTGCCCCAGTTCGAAGAGCGGGATCGTCTCCGGCCGGGCGAACTGCTCCTCGACGAAATCCGGCTGCAGGTCGGTCTTGATCGCCATCCGCGGCCGTTCGCTGCGGCGCCCCTTGGCGTCGAGCCTCTGCACCTCCTGCAATACCCAAAGGCCGGGGGTGAGGACGGCGCGCTTCGCATCGATTCGCTCCGCGATCGAGCCGTTCCTGTCGAAGCGGATGAACGTCGCCTCCGCCAGAACCCTGCCGCGTCGCGCCGTTTTCTTGGCTCCGATGATCGTCACGCCGTCCGCCGTCCGCTGACGCAGCCATGGCAAAGCCTGTCCGACCGCCGCGCTGCGTGCTTTGCCGCTGAACGAGGCCTCGATTTCCTCCGCATAGGCCAGTGCGCTCGCCGCGACGGTGTTGAGACCGGTGATCGTCACTGCGCCGATGAGGAAGCTGGCGAGGCAGAGCGGGGCGAGGAACTGCCAGGCCGAAACGCCCGCCGAACGCGCGATGACGAGCTCGTACCTGCGATTGAGCGACATCAACGTCGACATCGCCGCGAACAGGATGATGAAGGGGATCGCCGTCTGGATGATCATCGGGATCCGCAGCGCGGAGACCAGCATTCCGGCACCCACCGTATATTCGGGAAACGAGCCGACGCGGCGGGAAAACTCGGTAAAGTCGACCAGGAAAGAGATGATGACGACGCCAAGGAAGAACTGCGCCGTGATCACGAGATAGCGGCGGAAGAAATAGGTGAAGAGCGTGCGACCGATCATGCGCCGCGGTCCGCACGGTAGCCGGCCATTCTGAAGTGCAACGCGAGACGCAGCCGTTCGGCCCGGGCGAGAAAGGCGCTGCCCCGTCTGTCGAGCCAGGCCGGGATGCGCAGCTGACGTCCGGAGACGAGCAGGCCCGAGAAAATCGCGATCGTCGCCAGCGGCACGGCATAGGTCATGACCGTCATCGGACGGCTCATCCCGGATGCGTTCATGAAGAAGAAGCCGGCACCGCGGACACTGAGGGCGACGACCGCGGCGACTGTGAGACTCCACAACCGTTCCTGCCGGTTGGAACGGGCGCCGCCGGCGAAATAGACGGCGATCAGGCCGAAGGCAATCGGAAACAGCCACTCCGAGAACCTCCGGTTGAGCTCGGAGCGTATCATCGTCGGCCGTATCTTGACGATATGGTCGTTCGGGTCGGGATCGAGAAGGAACGCGGTGCTCCGCTCCTTCGGCAGATAGTGCCTGGTCTTCCCCGCCGGACTGAACTGAGAGAAGTCGATCGCATAGGAGGCGAACTGGATAACCGATATCTCGCCGCTTGCCACGGAGCGGCGTTGGATCTCGCCTTCGCTCATCACCAGGAGGTCGCGGTCGCCCTGCGGCAGGATCACGCCTTTGCGGGCGTAGTAGAGGAGTTCCGTCTTGTCGTCGCGCATGTCGGCGATGAAGATGCCGCCGAAGCCGCCGCCCGGCAGCTGCTCGGCGATCTGGATGTAGAGCCCCTCGTCGATCCGCTTGAACGACCCGGACTGGACGGCGAGGCGCACGAGGTCCGCGCCCGCCTCGCTGACGATGGTTCGGATCTGGCGGTTCGACCACGGCTCGACGAAGAGCGCGATGCCAAGCGTCATCAGCGTCAGGATGACGCCGAGCACGACGATCGGCTTCGCCGTGATCTTCTGGGATCCGCCCGCCGCCTCGATGACCGCGAGCTCGGAATCGGCGTTCATCCCCGACAGGGTCTGCGACGCGCCGATCAGCAGCGCGAAAGGCGCCACGACGACCGCCATTGCCGGCACGAGCATGACCGCGAGGTTGAGGAACGTGGTGATGGCCTGGCCGGAGTCCGTGAGAACGTTGACGTAGATCAGCACCTGCGTGATCAGCACGACCACCGTCGTCGCCGCGAGCGTGATCACGGTCAGCCGCGTCGCGCGACGGAATATGTAGCGCTCGATCAGGTTCATCGCGTTGGGGCAGTCGTCCTTCCACCTGGCGTCCACGTGGTCAGCGTGCCCGCCGACGCTCCGAAGCATACGCATCCGTCTCGGCGATGGAACGGCAGATTGGCTAAAAATGGGCGAAGGAACGCGGTTAATGATCCCTGAAGCATCGTCCTTTCGGCCAAAAGCCGAACGCGATCAGCGCGTTATCCTTCAATTGCCAATGATCTGTTGGCCCGCGTGACGCAGCGCGAGCGTGCGCGCGACGGTTGCCAGGATCGTGAAGATCAGCAGGGACACCAGTGCGCCCAATATCACGTCCGACAGATAGTGCCCGCCGAAGGCGACGCGCAACAGCGACGTCGCGCTTGCCACGACCACGGCTGCGATCAGCGCCGGAATCCGGAATCTGATCGGCGCCAGGGACGCCAGCGCCACCAGCCAGAACGCGCTTGCCGCCTCGCCGGAGACGAAGGAGCAGTTGCTTGCGCAATAGTCCGTGATGTGTCCTGCCGGAACGAACGGGTAAGGTCCGCCGAAAAGATCGGTCATGTGCGGCCGCGGCCGTCCCCAATGCTCCTTGAAGATCAGGTTGACGAACACGCCCGCGCCGATGATCATCGTTGCAACCGCCGCCAGCCCGGCCCGGTCGAAGGGATGCGTGAACGATCTTCGCGACAGGACCCGCCACGCGATCGCGGCCAGGAGAAGAATGGCCAGGACGACGGGCAAGGCCTGCAGGAACTGGCGGATCGGTCCGAAAATCTGCGACGAGGACAGCGGGAACATGCCGCAGATCTGCCCGGTCGCGATGCAGATGCCCTCCTTGAAGAACAGGGTGGAGACGGCGATGTCGACCTGCGGAAAGAGATTGAAGAACAGCAGTGTCGCAACGATCGAAACAGCGATGACGAGCATCGGTGTGCGACCGGCGCAGGGCCAGAGGTAATGATCCCCGGGGGGCGTCATCGAGGGTTCCGTTCTACTTGCTGTCGATGCGGCGGCGTTTGCTGAGGTTCGTCTAGCGACATCTGCGGCAATATGGAAGCGCTGCTGTGGTCGCGATGCGGTCGCCGACGGGCTGAAGCCGGCGGGTCGGAATTCGCAGCCGCAGAGACGATCGTCGATTTTGCCGCTATTCTGCGCGCGACTCGCATCCCGGAGCTGACATGACGCCTGCCATGGACATCGGATTCACCACTTCATCGAAGGGGACGGCGGACCTGCACGTCTTCCTTGCCGCGCCCGGCGCAAACGGGTCGGTGGACCTTGCCGGCGATGCCGGGCCGCTGCTGGAAAAGGCGATCAAGGCAGGCGCCTTCACCGCCAAGATGCTGTCGACCCTCGACATCATCGTGCCCGCCGGAATGGAGGTCGACCGGGTCCTCGTGCTTGGCCTCGGCGATCCCAAGACCATCACGACGGACGGCTGGCTGAAGGTGGGCGGGTCGATCGCCTCGAACCTCAAGAAGGCGGCCACGGTGATGGTTCACGCCGATGTGCCCGGCTTCGACTTCGACGCCGCGGCGCTCGCCGACATGGCTTTGGGCGCCTTGCTGCGGACCTATCGGTTCGATCGCTACAAGACGAAGAAGGACGACGGCGACGAGGAACCGAAACGGACCAGGATCACCGTCGTCACCCGCCGCGCCGCCGCTGCCAAGGCGGCATTCGGCGCGTCCGAGGCCGTGGCGTCGGGCGTGTCCATCGCCCGCGACCTCGTCAACGAGCCGGCCAATCTTCTGGGCCCGGTCGAGATGGCGGCCAAATGCAAGGAACTTGAGGCGCTTGGCGTCAAGGTCGAGATCCTGGCCGAGAAGGAGATGAAGAAGCTCGGCATGGGCGCGCTGCTCGGCGTCGCCCAGGGCAGTCCGCGCGGCGCCAGACTGGTCGTTATGCAGTGGAACGGCGGCAAGGCGAAGGACAAGCCGGTCGCCTTCATCGGCAAGGGCGTCTCCTTCGACACCGGCGGCAATTCGATGAAGCCCGCGGCCGGCATGGAGGACATGAAGGGCGATATGGGCGGGGCGGCGGCCGTCATCGGCGCCATGCACGTGCTGGCCCGGCGCAAGGCCAAGGCCAATGTCGTCGGCATCGTCGGCCTGGTCGAGAACGCCGTCGACGGACAGGCGCAGCGGCCCGGCGACATCGTCACCTCCATGTCGGGGCAGACGATCGAGGTGCTGAATACCGACGCGGAAGGACGGCTCGTGCTCTGCGACGCCCTTTGGTACTGCAACGACCGTTTCGCGCCGAAGATCATGGTCAATCTGGCCACGCTGACCGGGGCGATCATGGTAGCGCTCGGGCAGTATCACGCCGGCCTGTTCTCCAACGATGACGAGCTGGCAGGCCGGCTTACGGATGCCGGACTGGCGACGGCAGAGCGGCTGTGGCGGATGCCGATGGGGCCGGACTACGACAAGCTGCTCGAATCGAAGAACGCCGACATGAAGAACATCGGCGGCCGCTACGGCGGGGCGATCACCGCGGCGCAGTTCCTCAGGCGCTTCGTCAAGGACACGCCCTGGGCGCATCTCGACATCGCCGGCACGGCCATGAACGCGCCGCCGAGCGAATATTCGATCTCCTGGGGTTCGGGATTCGGCGTCAGGTTGCTCGACCGGCTGGTCAGGGACCACTACGAAGGCTGATGGCAGACGTCCTCTTCTACCACCTGACCGAATCGACGCTCGAAGAGGCGCTGCCGCCTCTGCTCGAGAAGAGCGTTGAGCGCGGCTGGAAGGTCGTGGTGCAGACAGGCAGCGAGGAACGGCGCAACGCGCTTGATGCGCATCTGTGGACGTTCCGCGACGACAGCTTCCTCGGCCACGGCCTCGACGGCGACCCGCGCGCCGCCGACCAGCCGATCCTGCTGACCATTTCGGCGGGCAATGCCAATGCGGCGTCCGTCCGCTTCCTCGTCGACGGCGCCGAGCCGCCGCCGCTCGATACCTACGAGCGCGGCGTATTCATGTTCGACGGCCACGACCAGACGCAGCTCGAGCTGGCGCGCGCTCAGTGGAAGCGCATGAAGGAGGCCGGGCATTCGGTGACCTACTGGCAACAGACCGACGCCCGGCGCTGGGAGCGCAAGGCGTAAGACTATCTCGCGCGTTCGCCGGCGTGACCCTGCAGTTTGTTGGCGCCGCGCGGCGGACGCACCGACGCTTTCGCAAGAGCCTCGCGTTTCGCTTTCGCCTCGGTACGGCTCGTCCACCACGCCGCGAAGGCGTAGCCGGCGATCGCCAGAAGTATTCGTCTCATTTCGGTCTCCTGTGGTTGTAGCCGGTCAATTCACGAACCGCCGACCGGTTCCGCGCCCCCTCGACAGCCGGCGGCGCGCGTGCCACATCGAGGCGCAATACGGTCCGGCCCTTCCCCATGCGCGTCATCTTCCTCCTCATGTTCCTGGCCGGCCTGGCGGTCGGCATCGGCTATCCTTTCGCCGTCCAGAACGTGTCGGGCTACGAGATAGGGCGCTACGGCGCCTACGATCGGCAGGGCGGTTTCAGGGTGGTCGAGGAGAACCTCGCGCCCGCCGACGCCCCGGTGCGGGTGCTGGTCGACATGACCTCGCTCGGCAGCCTGACGCTCGACGGGGCAACGACGGTGCTGACCCTGACGGCCACGGTCGAGGGCCGCACGGTGATGGCGAGCACGCTGACATTCGCGCACCAGCAGCCGCGCAGCGACAATCCGCAGAGCGGGGGAATGATCTATCGCGACGAGGCGGGGATGATCGATCCGGTCGAGAGCGGCCGCTACCGCTTTGTGCTGGGGCCCGGCGATGCCGATGGCATCGAGATGCGCTCGGCCGAGATCGTGTTGAGGGCAGGGGTCTTCGACCTCGATCCGCGGGCCGTGCCGGTCGGATATACATTGATGGCGCTCGGCTTCGTCGGCTTCTTCGTTTCCCTGAACCGCCGCAAGAAGACGCCGCCAACGCCGCCCCCTCCGCCGAAATGGGGCCGGTGAGGGGAGGCACCCGTCCTTCTCCCCTTGTGGGAGAAGGTGCCCCGAGGGGGCGGATGAGGGGTGTTGCGAGGATCTGGACGCGCGGAGACGAGGCGCCGTCAGCGCCTTTTCGCCGCCGCCTCATTCCTGTCAGCCCTCCGCTATGGCTCCCGGCGTTCGCGTCCTTTGCAAGGTCCACCGGACCTTGCAAAGCTACCTCACCCCGAGGATCTGCGGCGTCGCCGAGCTGGCAGGACCGTCTCCGAACACCCGCCTGCGGCAGTAGATCCTCGGGACAAGCCCGAGGATGACGGCGGGGGGAGTTAAGTGCCGGGGACAGTTTACTTTTTTCCGCACGAGGGCGTCGCCCGTGCAGGGTTCGCGCGGGCGGCTGACGGAGTTAAGTGCCGGGGACAGTTTACTTTTTTCCGCAGAAGGGCGCGGCCCGTGCGAGGTTTGCGCGAGCGGAAAGAAAGTAAACTGTCCCCTGCGGATCTCTACGACGTGTCGCGGAATTCGACCGGCGAGAAGGCCTCCCGAAGCCTGCGCATGAATACGTCGAGGCCGTCGATCAGATTGCCGTAGCTCTCGCCGAATGCCTGATCCTGCCGCCAGACCGACACGCGCCGGAGGTATGCGGCGATGCCGCTGATGACCATCGCCAGCGCGCGCAGCGAGGCGGCGATGTCGAGCGCGTCGGCCGGCCCGGTGCCGTAGCGGACGTTCGGCAAGGCGGGCGACCAGAGGCGGCCGGCCGCGTTCCATGACGAGCCCGCGACGTAGTCGCGCGCGATCAGGTCGGCCTGCCGGGCGGCCCACAGCACGCTGAAGCGCACCCAGGGCGTATCGCCGGCGGCTTTTTCGGCGAGGGCTGCGAGCGCAAGCAGGGTCGCGACGATGCTGACCAGCACCTCCTGTCCCTTTCCTGTCGTCGCCTTCCACTTCACCGCCGGCTCCTTTCCGTCGCACCGGGCCCATGATGCGGCAGGGCGGAAAGGGCGTGGATAAAGAAGTGAATGGTGAATGGTGAATGGTGAATGGTGAATGGTGAATGGGAACAGGGGGTTGTCGGCGAAAGACAATTTTTCCCGGGGGCGATCGATGCACAGGAAAAACCTCGATCTCCCCCCTTGAGGGGGAGAAAGCGATTTCAACGTCTTAGCTCGCCGCCGCAGGCGACAGCGAGCTAAGCGTTAGAAATCGCCAGAGAGGGGGAAATCGGCAGGGCGGGATTCATCCCCTCTCTTGGATTTTCTACGACTTAGCTCGCTATCGCCTGCGGCGGCGAGCTAAGGTCGTGAAAATCCATTCTCCCCCTCCAGGGGGAGATCGCGCGGCCGTCTTCCCGGCGGACGAAGGCCAGCCGGGAACCATTGATCACCGACAAAAGGAATTCCGTCGGTCGTGCTTGGAGGCGTTTTTTTGGCGTGTAGCCGGAGAGAAGAATGGATACCGGCTGGCCTTCGGCCGCCGGTATGACGACGCAGAGGAGCGAAGCTACCGAAATGACGACTTCTGTTTGCCTGCGTCCCTCGCGCCTCAGATCTCCTCGAAATTCCCGGAGCGGCCCTTGCCGGAGGCGAAGCGGGCCGCACCCGAGCTGCCTTCGGAGCGGAAGGTTTCGGCGCTCTGCCATTCCCTGACCAGCGCGTCGGCCGGATCGAGCGACCATTGTGCGATGGCGGAGGACCGGTCCGCCCGCATGCAGGCCTGCGGGAATTTTGCGATCTCGCGGGCCAGGTCGAGCGCGGCGTCGACCGCCGCGCCGTCGGCGCAGACTCGGGTTGCGAGGCCGATCGCCAGCGCCTCGTCCGCCTCGACCTTGCGGCCGGTGAGGATCAGGTCCATCGCCCGGCCGTGGCCGACGATACGCGGCAAGCGCACCGTGCCGCCGTCGATCAGCGGCACGCCCCAGCGCCGGCAGTAGACGCCCATATAGGCGCTCTCCTCCATGACGCGCAGGTCGCACCAGAGCGCCAGTTCCATGCCGCCGGCGACAGCGGGGCCGGAGATCGCGGCGATGACCGGCTTCGACAGGGAAAGCCGCGTCGGACCCATCGGCCCCTTGCGCGGCCGGTCGCCGCGGCCGTCGAAATCGCCGTCGAGGTCGTGTTCGGCAAACCAGGTCTCGTCCAGGCCGCCGGCGGCGCGTTTCAGGTCGAAGCCGGCGCAGAAGGCGCCCGGAATGCCGGCGAGGATGGCGACCTTCTGCCCGGGATCGCGCTCGAAGGCGGTGAAGGCCGAAAACAGCGCGTCGGCCATCTCGGGATTCACCGCGTTTCGCGCGTCGGGACGGTTGATGCGGACGACGGCGATATCGCCGTCTTGCGTGATCTCGATCGTCATTCGGCTATGCCCTCCTCATATTCGGCGGACAGCGTCAGCCAGCGTTCCTCCTGGGCGCCGAGCTGGTGCGACAGGTCGGATCGCTCCTTGCCGAGCTGGGTCGCGGCTTTCGGATCCTTCTCGTAGAGAGCGGGATTGGCAAGTTGTTCCTCGATCGCGTCGATGCGCTTGCGCAGGCGTTCCATCAGCGCCTCGGTGGCCCTGATCTCCTTGGCGAGCGGCTCCAGCGCCGCGCGGCGCTGCGCGGCCTCGCGCCGCCGGTCGGCCTTCGACGCCTTGTCGGCTTCGCGCTTCTCCCGCCGGTCGACCGTCACGCCGGTGACGATCTGGCGATAGTCGTCCATGTCGCCGTCGAAGGGGGCGACCGTGCCGTCCTTGACCAGCCACAGCCGGTCGGCGGTGGCCTCGATCAGGTGGCGGTCGTGCGAGATAAGGATCACCGCGCCGTCGAACTCGTTGAGCGCATGGACGAGCTGCTCGCGCGAATCGATGTCGAGATGGTTGGTCGGCTCGTCGAGGATGAACAGGTTCGGCCCGTCGAAGGAGGCAAGGCCCATCAGGAGGCGCGCCTTCTCGCCGCCGGACAGGTCCTTGGCGGGGGTCTGCATCTTCTCCGTCGACAGGCCCATCTGGGCGACGCGGGCGCGCACCTTGGCCTCCGGCGCGTCGGGCATCAGCCGGCGGACGTGCTCGACCGCGTTTTCCTCGGGGCGCAGATCGTCGAGCTGGTGCTGGGCGAACATCGACACCTTGAGCTGCGGCGCAATCGTGATGCCGCCGCTCTGCTTGTCGAGCCGGCCGGCGAGGAATTTCGCGAAAGTCGACTTGCCGTTGCCGTTGGCGCCGAGCAGCGCGATGCGGTCGTCATGGTCGATGCGCAGCGTCAGGTTCTTCAGGATCGGCCTGCCCGGCTGGTAGCCGACGCTCGCCGACTGGATGGCGATGATCGGGGAGGCGGCTTCGCGCACAGGGTCGGGAAACGAGAACGGCCGCACGCTGTCGTTCATCACCGCGGCGATCGGCTTCATCTTCTCCAGCGCCTTGATGCGCGACTGCGCCTGGCGGGCCTTCGAGGCCTTGGCGCGGAAGCGCTCGACGAAGGATTCCATGTGCTTGCGCGCGGCCTCCTGCTTCACGCGCGCCTTTTCCTGGTGCTCGAGCTGTTCCTCGCGCTGCCGCTCGAACTGGTCGTAGCCGCCGCGCCAGTAGGTGAGCTTTTGCTGGTCGAGATGGACGATCGAGTTGACGGCGCGGTTCAAGAGGTCGCGGTCGTGGCTTATCAGGAGCACGGTGTGCGGATATTTTCCGACATAGTTTTCGAGCCACAGAGTGCCTTCGAGGTCGAGATAGTTGGTCGGCTCGTCGAGCAGCAGAAGGTCGGGCTCGGAGAACAGGACGGCGGCGAGCGCGACGCGCATGCGCCAGCCGCCGGAGAAGGAGGAGGCGGGGCGCTTCTGCGCCTCCTCGTCGAAGCCGAGGCCGGCGAGAATGGTGGCGGCGCGGGATTCGGCGGTGTGCGCGTCGATATCGGCGAGCCGTGTGTGAATCTCGCCGATGCGGTGCGGATCGGTGGCGGTCTCGGCTTCGGCGAGCAGCGCGGCGCGCTCCTTGTCGGCGGCGAGCACGATCTCGATGAGGGGTTCCTCGGTGCCGGGCGCCTCCTGCGCGACCTGGCCGATGCGCAAGCCCTTCGGCAGCGAGATCGAACCGGTCTCGACGGCGAGGTCGCCGGTGATCGCCTTGAACAGGGTCGTCTTGCCGGCGCCGTTGCGGCCGACGAGGCCAGCCTTGGCGCCCGCCGGCAGGCTGAGCGAGGCATGGTCGAGGAGGAGCCGCCCGGCGACGCGGAGCGAAAGGTCGGTGATCGTCAGCATGGCCGACCGTTTTGCATGCTGCGGGCGGCTTCGCAAGGCGCATCGGGGCGGGCGATCACGGCCGGAACCGCCGACGGCAGGACCTCGCCGGTCGGCCTGAAGATGTTTTCAAGTTTTTTCCGATGATGGGGTGATTTTTGCGGCAAACCTGTTAACATTCGCGCCGCTGAATTCGCCGGCCTATGCTTCGTCAGGTCGACGGCAAATCCCTGAAACGAAAACCGAGGTTAGGATATCCATTGCAGGTACTCGTTCGCGAAAATAATGTCGACCAGGCTCTCCGCGTCCTGAAGAAGAAGATGCAGCGGGAAGGGATCTTCCGCGAAATGAAGGCGCGCCAGGCATATGAGAAGCCGTCGGAGAAGCGCGCGAGGGAGAAGGCCGAGGCCATCCGCCGGACCCGCAAGGCCGCCCGCAAGCAGATGCAGCGCGAGGGTCTCCTGCCCGCGCCGAAGAAGAAGGTGATCGAGCGGGCTCCGCGTCCCGCTTCCTGATCGGCTCTACTTACCGGATCGTTCGGACGGGCGGCCAGACCGAGACAAGGCCGAATTGGACCGTTCTGCCGGGTGAATTCGCGCCAAATCCTTCGGTCTTCGGACTTGGCCGTGCCACCAGCACGACCGCGCCGAAGACCTCGACCTTGGCCCGAATTCACCCGGCAGAACGGTCCAATTCGGCCTTGTCTCAGTCTACGCGAATTGCCGCCCGTTTTCCGTTCGCTGGAAGTAGATCAGGTCGAGCGTCGGCGACGGCCTGCCGAGCGAGGTGAGGATAGCGTGCGCCTGCCCGCGATGGTGGGTCTGGTGGTTGAACAGGTGCGCCAGCGCCGGCGCCAGCCGCTGCGACACGGTGCGCATGTCGGTCACCGTCATGTAGGTGAAGCGGCCGGCGAGCGCCTTCTCGGTCAGGCCTTCGACATAGTCGGCAATGCGCCTGTCTTCGGCCTCGCGCGCCGCCCGCAGCTTGGCGAAATCGGAAAAAAGGATCGCGTCGAGCGTCGCCGGCGCCTGGCCCTCGCCGGTGAAGCGCTTCATCCAGATCCGGTCGGCGACGAGGATATGGTTGAGCGTTCCCGTCATCGAGCGGAAGAAGGCGCCGGTGTCGCGGTTGAATTCGTCCACCGACAGATCGTGGGCCGCGTCGTAGAGCTGCGCGTTCGCCCAGACATTGTAGGCGGCGAACATGCGAAAATGCTGCTTCACGTCTTTCCCTTTCCAGCGATCTTGGCCAGACTGGGCTCTTAATCCTCTCGAACGAAGACGCCAATGACCATTCTCCTCTACGAACTCGTCGGTGCCGATGCGGCGCGGCCTTTCAGCCCGCATGTCTGGAAGATCGCGCTGTCGCTGGCGCACAAGGGCCTGCCCTTCGAGACGCGGCCGGTGCCGTTCACCGAAGTGGCGAAGGTGGAGGGCGGGTTCTCCAAGACCGTGCCGGTGATCCGCGACGGCGGGCGCGTGCTCAACGAATCCTTCGACATCGCCATCTATCTCGATGAGACCTATCCGGACCGGCCAAGCCTGTTCGCCGGCGAGGGCGGCAAGGCGATGGCACGTTTCGTCGAACGCTGGTCGCAGCTGACGATTCATCCCTATCTGGGGGCGGCGGCTCTGATGGACATCCACGACTGTCTGGCACCCGCCGACCAGGCCTATTTCCGTGCCTCGCGCGAGGCGCGCTACGGCAGGCCGCTGGAGACGGTCGCCGCCGGCCGCGACGCGGGGCTTTCCGCCTGGCGGGCAGCGCTCGAGCCGCTGCGCAACATGCTTTCCTACCAGCCCTTCATCGGCGGGAAGGCACCGCTCTATCCCGACTACATCGTCGCCGGCGCGTTCCAGTGGGCGCGGGTGGTCTCGCGCTTCGCCTTCCTCGATCCGGCCGATCCGGTGAAGGCCTGGTTCGAGCGCTGCCTCGATCTTCACGACGGCCTGTTGCGCAAGGTGCCGGAAGCGGCGTGACGCCGGCGCCCCTTGGCAATCGCGGGGGCGGCGTGTAAGGAGCGCCACCCTTCCGCAACCTATCTGACAAGGACGAGAGATGGCCCTCGAACGCACGTTTTCCATGATCAAGCCGGACGCGACCCGGCGCAACCTGACGGGTGCGATCACCAAGATGCTCGAGGATGCGGGGCTGCGCGTCGTCGCATCCCGCCGGGTGTGGATGAGCCGTCGCGAGGCCGAGGGCTTCTACGCGGTGCACAAGGACCGTCCGTTCTTCGGCGAACTGGTCGAGTTCATGTCGTCGGGACCGACGGTGGTCCAGGTTCTCGAAGGCGAGAACGCCATCGCCAGGAACCGCGAAGTGATGGGTGCGACCAACCCGGCCAATGCCGCCGAGGGCACCATCCGCAAGGTGCACGCGCTGTCGATCGGCGAGAACTCGGTGCACGGTTCCGACGCGCCGGAGACCGCGAAGGAAGAGATCGCCTACTGGTTCTCGGGAACCGAGATCGTCGGCTGAGCCCGATCGGAACGGTACCTTCCAAAGCCGGGCCTCGCGCCCGGCTTTTTCATGCGCTGCGGCGCAGGGCCTCCGCGGTCAGCGCCAGCGAGGGCAGGGCCCGGGCGCGGACGAGGAACTCGTCGACCGGCAGCGGCGGCGCATAGAGATAGCCCTGGAACTTGCGGCAGCCGAAGGCGCGCAGCAGCGCCTCCTGCTGCGCCGTCTCGACATGCTCGGCGACCGTGGCGAGGCCGAGCGTATCGGCCATCGCGAGGATCGTGCGCACCAGAGCCCGGTCGTTCTCCCGCGTCTCGATATCGGCAACGAAGGAGCCGTCGATCTTGACCTCGTCGAACGGCATCTGCCGCAGATAGGCCAGCGACGAATAGCCCGTGCCGAAGTCGTCCAGCGAGAAGCAGATGCCGAGCTCCTTGAGCTTGTGCATCTTCTCGGCCGTCGCCTTCTGGTTGTCGGCCATCACGTGTTCGGTGAATTCGAGCATCAGTTGCGAGGCGTCGACCCGATGCTCGTCGATCAGCCGGCGCAGGTGCGGTACGAAATCGGGACTGCCGAAGGATTTGACGGAGATGTTGATCGACAGCCGCAGATGGGCCGTGTCGCGCTCCGCCTGCCAGCGGGCGAGCGTGGCGACGCCCTTGGCCAGCACCATGCGGCCGAGGTCCTTGATCAGGCCGGACCGTTCCGCCAGCGCGATGAACCGGTCGGGGGTGATGACCCCCTGGGCCGGGTGATACCAGCGCAGCAGCGCCTCGGCGGAGACGACGCGGCCGAACTGGTCGACCTGCGGCTGGTAGTGCAGCCGCAGCTGGTCCTCGGCGATCGCCGCGTGCAGGTCGGCGTGGAGGCGGAACTGATCCTGCTCGCGCTGCGTCGCGGCCGGGTCGAACACGGCGAACGCGTTGCGGCCGGAGGCCTTGGCCCGGTACATCGCGATGTCGGCGCGTTTCAGCACCTCGTCGACGCGCGGCTCGTTGCCGTCGAAGAGGACGATGCCGACGCTGGCCGAGGCCTGGTGCTCGACGGGGCCGATGCGGTGCGGTCGCGACAGTGCGCGCAGCACCGCCTCTGCCGTCCGGTCGGCAAGCGCCGAGGCTTCTGCGTCCGACGCGCCGGCATCCTCGATGCAGACGACGAACTCGTCGCCGCCGATGCGGGCGACGAGGCTGCCCTCGGCGACGCAGGCCGACAGCCGCTGCGCCACCTGAACGAGATAGGCGTCGCCGACGTCGTGGCCCTGGCTGTCGTTCAGCGACTTGAAGTTGTCGAGGTCGATGAACAGCAGCGCGCCGCGCCGCCCGCTCGCCTGCGCATGCTGCAGCGCCTCGGCCAGCCGGTCGAGCAGCGCGCGCCGGTTGGGCAGGTGCGTCAGCGGATCGAAATAGGCGAGTTCCTTGATCTTGATCTCCTGCCGTTTGCGCAGGGAGATGTCGGAGGCGTAGCCGTGCCAGACGATGGCGTCGCCGACCCGTTCGGGCGCGGCCGATGCCCTCAGCCATTTCTCGACCCCTTCGGGCGTGCGGATACGGAATTCGTGATCCCAGTATTTGAAGGCGCGGTGGCATTCGCGCAGCGACTGGAAGTAGCCGTCGAGATCTTCGGGCAGGATGAGCCTGGTGAACGCGCCGGCGTCCTGCGCCTCGGCCCCCTTGGGGAGCCCGGTCAGGCGATGGAAGCCGTCGCTGTAGTAGAGGATGCGGAACGAGCCGTCCGGCTCCCGGCTGTATTGGAACAGGCCCCCCGGGATCTGGGAGATCAGCTTCTGGTAGTGCTGTTCGAGCTTGAGCCGCTTGACCGTTTCGGTGATTTCGCGAACCGATCCCTCGTAGTAGAGAGGCTTGCCGGTTCGCTTGTGCCGCACCATGCGGGCAGATTCCGAGATCCAGATGCGCTCGCGCGTCTTGTGGCGATAGACTTCCGACACGAAGTCCTCGACGTGGCCCTGTTCGTTGAGGATGCGGCGGAATTCGTCGCGGCGGCCCGGATCGACGTACCATTCGCGGCCGATATGGTGGACGGCACGCAGCATCTCGGCTTCGCTGTCATAGCCGTTGAGCTTGACCAGCGCCCTGTTTGCGGAAAGCTGGCGGCCGTCGATGGACGAGCGATAGATGCCTTCGGAGAGATGCTCGATCAGCTCGCGACTGTTGCGGTGGTCGTCCGCGGCCTCGAGCCATCGCTGGCGATAGTAGAAAGCACCCAGGAACGGAACCGCGGCGAGCGGCAGAATCGATGCAGCAAGCAAGCCCGTTGCCGCCCCCGATTGAAGAAATGACCCGAATGCGTTCAGCATAGCCCCAAGTCGATTCGCGCGATCCGAGTGATCTTACGATGGGGTAATTCCCAAAGCGCTAACCGGCGAAAAAAATGGCAGGTCAGGGTTAATGCTCAATTAGGATGTAGGCCAACGAATTGCGGCGGCTGTCAGGACCAGCGTCGCAGCGCGGCCTCGTCCGATTCCTTGGCGTCGACCCAGCCGCCCTCCGAGCCGTCGCGGAGATGTTCCTTCTTCCAGAACGGAGCGCGGGATTTGAGGAAGTCCATGAGGAACGACGCCGCGTCGAACGCCGCCTGGCGGTGGGCGGACGCGGCGACGACCAGCACGATGTTCTCGCCCGGGGCGATGCGGCCGACGCGATGGATCGCGCAGAGCGCCGTCACCGGCCAGCGCGCCGCCGCCTGTTCGGCGATCCGGCGGATCTCCGCCTCGGCCATGCCGGGATAGTGTTCGAGTTCGAGCGCGGCGAGCGTCCCGTCCTCGCCGCGGCAAAGACCGCTGAAGGTGACGACGGCTCCCGTGTCGCGCAGGCCGGACAGCAGCGCCGAGACCTCGGCGGAGAGATCGAAATCCTCGGTCTGGATCCGGACCGTGATCCGCGCGGACACGGCGCTAGCCGCCGGTCATGGGGGGAAAGAGGGCGATCTCGCGCGCACCGGCGACCGGCTCGTCGTGGCGCGAATGCTCCTGGTTGATGGCGACGCGAATGGCTTCGGGATGGCGCAGCGCCTCCTGATAGCCTTCGCCGCGCTCCCGCAGCCAGAGAAGGAGGTCGCGCACCGTCCTGACCTCGGCGGGAAGCTCGACGTCTTCCTCGGGGAGGCCGATCCTTTCGCGGACCCAGGCGAAATAAATGAGTTTCACGGCCGCCTCACTCGTCCACCACGTGCTTCAGGCCGGCACGGAAATAGTCGTAGCCGGTGTAGAGCGTGACGATCGCCGAGAGCCAGAGCAGGGTAATGCCGATCTGCGTGGTATAGGGGAGGATCTTGTCGCCCGCCGGACCGGCCAGCAGGAAGCCGATGGAGAACATCTGGATGGTCGTCTTCCACTTGGCCAGCCGCGTCACCGGCAGGCTGACCTTGAGTTCGGCCAGATACTCGCGCAGGCCCGAGACGAGGATTTCGCGGCACAGGATGACGATCGCCGCCCAGAGCGACCAGCCGTGAATGGTTTCGACCGGGTCGGCCGCGAGCAGCATCAGGCAGGTCGAGACGAGGAGCTTGTCGGCGATCGGGTCGAGCATGCGGCCGATGTTCGACGTCTGCTTCCAGATGCGCGCGAGGTAGCCGTCGAGATAGTCGGTGACGCTCGCCATGGCAAAGAGGAACAGCGCCGACCAGCGCGCGAAGTCGCTCGATTCGAGACGGCCCTCCAGATAGAAGCAGACCACGATGAGCGGCACCGCGAGGATGCGCCCATAGGTCAGCAGGTTGGGGATGTTATACGCCTTGCTCGCCATGAGGCCGTTCTTCGCTTGTCTTGGGATTCAGTTTCAACAGATGTGACCTCTTCGGGTCAACAGCAAGACGCCTGCGGCGGCTAGAGTCCGTCTTTTCTTTGTTCCAGGGCGGAATTCGGGCTCGATAGCCGGTCAAACCGTCCCGGCCGGTCAACCATTGTCGTGGAAGTGATCGTAGATCTGCTTCGCCAGCGATTCGGACACGCCTTCGACCGACCGCAGGTCGGCGAGGGCCGCCCGGCTGACCGCCTTGGCGGTGCCGAAATGGTGCAGCAGCGCGCGTTTGCGCGACGGGCCGATGCCGGCGATCTCGTCGAGCGGATTGCGCACCATCTCCTTCTTACGCCGCGCCCGGTGCGAGCCGATGGCGAACCGATGCGCTTCGTCGCGCAGCCGCTGAATGAAATAGAGCACCGGGTCGCGCGGCGGCAGCGTGAACGGATCGCGCCCGCGGGCAAAGAACCGTTCGCGCCCGGCATCGCGGTCGACGCCCTTGGCGACTCCAACGGCCGTCACCTTGTCGGCGATACCGAGCTCGTCGAGGATCTTGCGCACTGCCGACATCTGGCCCTGGCCGCCGTCGATCAGGATCAGGTCCGGCCAGGCAGGCATCGCGTCGTCGCTGTCGCCCGCGGCCGGCGGTTCATCGCCATGTTCCTTGAGTAGGCGCGAGAAGCGCCGCTCCATCACCTCGCGCATCATGCCGAAATCGTCGCCCGGGGTGATCGATTCGGAGCGGATGTTGAACTTGCGATACTGGTTCTTGGCAAAACCCTCAGGCCCGGCGACGATCATCGCGCCGACGGCGTTGGTGCCCATGATGTGCGAATTGTCGTAGACCTCGATGCGGCGGGGAGGGGCGTCGAGCCCGAATGTATTCGCGAGGCCTTCGAGCAGCACCGCCTGGGTCGAGGTCTCGGCCAGCCGGCGGCCGAGCGCCTCGCGCGCGTTCTGCAGGGCATGCGCCACGAGATCCTTCTTCTCGCCGCGCGACGGCATGGAAATCGTCACCTTGCGGCCGGCGCGAGTGGCAAGCGCCTGCGCTAACAGGTCCTGGTCCTCGACGGCATGCGACAGCAGGATCAGCCGGGGGCAGGGCTTGTCGTCGTAGAACTGGGCGAGGAAGGCGCCGAGCACCTCGGCCGGCTCGAGCGCCGGATCGGCCTTGGGGAAATAGGCGCGGTTGCCCCAGTTCTGCCCGGTGCGGAAGAAGAACACTTCAATGCAGCTCTGACCGCCGTCCTGGTGGATGGCGAAGACGTCGGCTTCCTCGACCGATTGCGGGTTGATCCCCTGGTGGCTCTGCACATGCGACAGGGCGGAGAGGCGGTCGCGATAGATGGCGGCGCGCTCGAAGTCGAGCTGCTGCGACGCCTCCTGCATGGCGGCGGAGATCTCGCTTTTCACCTTCTGGCTGCGACCCGACAGGAAATCCTTTGCCTCGGTGACGAGCTCGGCATAGCCGGCCTCGGAGATTTCGCCCGTGCAGGGGGCCGAACAGCGCTTGATCTGGTAGAGCAGGCACGGCCGCGTACGGCTGGCGAACATCGAATCCGTGCAGCTTCGGAGCAGGAAGGCGCGCTGCAGCGCGTTGATGGTTCGGCCCACCGCCCCCGCCGAGGCGAAGGGGCCGAAATAGTCGCCCTTGCGCGAGCGCGCGCCGCGATGCTTGAAGATGCCGGGCGCCAGGCCGTCATTGGTGATCAGGATATAGGGGAACGACTTGTCGTCCCGCATCAGCACGTTGAAACGCGGCCGCAGGCGCTTGATCAGGTTGGCTTCGAGCAGCAGCGCCTCGATCTCGGTGCGGGTGACGACGAATTCCATCGCCGCCGTCTCGCGCACCATCCGGCCGATGCGGTTGGTGTGGAAGCGGCCCTGCGCATAGTTGGTGACGCGCTTCTTCAGGCTGCGCGCCTTGCCGACATAGAGCACGTCGCCGGCCTCGTTCATCATCCGGTAGACGCCGGGCGAGTTGGGCAGACGCTTGACCAGCGCCTGGATCAGTTCGGCGCCGGTCAGCCCTTCCGTATCGCGCCCGCCGCGATCCCAAAGCGTCGTTGTCTCGGGCGCGGAAGCGGCTTCCTCGACAATGTCGCCTTCGTCGTCGTCCTGCTCGTCGGCGATAAGCAGGGCGGCCTCCTCGTCGTCGGCCGGCCGGCCCGCGGCGTCGATCATGGGATGTCGGGGACTCATTCCGCCATGCCTGTCACATCCGGCGTTTCCCACGCAAGATGCTGCCCGCCGTCGATGGCGATCATTTGACCGGTTACTGACATCGTCTCGAACAGATAGCGCACGGTTCCCCCGAATTCCGACAGGTCGGGACCGCGCTCGAGCAGAAGGCCGGCCACCTGCCGGTCGAAATCGGCGCGCTGCTGGCGGATGTTGGGCAAAGTCGGGCCTGGGCCGATGGCGTTGACGCGGAGGCGCGGCGCCAGCGCCTGCGCCATGGTCCGCGTCGCGTCCCACAGCGCCGACTTGGACAGCGTGTAGGAGAAGAAGTTCGGATTGGGACGCCAGACGCGTTCGTCGATGATGTTGACGACGAGGCCGGCCATTTCGGCCGGGAGCGCTTCCGAAAGCTGCCGCGCGAGGAACACCGGCGCCTTCACATGCACGGCAAAATGCGCGTCCCAGACGTCCCAGTCGAAACTGCCGATCTCGTCGGGCTCGAAGATCGAGGCGCTGTTGACCAGGAGGCCGATGGGACCGACCTGCTCGACGGCCCGGGCGACGAGATCGCCGGCCTCGTCCAGCCGGGTGAGGTCCGCCGGCACGACCACGGCCTGACCACCCTCGCGATCGATCTCGGCGGCGAGCGCCTCGGCCTCGGCGCGGGATCGGTTGCAATGGATCGCCACGGCGAAGCCGTTCTTCGCCAGGTCGCGCACGATCGCGGCGCCGATCCTGCGCGCGCCTCCGGTGACCAGCGCGGTTCTTGGTTGATGGATCATGAATCGTGGTCCCCCAGAGCCCTGTTGACGAAATATATGGGGCGAAACGGAGGCCGACAGGGGTCGCGGCGCAGCTTGCGGCCAAATCCTGACGCTGCTGGAGCCATCGGGATGGCGCAGCGGAAGGATGTATCAGGGACTGCGAAATTAACCAAGGAAAATCAAAGCCTTATTTGATTTCGATCGAAGGGCGTCCAGCCGTCCGCAGGTCAGGCGAGCGGCGCCGCTCAACGGGATGTTGCCGCGATGCAACGCCTTTTTCTCGCCGTACCGTTGCCGGCCAATGACCAGATTGGCGGTGCCGTCGTGCCGCATTTGACTCTCATCTTCCACGTCATGCCGAAGCGGCGCTCCGTCACCTCCCGATGGAACGTTGGTTCTCGGTTCGAGTTTCGAGTTCGTGAAGACCAAGGAGAATACAATGAAGACCAACCTCAAATTCGGTCGTCCGCTTTTGGCGGCAACCGCGTTTGCCTTCGCCCTTCCCGCCTTCGCCGCGGACGCCATCTACGAGCAGGCGCCGGAGCCGGCTCCGGTCGAGGTGGT
The DNA here is from genome assembly GCF_023954305.1 of Mesorhizobium sp. Taxonomy (NCBI): domain Bacteria; kingdom Pseudomonadati; phylum Pseudomonadota; class Alphaproteobacteria; order Hyphomicrobiales; family Phyllobacteriaceae; genus Mesorhizobium; species Mesorhizobium sp. The sequence goes on along the minus strand of NZ_JAMLIG010000001.1, from coordinate 179,005 downwards.
GCCTTCGGCTTCGACCGGCTGGGCCGGTCCCTATGTCGGTGTTCAGGGCGGTTACGCTTTCGGCGAGACCAATTCGAACCTTCCCGGCGTCGGCTCGCGCGACCATGAAGGCTTCATCGGCGGCGCCTTCGCCGGCGTGCAGGGCCAGAACGGCAACATCGTCTATGGCGTCGAAGCTGACGTCGGCTACAACGGCTCCGACGGCGTGGGTGGCGGCATCGCCACCAAGTCGGGCGTCGAGGGCTCGCTGCGCGCCCGTCTCGGCTACGCGGTCAACGACCGCGTGCTGCTCTACGGCACCGGCGGTGGCGCGGCGGAAAGCCTGAAGGCCAACGACGGCATCGGCGAGGACCGCAAGACCATGCTCGGCTATACGGTCGGCGCGGGCGCCGAGGCGAAGGTGACCGAAAAGGTCTTCGTGCGCGGCGAATACCGCTTCACCGACTACGGATCGGAGACCTTCAACCTCGGCGGCGGCGCGCAGGACATCGATTCGCAGTCGAACAAGGTTCAGCTCGGCCTCGGCATCAAGTTCTAAGAGACCGAGAGCGCTGGATGGAAAAGAGCCGGGGAGGCGACTCCCCGGCCCTATTTCGTCTCGGATCGAGGTGGCCTACCTGGGCACGAGCGCGGCGAGTTCGGGGAACTTCTCGTCGAATTTCTTCGCCCAGCGCACCAGCTTGGAGCGGCCCTTCTCCCACTTGCCCTCGAAGCGCAGAGCGAGATAGCCGATCAGCGCCCTAATCGCGATGTGGCCGGCGGTGATCTTCGCCGGCAGCTTCGGGGTGTCGGCGACGAGATGATCGAGCGCGCGCTCGACCTTCGACCATTGCCGGTCGAGCCAGGGCTGGTGGATCTTCTCCTCGGGACGGAAGCGGCGCTCGTAGACATGGGCGAGCAGGCAGTCGGCGATGCCGTCCGCAAGCGCTTCGAGCCGCTCGGCCTCGAGCCGCTTGGCGGCATTGCGCGGGAACAGCGCGTTGCCGGAGATTCGGTTGAGATATTGCGTGATGGCGCGGCTGTCGAACACAGCCCCGCCCTCGTCGGTCAGCAGGACCGGGATCTTGCCGAGCGGATTGTTGTCGACGAGCAGTGCCGGATCGGCATTGGTGTCGACCACGACGGCCTCGCAGGCAATGCCGGCATAGGCCGCGGCCATCCGCACCTTGGCGCTGTAGGGGGAGGCGGGGGAATAGAGGATGCGCGGCATGTCGGCTTGATCCTGGCCTAGGTTGCGGGTGGCGTTTCATATCCCGCGCGAGGCCGGGGCGGAAGGCCCAGGGGAGGGCCGACAGTCGGCCAGTCAGCCGCCTCGGACGGGTGGCATCACGGCGGTGTCGAGCCGGCATTGGGTGCGGTCGATTTCCGGGCAGGTGCGGAATTCGAGCCCCTTGGTCAGGCAGATGCGGATCTCGCGCAGGTAGCGCCGGTCGCAGGCGACGGCGATACCCTCCCTGGCGAGGCCCGGATTGCTGGCGACGAACGATGCCTCGACCGCGTCCGGGCGGACGGTGCGATAGGCCGACAGCCGCTCGAACTCCGCCGGGATCGCAACCCGCCCGCGTGCGGCGCGCAGGACGTCGAAATAATCCTCCTGCGACAGGCCGGCACAGGAGCCGTGCTTGCGCCACTGATACCGAATGAGGCCGGTGGAAGGCATGATCGGCAGCACGCTCGAGACGACTTCACGCGGCACATCGGTCTGCTCGACCGGGCAGTCGGCCGGATAGCCGCGCTCGAACTGCGGCCAAAGGCCGTGGACGACGAAGGCGTAGGGCCGGCCCGAGGCGCATTGCTGGCGGTTTGCCTGCGACCCCTCCGCTTCGCAATAGCTCGGCGACCAGGACAGGGAAAGAACGTAGAAGTCGAAGCCTTTTCCGGGTCTTGCAGGCGTTTGCGGAGACGATTTCGACGCCGGAGGAGGAGGGCCGGCAATCGGCGTGTTCGGCGCACTTGCCTGTTCTTCGCCGCAGGCGGCAAGCAGCAGCGACAGGAGCAGGGCGGAAAGACCCGCCCGGCGGAAGCGGAACAGGACTTCTACCTCAGCACCCGGCAGCGGCCGTTGTAGACGTACCAGCGGTCGAAGCCGGCGACGCAGAATTCGACATTGTCGCCGATCGAGGCGAAGCCCATGCCCTCCTCGATCAGATACCAGATCGAGCGGGAGCCCCCGTCGGACAGCGCGACGGTCGCGCCGCAATAGCGACGGCCGATCGGCCATTTCTCCGTGGCTTCCTTGTAGCGGTGCTGGTGGATGTCGTGGAAGGCGACGATGTCGACATCGGGCAGGTTGGGCACATGCGTCACCTGGTGCCGGAAGCGATGCGTGATCTTGCCGAGGAAGCGCTGCTCGGCGCAGACGCCCGGATTGGCGTAGTCGAGCACCATGTCGGCGGCCCTGGCCGTGCCTGTCAGCGCGGCGACCGCCGCGAAAACCCAGAGAACCAATCCGAATCGCGCCATCGCACCCGAACTCCATCCATGCATCCGTACCGGACACTCCTGCAACTTGGCTTCGCCGTCAATCCGAAGGCGCTTCGCCGGCCAGCCATTTTACCGACCAGGCGGCCCCCGCGTCCTCCGCGAGCACCTCGCAGAGGACGGGCAAGAGCACGTTGAGCTCTTCCTCGATGAGGTAGGGCGGGTTGACGATCACCATGCCGGTGCCGTCGAGCCGCGGATAGTGTAGCGGCGCGCGGATGGTCAGCGTCGCGTCGAGGATGCGCGGGATGCCGAGGCCGGCGAGATTCCGCCTGAACCGCTCGACTTCGTCGCGATCCTTGACCGGATACCAGAAGGCATAGACCCCGCCCGGCCAGCGCTGGTGGGCCTTGCGCAGGCCGTCGAGGATGCGGCCGAACTCATCGTCGATCTCGAAAGGCGGATCGACCAGAACGAGGCCGCGCTTCTCCTTGGGCGGCAGGTGCGCACCGAGCGCCAGCCAGCCGTCGAGCTCGATGACGCGGGTGGCGAAATCGCCGGCGAAGCGGTTCTTCAGCTCGAAAGCGGCGTCGGGATGCAGTTCGATCGCGGTCAGCCGGTCGCGGCCGCGCAGCAGGCGGCGCACGAGCACCGGCGAGCCGGGGTAGAACTTGATTCCACCGCCGGGGTTGAGGTCGGCGAGGCAGTCGAGATAGGGCGCGAGGAGACTGCGCGCGGGCTCGGGAAGGTCGGCTTCGACCAGCCGGCCGATGCCAGAGCGCCATTCGCCCGTCTTCTGCGCCCGCTCGGACGTCAGATCGTACAGTCCGCTGCCGGCGTGCGTGTCGATCACCCGGAACGGTTTGTCCTTGCGTTTCAGATAGTCGACGATGCGCACGACGAGCGCGTGCTTGACCACGTCGGCGAAGTTTCCGGCATGATAGGCGTGGTCGTAGTTCATCGAAGGGCGTTCCGGCGCATGGACGGCCTCTACACCTGCCGCCGGAAAACCGCTAGGGAAGGGGCATGAACACGCACGCCACGTTCGGCCAGACAGCCATCGCCAAGACGCGCATCGCCCATTCGGCCTGCCCGCACGACTGCCCTTCGACCTGCGCGCTGGATGTCGAGATCGTCGGACCGAACCGGATCGGCCGGGTGCACGGGGCCAAGGACAACAGCTACACGGCGGGCGTCATCTGCGCCAAAGTCGCGCGCTACGCCGACCGCATCCACCATCCCGACCGGCTGATGAAGCCGCTGGTGCGCGCCGGCGCCAAGGGCGACGGTGTCTGGAAGGAAGCGTCGTGGGAGGCCGCACTCGACCTCGTCGCCGAAAAATTCCTGAAGGCGGAGGAGAGATACGGCAGCGAGACGGTCTGGCCCTATTTCTATGCCGGAACGATGGGCCATGTGCAGCGCGACGGCATCGACCGGCTGCGCAACGCCAAGAAATACTCGGGCTTCTTCGATTCGATCTGCACCAATCTTGCCTGGACCGGATACACGATGGGGACTGGCCGGCTGGCGGGCGCGGACCCGCGCGAGATCGCCAAGTCGGACTGCGTCGTGATCTGGGGCACCAATGCCGTCGTGACGCAGGTCAACGTGATGACGCACGCGGTGAAGGCCCGCAAGGAGCGCGGCGCCAAGATCGTCGCAATCGACATCTACGAGAACGCCACGGTGAAACAGGCGGATCTCGGGCTCGTGCTGAAACCCGGCACCGACGGCGCGCTCGCCTGCGCGGTGATGCACATCCTGTTCCGCGACAACCTCGCCGACCGGGCCTATCTTGAAAAGTATTCCGACGATCCGAAGGGGCTGGAAGCGCATGTCGCGACCCGCACGCCGGAATGGGCGGCGGCGATCACCGGGCTTTCGGTCGCCGAGATCGAGACCTTCGCGCGGCTCGTCGGCACCACGAAGCGCACCTTTTTCCGCCTCGGCTACGGCTTCGCACGTCAGCGCAACGGCTCCGTCAACATGCACGCCGCGCTGTCGGTTTCGGTCGTCACCGGCTGCTGGCAATATGAGGGCGGCGGCGCGTTCCATTCGAATTCGGGCATCTTCAAGTTCGACAAGACCGTGCTGGAGGGCCTGAAATTCATCGATCCCAAGATCCGCCACCTCGACCACTCGCGGATCGGACCGGTCCTGATGGGCGAGCCGGATGCGCTGTTCGGCGGCCCGCCGGTGACGGCGATGCTGATCCAGAACACCAATCCGGCGAATGTCGCCCCCGAACAGCGCAAGGTGGTGAAGGGCTTCCTGCGCGACGATCTCTTCACCTGCGTGCACGAGCAATTCATGACCGACACGGCGAAGCTCGCCGACGTCGTACTGCCCGCGACGATGTTCCTCGAACACGACGACATCTACACCGGCGGCGGCAACCAGCACATCACGCTCGGTCCCAAGGCGATCGAGCCGCCGGAGACGGTGCGCACCAATCATTTCGTCATCGAGGAACTTGCCAAGCGCCTCGGCGTCTCGCACCTGCCGGGCTTCGGGCTTACCGAGCGCGAGCATATCGACATCATCCTCGGCAAGCGGGGGCTGGGCGGCTTCGACGCGCTGAAGGAGGCGCGCTGGGCCGACATGCAGCCGCCTTTCGAGCGCGCGCATTATCTCGACGGCTTCGGCCATCGCGACGGCAAGTTCCATTTCAGGCCGGACTGGACGACCTTTGCCGCGCCCAACAAGCCGCCGAAATCGATGGGCGTGTTCGGCGACGTGGCGCGGCTGCCGGAGTTTCCCGACCATGTCGACCTGATCGAGGTCGCGGACGAGGCGCATCCGTTCCGGCTGGCGACTTCGCCGGCGCGCAACTTCCTGAACTCAACCTTTGCCGAGACGCCGGTGTCGCGCCAGAAGGAGGGCAGGCCGGAACTGCTGATCAATCCGCAGGACGCCGCGGCGCTCGGTATAGCCGACGGCGGCCGCGTCGAGATCGGCAATCTGCGCGGCGAGGTGGTGCTGCACGCACGACTGTTCGACGGGGTGAAGCGCGGCGTGGTGATCGCGGAAGGGATCTGGCCGAACTCGGCGCACGAGCGTGGCGAGGGCATCAACGTGCTGACCGGCGCCGACGCCGGCCCGCCCTATGGTGGTGCGGCGTTCCACGACAACAAGGTGTGGGTGAGGGGGCTTTAAGCCACCTGCTTTTCAGCCGCCTCTCGCAGAACTTCCTCGCCCCACTGATTGAGGCTCTTGCCGGCAAGCTCGGCGGCTAGGGCTGCCTTCGAATGGACGGCCGGATCGACGCGCAGCATCAGGTTGCCGGAGTAGGGCTTTTGCGGCTCCTTGCCGATCTTGGCGCAGGTCTCGATATAGTCGTCAACCGCTTCGTGGAAAGCAGCCTTCAGGTCGGCTACGTTGTCGGCATGAAAACCGACGACATCGTGAATGCCAAGAAGCTTTCCGAAGAAAATCTCGTCGTCATCGTCATAGTCGACGGACGCTTTATAGCCATTATAGCTCAACGTATTCATGGCTCGGCTCCTATCTTCGTCAAGAACTCGCGCGCATTCCGAATTTGATATTTCTTCGCTTCCTTGCTGGGATGCGGTCGGTGGAAAAAGCCGATCACGCCCCGAAGCTGGAAGCGAACCGCTGAGCCCTTGCCTTCAACGACCTTGCATCCAACCGCAACGAACAAGCTTTCCACAGCCGACCAGGGAATTGTCCCTGAAACCGGCTCGGCGAAGATGGCTGCAAGCGTCCTTCGCTGCGCGCTGTTCATATGGCAACATAGTGGCGCTTTTACTAAGCTGCAATCATATTATGATTGCACGCTACGGCGTGAACCGGGCCAGGCTTTCGATGTCGGGCGCCTTGGCGCGGGGCGCGGGGGAGGAGACGATGCGGCCGGCGCCCATCTCCTCGCTGAGATCAACGAAGACGGTGCGGCCGCCCTCCATCTTCGCCTTGCCTTCTGCGACGAGCGCCAGGCCGAGCGGGTAGATGCGGTGCTCGGCGGCGAGAACGCGGGCGCCCAGCATCTCGGCATCGTCCGAGGCGAGCACGGGCACGGCCGCCTGCGCGATGATCGGGCCGTCGTCCATCGCCGGCGTGACGAAATGCACCGTGCAGCCATGGACGCGCATGCCGGCCTCGAGCGCCTGCTCGTGGGTGTTCAGGCCCTTGAACAGCGGCAGGAGCGCCGGGTGGATGTTGATCAGCCGCCCGCTCCATCTGGCGACGAAACCGTCGGTCAGGAGGCGCAGATAGCCGGCAAGGCAGACGATCTCGGCTTTCATGCCCTCCAGCGCCTTGTCGAGCGCCGCGTCGTGTTCCTCGCGCGAGGTGCCCTTCGAGGGGATCACCTGCGTAGAAATGCCCTTGGCGGCGGCAATCGCAAGGCCTTTGGCGTCCGGACGGTTGGAAATGACGCCGACGATCTCTGCGGGGAAGTCGGGCGAGGCCGCGGCGTCGATCAGCGCGGCCATGTTGGAGCCGCGTCCGGAAATGAGAATGGCGACACGCCTCTTTGCCATCACAGCGCGATCCTCCCGCGATAGATCACCGCCTCGTCGCGGCGCGGCACGATGCGGCCGATCGGGGTGACGGTCTCGCCCTCGCTTTGCAGCACGGCCGCAACCTGCGCCGCCTGGCCGGCCGCCACCACGATCACCATGCCGATGCCGCAGTTGAAGGTGCGCATCATTTCATTCGCCTCTACCCCGCCCGTCTTCGACAGCCAGTCGAAGACGGGCTGCACGTCGATCGCACCGAGGTCGAGTTCGGCCGCCCAGTCCCGGGGCAGGACCCGCGGAATGTTGTCGGGATAGCCGCCGCCGGTGATGTGGGCGAGCGCCTTGATGCCGTGCGTGCCGCGGATGGCGGCGAGGATCGGCTTGACATAGATGCGCGTCGGTTCGAGCAGCGCCTCGCCCAGACTTTTCGACGGGTCGAAGGGCGCCGCGTCGGTCCATTTGAGACCCGAGAGCGCGACGATCTTGCGCACCAGCGAGAAGCCGTTGGAGTGGACGCCCGACGAGGCGAGGCCAAGCAGCACGTCGCCCTCCATGATGTCGTCGGTGGGCAGGAGCGTGCCGCGCTCGGCCGCACCCACCGCGAAGCCGGCGAGGTCGTAGTCGTCGCCGTGATACATGCCGGGCATCTCAGCCGTCTCGCCGCCGATCAGCGCGCAGCCGGCCATGCGGCAGCCGGCGGCGATGCCGGAGACGATGGCCGCGCCCTGGTCGGGATCCAGCTTTCCCGTGGCGAAATAGTCGAGGAAGAACAGCGGCTCCGCGCCCTGCACGACAAGGTCGTTGACGCACATGGCGACGAGGTCGATGCCGATCGTGTCGTGCCGGCCCGCCTCGATGGCGATCCTGAGCTTGGTGCCGACTCCGTCATTGGCGGCGACCAGGATCGGATCGGTGAAGCCGGCGGCCTTGAGGTCGAAAAGCCCGCCGAAGCCGCCGATCTCGCCGTCGGCGCCGATGCGGCGCGTCGAGCGCACCAGCGGCTTGATCTTCTCGACCATCGCATTGCCGGCGTCGATGTCCACGCCCGCCTGCGCGTAGGTGAGGCTGTTCTTGCCCTCGGCCATGGGAACTCCCGTCGACGTTCGAAGCGGCTCTTCGCATGAACCCCGCCCTGTCGCAAGAAGTCCGGGGCACTCGGCGGCACCGCCCTGGGGATAGCCGCGGCCGGCTTCGACTTGCGGTGGCCGCCGCGACGCGCCATCTAGACGCGAGTGGGCACCGGAGGAGGCTCGACGCTTTGACGATCCCCAACCTCATCTCGATCCTGCGGCTCCTTCTGGTGCCCGTCGTGATCTGGGCGTTGATGGACCGGCAGGTCGGCTGGGCGCTCGGCCTGTTCGTGCTGGCCGGCGTCTCGGACGGCATCGACGGCTTCATCGCGCGCCATTTCGACCAGCGTTCCAGGCTCGGCGCCTATCTCGATCCCATGGCCGACAAGCTGCTGCTGGTCTCGGTGTTCGTCGTTCTGGGTTTCATGGGCGAGTTGCCCCTCTGGCTGGTGATCGCCGCGGTGTCGCGCGACGCGCTGATTGTCTCGGCGGTGATGCTGTCGACCGTCATGGGCCATCCGGTGGAGGTGAAGCCGCTCTACGTCTCCAAGGCGAACACGGCGGTGCAGATCGTTCTGGCCGCGCTCGTGCTCACCGATCTCTCCTTCGGGCTCGGGCTGGAGATGCTGCGCCAGGGCGTCGTGCTCCTCTCCGGCCTCTTGACCGTGGCTTCGGCAGCGGCCTATCTCGTCGCCTGGCTGAGGCACATGGGCGGATATGCCGACACGAACGACAAAGGCTGAGCATTCCGCCGACGCGGCGGTCGCGCCGCCGCTGGAAACGCAGCTCGCCGCCAACGAGGAACTCGTCGAGGCGGTGGTCGGATATGCCTTGCGCCGCCAGATCGCTTTCTGGGTCGCCGCCTTCCTGCTGTTCGTCGGCTTTCTCTATCTGTTCAGCTCCATTCTGCTGCCGTTCGCGGCGGGCATGGTGCTGGCCTATTTCCTCGATCCGGTGGCCGACAGGCTTGAGGCCTGGCTCGGCTCGCGTCTCGTCGCGGCGATCGTCATCCTTCTGGCCTTCGTCGTCGCGTTCGTGCTCGCCCTGATGGTGATCGTGCCGATCCTGGCGACGCAGGGCGCGGACCTCGTCTCGAAGATGCCGGAATATCTGGCCCGTCTGCAGGCGCTGATCACCAGCATCGATCCGGAATGGCTGAAACAGCGCTTCGGCGTCGACCCGACCAACCTGCGCAGCGCCCTCAATTCGCTGGTGTCGCAGGGCGCGGGGTTCATCACCACCATCTTCGAGTCGGTGCTCAGTTCCGGTCTCGCTCTGGTGAACGTCGCCGCGCTGGTCGTCGTTACCCCGGTCGTCGCTTTCTACATGCTGGTCGACTGGGACCACATGGTCGCCAAGGTCGACGGCTGGGTGCCGCGCGACAACGTCGCCACGGTGCGCGCCATTGCCAACGACATCAACGTTGCGACCGCCGGCTTCGTGCGCGGGCAGGGCACGCTCTGCCTGGTCCTCGGGGTGATGTATGCCGTGGGGCTCACCATCGCCGGGCTGAATTTCGGCCTGCTGATCGGACTGTTCGCCGGACTGATCTCCTTCATTCCCTATGTCGGCTCGCTGGTGGGACTGGTGCTGGCGGTCGGCGTCGCGCTGGTTCAGTTCTGGCCCGACTGGATCATGGTCGCGGCGATTGCCGGCATCTTCTTCCTCGGCCAGTTCATCGAGGGCAACATCCTGCAGCCGAAGCTGGTCGGCGACAGCGTCGGGCTGCACCCGGTCTGGCTGATGTTCGCGCTGCTCGCCTTCGGCTCGCTGTTCGGCTTTGTCGGGCTTCTGATCGCGGTGCCGGCGGCCGCCGCCGTCGCCGTGCTCGTCCGCTTCGCGCTCGGCCGCTATCTCGCCTCGCCGCTCTACCGCGGGCACCGGCCGGACGTGCCTCCGGCGTGACGATGAGCAAAGATCCGCCCGCCCAGCTGCCGCTCGATCTCGGGCGGGGGCCGGGACTGTCCCGCGACGAGCTCGTCGTCACCGGCGCCAACGCGGCGGCCGTCGCATTGGTCGACCGCTGGCCGGACTGGCCGGCGCCGGTCGTCGTGCTCGCCGGCCCCGCCGGATCGGGAAAGACGCATCTCGCCGCGATCTGGACCGAGGCTGCGCACGCACTCGCCGCCGATCCGCGCCGTATCCGCCCGGAGGCGATCTCGGCAGCCGCTTCCGGCGGCGCGGTAGTGGTTGACGGTGTCGAGGCCGGCGTCGACGAAACCGGTCTGTTCCACCTGATCAATGCCGCGCGCGAAGGCGGCGGCCATGTGCTGCTCGCCTCGCGGCGTTTTCCGGCGGCCTGGGGCGTGCGCCTGCCCGATCTCGCCTCGCGGCTGAAGGCGGCGACGATCGTCGAGATTTCGGAACCGGACGACCTGCTCCTGACCGCCGTGGTGATTAAACTGTTCGCCGACCGCCAGGTGCAGGTGGAGCCGCATGTCGTCACCTACATCGTCAACCGGATCGAGCGGTCGCTGTCGACGGCGATGAACGTGGTGGAGCGGCTGGACCAGGCGGCGCTGTCGCGCAAGAGCAGGATCACGCGGGCGCTTGCGGCGGAGATCGTTGGCGCCGTCGATGCCGGACAGGGCGATCTGGGCCTCTGAACCGCCGCCCGGTGGTCAAAGCTGCGGTTCGGGCGGCGGCTCGCCTTCCAGGGGCACGCCGTCCATGGCTGGGTCGACATACTGGCTCTCGCCGCCCAGCCCCTGGTCGCCGAGACCCTGGCCGTCATAGCCGCCTTCGCCGGGCGCGAGGCCCGCATTCGGCTGCAGCGAGCGCATGGCCGGATCGATCGGCTCCGCGCCGCCCTGGCCGCGGTCGGACAACAGCAGCCGGGCCGGCCTGCCGCCCTCGTAGATGATGAGAAAGTTGTTGGCGGTGAGAATTGCACCGAGAACGTCGCCGAGATCGCCGCGGAAGCGGCCGTTGAGGGGCGCGTCGTCGGCGACCGCGCCCGAAACGCTGAATCCGAAACGTCTCGCGATCTCGTCGGTCACCTCCTGGCGCGTGACCTCCTCGACGGTGACGGTCATCGCCTGCTGATCGCCGTCGATCGTCACCGCCGCGGCGGCACGGTGGATCGAAAGAAGGGCGAACGCTGCGGCGAGGAGAAGCGGGCCGAACCGGCCGCGTCCGTCAATGGATGCGGTCCTAGCACTTGGGATGATCTTGCCTGCAGACATCACCGGCCCCGACATTCGCCAGCCTTGCCCCGACCCTGTGGCAGCAGGATGGCGGGCCGGGAATGGTCGGAGTGGCAGGACTTGAACCTGCGACCCCCTGATCCCAAATCAGGTGCGCTACCAGGCTGCGCTACACTCCGCTCGGCCATTCCCCTAGTTGATCGCGTCGGCGAGGGCAAGGGCATCGGCTCTTGACGAGAAGGCCCGTCCTTTGCGATGCAGCGGCGGTCCGCCGAACACGAGGTCGTCATGTCCGCCCGAATCTACAGCCCTGCCAAGACCGCGATGCAGTCCGGCAAAGCCAAGACCGGCTACTGGGTCCTCGACTTCGATCCCGAACAGCCGCGCAGGATCGATCCGCTCATGGGCTACACGACCTCCGGCGACATGAAGAGCCAGATCCGGCTGACCTTCGAGACGAAGGAAGAGGCGGTCGCCTATGCCGAGAAGCACGGCATCGACTACCGCGTCCAGGAACCGAAGGACGCCAAGCGCCGGCAGATTTCCTATTCCGACAATTTCCGTTATGACCGCAAGGTGCCCTGGACGCACTAGCGCCCGCGCGCACCGACTGGTCCCGTAGCTCAGCTGGATAGAGCACCGGCCTTCTAAGCCGATGGTCGCAGGTTCGAATCCTGCCGGGATCGCCACCACCACTTTCCTGTATCAATCATTTCAAACACTTCCGTTTAGGTGCGGGGGCAGTGGGTTCAAGGTGCGGGGATAGAGCGTTCGCCGCCCGTTCCGCCATCACCTTCCGGTTGGCCTTACGGATATAGACCTCGGCCTGTCTCGGGTCGTGCCATCCATACATTGCGGACAGGTCGAGCGCGTTAGCGCCGTTCTCCGCAGCGAGGGTCGCCCCGGCCTTCCGCAGCCCGTGCGCGCTGCAATGCGATAGACCTGCTTCCTCGCACTTCTTCCCGAACCACATGCCGAACGACGCGGCGCTTTTGAACGGGCGCCCGTGAGCGGTGCGGATGAACGTCAGTTCCCCGCCTGGCGTAGCCAGTATCGCCGTCGCAAATGGCGAAAGGAGGGGGATGTCGATGTCGTATTTATTCTTGCCGGTCTTGATCCTGACCCGGCCGTCCCTGACGTGCTGGCGCCCTAATCTCCATGCGTCGCCGCGGCGAAGCCCGGTGAACAGCATCAGTTCCAGGGAAAGACGCGGCATGGTGCCGAGCGGGAAGCGGGATCTGAAAATCTCGACTTCCTCGACTGTCCAGGTATGATGTCCGTCCGATTTCGGCGCGGTCGTCTTCACATCGGCGGCCGGGTTCTTTGACATGTAGCCAGCATCGACGGCGAAGGCGAAGAGCTGCTTCAACACCTTGACGTGGTTCACTGCGGCGAAGGGCGTGGCCTCGCGCATCGTCTTCGCTTCCATGATGTCTTCGCGGCGGATGGCGTCATATCGCAGATGCCCGCCGCTCTTCGCAACCTTGGCGAGGATGCGCTTGCGCATGACCTTCGTCTCGGGGGCTAGCCGAAAGAATCGGCCGCTGTCGAGATACTGGCTTATGAGCCATGCCACGGTGCCAGAACTGGCCGCTGGCGGCTTTTGGCGCTGTTCCCCTGTCAGTGCCCGCTCGTAGTCGAGAAGCCATTCCTCGCTCTCGTATGCCCCGCGCAAGCGGATGCGCGGCCCGTCGCCCTTCCTGAAATACCAGACCGTCTTCCCGTGGCGCGTCACTTCGCGCTGGACGTATGGCTTTCGGGGGCGCGGCATGGGCTGCATCAAAGGTGGCCTTTCCGCGGCTCGTCAACCTTGGCATTTGCCTGTGCATGAACAGCGGGGATAAGGCGGATGACGGTATCGCCCACCTTGACCTCGATAACAGCCCGCTCCTTCTCCGCAGCGCGGATCAGGGTTCTGGCCTGCTTCTCGGTGATGGCGAGCGCTCTCGTCACGCGCTATCCTCCTTTGCGCGGAGGATGGCGAGGGTGCGCTGCTTGTTTATCGCCAAAGACCAGTCTGCGGCGCGGTAAGTGACCTCTGTGCCATCTGCAAGGGTGTATATCACTTTCGACCCGGCGCTGTTTGCACGGGCACCGATAGCTTCGGCGTCTGGCTCAAACAGAGCGACTTCGATCTCCACGTCTAGCGCATTATCGCTTTCCGTCGCCTTCTCCAGTCGTTCGATCAGATCAGCGATCATCACCGCCTCCATTGCCAAGGGCGGCGCGGGCGGCGTCGGCTATTTCGTCGTAGGCTGACTCCGCTTCTTGTGCGAACGACGACCGCGAGCGGCCGGCTTTAAAAGCGGCTTCCGCTAGAGCCTCCATGTCTGGTCGTGCTTCCTGGCGGGTGCGTTGGTATATGAGGACGCGGGCTACGATGTTCTCCACAGCCTCGGCGTCTGCATTGTTGCGAACGTAGCTCGCTACGTGTCGCGCCACCTGCATCAGATCCTCGGGTATTGTCTCAGTCATGGCTTTGACTTTCCGTAAACAGCCTCGTTGATGGCCCTCGTCCTGGCGTTGGCAGCTTTTCGGGCATCCTGAAAAGCGACGGCTGCCGTTTCCGCTTCCTCTCTGTTGTCGAAACAACCAGAGGTTCGCGGATCAAGTTTCCAGTGAGCAACTGTGTGTTCCACAGGGCTGAACCAGCCTGGAGGACGGGGCGCCCAATCGCCTGCGTCGAGCAGATATTCCTCGATATAAAATCGGCCGTCTCGGGTAGGAACTACGCGAACGTCTCCGTCTTTCGGCTCGGGGACTGTCTCAGTCATCACCAAACGTCCTCCGAAAAGAGTTCTGGAAGCTTTGACGCTCGTTTCAGCAGTTGGCCCGCATGGCGAGCGATGTCTTTCGCTTCGAAGCGATTGACGAACCGCCCTTCGCTGGTCAGGAAGCCGGAACGTTCCTTGCCCATGTGCTTCTGCCAGTATGCCTCGTCCAAGGCATACATCACGTCGTGGTGGCGAGCCGGCGCAGGCAGAGAGTGCGTAACGCCGTCGAGTTGCAGCGCGGCTGCTACGATGCGCTCAACCCCCTTCGCTGCTTCCTCGATCGTCTCGTTCCTGATTGCGTCCAGCTCCCGGCGGAGTTGGTCGATCTCGGCTCGGAGGGTGGCGACGTTGCTTTCGAGAGCGGCGTAATCGAAGTGAGTGACCCACCCACCACGTTCATCCGGCGTAATCTCAGGGTCGCAATCATGCGCCCAAATGCGGAACCGCTCGACCATCACTTCGCCTCCCGCTTCTGCTGGTAGCGATTGAGGAACGGCAAAATCAGGTCGGCTAGATCGAGAACATTCCGCCAGCCAACGGTTCTGACATGGATGTTGTATATCACCGCGTCCGCCTCTGCCAGTAAGGCGGTGAGACGGGCGACTTCCTCGCGAAGGTTGTTGCCGCCCTCGATCGATATGCCATGCGCTTCCTTGATGAGGCCGACCATCGCCTTCGCCTCGTCCCTCTCCTTCACGAGCCTGGATATGGCGGAGGCGGAGTAGAGGGCAACCGGGTTTCCGAATGGGTTCTTCAGCAATCCGCTCGCCACAGTCCCGGTAGCCGACTTGTCGCGAAGCAGAGCTTCCAGAACCTCCTTCTGAATGAACGCCACCGGCTCCACCCCCTCGACAGCCGGAGCGGACGCCCCACCCTGTGCAGCATCAATGGCGGCGAGGGCTTCGTCTATCGTGGCGAGCATCTCTTGCCGAATGGTCGAGAACTTGCGGTAGTCACGATTGCCGTTGGCCTTCTTCTGCGCGGCGCTTCCGTGTTCCAGCACCAGGCCCCGCAGTCGGGGCAGTGCCGTCCTTACCTGTGTGAGTGCGTCGGTCATGTCAGTCGCTCCTTCGCCCACACCTGCTTGACATCTTCAAGCGCGGCCGGTGCGTAATCCCACGCCTCTACGGTCACGTTCACGCGATTCGGTATCGCGACCTTCCCCTTCCGGTCCTGTTGATGGGTGTGACAATGCAGATGCAAGACACCCCGAAAAAAGCCTGCCCATTCCTCAATAGGGTAGTGGAACAGGACAAGCTTCTCGCTTCCCGTCTCGATTTCCATGTAGGGGAGCGACGCCCCAAAGTTTGGCAGTCTGCGGATGTGCGCCGCGTCGTGGTTGCCGTGAACGAGGCAGACAGTGCCGTTTAGCCGCGACAAGATTGCAACCGCTCGATCGGGATTCTTGATGAAACCGAAATCGCCAAGATGGTAGACCAAGTCTCCCCTGCGGACTTTCGCGTTCCACCGATCGATCATTGCCTCATTCATGTCTTCGACAGTTGCGAACGGCCGGTTGGCCAGTCGGATAATGTTCGCGTGGTCGAAGTGCGTGCAGCCCGTGAAAAACGTATTGACCACCTTCAATCTCCTTCGCGATTTGCGCCCGCCGGCCAAACCGGCACGCGGCGTTCGATATTTCTGATGACGAGCATTGCCCGTTCATGGTTTGGATACGAGGCATAGAGGCACACTGCGACGAAGCACGGGTCTATGCCGACAGATTGCCAGTAGGCGCGTTCGTTCATGGAATGAGACCGCCGATGTTCATCTGGACTGAGAGGAACTGCCCAACAATCCGATTCCTTCGATGCCTTGCCACGCCCGAGCTTTCCGTAGCGCGGGGCGGCATACGAAACGTGCGCGGCCTCGACCGGCGTCCGGCCCGTGACGATGCATGGGAGTGAACGAATGAAGTCGAGATACTTCGGCATCTCGACACGCTTGGACTTCTTGCCGGTGGGCTGATTGTCGAAGCCCTGTTTGCGAAGCGCGAAGGCCATCAGGCGACCTCCGTGCAGTGGTAGAGCCGATACTCGACGGCTTCCGCGAGGAGGATATCAGCGTGGCATGGAGATCCGAGATTGCACCAGCACGCCAGATTCTTGCCGATCAACGGCCTGATGTATTGAGCGTATTTGTCGGGGTGAAACGTCGCGAACTTGGACAGGTCGTGTTCGAACATATCGACGCACTCTTCGACGCTATCGAAATCCTTGACATGGAAGTTGTTCCCCCACTGCGTCGGGCGCGCCACGTTGACGGCCGTCAATCCGTTCATGGCGAGGGAGTAATCCTGAAGCCGGAAGCCCTTCTTTCGCGAGAGTTGAATTCGGACGGGTGTCACCACGCTATTCCCCTTGGGTGAGAGCGGAACGGCCGGCGTCGGTAATGCGAAAACACCAATCACCGCGACACACGGCATGGCCCTTGCCTACGCAAACCCCGATGCCGAGCCAGAATTCCTCGTCATCAAATTCCGAGATATCGAGGTTCGCGCCTGCCGGTATCTCTGCGAGGGCCTTCAATGCCCGTCCGTGCGCCTTCGTCAGCTTCGCCATCACATCCTCGCTCGTTTAGGTTCCTCGCAGACCAGATACGGCTTGCGCATCTCCGCCTCGAATGCCTTGGTGAAGTCGGCTGCGAACCGCATCTCTGCGACTTCGGCGCGGAGCTGGACGTGTGTTGCGTTGTCCCATTTCGGGGGAGGCAAGCGACGGGTATGGGCTTTGACAGCACAGGTGCGGGAGGTCATTCATCGACCTCGCCTTCGTCGTGGACTTCGATCCCCCACGGCGATGGGAAATGAAGGACGTTCCCGGAACTGACCGTGTGGAGCGCATCCCACGTCTCGATGTGCTTCAATTCGACCTGATCCAAAGCCAGTTCCTTGGCCTGCTCTTCGCTATCGGCCTCAACCTCGACTACGGCATGGCCTGCAATCGGGATCGTCACGGTGTAGTAGTGTTTGCTCATTAGGCTGCTTCCTTCTCAGGGTTGGTCAGGACGACGCCTTGCTCGGAATACTTCCGGTGGATCGTGTCCAGGTATTCGGTCTTCTGCTTCGTGGTCATGAGGCTCGTGACCGGCAGGCTGATGGGTTCGGCCATGAGCGCGAGCTTCTGTTCGTAGGTCAGCGGCTTGAGGATCGCGTCGTAGCGGGCGCGGAATGCCTCGTTGTCCCGGCGAAGGATCGGCACGCCGTAATGCAGCTTGCAGAACGCGCGGGCTTCCTCGGCTGACATGCCTTGCTGTTCGCCGATCTCCTGCATCCACCGCCGCTGCAACCTGTTCTGTCGCGTCGTGCGGTGCTTGCCGGGGGTGATCGAGACGGTGAACGGAGCCGCCTGCTTTTCCAGATAGCGGAGAAGCATCTTGCGGTCGTATTCCGTCTCGACAATGCGATCCATGTGGCTGGCCTCAGAAGGGCAGATCTTCGTCATCGTCGCGGCGCCGTGTGCGCGGGTCGTCGCGGTCGTATGACGTGCTACGGTCCTGCCGGTGGTTCTGCGGCGCCGACGAACGGGCTTCCTTCGCCTTCACTGTCAGGCTGTAGAACTTGGAGCCGTCCTTGCTGTTGGTCTTCTGCCAGCCGTCGAGCCAGTAGTCCTTGCCATCGACGTTGATGGACCCCTTGATGTCGGGGTGCGTGTCGGATTCCTTGCGGGGGTTCTTCGCGATGGTGCCGCGATTGACGTTCGAATATTCAGCCATGTTTCGTTATCCTGCTCGAAATGCGTTGACGTAGGAGTTGTGGGCTTCTTCACCGCGCGGGGCGGTTGCCGGCAGATCACCGGGGAACTCGTCGGCCTGCTTGATGCGCTCTTCCTGCGCCTCGATCTCGTCGCGTGCGGTCGCCTTGAACGTGGCGTTCCACCCGTCCGCTATGGCCTTCTTGCGCCATGCTTCCCGGAAGCGGTCGAGCTTGATGGTCGTGTCGCACTCCGCCAGTTCGCGCCGGAATTCTTCCCACCCGCCTTCGCGTTTGAGGGCGGCGCTGGATTTCGGAGGTGGCGCGTCGGAGAACTCGTCGGTCATCTCGCGGACGTATTTGTTGTCCTCGAACAGACCCATGTGGACATCCGCCCCGACGCCGATCAGCTTCAAGGCATTCGTCACCGCGTCGGTGAACGCCTTCTTGAACGCCTCGTCGTCGGTGTTGAGGCCATACTTGTTCTTGCCGACAACCTTGTCGCCGCCGACGCCGTAGATGTGCTGGGAATGGTTGTCGTCATGCTTGAACCAGACCTTCGCGGTGCAGTAGACAAGGATCTCTTCACCGGCAGGGACAACCTGGAACACAGGCTCACCGACGCCCCAGCCGACGCCGCAGGGGCCGAACTCTTCGGTCATGCGCCGGAATGACCAGATCGGCTTGATGGCCGTGCCCTTGAAGCCGCCAGACCGGGAGAAGGCCCTAGTATGCGCCGGGTCCGTCCTTCCAAGGATGTCCCATATCTTCGTGTTCTCGCTCATAGCTTTAATCCACATAGCCAATGTCGAGAGCGGCAAGCGCTTCCGGCGATTGGGCGGTTTCTCTGAGAAGGGTGGCTAGACATCCGTTGCAGGCGGTGAAGCCTTGGCGGGTGTATTTCAGCATCCGCCGCAAGGTCGCGACGGGATATGTTATCTTGTGAACGGCAAGGCGCTTTCGTCCCAAGTCCCACAAAGCAATCGGCGTCGTGACTAGATCGTCGCCATCCAGCGCGAATTGCGTTATGGTGTAGTCGAAACTGTCGATCACGGCTTCTGCACAGTCGTAGAAGCGGAAGCGGATCGCCTGAACGTCGATAGGCAAAGCGGAGTCGCCGACAGTGCCGCGCCAGTGTTTGTGGTGTTCCGTCTCGCGAACGAGCGACATGGTGGACGGAAGTCCGGCCTCCCACGCGGCGAGGTGTTCTGCGTCTCGGAAGAAGAAGTCGAAGTCGCTGTCGAGCGGCTGTTTGACCAGCGTCCTACGGATCGCGCCGCCAGCGCACCAAGCATCCTGGCGCACGGCATTGAGAACACGAAACAGATCGTCGGTGCTGACGGCAGAACGCTCGCAGAACGCTGCGAAATCGGTTCGGAAATGGCTCATTGCCGTGGCTTCCTTTCAGCCTCATCGAGTAGGAAGTGCGCGACCATCTGCCGGGCTTCCTCGAAGCCATACAGGCGGATCAGATCGCGGATTGCGCAGCGGGCCTCGTATTCGAGCATTCCCGGCGGCGGCGTTTCCTTGGGCGGCATAGAATGCGCGTTCATGCTGCGATCCTTTCCATTTCCGGCGCCGTGAGATCGGCGATGATGTCGGTTGCTTCGGCCTCGGATATCCCCGCGTCGAGCAGGGCGAGATGCCAGCGCATGTGCTTGTCGATCTCGGCGCGCTGGTCCTGCGAAAGGGCGATGTTCAGCGCTTCGTCCAGGAGGTCGCGGGTCATGGCTTGGCCTCGCGAGCGGCAAGCATAGCGTCGGCCATCCTGTAAGCGCCGCGCGCCGCGTGATGGGCGTGTTCCTTGCCCTCTTTGCCCCACGCATTGCCATAATCGCGGGCTAATGCCGCAACGATCGCATGGCCCGCAAACCAGTCGCGAAGCGTCATGCCGGGGTGAGCTTCGTATGCTCCCGGCCGGTCGTCATTCTGGATCGGAAACGCCGGTCCACCGTCGTTGATATTGCTCACAGCGGTTCTCCCAGGATGAAGCGCGCCCCGGCAATCCAGCCGATAATGAGCGCGAGGGTTGTCCAAGGATGCTCTGCTGCCCATTCGCAGGCAGCGTTGAGGAGGGCATCGGCGCGGGTCATTTCGCGAGCCTCCATCCGGAAGCGCGCGGATAGACGCCCGTGTTCATGAAGAAGTCGTCGTCCTGCTCATCGTCGTCGCGATAGACTTCCAGCTCCAGTTCTTCCGGGGTAAACCCGTTCTGGAGCGCGCGAAGCGTGAAGGCGTAGCACTCGTAAAACTCGCCATTGACGGACACGACATAGCGCGGCGAAAGAGGGCTGCTGCTGAACGTCGTCTTGACGATATGGACAACTTGGGGTGCGCGGCCGGAAAGGGCGTTCGCCAGGTCGGACGTTGTGGTGCGGAACGGGGCGTTCATGTCATCCTCCAGTCTTGTGAGAGGCGAGGGCGGCGCGGGCGTTCTCGCATTCGAGTGGGAACTGGTCCGAGAACGTCGTCATATCGGCGACCGTAAGCATATCCTCCAGCGCCTTCACGAGAGCGGGGAGGGAGTTCACGGCGTGGACGATAAGGGCGGCGTCTTCCTCGTGATTAACGACTGCAATGCGCCTGTCATCGCCAAGAATGACGATGCCGTCGTCAGAGTAGTCGCCACGTTCGCAGGCTTCCCAAGGCGTCGGCGTGTGCGTCATGTTCCTGTCCTCTCAACCACTTGAAGGAACGGCGGGGGAACGCCGCTCGATGAAGGGGTTGCGTTAGGTTGCGAGTTGCCGTTCGTGTTCGTCGGTAAGCATTTGCTCTAGAAGGGCATTGAACTCGGAGAGCTTGGCGGCCCTCGCGGCGGCCCTCGCGGCGGCCCACGCGGCGTCCCACGCGGCGTCCCACGCGGCGTCCCTCGCGGCGGCCCTCGCGGCGGCCCTCGCGGCGTCCCACGCGGCGTCCCACGCGGCGTCCCACGCGGCGGCCCTTAGATTCTCGTCACCGGTTTCGAGATACTGGCGCACGACATCCGGCGCGTTCCAAAGGTGGATGACGGACAGTGCGGCCTTGCGAGCGAAGGCACGAAGCACGTCGTCTGCGCTCTCAATGCGCCAGTCGATCCGGCGCTCGCGGCAGACGAACTTGTCGTCCTTGTGTTCCGTGACGATCTTGCGGCACGATACCCGGCAGATCGTGGAGCCGGGCGCATATTGCAGCGCGTCGATAACCCGGCGCGAGGCATGAAGGCCCGTCTCGCAGATCACGACTTCGCCTTCGTGGACCAGCCACTCACCATCCTTCGGCAGCTGGCGTCCGTCGCGAAGTGTCTTGTTCGCGAAGTGCCAGGCCAGAACCTCTTTTGCCATCCTCTCTCTCCATTCCATGAAGCACCGCCGAGGGGCGGGGTGGTGGGGGGGCTAGGCGAGGCGCCGGGAATGATGGAGTTTCTTCTCTCCGGGCGTCATCGCGGTTTCATCGCCGGACGCCACCTTCTCTCGGCGTTCGATCTCGGCCTCGAGCTTCTGTTTTTCGAGATATCCGCCAGCAAGCCCAGCCAGCATGAACCGCAGCTCGCCGGTCGTGTATCCGGGGAAAGCTGGGGTCGGGAAAGTTGCGTCGCTCACGTCTATTCTCCCTTGCTGCGAAGCCTCGGCGCGGTGGCCGGGCTGCTGCGGACTAATCTTCGTCGTCTCACGAGAAACCGCCGTCGCCGTTGCCGTCGCCGTAGCCGTAGCCGTAGCCGTCGCCGTAGCCGTTGCCGTTGCCGTAGCCGTTGCCGTTGCCGTAGCCGTAGCCGTCGCCGTTGCCGTTGCCGTTGCCGTAGCCGTCCATTTCAGCGGCGCGGATGACGTATCCCCGTTCGCTTTCAGGGATCAGGCGAAGGACTGCGCTGACCGGCATTGCCGCTGCGATCCGCTTGTGGAGACGCGACACGACCGTCATCACGCCATCGAAGCAGGCGCCTGCCCGGATCACATCGTCTGCCGTGATGATCGGATCGCGGTCCATTACGCAGCCTGCCACTTGGCCCACGCTTCGGGCGTGATGTCGAAAATGGCCGTGATGCCGTGGATCACCGGAATGTCGGCGGCGAGGCTGATCTTGCTGCGGCTGTTCGGGCCGTCCTTGGCGAGTTCCATGACGCCGCGCGTCGTCGCCCAGTAGATCGCCATCTTGGCCGACTTAAGCGGCATCGAACGGGCGGTGATGTCCTGGTCGTCGGCGATCAGGCCGGCGAATACGCCGCGATGCTCGGTGGTGATGAGGACAGGCTTCATGTCGTGGTGCCTCCTTTGGCGGTTGCGAAGCCTCGGCGCTGGGCGGCGATGTGCTTCGATGGGGAGAATACTAGCTTCCTAGTGAAAGTCAACAAGGAAACTTGTGTCGCAACTAGATTTCTTGTAAGCCATTGGCATGGCAAACGATACGCAGTCGCCGAGCGCGGCTTTCCTCAAAAAGCGTGATTCATGGCTGCGGGCTGTGGCAAACGACAGAAACCTCGCGCATCCGACAGTGCGAGTGGCGCTGCATATCGCGATGCGAATGGATGCGCGGAAGCAGAGCGGAGCGTGGCCGTCGACCAAGACGATCTCAGCAGAGACTGGCGTCAGCGTTCGAGGCGTTCTCTATGCGATTGATGAACTATGTGGCCGAAACCGGAAGGATGGCACATGGGACCGTGTTCGCTACCTTCACGCGGATCGCAAGCGAAACAGCGGGAACACCTATTGGCTCAATTTCCATTGGGAGTAAGTGCACGTCATGCACTTATCTATGTGCATCAGGTGCACATGAATAACTTAAAGCTGAATAACGGAAAGCTATCTCTTTAAGAGGGTATCGGCTTAGGAGAATAGAACTCAGTCCTCACGCGCGACGGAAAAACGAACTTGGCCCAAGACCCGGATCGTATCCCCCTCGTCTCCATCTAGAGCGATGGGTGCTTGAAAAAGTGGGTCGTCTGACTCTGGCAAAAGCCACGGCTTCCCGCTCTTGTCGAGCCACAAGAGTTTTACGGTCGCCTCTCTCGTTCCATCGGCGCGTTCGCGCTCGATAATGTAACGACGCCCAGGTTTCAAATCCTCGTAGGTCTGGATTGCGGAACTGAAAACGAGAATGGTCCCTTCTGGATACCTGCGGTTCATTGACGTGCCGCGCGTCTCTACCGCGAGTAGCGAGTAGTTGTGCAATCGCGGATCAGCCGGGATAGGCACCTCGTAGGTATCTTCCTCCGGAAGTTCCCACGCTTCGTTATAGTGCCCAGCCTGCACGAAGCCGACGACTTTCACCATGCGGACGTTTGGCGCAGGTCCTTCGTAGGACGGGTCGATTTCTCCAATGCCGACGCCAAGCGCATTGGCGAGTTTGGGCAGGTGGCGCGTGGAATCGTTTTCACCCCGTTCGATCTGCGAGATGAGCTGCTGAGATACACCGGACAGTTTCGCCAGTGCCGATTGGGACAGCCCTGCTTTCGAGCGTAAGCGCGTGAGGTTCTTGGCGATCGTCATGCTCGGCATTCTAGCGTGCGCGGTCACAAGCGGCCCTACAAGATTCCTAGTTGACATGTTTTGCGAAGCCAACTAGTTTGCTTGTTGTCATGAACCTTGAACCCCACATCTCCGCAGCGGTCGAGCACTTCGGCTCACAGGAAAAGCTGGCGTCGGCCATCGGCTGTTCGCAGCAGCAAATCTCGTATCTGAAGAAGGCCAAATCGATCAGCGCCGACATGGCGAAGAAGCTGCATGAGGCCACGAACGGCAAGGTTTCGAAGCACATCCTTCGCCCGGACATCTTCGGCCCGCCTCGTCGCCAATCTGCGAAGGAGTCCTCCGAACAGGGAGAGGCGGCATGAGCCTCGCGCATCAGATCAGGCCAAACGGCATTGCCTCCCAAGCACTCAGCGCAATGGCTGGCAATGGCGCTGGCCTCGTTCGTTACGAGCGCATGGTCGCAGCTATCGCCGAAGCCAAGTCGGTCGACGAGGTGAAGGACATCCGCGATACAGCCGAGGCCATGCGCGCCGCCGCTCGCGTCGCGAAGAACAAGCAGGCCGAAGTCGATCTGGCAGAAATCCGGTTCCGCGGCGAGCGCCGCCTCGGCGAGTTGATGGCGATGCAACGGGCGGAGCATGGCACCGCGCAAGGGCGTCGCAGTGACTTGGGTTTTTCTGAAACCCAAGTTGCCGAAGTGCCGATCACGCTCGCCGAAGCCGGTATCGACAAGAACCTCGCGGATCGAGCGCGCAAGTTCGCAGCCATTCCTGAGCAAGAGTTCAACAGCACGATTTCCGACTGGCGCGCCCGGGTCGAGGAAGAGAACGAGCGCGTCACCGTCAACCTGCTCGCCGCCGGTGACAAGCATGTTCGCGGCACCTTCGGAACTGGCGAAAACGAGTGGTATACGCCCGGCGATCATATCGCGCTGGCGAGGGCAGTTCTCGGCGAGATCGATCTCGATCCGGCGTCGTCGCACGTCGCCAATCAGACGGTAAAGGCGTCGCGCTTTTTCAGCCAGGAAACGAACGGGCTTGAACAGGAATGGCTCGGACGCATCTGGCTCAACCCACCTTATGCGCAGCCGGCCATCGCTCACTTCGCCGACAAGATGGTTGCGGAGTGGGAGGCCAAGCGCGTCACCGCCGCAATCGTCCTGACGCACAACTACACCGACACGGCGTGGTTTCAGAAGCTGGCGCGCGCCGCGACGGCGATGTGCTTCACGCGCGGCCGCGTCCGATTCGTCTCGCCGACTGGCGAACTTGCAGCTCCAACGCAAGGGCAGGCGTTCTTCTACTTCGGGCATGACGTTGACGCCTTCGCGGCATCGTTCGGCGAGGTCGGATTTGTCGTGGAGGTGCGCCAGTGAGCAAGCTCCCCGACAACTACAATCCGATCCACCACGACTGCGAAGCGAAGGGTTGCTGGAACAAGCAGTATCGCCCGAACATCGAGTATTTCTACCACGCGCTCCCGCGCAAGCTCACGATGTCCGACATCGATGGCGTCGCGGAGGTGAACGGTTCGTTCCTCTTCCTCGAGTGGAAGTCGCACAAAGGTCCGTTGCCCGTCGGGCAGCGCATCCTTGCCGAGCGCCTCACCAGGCTTTCGACGCAGATCACTTACGTTGTGATCCAGCATGAGCCCGGCAATCCGATGGGCATCGAGAACGTGATGGTCGTTCACGCTGGAAAGTTCAGCGAGTGGCAAGAATGCTCCATCATCGACTTGAACGATCGGATCGCCGCGTGGGCGAAGAAGGTCGACGTTCAGGTCGTCGGCGGACGAGAGGCGGCCTGATATGTCCTGCGCTCTCCCCATCCACTCCATACCGTTGAACAAGCCGCGCGGGGCGTTCAAGCCCTGCATGTGGTGCGGCGGAGAGACGGGCACGGCTGAGGAAGCGCCAGTCATCGAACCCGCTCGGCACGCCGCGCGGATGAAGTGCGAAGGATGCGGTCGCCAGATCGCATGGATGTCTCCGAAACAAGTCCGGCGCGCGATGCGCCAAAGCGAGGTCGCATGAACACCGTCGCCCAACCCCTCAGCGACGGTATGCAGACAGAGAGGGAGGCCCACTCCTCCCGGCGGACCTCTCTGTCTGCGCCTATTCCAGACCCGCGCGTTGAAACCTCCCCATGCGCGGCAACTCAGGCGTCGAGCGGTTCGGCCGCTCCGCCCTTTCCTATCCCACCCGAAGCCAGCGCGTTCGAAGTCGAACAGCGCTTCCGGGCGGCTCTATCCGACGACCCATGGCTTGCCGCATGGCGGGAGAGCCAACACGGGCCGGGCTACGACATGAACGAGGAAGTTCGCTGATGTCTCCTCTCCAGACCCGTTACTCCCACCTCCACGAGGAGCCTCGCATCAAGTGGGCACCTCTGGCGATCTTCGCACTGTCGTTCGCTCTATGGGCCGGGATCATCCTTGCCGTGAGGCAGTTCGCGCATTGGATGGGGTGGCTGTGATGTACTGGGAACCTCGTGTCGGAATGCGGGTCGCCTGCGTCATAAGCACAGTTCGCAAGCTCTATGATCAGGGGTACCCGCCTTTCATCAAAGGGCAAGTGTTTACGATTGATGATGTGCGCTACATTGATGAGTATCCGGGTGCGTTTCTGCATTTCGCCGAACGCCCGTGGCGCCAGTTGGGGCACATCGCTGGCTTCCGCCCCCTAGACGAGCGTCGGCTGGACATCTTCCGCTCCATTCTAACGCAGGCTCCGACCGAAAAGGAGCCGGCATGACCATCTCCCTCACCATCCTCCTTTGCTCCCTCACTGGCCTTGTCTTCGGCATTGCCGGCTACGTCATGGCCCGTCCTCGCAATGTGCGTCCCACGTCTTCCGAAGCCCTTGCCCGATATGCCCGTCAGTCTGACGAGAACGCAGCGAGGGCCGTGTCGTGAGCTTCATCGCACTGATCGCGGGCGGCTTTAGCGAGGGTGGAATTCCTGTTTGGGTTTTTGCTCTCGGGATGACCCTTGATGCGATCTTGATTGGCGTTGCGATTGTGACGCGCCGGCCATGATCACTCCTTCAACCACCACAACCGGGACACATCTGCCACGACCTCATCAAGTCGTTGCCAGTCTTCCAAGCCTGGTAGGTCCGGCTCGTTCTGGTTCATTGCCAGGAGGATTTTCGGTTTCCGCGCATAACCCTGTCTTGCTTGGCGGCGGGCGGGTTGGCGCATCGGTGAAGTCCTTTCGTCTCTGTCTCGTTCACGGTTCCCACTGTGAGCGAAAGGATGTCGGAAGTGTCCGAGGATCGATTGGAAAGATCAAACATGTCGAGTGTTGAGTTTGTTCAGGACGCATTGCGTCAGCACGTTGCCCCGCCCGGTTCCGGTGTCAGTGTCGGGGATCGCATCCGGATCGCATCGCGCCGTTTGCGGTGGGGTTACAGCCGCACGCGGGACGTTTGGTATGCGGACCCGCGCATCAAGATCAGCGCCGACGAGCTTCGTCAGGTCGAGGAAAACACAGGACTGCGTTATGGCCGGAAAGAACTCCGCTCAATCGAAGAAGTCATCGCCAAGGCCGACGCTCTCCTGGTGGGCGAAGAGGCGGATTTTTATCGCCCGTTCGTTGATGCGTTCCGCGCGATGGCTCGCGCTCTTGATCGCTCCGGAGTTGGCCGCGGGGAGTGACGAATGACCCGCCTCCTCACCCTCTTCCACCGCTATTTCCGCAACCCCAAGCCTCACGTTTCTATCCGGTTATCCGGCGATGGGGTGGGACTGAAAGGGCCGACACGATGAACGAGCCGAAATGGACACCTGGGCCTTGGCGTATTGCTGGGAAAGGAACGATACGGGCAGGACAAGGATGGATCGCAGACGTTAATTGGCGAAATCGTGACGCCAACGCCCGCCTCATAGCAGCCGCTCCTGATCTGGCGGAAGCGCTGATGGCGGCAAAGGTTGTCATCGGCATGATGGAACGTCCCGAAGGCATGGGCAACGAGGTTAACGCCGCACTCGATGCTCGTCTCGCCAAGATCGACGCCGCCCTCTCCAAAGCGAAAGGGCAGACGCCATGAGCCTCACGGATCATTTCACCCGCCTGTCGTTCCGCCGCCGTCTCCCGGTGACGCTGGACGATGATTTCGTCGCGGAAGCACAGGCCGAAGTCAGGCTGTCCCATATCGAGCGCAACCGGGCAGCGGTGGGCAAGGCGCTCGAAGCCTACGGCATCACCGAAGTGCGGCTTGTCGAGGAAATCGCGGCCCGCACGGAAGAGCTTCGCCAGGTTCGCGTATCGATCTCCGCCCTCTCACAGGCCGATTCCGTCCTTGAGCAAGGCGCACTGAAAGCGGCGGAGTAGGGCGGATGAACGGGCGCATCCTCGTCTGGTTTTCTCGCGGCGCTGCCAGTGCGGTTGCGGCACGGATGACACTCAGAGAGCATCCTGACGCTGTTCTGGTCTATTGCGAGACGGGGCAGGAACACGAGGACGGAGATCGGTTTGAGGCCGATTGCGTGCGCTGGTTCAACTCTCCTGTCACGCACCTCCGGTCGGAAGAGTATGCCGACACATGGGACGTTTGGGAAAAGACGGGGTGGCTTGCTGGCATCAATGGCGCCCGCTGCACGACGGAGTTGAAGGTAGTGCCGCGCCTCGCATTTCAGCGCCCGACTGACATTCACGTCTTTGGTTACACCGCAGATCAGCGGGACGTGGCGCGCGCCAAACAGCTTCGGGACAACTACCCGGAAATGACGATCTGGACCCCGCTTATCGACGCCGGGATCACCAAGGCTGGGACGCTGGCGATGATCGAAGCGGCGGGCATTACATTGCCGATCCCCTATCGCCTCGGCTTCCACAACAACAACTGCAAGACCTGCGTCAAGGCGACCAGCCCTGACTATTGGGCGCTGGTCCGCAAGTCCTACCCCGACGACTTCGCGCGGATGGTCGAACTGTCGCGACGGCTAGGCGTCCGTCTCGCGCGCGTCAATGACGAACGCATCTTCATTGACGAGATCCCTGCCGATTGGCCGACGACTAATCCGATCGCGCCAGCGTGCGATTTCCTTTGCCACATCGCAGAAATGGAGATGGCCGCATGATCTCCCACCGCACCATCCTCGCCGCGATTGGTTTCATGCTCGGGCCGATGCTCACCATAGGACAGGCGCATGAGGTCAAGAGCCTTTCGGGCCAGAGTTTGGGCATCGTCTTTCCGCCCTCATGCTGCAATTCCGCCGCCACGTCACCGACTGGCGACTGTGCCCCGATCTCGGACGAATACGTCACGGAACGCGCAGACGGGTATCATATCAACATCCCGGTCGGCGGTCATCCCAAGCTGAAGAACAAGGGCTACGTGGGCGTCGTCCCATATAAGGAAGCGAAACAGCCTCTCGCCAACGCATACTTCATCTGCCGTCTCGACGGACGGGGCGGTTCGCTACTGCTTCTTTCCGAAGCCAGGAACGACATAGATGCTCAACATCACCTTTGTTCCCCGCTCCGCAGTCCAGACCCGCCTTGCGCTCGGCTGGACGATCATTCCCGGCGCCCCGCATCCCGCCTCATGGGCCGTGTTGATGCAGATCCCGGAGATTGAGGTCGACACGCCTGTTCCCCCGCTTCCTGAGCCTGTCCGTGGCAGCAACAAGAGCCGGGGCGCACGGTCGCGGAACCTCGTGAGATATGCGGGGGCAGCGTGATGTCTGGACCGGATATGTTTGGCTTCTCGCCCGCTACGCGGCATCAGAACCAACTGCCGCCCGCCGCGAACAAGTTTCACGTCGGCAACGGTGATGATGGCAAGCACTACTGGCTCACGCCGCCGGATGTTTACGCCCAACTCGACGCCGAGTTCGCCTTCGACTTCGACCCTTGCCCCTATCCACTGCCTGACGGTTTCGACGGGCTGACGTGCGAATGGGGCATGTCATCCTACGTCAATCCTCCCTTCGGGTCCATCATTCACCAAGGAAGAAAGAAGGGGCCGACAGCGTGGGTTCGCAAGGCCATTGAGGAACATCGGAAGGGCAAGACGGTTGTTCTGGTCTATCCGATCGACAAGTGGGTGCTGATGCTCCTGCGCGAGATCCTAGGGGATCATGCGGAAGTCAGAAATCTAGGCGACGTGAAGTGGCTGGCCACGGAAGACTTGTCGCCGGGGAAGGGCACAGGTCGCCATATCGGCTGCTTCATTCTTCGCGCCGCCCAGCGCGCTCCCGAACCTGTCCAGCAGCCTCTATTCGGTGGGGAGGCCGCGTGATGAACCCTATCCGTCTAACGCTATCCGAGATGCCGCCCAGCGCCAACGCCATGCGGTCAAGCTTCATCAAGGGAAACAAGGTCGTCAGCGTCAAGAGCAAGACCTATGCGGCTTGGAAGACGGCTGCATCGTGGGAAATAGCGGCAGCGGGCCACAAGAAGATCAGGGGACCGTATCGCCTCTACATCGCCGCCCAGCGCGATTGGCGGTCGAAGCGGGCGCGCGACATCGACAACATCATCAAGCCCGTCAGTGATGCCCTCGTGGCGTCCGGTTTGGTCAAGGATGACAGCCTCGCAGAGGAAGTGAGCGCGAAGTGGGCCGACGATCTCGGCGGCGCTGCGATTTCGGTCCTGATCTGCGAGGCGGAACAGGAGATCGCAGCATGAGCCTGGAACACAAAACAGCCGTCCTGGACGTTCTCCTGACCGCGCTGGACGAAACCCACGCCCATGCCCTCATTGACCACAGGCGGGCCAAGCGCGCGCCTCTGACGGTCTATGCCGCGCAGCTCCTCGTGAAGCAGTTCGCGCGCTGTGTCGACCCGAACGAAGCGGCCGACGAAATGATCCTCCGCAACTGGACTGGCTTCAAGCCTGAATGGATCAAGGAACGCGACATGACGCGGCACGGCCCGCGCACCGGCTCCGGTATGATCGACGCGCTGTCACGGGTGAGGATGCAATGAACGCGCTCGCCCCACAAACTGACAAGCCAACGCCAAAACCGCTTATGCGGGAACCAACGGACGATCTGACGCGCCCGCTGTTCATCCTGTTCTCGGCCTATCCCGATTTCAGCAGGACGCCACAGGAAGCAGAGGCCCGCACCGCGGCATATCTCCTTGCGCTCTCTACCTTCCCCGAATGGGCAGTGCGTCAGGCCGTGACGCGCTTCGTCCAGGGCCATGTCGAGCGCAGGAACCGGGACAAGATCCCCACGGCGGAACAGATCGCTGCGGAGACGCGCGAGATCATCAACGACGAAGCCGACAAGCGCCGGCAGCAGAACATCATCGATCAGCAGCGCAAGGAACGCGAGGCGGAAGAACAGCGCCGCGCTGATCGCGGATCGCAGGAAGAACGGGGCCGCAAGATCGCAGAGATCATGGCCCGCTATATGCCCAAGACAATGCAGGAGTAAGCGTCATGTATGTCGCAGCGTATCGCAACACGGTTGCAGGCTCACAGGCCATCCTCGCCCAGCGCAAGCGCGCAGAGGAGATGATCCGGCAGGAGGAAATGCGCCAAGCCAGAGAACGCGCAGAACGCATCGAAGCGGAGAACGCGGCCATGCGGGAAGCCGAGGCGGATCTGGCGCGCCGTGCGGAAGCGTTGAACCGCGAACTGGCGAAGTATCAGGGCGCCGTTATCCGGATCACGGTCGCCCGCATCGAAGCGCGGATCTGCAAGGCATTGAACGTGAGTCGGAAAGACGTGAGGTCGGACAGACGCAACAGGGAGATCGTCCTTGCCCGTCAGGCGATCATGTATTGGTCCGCGCGGCGAACCCGGCTTTCGCTGCCGCAGATCGGCAAGTTCATGGGCGGACTCGACCACACGACTGTGCTGTGGGGGAAAAAAGCCTATGTCGAAAAACGTGCAAAAATGGGCAGGACGCTAAGGCAGGCAAGGTGAAAGTGCGTCAGGCGCATGGACTGGACTACGGCCGCGCGGATGACGGGACATTCGTCCTGATCTTCCTTGACGAGCACGGCGAGCCTTTCGCCACGGCGACGATGGACGAGACGGGCGCGGAAGAACTGGCGGATTTCCTCGATGACGAGCTGCTGTTCATGGACAGCATCGGAGATGTCGCAGGACAT
This sequence comes from Mesorhizobium sp., assembly GCF_023954305.1. Classification (NCBI taxonomy): domain Bacteria; kingdom Pseudomonadati; phylum Pseudomonadota; class Alphaproteobacteria; order Hyphomicrobiales; family Phyllobacteriaceae; genus Mesorhizobium; species Mesorhizobium sp. Next base: position 147,912 of record NZ_JAMLIG010000001.1, on the reverse strand, counting down.
GCATAGGAGCGAAGAGGCATGACGAAGATGCGCAAGTTTGAATGGGTTCTCGTGGCGGCTAGTTTCGGCGTTCTCATCCTGACGTGGTGGGCAGCATGATCCCGATCTCACAACGTCTCCGCGCCTATAGTGAACCGGTAGGAGACGGCAAGGGCACATGGCGCAAAGTCGGCCTGTGTCAGGAAGCCGCCGATATCATGGACGAAGTTGTGGAGGTGTTGGCGCTGGCAAGAGTCGACGTGGTCAACTGGTATCGGACTTTCTCATATTCAGACGCTGAGCAATATCCGGCAGTACAACGCATCGACGCCGCTCTCGCCAAGGCGAAAGGCAAGCAGGAATGATCTGGTATGCCATCCGCACAAAGCCGGGCTTCCAGGTTCCCCAACGGGAATACTGGACAGAGCCGAATGCATCCGCGCTGAAAGGCAAGACGCGCGGCGCGGGCTATCGTATGCGCTCATCTGTCAACCCGGAGCAGGCGGCAATCGAGACGCATCTGGAACGTGCGGGCTTCGTCCACTACATGCCAGCCGAGTTCGTCGCGGTGCGCAACCGGAACAAGAAGGGCCTATACGAGCTGCGCCGCTTCGCCCTCCTGAAAGGCTATGCCTTCGTGGCGGAGGTAGACGAGGCTGGCTGGTATCGCCTTTTGGACGTTCCCGGCGTGCATTCGGTCGTCGCGGACATATCAGGCAAGGCTCTGCCCATCCGGTCGATCGATATACACCGGCTGCGCATGTATGAGCAGAACAGCCGCGCGGTCGCCAATGCCAAAGTCGCGGCTCTCACCAAGGGCGCGGAGGTGCAGGCGAGGCGGGAACGCAAGGCGATCTCGAAAGCCACCCGCAAGAAGCTCTTTCCGGGCCGCGAGGTCAGGTTGATATGGGGCGATAAGGTAGGACGCGAGGCAACCGTCGCGGCGTGGCAGGACGAGGATTTCGTCAAGGTCGTGCTGAAGGGATTGCAGGAAGCGGAGTCCGTCACGGTGCCGTTCGAGTTCCTGAAGACGAGCGATGCGGCGTGATGATTACGCGGGTGGACGTGGGTAATCGGCTGTTGATCTTCAACGCAAATCGGTGTAATGGATTTGCCAACAGGCGATCTGGAGCGACGGGGACTATTGGCCCGGCTCTCACCGGGGCACATCGCCACCCCGGGCATGGCGGTTTATTGCCGCTGTGGATCAGTTTCGCGCGAGAGCGCAACGAGTTGAACTGGGCCTAACGGTCTTGTTCATGGCCCGGTCCCGAGGCGTGGCGCAAGTATCGGGCATATTCTCAGCACCTTCGGGTGCAAATGCGAGGCGGAGAGATCAAGCCGACACTGCAGTAGCGCAGGATCTCCCATTCGGCATTTTGGCCTGCGACACGTCTCCGCCTCGCATCTCCCATCCTCCTGTGCGGTGCTGCACCGTGGATAGCAGCCACGCCAGCCAACAGGCACCAACATGACCGAAGCGCAGATTAAGCACATGGTCGGCCGTTTTCTCATGTGGAAGCTGCCTGAGAATTTCTCGCCGGACGGCGGCATCAGCTTCAAGCGCGAGTTCAACGAACATATGCCGCCAGCCATGAAGCACGAGCCGGTGGGAACCAACCTGTTCGACGCGGTTCAGGCGGAGGAAATGGTCCGTCATATAGTCGACGGCATGCCAGATGCCTGACTGCGCGGAAGACGACGAAGACCTGGCGACGATTTACATATGCCAAGGCCCGCCAGTCTGCGACTTTGAAGGCGACGCAGCGGTTGATGCACAGAAAGCTGGTTGCATCTGGTGCCGCCGCGACACGCTCATCGGCGACCAATGGGTTACTGAAGAACCCAGCCGCGCGTAACACCCTTTGCCCGTCCACCACACCCTCGCAGCCTCACGCGATGCCTACTGCTCTCAGGGGTCGTCAGTGACGGGCAAGCCTGACCAACGCACCGAAAAGGAACTGCCATGCAGCTCATCACGGTAGCCATCACGACGGATTCCAGTGGCGACTTCTCAAAGAACGAGCCGGTGCTGACATCTGGCGGACGCCTTGTGCAGTATCGCTACGTCCCGGCTGCTTCGAACGAACTCGATACAGGTGCGGACCTGACCATTTCCGGGGCCACGTCGGGCATCGTGTATGTGTCTCAGTCCAATATCGGGACTTCAGCCTTCACCAAGGCGCCGCGTCAGGCGGTTCACGACACGGGCGGCACGGCGTCGCTCTATGCGGCAGGCGGCGAGCCTGTCGAGGGGTATATCTTCGTCGGCGGCGAACCTCTGTCGATCGTCGTGGCACAGGGCGGCGATACGAAGTCCGGCACGCTCTACCTGTGGGTTGCCTAACCATCTCCCCAGCAACAGCAACAGCAATGGAGAACTGACATGGACATCCTGACCTCGATTCACGGCAAGCGTTTCGGCCTCGGCAAAGACGGTTCACTGGTCCTCAACCATGAGGGAAACCAGCGCATCATTCCAGGCGGTGGGAACATCGTGAATTGCACCGCAGCGACGCTCACCGTCACGGCCGATCTTCACGCCGGGCGCATCGTCACGTTCAACCGAGCCGGCGGCATCACGGCCACGCTCCCGGCCGCGAGCGGGACGGGCAATGTCTACAAGTTTTTCACGTCCACGACGTTTACCGGCAACGGCATCATTCAGGTCGCCAATGCGACGGACATCATTCAGGGCGGTGTCGCGGTCTCGACCGATGCCGGTGGCGTCACGATTCTTGCCGCAGCCACGTCCGACACGATTACGATGAACGGCTCGACCACTGGCGGCATCAAGGGCTCGTGGGTCGAACTGACGGATGTCGCGTCCGGCATCTTCATGTGTTCCGGCTTCCTCGTTTCGACAGGGGCAGAAGCGACGCCGTTTAGCGCAGCCGTTTCGTAATGTCTGTCCTTCGCTATGCCCAACAAGAGGCGGCGAACATCCGAAAGGCGGAGAGCCGGGCAATCCAGCAAGCCCGGCTCAATGCATCCATCGCACAGAGTGCAGCGGAAGAGACAGCATCAAGCCTGGCTTCGTCCAAGCTGAGCTGGGGGCCGGTCCCGGCGTCTTCGACAGATACGGGGCAGGCGGGCCAGGTTTCATACGACGGAACCTATCTCTACATCTGCACCGCGACCGACACATGGGGTCGTATCGCAATCGACTTCACCCCGTTCTGAAACAATGGTGAGAGGCAATCATCATGGCAATGAGAAAAAAGAAAATTCGCGTTTCCGACTGGACCCTTGAGGATGCCAATAAGCACGGCGTCGTTCTGTGGTCTGAAAGGGCGTGGGTAGAATCGCAGAAGGATCGCATCGTGGCAGAGCTGGAGAAACTGCACGGTGAAGGTGTAGGCCATGACTACGATGCGTATCACCGCAAAGGTGACCTGATCCTCTGCGCGCTTTTGATTGGCCTCGGATATGAAGAAGTTGTGGAGTCTTGGGACAAGATAGCGAAGTATTATTCCTGAGAGGCAAAGCACCATGAACACCGAACCATCAGCATTCGAGATCTACAATCGCGCGCATGAACACATGATCAGCGTTTTCGAGGCGTTCATTGCCGACCCATCAAAATTATCAGAGGCAGCCATGGAGGAGATGCTCGCTGCACAGGCCGCACGGCGTGATGCAGAGGTATCGCTCATTGCTTCGGATGAAGTGGTTATCACTGGAGCCACCAAGGCGGAACTGATAGCGCTCATTCGCGGCGACGACATCGGGGCAGCCCCTAATGCCAGCCGGTAGGCCAACAGACTTCAAGCCGGAGTATGGCGAAGAGATTCTGAACTCGATGGCGCAGGGCCTTTCGCTCGCCGCCGCTGCTGCTGATCTCGGCATTCATCGCCAGCGCGTCTACGAATGGGTTGAGAAGCACCCGGCATTTGCGGACACTATAAAGCTGGCTCAGTCCAAGCGACAGGCATTTCTAGAGCGCAGGCTGCTGAAAGACGATCTTCCCGGCCCGCAGGTCACGTCGACCATCTTCGCGTTGAAGAATGCGGCTGCTGCCGATTGGCGCGAGAAGGTTGATCACGAACTCACCGGCAAGGACGGCGGGCCTATCCAGACGGAGAACCTGTCCGATCTTGAGGCTGCCAAGCGCATAGCTTTCCTGCTGACCAAGGCATCTGCGCCCGGTGCTGGATGATATCCTCGCGCGCCTGACTTCCTCGGAAGCAGGCATCAAGAAGGAACTGAAGGCATCTGCACTGGCGGCGACATCCGCCATGAAGTGGATGCCGAACCCTGGGCCTCAGACCGAAGCCTATTTCAGCAAGGCGGATTGCCTTCTGTATGGTGGTGAGCCGGGGGGAGGTAAGTCGCAACTCATTCTCGGGCTGGCGTTCAACGAACACAAGCGTTCGCTCATCATGCGGCGCGAGTATGGCGATCTGGACCGTCTCATCGAAGACGCTCTGAAGATCCACGGTAGCCGAGACGGGTTCAACGGGTCTCCGCCGCCTCGTCTGCGGATTTCAGAGGATCAGGTCATCAACTTCCGTGCCGCTCACCGGGTAGGTGACGAGCAAGGCACGATGGGGCAGGGTCGCGATCTGCTCGGCATAGACGAAGCGACACACTTCGCGGAATCCCAAATCCGGTTCCTCATGGGATGGGTTCGAACCGACATTCCGGGCCAGAGATGCCGCACCGTTCTTGCGACCAACCCGCCGCTGTCGGCGGAAGGATTGTGGGTCACGACGATGTTCGCGCCGTGGCTCGATCCGAAATACCCCAATCCTGCGCAGCCGGGCGAACTGCGGTGGGTCTGCTCTGACGAGGATGGCAAGGACTTCTGGGTCAGCGGTCCTGACGAGACAATCGAGGTTCGCGGCAAGACCATCCGGCCTACGTCAAGGAGCTACATTCCGTCCTCGGTCAAGGACAACCCCTACTATGCCGGCACTGACTATGAGCGGACGCTGGACGCCATGTCCGAACCGTGGCGTTCGATGCTCATGGGCGGGTTTCAGACCGAGTTCAAGGACCACACATACCAGGTCATCTACACCGATTGGGTTCGCGCGGCGATGGCGCGGTGGGACAAACGCCCGCCGGACGGCGTGGGGATGTCTGCGCTCGGCATAGACCCCGCGTTGGGTGGCGACGATTCGACGGTATTCGCTCGCCGCCATGGGCATTGGTATGACGAACTGGTTACGGTTCCGGGCAAGCAGACATCCGATCCGATCGAGACGGCTGGACATGCCATTGCTCTGATGCGCGACAGTTGCACGCTCGTTGTTGACGTGATCGGCATCGGGTCTGGCTGCTTTTCTCACCTGAAACAGCATGTTCGCGGTGTCGATGTGGTTGGTCTCAATGTCGCGGAGGCGTCGGGCAAACGATCGCGTGACGGTAAATACAAGTTTGCCAACAAGCGGTCTGAGATGTGGTGGAAGTTCCGCGAGGCTCTGGAGCCCAATCTAGGCGAGCCGATCGCGCTGCCAAATGACCGGGAATTGCTGGCCGATCTCACCGCCCCGACCTTCAAGCTAACGAGCGCAGGCATCGTTATCGAGAGCAAGGACGACATCCGCAAGAGGCTGGGCAGGTCTACGGACAAGGCCGACGCGGTGATCATGGCCTGGGCCTACGGCGAGGATAGCGTGTCGGCCCGGATCAGGGTGGCGCGCAATCCAACCGGGGCGCCACGGGTCAATTTGGGGCATGCGAATATGAAGGTGAGGCGCAGGTAATCGATACTCTTGCATGTGTTCCTCGATCAAAGTCGCGCCCACAGGCGAAAAGCACACCAACCTCCGCTTCTGCGACAGAATTGTCCTACCTTGGAGACAAATGACATGGGCGCTCTTTTCGGGAAGCCAAAACCTCCGACTGTCGTTCGCATGCCTGACCAGAGCGATCCCGTCGTTCGGCAATCGGAAGAGCGAAAGCGTCGTGAGATAGCGGCCCGGTCGGGCCGTTCTTCGACCATGCTGTCGCGCAATGCGGGCGGTGGCGAGGCCGGGACGCGCAGCTACTCCAACTCGCTGCTGGGATCGGCTGGCTGAACTGATGGACACCCGCGCGAAGGAACTGGTCAAGATCGGCGACGGTCTCTTCACCAAGAAGAGGCAGCACGACGAGCTAAACCAGGAGATTGCCGAGAACTTCTACCCGCTCCGGGCTGACTTCACGTCGCCGTTCACGCTGGGCGAGGATTTCTCCGGCGATCTGATGGAATCGTTCCCCATTCAGGCGCGCGAGACGTTGGGCAATGCCCCGTCATCCATGCTTCGTCAGGGCCAGTGGTTCAATGTCCGAACCGGGTTTGAGGAGATAGACGAACTCCCGGCCAATGCGACATGGCTGGAAAGCGCGACGCACAGGTTCAAGCGGCTGATCTATGACAGGCGGGCCAATTTCGTCCGGTCCACGGTCGAAGTCGATCATGACTACGTGACGTTCGGCGGCGGGGTGCTGTCGGTCGGGGAGAATTCGACGCGCGAGCATTTCCTGTTCCGCTCGTGGCATCAGCGCGATTGCGTCTGGATGGAGAATGCGGACTGCAAGGTCGATCATCTTCAGCGCACGATGCCGACCACGGCGCGCAACATCATGGCTAACCCGGCGTGGGCCAAGAACGCGCATCGGGACATCAGACAGGCCGCAGAGAAAGACCCGACGACCGAGTTCAAGATTCGCCACGTCGTTCTGCCGGCCGATGAGATGTATGGCGACGACAAGGTGCGGCGCCGTCGCCTGATGGCGAACGGGATGCAGTTCGTGTCGCTCTACATCGATTGCGACCATGAGGTTGTGTTGGGTGAAGGCGCGCTTCCGGTGTTCTGCTACGTGACGCCGCGCTGGCGCACGATCAGCAATTACCAGTATGGATTTTCGCCCGCCGCTGTCACGGCATTGCCGGACGGGCGCATGATTCAGTCGATGGCCCGCATTCTGTTGGAACAGGGCGAAAAGGCAGTCGACCCGCCGACGATCGGCAAGGGCGATATCTTCCGCGACGAAATCAACCTCTATGCCGGCGGGCACACGCATGTCGATCTCGAGGATTCGGACGACATCCGCAAGGTATTCCAGACCGTCGATCAGGGCGGGAACCTGGGCCTTGGGCTGGAAATGAAGCAGGACGTGCGGCTGCTCATCGCCGAGAGCTTCCTGCTCAACAAGCTGATGCTGCCGAACACGCGCGAGATGACGGCGTTTGAGACGCAGGCCCGGCTTGACGAGTTCCGCAGGGCGGCACTTCCGTTCTTCGGGCCTATCGAGAGCGAATATCACCTGCCCATGCTGGACATCGCGTTTCAGATGGCGGTGAGGAACAAGTCGTTCGATTTCGCGGAAATGCCGGACGATTTGCAGGGGCAGGACGTGACATTCACGTTCGACACGCCGCTGAACACGGCAGAGGGACGGCAGACGATCCTTGCCTATCAGGAGAGCCTTCAGATCATCTCTGCTGCGGTGCAGACCGACAAGACCATCATTGCCGACTACGACATCAAGCAGGCCACGAAGGACGCGGTTCGCGCCACGGGTGCGAATGCAGACTGGATACTTGAAGGCGATGACGCGGACGAAAGCAACGAGGCTGCCGCGCTTGAGGCGAATCTCGTCAAGGCGGCTGAGCTTGGTCTGGCCGGTGCCGGTGTTGCCGGCGCGGTGGCTGACAGTTCGATCAAGCTTCAAGAGGCAGGGCTGGCGTGAACGAGTTCAAGCCCGTCGCTTACGACAAGGAAGTTCTCTACGCCTTCCGGGCCTTGTTCGAAGGCGTGGCGAACGAAGGCCAGCAAAAGCGGGCCATGCAATGGCTGCTCTTCAACGCCTGCCATATCGGCGAAAGCAGCATGAGGGAAAGCGACCGCGTCACGGCGTATCTCGAAGGCCAGCGGTCTGTCGGGGTGCAGATCGCGCGGCTGCGTGAGCCGGAAGCGCTCCAATTGATTGAGGCAAAACGAGGCAAGAGGCAGACCGATGCGGGCTAGTTACGTCAACGGGCCGGAACTGCTCACGCCGGTTGGCGAGTGGATCTCATCCCGTCTTCCGCATATCGACAGCCACAAGGGCATCTGGGGGCCGTTGGACGGTCGGGTGTTCCGTATCTTCGCTGGCCGCCATTATTATAGGAACTGCATCTTCAATTACACCGCCACCACCTATCGCGGGATGCGCGCGCATTCCGTCTCCGTTGGGCGGCTCGGCTTCTCGTGGGGCAAGGGTTCGAAAGCGGCCAGGGCGAACGAACGCGAGAACGAAGCACGGCGGCGCATGCATTGGCTCTGGCATCAGACACTTCGCAACAAGGATGGTTCCCCGCTCTACCCCCATCTGGTTGGTGCTTTCGATAGTTGGTTTTGGACCGGACGTTAATTTCTGAACGAGGCAAGAGGCAACCCAATGAGTGACGCACTGGCGGCTGCGGCCGACGTGACCGACAAGGCGACTGAAACAGCAAGGGAGACTGTGGCCGAGAAGACGGCAGAAACGGCCACGCAGGCCGTTGTCGAGACGAAGGCGACCGAAACAGCCACCGACACGTCAAAGGCCACTGGCGATGCCGACAAGGGCGAAGAGACGGCAGATACCGACGATTTCGCATGGCCCGACGACTGGCGCGAGCGACTGGCGAAAGATGACCCAGGCACCAAGAAGCTGCTGGATCGCCATACCTCGCTGAGCAGCCTCGTCAAGAAGTTGGTCGAGCAGGATAAGCTGATCAGCTCAGGCAAGATCAAGCGCGACATGCCCGACGCCTCGGATGAAAAGGCGATGGCGGAATGGCGCAAGGAGCAGGGCATCCCTGACGACCCGTCCGGCTACAAGCTGCCCGACACGGTGACGAAGGCGTTGACCGACGAAGACAAGCCGGTTCTGGCGACGTTCACTGAGTTCGCGCACAAGAAGGGCCTGCCCAACTCGGCGGTGGAGGTCGCGACCGAGTGGTATGTGTCCACGATGGATCAGCTCGCGGAGCAGCGAGCGGAAGCCGACAATGAAGCCAGAGAAGCGGCTGAAGATGCGCTGCGCAAGGATTGGGCGCATGGCGAGTTCAAGGCCAACATGACGCTGGCCTCGCGCGCCATCGAATCCATCCCTGGCGTCGGCAAGACATGGTCCGAATTCCGCGCTCCTGATGGTCGTCGGCTGGGGGATATCCCCGAATTCATCGCATGGGCGGCCGACATGGGCCGTGACCAGTTCGGCGACGTGACCTTCGCCAACGGCGACAGCGAGCGCAAGCACACAGCCCGTCGTGAGGAAATCGAGAAAATACGCGATACCGACTTCGATCGATACGAAGCCGAAGGTCTCGACAAGGAGTATCGCAAGATACTCGAAAAGGATCTGGCGCGAGGCAAGCGCTAACCGCGATTCACCGAATACCGGTGGATAACCAACCCGCTTCGGCGGGCTTTTTCATGCCCGGAATCCGGCAACCCCGCGCAAGCGGCCCGGTCTGACGGGCGTTCTACCCCGCCAAACGTGACAGCCCCGAACTGCTAGCGGCCACCCCGGCAACGGCCCCGCGACGCCTTCGGACACCCTCGGATCGTGACGGCTCCAAACCCTCCCACACAAATCTGAAAGGAGATGGATCATGTCGGTCGAAGCCGCAGTGATTCACTACAAGAAAGATTTCGTGCCGGCGTTTGAGCAGCGCTCCAGCTTCCTCAAGGCGATGGCGACGAAAGAATCCGTGATGAACGGAAACACGGCCACGTTCCTCGTGTCCGGCTCCGGCGGAGATACCGCCGTCACCCGTGGGACCAACGGTCTCATCCCCTATGGGAACCCGACCAATTCGCAGCCCACCGCGACGCTGGTTGAAAAGCATGCACCCTACAAGCTCACGGGCTTCAACGTGTTTGCATCCCAGGGCGATCAGGTCCGCATCATGCGCGACGCATCGATTGCCGCGATCAATCGCGACATCGATCTGACCATGCTTGCCGAACTGGCAAACGCAACTCAGGACTTCGGCACGGGCACTGCCTCGCTGGCGACTGTTCTGGGCGCGCAGGCCATTCTCGGCAACAACGACGTGCCGGTTGAAGATGAGGCGAACATGTTCGCGATCATCTCGCCTGCGTTCCGTGGCTACCTCATGCAGACCACCGAATTTGCCAACGGCGACTATGTCGACGTGAAGCAATTCTCTGGCCCTGCACGGCGTATGTGGCGCTGGAATGGTGTGAACTGGGTCGTCTCCAGCCGCATCACCGGTCTCGGGACCTCGGCGGAAATCTGCTACATGTTCCACCGCTCGGCCATCGGCTACGCGGTTGCGATCGGTGAAGAGAAGATCTTCGCCGGCTACAACGAGGAACAGGCCTATTCGTGGTCGCGTGCAGAGGTCTTCCACGGCGCGAAAATCCTCCAGAACACCGGCATCGTGAAGATCACTCACGACGGCTCGGCGTTCGTTGCCACGTAAGGAGACCTGAACATGGCATACGTTCCTGACAACCTGACCCTGCTGGTAGAACCGCTTGGTGGCGGCTCCTATCCCCGCGTCTTCGGCTACTACAACAGTGCCGCTGACTCGGATGCCACAATCGTTGGCGCCAGCTGGTTTTCGGACGGCGCGTCGAAGGGCATGCGCAAGGGCGACCTTGTGGATGTCGTTGACGTGGCTACCGCAAAATACAAGCGCTACCAGGTCGCATCGGTTTCCGGTGCGGCTGCGACTGTCGCGGCTCCGACCGCGATCACCTGACGCAGCATAGCGGCTTCGGTCGCTGTGTTGCCTCCATAGCGGCTGGAACCTCCGGGGTTGCGCAAATGCGCCCCGGAGACGCCGGCTGTTATCTCCCCCAACATCATGAGGCAAGCAAATGACGGCTCTCGTTCTGCCGGCGTCGACCAATGTCGACCCTATCGAATTCAATGTCACCACCCGGTTCGTCCGCGTTCCGGTGAACTTCACGGTTACGGACATCCTGCGCCCCGGCGCATGGGCGCATATCGCGGCGAAAATCCAGACCGGCAACGAGATCGTTGCGATGCGTGCCGACATGGCATGGCGTGCCCACCTTCTCGTCGCCGAATCCGGCCCCGGAATGCTGAAGGTTCACGTTCTCGGTCTGTGGATGAACCCTGCATATGCAGACGCGGCGAAGGATGTTCCTGTCGAAAGCCCCGTCGAGGATATGGAGGTGCCGGAGGGTTACTCGGTCAACCACGCTCCCAAGACGGGCTGGCGCGTCTGGCTGAAAGACCCGGCTGTCGAGGTATCCCGGAACCACCCGACGAAGAACGCGGCCATCCTCGCCGCCCGTGCGCATCATCAAAGCGCCAACGCGGTCGCGGCATGATCTCCTGACCATCGGCGTGCCGAAAGAATAGCCAATGGCAACCAAGCTCAACATCTACCGAGGGGCGCTTCGGCTTCTCGGGCCGCACCAGCTCGCATCCACATCGGATGCGAGGCCGGAACGGTATGCGCTGGATGAGATCTACGACGACGCGGTCCAGCACATGCTCGAACAGGGCTTGTGGAACTTCGCCATTCGGTTTGAGCCGCTGACAACCCCGGCAACGCCGACGAACCCTGACACAGGCTACGACTACGCCTTCTCCAAGCCGTCAGATTTCGTGCGGCTTGCCGCAATAAGCGACAATGCCTCTTTCAACGGCATATTCGAGGCTTACAGCATTCAGCAGTCCTACATCTACACCAATGCGGAGGAAATCTATCTCCGCTACGTGTCGAACGATGCGGCTTATGGCCTCGATCTGACCAAGTGGCCGCAGAGCTTCGCCAAGGCGCTTGAGGCTTACATGGCCTTCGAAAGCGGGCTTCCGATCTCCGGGGATCGCGGCAACCGGAACGACATGATGGGCCTGTTCAAGGAACGACTGGCCCGCGCCAAGACGCTCGATGCGGTTGACGAGCGTGTGCAGTGGAAGAAGCCGGGCCGATGGACCCGCGCCCGCATCACGCAGCGCAATACGAAGGACGGCTGATGGCTAGTGTGAGGACGTTCCTTCACGCGATGAACGTTGGCGTGCATGACTCCACGGCTTTGACGCGCATCGACTTGGAACGCATGCGCCTTGCTGCGGAGACGCAGACAAACTTCATGGCCAAGGCGACCGGCCCCGGTTTTATGCGGCCGGGTCTGGAATACCTGTTCACCACGACCGGCGTGTCCTGGCTGAAGGAATTCGTCTTCGGGGCGACCGACGCATCGAACATGCTCTTCAGCGATGAAGAAATGCGCATTGTGGTGGACGATGCGCTTCTCACGCGCCCCGCCGTCACCGCTACCGTGTCCAGCGGCACGTTTGCGGCAAGCGCGGGATGGACACTCTCGGCGACCGATGGCGCGACGGCGACGATATCCGGTGGGTATCTCAACCTCACCGCAGCGGCTCGCGGTTCGACGGCAACGGCCACGCAGACCGTTGCGATTAACGAGACCGACACGGAGCATGCGTTCCGGATCGTGGTCGAGCGCGGCCCGGTCCTGTTCCGGTGCGGTTCGTCGTCGGGTGGCGAACAGTATATAACGGAAACCAGCCTCAAGACAGGTATTCACAGCCTGTCGTTCACGCCGACCGGGGCAAACGCCTATATCCAATTCAAGAACGACGATCGCATGCTGCGCCGCGTCGATTCGATCGCGATAGAGAGTGCCGGCGTCGTTTCAATCGCCACGCCGTGGGCCTCCGATGATCTGCCGCTGATGCGCTTTGCGCAGTCCGCCGATGTGGTCTTTGTGGCCTGTGAAGGGCATCAGCCGCGACGGATCGAACGGCGGGCGGCGAGGTCGTGGTCTGTGGTTCTCTACGGTCCCGACGACGGCCCGTTTACAGCGGAACGCACGCGCAAGGTCAAGCTGAAGCCCAGCGTCACGGAAGGCAACGGAACCCTGACGGCGGACGGCAATTTCTTCAATGCGAACCATGTCGGCGCGTTGTTCAAGCTGTTCCACGAAGGCCAGTCGACACAAGTTGTGCTGGGCGCGGCGGGGCAGTTCACCGACCCGATTCGCGTGACTGGCGTTTATCAGCCAAGCACGGGGGCGCTCGATCGGCAATGGACCTATGAAGTCGCCGGGACATTTGTCGCGGACATCTGGAATCAGCGGTCTTTCGATGCGGAAGACAGCGGCTACGTCGACTACCGGCAGAGTTCCGGTGGCGTTGTCCTTGCCCCTATCACCGCGCCGACCGGCGGGGCTGTGACGCAGGTTGATCAGGATCAGAACGCGATCATCTATTACCGTCTCGGCATCAAGGACGGGGGGTATACGTCCGGTTCCGCGACGATCACCATCACCTATAGCGGCGGCGGGGGAGACGGGATTTGCCGTGTCGTGGGCTACACCAGCCCGACACAAGTCGATATCGAGGTTCTGACGCCGTTCAAGAACACGACGTATACCGACGATTGGCAGGAGGGGGAATGGTCAGCAAACCGAACCTATCCCTCGGCGGTATGCCTCGCGGATGGGCGGTTGTGGTGGTCCGGGTCAGACAAATTGTGGGGTTCGATATCGGATGCCTTCGAAGGCTTCGATGAAGATCTGGAAGGCGATGCTGGCCCGATCAATCGTTCCATCGCAACGGGCGGGGTGAACGCGACGCAGTGGTTGATGTCGCTTCAGCGGCTCATTGCGGGAACTGAGGGCGCGGTCGCGGTCGCCAAGTCGTCGTCTCTGGACGAACCGATTACGCCGTCCAACCTGTCCATTCGCAATTCTTCCACGACGGGCGCAGCTCCCGTCAATCCGGCCATGATCGATACCAGGGGCCTGTTTATCGAGCGCGCCGGCCGGGCTGTGATGGAGGTGGTGTTCGACGGAGCGGCCGGCGATTATGTCGTGACGCAACTGTCGAAACTGACAACGGACCTGTTTTCGTCCGGGGTCAAGTCTCTCGCCGTTCAGCGCAGGCCGGATACGCGGATATGGCTCGTCATGGATGACGGGTCTTGCGTGTGCTGCCTATACGAGCCGGCACAGGAAGTCTTGGCCTTCATCCCGATCGAGACGGATGGCACGTTCGAAAGCGTATCCGTTCTCCCGGCCGAAGAACAGGACAGGGTGTATTTCGTCGTGGCGCGAACCATTGGCGGATCGACGGTGCGCTATGTCGAGAAAATGGCGCTCGACAGCGAAGTCGCGCCTGACACGTATTGCTACGTGATGGATTCCTTCGTCCGTCCACAGGGAGTCGGTTCTCCGTCCACGACGGTCTCCGTTGGTGCCCATCTGGCGGGGGAAACGGTGGTGTGCTGGGCCGATGGTGCGCCGCTGGAATCGGCACCGGGCGTGCGACGGACGTTTGTTGTGGACGGGTCGGGCAACATCACGGTTCCAAGTGCCGTGACCGATGCCGTGGCCGGGCTGCCCTACAGGGCGCGCTACAAGTCGGCCAGACTGGCTTATGGCGCGACGGGCGGGTCTGCGCTGCTTCAGAAAAAGCATGTCTCGCAGATCGGCCCGATCATGACGAACTTTACGCGGTTCGGGGTGAAGTTCGGGGCCGATTTCACGACGATGTATGCCCCGCCCGTAAACGTCGGCGGGGTGGCTGCTTCGGAGATTCAGACCAGCATTGTCGATGAGGTTGCCTTCAGCTTTGGCGGCTATTGGGACACGGACTCGCGGGTCTGCCTGGAAATCAACAGCCCTTACACGGCGACCGTCATGGGCATCATAACGGACGTGACGACGAACGGGTAATGGTCGAGATCGTTCAGGTCGACCCGCGCGAAATATTGCGGGTCGCGGGCATCGCGGTCGATCTCCCGACATTCGCTCTGGCCGGCGTCGATGAGGCCGGAGCGATTGGTTTAGGAGGTCTCGCGTGGGGCGCCGGCCGGTGCTGGCTTTTCTTCACGATGATGAGGAATGAGCCGCGCTACCGGTTCAAGGTCATAGGCTGCGCTAAGCGTCTGTTCAGGCAAGCCCGGCAGTTGGGTGAGACTGAGGTCTACACCCCACGAGACGCGCAGTTCGAGACATCAGAGCGGCTGTTGAAGCTGCTGGGGTTTGAGTTTTTCGCCGAAGAAAACGGCATTGAAGTCTGGCGGAGAAATCTATGGCCGCACTCCCGATAATTGGTGCATTGATTTCCGGCGTAGGGACGATTGCGTCCGGCATCGCGGCGAACAACGCTGCCCAGCAGGAGGCGATGCAGCTTGAGGAAAAGGGCAAGGAAGAGCTTGCCGCTTCCCAGCGCGACGCGGATCAGAAGCGTCGTGAAGGAGCGCTGATCAATTCCCGTCAGCAGGCCGTTGCCGCCGCGTCGGGAGCGGGAGCGGGAATGGATGCGCCGACCATCGTCAAGTTGATGACGGATACGGCCGGGCAGGCGGAATACAATGCCCAGGTCGATCTCTACGGCGGCAAGTCGCGCAAGGAAGGGCTGTTCAACGCCGCTGCGAACCGCAGGCGGGAAGGCAAGGCGTCTCTGCTCGGTTCCGTGCTGGGCGGGTTTGGCAGCTTCGCGAAGGCTTGGCCTAACTGATGGCACGCTTGTTCAAATCAGGCAATTGTCGTGTCGATGGGTGCGGGTGGTCTCCGCGCGTCAATTGTGGGCTGTGCAATGCACATTACATCCGGATGAAGAGGCACGGGTCAGTGATGGAGACAGTGCCGCTTGCCGCAAGCAAAGACAGGCGGAGGAAAATAGAAATCGTAGGCGACGAGGCGCGCGTCCATCTTACGCAAGGCAAAATTGCGGTAATCGATTCGGCGGACATCGGCCTAATCGATATGCACAATTGGTATGCGGTTAGAGATCATCATACATTCTACGCGGTTGTCCATGCCAAAGACGAAGATGGTGTGGCGCGCCGCCTATTGATGCATCAGGTCTTGGGGCCAAAGGGCGCTCAAATAGTCGATCACGCTGACGGTGACGGCTTAAACAACCGAAGGTCCAATCTTCGCGCTGCGTCATTCGCTCAAAACCAGTGGAATAAACGCAAAGCCAAAAACAACACCAGTGGTTTCAAGGGGGTGCGGTATGCGGATTGGGCGCGTGGCGAAAAAAAGTGGCGCGCTCAGATTATGAAAGATCATAAATACATTTCGCTTGGATATCATCTCACACCAGAAGATGCCGCGAAAGCTTATGACGAAGCGGCAATGAGACTGTTTAGCGATTTTGCTCGCCCAAATGATGGGCCGGAGGTGTGCCATCGCTAGGTTGCCGTCACGCGATGACCTGAGCCAGCCTGGCTCGCTTCGTTCTGGCCGCATGATTTCGTCCGCCGATACGTCGGCGATCGGTCGCGGTCTTGAAGCGCTCGGCTCCGGCATTGCGGCATTCGGCGAAAAGCAGAAGCAGCAGCAGAACGCCGTCGATCTGGCTCGTGCCGAGGCCCTGAAGACGCAGCGCTTTCTCGACCTGCAAAACCAGTTCGACCAGGACGGGGATTATTCCACGTTCGGCCAGCGGGCGGGAGAGGGCACGCGCAAGGCAGTGTCGGACGCGGCCAATCTGATCCGCGATCCGAAGATGCGCGAGCGCTATGCGGCGCAGTCGCAGGTCGACGCGATCCGTATGAATGACGCGATCATCGACAAGGGCCAGGTGCTTCGCCGTCAGGCCGAAACGAATGCGCTTGATGAGGCGCTGGAAGCCAACCGCAGGCTCTATGTCGACCCGCTCGTGCCGGAAGACGTGAAGGCCAAGGCCCGGAACGAAATCATCGGCGCGATCGATGTCAGCCGGGAAGCGGGCCTGCTCACGCCGGACATGGCAGACGCGCGGAAGAAGCTGTATTTGGAGGCGGCCGACTTCAGCCGGGGCGCTCTTCTTGCCGAATCCGACCCGTCCGCTGTTCTTGGCGATACCGACGCTGCCGCATTGCTGCGCCGTTTCGAGGGTTTTCGCGCAACACCGTATTGGGACGTGAACGCATATAGGACCGGCTACGGTTCGGACACGATCACCAAGGAAAACGGCACCATCGTCAAGGTCAAGCCGGGTGACACGGTAACGAGGGCAGACGCGGAGCGCGATCTTCTTCGGCGCACCAAAGAATTCGAAGCAGGTGCGATACGGGCTGTTGGACAGGATGCGTGGGCGGCTCTCCCGGCACAGGCCCGCGCAGCGCTTGTGTCCGTCACCTATAACTATGGCTCGCTTCCTTCTTCCGTGGTGCAGGCCGTCAAGACGGGCGATGTCGAAACGATTGCGACCGCCGTCGAAGGTCTGAAAGGGCACAACGGCGGCGTCAACGCCAAACGGAGGTCGGAAGAGGCAGCGATCATTCGAGGCGATGCCAGCCCGGATTGGTTCAAGCGGCTTTCGCCGGAAGATCAGGCGAAGATACGGAAGCAGGCGGAAGCCCGCCGCAACCAGGTCAATGTCGAAACCCGCGCCGGGATCGAGGTCGCACAGGAAAGCGCCCCGACCGCCATCCTCAACACCGGCAAGTATGACGGGCAGCTTCCGTCGCTGGAGCAGTATCAAGCGGCCTATGGCCCTGTGGATGGGGCGGAACGCTACGGCAAATTCCAGTCATCGGTCGAGACGGCGCAGCAAGCCTACGGCATGCGCACCATGTCGGCGGACGAAATCGAGCAGGTTGTGCAGGGCGCGGTTCCGCGCAGTTCCGGCAATGATGCGGCTTTGGAGCAGGCCCGCTATGACGCGCTGTCCAAGGCTGCGGCTTCGACATTAAAGGCGCGTGAGGCAGACCCGGCCGCCTATGTCAGACAGGCATTCCCGTCCGTGGGGCAGGCATGGCAGACGCCGGATCAGCCGGGCGGGTTCCAGGCGGCACTCGCGGCCTCCATTGCGGCTCAGCAACATCTCGGCATCGCAAATGTCAAGCCGCTGCCCAAGGATGTCGTCTCGACAACGGTTGACACGTTCAATGACGAAACCCTGACGGAGGCCCAGCGCATCGATCACGTCGCCGGCATCATCATGGCAACGTCGGACCCTGCACAGCAACGCGCCATCTTTGAACAGATGGTTGAGGCCGGCTTGCCTGACATGACGGAAGGGGCATTCGTCGCGCTGTCCCGTGGGGATCGGGGCGCTGCCAATCGTCTGTTCCGTGCGGCTCTTGTCGACCCGTCGAAACTGCCCGGCAAGGCGCCGGCTACGTCTGCCGAGATCGATGAACAGGTGCAATCGACGCTGATGGACGAAAACCAGATCGGCGACCTGTATTACGGGCTGAGCGATGGCTCTGCGGAAAACCTCGTCAGGGCACAGCGGGATTCGAAACTCTTGAACAACGCGGTCAACCTTCGCATGCGCAATGGCGAGGAACTGAGCGCGGCAGTGGCGGGCGCGGCAAAGGATTTGTATGGCGACGTAAAGCCGGTCCTTGGCGACGGGTTCAACGTCAATGCGCAAATCCTGCTCCCGAGCGATCAGGACGAGACGGCGGTGTTGGAAGGGCTGGCCGGCGTCATGCCGCAGGTCGAGCGGGCGCTGACCGAGGCTTTGGCGGTCCCGGCCGATGCGCCGACTGCGGATTCGACTAAGGCGATCTTCGAGGCGACGGGGAAGAACTACATCGCCAACGTCCTGTCGGAAGGCTATTTCAGGAACGCAGGGAATGGATACGTGTTCATCGACCCGTTCACCGGAACTGCGGTCCCTGGCCCGGATGGCAATGCACTGATCTTCACGCCTGATCAGGTAACGGCATCCCGTCCGGTCGCTCCGGCGCCTATGTTGCCCACGGATCAGCCTCGCACGTTGAACGAGAACGTTCAGGACGAATTGCAGCAGCAGGAAGACCGCGTTCGCCAGATGTATGAGGGCGCGCAGTGATTTACGGCTTCTGGCAAGGCCCGGCCTATCGCGCATCGACGCGGGAGGAACTGTTTTCCGCCGCGCTCGATCAACCCATGTCAGCCGGGTCGACATTCTGGGATCAGGCTAAGGGCGGCGTGCTGGAATCGTTCGGGCTCGGCACGGCCATTCGCACATTGAGCCTTCCACCGGCGGCGCAGACGCGGCGCGGGCGCGAGACGGACGCGGAGTATCAGGCCCGTCAGGAGCGCGTGAAGGGCATCACGGAAGAGGAATACAAGGCGTCTCCCTACTTCCGAGAGAACGTGCCGTGGGACGCCGGCATGACGGAGGACCGCGCCGCAGCTCTGGCCGCGATGTATGACGCGAAGCGGGTCAGGGAGTATTTTGCGGAGAAGCGTCCGATCACGGCATTCTTCGGCAATCTCGCGGGGCAGGCGACGGACCCGATCAACTATATCCCGGTGGCCGGTCCAAGCGTCAGGGCGGCCGCCGTGGCCCGCATGGGACTGGTGAAGGGCGTTGCCGCGACGGCGGCTCTGGATGCGGCTGCTAATACCGCCATTGCCGGTCTTGCTACACGCGAAACACGCCGGGGCTTCGGCGATGACGTGTCGTGGCAGGCGATGATTTCCGAGATTGCCACGGCGGCATTGATCGGCTCGGCCTTCGGGACCATAGGCGGCGTGCTTGAACGCAGGGCAGGGCTTAGGGCCGATGCGCTGCGCAGAGACGCCGAAGTCAAGGTCCAGACGTTGAAGGCCACACAGGAGGCCCGCATTGCCCTGAATGAGGCCATCGGCGGTCTGGCAAACGACGGCGAGGTGAGGCTAAGCCCGAATGGCGTGGCGCCGATTGAGCGGATGCAGCGCGAGTTCATTGCGTATCATGGATCGCCCCATACGTTTGATCGGTTTTCCATCGATCGGGTTGGCACAGGCGAGGGTGCTCAGGCGTTTGGTCACGGTCTTTATTTCGCCGAGAAGGAAGCGGTTGCGAAGGCTTACCAGAACGATATCACTGCCGCACGCGTGAACGCAGCCGAACGGCTTCTTAAGAAATCAGGCGGCGACATCGATGCTGCCATTGCTGCCGCGAGGGCTGAAGTAGAGCGCCTACGCGCGCTGCCAGATGGCGGAGGTGATGTCGCGCGCCGCGATAGCCTCATCGCGATGAACGAGGACAAGATTGCCGAACTTGGGTTCCTGAAAGAGACAGGGGGTATGTCCAAGGGCAATCTGTATGAGGTCGCTATCCGTGCTGATCCTGACAACTTTCTTGATTGGGACAAGCCGCTTTCGGAGCAGTCGAGCGGTGTCCGAGATCGGGCGCGATCAGTATTCGCTAAAGCCTTCGGCCAGGACAACGCCGACTTGTTTATGAACGGCAGCGGAACGACCGAAGAAAAGTTGCGGGCGATTTCGCGGCAGACGGGAATGGACGCAGAAGCACTTTTGCGAGAGGCTGGAATTCCCGGCATCAAATATCTGGACAAGGATTCCCGGTCAGCCGGGAACGGGTCACGCAACTTCGTCGTGTTTGACGATGGCATCATCAATATCCGCGCCCGCAATGGTCAGTTGATCGACACCTCCCCCGCCCGTCCAGAACCTCCGCCAGCCGGCCGCGCCGAAGCGGAAGCCAAGGTTGCCAAGCCTGAGAACTACAAGGCCCTTGCCGATCAGTATCGCGTCGATCCCGAAGCCGGAACATTCCCGGAAGAAGCGGAACTGCGTCAACTCGCACAGGAAGGCCGGTTGTCCGAAGAGGATATGGCCGTGCTGGACGATGCCGACGCGGCGTATCAAGACGGCGCTGCTTACGGCGAGGCCCTGAAATCAGTGGTGAACTGCCTCCTATGAGAATTCGCCCCAAAATCGGACCAGAGTGCTTCGACGCGGCCAACAAGGCATCGGGCGAACGCCTGAACCGCGAGGCTATCGAAGCCGCTTTCCAGCGCGTTGCCGAGTATCGCGAGAGCCTGAAAGCATCGGGCCAGATCGACGGCATGGCCGACAAGCTGAAGTCGTTTGCCGAGCGGGAGGCCGAACGGACCAAGATCGCCGCTGCAATGCAGAAGCGCCATGCCGCGCTGAATATCCTTGTGCGCGACCGGCAGACCGCAGCGGTGGAAGGTATGATCAAGGCCGGTCTATCCCCGCGCAAGGCCATGCTTGCCATTCTGGAGGGCACACAGCGGGGCGTGGAAGGCGGTAGGAATTCCGTCGCGGCTCTGAACATGGCCTATGAGGCGCGCTATCTCGGCGGGCTTATGGCCGAATTGCAGGCCAATCGTCCTCATCTGGTCCATGTCCTTCGCGATCCCCGCATGGACGCGGACATCATGCGCGAGATGGCCGAACTGAGGGAAGGCGGCAAGCCCGGCATCACCGGAAACGATGACGCGAAATACGCGGCCAAGCTGTTTTCGACCTATGCCGAAATGAGCCGCACGGACCTGAACAGGCTCGGCGCATCGATCGGCAAGCTGGACGGGTGGTCTGGCGCACAGACCCATGACGACGTGAAGATGATCCAGGCTGGAAAGGAAGCGTGGGTCGCGTCCGTCCTGCCGAAACTGGACATCGAACGCACGTTCCCCGACGTGACTTCGGCCAAGGAAATCGAGGACGCGCTGAGCGGGATATACGATACGCTCATCACCGGCCTGCCGAACAAGCCGACGCCGGGGGAAATGGGCGTGCGCGTCAACCCGGCCAACATGGCAAAGAGCCTCGGCAAGTCCCGCGTGCTGCACTTCAAGACCGCTGATGCGGCCTTGGCCTATCGAGACGAGTTCGGCTACGGCAACACGGTGTCCGGCATCTTCGGGCACCTTCGCATGGCTGCCCGTAAAGCGGCTGCGATGGAAGCGCTGGGGCCGAACCCGGAAGTCATGTTCACTTCGCTCGTGGACAATATGCGCCGCCGGATCAAGGAAGATCCGAACCTGTCACCGGCCGAAAAGGCGAAGCGCCAGTCCGGGCTTGATGCGTCTGCCGGATCGCTCCGCAACGCGCTGGACGTGGCAACTGGCATGATCTCCCGGCCGGTCAACGTCACGGCGGCGAAGATCGGGTCTGACATCCGAGCCGTGCAGGCGATGGCGAAGCTCGGCGGCGCCGTCCTGTCGTCGGTGACGGATACGATGACGCCGGCACTGGCGTCGATGTTCCGCGGTTCGTCGTTCTTCAAGGGTTTCGCGGCACAGATCGACGGCATGATGCGCGGACGGCCGAAAGGTGAAAAGGCTGAGATCGCCTATCTCATCGGTGAAGGCTTTGACGGCATCATCGGCAACATCGTGGCGCCCGCGGCAGCGAATGACGGGCCGGTGGGGAAATTGTCCCGGTTGCAGGAGACGTTCTTCCGGTGGAATGGTCTGACGTGGTGGACCGACATTCAACGCGCCACGGCGGGGCGGATGATTTCTGCGGAAATGGGCATGCGGGCCAAGTCTGCCTATGCCGATCTGCCGGCGAACTACCGGCATGTGCTTGGCCTTCACGGCATCAAAGAGGCACAGTGGGAGGCCATCCGGAAGGTCCAGAACAGGACAATCGAGGGCAGGGACTATATCACCCCGGATCGCATCAGGGAGTTGCCCGATGAAGCCGTTACGGGCCTTGGAAAGACGCCTGACGATGCACGCCGCAACCTCGAATTGGCGGTGCTGCGCTTCTTCGCCGACGAAACTTCATACGGCGTTGTCGAGGTCGATAACTCGTCCCGACGCATGATGTATCAGGGTAGCCGACCCGGCACCTTTGCCGGGGAACTGTTGCGGTTCATGTGGCAGTTCAAGGGCTTTCCCTTCGCCTTCACCAACAGGGTTTTCGGCCGCGCGATCTACGGGCACCGCAAGGACGCATCGTTAATGCTGGACCGCATCCCGCATATCGGTGTGTTGATCGCCGGCATGACGATTGCCGGATACATGTCGCTCGCCATGAAGGATCTGGTGAAAGGCTACTGGCCGCCGCGCGATCCCTCCGATCCGAAAACCATCCTGGCCGCATTCGTCCAAGGCGGTGCGGCTGGCATCTATGGCGATTATCTCTTCGCGCAGACCAATCGGTTCGGGGGAGGGGTTCTGGAAACGACGGCAGGCCCGGTGATCGGCTCGGCTGCTGATCTGGTCGATATCAGCCTGGCGATGCGTGACGTGGCGGTGGGCAAGTTGACCGGCTCGGAAGCCAACTTCCCCGCGGCTCGGGCTTTGACATGGGCGACGGGCAACACGCCGTTCGCGAACCTGTTCTATGTCCGCCCGGCGCTGGATTATCTGTTTCTCAATTCCATGCGGGAAGCCGTCTCTCCGGGCTATATGAAGAAGCAGGCCAAGCGCCGCGCGACGGACTACCAGCAGACCAAGGCACCATTCCTGCCGAACTCGCTTCGTCCGTTCAATTGAGCGCAATTGCAATTCCGGCGATCAAAGCCAAGACGCCGAACATACCAACCATGAGTTTCAGGAGATAGTCAGCCTCACGGACTGATCCTGCAGCCCAACCGATCAACCATATCAGGCCGATCAACCAGACGATCGCAACGGCCCAGGGCTGCGCGATCTGCAATTCGAGGACAAGGCGCCCGACGAGCGCCCAGCCGAACACGACGGCAAGGAACGTCAGCCATTCCTTCACCTGCGGGCTGCGATCACTGTCCCGGCGCCGACTGCAGCGCCGATCAGTGCCCATGCCCAGACGTAGAAGCGGAACGGGTTGTTGATCCAGTAACCGAAGTTCACCCCGCCACCCGGCGCGGCGTAAACCAGATATCCGGCAATCACGAAAACGGTCGCCCCGATCAGGGCTGAAACTGCATGGCGAGGGGTCATGCAGAAATCGTTTCCTACTTTTCACGACTCCGCAAGGGGGGCGCGATGATTTCGCTCCGCTCGATCGCGCGCGCGCTCGACACCGCATACCGCAACAAAGACCGCAGATTGCAGACCGAAGGCGCCGAACAGGAACGCCTCGCCGAAGCAAGACGCGCCCGTGACCAGCAGATGGAAGACGATCGCCTCGACTTCCTGACCCAGCAACTCATCCGCCGCACTCGATAACCCGGAAGAGGGCTTCATGGCATTTATCGCACAAGACCTGTCGCTGATCGTTCAGCCGATTGCTGGCGTCGGCCTGCGGATGTTCAGCTACCGCACTGACGACAGTCAGGCCACGCTTGAAGCGGCGGACTACATCCCGAACGCCACCCGCTATGGCGTCCGTGCCGACGATCTGGTGTTCGTGTCGCAGAAGTCCGGCGGCGCTGATCCTTACATCATGGTCGTCAGCGAGATCGACGCATCGGACAACGCCACACTGGTTTTCGGCGACAGTCTTGAACTCGGCCCATACGCGACCCAGGCAGAGGCGATTGCGGGCGTCAACGAAACGAGGACGATGAACCCGCTTCGGACGAAGCAGGCCATAGACTCTCGCATTCTGGATGAGGACGACTTTGCGTCTGATAGTGCCGTTCTGGCTCCCTCGCAGCAAAGCACCAAGGCATACATCCTTGCGGGTCCGATCATTGACGCAAGGCGGAGGTTCAACGTCACTGGCGACGGCGTGACCGACGACAGCGCGGCTGTCCTGTCGGCGCTCACATACATGGCGGCAAACGGTGGAAGCATCATCTTCCCCGAGAATTGCCTGCTGTCCAGCCAAGTTGTCATCGGCTCCACATCGAAGGGCTTCAACATTATTGGCGGGTCGTTCCTCGTGAACAACGCGACGGGCGGGATCAAGATAACGACGACTGCCGTAGAGCACACCATCTATTGGAGCGCGCACGTATTCGCAAACACTGCCACGGCTGGGCGGCCTTTGGAGATCATCTTCCCCGTCCCGTCGTCATGGCGCACGCATACCGTCATTCTTGACCGGAGCCGGTTTGAGCCGCGCGTCCTGAATGATTCAAGCTACCGCTTCACCAACGGCGTGCGGCTGGAGAATGCGTGGCATGGTCAGGCCAATAAGTGCGTATTCAACGGCGCCGAGAACAACAATTACACGTCGTGCCCTATCGGGCTTGAGCTTGCTGGGTATTCGATCAATTTCGACGCTCTGAGCAGTTACGCCACGAACGTTACGACGGGCTTCTATGCCGGCACCGAATGCGAAGGATTCAGGGCTGTCTTCACCAACGCCGTGGCGTGCGACATCGGATTCGAATTCGAGGCGGCGACCGGCAACGATCCTCAAGCGGTTCTGATCGGGTGCCACACCAACGTTCGGGAGCGCGCCGTCAAGTCGACCGAGCGCAACTCCATCGTCATTCAGGGGTGCTTGTTCTACAGGCTTGGCACCGTAGCTGGTTACAAGGACCTTGAGATCATCGGCGGCACCGGCCACGTCATCACGGGCAATTCGGCCTATCTCGGCGGTTCGGTGGAGAACTGGTTCGTTCATGCCACTGATGTTGACGGCATGATCGTCCGCGATAACTACCTGACCGGTCGGTGGCATCACGTCCAGCTTGAAGGCACGTCGCGCAACGTGTCGGTATCGAACAATCGGCAGTTGACACTCGTCGCCGCGTCCTACGCAGACGAACTGGTCAATAATTCATCCGGGTCCGATAACAAGCTTCTCCACTGGAAAGCCGAGAGCTATTCGACAACGACCCTGAACGCGAGCGGGACTACGAACGATATCGACACTGCCACGGCGACCGCAATTACGTGGGCGACGGTGACGAATTACAATGAGATGGGCGGATTTGCTTCCGGCTCCCCGACGCGGATCACGCCGCCCGCATGGGTGAAGTCGGTCGAACTTTCCGCCGCTATCGAGTTTGCCAGCAATTCCACTGGATATCGTCTTGTGACCATTCGCAGGAACGGATCGACCGTTGTCGCACGCTCGTCGTGCGCCCCGGCCAATGGCACCGCTACCAGTGTCAACGTGGCGCCCATCCGGGTGACGCACACTGCGGGCGATTATTACGAGGTTGTGGTGACGCAGAACTCCGGTTCGACGCTCTCCGTTGCGTCCGCGAATACCAGGTTCGAATGCCGTCCGGTGAGCTAGTCGAAGTCGTCTAGGGCATCCATTGTCTTGCCGCTGGCGACAAGGCGATCAAGGTTTGCGAGCACATAGTCAGCAAGTTCGCGGTCACGACGCGAGTCAGGGTTTTGCGCGTCGTGGCTGCGAACGAGGGCCGCGTTGCCAACCTTCCAGAAATACTGGCGTCGCAGCACGGGGTCGGTCTTCATGCGCTCGAAGTCGGCCGGCGAGTAGTTCACGGTGCAACGGCAACGCGATCACGACCGCACGGCGTGTCGTTCATCAACTCAATTCCGTAGTTTCGATACATCTCAGACATTTTGCTCTCCGCTGCGGCGCGGCGTTCTCGCACGTCTCCCTACGTCCCGGCCACGGGCGTAGCGACGTTCGCCTTCATGGGAACGATGGAAGTCACGGCGGTAGGGGCGAGCAACACGTTGACAGTCGCGCTGAGCATCAACTCGTTTGGTTCCGGTGCGGATGTCGACGCGGGTGCTGCCGACTTGATGTTGATCGAACGCGACTAGGTCAATGATCTCGCTTCAATCGCTCACGCGGGCGGTCGGGTATTCACTTTCCCGGATGCGTTCCGCCGAAATCGCGGCAGAGCAGGCGAGACGGGCCGTTGAAGAACAACGGGAACGCGAACGGCAGGAAGCGGAAGACGAGAGAAAGAGGGCGGCTCAAATCGAAGCCGAGAGGCTAGCGCGCGAACGGCTTGAAGCAGAGAGAGCGACGCAAGCCCTTCGCGCGTCAATGCACGCCAGAGACACGGCACGGGGCAGGGAATGGCGTGCGGCGCACCTCGTAGCGGTAAGGGCGGCGGAAGACGCGGCACGTCGCCTTGCCCTTCAGGAGGCAGCCGAACGGCAGGCCCGCGAGGCCATGGAAGCCGAACAGAGGCAGCGCCAGCGGTCTGAACTGCTGGCCGAACTCGAACGGCGGCGCCTGTCAGAACTCGATCCTGACGGGTCAGTGGCGAGAGCCAAAAAGGCCCGCGACGAACAGCTTGAACAAGAGCGGCTTGGTTTCCTTGCCGCGCAACTAGTGCGCCGCACGGCGTAGCGATCCCCATCATTACGAGGAAGACCACATGGCGTTCAATCCTGAGCGGCTGAGCCTGGTTGTCGAGCCTATTGGCGGCGTTGGCCTGCGTTGGTTCAACTACCAGACCGACGAAAGCGAAGACGATCTTATCGCGGCCGACTATCTGCCGAACGCAGAAAAGTATGGGCTGCGCGCCTATGACCTGATCTTCGTTTCGCCCGCGAGCGGCACGGAAGAGCCCTATATCCTGACTGTCGATACGATCGATGCGGACGGCAATGCCACGCTGGTCAATTCGGCCCGGTTCGGCTCGGATACGCTGTCCTATCGCGACAAGGCTGCGGTGGGGCGAATCCGCGTTCCGGCCAATGCCGACAACATTCTCGTGTCGGCCTATGACGCGACGGTCAACCCCTCTGTCGGGCGCGCCAACTACCGCGCCGCCTCGGATGCGGACTATGCCGCCACGCCTGCGCTTCTGCGGCTGACGGACGCCTCGGGCCGCAAGTTCATCATCAATGAAAAGCGCCTGTCCCCCGATATGGCGGGCGGCGACCCGACTGGCGTCACGGGTTCGGCTGCGGCAATCAATGCCGTGATCGACTATCTTCGAACCGAGATCGCAGCAACGGGTCGTTCCTATGGCCGATATGTCATCGATCTGTCGGGGGGTATCTACAAGGTCGAAAGTCCGATCAACGCCACCAACATCACGTCATGGAACCTCGTCATCACGAACGGCGTGCTGGTAGGAACATGCACCGGGAAGGCTGTTCTCGATCTCGTCGGCTCGCGTGGTTACACGATTTCAAACCTGCTGATCTATGGCGATGAAACCAACATGCCGTCGATCGGCATCTATTCCGCGCGGCACAATCTTGGCGCGCAGGCATGTGATAACAACTGTTTCGACAATGTGTCGGTGGTCGGGCATTATTCGATAGCGGCTGATTATTGCTACGGGCAGGAGTCTACTCGGCGCATTCACTGCCGATACTACAACCAGAACTATCAGGGCCGCGTCGGCATCTATACCGGCTATGTTGCCTCCCCGCCGACTTCTGATTTCCAAACGGTCAAGACCGGGAGCGTTTCCTTCGGGAACAATTCCTATGTCAATTGCGATTGGCGTTTCCTGCCATCCTCCAACATCGCGTTCATAACGCAGGTCGACAAGGGAAACCCGACCGTGATCCATGTCACGTCGCATCCGTTCTCAAACGGGAATGCTGTGGTCTTCCATCAGTTTTCCAGCCTGACAGAGTTTAACAGCCAAGCTGCGACCATATCGAACGCGACGGCGACATCGTTTGAGGTGAACATCGATAGCACGGCATTCACAGGCAGCGGGTCCGGTATCACCGGACGTGTGATCCGCTCCATGACGCAGGCGCCAATCCTGTTCGGGCGGGGCAATCAACACCGGTTCACTAATTGCTACCTCGCGTCCTACGCTTCAAGCGCCATTGAGATCGATTTCTCGGACGGGTTTGTGCAGGAGAACAACACCTTTGATTTCATGATCGAGGGCGCCTGCCCTGGCTCGCATTACAAGTTCAAACTGGCAGGCGGCGCGCGGAAAATGCGCGATGTCAAGTTCATCGGCGGCGGAACGCAAGCGCGGCTTGGTCTATTTTCGTTCGATGGAGCGACAGGCTCTCTTGCGCTGGAGGGGGCCGACATTGCGATTGCGTCCCATCAGATCCTTTCGACGCTTCCCCTATGTGCCAACCCTTCTCAGCTCTCCATTATGGGGGACATCCTCTACCCGAACCGCGCCGGCATCCAGGCCTCAAGCATGGCGTCGTTCAAGGGCTTCCAGAAAGCGATAGACGACGGGCTGACCTACTACAGTGAGGGAGATGTAGATTATACGCCGACCGTGACGGATGCGATCGGTGGGGCGGCAACAACAGCGACAATCACAGGGAACTGGATTAAGGGGCCGGACAAGACGCGCCACGTGTCCATTCGCGCGGTCATGACAGATATCGGAACTCTGGTTGGACGGTTCCGCTTCACCCTTCCCGCGAATGCATCCTCAGACAGCCGGTATTTTGCCTACTGGACTGGTGAAAACCTTACGACCGGCGTCCCGATCTACGGCTGGGTGCAAAACGGCACGGGTTACGTCACCGTATACAGCGCGGCGGGTGGTGCCCCATGCGTCAGCGGCCAAAATATCCAGATCGCAGGCGAATACGAGACTGTCTAGTAGGCGGGCGGGAGTGGCGGGAGATGCTGTCCGAGTTTCAGCATCAGCATCGCCATAAGCACGAGCGCCACGAGGCTGAGAATGCCGAGTGTGGCAAGGCCGACATCTTTCCACGACAGGACGATCCCGCCCTTCCACCTGGCTCTGTCGCGCGCGAGTTCGTCCATATCACCCTCTCCGTTGCGGCAAGCCTAGACCGGCTTTCGCTTCACTTCAACACAAGGAATCGAACATGGATCGCGCAAAGTTCTATGCGGGCCTTCGCGCGCGGGGGTCAGGGGTGTTTGGCACGTCGCTCTCTCAATCGCAGGTGACGGGCATTGAAGAATTGCTCGACGTGGCGCAGTCGCGGGGCGTCAGCCTTCTGCATCTCGCCTACATCCTCAGCGGCGTCTATCACGAGACGGGCGGCATGATGGTGCCAGTTCGCGAAGGCTTTGCCAAGACGGACATCGGCGCCAGAAAGGTTGTGGCAAAGCGCGCCTACGGCAAGACGGCGGGCCCTTACAACCATGTCTATTACGGGCGAGGCCGGATTCAGAATACCTGGCTGCGAAACATGGAAACGCTGTCCAAGCGGTTCGGGCACGATTTCGTCAAGAACCCCGATCTGCTGCTCGATCCGGCCATAGATGCCGTGGTGACGATCGTCGGGCACCAGGAAGGGCTTTGGACCGGCAAGAAGCTGTCAGACTACATCAGCGAAGGGCGCAAGGACTATGTGAACGCGCGCCGGATTGTGAACGGTACCGACAAGGCGAAGCAGATCGCTGGCTATGCCGTGGCGTTCGAAAACGCCCTTCGCGCGGCCGGCTATATCGGACAGGCGCCGAAGCCAAAGCCGAGCGGGACGCACGGAACGCCTCCCGTGTCAACCTCTCAGCCTGATCCTAAACCGAATTCGGGTAACGCCAAACCGAATTCGGTTACGCCGCCCAAGCGTGGTTTCTGGGCAATTCTCGCTTCAATCCTCGCCAAGTTCTTTCGGAGACGCTGACATGGCACCTAGGGCACATTGCGATACGTCTTTCGGTGCTTGATGCAATGGATGGGAAATTCGCTAACGCCGAGCTCGCGACTTATTACTGAGGTTGGGCGCGGGTCAGCGCGGATTGCCGTAACCTGCTCCGCACTGAACTTTGCGCGCGCCGAATAGGGTCCTTCGCCCTTCGTGCCGTCGATGCGTTTGTCGGCTTCGTTCTCGGTGGCGGTTGCCCACCTAAGATGTAGTGGGTTGACGCAAAGGCGATTGTGACAAATCTCCGGTGCGTGGGCGGCATGGATCGAATTGTCGGGCAATTCCCCAGTGTAGAGGGACAAGGCGGCGCGATGAGCCGACATAGCCTTACCGTTCAGTTTGGTGAGGCCGTAGCCTGTCCTCTTATTCGGCGTAAAAGGCCAGACAATGCAGTCGTCAGCATTGCTATTAACCGCCTCGGCAAGGAAGGCGGTATGTGTTCCGGGCTTAATTCTCCCCCCGGTCGGATTTCCTCGATTGCGCCGCTGACGCATGTAGTGTGCGGTGCAAAATCCAAGACGGTCAGATGGGTTGTGACATCCATCGACAGAACACTGGATGGGTTTTGAGTTGCGATTCCAGTGTGCGTAGTGAGCTCGACAAAGCCCGCGCGCAGAATGAGGCTTGTTGCAGTCAGGGACTGAGCATAAACGAGGGTTAGCCATGTGGAGCGCTCCATGCTTCCTTGGTCGGAACCCGTCGCGGTGGTGAGACACCCGGCGGGTTTGTTTTTTTCATAGCAGAATCATCGACTTGGAACAACAACGGAGAGCCAGATGGCACCGGTGATTAGGATTTTTTTGAGATACGCCACCTTCCCGCTGCTCTACTACGGCCTGATCAGCGAGGGCGAAGCATCCGACCTCATTGCCGATCCTGAGATTGCACAGTGGGTCAGCCTTGCCGCCGGCACCATCGCGCCGATCGCTGCTGAGGCTTGGTTCTTCCTGGCAAAGCGCTTCGGGTGGAAGACCTGACATGCTCGCCTCAATCGTCGCAAAGCTTCTCGGCTCTGCCGGGTTCGGCTTCCTCGACCGGGTTCTGTCCCATGTCGAGCGCAAGGCCAATTCCGAGACGGAACGCCTGCGCATCAATGCTTCACGTGAAGCAGCGGCAAATGCCGAAGCGGCTGGCGTCGTCAAGGCAGGGATGGCGCACCGCGCGTTCTGGATACCATGGCTGATGGCGACAATTCCGCTCTCGGCATGGTTCGGCTGGGGGATGCTGGACACGCTCGCCAACGGCGCACTCCCTGACGTTGCCGCCATTCCTCCCGGCCTTCTGCCGTGGGCCGAAACAGCGTGGCAGAACGTGTTTTATGCCGGCGGCGGCGTGGCGGGCCTGTCTGCAATTGCAGGTGCGTTGAAGGGCCGCAAATAGCAAGCGGGCCG
Organism: Mesorhizobium sp.; assembly: GCF_023954305.1. NCBI lineage: Bacteria > Pseudomonadati > Pseudomonadota > Alphaproteobacteria > Hyphomicrobiales > Phyllobacteriaceae > Mesorhizobium > Mesorhizobium sp. Next base: position 116,535 of record NZ_JAMLIG010000001.1, on the reverse strand, counting down.
ACGCGCTGTTCCTAGCAGCTCGCCGACCCTGACCAACAGCGATCTCGTGGGACCGCCGAAGGCTGAATGAATCCGTGAAGCGCCTCACACGGGCGATTCGAACTTTGCAGTGCAGACGAAAGGGCCGGGGCGTTGAATGATAGGAACCATGACATGCCGATCGCCAAGCCTGTTTGGGAAAACAAGTGGGGTCCGAATACGGTCATCTCCGTTTTCGGCTTTACGATCATGCTCATTGGCGGACTCGTCGCCTGGGGCTATATCGTGGCTGAGTTCCGGGGTGCGCTGGCAACCCATACCGTCGAGATCGAGAAGCTCGACCGGCGGTTGACGGCTGCGGAGTCGGAGATCAGGAGCTTCGGGAGCCTTGGCATCCGCCTGTCGAATGTCGAGAAGCAGGCGCTCGATTTCGCAACGGCCGTGAAGGCTGTGGAATCCACCCTCAATGCCCTGACGACTGAGGTCCGCGTCTCGCGCGAGATATTGCAGCGCATGGAAGCTTCGCAGGGCAATGCGCGCGGGCGTCCTCCGTGAGACGCTTCTTCCTCCGCTACCTTATCAGGATGCTTGCCCTGTCCTATAGGGTGCAGATGGTGAGGTTCTTTATGGGGGTGTGGGGATAGGCTCAATTAGAGCCCCGCGTGGGTCTGTCGGAAAATCCACGCCCGCGCGCAAGAGCCGATCTTCGAGCACGAGAAGCCGGTCGGCCATCATGAACATTGCCATCTTCCAGCCGCCACCCTTGTTGTGGGCGTCTTGGAGGTAAGCACGAACGATTTTTTCGTCTATCGTCATCACCAAATCCTCACCACACCCACTCCCACACTCCCATCACCACCGATACAACCAGTATCGCAAGGAAGGGAAGGGCTAGGAGGGTGTCAGGGCGGATCACTAATCGCGTCCGTTTCTTGCGTAGCCGCCAGACATACCCCATTCATGCTGCGTCTGGCCTGTGATCTCCAACAACTTCGCTTCTAGCTCGCGCGCCAAAGGCTGTTCCGAATATCGGCAATGGTAGAGCTTGCCGACAGCCCGGCGAAGGCATTCGATTAGAACTTCCCGCTCGTCCATCCTATTCCTCCATAGCCTTGTCGATCATCGCATTCCAGCCCAGCAACAGCTCTTTCTCCGTCACGTCCAGATCGTCATTGCGCATGGCCTTTACGCCGGCAATCAGCATGGCGGGGGTCGGTTCCTTCATCGCTTCGAGAGCGGCGCGGGCTAATGCTTCATAGTTTTCTTTGAGGTCTTCCATCGCTGCCTTGCGGATGACATCCGGGTCTACGTCCGGCGCGCGAGCGATATACCAGTCAATGTCGCGATCCCGCATCGCCCTCGCCATCCGTGAGATCATGTCACTCATTTGGGGTCCTCCGGAAACTCAGGGTCCCCGCACCAAGGCCAATCGTCTCGCGGACGCCATGCCCACGGAATGACGCGCTGTGGAGCGTTCAGGCTATACGCAACCCAATAGCCAAGATCGGGACGATAGGCGGCATACTGCGGAAACCCTGCAATAGCATGAGGGTATCGCGCCACGACGTTGACGACCGTGCCATCCCTCGGCGCAGTATCCATCCTCTGCCAACGCTGTTCCGGCACATAGGCATGGCCGTTGACATGGATGCGCGCCGCCGGCTGGTTGCCTCGCGCGATCTCTAGCGCTTCCTTCGCGCCCTCAATGAGGCGATCTCCTGCTTCGCTCATTCCGTCTCTCCTGTTCCAGTGCGGGGGAGGGGAACGCCTCCGCCATCGCCACATAAAAGGTGCGGGGATGAGGCAGAAATCCTTAAGCCGCAATAAGGGTCCGCTCTGAAAAGGTGCGGGGGCGCAAAGCCGAGATATTCTAGGCGTAGCGCTATTTTATAGCGGTCCTGCCGGGATCGCCAAATACTCTTTTGTCCAAATCGCCTTGTTCAGATCCTTGCCGATCTTCCGAAGCAAGTTGACTTTGCGTAACGTTTAGCGAATGAATAGTTTCAGGGGGAATAACTGGGCGAGAGGGTTCAATGAAAAGTATTGTAAGATCGATATTTTTCGTCGGTGCAATGTTGGGCGTCGGGACATCCGCCGCCATCGCGCAAGCCAATCATTTTCGGGGAAATGCCTGCATACAGACAGCAACGGCTGCCTGCGCCGCGGTCAATTTCTATGTCGGAAACTGTGCCGTTGCCCGATTCCGGCCACCAAATTACAACGGTCAGTCGGATAGTACTCGACTTTCGTTGTTTTGGCCAACCTATACACAGAATTTTACACTGCAGACGGGCTCGCTGAGGGGCACGGTGTTCAAGAACGTCAACGTCACCCAGATCGGCCAGAGTGCGACGTTCTACACGGGTAGAGCGCGCATTCCCGCGCAGGTTCCCGCTTTGCCGGTGGCGGCGACAATCTATCTCAACGCGACGATCGACATCAACGCATTCGATTCCGAAGCGCCGACCTGCAACGTCCGTCTTCGCTTCCAGGGTCAGCGCTATCCGCTGCCGTGATCGGGAGGTGGCCGCGGCGGGCCGTCAGCGCGCCGCCGCCGCCAGCCCCCGCGAAATGTCCGCCTTCAGATCCTCGACATCCTCGAGGCCGATCTGGAGGCGGATGACGGGCCCTTCGTAAGGGCCTTTGGCGATGGTGCGGTCGCCGAGGAAGACGTTGACGGCGAGGCTCTCGTAGCCGCCCCAGGAATAGCCAAGGCCGAAGATTTCGAGCGCGTCGAGGAAGGCATGCGCCTGTTTCTCGCCGCCGCCGTCGAGCACGATCGAGAAGATGCCGCTGGAGCCGGAGAAATCGCGCTTCCAGATGTCATGGCCCGGAAAGCTCTCCAGCGCCGGGTGCAGCACGCGCGCCACGCCGGGCTGGGTTTCCAGCCAGCGGGCTATGTCGAGCGTGCTTTTCTGATGGTGCTCCAGCCTCACGCCCATCGTCCTGAGGCCGCGCAGCACCTGGTAGACGTCGTCCGGTCCGGCGCAACAGCCGAGTGTCAGGAAGGCCTCGTGCAGTTTCGGCCAGCAGGCCGGATTGGCCGAGACGGTTCCGAGCAGCACGTCCGAATGTCCGCCCGGGTATTTCGTCGCCGCATGGATCGAGACGTCCACGCCGAAGTCGAGCGGCTTGAAATAGAGCGGCGTCGCCCAGGTATTGTCCATCATCACGATCGCACCGGCGGCGTGCGCGGCCGCGCTGATCGCGGGGATGTCCTGCACCTCGAACGTGTTCGAGGCTGGCGATTCGGTGAACACGACCTTCGTGTTCGGCTTGATCAGCGCCGCAATGCCGCCGCCGATCAGCGGATCGTAATACTGCGTCTCGACGCCCAGCCGCGCCAGCATCGTGTCGGCGAAGCGGCGCGTCGGATTGTAGACGGAATCGGTGATCAGGATGTGATCGCCGGCGGACAGGAAGGCAAGCAGGGGCACTGTGACCGCGGCGAGGCCCGACGGCACGATGATCGTCCCGGCCGAGCCTTCGAGCTGGTCGATCGCCGAGGCCAGGGCATCGGTGGTCGGCGTTCCGCGCGTGCCGTACGTGTATTTCTGGTTGCGCGACGCCATCGTGTGCGCGTCGGGGAACAGGACCGTGGAGGCGTGCACGACCGGCGGATTGACGAAACCATGAAAGTCGCGCGGGTCGTGGCCGGAATGCGCGAGCTGGGTGTTTATGCCGAATCTCTGCTTGCTGCCTGCCATGATCGCGCCGTTCCGGTGGAGTTAGGGCTGCATATCCGCTGCGCAGCCGCCGCGCAATCGCGAGGCATCATGCCGTGTCGTTGACCGTCGGCTCGGCGATGTCGCGCGCGAACGCCGGCGCGGCCGATCGTTTGCATACGAAATCCACGCCGACGGCTCCCGCGCTGCCATACGAGACTTGACCTCGCTGGAATAATCGCCTTCGATGAACTTTGTGAACGGAAGGGTGCGGGAACTGATCCGAATACGGACATTTCCGACGGGGTGGGGAACGCTCCGCGCCTTTCCAAGGGAAGCGTCCGGGGTCGTCTCGCCCCGTACCAATAAAAAGGGGTTCAGTACAATGAAAAGCAACGTTCTCTTCGGCCTGGCCGGCGCGGCACTTCTCGCGCTGTCGGCATCGGCTGCATCCGCAGCCACCCTCGACGATGTAAAGGCCCGTGGCGTGCTGAAGTGCGGCGTGAACACCGGCCTCGCCGGCTTCGCGGCGCCGAATGACAAGGGCGAGTATTCCGGCTTCGACGTCGACTATTGCAAGGCGATCGCCGCCGCGATCTTCAACGATCCGTCGAAGGTCGAATACACCGGCACCAGCGCCAAGGACCGCTTCGAGGTTCTCGCCAACGGCACTGTCGATGTCCTCGCGCGCAACACGACCTGGACGCTCAGCCGCGACACCTCGCTGAAATTCAACTTCGCCGGCGTCAACTACTATGACGGCCAGGGCTTCATGATCAACACGAAGAAGGTGCCGGGCGTGAACTCGGCGCTGCAGCTGTCGGGCGCCGCCGTCTGCGTGCAGACCGGCACGACGACCGAGCTGAACCTCGCCGACTACTTCCGCGCCAACAAGATGGAATACAACCCCGTCGTGTTCGAGAAGCTCGACGAGGTCAACGCGGCCTACGATTCCGGCCGCTGCGACGTCTACACCACCGACCAGTCCGGCCTCTATGCGATCCGCCTGCAGCTCTCGGCGCCCGGCGACCACATGGTCCTGCCCGAGATCATCTCCAAGGAGCCGCTCGGCCCGCTCGTTCGCCAGGGCGACGACCAGTGGTTCGATCTCGTGAAGTGGGTCTCCAACGCGCTCGTCATCGCCGAGGAACTGGGCATTACCCAGGCCAATGTCGAGGAGATGAAGGGCTCGGACAATCCCGAGATCAAGCGCATCCTCGGCATGGAGGCCAACGCCAAGTTCGGCGCCGATCTCGGCCTCGGCGAGGACTGGGTCGTCAACATCATCAAGGGTGTCGGCAACTACGGCGAGATCTTCGAACGCAACATCGGCACCGAGAGCCCGCTGAAGATCCAGCGCGGCCTCAATGCGCTCTGGACCAAGGGCGGTCTGCAATACGCACCGCCCATCCGCTGATCTTCTGGCAGGCAGACCGGGGGACGGCACCCGCCGCCCCCGGGACGTCCCTAACAGGAGGCCGCGATGGCGAGCGAACAGGTCTTGCGCAGCGATGATGCGCCACGGGTTCCGTTAATCTACAATCCCGTCGTCCGCGGGATCGCCTTCCAGGTCTTTGCCTTTGTCGCGCTGTTCGCGCTGGTCGTCTGGGTCGTCAACAATACCCAGCAGAACTTGGCCCGGATCGGCCGGACGATCTCCTTCGATTTTCTCAACGAGCGCGCCGGGTTCGATATCGGCCAATCGCTGATTTCCTACTCGGCCGACTCGGCCTATTCGGCCGCGCTGGTCGTAGGCCTGATCAACACGCTGCTGATTGCGGCCGTCGGCATCGTCACGGCCACCGTGATCGGCTTCATCGTCGGCATCGGCCGCCTGTCGCGCAACTGGCTGATCCGCAGTCTCTGCACCGTCTATGTCGAGGTCTTCCGCAACACTCCGCCGCTGCTGGTCATCTTCTTCTGGTATCTCGGCGTGCTGGCGATCCTGCCGCAGCCGCGCGATGCGTACCATCTGCCCTTCTCGGCCCTGCTGAGCAATCGCGGCCTGACGATTCCCGTTCCGGTCTGGGGTGAGGGGTCCTGGCTGGTGGGCGTCGCTTTCGTGGTCGCCATCGCGATGTGCTTCTTCGTCTCAAACCGCGCCAAAGCGCGCCAGATGGCAACCGGCCAACGCTTCCCCGTGTTCTGGACCTGCATCGGCCTGCTCGTCGGCTTGCCGCTGATCGCGCTCGCCGCCATGGGCTTCCCGCTCTCCTTCGACGTGCCGGTTCAGGGCGCCTTCCAAGCCCGCGGCGGCATGATGATCGGGCCGGAATTCCTGGCGCTCTATCTGTCGCTGTCGATCTACACCGCGGCTTTCATCGCCGAGATCGTGCGCGCCGGAATCAAGGGCGTCGGGCGCGGCCAGTCGGAGGCGGCGCATGCGCTCGGCCTCCGGCCGGGCACCACAACCCGGCTGATCATCATTCCGCAGGCGATGCGCATCATCGTGCCGCCGCTGACCAGCCAGTATCTCAACCTGACCAAGAACTCGTCGCTGGCGATCGCCGTCGGCTATCCCGACCTGGTCTCGGTCGGCGGCACGATCCTCAACAAGAGCGGCAACTCGATCCAGATCGTGGCGATCTGGATGGTCGTCTACCTCACCATCAGCCTCGCAATGTCGCTCTTCATGAACTGGTTCAATGCGCGCGTCGCGCTGGTCGAGCGCTGAGGAGCCCGCGATGCAAGAGAACCAAATCGCCTATGTCCGCAGCGAGATGGAGCGCCCGCTCGCCGCGCCTGTGGGCCAGAAGGGCATCGTCCACTGGGCCCGCACCAATCTTTTCGCCACTCCTGCCGACACCGTTCTGACGTTCATCGCACTGGCGCTGCTCGCCTGGTTCATCCCTCCGCTGATCCGTTGGCTGTTCATCGACGCCCAGTATACCGGCGACAACCGCACCTTCTGTGCCACGATCTCGCAGGGCGGTATCCATCCGGACGGTTGGTCCGGCGCCTGCTGGAACTTCGTCACCAACAAGTTCGGCCAGTTCATGTTCAACACCTACCCGGTCGACGAGCGCTGGCGTCCGATGCTGTTGGGCGCGCTGCTTGTGGCGTTGCTGGTGCCGTTCCTCATCCCGCGCGCCCCCTACAAGGTCGCGAACGCGATAGGGCTGTTCGTCGTCTTGCCGATCCTCGGCTTCATCCTTTTGCCGGGCGGATGGTTCGGGCTGCGCTACGTGCCGACCCGCGACTGGGGCGGCTTCATGGTGACGATCATCCTGTCCTATGTCGGCATCGTCGTGTCGCTGCCGGCAGGCGTGCTGCTGGCACTCGGCCGGCGCTCGACCCTGCCGGTGATCAAGGCCCTGTGCGTCGTCTTCATCGAGGTCGTGCGCGGCGTGCCCCTGATTACCGTCCTGTTCATGGCGACCAAGATGCTGCCCCTGTTCATGCCGAACAACGCCAAGATCGACGACTTCGTCAGCGTGCTGGTCGGCGTGGCGGTGTTCGCCTCCGCCTACATGGCCGAGGTCATCCGCGGCGGCCTGCAGGCGATCCCCAAGGGCCAGTTCGAGGGCGCCGATTCGCTTGGCCTGTCCTACGGCCACAAGATGCGGCTCATTATCCTGCCGCAAGCGCTGAAACTGGTGATCCCCGGCATCGTCAACACCTTCATCGGCCTCTTCAAGGACACCAGCCTGGTCTACATCGTCAACATGTTCGACCTGCTCGGGGCGGTACGCCGCAATTTCAATGATGCGAACTGGATCACGCAACAGACGCCGCTGACCGGGCTCATCTTCGCCGGCTTCGTGTTCTGGATCTTCTGCTTCGGCATGTCTCGCTATTCGATCTACATGGAACGCCGGCTCGACACCGGCCACAGGAAATAGGGGAACCAAATGGCCATCGAGAACGCCGTTTCGGCCGACGAGATCCAGATCGACAGCTCGAAGATGCACATCTCGGATACCGATGTTGCGGTCGAGATCGTCGGCATGCACAAGTGGTATGGCGACTTTCATGTGCTGAAGGACATCAATCTGAAGGTCATGCGCGGCGAGCGCATCGTCATCTGCGGTCCCTCCGGTTCGGGCAAGTCGACGCTGATCCGCTGCATCAACCGGCTGGAGGAGCACCAGAAGGGCAAGATCGTCGTCGACGGCAAGGAACTGACCAACGATCTGAAGAAGATCGACGAGGTACGCCGCGAGGTCGGCATGGTATTCCAGCACTTCAACCTGTTCCCGCACCTGACGATCCTCGAGAACTGCACGCTGGCGCCGATCTGGGTGCGCAAGATCCCGAAGAAGCAGGCGGAGGAGACCGCCATGCACTTCCTGCGCCGCGTGAAGATCCCGGAGCAAGCCAACAAATACCCTGGGCAATTGTCCGGCGGGCAGCAGCAGCGCGTGGCGATCGCGCGGTCGCTGTGCATGAACCCGCGCATCATGCTGTTCGACGAGCCGACCTCGGCGCTCGATCCGGAGATGATCAAGGAAGTGCTGGAGACGATGGTCGGGCTCGCCGAGGAAGGGATGACCATGCTGTGCGTGACCCACGAGATGGGCTTCGCGCGCAAGGTCGCCAACCGGGTGATCTTCATGGACCAGGGCCAGATCGTCGAGCAGAACACGCCGGCCGAGTTCTTCGACCATCCGCGCCACGAGCGCACCAAGCTGTTCCTCAGCCAGATCCTGCACTGAGGCTGGCCAATGCGGCGGCGCCTGGTCGTCGCCCTCGTGCTGGCGGCGGTTCTGGCGCCGTTCGCGGGGGCCGTCATCCCTCGGCCGCTGCTCGCGACGGCAGCGGCGGGCGGCGACGCCACGAGGCGGATGCTCGTCCTGTCCAATCCGATCCACACCGACATCGCGCTTCCGGCTGATCCGGATATCCTCAGCAGGCTGGGATTCCTGCAGTCCTCGGGGCTGCCTGTCTCCGATCCTGCCGTCGAGTGGCTGATCGTAGGCTGGGGAGGCCGTTCCTTCTATCTCGAGACGCCGACATGGTCCGATCTCAAGCCCGGCCGGTCATGCGCGCGCTCACGGCGGATAGTTCCGCGATGCACGTCGCGCTCGCCGGCGAGATCGACCAGGCGGGCGATGGCGTCGTCGCGATCGATTTGAGCGTGGGTGCGTTCTCGGCCATGGTCAGCGCAGCCCTGGAAGGATTTGCGCGTCATCCGGGCGGTGAGCCGATTCTGATCGAAGGACGTTCTTATGGCCCCTTCGATCGCTTCTATGAAGGCACCGGTACCTTCAACGCCGTCGTCGGCTGCAATACGTGGACCAGCGCCGTGCTGAGGCGGGCGGGACTTCGGACCGGATTGTGGAACCCGCTGCCGCAGAGCCTCGTGTGGTCGCTGCGCGCCTTCAACGACCTACCCTGAAGGCCGCTACGGCGCCAACCGCGCGCCGTTCACCAGTTCGGCGAATGCCCCGGCCGGAACGCCGAAATCCGAGCGGCATCCGGCGGGGTCCGGCGTTCCGATCCGATAGGCAATGCCGTTGTGCCACAAGCAGGCGCTGCGTGCCGGCGGGACGTAGTTGCGGCAGGGCGAGTGGATTGTCGCGACCGCGAACGGCAGAACGTCGGGTCGCTGGCCATGCATAGGGGTCACTACCGCTTCGGAGATCGGCAATCCCGCGTTATCGGGATCGCGCTCGCAGCCGACGGTCGACGCTGTGGCGGAGACCATGACGAAGGCGCCGTGATCGTGGCAGGCCGGGGGGCGGCAGGACAGCATGTAGCTTTGCCGGGGCTCGATTTCGGCAACACGCCACCGTTCTGTCGAATAGCGGAACTCCAGTTCGCCCAGCCGCAACACCTTGATCGGTGCCGGCGGCGCGGTGGCGCGGCTGACTAGATAGTGCAGGGCGCCGCCGGCCCATGACGTTCGGCCGACCGTTTCCGCTCGCATCGCAAAGCGGTATTCCCGCTCCTGCCAGTCGAGACAGGCGTAGACATAGGTCGGCGCCGACAGGTCGGAGCCGAAACGGCTCTCCGCCTTGACGAGAGCAAAGCGCCCGGCGCGCACGATGTTGACGGGATGGCGGTCGGCGGCGGGGAACATCCGCTCAGCCGTTCGTTCGGCGGCCTCCTTGCCGCATTCGCCAGTCGTGTCGCGCACGGAGACATCGAAAACGACGCCGCGGCAGTCGACCTGCTGGCAGGTGGCAGTGAAGCCGGTACCGGCCGGTTCGAAACGCCAGTTGAAAGGATCGTAGCGGAAGGTGAGGTCGCCGATCCGCGCCTTGGCCGGCGGCGGGTCCGCGCGCGACGGCTGATTAGCGAGCGCCAGACCGAGACAGGCGAAAACCAGCGCGGTCAGCCCGCGCCACGAACGGTTGCAGATGCCCATTGCCGACATGCTCCCAAGCCGGGCGCGAGGTTGATCCGGGATTGTGACGCGCGACTGGCGTGAACACGGCCGATTTCCGACGCGGCGAGGGAAAGATTGCGGAATGGACGCCGTCCCGGGCATGGGTCGCCACGAACGGAGGTCCAGGTCGTCAGCGGGATTGCGCGGCGCCGGCGCTGACGGGAACGGCTTTCAGCGCGGCGTCCGCGTCCCAGCCGTACAGCCAGTCGAGGTCGGAGGCGAGCTTTCCGGACGGAAGTAGGCCGAGCACGAGGTCGCGGCCGAAGCCGATCGGTCCGGCCGCGTGCCAGGTGAAGGCGTTGAACGCGCCGCGCCGCGCCACGGCGGCGACCCGCTCGCGCCTGATCTTCTCGTAACGGCGAAGCGCCGCGCCGATATCGTCGGGCTGGTCGGCGACCGCCGCGGCCAGCACATAGGCGTCCTCGATCGCCGCCGCCGCGCCTTGTGCCGCGAACGGCGTCATCGCATGCGCCGCGTCGCCGATCAGCACCGCTCCGCGCGGATTGATCCAGGGCGAGCGCGGGTCGACCGTGTGGATCGGCCAGACCGTCCAGCTGCCGATGGCCGCGATGAAGTCGAGGAGCGCCGGGGCCGCGCCGCTCAGCGCCTCGATCAGCGGGCGGGCCTCGCTCGAGTGCGACCACGAGGCGCCCTGCGCGCCGCCCTGGGTGAACGCAGCGAGATTGATCGAGCTTCCTCCCCGAACGGGATAGGAGACGAGATGCGCGCGGGGGTGCAGGAAGGCGCTGACGCAGTCGCGCGGCAGATGGTCAGCTAGCATCGCCACCGCCTCGCCATCGGCGCGCACCGTGGCACGCCAGGCGATCCTGCCGGAGAAGGAACCGGCGCCGGCGCCGCCGACGAGTTTCCGCAGGGTCGACCAGACTCCGTCGGCCGCGACGAGAAGCAGGGAATCGATCTCACGGCTCCGCCCCTCATGATCGACCGCCACCGTGACGCCCTGCGCATGCATCGCAGCGTCGGAGACGGTCGCGCCGGTCACTATCTCCACGTCCGGCATCTTCGAGGCGACCGCGAACAGGGCTGCGTGGAGGTCGGCGCGATGCAGCACCAGATAGGGGCTCTTCCAGCGCGCCGTTGCCTGGGCGCCGAGCGGCACGCGCGCGATCCGGCGCAGATCGGACGCGCGGCAAAGCAGCACGGCTTCGGGTCTGATCGAGGCCGCGCGCAGGTGGTCCGGGATGCCCAGCCTGGCCAGGATGCGGGTCGCGTTCGGCGAAAGCTGCAGGCCTGCGCCCACCTCCTCCAGATTGGCGACGCGCTCGAACAGTCGAACGGAAAAGCCTTTCGCGGCGAATGCGATCGCCGCCGTCAGGCCGGCGATTCCGCCGCCGGCGATGACGATCTGCCGCGACCGCGGCGCGGCCCCGGAGGACATGCAGGATCAGGCCGCGCGGGGCACGTAAAGACAGCCGGCCGGCTGGGTCTGCGAGGCGCCGAGCGACGGATCGAAGCGATAGAGCGTCGAGCAGTAGGGGCAGACCTTCTCGGTATCGTCGCCCATGTCGAGGAAGACATGCGGATGGTCGAAGGGCGGATTGGCGCCGACGCACATGAATTCGGTGACGCCGATCGCGATCGTCGCGTGACCGGCGTCGTTCTGGAAATGAGGGATGCCGTGGCCAGCCATCGCAATCTCCGTTCGCTTCCTCCAGCCTTTGGCGCAACTCTTGGCGCTTTGCAAGGCGGGTGCAATCATAGTGTCGCAAATGCCTGTCAGGACAGAACGAAGCCGTCTATTGTCTTGACGGCCCTGGAAAGGCTGCGTCCAAGGCGGAATGATGAACGAGATCTCACCGGTTTCCCACGAATTCACCATCGAGCCCGCGGCCGCGGCCGCGACGGATGCCGGCGATCCGGACCGCTACGTGAACCGGGAGTTCTCCTGGCTCCAGTTCAACCGGCGTGTGCTCGAGGAATCGCAGAATTCGAGCCACCCGCTGCTGGAACGGGTACGCTTCCTGTCGATCTCGGCGGCCAATCTCGATGAGTTCTTCATGGTCCGCGTCGCCGGCTTGGCCGGTCAGGTGCGCGAAGGGATCACCACCAAGAGCGCCGACGGCCGCACGCCGGAACAGCAGCTCGAACAGCTGCTGCGCGAGGTGAGCCGCCTTCAGGCGGACCAGCAGATCAGTCTCTCGCTGCTCTTCGGTCTGCTCGAAAACGCCCGCATCGAGGTGGTGCGCGGTGAGAACCTGAGCAGGGAAGAGCGCGACTGGCTCGAGGGACATTTCCTCGAAACGATCTTTCCGGTGTTGACGCCGCTGTCGATCGATCCGGCGCATCCGTTTCCGTTCATCCCCAACCTCGGCTTCTCGATCGCTTTGCAATTGCAGCACAAGCGCGAGCCGGAGAGCATGATCGCGTTGTTGCGCCTGCCGACCGCGCTGCGCCGCTTCATCCGCCTGCCCGATCACCGCGACTGCGTGCGCTTCGTGCGGCTTGAAGACACGGTCTCGATGTTCATCGGGCAATTGTTCCCGGGCTACAAAGTCCAGGGTTCCGGCACCTTCAGGCTCATCCGCGACTCCGATATCGAGATCGAGGAAGAGGCGGAGGACCTGGTGCGCTTCTTCGAGAGCGCGTTGAAGCGCCGCCGTCGCGGCTCGGTGATCCGCATCGAGTTCGATCACGAGATGCCGGAGGAACTGCGCGATTTCGTCGCGACGGAACTCGGCGTTCCGGCCAATCGCGTGTCGATCATCGACGGGTTGCTGGCGGTGAACCAGATTTCGGAGATCGTCTCGGTTCCGCGCGACGATCTGAAGTTCAAACCCTACAACCCGCGCTTCCCGGAGCGCATCCGCGAGCACGGCGGCGACTGCTTCGCAGCGATCCGGGAGAAGGACATCGTCGTCCATCACCCGTACGAATCGTTCGACGTGGTCGTCCAGTTCCTGCGCCAGGCGGCAGCCGATCCGGAGGTCGTCGCGATCAAGCAGACGCTCTACCGGACCTCCAACGACAGCCCCATCGTGCGCGCGCTGATCGACGCGGCGGAAGCTGGCAAGTCGGTGACGGCCCTGGTCGAACTCAAGGCCCGCTTCGACGAGGAGGCCAATATCCGCTGGGCGCGCGACTTGGAGCGCGCCGGCGTGCAGGTCGTGTTCGGTTTCGTCGAGCTGAAGACCCACGCCAAGATGTCGCTTGTGGTGCGGCGCGAGGACAACAGGCTCCGGTCCTACGTGCACCTGGGCACCGGCAACTACCATCCGATCACGGCGCGCATCTATACGGACCTGTCCTACTTCACCGTCGATCCGGCGATCGCGCGCGACGTGGCCCAGCTGTTCAACTTCATCACCGGCTATGCCGAGCCGGCCGAGGAGATGACGATCGCGGTCTCGCCGTTCACGCTTCGCAAACGCATCCTCAAGCACATCGACGACGAGATCGAACATGCCAAGGCTGGAAGGCCGGCGCAGATCTGGATGAAGATGAACTCGCTGGTCGATCCGCAGGTCATCGACGCGCTCTACGAGGCGAGCCAGGCGGGCGTCGACATCGACCTGATCGTGCGCGGCATATGCTGTCTGCGGCCGCAGGTGCCTGGCCTGTCCGACAACATCCGCGCCAAGTCGATCATCGGTCGGTTTTTGGAGCACAGCCGCATCTACTGCTTCGGCAATGGCAATGGCCTGCCGTCCGACGGGGCGATCGTCTATATCGGCTCGGCCGACATGATGCCGCGCAATCTCGACCGCCGCGTCGAGCTGATGGTGCCGCTGACCAACGAAACCGTGCACGAGCAGGTGCTGGGCCAGATCATGCTGGGAAACATCATGGACAACCAGCAAAGTTTCGAAGTATTGCCTGACGGCACCTCCCGGCGCGTGACGCGCGAGGAGGGCGAGGAACCCTTCAACGCGCAGGAATATTTCATGACGAATCCGAGCCTGTCAGGGCGGGGTGACGCCCTGAAATCACACGCTCCCAAGCGGATCGCGCAGCACAAGCGGCGTTCGAAGGCGAAAGCGTCAACAGCCGAATGATAGGCGCCTCGCAGGGGCGGTTGCAGGACCGCCGGCCGGTGTCGGTGATCGACATCGGGTCGAACTCCATTCGCCTCGTCATCTACGAAGGTATCGCGCGCTCGCCGACCGTGCTCTTCAACGAGAAGATGCTCGCTGGCCTCGGCCGCGGCATCGTCTCGACCGGACGGCTCGATCCCGATGCGATGCTGCGTGCCGTGGAGGAGTTCCGCCGCTTCCGCGCGCTGTCGGAGCAGGCCGGCGCCGAGCAGCTCTACGTTATCGCTACGGCCGCCGCCCGCGAGGCGATCAATGGCCCGGAGTTCATCAAGCGGGCGGAGGAGATCCTCGGCGTCGACATCCGCGTGCTCACCGGCAAGGAGGAAGCCTATTATTCCGCGCTCGGCGTGATCTCCGGCTTCCATCTCGCTGACGGCATCGCCGGCGACCTCGGCGGCGGCAGCCTCGAAGTGGTCGACGTCAAGGGCGAGACGATCGGGGGCGGGATCACGCTGCCGCTGGGCGGCCTCAGGCTCGAGGACGTCTCCAAGGGGTCGATCGCCGCGGCGACAAGGATCATCCGCGAGGAACTGAAGCGCGCCGAGGTGTTGAAGAACGGCGAAGGGCGAACCTTCTACTGCGTCGGCGGAACCTGGCGAAACCTCGCCCGCCTGCACATGGCCGCGACCAACTATCCGCTCGCCGTGATGCATCACTACGAGATGAGCGTCGAGGGCTCGGCCAACTTCCTCCGGCAAGTCGGGCGCGGCGAAATCGAGAAGATGAAGGGCATCGAGCGCGTCTCCAAGAGCCGCCGCGCGCTGCTTGCCTATGGCGCGGCCGTGCTGCAGGAGATCGTGCGGGTTATGAAGCCCGGCAAGATCGTGGTGTCGGCGCTGGGCGTTCGCGAGGGCTTCCTCTATTCGCTGCTGTCGCCGGCGGAGCAGAAGGCCGATCCGCTGATCTCCGCTTCGGAGGAGCTGGCGCTGCTGCGGGCCCGTTCGGTGACACATGCGCATGAACTCGCCGAATGGACGGGCCATTCCTTCGCCGCCTTCGACATCGACGAGACCGAGGACGAGGCGCGTTACCGCCGCGCGGCCTGCCTGCTCGCCGATATCGGCTGGCGGGCTCATCCCGAATATCGCGGCACGCAATCGCTCAACATCATCGCGCACGCCTCCTTCATCGGCGTCGACCATCCCGGCCGCGTCTTCATCGCGCTGACCAATCTCTACCGGCACGAAGGGCTGATCGGAGACGGCGCTGCACCGGAGATGATCCAACTGGCGCCGCCCCGCTATGTCGAGCGCGCCCGTTTCCTGGGCGCGATGCTGAGGGTTGTGTACCTCCTGTCGGCGTCCATGCCCGGCATCATCCCGCGCCTGCGCTGGGAGAGAAGCGAGGACGGTTCGCTGACGCTGGTCGTGCCGAAATCCCATGCCGACCTGATCGGCGAGCGTCCCATCGGACGACTGGCGCAACTCGCCCGGATATCCGGCAAGACCTTGCGGATGGCGGCCGGCGACTGACGCTCAGCCGATCTCGAAGACGTTGATGCGCCGGTTCTGGAAGCGGATGCCGACTTCGCCGCGCAGCAGACGCAATGCCTTGTTGCCGAAGACCTCGCGCCGCCAGCCGCTGAGCGCCTCGACCTCGGCAGTCTCGCCCTCGGAGGCGATGCGCTCGATGTCGTCGCTCGAGGCGATGATCTTTGGCGCAACGCCTTCCTTTTCGGCGATGATGCGCAGCAGCACCTTGAGGATTTCGGCGGCGGCGTTGGCACCCTCGCTGGTGGAGGCCTGGCGCGGGATCTTCGGCAGCTCGTCCTTGGGGATGGCGAGCGCCTCGTTGACGGCTGCCAGCAGGCCGGCCGCGGTGGAGGAGCGTTCCCAGCCCTTTGGCGTGGTGCGCAGACGGCCGAGCGCGGCGACGTCGCGCGGCTGCTGCTGGGCGATCTCGTAGATCGCATCGTCCTTCAGCACCCGGCCGCGCGGCACGTTGCGCTCGCGCGCCTCGCGTTCGCGCCAGGCGGCGACGCGCTGCAGGACGGCGAGCTCGATCGGCTTGCGCACGCGCATCTTGAGCCGCGTCCAGGCGTTTTCCGGATGGAGGTCGTAGGTGTCGCGCGACGTCAGCACGTCCATTTCCTCGTTGACCCAGTCGGCCCGCTTTCGGCTGGCGAGCTTGTCGCGCAGGCTGAGATAGACATCGCGCAGCCAGGTGACGTCGGCCAGCGCGTATTCGAGCTGCTTGTCGGACAGCGGCCGATGGCGCCAGTCGGTGAAGCGCGACGACTTGTCGAGCTGCGTGCCGGTGATGCGTTGCACGAGCTGATCGTAGGAGACGCTGTCGCCGAAGCCGCAGACCATGGCGGCGATCTGCGAATCGAACACCGGATGCGGGATCAGGCCGCCGAGGTGGAAGATGATTTCGATGTCCTGCCGCGCCGCGTGGAAGACCTTCAGAACGCTCTCATTGGCCATAAGGTCGAAGAAGGGCTTCAGGTCGATCTCGGACGAAAGCGGATCGATCAGCGCCGTCGTGTCGGGGGAGGCCATCTGGATCAGGCAGAGTTCCGGCCAGAAGGTCGTCTCGCGGATGAACTCCGTGTCGACGGTGACGAATTCGGACCTGGCAAGTTCTGCGACGACCGCTTCGAGTTCGCTTTGCTTGGTGATGAGGTGCATGGACGGGCTCTGGAAGGACGTTACCGTCCTTTCAGCCCGCGGCCGTTTCGTCAAGCTTGGCGTCAGTCGTCGCTCTTTCTCACCTTCTGCGGCCGGCCGGCGAGACGCGCGAACACGGTCGAGGTGCGCAGCAGCGCGACGAACCGCCCGCGCCGCTCGGCCGGCACGCCGGACCTCGCCTGCATGCGGTAGAGGACGATGAAGATGAAGATCAGGTAGACCGTCGCGTTGAAGACGAAGAGGGCGTAGGGGCCGAACCTCTCCATCGTCCAGGCGGCGGCGAGCGGCCCGCCGATCGCTCCGAAGGAATAGAACAGCATCAGGGCCGCGTTGAGCATCACATACTCGCCCGGGCCGGCGCGGTCGTTGGCATGCGCCGCGCAGAGCGAGAACATCGGCATGGCGAACGAGCCGAAGACGAAGACGAAGGCGAAATTGGCGAGCGGCGTCGTGCCGGCGAGGAAGGCGAGCGCCAGCGCCGCAGTCATTGCCGCCGCGGCGGTCAGGAGGATGACCGAACGCCGGTCCCAGCGGTCGGACAGATAGCCCAGCGGATACTGGATCACCGCGCCGCCGATGATGCCGGCGCTGACGAAGGTGACGACGTCGGCGACCGACATGCCGATCTGTTCGGCATAGACCGGCGACAGCGTGCGGAAGGAACTGTTGGTGACGCCCACCGCGATGCAGCCGATGGCGGCCAAGGGCGAGATCGCCCAGGCGCGCCGGAGATCGAGCTTCACGTCGTCCGGCGACTTAGGGTTCGTCCGGTCGCCGAGCGACACCGGCACCAGCGACAGCGTGATCATGATCGACATGAGCGCGAAGATGGCGAAGCCGTCGATGCCGATCACCGGGATGATGAACTGCGCGCCGGTGACGGAGCCGATGTCGACGACCCGGTAGATCGCCAGCACCCGCGCCCGGTTGTCGTTGGAGACGCCGGCGTGCAGCCAGGCCTCCATGACGGTGAACAGGCCGGCAAAGGCGAAGCCGCTGACGAAGCGCACGCCCGACCAGACGACGGGATTGATGAACAGCACCAGGAAAAGCGTGCCGGCCGAGGCAATGGCCGCGAGCGAGGCGAAGGAGCGGACATGGCCGACCTCCTTCATCATCGGCGTGATGGTGAAGCAGCCGATGAGGAAGCCGGCGAAATAGGCCGTGCCCATGAAGCCGATCATGCCGGGCGAAAAGCCCTCCTGCGCGCCGCGAAGCGCGATCAGCGTGCCTTGCAGCCCGTTGCCGCCCAGCAGGATGCCGGCGGCGAGCAGGAGCGGGATCAGGGGGCGGATGGAGGACAAGGCGACTCGCGGCGACGTAGCGTTCTTCTATAGGGCGAGGGGCAATGGACGACCATCCTCAGCGGCAGCCGGAAGATGGTCCAGATTGCCGCCTCGGCGGGTTTCGCATAGAATTTGTACAAAGGAGTATCGCCATGGCGACGCTGACCATCACTTTGCCGGAAAAGGTCAAGGACTGGCTGGACGAACAGGTCGAAGAGGGCGACTTCGCGTCCCCGGGCGAGTATTTGAGCAATCTGATCGAACGCGACCGTGCCGAGCGCGAAGCCGACTACGAGCAACGGCTGGCGGAACTGCGCCACATCGTCGATGACGCGATCGAGAGCGGCGTTAGCGCTCGGACGAGCGCAGAGATTTTTGCCGAGGCGGAGGAACTGGCCCGCCGACGCGGGACCTGGCGTGAGTGAGTTCAGGCTCTCCAAGCGAGCAGACCGGCATCTCCGGGACATCTTTCTGTACGGCATCGAGAGTTTTGGACGAAGACAGGCCGACAAGTATCGCGCCGAGTTGGACGGGTGTTTCGCCATGCTGGCTCGCCACCCGCGTATCGGCCGCACGTCGCCAACGATCCGGGCCGGTATGCGCCGGCACGAACATGGCAGCCATGTGATCCTCTATCGGGAGGAGGCGGACGGTGTGCTGATCGTCGCCGTGCTTCACGCGCGACAGGTTCGCGGCCTGAAGCTCTGAGTTCGCTTCGGCTTGACAAAACGCGCCTTTGATGCGCTTTTCCCGCGACTTTTCGGGCCGCTTCGGCGCGTTCCCGCCTTACTTCCTGGACTGGATTTCGCCATGCATCGCTACCGCAGCCACACCTGCGCCGCCCTCCGCAAGTCGGATGTCGGCGGCAATGTCCGCCTCTCGGGCTGGGTTCATCGCGTGCGCGACCATGGCGGGCTGCTGTTCATCGACCTGCGCGATCACTACGGCATGACGCAGATTGTCGCCGACCCGGACTCGCCGGCCTTCAAGACGGCCGAGACCGTGCGCTCGGAGTGGGTGGTCCGCGTCGACGGCGAGGTCAAGGCGCGCACGGCGGAAACCGTCAACAAGAACCTGCCGACTGGCGAGATCGAGATTTTCGCGCGCGAGATCGAGGTTCTGTCCGTGGCCAAGGAACTGCCGCTGCCGGTGTTCGGCGAGCCGGACTACCCGGAGGACATCCGCCTCAAATACCGCTTCCTCGACCTGCGCCGCGAGACGCTGCACAGGAACATCGTGCAGCGCACGAAGATCATCGCCGAGATGCGCAAGCGCATGGGCGAGGCGGGCTTCACGGAGTATTCGACGCCGATCCTGACGGCCTCGTCGCCGGAGGGCGCACGCGACTTCCTGGTGCCGAGCCGCATCCATCCCGGCACCTTCTACGCGCTGCCGCAGGCGCCGCAGCAGTACAAGCAGCTGATCATGATGTCGGGCTTCGACCGCTACTTCCAGATCGCGCCCTGCTTCCGCGACGAGGATCCCCGCGCCGACCGCCTGCCGGGCGAGTTCTACCAGCTCGACCTCGAGATGAGCTTCGTCACCCAGGAGGACGTGTTCGAGACGATGGAGCCGGTGATGCGCGGGGTCTTCGAGGCCTTCGCCGCCGGCAAGCCGGTGACGCAGAATTTCCGCCGCATCGCCTATGACGATGCGATCCGCACCTACGGCACCGACAAGCCGGACCTGCGCAACCCGATCGAGATGCAGGACGTGTCCGAGCACTTCCGCGGTTCGGGCTTCAAGGTCTTCGCCGGCATCCTCGCCAACGATCCGAAGGCGCAGGTTTGGGCGATTCCGGCAAAGACGGGCGGGTCGCGCGCCTTCGCCGATAGGATGAACTCCTGGGCGCAGGGCGAGGGCCAGCCGGGCCTCGGCTACATCTTCTGGCGCATGGAGGGCGACAAGCTGGAAGGAGCCGGTCCGATCGCCAAGAACATCGGCGAGGAGCGCACCGAAGCGCTGCGCAAGCAGCTCGGGCTCGAGGCCGGCGATGCGGTGTTCTTCGCCGCGGGCGATCCGGCCAAGTTCTACAAGTTCGCGGGCGATGCGCGAACCCGCGTCGGCGAGGAACTGAACCTGGTCGACCGCGAGCGGTTCGAGCTGTGCTGGATCGTCGACTTCCCGTTCTTCGAGTGGAACGAGGACGAGAAGAAGATCGACTTCGCCCACAACCCGTTCTCGATGCCGCAAGGCGGCATCGACGCGCTCACCGGCCAGGACCCGCTGACGATCAAGGCGTTCCAGTACGACATGGTCTGCAACGGCTTCGAGATCGCCTCGGGCGGCATCCGCAACCATCTGCCGGAGACCATGGTCAAGGCCTTCGAACTGGTCGGGCTCTCCCGCGAGACGGTCGAGGAGCGCTTCGGCGGACTCTACCGCGCCTTCCAGTACGGCGCGCCGCCGCATGGCGGCATGGCGGCAGGCGTCGACCGCGTGGTGATGCTGCTGGTCGGCGCGAAGAACCTGCGCGAGATCACCATGTTCCCGATGAACCAGCAGGCCTACGACCTGCTGATGAACGCGCCTTCCGAGGTGTCTTCCGGTCAGCTCAACGAGCTCGGCCTGAGACTGATGCCGAAGAAGAAGGACTGACGGCCTACGGCCGGTCCTTCCTGATTGGGTCGGACAGAAGCCTAAGTCCGTTCAACACGACCAGTACCGTTCCGCCCTCGTGACCGAGGACTGCGAGGGGGAGGGGCAGGTCGAAGAACAGTCCGCCCGTGACGAGCACGGCCATCGCGCCAAGCGCGAAGGTAAGGTTCTGGCGGATGATCCGCGCCGTGCGCCGGGCAAGCCGGTGCGCGTCGGCAAGACGCTCCATGTCCTCGGCGAGCAGCGCGACATCCGCGGCCTGAAGCGCCACGTCCGAGCCGGCGGCACCCATGGCGATGCCGACATCGGCGCGGGCGAGTGCCGCGGCATCGTTGACCCCGTCGCCGACGAAGGCCACTCGTCCGGCCGCGGCGAGTTCGGCGACCTCCACCACCTTGTCCTCCGGCAGCATCTCGGCGTGGATCTCCTCGGGCCGGAGCCCGAGTTCGGTGCCGATCCTCAATGCTACCGGCCGGCGGTCGCCGGTCATCATCACGATCTTGCGCACGCCACCCCGCCGCAGGGCTTGCAATGCGCGCGAGGAACTGTGCCGGACCTCGTCGGCGATGGTGATGGCGCCGAGGACCGTGTCGCCGCGCCCGGCATAGATCACGGTGTGCGTGCCGTCGGCGAGTTGCCGGAGGGCCTCGCGGTCGACCGAGGCGCCCATGCGCTTTGCCATCCGCGGATTGCCGGCCCACACCTCTTCGCGCCCGTCCCTGCCGGTGATCCCGGCGCTTGGATGTGACGTGACGTCGGTGATCGGGATCGGCTTCAGATCGCGCTCGGCGAGGTCGCGGCGGATCGCTCCGGCGATATGGTGCTCGGACTGCGCTTCGAGTCCGCCGATCAGCCGAAGAAAGTCTTCCTCCGTGCCGTCCACGGTGACGATGCCGGTGATGGCGGCGCGTCCGGCCGTCAGCGTCCCCGTCTTGTCGAAGGCGAAGGTCTCCACCGCGGCCAGCGTTTCCAGCGCCGCGCCGCCCTTGAACAGGACGCCGCCGCGCGCCGCCGCAGACAGCGCGGAGAGGATCGCAGCCGGCACCGAGATCACGATGGCGCAGGGGCTCGCCGCGACGAGCAGGGTGGCCGCGCGGTAGAGCGCCTCATGCCAGCCTTGCCCGAGCCATAGGAAGACGAGGAAGGCCAGGATGGACCCGGCCAGAACGGCCACCGTGTAGCGCTGGCCGAACCAGGCGCTGAACTGCTCGGAGGGCGCCTTGGCCGCCTGCGCCTCGGTCACTAGCGCGATCATCCGCGCGACCGTGCTTTCGGCGACTGTTTTGGTGACGGCGACGTCGAGGACGCCGTCGAGATTGACGGTCGCCTCGAACACCTGCGCCCCGGCCTGCTTGGGCACGGGCATGGATTCGCCGGTAATGTTGGCTTCGTCGAGCGTGCCGCGACCGTCGAGGATGACGCCGTCGGCCGGCACCCGCGCTCCCGGCCGCAGCACGACGACGTCGCCCACGGCGAGGTTTGCCGAGGGCACTTCCTCGACGCGGCCGTCGGCGAGCCTGCGCAGCGCCGTCTCGGGGCGCAGCGCCATCAGCGCCTCGATCGCCCGCCGGGCCCGTCCGAGCGCCCTTTCCTCCAGCGTCGAGGAGATGGAGAACAGCGTCAGCAGGACAGCGCCCTCCACCGGCGCGCCGACGGCGGCCGCCGCGACCGCAGCCACGACCATCAAAAGATCGATGTCGAGGATGTGCTCGGTGACGAGTTCCCGAAGCGCGCGCCAGCCGGCCGGAAGGCCTCCGGCGGCGAAGGCGAGGGCGGAGCCGCCGATCAGCAGCAATTGCCCGAATTCGCCGGCGACGATCCATTGCCCCGTCAGCGCGACCACAAGGCCCGCGACGGTCAGGCCGGAGAGCCAGATCGACAGGTCGTCATGGATCATCCGTTGCACAAGGTTGGTCTCCAGTTCCGCCCTGTCGACAGATGGCAGTGCGGGGCGGGGATATGCAAGCACACGCGCCCGCACGCGACAGACCATCGCACCGCGGCGGAACGCTGGCGTGGCCGGCCCGATCGGGGTAATCGAGTGGGCGGAGGCCGCGCACCGTGCTCGAATATCTGAACCCCGAGACGACCATCGCGAGGCTGGCGCTGGCACTGGCCATCGGTCTGCTGGTGGGTCTCGAGCGCGGCTGGCGCGAACGGGGCGAGCCGGCCGGGAGTCGAACCGCCGGCATCCGCACTTATGGCGCCACGGGGCTGCTCGGCGGCGTGACGGCAGCGCTGGCGGCGGCCCTTTCCGCGCCCTCGATCCTGGTCGCCGGATTGGTCAGTTTTGCCGCGATCTTCGCCTGGTTCAAATACCGTGAGGATCGGCATGACGAGAGTTACAGCGTCACCGCCGTGGTCGCCGCGGTTCTCGTCTTCGCCCTCGGCGCGCTTGCGGTGGTTGGCGACTATCGCGCGGCCGCGGCCGGCGGCGCGATCCTTGCCGGGCTGCTGGCCAGCCGCGAAACCTTGCACGGCGGGTTGCGGAAACTGACCTGGGTGGAACTGCGCTCGGCGATCGTCCTGGCGGTGATGACGGCCGTGATCCTGCCGCTTCTTCCCGATCGCACCATCGATCCGTGGGGCGGCTTCAATCCTTGGGAGGTCTGGTTCTTCACGGTGCTGACCGCGGCCTTGTCCTTCGTCGGATACGTCGCCGTCCGCATTCTCGGGCCGACCAGGGGGCTCATTGCGAGCGCGCTTGCCGGCGCGATGGTGTCCTCTACGGCGGTAACTGTCGCCATGGCCCGCACCGCTCAGACGGCGGCCAGCGCCAGGCCGCTCGCGGGCGCTGCCTGCCTCGCGGCAATGGTCTCGATACTCAGGGTCATCGGCGTCGTGACGATCGTGGAGCCGCGTGTTCTCGGAGCGGTGGTGCCGGGGGCGCTTGCGGCCGCGCTCTGTTTCGCCGCCTTTGGTCTCCTGTTCCTGTTGCGCGGCGATACCAAGGACGCTGCCGGCGACGGTGCACAGAATCCCTTCGATCTGTCGGCTCTGCTTCTGTTCGCGCTTCTCTTCGCGGTGGTCTCGACCGCGAGCGCGGCTGTCGTCGGCCAGTTCGGCGCCGCCAGCCTGGTGGGGACCTCTGCCCTATCGGGCACGTTCGACGTCGACGTCGCTGTGCTCAGCGCATTGCGCCTGCTGGGGCAGGGCATCACGGCCGCGACGATCGGCCAGGCGGTTCTCGCCGCACTGGCCGCCAACGCGGCCGGCCGGCTGAGCCTGGCGATCGCGGCGGGACCCGCGTCCTTCTGGGTGCCCTATCTGGGCGCGACGCTCGCGGCGGCCGCGGCCGGCTTCGCGGTCTACCTCGCGCCGCTAGGTGGATTGCTGGGCGGCTCGTGAAGCTCTCATAGTTTAGCATTGACTAATAAATTAGTCGTTGCTAATTGGAACGCATGCTAGACGCATCGCCAATCAATTCCGTCCTGCGCGCGCTCGCCGATCCGACGCGGCGCGCGCTCTTCGAGAGGATCGCGAACGCGCCGGAAGTCACGGTCGCGGATCTGACGCGCGGCAGCGGCGTCACCCAGGGCGCGATTTCGCAACACCTAAAGACGCTCCGGCTCGCCGGCCTGGTGGCCGAGCGGCCGTCCGGCCGCAACGTCTATTACCGCGTCGATCCAAAAGGCCTCGATCCGCTCGCCGAGTGGATGAACCACTACGGCATGTTCTGGCAGGATCGCTTCGACAGGCTGCGTGCGCTGCTCAAGGAAATCGACCCATGAACGAGACGATGGCGAAGCAGGTGACCAGGGATATTGTCCTCGACGAGGTATTCGCCCACAGCGCCGAGACGATCTGGAAGGCGTTGACGGACGGTAGCCTGATCGCGCGGTGGTTGATGCCGGCGGAGGGTTTCGAAGCCGTTCCGGGCAAGGATTTCATCTTCCGCACCACCCCGGCCGGCGCCTGGGACGGCACGATCCGCTGCCGCGTCCTCGACGCGAGGCCGTCGCGGCGCCTGTCCTATTCCTGGCAGGGCGGCGACGAGGACAATGTCGGCTACGGCTCGAGGCTCGACACGGTTGTCACCTGGATCCTTTCGCCGCTCGCCGGGGGAACGCGGGTGCAGCTCATCCATTCGGGCTTCCTCGCGCCGAAGAACGACACCGCCTTCGAGAACATGAGCAAGGGGTGGCGGACGGTCCTCCCGCGACTGAGCTCGGTCATCGATCAAGAGGACTGATCCGGCCGCGGCCGGCTTGCCGAGGAGAGCAACCATGCAAAATGCACCTTACACGGGCGGCTGTGCCTGCGGCGCGATCCGTTACAGGATTGTCGGCGAACCGGTCTTCTCCAACGATTGCCAGTGCCTCGACTGCCAGAA
This sequence comes from Mesorhizobium sp., assembly GCF_023954305.1. Taxonomy (NCBI): domain Bacteria; kingdom Pseudomonadati; phylum Pseudomonadota; class Alphaproteobacteria; order Hyphomicrobiales; family Phyllobacteriaceae; genus Mesorhizobium; species Mesorhizobium sp. Next base: position 91,661 of record NZ_JAMLIG010000001.1, on the reverse strand, counting down.
GGCCAGCGGCACCGGCCACGGCTCGTATCTGAGCTTCGCCGGCGCGGAGGTCGTACTCGAGGGTGGGGCCACGACGTGGGACCTTCGCGGCGACAGCGGCAATCTGAAGACCAGGGGATTCTGCCCGACCTGCGGCGCGCCGGTGTTCCTGAGATTTGCCGCCATGCCCGAGGTGTTCACCATTCACGCGGCCTCTCTCGACGATCCGGCGCGCTATCGGCCGCAGGCGGTGACCTATGCGATGCGCGCCCATGGCTGGGACCGCGTCGATCCGGCTCTGCCGAGCTTTGCGAAAATGCCGTCCGGCTGAGCGGGGCTGAGGACCCAGATCCGTCAGCCGGGCGTCGACCCTTCGCCCTGACCGTCCAGCCGGTCGCGCAAGACGAGCAGTTCGGCGCGCAGCCGGTCGACATCTTCGCGCGTCAGGCCGGTGCCCTTGGCGATGGTGAGCGGGACGGCAAGCGCCTTGTCCTGCAGCGCCCGGCCTTCCGGCGTCAGCCTGATCCGCACCTGCCGCTCGTCGTCCTCGTCGCGCCTGCGGCTCAGCAGGCCACGCGCCTCCAAACGCTTGAGAAGCGGTGTGATCGTGCCGGAATCGAGAAACAGCCGGTTGCCCAGCGTGTTCACGGTGATGTCGTCCCCCTCCCACAAGACGATCAGCACGAGATATTGCGGATAAGTCAGGCCGAGCGCGTCGAGCCTGGGCTTGTAGAAGCGCGTGAAGGCGTGCCCGGTCGCGTAGATCGCGAAGCAGAGCATCGAATCCAGTTTGATCGTCCCGTTGCGCATGGGGTGTCCTCCGAGATCGTCGCGAAGCATATAGCACGAAATTAGATTGCGAACAATTTAATTGTGCGATAGAGGAGAGCGGCCACCCAAGGAGAAAGCGAATGATCAAGTCCGCAGTCTATACCGCGCGTGCCCGCACCACCGGCGGCCGCACCGGCACCAGCAGCACCGACGACGGCCGCCTCGCGGTCACGCTCGATACGCCCAAGGCGATGGGCGGAAACGACGGCCCGGGCACCAATCCCGAACAGCTGTTCGCCGCCGGCTATTCCGCCTGTTTCCTCGGTGCGCTGAAGGCTGTCGGGCGGCGCGAGAAGATCGGGATCCCGGATGAGGCGGCGATCGACGCGGCGGTGAGCTTCGGCGAGCGCGCCGACGGGCCGGGCTTCGGGTTGGCGGTGGCGATGACGGTTACGCTGCCCGGCATCGACTACGACAAGGCGGTCGAACTCGTCGCCAAGGCGCACCAGGTCTGCCCCTATTCGAACGCGACGCGCGGCAATATCGACGTCACCTTCACGGTCGCCTGAAACGCGGAGAGCCGGAAGCAGGCGCTTCCGGCTCTCCGCGTGCTGGATGTCCGGCCTGGCCGTTATTCGTTCGCCGTCACCGAGATGCCGAGCTGCTCGGGAACCTCCTGCGGCGCCGACATCGCGCCCATGCCGACCATCATGAACGGCACCGGCGCGGCCGGCTCGGCCTTGATCTCCAGGCTCTTCGGGTCCTGCATGAACTTGGCGACTTCACCCGCCACCTGGTTGGCGAATTCCGGCTTGACGTATTGGCCGAGGGCAACCGGGATCATCATCTGCGCCATCTTCACCATGTCGGTGCGCTGCATCTTCTGCATGCCGGCGGCGAGATCGAGCGCCCGCCCGGCCAGCGCTTCGTCGTCGTAGCGGATCGAGGCGCCGGCGAAGGAGAGCTGCTGCATCAGGCCCATCGCGGCCATGCCGGCAGCCGCCTTCTGCTCCTCCGTCGCATTGGCCATGTTCTTCTGCATGTCCTGCGCCGCCTTGAGAAATTCCTCGGTGTAGCCGGAAATGTCGAAGGTGAAGCCGATCGTGCCGGCGTTCTCGACCGTGAAATCCATCTGCTCGACCGAGAGGTTGCCGTCGGCCAGCGACCAGGATCCGGCCATCTCGAACGTCCCCTTCGGCTGGGCGAGGCCGAGCGCGGTGAGCATCGCGGTGGTCTGGGGGTCGCCGCTGGCCGTCATGTCGGCGGTGAAGGCGTCGGCCGTGCCGGTGAACTCGTAAGACTTGCTATCCTCGTCGCGCTCCAGCGAATAGTTCAGACCGGACATCGAGAAGACCTGCTTGCCGTCCTTCTCGACCTTGATCTGATCGACGTCGAGCGAATCGAAGAAGCCCGACTGGCTGATCACGTCTGTCGCGGTGGGCGAGGGCAGCACCGCGCCCGACAATGACAGACCTTCGAGCGTAACGGTCGCGCCCTCGCTGACCGTCGAATAGGTGGGCATGGACAGAGTCTCGACGACATAGTCGCCATCGTCCGTCTCCTCGACGCCTTCGAAGGTGACGTCGCCGATCGCGGCGTCGGCGCCGTCGCCCGCAGCCTTCACCGTCACGCCGCGCAGCACGATCGCCCCATCCTCTTCGTCGATCGACGCCCAGGATGCGGTCGCGCCCTGCCTGGCGATCATCTCCTTGAAGCGGTTGGCGACATCCTGCCCCTCGACCGCCCCGGCCGACGAGAGTGCCGTAAGGGAAATCGACGAAGCGAGGAAAGCAAGGAGAGACGACCGGGCAAGCATGGGAAACCTCCGCAATGGCTCGCACATGCAATGGCCGAGCCGGACATGGATCGCCGACAGTTGCGGTGGAGCGGGTCGAAATTGTGGCGCGCCGCCCGCAGCTGATCGGGATGAATCGCGCAGACATAGTCATAGACACGGGCCTTTGTCGAGACGGCTCTTGCGGCGAATCAGCGGCTCACATAGTCGGATTTCATGGGAAAAAGCGTGAATCCGCCCGGTTCCGGCGACGACGACAATATCGAGAGCGTGGACCTGAAGAAGGCGCTGGAAGAGCGCTACCTCGCCTATGCGCTCTCGACGATCATGCACCGCGCGCTGCCGGACGTGCGCGACGGGCTGAAGCCGGTGCATCGCCGTATCATGCATGCGATGCGGCTGTTGCGCCTCGAACCCGGCCAGCGCTTCTCCAAATGCGCCGCGATCGTCGGCGACGTGATGGGAAAGTTCCATCCGCACGGCGACCAGTCGATCTACGACGCGCTGGTGCGCCTGGCCCAGGACTTCGCCGTGCGCTACCCGCTGGTCGACGGGCAGGGGAACTTCGGCAATATCGACGGCGATAGCCCGGCGGCCATGCGCTACACCGAGGCGCGCATGACGGAGGCGGCAACCGAGCTGCTGGAAGGCATTACCGAGGACGCGGTCGACTTCCGCCCGACCTACAACGAGGAGAACGAGGAGCCGGTGGTCCTGCCCGGCGCCTTTCCGAACCTCCTCGCCAACGGCTCGTCCGGCATCGCGGTCGGCATGGCGACGTCGATCCCGCCGCACAACGCTTACGAACTGTGCAACGCCGCGCTGCTGCTGATCTCCCAGCCGGATTCTTCCGTCGCCGACCTGATGTCGAAAAGCCCGGAGGACGGGCTGGTGCAGGGACCGGACTTTCCGACGGGCGGCATCATTGTCGACAACCGCGCCACCATCCTCGATGCCTACGAGACGGGCCGCGGCGGTTTCCGCCTCCGCGCGCGCTGGACGCAGGAAGACCAGGGCAGGGGAACCTGGGTGATCGTCGTCACCGAAATCCCCTACCAGGTGCAGAAGTCGAAGCTGATCGAGAAGATCGCCGACCTTCTGGTCAACCGGAAGCTGCCGTTGCTCGACGATGTGCGCGACGAGAGCGCCGAGGATATCCGCGTCGTACTGGTGCCGAAGAGCCGTACTGTCGACCCGGCCCTTCTGATGGAATCGCTGTTCAAGCTGACCGAGCTGGAGACGCGCTTTCCGCTCAACATGAATGTGCTGACGCGCGGCAAGGTGCCGAACGTGCTGTCGCTGAAGAGCGCGCTGCGGGAATGGCTGGAGCACCGCAAGGACGTGCTGGTGCGCCGCTCCAAGCACCGGCTGGGCGAGATCGAGCGGCGGCTGGAGGTCCTTGGCGGCTATCTCATCGCCTATCTCAACATCGACGAGGTCATCCGCATCATCCGCGAGGAGGACGAGCCCAAGGCGGTGATGATGGCCCGCTGGGACCTGACCGATACCCAGGCCGAAGCGATCCTCAACCTGCGCCTCAGGGCATTGCGCAAGCTGGAAGAGATCGAGATCCGCAAGGAGTTCGATGGGCTCTCCGCGGAGAAGGGGCAGATCGAACAGTTGCTCGCCTCCGAGGCGAAGCAGTGGAAGGCCGTGCGCTGGCAGGTCGAGCAGACCCGCGACCGCTATTCGCCGGAAAAGAACAAGGAGCTCGGACCGCGCCGCACTACCTTCGCCGACGCGCCGGACCATGACGTCGCCGACATCCACCATGCGATGATCGAGAAGGAGCCGGTCACCGTCGTCGTCTCGGAGAAGGGCTGGCTGCGCGCGATGAAGGGGCATCTCGCCGACTTCTCGACGTTGACATTCAAGGAAGGCGACAAGCTGAAGCTCGCCTTCCATGCCCAGACGACCGACAAGGTTATCCTCTTCACCACCGGCGGCAAGTTCTACACGATCGGCGCCGACCGGCTGCCCGGCGGGCGCGGCCATGGCGAACCGGTGCGCATCATCGTCGACATGGAGAACGACCAGGACATCGTCACTGCCTTCGTCCACGACCCGCAGCGGAAGCTCCTGCTCGCGAGTCACGAGGGCTATGGCTTCCTCGTGCCGGAAGCGGAAGTCGTCGCCAACACACGCAAGGGAAAGCAGGTGATGAACGTCAAGGCGCCGGACGAGGCGGCGCGACTGACCTTCGTCGACGGCGATCATGTCGCCATCGTCGGCGAAAACCGCAAGCTGCTGGTCTTCCCGCTCGGCCAGGTGCCTGAGATGGCGCGCGGCAAGGGCGTGCGGCTGCAGCGCTACAAGGATGGCGGCGTGGCCGACCTCAAGACCTTCACGATGACGGCTGGCCTTTCCTGGCAGGATTCCGCCGACCGCACGTTCACGCGGACCAAGGACGAGTTGACCGAATGGATCGGGGACCGCGCCTCGGCAGGCCGGATGGTGCCGAAGGGATTCCCGAAGACGGGGAAGTTCGGGTGAATTTTCCCGGATAAGTTGCGCAATTTCCGATTGGTGCTATTCTCGCAAAAGATGCGGTGCGGGAGGAACCATTCGATGAAGACGTTTGGACGACTATCGCTTGCAGCCCTGATGAGCGCGGGCGCCTGCGGCGGCGCGCTTTCCCAGGATGTTGGAACGATCCAAGCAGAAGGACTGTATGCCTGGGTCGACAAGATGCCACCCCCGCCGGACGGGATACATCTGAGAGGCACGATTACCGCGCCGACGCCCTGTCACGAGACGGCGACGTCGTACGAGGGTGACTCGAAGTCCAACCCGCCGATCTATCGGGTGAAGGTTTCGATCGTCGAGCCCAGCCCCGACCTCACCTGCGTCCAGGTGATCGCCGACATTCCATTTGCCTATGACGAGGCGAATTATGTCGGCAACCATGAGCAGATGGAGGTCTTTTCCGACAACGACAGCAAGACGGTGAAGATCGAGGTCGTTCAGTAAGGTCGTCAAATTGGGCTCCGGGCCGCGCCCGGCCCGGAGTTCCGCACCGCATGCGGGTCTTCAAGGAAGGACCGCGACGCCCGACGCTCTCGCGGCTCGTGCCAATGCCGTCTCGAGCGTCGCCAGCGGCAGGCGGCGACGCTGGGCAAGATCGAGATAGGCAGCGTCGTAGACGGTGAGACGGTGGAGGTCCGCGAGCTTAACCGTCGCCGTCCACGCAAGGGCATTCGTCTCGTCGTCTATCTTGATGGGCACCTCGGTGAGGTCAGAAAGGGCGCGATCGCGCAAAGCAGGAGACGTCCTGCCGCGGCGGACTGCCATAGTCAGAGCGTTCGCGACTTCCAAGGGCCAAACCACCGGCACGACGGCGCCTGTCGTTCCGATCCGCTGAAAAATCATCTCGACGGCATCAGTTTTTTCGTCGCCATGTACCCATGCGAGTGCGATGGAGGCGTCGACGACGATCGTCACGGGCGGCCTTCGCCGCGGAACGACTTCCACTCTTCGACGCTGATACTCGGTTCTCCGTGCTCTCTCGCACGTTTGCTGATGCGCTCTACCGCACGAAGGGCCGCATCGACGTCATGTCCCCCCTCGGCAGGGATCAGCTTCGCCACACGCTTCCCATGACGCGTGATGACGATCTCCTCGCCCTGCTGGACGCGATCGAGCAACGCGCCGAGCGTGTTCTTGGCTTCGAAAGCGCCAATCTCCATAGCTGCATCCTTTCAAAACAGCTTACCTAGCTTAAATGGCTGATGCGTCTTTCACGTGCAAGCTCAGCCGCCGGCTCCACCGCCACCGCCCGCAGTTCCACCAGCCCGCCCGGCACGATCAGCTCGGCCACGCCGACGGCGGTCCAGGCAGGGTAGGGCTCTTTCAGATAGCGCGCCCAGACACGCATGAAGGCGTCCATGTGAACCGAGATGCCGACATGGTAGGAGGTGATCTCGACGACGTCCGAGAGGTCGGCGCCGCCTTCGCGCAAGATGTCGCGCATCGTCTCGAAGGCGACGGCGAACTGAGCCTCCGGATCTCGCACGGCTTGGAGCGCGGAAAGGGAAACATCGCTTTCCGCAGTGGTGGAGGACGCTCCCGCAAAGGCCTGAGACGATTCGGCCCCCAGCCACGACGGCGTCTCGCCGCCGGGGCTCACGCCGACAATGCCGCAAACGTGGATGAAGCCGTTCACGGCCACCGCCGGCGCATATCGCCATTGCTGGTAGACGCCTTTCAGGGCTTCCGGAACGATCGTGCGGCGCATGGTTCTCTCCCGTTACACGACGCATGTGACCCACCCTGCGCTGCGAAGGCAACGCGGATCTCACGAAGATGTGCGCGGTGCCGACCTTCCTTTGCGGAAATCCGGCAGCGGCACTATTGACTGAGAATGATCGTTCGCATAAATCGCGAATGATCATTCGATTAAACAAGGTGCCGGCGGCGTCCGGATAAAGACATGGCGGCCTTCGACTTCATGACGGACGGCGAAAGCGCGGTGGACGCGGATGCACCCGCGTCCCGAGCCGAGCGGCGCGACCAGCAGGTCCACCGCGTCATGGACGCGGCCAAGAGGTGTTTCGTCCGGTCCGGCTTCCAAGGCGCCTCAATGCACCAGATCTGTGCGGAGGCCGGGATGAGCCCCGGCGCGCTCTATCGCTACTTCCCCTCCAAGGAGGCGATGATCGCCGCGATTACCGAGGCGGACAGGCGCAACGATGCCGAGATCTTCACCGCCATGTTCCAGAACCCCGACGTGGTCGACGGGTTCGTCACGGCGGCGATAGCTCATGTGCGCCACATGCACGAGAGCGGGAATGCGCCGCTGTTCGCCGAGATTCGTGCCGAGTCCATGCGCAACGAGGCGATCGAAAGAACCTGCACGATGGCCATGTGTGACGTGCAGCAGGCATTCCGGAAATATCTCCAGGATGCCGTCGACAGGGGTGATATCGCGCCCGCGGTCGAGCTCGACGCGTTCATGCCGATGGTCATCGCCATCGGCGAGGGGCTGGCGATCAACGATCTGCCGGCCCAGGGGGTAACGTTCGAGGATATCGAGAAGCTGATGCGGGTGACCGTCGAAGCGATGCTTCGGCCCCGCCGCAAGACATAGCAGTGCCTGCCTGAACGACGCGGCGCGCCGCAGCATCCGACCGAGGACATCCATGTACCGTCTGATCTCCTATCTCCTTGCCACGGCCGCCTTCGCGGGCGCGTTGGCTCTTGCCGAGCCGGTGGCGCTGGCCGAGGCCGTGCCGACCGCAGCCGAGGCGCCGCGAAACGCGCCGGCGATCCGTGTCGCGGCCGTGACGCGCCACGAACTGATCGAGACGCTCGACGTGACCGGCAGCATCGTCCCTCGGCAGGAGGCGGCGGTCGGCGTCGACGTGGGCGGCCTGATCGTGCGCGAGCTCAATGCCGACAAGGGCGATGTGGTGAAGAAGGGCGATGTCCTCGCGCGGCTCGATCGGACCGCTCTCGAAACGCAGCTCGTCCAACTGGACGCGAGCAAGGCTCAGGCCGACGCGGGCGTCGCACAGGCCAAGGCGCAGGTCAGCGGCGCGGAGGTAAGCGTTCGGCAGGCTTCGGAAACGCTGGAACGGGCAAGGAAGCTGCAGGAAAAGGGCGTCGCCGCCCAGTCGCAGCTGGACAACGCGGTCAATGGTCTCGACAGCGCGCAAGCTCAGCTGGAAACCGCGGGCAAGGCGGTAGCCTCGGCCGAGGCGCAGCTCGCGGTGATCGCGGCTCAGCGCCGAGACGTCGAAGAGCGGCTGGGAAAGACCGAGGTGCGCGCGCCGGCCGACGGGTTGGTGCTGGCGCGCAATGCGACGCTCGGCGGCATCGTCTCGGCCTCCGGAGGGCCGCTGTTCCGGATCGCGATGGACGGAGAACTGGAGCTTGCCGCCACCGTCTCGGAGACCTCGCTCGCCAAGCTCAAGCAAGGCATGCCGGTGAAGGTGAGCGTCGCCGGGGTCGATCCTCTGGACGCACGGATCCGCTTCATCGATCCCGAGATCGACGCTAGGACCCGGCTCGGCACCGTGCGCATCGAACTGCCGGCGCATGATAGCGTCCGCTCTGGCAACTTCGCCCGCGGCACGATCGAGACGCTGCGCCGGGAGGCGCTGGCGGTGCCGGCCTCCGCACTCCTCTACAGGGGGGCAGACGCCTATGTGCAGAAGGTGGTCGACGGCACGATCCGCACCACGCCGGTGACAGTCGGCGCGCGCGCCGGCGCCGAGGTTGAGGTCGCCGCCGGCCTGGCCGAGGGCGACGAAATCGTCAGCCGCGCTGGCACCTTTGTCGCCGATGGCGACAAGGTCACGCCCGTCCGCGAGATCGCCGCGGGAGCCATCGTCAAATGAATTGGAACATCTCCGCCTGGTCGATCCGCAATCCGATCCCGTCGATCCTGCTGTTCATCGTACTGATGGCGCTGGGGCTGATGAGCTTCGCCAGCCTGCCGATCACGCGCTTCCCCAACATCGACCTGCCGATCGTCTCGGTGACGGTTGTCGATCCGGGCGTCGCGCCGAGCGAACTGGAAAACCAGGTCACCAAGAAGGTCGAGGACGCCGTCGCCAACATCGCCGGCGTCAAGAACGTGATGTCGACGATTACCGAGGGCCGCTCGCAGACGGTCGTCGAATTCCGCCTGGAAGTCGATACGCAGACGGCCGTGACCGACACCAAAGACGCCGTCGAACGCATCAAGGAGGATCTTCCCGCAACCGCCAACGCGCCGGTGGTCAATCGCGTCGACGTCGAGGGCCAGGCGATCCTCACCTACGCCGTTGCCTCGCCCGGCATGACCATCGAGGAACTGTCCTGGTATGTCGACGACACCATCATTCGCAAATTGCAGGGTGTCAAAGGCGTGGCGCGGGTCGACCGCTATGGCGGCGTGACGCGCGAGATCAAGGTGGAGGTCGATCCGGACCGGTTGACCGCATTGGGTCTCACCGCCGCAGACGTCAACCGCGCGCTGCGTGCCTCCAACGCGGACCTCACCGGCGGCAGCGGCGATTTCGCGGGGCTCGACCAGTCGATCAGGACGCTCGGCTCGGCGCGCACCATCGACGAGCTGCGCGAGCTCCAGATCCCCGTCGCCGGGGGCAGAACACTGAAAATATCCGACGTCGCCGCGGTCACTGATTCCTGGGAGGAGCCGCAGAGCTTTTCCCGGGTCAACGGCCAGACGGTGGTGTCATTCGGCGTGTTCCGCGGCAAGGGCGAGAGCGACGTCGACATTTCGGAGCGCGTCAAGGTCGCGATCGCCGATCTGGAAAAGGCCAATCCCGAGGTCAAGATCACCAAGGTCGACGATTCCGTCACCTTCACCGAGGGCAATTTCGATTCCGCCATGGAGACGCTGCTCGAGGGCGCCATCCTGTCGGTGATCGTCGTGTTCCTGTTCCTGCGCGATTTCCGCGCGACCATCGTCTCGGCGGTGGCGCTGCCGCTGTCGATCATCCCCGCCTTCTGGGCGATCGACATGATGGGCTTCTCGCTGAACCTGGTCAGCCTGCTTGGCATCACGCTCGTCGTGGGCATCCTGGTTGACGACGCGATCGTCGAGATCGAGAACATCGTCAGGCACGTGAAGATGGGCAAGTCGCCGTGGCGCGCCTCTCTGGAGGCGGCCGACGAGATCGGGCTCGCCGTCATCGCTATCTCGGCGACGATCATGGCGGTCTTCGCGCCGGTCTCGTTCATGGGCGGCATCGCGGGCCAGTATTTCAAGCAGTTCGGGCTGACCGTCGCGGTCGCGGTGTTCTTCTCGCTGCTGGTGGCGCGGCTGATCACGCCGATGCTCGCCGCCTATTTCCTGCGCGGCCACGGCCACGAGGAGCCGAAGCCCGGCCGGGTCATGCGCGCCTACATGTCGATGCTGCGCACGAGCCTGCGCTACCGCTGGGTGACGCTTGTCGGCGGGGTCGTGTTCTTTTCCGTGTCGATCTGGGCGACCGGCTTCCTGCCGTCCGGCTTCATGCCGAAGGAAGATGCCAGCCGCATCATCGTCTCGCTCGAACTGCCGCCCGGCAGCCTGCTCGCCGACACGCGCGACACGACGGACGAGGTGACCGACAAGCTCAGGCAAATGGCCGAGGTCGAGAACGTCTATGTCATCGGCGGGTCGAGCCCGACCGGGACGATCGAGCCGCGCCGCGCCACCGTCATCGTCGACCTGGTCCACAAGTCGGAACGCGACAGGCCGCAATGGCAGATTGGCGAAGAGATCCTGACGGTGCTCGATACGGTGCCGGACCTGAAGGCCTACTTCGTCAACGACCGCGGCGAGCGGCAGCTCGCCTTCGGCGTGATGGGCACCGATGGCGCGGTGCTGGATGACGCCGCGCGCAAGATCCAGAGCGCCATGAACGCCAGCGGCAAGTTCCGGGCCGTGTCCTCCAACGCCGCGCTCGACCGGCCGGAAGTCATCGTCAGGCCCGACCTGTCGCGCATGGCGGAGCTTGGCATCACCACGTCGGCGATCTCCGAGGCGCTCCGCGTCGCGACCATCGGCGACATCGACGCGAACCTGGCAAAATATACGCTGGGCGACCGGCAGATCCCGATTCGGGTGCAGTTGAACGAGGATGCCCGAAACGACTGGGCGACGATCGCGCAGCTGCCGGTGCAGACCGCCGCTGGCGTCTCGGTGCCGCTGTCGTCCGTCGCGCAGATTTCCTACGGCCAGGGCCCGTCCTCGATCCAGCGTTTCAACCGCGAGCGCCGCGTGGTGATCGGGGCCGACATGGCCGGCAAGAGCGAGATCGGCGAAGGGCTCGAATTCGTCAAGAACCTGCCAGAGGTCAAGAACCTGCCTGCCGGCGTGCGGGTGGCAGAGACCGGCGAGGCGGAGATCATGGGCGAAGTATTCGCCGGATTCGCCACGGCCATGACGACCGGCCTGATGCTGGTCCTGGTGGTGCTGATCCTGCTTTTCGGCTCGGTGTTCCACTCGATCACCATCCTCGGCTCGCTGCCGCTGTCGATCGGCGGTGTCGTCGCGGGCCTGTGGCTGACCAATTCGGCAATCTCGATGCCGGTGGTCATCGGCATCCTGATGCTCATGGGCATCGTCACCAAGAACGCGATCATGCTGGTCGATTTCGCCATCGAAGAACAGAAGGCCGGCATGCCGCGCGAGGAGGCGATCGTCGATGCGGGACGCAAACGCGCGCGGCCTATCGTCATGACGACGATCGCCATGTCGGCGGGCATGATACCGGCAGCGCTCGCGCTCGGCGACGGCGGCGAATTCCGCGCGCCGATGGCCGTCGCCGTCGTCGGCGGCCTGCTGGTCTCGACCTTCCTCTCGCTGGTCTTCGTGCCGTCCTTCTACACGATCATGGACGACGCGGCGCTGGGCACTGCCCGCCTGTTCCGCTGGCTGGTGAAGCCGAACCCGAAGGACGACCCGGAGGACGACGCCGGGCTTCCTGAGAACGTTCAGACGATGCAAGCCAGACCGGCCCATCACCTGCCTTTGGCCGCGGAGTAGGACGACACTTGTAAGATATCCAGATTTGGACTATGTGTACTAATCTGGATAGGAGGCGATTATGAGCCGGGGTATTGCAAGTGGGTTCGAGGACGCGCAGGCGCCCTTTGTCCATGATGCGCCGACGTTCATTCGCGAGACGCCCACGCCGTTTGTCCTGGATGCGCGGCGTTTCGAGCCGGCGGCCCGTCGGCGCCTCAGCGCGCCCGGCATGCGGGCCTTTCTCGCCATTGCCGATCTGTGGCGCCTGAGCGAGGAAGAGCGGCGGCTGGTGCTCGGCTACCCGTCGCGGTCGACCTATCACAATTGGGCGAAGCTGGCGCGCGAGGGCGGCGAGTTCACACTCGACGTCGACACGCTGACGCGTATCTCTGCGGTGCTGGGCATCCATCAGGCGCTGGGCATCCTGTTCGGCGAGCAAGAGGGCGTCGCCTGGCTGCGCGGTCCGCATGACGGCACAGTGTTCGGCGGGAACCCGCCGCTGGCGCTCGTCACCAGCGGCTCGCAGGATGGGTTGCTGACCGTCCGCCGCTTCCTCGACGCCGCCCGCGGCGGTCTGTCGATGGAGCCGAATGCTGCCGACGCCGGTTTTGCGCCCTATCGCGACGAGGACATCGTCATCCGGTGACGGAAGTCCGCGCGCCCGCCCCGCAGCCGGGCTACAGGCTGATTCCGTCCCGCTTCCCGCCGATTCCGCTGTTCGAGACGGTGGCGAGCGCCGACGATCTGCCGGCGGTTATGGAACTCGCCGGCTGGACCAACGACCGGCTGACGCCCGAACGTCTCTCCCGATTACCCCGCGAAGACCGGGTGCATGGCCGGCCCAACGCCAGCGTCGTGCTCGCAGCGTTCCTGCATGTTTCGCCGACCGGCTCGCGCTTCAACCGCTCCGATCTGGGCGCCTGGTACGCCGCTGCCGACTTGCGCACGGCGATCGCCGAGGTCGGGCATCATCTGCGGCGCGAAGCGGTTGCCTCGCGCCGGCGCGAGCTGCGGCGTACCTACCGCGCCTATTCCGCCCGACTGGCGGGCGACTATCTCGACATCCGCGGCGAGACGGGGACTCGTGCCGATCTCTACGCCCCGGACAGCCATGCCGCGTCGCAGGCCTTCGGCGAGGCGGCACGCACGGCCGGAGAGGACGGCATTCTGTTTGCGAGCGTCCGCTTCGCCGGTGGCGAGAATGTCGTGGCCTACCGGCCGCGCAACGTGCTGGACGTGGTTCAGGCGGACCATTTCGAGATCGTGGTGCGGGCCACGGGGCGGCTCGTCGACGCGAGGCGGTTGCGCGTCGAAGCCTGACTTCAGAGCGGAAGCTGTTCGGGGACACTGCGCCGGCGTCTGCTGTCATAGAGCTGCCAGAGCGAGTGAAATACCAGCGCGACAATCAGGATCGAGCCGCCGATCAGGCTGTTGACCGATGGCTTCTCGGCAAAGATCAGCCACACCCATACGGGCGCGAGAACCGTCTCGAGCAGATAGAACATCGCCACCTCGCCGCCGGGGATGTAGCGCGGCGCAGTGCCGAGGAAGAAGAAGGCGAGCGGCATCATGATCGCGCCGTTGAGGATGATCCACCACGGCGCGTCGATTCGGTAGCCGCCGTCGGCGACGAACATCAGAGCGACCAGGGCGGGAAAGATAACGCCGACCAGCGGCGTGAACCCCATCTCGCGGTCGCTCGCCCGCGTGATGGTGATCGCCGAAGCGATGAAGAAGGCCGAGCACAGCGCCATGACGTCGCCGAACAGATTGCCGGTGCCGATCGAGTCCCAGACGATGATGGCGACGCCGGCGATCATCGCAGCCATCGCGAGCATGGTCGCCGGACGCATCCGCTCGCCGAGGAAGATCCAGGCGAGCACAGCCGAAAACATCGTATTGAAGGCCAGGATGAAGACAAGATTGGCCGTCGACGTCGAATAGACCGCAGTGATGAAGGTGATCGAGCCGAGACCGTAGAGTACCGCCACGGCAAGACCGGGCAAACCCGGGATGAGCGCCGGCACCTTGGGCGAAATGGCACGCCAGACGAGCCAGATGGCGATCGCGGCGCCGAAGGTGATGGCACTGCGCGCGGCGAGAATCGACCATGCCTCACCCTCGGCGAGCCGGATGAGCGGAATGTCGGAGGTGAGCGCGAGCCCGCCTATCGTCGACAGCAGGAGGCCTTTTGCTTGCTGGGACTGGCCGTTCACGAACAACTCCGGTCTATGCCGGAGAGAGAGTCGGTCATTCGGTGGAGCCGCTGTAGCGTTCCCAGCCTTTCGGTCCCAAATGCTCCTGCGGCGTGAAGCGGACCTTATAATCCATCTTGCGCGAGCCGTTGACCCAGTAGCCCAGGTAGACATGTGGCAGGCCCATCGCCCGGGTGCGCGCAATGTGGTCGAGGATCATGAAGGTGCCGAGCGAGCGGTCGACGAGTTCCGGATTGTAGTAGGAATAGACCATCGACACGCCGTCGGCCATCTTGTCGGTGAGGGCAACGGCGATCAGCTCGCCCTGACCCTTGCCGGTGATGAACGAGTCCGGGCCGCGCTTGCGGTATTCGATGATCTTGGTGTCGACATGCGTATCCTCGACCATCATCGCATAGTCGAGCACCGTCATGTCCGACATGCCGCCGCGGCGGTGCCGCGAATCGAGATAGGAGCGGAAGAGCGAATACTGTTCCGTCGACGGCTCCGCGTCGTGCATGGCGCCGATCAGGTCGGAGTTGCGCTGGACGACCTTGCGCATGTTGCGGGTCATCTTGAACTCGTTGGCGAGGATGCGCACCGACACGCAGGCGCGGCAGCTCTCGCAAGCCGGGCGGTAAGCGATGTTCTGCGAGCGGCGGAAGCCGCCCTGGGTCAAGAGGTCGTTCATCTCCGGCGCCTTGTCGCCGACGAGATGCGTGAACACCTTCCGCTCGTACTGGCCCTCCAGATAGGGGCACGGCGAGGGCGCGGTCAGGAAGAACTGCGGCGATTGGGTCGTATGATGCGTCATGGCCTTCGCAAAACGAAGCGTCTGGCCCCAGAGTTGAGCAACATTCGACCGGAACGCAACAGGAAAACGCGCGGCCGGACTATCCGGGCGGCGCCGCGTCGCCGCGATGGTCTGGTTGGGAGGGGTGATCTACGACGGGGGCGGCTGCCCCGGCAGGAACGTAAAGCCGTTCACATTCTGGCCAGAGGGTCAGATGTCATCGCGCACCACGACCGTTCCGAGCAGAAGGTCGTGCACCGTGCGCTTGCGGTCGAGGAACAGGGCCGCAAGCAGGATGAGCGGCGAAAGCACCGCATTGCCGGCCCAGAACAGCACCGTGTGGACGACGGCGAGAAGCCCGTCGATCGGGCGGCCGTCGAGGCGTTCGAGATGGACGCCCATCATCCGCATGCCGACAGTCGCCTGGCTGCGGCCGCCGAGCGTCGTCGCGACATAGCCCAGCGCCACCAGCGGCCCGAGAATGCCGAACAGCATCCAGCCGAGGCCGAGCGTGAGGACGCCGAAAAGGGCGACCACGATCGCCACGGGGATCATCAGAAGGCCAATCAGGATGTAGTCGACAAGAAAGGCGAGCACGCGCTTGGTGCGCACGCCGTCATAGGCGCGGACGTCGTCCAGCCTGCTTCCCAGGATCTCGCCTTCGAGAATTCGAGTGTTCATATCCATCCTTCTTTCGCGCGGCACGAAGCTACGTGAACTACAGGTGGGAAGTGTCACGCTTGATTCAAGGTTTGCGTGCGAAGCTGCTTGAGTCGGGCGGGGACTCCTGACTTAATTGTGCATTGCAGCAATCTGCTCTCGCGAGGGGACGGCGGTGGATCGATTCGACATGCTGGTCATCGGCAGCGGGCCGTCGGGGCGGCGCGCCGCCGTCCAGGCCGCCAAGCTCGGCAAATCCGTTCTGGTGGTCGACAAGGGCAGGCGGCTCGGCGGCGTCTCGGTCCACACCGGCACGATCCCCTCCAAGACTATCCGCGAGACGGTGCTGAACCTCTCCGGCTTCCGCGAGCGCGGCTTCTACGGGCGCGGCTACCGGGTGAAGCAGGACATTTCCGTCCACGACATCGTCGACCGCCT
The DNA here is from genome assembly GCF_023954305.1 of Mesorhizobium sp. Lineage (NCBI taxonomy): Bacteria > Pseudomonadati > Pseudomonadota > Alphaproteobacteria > Hyphomicrobiales > Phyllobacteriaceae > Mesorhizobium > Mesorhizobium sp. The sequence continues at coordinate 75,567 of NZ_JAMLIG010000001.1, read as the reverse complement.
GCACAAGACGCTCGACCACGAGGTCGAGGTTCTGCAGCACCAGTTCATGCGCAACATGGTGCGCAGCCTCGCCGCCACCGCCCGCTTCGTCGATCCGCACCGCGTCGAACTGACCTCCGAGAAGGAGGAGCGTAGCGAAGTCTCCTTCGACTACGCGCTGATCGCGGTCGGGACGAGGCCGCACCGGCCGGACAGCGTGCCCTTCGACCGCAAGCGCATCTTCGATTCCGACGAGATCCTCGAGCTGGAGCGTCTGCCGCGCAGCCTGACGGTCATCGGGGGAGGCGTGATCGGCGTCGAATATGCAACGATCTTTTCCGCTCTCGACGTGCCGGTGACTCTGGTCGAACCGCGCAGCAGCATTCTCGATTTCGTCGACCGCGAGATCGTCGATGATTTCATCCACCAGATGCGCGACCGCGGCATGACGGTGAGGCTGGGAAGCGCGGTAAAGGACATCGTGTCGAAGCCCGACTGCGCCGAGGTGACGCTGGCGGACGGCCGCGTGATCCGCTCGGAAATCCTGCTCTACGCGGCAGGCCGAACCGGCAACGTCGCGAGCCTCGGTCTGGAGGCGATCGGCATCGAGCCCGACAATCGCGGCCGGCTGAAGGTCGACGCGCATACGCTGCAGACGACGATCCCGCACATCTATGCCGCCGGCGACGTCATCGGCTTCCCCAGCCTTGCGTCCACCTCGATGGAACAGGGCCGCGTCGCCGCCTGCCACGCCTTCGGCCTACCGCTGCCGCCGGCGCCGGAGGCGTTTCCCTACGGCATCTATGCGGTGCCGGAGATTTCCACCGTCGGCCAGTCGGAGGAGGAGGTGCGGGCGTCCGGCATTGCCTACGAATGCGGCGTGGCGCGCTTCCGCGAAACCTCGCGCGGCCACATCATGGGGGTCAATTCGGGTTTCCTGAAGCTGATCTTCTCGATCGAGAACCGGCGCCTGCTCGGCGCCCATATCGTCGGCGAAGGCGCGACGGAACTGATCCACATCGGCCAGGCGGTGATCAACCTGAAGGGCACGGTCGACTTCTTCGTCGAGAACACGTTCAACTATCCCACACTTGCCGAAGCCTATAAGATAGCAGGCCTCGACGCATGGAACCGGATGGGACGGGGCTAGCCCCGAAAGCAGCATGAAGCGCATCGTCTTTACCGGCGGCTCCGGCAAGGCCGGCCGCCATGTCGTGCCATGGCTCAAGGCCAGGGGCTACGACATCCTCAACCTCGACCTGAAACCGCTCGACTGTCCGGGCGTAACCACGATCGACGCCGATTTGACCGACAGCGGCCAGGTCTTCAACGCCCTGTCGATGCATTTCGACTTCAAGGGGCTGGAGACCGGCAGGGGACCGGCGCCGCTCGACGCCGTCGTCCATTTCGCCGCCGTGCCGCGCATCCTCATCAAACCGGACAACGAAACGTTCAAGGCGAATGTGACGAGCACCTACAATGTCATCGAGGCGGCGATGAAACTCGGCATCCGCAAGGTGGTCATCGCGTCGAGCGAGACGACCTATGGCGTCTGCTTCGCCGAGGGCGACAAGGACTATCACTCCTTCCCTCTGGAAGAGGACTACGATGTGGACCCGATGGACAGTTACGGCCTGTCCAAGGTCGTCAACGAGAAGACCGCGCGTGCGTTTTCGGTGCGCTTCGGGGCGGACGTCTACGCGCTGAGGATCGGCAACGTGATCGAACCCCACGAATACGGGATGTTCCGCGACTTCCTCAAGGATCCGTTGTCGCGCAAGCGCAACGCCTGGAGCTATATCGACGCGCGCGATCTCGCCCAGATCGTCCATCTCTGCATCCAGAAGGACGGGCTGGGCTTCCAGGTGTTCAACGCGGTCAACGACACGATTACCGCCGACGGCCCGGCGGAGGAATTCCTCAAGCGCTGGTGTCCGAACACGCCGATCACGCGGCCGATGGGAGAGCGGGAGGCGCCGCTCTCCAACCGCAAGGCGCGCGAGGTGCTCGGTTTCCGCGAGGAGCACGACTGGCGGAAGTATGTCTGAGGTGCCGCTCCGCCCTCCGTCGCCGGGTCACGTCGGCTGACGTTTCCCGAAGGCCGCGGCGGCAATCACCAGCCAGCCGGCGATCATCAGCGTTCCGCCGGTCGGTGCCGCCATCGGGAACAGGCGGTCGCCGAGATAGTGCCGGGCGATCAGGTCGCCGCAAAAAAGCAGCACTCCGGCCAGCACGATCCAGCCGCCCGCCCTGAGCACTCTGCCGGCGCTGCTGCCGAAGAGGCCGAGCGCCAAAAAGGCGGGCGCATGAACGAGCAGGAAGTTCGCGGCGGTGGCGACGTTTCCGCCGCCCGCGTGCGCCGCGGCCGCCGACAGCGAAACACCAGCGGCGCCAAGCAGCCCCCCGGCGAGAAGGAACGGGCGAGTAACGTAAGTCATGAAATATCCCTCTGAGCGATACGCAGGATAGCCTCGCGCAGGGAGGGCAGCTCGTTCTGGATGACGTTCCAGATGATCCGATCCGAGATGCGATGGTATTCGTGCCGCAGTACGTTTCCGACGCCTCTGATCTGCTTCCACGGGATGTCGGGTTCGGAACCGCTCAGTTCTTCGGGCAGATGGCGCGCCGCTTCGGAGATGATTTCGATGCCGCGTTGCACCGCATGTTTGAGGACCCAGTTGCCCGAAAACGCCTCGAACGAGGTCGCCTCGAGCGCTTTGGCGATTTCGTCGATCGTATCAACCATCTCGCCGAGGACGATCCGCGTGTCGCGCCGCGCCATCTAGAACACTTGGATCGCGGTGAGTTCGATGCGTTCTCTGAGCGCCGGGTGGAGGCTGTCGCGCGTCGTGAGATCCACCTCGGTCTCAAGCTTTTCTTCCAGGAACTGTTTGATCCCCACCAGATCGAGAAGGGAGAATTTGCTATTCGCGTCGTAGTCGACGAAAAGGTCGACATCGCTGCTTTCGGCGGCTTCGTCGCGCGCGACCGATCCGAACATGTAGAGACCGGTGGCTCCCATCGATCGGATGGCGCTTTCGTGGCGTCTCAAATTGCCCAGGGCTTCGCGTCTGTCCATGCTGGCTATATAGCCCCATCCTGCCTTGGCGTCAGCCCGTCACTCCATCGCCAGGATCATGTTGCGCACGACCGGATAGATCTCGCGCTCCCAGCGCTTTCCTGAGAAGACGCCGTAGTGGCCGACATTGGCCTGGAGATGATGGCGCTTGAGGTGCGGGCGCAGAGAACGGCAGAGATCGTGCGCCGCACTCGTCTGGCCGAGCGCGCAGATGTCGTCGCGCCCGCCCTCGACGGTAAGCAGCGCGGTCTTGTGGATGGCGGCCGGATCGACCGTGCGGCCGCGGAAGGTGAATTCGCCCTTAGCCAATTCGGCCTTGTGAAACACCCGGTCGATCGTCTCGATGTAGAATTCCTCGGTCAGGTCGAGTACCGCGAAATACTCGTCGTAGAAGGTCTTGATCTTCTCGGCCTGCGCCGTCTCGCCCGCTGCGAGATGCTCGTAGAGCTTCTTGTGGGCGTTTCTGTGCCGCTCCAGGTTCATCGCCATGAAGGCGGTGAGTTGCAGGAAACCCGGATAGACTCGCCGTCCGCCCCCCTTGTGGCGCCATGGGACGGTCGAGATCACCGAATGCTGGAACCAGGCGAGCGATTTCGCCACCGCGAATTCGTTGACCTCCGTCGGGCTCTCGCGCGGGTCGATCGGCCCCGCCATCAGCGTCATCGAGCGGGGCGTCGCGGGATGTTTGTCCTGCGACATGATCGAGACGGCGGCGAGTGTCTGCACGCAGGGCTGGCAGACGGCCAGGACATGGGCGCCCGGCCCGATCACATCAAGGAAACGGATGAGGTAGTCGACATAGTCGTCGATGCCGAACGTGCCGTCCGACAGCGGCACGTCGCGCGCATTGACCCAGTCGGTGATGTAGACGTCGTGGTCGCGCAAGAGCGTGTCGACCGTATTGCGCAAGAGCGTCGGGAAATGGCCGGACAGCGGTGCCACCACCAGCACGCGCGGCTGCACGCTGTCGATATCCTTGGTGAAGTGCAGCAGCCTGCCGAAGGGCAGGTCGAGCGCGACGTGTTCGGTGACCGGCACGTCGCGGTTGCCGACCCTGACGGCCGTGATGCCGAACTCAGGCCGCGCATGCGAAAGCTCGAATCGGGAGACCATCTCGAGCCCGGCGAGGAAGCGCGACCTGAAGCTGTCGCCCGCCGCCCAGAAGCCGGTCAGGGCCGATCGTCGCATCATCCGCGCCCATGTGCGGAACGGTGCGATCAGGTCGTCCTGGAACTGGTAGGCATGATAGAGCAAGGCCAATCTCTCCGAACCGATTTCGCAGTGCAAAAAAGCTAGTGCAATTTCTGTTGCGTTGCGAGAGGATTGTTTCGGCATGAACGGGTGCGGAAAGTGGTGGCATGGCGCGGGCGACACTGACGATATCCTCGAAGAACTATTCGTCCTGGTCGCTGCGGGGCTGGCTGCTCTGCCGCATGTCAGGCATCTCCTTCGACGAGAAACTGGTCGAAATCACCGACGACCAGCGCCAGGAACTGCTGCTGCTGAGCCCCTCCGTTCTGGTTCCGCGCCTGACCGACGGCGAGGTGACCGTCTGGGATACGCTGGCGATCGCCGAATATCTGAACGAGACGCGGCCGCAGGCGCAGCTCCTGCCGAAGGACAAGGTCGCGCGCGCCCATTGCCGCTCGATTTCGGGCGAGATGCATTCCGGCTTCTACAATCTGCGCTCAGCGCTGCCGATGAACCTCAAGGCCAGGCACGAAAAGTTCAAGATGTTCTCCGGCGCCCGGCCGGACGTCGAGCGCATCCGGGCGATCTGGAAGGAATGCCTCGACACCTATGGCGGACCGTTCCTCTTCGGCGACAGGCCGACCGTTGCGGACGCCATGTACGCGCCGGTCTGCACCCGGTTCCGCACCTATGCGGTGGAGCTCGAACCGGCGCTTAAGGCCTATTGCGAGACGATCTTCGCCTGGCCGCTGATGGAGGAATGGACGGCCGGCGCTCTGGCCGAGCCCGACGAGATCATCGAGCTCGAAGTGGAGTTCTGAGCTCAGAGGTTTCGCGGTCAGACATCAATTCGCGCCCTGCGCGTTACCGGTGACGTCAGGAACCTGCGCTCGATTTTCCTCAAGCCGCAGAATAGCCCGCCGCCTCAACTCATCCAGAAAGCCCTTGTCCGCATCCGGCAGGACGCCGCGCAACCGAACGGCGTCGAGATAAGGGATGAGAATAGGAGCTTCGGACCTCTCCAGCCATACGGCGCCCATGTTGAGACTCGGCACTTCAAGGACGCGCAGCTGGTAGTCGGTCTCCGAGTTGGCAGCGATTCGCTCCGCGGCATGGAGGGCTTCCGTGAACATGTCGGCTAGTCGACCGCGCGTCATATTGTTGAACCGATCGCTATCGCCGGCGTCTTCATCCGGGGCCGAAACGTCGACGTCGGCGGTGGCGACTTCCCCGTCCTCGGTAAGCAGGTATCGCCAGGCAACCTGCTTCGCCGAAGACAGATCCCGGCCTCCGGCCGCTGTTTCGAGATCTATCGTGTAGACCGGCACTGGCTCAGACACATCATACGCGACTGATCCGCCGGCGAGTGGGTCGACGACATCGATCCTGCCAAGCGTCTTCATCAATACGTCGAGATCCGACTTCGGCGCAGCCTGCAATGTCAGCGTCATTGTCATGCTCCAACTGCGTCAGGATACAGAGGAAAATCCGCCAACGCCACACCGGTTCCGCCAAGCGCTCCGGGGCTGGTGACGAAGTAGCTGTGCGTCCACCGCCCGCTGCTGCGATACGCGGTCTCGTATTTGGTGCGCGAGACGATCTGCACGCCCCATATCGGATCGTGTATCGCGTAGTATTCGGTCCCGTCCGCTGCGATCTGCCATCCGGCGATGGCCATGAAATGACCTCCTCCGTCCTTCCAGCCGATTCTCGTGCATAGTGGACGCTGGGCCGAAATCTCCGACTGCACGACCGCGAAGGGTTCGAGCGACCCACTCATCCTGTCGAAGCAATTCACGATCGACAGCGCCCGATCGAGAAACCACGGTTGGTTGCAGGGGCCGCTGCTGCCACTGCCGCAACAATCGATACGACCCCACGCGGAATCTGCCACCAGACACTGCGACCATGTCGACCCGGAATCGAAATAGCTCGAAACGCTCGCGCTAACGGCGGCCCAACACCAGTTGGACTCGGTCTGAATCTGCATGGAGAAGGAAAGACTGGACGACGAGGCAGCTCCTCCCAAAGGTGAGAGGCCCGTTATCCGAATGACGCGGCCGATCGTGGCCAGGAACCCCGGCTTTTTCATGAGACGCCTAGATAATCAAGACAGAATAAAAATCTAGGTCAGCTTCAAAAGTAAATCAATCGATCGAGTGAATTTATTCAATGCCAGTATAGAACCGGGATAATCTGCGTGAATTTCGCCTCACCCCCTCAGCAGAGCCGCCACTTGCGGCGCGAAATAGGTGAGGATACCGTCGCAGCCGGCGCGCTTGAAGGCGAGAAGCGATTCCAGCATGGCGCGCTCGCCGTCGATCCAGCCGTTTGCCGCGGCCGCGCGGATCATCGAATACTCGCCCGACACCTGGTAGGCGAAGGTCGGCATGCGGAATTCGTCCTTCAGCCGCCGGATGATGTCGAGATAGGGCAGGCCGGGCTTCACCATCAGCATGTCGGCGCCCTCGACGACATCCTGCTCGGCTTCGCGCACCGCCTCGTCCGAATTGGCGTGGTCGATGTAGTAGGTCTTCTTGTCGCCCTTGAGCAGGCCGGCGGTGCCGACCGCTTCGCGGTAGGGGCCGTAGAAGGCAGAGGCGAACTTCGTCGCGTAGGACATGATCGCGACGTCCTGGAAGCCATTGGCGTCGAGCGCGTCGCGGATCGCGCCGATGCGCCCGTCCATCATGTCGGAGGGCGCGATAATGTCGGCGCCCGCCGCAGCCTGGCCGACCGCCGCGGCGGCGAGCTGCGCCACCGTCTCGTCATTGACGATGATGCCGTCGCGCAGGATGCCGTCATGGCCGTGGCTGGTGAACGGGTCGAGTGCCACGTCGGTGATGATGCCGATCTGGGGCACCGCCGCCTTGATGGCGCGCGTTGCGCGATTGATCACGTTGTCGGCGTCGAGGATATGCGACCCGGTCTGGTCGCGCAGCGACATCTCGACATTGGGGAAGGTGGCGATCGCCGGGATGCCGAGTCTGGCCGCGCCCTCGGCTTCCTTCACCGCGAGGTCAACCGTCATGCGGAAGACGCCCGGCATCGCTGCGATCTCCTCGCGGCGGTTGTGGCCGTCGATGATGAAGATCGGCCAGATCAGGTCGTCCACCGAGAGCCGGTTCTCCTGGACCAGCCGGCGAGACCAGTCGGCCTTGCGCATGCGCCGCATCCGCCGCGAGCCGGTGATCTCGTCGACGCTGCGGACGGCGGGGGAGACTTTTCTGGTGTGCGTGTTCATCTGCGGCCCTTTCTCGTGCCGCGTCCTTAGCACGCGGGCGCTTGGCGCATCAAACGCCGGTCATGGCGCCCCGTTGCCGGACAGCACCTGGGCGGCCCCCCGCAGGGCGATACGGAATGCCTCGTCGAAGCTGATCCCCGTCGCCGACCAGTCCTGAATGCCCTTCTCGTTCATCATGCGGAAATTGGCGATCCAGCCCAGTGCCTGGTCGCTCCACTGGAGCGTGATCGCCAGCGGAACGTCGCCGCCGGCCGTTTCCCGAAGAACGTCGAACTCATCGGGGGAGGGCAGTTCTCCGGTCATCTCGGACTGCATCTTCGCGGTCGGCAGGCGAACCGCGAGCGCCAGCGGCTCCGCCGCGAGTTCCAGCGATTCGCGCATGTGCGTTCTTTCGCCGTCACCTTCGGTCAGCACGAACGACTTCTGTCCTTGTGCGACATGCAGGAAGACGGCGATCCGTGGCCGCGGCAGCGGCCAGGGCTTCGATCCGAGCTGGGCCAGCAGGTCGTCGACATGCGCGGGATCGAAGATGCAGGTGAGATCGTGCGGGCGGGCATAGCTGCCCTGCTCGTCGTGGATCGGCACTCCCTCCAGCCTGTCGCGGTAGCGATAGGTGGCGACGTGGCCGGCGGCGTTCTCGACGATCGCATCGATCGCGGCGTTGTGCAGCAGTCGCTGATCGCCTGACACGCGCACCAGGACCTTCGCCAGGCATTCGCGCAAGCCGGGCAGCCGGTTCTCCTCGCCGGTACCCGTTACGATCGCCTTCGAACTATAAAGGTTCACGTCCGCGACGAAGGCCGGCGTGGGGGAAAGGCATGCAAGGATCGCAGCCAGAAGCAGTTTGCGGATCAAAGATGTCCCCTGCAAAGCGGATACTCTCCGCACGCCATTGACGCGCTTCGGATCGCAATCCTAGACCGTTACGTCCACGCATTGAAGACGCCGAGCGGCGGAAGAATGGCGAGCCGGTGCGGGCACCGGCGAGCCGCCACCGGAAGGAGAGACGGATGGATGCGAAGTCCGACGACGAGATCCGCTTCGAACGGCGCGGCCACGCGGCGATCGTCACGCTCAATCGCCCGAAAGCCCTCAACGCCGTCACGCATGCCATGGTGCTGGCGCTGGCAGCCAAGCTGCCGGAATGGGAAGCCGATCCGGAAGTGAAGGCCGTGATCGTCAAGGCCGAGGGGAGGGCGTTTTCCGCCGGCGGAGACATCCTGGACATCTATCAGGCGGGCCGGGCGGGAAAGCCGCCGGTGCAGTTCTTCGCCGACGAATACCGACTCAACGCGGCGATCCGGAATTTCGGCAAGCCTTATGTGTCGCTGATCGACGGCATCGTCATGGGCGGCGGGGTCGGGGTCTCGTTCCACGGCTCCCACCGCGTCATGGGCGAAAGGGCGCAGTTCGCCATGCCGGAGGTCGGCATCGGCTTCTTTCCCGACGTCGGCGGCAGCTATCTCCTGTCGCGGGTCAAGGGCGCCTACGGTCTCTATCTCGGCCTGACGGGCAACCGTATCGGGCCCGGCGACTCGCTCCATGCCGGCCTGGCCACCCATGCGGTGAAGTCGGAAGACCTGGCCGCGGTCGAGGCGGCGATCGTCGAGACCGGCGATCCGGACGGCGCGCTGCGGGATCTGTGCATCACGCCGGAGCGCCAGCTGAACGAGGCGGACGCGATCTCGATCGCGCTCCACTTCTCGATGGGTTCGATGAACGACGTGATCTCCAGCCTCACCCGGGTTGCCGGCTACGACGAATTCGCGGCCGCCACGCTCGATACCCTCGCCAAGCGCTCGCCTACCAGCCTGCACGTCGCCTTCCGCCAGATCACCTATGGCGAGGCGCTGACAATGGAGGAGTGCATGAAGATGGAGTTCCGCATCCTGAACCGCATGCTTCAGGGCCACGACTTCTACGAAGGCATCCGCGCCGCGATCGTCGACAAGGGCGATACACCGAGGTGGCAGCCCGCGACGCTGGCGGAGATAGACGCGGCGGCGATCGATGCCTATTTTGATCCGCTTCCCGGCGGAGAACTCGAAGTCTGATGCCCTATCGCGAGAGTCCCGCGGTTCTGCGGCCCAGTGCGGTCCAGCAGGCCTTCTGGTGGTTCCACCGCATCATCGCGGCCTATTGCCTGATGTTCGGGACGCTCTACTGGGTACGGCTGATCGGCTTTTACGACGGCAGCCTGTGGCGCTTCGACCTGATGCCGGTCCACTGGCAGATCGCCGCCGCGGTGCTGGCGGCACTTTATCCCTTCGCCGGCATCGGCCTGTGGATGGTCACCTCATGGGGCCCGGTCATCTGGGTTCTGTGCGCCGGCGCGGAAATCATCATGTATGCCGGCTTCCCGCAGCTCTTCGGCGCGAAATATTCGGTCGTCGCCTCCCACCTCCTGGTCGCCGCGATCTATGTGACGTTCAGGGTCGTGTTGCATTTTCAGCAGCGCCGGCCAGCAGCCTGAGATACCCGTCCGCCGCGTCGATTAAATTTTTCATAATCGGACATCTTAACCAATTCGTTTACCACAAATTAGTCTTCGTTTTGAAAGGCGCCTCGTAAGCACTGGTTAAGGCTGAGGTTTAAGTCGAATTTTATGGGTCAGCGATAGGGTGAGGCCAAGGTGAGACACAAAGAAGTCACCGGGCGTCACAACGAGAGGCAAGACCCATGATCAACCCGCGACCCACGCAGAAGGCGGCCCCGGTCCAGGACGACCGCAAGGATGCCATCCGCACCCTCTACATGGAATCCCTTCAGCTCGTCGAACGGCTGCACCGCCGCCTGCTCGACGTGATCAAGGACGAGTTCGACCGCAACGGCCGCTCCGACATCAACGCCATCCAGGCGCTGCTGCTCTTCAACATCGGCAATGCCGAGCTGACCGCCGGCGAGCTGCGCTCGCGCGGCTACTACCTCGGCTCGAACGTCTCCTACAATCTGAAGAAGCTCGTCGACCTCGGCTTCATCAACCACCAGCGCTCGCGCATCGACCGCCGCTCGGTCCGCGTCAGCCTGACGCCGAAGGGCGCGGCCATCGCCGAGGTCGTCGGCAAGCTCTACGAGCGCCACATCGGCTCGATCGAACAGGTCGGCGGCATCAACACGGAAGAATTTAAGCAGATGAACCGCGCCCTGCAGCGGCTGGACAGGTTCTGGAACGATACGATCGCGTATCGGATGTGAGCGCGATCACTCCACAGCTTCCGTAGTCCCAACAAAGGCCGGTGCCTCTCGCGCCGGCTTTTGTTCGTCGGCGGCTCGGTAGGATAACGCCATCGTGAGTTTCCCGGGCCACCTTGGCGCCATATTTCCGTGAAATCGCAGAGCCTGAAGAGGGTTTCCGTGCAAGTCGCCGGTCGCCGCGATGCGGCCGAACCGGGCAGGCGATTATGGTTGGCGATATGTTAACCGCGCCGACCTAGTTTGACGCCGAGCCGCACGGACAGACGGGATAGCTGGAATGAAGATGAAGACGAGCCGCCGGACCTTTCTCCTCAGCGCGGGCGCGCTGGCTGCGACGACCGTGACCGCCAGTGCCCAGGACGTCATCCAGGAGATCCTCAACGCCAACCGCCGCGGCTCCTGGGACGACCAGTTCGATGCCCGCGCGAGCTCCAAGGCGGCGAAGGTTTCGTCGCATCTGCCGATCTTCAGCCCCGAGACGATCAGCTATGTCGAGCAAGCGATCGGCCAGTATTCGAACATCGTCGCGCAGGGCGGCTGGCCGCAGGTGCCCGCCACCAAGAAGCTGCAGCTCGGCGTCGTCGATCCGGATGTCGACGCACTGCGCCGCCGCCTGATGATCAGCGGCGATCTGCCGACCTCGGCCGGCATGTCGCAGTCCTTCGATTCCTATGTCGACGCGGCGGTCAAGCGCTTCCAGGCCAGGCACGGTCTGCCGGCCGACGGCGTCACCGGCAAATACACCTTCGCCGCATTGAACGTCACCGCCGATGTGCGGCTCGGCCAGCTCGAAACCAATCTCGTGCGCCTGCGCTCGATGTCCGGCTTCCTCGGCGACCGTTATGTGATGGTCAACATACCGGCCGCCCAGATCGAGGCGGTCGAGGGCAACCGCGTCGTCCAGCGACACACGGCCATCGTCGGCAAGATCGACCGCCAGACGCCGATCCTCAATTCGAAGATCAACGAGGTGATCGTCAATCCGTACTGGAACGCGCCGGAATCGATCGTCATCAAGGACATCATTCCGCATATGCGGAAGAACCCGACCTATCTGACCGACAATGCGATCCGGCTGATCGCGCCGGACGGCACCGAGGTCGATCCCGCCTCCGTCGACTGGACGACGGAAGAGGCGGTGAAATACCGCTTCCGGCAGGACCCGGGCAAGATCAACGCCATGGCCTCGGTGAAGATCAATTTCCCCAATCCGCATGCCGTCTACATGCACGACACGCCGCAGCAGAGCCTGTTCTCCAAGCTGATGAGGTTCGATTCGTCGGGTTGCGTGCGCGTGCAGAACGTGCGCGACCTCGTCACCTGGCTGCTGCGCGACACCGACGGCTGGAACCGCCAGCGGTTCGAGGAAACCATCCGCTCCGGCCAGAACACGCCGGTGGCGCTCGCCAATCCGGTTCCGGTCTACTTCACCTACATCACGGCCTGGTCGACCGGCGACGGCATCGTGCACTTCCGCGACGACATCTATGCCCGCGACGGCGTGGACGAACTGCAGCTGTCGACAGCGCTCTGAGACGTTCGAACCTGCTTCTCGACAGGGCGGGTCCGTCGGGCCCGCCCTTTTTGCAATTGGCGCGGGGCGATACGGACTTAGTGGCGCCATTATTTTGAACGGCAATCGGCGGCATTTGGGATGGGCCGGGCGCATGCCGATGCGGTTCTGGAGCAGGGCGGAACGTGCAGCCGACGCCCCGCGGCGTCTGACGCCTTGTCTGGCAATCATTGCTGCAGCCATCGTCACGGCCCTGTTGGCGCCGCCGGCCCTGGGGGAAGAGCCTGCCCGCCCGCCGTCGCGCGGCAACGCCCCGCAAGCCGCCGAAACCTTGCCGCGACCGTCCAGCGGGTTCAGCGCCTTCGCGCAGGCGAACGACCGGATCCTCCTGATGATCAACCGGGGCGAGTTCGAGGCGGCCGAGCGACGCGCAACAGAAATGCTTGCGCGGGCCGAGGCGACCCTCGGCGCAGACGACCCGGCCATCATTCCGGGTCTGAATACACTCGCAATGATCTACCAGCAGACCGGACGGCTGGCGCAGGCCGAGCGGACCTTGCTCAGGGCGCTGGACCTCGCCCGTGGTCGGGACGGCAGTCCCGGACCCCTCGCCGAGGTGCTCAATCGAATGGCAAATGTCCTTTCGGACGATGGCCGCTTGGATGAGGCCGAAAAGGCTACCCGGGAAGCCATCGAGATCGGCGAGCGGCTCGACGGCTCCTCGACGCTGGCGGTCTCGCTCAACAATCTGGGTCATATCCTGACCGCTCAGCGACGGTTCGACGAGGCCGACGCGGTCTATCGCCGGGCGGACAAACTGACCGTCGCGAATAGTGCCCTCGCGGCCGCGATGCCGGCCAATCTCGCGGTCCAGATGATGGGACAGGGACGCTTCGCGGAGGCGGAACAATTGCTGCTGCGGTCGATTGCCGCCTGGGAGCAGATGGCCGAACCGATCGTCATCGCCCGGGCAACGGCACTGCTCAATCTCGGCCGCCTGTATTATGAGACCGGACGCCTGGACGCGGCGTCAGCGACGTTCGGCAAGACGCTGGACGCCTTGAACGGGAACGTTCCGGACAATCACCCGCTGCGCGCCTATGCTCTTCAGAACCAGTCGCAGATCGCTTTCGACCGAAGGGAGTTCGCCGAGGCGGAGAGATTGGCGCGCGAAGCCGTCGTGATCGCCGGCCAATCGCTTCCCGCGACGAAATTCGAGGTCGCCGATTGGCACGAGGCACTCGCCCAGGCCACGCTCCTGCAGGGCAAATTGAACGACGCAGTGGGCGCCGCCCGACAGGCGGCTGCCATCCTTTCGGCTGACATCAACAGGGGTAAGGCCGACAAGGACGACTGGGAACTGCTCACGATCGTCGAGATCGCCGCCTCGGAGGCGATGGTGGCGGCAGACCCGGAGGGTTTGATCGCCAATGCCGTCGCGGCGCGCCGCAGCGCCTTTCTCAATCTCCAGCGACATGCCGCCACCGACACCGGCGCCGTGGCCGTGGCCGCCGCCGCGCGGGCTGGCGCCGGCGGCACGGATCTGACGAACCTCGTCCGCGAGAAGGATCAAGTATTGGCCAGTCTTCGCGAGGTCGACGCTGCCTTCGTGCGCACCGCCGGCGCGATGTCCGATGCGGACGCGCGGCGCGCCGCGCTCGGCGACCTCCGTTCCCGGCTGGATGCCCTGCAGGCCCGCCTTTCCGAGATCGACGCGCGGCTCCTGGCCGACTTTCCGCAATATCTCGAGCTCGCCGGGGGGCCGCCCGTCCCGGCCGACCGGGTTATCGGCATGCTGGCCGACGACGAGGTCCTGGTTCTCCCGGTGATCATGCAAAACAGCCTTGTCACATTCGCCTACGGCAAGGCCGGCGGAGTCTATTCCTGGGGCCGCAATCCGGACGAGGCGGCGGAGCTCCCGCGCATCGCGGCGATGCTGCTGTGCCAGGCCTCCCGCCGCCTCAACCCTTCCTGCGCCCGCACGATGGGAGCGTCGTCGGGCTTCGTCTCCGACACGGCGAGGGGCGTGGTCGCTTTCGGCCGGTCGGATGATGCGGATGAGTTCGATCTCGAGGCAGCGCACAGGGCCTATTCCCTGCTCTTCCCCGGCGATCTTCCTGAACTGATGGCCGGCAAGAGGCTGATCATCGCCCCATCGCCCGAACTGCTCGGCTTTCCCTGGCACCTGCTTGTCACCCGGCCGCCGCCGGCGGGTTGGGACCGCCCCGACAGGGACCGGGCCGAGACCTATCGCCCAGCCGACTGGCTGTTCCAGGCGCATCCGTCGATCACCGTCGTGCCGAGCGTCGCCGCGTTCGACGCCGCGCGGCGTTCCCGCAAGGAGGCGGACGGGACAGGGCCGCGCTATCTCGGCATCGCCGATCCCGTCATCGGGACGACCGCCGCCGAGCGGGACGCTCCACCCCTCGACTGCCATGCGCCGGAGACGGTTGCCCTCTCGCGCGGGACCCCGATCACGGGCGTCACTGCCGCAGCCCCTGCGGGCGCAGAGGCGGGGATCCTGGCCGATGTCGATGCCCTGCGCCGGCAGCCTCGGCTGGCGGACAGCCGTTGCGAGGTGGAGGCGACGTCGAGATCGCTGCCCGGACCGTCCGACCTCCTGCTGGGCGGGGAGGCGACGGAATCCCGGATCAAGTCGCTCGCCGCGGCGGGTGGACTCAAGGCCTACGACATCCTGCATTTCGCCACGCACGGCCTGGTCGGTGGTGAACTCGGCCAGACGGAGCCCGGGCTGTTGCTGACCCCGCCCGCGACCGCCAGCGAAGCTGACGACGGCGTGCTCACCGCGCAGGAAATTGCGGCGCTCGATGTCGGGGCCGACTGGGTGATCCTGTCGGCGTGCAACACGGCGGCCGGTTCGAGGTCGGATGCCGAGGCGCTGGCCGGGCTGGCGCGCTCGTTCTTCTATGCCGGCGCCCGGAGCCTGCTGGTCTCGTCCTGGCCGGTCTATTCGCGGGCGGCCACTCGCTTCACCACGACCATGTTCGCCCTGCTGTCGGAGCGGCCGCCGCCGACAAGAGGGGAGGCCGTGGCCCTGACGATGCGGAGAATGCTCGCAGAATCCTATTCGCCGGAGACGGCGCACCCTGCCTATTGGGCGCCCTTCCTTCTCGTCGGCGACGCCGGCCGATAGCCATGTCGCAAACGATGCGTCGGGATGCCGCCGCGAGGTGGCAGCGCCGAGCGAAACGTGTTAACGCCGCGGCCTGTCTCACCAAGGCACCAAGGGATGTTCTACATGGCGACCGCTACGACCGCGTTCTTTTCCCAGCCGCTCGAGGAGCGCGATCCGGAGATCTTCGGCGCGATTCGCAACGAGCTCGGTCGTCAGCGCCACGAGATCGAACTGATCGCCTCGGAAAACATCGTCAGCCGCGCCGTTCTCGAGGCGCAGGGCTCGGTGATGACGAACAAGTATGCGGAGGGCTATCCGGGCAAGCGTTACTATGGCGGCTGCCAGTTCGTCGACATCGCCGAGGAACTGGCGATCGAGCGCGCCAAGAAGCTGTTCGGCGCTAAGTTCGCCAACGTCCAGCCGAACTCCGGCAGCCAGATGAACCAGGCGGTGTTCCTGGCGCTGCTGCAGCCCGGCGATACGTTCATGGGTCTCGATCTCAACTCGGGCGGACACCTGACCCATGGCTCGCCGGTCAACATGTCGGGCAAGTGGTTCAACGTCGTCTCCTACGGCGTGCGCCGCGACGACCACCTGATCGACATGGACGAGGTGGCCGAGATTGCCCGCAAGTCGAAGCCGAAGCTGATCATCGCCGGCGGCACGGCCTATTCGCGCATCTGGGACTGGAAGCGCTTCCGCGAGATCGCCGACGAGGTCGGCGCCTGGCTGATGGTCGACATGGCGCATATCGCGGGCCTCGTCGCCGGCGGGCAGCACCCGTCGCCGATTCCGCACGCCCATGTCGTGACGACGACCACCCACAAATCGCTGCGCGGCCCGCGCGGCGGCATGATCCTGTCGAATGACGAGGACATCGCCAAGAAGATGAACTCGGCCGTGTTCCCGGGCCTGCAGGGAGGCCCGCTGATGCATGTCATCGCCGCAAAGGCGGTGGCGCTCGGCGAGGCGCTGCAGCCCGAATTCCAGACCTATGCGGCGAACATTGTCGCCAACGCCAAGGCGCTGGCGGCAAGCCTGAAGGACAGCGGGCTCGACATCGTCTCGGGCGGCACCGACAACCACCTGATGCTGGTCGACCTGCGGCCGAAGAACGCCACCGGCAAGCGGGCGGAAGCCGCTCTAGGCCGCGCCAATATCACCTGCAACAAGAACGGCATCCCCTTCGATCCGGAAAAGCCCTTCGTCACCTCGGGCGTGCGTCTCGGCACCCCGGCCGGCACGACGCGCGGCTTCGGCGCGGCTGAGTTCCGCGAGATCGGCGCGCTGATCACCGAGGTGCTCGATGGGCTGAAGGTAGCGAATTCGGACGAGGGCAACGCCGCGGTCGAGGCGTCGGTCAAGCAGAAGGTCATCGCGCTGACCGACCGCTTCCCGATGTATCCCTATATGGACTGACGCGAAAATCGGCTAAGGGTCGCGCACGACTCGTTCCTTTTCCGAGGATCTGAATGCGCTGCCCCTATTGCCAGTCGATGGACACGCAGGTGAAGGACTCCCGTCCCGCCGAGGAGGGGGCCGCGATCCGCCGCCGCCGCGTCTGCCCGGACTGCGGCGGCCGCTTCACCACCTTCGAGCGGGTGCAATTGCGCGATCTCGTCGTCGTCAAGAAGACCGGCCGGAAAGTGCCCTTCGACCGCGACAAGCTGCAGCGCTCGATCGATATCGCGCTGCGCAAGCGCAATGTCGATCCAGAGCGCGTCGACCGCGCGGTAAGCGGCATCGTTCGGCAGCTCGAAAGCTCGGGCGAGACGGAAATCCCGTCCGAGGAGATCGGCAGGCTGGTGATGGAAGCGCTGAAGTCGCTCGACGACGTCGCCTATGTGCGCTTCGCCTCGGTCTACCGCAACTTCCGCGAGGCCAGGGACTTCCACGAACTGCTGGGCGAGTTGAAGGGTGACGAAAGCGCGGCGTAGGAAAAAGGCTCTGCCGGCCGAGGCCGGGACGGCGACCGATGCGGACCTCCGCTTCATGGCGGCGGCCATCCGCCTGTCGCGGCGCCATCTGGGTCTCACCTCGACCAATCCCTCCGTCGGCACGCTGATCGTCAAGGACGGCCTGATCATCGGGCGTGGCGTTACCGCGCTCGGCGGCCGGCCGCATGCGGAGACGCAGGCCTTGGCCGAAGCCGGCGAAGCCGCGCGCGGGGCGACCGCCTATGTGACGCTCGAGCCCTGTGCCCACCATGGCCGCACGCCGCCCTGCGCCGAGGCGCTGGTCGCGGCGGGCGTCGCGCGCGTCGTCGGCGCCGCCGCCGATCCGGACGATCGGGTGTCGGGGCGCGGCTATGCCATCCTGCGGGCGGCGGGCATCGAGGTGATCGAGGGCGTGCTCGCCGACAAGGCTGCCGATCTGATGGCCGGGTATCTGATGCGGTCATCGAAGAAACGGCCGGAAGTAACTCTGAAGCTTGCGCTCTCCTCCGACGGAATGATCGGCCGGCAGGGTGCTGGTCAAGTGCAGATCACCGGCGGCATTTCGCGCGCGCAGGTGCATGTGATGCGCGCGGAGTCCGATGTGATCCTGGTGGGCATCGGCACCGTCGAGGCCGACGATCCCGAACTCACCTGCCGGTTGCCGGGCTTGGAGGACCGCTCGCCGGTGCGCGTGGTGCTCGACCGCGAGGCAAAGCTGCCGATGATGTCGAAGCTCGCTCTGTCCGCGCGTTCGCTGCCGCTCTATCTCGCCGTCGGTCCGGAGGCGAGCCCGGTCAGGCGCTCTTCGCTCGAGATGCTGGGCGTGCGCTTCCTGCCGACCGAGACGCATCAGGGCCGCATCGCGCTGCCGGAACTGCTGGAAGACCTCGCCGGCCGCGGCTTCTCGACGGTGCTGGTCGAGGGCGGCGCAGCGACCGCGCGGATGTTCCTGGAGGATGATGTCGTCGACCGCATCGTCCTGTTCCGCGGGCCCAACGCCATCGGAGAGGACGGCATCCGCGCGCCGATCACGCCCGAGACGGTTCCGGCCGGCTTTCGACTGGTGCGCGAGGCGCGCTACGGCCTCGACCAGTATTGGGAATGGGTGAGGGACTGATGTTCACGGGCATTGTTACCGATGTCGGCCGCGTCGCCAGGGTGGAGCCGCTGCCGAAGGGAAAGCGCTTCCGCATCGAAACCGCCTACGATCCGGCCTCGATCGAGATCGGCGCGTCGATCGCCTGTTCCGGCCCGTGCCTGACCGTAGTCGCCTTGCCGGAAACTGGCTCGAACGCCCGCTGGTTCGAGGTCGAGGCCTGGGAGGAGGCGCTGCGGCTGACCACCGCCGACGCATGGGTCGAAGGGACACGGCTCAACCTCGAGCGGGCGCTGAAGATCGGCGACGAGCTGGGTGGCCACATCGTCTCGGGCCATGTCGATGGCATGGCCGAGATCGTCGCCCGCGAGGAGGAGGGCGAGGCGGTGCGTTTCCGCCTGCGCGCGCCGGCGCATCTGGCCAAATTCATCGCCCCGAAGGGATCGGTCTGTCTCGACGGGACGTCGCTGACCGTCAATCAGGTGCGCCGCGACGAGTTCGACGTGCTCCTGATCCACCACTCGCTCACGGTCACCACATGGGGCGAACGCAGGGTTGGCGATTTGGTGAACCTCGAGATCGATACGATGGCCCGCTACGCGGCGCGGCTCGCGGAGGCAGCGGCGGAGGGGCTGTGAGTCTGATAGACAACGAGCGGACGAAGCTTCTGGCCAATTCGCTGGATCGCCCGTCTACGGCGTGTTTCACGGTAGGCGTTGCCACTCCCTTGGCAGGATATTTCTAAGGCCTCGTCTCCTTCAGCGTCCCGGCGGACGCTGTCTGGCTCGCGCTGACGGGAGCAGGTTGGCTTTCCATCGCAATCACTACATTTAGGGGCGAGAAGAATTCTCAAAGGGTTGAAGCCACGAGCTACAACGATCCGATGTTCTGGTTCACGTCGCTCGGATTGCCGGCAATCATTGCGATTGGCGCATACATTGCCGTTCGCCAGCACGAGCGGTTCTTGAAGCGCTGAAAGGCGCGTTCTGCCGCAGCGCGCTAAGTCGCGCTTGCGGACATTTCCGGTTCGGCCTAAGTCAGCCGCCAATCCGGAGTTCCTTATGGCTGGCACATCAGACCACGGCAAGGCGTTCGCCACACCCGAGCGCGCCCATATTCTCGTCATCGAGGCGCGCTTTCACGACGCGCTCGCGGATGCACTGTTGGACGGCGCCACCTCCGCGCTGAAGGAGGCCGGCGCGACCTTCGACGTGATCACGGTTCCCGGCGCGCTGGAGATCCCGGCCGTCATCTCGATGGCGCTCGACGCCGCCGAAGAGGGCGGCACCGATTATGACGGCTACGTCGCGCTCGGCACCGTCATCCGCGGCGACACCTACCATTTCGACATCGTCGCCAACGAATCGAGCCGCGCGCTGATGGATCTGGCGGTCGACGAGTCGCTTGCGATCGGCAACGGCATCCTCACCACCGAGAATGAGGAGCAGGCCTGGGCGCGCGCGCGAAAGAGCGACGGCGACAAGGGCGGATTTGCCGCCCGCGCCGCGCTGACCATGATCGCCATCCGCGAGCGGCTCGGAGCCTGACGATGAGCGCCGACGCCAAACCGCAATCTGCGCCCCGGGCGGCCAACAAGCGGGGCGCCGCGCGCCTCGCAGCCGTCCAGGCGCTCTACCAGATGGACGTCGCCGGCACCGGACTGCTCGAGATCGCGTCGGAATACGAGGCCTTTCGTCTCGGCAAGGAGATCGACGGCCAGGTCTATCGCGAGGCGGACGCGCAGTGGTTCCGCGCCATCCTGGCCGGCGTCGTCGAGAACCAGAAGACCGTCGATCCGGTCATCCGCCAGTCGCTGACCGAGGATTGGCCCCTGTCGCGCCTCGATTCGACACTCCGGGCGATTCTCCGCGCCGGCGTCTATGAACTGATGAAGCGCGAGGACGTGCCGGTGGCCGTCATCGTCTCGGAATATGTCGACATCGCCAAGGCCTTCTACTCCGAGGACGAGCCGAAGCTGGTAAATGCCGTACTCGACCGCGTCGCGCGTCGGGTTCGCGGCGAGGGCAGGGGGAAGGACGCCTAGGTGGCCATTGTCGAAGGATTGAGCGGATCGGAACGCGAAGCTCGGCGCACGGCGCTGATCTACGCGTCCGCCATGGCGATCGTCGGGTCCGCGGCGCCGATCGCCATCTCGATGGGCGCGCTCGCCGGTCACTATCTCCTCGATGCCGACAAGTCGCTGGCGAGCGCGCCGGTGACGGGCTATAATATCGGTGTGGCACTCGGCGCCCTGCCGGCGGCCGCCGTGCTGCGCAAGGTCGGCGCGCGCAGCGGCTTCATGTTCGGCACAATCGTCACGGCGCTCGGCGGCGTGATCGGAACCGCAGCGATCTTCGGCGGCAATTTCTGGATATTCGTGGCCGGCCTCTTGATCGTCGGCCTCGGCGGGGCCTTCGTGCAGCAACTGCGCTTCGCCGCTGCCGACGATGCGCCGGCCGCCTTCAAGGCGCGCGCGATCTCCTTCGTGCTGGCCGGCGGCGTGGTCACGGCGATCCTCGGACCGCAGATCGTCATCTTTACCCGCGAACTCTTCGCGCCGGTGATGTTCGCCGGCTCCTTTGCCGCAATCGTCGGCCTTGCGGCCGTCGGAGCGGTGATCCTCTCCTTCCTTCGTTCTCACGCCCACGCTCGGGCCAACGCCCAGCCTGTCGCGGACGATGCCCGCCCTCTGCTGGAAATCGTCCGCCAGCCGCAATTCGCGGTCGCGCTGCTCTGCGCCGTCTCGACCTATGCGCTGATGAGTTTCGTCATGACCGGCGCGCCGCTGGCGATGGTCGGCTGCGGCTTTTCGCCCGACGAGGCGACGCTCGGCATTTCCTGGCACGTCATGGCGATGTTCGCCCCGAGCTTCTTCACCGGCCGGCTGATCACGCGCTACGGCGCCGAGAAGATCGTCGCGCTCGGCCTCGCTCTCCTGATCGTTTGCGGGGTCATTGCCCTCAGCGGCATTGCGCTCTGGCAGTTCTGGACGGCGCTGATCCTGCTCGGTCTCGGCTGGAATTTCGGTTTCATCGGCGCGACTGCGATGGTCGCCAATGCCTATCGGCCCTCCGAAAAGGGCAGGGCGCAGGGCTTCCACGATTTCGTATTGTTCTCCACCGTCGCATTCGGGTCGCTTATGTCGGGCATCACCTACAACGCCTATGGCTGGGACATGCTGAACTGGGTGATCTTTCCGGTGTCGCTCATCTGCCTCGTCGCGCTGGGCTGGCTCGTTGCGCAAAGGAGGCGACAGATCACCGCCTGAGCCAACCGCATCTCTCCAGGCGAGTGGCTCCGGTAGATGTGCTAGGCTTACGCCAAAGGAAGCATAATGACCGACGAGTCGACCATCCGTCGCGCCCGCCTCGCATTGCTCATCGATGCCGACAATGTGCGTGCCGACTATCTGCCGATCATCGTCCGCGAGGCTTCGGCACTCGGAACGATCACGGTCAAGCGCGTCTACGGCCACTTTGCCAGTTCATCGATGAACTCGTGGCAGTCCCTTGTCCACCAGCATGCGCTCACTCCCGTCCACGTTCCTCCGGCCGCCGTCGGCAAGAACGCGACGGACATGAAGCTCGCCATTGAGGCGATGGATCTGCTGCATCGCGGACAGGTCGAAGGCTTTTGCATTGCGTCGTCCGACAGCGACTTCACCACTCTGGCGAGCCGTATCCGTGAGGACGGAACGGCCGTCTACGGTTTCGGCGAGCAGAAGGCGTCGGTTGGCTGGGTCCGAGCCTGCGACCGCTTCTTCTATTGCGATCTGCTCCTGAAGGAGGAGAAAGGCGGCGCGAAGGAGCCTGAGAAGCCTAAGGCGCGCGTCCCCGTCGACGACATCCTCGTCGCCATCGAAGACCTGTCCGACGAGGACGGATGGGCCTATCTTGGCCCAGTCGGTCAGATGCTGAACAAGCGCCTGCCGGACTTCGATCCTCGCAATCACGGCTTCCGCAAGCTGAGCGACCTGATTGCGAGCCTGAAAGCGGTCGAGATGAAGCGCGAGAAAGGCGGCGGACCCGTTCAGATCCGCGCCCGGGTGAGTTGAACCGCGACCGAACGTCAGGGCCCGGCGTCGCGACCGCCAACCGGCCCCAGCCACTTCCGCATTGCAGCGAAACCGGGGCAAAACGGTAACAAAACCTTGACGCTCGCCTGACGCTTCAGCATAAGCCCGCAGCGAGGAACCGGAATCCGTACTCAGTCGGACATGGTCCTATCGAATGTCCGGGGAGGGGTTCTTCCGGACGAAACCAAGGGAAATTCGGCATGACCATGCTTTACGTCGTCATTGCCTGCGGCCTGCTTTCCGTCGTTTACGCCATCTGGGCAACGCAGTCGGTCCTCGCGGCCGACCAGGGAAGTGCACGCATGCAGGAAATAGCGGGCGCCATCCGTGAGGGTGCGCAGGCCTATCTCGCCCGTCAGTACACCACCATCGCCGTCGTCGGCGTGGTCGTCTTCCTTCTCGCGCTGTGGCTGCTGTCCTGGCAGGCGGCGATCGGCTTCCTCATCGGCGCGGTACTTTCGGGCGCGGCCGGCTTCATCGGCATGCACGTTTCGGTCCGCGCCAACGTGCGCACCGCGCAGGCCGCCTCCAACAGCCTGGCAGCGGGCCTCGACATCGCCTTCAAGTCCGGCGCGATCACCGGCATGCTGGTGGCGGGCCTCGCCCTGCTCGGCGTCGCCGTGTATTACTGGATCCTCGTCGGCCCGCTCGGCTACGCTCCCGGCGACCGTACGGTCATCGACTCACTCGTGGCGCTCGGCTTCGGCGCCTCGCTGATCTCCATCTTCGCCCGTCTCGGCGGCGGCATCTTCACCAAGGGTGCGGACGTCGGCGGCGACCTCGTCGGCAAGGTGGAAGCGGGAATTCCCGAGGACGATCCGCGCAACCCTGCCACCATTGCCGATAACGTCGGCGACAATGTCGGCGACTGCGCCGGCATGGCCGCCGACCTGTTCGAGACCTACGCGGTGACCGTTGTCGCCACGATGGTGCTCGCCGCGATCTTCTTCGCCGGCAGCGCTGCTCTGTCGACCGTCATGCTCTATCCGCTCGCGATCTGCGGCGCCTGCATCCTGACCTCGATCGTCGGCACCTTCTTCGTCAAGCTAGGATCCAACGGCTCGATCATGGGCGCCCTCTACAAGGGCCTCATCGTCACCGGCCTGCTCTCGATCATCGGCCTCGGCGGCGCGACGTCGCTCACCATCGGCTGGGGCGAGATCGGCGTCGCCAACGGCATGTCCGTGACCGGCACCAGCCTGTTCATCTGCGGCTTGATCGGCCTCCTCGTGACCGGCCTGATCGTGGTGATCACCGAATACTACACCGGCACCAACAAGCGCCCGGTCAACTCGATTGCCCAGGCGTCGGTCACCGGCCACGGCACCAACGTCATCCAGGGTCTCGCCGTCTCGCTGGAATCGACGGCGCTGCCGGCGATCGTCATCGTCGGCGGCATTATCGCCACCTACCAGCTGGCGGGTCTGTTCGGCACCGGCATCGCGGTGACGACCATGCTCGGCCTCGCCGGCATGATCGTGGCGCTCGACGCCTTCGGCCCGGTCACCGACAATGCCGGCGGCATCGCCGAAATGTCGGGCCTGCCCAAGGAGGTCCGCCAGTCGACCGACGCGCTCGACGCGGTCGGCAACACGACCAAGGCCGTCACCAAGGGCTACGCGATCGGCTCCGCCGGTCTCGGCGCGCTGGTGTTGTTCGCGGCCTATTCCTACGATCTGCAGTATTTCGCCGCCAATGCCGCGCAGTTCCCGTATTTCGCGGATATCGGCACGGTCTCGTTCGATCTTTCGAACCCTTACGTCGTGGCTGGTCTGATTTTCGGCGGCCTGATCCCCTACCTGTTCGGCGGCATCGCCATGACGGCCGTCGGCCGCGCGGCGGGCTCGATCGTCGAGGAGGTGCGCAAGCAGTTCCGCGAGAACCCCGGCATCATGCAGGGTACCTCCAAGCCGAACTACGCGCGCGCGGTCGACATCCTGACAAGGGCGGCGATCAAGGAAATGATCGTTCCGTCGCTCTTGCCGGTCCTGGCGCCGCTCGTCGTCTATTTCGGCGTGCTGCTGATCTCGGGCTCCAAGGCCTCGGCTTTCGCCGCGCTCGGCGCCTCGCTGCTCGGCGTAATCGTCAACGGCCTGTTCGTCGCCATCTCGATGACCTCGGGCGGCGGCGCGTGGGACAACGCCAAGAAGTCCTTCGAGGACGGCTTCGTCGACAAGGACGGGGTCAAGCACCTGAAGGGTTCGGAGGCTCACAAGGCGTCGGTCACGGGCGATACGGTCGGCGATCCCTACAAGGACACCGCCGGCCCGGCCGTGAACCCGGCGATCAAGATCACCAACATCGTGGCGCTCCTGCTGCTCGCAGTGCTCGCTCACTGAGCAGGCGTCGCTTCAACGAAAACCCCGCGGGAGCGATCCCGCGGGGTTTTCGATTCGGTGAAGGCGCGATGAGCGGTCCCGCCGCGTCCGCGCGATCAGCTGCCGGGATTGCCGAACAGGTTCGGCGGCGCGCCTTTCTTTCCGCCGAAGCCGGACAGGATCTGGCCAAGGAAGTTCTGGTCCTTGCCGCCGGTCGGTGTCGTGCGCGAGATGAAATCGAACACCTTGCCGTCCTGCATGCCGTAATTGGCGATGTTCACGACGCGGTCGTCGGGTCCGAAATAGACGGCCAGCACGCGCTGGTCGACGATATGCGGGTTCTGCCACGCCATCGAGCGGTGGCGCTTCTGCGAGATGTAGTAGAAGACTTCGTTGTCGAATGTCGCGCGCGTCGACGGCGAGCCGAGCGCCAGCAACACCTGTTCACGGCTCGAGCCGGGCGGCACGAGCTCGATCGCCTGTGGATCGATGACATAGCCCTGCGTCAGTGTCTCGCTTGCCGACAGGGTCGATGCGGCATTGCAGCCCGAGACCAGGGCGACGGCGGCTACGGCGAGGATCGCCGGCCCCACCCGGGAGGCTTTCGCCTTGAATTTCAACGCGTGCAACGACATCTCCATGTCACTCGGCTCCGGCCGCGACTTGCGCGAAACCGGAGACTCGGTAAACCAGCTTTCGGGCCGATGCAACCGAAGTGGCGCGATCGGCGGGAGTTCCCCGGCATGTTCAAGCAATTATTCAACCCGGTGCGACGGCGAAATCGCGCCATAGCGGATGCGATCTACATCCGAATCGTGGCGGCGGCACGGCAGCCGGTTCCATATTCCGACTGGCTCGTTCCCGACACGCCGCTCGGCCGGTTCGAGATGGTCGGCCTGCATATCTACCTCTTCCTGCGCCGGATCAGGGGCGAAGGCGAGGCCGCCGATGCGCTCGGACAGGAACTCACCGACACGTTCTTCCAGGACGTCGATCATTCGCTGCGGGAACTCGGTATCGGCGACATGGGCATCCCGAAGCGCATGAAGACCCTGTCGCGGATGTTCTACGGCCGCACCAGGAGCTACGATCAGGCCCTCGACGCGCGCGACCAGACGGCGCTGACGGCCGCGGTCGCCCGCAATGTGCGGCCCGAAACGCCCGAATGGCCGCAGGCGGAGAGCCTTGCCGCCTATCTGCAGGCAGTGTCCGACGACCTCGCCACCCAGCGCCTTGACGATCTTTTGTCGGGCGAGGTGCGGTTTCTCCCGGCCAAGTAAAGGAGAGGCACGATGGTACAGGTGACGAAAAGCCCGATTTCCTATCCGATCGACGTCCGCCGTCTGCCGCAAAAAGGGTTTCCGGTCGTCGTCGAGCCCGATGCGAAAGCCCGGGCCGAACTCGCCCGCGTGCATGGTCTGGTTTCTGTCGAGACGTTCCGTGCCGAGCTTCTGTTCACGGCCTGGAAGCGCGGCGGCATAAACGTCGCGGGACGCGTCCGCGCAACGATTGTGCAGCAATGCGTCGTCACGCTGGAGCCGATCGAGGCAGAGATCGACGAAGACGTGGATCTGGTCTTCGTGCCGGAAGGATCGGCGCTCGCGCGGGACACGATCGAGGACGGCGAACTCGTCATCTCCGCCGACGGGCCGGATCTGCCGGAGACCTTCGACGGCGTGTCCATAGATGCCGGCGCGGTGGCGGAGGAAGCGTTCGCCCTCGCGATCGATCCATATCCGCGCAAGGAGGGCGCACAGCTTCCATCGACCGGATCCGGCGACGGGGAGGACTCCCCGTTCGCAAGGTTGCGCGGTCTCGTTCCGAAAGTCTGAAAAGCCGGGAAGCATGCTGAAATGGAGGTTGTGCATGCGCGCAAAACCGCTATTTTCGCCGCTGGCTTGGCCTGTCCCGCATCCCGCGGATAGAATCGTCAAAAAGAGACAAGGCGCGCGTGATCAGGATTTCAGTCGACGCGATGGGGGGCGATCATGGCCCCGATATCGTTATGCCCGGCCTGCTTCGGGTCGCCGAACGCCGCCCGGACGTCCGCTTCCTGATCTACGGCCGCGACGAAGCGGTGTCGCCGCACTTCATCAAACATCCGCGCCTGAGGGCGATCAGCGAGTTCACGCATTGCGATGTGTCCGTGCGCATGGACGACAAGCCGAGCCAGGCGCTGCGGCACGGCCGCTGGAAGTCGTCCATGTGGAAGGCGATCGAGGCGGTGAAGGCGGGTGAGGCGGATGTCTGCATCTCCGCCGGCAATACCGGCGCTCTGATGGCCATGTCGAAATTCTGCCTGCGCACGATGGCGCAGATCGAGCGGCCGGCTATCGCCGCGATCTGGCCGACGACGCGCGGCGAGAGCGTCGTCCTCGACGTCGGCGCGACCATCGGCGCCGATGCCCATCAGCTGATCGACTTCGCCATTCTCGGTTCGGCGATGGCCCGCGCCGTGTTCGGCATCGAACGGCCGACGGTCGGTCTGCTCAACATCGGCGTCGAGGAGATCAAGGGCCAGGAGGACGTGCGCGAGGCCGGGTCTCTGCTGCGCGCCGCCGAACTGAAGTCGATGGACTATCGCGGCTTCGTCGAGGGCGACGACCTCGGCAGGGGCACCACCGATGTCGTGGTGACGGAGGGATTCGCCGGGAACATCGCCCTGAAGACGGCGGAGGGAACCGCCAGACAGCTGGCCGAATACCTTCGCGCCGCGATGAGCAGGACCCTGATGGCCAGGATCGGCTATGTCTTTGCCAAGGGAGCCTTCGACCGGCTGCGCGAGAAGATGGACGTGCGCAAGATCAACGGCGGCGTTTTTCTGGGCCTCAACGGTATCGTCGTGAAGAGCCACGGCGGCACCGACGACGAGGGGTTCGCCTCCGCCGTCGAGCTCGGCTACGACATGGCGCGCAACGGGCTCATCGAGAAGATCCGCGCCGATCTCGACCAGTTCCATGCCCGCGCGCCGGAATTGTCACGCCGAAAGGCAGCCGAACCCACGGACGAAGGGCAAGACTGATGATCCGCTCTCAAGTGATGGGGGTGGGTTCCGCCCTGCCGCGGCGCGTGCTCACTAATGCCGAACTCGCCCTCATGGTCGACACGTCGGACGAGTGGATCGTCCAGCGCACGGGGATCAGGCAGCGCCATATCGCCTCCGACGACGAGACGACGGCCTCGCTTGGCGAAGCCGCGGCCCGCGCCGCGCTCGCCGACGCGAAGCTTACCCCCGACGACATCGATCTCATCATCCTCGCCACGTCGACGCCGAATCACACTTTTCCGGCGACGTCGGTCGAAATCCAGCAGCGTCTCGGCATGCGGCACGGATTCGCTTTCGACCTGCAGGCGGTGTGCAGCGGCTTCGTCTACGCCGTCTCGGTCGCCGACCTGCACATCCGCGGCGGCATGGCCAGGCGCGTCCTCGTGATCGGGGCGGAGACCTTCTCGCGCATTCTGGATTGGTCGGACCGCACCACCTGCGTGCTGTTCGGCGACGGCGCCGGCGCCATCGTGCTCGAAGCGGCCGAGACCGGCGGGACGACGGCCGACCGCGGCATCCTCGCCTCGGCACTACGCTCCGACGGCACCCACAAGGACAAGCTCTACGTCGACGGCGGGCCGTCGACCACCGGTACTGTCGGGCACCTGCGCATGGAAGGCCGGGAAGTTTTCAAGCACGCGGTCGGCATGATCACGGACGTGGTGACGGCCACCCTTTCGGCCGGCGGCGCCACGGTCGACGAACTCGACTGGTTCGTTCCGCACCAGGCCAATCTGCGCATCA
Organism: Mesorhizobium sp.; assembly: GCF_023954305.1. Taxonomy (NCBI): domain Bacteria; kingdom Pseudomonadati; phylum Pseudomonadota; class Alphaproteobacteria; order Hyphomicrobiales; family Phyllobacteriaceae; genus Mesorhizobium; species Mesorhizobium sp. Next base: position 47,014 of record NZ_JAMLIG010000001.1, on the reverse strand, counting down.
TCGACGCCTCGGCCAAGAAGATGGGCATCGCGCCGTCGAAGGTCGTGGCAACCGTCAGCGAACATGGCAATACCTCCGCGGCCTCGGTTCCGCTCGCCCTTTCGGTCGCTGTCGCCGACGGCCGGATCCAGAAAGGCGACCTCGTCATGATCGAGGCGATGGGCGGAGGCTTTACGTGGGGCGCTGTTCTGCTACGCTGGTAAAACTGTATACGACGGCGACGTCGCGCCTTCTGGCGTAGATGGCTATGAAGGGTTCTTGACCCGGGGCGGTCGATTTTTTACGTTGCTACATTGCTGATTAATCGGATTTTTCGGTCGGTAGGAAGGTCGTATGGGGGGAAACACACTTACGCGCGCCGACCTCGCCGAGGCAGTCTACCGCAAGGTCGGATTGTCTCGAACCGAATCCGCTCAGCTCGTTGAAATGGTGCTCGACGAAATCTGCGACGCGATCGTGCGCGGCGAGACGGTCAAACTGTCCTCCTTCGCCACCTTTCAGGTCCGCTCGAAGAACGAGCGGATCGGGCGCAATCCCAAGACAGGCGAGGAAGTCCCGATCCTGCCGCGCAAGGTGATGACGTTCAAGGCGTCGAACGTGCTGAAGAGCAAGATCCTGCGCAACCATCAGCAGGCCAAGTCCAAGGCCGCGAAATAGCTGGGGGCGAGCTCGCCCAGTTCACCGCCTCTCTTGAATGCCGCCGCGCGAACCGATGGAATGCGTGGCGAATCAGGATTCGACGAGGCGTATCCGCATGGACAAGAGCCCAGACGCGTTCCGCACCATCAGCGAGGTGGCCGAGGACCTCGATCTCCCCCAGCACGTGTTGCGCTTCTGGGAGACCCGCTTCACCCAGATCAAGCCGATGAAGCGCGGCGGCGGCCGCCGCTACTATCGCCCGCAGGACGTGGACCTGATCAAGGGCATCCGCCATCTGCTCTACGACCAGGGCTATACGATCAAGGGCGTACAGAAGCTGCTGCGCGAGAACGGCAACCAGTTCATCGCGGCTGTCGGCACCGGCGACATGGCGGCCGTCGCCACCATCGCCGCGCGCAAGCAGGAGGCGGCGCATGCTGCCGCCGCGGCCAGCGCCCCGCCGCGCGGACTGGATGACGAGATGCTGGTCGGCGAGCCGAAGGTCAGGCCGAGCCGGCGCTTCTTCGGACTTGGCAAGGCTGACGACGAAGGCCCGGTGGCGCCGGGTCAGTCGCGCCTGTCGAAGGACAACCGAGCCTTGCTGCAGGAGGCATTGTTCGACCTCCTCGAATGCAAGCGCCTGCTCGACCAGGTGCGCTAAAAGGCCGGCCTGGGCCGGCCGCGCTCAGGCCCCGCCGAACAGGGCTCCGAAGCTGTATTCCGGCCAGATGCCGACGGCGCCGTCATACATCATCTTCAGCGCGACGTAGAGGATGATGACCAGACCGACATAGGCGATCCAGCGGTGACGGTGCAGCAGCCGGGCGATGAACGACGCGGCAAAGCCCATCAGCGCGATCGACATGGCAAGGCCGATGATCAGCACGGTGGGATGCTCGCGCGCCGCGCCCGCGACCGCCAGCACGTTGTCGAGCGACATCGAGACGTCGGCAATGACGATCTGCCAGGCAGCCTGGGCGAACGTCTTGCGCGGCGCGCCGCCGGCGATCCTGCCGTCGTCGTCGGTGTCCCGGTTGAGCAGGGCCTCCTCGGCATCCTGTTCCTGCTCGTGCGTGACCGTCATTTCGCGGTACATCTTCCAGCAAACCCACAGCAGCAGCAGGCCGCCGGCGACGAGCAGGCCCGGGCCGAGCGCGAGCAACTGGGTGGTGATCAGCGCAAAGCCGATGCGCAGCACGGTCGCCGCCAGGATTCCGATGACGATCGCCTTGTTGCGCTGGTCCTTCGGCAGACCCGCCGCCGCGAGGCCGATGACGATGGCATTGTCGCCGGCAAGGACAAGGTCGATCGCCAGCACCTGCAGAAGCGCGGTGAACCCCTCGGCGGTGAAGATTTCCATGGATGACCTTGCTGGCTGGGGAGATGCCCCGGGAGGGGATTGCGACGCGAAGATGGACCGCACGCCACGGAATTTCAATGGTCGGAGCGGCGGGATTCGAACCCACGACCCCTTGACCCCCAGTCAAGTGCGCTACCGGGCTGCGCTACGCTCCGAACCGCGGCAAGCCCTATAGAACGCGGGGTTAAGAGGCAAGGGGCGTTTTCCAGTTTTGTTTGGAGAAGGGAACAACGAGCATACGGGTGTCGGTGTGATGACCGGAAGTCACGCCGCGATTCATACCAGGCGTTTCGCTGTATGTTTTCGCTCCGGCAGATACTCAGCGAGGGCCGCGCGGAGGGCAGCAATAATCGCATGATTGCAGACTACGTCGGATAGCTGGTCGAGCGCTTTCCACCCGCTTGCCATCAGCGCAGCTTCATCTCCAGCCTGACGGAATCGCCGCGGTAGAGCCCGTTGGCCATCAGGATCACCTTGCCGTCCTCGTCGATCGCTATGCGTTGGACCTTTGCCACCGCGTCGCCGAGAGGAATTTCCAGATAGTTCGCGGTTTCAAGATCGGCCGCTCCGATGGTCAAGGTCTGGTAGGCTGCCGAAATCTTGTGCCCGGGCAAATCCGCAACCAGCCGCATTGCCGTCATCGTGGAATACGCGCTTTCGGGGATCAGCGGAACGATGTCTTCGGCGACGAAGACATCGGCCAGCAGAAAGGGCGACTTTGCCCTGAGATGGCGTCGCCGCAAATGCCGATAACACCTGGCCGGGATTCCGGACTCGCCATCCCAGGGGGGCAGCTGAACGCCACTCTCGTCCAACAGAATTTCAATCGTGGCGCCGTCCCGTGCGATCAGCAGCCCCGTCCAATCGGTATGCACCCTGCACCACAGATTTTTCTTAGGCTGCGCCAGGACGAAGGTTCCTTTTGCCCGATGCCGTTCGATCAGGCGTTCCTCCTCCAAGATGTTGAGGGCTTGGCGAATGGTCATCGTCGCGACGCCGAATTGCTTCGCCAGGACCTCCACTGTCGGAATCTGGCTGCCGACAGCCCATTCGCCACTTTCGATCCTCCGGCGAAAAAGACCGGCGAGTTGCAGGTACCGCGCGACAGCGCTCTTGCGCAGCGCATCGTTGGCGAAAGTGTCCGTATCGCTCATCGCATGCCTCGGTCTATTGCGTCAGACGCGTCCATATAAGCTAGTCTAGTGGCGTTTCTGAGTGTTCCGGTATCGCGCTGTTTGCGCCTGCAATCCCTTAAACAGGATAGCAGTTCAAGAAGCTTCACGCATTGCGCAAAGAAATGCTTGCTAGAAAAATGTCATCAATCTATAAGATAGTTCATACACCTTTATTTGCAAGGGGAGCTGCCCCCGATCGATGCGGAGAGGACAATGACACTGCGGACACTCAGCGTGGAGATCAGGGATTATGTGGCCCGTGTCACCATCGCCAGGCCCCCAGTGAATGCGCAGAACAATGCCATGCGCGAGGAATTTCAGCACGTGTTCGATGAACTGGGTGATCGAGCGGATGTGCGCGCCATCGTTCTGACCGGCGAGGGCAAGGCCTTTTCGGCCGGTGCGGATCTCTCCGAGCGCCCGACGCAGGGTCCGGGCGCCTATGCCGCGCATAATCGCCGTGTCCGGGCCAGTTTCGATTGCCTGCTCGAATGCCCAAAGCCAATCATTGCGGCGGTGAACGGCGCGGCCATCGGCGCCGGATGCGTCACCGCGCTGTGCTGCGACATCCTGGTCGTGTCGGACAAGGGCTTTCTTCAGATGACCGAAGTCAACGTGGGTCTGGCCGGAGGTGTCGCCCATGTCCGCCGGCACTTCGGCGAATCGGATGCCCGGCTGCTGATCTACACCGCTCGGCGCATGTACGGTGCCGACCTGCTGCAGAAGGGCGTGGCTTCGGCCTGCACGACGCCCGACGAGCTGTTGCCTACTGCGATGGCCATTGCCGCCGACATCGCCAAGGCGAGCCCGTCGGCCGTTCGCGCGGCGAAGAAGTCGTTTCAGGTGACCGAAGGGCAGTCGATCTACGAGGGTTACCGCTTCGAGCAGGGGCAGACCGCCGCGCTCTCGACGTCCGAGGACAGCGCCGAGGCGCTGGCGGCGTTCCGTGAGAAGCGCATGCCGGTGTTCAAGCCCTGATCCTGCGTGGGCGAGTGCTGCGCGAATCCGTCCCGCACCCGTTGCGTCACCGTCGAGCAACAAAGTCGACGATTGCTTTCGCGAAGGCGACTGCGTTCTGGATCGACGCGAAATGCGCGGCGTCTATCGTGTCGAAACTGGATCTGGGAATCTTGTCAGCGATAGCACGGCAGGCTTCAACCGGCCGGATCTTGTCGTGGATAGATCCCAGCACCAGCGTCGGACACTCGACACGCTCGAGTTCGGGGCCGAGGTCGTATTCTGCGACCATCTCGTTGACGCGCACGAAGGCTGCGCGGCCTGCGGACAGCCAGCGAAGCTTGTGAGCCTCCGCGATATCCGTGCAATTGCTCAGCGCTTCGGGATAAGTGAAGGTGAACATAAAGTCGGTCACCGACCGCACACCGTTCTCTCGGACCACATCCATGCGTTGCCGCATCGCCTCGCGCGCGGCGTCCGGCATCCCGCCGATTGCTGGGCTTGCGAGCACCAAGGCGGCGACGCGCATGGGTTGGCGGACGGCAAGGGATAGCGCGATGGAGGCACCGATAGCGCATCCCGCGATGATCGCGGGTTCGCCCGGCACCACGGCGTCAAGCAACGCCGCAAGGTCGGCGACGTGGTCGTCGAGCGTGAAGTCGGATCGCTTTTCGGACAGGCCGAAACCGCGTTGGTCATAGCGCAGAACGCGGAAACCGGCGGGCAGGGCAGCCATCACGCCGTCCCAACTCTCGATCATTCCCACCATTTCGTTGCTCAGAACCAAGAGGCGCCCTTCGCCGGAAAGTTCGTAGCGCAGGCTGACGCCGTTGACCTCGATCCATGGCATCGTCAGGCGATCCCATGCAGCGCGCGCGGGTTCTCGACGAAGACCTTGCGCCGGAGGGTCTCGTCCGCGACCCAGGCGTCGAACAGGTCGATCTGCCCGCCGATATCGGGCAGGTTCTTGTCCATCATGATATAGGGCCAGTCCGATCCGAACAGGCAGCGGTCCGGCGCCGCTAACAGCAGGGCGTCATGGAATGCACGCACGTTCTCGCAGACGTCCCAGGCTTCGCCGGAAGTCCGCTGGGCAGTCAGTTTCACCCAGATATTGCCCGATCCAAGCATGCCGAGGATCGCCTTGAAGGAGTCGTCCCCGACGCCGCGTGCCGGATCGAAATTGCCCATGTGGTCCAGGACAACGGGCACTGGCGCCGTTTCGAGATAGGCGCGTTCCTGGGCAAGGTAGTCGGCCTTGGCCCAGATGCTGGCGTAGAGGCCAAGTTCTGCCATGGCCGGCGCGCTGGTCTTGAAATCTTCGAGGCCGAGGACGCCGACGCGCTTTGGCCCGCCATAGCTGGGCCCGACTTCGGTGATGCGGATCCCGCACATTCCGTCGGCAACGAGAGCCGACATTTCGCTCTCGGGTGTGTCGGGCGAGGGCACGCCCACAAACCGGATCTTCCCGGGCGCGGACTTCGCGGCGTCCCGAACGCAGTCGTTGTCGAAGCCGTTCGCGGACGCGTGAATGGCAACGCCATAGGCGAAACCGGCCATATCCAGCATCGCACGGTAGTGTGCGAGCGGGCCAAAGGGCGGCTGGTAGGCACAGCCGGGATCAAGCGGATAGCAATCAAAAGGGCCGAATACGTGCGAATGACATTCCCACGAGTCCGCCGGCAAGGGCGTCTTGGGGGCAGAGAGACCGCGGACTGGTTGCGTGTCGGTCACTGGGGATCTCCTGTTAGGGATGATTGGATCGCGATGAAGGGAGCCTTAGACAGCGCCGAGCATTGGCAAGAGGGTCAAATCCTGACGAGTGTCGGAGGAACCCGCTGCGAGCAGCTCGGGTTCGATGCCGCGCGGCAGGGGAATCGAATGCGCGTTCAGGGTTATCGCGACCATGGAATAATAACCGATCAGCGCCGTCAGCTCGACGGCACCGCGCTCGCCCAGCTTCTCGCTGACGGCCCGATGGAGGCTGTCGGGGACATTGCCCCAGTTGAGTATGCTGGCGACATATTCGTAGCAGGCTGATTGAACGTCGTCAGTCAGACGCGGTCGACGCACGTCACGTATGTCGGACACGATGGCGTCGGAAATCCCGGCCTTAAGCGCTTCACGCTTGTGAATCGCCCATTCCAGTTCACAATTCCATCGCCGTGCGACCAGAAGGATCGACAGCTCGGACAAGGCTTGCCCGAGAACGGTGTCATAGCGCAGGAATTCTCCGAGCTTAGACCATCGAGCCGCCAGTTCGGGGCTATGGAGGGCCGCGCGCAGAGGGCCTACCAATTCGCCTCGACGTCCGTTCAGGACCGAGGCGACTATGGCAGACTGCTCGCTCGTGAGTGGTCCGTCGTCAGGTAGGGATATGCGTGCGCTCATGTGGGTGCACCGCTTTCAAGGCCGAGCTCCGCAAGAACCGCCTCGGTGTCGGCGCCGAGGAGCGGCGCGCTCTCGTCGAATTGGAGAGTGGCCGTCTGGTAGCGGATGGGGCAGACCACATGGCGCACTGTCCCACCCAAGGGATGGGGTATGTCGCGCACCATCTCGCGGTGGGCGACCTGCGGATCATGCAATGCCATCGGCACCGTGTTGATTGGACCACATGGGACGCCGCGCTTCGACAACTCGTCGAGCCAATGGCTCAACGGGCGCCTGGAAAGTTGGGCGTCGATTAGCGTATCCAGTGCCGCCAGATTGCGCACGCGCGCGTCGTTGGTGGCGAATCGCGGATCGTCGGACCACTCGGGCGCGCCCAGCGCGTCAGCGAATTGCTTGAACTGTCCGTCATTGCCTACCGCCAGAACCATGTGGCCGTCGGCGACCCCATATACGTCCTGCGGCTGGATATTCGGGTGCTTGTTGCCACGACGGACCGGGGCGTTACCGCTGACGAGATAGTTCATCGCCTGGTTGGCCAGCATCGCTACCGAAACGTCGAGCATCGCCACGTCGATGTAGTCGCCCTTGCCCGTCGCCTCTCGATGGGCAAGCGCCGCAAGGACCGCCACGGTCGTGTACATGCCGGTCATGATATCGACGATCGGAACGCCCACCTTCTGTGGTCCGCCGCCGGGTTCGGAGTCAGGCCGACCCGTGACACTCATAATTCCGCCCATGCCCTGGATCATGAAGTCGTAGGCCGCGTCGGAAGACCGAGGACCGTCCTGCCCGAAGCCGGTTATGGAGGCATAGATGATGCGCGCGTTGACTGCCGACAAATCCTTGTAGCCCAGTCCATAGCGCGGCAGGGTGCCGGCAACGAAGTTCTCGAGCACGATATCACTCGTTCGGGCGAGCGCGAGGATCGCTTCACGCCCAAATGGTGTGGAGAGATCGAGTTCGACCGAGCGCTTTCCCCGATTGACGGAAAGGTAGTAGCCGGATTCTCGGGTATCCCTGCCGTCCGAGTGTTTCAGGTAGGGCGGCCCCCAGCGGCGCGTATCGTCGCCCATGCCCTTGCGTTCGATCTTGATCACATCGGCGCCGAGATCGGACAGAAGCTGACCGGCCCAGGGCCCTGCCATGATGCGGCTCATGTCGAGGACACGGATATGCGAAAGCGGTCCAGTCAAAAGTGATCCTTTCCTCACGGTCGGCGCCGTCTGCAGCGTTGAGCGTCTTTGAGCTGCGAAAGAGGCACTGAGTCACGACTGGGTAATCATCACACATAAAGTTGTCAATATCACTTTTATAACGCCTATCCCGGCTCGCTTCGGGCAAAATATCGGAAGTCATTACGTCTGGCGACTCATGGAAGAATGAACGTCGCCCAACTCGATCGAGAAAAATAGTCAATAAAAACAGATATATAATTGGATGCATTCGCTTGCAGCATTCCGTCTTACGGTTCGACGGTAAGCCATCCAGCGAACTTCAAAAAAAGTCAAAACACTATAGAATAGGGTTGCCCAGTGCCGCTTTGCCATGCTATCGAGGTTCATCCGCATATGCTGCGGGAAGGAGGAGCGCGTGTCCGAGGGGGTGGGGCTGACGTTGGCCAAGTCCGGCCGTAGAGCCGCGACGGGTTCCCTCGTATGGAGTCGTGTCACAGCGGCTCTGCTTGGCGTCACGCAGCGTTTTGCCCTCCTCGCGGTCGTTGCGATCCTGCTGGTCGCAATCTTGACATGCGCGGATATCGTCGGCCGGTCGTTCTTCAGCGTGTCGATCTACGGTCTCAACGAAATCACGGCGCTGCTCGTGGCCGTGGCCGTATCGGCTTGCCTTCCTTTCGCGCTAGCGCGCGGGGGCACCCTGTCGATCGATGTTCTCACGTCGCGATTCACGACCTCTGCGCAGTCATGGCTTGCGATCATCTCGGCGCTGACAATCGTCTGCTTCATGGGGCTGCTGTCGTGGCGTGTTGGGGTCACGGCGATGGACATGGTGCGCATGAACGAAACCACGATGCTGACCGGCATGCCGCGCGCGCCGTTCTTCTTTGCCATGGCTATCGCCTTCGGGATCGCTGCGGCGGTTGTGTTGACTGTGACGCTGGCTGCCCTCGCTCGCCAGATTGCGCAGTCGCGCGGGTCGAGCGTCCTTTGGCTGGTGCTGGGCGTTCTACCGGTCATCGCGCTTTGGGCCAGCCTGGCCGGCTTCATCCCGTCCACGCCGTTGACCGCAATTCTCCCGCGCGCCGCCCTGCCGCTTGCGCTGGTGTTGATGGCGGCACTCTGGGCGATGATTCTTCTGTCGATTCCAATCGGCGTCGGCATGGGGACTGTCGGGCTGGTTGGCACCGTGGCGATGCTCGGTTCGGGCCCGGCGCTGTCTATTTTCGGTTCGGAGATTTCAGGCTTCGTCACGAAGGACGGGCTCTCGGTTCTGCCGCTGTTTCTGATGATGGGCGCTTTCGCCGGCGTCGCCGGGATCGGAAAGGACCTCTACAACCTGTCCAATGCTTTGATCGGCCATGTTCGCGGCGGGCTGGCACATGCGTCGATTCTGGCCTGCGCCGGGTTTGGTACGCTTTCGGGCTCGTCCATCGCAACCCAGATGTCGATCGGCAAGATCGCGTTGGGCGAGATGCGGGCACGGAATTACTCGTCCGAACTGGCTTCGGGGGCGATCGCCGCCGGTGGCACGCTCGGGCAGCTCATCCCGCCGTCCTCCGCACTGATTCTCTACGCGATCCTGGCACAGCAATCGGTCGGCCGGCTCTTCGTCGGAGCGGTCATACCCGGCCTCCTCGCGACATTCCTCTACATGGCTGTGGTCGCGGTCTGGCTATGGATCAATCCGCGCCATGCCGAGCGCAGCGAGTTCCAAGGGTTTGCCGCGATCGCGCGCGCCTTCGCCGGTGCCTGGTCGGTCATCCTGCTGCTGACGCTGGTGCTGGGCGGGATTTTCACCGGTCTTTTCACCGAGCTTGAGGCTGGTGCGGTCGGGGCGGCGGGAGCGTTCCTTGTCGCTTTGGCACGTGGACGCATCAACCGCGCGACCTTCTGGTCGACCATGGGCGAGATGACCGGCTCGCTGGCGATGATCTACTCGCTGATTTTCGGCGTCGTCATGCTGTCCTTCTTCTTCGGCGTCAGCGGACTTCCGGGCGCTTTCATCGGTTTCATCCAGGACATTGGGCTTTCGCCTTTCGCCACCGTGTTGGCACTGATCCTGTGCTACCTCGTCCTCGGAACGGTGATGGACTCTTTTGCCATGATGATGGTGACCATCCCGATCTTCACGCCGGTGGTCATCGCGCTGGGCTACGATCCGATCTGGTGGGGCCTGATGACAATCATCTGCATGGAAGCCGGCATGATCTCGCCGCCGTTCGGCCTGAACATGTTCATCATCACGTCCTTGGACGAAACCATCCCGATCAGGACGGTCTATCGCGGAACGTGGCCATTCTTCGCCTCGACCGTTGTCAAGATCGCGCTTCTGGTCGCCTTCCCGGCCCTCGTTACCTGGTTGCCCGGAACGATGTGACGCTTGAGGCGCGAGCCTTTCGAATTCACCGACCGACATGACTTTCAAGAGGAGAACCGAACATGTCAGGATTGAAGTCTGCCCTTCTCGCTACTGCCGGCGCCATGCTGATCGCCGGTGCTGCTCAAGCGCAGGAGTTGACGATGCGGATCGCCACGGCGGTCGCCCCCAGCAACGCGATCTGCAGCCGGATGCTGCATGACTGGGCGGAGGCGATCAAGGAACAGTCGGGCGGGCGCATCGACTACACCTTGGATTGCGGCGGCGTGATTGCGCCGATGGGCGATGCCATCAACCGGGTGGCGCAAGGTGTCGTCGACGTGGCTTGGGATATTCCGCTGGTCTACGGCGCGCGCTATGCGTCTCTGGGCGTGACTGCGATCCCGGGCACGTTCGACGATCCCGAGCCCGCTGCAGGTGCCCTATGGCAGCTCTACGCGGACGGCATCATCCCGCACGAAGATAAAGTGCGCGTCGCTTTCTACCAGGTTTTCAATAACATGGTGGTCTGGAGCGTGGACCCCATCGAGAATCTTGGCACTCTGGGTGGTCTCAAGGTCGCCGCCGGCTCGCGCGAGCGCGCGGGCCTGATTTCGGCGCTTGGCGGAGAGGCGCTGGGTCTGCGTCCGTCGGAATACTATCAGGCTTTGGCGCGCGGCGCGATCGGCGGGATCATGACCAACCCGGCGCCTGTCTACGAACTGTCGCTGAACGAATACCTCGACAACGCCGTGATCGGCCCGCTCGGCGGCGGGGTCTCGGTGATCGTGATGAACCCGGGCTTCTACGATCGGCTGCCAGACGATCTGAAAGCGGTCGTCGACGCGAACACCGGCAGAGCCACTTCGGAATGGGCCAGTACGATCATCCGCGATATCGACGTCGCGCTGATCGACGAGCACGTTGCCGACGGTTCTCTTACCGTTCATCGGTTGTCAGCCGAAGAACTGGCCGCATTGCAGCCGGCGTTCGACAAGGTCAGCGAATCCTGGGTCGGTGCGACGGAAAACGGCACCGTCTATCTTGAGGCCTTCCGTCAGGCCCTGGCTTCGCGCGACTAGCTGGGCGGCTTGAAAGCCGCGCAACGCTCCGCGTGATACCCTGTGCGGCCCGCAGGCTGGTGAGCCGCACCCACCGTGTTGAGGATATGAAACATGGCGAAAGACACATCGACTTGGCTCGACGGGTCGTCGACCGAGCCAGGGCCCTTCTATGACAGGACGCCCGAGTATCCCGACGCCGACTGGGAGCGCGACATTATAGTGCCGATGCGCGACGGCGTCCGGCTCTGCGTCGACATCTGCCGGCCCCGGACGACGACCCCCCTGCCGGCGCTTCTGGCCATCGCGCCTTACAACAAGGAACAGAACGGCCCTGAATATGCCCGCGCCGTGCCCCCGCAACCCTCGTGGTCCACTCTCTGGAACGGATCGTCCGAGGCCGGCGACAGCAAGTTCCTTGCGGCGCGCGGTTACATTCACGTCATCGGCACCAGCCGCGGAGGCGGCAAGTCCGAAAGCGGCGGCAGCCCGGCGCACGATTTCTACGACCTGATCGAATGGATCGCCGCACAGGAATGGTGTGACGGCAATGTCGGCATGATCGGCATTTCCGCCTATGGCGCGTCGCAGCTACAGGCGGCCGCCCAGCGTCCGCCCAGCCTGAAAGCGATCTTCCCCTATGATCCGGGCCCGGCGTTCCGCGAATTCCGCGGCCGCAACCCCGGCGGTGTCGTTCACAAGTTCCCGCTGGCGATCGAGGCGGGATCGGTGGCGCACGGCAAAACAGGCCAACCCGGCGATCTTGGCGCGGTGCGCGAGGCATGGCTCGCCGAGGCGCTGGCCAACGACGACTATGTGATCCAGCACGAACTCTACAATATCCTGACGATGAAAGGGCAAAAGGCGCCGGTCTTTTTCAACATCCTGATCGACCCCTATGACACCCCCGAAGCGATCGCCAAGACCGAGGCGAGCTTCGGCGCGATAAACGTGCCCACTTATATGGGTACCGGTGCCTATGCGCAGACGCTCAAGTCCCATTTCAAAGGCGCGCAGGACTGGTACGAAGGCCTTGGCGTCAGCAAGAAGCTGATGATCGCCGGGCCGGCACAACAAGAACGGCCATTCCGCGGCTTTCACAGCGAGATACTTCGCTGGTACGACTACTGGCTGAAGGGGATCGATACCGGGATCATGAACGAGGATCCGGTGAAGGTTTACGTAGCCGGCGCCGGCAAGTGGCTGCAAGCCAGCGCGTGGCCGTTGCCGCAAACCGCCTGGACGCCCTTCTATCTCGACAGTTGGGAGCGGTTGCGCACGAAACCCTTTACGCCCGCCAGTCGCGACGAGACGGCGATTCCGGACGCCTTTGTCCAGATGCCGCCCACACTTACCCGCAGCGTCAGCAGGCTGCGCTATCTCAGCGAGCCGCTGGCCGATGACCTTCTTGTCGTCGGTCCCGCCGCGATGACACTGTTCGCAGAGATCGATCAGGCCGACACGAACTGGATCATCGTTGTCAGGGACGTGGGCCCGGACACGAAAGTCCGCACCGCCCGCGAAGGCGAGCGTGACCTGCCGTCGAATCTGCCCGAGCGCGAGGTCAGCCGCGGCTGGCTCAAGGCCTCTTACCGCGAGGAGGACGCCGAGCGGACAAAACCCTGGCGCCCATGGCACAAGCTGACGCGCGAGGCCCGGAAGGATGCGACGCCGGGCGAGATCATCGAATACCATATCGAACTGATGTCGATGTCGAACCTGTTCCGGCGCGGGCATCGGGTCTGTGTCGAGATCACGGCCGCCGACTTCGGAACCGGCATCGGCGGCGCCACCAATGTCGAGTACATCCCGGCGCATGTGGTTTCCAGCAAGACCGTGCTGCACAAGGTCTACCGCGATCAGGCCCATCCTTCGCATGTCCTGCTGCCGGTGCAGCCGATCACCGGGGGAGCGCTGTGAGCCGCTGGATCGATGCAAACGGGGTTTCTCTTCGATACGAGTTTTCCGGGGAAGGGGACGAGACGATCGTCCTCGTTCACGAGGCTGGAGGATCTCTGGAAAGCTGGGACGCGGTACTTCCCTTCCTGACCCATCGCTTCCGCGTATTGCGCTACGATCAGCGCGGCTTTGGCATGTCCGAACGGGCAAAGACGCTCGACCTGGGCCAGATGGCCGCGGATCTCGTATCTCTGCTTGAAAGCCTGGGTGTCGAACGGGCGCATCTCGCAGGAACGGCGGTCGGCGGAAGCATTGCGCTGGCCGTCGCCGCAAAGGCGCCGTTGCGGGTCGCATCGGTGACCGCCAGCAGCCCCGTAACGGGTAGTGCCTTGCCCGAAGCGGGGATCAGGGGTCTGACTGCGCGCGCCGATCTCGTGGAGCGCGAAGGTCTGCGTCCGGTCGCAGACGGCTCGCTGGCGCGGGCCTGGCCCGAAGATTTGCGCGGGGACGGCGAAAGGTTTGCGCAATACCGCCTGCGCTATCTCGCCAACGACCCGCAAAGCTTCGCCGCACTCACCCGCGCGTTCCTGTCACTTGATCTGGGACATCTGGTGCCCGACATCGGCTGCCCAGCGACGATATTGGGATGCACGCTCGATCCCATCAAGCTGGCGTCCGAGTGCGAGGCCTTTGCCGCCACCCTGTCTGACGGTCGCTACGTTGAGATCGAGTCGTGCCACTTCGTCGCCTTGGCAAACCCGGCCGAGTTCGCCTCGGCCGTCCAGACCGCGGTAGCGGGCGCCTGAACGATTCCACTAAAATTGCGCGCTAGGCCGTCGGGCAAAGCGCGGACCGAGGAGCGATGGCCGGCGCTTTCTCGATGCGCTGTTGTGGATGGGCGTTCGGGAGCGCGCTGGCGCGATCTGCCCGAAGACTGGTCCGGTCCTTATCAGATAGCCAGACGGCGCTTCATTCGCCGATTGGATTCCGCTAAGTTCCGCGACGGAACCGGGGTTGGACGGATGACCGGCGCAAGACGGGCGCGATCGGCGCGGAAGGCGCGCAAGTTTCTGCTGCGGGCGGGCTGCGCCTGCCTTCTCATGATCCAGGCCTTTCCGGCCTCGGCCGCGATTGCCATCGACGACGGAGAGACACAGGCGCACGTCGCCCGACGCGCGGCCGATATCGCCGCCGTCGTCGAGGACCTTCGTGCCATGCCTTCGTTAGCGCAGGCCGCTGCCAGGAGCCAGCGCCGGCGGGCGCTCGTCATCGGCAACAACGACTATGAGGAACTGACGGATCTCAACAAGGCGGAGGGCGATGCGCTTTCGCTGCAGTCGACGCTGGAGGAGCTCGGCTTCTCGGTGACCCTCAAGCGCAATGTCTCGGCCCGCAATTTCGACGATGCGGTCGACGAGTTCGTCGACGGATTGAAGCGCGGAGACGTGGCGTTCTTCTTCTTCGCCGGCCATGGCGTCAGCTACCAGCAGCGCAACTTCCTGCTGCCGGCCGACATGCCGGCGCTCGACGCGGTCAGGGAATCGCGGCTGGAACGCTATGCGGTCGACGCGCAGGATCTGGTCGACCGCATCTATGAGCGCGGCGTTGAGATCGCCTTCGTCGTGCTCGATGCCTGCCGCGACAATCCCTTCCCGCCAGACCCGGACACGCGCGCGGTGCGCGCCTATGGCGGGCTGGCGCGGATGACGCCGCAGAAGGGGGCCTTCGTGCTCTATTCCGCCGGCATTGGCCAGAAGGCGCTGGATCGGCTCGGGCCCGACGACACCGACCCGAATTCGGTGTTCACCCGCACCTTCCGGCCGATCCTGGCGACGCCGGGAATGCCCGCCGTCGAGATCGCCAAGCGCACGCAGGTCGAGGTGCATGCGCTGGCCGCGACCGTGCCGCACGAGCAGGATCCTGCCTACTACGACCAGGTGGTCGGCCAGTTTTATCTCAAGGCGCCGCGCCCGAAGCTCTACGGCCTGGTCGTCGGCGTGGACGACTATGGCGGCCGCTACGACTTGAAGGGCGCCGTGAACGATGCGAAGCGGCTGTCGGCCACGCTCGATGCGATCGGCGCCGAGAAAGTGGTCATGCTTACCGATCACGACGCGCGGCTGAAATTCATCGACTATGTCTGGAACGATCTGCTGGACGATGCGGATCCCGGCGACACGATCGTCTTCACCTTCGCCGGCCAGGGAACCCGCGAGCCGGCTCCGGACAAGGAGAACGAGGCGGACGGACTGCGCGATTTCCTGATCCTTCCCGGGCCGAAACCCTTGGACAAATTCGCCTCGATCGCCGAGTTCGACGTGGAGCGCAAGCTGACGGACGACATCTTCACCGAATGGATGGCCGCGGCTGCCCGCAAGAACGTCAACGTCATCGTGCTGATCGATGGCTGCCACGCCGGCGGCATCCTCGACCGCGAATTCGCCAACGTCTCGTTCTTCGGCGCCTCCCAGGAGGAAGAGGTCGCTCTCGAGAAAAAGCTCGGCGGTGAGATAAGGGGGCTCGCGAGCTACGTCTTCTCCGAGGCGATTTCCGGCGGGGCCGATCTGAACGCCGACGGCTACGTGACCCAACGCGAGTTGTTTGCTTTCGGCGACGAGAACGTGTTCCATATGTCGGCCAGCAGACAGAATCCGCAATTCTACCCGACGCTTCCGACGAGCAGTCCGGGTCTCGTCCTTTTGCAGGTCCAGCGTCCCGCGGAGCGGGCCGATCTGAAGCGTCATTGGCGGGAGCTGCCGGGCGGCGCGAAGGGCGAAGAAGCGAGATAGGCCCGGGTCAGGCCGGTTGGGCGGCAAAACCTCCGCCGTATCGCCGCTCGAGCGCGATCGCGCCCCACACCATGCCGATCAGGATGTAGAAATGGCGCCAGTGGTCGGTGTCGATCACCGTGCCGAGCGCCACATGGCCGACCAGTGTCACCCAGGCGCAGAGCAGGAAGGGCTGCCAGGGCCGTTCGCGGAACAGGATGCGGAAGCCGCCGGCCACGGTCCAGACGATCATGGTCAGCCAGGAGGCAAAGCCCAGCCAGCCGTAGTCCATCAGCGCTTTCAGCCAGATGTTGTGCGTATCCTCGCCGTAGATCTGGCCGAAGGTCAGCGGGCCGATGCCGAGCGGATGTTCCATCGCCAGCTGGAAGCCGATGACGTAGCGGGCGAAACGGCCGAGCCGCGCGCCATCGTATTCCTGCACGAGCTGCGCGCGGGTGGTGAAGAGCTCCGCAACGGAGGGGATCTGCAGCGCCACCAGGATCGCCACGACGAGCAGCGCGAAGGCGGCGACGCTCATCATCGCAAGCCGCAGCCGGAACAGGCCGCTCTGGCTGCGCAGGAAAAGGATTCCGGTAATGAGGATGGCGCTGACGCCGAACAGGCCCCAGGCGCCGCGGGAGAAGGACAGGAAAATCGCCAGCACGATGACGAGCAGCGGCGGGACGCAGCGCAGCCAGTCCGCCGGTCCTCCGGTCAGCACGCGGTAGAGCAACCAGATGCCTGGCAGCGCCAGGAACGGGCCGAACACGTTCGGGTCCTGGAACACGCCGGCCGCGCGCTCGTATTTGGTGAACATCTCGAAGCCGGGCAGGGCGTGGAAATAGCCCAGAATGCCGGCCAGACCGGTGATGACGGCCGAAGCCACCCAGGCGCGGAACATGAGCCGATAGAGGTCGGGCCTGGATTCGGTCACCGCCGCGAAGAAGACCGCGGTGAAGGCCAGGAACAGGGACACGGCGATGTACAGCGGCGTGTCCATCAGGTCCGACATCTGCGTCATCGAGATCATGCCGCCGATGTTGAAGGTGACGAGCAGCACGAGAAGCGGCGTGATGCCCTTCGAGATGCGCAGGCCGAACAGCGCCCAGACCGCGATCAGTCCGGCCATGTAGAGTTCGTAGGGAGCGGGCTCCCTGATGACGAAGCCGGACAGGAAGACGCCGAGCGCCACCGCGCCGGAGACGATGATGGCGATCGCCTTGTCGTTGACCGCCTGGCGCGGGAGGTGGCCGGCGACCTCGCTCATCAGTAGGCGTTCTCCGTGTTGAGCAGCTTGATTGGCGTCATCAGCAGGATCTTGAGATCGAACCAGAGCGACCAGTTCTCGATGTAGTAGAGGTCGAACTCGGTACGCATCTTGATCTTCTCGTCGGTATCCATCTCGCCGCGCCAGCCGTTGATCTGCGCCCAGCCGGTGACCCCCGGCTTGACCCGATGACGGGCGAAATAGCCGTCGACCACCTCGTTGTAGAGAAGATTGTGCGTCTGGGCGGCCACCGCGTGCGGCCGCGGGCCGACCAGCGACAGCGAGCCGAACAGCGCGTTGAAGAACTGGGGCAGCTCGTCGATCGAGGTTTTTCGGATGATCCGGCCGACGCGCGTCACCCGCGGATCGCCCTTGGTCACCGCCTGTTTCGCGGTTGGATCGGACCGGTCGGCATACATCGAACGGAATTTGTAGACCTCGATCACCTCGTTGTTGAAGCCGTGCCGCTTCTGCTTGAACAGCACCGGCCCCTTCGAATCGAGCTTGATGGCAATCGCGGTCGCCAGCATCACCGGCGACAGGAGGATGATTCCCATAAGGCTGAAGACGATGTCGAAGGCACGCTTGGCGACCGAATCCCAGTCGTTGATCGGCCGGTCGAAAATGTCGAGCATCGGCACCGCGCCGATATAGGAGTAGGAGCGCGGACGGAAGCGGAGCTGGTTCGAATGCGCAGACAGGCGGATGTCGACCGGCAGCACCCACAGCTTCTTGAGCAGCGAGAGCACGCGCGATTCGGCGGTCAGCGGCAACGACACGATCAGCATGTCGATACGGGCGATGCGGGCGAATTCGATCAGTTCCGCGACATTGCCGAGCTTCGGGTATCCGGCCACTACCGGCGGCGAGCGCGTGTCGTCGCGGTCGTCGAAAATACCGCAGATGCGGATATCGTTGTAGGGCTGCGCCTCGATCGATCGGATCAGAGCCTCGGCGTTCTTGCCGCCGCCGACGATCACCGCGCGCCGTTCCATGCGGCCGTTGCGCGCCCAGCGGCGGATCTGCGAGGCCATGACGAAGCGCAGGGAGAACATCAGCATCAGGCCGACGACGAACCAGGTACCGAACCACAGGCGCGAGAAGTCGGCCGACACTTTGAACAGGAAGCCGGTGATGGCAAGGAGGGCGAAGACGCCGGCCCAGACCAGGATGATCTTGCCGGCATGTGCGAGCGGACTGCGCAGCGCCGTGATCTGGTAGCAATCGCTGAACTCGAGCAGGATCACCGTCAGCAGAGAGCCGGCGAAGGCGATTGCCGGGTAGTGCCAGACGAGATGCGTGGCATAGCCGATCAGCATGCCGTGCAGCAGGAGCCCGCTGGCCGCCAGCAGCGCGAACTCGACGAGTCGCAGCGTGCCGGAGACCATGACCGGCGACATCGTATCGCGCCGGTACTGGCTCGCGATCTGCTCGGCCATCGGATTGAGCATCTTTGGGGAAGAACTCGTGCCTTCGCCCTTGTGGTTGCGCACGGCCTTCTTCGAGAAACGCTGGGTCGGATCTGTCTCGTTCATGGTGCAATGCCGCGGGAAGCTCCGGCAGCCATATCAGGCCGGTGCTAAGAAAGGCTTATGCCCACTTCGTGCGGCTTTTTGGGGATGCATGCCGATGGCGGCCAGAGACATCGTGACGATGGATTCTGACCGAAAGTCGTCGCGGCCGAAATCCGGCGTCAGCCTCCGAGCACGCGGAAATATTCACGCTCGATGGCGCTCGCCATGACGTCGACGCCGAACTTCACCTTTAGCGCGGCCGTGCTCGGCATCATTGCCCTCCAGGCGGCCGGATCGGCCACAAGCCTGGCCATCCGTGTCGAGATCTCGCCGGCGTCGGGTGGCGAAAGGGCAGCGGAGCCCTCGGGAAAGATTTCGGGGATGCCGCCGACCGATGTCGCGATCATCGGCATGCCGGCGGCGAGCGCCTCGAGCACGATATAGGGCATCGCCTCGGCGCGCGACGGCACCACGATCGCCCGGGCCAGCGCGAAGGCCTGCCGCGCCGGCATCGGCGGGTGGAATGTGACGCGATGGGTGAGGCCCAGCCGCTCTATCCTGTCACGGTAGGACGGCAGGTCGTCGCCGTCGCCCACCATGACGGCAGTGAGCGGTCGTCCCAGGGCACGTTCGGTCTGTGCGATCGCGTCGATGAAGATATCTGGACCCTTCAGGTCGCGCATCATGCCGATGTAGAGGAAGTCGGCGGCATCCGGCGCCGGCGGTACCGGAAGGAATTCGGCCTCGCCCAGTCCGTTGTAGACCAGGCTGAACGGCGCGTGCGGCGTGCCGATGTTCCGGCGAAACACGCGCTCTTCATAGCCGGAGACAAAGAAGAGGTGGTCGGTGAACCGGTCCATGACGCGCTCGGCGGCGAAGATCGCCTTGCCCGTCAGCGTGTTGCCGTCGTAGTGAAGGCTGCCGCCGTGCGGCGAATAGAGGCGGGCTACGCGAGACCTGGATACCCGCAGAAGCGAGCCGAACAGACGGGAATAGACGCCACCCTTGGCGCCGTGCCCGTGCAGGATGTCCGGCTGCAATTGCTTGATGAGACGATAGGTTCTGTAGGCGGCGGCGATGTCGCCGGGGCCGACGTGCCGCTGCATCGGCGTGCGGTGAACCCCGAGCGCCAGGGTGCCGGAGATCTCCTCGAACAGCCGTGCCTCGAAGTCTCCGCCGGTCGAGGAATCGCAGACGATGCCGACCAGATGACCCGCGCCCGCCTGGGCACGGGCGAGGTCGCGGACATGTCTGAAGATCCCGCCGACGGGCGAGCGGAAGCAGTGGACGATGCGCAGGCTCCTCCCCACTCGCTCATTGCCTCCCGTCAGAACAGGCGTTCGCGGACGTAGATCGTATCGCCCGGCAAGAGCGGGTCCGATGTCAGGACGCGGCCCGTCATCACCTTGCCGTTGACCGAACGGGTGATGTCGACGGTCGACTGGTTTCCGCGCGGCGAGAAGCCGCCGGCGACTGCGATCGCCTTCTGCACCGTCATGCCGGGCACGTAGGAATATTGGCCGGCGGCGCCAACCTCGCCCATGACGAAGATGGGTCTATACCGGTCGATTTCCACGGAGACGTCGGGGTCGCGCAGATAGCCGTTGCGCAGCCGGGCGGCCAGCGAGGCCTCGAGCTGCGAGGCAGACTGGCCGCGCGCCGGCACCGCCCCCACCAGCGGGAAGGCGATATAGCCCGCCTGGTCGACGCTGTAGGTGTTGGTGAGGCCCTCCTGCTCGAACACGGTAACCCGCACGCGGTCGCCGGAATCGAGCACATAGGGGGCCTGGAGCGCCTTGCTGAAGGCGGCGGGCGCCGGCCTGTAGCTGCTGCACCCGCCGGCGAGCGCGGCGGCAACGAGCGCGGAAAGGACAAGGTGAGGGCGTTTCATATCCGGACGCGAACCCTTCGAAGCTGATGCGCCGGCGAGCCGATGGCGCGACGCGGGATCGTTATCCTCCCGTTAGGGTTAATGCGCGGTAAAGGCCGCGCGAGCGGACCGTGGGGGCTGCATTTCTTAACCCGACGGAAACCATAGTCGTTTACCTGTTGCCGGAATTGGTTCGGAGTGAAGCCATGTCGGGCAGTTCAGTCAGGGGCAGCGATGTCGATGTCGACCTCGGGACCCTCTTTGCCAGCATAGTCAGGGATTGGAAGCTGATCCTGGCCGTGGCGAGCGCCGTCACGGGCCTGGCCTTCCTCGCCGCGTGGCTGGCGACGCCGCACTACCGGGCAGAGACGCGCATCCTGATCGAGACGACGGAATCGGTGTTTACCCGCCCGACGCCGGCGGGCGAGAGCGACAGGCCGATTCTCGACGAGGAGGGGGTGACCAGCCAGGTCGAGGTCATGACGTCGAGCGACCTCCTGCGGCAGGTCGCCGAGAAGCTCGAGCTCGGCAAGCTCAAGGAATTCGACGAGCAGGCGAGCATGGGCATGGTCGGCCGGTTGATGGTGCTGGTCGGCCTGAAGAGCGATCCGGGCGGTCTCGCCGCCGAGGATCGGGTCTTGAAGACGATGCGCGAAAAGCTGCGCGTCTATCGGGTCGAGCGCTCGCGCGTCATCGTCGTCAGCTTCTCCTCGGAGGATCCGAAACTCGCGGCCGACGTGCCGAATGCGATCGCCGACGCCTATCTCGCGATGCAGCAGGAAGCGAAGCTGAAGTCGAACGCTTCGGCTACCGAATGGCTGGAGCCCGAGATCGCCGATCTGCGCGAACGGGTGAAGGCAGCCGAGACCAAGGTCGCCGAGTTCCGCGCCCAGTCCGACCTGATGATCGGGCAGAACAATTCGGCGCTCGCCACGCAGCAGCTGTCGGAAATGTCGACCGAGCTGTCGCGGGTCCGCGCCGCCCGTGCCACCGCCGAAGCGAACGCGCAGAGCCTGCGTGACGCCATCGCCAGCGGCCGCTCCCTGGATTCGATGCCCGACGTGATCTCCTCGCCGCTGATCCAGCGCCTGCGCGAGCGACAGGTCCAGCTCAATACCGAGATCGCCGATCTCTCGACGACGCTGCTCGACAACCATCCGCGCATCAAGTCGCTGCGCTCGCAGCTATCCGATCTCGACGGCCAGATCCGAAACGAGGCGCGCAACATCCTTCGCGGCCTGGAGACCGAGGCGGAGACGGCGAAGCTGCGCGAAGCAAAGCTGGTCGCCAATCTCAACAATGTGAAGGCCGAATCCGCCCGCGTCGGCGACAAGGAGGTCGAACTGCGCGCGCTGGAGCGCGAGGCGGCGGCCCAGCGCGAACTGCTTGAGTCTTACCTGACGCGCTATCGCGAGGCGGCCTCGCGCGGCGACCGCTCCTATCTGCCCGCCGATGCCCGCATCTTCTCGCGTGCGACGGTGCCTTTCGAACCCTATTTCCCGAAGATCGTGCCGATCGTCGGCGCAGCCTTCGTCGGATCGCTGCTGGTCATGGCCATCGTCACGCTGATGCGCGAACTGTTCTCGGGCCGGGCGATGCGTCCGGCGGCCGAGGGCAGGATGGAACCCGCCGAGCCGATCGCGATGCCCGAACCCGCCACCGCACCGGAGCCGACTGCGCCGGTGGAGGCCAAGGACGCCGTTCCTGCCGTCGCCATTGCTCCCGCAGCCGCCGTCGCACCCGCTCCCGCGGAACCCGCCCCCGTGCCGTCTCCCTCACTGACGCGGCCCGTTGCCCCGGTTCCGGTCCGCTCCGCGCCGAACGACAACCGGTTGAGCGTGTCGGCCGTCGCCGAGAGGCTGATCTCGGGCGGCGCCGCGCGCGCCGTCTTTGTCTCGCCGGAAGGCGACGAAGGAGCCGCGAGCGCCGTCCTGGTGGCGCGCGAGGTTGCCGACACCGGACTGCGGGTCGTTCTGGTTGATCTCACCTCGGGCGGCGCTGCATCCATTCCGACGCTCGATACCGCGGCCGTGCCTGGCATCACCAATCTGCTGGCCGGTGAATCGCAATTCTCCCAGGTGATTCACGGCGACCTTTATTCCGAATGCCACGTCATACCGGTCGGGACCGCCGACCCGGCGCGCGCAATGCGCGCGGCCGACCGGCTGCCGATCATCCTCAGTTCCCTTGGCAGCGCCTACGACCTGGTCGTGGTCGAGTGCGGCCCGGCCAGGGCGGAAGGTATCCGCAGGCTGGTGGGGGAGGGCACCTATGTCTTCGTCAGTGCTCTTGACCCGCGCGACCGCGCCGTCGGCGAAGCCGCCTCCGACCTGCGGTCGGGCGGCTATGGCGATGTCGAACTGGTGAAGCCAGTGGCTTTCGACAATCCGACCCCGACGGTCCCGAACCGCTCGGCGGCCTGAGGGGACGTCTCAGTCTCGATCGTCTTCGGCAGGGGCAGGGGCGGCTGCCTTCCGGCGCAGCCTCTTGACGAGGGCCCATACCACCGGGTTCTGCTTGACCACGCGCTTGGCAGCGGTGATGCCGCCGAGCGCCGCAGCCAGCACCCGGCCCTTGGCCGAGATCGGGACGGCGATATCGAAATGGTGGATCTCGATATTGCACCACAACCGCTTGTAATGCTCGTCGCCGACCGAGAAATCGTAGATGCCCAGGCCTTGCTCGCAGGCTTCGCGGATATTCTCGTAGAACAGGAACTCGCCCGGGCTGGCGAACGCCAGCTCGTCCTCGGTGATCGCCCCGAACTCGCAGATCAACCGGTCGCCCGAGCGGCTCGAGCCGGTCACGGCGCGCAGTTTGCCGCCGACTTCGAGCCCGTGCAGGACGAAGGGAGGAGGCGATTGCGACAATGCGTCGACGAAGAGGCGCCGGAAAAAGGCGCGGACGCCGTCGGCTGCGAACACGTCGGCAATGCCCATCTTGCGGAAGCGATCGGCCTTCATCTCGTAGAACCGTGCCAGGATCGCGTCGATCTCCTCGGGCGAGCGCGCCTCGATGCGGCGCAGGCCCCCCGCCGCCTCGAACTTGCGGGCCTGCGAGCGGTGCTTCTTGCGCTTTCGCTTGCCGCTCGCGCGGTCGAGCAGCGCTTCGAACCCGCCCTCGAGCGAGACCGCGAGCGCGAGATTCGGACTTTCGGTATGGGGCAGCGCCGCGAGCGGGGACGAAACGCCGCCGAGTTCGGGACACAGCCGCTCGAGATGCAGGAGATCGACATCGGGACGTGAAGCCCGCACCGATTGTGCCAGGTGCTCGGCTGTCAGCCTGCCGGGACCGTCGCGGAAAGCTGGAAAATTGCCGGCCGCGTGACTGCCGCCCATCAGGCGCGCGACGCGGAAAGGTCCTTTGCGCACAACTTCAAGAGGCAGGATGATGTGCGGTCCTTGTTCGGGTCCCGCCATGACGATGAAAGTATCGGCGCCCGACGTCTCCGACCACGCCGTGACCCAGTTCGGCGTCTGTGCCGGAGCAACCGTCGTTCCCGCAACCTGCCGCGAGTAGTCCGCGGCGGGGATTGACGCAACTGCCGGCGAATGGGTGGAATGCCTGTAAGCTTCGTGCGCGGCCGGATTTGCCTGCATGCGCGAGAAATGCGCGACTGCGTCAACCATACTTCAATCCTTGCCCGGTACGGTGCCTTGTCGCGTCTTCCGTCGCGGTGAAGCTAGGCGAAAAAGGTGAATCAATGATCGACAGGGGGGAGTTGCTGCGAAAACTCGCCCTCAACATGGCGCGATATAGCGGGCTCGGTGCCTTGGCGGCCCGGTTTACCGCCGGCTCCGGCGCGATCCTGATGCTGCATCGGGTCACGCGCGACCCCGCCCTCCCGTCGGGGGTGAACCGGCATCTCGCGATCACGCCGCAATTCCTCGACGCCGTGCTGGCCGAGATGAAGGCGCTCGGCTTCCGCTTCGTCTCGATGGACGAGGTACCGGAGCGTCTGTCCGCCCGCGCCGGTTCCGAGCGCTTCCTCGCGATCACAGCCGATGACGGCTACCGCGACAATCTCACCTGCGCGCTGCCGATCCTCGAGAAGCACGGCGCCCCGATGACGATCTACGTCGCGCCGGCGCTGATCGAGGGCACGATCGATCTCTGGTGGGACGTCGTCGAAGAGATCGTCTGTCGCGGCAAGCGCATCTATCTCGACACGGCGAACGGGCGTCTGGCCATCGATGCGGCCACGCCGGCCGAGAAGATCCGCGCCAACGTCACGATCCACAACTACCTGACCAACGAACTTCCCGAGGAAGATCAACGCCGGGTTATCCGGGCGCTCGCGGCCTCGACTGGCGTCGATCCTGCGCGTCCGGCCCGCGAAACGTTGATGAACTGGGACGAGGTCAGGCGGGCGGCCGAACATCCGCTGTTGACCATCGGCGCCCATACGCTCCACCACTTCAACCTCAGGCGCCTGTCGGACGACCGCGCCCGCCGCGAGATGCGGGACGGAGCCAAGTTCCTCGAGATCGAGCTCGGCGCGAGCCCGCGCCATCTGGCCTATCCCTACGGCTATGCCGCCGCGGTGGGCGACCGCGAGACCCGCATCGCCGCCGAACTCGGTTTCGCGACCGCTGTGACGACGCGGCACGGCGTCCTTTTCCCGGCCCATGCGAATCATCTTCACGCGCTGCCGCGCATATCGGTCAACGGCCGCTACCAGCAGGTCGGCCACATCAAGACGATGGTCAACGGCGTGACGGCCCCCCTCGCCAACCGCGGCAGGGCTTTCGTCACGGTGTGAGACGTCAGGCTTTCGGCTGCTTCACCATCCATTTGATGATGCCCATGGCGGGCAGGATCCACAGCAGGCCGGTCAGCAGGAAATAGGTGAAATGCACCACAGGCCCAGACTCGGCGAGCTGGGCGACCGCGATCGTCGTCGCCAGCCAGGCATAGAGAACAACCAGCGCGATCAGCAGGATCGTTCCGATCAGCTTGCGGACTCTGACGGGCATGGAGCTTCCTTTCGCGCCCTCCTATAGTCTCCGTCGCCCTTCATCGTAAAGTCTGGGCGCGCGACGGCGTGTCGCGCGACACCGGTCGCCAAACGGTCTATCGGCTGTAGCGAAGCCGACGGGAAGAACAGCATGGCGACGACCGCACAGATCGAGATTGCCGCAGACCCGAGCCGACGCGCGGCGGGTTCGCGCCGCGCCGTGCGCATCTGGCTCTATCTCGTGCTCCTCGTGCTCTTCGCCTTGTTCCTCGTCGGCGGCGCGACGCGGCTGACCGATTCCGGCCTTTCGATCACCGAATGGAAACCGATCCACGGCGTCATCCCGCCGCTTTCCGACGCCGATTGGCAGGAGGAACTGGAGAAATACCGCCAGATCCCCGAATACCAGCAGATCAACAAGGGCATGAGCCTTGACGAATTCAAGACGATCTTCTGGTGGGAATGGGCGCACCGGTTGCTTGCTCGGGGGGTGGGCGTGGTAATGGCGCTGCCGCTCGCCTTCTTCTGGCTGACGGAGCGGCTCGAAAGCCATCTAAAGCCCAAGCTGCTCGGCCTGCTGGCGCTCGGCGGCTTCCAGGGGTTCGTCGGCTGGTGGATGGTGTCGTCCGGACTCTCGGAACGCGTCGATGTCTCGCAGTACCGGCTCGCGACGCATTTGACTCTCGCCTGCATCATCTTCGCCGCCGTCATGTGGGTCGCGCGAGGGCTGGCACCCCATTCGGAAGTTCCGGCGGGTCAGGGGACGCGGCGTTTCGCGGGCATGATGGCGCTGCTGGTTCTGTTCCAGATCTATCTCGGAGCGCTGGTCGCCGGCCTCGACGCCGGCATGGCCTACAACACCTGGCCGCTGATGGACGGGAGCGTGGTGCCGGGCGACCTGCTCGTGCAGCAGCCCTGGTGGATCAACCTGTTCGAGAATCCGAAGACGGTCCAGTTCGTCCACCGGCTCGGCGCCTATGTCGTGCTCGCTGCCGCCATCTGGCACGCCTTCTCGGCGTTGCGGGCGGAGCCGGGCACCACCCATGCACGGCGCGCGGTCGTCCTGCTGGGCCTGATTCTGATTCAGGCGACACTCGGCATCACCGCGCTGGTGCTGATCGTGCCGTTCAGCTGGGCGCTCGTCCACCACGGCTTCGCGATCATCCTGCTCGCCTTCGCCGTCGCGCACTGGCGTGGGACTGTGGGGCCTTATCCGGCGCCGGCCCTCGCTTAAGCCCCGATCATCAGATCGAGGTTCTGCACCGCCGCCCCCGAGGCGCCCTTGCCGAGATTGTCGTAGACGGCGACCAGCATCGCCTGCGCCCGCGCATCGTTGGCGAAGACGTAGAGCATCATCCGGTTGGTGCCGTTGTAGGTCTCCGGATCGAGCTCGGGCACGCGATCGACCTCGGCATAGGGCGCGACCTCGACCGCGCTGTCCTTCAGCGACGCGTAATGGTCGGCAAGCGCCGCATGCAGTTCCTTGCCCTTGGGAATCCGCGCGAGTGCCCCGAGCTGGAGCGGCACCATCGTCACCATGCCCTGCGCGAAATTGCCGACGGCCGGTTGCATCAGCGGGTCGAGCGTGAGGCCGGCATAGCGCTTCAGCTCTGGCACATGCTTGTGCTTGAGCGTCAGCGCATAGGGCAGGAACTCGGGCGCCGCCTCGCCCTTGGCCTCATAGTCCTCGATCATGGTGCGGCCGCCGCCGGAATAGCCGGAAATGCCGCTCATCGTCACCGGATAGTTGGCCGGCAGCAGGCCCGCCGCGATCAGCGGCCGCAGCGTGGCGATCGGCCCCTGCGGCCAGCAGCCGGGATTGGCGACACGCTTCGAGCCGGCGATCGCCGCGCCTTGTGCCTTGTCCATCTCGGCGAAACCGTAGGTCCAGCCGTCGGCGACACGATGCGCCGTCGAGGCGTCGATCACCCGCGTGGTGTCGTTGGTTATCAGAGACACGCTTTCCCTGGCCGCATCGTCAGGCAGGCAGAGAATCGCGACGTCCGCCGCGTTGAGATACTCCGCCCGGGCGGCCGTGTCCTTGCGCCGCTCGGTCGGCACCGAAATGACCTCGATGTCGCCGCGTCCGGCGAGCATCGCGCGGATCTGCAGTCCGGTGGTGCCGTGTTCGCCGTCGATGAAGATTTTCGGTTTCATGTCTGCCGTCCGGAAAGCGTGGTCGCTCAAATGGTTACGCTGGCGGCCGGAATCAATCCGGCAGGCCGTTGAATCGAAGTCTCAGCCGCGCGCCTTTCGCGCGGCGAGAAGGCCGAGATAGTACATAGCGATGTTGGACGCCGCGATCGAGGTGATGTCGGCATGGTCGTAGGCGGGTGCCACCTCGACCACGTCGGCCCCGACCATGTCGAGCCGATCGAGAAGCCTCAGCACCGACAGCATCTTGGCCGAGGACGGTCCGCCTGCCACCGGCGTGCCGGTGCCCGGCGCGAAGGCCGGGTCGAGGCAGTCGATGTCGAAGGTGACGTAGGCCTTGCGCCCTGCGGTGCGCTCCAGGATCTCGTGCGCGATCTCCGCCGCCCGCATCTCCTCGACCTGGTAGCCGTAGAGGATCCTGATGCCGCAATCCGTCGGCGCATGGGTGCGGATACCGACCTGGATCGAGGTCGCGGGGTCGACGACGCCCTCGCGCACGGCGCGCAGCACGAAAGAGCCGTGGTCGATACGCTTGCCGTCGTCGTCCCAGGTGTCCTGGTGCGCGTCGAACTGGACCAGCGACAGCGGCCCGTATTTCGCCGCATGCGCCTTGAGCAGGGGCCAGGTGACGAAATGATCGCCGCCGAGCGACAGCAGGAAGGCGCCGTTCCTGATCAGCTTCGCCGCCTCGCGCTCGATGATGCCTGGCGTCTTGTGGTGGTTGCCGCTGTCGAGCAGGCAGTCGCCGTAGTCGACCACCGCGAGGCGGTCGATGAACTCGTCGTTGAACGGATACTGCGCGTCGTTGTCCATGATCGCCGAGGCGCGGCGGATGCCCTGCGGCCCGAAACGCGCGCCCGGCCGGTTGGTCACGGCCGCGTCGAAGGGAATGCCCCAGACGATCGCGTCTGCGCCTTTCACGTTCTTCGAATATTTGCGCCGCATGAAGGACAGCGCGCCGGCATAGGTCGGCTCGTACGACGCGCCGGCGAAACCGCGCGCGACGAAGGCATTGTCGATCGAATTCGCGGCCATCGGCGTCCTTCCCCTGTCGCGGCGGAACCTATCCCCCGTCCGCGACGGTATCGCAACAGGAAAAAGCGTCATCTTCGCGTCCTGCAATTCGAACGCCCGCCCGAGGGGCCTGCCCCGCTCCTCCCGTTGGCCCGGGACTTGCGACGGCCCGGCCATAGACCGGCGATCGCCGGGGACCTGTGCCCAATTGCGACAGGTCGAGCCGACGGAGCGAGGCACGCGATGACGAAGAGCCCGATTGCGACAGGGGGTGTCTCGGCGGGGAGGGCCGGGGGAACGGTCCGCTTCGAGGCGCTCGACAGCTGGCGCGGGTTGGCCGCCGTCTTCATCATCCTGTTCCACGCCCAGGTCGCGAGCCACGTCCGCGACGCCGCACTGGTGCGCGCCGGCGAGATGTTCGTCGATTTCTTCTTCGTCCTCTCCGGTTTCGTCATTGCGCACGCCTATGCCGGGCGGATTTCGAGGGGCGCGGATCTCGGGCGCTTCATGATGCTGCGCATCGGCCGCGTTCTGCCGCTCCATCTCGTCATGCTGGCACTGTTCGTCGCCATGGAGGCGGGCAAGGCGTTCGTGCCTGGCCTTGGCGCGCCGGGGGACGCCGCCTTTACCGGTACCAATGGCGTTGGCGCCATCTTCACCAACATGTTCCTCGTGCAGGTCGGCACGCATGACCAGCTGACCTGGAATACGCCGGCCTGGAGCATCGCGGCGGAACTCGGCGCCTATGTCGTCTTCGGTGTGGCCGCGCTGCTGGTCGGCCGGCACCTTGGATTGGCCGCCGGGGCCGGCGCGGTCGTCTCGCTGCTGGTGCTATGGTCGCTCGCACCCAAAGGCATGGAATCGACCTATGATTTCGGCCATGCCCGCGCCATCTACGGCCTGTGCGTCGGGGTGCTGGCCTATCGACTGATGACGGCGCGGGCTTCCGGCTCCGGTTTGTTGGCGGCAATCGGCGGTTCGGTCGCCGTCGCGACGCTCGTCGAACTCGCGGCCGTCGCCGGAACGCTGGCCTTCATGATCTACGCCTACGGCACGCCCGCGGCCTTTGCCGCGCCGTTCGTCTTCGCCTTCGTCGTGCTGGTCTTCGCCGTTGAAAAGGGCCTGGTCAGCGCCTTCCTGCGGTCTAGGCCGCTGGTTGCCGTGGGGACCATTTCCTTCTCGATCTACATGGTCCACATGTTCCTGCTCATGCGCGTCGTCAACGTGGCGCGGCTGACCGACAAGCTGACGGGCTCGCAGACGGTGGTGCCGATGGGGCATGGCGGCCAGGGGGTCGATCTTGGCAGCGCCTATGCGGGGGACCTCCTGATCCTGGCGATTGTCGCGCTGACCATCGCCGTCAGCGCTCTCACCTACCGGTTGATCGAGCGGCCGGGCCGTGACTGGTTCCGGGCAAGGGCCGATCGCCTGTTTGCCGGCAGCCGGCGTAACGCCGCAGCCCAGGTGGCCCTGTCCCGCCCGGCCTGACGATCGAATTCACGACCAAAAACGAAAAGGCCACCCGCGAGGAGTGGCCTTTTGCATATGTCGTCTTGAAGCGATTAGCGCTTCGAGAACTGGAACGAACGACGGGCCTTGGCCTTGCCGTATTTCTTGCGCTCCACCGTGCGCGAGTCACGGGTGAGGAAGCCGCCCTTCTTGAGCACGGCGCGCAGGCCCGGCTCGTAGTAGGTCAGCGCCTTGGAGATGCCGTGGCGCACCGCGCCCGCCTGGCCGGAGAGGCCGCCGCCCTGGACCGTGGCGACGATGTCGTACTGGCCGTTGCGGTTGGACGCGACGATCGGCTGCTGCAGGATCATCTGGAGCACCGGGCGCGCGAAATAGGCCTGGAATTCCTTGTCGTTGACGATGATCTTGCCGGAACCCGGCTTGACCCAGACGCGGGCAATGGCGTCCTTGCGCTTGCCGGTCGCATAGGCGCGGCCCTGCTTGTCGAGCTTCTGGACATGCACCGGAGCGGCGGGCTGGGCGGCGGCCGAAACCGTGCCGAGCTGGGAGAGAGAGCTGAGATCAGCCATCGTTAGGCCCTCTTGTTCTTGCGGTTCATCGCCGCGACGTCGAGGACGACCGGCTGCTGGGCCTCATGCGGGTGTTCGGCACCGGCATAGACCTTGAGGTTCTTCATCTGCCGACGGCCGAGAGGTCCGCGCGGAATCATGCGTTCGACCGCCTTCTCGACGACGCGCTCCGGGAAACGGCCTTCGAGGATGTCACGCGCGGTGCGCTCCTTGATGCCGCCGGGGTGGCCGGTGTGCCAGTAATACATCTTGTCGGTGTATTTCTTGCCGGTCAGCGCGACCTTGGAGGCGTTGACGATGATGACGTTGTCGCCGTCGTCGACATGGGGGGTGAAGGTCGGCTTGTTCTTGCCGCGCAGGATGTTGGCGACGATGGAGGCGAGACGACCGACGACGAGACCTTCGGCGTCGATGAGCACCCACTTCTTCGTCACATCCGCAGGTTTCTGCGAGAATGTGGACATGGAAATTGCCTTCGTTGGAACCCCTTCGGCGGACCGGATGGGGCGTTTCTTGTTGCTTGCGTTGGCGCGCAAGGCGCCAACAATGAAACGGCGGCCCGAAGGCCGCTGCGTCAGGGGTGGTGTATAGGGGATCGGACGGCGCGCGTCAATTGCGCGGATTTCAGGCGCGGTCAGGAAAACATAATGAAGTCAGCCTTGTAGGTTAGAGGTATTATTTTACCACCATCATCGGGCGCCGAACATATGCGCGTCAAGACGGAGTCTTCTTCGGCGGGATCGCGTACGTACCGGTCGCATGCGCCACCGTCGCGCTGTCGGCGACGATGTCGATGTCGAACACCATCAGGCTCTTGCCGAGCTTGAGGATGCGGCAATGCCCGTCGACCGGGCCGGGTCCCGCCTTGCGCATGAAGTTGATGGTAAGGCTGGTGGTGACGGCAAGCGCTTCGCGGCCGATGTGACTCAAGACACAGACATAGCCGCCGATGTCGGCCAGCGTGAACAGGCACGGTCCAGACACCGTGTTGCCCGGGCGCAGGTGTCGCTCGTTGGCGTTGAGGCGGACCGTGCACTCGCCGGGCTTCACGTCGATGGCGAGATAGTCCGAATACTGGTCGTTGAGCTGCGGATAGACGATCTTGAGATAGGCGTTGATCTCGTCGGCGGTCATCACCGGGGTGAGCGCGGAATGGGTGGGCATGGATCGTCCGTTTATTTCGTGTGGTTGATCGGGCGGTTGGCGGTCCAGTCGAAGGTGCCAAGGTCGCGCTCGCGCACCGCCTGCTTCCAGCCGACCTCTTCCGCCCGGTGCTTGAAGTTGATGCCTTCCGGCGAGTGGCGCGTGATGCCGTCGAAGATGGTCGCGAACATCTGCGTCTGCTTCAGCCCCATCGCCTCGATCGCCTGGTTGACCACCAGCTTCTGCATCATCAGCTGGTTGACCGGGACGGTGGCCATGCGCTCGGCGAGCCGCTCGACCTCGGCATCGAGTTCCGCCGCTGGCACGGATTTGAGCACCAGCCCTATCCGCTCCGCCTCCGGACCCTTGATCCGGTCGCCGGTGAACAGCATCCGTTTGGCACGCTCGGGTCCCAGCCGATAGACCCACATCGCCGTCGTCGGACAGCCCCAGACGCGCACCGGCATGTAGCCGATCTCCGCGTCGTCGGCCATCACAATCATATCCGAGCACAGCGCGATGTCCGAACCGCCCGCCACCGCGAAACCGTGCACCTTGGCAATCACCGGCCGGTAGGAGCGCCACAGCGACATGAACAGCTCGGTGTTGCGCATCATGAAGGCGTAGTCCTTCATCGGGTCCCACGGCATGTCCTGGGTCGCCGCGTGGCCGGCGCCGCCGCTCGCCTGTGCGTAATAGGCGAGGTCGTAGCCGGAGCAGAATGCGCGGCCGGCGCCCGCGAGCACGATGACATGCACGCCCGGATCGGCGTTGGCGCGCGCCACGCAATCGGCGAGCTCGACCGGCAGAAGGTCGTCGATGGCGTTCATCGCCTCGGGACGGTTCAAGGTGATGCGGCCGATGCGGCCATCCTTTTCGTAGAGAACCCTGGACAAATCGCTCCTCCCGATGCGGTCTTCCGTTTTCGTAAAGGTAAGAGACACCAATTCCGCTCTGGCCATCAAGCCGCGTCGTGCTATTTCTCCCTGCGCAGTTCTCAGGGAGGCGGTCATGGCCGAGGTAGTGGCGATCAGGCGCGAGGAGCAGGACGGCCTGGTGTGGAAGGCGCGCGAGGGCAAGGTGCTGCGCCTGACGCTCGCCAACCGGCCGGCGAACGCGCTGTCCATCGAGATGATGGCCGCCTTGCAGGCGGCGCTGGACGAGGCGCGCGACGACAAGGGCGTGCGCGTCGTGGTCATCGCCGCCGTGCCCGGAAAGGTCTTCTGCGCCGGTCACGATCTGAAGCAGATGACCGCCCACCGCAACGCGCCGGACAAGGGCGAGGCCTTCTTCGAGGAGACCTTCGCGGCGTGCTCTGTCCTGATGCAGTCCATCGTGCGCCATCCCAAGCCGATTATCGCCGAGGTCGACGGCATCGCCACCGCCGCCGGCTGCCAGCTCGTCGCCTCCTGTGACCTGGCGATCGCCTCGCAGCGTTCGACCTTCGGCGTCAACGGCATCGATGTCGGCCTGTTCTGCACGACGCCGGGCGTGGCGCTCGCCCGCGGCATGAAGCGCAAGCACGCGATGGAGATGTTGTTGACCGGCGAAATGGTCGACGCCTCGACGGCGCGCGAATTCGGTCTCGTCAACCGCGTCGTGCCCGAGGAATACCTGACTCAGGTCGTGAGCAAATACGCGCAAACCATTGCCGCCAAATCGCCCCAGGCCGTCGCCTTTGGCAAGAAAGCCTTCTACGACCAGGTCGAGATGGGCCTGGAGGACGCCTATGCCTATGCCGGCCGGGTGATGGTCGACAATCTGCTCGCCCGCGACGCGGAGGAGGGGATCGGCGCCTTCATCGGCAAGCGCAAGCCTGTGTGGGGCGAGGAATAGTGGAACCCCGCATCTCGATCGTCACCGTCGCGGTGGACGATCTCGACCGCATGGCGGCCTTCTACGAGGCGATGGGGCTTTCTCGCCACAAGGGCATCACCGACGGCGTCGCCTTCTTCCAGATGGGCGGGGTGATCCTCGCGCTCTTCGCGCGGCCGGCCGCCGAGGCCGACAGCGGCCTGAAGTTCGGCGACGGCATCCCGCGCGTCTATCTTGCCTACAATACCCGCACCCGCGACGAGGTCGGCGCGGTGCTGGCGGCAGCGCAGACAGCCGGCGGGCGCATCGTCAAAGCGGCGCAGAAGGCCTTCTGGGGCGGCTGGTACGGCTATTTCGGCGATCCCGAGGGCAATCTCTGGGAGGTTGCCCATAATCCGGACTTTCCGATCGCCGAAGACGGCACGATCTCGCTTCCGCCGGAGGCCTAGCTCGTCCATAAGACGGCGCGACGATAAGAGCCAGATGTTCCTAAGAAGACCTGCATGAACCACGATTCCTACGACAACGCCTACATTGCCGGCATCCTCAACTCGATAAAGACGATCGCGATCGTCGGCGCCTCGGCCAACGACGTGCGGCCGAGCTTCTTCGTCACCAAATACCTGATCGACAAGGGCTACGAGGTCTATCCGATCAATCCGGGCCATGCGGGCAGGGAGATCCTCGGCCGCATGACCTATGCGAAGCTCTCCGACGTGCCGGTGGCGATCGATATGGTCGACATTTTCCGCGCTTCGAATGCGGTGCCGCCGATCGTGGAAGAAGCGCTGGCGCTCGACCCGCTGCCCAAGGCGATCTGGATGCAGCTGACCGTGCGCCACGACGAGGCGGCCGCCAGGGCCGAGGCCAAGGGCATCAAGGTGGTGATGAACCGCTGTCCGAAGATCGAATATGGCCGTCTCTCGGGCGAGATCGGCTGGAACGGCGTCAATTCCGGCACGATCAGCTCGAAGAAGCCGCTGATGCGCCAGGGTTTCCAGAGGTTCGGCATCCGGCAGAAATAGAAGCGATTACACGCATAGCCACGCCCGGAGAGGGGATTTCTGGCTCATCCCTCCGCGAAAAAGGCAAAAATCGCCTTTGCCTTCGTGCGCGGGCTTTGCCAAGACTGGCGCGGATTTCAGAACAAGCCGTCCAGGGAGGATCCCAATGCCAGGTTTTGACACGCTCGCCATCCACGCCGGCGCCAAGCCGGACCCCGCCACCGGCGCGCGGGCGACGCCGATCTACCAGACCACCTCCTTCGTCTTTGACGACGTCGATCACGCGGCGTCGCTGTTCGGTCTGAAGGCCTTCGGCAACATTTACACCCGC
Organism: Mesorhizobium sp.; assembly: GCF_023954305.1. Lineage (NCBI taxonomy): Bacteria > Pseudomonadati > Pseudomonadota > Alphaproteobacteria > Hyphomicrobiales > Phyllobacteriaceae > Mesorhizobium > Mesorhizobium sp. The sequence goes on along the minus strand of NZ_JAMLIG010000001.1, from coordinate 12,125 downwards.
ATCATGAACCCGACCCAGGCGGTGCTGGAGGAGCGCATCGCCGCGCTCGAGGGCGGCACGGCCGCGCTCGCGACGTCGTCGGGCCACGGCGCGCAGCTGCTCGTCTTCCACACCATCATGCGCCCGGGCGACAATTTCATCGCCGGCAAGCGCCTCTACGGCGGCTCGATCAACCAGTTCGGCCACGCCTTCAAGAATTTCGGCTGGGAAGCGCGCTTTGCCGACACCGACGACCTTGCCGGCCTCGAAGCGCTGATCGACGACAAGACCCGCGCGATCTTCGTCGAGAGCCTGGCGAACCCCGGCGGCACCTTCGTCGACATCGCGGCGATCGCCGAGATCGCGCACAAGCACGGCCTGCCGTTCATCGTCGACAACACGATGGCCTCGCCTTACCTGCTGCGGCCGATCGAGCATGGCGCCGACATCGTCGTCCATTCGCTGACCAAGTTCATCGGCGGCCACGGCAATTCGATGGGCGGCATCATCGTCGACGCCGGCACGTTCGACTGGTCGAAGAGCGGCAACTATCCGATGCTGTCGCAGTCGCGTCCGGAATATGGCGGCATCGTCCTGCACGAGACCTTCGGCAATTTCGCCTTCGCCATCGCCTGCCGCGTGTTGGGTTTGCGCGATTTCGGCCCGACCATCTCGCCCTTCAACGCCTTCCTCATCCTGCAGGGCGTCGAGACGCTGTCGCTGCGCATGGAGCGGCATTGCGAAAACGCGCTCAAGGTCGCCGAGTGGCTGTCGACCCAACCGCAGGTCGCGTGGGTCTCCTATCCCGGCCTGCCGGGCGACAAGAACCATGCGCTGATGCAGAAATACTCTCCGAAGGGTGCCGGCGCGGTGTTCACCTTTGGCCTCAAGGGCGGCTTCGACGCAGGCGTCAAGGTAGTCGAGGGCGTCGAGCTGTTCTCGCATCTCGCCAATATCGGCGACGTGCGCTCGCTGATCATCCATCCGGCCTCGACAACCCACCGCCAATTGACCGACGAGCAGAAGACCGCGGCAGGCGCCGGCAACGACGTCATCCGTCTCTCGGTCGGCTTGGAGAATGTCGACGACATCATCGCCGACTTGAAGCAGGCGCTGGCGAAGATCGGCTGATCATGACGTCGCGCCTTCTCCGGATCGACGCGAGCGGAGCGCCCGAGGAAGGCGCTCCGCCGGCAGACCGCATCGTCTCGGGCGATCCGAAGACCCGCACCTGGAACGTCGAGGAGGTCGAGGGCGGCCTCTATGCCGGCATCTGGGAGGCGACGCCGGGAAAGTGGCGCATCGCCTACGACGAATGGGAGTTCTGCCACATCCTGTCCGGCGTCTCGGTAATCGAGGAGGAGGGCGGCAAGGCGACCACCGTCAAGGCCGGGGACAGTTTTGTCCTGAGGCCCGGCTTCAAGGGAACCTGGGAAGTCGTTGAAACGACTCGCAAGGAATATGTGATCAGGGTTTGATGCCGCGGCGCCGATGTCGTCACCTTCTATCGGGGAAGTCGTGATAATGCCCGCTATCCACGTTCTCCACAGGCGGCCGGTGGTTGCCGCAAAGTCCGCCCGCGCCTAACGTAAGGCCATCTCAGGTGCATGAACGCTCCGCCCGGACGGCGGATCAAAGCGGGAAGGCAAGGCCTGAGCCCCGCGACACCAGGCGGACCAGGGCGCGAGCCGGAAGACGATGGTGTTACAGTCCAGCGGGATCCGTCCGGAGCGTTCCGGAACGTGAAAGACGGAAATGCTCGCGGAGCCTTCGCGGTTCGGAGCATGGTCGAGTGGAGAACGTATCTTTCGGGATGCGGAGGAAGCGAGACCCGTCGGTGCCCAACCCTCGGCCGACGCGCGACTTCGGTTGCAGCGCGGATCGGGGAAAGGCCTGAACAGGGAGGCACTGGGAGCGATCCCGGTGCTTTCTTGTTGTTGGGCAAAGCGCTCCGTTCGGTCGACGTGCTAGCACCGCGTCACCCGCCGTCAGTCGGCGCCGAGTTCGATCCCGCAACTGAACCGGAAATCGCCGAGCTTCTCTTCGAACGCGTCCGGAATGGACGACTGCTTCGCCGCGTCGGCCATGGTCGTGCGCCCGGCGAGCAGCGCGGCAAAGCCGTCGAGGTCGCGCTGGGGCAGTCCGGCCGTCTGGAACTGGTCGACCAGACATTGGCAGAACGTCCGGGTTGGCTCGGCAATATCGCCGCGTGGGCCGGCCTTTCGCACCTCGTCGGAGATATCCGGACTGGCGGTGCAGGCGCTTGCGAATGCGCTCCCATCGAGCTGGGTCGGCACAGGTCCGGTGTCCTCGCGATAGCCCGTCCCGTCATGGAATAGGTAGAGCGAGCCGACCAGCAGGTCGAGGAACCCGCCATGACGCTCGTTGATGACGGAGATGTTGCCGGGAACCGCACGCGTGCGCACCACGTCGGCCACGAGGATGTCCTTCCACTCCGTCCCCTCATAGCGAAGGATGCTCGGCGCGCAGCCGTCCGCGGTGCACAAGGCGGGAGCGTTCGCATAGGCGATGATCTCGTTCGTGCCGTCGCCGTCGAGGTCGACTTCTGCGGCGGTCACGGCTGCGGGATCGATCGTCGCGCCGGACGCCTCTTCGAAATGGCCGTGCGCCACCTCCAAAGCCGAGGACGGCTTGCTCGAGAAGGCGAGATAGTCGCTGTCGGCCGCCGCTTCACCAACGGCCCCTATGAGGATCATTGCCGCCAGCGCGGCCGTTCGAAACATCACGGCATCTCCCGGTCTGCGCGGACCGGATAGGGCGGCGCGGTATCAGCCCGATGCCGCGTCCTCCTCGCTGCGATTCAGCGGCTGATACTTCGGCACCCACCATTCGACCTTCAGCCGGTCGAGCCCGTGGAAATGGTAGCTGTCGCGATAGGTCGGCTCATAGGCGAGCCGCAGCGTCGGCAGCCGGTCGAAGAGCACCTTGAGCGCAACCTGCAGTTCGAGCCGGGCGAGCGGCGCGCCGATGCAGAAATGAATGCCGGCGCCGAAGGTGACGTTCTTCTGATCGGGGCGGTCCGGCCGGAACCGGCGCGGCGCGTCGAAGGCGGCCGGGTCGTTATTGGCGGCGCCGAGCAGGAGGCCGATCTGCTGGCCCGGCTCGATGATCGCTTCGGGCGTCAGTTCGACGCGCTCGGACGCATAGCGCGTGAACATGTGCAGCGGCGGATCGATGCGCAGGCATTCCTCAACGGTCGCTTCCGTCGTTTCAGTCGATCCGAAGAACCGGCGCGGATCGCCGCCCTCGTTGAGGATGGTCCGCACCGCGTTGCCGATCTGGTGCACCGTTGCTTCGTGGCCGGCATTGAGGAGGAGGATCGCCGACGACACGAGTTCGGTATCCGACAGGCGCTCGCCCTCGTCGCGGGCCGAAACCAGGAGGCCGAGCAGGTCATCGGCGGGGCCGTTGCGGCGCGCCTCCACCTCTGCGCGGATGAAGGCGGCGAAGTCGCGCGCGGCGGCGTTCGCGGCGAGTTCGGTCGCCCGCGTCGGCGCATGCATGTACATCGCGACCATCCGGTTCGACCATTCGACGAGCTGGGCAGCCATGCTGGCGGGGACCCCCAGCATCTCAGCGATCATCACGCTCGGGAGAGGCGTGGCGAAGGCGGGCAGCAGGTCGATCGCGCCATCGTCCTCGAAACCATCGATCAGCTCGTTGGCGAGCCTTTCGATGCGCGGCCGCAGCCGCTCCACCTGCCTCGACACAAAGGCTCGGTTGACCAACGTTCGCAGCCGCGTGTGCACCGGGGGCTCGAGTTCCAGCATCGAACCCGCCTCGACCGCATCGAAGTCGGCGAGATGGGCGCGGTCGCCGAGGGCCGAAACCGACCCCAGGTAGCCCCCCGGGCGTTCGCGCCCGAATCGCTTGTCGCGCAGCGCGCGGTTGACCTCGTCATAGCCGGCGAGGCACCACAAACCGTATTCCTCCCAGTAGAAGACCGGCGCCGTGCCCTGCAGGAAGGCATAGGCGGCATACGGATCCTGGATGAACCGGCTGTCGTGCGGATCGATGCTCACGCGGCGCGTCGCCGGCGCGATGGTGAGGTAAGGCGGTCGGATCATGGGCACTCTTGTAGCCCGGCTTGTAAAGGGCGGGCCAGCCCGTATTGTTCTCCTGTCGAGGCGGCAGGGAAGGGCAGGCGGATGGAGGTCGTTGTGGTCGGCGCCGGCATCGCCGGACTGTCCACCGCCTGGTCGCTCGCCAAGCGCGGCCACCGCGTCACGCTGCTCGAGCAGGGACCGATCCCCAACCCGCTTGCCGCGTCGGGCGATCACCATCGCATCATTCGCCGCGCCTATCCCTCGGGCAGCGGCTATGGCCGGGCGATCACGGAGGCCTATGCGGCCTGGCAGGAGATGTGGGCCGATCTCGGCCAAAGTCACTATGATCCGCGCGGCTTCGTCTGTCTGTCGCGCGAGCCCGGCGACGAGGCGGAAGACTATCTCGAGGGCTTGAAAGAGGGCGGCTTTCCGTTCGAACTGCTGAGTGCGGACGAGACGGCGTCCCGCTGGCCGTTCTTTGACCCGGCGACGATCCGCTACGCCTTTTTTTCGGAGGAAGGCGGCGCCTTGCACAGCAGGCGGATCGCGAGCGGCCTCTCGGAATGGCTGCGCGCCAACGATGTCGACGTGCGCGAAGGTGCCAGGGTCGACGCAGTCGACGCCGATGCCGGGGTGGTCACGCTGGCGGACGGCGCGACGCTCAGCGCGGACTTTATCGTCGTCGCGGCCGGCGCCTGGGTGACGAAGCTGTTTCCGGATCTCGCGGGCACGCTCACGACCAAGCGCACCGCGGTCGTCTATCTCGAGCCGCCCGCCAACCTGAGGGCAGCCTGGGACAAGGCGCCGGTCGTGCTCGACGTCGGCGGCAAGATCGACGGCTACATCATTCCGCGGTCGGGCGGCGGCGGGCTGAAGTTCGGCACCGGCCTGCACAAGCGGGTCCATCCGGATGCCGACGCCGACCGCGTGCCGCGGCCGGGAGAGGGCGCGGAGATTCTTGCGCATTTCTCGCCGCCGATTGCGCGGCTGGCCGAATACCGGGTACTGGACGTCGTAACGTGCGCCTACACCTTCACCGCCGACGAGTGCTTCTTCGCCACCCGCAAGGCGAGGGCGCTGATTGTCTCGGCCTGTTCGGGTCACGGCTACAAGTTTGGCGCGGCCGTCGGCCGTCGCGTCGCCGACACCGTCGAGGATGGCGACGTCGCCCGCCTGCATCGCTGGCTTCGTGCTGAGACCGCGTAAACCATGCCTGCGCTTTCGGGCAGGACGGGCGCGGGCGCCCTTGCGCTTGGCAGAGCCCCGGACATATCTAGGACAAACCATCCGCCTCGCGATTCCGCCGCAACGGCGCGGACATCGCCCTCGCAAAGGGACAGTCGATGAGAGACCCGGTCGAAACCTACATGAACCTCGTGCCGATGGTCGTCGAGCAGACCAATCGCGGCGAACGGGCTTACGACATCTTTTCGCGGCTCCTGAAGGAGCGCATCATCTTCATCACCGGTCCGGTCGAGGACGGCATGGCCACCTTGGTCTGCGCGCAGCTCCTGTTCCTCGAGGCCGAGAATCCGAAGAAAGAGATCAACCTCTACATCAACTCGCCGGGGGGCGTGGTGACGAGCGGCATGGCGATCTACGACACCATGCAGTTCATCAAGCCGGCGGTGTCGACGCTGTGCATCGGCCAGGCGGCCTCGATGGGCTCGCTTTTGCTCTGCGCCGGCGAGAAGGACATGCGTTTCGCGACCCCGAACGCCCGCATCATGGTGCACCAGCCCTCGGGCGGTTTCTCCGGCCAGGCCTCGGACATCGAGCGCCACGCGCAGGATATCATCAAGCTGAAGCGCCGGCTCAACGAGGTCTATGTCAAGCACACCGGCAAGGACTACGAAATGATCGAACGCACGCTCGACCGCGACCACTTCATGACCTCCGACGAGGCGAGGGAATTCGGTCTGATCGACCGCGTCATCGCCTCGCGCGAGGCGGTCGAGGTGGCGAGCGCCGGATGATGTGATCGGATGGGCGGCAAAACAGAGGCGCTTTTTGACGGTTCTGCGTCAATTCTGTCACATTTTGCTGTTCCCACCGGCGAAGCGAGGCCCTACGTTAAGCCTCTGTAGAGTTTCGACGCCTTAGCCTTGGCATGGGAGTTGCGAATCGTTGCCGCATTTTCTGATTCGTGTTTCGTTCGGAGATGTCGTGAATCGCGCCACCCCGCCTCGGGAAGCGCCGATGCCCGTCGCGATGGTGGGCCGTCTCGGCACAACGGTCGCGGACAGGCGGCAGTGAAAGGACTTGGACGATGAGCAAGGTCAGCAACAGCGGCGATTCGAAGAACACGCTTTACTGTTCCTTCTGCGGAAAGAGCCAGCACGAGGTCCGCAAACTGATCGCCGGCCCGACGGTGTTCATCTGCGATGAATGCGTCGAGCTGTGCATGGACATCATCCGCGAGGAGAACAAGACCTCGACGCTGAAGTCGCGCGAGGGCGTTCCGACGCCGCAGGAAATCCTGAAGGTTCTCGACGACTACGTCATCGGCCAGCCTTACGCCAAACGCGTGCTGTCGGTCGCCGTGCACAATCACTACAAGCGCCTCGCGCATGCCTCGAAGTCAAACGACGTCGAACTGGCCAAGTCCAACATCCTGCTGATCGGCCCGACCGGCTGCGGCAAGACGCTGCTCGCCCAGACGCTGGCGCGCATCATCGACGTGCCGTTCACCATGGCCGACGCGACGACGCTGACCGAGGCCGGCTATGTCGGCGAGGATGTCGAGAACATCATCCTGAAGCTGCTTCAGTCAGCCGACTACAATGTCGAGCGCGCCCAGCGCGGCATCGTCTACATCGACGAGATCGACAAGATTTCCCGCAAGTCGGACAATCCTTCGATCACCCGCGACGTGTCGGGCGAGGGCGTGCAGCAGGCGCTCTTGAAGATCATGGAAGGCACCGTCGCTTCCGTGCCTCCCCAAGGCGGCCGCAAGCATCCCCAGCAGGAATTCCTGCAGGTCGACACGGCCAACATCCTGTTCATCTGCGGCGGCGCCTTCGCCGGCCTCGACCGCATCATCTCCGACCGCGGCCGCAAGACCTCGATCGGCTTCGGCGCGAGGGTCGCTTCGCCGGAGGATCGCCGCACGGGCGAACTCTTCCGCATGGTCGAGCCCGAGGATCTGCTCAAGTTCGGCCTTATCCCCGAGTTCGTCGGTCGCCTGCCGGTTCTGGCCACGCTCGAAGACCTCGACGAGGAGGCGCTGATCCAGATCCTGACCGAGCCGAAAAACGCTCTGGTCAAGCAGTACCAGCGCCTGTTCGAGATGGAAAACGTCGATCTGACCTTCCACGAATCGGCGCTGACAGCGATCGCCAAGCGCGCCATCGAGCGCAAGACCGGCGCGCGCGGCCTGCGTTCGATCATGGAAGCCATATTGCTCGACACCATGTTCGAACTGCCAGCTCTCGATGGCGTCCAGGAGGTCGTGATCTCCGACGAGGTCGTGAACGGCAATGCGAGGCCGCTCTACATCTATTCCGAAAAGGAACAGAAGAGCGTCAGCGCATAGGCCGAACCGTGCCGCAACATGCTCCATGACGGCGCCTGCGGGCGCCGTTCGCTTGTCGGCGGCCGCCGCCGGAACGCGTAACGATGGTGCGCCGTCATCTCATGGAAGGGCGCGTGCCGGCGTTGTCGGAGACACGTCCTTCCGCAAGAAAAGGCTCGTCAGTTCGCACCGCGATACCAGGCTGTAGCCCAGATCCGTAAGCAGGGCAGTGCTCGGCCGGCGCAGTATTTCGGCCAGATCCTCCCCGTATTGCTCGATGGCCAGCAGGCGGGGTGCGAGGGCGCGGAAAGCCTCGTCGCCGATAATCGCCTCATCGAGGCCTTCGATGTCGATGTTCATGAAGTCCACGGGCCGCTGGAAATGCCTGCAGAGGTCCTTCAGCGAAATCGCGGGAACCTGCAGCCCGGCAGTGCCGAGATCGACGATATGCCCGATGGCGCTGATACCGTCCCCCGCGGAGAACGCGACGGTCTCGCTGCGGTCGCGCTCCATCTGGGGCACGACCGCTGCCCATATGTTGACGTCGTTGGGCCGGATCCGATCGAAAAGTGCGACGGATGACTTGTTGGCGTCCACGTTGACGCCGTTCCAGCCCATCGTCCAGAGGCGCGCGGTGTTCGAGAACTTGAAGGGGTGATAGGCTCCGATATCGAGATAGGTGCCGACGAAACCTTTCGGAAAGTGTCGGTAGACGAGGGCATCTTCGCCGAACTGCGAAAACAGGATCTTGAACTTGCCGGAAACGGCGGCGCGCGCGAGCCTAAGCACGCGATACCGTCTTCTTCCCCCCATGCTTATGTCCCCCCGCACCTGAGCTTCGTCTATAGTTGATATTTGCGAACGGTGCGACCGATCCGTGCTGGCCGACCGACGTATCTGTTTCGCTTTCACATAGGAAGAGCGGGCCGTCCAGCCTCGCCAATTCGCCGCAAGCCGGCTACGGGAACCCTTGATCTTTCCGGCCCCGGCCTCCACTTAAGGACCGGTCGAGGCTTATTCCGTGCTGCGTCCGCCATCGTCCGATAGGCATAGGCGGAAGGGCCTGCGACGGCTAAACTAAGATTCGCGGCAGGCTATCGTGCGGTCGCGACATGAAAGGTACGACAATGGCCAAATCCCTCCGGTCTGCCGCTGACGGCGTCTTCGCAGTGCTTCCGCTGCGCGACATCGTCGTCTTCCCGCACATGATCGTGCCGCTCTTCGTTGGTCGCGAGAAGTCGATCCGCGCGCTGGAAGAGGTCATGGGCTCGGACAAGCAGATTCTGCTTGCGACGCAGATGAATGCCGCCGACGACGATCCGGAACCCGACGCGATCTACGACGTCGGCACGCTCGCCAATGTGTTGCAGCTGCTCAAGCTGCCCGACGGCACGGTCAAGGTGCTGGTGGAAGGCGCCTCGCGCGCCAGGGTTACCGCGTTCACCGATCGCGAGGACTATCACGAAGCGCGCGCCGAGATCCTGCATGAACCGGCCGAGGAAGAGGTGGAGATTGAGGCTCTCGCCCGTTCCGTCGTCTCTGACTTCGAGAATTATGTGAAGTTGAACAAGAAGATCTCGCCCGAGGTCATCGCCGCGGTCGGCCAGATCGACGACTATTCCAAGCTCGCCGACACGATCGCGTCGCATCTTGCCATCAAGATTCCCGAGAAGCAGGAAATGCTCTCGACGCTGTCCATCAAGGACCGGCTCGAGAAGGCGATGGGCCACATGGAGTCCGAGATCTCGGTGCTCCAGGTGGAGAAGCGCATCCGCTCGCGCGTTAAGCGCCAGATGGAGAAGACGCAGCGCGAATATTACCTCAACGAGCAGATGAAGGCGATCCAGAAGGAGCTCGGCGAAGGCGAGGACGGCCGCGACGAGGCGTCCGAACTGGAGGAGCGCATCAAGAAGACCAAGCTGACCAAGGAGGCCCGCGAGAAGGCGGAAGCCGAGCTGAAAAAGCTGCGCTCGATGTCGCCGATGTCGGCGGAAGCCACCGTCGTGCGCAACTATCTCGACTGGATCCTGTCGATTCCGTGGGGCAAGAAGTCCAAGGTCAAATACGACCTGGACCTCGCTCAGCAGGTGCTCGACACCGACCATTTCGGTCTCGACAAGGTCAAGGACCGCATCGTCGAGTATCTTGCGGTGCAGAGCCGCCAGAACAAGATGAAGGGCCCGATCCTGTGCCTCGTCGGACCTCCCGGTGTCGGCAAGACCTCGCTTGGCAAGTCGATCGCCAAGGCGACCGGGCGCGAGTTCGTGCGCATGGCGCTGGGCGGCGTGCGCGACGAGGCCGAGATCCGCGGCCACCGCCGCACCTATATCGGCTCTATGCCCGGGAAGGTCATCCAGTCGATGAAGAAGGCGAAGAAGTCCAATCCCCTCTTCCTGCTCGACGAGATCGACAAGATGGGCATGGACTTCCGCGGCGATCCGTCCTCGGCCCTGCTCGAGGTTCTCGATCCGGAGCAGAACTCGACGTTCATGGATCACTATCTCGAGGTCGAATACGACCTGTCGAGCGTCATGTTCGTGACCACGGCTAACACGCTGAACATCCCGCCGGCGTTGATGGACCGCATGGAGATCATCCGCATCGCTGGCTACACGGAGGATGAGAAGGTGGAGATCGCCAAGCGCCATCTCCTGCCCAAGGCGGTACGCGACCATGCGCTGCAGCCCAACGAGTTCTCCGTGTCGGAGGATGCGATCCGGGCGATCATCCAGACCTACACTCGCGAGGCGGGCGTGCGCTCGCTCGAGCGTGAGCTGATGAAGCTCGGCCGCAAGGCGGTGACGGAGATCCTGCGCCAGAAGAAGGAGAAGGTGGAAATCACAGCTGCCAATATTTCCGACTATCTCGGCGTGCCGCGCTTCCGCTACGGCCAGGTCGAGGCGGACGATCAGGTTGGTGTCGTCACGGGCCTTGCCTGGACCGAGGTCGGCGGCGAACTGCTGACGATCGAAGGCGTCATGATGCCCGGCAAGGGCCGCATGACCGTGACCGGAAACCTGAAGGACGTGATGAAGGAATCGATCTCGGCGGCGGCATCCTATGTCCGCTCGCGGGCGCTCGATTTCGGTGTGGAGCCGCCGCTTTTCGACAAGCGCGACATCCACGTGCACGTGCCGGAAGGGGCGACGCCGAAGGACGGCCCGTCCGCGGGCGTGGCAATGGCGACGTCCATCGTCTCGATCCTGACCGGAATTCCGGTTCGGGCCGACGTCGCGATGACCGGCGAGATCACGCTGCGTGGACGCGTATTGCCGATCGGCGGCCTCAAGGAGAAGCTCCTTGCGGCGCTTCGGGGCGGCATCAAGAAGGTACTGATCCCGGAGGAGAACGCCAAGGATCTGGCCGACATCCCGGACAATGTGAAGAGCGGGATGGAGATCATCCCGGTCTCCAGGGTGGGCGAGGTCCTGCGCCACGCGCTGGTGCGTATGCCCGAGCCGATCGAGTGGACGGAACCGGTGGATTCCGCCGCCAAGCCGCCGATTGTCGAGGACGTGGGCGGCATCGGGGTCGCCCACTAGACCTTCGAGACGCATTCGCATAGACATCCAAACGGGCCGGAACGAACTTCCGGCCCGTTTCGTTATGGGAGGTAATGGAAAAAACGCTGGAAAACCGGCGTTTTTCTCGGTTTCGCCTCACTTTCCATGTTGGTCGGGATCGTTCGAAAAACTATTGTGCCGCTTCACCGGATGAGTCGTATGTTCCGGTCTTCACAGGGAAGGGATTCTTCATGAACAAGAATGAGATGGTCGCCGCTGTCGCCGAGATGGCTAAGATTTCCAAGGCCGACGCCGCCACCGCTGTCGACGCGGTGTTCGACGTGATCACGCGCGAGCTCAAGTCGGGCGGCGATGTGCGTCTCGTCGGTTTCGGCAATTTCTCCGTGACCAAGCGCGAGGCGTCCACGGGCCGCAACATCCGCACGGGGGAGCCAGTCCAGATCGCTGCCCGCAACGTGCCGAAGTTCGCCGCCGGCAAAGGCCTCAAGGATGCCGTCAACTGAGACGTCTGTCCCTCACGGACCGATCAAAGCCGGGCTCGCCCGGCTTTTTTCTTTCCGGCTGGTGAGATGACGCCGGCGATCTCGGACTGGTGAATTGACGCAGGAATATGTTCCTGTTTTGTTCGGAGGATGACTCGAACCATCGATACGCTGGGCAAGGCGGCACGGCACGGCATGATCGTGCGGGCGGAATGTGGCTGCGGCAACGTCCGCTATTTCCGTGCCATGGATCTCGCCCAGGTCGCCGGCGCTGGACGCGATCCCCGCTCGCTCTCCTTCCGCTGCACGAGGTGCAGGCCTCCGCCCGTCGTCGTGACCGTGCTGGAACTCGACCGGGACCGGATGCCGAGCATCAACGTCCACGAGCCGAAGGTGGTTGACGGCAGGACGACCTGGCAGGCGGTGCGACTCAGATAGATGCGGCGATGGTGTTGACGAACCGGCCGGATGCGAACTATATCGCCGCCAGTCCGGGACCTGGTCCCGCGGCGGGCGATTAGCTCAGCGGGAGAGCACACCCTTCACACGGGTGGGGTCG